>NZ_QGGW01000004.1 GCF_003148775.1 Roseicyclus mahoneyensis
ACCCGAGACCCGGTTATGGCCGCCTGCGCAGCCTCCAGAATTGCGCAGCAGGCGGCCATAACCTTCTACGGCGCGTCATTCCCAACATGCTATGGATTCGACTTCGCCGGCCTGAGCGATCTTGTGGGCGCCGACACCGCCGCGCGGCTGGTCCACGGAACCATTGCCGACGCGGACGAGGCCCTGGACCGGGCACGCGACGGGCACGCGGGTCTGGCCGAAATCGGCCATGCGGCGCACCGCGCCTTCGGCTCGGCCTCGATGGTCGGCTGGCAAGACCTTGCCGCCGTGCTGCGCGAGATCGAACAGGCCGCCATCACAGGCGAGGCGCATGCGATCCCCGAGCTTGCCGAGGATCTGGCCGCGATGATCGACCTGGCGCGGGGCGATGCCGCCACGCTCGATGTGCGGCGCGCGGCCGCGTCCTGACACAGGCAGGCCACCCGACGACGGGCCCGGCCTTGCGCGCGCCCCCTCACCTCAGGCCATGGCCTCCGACAGCATCTCGCGCAAGCGCAAGATCGCGGCCTTCTTGATCTGCGACACCCGCCCCGTGGTCACGTCGAGGATCGCGCCGATCTCGTAGACGTTGAGTTCCTCGACATAATACAGTTGCAGCACCTGCGCCTCGCGCTCGGGGATCTTGCCCAACGCCTGCGCCAGAAGGCCCTTCATCTGCGTCATCTGCATCGCATCCTCGGCGCTGTGCGAGCGGTCGGCGAAGAGAAGCGAGAAATCGCTGTAGACCTCGTCAAGCGATTGCAGCTGGTTGACCTGAAACTTGGCCTCCCAATCTTGCAGCTCGATCAGCGTGATGCCGAGGCTTTCGGCGACCTCGGCGGACTCGGGCGTGCGCTCGAGCTTGGATTCCAGCGCCCGGCGCGCCTTTTCGATCGAGGTGCGCATGGTAATCGAGCTGCGGCACAGGTTCGAGTTGCGGCGCAGCTGGTCGATGATGGCGCCACGGATGCGGATCGCGGCATAGGCGGCGAAACCGACGCCCTCGCGCTGGCTGTAGCGCTGGCTGGCGTCGACAAGGCCAAGATAACCCGCCTGCAGCAGATCCTCGATCTCGGCAAAGCGTCCGACGCGGCCCCGGTAGTGCCAGGCGAGGCGTTCCACGAGCTTGAGGTTGTCCTCGACCAGTTTCTCGGGGCGGGGCAGTTGTTCGGCATAGGATTTCGGCGCGATCATCAAGGTCATCCCGCTGCTGGATTGGTCAAGGTGTGTGGGTGAAACGGGTGCAGGCCCTCGGGGCGCGCGGTCGGATGCGCGAGGCGTCCGGCGTCGGCCGTTGTCTTGACGCGACCGCTGGACCACGGCGCCTCGGCCGGAGCCATGGCCTCGGCCGGGGGGACAAGCCCGTCGATCAGCTTGCCGCGGCGGCTGGTCCAGACATGGGTCAGGCCCGATTGTGCAAGAGCGTCGGCATCCTCGGACAGGGCCGTGTCGGAGGGGGCCAGCGTCAGCACCGCCCCCGAGGCGATCCCGTCCCAGCGCGCCCCGTGGCCCGCCACGCGGGCCGCGGTCAGGCCCGCGGGCAGCACCAGTAGGCAAACCGCACCATCCAGCGCCATCAGCGCCCGCGCGGCGGCGACCGGATCGGGGTGCAGATCGGAGACAACGACGATCTGCGGCGCATCGGGGGTTGCAACCAACAGCGTCTCTGCCGCGGCAAAGCCCATCTCGGCCCCCAGCAACCACGCCTTTTGCGACAGGTAGGCCCCGTCGCACTGCGAGCCGGTGCCGCAAAAGACGAAGCCGGGCACGGCGCTGTCGCCATCTGGTTGCGCGGCCAGCCGCGCCTCGGCGATCTGCAGGGCAAGGGCGGATTTTCCTGCGCCCAGCGGCCCCACCAGAACGACGCGGGGCGCGGCAAGGATGGCAGCCGCGACGGGGGCGATGCCGATGGGCGGTCCGGGTGGCACGGTTGCCACGGGCGCGGCGGGGTCAGGGGTAGCGACAAGGCCCGACGGTGTGCCGATGGCTTGGGCCAGATGGGCGGCAAAGCCCGCCGCCCAACCCGGCACGGTGAAGGCCTCGGGCTCTGGCACGTTGGCCTGCGGCGACGCATCGACGTGCGGGTCGGCGGGCAGCTCGGGCCGGGGCGCGCGCGCGGGCATGGGCGCGGCTTCGTCACTTGCCATGATCTCGACCTGCCCGTCGCGGGCGCGGGTCGACAGGATCATCGCGTCGGGACCAAGGCGGCGGATGATCTCATCCATCGCCGTGGCGCTGTCGGCGGCGCGCACCGTCACTACGGGCATCAGATTTGTCCTCCAGAGGCAGCAAGATCACGGGCCGGGACGCCTGACTGCGCACCGCCAAGGGTGCCCACGATCTCGATCCGGCGGGTTTCGGGCAGTTCGCTGACCGCCAGCACGATGGCGTCGACGGCATGGCTTTTGAGGAAGCCGGCAAAGAGACGGCGCAGGCTGGACGAGACGACCACGACGGGTTGCCGCCCCTGCCCTGCCAGATCATCGGAAATCTCGGCCAGTCGTTTCAGGATGCGCTCGGCCAGCGATTGATCGAGCACAAGACCCGCGCCCTTGGCCTGACTGCGGACCAGAAGCTCCTCCAGATCGGGGGCAAGCGTGACCAGCGGCAGCGACTCCTTGATCGGCGCGATCTGCTGGAGCAGTTGCCCCGCCAGCGCCGGGCGCAGCGCCTCGGCCATGTCGGCGGCCTCCAGCGTGCGGCCCGACAGCTCGGCCAGACCTTCAAGGATGCGCGGCAGGTCGCCCACCGGGATGCGCTCGGCCAAGAGGTGACGCATCACGGCCGTCAGCACATGCAGCGGCACCAGCTTGGGCACCACCGATTGCACCAGCGTCGGCGCGCTGCGGTCCAGCACATCGACCAGACCCTGCACGTCATCGGGCCCCAGCAGACGGCTGGCATGGGCATAAAGCATCTGGCTCAGATGGGTGGCGATGACGCTGTCGGGTTCCACGACGACATGATCGTCGGCCTCGGCCTCGGCCTGCTGGTGGGGCAAGATCCAGACCGCATCGAGACCAAAGGACGGGTCCTTGACCTCGACGCCGCGCAGCTTGCGCACCGAGGTTCCGCCGGGCAGCGCCAGCTTACGGTCGGGATAGACCACATCCTCGGCCACGATGGATTGGCCGATGCGGATGCGGTAGGCGTTCGAGCCAAGGCTCAGGTCGTCGCGCACCCGCACGGCGGGCACGACAAAACCCATGGCCTTGGACACTTCGCGGCGGATGCCGGTGATGCGCGACACCAGCGCGCCGCCCTCGGCCTCGTCGATCAGCGGGATCAGTCCGAACCCGATCTGGATCGTGATGCGCGCGTAATCGGTGACATCCTCGGTGGTGATGACCGACGGGTTGGCGTCTTCCGCCTTGGCGGGCGCAGGCAGGGCCGCGCGTGTGCCGCCCTGACGGAGCGTGGCCGTGCCTTCGTCGGCCGCGCCGTCCTGCCCGCGCCGCACCCAGGCCACGGCGGCAGAGGCCAGCGCGGCAAAAAGGAACAGGCCCGTGGGCATGCCCGGCACAAGGCCGATGATCGCCAGAACCGCCGCCACCGGCACCCAGGCCCGGGTCAGGCCGACCTGCTTGCCGATATGGCCCGCAAAATCATGGTCCGAGGACACGCGGGTGACGATGATCGCGGTGGCGATGGACAAGAGCAGCGACGGGATCTGCGCGACAAGACCGTCGCCGATGGACAGCAGCACATAGACCTCGGCCGCCTGTCCCAGCGCGAGGCCGTGCTGGCTGGTGCCGATGATGATGCCGCCGATGATGTTGGCCGCAAGGATCAAGATGCCCGCGACCGCGTCGCCCTTCACGAATTTCGACGCGCCGTCCATGGAGCCGTAGAAATCAGCCTCTTCCGCGATCTCGGCGCGGCGCTCGCGGGCTTGATCGGGCGTCAGGTTGCCCGCGTTCATGTCGGCGTCGATGGCCATCTGCTTGCCGGGCATCGCGTCGAGCGTGAAGCGCGCCGACACCTCGGACACGCGGCCCGCACCCTTGGTGATCACGACAAGGTTGATGATGACGAGGATGATGAAGACCACGATGCCGACCGCGAAATTGCCCGCGATGACGAAGGCGCCGAAGGCCTCGATCACCCGGCCAGCCGCGTCCGCGCCGGTGTGCCCCTCGGTCAGCACGATCCGGGTCGAGGCGACGTTGAGCGCCAGCCGCAACACGGTGGCGATCAGCAAGAGGCTGGGAAAGCTGGAGAAATCGAGCGGACGGTAGCTGTTGAGCGCGACCATCAGGATCAGCAGCGACAGCAGGATGTTGAAGACAAAGAAGATGTCGAGCAGCAGCACCGGCAGCGGCAGCACCATCATCGCCACCAGCGCAAGAATACCCACGGGCAACAGCACGCCCCCGATCTGGCCGGGCGCGGCAAGGCGGGCGGTCAGGCTGGAGGACAGGGGTGTGCTCATCTGGGCGGGCTCTCCGAAGGTGCCGGACGGGTCGGCGGTGTCAGGGTTTGCCTGCAAGCCGCGTGCCAGACCGCCTGCCAGTCCGCCTGCCAGTCCGGGCGCCCCGCATGGCACGCCGATTGCAGGACGGGCCTGTCTGCAACCCGCAAGGAGCCCCCTGATGCGCCGCACCCT
Organism: Roseicyclus mahoneyensis; assembly: GCF_003148775.1. Taxonomy (GTDB): domain Bacteria; phylum Pseudomonadota; class Alphaproteobacteria; order Rhodobacterales; family Rhodobacteraceae; genus Roseicyclus; species Roseicyclus mahoneyensis. The sequence goes on from NZ_QGGW01000004.1 coordinate 4,607, forward strand.
GCCCCCCGTCCTCTCGCTTGCGTCAGTGCTGGCGCTGTCGGCCTGCGTGGGCCAACCCGGCCCGCTCGATGTCGTGCCTCACGACGCCGGTCCCGAGACCATGGCGCTGGCCCAGATCGCCGACGATCTGGAGCGTCTGTCGCAAGACCGCGCCGCGCGCGCCGGGGGCGAGGCGGTGCCGGTCCAGATCATCGGTCGCGGCTTCGGACAGGTCGCGGGCCAGCCCGGCGGCACCGCCAACGAACGTCGCCTGATGGCGATCCGCGCGGCCCGGATGGAGGCGCTGCGCGACCTGACCGAACAGGTTCACGGGGTGCAGATCAGTTCCAGTTCCACCTTGCGCGACGCCAGCATGACGAACGACACCATCAATGCGCTGGTCGAGGGCGAGATCCGCGGCGCGCGGACGCTGTCGATCACGCCGCGCGATGCCGACAGTTTCGAGGTCGTCATGGCGCTTGATCCCGACACGGTGCGCTACATCCTGCGCGCCGCACGCCGGGGGCTCTGAGCCATGCGCCGCACCGTGATGCTGCCCGGACTGATCGCGCTGGCCTTCGCGTTCAGCGGCGCCGCCCGGTCCGACACCGCCCGCACGGTGATCGCCACGGGGCAGGCCACGATGCAATCGGCCGCCGACAGCGACGCCGCGCGCCGCCGCGCACTGGGCGAGGCGCTGGTGGGGGCCGCGCTGGCGGGCGGTGCGCAGCTTGTGGGCTACAGCGCCATGTCGCAGGCGCGCATCACCAGCGACCTGACCGTGTTGCGCGCCACCGGGCAGGTTCTGTCGCACCGCGTCATCGGCGCGCGGCTGGACGGCCAGACCTGGATCATCGAGGTCGAGGCGCAGGTGGCCCCCCTGGCCGCGCGCCAATGCGCGGGCGGCCGGGTTCTGGCGCTGAGCATCACCCAGCCGCAGATCACCGCCCCCCCGCAGGCCCCGGCCTGGGCTGCAGTTCTGGCCGAAACGCTGGCCGCCGATCTGGTCGCCACGGCCGCAGGTCACCCCCGCGTCGCTTTCGACGGCGTGCTGGCCCGCGCGCCCGCATCATCCGGCATCGCGGCACAGCATGACTATGTCGCGCTGACCCGCGGAACGGTCGCACCACAGCCCGGCGCGCATGTTCTGACGCTCTCGCTCAGGCTCGCGCCGCAGGGCAACGCGCTGGCCATGACCACCGACATCACCCTGAGCGGCCCCGATGGGCAGAGCCAGCGCCGCCAGATCGTCACCGACGCGCGCCTGCCGCGCGGCGAGGCGCTGGACCTTGTGACCGGCCGCACCCGCGCGCGCGCCGAGGCGGATCTCGCCCGCGGCCTGTCGGATACACTCGACGCGCTCCTCGACAGCGCCGGATGTCAGGCACCCTCGGCCATCCTCGCCCGGTCTGGCGACGGGCTGGAGGTGCCGATCGGCCAGCGCCACGGCCTGAGCCGTGGCAGTCTCGGCGTGATCGAAGGGGCGGGCCCCGAAACGGCCCTGCTGGAAATCGTCACGCTGCGGGGCGACCGCGCCACGCTGCGCCCGCTTGACCCGAGCGTCAACGCCGCTGCGCTGGCGGGTGCACGGGTGCATTTCGTGGAGACGGGCCTGTGAGCCTGAGGCTGACCCGGGCGCTGGCCTTCGGCGTGCTGCTGTGCCTGCCCCTGCCCGCCCGCGCCGACCCCGGCGATGGCGTCTCAGGGGCCGAGGCGCAGGCGCTGGTGGCCGCAGCCATGCAGGCCGCGCGTGTGCCGGGGCAGGCCCGGATCGCCGCCGCCCGCCCGCTGCCCGCCTGCGCGCACTGGCCCGAGGTAGGGCCCAGCACGCCGGGCGACTGGCGCACGGTCGATCTGCGCTGCACCGCGCCCGTCTGGGTGCGCACGCTGCGCACGGGCGCGCCGGTGCCCGCATCAACCGACCCCGGCGTCGAGGAGACGGAGCCCCCCGCCACCGGACCCGGCCTTGTGCTGCGCGAAAGCCTTGCCCGCGGCGCCGTGATCGCGGCCGAGGATCTCGCCCCTGCCCCCGCAGGCACAGGTTCAACCGCGGGACAGGTCACGGACCCCGACACGGTCGTCGGCCGCAGGCTGGCGGTAAACCTTGCGGCAGGGCGCGTGATCCTTGCACGCCATCTCGAACAGCATTGGCTGATCGCCGAGGGCACGGCGGTCGCCATCGCCTCGGGCGGGTCGGGCATCAGCGTGACGACCGCCGGTCAGGCACTGCAGAACGGCCAGCGCGGCGACCGCATCACGGTGCGCAACGCCGGTTCGGGGCGCGTGATCGAGGCCATCGTGACCGGGCCGGACAGCGTGGCCGTCAGACCTAACATGAATTGAAAGGGCGCCGTTAAGGGGATCGAAGCCTGAGACCAGAGAGAGAGAGGCATACAGCCATGAGCCTGCCCACCATCCCCCCTTCGGTCCCGCCGCGCATGCGCCTTGGCGACATGGCGGACCCGACCGGCACCGCCCCGCGCAGCGCCTCCGGCAGTGGCCCCGCCACCGCCGCGGCCCCTGCCGATCAGGTCACGCTGAGTGACAGCGCCGCGCTCCAGATGGGCGAGACGCTGGCGGCCAAGTCGCCGCCCTTCGACCTTGAAACCGTGTCGCGCATCAAGCAGGCCATCGCCGAAGGCCGCTATCCGATCGACACCCAAGCCATCGCCGAGAGCCTGTTCGCGGGTTTCTCCGAATTGATCGTCTAGACAGGGGCCATAGCGTGACCGTTCTTCAGGTACTTCTCATCCTCACCGGCGTGGCCATCCTTGCGGCCACGGGCGTGATCTTGCGCCTGTCCAGCCAGCTCCGCCGCGCCACCGTGCAGGCCGCCGTCATGGCGCCCGCACTCGGCGAAGCCGAGATCGACGCGATCAGCCGCCGGGTCGCAGGCGCGCTGGGCGCGGCCGACGAGACCGGCCTCGACACCATCGCGGCCAAGATCGACCAGCTGCGCGCGGAATTCGACTGGGTGGTGGGCGAAAGCCTGATCACGCAGGCGGTATCGCTGGCGCGGACCGGACATACCGAAGGCGAGATCGCGCAGGCAACCGGCATCAGCGCCGACGAGTTGCAGGCGATCCGCCGGTTCCGCCGTCACTGACACGCGGCACCCAGCCAAGGTGACGCAAACGGCCCCGGAAGAATCCCGGGGCCGTTTGCGTTCCAAAAACCAAGGTCGCGCAGATCAGGAGGCCTGCGCCTGTGCGGCCTCCGGATCGGCGGCTGGCGTGTCGGGCGATGCGTCGGCCTCTTCGGGCGCGGGCGCCACGCCACATTCGGGGATGGCGCGGCCGTCGCACCAATCGGCAAAGCGGGCCGTCGCCTGCGCCTGCGCGGCCAACCTCGCAGGGCCGTCCAGACCCTGCGCCAGCGCGTCGCGCAGCGCCTCAGCCCCAGCGACACCCAAGGCCGCCGCCACCGCCGCCGCACCATAGGCGCGCGCCGTATCGGGCAGGGGCGCAAGCTGCAGCTCCAGTCTGGCCAGCGCCAGAAAGGCCAAAGGCGCGCCTTCCTCGGCCAAGATGTCCAGATCGGCCGCAAGACGCTGCGCCAGCACCGTTGCAGCCTCGGGCGCAAGCCGGGCCAGCAGGTGATCGGAGGGGGCCACAGCGGCGGGCAAGCCGCCCAGACGCGCCCGCCAGGCCCAATAGGCCGCATCGAGGTCGTTCTGGGGCAGGCCCCGGCCCTGCGCGGTCAGGACCGCGAGGTTCAACTGGGCCGCCGCATCGCCGGCTTGGGCGAGCGTCGCAAAGATCGCCACGGCGCGCGCGGCCTGCCCGGCCTCTACCGCCGCCATAGCCTCGGCGAAGGTCGGGGCCTCGGCCCGTGCGGCATTGCAGGACAGGCCAAGGCTCAACGCGGCAACACCGGCCAGCAAGGCATGGCGCGCGCGGGTCATTTGCCCGCCAGCATGACAAGCTGGAGATACAAGAGCCGCCGCAAAGCGCCGTCGGGCTGGCGTTCGTGGACGACGATCATCGGGCGGCCGTTCGATCCGGTCTGGGTTTCGATCCAGATCGAGCCGGGCAGATAGACCTCGTGCTCGGCCAGCAGCGCCTTGGGGTCTTCGGTCAATCGCTCGCGGAAGTCGCCGTCGACCCAGCTGCGCGCCAAGGCGCGGCCAAGGATGTCGGGCAAGAAGCGTTCGACCAAGCGCGCGTCAGTCAGATCGACCGGGTTGCGCACGAGGCGGAAATCGCCCTCGGCCCCGGCTTCTGGCGCCGGACCGCGCGCCTGCCCGGCGGATCCGGTCGCTGTGCGATAGGCCTCGGGGCCGGTGCCCGCGCCACCCGCGGGTGTCGCCTGCCCCTCGATCACGACATGGTCGGCCTGAGCGAGCTGGGCGCGTCTGCGCCCGTCTTGCGATGCCATCGCCGCGCCCGCGCGGGCCGCAAGCCGGCGCAGCGACGGCGCGATCAGGGTCGGTCTGAGCGGGTCGGTCATGTCGGATCTCGTGTTGCGGGGCAGCGCGCTTTGCTCTGAGCTTGTCAACGGCGCGGCACCGAGCGTGTTTAGGGTCTATCTTTGGACAAATGCCGGATCACCGATGCGCCCACTGCCTATCCCGACGGTTGTGACAGGGTGGAGGGATGATTCAGTCCCTCCCTCCGTCCCGGATCGGGGCCGCGGCATTGGCTCTGGCGCTGACGCTGGGGTTTTTGGCCAGCGGCCTTGTCGCCTTGCGCCTGCCGCAGGGCGTGATCGTGCCCCCGCCATCAGCGCCGACCGAGGCCGAACCCACCCCTGACCTGCGCTACATGGGTCTGCGCGATCCACTGGTCGTCACGGCCGCGGAAGGGGCGGGCCGGATCGGGCTGGAACTGGGCGTAATGATCGAGGCGACCGATCTGTCGCGCGCGCAGCTCTACCTGCGCGATCAGCCGGGGGCGGTCAACGCCCCGTTGGGCGAGGCCCTGCTGAGGATGATCGAAGACCATCAGGTTCAAACGCAAGGCTGGGCGAGCTTGCGTCACGCCCTGCCAGAAGCGATGCGCACCGTGATGAACGACCGTTTCGAGCAGGCAGGCGAAGGCCGCCCGATTCTCGAGGTGCTGGTGATCGATTTCACCGCCCGCTGACCGGGCGCGGATTTTACCGCCCGCTGATCGGGCGCGGATTTTGCCGCCCGCTCAACGGAGGCAGCCTGCCCGCTGGCACGGAACTTGCAGCCGCGAGGCAGTCCCAAGGAGAGGCCGGCCATGCAGATACAAACCCTTCCCGACAGCCCGCAGACCGTCATCCACGAGGCCGACCAGATCGGTATCCAGATCGTGTTTTGTGATACGCAAGGGCGTCCGCGGTCCAGCCGTTGTGTCCGGCTTGCAGCCTATCTGCGCACACTCGCGCCCTTGGGCGAGCGCCCGGCCTGAGCGGACGAGCCGCAGGTCGCGCAGGGGCTTCAGGTATCCCCGCCCCTGCGCCACGCGCGCAGCTTGAGCGCGAACCCCACCACACCCACCACGATAATCCCCCAACCGATCACAGTTGGTGAGGGCAGCCATGTCGCCAGCCGCACCGCACCGTCGGGCTGCAGGTAGATCATTGCCACCAGCGGCAAGGCGACGGTCAGATACAGGCGCAAGCGCTGGCAGGTCTTGCAAGGCGCGGCGCGGGCCATCACGACACCGGCCGCTTGGGCGCGAGGTAAAGCGCCCGCGCCCCGTGCTTGCGCTGCGCCTGTCCTTGCGCAACCCGCAGGCAGCGCACGGCCTCCCCCAACCCCTCAAGCGCGATACGCAACACCGCCGCTTCCTCGGCCGCTGCGGGACCATCGGGGGCGCCTTCGCCCAGCATCGCCATGACGGTGCTGCGGATCGCATGATCAAGCGACGCGATGCGCGCCAGATCCACGGCCTCGACCGCGGCGGCCAGATCGGCGCAGTGCTGACGCAGCCGATCCGACTGGGCCGCACGGCTCATCCTGAGGACGGACACGGCACTCACCGCGCAGGCCCGATCTCGCGCCAGGCCGACAGGATCTCGGCGACGGCGCCGCGCGCCGCGTCCAGATCACAGCCTTCGCCGCGCCCGGCCTTGAGCACCTGAAGGCGCGCGTATTCGTACAGCTCGAACAGGCTCATGGCGATGTCGCCGCCCTGTTCGAAATCAAGGCTCGACTGCAAGATGTAGATCGCCGTCAGCGCGCGCGTGCTATGGTCCGAGGGGGCGGGCCTGCTGGCCGCCCGCGCGGCGGCCAACACGTCCATGGCGCGGATCAGCTCGGCCAGCGTCACGGCAATGACAGCATGCGGATCCTCGACGCGGGGCTGGCCCACGGCCTCGGCCTGGCGGTAGCGGGAACGGGCAAGGGCGATGGTCATGGCGGGTCCTCTGCGACGGGTGACCGGACGTCACCTCCTGTGGGAAACAACGTCCGGTCGCCGCAAACCTTTAGCCCTGCCCGACCATTACGCCGCCTCGGCCAGACGGCTGACCGAGACCACCACGCCGACCTCGCCACCGGTCAGGATGGCGACGCCCGACATGTCGCGCAGACCGCCCAGAACCCCCTCGAGCGGCCGGAGCAGCACAAGCTGCTGGCCCAGCAATTCGTCGACAGGGATCGCCATGCGCGCCTGATCGGCATTGTGGACGATGACATACAGCGCCTCGGGCGCGGCATCGGTGCTACCCTGACCCACACGCGGCAGGCTTCGCACGGGCACCAGTTCGCTGTCGGCCAGCCGCAGCATCCGGCGCTGACCCGCGGCCGAGATGGCCAGACTGTCATTGCCTTGATGGATGCGTTGGATCGCCTCGATCGGCAGGACGTAATGCACCTCGCCCACGCGCACGACCATGCCCTCGAGCGCGATCATCTGCAACGGCACGCTCAGATGCAGGCGCAGGCCCCCGTCGGGCGGCAACACCCGGCGCAGGGTGGCACGCTGACGGCGCAACTCTTGGGAAATGCCCTCGATCTCCACCGCGCCCGATTGCGGATCGCCGTCATCGGACAGCTCGATCCGCATCTGGTCCTCGGCGCGCGACACCGTCAGGTGCAGGCGGCGGGGTGCAGGCTCCGCCCCCAACCGCAGACTGAGAAGGCGCTTGAGAATACCGCGCATCTGTTCGATCACGCCCTGATCCAGATGCACGTCGCCGCCCGCGATGGACAGCCGCGCGCTATGACCCAGCTCGCGCGCGCGGGCCGAGACAAAGGCCTGCATGGGCTTGAGCAGCACATCGGCCGGGCGCGAGCGCAAGGCCACGCTCTGTTCTTGCAGCGCGCCAAGTTGCGCGCTCAGCTGTGCCTGCGCCTCGTTAATCTGGCGCAGGCGCGCCATGTGAGCGTCGAACAGGTCCCGCAACAGGCCCCGCAGCGCCGGATCCGGCGCAGGCAAGCCGGCGTGGCGCAGCGCGATCTGCAGGTCACGCCCCATATCGGATGCCGACACCTCGTCAAGCATGGCCGCGATCATCGATTGCCCGGCCGAGATTTCGCCAATTGTCTCGAGAAACCGCAGGCTGTCCATGCCGCTGGCGCCCAGTGCGGCCTGCTGCGCGACATCCTCATCGCTGCCGCGCGCCACAGCTTCGGCGCTGTCTTGCGGCGGGCGCAGGGCCTCGCGCAGGCTGAGGCGCTTTCCCGCCGGGTCCAGACGCACCAGCGCCTCGACCACCCGGTCCTCGCCCAAGGGCGCCGCGACAAGGAAATCGAACAGCGTCACATCGCCCTGAAAGACCGTAACGTTGGTGATCATCCGAACGGTGGCGGAGGTCAGCCATTCCAGAAAGCCCTCGGCCAGCGCATCGTCGCCGTTCAGGTCGGACCGGATGACGTAGAACCGCATGCCGGCGTCGATCGCAGATTGCGCGGCCTTGACGCTTTCGGGCGAAAGCACGCGGTGGAACTCGCGCGGCAGGCCCAGCTTCTCCTCGATCACGCGGGCGGTAACCACGCCCGAGGCCACGAAACTGACGGTCGCGGCCTCTTCGAACAGCTGCTCGATGCGGGCGATGTCGGGCGTGTCGCCCTGATCGAGCGTGTCGAAGACCAGTTCCATCGTATCGACAAAGCCGCGCGCGATCTGGATCAAGATCACGTCGGGCACCCGCCCCTCGGCGCGGCTGCGGGCGAAAAGGTCGACGAGCGCCATGGTCAGTTGCGCCGCCGTTTCCATCCGGAAATGCGCGCAGGCATGGAAGGCGCGCCGCATCAGCGGCTCGAACCCCTTGAACCAATCCGCCCCGCTGGCCTTGCTGGTCGCCTCAAGGCCCAGCCGCAGATCCTGCAAGGTCGCAAAGATATGGTCGGCCGCCCAGCTGCGCAGGATCGCCGAGGGACGCATCGGCGCGGCCTCCACCATCGCCTCGGGCAAGACGCCTTCCAGCGCGGCCAGTTCCTCGAAAAAGGCCAGTTGCGCACGGCGGAACTGTTCCAGCTCGCGCGCGGCGGAAAAGGCATGACCTGCCTGCGACAGGCGCACCAGACCCTGCGGCAGCACCAGCGCGTCGATGTCATCGGCCAGTTGGCCCAATGTCTGCGCATCGGGCGGCGTGTCGCCGGCCATTTGCAGACCCAGATCGGCCACGCGCGAAATCAGGGGCTCGAAATCGGCGAGAATGTTGTGCTCTGCCTCCTGCCCTGCCTGCTCGGCTGCGGGGGCCGGTATTTGAGCCACATCCGTTGCGGCGGGTGCCGCGGCGGTGCCGAAATCCCGGGCACTGAGCGTCTGCAGATCGGCGATCAGCCCGGCGAGGCTGTCATCGGTCGCATCCCCGGCGGTGAACCCTGCCAACGTGGCGGCCCAGTCGGCCAACCCCAGCTGACCGGCCGCATAGCCAAGCCCGTCGGCCTTGCCGCGCGCGGGGGCAAGATCACCGCCCTGCATCGCGGTCAGATCGGCCAGCGTGGCCTCGACCATTTCCAGAAAGATCGCCTTGTAGCCCGCGTCCAGTGACAGGGCCGCAGCGCTTGGGCCATCGGTGGGCAAGGACGCGGCACCTTGCGCCGCGTCCGGTACGAGGGGAACCTCTTCGGCAGCCGCCTCGACCGGGGCGGCTTTCGCCTTGGTCTTGGGCTTGGTCTTGCGGCGGGTCTCGAAGGCGGGCTCAGAGACGGCATCGGCGGGCGCGGTCTGTGCGTCCGTATCGGCCAGCGCATGTTCTTGTACAAGATCTTGCGCCATCTCAGGGTCTGGTGTCTGATCGACGGGCATTGGGTCAACCGACAGCGGGGTGTCCGCCTCGGAGGGGGCGGCCTCGGCCCCTGCCCCGCCATGTTTGGCGATCAAGACCCGCAACTTGTCCATCAAGCCCTCGGACGGTGCCGGGTCGACATCGGCACGGGTGCGCACGGTTTCGTCCAGCATCCGCCGCAAGATATCGGCGGTTTCCATCAGGCAATCGACGATCTCGGCCGTCAGGGGCACGCCCCCGTCGCGGACAAGACCGATCAGATCCTCGGCCAGATGCGCGCGGCTTTCCACCACGGACAGGCCCAGCACACGGGAATTGCCCTTGAAGGTATGCACCGCGCGAAACAGCGCCGCGACATGGGCCGCCGGATCGCCCGCGCCCGCCATCACCGCCTCCAGCGCGGTCTCGGTCGCGTCAAGCGCCTGCGCGCCGTCGTCGGCATAGAGTTCCCAGATTTCGTCCATCTCGTCCGACATGATCGCCTCGCTGGATTGAAGATGCGCGGGCGGCCGATCAGGCCGCAGCCGCCGTCATCAGGCTGCGCATCACTTGCGCCAGTTCGTCGCCGGTCTTTTCATGCAGATCGTGCGACACGGTTCCGGAGGGCTTGGCGACCACGCCATCGGCACCCAGTTCGCGCGCCTTGGCCGCCAGCGGCGATCCCGCCACCGTCACCGAGGACAGCATGCAGATCTTGGCTCGCGTCTTGAGCTTGGCATGGCGCAGGAATTCGAGCCCGTCCATCACCGGCATCTCGATGTCGAGCAAGATCAGGTCGAGATCGGGCAGGTCGGCCAGCTTGTCCAGCGCCTCCTTGCCGTTGGAGGCTTGGGCTGCCATCTTGAAATCCGGCAAGCTCTTGAGAAAACTGGAGATATAGAGCCGCATCATGGCGGCGTCATCGACAACCATCACATTGTAGGGCATGTCATCGGTCCTTGTGGAAGGGGGATTGGGTGGGGCGGCGGGCAGGGTCGGACCTGCCCGCCGGGTTGGGGTCAGAACGGGCCGTAGCCGCGCGCGTCGGTGTCGAGCGATCCGTGGGCGCCGTTCTTGCGGGCCGGGGCCGCGGCAGCATGCACCGGGTTGGTGCCCATCAGGCGCTGCAACTGCGCCAGAACCTCGGGCGACAGCTGATCGAGCGACAGCATGCGGGTGTCGGCAGGGGCCGCCTTGCGCAGCTGGAACCGGTTCACCTGACCGCGCATCTGCTGGGTCGCCGCACTCATCTGCGCCGCCGTCGCGGCCAGTTCATCGGCCTGCTGGCTGGAGGACAGCGTGGTCTTGGCGATCTCGGCGATGGCCTGACTGATCTGTGCCACGCCGCGCGCCTGTTCCTCGGAGGCACGGTCGATTTCCTCGACCACCGATTTCACGTCGCTGATCTCGTCGGCGATGCGGCTGAAGGCCTCGCGCGTCTCGTCGGCGATGCGCACGCCCGCATTCACGCGGTTTGCGGCATCTTCGATCAGGTCGCTGGTTTCCCGTGCGGCCTTGGCCGACCGGCCCGCAAGGTTGCGGACCTCTTGGGCGACGACCGCGAAGCCGCGCCCGTGCTGGCCTGCGCGTGCCGCCTCGACCGCGGCGTTCAGCGCCAGAAGGTTGGTCTGGAACGCGATCTCGTCGATCACCTTGATGATCTTGGCGATGTCTTGCGACGACACCTTGATGCCATCCATCGCAGAGACCATGTCGCGCACCTTGCCCGCACCCTCGGCGGCGAAGGCTGCTGCGCTGCCGACCGATTTCGCGGCCTTTTCGGCGGCGGCGGCATTGGCCTTGACCTGTGCATCGGTTTCTTCAGCCGAGGCGGAGACCTCATCGACCGAGGACGAGGTGATCTGCGAGTTGGTCGACAGCGACTGGCTGGCGTTGGTCATCTGGTCGACCGTCTGGCCAACCTGTTCCACCTGCTCGGTGATGATCCGGAAGGAACTGTTCAGGCTGGCGAAAGCGCGTTCAAAGGACTGCACGATGGTGCGGTATTCGCCCTGGAACTTGCTGACGTCGACATCGGCATCAAGCTTGCCGCTTTCGATCGCATCGGCCATCCGCGTCGTTTCCGAGGTCAGCATGCGGAAATTGCCGCGCACGCGCTCGATCACCTCGTTGAGGAACACCTTCTTGCCGGGCATCCGATCGAAAGGCGCGTCGAAATCGCCTTCGCCGAAGGCCGCAAAGACGCCCATCGCCTTTTTCTTGGTGTTGATGTGGTCCAGCACCATCTTGTTGACCAGCTTGGCCGCCGTCTGGATCTCGGGCATCTCGAAAAGGTCGGCGTCGATGAAGACGTCGATGTCGCCGGCATCATGCTCCTTGGACATGTGGCTCATCTGCTTGAGAAGCAGATCGAACTGATCGCGCGTTTTCAGGATCTCGGCGTCGGCGGCAAGCGATGAGGTCGCGTCCTGCCATTCGACCGCGACCGAAGCGACCCGGCCACCCTCGAACTGGGGCGTCGCGATAAAGCGGAGCGTGCGGCCCCCGATAGTGAAACCGCCTTTGTGGGGACGGTCCATGTTGTCCATGATCCGGCGCTGATATTGCGGGTTCTTGTGGAAGATATCGACGTTCTTGCCGATGACGTCGCGAGCGCGGAAATGCGGCAGATCGCGGCGGATGTCATCCTCGATCCCCTCGAACATGCGGTAGGCTGCTTCGTTGCAGAACACGATATCGTACTTGGCATCCGCGATCATGATCGGGTTGCCAAACAGGTTCAAAAGGTCCGGCCGCGATATCTTTTCCCATGCAGCAATTGCAGGGTTGGAATTGGTGTCGGTCTGGTTGGTCATCTCTTGGGTCCTTGGCTTGTCCTGCGGCGGCAGGTCGGTGGTGGTGAGGGGGACTGTCGGGGTGGCGGCAGCCGCCTGACCGGCGGCTCCGAGGTTCTCGCCCACCCTATCGGCAGGCGGCGTCTTCACCGTAAAGGGTGCAGGCGGCATGGCCGGGTCCGCCTCGGTGCCGACCCATTCGAGCGGATCGTTGGCCAGAGACGACGGGGCCTTTTTCGGGGCGGATGCGCGCGCCGGTCGGGATCTGGGGGTCTTTTCGGTCATCTGGCCTCTTCCCTTGCTACGGTTTGCTGTGTCAGCGCTTGGGCAAGCGCCAGATAATCGAGGGCACCCCCACAGCGCGGCGCGTGCCCAAAGACCGAAACCCCGTAGCCGGGCGCCTCGGACAGCCGAACGGACCGGCGGATCGCGCAGCGCAAGACCGCCCCGCCGAAGCGCGCCATCAGCCGCGCCTGAACCTCGCGGTGCACGCCCAGTCTCGGGTCGAACCGGGTCAGCAGCAGGCGCAGGCGGTCACGTGCCACACCCGCCTCGGTCATCGTGTGCAACAGGCGGTTCAGCCCCTGCAGCCCGAGGAAATCGGGCTCCAGCGGGCACAAGATCAGATCGGCCTGCGCCATGATCTTGCCCAGTCGTGGCGACCATGTGGGGGGGGCATCCAGCACCAGCCAATCGGCACCGAAATCGTCGGGCGGGCTGTCCGGGATGGTCTGATCGTCGATCGAAGAGCCCGGCACCAGCCAGAGGCCGGGCTCGGCGGTGGCCAGCGGGCTGCCCGCGCGGCCGGCCAGCCAGTCGGTGACGTGCCACCCGAAGGCAGGCCGCATATGCCCCAGACCAGCGGTCAGGTGCATCTGCGGGTCGAGATCGGCCAGAACCACGCGCCCCACGCCTTGCCGCAGCAGCGCCGCGCCGAGGTTGATGGTCGTGGTGGTCTTGCCGACCCCGCCCTTCTGGTTGAACACGAGCACCCGCATGGATCAGGCATCCGCCATCGCGGGGCGCATGACCTCGACATCCGAGACCAGCACGGGCACGTCGAGCAAGATCGCCACGCGGTCGCCGACATGGCCCAGCGCCTGCACGACACTGGTGCCGTCGCCCCCAAAGCCCGCGGCGCGGTCCAGACGGTCGGCGGGGATGTCGACCACCTCGGACACGCCGTCCACGATCAGGCCCACAGGCGCATTGCCCACATCAAGCACGATCACAACCGTGCGGTCGTCATAGGCGCGTTCGGCCATCCCGAAGCGCAGGCGCACATCCATCAACGGAATGACCTTGCCGCGCAGGTTGATCACGCCGCGGATGTAATGGGGCACGTCGGGCACGCTCATCACACGCTGCATGCCGACGATCTCGGTCACCAGCGTGATCGGCACGCCATAGGTTTCATCCCCGACCGGAAAGGTCAGGTACATGGTGTCGATGCCGGTATCCTCGTGGTCGGCCTCGGCGGCCATTGCCTGGCCGAGGCCGCCGTTGGGCGGGGGGGTCTGGGTCTGCGTCTGGGTCATGGGTGCGGTCCTTTCAACTCTGGAACAGGCGCGAAGGCGGGCGGGTGGCAAACTCTGCCGGGTCGGACAGGGCGCGATCGGGCGGCGCGCGCCCGACCGAGGCGAGAAGCCGCGCGGCCATCTGGTCGAGCGGCACGCGGTCCTCGGCGCCGCCGCGTTCCCAAGCGCGCGCGGGCATGCCGTAGATCTGCGACGTGGCCTCGTCCTGGGCGAAGGTGCGGCCACCGCTGGCGTGGATGCGCAACAGGCCATCGGCCCCGTCACTGCCCATGCCGGTCAGGATCGCGGCCGAGATGCGGGCGGGCCATGCAGCCGCGAGCGAGGTCATCATCACATCGACCGACGGGCGCGAGAAACAGACCGGCGGCCCGTCGACGAGGCGCGCGCGCAGGACGCCCGCCTCGGTCTCGATCCGCATGTGCCGCTCGCCGCCCGGGGCGATCAGCACGCTGCCGGGGGTCAGCGCGTCGCCATCGACCGCCTCGCGCACGGACATCGCGCACAAGGTGTCGAGACGCTTGGCAAAAGCGGCGGTGAAACCTTCGGGCATGTGCTGCACGATCGCCACCGGCGGGCCATCGGCGGGCAGCATCGGCAAAAGGGTCGTCAGCGCCTGCACGCCGCCCGTGGACGAGCCGATGGCGATGACCCAATCGGGGCGCAAGGCGACGATGGCGGGCGCGGGTGCGGTCGGTCGCAGGGGCAACGGGGCCGTCGTCGGCTGGACAAAGCCGCGCTGGCCCGCGCGGGCCGTAAGGCGCGCCGTGGCCGCAGACCGCAAGCGGACCGCGATGTCCTCGAACCCGCCATCGGGGATGACCTTGCCGGGGGCAAGGCCCGCGGGCTTGGCCACGACATCAACGGCGCCGGCCTCGAGCGCGGAGATGGTGATGCGCACGCCCCGCGCGGTCAGCGCCGAGATCACGACCGTGGGGATCGGGTCGCGCGCCATCTGGTCGCGCAGGAAAGACAGGCCATCCTCACCCGGCATCTCGATGTCGAGCGCGATCACATCCGGGCGGCGCACGGCCAGAAAGGCGCGCGCCTCGGCGGCGCTGGCGACCGACCCGATCACGCGCACGCCGCTGACGGCATCAAGACCACGCGACAGAACGCGGCGGAACACGGCGCTGTCGTCCACGATCAGGACGCTGAAATCCGTGGGGCCGGTCATCATGACAGCACCTTGCGATAGATGCCGGTCGCCACGGGCTGCCAGCGGCTGCCCAGATCACGGATCGATTCCGTCACCGAGGTGATCAGCCAGCCGCCCGGTTCGGTCGCGTCATGGATCGCCTCGAGCGTGGCCAATTGGTCGGCCCGGTCGAAATAATACAAGATGTTGCGGCAAAAGACGGCGTGGAAAGGCTTGGTGAAGGGATAGGACCGCGCCTTGAGGTTCATGCGGCGAAAGGTGCAGGCGGCCCGCAGCGGGTCGCGCACCTGATACTGATCGATGCCCGTGGGCGTGAAATAGCGCTGCAGCAGCGCCGGGCTTGTCTGGGTGAACTGGCGCGCGGGGAAAACGCCCAGCTCGGCGCGTTCCACCACCGGCGCGCTGATGTCGGTGCCAAGGATCTGCACCCGCTCCAGCGCCTCCATCCCCAGCCGTTCGGCGATCAAGATGGCGATGGTATAGGCCTCATCACCGGTCGAGGCGGCGGCGCTCCAGATCCGCATCGGCCGCTGCTGCGCGATCTCGGGCAGGACGGTGTCGACGAAGCCTTGCAGCACCTCGGGTTCGCGGAAGAAATAGGTGTGATTGGTCGAGGCGGCATGCATCACCGCAAGCTGCACATCGGTGCGGGCTTCGGTGAACATGGCGCGCGCCAGCGTGTCGATGCTGTCGAGCGCAAAGCTGCGCATCACCCGCGACAGGCGTTGCTGCAAAAGCGCATCCTTGTGTTCGGGATAGGACATGCCGCAGCGCGCGCTGAGCCAGCCGCGCACCTCTTCCAGCGCGCGCGCCTCGCGCACCGGGTCAGGCGATATCGGCAAGAAGGGCTCGAGGATCATCTGAGCGCCTCCGCGGCCAGACGCTCGCAATCCAGCACGATGGCGACCTCGCCCGAGGCCAGTAGCGCGCAGCCCCAGCTTGCCCGCACTTGCGCCAACGCGCCCGACAGGGGCTTCATCACGACCTGCTGGCGGTCCATCACCTCGTCGATCGGCACCGCGATCGGGCCTGCGGCGGTGTTGAAGACGATGGCCACCATGTCCGACAGCGGCTTGTCCGCCGGCGGCAGGCCCCGGTAAAAGGTTTCCAACCGGCAGACCGGCACCAAAACGCCGCGCAGTTGCAGCATTTCCTGCCCGCCCCGCGCCGAGACGCGGATCAGGTCGGCGGCGGCAGGCTTGACGATTTCCGAGATGTCCTCGACCGGAACGGTGAACAGCTGCCGCCCGAGCCTCAGCAAGATGCTGTCGAGGAACGCGAGCGACACCGGGATGTGCAGCGACACGGTCGTGCCCTGCGCCTCGGCGCTGTCCACGGCGATGCGGCCGCGCAGATCCTTCATCGTGGTGTTGAGCACGTCCATGCCGACGCCCCGCCCCGACAGGGTGGTGACGGCCTCGGCGGTGGAAAAGCCGGGCTCGAAGATCATCTTCCACAGTTGCGCGGGCTCCGGTTCTTCCTCGGGGCCGAAAAAGCCGCGCTCTCGGGCCTTTTTCAGGATCTTCTCCCGCGACAGCCCGCGCCCGTCATCGGCCACACGGATGCGCACCTCGCTGCCCACCTGGGCTGCGGCCAAAAGGATACGGCCCTTCTCGGGTTTGCCGGCGGCGCGGCGATCCTCGGGCGGCTCGATGCCGTGATCGGCGGAATTGCGCACGACATGCAAAAGCGGATCGTAAAGACGGTCGGCCACCAGTTTGTCGATGGCGGTCTCTTCACCCTCGATCACCAGATCAAAGCTCTTGCCGGTCTCGCGTTCCAGCTCGCGGATCGTGCGCTTGAGGCGGCGGAACACCTCGGCCACGGGCACCAGCCGCAATTCGGTCGCGGCATCCTGAACCTCGCGCACGATCATCGACAGACGATGAGCCGCGGCCTCGAAATCGGTCAGGTCAAGGCCCGCCAGATCTGCGGAGCCCACCGTTTCGGCAACCGACAGCGACAGCTCGCCCACAAGATCCATCAGCCGCCCGATCTTGTCGGACGAGACGCGCAATAGCGCGCCCCCGGCTGCTGCTCTCGCCTCGGTATCGACCTCGGCTGTCATGCGTTCGTCCTCATGTTTGCGGGCTCAAAGCTGCGCCGCCCTTAGGCCCCTGCCCGTCCAGTCGCGCCGCGGGGGCAAGAGCGATTGTGCAACCTGCATGCCATGTCCGAATGCCCGGACCGGACCCTTGAGGGATCAGGCCGCGCTGTCGGAGCTGGCGTCGAAATTGAAAATGCAGACCCCGTCAAAGCCGGTGCTGCGGAACAAGAAGGTCTTCTTCATCATGTCGACGAACCCCCCGTGCTTTTTCTCGAAGGTCTTGAGATCGGCGACCGAGGGGAAAAACAGATTGACCGAGATATCGCCCTCCTTGCTGATCAGGACGGTCAGCCCGGACAGGTGGCATTCGGGAATGGCCGCCCCCAGCGTCTCGGTGACGAAGGGCGCCGCGATCTGTGCGGCATCGAGGCTCGGGAACTTGAGATGATATGTCTTGGACAACATGGACTGCCTGCCGTGTCGGGAATGATCTTGGGCAAGAACGGCGTCATGCGGGGATTGTTGAGGGGCGGACCCCGAAAGCGGGTCATATCTTTTGCGACTATTTTGTCTTTCGATAATCCGCGCGGGCCAGTTGGGCATCGTGCGTCAGCGGGTGGATAGCGGCCCACAACCATGGGTCCGTCGGCTTTCCGACAGCGACGGCGCTGGGCCGGGGAAGCCGCCGGAAAATCGACGCCGCCGACCCACAAGCCGAAAGGCCATACTTCAGATCATTGTTTTCATGTTATAAAATGAATTCACGCGAGCTGGCACGATCCCTGCTTATCCCATTGCGACCAGACAAGGGGATTTCGCCATGACCAAGCTGCACATGATCGACGCCGACCTGCCGCGCGCCACGGGCCTTGCCGACCTGCTGGCGCGCCGCCGGTTTTCCGTCACCCGCGACACGCTGGGCGAGGATGGCAAGGGTGCGGTCACCATGATCTGCGGTGCCGCGACCGACGTCGCGATGGGCGGTACCCGTGGGCTGGTCGAGGCCGCCAAGGCACTGGGCGCGACCCGCATCGTCAGCGTGGCCGATGGCGACGCCTTCACCGTGACCGAGGATCTGGGCGGCCGCCTGCTAAGGGTCACCCTGCCCGCAGGCCCCGCCGATCCGCTGCGCGACGGCGCGCTGATGGCGCTGGTTGACCTGATCGCGTCCCCCCTCTCCGACATGGCCGCCGCCGACCCCGCCACGGGCGCGCTGATCGACATGGCCGCCCGCGTCGCCCGCTTTGACGTCAGCGTCTTCATCAACGGCCCCACCGGGTCCGGCAAAGAGGTTCTGGCGCGCCAGATCCACGCGCGATCCCCCCGCGCGGCCAAGCCCTTTGTCGCCATCAACTGCGCCGCCATCCCCGAAAACATGCTGGAGGCGATCCTCTTCGGTCATGAAAAGGGATCGTTCACCGGCGCGCAGGCCGCCAATGTCGGCATCTTGCGCGCGGCCGACGGCGGCACGCTGCTGCTCGATGAAATCTCGGAAATGCCGCTGGGTCTTCAGGCCAAGCTTTTGCGCGTGCTGCAAGAACGCGTCGTGACGCCGCTTGGCAGCACCAAGGAGGTCGCCGTCGACATCCGCGTCATCGCCACCTCGAACCGCGACATGGAGCTTGAGGTGCGCGAAGGCCGCTTCCGCGAAGACCTGCTCTACCGTCTCAACGTCTTTCCGCTCGACACCATGGCGCTGGCCGACCGGCCACAAGACATCCCCGTTCTGGCCCAATCCCTGCTGCGCCGCCATGCGATCACCGGCACGGCGCTGCCGCTGCTCTCGCCCGAAACCTGCGACCTGCTGGCCGACCACGCCTGGCCGGGCAATGTGCGCGAGCTGGAAAACGTCATGCAGCGCGCCATCGTGCTGGCCGAGGGTGGCCGCATCGGCCCCGAACACATCATGCTGAGCGCCCGCCGGTCCACCGCCGTGCTGGCCGCACGGCTGGCCGCCTGACGGGACGGCAGCCCATGTCGATCTCAGGCGTCACCGGCTCCCAGAGCGTTCTTGCCGCCGCGCAATCCCCGCAGGTTCAGCGCCCTTCCACGGCCACGGCCGATCAGGGCACGGGGTTTTCCGAACGCATCGGCGATGCGCTGCAACAGGTCGCGCGCGAACAGAACCAGGCCAGCCGGATGGCCAGCGATTTCGAACTGGGCCGCACCGACGATCTGGCCGCTGTCATGGTGCAGCAGCAGGTCTCATCGCTGGGGTTCGAGATGACGCTGCAGGTCCGCAACAAGGCGCTCGGCGCCTACCGCGACATCATGAACATGCCGGTCTGACCCGGACCCGGCCCCACCGACAGCCCTGACGACAGCAAGGACGATCTTGATGGAACCCCAGACCGCATCCCTCGTGCCCGGCGGCGCCGCAGGTGGCCTGCCCGCCCGCGCGCGGGCCATGATGATGCAGGCCGACCGGCTGATCACCCAACCCGCCCTGCGCCGTGCGCTGCCCGCCATCGCGGTGCTGACGGTGGTGGCGTTGGGCCTGATGGTCTACCTCGCGCTCAGCCCCGCAGATCGCATCTCGCTGCAAAACGGCCTGCCCGAAGGCGAAAAGGCCCGCGCGATGGAACTGTTGCAGGCCCAAGGCTTCGACGCGCGCCTCGACCCGTCCACCGGCGCGCTGACCGTGGCCTCCGCCGAATACCACCGCGCCCGCATGGCGCTGGCCGCCGAGGGTCTGCCGCAGGGCACGCCCGACGGCATGGCCGCGATCACCGACATGCCGCTGGGCACTTCGCGCTCGGTCGAGGCGGCGCGGCTCAGGCGGATGCTGGAGCTGGACCTTGCCCGCTCCATCGCCGAACTGCAGCCCGTGCGCGCCGCCCGCGTGCATCTGGCCCTGCCAGAACGCAGCGCCTTTTTGCGCGACCGAGAAGAGGCCTCGGCGTCCGTCGTCTTGCAGCTTGGCACCGGCCAGAGCCTGAGCGCCGCACAGGTGCGCGCCATCATCGGCCTTGTCGCGGGTGCGGTGCCCGAGATGGGGCCCGATGCGGTCTCGGTCGTCGACCAGTCCGGGCGGCTTTTGTCCACGCCCGAGGGCGGCGACGCCATGGCCGAAGAGGGCTCGGCCCAGATGCGCCAGCGCCGCGAGATGGAACAGATGCTGCGCGAGCGCATTCTGGCCCTTGTCACGCCCATCGTGGGCACCGGCAATGCCGCCGTCGAGGTGACACTCGACATGGATTTCACCCGCTCCGAAGTGATGCGCGAGGATTTCAGCCCTGACGCCACCGCGCTGCGCAGCGAACAGGGCAGCTTTGACGGCAACAGCGCAGGCCCGGCCATGGGCATTCCCGGCGCCGTGGCCAACAGCCCACCGCCCGCCGCCGATCTTGTCGATGCCAATGCCGACCCCGACGCGGAGGCCGGCCCCACCGGCAGCAGCAGCACCAGCTTCGTGCGCAACTACGAGGTCAGCCGTCAGGTGGAAACCCGCATGATGGTCGTGCCCACGGTGACCCGGATCAATGCCGCCGTCCTTTTGCGCACCCCCGACGCCCCCGAGGGCGAAGCCGTGCCCGCCGCTGGCCTGATCGAGATGGTCGAGACGCTGACCCGCACCGCCATTGGCTTTGACGACACCCGCGGCGATCTTGTCACCGTCTCGTCCGCGGCCTTCATGCCGGTCGAGGACCTGATGGCCGCCCCGTCGCTGGCCGAATCCGATTGGCTTCCGGGCCTCGGCCGCACGCTGGCGCAGCTTGCGATCCTGGCCATCGTGGTGCTGGGTGTCGTGCGCCCGCTCCTGTCGCGGCTTTTGCCGCAGGCGCCCCTGGCCAGCGCGATGCCGGGCCTTGCGCCGGTGGGCTTTGGCGATGCCATCGAGGTGGGTCAGGGCGAATCCCTCTCGGCCCTGCGCGCGCGCCTGTCGGGCGACCCGGAGGGCACGCCCTATGAGGCCGAGCCGCAACTGAGCTACGAGGAAAAGGTGACCGCGCTGCGCCTGCTGGGCCGTGCCGAGGCGGGCCGCATCGCCTCGGTCATCTCGGGCATGCTCAGTGAAACCGAGGCGCGCCGCACATGACCGCCCTGACCCGCGTCCCGCAAAACGGCACCCTGCCCGGCCAGCCGCGCGTCAGCGCCGCTGCCAACCTGTCGCCGGTCGACAAGGCCGCGATCTTGATGATGCTCTTTGGCGAAGAGGTCGCGTCGGAGATCCTCAAATCCCTCTCTCCGTCCGAAGTGCAGGCCTTGGGCGGGGCGATGTATGGCCTGTCGGGCGTCAGCCACGCCACCGTCAATGCCGTGCTGGAAGAGGTGTTCGAACGTCTGCGCACCCAGTCGGGCCTTGGCGTCGGCGCCAGCCAGTTCGTGCGCACGATCCTCAACGATGCCCTTGGCAGCACCAAGGCGCAATCTGTCCTCAGCCGGATCACGCCCGCCTCCAGCGACCGCCCGATCGAGATCCTCGACTGGATGGATGCCTCCTCGATTGCCGAGTTGATCCATGACGAGCATCCGCAGATCGTGGCACTGGTCGTGGCCGCCCTTGATCCCGCGCAGGCCGCCGAAGTGCTGCGCCTGCTGCCCGAAGAGATCCAGCCCGAGATCGTCCAGCGCATCGCGCAGCTGACCACAGTCCAGCCCGAGGCGCTGCGCGACCTCGAGGACGTGATGCAGCGCAAGTTCAACGCCAACACCACGCTGCGCTCCAGCCAGATCGGCGGCATCAAGGCCGCCGCCCGCATCCTCAACTTCACCCGTCAGGACATGGAAAGCCGCGTGCTGCGCGACATCCGCAAGGAAGACAAGGTTCTGATGGAGGCGTTGCAGGACAACATGTTCGTCTTCGAGAACCTCGTGAAATCCGACGACCGCGCGCTGCAGACGCTTCTGCGCGAGATCGACACCGAACAGCTGGTGCTGGCACTGAAGGGCGCGGACGAAGCGGTGCGCGACAGGCTTTTGTCCTGCGTGTCGGCACGCGCCGCCGCAAATATCCGCGACGAGATGGAAGCGCTTGGCCCGGTGCGTCTCAGCGTGGTGCAAGAGGCGCAAAAACAGATCATCGCCATCGCGCGCCGCATGGCCGACGAGGACAAGATCACGCTGGCCGGTCGCGGCGGCGAGAAGATGGTCTGAGGCTGACCCATGCAAGACCTTTCCCCCGAAGCCATCGACCATGCCGAGATCATGCGCCTGATCCGCGAGGGCGGGGCCTTTCGCGCCACCCCCGCGCTGCCTGCGCAAGTCGGGGCCGGCACACCCGGCTTTCAGGCCGCCCCGGCGCCGGTCGCGGCAGCGCCGCGCGCAGACCTGCCCCCGCAAACCCCCGATGCGGGGTTTCACCCTGCCCCGACTCCGCCCGCGATCGACCTCGACGCCCTGCGCGCCGAGGCCCGCGCCGAAGGTCGCGCCGAGGCCGAGGCGCTGATCGACGCCGCCCTTGCCGACGGCCATGCCCGAGGCCATGCCGAAGCGATGGCCAGAGCCGCCCGCGACCTGACGGAGGCGCGCAGCGCCCTTCTGAGCGCAGCCGACAGTCTGGCCGATGCCTCCGAGGCGGCGGTTGCAAGCCTGTTTGCGGCGGTCGAGGCCGCGGTCTTGCGGCTTGCCGCCGACCGGGCGGGCATGGCGATCGACGCCAACCCCGCCCCTTTCCGCGCAAGGATCGAGGCGCTGGCCGCCCGCATCGCCCGCACGGGGGCCATGGCCCAAATCACGCTCAACCCCGCCGATCTGGCGGCGCTGGAACCCGACGCGCCCGCTGGCCGCTTTGTCGCCGACGCAAGCCTTGCGCGCGGCGACGCGGTGATCCGCATGGGCGATATCGTGATCGAGGACATCCTCGCAGGCAGCCCGCGATGAGCCCTGTCCTCGACCGCATCGTCACGCTGACGGGCCGAATCGCCCCGCCCGAACGCCCCACCATGTCGGGGCGCGTGCTGCGCTATGACGGCCTGATCCTCGAATGCGCGGGCTTTCCCGCCAGCCCCGGCACGCTCGCCCGCATCGAGACCGAGGATGGCGGCCATGTGCTGGGCGAGGTCGTGGGCTTTGCCGAGGGGCGCAACCTCTTGTTCCTCGAACAGCCCGGCTCGCGCATCACGGTGGGCGCCATGGTCCGCCGCATGCCCGGTGGACACCACGCGCAGATGGGCGAAGGCTTGCTGGGCCGGGTGATCGACGCGCAAGGCGCGCCGCTGGATGGCCGCCCTGACCCCGACTGCCCCGATCCGTGGCCACTTGCGGGCCATGTCGTAAACCCGCTCGCCCGCCAGCCCGTGGCCGAGGCTCTGGATGTGGGCGTGCGCCTGATCAACGCCGCGCTGACCGTGGGCCTTGGCCAGCGCGTCGGAATCGTGGCGGGCTCGGGCGTCGGCAAATCGGTCCTGATCGAGATGCTGACCCGCAACACCGAGGCCGATGTCGTCGTCGTGGGCCTGATCGGCGAACGCGCGCGAGAGGTCGGCGCCTTTGTCGGACAGGTGATGAAGGGCGGATCGGCGTACAAGACCGTCGTTGTCGCCGTCCCCGCCGACCGCTCGCCCTTGTTGCGCATCCGCGCCGCCAACCGCGCCACCGCCATCGCCGAATACTTCCGCGCCAAGGGCAAGCGCGTCATGCTGATCCTCGACTCGCTCACCCGCGTGGCCCATGCGCGGCGCGAGATCGGGCTGGCACTGGGCGAACAGCCCACATCGCGGGGCTATCCACCCTCGGTCGTGTCGCTGTTGCCCACGCTGATCGAACGCGCTGGCCCCGGTCTGGCCGGCGAGGGGTCGATCACCGCCTTCTACACCGTGCTCGCCGATGGCGATGACACGAGCGACCCCGTGGTCGACACCGCGCGCGCCATTCTGGATGGTCACATCGTCTTGTCGCGCGCGCAGGCGCAGATGGGCATCTTCCCGGCCATCGACCTGCCGCAATCGGTCAGCCGGGTGATGAACGACATCGTCGACCCCGCCCATGACGCCGCCGCGCGCCGCCTCCGCCGCCTGATCGCGCTTTATCTGGAAAACCGCGACATGATGCTGATGGGCGCCTATGTGCCCGGTCAGGACATCGAACTGGACGAGGCGATCCGCGTCTGGCCCGCGATCACCGCCTTCATCGGGCAGGACCGGCACGAGGCCGCGCCCTTGCAAGACGCGCGCACCGCGCTTCTTTCGCTCACAGCCACCCCATGAGCACACCCGAGCATCGCGCCCGCCTGATGGCGCTGCGCGCGCGCCGCGATCTTGCCCTGCGCGCCCGCGCGCTGGTCTCAGCCCGGGCCGGTGCGGCCGATGCGACGGCCATGGCCGAGCGAATCGCGGGTCTGCTGACGGCGCGCGGCGCGGGCCTTGCGGGCGGCACGGTCGGTGCGCTGGCCAGCGCGTTGTGGCTGGGCAACGCGCTTCAGGCCGAACTGGGAAAAAGCCAAGACCGGGCCTCCGAGGCCCAGGCCGAGGCGCAGGCCGAACAGACCCGCATGGCGGCCGCCACCGCCACCCTGCGCCTGCACGAGGACCGCGCCGAGCACGCCCGCCGCTCGGCCATGGCCGCCCGCGAAACCCGGGCCGAGATCGCCCGCACGGAACAGGGCCGCCGGTCGTGACACGGCTTGGCATCGCCCTTGCAACACCGCCTGCGTCGCAGCCCAACCCGGACCCGTCCAGACCATGACCCCGATGCCCCTTCTCGATCCTGGCACCGTCCCCCACGCCCCTCTCGCGGGTGTGGGCGATCTTGCGGCGCCGGTGCAGCCGGGTGCGGGACCGGGGCAGCCGCAATCCTTTGCCCTGCTGCTCGACCTGCCGCCCGCTGTCGACCTGCCGGGTGCGCCTGCCGTGCCAAGCGACCAGCCCGGCACCAAGGCCGAGGCCGAGGTCGAGGGCGCGGCGTCCGACACCGTTCCCGATGTTCTTGCGCAGTTGCTGCGGCCCGTGCCCGTGACCGCACCACAAGACGGCATGCCCCAATCATCGGAGGCGGAGGCCCAAGCCGAAGTCCTGCCCGACACCCCGACCGGGGAGACGGTTGCCACGACGGAGGACAAGACACCTTCCGATCCGCCCGGCACGCCTGCCGTAGTGCAACCGCAGTTGCCCGAGGCGCCGCAGTCATGGACCGGGGACGCGCCCGCGGCGACGGACGTCACGCCAGAGGGCGATCAGGCCGGGCTGACCGACCTTGGCCAACCCGGCATGGCGGAACCACCCGTCACCCCGCCAGATCCGGCCACCGCGTCTGGCGGGGCGATCATGGCGACCGAGACCACCGCGACCGGCAAGACAGTCGCAGACAAGACCGACATCGACAAAACCGGCGCGCTCGGCGATGCCACGGGTCCGGGCCGGACGGCTCCTCGCCCCGACGCGGCGCCGCTGCGGATGACCCCGGAGCCGGAGGCCATGTCCGGCAAGCCCGAACCCGCCCCCGCCTTCCCGCCGGAGGCCCCGCTCCAGGCCGAGACGCCCCGACCGGTCACAGTTTCCATTTCCCACGCGCCCGCCCCCGCGCCCACCCAGACCACAGGCAACGCCGCCCCCGCCGCCGCGCCCGTGATCCCCATGGCAAGCGCCGACTGGCCGCTGGATCTGGCCGCCGAACTGGCCGCCACGGCCAGCCTGCGCAGCTTCGGCAATGGCGGTGTGATGGAAATCCGCCTCGACCCCGAGGCGCTTGGCCATGTCACCTTGCGGCTCGAGGTGACGGACGGCACCGCCCATGTCGCCATCGTCACCCAGACGCCCGAGGCCGCGCGGCTGTTCACCGACAGCCAGCACCGGCTGGCCGAGGCGCTGGCGCGCGCGGGGCTGGACCTTGGCCAGCACAGCGCGGGCACCGGCGGCCAGAACGGCCAATCTGGCCGCGAGCGCGCGACCGATACCCACGCGCAGCCAGGCCAAGCCCGGCCCGACGCCACCGCCCCCCCCCCACAAGCCGGAGGCGCGCCACGCGACCGCCGGATCGACCTGATCGCCTGAGGATGACCCGACCATGACCGACCAGACTGTCACCCCGCCCCGCCGTGGCTTCCTCGGCCGCCTGCTTCGCGGCGTTGCCCTGCTTGTCGCGGGTGCTGGCCTTGGCGCGGGGGGCTTTGCCGCGGGCATGTTCCATGCCGGTGGCGGTCTCTCGCCCGCCGAAGAGGTGCTGCGCCTGATCGACCAAGGGGCCGTTCCAATGCTCTCTTCCGCCTCAGGCCCCGAGGCCGCAGGCGAGGTCACGCCCGAGCGCGTGCCGCGCCCCAGCCCCGAGGAAAGCCCCTTCCTGACCAGCTACTATGAATTCCCCGACGCGCTGACCACGAACCTCGCCGGATCGCGCCGCTTCCTGCAGGTGCAGGTCGGTGTATCGACCCAATACGACGCGCAGGTCATCGCAAATATCGAACGCCACGCCATGGCGATCCGCTCCGATATGCTGGCCGTGATCTCGGGCTTTCCCGAAGAGGGCGTCGCGGGCGCCGAGGGGCGCGCGGCGCTGGCCACGGCGCTGGCCGAGGCGATCAACGCGCGGCTCACCCGTCTCGAAGGCTTCGGCGGCGTCGAAGACGTCTTCTTCCCCTCCTTCGTTCTGCAATAGGGCCCGGCCACCATGGCAAGCACACACAAGCTTTCTTCCTTCGAGGTCGCGGCCCTTGTCGACGGGTTGCGCGATCTTGACGGCGACAGCGGCGCCGAAACGACCGAGGCGAAACCCTACCGCTTCGGCTCCGACAACCGCGCGATGCTGGGCGATTACTACGGGCTGCGCATGATCAACGAACGCTTCTGCCGCCTTGCGCGGCCGGTGTTCCTGCCATTCTTGCGCATGCATCCGCGGATCTCCAGTTTTCCGCCGGAAATCAAGACCTTCGCGCAGTATTCCGACGAGCTGGACAATTTCACCAGCCTCACGATCAGCCGGATCGAGCCCCTGCGCGGCACCTCCATGATCACGCTGCACCCCGATTTCGTGTCGCTTCTGACCGATGCCTATTACGGCGGTGCGATCCGCAACCTGCCCAACCGGCGCAACGAATTTACCGCGACCGAGGCCCGGGTGATCGAACTGGTGACCGAGGGTCTGAACCGTGCGCTGGAGGCGGCGTGGCGCGATCTCTCGCCCCTCACCTTTCAGGTGGCAAGCCAGGAAGAGAACCTGCAGTTCGCCACCTTCGTCGAAGGCAAGGACCTTGTGGTCAACTGCTCCTTCATCATCCAGCTGCCCGACGCGGACCCCGCCAACCTCGACATCCTCTACCCGTTGCAGGCGCTCAAGCCGCTGGCAGCCCAGTTGCGCTCGCGGATGCAGTCCGACGTGATCGACGACGACATCACCTGGCGCGAGAGGCTGCACCGCGCGGTGATGGCGGTGCCGCTGACCGTGACCGCGCGGCTGGCCGAACCCAGCGTTCCCTTGGCCGCGCTCGACCGTCTGACGCCCGGCCATGTGGTGCCGGTCGACCTGTCGCCCGCGCCCGTGCTGCTGGTGGAGGACAAGCCCTATTTCGCAGGCGACATCGGCAGCCAGTCCGGCCATGCCGCCATCAACCTGACCCGGCGCCTGCGCCGCTGACCCCTTTTGCTCACCCAAGGAGAGACCGCAATGACCGCAACGACCCCGGCCCCCGAGCCCTCTGATCCGCAGGTGAGCGCAAGCGCCAAAGGGCTGGGCATGCTCGCCAGCGTCAAGGTGCGCATGACCGTCGAGGTCGGCCGCACCCAGATCACCATCGAGGACCTTTTGCGCCTGAGCGAGGGCGCGGTGGTGGAGCTTGACCGCATGGCGGGCGACCCGCTCGACATCTTGGTGAACGGCACCCAGATCGCAACCGGCGAGGTGGTGGTGGTGGGCGAGCGTTTCGGCATCCGATTTGGCGACATCGTCGACCCGCGCACGCGCGCCGAAAGCATCTGAACCCGGGCCACGACCGCCCTCCCCACAGGCGCAGGCGCCCCCACTTCTCTGTTTCCCAAATATCCCGGGGGAGGCGCGCCTGCGCGACGGGGGCAGAGCCCCCTCTTCCAGCGCGCCCGCGGCAATCGGGCGGCCCCACCAGGTCCTTGGCACGATTCCTGCCCCGTTCAGGTCACTGACCCTGAAGCGGAGCACCCTTGCCCATGGACCAACTGACCCCTGACCGTCTGCTGATCGTGGGCCTGTTCATGGCCGCGCTGATCGGCGTCTGGGCGCTTGTGCAGCGCAACAAGACGGGCCTGTCCAAGCGCCTTTCAGGCAATCGCCGCCTGCATCTGCGCGAAGCGCTGACGCTTGGCCCCGAGGGGCGCGCCCTGCTGCTGGAAGCCGAAGGCCGCATGGTCCTTGTGATAGGCAGCCGTCGCGGCGGCGGCCAGATGCTCGACCTTGGGCCGGTGGCCAACCGCGGCGCAGAGGATGCGGCATGATACGTCTCATTCCCCTTGCCGCCATCGCGCTGCTGCTGGGCGTGGATGCCGCCGCCGCCCAGGCCGCCCTGCCCGCCCTGACCCTGACCGAGGCCGAGGGCGCGACCACCTATTCGCTGTCCTTCCAGGTTCTGGCGCTGATGACCGCGCTGACGGTGCTGCCCTCCATCGTGCTGGGCATGTCCGCCTTTACCCGCATCATCATCGTGCTGTCGATCCTGCGGCAAGCGCTTGGCACGCAATCGACGCCGCCCAATCAGGTGCTAATCGCCATTGCGCTGTTCTTGACCTTTTTCGTGATGCAGCCCGTCCTGACCCAGATCAACGACCGCGCGCTTGCGCCCTATCTGGATGGCGAAATTGCCGCCGAACCCGCGCTGGAGGAGGCGCGCGTGATCATCACCCGCTTCATGCTCGCCAACACGCGCGAGGCCGATCTGATGATGTTTGCCGATCTCGCGGGCCACGAGGGCTTCGAGACCGAGGCCGACGTGCCGCTATCGATCCTGCTGCCCGCCTTCATGACATCCGAGCTGAAAACCGCCTTCCAGATCGGCTTTTTGCTGTTCCTGCCCTTTTTGGTGATCGACATGGTGATCGCCTCGATCCTGATGGCGCTTGGCATGATGATGCTGTCGCCCGTGATCGTCTCGCTGCCCTTCAAGCTTTTGCTCTTCGTGCTGGTCGATGGCTGGGCGCTGACCATGGGCTCGATCGCCGCCAGCTTCGTGATGGGGTAGCGGATATGGATTTCGACGCGAACATCGACCATCTGCGGCTGGCGTTTTGGAACATCATCTTGACCGCAGGCCCCGTGCTGGGCGTGGCGCTGGCCGTGGGTCTGATGATCGGCATCTTGCAGGCGGCCACCTCGATCAACGAGGCCACGCTGAGCTTCGTGCCGAAACTGGGTATCGTGCTGACCACCATGGCGCTGATGTCGGGCTTCATGCTGGGGGTGATGACCGATTATTTCACCTACATCTTCGACGCCATCGCAACGATCCGGTAAGGGGATGGAAACCGCCGCAACAGCCTTGCCCGGTCTTGCGCTTGCCGAGGTGACGGGTGCCTTGCTGCAGGGCCTGTTCGCCATGCTCAGGATCGGGGCCTTCGTCATCGCAGCCCCGCTGTTTGCCGCCCGCTTCGTGCCCCTGCCGGTGCGCATCATCATCGCCGTTGTCCTGACCATTCCGGTTGTCACCACCGTCGAGATGCCCGCGCCCGAGGTGCTGGCCAGCCTGAGCGTGGTGCCGATGATCGCGGTCGAACTGGCGCTGGGGCTGGCTGCGGGCCTTGTCTTGCAGATCCTGTTCTCGGCCGCCACCATGGCCGGCGACTGGATCGCGGCGACCGCGGGCCTGTCCTTTGCCGCGCAGATGGACCCCAACACCGGCGGGCAATCGCCCGTGGTGGCGCAGCTTTTGTTCCTGCTTTTGTTGGGCCTTTTTCTGGCCGAGGACGGCCATCTGGCCGCGATCCGCCTCGTGATCCAAAGCTACGCCGTCATCCCGCCCGGCGGCACGATCGCGCCCGGCGCACTGACCGGCGCAGGGATGAGTGCTGCGGGCCTTTTGTTCGAGACGGCGGCGGCCCTGATGCTGCCCGTCGTGTCGATTTTGCTGATCGTGAACATCATCATCGGGGTCATCACCCGGTCCGCGCCGCAGATGAACCTGTTTTCCTTTGGCTTTCCCTTGATGCTGACCACCGCCATCGGCCTGTTGTTCCTGACCGTCCCCTCGCTCGGCCATGCGATGGCGTCGCTGTTTCCGCGCGCGCTCGACCTGATGGCCAGCTTCCTGATCGGCGGGGGCGTCAGCGATGGCTGAGGGTGAAGACGGACAGGAAAAGACAGAAGACCCGACGCAAAAGAAACTCGACGATGCCCGCGAGGAAGGCCGCGTGCTGTCGTCGCGCGAGATGTATGTGTTCACCGCGCTGGCGCTGGCCACACTGGCCCTGACCGTAGGGCGCGGTGCGTTGGTGGATCTGCCCGCGCTTTGGGGGCGGGGCCTGACGCTGGCGCCCGGCCCCGATCTGGACGCGCTGGCCATCACGCGACTGGGCGAAGCGCTGTGGACGGTGGTCGCGGCCGGTCTGATCGTGGGCCTGCCCTTTGTCGCCATCGCCATCGGCACGCAACTGTCGATCGGCGGCATCGCGTTTTCACCCAAGGCGATCGGCCCGAAATGGAACAAGCTCGACCCGCTTTCCGGGCTCAAGCGCATGGTTTCGGTGCAATCGGCGGTGGAATTGGCCAAGGCGATCCTCAAGGTCGCGCTTCTGATCGGCGTCGGCGTTCTGGCGCTCTGGGGCATGTTGCCCGCGCTCGACCGCACGGCCAGCATGCAGACAGGCGACGCCATGGCCGTCTTCGGACAGGCGCTGGTGCGCGTTCTGGCGGGCCTCACGCTGGTTCTGGCCGCTATCGGCGCGCTGGATCTGATGTGGCAGATCCACAGCCACACCTCCTCGCTCAAGATGTCGCATCAGGAGGTGAAACAGGAATTCAAGGAAAGCGAAGGCTCGCCCGAACTCAAGGGCCGCATGCGCAGCCTGCAGTATCAAGCGGCGCGGCGCGCAGGCGAACGCGCCTCGGTCGCGCAGACGGCCGAGGCCACGGCCATTATCACCAACCCGTCCCATTTCGCCGTCGCGCTGCGCTACGAGCCGGGCCAGCCTGGCGCGCCGATCATCGTGGCGATGGGCCGCGATCTGGTCGCGCGCGACATCCGGGGCGTGGCGCGGCGCCGCGCGATCCCCACGCTCTCGGCCCCGCCGCTGGCGCGTGCGCTCTATTTCGCAGGCGGCATCGGTCAGGAAATTCCCGTCGATCTTTATGCCGCCGTGGCCACCGTGCTGGCCCATGTCTGGCGGCTGGAACAGGGGCTGGCCGATCCGATGCCCGAGATCGACCTGCCCGAGACGCTCCGCTTCGACGCCAATGGTCGGCGCGAACGGCCCGATGAGACAGACCAGCGAAAAGGACCCAAGAAATGACCAGAGACAGCGATCAAGACAGCGACAGCCGCACGCGCCTGACCACTGGGGCGATGATCTCCACCTTGTGTTTCGCGGGCGCGGGCCTTGCGCTGGCCGATGCCGCCGCGCAAGCCGAAGGGCTGCGCGCGGCAGGCCTGTGGCTGACCGCCGTGGCCTCGGGGGCGGGCGCGCTCAGGTTTCAGATCGCCCGCGTCGTCGGCTGGTTCAGAAAATCGGCGTGACCACGCCGCCGCTGGCCAGCCGCACCGCCCAATGGTCGATCTCGGGCCCGAACCGCTCTCCCAGATCGGGATAGGCCGCGATCAGCACCTCGATGGCCTGCTCGCGCGGATCATCCGAGGTGGCGACCGACGGATCGACCCGGCGCGTGGCCTCGTCACCAAAGGTCACTTCCGCGTGGGATGCATCCATCCGGCGCACCGACCAAGGCGTGCCCAGCGTGTCGAACACGATCTCTTCGCCGATCCGGTACCAGCCCGTCTGCCGCACCGCATGGGTGGTCAGGAAATGGCGCAGCGCGTCGGGGTCGGATTGCAAGATGTCGGCCCCGATCCTGAGCCAGCCGTCCTCAAGACTGTGCGACAGGCACAGCCATGCGCCGCCGGTCTCGGGGCGGAAGGCCAGCGCGCCTTCGATGTCGTCGCGGTCGCAGACCTGAAAGGCGCGGTCGCCCAAGGCGATCTTGGCAAAGGGCGCAGAGCTGACCGGCGCCGCGCAAGGCATCGAGACGGCAGGTCTGCCGGAGTCGATGCGGGCGTCGGTCATATGGGCGAAATCTTCCATGGGCTTTCCTTCTGGCGATGGCGGCGGTTGCCAGATCAACGGCAAGGATGACGTGCGTTATAGTTCCGCCGCGCCGAGGATCTGGCACGCAACCTGCATCATCGCCGCGACCCAGACCGAGCGGAGAGCGTGATGACACAAGGTTCAACCCCGGAAACCCCCGAGAGCATCCGCCTCGCCCTCGAGGCGGCCGAGGCCGCCACCGATGCCGCCACCGAAGCGCAGGGGCTGCGCAGCGCCGCAGAGACCGCGCTTGCGCGGCTTGATCGCAGCACCGGGCGCATCGGCCCGCTGCTGATCGGCTGCCTTGTCGGATCGACCGCCGTGCTGGGCCTTGGCGCGCTGTTTCACCTGCGCGCCATGGCCGACCTGCGCACCGCAACCGCGGCCCAGATCGAGGCGCTCGCGGTGTTTTCCACCCGCGTCGGCACGCTCGACACCCATCTGGCCGATGTCGGCGCAATGACCGAGCGCCTGAGCGCGCTCGAGACGCAGACCGCCGCCATCACCCCCGGAATGGAAGCCGGGCTGGCCAACGCCATCGAGAACTTGATCGGGCATGCCACGGCCCAGGCCGAGACGGCTCAGAACGTCCAGTCGCAGACAACGACGGCCTTGCTCGATGCCATCGCGGCCAATGCCACGCAGACCACGGAGGCGGTGACGGCCGGGGCATCCGACCTGCAGCTTGCCCTGTCGCGGATGCTGGCGACGGGCCTGCCCGCCACGGGCGGCGAGGTGGTCAACCGCGCGCCCGCGCCACCGGCACCCGCCGCCGCCCCTGCCCCGCGCCCCGCGCCCACGGCGCGCCCGGCTGCGCCGCCGCCATCCAATCCCTTCAGCTACCCGTAAGCCCATGACCGAAACTCAAGCGCCCGAAAAGGGCAGCCTGATCCTTTCCGAGCCCAACCGCTTCGGCCAAGCCATCGGGCTGCGCGCGGGCGACCGCCTGATCGCGGTCAACGGCCTGCCCATCGCGCCCGACCCATCCGCGCTGAGCGGTCGCGTCGGCCCCACGGGCAGACCCGCCGCGCTGGTCTTGGAGCGTGCGGGACTCGTCTGGGTGGTGCTGTCGGATACGCCCGGCCTCGGCCGCTGGCGACCCGGACCGCCGCCGATTGACCGGCCCGAAAACCCCAAGGGGCGGATTCATCCCGAAATCCTGCAGAACTGGGAAGTGCTGCGCGCACCCGACGGGCGCTACGACGTGCAGCCGGTCGCCTTGCCCTTGATGGCGCTGGTCGCGCCGCCGCTGTGGCTGTTGCAATCCCGCCTTTGGGGGGCGTTGTCGATCTGGGCGACGCTGGTGCTGCTGGGCGTGCCTTTGGGATGGCCCGCCGTGGCGGTTCTGCAATTGATCGCCGCGGTGTATTTCTGGAAATCCGGCCCGGCGCTGTGGCGTGCGGACCGTCTGGCACGCGGTTTGCGATCCGATGGGGTGATCGCCGCGGCCTCGGAAACGGCGCTGCACGCCCATATCCGCGATTGGCATCCGGGCGCGCGCTACCTGCATGCGCCCCTGCCCCGTTCGGGCCTGGGATTGCCCGGCAACGCGTGAGCGGCCGCGGCGCTTACGCCGCGAGCCGCGCCCGGCGCTTGCGCTCGAAGGAGGATGCGATCTTGAGCATGTCGCGGTATTTCGCCACCGTGCGACGGGCCAGATGCGTGCCCTCGTCGCTGATGACCTTGGCGATGGCATCATCGCTCAGCGGGTTGGACGGGTCTTCGTCGCGCACCAGCTGCTGGATGCGGTGACGCACCGCCGCCGAGGAGGCCGAGCCTTCGCCATCCGAGGCCAGCGCGGTGGAAAACAGCCGCTTGAGGCCAAACGTGCCCTGGGGCGTGGCCATCATGATCCCGCTGGTCACCCGGCTGACGGTGCTTTCATGCACGCCGACCGCATCGGCCACCTCGCGCAGGGTCATCGGCTGCAGATAGGCCGCGCCGCCCTGAAGAAAGGCCGCCTGACGCCGCACGATCTCGGCCCCGATCAGCAGCGTGGTCTGGTTGCGGTGCTCGATCGCGCGGCGCAGCCAGCGCGCCAGCGAAAGACGCTCGCCCACATAGACCGCCGCGTCACGCGCGCGCCGCACGCTGTCGGCCGCCGCCTCGTCCACCACCACGGTGGGCAGGGTCGAACGGTTGAGGTCCACCCGCCAGCCCTCGGGGCCACGGGTCACGATCAGGTCGGGTTCGCGCACGGTCAACTCGCCTTGCGAGAAATCCGCGCCAGGCTTGGGATTGAGGCCGCGCAACTGGCGCAACATGGCCTTGAGGCTGTCCATGTCCACGCCAAGCACGCGGCACAGGCCGGCCAGATCGGCGGCCGCCAGCATTGGCAGGTTGGTCAGCAGCCGGGCAAAGACGGGGGTCATCATGCCCCGATCCTCGGCCTGCAAGGCCAGGCATTCCGCAAGGCTGCGCGCGAAAAGGCCCGCAGGTTCCACCTGTTGCACGTCGCGGAGCAGCGCCAGTGCCTGCGCCTCGTCGAGACCCGTGGCCGCGGCCAGCGCAGCCAGCGGTTCACCCAGCCAGCCATTGGGCTCAAGCGCTTCGAGGAAGCGTTCGGCGGCCAGTCGGCGGCGCGGGTCGGGGAACATGACGTCGAACTGCGCCGAGACATGGGCGTAAAGCGACAGGTCATGGGCGGCCAGACGGCTGCCGATATCATCCATATCCTCGGACGCGGCGCCACGCGACATCGGCAGCGACGGCACCGGCCGGCTGGAGACCGCGACGTCGAGGAAGGGATTTTCCTCGGCGGCCTTCTCGATGAAAGCGTGCAGATCGTGGTTGGAAAGTTGCAGAAGGCAGATCGCCTGCTGCAGCTGGGTGGTCATGACCAGCGACTGCCGCTGGGCCATTCTGGGTGCGAGATGTAGAGTCATGCCTGATCCTCCGGGTTCGAAGACACCAAAGCCCGCGATTTTAGCCCCTCACAAGATCGGCGATTTGACACCTAGGGCGGCGGTCTGACAGCACCCGCCCACAACTTTCGACACACTGATTTCAAACGGAAAAAACCGGCGCTTGGGCGCCGGGCTTTCCCTTGGGTGTCAGTTTTCCGTCACCCGCGCAGCAGGCTCAGGACGTTTTGCTGGGACGCATTGGCCTGTGCCAGCATCGCGGTGGCCGCCTGGGCAAGGATCTTGCCGCGTGCCATCGCCGACGATTCTTTCGCAAAGTCGGCATCCATGACGCCCGACCGCGCCGCCTCGACGTTGACCGTGATGTTGGTCAGGTTCGAGATCGTGCTGTCGAGACGGTTGGAGACGGCACCGAGATCGGAACGCGACTGCGAAATCTTCTGCAGCGCCATGTCGATCACGCCGATCGCCTTGGCCGCGCCATCGGCCGTCGTCAGGTCGATTTCCGCGACCGACTCCAGCTCGGAGCCTTCGGTGGTGTTGGCGAAATGCTCGGCCGTGCTGGAGGCGACGGTGAAGGACTTGGTCGAGGCGACTTCCACGGTGCCGGTCACGGCCGCCGAGTCGGAGGTCTGGCCCAGATCGGCGGCATTGCCCGTCGACTTGCCATCGGCGTCGAGCGAGTCGATGCTGAAATCGGTCGTGGTCGAGGACACATCGGTCAGCATGATGTCGTCGCCATTGGCGTCACGCAGCACGATGGCCGAATTGTCGGTGGACGATGCCATTTCGGCGGTGATGCCGGTCTGGCCCGAGACCGCGTTGATCGCATCGCGCAGGCCGCGGATGTCGGTCGAGTCCGCGATGGCGACGTCGCCGATGGAGACGGCATTGGCTGCGGTCGTGCCGATCTTGAAGGACACGGTGTCGCCGGTGGTGAAGCCAGACAGCTTGGCCGCGGTCGTGGCGGTCGCCTCGACGCCGGTCTGGGCGGTCAGCTTGTTCATTTCAGCGGCGAGGTCGCGGGCCGACTGGCCTGCAGTGGTCTCGACTTCGGCGGAACCCGCATAGCCGGTGATCGTGATGGTGACGCCGCCTGCGACCACGTCATCGGTGTCGGTCAGGCCGGTGCCGGTGGTGACGGCCGACTGCGACCGGGCGACGTTGGCGCCGATGGCGGTGGCGGCTGCGCTGTCGACGTTGACGGTCATGGTCTGGCCACGGTCCGCACCGATCTGGAGCTGCTTGTTGGTGAAGGAACCGTCGAGAACCTTCATGCCGTTGAAGGTGGTGTTCTCGGCGACCGAATTGATCTCGGCGATCAGCTGGCGCGCTTCCGAGGTCAGGTTGTTACGGTTGGTCGCGGTGTTGGTGTCGTTCGAGGATTGCACGGCCAGTTCGCGCAGACGCTGCAGCATGTTCGACACTTCGACATGCGCGCCCTCGGTCGTGTCGACGAGGTTCTTGCCGTCGGTGGCGTTGCGCACGGCCTGGTTGAGGCCCTTGATCTGCGAGGTCATCTTTTCCGCGATGGCCATGCCGGCCGCGTCGTCCTTGGCCGCGTTGATGCGCAGGCCCGAGGACAGGCGCAGCATCGACTCGTTCATGTCGTCGTTGATGCGGGTCATGTTGGCCTGGGCGTTGATGGCCCCGATGTTGGTATTGATCGTCGTCATGGTCCAGTCTCCGGTGGTTAGAGGTTGGCGCCCTCAGCGCTCGGAGATTGCAACGGCACGGCCGAAAAATGTTTAGAATCCCTGTGGAAGAACAGATCAAGCTTATGTTTTTAATATATTAAATTCGCCACCTTGCTGAACCTGCCGCGCCGGCTTGGCACGGGACTTGCTCCTGTGATGGGAAATCCCCCTGCCGGAGACCATCCATGGACATCGCTTCGCTCGTCGGCCTGATCGGGGCCGTCGCCATGATCGTCGGTTCGATGATCTATTCCGGGGGCGTCGGACCCTATGTCGACATCCCTTCGATCCTGATCGTGATCGGCGGCACCTTTTTCGCCGTCATGTTCACGACGCCCATGGGCGTGTTCTTGGGCAGTTTCGGGGCGATGGCCAAGGCCTTCATGCCCAAGCCCAAGAAGCGCGAAGACCTGATCGCCCGAATGGTCGAGCTGTCCGATATCGCCCGCAAGAACGGGCTGATGGCGCTGGAGGGGCAAGAGGTGCCGGACCGCTTCTTCGAGAAGGGGATGCAGATGCTGGTCGATGGCGCCGACGAGCAGAAACTGGTCAAGCAGATGAAGCAAGAAATCCGCTCGATGAAGGAACGCCATGCCGAACAGCAGGGCGCGGTCAAGGCCTGGATCGACATCGCCCCCGCGATGGGGATGATCGGCACGCTGATCGGTCTGGTGCAGATGCTGGGCGCGATGGAGGATCCGCAGGCCATCGGCCCGGCCATGGCCGTGGCGCTTTTGACCACCATGTATGGCGCGATCATGGCAAACGTGATCTTCGGCCCGATGCTGACCAAGCTGGAGGGCTATTCCGCAAACGAAGTGGTCTACCGCGAGATGGTGCTTGAGGGTCTGCGCAACATCGCGCGCGGCGAATCCGGGCGCAACGTGCAAGAACAGATGATCGCCACCATGCCGCCGAAGATGCAGGCCAAGATGCTGGCGGCCTGAGGCGACACCCATGGCCAAGCGTCCCGTCCCCCTGCCCATCCCGGCCATCGACGCCGATGAGGCCGAGTGCCCCAAGTGCCCGCCCAAGGGCGCGCCTGCATGGATGGCGACCTTCGCCGATATCGCCACGCTTCTGATGGCGTTCTTCGTGCTGATCTTGTCCTTCGCGGAATTCAACCAGCCGCGCTTCAAGATGGTCTCGGGCTCGCTGCGCGAGGCGTTTGGCGTCCAGCGCGAGATGCCGGTGATGGAAACGCCGCTGGGCACCACCATCATCAGCCAGAGCTTCAGCCCCTCGCCCGACCCCGCCGTGATCGAGGAGATCACGCAAGAAACCACCGAACCCGAGGATCCGCAGATCGAGACCGGCGACGGCGGCGATGACGGCATCGGCAGCCCGGGCGATGCGGCGCAGGCCTTGGCGGAGGCGCTGCAGGATGCTCTGCCCGAGGACAGCTTGCTCGAGGCCACTGTGGAAAATGGCGAGGTCACCTTGCGCTTTCCGCCCGATACCAGCCCCGAAGAGCTGTCGCAGAGCATGGCCGAGGCCGCCGCCGCATTGTCACAAGCCGCGGCCGAAACGGGCGCCGACCCTGCCGAGATCCGCATCGCGGGTCTGGCCGGGCAGATGCAGGCGCTGGCCGAGACGCTGGGTACCTCGGACGCGGGCGCGGGCGATACGGCGGGTCAGGACGCCACGGGTGCCGCCGAACGCTCCGCGGCGCTGGCCGAGGCGCAATTGCGCGTCGCGTTGAGGCAAGAGGTGGCGCAAGGTCTTGTGACCGTCGAACAGCGCGAGGACCGTGTGATCGTCACCGTGGGCGCAGGCGGCGCTTTCCCCTCGGGCGATGCGGAACTGACGCCCGAGGCACAGGAGATCATGTCGCGCCTTGCCTTTTCCGCGATGGGCGAGGCGTCCGATATCGTGGTGACGGGCCATACCGACGATGTGCCGCTGGGCGCGGGGTCGGCCTTCCGCGACAATTGGGGGCTGGCGGCGGCGCGTGCCTCA
Source organism: Roseicyclus mahoneyensis (assembly GCF_003148775.1). Lineage (GTDB taxonomy): Bacteria > Pseudomonadota > Alphaproteobacteria > Rhodobacterales > Rhodobacteraceae > Roseicyclus > Roseicyclus mahoneyensis. Next base: position 42,896 of record NZ_QGGW01000004.1, read on the forward strand.
AGCGTGGTGCGCGCACTTCAGGGCACGGGCCTCATCGACCCCGACCGCATGACCGCCACCAGCCGGGGCGAAAGCGCGCCCATCGCCGACAACGCCACCCCCGAGGGGCGGGCGCAGAACCGGCGGATCGAGATCGAGATCGTCTATTGATCGCGCCCACCGCTAACAGGCGCGACCGACCCGCCGTTGTCGGCACCAAGGAGACTGCCCACCATGGCCATCGACATCCTGAGCAAGCTGAACACCGGGGGCTCGGGGCTTGACCTCGTCAACCTGTCCTCGCAGCTTGCCGCCGCGACCTACGAGCCGCGCCGCGCGCTTTTGACGGCCCGGATGGACCGTGCGGACCTGTCGGCCTCGGCGCTGGACCGGGTTACGGCGCGCATGTCGGACCTCACGGCGACGCTTCAGGCGGCGGCTGGCATCGATACGCTGTCGGCAAAAAGCAGTGCGCCCGGTCTTGTGGATGTCACGCTGAGCGACGCAAGCCTTGCGCCCGCCCGCCCGGTCGAGATCGAGGTCCTGGGCCTTGCGCAATCGCAGGTGCTGGAATTTGGCGGCTTTTCCGGCCCCGATCAGGTTCTGGGAGGCGGCACCTTGACCATCGACATCGGCCGCTGGCAGGGCGATCCGCCCGTCTTCACCGCCAACCCCGCCCAATCGGGTGCGCAGCTTGTCGTGCCCGCAGGCGCGACGCTGACCCAGTTGGCCGAGGCGCTGAGCAGCTTGCCCGGCGTCACCGCCCGCGCGATCGAGGTGGGCGACGGAAGCTGGTCCTTGGGCATCTTGTCCGAGACCGGGGCTGCCAGCAGTCTGCGCATCGCGGCCAGCGCGGACGCCGCCCCGGACATCGCAGCGCTCGATTTCGCCGCCGATCCCCGCCCCGTGGAACGCCGCGTCGCCTCGGATGCGCTGTTGACCGTGGACGGCATCGCCGTGCTGCGCCCCACCAACCAGATCGACGACCTGATCCCCGGCCTGTCATTGGGCCTGTCGGGCGTGACCACCGCGCCCGTCACCATCCGGGCCGAGACCGATCCGCGCACGGCACTGGCGGTGATGGAAGGGCTGGTGGAGGAATTCAACGGGCTGAAATCCCTGCTGCAACAGGTCACCGCGCGCGGCGGCAACGGCGCCGAGCCCGGTGCGCTGGCGGGCGACGCGGGCGTGATGTCGCTCCTGCGCGAACTCGACGCGATGCTGGCGGGTGGCATGTCGGGCTTTGGCCCGCAGCCGATTTTTCTGGCCGATGTGGGCCTGCGCACAGAACGCGACGGGCGGCTCAGCCTCGACAAATCCGTTTTCGAGGCGGCTTTTTCCGCCGACCCGTCCCGTTTCCGATCCGTGCTGCAGGACAATCTTGCCAGCACGGGGCCCGGTGTGGCGATCAATGGAATGCCTGCCAGAGGCGCCACGCCGGGTCGTTACGAATTCCTGCGCGACCCCGCCACCGGGGCTGCCACGCTGAACGGGGTGGCGTTGACCCCCGTGGCCGAGGCCGATGGGCAGACCAGCTACCGCGTCGCCACCGGCCCGCTGTCGGGTATCGTATTGACCGTCGAGCCGGGCGTCACGCGAAGCACGATCGATTTCGGGCGCAGCCTTGCCTCGCAGCTGTCGACATGGATCGACGCGGCGACCGGGCGCGATGGCGTCATCAGCCGCAAGCAAGACAGGCTGGAGGCCTCGCTCGCCCAAGATGGCGACGCGATCGAGACGCTGGGTACACAGGCCGCCGCCTATGAGGCCCGGATGCGCGCCCGGTTCGCCGAGATGGAAAAGGTCATCACCCAGCTCAACAGTACGGGCGAATATCTGACCAGCCTGATCGACAGTTTCAACGCGCAGCGCTGACCCGGCCACGCCGGTTCAGGCGATGGCACGGGTGATCGAGAGCTTCTTCATCTTTTCGATCATCGTCGTGCGCTTCAGGCGCAGCGACCTTGCGGCCTGCGCCACGCAGCCCTTGTTGAGGTCGAGCGCCGCCTCGATCAGCGCCACCTCAATGTCCTGCAAATAGCTCCGCAAATGGAGCGACGGCGCGCCCTCGAGCATCTTGCGCAGGCCATCGGCATCGGGCAGCGCACTGCGCGGCCCTTGGGGCATCTCGGCGTCCGTGGCCATCAGGCCCGGCACCATCATCAACATGCGCGCGTCATCTGCGCCGATCTCCTCGCCGGGAAACAGCACCGCCGCGCGGTCGAAGACGTTGCGCAGTTCGCGCACATTGCCCGGCCAGACATGCGCCGAAAACAGCCGCAGCGCGGCGGTGGAAAAGCGCGGGGCCATGCCCGGCCCGGCCTCGACCCGGTAGCGCGCCAGCATCGCGTCGAGCAGCGCGGGAATATCCTCGGACCGATCCGACAGGCCCGGCACGCTCAGGCCGATGACGTTGATGCGGTAGAACAGATCCTGACGGAACCGGCCCACGGCGACCTCTTGCGACAGATCGCGGTGGGTCGCGGTGACAAGGCGGAAATCGACCTCGATCTCCTCGCGGCCACCAAGACGCTGCACGCGGCGCGTTTCCAGCACGCGCAAGAGCTTGGCCTGAAGCGCGGGGGGCATGTCGCCGATCTCGTCGAGAAACAGCGTGCCGCCCTGCGCCTGTTCCACCCGTCCGGGGCGGCGGTCGGTCGCGCCGGTAAAGGCGCCCTTTTCATGCCCGAACAATTCGGATTCGAGCAGATCGGCCGGGATCGCGGCGCAATTGACCGCGACCAGCGGGCCGGGACGCCCCGACAGCATGTGCACCGCCTGCGTCACCACTTCCTTGCCCGCACCCGTCGGGCCCTGCACCATCACCGGCAAGGGGCTGGGGGCAACGCGGGCGATCATCGTCTTGAGCCGCGCCATCGCCGGGCTTTCGCCCACCAGAAGATGGGCAAGTCGCAGGTCCTGATCGGGCGTGGTCGCGGCGGAGATGCTGGTCCAATGGGTCGACATGATGCGCTTTCGAAAAATTTCTTTCTTCAAAGGGACCGGATTCGCATCCCTCACAAACCTGTGTATCGAAAGAGTTTACCCCGGTGCGGCGCGCAGAGGGGTCGACGCCCTGGGCATCCGTAGGTGTGGGGTCAAACTAAAGATAGTTGTCTTGGCGAACGGATCACGGGCGTGTGACCGCCGGTATCGCCGCGCCGAATTCGGCGCGGATGCGCGACAGGCGGTCCGTGTCGCCGATCGGGGCCGCGACACGGGGCGTGGCCGCCGCGCGCAGGTCAGGCAAGGCGCCTTCGGGCAGGGCCGCAAGGCGCGTGTCCGGCGTCTCCGGCAGGTCCGGGTCTTGGGCCACAGCCTCGGATCCCTGCGAAAGGGATACAAGTGGCGCTTGGCTGACAAAGCGGCCATCCCCCGCGCGAGATGCGGCCAAAGGGGCGACCGGGGCCGGGGCCGCCGCCACAAGCGCGCCCCCGCCCCCGCCGGTCCGACGATTGCCTTCGACACGCGCCAGATAGGCCGCGCCCCGTTCGGGGTCGGCGGAATGATAGGCCTGCACGGCCGCGTCCCAGGTGCCCTCGCGCCGCCACAGCCCGACAAGAAAGCGGGCGGCGTAATCGGTGTTGGCGGCCGGGTCGATCATCTGTTCGAGACTGTCAAAGGCTTCGCCATGCCAGTGCCAGTTGATCTGCATGCAACCCACATCGACATTGCGCTGCCCCTCGGCCAGCACGGCGCGCAACTGCACCAGCGCCGCCCCCTGACTTTCCAGATACATCCCGTCGCCCGCCATGTTCAGGGTCCAGGGCCAGGCCGAGGCGCGCGGCCCCCCGCCGCTTTCGGTGCGCGCGATGGCGGCCATCACACCCTCGGGGATACCGTGAAGCGCTGCGGCCTCCTCGGCCAGCGCCTCGCAATCGGGCGCCGTGGCCTGCGCCTTGCCCGGAAGGGCCAGCGCGGCAACCAGTGCCAGAAGGGCGGCCGCGCGCGCCATCAACGCAACCAGTCGAAAAGCGTGGACTGCCCGATCTTGACATAGCTTTGCTGGCTGACCTGCCGGGTCAGCATCAGTTCCTGCAGCCGGGTGACGGCCTCGACCACGTCGAGATCCTCCAGCCCCGCCATCACGCCGGCCAGTTCCGTCTGACGACGCGTCACCAACTCGCCCTGCCGCTCGGCGGCGGCCCCCAGCGCACCGACCTCCGCCCGGCGGTCGGCGATATGTTCGGCGGCGTTGCGCAGGCCTGCGACCAGCGCATCGGCACCGCGCCCCTCGGCCAGCATCGGCACGCCGCCCGCATCGGCAATGATGCCGCCCCTTGCAGGCGACACCGACAGGCGTGAGACCCCGACCGAACCGGCCGCACTCAGCACCAGCCCCGTGCCCGCCTCGTCCAGCGTGGCCGTGACCCCGGTGGCGGCGGCCTGCGCATTGATCGCCTCGACCGCAGGGCCAAGCGCACCCGCGACCAGCGCCACCTCGATCCGGGCCGTGCCTTGCGGCCCTTCGATGGTCAGCCCCCAATCCGCAGCCGTCCGCGTCAGGTCGGGCGTGAGGGTCAGCGCGCCCTTTGCACGCGTGGCCTCGACCATCGCGTTGCCGCCACGGCCCAGCGTGCGCGCCAGATCGTCGATCATGCCAAACAGGTCGCGCCGCGCGCCGGTGGCATCGGGAATGCCCATGAACACCTCGGCCCCGTTCAGCCCGGTGGCGATCCGCGCGCTTTCCGACACCCGCAGCCGGTGCTTGCCACCGTCGCCCTGATAGCTCACCCCATGCGGTCCCTCGACAAAGGGATCGACGCCCGCCCGGTAGCCCGAGAACAGCGGCCGCCCGGTGGCGTCGCGCGCATTGCCCAGATCCACCAGTGTCTTGCGCAAGGTCGACAGTTCGGTCGCCAGCGAGACGCGTTCGGTGTCGGGCGTGCTGGCGGAGGCGCCGCGCAGCGCGATCTCGCCCAGCCGCTGGGTCACGGTGGAAATCTCGGCCAAGGTGGTGTCGGTCAGCGTCAGCCGCTCGGTCGCGCGGTCGATTGTGGTCGAAAACCGCGCCAGCAGCGCGCGCTGATCCTCGGCCGCCGACAGGCGCGCCGCCCGGCCCAGATCGGAGGACGGGCGCGGGTCGTTGCGGCCTTCGGAAATCCGCGTCTGCAGATCCGCGATCTTGGTGTCGAGCCGGCCGAAGGCTGCGGTGTTCAGGCTATGAAACAAAGAGGTGCCAAGCGTCATCGGGGCCTCACAAGGCGTTGATCAGGGTGTCGAACAGCTGGCGCGCGACGCTCAGAACCTGCGCGCTTGCCTGATAGGCCTGCTGTTGCTGCAAGAGGCGTGCCGCCTCGGTGTCGAGGTCGACCGCGCTCAACTGCGCCTCGGCGCGGTCGGCGCTTTCCTTTTGGGTCGTGGCGGTGACAACCCGCAGGTTCGCGGCCGAGACCTTGGCCCCGACCCCGCCCAGCAGGTCGGCGTAAAGAGCGGCGAACCCGCCCCGGTCGGTCGTGCTGTCGCGGCGCGCCAGATCGGCCAGCCGCTCGGCCCCGCGCCCGTCCGACGGCGCAAGTGTGTTGGGCGTCAGAGTAAAACGGTCGCCGGTGGCGATGGCGCCGCCCAGCGTGACGGCGAAGCCACCCAGCGTGGCGCTGCGGCCCGCATCGAGCGTGCGGGTGGCGATCTGGGTCCCGGTGGCGCTGTCGTAAAGTCCGATCCGGCCCGTCGCGGCATCGAGCACGCGCAATTCGCGCGGCCCCGGCGCGGCGGCCGGATCGGTCGTGATCTGGCCCGAAAGGCGCAAAGCGCCCGCCCCGGTCATGACCACGAGCAGTTCCTCACCCGACGGGCTGTCGAGGTTGAGCATCTGCCCGCTGCCTGCGGGCAGGGCGCGCAGGTCAAGCCGCCGCGCATCTGTCGCGGTCAGGGTCAGCGTGTCGCCCGACAGCCGCGCGCTCAGCCCCAGCGTGGCAAAGCCCGCGTCCCTGGCCCCGGCCTCGGGCGGGATGCGCAGGGCGCCCGCGTGCGGGTCGACCGACAAGATGACGCCGCCCGTCGCCGCGTCGATCGTGGCACTGCCCGGAAAACCCGGCGGCAGCGTCACGCCGCCGCCGCTGACGGTCAGATCAAACCGCGTGCCGCCCAGCTCAACCCCGAAGGTCGCGGGCAAGGCAGTGGGCGGCTGTCCAAGGATCTGCGTCATCGGCGCATCGGCAAGCCCAAGGCCGAAACGCCCCGCCTCGCCCGCATCGGTCGCCAGCATCAGCGCCGCACCGTCGGTGTCACCGCCACGCGTCTCGACAACCAGCCGGCCACCGGCGTCGAAGCGCGCGGTCAGACGGTCCGGTTCGGGACCTTCCACCACCGGCCCTATTTCGGTCATGCGGATCGCATAACCGTCGGCGCCAAGGGTCAGCTTCACTTGCGCGCCCAGCGGCGGAGGTTCGGCAAGGGGGGCGCCCACAAGGCGGCTGGCGGGGGCCTCGACCCGCAGGCTCGCCAGCATCGCGGCCGCCTGATCGGTTCCGGACAGACCGGCCAACGCCGGATCGGGGCCGAACCTTGCCTCGCCCCCGCCCGGCAGGCCGACGGCCAACCCCGGCGCAAGGCCCGCAGACCCCTCCGCCCCGGCGAAACGCAAGCTCTGCACGGCCCCCGCCGCCGAGACCGCGCGCGTCATCGCCCCCCCGAAAAAGGCGTCGGCGGTGCCGGAGCGCAGGACCCCGTCCTCGCTCGCCGACAGCGCGCCGGGGCCGGCCAGCGTGACGACGCCCGTGATCCGCGCGCCATCGGGGCCGGTGCCAGACAGGCTCACCGCACCACCCAAGACACCACCATCGGCACCAAGGCGCTGCAAGGCCAGCGCCCCGCCGCCGTCATGGGTCACGCGGCCCAAGGTGATGTCGGCGCCACCCCCATGAATCAACACCAGCCGCCCCGCATCGGGCGAGATCTCGGCCCTTATGCCGGTGGCCGCCGTCTCGGCGTTGACCGCGGCCGCCAGCGCGCCCAGACCGCCTGCCGACAGGTCGGCGGCGATGGCGCGCGGGGTCAGGTTGTCACCGGTCAGCGTCAGGCTCACCCGGCCCGAGGCAGGCGCGGCCAGTTCCACCATGGTCAGCGCGCTGGCCTCGACCGGCAGGGCCGCACTGATCAGGGCGGCGCGGCGCGCGGCGCTGGTGCCTTCGGGCAAGATCACGCTGCCCGCGACCCCCGGCCCGTCCAGCGACAGGTGGCTTTCGGCCAAGCGCGGCGCAGCGCTTGCCCCGGTGAAAGGCGCGATATCCGCGCCGGTGCCAAGGCTCAGGGCAAAATCTCCCATGCCCGACAGGCGCGTCCCGTCGCTCGCTCCGGCAAAGCCATAGACGGCACCGGGCAAAAAGCCGTTCGCCTCGGTCACAAGCGCCAGCGCCTGCGCGGCACTCAAGGGCGGACCGGCCAGTTGACGCCCCTCACGGGTAAAGATCGCAAGCGTGGCGGCAGGCGCGGCATCCGCCACCATAAGGCCCGCGACGGCGCCCGCCGATGTCTGCACCGAAGCAGACGGAAGCGTGGCTCCCTCGGCCGCCGCAAGGGTCAGCCGGCCATCCTCGACCGCCGCCCTCAGGCCCAGATCGGACAAGACGCGGCCATCTGCTCCGCGCACCGCGCCGCTGTTCAGCGCGGCGGCGAAATCCTCGGGCGCGAGCGGTCCGGGCGCGGCAAAGCTTTCGCCGCTGCCCAGTGTCAGACCCTCGACCAGCGCACCCGGCGCCAAGGCGAAGTCTTGCGTCGCCAGACGGGGAAGCGCTGCCAGAGTGGCCGACACCGTGCCCTGCGGCAGGCGTCCGACGACACCTTGGCCCAAGAACTCCACCGTCGCGCCTGCGCCGAACAGCGTGGCCAGATCCGGTGCCGCCGCCGCAGCGGGGATCGCGGGCGCGACAAGGATTGTGCCGGTCCCGGCATTTCCGGGCGCGGCTTCGACGCGGGTGGCCCCCGCCAACGCCAGCCGCGCCGGATCGTCGATCCGCCAGGCCATATGGCCGGCCCAGCCGCTGGTGTCGGTCAGCACGATCCGGTCGCCATCGGCTGGCAGACCGTCAAGCTCGACCATCAACCCTGGCAGGCCGATCCGCCCTGCCCCCCTGGCCAATTCGGCCGTGTCACGCCCAAGCGCGCGCCACAGACCCGCAGCGGCGTCATGGACAAGCGTGATGGGCCCTTCGGGCATCGCGGCGGGATCGGTCACGGTGACCTTCGCTGCCGTCGCACCGCGATTGGTGGCCACCGCGTCCGCACGCCAGCCCGCCAGCGAGACCAGCGCCCCCCCCGGACGGCCCTCGAGATCGAGGCTTTCGCCATGTGCCGCGTTCAGGTCGCGCGCGATCACCCCGGCCCAGTCGTCGATCTGAGTGGCCACCTCGGCCAGCGCGGCAGCGGCGGCGCCAAGCCCGCCCAGCGTGCCACCCGTCACCGCGCGGGTTTGCACGGGCTGTCCCGGCTCGATGGCGCGCGCGACCAGCCGGCCCGGCGGCCCCCCTTCCAACTTTGCGGCCTTGGCGCCCGCGAGCAGCAGCGGGCCACCCGGAAGGCTGCCCAGCCGCACTTCGGCAAGGCCGCCCTCGGCCATCGTCACGGTGATGTCGGTCAGCCCGGCCAGTTCCTGCAACATCGCATCGCGCCGGTCGAGCAGCGGGTTGCGCGCGCCGGTTCCCTTGGACACGGCCAAGCTGCCCTGCAGATCGGCCAATTCCGACAGCAGCCGGTTCGCCTGATCCAGAGCCACCTCACGTTCCTCGGCGATGCCCCGCGCCAATGCGCCCACGCCAAGCGCCAGATCGGCCACACTGGCGGCCAGCCCGCGCCCAGTCTCAAGGGCCACGCGCCGCAGGCCGGTGCTGTCGGGGGCGGCCGACAGCGCACCAACCGCATCGAAGAACGCATCGAGCTGCGGCAGCGGGCCACCGCCATCGGTGATCATCCTGGCTTCGAGAGATCGAAGATGCGGCGCCGTGGCCTGAGCACCGGCCAAGGCACCGGTGGCATCGCGGGCGCGGGCCGCCAGAAGCATGTCGAAAGCGCGCCGGATCTCGGTGACCTGAACACCTTGCTGATCGATGCCGCGCAAGAACGGCGAGGCCTCGGCGCCCACGCTCTCGGTCTGCAGCGTGTCGCGGCGGCGATAGCCGGGCGTGTCGACATTGGCGATGTTCTCGCCCGTCACGGTCAGCGCCGTGCGCGCCGCGGCAACGCCGCTGGCCGCGATGGAGAACAGGTCAGCCATGGATCAGCCCCCTTGCCCGGCGCGCGCGGCCAGCGGCGCAAGCTGGCGCGCGATGGTTTCGGCCAGCCCCAGACCCGCGCGGCCCGCCCCGCTTTCGGCGAGCGCACGGTCGAGCATCGCGTTGGTTGTGTCTGACCCCGTGCCCTCGAACAGCCCGTCACCAAGGCTGGCCGCGCGCGCCGTCTGCAGCATCTGCTGCAAGATGATCGCCTCAAAACCTTGGGCGGCCTGCAAGAGCGCCGGATCGGTCGCACTGACCGGGGCCTCGGGGCGGAACGACATCTGCGGGCGGATCAGGGGCAGGTCCATGGTCTATCCCCTCAGATCACGATCAGCGCGGCGCGCAGCGCGCCGGAATGGTGCAGCGCCTCGAGGATCGCCACCAGATCCGCGGGGCTCGCGCCAACCGCGTTGATCGCATCGACCAGATCGGACAGCGACACGCCGGGATCGAAGACGAAGGCAACGGCCGGCTCCTGATCCACCACGATCTCGCTGTCGGGCGTCACCACCGCCTCGCCCGGCACCACGACCGTGCCGCCTGCGCCGTTAACGACCGTGGCGGCCTGATCGACGTTGAAATTCTCGTTTACCCGCACCGTGAGCGAGCCATGCGAGACGGCCGCGGGCGTCACCCGGACCGGGCCGCCGATGACGACGGTGCCGGTGCGCGCGTTCACGATGACCTGCGCGGCGGGGCCTGCGGGTTCGACCTCGATCTGTTCGAGCATGCCCATGAAGGCCACGCGGTCCGACGGGTTCGACGGCGCGCGCACCCGGATCGAGGTGCTGTCGAGCGCCAGCGCGACCCCCCCGCCGAAGACGCCATTGATCGCATCTTGCACCGCGGCCGCGGTCTGGAAATCGCCACGGTTGAGGTTGAGCACCAGATAATCGGCCTCAAGGAACGGGGTTTCGACCAGCCGCTCCACCGTGCCGCCACCGGGGATGCGGCCCACGGTCGGGATGTTCACCGTCAAGGACGAGCCGTCGCGTGCGCTGACGCCCAAGCCGCCGACCACAAGATTGCCCTGCGCGATGGCATAAACCTCGCCATCCGCGCCCAGAAGTGGGGTCATCAACAACGTGCCACCCTGCAGGCTTTCGGCCCGGCCCAGCGTCGAGACGGTGACGTCGATCTGCTGGCCCGGCCGCATCGCGGGGGGCAATTCGGCCGTCACCATGACAGCGGCGGCGTTGCGGGCGTCCAAAGCGGTCGCCTCGACCTCGAGACCCAGCCGCGAGACGATGGACTGGATGGATTGCCGCGTCAGCTGCGCATTGCCATCGCCCGAGCCGGAGAGGCCGACGACAAGGCCGTAGCCCACCAGCGGGTTGGATCTGAGGCCCGCGACCGACACCATGTCGCGCAGGCGGTCGGCGCTGGCTGGGCCAGCGGCGGCAAGGACAGTCATGAGGGCAAGGACAAGACGGCGCATGGCGATCCCCCCGGTCACAGCGGCGACGCCGTGTCGACGAGCCGACGCATCCAGCCCTGACGCGCGGCATCCGAGGCGGGACCGGCGCCGACATATTCGATCTCGGCATGCGCCAGCCGGTCGGAGCGGACCACATTGTCAGGCGAGATGTCCGAGGGGCGCACGACGCCGCGCAGGCGGACATATTCCACCCCGCTCGTCATCGTCAGCCGACGCTGGCCCTGCACCTCGAGATTGCCGCCGGGCAGAACGCGGACCACCGTGACCGAGACACGCCCGGTCAGCGAATTGGATTGCGTGGTGGTGCCGCTGCCGGAAAAGCTGCGCTCGGCGCCCATGGTCAGATCGGCATCGTTGATGCCGAAGGGCAACCCGCTGGGCAGGGTGATCGACGAGGCGTCGCTGCGCGACAGGCTGGTGCCCTGCACGTCGCGACCGCTGAATCGCTCGGTGAAATCCACGGTCAGGATGTCGCCCACCTGCGCCGCGCGGCGGTCGGCGGCGAAAAGGCCGGGGGCGGTTTCTGAATAAATCGCGCCGGTCGGCATCTGCCGTGTCGTCTCGATCGCGGGCACAGGGTAGACCGGCGCCCAGTCGGCGGCGATGCGGTCCTGCACGGTTTCGGAACAGGCGGCGAGCGACAGGGCCGCCAGCATGGCAAGGGGGGTGGAACGGGTCATGATACGGGGGCTCACAGCTTGTTGGACAGGTAGCGCATCATCTCGTCAGCGGCCGAGATGGAGCGGGAATTGATCTCGTAGGCGCGCTGAGCCTCGATCATCTCGACCAGCTCCTGCACCACGTTGACGTTCGAGGATTCAAGCGCGCCTTGCCGGATCGCGCCCGCGCCATCGGCCATCGGCTCGCCCACGATGGCCGGGCCCGAGGCCACGCTTTCCATCAAAAAGGTCTCGCCCACCGGCGTCAGGCCGCGCGGGTTGGAAAAGCGCGCCAGCGTGATCTGGCCCAGTTCGACCGGGTCGATGTCGCCGGGTTGCAGCACGCTGACGATCCCGTCGCGCGAGACCGAGATCGACATCGCATCCTCGGGAATCTGGATTTCGGGTTGCAGGACGTAGCCACTGGAGGTGGTCAGCACGCCCTCGGCATTGCGCGACAGCGCGCCGTTGCGGGTGTAGCCGATCTGCCCGTCGGGCATCAGCACCTGCAAGAAGCCGTCGCCCTCGATCGCAAGATCCAGCGCGTTGTCGGTCGTGGTCAGGCTGCCTTGGGTGTGGATCTTTTCGGTCGCCACCATGCGCACCCCGGTGCCCAGCGCAAGCGCCGAGGTCATCGCCGTCCCTTCGGAGGTCTGCGCGCCCGCAGGGCGGTATTCCTGATAAAGGAGCGTCTCGAAATGCGCGCGATCCCTGCGGAAGCCGGTGGTGTTCACGTTCGCAAGGTTGTTCGAGATCACCTGAATGCGCGACTGCTGGGCATTCAGGCCGGTCATGGCGACGTGCATGGCGCTGGCAGACATTTGGGGTCCTCCGACAGGGATGGGTCACCCAAGCTGTTGCAACCGCCGTGCCAAGCGCCCCGTGTGATAGGGTGTCAGGTCGCTGGCGCCTGCAAGATGCGCGCGCCCGCCTCGTCCAGCTCGCGGGCGGCCAGGATCATCCGCATCCCGATCTCAAAGCCGCGTTGGTGTTCGATGCCGGTCAGCATCTCTTCGACGGCATTGACGTTGCTCGTCTCGAGCACGCCTTGGCGGACCAAGGCGGCCTGATCGGCGGCAGGCAGCGCGCCGTCTTCGCCGCGGATGCGGCCGTCAAGGTCACGTTGCAGGGCAAAGTCGCCGGTGTCGCCGACCGTGGCCAGCATGCCCGCCATCACCGTCTCACCCGGTTCGCCGTCCAGCGGCTCGATCCATATCTCGCCCAGATCGGTGATCGACATCGACCGCATCTGGGGCAGCACGATGGGCGCCAGATCGGCCCCCAGCATCGCGTCACCCGCACCGTTGCGCAGCGTGCCGTCGATGTCCCGGCGCAGATCGCCGCGACGGCTGAGCGCGGGCGCGCCGCCGTCGGGCTGGGCAAAGAACCAGCCATTCCCGTCGATGCCGACGTCGAAATCGGCCCCCGTCTGGCGCAAGTCGCCCGGGGTCTGCGACACGCGCGTCACGCCGCGTTCGACCTGAAAGGCGCGCACATTCAGCGCGCCCGCCTGTTCGAGAAACCGCGTCTGCCCGTCATTGGGCAGGTCGCGCCGGTAGCCCGGCACCTGCATGTTGGCGAGGTTCTGCGCCTGGCTCAGACGTGCATCGCGGTTGCCCGCCAGCGCGTTCAGCGCCGTGTAGATCATCCGGTCCATGGCGCAGGCCCCCTATCAGCGGATGTTCATGATGGTTTGCGACAGCGCCTGATTGGTCTCGAGCGCCTTGGCCGAGGCCTGGTAGTTGCGCTGCGCGGTGATCAGGTTCACCAGTTCCTCGGTCAGGTTGACGTTGGATTGTTCCAGCGCGCCCGAGCGGATCTGACCGAACCCGTCGACCATCGCCTCGCCAAAGCTTGCCGGCCCGCTGTCGCGGGTCTGCGCGTAGGAACTGTCACCAAGGCTGCGAAGGCCGCCGGGGTTGGTGAAATTGGCCACCGCGATCTTGCCCAGCGCAATCGCCTCGGTGCCGCCGTAGCTGGCCCAGACGACACCCGACTGGTCGACCTCGAGACCCGAAAGCGCGCGCGGCATCTCGCCATCGCTTTGCATCCCGGCGACACCGAAGGCCGCGCCGCCCAGGGTCGAGCCGGAAAGATCCAGCGTCAGGTCCGAGCCGAAGGATGAAAACACGCCAAGACCGCTGCCTGCCGCAAGCGCGCCATCGGCGTCGAACTCCAGAACCGGGGCCGCGCCGCCCTCGGGCACGGATTCCGCACCGTCGACGACCAGCCGCATCTCGTAGCGGGTGGCGGGGTCAGCCACGTCGGGCACGTCGGTCTGGACGAAATAGACCATCGCCTCGCGCGGGCGGCCGTCGGCGTCGATCAGGTTGACGGGTGTGGCGAAGGCGTAGGTGGCGGGATCGGCCGCGTCGAAGGGTGCAGGTGGCACCGCGCCCTGACTGCCCTGTCCACCGGCACCGGACGGCAAGCGCACGGACATATCGACGCGCGCGGTCGCCGTCGTCTCGCCACGGGTCATGGGCACGGTCAGGGCACGCGTGGCCTGCAAGCTCAGCGGCGCGCCATCCTCGGCGGTGGGATAGACCGCCAGATGGTGACCGGCCGCGTTCACGACCTGCCCGGCGGCATTGATCCCGAAGGCGCCCGCACGGGTATAGACGGCCTGCCCGCCCGCGGCGTCGGTCTGCAGACGGAAAAAGCCGGGGCCTTGCAGCGCCAGATCCAGCGTATTGGACGTGACCGTGACCGCGCCTTGGGAAAAGCTGCGCTCGATCCCGGTCACGCGTGTGCCAGCCCCGATCTGGGTCGCGGGATTGGACAGGGGCGACGAGGTATAGATGTCGGCGAAGGCCGCGCGGCTGCCGTGGAACCCCACGGTGCCGACGTTGGCGATGTTGTTCGACGTGGTCGAGATGTCGGCCTGCGCCGCGTTCAGACCCGACAGAGCGGTGAGAAAGGACATGGGGCTGTCTCCTTTAAATATGGGGGGCGGTCAGCGCAGCGCGTTGACCTCGAGGCTGCTCAGAACCCCGTAGTCCTCGATGTTGAGCATCAGGTCGCTGCCGGTCTGGGGCAGTTGGACGCCCACGATACGGGCATAGACAGAGGGGCCAAGCGCCAGCGGACCGCCTGCGCCCTCGGCGATGACCTGCAAGCGCAGGGGGCGGCGGTCGGCGGCAATGGCATCGGGGACGGCATCCCATGAAAACCCGACCAGCCCGGCCTGCTGCGGGCCAAGTTCGCGCGTGTGCAGGGTCTCGCCGGTGTCGGGGTCGATGAATCGCACGCTGAGCGCAGTGACGCTTTCGGGCAATTCGACGACCCCGTGGATGGCGCCCTGATCGTCGGGCCGCGCCAGCGTGCCGGGCACCAGCACCTGCTGACCCAGCAGAGAGGCCCCCGTGGCGATGCGGCTGCCGCCGATCTGGCCCGAGATCATGCCCAAGGTCTGGTTGACCGATTCCAGCCCCGACACGGTCGAGAACTGCGCCATCTGGGCCAGAAACTCGCCGTTTTCCATCGGCGCGAACGGGTCCTGGTTTTGCAATTGCGTGGTCATCAGCAGCAAGAAATCGCCCTGCCCCAGATCGGAGGTGCCGCTGGTGCGGGTCTGGACCAGAGACTGCGCATCGCGCAGGCCGCCGGCGGCATTGGACAAGGTGGTCGGGCTGAGCGTCATGGCGTGGGCTTTCTGGCGGGAATTGGGGTCACTGGCCCATCGACATGGTGCGCGCCATCAAGGTGCGCAGCGTCGAGACGGCCTCGAGCGTGGTCTGGTACTGGCGGCTGGCATCCATCATCTCGACCATCTCTTCCTCCTGGTTGACGGAGGCGCGGAAGATGTAGCCGTCGGCGTCGGCGTCGGGATGTTCGGGCATGTGAATGCGTTCGGGCGCCCGGTCGAGCGGGACGATGCTGTCGACCGTGACGGTCGCAAGCCCGGTCTGCCCCACCGCGCTGTCATATTCGCTGCGGAACACCGGCCGGATCGGGCGAAAAGCGCCTTCCTCGGTGCCGCTGACGGCGCCCATGTTGGCAAGGTTGGTGGCGACGGTGTTCAGCCGCACCATCTGGGCCGACATCGCGCGGCCCGCCACGTCGAAGACATTTTCGATTGTCATCCTCATTCTCCTCGCATGGCGCGCATCAGGCCCGAGATGCGGCGGTTCAGAAACATCAGGCTGGTCTGGTAGCGCAGGGTGTTCTCGGCGAATTCCATCTGTTCGACGCCCGCCTCGACCGTGTTGCCGTCAAGCGCGGGTGTGACCGGCACCCGGTAGCCAAGCTGGCCGGGCGTGGCACCGCCGGTTGCGATGTGGCGCGCGTCGCTGATGGCAAGTGCGCCGCCCGCACCCACCCGCGCGGCAAGTGTGGTCTGGAAATCGAAATCCCGCGCCTGAAAGCCCGGCGTCGCCGCATTGGCGAGGTTGGACATCAGCACGCCGTTGCGTGTCTCGCGCAATTGCAGGGCGGTGGCATGAAGCGCCAGGTGATCGCGGATCGAGGTCATCTTGGGTCCGGTATCGGGGTCTTGCGGGTTTTTTGGCCGGGCGCGCGCCCGTCTGGTCCGGAACTTGCAACCGCCGTGCCAAATGCCCCGTGCGGAGTTTGAAGATGACCCAAAGCCCCGAGGACCACCCGACCGAAAGCCCGCCCGCGCCGATCGCGGTGCCCGTGCGCGCGCGGCGCAAGACCGCCCTGCCACGAGCGCTCAAGCGGTTGCACGAGCGCCTGCGCGTCCTGCCCGCGCCCGAGGCGCTGGACCTGCTGGCCGAGGCCTCGGCCGGGCTGCGCACACCCGAGGCGCGCCTGCTGGCGCTGCGCTTGCGGTTGCGGCTGATCGCCGACGGGCTGGAGGGCGCGCAGCCCCCCGCCCCTGCACCCGTCAAGCGCGTGCGAAAGACGGCCAAACCGGTCAACCTGCCCCCCCCGGAGCCGGTACCGACACCCGAGCCGCCGCCCAAGCCCGCGCCCCGCGCCCGGGCGATTACGCTGAACACCCTCGATCCCTCGGACCCGTCGATCTTCGGCATGCTGAGCGCGCTGTCGGCTCCGGAAGAGCCACCCGCCCCGCCGCCGCCTGCAGCGGCGGTCGATCCCTTCGCCCTGCTGTCGGAACTTGGGGGCGACGACCCTTCGACGGACGAGGCGACAATCGCCCCCTCAGAGATGGAAGATCCCTTCGCCTTGCTGTCGGAGCTTGGCGATGACAAGGACATCCCGGCAAAAATGGCTCCCTCCGCCGGTGCGGCAGCCGATCCCTTCGATCTTCTCGCGCAGCTTGGCGGCGACGAAGACACCCCCACGGACAGCGGGCAGCCCGGTGGGGACGACGCGCGCGCGCAGGGCTAACGCAGGCAAAAACGAAAACACGGTGCGAGAGCCTCGCACCGTGGTGTCGCAACAAACGCCCGGATGGGCTTGAAAGATATCTATCAGTGCAGCGTGGCCGCCCCGAGCAGCGACAGGACAAGTGCCGCCTCCGCATCATTAAGCTCGATCGTGCCGGGTAGGGCCGCGTCGTGATCTTGCGCGGTCTCACCGCCAACGCACGCGATGGTCAACGCGAGTGCGCCTGCATAAACGGCGGAGGGCCGCGCAACGACCGGCATGTAGAGGCTGGTTTCCTGCGCCGGACCGACGACGCGGGCCAGACCCTGCCGCAGCAACATGGCAGGCGTCAGCGTCACCGCATCAGCGCCGAAATGCAGCTCGGCGATCCAGCCGGATACAACAATCTCTTGCTCGGCCGCGAGGATCAGGGGCTTGCCGCGGCCAAGAATACCGGCGGGCAGCATGACCTGCGAGGTCGCGGAAGGCGAGCCGGGCAGGCAGCGCAGCAGACGCAGCAAAGGCTGGTGACCTTCCGTCGTCTCGAGCAGCTGACCGGGTACCAGATCCTCGACCGCGACAAGGCCATCGGCCGTTTCAACCCTCGTCCCGGCGGCAAGTCCGCAGGCAAAAGGCAGGGCTGCGGGCAACACCTGGCGGCGTTCGGTGGCGATGGGAAAGTCGTGGCGCAGAACAGGGATCATCTCGAAGCCTCCTGACAGGGGTGCTGGCTCAGTTCACGGCAGGAAGTGTGAAGAAACCGTTTGCGTTGCGCGCATGGGTCACGCTGGAGAGGTTGTCCATCAGACCTGCGACCATCGGATCGATCGACTGGAAGGTGAAGAACGTCATCACCACCGCAGCGATACCCGCCAGCGTGGCGATCACGACCCAGAAGAGATGGGTGTGCCGCGACAACACTGCAGACGGCACGCTCGTGTCGAAGGTCGAGTGAAAGCTGTCAAAACGTGCAGTGTTGGCCATGGTGTTCTCTCCGTGGTCTGACGTGTGTGTCGTGGCGGCGGCATCCGGAGGGATCCGTGTCGCCATGAGCAGACACTACGAAAGCGGAGAGTATGACGCGCGTGGATATGGGTATGACGACCGGGTCCGAAATCGCATATCATCCACCCTTCGATGGGCATGTTTAACTTTAGATACCTTTCGCCGCGCCAAAGGGTCGAGATCGCGCCCTGAACCTGCGTGCGGGACTTGCGCGAAGGATCAAAGAAAAAGGGCCGCCCCCAATGGGACAGCCCTTTGTCAATGTGATGATTCCCGGGCGGTTTCAGCCGACCAGTTCAAGACCGGCGAAGAAATAGGCGATTTCTTCGGCAGCGGTTTCCGGCGCGTCGGAGCCATGGACCGAGTTCTCGCCCTTGCTCACGGCGAAATCCTTGCGGATCGTGCCCGCTGCGGCTTCGGCCGGATCGGTCGCGCCCATCACTTCGCGGTATTTTGCGATGGCGTTCTCGCCTTCCAGCACCTGCACGACAACGGGTTCCGAGGCCATGAATTCGCACAGCTCACCGTAAAAGGGGCGCTCCTTGTGGACAGCGTAGAAATGACCGGCCTGCGCCGGGGTCATGTGAATGCGCTTTTGCGCGATGATGCGCAGGCCCGCCGCCTCGATCTTCGCGTTGATCGCGCCGGTAAGATTGCGCTTGGTGGCATCGGGCTTGATGATGGAAAAGGTGCGCTGAATGGCCATGTGAGGTGTCTCGCCTGCATGAGGGATGGGGTTTGCGCGCCGGGTAGCATGCACCGCGACGCTTGGAAAGGCGTCATTCTTGCGGCTGCCGCGCCGCCCCGCGGGCGGCCAGCACCGCCAGGCCCAATGCCACGACAGAGGCCACGATCATCAGCGCAAGCAGGCGCAGCGGAGTGGCCCCCGCCGCCATCCACGGCAGCGTCAGCCCCGTCAGCACCGCGCCGCCGAACAGTTGCAGCGCGCCCGACAGGCCCGCGGCACTGCCCGCGAGATCGGGCCGTACCGAGATCAGGCCTGCATTGGTGTTGGAGATCGTCAGGCCGTTTCCCAGTCCCACGCAGATCGTGGCCCCGAACAGCACCATCGGATGCGACACGCCGATCAGGAACAAACCCGCCCCCACGCACAGCCCCGCCAGCGCAAAGCTGCGACCTGTCAGAATCAACACACTCACGCCGAGCCGCGGCGCGAGTCGGGCGGTGACCGTCGACCCGATCATGTAGCCGCCCGTGATCGACCCCAGCCCGACACCGATCCATGTCGTCGACAGGCCGAAACTCGCCTGCGCCACGAAGGGCGCGCCCGTCAGGAAGATGTAGAAGGTGCCGACAGAGACACCGGTGCACATCGCATAGGCCCAGAACAGGCCGGACCCCAAAAGCGCGCGATAGGCCGCCATCTGTTCTTGCGGGCTGCGCCGCACCTGCACGCGCGTTTCGCCCCAGTCGAACCAGCACAGCACAAGACATGCCGCCCCCAACCCCGCATAGAGCGCAAAGATAGCGCGCCAGCCGATCAGCGTATCCAGCACGCCGCCAAAGGTCGGGCCGATCATCGGCGCGATGGCCATGGCAGCGGCGATCGTACCCATCTTTCCCGCCGCCTCGCGTGTCGTATACATGTCGCGCAGCGCCGCCAGCCCCACCACGCTGCCCGCCAGCACCAGCGCCTGCACCAGACGGCACGCCAGAAAGACACTGAAATCCGTCGCCACAGCCGCCCCGAGCGACGCCAGCGCATAGACCGCCACCGCGACGAGAATCACCCGCCGTCGTCCCAGCAGATCCGAGATCGGCCCAAGGATCAGCTGCAACACGCCCGCCGCCACCATATAGGCCGACACCGCCAGCCCCATCGTCGCCTCGCTGACGCCGAAGTCTTCTGCCATGTGCGGCAGGGCGGGCAGAAACATGTTGAGCGTCAGAACCACCATCGCAACCAGCAAGATCATCGTGCCGAGATGAGGCGGGGTGCGGGCAGGCGCGATCACGGCGGCGGGGGTCCTGAACAGGTCGAACGCGTCTGCGCTACCACCCCCCGAGCTGCCGCGCCAGAGCAGGCCCGAACATGGCATTGACCACGCGGGCCCACCCTGCCACATCGCGCCCATGTTGCGCATCAAAGACATCTCCTATTCCGTCGCCGGCCGCCCCCTGTTCGAAGGGGCAAGCGCCACGATTCCCGCAGGCCACAAGGTCGGCATCGTGGGCCGCAACGGCGCGGGCAAGACCACGCTGTTCAAGCTGATCCGGGGCGAACTGGTGCTCGATGGCGGCAGCATCGAATTGCCGTCGCGCGCCCGCATCGGCGGCGTCGCGCAAGAGGTGCCCGGCAGCGAGGTGTCGCTGATCGACACGGTTCTCGCCGCCGATGAGGAACGCGCAAGCCTGATGGCCGAGGCCGAGGGCGCCACCGGCCACCGCATGGCCGAGATCCAGACCCGCCTGCAAGACATCGACGCCTGGTCTGCCGAGGCGCGCGCGGCCTCCATCCTCAAGGGTCTGGGCTTCACCGACGAGGAACAGCGCATGCCCTGCTCCGCCTTTTCGGGCGGCTGGCGGATGCGCGTGGCGCTGGCGGGCGTGTTGTTCTCGCAGCCCGATGTGCTGCTTCTGGACGAACCCACCAACTACCTCGACCTCGAAGGCGCGCTTTGGCTGGAAAGCTATCTGGCGCGCTATCCGCACACGGTTCTCATCATCAGCCACGACCGGGAACTCCTGAACCGGGCCGTGGGCTTCATCTTGCACCTCGAGAACCGCAAGCTGACGCTCTACACCGGCGGCTACGATGATTTCGCCCGCGCGAGGGCCGAGGCGCGCGCGATCCTGACGGCGGCGGCCAAGAAGCAGGACCTCCAGCGCGCGCATCTGCAATCCTTCGTGGACCGGTTCAAGGCCAAGGCGAGCAAGGCCAAACAGGCGCAATCGCGCGTCAAGATGCTGGAAAAGATGACGCCGATCCGCGCCCCCGAGGATGCGGCGCGCACCGTCTTCACCTTTCCCGCGCCAGACCAGCTGTCGCCCCCCATCCTTGCGCTGGAAGGCGCGGCCGTGGGCTATGACGGCACGCCCGTGCTCAAGAAATTGTCGCTTCGGATCGATCAAGATGACCGGATCGCCCTTCTGGGGCGCAATGGTGAGGGAAAATCCACGCTCTCCAAGCTTTTGGCGGACAAACTTCATGTTATGGAGGGCAAGGTCACGTCGTCCTCGAAGCTGCGCGTGGGCTATTTCGCGCAGCATCAGGTGGATGAGCTTCACATCGACGAGACGCCGCTGGCCCATATCCAGCGCATGCGGCCCGGCGTGACCCCGCCCAAACTGCGCGCGATCCTTGCCGGCTTCGGCCTTGGCGCAGATCAGGCCGAGACCGAGGTCGGGCGCCTGTCGGGTGGGCAAAAGGCGCGTCTCTCCCTGTGCTTGGCGACGCTTGACGCGCCCCATATGCTGATCCTCGACGAACCCACAAACCACCTCGACATCGAAAGCCGCGAGGCGCTGGTCGAGGCGCTGACCGCCTATTCCGGCGCTGTGATCTTGGTCAGCCATGACATGCATCTTCTCAGCCTTGCCGCAGACCGCCTCTGGCTGGTCAAGGATGGCGCGGTCAGCCCCTATGAGGGAGATCTGGAAACCTATCGGGCGATGCTGCTCAAGGGTGACGAAAAGCCCGCAAAGGTTCAGAAAGACAAGGAAAAGAAAAAACCCGTCCTGACGCAGGAGCAGGTCAAGGAGCTGCGCGCCGAGGTCAGGCGCTGCGAGGCGCGGATCGCCAAGATCGAGGAGATGCGCGGCAAGCTGGCCACCAAACTTGCCGATCCCGATCTCTACGAGGACGGCCGCGCGGGCGAACTTGCGACATGGCAGAAGAAATACGCCGAGGTGATGGACGGCCTTGGTCGGGCCGAGGCGCTGTGGCTGGCGGCGTCCGAAAAGCTGGAAGGCGCGCTGGCCGATTGAGCCACCGCGTGACACACTGCCCTATCGCGCCCAATCGCCGGTCACTTTATTGACAATGTCAAACGCAACCCCTGATCGGACGCCCGCCATGGCCCAGCCCACCGGATATACCCGCGCGCAGATCGCGCTTCACTGGATCACGCTTGTGCTGGTCGCGCTGCAATACATCTTGCACGACAGCATGTCGGTGGCGTGGGCGGCCTTGATCGACGGGCGCGACGTCGTGTTCAACCCGTTGGTGGCACAGCATGTCGCCACCGGCGCGCTGGTCGCGGTGCTGACCTTCGTGCGGCTTGGCCTGCGGTTGAACCATGGTGCGCCGCCGCCGCCCGCCTCGGAACACGCGGCGCTCAAGATCGTGGCGCAAGCAACCCATTGGGGGTTCTATGCGCTGCTGATCTTGATGCCCGTCTCGGGTGCGGTGGCGTGGTTCAACAGCGTCGAAGGGGCCGCGCAGGCCCATAACGTGTTGAAAATCGCCCTTCTGGCGCTCATCGCGCTGCATGTGGTGGCGGCGCTGGTCCACCAGTTCATCTTCAAGACCAATCTGATGGCGCGGATGACACGGCCCGTCGCCTGAGCGGTCCTTGACCTTGGGCGGGCGGCAGGGCATGGCGCGAAGCCATGGATCTCGCCCTGTATATCCCCGCCTTCGTGGCATTGTTCGTCGTGATCGACCCGATCGGCATGGCGCCCTTGTTCGTGGCGCTGACCGCCGGCCAGACCGCGCGCCAGCGCCGCGCCATCGCCATTCGGGCCTGCGTCGTCGCCTTCGGCATCCTGACGCTGTTCGGGCTGGCAGGCGAAGCGGTGCTAAACTTTCTCGGCATCTCAATGCCCGCGTTCCGCATGGCGGGGGGCATCTTGCTGTTCCTGACCGCGCTCGACATGCTTTTCGAACGCCGCGGGCCGCGCCGCAAGGGTCAGGCCGATCAGGCGGAGGCTGACCACCGCGACGATCCTTCGGTCTTTCCGCTGGCCATTCCGCTGATCGCGGGACCGGGCGCGATTGCCACGATGATCTTGCTGACCGGGCAGGAAGGCGGCGATTTCACCCATGTCTTGCTGGTGCATCTCGTAATGCTGGCCGTTCTCGTGGTGGTCATGGCGTTGTTCCTGCTCGCTGCCCCACTGGAGCGGTTGCTGGGCCCGACCGGCATCAACGTGGTCACGCGGCTGCTCGGCATGTTGCTCGCGGCGCTGTCGGTGCAGTTCGTGATCGACGGAATGCGCGACCTGGCCGTGATCTGAGGCGCGCGCCACCCTATATGCGCAATGAAAGCCAAAAAGGACGCGTGCCATGGACATGACCGGGGACCAGATCGGATCGATGATCTACCTGCTTTTGCTGGGCACGGTGATCGCGGGCTGGTATCTGGTGGCCAACCGCAGGCAATTGGGCCGCGTGGCGCAGCATGCCGCGATCTGGGTCTTCATTTTTCTGGGTGCGATCGTCGCCGTGGGCATGTGGACCGATGTGCGCGACACCGTGGCACCGCGGCAAACCCTGATGCAGGACGGCGCGCAGGTCGTCATTCCCATGGCGCCTGACGGGCATTTCTACCTGACGCTCGAATTGAACGGCGTGCCGGTGCGCTTTGTCGTCGATACCGGCGCCTCCGAGATGGTGCTGTCAGCGGAGGATGCCGCGCGCATCGGCATCAGCCAAGACGCGCTGGTCTTTTCTGGCCGGGCGCTGACCGCCAACGGTCAGGTCGCGACCGCACCGGTCAGGATCGAGACGGTGGCGCTTGGCCCCCATGTCGACACTGGCGTGCGGGCCGTGGTCAACGGCGGCGATCTGTTCGAGAGCCTTCTGGGCATGAGCTACCTGCGCCGTTTCGACCGGCTGGAGATTGCAGGCGGGCGCATGGTGCTGGAGCGCTAGGTTTCCGCCTTCATCGTCCAGCGCCCGCTTTCCTCGGACCAGTATTTCGCCTTGACGCCCGCGTCCTTGTAGAGACGCCACTGGTCGCGCGCGCCCTGCACCGCCTGAGGGTGATACCCATCGAAAAGGACCATGGCGCGCTTGAGGCTTGCCAACTCGCCCGTCGCGATTTCCGCGCCTTCGACGGCCAGAACACAATCGGGCCGGTTCGCAGCCTCGGCCCCGGTCGTCAGCAACACGGGCTGGTCCGCGTCATGCGCCCCCCCCGCCCGCCCGTGCGGCAAGAACCCCGCCTCATCCCCAAGCCAGAGCGCGGCATCCAGCCGGTCGAGCATGGCGTCCGTCCGCCCCCGCACCGCGACGCGCCAGCCCGCGCCCAGCGATTTCTCGACCAAAAGACGCAAAGCTCCCTCCAGCGGAGACTGCGTCAGGTGGTAAAAGAAGACCTCGGCCACGCCTGCCCCCCTCAGCCCTCGAACTGGTCGCGGATCATCTTGTCCAGCGCCATGACCCCCCAGCCCGTCGCGCCCTTGGGCGCCAGCATGGTGTCGGATTTCACCGAGGCGACCCCCGCGATGTCGAGGTGGATCCACGGCACCTCGGGCTTGACGAAGCGCTGCAGGAACTGCGCCGCCGTGATCGCGCCCCCGTCGCGGCCACCGACATTCTTCATGTCGGCGACGCGACTTTTGAGCTTTTCGTCATAGGCAGCCCCCAGCGGCATCCGCCAGGCACCCTCGCCCTCGGCTTTTGCCGCCTTGAGGAAGGCGTCGCAGAGCGCGTCGTTGTTTGAAAAGACGCCCGCGTTCTCATGACCCAGCGCGATGATGATGGCGCCTGTCAGCGTGGCAAGGTCGATCATGCCCGAGGGCTGGAACCGGTCTTGGGCATACCACATCACATCGGCCAGAACGAGGCGACCCTCGGCATCGGTGTTGATGACCTCGATCGTGTCGCCCTTCATCGAGCGCACCACATCGCCGGGGCGCTGCGCATTGGGGCCGGGCATGTTCTCGACCAGCCCGACCAGACCGACGACATTGGCCTTGGCCTTGCGCAGCGCCAGCGTGCGCATGACGCCCGCCACCACGCCCGCGCCGCCCATGTCCATGGTCATGTCTTCCATACCGGCGGCGGGCTTGAGGCTGATACCGCCGGTGTCGAAGACCACGCCCTTGCCGATCAGGGCAAGCGGCGCCTCGTCCGCGCCGCCCTTCCATTGCATCACCACGATCTTGGACGGGCTGTCGGACCCCTGCCCGACCCCCAGCAGCGCGCCCATGCCGAGGCTCTGCATCTCGTCTTCCTCGAGGATCTCGATCTCGAGGCCCAGATCGCGCATTGCAAAGAGACGGTCGGCGAAATCCCTGGTGGTCAGGATGTTGGCGGGCTCGTTGACCAGATCGCGGGTGAAGAACACGCCCTCGGCCAGCGCCAGCAGCGGGGCTGCCTCGGCGCGCAGGGCATCGGGATCGGACACCATGATGACGGCATCCTTCTGGGCCTCGGCGGGTGCGGTCTTGTGATCGGTAAAGTCATAGGACCGCAGAACAAGGCCAAGCGCCAGATCGGCCAAGCGGGTCGTTCCACCCGTGGCCAGCGTCAGCGCCTCTGCGCCCTTGAACTTGGCCAGCGCCGCGCCGGCCTTGCGCGCCTCCTCGGACGAGGGGCGGCGAGGCAGCTTTGCGATCAACAGCGCCTTGGCCTCGATGCCGACGGGAAATCCCATCGTGAACCCCTCGCCGACCTTGACCTTTTCCCAGCGGTCGCTGTCCAGCAAACGTGCGAGTGCACCGCGCGTCAGCTTGTTCAGCCGCCGCCCCGCCGGATCGAGCTTGCCGTCGGGCGGCACAAGCACGGCCAGATTGCCCTCCGCCGACGCGAGCGCATCGAGATCGGTCTGGGTGAAGGTGACGGCAATCGGTTTGGTCATGGGGCGCGGTCCTCGTGGCGATGGCATGCGCAGGGGCCGGGCGGGACGCCGTGGCCTGCGTGCCGCAAGACTAGGGCGGGTGTCTTGCCTTGACCAGATCACCCTCGCGCAGGCCGGTCGTTTGTCTTACAAACGATGCTATCGGCCTGCCAGCCGGTCAAAGATATTGGGGGATGTCACGTTTTGGGGCGGTATGACCGCTATATCTTGTCCCAGTTGGTCGTTCTGTTCGGCTTTTTCAGCCTGGTTCTGATCTCGGTCTATTGGGTCAACGAAGCCGTCGATCTGTTCGATTCGCTGATCGCGGATGGGCAGACCCTTTCGGTGTTTCTGGAATTCACCGCGCTGAGCCTGCCGCAGATCATGGTCATGGTCCTGCCGGTCGCGGGATTCGTGGCCACGCTCTACATCTTCAACCGTCTGATCGGCGACAGCGAAATGGTGGTGTTGCAGACCGCCGGCCTGTCGGCGGCGCGGCTGTTGCGCCCGGTTCTGGCCTTCGGCCTGATCCTCGGGCTGGTGGTGGCCGTCTTGGGCAATTTCCTGGCCCCCATCGCGCGCGGGCAGTTCATCGACCGCAGCCAGCAGGTCCAGCAGGACATGACCGGGCGCTTCCTGCGCGAGGGGCAGTTCCTGCACCCCACCGCCGGTCTGACGGTCTATATCCGCGAGATCACCGATCTGGGCGAGTTCCGCGACCTGTTCTTGCAAGACCGTTCGGACGCGCAGAGCGAGACCACCTATACCGCGACGCGCGCGCTTTTGCTGCGATCCGAGACCGGCCCGCGTCTGGTCATGTTCGACGGGCTGGCCCAGACGCTCAACATCGCGACCGGGCGCCTGTCGACGGTGCGGTTCGAGGATTTCACCTATGACATCGGCGCGCTGATCGGCGATGGCGGGTTTCGCAGCTTCGATCTGCGCGAATTGCCGACATGGGTCTTGTTGACGGCGGATGCCCAGACCGCAGACCAGCTTGGGCAAGGGCTGGCGGCCATGCGGCTGGCGGGCCATGAGCGGATCGCACGCGCGCTCTTCGTGATCTTCCCGCCGCTGATCGCGGCTGCCTGCCTGATGCTCGGCGGGTTTTCGCGCTTTGGCGTCTGGCCACAGATCTTGCTTGCTGTGGGCCTTGTGATCCCGCTCCAGATGATCTGGAACGCGGCGGAGAGTTTGGCGATCCGGAATGTCGATCTGCAATACCTTGCCTATCTGCAACCGCTGGTGGCAGCCGTGTTGACGGGCGCGCTGACATGGTTGGCGATGCGGCGCAAAAGACCGCGACGGCACGGGCCGCAGGGAGTGCCGGCATGATCTTGCACCTCTACATCGCGCGCCGTTTCCTGCGGGCGCTGGGGATCGTCACGGCGGTGTTCGTGGCAATCTTGTTGCCGCTCGATCTGGCCGAACAGTTGCGCCGGATCGGCCCGGAGCAGGGGTTTTCCCCGGTGCTGGAACTGGCGCTGCTGAACCTTCCGGGCAAACTCTACGAGATGATCCCGCTGTTCGTGCTGCTGGGAACCTTGTTGATGTTCCTCGGTCTCGCGCGCAGTTCCGAATTGGTGGTGGTGCGCGCCGCAGGCCGGTCGGCGCTGCGGGCAGCCGCCTCGCCGGTGGTGGTGGCGGGCTTGCTGGGCGTGCTCGTGATTGCCGTGCTGAACCCCATCGTGGCGGCCACCGAGCAGCAATTCGATCTGCGCAGCGCGCGCTATCTGGGGGCCGAGGAACGCACCGTTTCCGTCAGCGCCGAGGGGCTGTGGCTCAGGCAGGGCAGTGCGGGCGATCAGACAGTGATCCGGGCGGGAGCGACCAATTCAGATGGCACGCATCTGTTTGACGCGAGCTTTTTCACCTTCGATCCCGAGGGTCGTGTGGTCAACCGCATCAACGCGCGCGAGGCGGTTCTGATGGATGGCGCATGGGACCTGTCGGGGGTGCGTCGCTGGCCGCTGGCGGACATCGGCAACCCCGAGGCCGCCGCCGAGAGCTTCGAGCATCTGAGCCTGCCCTCGACGCTGACACGCGAACAGATCCGCGACAGTTTCGGCAAGCCCGAGACGGTGCCGCTCTATGAATTGCCGGCCTTCATCGCGCAACTGAACGATGCGGGCTTTGCGGCCCTGCAACACCGCGTGTGGTTGCAGATGGAACTGTCCTCGCCGCTCATGCTGGCCGCGATGGTGCTGATCGGTGCGGGTTTCACCATGCGCCACACGCGGTTCGGGCGCACGGGCGTGATGGTTCTCGCGGCGATCTTGCTGGGGTTCGGCACCTTTTTCATCCGGTCCTTCGCGCAGGTTCTGGGCGAGACCGGGCAACTGCCCGTGGCCCTTGTGGCCTGGGCCCCGCCGGTGGCGGCGATCTTGATGGCGTTGGCCTTCTTGCTGCACACGGAGGACGGATGAGACCCGCCGCCCGTCATCTGGCCGCAACCGCCCTTGCCGCGCTGATCCTGGCGCTGCCTGCCCGTGCGCAGGACGCGACGACACCGCCCGCCACGCTGATCGCCGACAGCATCCGCTTTACCCAAGCCGATCAGGTGATCCGGGCCGAGGGCGGGGTGGAGATCTTCTTTCAGGGCGCCCGGTTGCGTGCGGCTGCGGTCATCTATGACGGCGCGACCGACCGGGTGCAGGTCACCGGCCCCATCACACTGACCGAACAGACTGGCCGCTCGGTCATCTTCGCCGATTTCGCGGAGTTGTCAGCCGACCTTCAGGACGGCGTCCTGCGCTCCGCCCGTCTGGTTCTGGACCGACAGCTTCAGATCGCCGCGACCGAGATCGAACGGTCCGATGGCCGCTATACCCAGATGTATCAGGGCGTCGCCTCGTCTTGCGAGGTCTGTTTCGACAACCCTGTGCCCCTGTGGGAAATCCGCGCGCGCCGCGTCGTGCATGACCGGCTGGAGCGCCAGATCTATTTCGACGACGCCAGTTTCCGCGTGATGGGCCTGCCCGTTGCCTATCTTCCGCGCCTGCGCGTGCCCGATCCGACGCTGGAGCGCGCCAATGGCGTGCTGACCCCATCGCTCAGAGCCAATGACGACACCGGCACGCATCTGCGCCTGCCCTATTTCATTACGCTCGGCCCGTCGGCGGACGTGACGCTGACACCCTGGATCGGGGTGGGGGAGACGCGGACGGTCGAACTGCGCTACAGGCAGGCCTTCAGCACAGGAACCATTCAGGTCGATGGCGCGATCACCGACGACGATCTGACCGATGCCGATCTGCGCGGCTATCTCTTCGCCCGCGGGCAATTCGCGCTGCCCCGTGAGTTCACACTCGATTTCGGTATTCAGGGCGCTTCCGACCGTGGTTATCTGACGACCTACGGATTCACTGCGCCCGATATCCTCGAAAGCTATCTCCGGGTCAGCCGTGCCAGCCGCGACGAGTACCTCGGTTTCGGCGCCACGCTCTACAGTTCGCAGCGCGAAGGCGACGACAACGAGATATTGCCCAACCGGGTCCTGCACGGCGAATACACCCGTCGGTTCGTGCCGGGCGGCCTTGGTGGCATCGCAACCATGGGGCTGGAAGGGTTGAGCTATTACCGCCAGTCCGACGTGGACGGGCCGGACGGGCGGGACGTGGCGCGGCTCTCGGGCTTTGTCGACTGGCGGCGCGACGCGGTTCTGCCGGGAGGCGTGCTGTTGGCCTTCGAAGGGGCGCTCTACGCCGATATCTACAACACGCGACAGGGTGCGGCCCTGAGCGGCACCGAGACCCGCATCGCGCCGTTTCTGGGCGTGGAATTGCGCTATCCGCTGGCACGGACGACGGCGAGCGGCGTCACCCATCTGCTGGAACCCGTCGCGCAACTGGTCTGGTCGGATGTGTCGGGCGGGGCGGTGCCCAACGAGGACAGCCTGATCGTGGAATTCGACGAGGCCAACCTGTTTGCGCTCGACCGCTTTCCGGGTGAGGATCGGCGCGAGGCCGGCCTGCGCGCGAACCTTGGCCTGGGATATACCCGCACCGATCCGTTGGGCTGGTCGCTGGGCGTGACGGCGGGCATCGTCTTGTTTCAGGAAGACCTTGCACAATACACCCCGGGCTCGGGCCTCGACGGCATCCAGTCCGATTTCTTGCTGGCGGCCCATTTCACCCAAGGGGACCGGTGGCGCGTGATCAACCGGGCGCTCTTCGACAGCAGTTTTTCGTTCACCTCGAACGAACTGTCGCTGGGGTGGCGCGGCGACCGGCATGTGATGGAAACCAGCTACACTTGGCTGCAGGCCGACCCGGCCGAGGGGCGCCCGCTCGACATGGGGGAATGGGCTTTTGACGCCGAATACGAGATCGAGCGGGGCTGGGTCGCCGCGGCCGACTGGCGCTACGATTTCGTCGAGAGCGCGCCGACCCGCGCGGGCCTTGCGCTGGGTTACAGCAACGAATGCGTCGACATGGAATTTTCCGTCGCGCGCCGGTATACCACCTCCACCACCGTCGCCCCGGCGACGGAATTCGGGCTGACCGTCTCGCTCAACGGATTTGGGGCGCAACGATCGAGCCGCACCCACAGCCGCAGTTGCCTTCGCTAGGCAGGCGGTCCACAACAAGGACAGCGGGCCCCGCCCGCACGCAAAGCCCCAGAGCAGACCGGACGACAGACGCGATGATCCAGATCCCCCAGACCCCGATCCGCCGTTTCCTGCGCATGCTTGCGCTGGCCGCGCCTCTGGCCCTGCCTGCCGTGACGGCCTCTGCGCAATCGCCCTTTTCCGCCGCCGTCCGGGTCAATGACAGCATCGTGACCTGGTACGAGATCGACCAGCGCGCCCTTTTCCTCGAGGTGCTGCGCGCGCCGGGCGACCTGCGCGCCGAGGCGCTTGAGACGCTTGTCAACGAACGCCTGCAGGTGGCCGAGGCCCGGCGCGTCGGTGCGCTGGCCTCGCCCGAAGAGATCGAGGCCGGCGTGGAGGAATTCGCCGCCCGTGCAGATTTGGGAGCCGAACAGTTCATTCGCGCCATAGGCGAGGAAGGCGTTGCGCCCGAAACCTTCCGCGATTTCGTCGCCAACGGCATCTCGTGGCGCAACGTGGTGCGCCGCCGCTTTGGCGCGCGCGTCCAGATCACCGACGCCGACATCGACGAGGCCCTGCAGTTTACCCCGCGACTTGACGGCGCGACCATCCTTCTGGCCGAGATCGTGGTGCCGCGGACACCCGAGAACGAGGAAACCCTGCGCAGCGAACTTGCCCGGCTGGCGGCGGACCTGAATTTCGACACCGAGACCTTTTCCGAGGCGGCGCGGCGGTTTTCGGCTGCCACCACGCGGGAAAACGACGGGTTGACCGGCTGGCGTCCGCTGAACGCCGTGCCGCCGCAGCTGCGCGAGGACATGGTGCTTTTGGCGTTTGGCGAAACCTACGGGCCCGTGTCGCTGGGACCGGCCATCGCCATCTTCCAGATGCGCGGCCTGTCCGAGGGCGCTTATCGCGCGCAGGCCGTGACCTCGGTCGATTATGTGACGGTGCCCCTGCCGTCCATCAGCACCGAGGACGGGGCTGCCGCCGCCGCCGCGCTGCGTGCCGACATCGACGTCTGCGACGATCTCTATGGTCAACGGCCCGGCGCCTTCGAAAGATTTGACCAACCGTTGGGCGCGATCCCCGGCGACATCGCCATGGCGCTGGCAGCGCTGGATGCAGGCGAGATGAGCTTTTCGGTGACCCGTAACGCAGGGACCACGACGCTTGCAGTCATGCTCTGCGCCCGCAATGTCGCCGAGCCGGAGGCGGGCCGCGATGCCCTGCGTCAGCAGTTGATCGTCCAGCAGCTGGAAGGCTACGCGGACGCGCTGTTGGAAGAACTGCGCGCCGACGCGATCATCACCTACGAATGAGCGCCGAGCCCCCCGTTGCCGTCAGCATCGGCGAGCCGTCGGGCATCGCGCCCGAGATCCTGTGCAAGGCATGGCAGCGGCTGGGGTCGCGTCTGCCCTTCTTTGTCATCGGCGACCCCGCGCATCTGGCAGGATACGGCGTGGAGCCGGTGCCGATCGCACGACCCGCCGATGCGGCTGCCGCCGCGCGCCGCGGCCTGCCCGTGCTGCCCCATGCCTTTCCGGCCCCCGCAATCCCCGGCCAACCCGCGCCCGAGAATGCCGCGAGCGTGATCGACGTCATCGCCCGCGGCGTGGATCTGGTCATGCGCGGCGAGGCAAGCGCGCTGACCACGGCCCCGATCCACAAGAAGGCGCTGATGGATGGCGCGGGATTCCGGTTTCCGGGGCACACCGAATATCTCGCCCATCTGGCGGGGGTCGAGCGGGTGGTGATGATGCTGGCCTGCCCCGACTTGCGGGTGGTGCCGGCGACGATCCACATTGCGTTGTCGCAGGTTCAGGCCGCGCTGACCCCCCAGCTCTTGACCGACACGATCCGCATCACGCATGCCAGCCTGATCAGCGATTTTGCCATCCCCGCGCCACGCATCGCGGTGGCGGGCCTGAACCCCCATGCGGGCGAAGGCGGGGCGATGGGGCGCGACGAGATCGAGGTGATCGGCCCGGTGATCCGCGCGCTGCGCGCCGAGGGGCTGGCCGTCAGCGGGCCCCATTCCGCCGACACGATGTTCCATGCCGGCGCGCGGGCGGGCTATGATGCGGCGATTGCCATGTATCACGATCAGGCGCTGATCCCGATCAAGACGATCGATTTCGCGGGCGGCGTGAACGTGACGCTGGGCCTGCCCTTCATCCGCACTTCGCCCGATCATGGCACCGCCTTCGACATCGCGGGCACGGGCCGGGCCGATGCCACCAGCCTGATCGCCGCGCTGGAGATGGCGCGCGACATGGCCCGCCAGCGGCACGCGACCTGAGGGCCGAAGGCCGAAGGCTTGGGGCCAGTCAGACCGGCATGTCGTTGAACAGGTCGTCCTCATCCCCGCCGGGCACACGGTCCTCGGGCACACGCGGTTTCAGCTTTGGCACCTCTGCCTCGGTCGAAGGCTTTTCCTCGGGGCGACTGCGGCGTCGCAACTCGGTATGCGCCTTGGCGGCTGCGGGTTTGTCATTGGGCATGGTTCGGCCTCCCTTGGCTCGAATGTGGGGGCAAGCCCCCGATCAGCCCGACCGCGCCCAAGGCGATGTCGGGCCGCGGCTTGCGTCAGCGCCGTGGCGGGCTTCAGCGTCTTTGCCTGCGGCCTTGTCGGCGCGATGCGCCCGAATGTCGGAGACGATGGTCGGGGTCTCGCGCTCTGTGGCCTGAGACAGCAGCGTCCGGGCAACCGCACGCCCGGTGACCGGCGACAGCAAGATCGCCTCCAGGACACGATGGATATGGCTCTGGTCGCGGTCGGGATCTGGGTTCGACATCGGCAAAGCTCCGGTCGAGGGGGTGTGGACGCGACCTCGGGTCGCTAGCGGGCGCAGGTCCGGCAAAACGGCGTGTAGGGCAGCAGATCCAGCCGTTCTTCCGAAATCTCCTCGCCGCATTTGACACAATCGCCGTATTCGCCCGCGTCCATCCGCACGAGGGCCGCGCGGATCCGCGCGATCTCGGTCTGTCCGGACTGGCCCAGACGTTCCAGCACCTCGTCGCCCTCGCGCTCGGTGGCCAGTTCCTCCCAGTCCTTGGACTGGTGGCTGTCGAGTTCGGCATCAAGCTCGCGCAGGCGGTCCACCAGAAAGGCGAGGCGCTCGTCCAACTGGGCGCGGCGGGTGGCAAGATCGGTCATCGCGGGCCTCCTCCTTGATGTGTGGTCTTGGGCAGGGCTGACCTGACTGACATAGCCTAGCAGGGGCGCGCGGCGGTCACTTTGACATGGGTCAACGTGGTCTTTCCCTCGAGCCGGGCTTGCGGCATGGTGCCCCCGACACCGCTGACAGGAGCCCATGATGGATCTGCGCCCGATCACCGACAGCTACGCCGTCGCCCCGCAACTTGACCCTGCCGATATGGTAACGCTGGCAGCCTCCGGCGTCACCACCGTAATCTGCAACCGCCCCGACGGCGAAAACCCGCCGTCGCATCAGGCGGCCTCCATGCAGGCCGCGGCCGAGGCTGCGGGCCTTGCCTTTGTCTTCAACCCGGTCGTGGGCGGCCAGTTGACCATGGACAATGTCGAGGAACAGCGCGACGCGATCGATGCCGCCGAAGGGCCGGTGGTGGCCTATTGCGCCTCGGGCAACCGGTCGACCATCGTCTGGGCGCTGGGGATGTCTGGCGATCTTCCGACCGACGAGATCATCTCCCGCGGCGAGACATGGGGCTACCAGCTGGAATGGCTGCGCCCGCAGATCGAGGCACTTGCGGAACGGGCGGACTGAGGCGCTTGGCGCGCCTGTCGCCCACGGCACAGGGCATTGTCTTGATGCTCGCGGCGATCTTTCTTTTTTCTACCATGGATGCCACCGCCAAGGCGTTGATGGACCGCTACGCGCCGATGCAGGTGGTCTGGGCGCGCTATGCCGGCATGATGACGGTGGTGGCCGTGATCCTCGCGCCGAGGCTGGGGCCCTTGCTGCGCACCCGTCACCTCGGGCTACAACTGCTGCGGTCGGCCTTCCTGTTCGCCGCGACCCTGTCGTTTTTCACCGCGATCAGCACGATGGACATCGCCGCCGCCACCGCCGTGATGCAGGTGCATCCCGTGATCCTGACGCTTGGCGCGGCGCTTTTGCTGCGCGAACCGCTGGGGCCGCGACGGATCTTCGGGATCCTGGCAGCGCTGAGCGGCGCGCTGATCGTGATCCGCCCGGGCGCGGATCTGTTTTCCTGGACCGCGCTGCTGCCGCTTCTGGGGGGCGCGTTCTACGCCAGCTACGCGCTGACCACGCGCTTTTTGGGGCGCGACGAGCCGATCCTGACCTCGTTCCTCTATACCGCGATCATCGGCACGCTGGTGGCCAGCGTGCTGACCGTGCCGGTCTGGCAGACACCAAGCGTGGGCGATGCCGCGATCTTTCTGGGGCTGGGCGCGGTCGGGGCGCTGGGGCAGTTCTTGCTGATCCGCTCGCTGACCATGGCCGAAGCAGGCGCGGTTGCCCCCTTTGGCTATGCGGGCGTGGTCTTTGCCAGCCTCTGGGGGTTCTTGGCCTTTGACGAGGTGCCGGACCGCTGGACCTTCCTCGGGGCGCTTGTGATCGTGGGGGCGGGTCTTTATGTCTGGCACCGCGAAACCCGCGCGCGGGCCGCCGCTGCTACGGCATGACACCCGCGCCCAAGACGGACTGACCTTACGGACCGATGGCCAAACCCCGCCGCCTCTGGGTCGACTGGACCGTCGATCGTTGTGCCCGCGGCCTGCTCTGGGCGGCCTTCCGCCTGCCCTATGCGCGCCGCGTGCCGATGATGGGGGCGGTATTCCGCGCCCTTGGCGGGATCACCGGCTTTCGGACGCGGGCCGAGGAACAGCTGGCCTATATCCACCCCGAGATGCGCGCCGATGAGCGGCGGCGCATCGCAGACGCAGTGCTCGACAATTTCGGCCGGGTGCTGATCGAGAATTATTCGACCACGGACCAGTTGGAATGGGCAAAATGCTGGCAACCGCGGGGGCCCGGCCTTGAGACCTGCGAGCAGGCGCGCCGCGCAGGGCGCGCGATCCTCTTCGTGTCGGGGCATTTCGGCAATTATCAGGCGGCGCGCGCGGCCATGAACGTGCGCGGCTACCAGATGGGCGGGCTATACCGGCTGATGAACAACCCCTATGCCAACGCCCATTATGTCGCCTCGGTCGAGGGGGTGGGCGGCCGCGCCTTCCCGCGCGACCGGCGCGGGCTGGCGGGGTTCGTGCGGGTCTTGCGCGACGGCGGACAGGGCGCGATCTTGATCGACCAGTATTTTTCGGGCGGCGAGCCGCTCGATTTTCTGGGCAAACCGGCCCCCACGGTGCTGTCGGCGGGCGAACTGGCGTTGAAATACGACGCGCTTTTGGTGCCGATCTATGCCGAGCGGCAGGACAATGGCCTCGATTTCGACGTGACGATCGAGACGCCGATCCCGCACACCGACGCCCGCACCATGACGCAGGCGCTTAACGACAGTCTCGGCGCCCGGGTCCGCGCCCGGCCGGACCAATGGTTCTGGGTTCACCGGCGCTGGAAACCGCTGCGGCAGGCGGGCCAGTTCCCGCCGCTCGACCCCGACAGCCCGGCCACCGAAGCCCTGCCCGAGGCTGAAGAGACCCACACAACGTCGTCGCAGTGACGATCGGGTGCTCAGTCGAGCCGCGCCGCACCAAGGATCGGGCCGTGATCGCGCTGTTGCACGATGACGACCAGAGGCAGGTCGCTTTGCGGTTCGATCCGCGCGGCAAAGGGGTTCGCGCCGTCCCATTCGGCAACCACCTGCCAGGATGTCACGACATTATAGTGGTGCGCCGTTGTGCCCGCACGCTCGCCGCGTTCGATGGCCATCTCTTCATGGGGGCTGAAGGTCACGACCTGCACCACCATCTGCGGGCGTGGCGGGTCCATATGCGCCTCGGCCCTCAGGGCAAGGCCGCCCGCGTCGCGGATCAGGGACACGCTGACCGGGTCAGGCGCCGAGGCATGAGCCTGTATAAGATCGGCCACCGCCATCGGGCGCACGCCCACGACATGGTCCTGCCCGCCGATGATGATCTGCGGCGTGTAGACCACCGTGGACCCGGCAGCGTAGGCATATCCGTGCTGGCGCTGGGTCATCTCGGGCATAGCGAAGGTGTCTTCCCAGCCGATGTAATCCCAGTAATCGACATGCAACGCCAAGGCGATCACATCTTCGCGCATCGCCAATTCGCCCAGCAGCGCATCCGCCGGAGGGCAGGAGGAACAGCCTTGCGAGGTGAAGAGCTCCACCACCACCGGACCCTGCCGGTCCTGCGCGCCCGCGGCCTGCCCCAGAAGGATCAGCACCGCCAAAGCTCCTGCCAGTGTGGTTTTCATCACCGTCTCCGTCCCGACGGCCCCATGCCGCATTCCAGACCTAGTTGCCCGCAGACCCGGTTGCCAATCAAGCCTTTGCGAGACTGCGTTACAACCAGCGCCGTGTGGCCGTCAGGTAGCGCTCGGCCTCCGGACCAAAGGCGCGGCGCAGGGCGGCTTCCTCGGGCTCGATGAAGCGCCGCGAGAGGATGGCGGCGAAGGCAAAGGGCACCGGCACGGCGCTGGCCGCGCCCTGCCACAGGACCGCACCCGCCACGATTGCCAGCAGGCCCAGATAGATCGGGTTGCGCGACAGCCGGTAGGGTCCCTCGACGATCAGGCTGGTCGGCGCGTGATGCGGCTCGATCGTGGTGCGCTTGCGCCAGAACCACAGGGCGGCCCATCCGATCAGGCCCAGCCCCGTTAAGGTCAGAAGGATGCCGGCCGCCTGAAACACAGGGCCGAACAGGCGCACAAGCGGCAGGTAGCTGCCCAAGACCCACACAAGGCCAAGCGCCAGCAAGAACCAAAGCGGCGGCAGGTCGGGAAAGCCCTTGAGCATGGCGGCATCTCTTGTGGGGAAGCTGAAGGGCAGACTACCGCCTGCCCCCTGCCCCCGCAACGCCCGCGATCAGGCGGCGCGCACGATCCCCAGCCGCGCCTGCACCTCGACGGGCAGTTGCCGCGCCGAGGTGATCCGCGGGGCGGGGTTCTCCGCGATCGCGCGATCCTCGCCGTAGAGCGCGACATACTCGGCGTAATTGTCGAAGGCCTGCCGCCAGGCGTAGTCGATGTAGGTCTCGGCGGGCGTGCCTTCGGCAAGGATCACGTCGTGGGCTTCGGTCTCGACATGGTAGATCGTGACGCGCTCGGGCAGGTCCGTGACCACCGTGATCGTGGTGCCGTTAACCAGGGCACCTGCGTTGACCAGCAGCCCGTCGATCATCAGCGCATGGTCAGCGGTCATGGTCAGGTCGCGCAGCGGCAGGCCGTTGCTCAAGGCACCGGCAGCGACGCGGATCAGGCGCAGTGGCTTGAACAAAGGGGCGAGCGTCTGGCGGCCCAGCCATTTGACCGGCACAGCGCGGCCATCGGCGGTGGTGACCAGATCGCCGATGGCAAGCCGTTCGATGGCGACACCGCCCGTCGGCGTGTCGATCTGGGTGCCGGCCACGAAGCAGAAGATTGCGGTTTCGTCGACCTGCAAGGTGGCAGGCGGCGAAACAGGCGCTTGAGACATGTA
Organism: Roseicyclus mahoneyensis; assembly: GCF_003148775.1. Lineage (GTDB taxonomy): Bacteria > Pseudomonadota > Alphaproteobacteria > Rhodobacterales > Rhodobacteraceae > Roseicyclus > Roseicyclus mahoneyensis. The sequence goes on from NZ_QGGW01000004.1 coordinate 80,359, forward strand.
GACCTGTGTCTCGAGGAAGAACATATCGAAAAAGGCTGGCCAAGTCTCACCGTCAATCACGACGGTTCCAATGTATCCCACATCGAAAAAAAGACCCGTTACCGTGTCGTCAGCTTCAAAAGTCGTGTCCGCATCCCCATCGTCCAATGTGCCGGAGGAAACCGTGATGGTCCCGAAGCTCGCACCATCTCCGTTTCCGAAGTATCGCACGACGTGGGTGTAGTTGAATGTTGCCATATCCAATGCCCTCGCAAACGCATGCCACCAAGAAGCAGCCCGATAGTTAAGTTCGGGCATATGAGCGCACAGCATTGAGCAACGTGGCAAGTATTTTTGCACGACACGATTGCCGCGGCGACAATATGGTTTCGGATACGCAAAAAAATGTGGCGCACCGCGAAACATGGGCCCAGGCAAAGGCCCGAAACGCAGCCGGTCTTGCGATCGCCGGATGTATGCGTGCATCGCGACATGAAAACGGGCGCCGTTAGGCGCCCGTGATCACTGTTATTGGTCTTGATGCGGACCTTGTAGCCCCACGTCACTCAGCCGCGGCGGGCGCCTTGGCCAGATCGCGCAGCACGTAATGCAGCACGCCGCCATGTTCGATGTATTCGATCTCGATGGCCGTATCGATCCGGCACTTCAGCATGATCTCCTTCACCGAACCGTCGCCATAGGTGATGGTGGCCTTGGTCTCCATCAGCGGCGTCACGGCATCGAGCCCGTGGATATCCACCGTCTCGTCGCCCTTCAGGCCCAAGGATTTGCGCGTGTCGCCCCCGGTGAATTCGAAGGGGATGACGCCCATGCCCACCAAGTTCGAGCGGTGGATGCGCTCGAAGCTTTCGGCAATCACGGCCTTGACCCCCAAAAGCGCCGTGCCCTTGGCAGCCCAGTCGCGCGAGGACCCCGCGCCATACTGCTCGCCACCGAAGATCACCAGCGGAACGCCTGCCTCCTGCCACGCCATCGCCGCGTCGAAGATCGAGGTCTGCGCACCGTCCGGCCCGAGCGAATAGCCGCCCTCGACGCCGTCCAGCATCTCGTTCTTGATGCGGATATTGGCGAAGGTGCCGCGCATCATGATCTCGTGGTTGCCGCGCCGCGCCCCGTAGCTGTTGAACTCGCGAGGGGCCACCTGACGCTCCACCAGATACTTGCCAGCAGGGGTCGTCTCCTTGAACGATCCCGCCGGGCTGATGTGGTCGGTGGTGATCATGTCGCCCAGGATTGCCAGAACGCGCGCGCCTTCGATGTTGGAAATCGTGCCCGGCTCCGCCCCCATGCCTTTGAAATAGGGCGGGTTCTGGATGTAGGTCGAGGTGGCGGGCCAGTTGTAGACTTCCTGCTGGGGGACATCGACGCCCTGCCACTTCTCGTCGCCCTTGAAGACATCGGCGTATTTGGTCAGGAACGCCTCGCGCGTCACGGTGCGCTCGACCGTCTCGGCCACTTCCGCCGTGGTCGGCCAGATGTCCTTGAGGTAGACATCCTTGCCATCGGCCGTTTGCGCGATCGGGTCACGCGCGAGGTCGATATCCATCGTGCCCGCGATCGCATAGGCCACGACCAGCGGCGGGCTGGCGAGATAGTTGGCCCGCACGTCGGGGGAAATCCGACCCTCGAAGTTGCGATTGCCCGACAGGACCGCCGTGGCGACCAGATCGCCCTCAGTGATCGCCTTGGTGATCTCGGGCTGCAGCGGGCCGGAATTGCCGATGCAAGTGGTGCAGCCATAGCCCACAAGGTTGAAGCCCAGCGCGTCGAGATCATCCTGTAGCTCTGCGGCCTCAAGATAGGCGGACACCACCTGCGACCCGGGCGCGAGCGAGGTCTTGACCCAGGGCTTGCGCTTGAGCCCCAGCGCGTTCGCCTTGCGCGCCACAAGGCCCGCACCGATCATCACATAGGGGTTCGAGGTGTTGGTGCACGACGTGATCGCGGCGATCACGACCTTGCCCGATTCCATCGTGTAATCCTCGCCTTCGACGGCGACCTGCTTGTGCATCGGGCGCTTGAAGGTTTCGGCCATCTCACGGGTGAAGGCCGTCTTGGCATCCGTCAGCGCGACGTAATCTTGCGGCCGCTTCGGCCCCGAGATCGCGGGCACGATCGAGGTCATGTCCAGATGCAGCGTGTCGGTGTAGACTGGTGCGTAATCCGCCCCGCGCCAGAACCCGTTTTCCTTGGCATAGGCTTCGACCAGCGCCAGTGTATCCTCGTCGCGGCCGGTGTTGCGCAGGTAGCGCAGCGTTTCGGCGTCGATCGGGAAGAAGCCGCAGGTGGCGCCATATTCGGGGGCCATGTTGGCGATGGTCGCGCGGTCGGCCAGCGGCAGGCGGTCAAGGCCCTCGCCGTAGAACTCCACGAACTTGTTCACCACGCCCTTGGCGCGCAGCATCTCCACGACTTTCAGCACCAGATCCGTGCCGGTCGTGCCTTCCATCATCCTGCCCGTCAGCTCGAAGCCGATGACCTCGGGGATCAGCATGGAAATCGGCTGGCCCAGCATCGCGGCCTCGGCCTCGATGCCGCCCACGCCCCAGCCCAGAACGGCCGCGCCATTGACCATGGTGGTGTGGCTGTCGGTGCCGACCAGCGTGTCGGGATATGCAACCAGATCACCGGTCTGGTCCTTGTCCGACCACACCGTCTTGGACAGGTATTCGAGGTTGACCTGATGGCAGATGCCGGTGCCCGGCGGCACGACGCGGAAATTGTCGAACGCGCTCTGGCCCCACTTGAGGAAGGTGTAGCGCTCCATGTTGCGTTCGTATTCGCGGTCGACGTTCATCTGGAACGCCCGCGCATTGCCGAATTCGTCGATCATCACCGAATGGTCGATCACCAGATCGACGGGCGCGAGCGGGTTGATCCGCTGCGCATCACCGCCCAGCTTGACCAGCGCATCGCGCATCGCGGCCAGATCGACCACAGCCGGAACGCCGGTGAAATCCTGCAGCAAGACGCGCGCGGGACGGTAGGCGATCTCGCGCGGGTTCTGGCCGCCCTGCTGCGCCCAGACCGCAAAGGCCTTGATGTCATCGACGCTGACGGTCTTGCCATCCTCGTAGCGCAGCATGTTTTCCAGCACGACCTTGAGCGCGGCGGGCAGGCGCGAGAAATCGCCCAGCCCCGCAGCCTCGGCGGCGGCGATGGAATAATAGGCGTAGCTTTTCGTGCCTGCCTTGAGGGTGCGGCGCGTCTTGGCGGTATCGTGGCCGACGGTAATGGGCATCTTGGCCTCCCTTCATCCGGTCATGTGGGGATCGTCTGATCTGGCTTGGCGATGCCACCTGACCGGCTGTCGATCAAGGGCAAAGCCATTGGCTGCGACATTAATGTATGCGATTGCATACCGCAAGAGGCTGTGCGGTCAGGCCGCAGATCCGGCGCTGCCCAAGTTTTGCCGCAATTGCCCCGTTCAGTGAATGATCAGACCCGGAAAACCGGGCGATTCGAGGCAGTCACAGGATCGGAGCAGACCGATGGACCTTGTCGATACGGCAATCCATGAGCTAAGCGCGGCACTGGCCGACTTGGATCACGCAGCCCTGACGCCGCTTTTGGCGGGCGCGGGGGTGATCGCTCTGGGCCTGTGGCTCTTGGCCCGCCGACGTAAGGCCAACCGCGCCTGACACGCGCCATCTAGGCAAGACGCCTCAGCGCCGCGCGGCACAATCCTGCCTTGGGCACAGGTGACATCCCGGCCCCGCCGCGATCGCAGGACCCTTGGCTGCCTTGCCCGCGGGCGTCACCAGCATCACGGCCTGCATCACCGGCGCTGCGCCAAAACCCGCAGGGCCTGTGGGCTGGCTGACAGCCCAGCTGTGGAACCTGGCGCCTTGCGGCATCTCGATCAGTGCCGCCTCGGGCTGGCCGGGGCGGCCCAGCGCCCGGTAGAGCGGCCAGAGCGGGCAGCCCGCCCCGAAACGCGGGATGGAAAACGCCGTCAGACGGCGGCGAAAGATCAGCGCGCCGGCCCCATCACACACCGCCAGCCCGAAAGGTGGCGGCCCCTCACCGGGTCCGGCCTGACGCGGCAGCGTCGCCAGACGACGCAGCACCAGCGCCACGTCGCCCTGCCCAAGATGCAGCAGCGCCGCCGGATCATGCCCGGCCGCTTCGGCGGCGGGCTGCAAAACCGCCAGCGGCAACCGCGCCGCATCCGCCGCATAGCCCGCCAGCCAGCGCTCGCCAAGCGCCCGTGTGGCGGCATCCTCCATACCGGCCGCGCGCGCCAGAACGGATGGGATCGCCGCTGCACCCTCAGCCTCGATGCGGGGGAAGTGGTGGCTGGCCGCCTCGAACATCGCCTCGACCGTTTCTATCGGCGTCGAGGACGCGCGCGCGCCCGCATCCTCCTCGGCCTCGAAATGGCCCAGAAGGGCGGTCGCCCGGACCGACAGGCGCTCGGCCTCTTCATGCAGGTTGCGGTGGAACCTTGTGCGCCACGCGGGGTCGATCCCCGGATCGCGCACCAAGATATCGGCGGTGGACCGGATGGCGGCCACCGTCGACAGGACCTCATGCATGGCATCGGCCAGCACCGGGTCGTGACCGATGCGGTCGCGCAATCCTTCGACCAGCGCTTCAAGCCCGGCGTTACGCTTTCGCTGCGCGGCGATCAGGGCCGCCCAGCCGGGAAATCGGGCCGCCAACTCGTCGATCCGGTCGGTTTCAGGCGCGGCACTGAACGCGGTGGGCAAAGCCTGCGCTGCCGATTGCAGCGCATCGTAAAGCGTCGCATCCGCCCCTTCTGACAGTTGTGCCGGTTCCACTTCGAGAGCGCGGGCGATGGCGAGCAGAAGCTTGCCACCGATGCGGCGGCGGTTGTGTTCGATCAGGTTCAGATAGGACGGAGAGATGCCGACCCGCACCGCCAGATCGGCCTGTTTCATCGCCAGCACCAGACGGCGTTCGCGGATACGGTTGCCGGTCAGATGCGCGCGGCGCGGAAGGGGCGTTACGGGGGACACGGGGGGCATGGCAGGGCCTTGCTGCAACAGGAGATTCAGAGATTAACAGGAAAACGTCGCCATGCGAAGGCGTTAGAGCATGGTTTACAAGTGGTCGCTGGAATTTGCGGGGCAATTTAGCCATCCCCTTTCCTCGCGCAGCATTTGGCAAGAGCATGCAACCGGGTTGGGGCAGTTCCGAATCGGAGACGCCCGAGATGACATCGCTGCTTGCCGCATCCCCCGGCGCAATTTCGCTCTTGCCCAACGACAGGCTCCAGACCAGCCATGGGCGAGGTCCAGTGCGGACCGAGCTTGGTCAACAGGCGGTCACGGCGCCCGTATCCGGCCACGACCTGCGCCATGATCCGCTCCCCCCAACGCTGCCGGCCCCGATCAAGGGGCTCGGTATTCCGCCGCTCAACACCCGGCAGGTGGGGGATTTTGACAAGCTTGACGATCCCGAGCCGCCCGTGGGCATCAGCCTGTCGGACCTTCTGTCCGATCTTGAGCCCCCAGCGCCTGTCGGCGTGGACCTCAGGCGCTGACAGGCAAACAGCCCCGGGATCGCGCCGGGGCTGTCGCAAGGTCTTGGCCAGTGGCTCAGTTGGCGAGCGCGGCTTCGGTCACGGCATGGGTCCAGGCACCCTCCGGCTCGGCGGTGATGACCGCATCGCCGCCTTCCAGCAAGGTGCGCACCGTGCGCTCGTAGCTTTCCAGATCGAGCATCCCGTCACCGCCCGCGACCAGCAACGCCACCTCGCCCATCATGCGCAGCTGGTGGGTTTCGGTCTGCGCGCCGGTCTCGTCGTAGTCGAGCACGATCATCGCCGCGTCATCGGGGTTTTCCGCCGCCCATTCCCAGCCGCGCATGGAGGCGCGCACAAAGCGGGTCATCTTGTCGAAGAAGGCGGGATCGTTGAGGTTGTCCTCAAGCACCCAGATGCCGTCTTCCAGCGTGTCCATGCCGTAATCGGAATAGCGGAAGGTCACCAGTTCCTCGGGCGCGATGCCGGCATCGATGATCTGCCAGTATTCGTTGTAGGTCATGGTCGAGATGCAATCGGCCTGCCGCTGCAACAGCGGATCCACGTTGAAGCCCGCCTGCAGAAGCGTCACGCCCCCCTCGGACCCGTCGACCGGGATGCCAAGCTGGTTCATCCAGCCCATGAACGGGTATTCGTTGCCGAAGAACCAATGCGCGACCGTGTGGCCCGCCAGATCGGCGGGTTCCGCGATGCCGGCATCGGCCCAGCAGGTCAACATGAGCCCGGAGCGCACGAAGGGCTGGGCGATGTTGACGACCGGGAGGCCGCGTTCGCGGGCCGCCAAGGCCGACGGCATCCAGTTCAGCATCGCATCCGCGCCGCCACCGGCCAGAACCTGCGGGGGCGCGATATCGGGGCCGCCGGGCAGGATGGTGACAGCCAGCCCCTCTTCCTCGTAATAGCCGTTTTCCAGCGCGACGTAGTAGCCCGCGAACTGAGACTGGGTCACCCACTGCAGTTGCAGACGCACTTCGTCCTGCGCTTGTGCCGCGGTGGCGGCCAGACCCATGGCGAGGGCCGGGATCAATGTCTTCTTCATTCTATTACCTCCTGTTGGTCTTGGTTGTTATTGCCGTCATCCCCGTCTTTGCGACGGATGCCAGAATGTCAGTCGTTTCTCGATCAGGGCCACCAGCCCGTAGAAGCCCGAACCCGCAAGCGCCGCTACCGCGATCTCGGCCCAGACCATATCCATGGCAAGGCGGCCCATCTCGATCTTGATGCGAAACCCCATCCCCACCGTGGGAGAGCCGAAAAATTCAGCCACAATCGCCCCGATCAGCGCAAGGGTCGTGCAGATCTTCAACCCGTTGAAGATGAAGGGCATGGCGGTGGGCAGGCGCAGTTTCACGAGCGTCTGCCCGTAGCTGGCCGCATAGGTGCGCATCAGGTCGCGCTGCATGACGTCGGACGCCTTGAACCCCTGCACGCAATTTACCAGCATGGGAAAGAACACCATGGCGACGACGACCGCCGATTTCGACTGCCAGCCAAAGCCGAACCACATCACGAAGATGGGCGCGGTGCCGACGATGGGCAGTGCTGCGATGAAATTGCCGACCGGCAGAAGGCCCCGCTGCAGAAAGGCGGATCGGTCGATGGCGAGTGCGGCAAGAAACGCCGCGCCGCAGCCCATGACATAACCCGCCAGCGCGCCCTTGAGGATCGTTTGCTGGAAATCGGCCCAAAGCGTCGGCGTCTCCGTCACCATCCGTGCCCAGATCGCCGAGGGCGCGGGCAGGATCACGAAACTGATCTGGTAAAGCTGGACCACCAGTTCCCACAGGACCAGCAGCGTAACCCCGAAGATCACCGGCACAACAAGCCGCGTGGCCCCTGCGCCGCTGCGATTGGCAAGCGCCGCGTTCAGCGCCCAAGCCCCGAACCAGACCGCAAGGATGACCGCAAGCCGCGTGTCGCTGACCAGTGCCAGCGCGATCAAGCCAGCCCCCAGCGCGGGCAGGCCCCAAGGCGGAAGGCTTGCCGCCCTCATGACCGCGCGCCCATGCGACGGAGGGTGATTTTCTCGATCACGCCCAGCAAGATCACCAGCGCCGCCGCACAGATCGCGGCCATGAAGAGGGCCGACCAGATCTGGATCGTCTGGCCGTAATAGCTGCCCGTCAGCAGCCGCGCGCCAAGGCCGAAACGCGCCCCCGTGGGCAATTCAGCCACGATCGTGCCCACAAGCGCGGCGGCGATCGACACCTTGAGCGAGGTGAAGAGGAACGGCACCGAGGCGGGAAGGCGCAGTTTCCACAAGGTCTGGCTGCGGCTTGCTGAATAGGTGCGCATCAGGTCCAGATCGGTCGCCTGCGGGCTGCGCAACCCTGCGACCATGCCGACGACCACCGGAAAAAAGCTGAGATAGGAGGAAATCAGCGCCTTGGGCACCAGAAGCTTGGTATCCTCGCTGATCCATCCTGCGCTGACCGCGCTGTTCAGCGCGGGCAGGTTCGAGACCACCACCACGATGATCGGCGCGATGGCAAGGATCGGGATCGTCTGGCTGGCGATGGCCCAGGGCATCACGCTCATGTCCATGGCGCGGCTGTGCACGATGCCTATGGCCAGCAAGATGCCAAGAAAGCTGCCGATGCCAAAACCGAGGATGGTGGGCCATAGCGTGTGATAGGCGTGAAAGATAAGGTTGCGGGGGTTGCCCTGCATCTGGCCGCGGCGTTCGCGCATCACGGGCTCGCCCACGGTGGTGTTCCAGATCTCGGCGAAAACCTGATGGGGGGCGGGCAGGACGGGGCGTTCCTGGGTCATCGCGGCCGTCAGGATTTCCGCTTGCGTCATCTCGAGGCCCTGCCGCTGGATCTGGTCCAGCGTCCAGGCGCGGTTCATCATCACGCTGGCCGCATACCAGATGGCGACAATCGCCAGAACGACCGTCAGCACCGGAACCACGGCACCCGTCAGCGCCGAAATCGCGCCGAGCCCGCGCGGGCGGGCAATGTCGGCGGCGGCTGTCATCCCTGCCCCCTCTGCGGCCAGACGATCAGCGCAACCGCGACAATACCCAGCGCAAGCCCCGCCAATTGCTGGCCGGTCGGGCGTTCGCCGAAGACCGTCAGGCCAACGGCGCTGGCCAGCACCAGTTGCAGCACGGCCGAGACCGAGATCGCCACGGCCATCCCCGTTTCGCGCATCAGCCGCACCATCATCAGATTGCCCAGCGTATAGAGGCAGAGCGCGATCAGAAGCACCCAGAGCTTGGGCTGGTCGACGTAGTGGCGCAGGGTCGCGCTGGCGGTCAGGAACACCAGCATCGCGCCGCCAAGCCAGAGAGACAGCCCGCCGCTCATGCGCGCCCCTCAGTCGTCATAGGCATGGCCCGCGCGCAGCCCCTCGCGGACGCGGTGGGCGATGGCCAGAAATTCGGGCGTGTCGCGGATGTCGAGCGGGCGCTCACGCGGCAGGTCGCTTTCGATCACATCGGTGATGCGGCCCGGGCGCGGGCTCATCACGACGATTTTCGTCGAGAGGTAAACAGCCTCGGGAATCGAATGGGTGACGAAGCCGATGGTCTTTTCCGTCCGCGCCCATAGCTTGAGAAGCTGTTCGTTCAGATGGTCGCGCACGATCTCGTCCAGCGCACCGAACGGTTCGTCCATCAGGAGGATGTCGGCGTCAAAGGCCAGCGCGCGGGCGATGGAGGCGCGTTGCTGCATGCCGCCCGACAACTGCCAAGGGAATTTCTTGCCGAACCCTTCCAGATCAACTAGTTGCAAGACGTTCTTCACGCGCTTGTCTTGCTCGGCCCGGTCGAAGCCCATGATCTCCAGCGGCAGGGCGATGTTCTTTTCGATGGTCCGCCACGGGTAGAGGCCAGCGGCCTGAAAGACATAGCCATAGGCCCGGCTCAACCGCGCCTCTTCGGGCGTCATGCCGTTGACGGTGATGGAGCCGCCCGTGGGCTGTTCCAGCGCCGCGATGACGCGCAGAAAGGTGGTCTTGCCGCAGCCCGAGGGGCCGATGAAGCTGACAAACTCGCCCTTGTCGATGGTCAGCGACACATTGCTGAGCGCTTGCACCGCCCCATCGGCAGTCTGAAAGACAAGATCGAGGTTTTTCGCCGCGATCACAGGCCTTTGCGGGGCTGCACCGGTGTGGATAAAGCGCGCGGGTTCAGCCATCACACCCCCGTCGCGGGGATGCCCGTCCGTTCCACCGGTCGCGGCGCGGTCAGCTCTTTCCACGTCGAAAGCGCGCGGTTCACCGTCCCGTTGCCGGGCCGTTTGACGAATTCACCATGGCCTTCTTTAGTGCGAATCTCGCCGTCATGCACCGCCACATGCCCGCGCGTCAGGGTAAAGCGCGGCAGACCCTTGACCTTGTGCCCTTCAAAGACGTTGTAGTCGATGGCCGATTGTTGCGCCCCCGCCGTGATCGTCTTTTCCTTTTCCGGGTCCCAGACCACGATATCGGCATCCGCCCCCACCAAGATCGCGCCCTTTCTCGGATAGCAATTCAGCACCTTGGCGATGTTCGTTGACGTGACCGCCACGAATTCGTTCGGCGTCAGCCGCCCCGTCGCAACCCCATGCGTCCAGAGCATCGGCATCCGGTCCTCAAGCCCCCCGGTGCCGTTGGGGATCTTGGAGAAATCACCGACCCCGTAGCGCTTCTGCTCGGTGGTGAAGGCGCAATGATCCGTCGCCACGACACTCAGCGACCCCGACATCAGCCCGGCCCAGAGGCTGTCTTGATGTTTCTTGTTGCGAAAGGGCGGCGACATCACGCGGCGGGCGGCATGGTCCCAGTCGGGGTGGAAATATTCGCTTTCATCCAGCGTCAGGTGCTGGATCAAGGGCTCGCCCCAGACCCGCTTGCCAAGGCTGCGCGCGCGCCGGATCGCCTCATGCGCATCCTCGGAGGAGACATGGACGACATACAGCGGCACACCCGCCATGTCGGCGATCATGATGGCGCGGTTCGTCGCCTCCCCCTCGACCTGCGCGGGGCGGGAATAGGCATGCGCCTCGGGGCCGGTGTTGCCTGCGGCCAGCAGTTTCGCGGTCAACTCGGCCACCACATCGCCGTTCTCGGCATGGACCATGGCGATCCCGCCCAGTTCCGCCAAACGGTTGAACGAGGCGAACATCTCATCGTCATTGACCATGAGCGCGCCCTTGTAGGCCATGAAATGCTTGAAGGTGTTGATGCCCCGATCCTCGATCACGGGTTTCATCTCGTCGAAAACCTGCTCGCCCCACCAGGTCACGGCCATGTGGTAGGAGTAATCGCAATTGGCGCGACCGGCCTTGTTGTCCCACATCTTCAGCGCGTCGAGCAGCCCCTGACCGGGCGCGGGCAGTGCGAAATCGACCACCATCGTGGTGCCGCCCGAAAGCGCTGCGCGGGTGCCGGATTCAAAGTCATCGGCGGAATAGGTGCCCATGAAGGGCATTTCCAGATGGGTATGCGGGTCGATGCCACCCGGCATGACGTAGCAGCCCGTGGCGTCCAGAACCGTGTCGCCCTTCAGGTCCGGCCCGATCTCGGTGATGCGCCCGCCCTCGATGCGGACATCGGCGGCATAGCTCAGGTCCGCCGTGACGACGGTGCCGCCCTTGATTACCGTGCTCATCGCATCTTTCCCCCGGTTTGGCGTATCGGTCAGGTCGTCGGCGCGCGGACGCAGATCATCCGGTTGTCGCGCGTCATCAGCGGCAGGAAGGTCGTTTCCACCCGCCCCTCGTAGCGGTACCAGTAGCAGCCGTCGCTTTCGATGCGGACCTGCGTCAGGTCCTGGTTCGGGGCGGCCAGCGCGCGCACCTCCTCGCTCAGCTCCTCGGTTTGCCCTTCCGGCGTGGTCGAAACACAGGCCGACAGGCCCAAGATCGCGGCAATACCCAGATAACGCATTACGTTCATTCAACAATCTCCGCGGTTTCCACGACGGCGTGGAACAATACATTGGCGCCGGCGGTCGCCCATCCGGGGCTGATTTCCTCGGCCTCGTTATGGCTCAACCCATCCACACACGGCGTCATGATCATCGTGGTCGGATAGAGGCGGTTGATCCAGCATGCGTCATGCCCCGCGCCCGACACGATGTCCATGTGGCTGTAACCCAACCGCGCGGCCGCGTCGCGCACGCGGGCGACCAGCGTCTCGTCAAAGGCAGGCGGGTCGAAGAAGCCCACGACCTCGGCTTTGAACTTCACACCCACCTCGGCGCAGACGGCGGGCGCGCGGGCGTTCAGTTCGGCCACCATCGTTTCAATGACCTCGAGAATATGGCTGCGGAAATCCACCGTGAAGACGATCTTTTCCGGGATGATATTGCGACTGTTTGGGTAGACATCGATATGGCCGATCGCTCCCACGGCATTGGGCTGGTGGCGCATGGCGATCTCGTGCACCAGCTCCGTCACACGGGCCAGCGCCCGCCCAGCATTGCGGCGCATGTACATCGGCGTGGAGCCCGTGTGCTGGCCCTTGCCCGTCACGGTGCATTCGATCCAGCGCAACCCCTGCCCATGGGTCACGACGCCGATATCCTTGCCCTCAGCCTCGAGGATCGGACCCTGTTCGATGTGCAGCTCGAAAAACGCGTGCATCTTGCGCGCGCCGACTTTCTCGCTGCCCTTCCAGCCGATGCGCTTGAGTTCCTCGCCGAATGTCAGGCCCTTGGCGTCGGTGCGCGCATAGGCCCAGTCCTGATCCAGAACGCCCGCAAAGACACCCGAAGCCAGCATGGCAGGGGCAAAGCGCGTGCCTTCCTCGTTCGTCCAGTTGGTCACGACGATGGGGTGCTTGGTCTTGATGTCGAGATCGTTGAGCGTGCGCACGACCTCCAGCCCCGCCAGAACGCCCAGAACCCCGTCATATTTGCCGCCCGTGGGCTGCGTATCCAGATGGCTGCCGATATAGACCGGCAGCGCGTCGGGGTCGGTGCCGGGGCGGGTGGCGAACATGGTCCCCATCTCGTCCACGCCCATGGTCATGCCCGCCGCCTCGCACCAGCTTTGGAACAGCGCGCGGCCTGCCGCATCCTCATCGGTCAGGGTCTGGCGGTTGTTGCCGCCCGCCACGCCCGGCCCGATCTGCGCCATGTCCATCAGCGCATCCCACAGCCGTTCGCCGTTGATGGTCATGTTCTCGGCCGCGGCGGGCATGGCTTCCCCTTGATCCGGTGATGGACGGCGCGGTGTCAGTGCAGCCGCTTGAGAATGTCGCGCAAGGTGCCGAAGAGCGTGTCGATATGCGCCTTCTCGATGATCAGCGGCGGCGACAGCGCGATGATGTCGCCCGTGGTCCGGATCAGCACGTTATGCTCGTAGGCGTCGAGGAAGGCGGTGAAGGCGCGCTTGGTCGGCTCGCCCGCGATGGGTTCCAGCTCGATGCCGGCGATGAGCCCCATGTTGCGGATGTCGATCACATGGGGGCAATCGCGCAAGGAATGCACCGCATCCTCCCAATAGGACGCCATTCCGGCGGCGCGCTCGAACAGCCCTTCCTCGCGGTACAGCTCAAGCGTGGCAAGGCCCGCGGCGGATGCGATCGGGTTGCCCGAATAGGTGTAGCCGTGGAACAGCTCGATCATGTGCTCTGGGCCCTGCATGAAGGCCTCGTGGATCTCTTTGGTGGCCAGCACCGCGCCCATCGGGATCACGCCATTGGTCAGGCCCTTGGCGCAGGTGATCATGTCGGGCATCACCCCGAAATGGTCGGCGGCAAAGGGGCTGCCCAGACGGCCGAAGCCGGTGATGACCTCGTCGAAGATCAGCAAGATGCCGTGCTTGGTGCAGATCGACCGCAGCTTCTCCAGATAGCCCTTGGGCGGCATCAAGACACCGGTCGAGCCCGCCATCGGCTCCACGATGCAGGCGGCAATGGTCTCGGGCCCGTGCAGCGCCACGATGCGCTCCAGCTCATCGGCCAGATGCGCGCCGTGTTCGGGCTGGCCGCGGGTGAAGGCGTTTTGCGCCGGCAGATGCGTGTGCGGCAGGTGGTCGACGCCGTTCAGAAGCGTGCCGAAGAACTTGCGGTTGTTGACGATTCCGCCCACCGAAATGCCGCCGAAGCCCACGCCGTGATAGCCCCGCTCGCGCCCGATCAGGCGGGTCCGCGTACCCTGACCTATGGCGCGCTGATAGGCGATGGCGATTTTCAGCGCCGTATCCACCGCCTCGGAGCCGGAATTGGTGAAGAACACATGCTCGAACGGCTCGGGCGCCATGTCGCGCAGCCGGTTGGCCAGCTCGAAAGCCTTGGGGTGGCCCATCTGGAAGGCAGGGGCATAATCCAGCTCGCCTGCCTGCTGGCGGATGGCCTCGACGATCTTGGGTCGGTTGTGGCCCGCGTTGCAGCACCACAGTCCCGCCGTGCCGTCCAGAACCTCGCGCCCGTCCGCCGTCTTGTAATGCATGCGGTCGGCCGAGACCATCATCCGCGGCGCCTTTTTGAACTGGCGGTTGGCGGTGAAGGGCATCCAGAACGCGGACAGATCGTTCGGCACCGGGTTGGATCGGTCAAGCGCCATGGCGGCAGTCCCTGTCTTGCCGGTCCGGTCGCGCGCCGCCGAACCCGTGTGTTGTTTTTGACCAAACGGTCAAGGCCACGCTAGCAGAGGCGCCATACCAGTCAACGGCCTGTTCGGAACGATGACAGGATTGTCCGCGAGCAGGCGCGCAAAGACAAGGCAAATGATGCATGTCGGGGCATCCCTGCCCGACGCATGGGCGGCGCGCGAAACGTTCCGGGCGGCGGGTCCTGAAACAGGGCTTGTGCGGCTCCGCGCCCGCGGGTCTGATGGTCGCATGGGGCCGCAAAAGACACCACGCACCAAGATCCAGACCCGCAACCGCGAGACCATTCTCGAGGCCGCGCTCGAAGTGTTTTCCCAGCATGGCTTCCGCGGCGCGACGCTCGACATGATCGCGGTCGAGGCAGGCCTGTCGAAACCCAACCTGCTCTACTATTTCCCGTCGAAGGAGGCGATCCATGTCGCGCTCCTGAGCCAATTGATGGACACCTGGCTCGACCCGCTGCGCGACCTCGACGCCGCGGGCGACCCGATCGCCGAACTCCTCGCCTACGTCCGGCGCAAGCTGCAGATGAGCCGCGACTTTCCCCGCGAATCGCGGCTTTTCGCTAATGAAATCGTGCAAGGCGCGCCCCGGATGCAAGCGGCGCTCGCCACCGATCTCAAGGCGCTGGTGGATGACAAGGCGGCCGTCATCCGCGGTTGGGCCGAGGGCGGCCGCATCGCGCAGGTGGACCCCCATCACCTGATCTTCTCGATCTGGGCGCTGACCCAGCATTACGCGGATTTCGACGTGCAGGTCCGTGCGGTGCTTGGGCAGAACCGCGACCCCATCGAGGAAGCCGCGCGTTTCCTGGACACGCTGTTCACCCGCCTTCTCGCGCCCTGATCCCCTCACCTTTCCAAAAATATGCTCGGGGGTCGCCATCGAAGCGCCATCGGTCCGAGTGACGATGGCGACCGAAGGGGCAGACAGCCCCCTCGCTCGGGTCGACGCGCAAAGCGCGGCGAAATTCCTATTCAGCCGCCTTGATTGTCGCCGGATTGTTGGGATGCGTCGTCCAGTTGGCATAGGCGGGATCGACGGGCTTGCCGGTCCGGGGGTCCATGGCACCCGCGGGCATTTCCTCCATCGTGATGCAGCCCTCGACGGGGCAGACATTCACGCACAGGTTGCAGGCGACACATTCGTCATCCATCACCTCGAACACCCGGTCGGGCGACATCGAAATCGCCTGGTGCGAGGTATCCTCGCAAGCCGCATAGCAGCGTCCGCATTTGATGCAGGCGTCCTGATCGATGCGCGCCTTGGTGACGTAGTTGAGGTTCAGATATTGCCAGTCGGTCACATTGGGCACCGCGCGCCCGATCAGGTCCGACAGGCTCATGCCGTGGCCGTCCAGATACTGCGACAGGCCCGATTTCATCTCTTCGACGATCTTGAACCCGTAGGTCATCGCCGCCGTGCAGACCTGCACGTTGCCCGCCCCAAGCGCGAGGAATTCGGCCGCGTCGCGCCATGTGGTGACGCCCCCGATCCCCGAAATGGGCATGCCCCGGGTTTCCGCGTCGCGCGCGATTTCCGCCACCATGTTCAGCGCGATGGGCTTGACCGCAGGCCCGCAATAGCCGCCGTGGCTGCCCTTGCCGTCGATCGAGGGCTCGGGGCTGAACGTCTCGAGATTGACGCTCGTGATCGACGAGATTGTGTTGATCAGGCTGACCGCATCCGCCCCGCCGCGCCTGGCCGCCCGGGCGGGGTAGCGGATGTCGGTGATGTTGGGCGTCAGCTTGACGATCACGGGCATGCGGGTGTTTTGCTTGCACCAGCGCGCGACCATCTCGATGTATTCGGGCACCTGCCCCACCGCGCTGCCCATGCCGCGTTCGCTCATGCCGTGCGGGCAACCGAAGTTCAGCTCGATCCCGTCCGCGCCCGTCTCCTCGACCAAGGGCAAGATCGCCTTCCACGCCGCTTCCTCGCAGGGCACCATGATCGACACGATCATCGCGCGATCCGGCCAGTCGCGTTTGACCTGCTTGATCTCGCGCAGGTTCACCTCCAGCGGGCGGTCGGTGATCAGCTCGATGTTGTTCAGCCCCAAAAGCCGCCGGTCCGCCCCCCAGATCGCGCCGTAGCGCGGGCCATTGACGTTGACCACCGGCGGTCCCGCCTCACCCAGCGTCTTCCAGACCACGCCACCCCAGCCCGCCTTGAAGGCGCGGACCACGTTGTATTCCTTGTCGGTCGGCGGCGCAGAGGCGAGCCAGAACGGGTTGGGCGATTTGATTCCCAGAAAGTCGGAGGTCAGGTCGGCCATGGCGCGTCTCCTTGGGGCTCGGGTCTCAGGTCATCAGTGTCGCCGGATCGACCCCGGCGTCGGTCAGGCGGGCGGTCGCGGCGGCGCGGGTGGCGTCGTCGAAAGCGTCGGGATGGGTCAGAACGATGGCCTCGGCGGTGTAGCCGGGCAGCGCGCGCGCCATCAGTTCGTCGAACCGCTCAGAGGGGCCGGGCTTGGCCACGATCTTGCCGATGGCGGCGGCCTCGCCGACCTTCTGGATGTCGCGGCGCAACATGCTCAGGCGGATGGTCTTGCCGCTGTCCTCGCGCTTGATCTGCTCGACGGCGTGGATCATTTGCCAGACCGCGTTTTCAACGCTGCCCTCATCCCCGTCGGATTGCACGGCGGCAAGGCGCTTGAAGGCGGCCTCACGCACCGGCTCGACCCCAAGACGCGTGGCATTGGCCATCAGGTTGCGCAGCCCCTCGGGGTCGGTCATGTCGGCCACACGGGCCAAGGCAGCCGCATTGCGGTTTTCCAGCTTCTCGGCGGAAGGCGCGGCGGAGTGGGCGGGTTTTTTGGGTTTTTTGCTCATGGGATACCATGGGTGAGCGCCGCGTGGATGTCCATCGCGGCGTCGCGTCCCTCGGCCACCGCCGTCACGGTCAGATCCTCGCCGCCTGCCGCGCAATCGCCGCCCGCCCAGACACCGGGCAGCGACGTGCGCCCCACGTCGCTGACCGCGATCTTGCCACCGGTGATCTCAAGGCCCCCCGGTGCGCCTTGCAGGGCCTGACCGATGGCCTTGAGCACCTGATCGGCGGGGATCTCGAAGGTTTCGCCCGTGCCCACCAGCGATTTGCCCTCGGACCGCGTGTATTCCACCCGAACACCCGTCACGGCCCCATTGCCGAGGATGGCTACAGGCATCGCGTCAAAGACAAAGCGCACCCCCTTTGACGCCGCAAGATCCTGCTCGTAGCGGCTGGCGGGCATCGCATCCCTGCCCCTGCGGTAGAGGATGGTGACATTTTCCGCGCCCAAGAGCTTGGATTGCACGGCCGCGTCGATGGCGGTCATGCCGCCGCCGATCACCACCACGTTGCGCCCCACGGGCAGCGTCGTCAGGTCCGACGCCTGCCGCAGGTCCGAGATGAAGCCCACGGCGTCCGACACGCCCGCGCGCGCCTCGCCCTCGGCGCTCAGTGCGTTGACCCCCGCAAGACCCATTCCGAGGAACACGGCGTCGAAGTCATCCCGCAACCCGTCGAGCGTGATATCGCGCCCCAGCGCCTTGCCGGTCTCCATCGTGATCCCGCCGATCTTGAGCAGCCAGTCGACCTCCGAGCCGGCGAAACCGCCGACCGCCTTGTAATAGGCGATCCCGTATTCGTTGAGCCCGCCACCCTTGGGCCGAGCGTCAAAGATCGTAATGTCATGCCCCTGCATGGCCAGCCTATGCGCACAGGCAAGCCCCGCAGGCCCCGCGCCCACGACAGCGACACGCTTGCCCGTGGCCGCTGCCCGCACATAGGGATGCACCCCCGCCGCCATCAGCGTGTCGGTGGCGTAGCGCTGCAGCCGCCCGATCTCGACCGGTTTGCCTTCGGCCGCTTCGCGCACGCAGGCCTCCTCGCACAGTGTCTCCGTGGGGCAGACCCGCGCGCACATGCCGCCCAGAATGTTCTGGTCGAAGATGGTCTTTGCAGCCGCCTCGGGCGTGCCAGTGGCGATCTGGCGGATGAAGAGCGGAATGTCGATCGAGGTCGGGCAAGCCGTGATGCAGGGCGCGTCATGGCAGAAATAGCAGCGGTCGGCGGCCACCAGCGCCTCATGCGCGTCGAGGGGGCCGTGCAGGTCGGCGAAATTCGAGGCCAGCGTCTGAGCGTCAAGCCGCGCGGGCGCGATGCCGGGGGTGAAGGGGCTGTTCGTCATCGGGCGCGTCTCCCTGGCGGCGAATGGCTGGGTGTGGGGAGACGCTGGCATGGGTCCCATTTTTTATCAAATGGTAAATTTATTGGCGAAGGCCCTGTTGCGGCAATTTCCTCGCGCAGGGGAGGATTTGCCGAAAATTCGGGCAGGCTTGGACTCACATCACCGCGATACAACCCCATATGCGGTGCACAGAGCGGGTTTTCCTTGGGGAAACCCTGCGCTATAGCCGTCGTCCAGACGCCCGACCAACAGGGCAGGATGGGACCGCGGCCAAGACACCGGCCCGGAGTGCGAGGACAGACATGAGCGACGAAACGGATGCAACCCGCGCCAGCGACGTGGCCTTCATCAAGGCTCTGGCCGAGCTTCTGGACCAAAACGACCTGACCGAGATCCAGGTCAAGCGCGAGTATGGCGAGAACGACTGGCTCAACGTGCGCGTGGCCCGCGGCGGCGTGATGATGCAGGCCCCCGTGGCCTACGCCCCTGCCCCCGCCACGCATGTCGCCCCGGTGGCGACGGCCTCTTCCGCGCCTGTCAGCGACCCCGCACAAGCGCCGGGCGCCGTGACCTCGCCCATGGTGGGCACGATCTATCTGCAGTCCGAGCCGGGCACGAAACCCTTCGTCTCGGTCGGCGATCAGGTGGTCGAGGGTCAGACGTTGCTGATCGTCGAGGCGATGAAGACCATGAACCAGATCCCCGCGCCGCGCGCGGGCACCGTCAAGCGCATCCTCGTTGAGGATGGCGCGCCCGTCGAATACGGCGCGCCCCTCATGATCATCGAGTAAGCGGGGCGGGCATGTTCAAGAAAATCCTCATCGCCAACCGCGGCGAGATCGCGCTGCGTGTCATCCGGGCCGCGCGCGAGATGGGGGTGGCGACCGTCGCGGTGCATTCCACCGCCGACAGCGACGCGATGCATGTGCGCATGGCCGACGAGGCGATCTGCATCGGCCCACCGCCCAGCATGCAATCCTACCTCTCGATGCCCGCGCTGATCTCGGCCTGCGAGATCACCGGGGCGGAAGCCATCCACCCCGGCTACGGTTTCCTGTCGGAGAACGCCAATTTCGTGCAGGCGGTCGAGGATCACGGGATCAAGTTCATCGGGCCCTCGGCGGCCCATATCCGCTTGATGGGCGACAAGATCACCGCCAAGGACACGATGAAGAAGCTGGGCGTGCCTTGCGTGCCCGGCTCCGAGGGCGGCGTGCATCACCTCGACACGGCCTATACGGTGGCGCGCGAGGCGGGCTACCCGGTCATCGTCAAGGCCACCGCCGGCGGCGGCGGACGGGGCATGAAGCTGGCGCGCTCCGAGGCGGAACTGGAAACCGCGTTCCGCACCGCGCGGACCGAGGCCAAGGCCGCCTTCGGCAATGACGAAGTCTATATCGAGAAATACCTCGGTCGGCCGCGCCATATCGAGGTGCAGGTCTTCGGCGACGGCCGTGGTCGCGCCGTGCATCTGGGCGAACGCGATTGTTCGCTGCAACGCCGTCACCAAAAGGTGTTCGAGGAAGCGCCCGGCCCCAGCATCGATACCGCCACCCGCGAGCGGATCGGCGCGACCTGCGCCAAGGCCGTGGCCGATCTGGGCTACGAGGGGGCCGGCACGATCGAGTTCCTGTATGAAGATGGCGAGTTCTTCTTCATCGAGATGAACACCCGGCTTCAGGTCGAGCATCCCGTGACCGAAGCAATCTTTGGCGTCGATCTGGTGCGCGAACAGATCCGGGTGGCCGCAGGCCTGCCGATGTCGTTTGTGCAAGAGGATCTCAAGGTGAACGGCCACGCCATCGAGGTCCGGATCAACGCCGAGAAACTGCCGAATTTCTCGCCCAGCCCCGGCAAGATCACCCAGTATCACGCGCCCGGTGGCCTGGGCGTGCGGATGGACAGCGCGATCTATGACGGCTACCGCATCCCGCCCTATTACGACAGCCTGATCGGCAAGCTGATCGTGCATGGCCGCGACCGGCCCGAGGCTTTGGCGCGTCTGCACCGGGCATTGGGCGAGTTGATCGTGGACGGCGTCGACACCACGGTGCCGCTGTTCCACGCCCTTCTTGACGCGCCTGCCGTGCAATCGGGCGATTACACGATCCACTGGCTGGAAGGCTGGCTTGCCGAGAACCTCGGCTGATCCCTCCCGCGACAGACCCCTGTCGCGGCCCATCCCGCCCGAGGCGATTGGGGCCCTGCCCGAGGGCAGGCCGCTGGTCGAGCTTGGCACCGGAATGCCGCTCGCAAGACTTTTTCGTTTCCCCCATGACTTTCCGGGATGGCACCCCATATCCCCCGCTATGGCGCATGACATGTTCACGCCGGCCCGCCCGGCGCTGACCCCGGAACTGATGATACGGGCCTATGCGGCCGGCATCTTCCCGATGTCGGACGGTGCGCAGCATGACAGCATTTTCTGGGTGGACCCGCAGCGGCGGGGGGTGTTCCCGCTGGACCGGTTCCACGTCTCGCGCAGTCTGCGCCGCCGCCTCCGGCAGGGTGGCTTCGAGATTGCAGTCAACCGCGATTTCGCCGGTGTCGTTACCGCCTGCGCCGACCGCGACGAGACCTGGATCAACGCCGACATCTTCAGCACCTACATGGCGCTGCATGCCTTGGGACAGGCCCATTCGGTCGAGGTCTGGATGGATGGCGCGCTGGCGGGTGGCGTGTTCGGTGTGACGCTGGGCGCGGCGTTTTTCGGCGAGAGCATGTTCTCACGCCGCACCGACGGCTCGAAATTGGCGCTGGTGCATCTGGTGGAGCGGTTGCGGATGGGGGGCTTTCAGCTGTTCGACACGCAATTCACCACCGGCCATCTCGAGAGCCTGGGCGCGATCGAGGTTCCGCGCGCGGATTATCGGCGCCAATTGCAAATGGCCATCAGCAGCCCGGCGGATTTCTTCGCGCCGGAGCGTTGCGCCGATCAGCCCTCCGAGCAGCGCAGCACCCAGACATCGTAACGCGCATGCTCCAGCGCGCTGAGCGCGGGGGATGACGCGACCATCCAGCCGTCAAAGAGCGTGACACCCTCGGTATCGAGGATCTCGACGTGCGCGAAGGCGTCCGAGGACGGGTCCTCGGTCGGAAAGCGGCATTCTATGGCGCGGATCGCAAGCCGGCCGAAGACAACCGTTTCCCCCATCGCGAGATCCACATCCGTGGGCCGGCCCAACATCTTGTCCAGCGCCCGCAAGACGACACGCGGCGCCTGCGAGGTCTCGGGCTGGAACACCGACGTGACCGGCGAGCCGGTGCCCGGAAAGCTGCGCAAGGTCACGCTGGACTGGCCTTCGGTGATCTGCAGCTGGATTTCGGGTCCCACGGGTTGCAGCACGCCCTCGTCGCTCAGGCTGGGTGCGGTCGGGTCGGCCGTGCCCTGATCGTCGAGGGCGAAACCTTCCAACGGGCCGTCGCCGAAACTGTCGAACTGCTGCGCCACGGCCGGGCCAGCCCCTGCAAGCGCCGCGCATCCCAGCGCCAGCGCAGCGACAAGGAGCCGGGCGCGCATGCTCATTCCCCTTCGTCGCCGGTGACGAAACGCATCAGCAAGGTGATCAGGCTGACCGAGCCCTGCGTGTCCATGATCTGGTCGCCGGGCGCATAGCTGAAGGGCGAGCCACCGGGAATGATCTCGACGAAATTGCCGCCCAGAAGCCCCTCGGAGGAGATGGCGATGGCGCTGTCATCGGGCAGTTCGATGTCGTCGCGGATGGTGAAGGTGGTCTCGGCCCGGAAGGTCTGGGGGTTCAGCGCCATGCCCGTGACCGTGCCCACGCGCACGCCCGCCAGCCGCACTTCGGTCCCGACGGAGATACCGTCGGCGCTGCGGAACGAAGCCGACATGGCATAGGCGCCGCCCGAGGGGCCGCCGCCTGTGCTGTTCGAGGCATAGACGAAAAAGCCCACGGCCACCGCCATGACGGCGGCGCCGACGAGAACCTCGGTGATCGTGTTGTCCTGCGCGGCCATCGGTCCTGCCCTTCTTGTCACCCGCCGCTTATCGCAACTGGGCGCGGGCGTTCCAAGGGGTCTTGCGCCATCGTGTGGCCGAAACCCGCCGTCACTCGGGCGTCCAGGCCTCGTAATCGCGGCGCTCGACGGGATCGGGGCGGCGGATTGACCCGGCCGGGGCATGCGCCAGCGGCGTGCCGGTAGGATTGGGCAGATGCGGCTTTTCCCAGCCCTTGTGGACCAGCGGACGCTCGGTCGGGGTCTCGGCCCAGGTGTGGTGCAACCAGCCATGCCAGTCGGGGCTGATCCTGCTGGCCTCGGCCACGCCGTTAAAGATCACCCAGCGTCGCTTTCCGTCCTTGGAACGGTAGTAGATGTTGCCCTGATCGTCTTGCCCCACCTTGGTGCCGTATCGCGCGGTCCAGATCTGGGTGCCGACCGTCTGGCCGTTCCACCAGGTCACGAGGCGGTTGAGAAAGCTGAACATGGGCGAAACCCTTCGGGCGGCTGTATGGTCTGTTGCCCTGCGTTTTGCCCGATGTGGCGCAGGGCGTCCAGTGCCATGGGGTCGCGCGGGATGACGGGCGGAGGCGAGGGGGGCTGTCTGCCCCCCTCGACCCCCCGAGGATATTTTTGAAACGAAGAAGGGAAGAACACCACGACCCGGTGTCGGACATGGGCAGGATGCGCGTCATCGGGACTTTGCGTGCGGCGAACGGGCGACCTTTCCGGCATGCCGCAGATTGCCCGGCGGGTCGGGTTTGCCTAATGCTGCGCCAAAGACCGGCTTTCACGGAGAGAGAGACAGACATGACCGACGCACCATCCTATGGCTTTGACACGCTGCAGATCCATGCAGGCGCCCGGCCCGACCCCGCGACGGGCGCGCGGCAGACGCCGATCTACCAGACCACCGCCTATGTGTTCCGCGACGCAGAACATGCCGCCGCCCTCTTCAACCTGCAGGAGGTCGGCTACATCTATTCGCGCCTGACCAATCCGACCGTGGCAGTGTTGCAAGAACGCATCGCCACGCTGGAGGGCGGCGTGGGAGCCGTTTGCTGTTCCTCGGGCCATGCAGCACAGATCATGGCGCTGTTCCCGCTGATGGCACCGGGGCGCAACATCGTGGTCTCTACGCGGCTTTACGGCGGGACGGTCACGCAGTTCTCGCAGACCATCAAGCGCTTCGGCTGGTCGGCCAAGTTCGTCGATTTCGATGATCTCGACGCCGTGGCCGCGGCCATCGACGAGGACACCCGCGCGGTGTTTGGCGAGGCCATCGCCAACCCCGGCGGCTACATCATGGATGTGCGCGCCATCGCAGATATCGCCGATGCGGCGGGCATCCCGCTCATCATCGACAACACCACCGCCACCCCCTACCTGTGCCGCCCGATCGAGCATGGCGCGACGCTGGTGGTACATTCGACCACCAAATATCTCACCGGCAACGGCACGGTCACCGGAGGCGCGGTCGTCGATTCGGGGCGCTTCGACTGGTCGGCCAGCGACAAGTTCCCGTCCCTTTCGGCGCCAGAACCCGCCTATCATGGGTTGAAGTTCCACGAGACCTTCGGACCTTTGGCCTTCACTTTCCACGGCATCGCTATCGGGCTGCGCGATCTGGGCATGACGCTGAACCCGCAGGCCGCCCATTACACGCTGATGGGGATCGAGACGCTGTCCTTGCGGATGGAGCGTCATGTGCAGAACGCGGTCACCATCGCCAAATGGCTGGAGGCCGATCCACGCGTCGATTTCGTGACCTATGCGGGGCTGGAAAGCTCGCCTTATTTCGCACGGGCCAAGACCGTCTGCCCCAAGGGCGCGGGTGCGCTGTTCACCTTTGCGGTCAAGGGCGGCTACGCGGCCTGCGTCAAGCTGGTCGATTCGCTGCAGATCTTCAGCCATGTGGCCAATCTGGGCGACACGCGCAGCCTGATCATCCACTCGGCTTCGACCACGCACCGGCAATTGACCCCGGAACAGCAGGTGGCGGCCGGCGCCGCCCCCAATGTCGTACGCCTGTCGATCGGAATCGAGGATGCGGCCGACCTGATTGCCGATCTCGATCAGGCATTGGCAAAAGCGGTCGGCTGATCGCCGCCGCCATATCGGGACGATCCAAAGGGGCGCCACGTGTTTGCGCCCCTTTTTTCTTGCTGCATTTGGACATAGACTGATTTCCGCCGATATCTGCAGACAACGACGGGCAAGTGTTTTCCCGGCGGGATTTGTGCTGTAGACCGGCGTGACAAGGGCGCACACCATGGTGTGACCTGTCTGTGTAGGACGACCGGGGTCGGATGTGACTGTCGAATTCGCGCTGTTTGTATCGCCGGAAGGCATCGCGCTGGCCCATCGCCAGCCCAAGGGCCATTGGGCGCTGGTCGCAGAGGCGCGGCTGGATACCGATGACCTCGAGGCCGCGATGGCCGGTCTGAAATCCACTGCTGCGGACCGCGGTGGGGCGGAGGCGCCCGTGCTGCTGGTCCTGCCTGATGATCAGGTGCTCTATACCTCCTTCCTGGCGCCCGCGGACGATGCCGATCTTGTCGCGGACAGGATCGTCGAAGGTCTGGACGGCATGACGCCCTATGCCGTGGCCGACCTCGTCTACGATTGGCGCAAGGTCGAGGAAGACCGGATCAAGGTCGCGGTCGTGGCCCGCGAAACCCTGGGCGAGGCGACGGAGTTCGTGGCGGCCCATGGCTTCAAGCCGGTTGGCTTTGCGGCCATGCCCCCGGCCGAACGGTTTCCCGGCATGCCGCTGTTCGGGCCGGAAAGCAGCGCTCTGGGGCTTGACCGCGGCGGGCTGGCCTTTGGCGGCGACGATTGGATCGCGCCCGCCCCCGAAACGTCGGAGATGCCGGCTACTCCCGCTAAGACCGAGGCGGAAGATGTCACGGAACTACAGCCGCCGGCGGAACACCTGCACGCAGAGCCTGCGGACGCCCCGACATCCGACATGGCCCCCGAGCCGCCGCCCCCGGTGCCGGTGGATCTGTTCGAAGCGGCGGGCAACCCGGCTGAAGCGGTGGTGGCGACTGCCGAAGTGGTGCAGCAGCCCGATGATGCTGCCAGTGACCCGAAGACCGTCGAAGCCGATGGTCCTGCAGGGTTCGACGCCCCCGTCGCGATCTCCGATCCGACGCTGGAGCAGCCGGTCGCGCCCCTGTCGGACGCCGATAGGCCCTGGCCCGAGCAAGAAACCAGCTTGGAGGAACCGCCCGAGACGATCTGGCCATGGGATTTCGACCCGGAGCCGTCCGGCGATCTGACGCCCCAGACACCAGAGGCGGCACCTGCCCCAAACCCCGTTGACGATCTTCCAGATGACATACCGCCGATGCCGACGGCAACGCGCGGGCGGGTGGCAGGCCCGTCGACGCGGCCGCTGACCGCATCCAAACCAGAAGAGGTCGCCGGGCGGGGGATCGACCCGACCGCCGGACTGTCGGCCACGGAGCTGCGCGGAGACGGCACGGAAACCGACAGTCCAGATGACGCAACCCCCACGCTCGGCTTTGCCGCGCGGCGGGGCAAGGCCCCTAAAGCCACCTCGGGCGACATCGTGTCGACGCGCCAATCCCGGCTTGGCTTCGGCACCCCATCCGACGCGACCGGCGGCCCGGTGCTGCACCCGGACGCGGCGCCCGTCAGACCGGCCCCCGCCACGACGCCGGCGCGCCCCGGCACCTTGTTGGCGGCACAGCTGGCGCGTGTTAGGGATGCCAGCAAGACAAAGCCGCAACCGGCCGTTGCGCCGCCTCCGCGCGGGGGCACGGCCCTTGACCCCCTGACCGAAGGTCCGACCCGGGCCGAGCCCGAAAGCACCGCGTCCGCCGTCCCCGCCAAGGATGCCCAGACGGCCGGGCGCGGCGGCTACGGCTTCGCGCGCCGCCGAAAATCCGAGGCGGCCCCCGCCCCGTCGACAGGTTCCGTCGCCAGTGGCCAGAATGCCTTTGCCAGCGGCTTGCTGGCGCGCAAACCCGCAGAGGCTTCGGGCCCGTCCTTTCGCATGGGGCTGATCCTGACGTTGGTCCTGCTGGTCTTGCTGGCACTGATCGCGATCTGGTCTGCCATGTTCCTGCCCGACAGCCCGATCGCGCGGTTGTTCAGCTCCGGATCGAACAGCGAGGCCAGTCAACGGGCCGACAGCCCCGCGCCGCCTCTGGCGATCAGTGCGCCGCCCACAATTGGTGCGCTGGATCCGGAAAGCGCCGTGTCGGAGGCCGTCTCGGACGCGCCCATCATCGACAGCGAGACAGCCGTCCTGCCCGTTCCCGAGACCGACGGGCCCGAGACGGATGAAACATCGCCCGAACAGATCGCCCAAGCGCCGCTCCCGGATATCGATGCCGAGCTTGATCTGCCCCCCCTGCCGCCTTTGCCCGAAGAGCTGCTGCCGTCGCTCGAGGAGACCGAGCGCATCTATGCCGAAGACGGCATCTGGCCGCGCCCGCCCGATCTGCCGGTTCTTGGCGCGCTCAGCAGCGCCAATGACATCTACGTCGCCTCCATCGACCCCGAGGTGCCTATCACCGATGCCATCGCGCTGTCCGATCCGCAGCTGGATCCGAGCGAGGTGCTGAGACGGGTGCCGCCTCCGCCGCCTTTCGGTGCCACGCCGGACCGCACCGCGCTTGGGCTCATCGCTCCGACGCCCGAAGGCGTGCTGACCCCCGAGGGGGCTTTTGTCGTTCTGGGGCGGCCCCCTGTGGCTGCCATCCCGCGCCCGCGCGAGATCGCGCCTGCCGTTGAGGCGGTGCCGCAAGAGGATGTCGAGGATGCGGTCCTCGGCACCTTCCAGCCATCACCGCGCCCGGCCGATCTGGACGAAACGCGCGAGCGACAGGTGTTGGGCGGCTTTTCCGCGACTGAGCTGGCCGGTTTGCGCCCCGATCCCCGTCCCGTCTCGGCGCAGGAGGCGGCGGCGCAAGCCTCGCTCTTTCCTCAAGCTGCAACGGATGCAGCACCTGCCACCGAGCCCGAGCCGGAAATAGAAACCGAAACCGCGGCGCCCGCCGCCGTGATCGAGGCCACGCCTCTGGCCGTTGCCGCGTCGCGCCTGCCTGCTGCGCGGCCCGCCAATATCGACGCGCTTGTGGCTGCCGCCGCCGAAACACCCGGCCCGGCCGTCGCCACCGAAGCCATCGCCCGCGCACCCTCCATTCCGTCCAGCGCCGATGTCACCCGGGCGGCGACCGAGCGCAACGCGATCCGCCTGCGCGATGTCAATCTGATCGGCGTGACCGGCACGCCCAACGACCGGCGCGCGCTTGTGCGTCTGCCGTCGGGCCGGTTCGTGCGGGTGGGCGTGGGCGACCGTCTGGATGGCGGCCGTGTCGCCGCCATTGGCGAGACCTCGCTGCAATACGTGCGAAACGGCCGCAATGTGACGCTGGAAATCCCGGGCTGACGGATTATGCGACGGGTGCGGCGTCAATGCCCTCACGATAGGGATCAGAGCAGGAAAAGCGACGCCAGCCCCAGAAATGCGAAGAATCCGATCACATCCGTCACCGTCGTCACGAACACGCCCGAGGCCAGTGCCGGGTCGAGGTTGAGCCGGTCCAGCGCGAGCGGCACCAAGGTTCCCGCCACGGCCGCAACGAAAAGATTTATGATCAGCGCGGCGCCGATCACCACCCCAAGACCAACAGACCCGAAGACCAGCCCCGTCACCAGCGCAAGCGGCAGGGCAAGCGACAACCCGTTGAACACCCCCACCCCGGCTTCGCGCAGCACAAAGCGCCAAGTGTTCGCGCGCGTCAAATCGCGTGTGGCAATGGCGCGCACTGCCACGGTCAGGGATTGCGTGCCGGCGTTGCCGCCCATCGAGGCCACGATCGGCATCAAGATCGCCAGTGCCACCAGAGCGGAAATCGTCGCCTCGAACTGCGCGATCACCAGCGCCGCCAAGGCCGCCGTCCCAAGGTTCACCACCAGCCAGGGCACCCGGCGGCGCGTCGTCTCGATCACCCCGTCCGACAGGCTGGATTCGTCGTTCACGCCGCCAAGCAGCAACAGGTCCTCCTCGTTGCGCTCGTCCAGCACGATCATCGCGTCGTCGATGGTGATGACGCCCACCAGCCGCCCGTCCCCGTCCACCACCGGCGCGGAAATCAGGTGATACTGGTTGAAGGCGTAGGCCACGTCATCCTCGTGCTGGGTCGCGGGGATGGTGCGAAAACTGTCCTCGGTGATGGCGCGCATTTCTGTCGTGCGGGCCGAGGCAAGCATCCGTCCCAAAGTCACATAGCCGACCGGCTTTAGTCGCGGATCGGTCAGGATGACGTGATAGAATTGTTCGGGCAGCCCTTGGGTATTGGCGCGCAAATGATCGATCATCTGGCCAACGGTCCAATGCTCGAGGGCATGGACCACTTCGCGCTGCATCAGACGGCCAGCAGATTCCTCGGGCCAGGCCAGCGCCTGTTCGACCGCAACACGATCGGCGGGTTCGAGCGCCTCGAGAATGGCCTCGATCTGCGCCTCTTCAAGATCCTCGACCAGATCGACCACATCGTCCGAATCAAGCTCGCGCACCGCATCGGCCAGCACCTGATCGGGCAGAAGATCGATGACCTCCTCGCGCAGGCCCCAATCGAGTTCCGAAAGCACCTCGCCATCGATCCCCTTGGACCACAGAGCCAGCCAGGCCGCGCGCTCGCCCTCGGAGACCTGTTCCAGCAGGTCGGCGATGTCGGCTGCATGCAGCGGCTCCATCAGCGCATCAATGGCCGCAACGTCGCGCGCTGCGACCATTGCCTTCAGCTGCGCGCGCAGCGTGTCATCCAGCGCGTAGGCATCTCGGCTTTCATCGGCCGCCCGCTCGCGCAGGATCGTGTCCTCGTCCCGGTCCGCCATGGCCACCCCCGTATCTCGCGTCGCTCCTCCGGTTTGCCCCTAACATAGCGCGCCAAGGGGGGCTATCACCGGAGGCGACGTATTGGGCAGAAAACCGGGGACCCGCTCCATGACCGACCGCCTGATCCTGGGCCAGACGCTTGCCTTTGCGGGCGACCCTTTTCTCGAGGGGCCGGGGGTCGCCCGCCACGAGACCCAAAGCGGCGTGCTGATCCAGGACGGTCGGATCACGGCACTGGGCGACGGTGCCAGCCTGCGCGCCCGCCACCCCCAGGTCGAGGTGACCGACCATGGCGCGGGCCTGATCCTGCCGGGCTTTGTCGATGCGCATGCCCATTACCCGCAAACCGCGATCATCGCATCCTGGGGCAAGCGGCTGATCGACTGGCTGAACACCTACACTTTCCCCGAGGAGGCGCGGTTTTCAGATCCCGCCTATGCAGCCGGGATCGCAGACTGCTATCTCGACCTGCTGCTTTCGAACGGCACGACCACCGTCGCCAGCTACGGCACGATTCACCCCGAAAGCGTGGACGCCTTCTTTGCCGCCGCACAAGCGCGCGGCCTGCGGGCGCTCGCGGGCAAGACCTGCATGGACCGCGACACTGCGCCCGCCTATCTCCGCGACACCGCGCAATCCGCCCATGATGACAGCAAGGCGCTGCTCACCCGCTGGCATGGGGTGGACCGGCTGTCCTACATCATCACACCGCGCTTCTCGCCCACCTCGACGCCGGAACAACTCGACGCTCTGGGCCGTTTGTGGGCAGACCACCCCGATTGCCTGATGCAGACGCATCTGAGCGAACAGACCGACGAGATCGCCTGGGTCAGATCGCTCTACCCGCAAGCGCGCGACTACCTTGACACCTACGAGGCGCATGGCCTGCTGGGCCCCAACGGCCTTTACGGCCACGCCATCCATCTCACGCCACGCGAAATCGACCGCCTGGCCGAGACCGGCGCGGCGGTGGTCCATTGCCCGACCTCCAACAGCTTCATCGGCTCGGGGCTTTTCGACATGGGTCTGCGCGCAAGGCTGCGCGTGGGGCTCGCCACCGATACCGGCGGCGGCTCGTCCTTCTCGATGCTGCGCACCATGGCTGCGGCCTACGAGATCGCGCAGTTGCGCGGCACGGCGCTCCACCCAGCCGAGCTTTTGTGGCTTGCCACCGGCGGCTCGGCCGCAGCGCTCCGGCTCGGCGACCGGATCGGGCGGCTCGCACTCGGATACGAGGCCGATCTCGTCGTCCTCGATCTCGCCTCCACCCCCGCCATAGCGCAGGCGCAAGCGCGGGCGGATGACATCTGGCAGGCGGTCTTTCCCACGATCATGATGGGCGACGACCGCGCCATCTCGCAGGTCTATGTCGCCGGGCACCCGGTCAAACCATGAGCCCTGCTTCTCTGTTTCACAAATATCCCGGGGGAGGCGCGCAAGGCGCGACGGGGGCAGAGCCCCCTGAATTTTCGTAGGAAAATTCGCACGTCGCTTCACACCGTCGCGTCAGACCGCCGCCTCGACCGCGCCCACGATCTCGTCCACCACGGCCACCATCAGCGCCTCGTCCTCCGCCTCGGCCATCACCCGGATCAGCGGCTCCGTCCCCGACTTTCGGATCAGCAAACGCCCCTGCCCGACCAATTTGGCCTCGCCCGCCGCGATCGCCGCCTTGACCGCCGGCGCGTCCAGAGGCGCCTGACCAGCGGCAAACCGCACGTTGCGCAACAGCTGCGGCACCGTCTCGAAACTATGCGCCAGCAGGCTCGCGGGCTGACCCGTGCGCACCATCTCGGCCAGAAACTGCAGCCCCGCGATCAGCCCGTCGCCGGTCGTGGCGTAATCTGTCATCACGATATGGCCCGACTGTTCCCCGCCCAGATTCAGCCCCAGCGCGCGCATCGCCTCCACCACGTAGCGGTCACCCACAGGCGTGCGATGCAACCGGACGCCGCGCGCGTCCAGATAGCGCTCGAGCCCAAGGTTCGACATCACGGTCGCAGCCAGCGCGTGGCCCTTCAGCCGCCCCTCTTCGGCCCAGCGATTGGCAAACAGCGCCATGATCTGGTCGCCATCGGCCACAGCGCCGGTCTCGTCGAGCAAGATCACCCGGTCGGCATCGCCGTCCAGACAGATGCCCACATCGGCCCCAACCTCGCGGATCTTGGCCGCAGCCGCCTCGGGCGCGGTCGATCCCACACCGGCGTTGATGTTGTAGCCGTCAGGCGAGACGCCGATGGCCACCACCTCCGCCCCCAGTTCCCACAACACCTCAGGGGCCGCGCGATAGGCCGCGCCATTGGCACAGTCGATCACCACCTTCAGCCCCTCCAGCGTCAGGCCGTGGGGGAATGTGCCCTTGACCCGCTCGACATAGCGGAACCGGCCATCGTCGATCCGCTTGGCGCGTCCGATGTCGCGCGCCTGCGCGGGCTGGATCTCGGCTTCGACCAGCGCCTCGATCTCCATCTCGGCCTCGTCCGACAGCTTGAACCCGTCGGGGCCGAAGAACTTGATCCCGTTATCCTCGGCCGGATTGTGGCTGGCCGAGATCATCACCCCCACATCCGCCCGCATCGAGGGCGTGAGCAAGCCCACCGCGGGCGTCGGCACCGGACCCAGCAGCAGCACGTTCATGCCCGTGGATGTAAAGCCAGCCGTCAGCGCGTTTTCCAGCATGTAGCCCGACAGGCGCGTGTCCTTGCCGATCACGACCCGATGTGCCCGGCTGCCGTCGCGGCGGAAATAGCGCCCGGCCGCAGCGCCAAGGCGCAGCGCCATCTCGGCGGTCATCGGATGGGAATTGGCGCGCCCACGGACGCCATCGGTGCCGAACAACTTGCGTGTCATGTCTGCCCTCATTCTCTCAAACATCGCCGGTTACTGCACGGCCAAGGCCTGCCACAGGGCCAGCGCCTGTTGGTGGGTCTCCATATCATGAACCCGCAGCATCTGCATGCCCTGTGCAACGGCCCAAAGGCCGATTGCCGCCGATCCCGGCGCGCGGCGCGCGGCAACAGGCTCGCCCGCGATGGTGCCGATCATCCCCTTGCGCGAAGCCCCCAGCAGCACCGCGCAGCCCAGGCCGTGAAACAGGCTCAGCCGCCGCAAGATCGCAAGGTTCTGATCCAGCGTCTTGCCGAACCCGATGCCGGGGTCGATCATAATGCGCGTGCGGGGCACACCCGCCGCCTCGGCCTGTGCCACGCAGGCGGCCAGCGCGTCATAGACATCAAGCACCACATCGCCATAGGCATCGGCCGCGAGCGCCTGCATGGTCTGCGGCGTGCCGATGGAATGCATCACGATCAACGCCGCCCCGGCCTCGGCCACAACGCCCGCCAAGGCGGGATCAAAACGCAAGCCCGAGACATCGTTGACGATCCGCACCCCCGCCGCCAGCCCCGCGCGCGCCACGCCCGCCTTGCGGGTGTCGAGGCTGACAGGCGTCGCCATGCCGCGCGCCGCCAGCGCCTCGATCACCGGCAGGATGCGGGCGATCTCTTCGGCCTCGGCCAGTTCCCTCGCGCCGGGCCGGGTCGATTCGCCGCCGATGTCGATCACATCAGCGCCTTGGGCCAGCATCGCCTCGACCTGTGCCAGCGCCGCGGTGGGGTCCGCATGGCGCCCGCCGTCGGAAAAGCTGTCGGGCGTGACATTCACGATGCCCATCAGCCGCGGACGATCAAGGCTCAGCCCCGCGAAGGGCGCGCGGGGGGCCAGAAACGGGGCCAGATGCTCGGGCGGCAGGTCGGCGGCAGCGATGATCCGGGGAGGTGCGCCGCGCGACAGGCTCTCGACATGGGTAAAGCGCACCCAACCGCCCGCAAGCATCAGGGCGTCGCCACAGGGCGCGGGGTCGGTCAGGGGGATCGGGCGCAGGTATCTTGGCTCCATGACCGCGCCCTACCGGGCCGCGGGCCGGTTTGGCAAGGGCAGCGCGCCACAGCGCGAACCACTGTGCAGGCAAACTTGACCTAAGGTCACTTTGTACGTCAGATGATCGGCATGAGCGGGCCCATCCTTTTTCGCACTGCGCGACTTTCCGGCCGGGCCCCGTATCCGGGCGCGGCTGCGCTTTACGGCGCGCTTTTCGGGCCGGATCGCGGCCCTGCGCGCCTGTCGGCCGACTTGCAGGACTGGACCCGCCATCAGGTCGCGCCTTGGGTTCTGTTTCACGCCGATCATCCCGTGGGCGTCGCCGGGTTCCGCATCGGCTTTGGCGAGACCGGGCTGGAGCTGAGTTTCCATTTCCTGCCCGATGTCGCCGGTCAGGGCTTGGCGAGCGAATTCGTGCAGGCCGCGCTGGATACAGCCGTGGCGGACCTGCGCGAGGATAGGTTCTTTGCCTTCGTCAGCGCCGAGAACGCCGCATCCATCCGGGTGCTGGACAAGGCCGGATTCGTGCGCGAGCGCGAGGCGAAGGGGAAGCATCTGATGCGCCTGAAGCTTACGCCCCGCCCCCCGGCATCGCCAAAGGGTCAAGACGGCTGACGCGCAGTCTTTCCGGGAGAGGATCACCCAGCAGCGCGCCGAAGGCCAGCACCTCGATCGCCTCGAAGGCCTGCGCCAGCCACAGCGTCAGTGCGAACGCATCGCGCACATGCGCCCCCGGCCCGTCATGGGCGTCGAGCACCAGTTTCGACGGGGCCCAGACACTGATCCGACCCTGCCGCATCGCCCATTCCAGTTCCGTCCGGCTGGCGACAACCACACAACGCGGATCACACGCGGCCAGCACCCAGGCCGATTGCTCGATGGCGAGCAGATCGATCCGGCGCTGCGGCATCGCATGGGCGGCCCGTGGCACGGGCGCGTCGGGACGGCCGACGCACAAGATCAGCGGCGCGTCATCGGTCTCGAGCCTGTCCAGAAGGGCAGAGAGGTCAGGGCGCGCGACAGCCTCGGCCGACAAGTAGACGACGCGCGGATGGGGCGCATCATCGGGCAGCAGCCGCAAAGGCGCGCGTGTCTCGGGCGCGTTGCGGAGGATCTCCACCCCCAGCACGTAAGGGCCACGATCCAGCTTGCCGATCCGCACGATGCAGCGCACGGCCAAGGGATGTGCAAGGATGCGGTCGGCGATGCGCGCGGCCAGCGTTTCCAAAAGGTTGACCCGCTCGGCGGCCAACGCGGCGTCGATCGCCTCGACGATAGTGTCATAGCTCAGGATGCGGTCAACGTCGTCGACGGCCTGTTCGGCGCGGGTCACGACCTCGACGACCACGTCGAATTGCACCGTCTGGGTGATGCCCCGCTCGGTCTGAAAGGCGCCGATCTCCACCTCGCGGCGATGCTCGGTCATGGAAATACGGTCGCGCGGCGGGTCGCCCGCCAGCGCGCGCGCCCGTTCGGAAGGGTGGCCGAAGGCCTGTGCTATCTCGTCGGTCATGGCCCGGCCTAGCACGCCAGCCCGAAACCGGCCAAGCCCGCGGGCGGCGTATCGGCGGCGATCCGCGACGCCTTCAGTATTGCTGGCGGTAGAAGATATGCGTCCCGTAGGTCGCGGTGCGCGGATAGACGCGCGCCCAGTGCGGGTTGACCCAATCGGCATGGTAATGCGTGGCCCCGGCCGTCAGCGGGCGCGGCGCGTCATCTAGCATGATGCGCGCGATCTGGCCGGCGCGGTTCCAGGCGCGCTGGTCGGTGATGACCTCGGGAATGCCGTCGCACGTGTAGGTGAACTGGCAAGCATAGCGCCGCCCGGTGCCCTGGGTGATGACGCCGCAGACCGTGTCAGGGTAGTTGGCACTGTCGACGCGGTTCAAGATCACCTCGGCAACAGCGTATTGCCCCTCGATGGTCTCGCCACGGGCCTCGAAATAGATGGCTTCCGTCATGCAGCGCCATTGCGCGTCGCCACGCGGTTCGGGCAACGCGTCAAGGTCGCTGCCCGACATCAGGCGGCCGTCGAGGGCATCCTCGCTTGGGCCGATGAAAGGCGCGCCGATCCGGCGCAACCTGTCGCCCGATAAACCCGACAGTGAACTGGTCTCGAGCCCCATCAGCGCGCCCAGACGAACGCCGATCCCGGTATCGACCGGGGGGTTGGAAGTGCTGACCGTGACATCTGCCCATGCCGAGGTCGCAAGCGTCACGGCCGCCGCGCAAAGCGCGACGCAGATCCGACATGCCGTCATCATGTTACCCTTTCCGGGGTCTTTTGCCCCGCTTCGGCCTGCTCAATCCTTGGCCGCGAATCGGGTTCTACCCCTGTCGGCGCAAAGCTCAAAATCGGCACCGGGTCTTGGGGATGACGCCTTGTGGATAACTACAAATAGATTGAGAACAAGAAGATCAGAGCCGTTCCTCATCCAATCTGTGAGGATCTGCCTGCAACTGCCTGTCTTGTATAGACAACTGCGCCGCAGCAAGTTTCGCCACCGGGACCCGGAAGGGCGAGCAGGACACATAGTCGAACCCGGCCTTGCGGCAAAAGGCGATGGCCGAGGGTTGGCCCGCGTGTTCGCCGCAGATCGAGATGATGAGGTCAGGCCGCGCCCGCCTGCCACGATCTGCGCCAAGATGCATCAATTCACCCACCCCGTCGACATCGAGCTGGGTGAACGGATCCTCGGGAAAGACACCCTGTTGCACATAGGCCGACATGAACCGTCCGGCATCGTCGCGCGACAGGCCATAGGTCATCTGGGTCAGATCGTTGGTCCCGAAGGACAAAAACGCCGAATGTTCCGCGATCTCGCCCGCGCGCAGCGCGGCCCGCGGCGTTTCCACCATGACACCGAGGCGATAGGTGAAGTCTTGCCCGGTCTGGGAACGAACCTCGGCCGCGATGGCATCGACCCGGCCCTTGACCAGTTCCACCTCGCGCCGGGCGGACACCAAGGGAATCATGATTTCGGGCACCACAGGCGCGCCCTTGGTCGAGGCCTTGATCGTCGCCTCGAAAATCGCGCGCGCTTGCATTTCGTAAATCTCGGGCACCGTCACCCCAAGCCGGACGCCCCGCATGCCAAGCATCGGGTTGAATTCCTGCAAGCTTTCGATGCGCGCCGCCACCCGGCTGACGGGCAGGTCGAGCGCTTCGGCGAGCGCCCGGATACCGTCGCGGTCGCCCGGCAGGAATTCGTGCAAGGGCGGGTCGAACAGGCGGATCGTCACCGGCTGGCCCTGCATCATCTGGAACAGCTCGATGAAATCGGCCCGCTGCATCGGCAACAGCCGGTCCAGCGCCGCGGCGCGGTCAGCCGGGTTCTCGGCAAAGATCATCTCGCGCATCACGGTCAGGCGGGCGGGGTCGAAGAACATGTGTTCGGTCCGGCACAGCCCGATGCCGTCCACGCCAAACCGCTGCGCCATCGCCGCATCCTCTGGCGTGTCGGCATTGGCACGGATGCCGATGTCGCGCGCCGCATCGGCCCAATCCATCAGGGTGGCAAAGGCGCCCCCCAGCGCGGGCTCCACCATCGCGGGCGCACCCACAAGCACGTCGCCGGTTGAGCCATCGACGGTGATGATATCGCCCTCGTGAAACACCCGGCGCCCCGGCACGGTCAGCGTCTTCTTGCGACCGTCCAGTTGCAGCCGCGTCGCCCCGCTGACGCAAGGCAAGCCAAGGCCACGCGCGATCACGGCGGCATGGCTCGTCATGCCGCCCCGTTCGGTCAGCACGGCCTGCGCCGCATGCATGCCGCGGATATCCTCGGGCGAGGTTTCGCGCCGCACGAGGATGCAGGGCTCGCCCTGCGAGGCCATGGCCTGCGCGGCGCTGGCGGAAAACACGATCTTGCCGGTCGCGGCCCCAGGTGCTGCGGCAATGCCGCGGGTCAGCACATCGCGTGACGCCGTCGGGCTGACCTGCCGGTGCAGAAGCTGGTTGAGCGTAAAGGGCGGGATGCGCAAGATTGCCTCGTCGCTGGTGATGATCCCGTCCTCGGCCAGCGCCACGGTGATCGCCACCTCGGCCCGGCCCGAGCGCGGGCATTTCACCGCGTCGAGGATCGAAAGCTGCCCGTTCATCAGCGTGAACTCGATCTGCATTTCCTCGCGCAGCCGCTCGCGCATCAGCGCGCCCGCAGCCTTCAGGGCCGCGACCTGTTCGGGGGCCACATCTTCGAGCGACTTGCCGCGCGTGTCAGTGACGATGAACTGCGCCTCGCCTTCGGACAGCGCCGCTCGGCCTTGGGCCTGCGGCAGCCAGCGGCCCGTCGCGCGCGCCTCGCCGGTCTCGGGCGAGGCGAATTGCACCACACCCGATCCCGACACGCCCTGCCCGATACCCAGCGCCATTTCCTGTACCAAAAGGCCCAAGCCTGCATCAAGCGGTGCGCCCTGCGCTTGCCTAAGCAGGCGCGCGGTGGTGCCTTCCCAAGCCCGCGCCATGGACCGCAGAACCTCGGCCATCTGTTCAGCCGGGTCTTGCGGAAAGGGCTCGTCCATCTCGGCCTCAAAGGCCGCCTTGGCCAGCCGGGGCGTGATCGGCCCTTCGAACCCGTCGGCATCCAGCCGCAGCACATCGACCGCA
Organism: Roseicyclus mahoneyensis; assembly: GCF_003148775.1. GTDB lineage: Bacteria > Pseudomonadota > Alphaproteobacteria > Rhodobacterales > Rhodobacteraceae > Roseicyclus > Roseicyclus mahoneyensis. The sequence goes on from NZ_QGGW01000004.1 coordinate 117,910, forward strand.
TAGGCCCGGATGAAGCTGACATAAAGCGCGTCGGCCGCCGAGGGGCCATGCGTCTTGGCCAGATGGGCCGCCTTTTCGTCGTTCATTCCGATGTTGAGGATCGTGCCCGGCCCACCCCAATCAGCCATTTGCGAGGACGACCGCACCGACAAGAGCGCCCCGTCGCCGAAGACGCCCAGCAGCGCGCGGATGTCAGGCATCCGCCCGCCCGCGATAGTGCGCACCGTGTCAAAGCGAAGCGCGACGGTTTTGGGCACGGGCAGATTCAGGCGCAGCAGGCGCTGCAGGCATTTCGCGCGGTTGCCATGCGTCGAGGTGCGGATCTCGGCGGTGGGGGTGATCGTGGTGTAATCGGGCGTGCTCAGCATCTCGGACCCTTGTGCATCTGCAGCATTAGATACAACCATGGCGCGAAGTGTCCAGAGAAACGGCACGTCGCGGCTGGGTCTGCCCGATTTTGCGGCGGATCAGCCCTCCAGTTTGGACAGATCGGCCACCGCGCCGCAGGTTTCCACGATCCGGTGGAGCAGGTTCAGCCGGTTGCGGCGCACGATCTGGTTGTCGGCATTGACCTGCACCGCCTCGAAAAACGCGTCGATGGGGGCGCGGAGGCTGGCCATCTGGGTCATGGCGCCGGCGAAATCCTCGGCCGCGAGCGCGGGTTTGATCGCGGCCTGCGCTTGCGCCAGTGCGTCAAAAAGCGCGCGTTCAGCGTCCGTCTCGGCGAATTTCGGGTCGGCGCCGTAGCGGTATTCGACGCCGTCCTTTTCCTCGGCTTGGGTCAGGATATTGGCCGCGCGGCGGTAGCCCTGCACAAGGTTTTCGCCATCGGGCGTGGCGAGGAAGGCCGCCAGCGCGCGGGCGCGGGCGACGACGAGGAACAGGTCATCGGCGGGCGGTTTGGCAAGGGCTGCGTCGATGATGTCGTGGCGGATGCCCTCGTCGCGGAGGTGGACCTTGAGGCGGTCGTGGAAGAAGGCGAGGAGGTCGGAGGCTAGAGTGTTTAGCGGACGCACTGGGATCAATGTCTGAATTCTGGGGTAGTCGAACATCGTGCCTTTTTCGGTGCTCAAGAAGAAAGAACCCTCCACGAGCTTCTCGGTGACCAAGCCTGCGCCGTCGAAACTCGCGTCTTTTGCGCTGTAAAAGGACAGAAAAACTGAATCATCGGGCAAAGCGGGGTTCCCAGCCTGGAAATAAGCCCAGCAATCTTCTGCGCGCTGCACAGCGATATGGACAAACGAAGCTCGGAGAGGCTGCTCAAGGCCCAACCTGACCCCATTCTCCAACACCATCCGCACCACACCCAGCGCCGCCCGCCGCAGAGCATAGGGGTCCTTCGACCCCGTTGGCTTCTCGTCAATCGCCCAGAATCCCGTCAGCGTGTCGATCTTGTCGGCCAGCGCCACGGCGAGCGACACGGGCGCGGTCGGCACGGCGTCGCCCTGCCCCATCGGCTTCCAGTGGTCGCGGCAGGCATCGGCCACCTCGGGCGCACGGCCAGAGGCCAGCGCATAATACCGCCCCATCACGCCCTGCAATTCGGGAAATTCGCCCACCATTTCCGACCGCAGATCGGCCTTGGCGATCCGCGCGGCCTCCTCCGCCAGATCCGCATCCGCCCCCACCATCGGCGCGATCTCGCGCGCAAGCGCCGCGATCCGCCCGATCCTGTCGGCCTGCGACCCAAGTTTCGCGTGGAAGGTGACATTCGCCAGCCCGTCGAGCCAATCGCCCATCCCTGCCTTTGCCACCCGGAGGTCGTTTTCCCAGAAAAACGCCGCATCCGACAGACGGGCCGACAGAACCTTCTGATTTCCCGCAAGAATCGTCGCGCCATGATCCGCCGTCTCGCGGTTGGCGACGGTGATGAAGCGTTCGATCCGGCCCGTTTTCGGGTTGCGCACCGAAAAGAATTTCTGGTGCTCCTTCATCGACGTCTGCAGCACCTCGGGCGGCAGGTCGAGAAAGCGGTCCTCGATCGTGCCCATCAGCACCACCGGCCATTCCACCAGCCCTGCGACCTCGGCCAGAAGCCCCGGATCGGCAACCAGCTCAAGGCCCGCGGCAAAGGCCATCTGCTCGGCCTCGTGCCGGATATGTTCGGCGCGTTCGCTGGCAGACAAGATCACATGCGCGCGCTTCAGCTTTGCCTCGTAATCCTGGAAACTCGTGACGGAAAATCGCCCCGGCGACATGAAGCGATGCCCCTCGGTCGTGTCGCCCGCGGTGATCCCGTCGACGTCAAAAGCAACGACTTCCGACCCCGTCTCCGACGACAGGACACACAAGATCGACTGCAAGGGACGCACCCAGCGCAAGGACCCCGCCCCCCAGCGCATCGACTTGGGCCATGGGAAATCGCGGATCACCTGAGGCACCAGATCGGCGATGATGTCTGACGCCGCGCGCCCCGGTTTCTCGATGACGGCGAAAAATACCTCGCCCTTCTTGTCAGCCCGCGCCTCAAGCTGATCGCGCCTCACGCCCGCGCCGCGCAAAAAGCCTTCGATGGCGGCCTCGGGCGCATCGGTGCGCGGCCCGCGCCGTTCCTCGCGCGTCGTCGGGCTGTGGGCGGTCAGCCCCTCCACCGTCAGCGTCAGACGGCGCGGCGTGGCAAAGGCCCCGGCGCCGGCATAGGTCAGCCCTGCCTCGACCAGACCGTCGGTCACCAGCCGCTTGAGATCCTCGGCGGCGCGCGCCTGCATGCGGGCGGGAATTTCCTCGGAGAAGAGTTCGAGGAGAAGATCGGGCATGGTCTCAGATCCAGTCAAGGTTGACGCGGGTGACGGGGTATTGGGCGGCGACCGCCTCGCGCAGGGCGGCGAAACGCGGGCGCAGGTCGCGGAACTTGTTCTCGTGGGTTTCGGCCACGGTCAGGCCGACAAACTCGAACAGGCCATGGGCCTGCATGTGTTCGAGCAGCTCCAGCTCGGCCCCCTCGATATCCATCTTGAGAAAGGCGATGCGGCCCGCCTGAGCGGCGACGCTTCGGATCATGTCGGGCAGCGCGATCATGGCCACCTCGATGGTGGCGTCGTCGCGCTCGTCGATGTTGCGGCCACCCGCGATGACGGTCGATTTCACCGATCCGCCCAGCGGGTTATCCTCGAAATTCGCCGCCCGCATCAGGCGCACGGACCCCGCCGTGACGCCCACGGCAACATTGTGGAGCACCACGTTTTCCATCCCCTGCACGCGCTGCGACAACTGCCCGAAGGCGAAGGGATCGGGCTCGAAGGCATGGACCGTCGCGCCGGTCTCGGCCAAGGGCCCCGTGACCGCACCGACATTCGCGCCGCAGTCAAAGACCACATCGCCGGGTTTGAGCATCGACATGATGCCCTGCAACAGACCACGGGCGAATTGCGCCCGCTCGTTGCGCTGCGCGCGGCGCTTGAGCTTCTGGTGGGCGGCCTTCAGGGCGTCGTGTTCGGCCTGCAGGTCGGGCGTGTCGTCACTCATCGAGCGTTCCGTTCAACTGTTGCCACGCAAAGGCGCGGCCATCGGGGTAAACCGCGATGATCCGGTCGACGCCGCGCGCGATCTCGTGGGTCGCCAGCACCGCCTGCGCCGCGCCCTCTTCCAGCGCGGCACCAATGTCGGCGGCGCTGTAGCAGTCGAACCAGGCGGGCGCGACCAGCGGCGTCGGATCGGTGGCGGGCGCGGCGCGGTCGACCAGCCGTGCGGCCAGATCGGGGCCGATGTTGAAGCAGGCCCGGAAGCGGAGCGGCGATGTCTCGGCGTCGATGGCCTGCGCGCCGATCAGTTGCAGGTTGACGGTCTCGCCATCGGCCATCGTCACGGGCAGGGCATTGAGCGGAACGGTGTCGTAATAGGCGCGGGTCTGGGCGTACCACATGCCCGCGGCGAACAGCGCCGTGACGCCGAGGATGGCCACGACAACCCAACGCCCGGAGGTCATGCCACGGCCCCCTCGGGCACCCAGCCGCCCGCCGCCGTTTGCACGAAAGCATCCGCGCAGAGCTTGGCCAGCGTGCGCACCCGCCCGATATAGGCCTGCCGTTCCGTCACCGAGATGACGCCGCGCGCGTCGAGCAGGTTGAACAGGTGGCTCGCCTTGATGCACTGGTCATAGGCCGGGTGCACCATGATGATCCGCTTGGCCGTCTTGGGGTCATCGGGCGTGGCGTCGAGCAGGCGGCGGCATTCGGCCTCGGCATCCTCGAAATGCTGCAGCAGGTTTTCGGTCGAGGCCGCATCGAAGTTGTGGCGGGAATATTCCTCCTCCGTCTGGCGAAAGATGTCGCCGTAGCTGAGCGGGATGGGTGCTGCGGGGTCGTTGAAGGGCATGTCCATCACGTGATCCACGCCCAGCACATACATCGCCAACCGCTCCAGCCCGTAGGTCAGCTCGCCCGAGACGGGATGGCAATCATGCCCGCCGACCTGCTGGAAATAGGTGAATTGCGACACTTCCATGCCGTCGCACCACACCTCCCAGCCCAAGCCCCATGCGCCCAGCGTCGGGCTTTCCCAGTCATCCTCGACAAAGCGGATGTCGTGCAGGCCCATGTCGATCCCGATGGCTTCCAGACTGCCAAGGTACAGCGCCTGAAGATCGGGCGGCGAGGGTTTGATGATGACCTGATACTGGTAGTAATGCTGCAACCGGTTGGGGTTTTCACCGTAGCGCCCGTCGGTCGGGCGGCGCGACGGCTGGACATAAGCCGCGGCCCAAGCGCGCGTGCCAAGACTGCGCAGCGTGGTCGCGGGGTGAAAGGTGCCCGCCCCCACCTCCATGTCATAGGGCTGCAAGATCGCGCAGCCCTGCGCGGCCCAGTAGGCTTGCAGGCGCAGGATGATTTCCTGAAAACTCCGCGGGGTCTGGGTCATGGCGTGCACCGGATCTTTCTGGCAAGGGGCCGGGTCTCTCTAGTGTCACAGGTCGGGGCGGTCAACGCGGACCCTGCGCCAAGCGCCTTGCGGTCACGGGTTTTTCTGGTGCAATCAGACGTGGCTTTGTTAACGTCTGGGCCGAATGGGGCTTGCGCACCCATGCGCGGCATTTAAACCGGCTGACCAAGGGAATTTGACCAAGATGCGACTTAACGGATTTCGCGGGCTGCTGGCCCTGATGCTGACCGCCACACTGGCACTGGCCCTGTTCTGGCCCGGTGCGGCGCGCGCGCAGCAAGGTGTCTTCATCCAGATCGAAAGCCATGCCTCGCTGACCGAGGCCGAAAGCCGCGCGCGCGCCTATGCGCAACTAGTGCCGAATGTGAACGCCTTCCGCGCGCAGACCGGGCTTTATGCCGTGTCGCTCGGGCCCTATGCGCCCGCCGATGCGCAGACCCTGCTAAGCCAATTGCTGGCGCAGGGCCTTGTGCCGCGCGACAGTTTCGTGGTCACGGGCACGCCCTATGTGGCGCAGGTCTACCCGATCGGCGCCAACGCGCTTGCCGCCCCCGCACAGCCGGTCACGGGCGGGGCCGAGGCGCCGGTGATCGAACAGACCGCCCTGCCCGATGCCTCTGCGCAACCCGGCACAGCCCCCGTCCTGACCGCGCCCGAGGCGACCATCGTCCTTGCCCCCGAAGAGCCCGAGGAAACCCTGCAACAGGCCCGCAACAGCGAGGCGCAACTTGACCGCGCGGGCCGCGACGCGCTGCAGATCGCGCTGCAATGGTTCGGCTTTTACAATTCTGCCATCGACGGCGCATTCGGCCCCGGCACACGCAACGCCATGTCGGCTTGGCAACAAGACCGCGGGCTGGACCCCACGGGCGTTCTGACGACACGCCAGCGCGAGCAACTTCTTGGGGAATATCAGGGCGAACTGGCGTCTCTTGGCATGCAGACCATCCGCGACGAACGCGCGGGCATCCAGATCGACCTGCCGCTCGCCATGGTGCGGCAGGGCGACTACAATTTCCCCTTCGCCCAGTTTGACCAGATCAACGACAGCGCCGTGCAGATCCTGCTCATCAGCCAGCCCGGCGACCGCAACACGCTGTTTGGCCTGTATGAAATCATGCAGACGCTGGAAATCGTGCCGCTTGAGGGCGCGCGAGAGCGGCAGGGCGACCGGTTCGTGCTGACCGGCCAGTCCGACACCTTGCGCAGCCATACCGAGGCGCGGCTGGTGGGCGGTGCTGTCAAGGGCTTCACGCTGGTCTGGCCGCCCGAGCGCGATGATCAGATCGCCCGCGTCCTGCCGATGATGCAGCAAAGCTTCACCGCGCTCGATGGCGCGTTGGACCCCGGCGCGATCCCCGCGGGCCTCGAGGAGAATATCGACATGGTCTCGGGTCTCGAGGTGCGCCAGCCCGATCTGGTGCGCTCGGGCTTTTACATCGACGCCCAAGGCTCGGTCCTGACCACGACCGAGGCGGTTGCGGGCCAATGCGCGCAGGTGCTGATCGACAATGCCTACGAGGCCGAGGTGTCCTATCGCGATGACGCTTTGGGACTGGCCGTGCTGCGCCCGCGCCAGCGGCTGGCGCCGATGGCCTTCGCCGAGATGGCGTCAAGCCCCGGGCGCCTGCGGTCCGATGTGGGCGTGGCGGGCTTTCCCTTTGACGGTGCGCTGTCCTCGGCCTCGATGGCCTTCGGCACGCTGGCCGATCTGCGCGGGATGAACGGCGAGGAAACCATCCAGCGCCTTGCGCTCGACACCGCCGACAGCGAGGCGGGCGGGCCGGTGTTCGACCTGACCGGCACGGTTGTGGGAATGGTCCTGCCCGGCGCCACCGAGGCGCGCGCCTTGCCCGCCGATGTGACGCTGGCGTTGCGCGCGGACCAGTTGGGGGCTGCCTTGGCGGCGGCAGGGCTGACGCCCACCATCTCCACCCGCACCACCACCATGAGCCGCGAGCGGCTGGCCCGGCTGGGGGCCGACATGACGGTGACGGTCACCTGCTGGAACTGAATGTTCCACCCCCTAGGCCATCTCAGGCCGGGCGGAACACCAGCGACACCCCGTTGAGACAATGCCTCAGCCCGGTGGGCTGGGGGCCGTCGTCGAAGATATGCCCCAGATGGCTGCCGCAGCGGCGGCAATGGCATTCCGTGCGGGTGGTGAAGAAGCTGCGGTCTTCCATCGTGCCGATGGCACCCGGCAGCACGTCCCAGAAGCTGGGCCAGCCGGTGCCGCTGTCGTATTTCGCCTCCGAAGAATAGAGCGGCAGATCGCAGCCCCGGCACTGATAGAGCCCCGCCCGCGTCTCGGCGTCGAGGGGGCTGGTGCCTGCCCGTTCCGTCGCACCTTGCCGCATCACAGCATATTCATCGGCGCTCAGCATCGCACGCCATTCGGCATCCGTGCGCGTGAACTCGAACGGGCCTTGGGCGATGGCGGCATCGGCGCGGCGCGCGGCCAGCGGCAAGGCGGCCATCACGGCAAGCGCGGCTGTCAGGGTCTGGCGGCGGGTGGGCATGGGTGGGATCCTTTCTGAGGGGCACGCTCAAGGCGGAAAAGAGGCCGGGCGGTCGGATCGACAGGCGGGGGGATGGGGACCCCTGTTGCCCGGGGCGCAGGGAAATGCACCCCCGCCCGGCAGATGCGGCCGGCCCCTGATCTGGGATGGGGCGGGGCCGACCGCGCACCACGGGCAGGGCGCAAGAGCCTGCCCGTGGTATCGTTTGGGGTTACATTGCGTCGGGCAAAAGCACCGTGTCGATCACATGGATCACGCCGTTCGACTGGTCGACATCGGCAATGGTCACGGTCGCCATGCGGCCCTGTTCATCCTCGATCATCACCCGACCGTTCACCATGCGCGCGGTAAAGGTGCAGCCGCCGACGGTCTCGATGGGATGCGCGCCACCCGAGGCGCGGATCATGCCGACGATATCGCTCGAGAACGCCTCGGCGGCGACAACATGGCAGGTCAGGATCTCGACCAAACGGTCGCGGTTGCGCGGCTCGAGCAGGGCCGCGACCTGATCTTGCGGCAGAGCGGCAAAGGCGTCGTTGACCGGCGCGAAAACGGTGAAGGGGCCTTCGCCCGCCAGCGTGTCGACAAGGCCCGCGGCCTGCACGGCGGCCACCAGCGTGGTGTGATCGGCGGAATTGACCGCGTTCTCGACGATGTTGCGCTCGGGGAACATCGGCGCGCCGCCCACCATGGGCACGTTTTGCGCGATGGCCGCGCCTGCGATCAGCGTGGCGAGGGCTGCGGCGGTCAGTTTGGTCTTGGTCATGGGATAGCTCCGTCTGTTGGTGTCTGCGTCCCGTCCCCCTGTGTCGGGGGAGGATGCAGACAGCCACGCAAGCCGGGCGGCAGGGGTTTCAGCGCAACACGAAAAATCCGGTCACAGCTTCGTGAGCGGTGTTCACAGCGCAACCAGCGCGCCGAGCGCAAGGATCGCGCCCGTCGGCTGGCCCGTGGGCGACCCACCCGGCGGCTCGTCCGAGATCGCGATGGCCGCCCCCACGCCAAACAGCGCCGCGACATCGGCCTCGGGCGTCAGCGTGGTCAACGGCTCTTCGCCAAGCACCCCCAGCGAGATCGGCGGCGTGGCCTCGTCGAGCACCAGCCAGACCTCCTGCGCCCGGCCCTCGCTCGGCCCGCCGGCCACGCGCAGCACCTGCAAAGCGCCACCGGGCTCGCGGGTGATAGCAAGGCCAAGGCCCGATCCCTCGACAGGCAAAAGATGCGTCATCAAGATCGTGCCGGGCGGAATGCCCTCGGCGGGCTTGTCCACCTCGGGTCGCTCGCCGGGCCGCTCGACCATGGGCAGCACGGCAACGCCCACCGCCACAGCGGCCACAGCCCCGCTCAACGCGGAAACCCCGCGCCAAAACGCCACCCGGTCCCACAGCGGCGCGCGGGCGGGGGCGGGTGTGCCCGACAGCCGGTCCATGATGGCCGCCTCCAGCCGGGCGGGCGGGGTCACGGGGGCAACCTCGGCGTCGGCCATGCTGGCAAACCGCGCCTGCCAATCCGTCACCAGCCGCGCCAGCACCGGGTCGTCCCGCAACTGCGCCTCGAAGGCCGCGCGCTCGGACGCCTCAAGCAGACCCAGCGCGTATTCCGCCGCGCGGGCCTCCAACTCGGGCATCTGGTCATCAGGCCGGTCGGTCATCGCGACAGGCACTCCTTCAGGGTCAAGAGGCTGCGGCGCAGCCATGTCTTCATCGTGTTGAGCGGCACCGCATGCCGCGTGGCCAGATCCTGATAGGACTGGCCCTCCAGATAGGCGCCCCTGACCGCATCGGCGCGGTCGGCGGGCAATTCGTCAAGACAGGCCGTGATGCGCCGCGCCTCGCTGGCCGCGATGGCGCTGGCCTCGGGCGTCGGTCCGGGGGCGGCCATCGGAGCAACATCCTCAAGCGCCGCCGTCGCGGGCCCCGCCGCGCGCAGCCGGTCGATGGCATGATTGCGCGCCACCGTGATCAACCATGTCATCGGGCTATGGCCGGTCACGCGGTATCGGTCGGCACGGTTCCAGATCTTGACATACACCTCCTGCAACGCCTCCTCGGCCCGGGCCCGGTCTACCAAGACACGCAGGCAGATGCCGAAGAGTTTCGCGGAGGTTGCACGGTAGAGGGCGGAAAACGCCTCACGATCGCGCAGCGCGACGCGGGCGATCAGGGTCTCGAGATGATCGCGATCAGACATCGCAGCGCAGCGCATCAGGCATAGGGGTTGATACCGCGCCCCGCGCCGGCTTGGCCAGCCCGGTTTTTATCCCTTCCCCTTGCAGCCTCCGGCGATATGTTGCATGCCCGGACGCAGCGCGATTACCCCCAAACAGACCCCGAGGATCTCATGGCAGACGGCAGCTTGAGCATGGACGCGAAACCGACAGAAGAGATCTCGGTGCGCGAGGTGTTCGGCATCGACACCGACATGAAGGTCAAGGGGTTCGCCGACCGCTCCGACCGCGTGCCCGAGGTCGACAGCACCTACAAGTTCGACCCCGACACCACGATGGCGATCCTGGCGGGCTTTGGCTACAACCGCCGCGTGATGATCCAAGGCTATCACGGCACCGGCAAGTCGACCCATATCGAACAGGTCGCCGCCCGCCTGAACTGGCCCGCCGTGCGCGTGAACCTCGACAGCCACATCAGCCGGATCGACCTGATCGGCAAGGATGCGATCAAGCTGCGCGACGGCATGCAGGTGACCGAATTCCACGAGGGCATCCTGCCCTGGGCTCTGCGCAATCCCGTCGCCATCGTCTTCGACGAATACGATGCAGGCCGCGCCGACGTGATGTTCGTGATCCAGCGCGTTCTGGAACATGACGGCAAGCTGACGCTGCTCGATCAAAACGAGATCATCACGCCGCACAAGTATTTCCGCCTGTTCGCCACCGCCAACACCGTGGGTCTGGGTGACACGACCGGTCTTTACCACGGCGTGCAGCAGATCAACCAGGCGCAGATGGACCGTTGGTCGCTGGTCGCCACGCTGAACTACCTCAGCCATGACGCAGAAAGCGCCATCGTTCTCGCCAAGAACCCCCATTACAACACCGAAAAAGGCCGCCGCCACGTCAGCCAGATGGTCACCGTGGCCGATCTGACGCGCACCGCCTTCATGAACGGGGAACTTTCCACCGTGATGAGCCCGCGCACGGTCATCACATGGGCCCAGAACGCCGAGATTTTCCGCGACGTGGGCTATGCGTTCAGGCTGTCCTTCCTCAACAAATGCGACGAGCTGGAGCGGCAGACGGTCGCCGAATTCTACCAGCGCTGCTTTGACGAGGAATTGCCGGAAAGTGCCGCGAGCATGTCGCTGGGCTGATCTTCCTCCATCAGAACCAGACAGAATGAAAGCTGCGATCCCGTATGGGACGCGGCTTTTTTGATTGGTGTCATGCCGCCTGCGACGTAAAAGCGGCGTTAACGAATGTTAACCAAAGGTTAATTTTTGCCTCGACACCCGCTGCACCTGCCGCCATTCAGGGGGCATGACCTTTGCTGTTTTTCGCCCGATCCCTTCGTTCCTTGCCCTTGTTTTCATGGGTATACTTACCTTTTCTCCCCTGCAGGCCACGGCCAGCAGCGACAGCCCGCCCTGCGTTGTGGTGCGCGTGGTCGATGGCGACACGGTCGATATGGACTGTCTCGGCGAAGGCCGCTTTCGCGCTCGGCTGACGGGCTATGACACGCCCGAAACCCATCGCCCCGGTTGCGCCAATGAAGCGCTTTTGGGTCAAGCCGCCACACGGCGATTGCGTGCGCTGGTCGCCGACGCCCGCCAGATCGAGGCGCGTCTTGGGCGCTGGGACCGCTGCGAGCGGCGGCTGGTGCAGCTATCCATCGACGGGCGCGACGTGGGCGCGCGGTTGATCGCCGAGGGGCTGGCCCTGCCTTATGACGGCGGCAGGCGGCCCGATTGGTGCGCAAGGCTGCGCTGAGCGCCCGTTGACCCCGCCACGGCGCCGGTCCATCGTCGCGCCATCATGACATATCCTACCCCTGACGACATCACCGCCGCCGCCGCCCTGATCACAGGCCGTGTGCGGCACACCCCAATCCTCAAGGTCGAGGGCGCGGCGCTTGGCCTGCCTTGCCCCGTCACGTTCAAGCTGGAACACACGCAGGTCACGGGCAGCTTCAAGGTGCGCGGCGCCTTCAACACCATGCTGTCCAAGGGCGTGCCGCCTGCGGGCGTCGTCGCGGCCTCGGGTGGCAACCACGGCGCGGCGGTGGCCTATGCGGCGACCGAACTGGGGCACCGCTCTGTCATCTTCGTGCCCAAGGCCATCGCCAAGGAGGAAAAACTCCGCCGGATGCGGATGTTCGGGGGCGAGGTGATCCTGACCGACGGCGCGGTCGAGGACTGCATGGCCGCCTATGCCGATCATGCGACCAAGACCGGCGCGCTGTCGGTCCACCCCTACGACACCTTTCCGACGCTGGCGGGACAAGGCACCGTGGCGCGCGAGATCGAGGACCAGATGGCCCAATCCGATCTGGGCGGCATCGACACCATCCTTGTGTCCACCGGAGGCGGCGGGCTGATCGCGGGCGTCGCCGCATGGTTCCGCGACCGCGTCCGCGTCATCTCGGTGGAAACCGAGGGGACAAACACGTTGGCGCGGTCCTTGCGCGAGGGCCCGGATATCAGCGTGCAGGCCACGGGTATTGCCGCCAGTTCGCTCGGTGGCCCGCGACTGGGCGTGATGTCCTACGAGGTAGCGAAGGCGCATGTGGACCAAGCCATCGTGCTGCCCGACGCGGCGGTGTTCGACGCCGCGAAGCGCCTGTGGGAGGGCACCCGCCTTGTGGGTGAGCCGGGCAGCGCGGTGGCCTTGGCGGCCCTGACCTCGGGCGCCTATGTCCCCGGAAAGGACGAACGCGTCTGCGTCTTGCTGTGCGGCGGCAATGCGGAACCGGATTGGTTCGTCTGATGAGGCGGGCCGCACCCCTTGTCGCGCTGATGCTGCTGGCAAGCCCGGGGCAGGCACAGGATGACGCCTTCACACGCCAGATGGACGCGGCGCTTGCCCCCGCGGGCGACAGCGCGCCCTTCCTGCGCTGTACCGGCTTTTTCCAGGCGTTCCGGGTTCTTGCCGGTGTCGAGTCCGAGCCGGGCGCGGCGGCGCTGGAGCGGGAACTGGACCTTGCCGTGATGTCCACCCTCCTGCGCCAGCAAGAGACCGGCGCCGAGGAGACGGCGGTGATGGACGAGATCCGCCCCCTGATCGAGGCGGCATCGGCGCTCTATGTCGACCGGATCGTCGCCAATGAAGCGGCCACCGGTATGGTGATGGATGACGGGCTGATGGACACGCTGGAGGCCTGCTCGGAGCTGCGGTTGCAATTCCTTGATGCCATGGAAAGTTTGTCCGAATGATCCGCGCCACGGGTGCCCTCTTTGCCCTTACCCTGCCCGCCGCTGCCCAGACGTTGAGTGGACCGGAATCCGACACCCTGCCCCGGCTGATCGCAAGCGCCTGTTTTGACCTTATAGAGGACAGCAATGGCTGCGAGACCGTGATCTTGCTCGCCTCCGAGACGGAACCGGACACCGCCGACCTGCTCGTTCTGACCGACAGGCGCACGGACCCGGCCGGCGCGCCCCTGCTGGTCGCGCGCGGAATCGTGTTCAACGGCCCGCTCTGGGGCATGTCGCCCTGGCTCGAACAGGCCGAGAATGGATCGCTGCTGGTCCAGTCCGAACAGACCGGCATCGGGCGATTTCCGTGGACCCAGACCCTGACTTTGGCGTGGCGCGACGGGGAATTTGTCGTCGCGGGCTACACGAGATCAGCCTATGACCGGATCACGGCCTCAAGCGCCGGGTGTGACGTGAACCTGTTGACGGGCGACTATGTCATCGAGGCACTGGGCGGTGGCGTGGACAACCAGCCCGAGTCGGTGCTTGTCGACCGGACCGGACGCGGCGCGCCCATGGTGCTGCCTGCAACCGCCTGGACCATCGAAACGCCCTCACCCGCCGCCTGCGAAGAGGCCTTTACGGTGCTCTACGGAGGCTGATGCCGCGCGGCGACAGCCCCTTGCCCTCCCCCGCCCTTCGCGCCACATTCCGCCCATGGCAAAGCACCCCACTGACAACCCGGCCGACCCGTTCAAGAAGGCGCTCGCGGATGCGACGCGCGTGCTGGCGGATGATCCTGACCTCGCGGTGACCTATACGGTCGATCCGCCCGGCATTTCCGGCGACAGCGTTCGGCTGCCCCAGATCAGCCGCCGCATGACCCGCGACGAGGTGCTGCTGGCGCGCGGCACGGCCGACGCGCTGGCGCTGCGCCACCGCTACCACGACACCGGTACGGCGGCGCGCTATGCGCCTCCCGGCGCGATGGCGCGCGACCTGATGGACGCGATGGAGATCGCGCGCTGCGAAGCGGTCGGCGCGCGCTACATGCCGGGGACCGCGGGCAACATCGACGCCAAGATCGGGCATGAGGCGCGGCGCAAGGGCTATGGCGAGATCCGCGATCCGGCCGATGCGCCGCTGGCGACGGCTGCGGGCTACCTGATCCGGCATCTGGCCACGGGCCGTGCCCTGCCGCCCGAGGCCGCCAACGTGATGGAGTTGTGGCGCGGCTTCATCGAAGACCGCTGCGACGGCACGCTGGAGGATCTGGGCCGCGTCCTGACCGATCAGGCGGCCTTTGCCCGTTTCGCACGGCGCATGATCGACGATCTGGGCTATGGCGACCAATTGGGCGACGACCCCGACCAGATGGACGAAGACGGCGAGGACGAGGCGTCTGAGGATCAAGACGATCAGCCTGACAGCACCGGCGAGGATGACAGCGAGGACGAGGACGCCGAGGCCAATCCCGAACGCAGCCAGGACCAGCAGCAAGACCAATCCCAGGCCCAGGTCCAGATGGACGACCAAGGCGACATGGAAGAGGCCGAGGAACAGGAGATGCCCGACGGCGACGCGCCGCAGGAGCCGCCGCCCATCCCGCCCCATTCCGATGCCGACCCGGCCTATGTGGTCTTCACCACCGCCCATGACGAAGAAATCGCCGCCGAAGATCTGGCCGAGGCGCAGGAATTGGAACGGCTGCGCGCCTATCTCGACCAGCAGCTTGAGCCGCTGAAGGGTGCTGTGTCGCGTCTGGCCAACAAGCTTCAGCGCCGGTTGCAGGCGCAGCAGAACCGGGCGTGGGAGTTCGATCTGGAGGAAGGCACGCTGGATGCCGGACGGCTGGCGCGCGTGGTGGCAAACCCGACCACGCCCCTGTCCTTCAAGATCGAGAAGGACACCGAGTTCCGCGACACGGTGGTGACGCTTTTGCTGGACAATTCCGGCTCGATGCGCGGGCGCCCGATCTCCATCGCCGCGATCTGCGCCGATGTACTGGCGCGCACGCTGGAACGCTGCGGGGTCAAGGTCGAGATCCTTGGCTTCACCACGCGGGCCTGGAAAGGCGGCAAGGCGCGCGAGGAATGGCTGGCGCAGGGAAGGCCCACCGGGCCGGGGCGGCTGAACGACCTGCGCCACATCGTCTACAAGAGCGCCGATGCGCCCTGGCGGCGGGTGCGCGACAATCTGGGCCTGATGATGAAAGAAGGGCTCTTGAAGGAAAACATCGACGGCGAGGCGCTGGAATGGGCGCATCGGCGGATGGTGAACCGACGCGAGGCGCGCAAGATCTTGATGGTCATCTCGGATGGCGCGCCGGTGGATGACAGCACGCTGAGCGTGAACCCGGCCAATTACCTTGAGAAACACCTGCGCGACGTCATCGCCATGGTCGAGCGGCGGCGCGCGGTGGAATTGCTCGCCATCGGCATCGGCCATGACGTGACGCGCTATTACAGCCGCGCGGTGACCATCACCGATGCCGAGCAATTGGCGGGCGCCATCACCGAGCAATTGGCGAGCCTGTTCGACAGCGATCCGCGGGCGCGGGCGCGGGTGATGGGGATGCGGCGGGCGGGTTGAGGCGTTTTGCCGCCTGCGCGGCAACCGGCCGGAAAACGCAACGTTTTCCGCGCGCGTCATGCCAGCGCCGCGCCTCTGGAAGTGCGCCCGCAGTGCATATTTGTGAAAGATGAAGGGGAAAGCGGTGTTCCAGGATTTCGAGGTCAGGACACACCCCGGTGACGGGGTGCCGCGGCTGGCGGCGCTGCGCGATGTGATGGCACAGGCCGCGCTGGACGGGTTTCTGGTGCCGCGCGCCGACCGGTTCCAGGGGGAATACGTGGCGCCTTGTGACGATCGGCTGTCGTGGCTGACGGGGTTTACCGGCTCGGCGGGGTTTGCGGCGGTGCTGGAGGAGCGCGCGGGCGTCTTCGTCGACGGGCGCTACCGGGTGCAGGTCAAGACGCAGGTGGACCTTGCGGCCTATACTCCCGTGGATTGGCCGGAGACCAAGCTGGCCGATTGGCTGCGCGCAGCCTTGCCGGAGGGCGGGAGGGTCGGTTTCGATGCTTGGCTGCACACGGTCGAAGAGGTCGCGGCCCTGCGCACCGCGCTGGAGGGATCGGAGGTGGCGCTTGAGCAAAGTGCGAACCTCGTCGACCGGATCTGGACGGACCGGCCCGGCCCGCCCACGGGACCTGTCGAGATCTTTCCCGATGCCATCGCAGGGCGCAGCGCCGCGCAAAAGCGTACGGTTTGCGCCGAGGCGTTGCGCAAGGCAAGGCACGGGGCGGCGGTGCTGACCCTTCCTGACGGGATCAACTGGCTGCTCAACATCCGCGGCCGTGACATTCCCCGCAATCCCGTCGTTCAGGCCACTGCGATCCTTTACGATGATGGTGTCGTGCTTCTGTTCTTGGATGAGGCGCGGGTCGGCCCCGAGATCAAGGCGCATCTGGGGCCCGAAGTGCAGGTCGAGGACCCCGCGAGCTTTTCGGCGGCGCTGGCCGGGCTGACGGGCCGGGTGCGGGTCGATCGCGCCTCGGCCCCTCAGGCGGTGCTGGATATCCTCGAGGCGGCGGGCACGGAGATTGTCTTTGACCGCGACCCCACGGTGATGCCCAAGGCGCGCAAGACCGGGGCAGAGATCGCCGCCACACGCGCGGCCCATCTGCGCGACGGGGCTGCGATGGTGCGCTTTCTGGCATGGCTCGACGCCGAGGCGCCGAAGGGCGGGTTGACCGAGATCGACGTGGTGACGCGTCTGGAGGGGTTTCGCCGCGACACCAACCAGCTGCGCGACATCTCCTTCGAGACGATCTGCGGCGCGGGGCCGAACGGGGCCATCGTGCATTACCGCGTGAGCGAAGAGACCAACCGCCCCGTGCGTCCGGGCGAGCTGCTGC
Organism: Roseicyclus mahoneyensis; assembly: GCF_003148775.1. Lineage (GTDB taxonomy): Bacteria > Pseudomonadota > Alphaproteobacteria > Rhodobacterales > Rhodobacteraceae > Roseicyclus > Roseicyclus mahoneyensis. The sequence goes on from NZ_QGGW01000004.1 coordinate 134,594, forward strand.
TGGTGGACAGTGGCGGGCAATATGGCGACGGGACCACCGACGTCACCCGGACCATCGCGGTGGGGGATGTGAGCCAGGACGCGCGCGAGGCCTTTACCCAGGTGTTGCAGGGTATGATCGCCATCCATCGCGCGCGCTTTCCGAAGGGGGTGGCGGGCGCGCATCTGGACGCGCTTGCGCGCGCGCCGCTTTGGGCCGCAGGGCGGGATTTCGACCATGGCACCGGGCATGGCGTGGGCGTCTACCTGTCAGTCCACGAGGGGCCGCAACGGCTCAGCCGGGTGTCGACCGTGGCGCTGGAGCCCGGCATGATCTTGTCGAACGAGCCGGGCTATTACCGCGAGGGTGCGTTTGGCATCCGCATCGAGAACCTGATCGTGGTGCGCGAGGCCGAGGCCCTGCCGGGCGGCGACGCACATCGCGCGCAGCTGGATTTCGAGACGCTGACCTTCGTGCCGATCGACCGGCGGCTGGTGCTGTCCGCGCTGCTGGCCCCATGGGAGCGCGACTGGCTGAACGCCTATCATGCGCAGGTGCTGGAACGGATCGGCCCGCTTGTGGAGGGCGCAGACCTCGCGTGGTTGACCGCCGCCTGCGCGCCAATCTGACATCAACATGTCACATGCCCTTGGCAACCGGGACAGGGCACCCCTAGAAGGGGCAACAGGAAAAGGGAGGGACCGTGCATGGCCGACCATATCAAGATCCGAAAGGCGCCCGGAACATGGGTGGTTCGCGCCGGTGGCGCGGTGCTGGGCGAAAGCGCCAATGCGCTGGAACTGACAGAGGGCGACTATCGCCCGGCGATCTATTTCCCGCGCGAAGACATCGGCATGGCCTTTCTCGAGCGGACGGCAAGCTCGACCAAATGCCCGTGGAAGGGCACGGCCACCTATTTTACGGTCTCAACAGCGGCGGGCGATCTGCCCGATGCAGCCTGGTCCTATGAGAACCCAACCGAGGGCGTGGCGGCGATCAAGGATCACATTTCCTTCTACACCGACCGGGTGACGGTCGAGCAGCTCTAGCCTTACGGGGCCAGCAGCGCCGACAGATCGCCCATCAGAAGGAGCCTTTGGAAGCTTTCGACGGGGCGGTTGCGAAACACCTGTTCGGCAAAGTCGCGCGGCTGGCTGCGCCTGAGGGTGACGCTCGCGGGCGCGCCGGGATGGGCTGTGATCGTGACCGGCCCGTCGAACAGGGCCGCAAGGGGCTGGCCCGTGATCGGGCTGTTGACGGAGTGCCATCTGTCTGACAGGCGCATGGCAAGCCTCTCGGCCGTGACGGTATCGGCCACGCCGATCACCAGAAGTCCGGTTTCCTCCGCGCCCTGCGCAAGATCGGCCACCAAAAGGTCGCGCCCGTTGACACCCAGCAGGGCGAGGGCATGGACAAGCCCGCCCGCCCCATCGGCCGCGGCATCCAGACCGTTCAGCAGCGCGTCAAGGCCGGGATGCTCGGCCAGCATCGGCCCCACAGCTGAAATGGCCGCCTCGAGGATCGGTGTGGCGGGGGCATGGAGGACCAGCCCTTCGGATACGAGAAACCGCGTCGACTGGCCAAGGGGGCCGCCGAACGGGTTTGCAGGCTCGCGCCTTGCAAGGTCGATGGAGAAATCCGCACCGCGCGCGAGCCTTACGGCATCGCCTTGCCGACCGGTGATGTCATGGCCGTTGGCGACAAGCGTCGTCACCATCCGCGCGGCCGCACCCGGCGCGATCCATAGACGCGTCAACCGCTCGGGTGACCGGCTGACGGTCAGGATCGGGCCAAGATCCCCCAGCACAAGCCCGGTCGCGGCCGCGAAGGCGTCGGGCGCGCTCAGGAGCGTTGCCGTGGCCATCTCGCCCGGCAGGCTGCGCGACAGGGCCAAGGCCTCCGGCGGTGCCGACACGGCACCATGCAGCGCCTGAAGGGCGACGACCGCCCCCAACGCGCCGGGATCGCCGAATTCGATTTGCAAGGGCACCGGACCTTCGAGCGCGATCGCGCCCTGCGGCACCGCGCCAAGCGCCGCGCGCATCCCGGCGGATGGCGTGTCAGCCCCGGCGATCCCCGGCCAGAGCAGAAGGCACAAGGCAAACGGGATCATCACCCGGCGGTGCAAAGCGACTGTCATGAGAGCAGCATGGTGTCTTCGCGCCGCCCGGGCAAGCGCGTTGCGGGCATTCAGCTGTGTTCCTCGGCCGCGGTGGCCGCGAGCGCGCGGTTGTAGGCCTTGAGCGCATCGACATGGAACAGCGCGCCCTCCAGCGCGGGTGGGCCATCGCCCGGCGCCAGTTGCACCACCGGCACGAAATCAAGGCCCGTGCGCTCGAAGATCGGCAGGGCGCGTTCGAGCGTGGCGTTGGTATCGGTGTAGATCCCCTGCTCGATCAGCGTCAGCAAACGGTCATGGGGCGCGGCATTCTCGTGATCCATCGGCCGCATCACCTTGCCGACCCGGAACATCGCCAGCAAATAGGCCTGCGGACCGGCCGCCAGATGGATGTTGCGCCGTTCCAGTTGCGTCAGGAAGAAGGAGCGGTCAACCAGCCGCGAGGACAGCGCGGTCGACATCGACACAGCGACCATCACGGCAAGACCCGTCTGCCAGTCGCCCGTCAGCTCGAACACGATCAGCGTGGTGGAGATCGGCGCGCCCAGCACCGCGGCCGCGACCGCCCCCATGCCCGCCAGAGCGTAAAGCGTCCCCTCGCCCGAATTGTCGGGGAAAACGCTCGTGGCGACGATCCCGAAGGCGAGCCCCGTCATCGCCCCGATCATCAGCGAAGGCGAAAAGATGCCGCCCCCCATGCGCCCGCCGATAGTGATGGCGACGGCGATGACCTTGAGGATGGTAAAGACCACCGCCTCCCACAACAAGAGCTCGCCGGTCAGCGCGGCCTCGGTCGTCTGGTAGCCGACGCCAATGATATGGGGAAACCAGATCGCCAGCGCCCCCAGCAACAGCCCCGCAAAGGCCGGGCGCAGCCAACGCGGCAGGCCGGTCAGGCGTTGCACCAGATTGCCCATATCCTCGGCCCAGAACACGGTGCGCATGAAGACCGTGGCGACCAGCCCGCACAAGAGCCCGAGGATCAGGAACGCGGGCAATTCGGCGTAGAATTGCAACGCCCCGTCCCCGCCAAGGGTGTATTCCGTGACCCCCCCGAACTCGAGCCGATTGATGACCGTGCCCGCGACACTGGCGATGGCGATCGGCGCAAAGGCATGGACCGCGGAATGGCGCAGCACCACCTCGAGCGCGAAGAGCGCGCCGGCAATGGGCGCGTTGAAACTGGCCGAGACGGCAGCGGCGACCGCGCAGCCCATCAGGTCGCGCGCTGTGATGCCATCGGCCTTGATCTTGCCGCTGACCCAGCTTGAGATCACGGCGGCAAGGTGCACCACCGGCCCCTCCCGCCCCGAGGATCCGCCCGATCCCAGCGTGATCATCGACGCCAGCGCCGAGGCAAGTCCCGCCCTGTGCTCCACCCGCCCATCGGCGAGCGCCGCGCCCTCGATCACATCGGCCACCGACCGGGCCCGGCCATCGGGCGTGAACCAGTGCAGGATCAAACCCACGACCAGCCCGCCGCAAACCGGGATGAGCAAGATCAGATACCAAGGCAGGCTCTCGGCAAAGGAATGCAACAGCCGCACATCCTCCACGCCGTACAAAGTCTCCTGCAGCCAGTTGATCCCCTTGCGGAAGAAGAGTGCGGCAAAGCCCGCGGCAATCCCGATCAGAAGGGCGATCAGCCAGAACTGGATCTGTGTCGGCCCTTTGTGGCGCAGCACGTCCAAGCCGCGGCGCAGGCTCTGCGACGCCTCGGTCGTCAGATCCTTCATAAGTCCGCGCCCAAAGTTGATCACACCCACACCTCTCGCCACGAAGCCGCCGCGCCCTGCTGCACGCGGTCCCGACCGGGGTGTCCCCGGTGTAGGCGCTAGCTTGGCCTTAGAAAAGCCCAACCGGGATCACGAAAGACACCTGCAACCTGCAAGCCTTGCAAGCTTGCGGGATCCTCAGACCTTTTCTTGTTTCGGAAGATGCCTCAGCCGGGGGCTGCATTTACGCCGTTTCACCCGCAGGCTTAGCCCGCCAAAAGGGCGCGCGCCGCCTCGCGGGCGGCTTCGGTCACGGTGTCGCCCGCCAGCATGCGGGCCACCTCGTCGACGCGCGCGCCCGCGTCCAGCGGCACCACTCGGCTCAGCGTCAGGCCATCCTCGACCTGCTTGGCCACGCGCCAGTGATGCGCGCCGAGCGCCGCGACCTGTGGGGAATGGGTGACGACCAGAACCTGCCCGCCTTCGGCCAGCGCCTTGAGCCTGCGCCCCACCGCATCCGCCGTGGCCCCGCCCACACCGCGGTCGATCTCGTCGAAGATCATTGTCAGCCCGCTGTCATCGCCCGTCAGGCAGACCTTGAGCGCAAGCAAAAACCGCGACAATTCCCCGCCCGAGGCGATCTTGTTGAGCGGTCCCGCGGGCGCGCCGGGGTTGGTGGCGACGGTGAAGGTGACGGTATCGGCGCCGTCAGGTCCCGGCGGGGCGTCCTCGAACACGGTGGAGAACACGGCGCGTTCCATCTTGAGCGGGGCAAGTTCGGCCGCCATGGCCGCATCCAGCCGCTGTGCTGCCACCCGCCGTGCCGCGCGCAGCGCCAGCGCCGCAGCATCATAGGTGGCGGCCGCCGCATCGGCGGTGGCCTTCAGCCCCGCAATCTCGCCCGCGCCGCCATCGAGCCGCGCCAACCGCCCGCGCAGATCCTCGGCCAGACCGGCCAGATCATCAGGCTGGACCGCATGCTTGCGCGCCAGTCCGCGCAGGGCGAAAAGGCGATCCTCGGTCTCTTCGAGCTCGGCCGGGTTGAAGGCCAGCGCCTCGGCGAAGCGCTCCACGCCCGATTGCGCCTCGCCCAGTTCCACCAGAGCGCGTTCCAGCGCCGAAAGGGCGGCATCCAGCCCACCCTCCGCCCGGTCGGCCACACCGTCGAGCCAGCGCCGCGCATCGCCCATCGCGCCCTCGGCCCCGTCGAGCCCCAGCGCTGCAGCGGCGCGCGCCACATCCTCGCGCATCCGGGCCGCGCCTTGCATCAGGCGACGCCGGATATCGAGTGCATCCTCCTCGCCCGGTTGCGGGTCGAGTTTGTCGAGTTCGGCGACGGCGTGGCGCAAGAAATCCTCTTCGGCGCGCATCTCGGCCAGCCGCGCCTCGGCGGATTCCAGCGCCCTGAGCGCTGCGCGCCGTTCGGACCAGGCCGCCCGGGTCGCCGCCACCAGATCCCCGAGCGCGCCGAACTGATCCAGCATGGCCCGGTGTTGCCGGGGATCGAGAAGGCCACGGTCGTCTTGCTGCCCGTGCAGTTCCACCAGCGTATCGGACAGCGCGCGCAGCACCTCTCCACTGGCGCGGCGGTCGTTGACCCAAGCCGTCTTTCGCCCCTCGGGCGTGTTCACGCGGCGCAAGATCAATTCATCTTCGACTGGAAAGCCGGCCTCGGCCAACACGGCGCGGGCGGGATGGCCGGGCGACAGGTGGAACTCAGCCACCACCTCGCCCTGATCGGCACCGCTGCGCACGAGATCGGCGCGCCCGCGCCAGCCCAGCACGAAGCCGAGCGCATCGAGCAGGATCGACTTGCCCGCCCCGGTCTCGCCTGTCAGCACGTTGAGGCCCGGCTGGAAGGCAAGCTCCAGCCGGTCGATGATGAGCATGTTCCGGATGTCGAGATGACGCAGCATGGCGCCGGTGTCCCTCAGGCCCCGCGCCCCGTCAAGGGCGCGCGAGGGATCACAGCCAGTCGCCCCGCACGGTCTGGCGCCAGATGTCGCGCAGCCAGCTTTCGCCCTGCGCCTCCATCGACAGATTTTGCCCGGTCAATTGACGGAAGGCGTCGTCGTAGAAGGGCGAGGACTGGAAGTTGTAGCCGAGGATGGCGCCAGCCGTCTGCGCCTCGTTGGTCAGACCCAGCGCAATATAGGCCTCGACCAGACGCATCAATGCCTCGGGCGTATAGCTGGTGGTCTGGAACTGCTCGACCACGACGCGGAAGCGGTTGATCGCGGCGGTATAATGCTGGCGGCGCAGATAGTAGCGCCCGATCTCCATCTCCTTGCCGGCGAGATGGTCGAAGGCCACCTCGAAGCGCAGGATCGCATCTTGGGTATAGTCACTGTCGGGATACCGCTCGATCACTTCGCGCAGCGCCTGCAGCGCCTGAAAGGTCAGTCCCTGGTCACGGCCGACCTGGTCGATCTGATCGTAATAGCTGAGTGCCAGAAGATACTGCGCATAGGCGGCATCCTCCTCGCCGGGGTAGAAGTCGAGGTAGCGTTGTGCCGCGATCCGGGTGCTCTCGTAATCCCGGTCGGCATGATAGGCGAAGGCGGCCATGATCAGGCCACGACTGGCCCATTCCGAATAGGGATGCAGGCGTTCGACCTCGATGAACAGCGCGGCGGCACGGTCGGGGCTGCCATTCTCCAGTTCCGCCTCGCCCTGCTGGAAGATCGTGGCGGCATCTTGCTCCTCGAGCGGGACCGTCGCGTTTCGGCTGGCGAACAGACCGCCACCGCCGCCACCGAAAAGACCGCCGCCACCGCAGGCCGACAGCGTCATCACCAGAACCAGCCCGGTGCCGAGGCCCAGTTTCCGGATCATCGCGCCACCGCTCGCGTGCATGCTCGAAACCCCAATATTTTCAGCACGGTCCTGCCGCAGTGAACCGCTATGCCGTCGGTCTAGCATATTCTTTCTGGGGGCAAAACGTCTGAAATCGACTTTCGGCGTCCGCAGCCTGCGCGGCCCCTCCGCTCAGGCGACATGCGCCAGATCAGCCGTCTTGACGCCCATGCCTGGAAGGCGCGCGGCCTGTTCGGGGGTGCATTCCACAAAGCGCCACGCGCCCGGCCGTGCAAAAAGCGCACGCAAAAGCTGATTGGTCAGCATGTGACCGGCCCGGACGCCCGTATAGCGGCCCAGAATGGGTGCCCCAGCCAAGGCCAGATCGCCCAGAGCATCGAGCATCTTGTGGCGCACGGCTTCGTCTGCGTGGCGCAGCCCACCGGGGCTGAGGACCGTGCCGCCGTCGACGACGACAGCATTGTCATAGGTGCCCCCCAGCGCCAGACCGGCGGCATGCATCGCATCGACATCTGCCTTTCGGCAAAAGGTGCGGCTGTCACACAATTCTCGCACGAAGTGACCATTGGCGAGCGATGCGACGCGGCGTTGGCGGCCGATGGCGGCATCCTCGAAATCGATGGTGAAATCCATCTCCAGCCCGCGTGCAGGCGACAGCGCGGCCAAGGCTTCACCCTCGGTCACGCTGACTTCGCGCAGGATCTCGATGGCATGGATCGGGGCGGATTGCCGCACGATCCCGGCGTCCAGAAAGGCACGCACGAAGGGCGCAGCAGAGCCGTCCAGAATCGGCAGTTCGGGGCCATCAACCTCGACCAGCGCGTTGTGGATGCCGCAGCCGGCAAGTGCCGCCATCACATGTTCCACAGTCGAGACCTCGGCCCCGTCATCACCTTGCAGCTTGGTGCAAAGCCGGCTCATCGGAACAGTGTCGTAGCGGGCCGGGATCAAGGCGGCAGCGGGCGTGTCGCTGCGTGCAAACCACAGGCCCATGTTTGCAGCCTGCGGGCGCACCGTCATCCGGACAAGACGTCCGGTGTGAAGCCCCACGCCCGTGAAGCTCACCGATTGCCTGAGAGTTGCCTGCATGATCTCTCCGAGGTCCTGTTCCTTGGGTGCGCCGGTTGTGGCATCCGGCGGCGTTCTTGTGCGGAACAGGGTCGAAGCCCGACGCCGCATGCCGCAAACTTGGAGATAAAGGCCCGATGAAAAAGGAACAATTCAAGCTTTATGACGGCTTGCAATAAAGCGCATCAGCATCGGCAAAAGTTTGCCTATCCAGACAAGAGACCATGCCAAATAGTTGAAATTTCAAAGAAAAAGGCCGGCGCTAGGCCGGCCATTGTGACAATTTTGTGACCGCGCTCAGTTCGCCTGACGCCGCAGGAAGGCGGGGATTTCGATCCGCTCCTGATCGGGGTCCACAATACCGTCATCGACGGCGTGATGCGGCGCGGGGGCCCGGTGCTGGGGCTGGACGCCCGACATCGGAGGTTGACGGCGTTCGGCAGGGGCGGCGGCCTCTTCCGTATGCCCGGTCATGCGGTTGATCAGCGACCCGATGCCAAGGCGGCCACGATGTGCGGTTTCCACGGGCGCGTCCTGCGGGACGGGGGCTCCGGCGCGCGGTGTGTCCTTCTGGATGGCGGCCCGCAGACGCGCCAGCGCCTCGGGCGTCGGTTTGCCAGCGGCAGGCGGACGAGGCGCGACGAATTCAGGCTGCGCCGAGACCATCACCCGCGGCTCCGGGCGGGGCGCGGTCTGGACCGCGGGACGGTAGGCCGGGGGCGGCACGGCGTCATCGGCGTAATCATCCTCGGCCTCGTCCATGCCGAGGTTCGAGAACAGCGTCGCTTCGGGCATGTGCCCGGCCTCGTCCTCTTCCATCTCGTAATCTGCTTCGGTCAGGACGGCCGGTGCCTGTGCAACGGGGGCCTGCGGGGCCGCGGGCTGGGCGGCAGCGGCCTGCCGGGGCGCAATCGCGGCCGAGGCAAAGCTGCGGCTGGGGGCCACATAGGCCTTGCCCTCGCCCACATCGATTCCGGTGGCCACGACGCTGACGCGCATCTTGCCTTCCATGTCGGGGTCGAGGGTGGAGCCGACGATGATGTTCGCCTCGGGGTCGACTTCCTCGCGGATGCGGTTTGCAGCTTCGTCCAGCTCGAACAGCGTCAGGTCATAGCCGCCGGTGACATTGATCAGAACGCCGCGTGCGCCCTTGAGACTGATCTCGTCGAGCAGCGGATTGGCGATGGCCTTTTCGGCGGCCTGCAGCGCGCGGCTGTCGCCCTCGGCCTCGCCGGTGCCCATCATCGCTTTGCCCATTTCGTTCATCACGGCGCGGACATCGGCGAAATCGAGGTTGATGAGGCCCGGCCGCACCATCAGGTCGGTCACGCCCTTCACGCCCTGATACAGCACGTCATCGGCCATGGCGAAGGCTTCGGTGAAAGTGGTCTTTTCGTTGGCCAGCCGGAACAGGTTCTGGTTGGGAATGATGATCAGCGTGTCGACGACCTTTTGCAGCGCCTCGATGCCCTCATCGGCCTGACGCATCCTCTTGGTGCCTTCGAACTGGAAGGGCTTGGTCACGACACCCACGGTCAGCACGCCCAGTTCGCGCGCGGCCTGCGCGATGATCGGCGCGGCGCCCGTACCGGTGCCGCCGCCCATGCCCGCAGTGATGAACGCCATGTGCGCGCCGGCCAGATGGTCGACGATATCCTCGATGCTTTCCTCGGCGGCAGAGGCGCCTACGGCGGGCCGCGCGCCCGCGCCCAACCCTTCGGTCACCCGCGCGCCCATCTGGATCTTGGCCGTGGCCCGCGATTGCGCCAAGGCCTGCGCATCGGTGTTGGCGACCACGAATTCACAGCCGTCAAGCTGCTGGTCGATCATGTTGTTGACCGCGTTCCCACCTGCCCCACCGACGCCGAACACGGTGATCCTCGGCTTCAGGTCGGGCTGGTTGTTCGGCATCATCAGGTTGAGTGTCATGGGTCTGTCCGCCTGTTCTTCGATCTCGTTGATGCGGCCGCGGTCTTGTCGCCGACTGGCCGCTTCTGCCTCAGATTGCAGAAATCCTACCTGTTTCCACAGGGCACGTCACGCGGAAATTCAAGGAATTCCACGAAATATGGGGCGGAATTCCGCCGAAATGCCCCGGTTTTGCGGTGACACACCAGATCAGGGGGTTACCAGTTGTCACGGAACCATCTGACGGCCCGTTTGAGGCTGCGCGCGGGCAGCCGGTCGGCGGAGTTTTCGAAATCCCACCATTCGTCCTGCGGATAGGCCGCAAACAGCGCCAGCCCCACACAGGCCGAAAACGCCGGCCCGCAGGTGGATTGCGGCAGGCCCTGCACCCTGAGCGGGCGACCCAGACGCACCTGATTGCCCAAGATGCGACTGGCCAACCCGTCAAGCCCGGGGATCTGGCTGGCACCGCCTGTCAGCACGATGCGCTGGCTGGGCAAATGGTCAAAGCCTGCTGCGGCCAATCTCGCCTGCACCTCCTCTAGGATTTCCTCCACGCGGGGGCGCATCACCCCGATCAGCTCGGCGCGCGTCACGGTGCGGCGGTCGTGGTGCCAATCGCCAGTCTCGGACTCCAGCTCGATGATCTCGCGGTCATCCATGCCGGTGGCGATGACACCACCGAAACGGGTCTTGATCTTTTCGGCATGCGCCATCGGAATGTGCAGGCCCTGGCTGATGTCGCCGGTCACATGGTCGCCGCCCATCCGCACGGTATCGGCGTAGATCATGTGTTTCTTCATGAAGATCGACAGGCTGGTCGTGCCGCCCCCCATGTCGATGCAGGCCGCCCCCAATTCCTGTTCATCCTCCACCAGACTTGAGACGGCTGAGACGTAAGGGGCGCTGGCCAGACCGGCCAGTTCCAGATCGCAGCGCTTGACGCAATGCAGAAGCGTCTCGATCGCATGCGCCTCGATCGTCAGCAGGTGCATGTCGACCGACAGGCGATTGCCCACATGGCCGCGCGGATCGGCCAGCCCCGTGCGATGATCTAGCGAAAAGTTCACCGGCTGGGCATGCAGCACCTCGCGGCCGTGCCCCAGATCGGGAACGTCGCAGGCCGACAAGACCTGCGCCACGTCCAGATCGCCGACCGTGCCAGCCGTCAACGTCATCTCGCCATCAAGGCCATAGCTGCGCGGCCGCCCACCGGCCAGCGCGACGATGACGTGATCGACGCGGATCTGCGCCATCTTCTGGGCCGCCTGCACCACCGTCCGGATCGCGCGCTCGGTTTCCTGAACGCTGTCGATCTCGCCAAAGCGCACACCACGCGACCGGGTGGTGTTTGCCCCGATGATGCGGAAATTCGCCTGCCCCGCCATCGCCCCGATCCCTTCGGCAGGGGCCGAGACATTGGTCTGGTCGAATTTCAGGATCAGGCACGACAGTTTGTGGGTCCCGATGTCGAGCACCGCGATCACACCGCGGCGCATCGCCTCCTGACGCTTGGCCCGCATGCCGCGCTGCGCTTGATAAAGCATGTTCATCCGCTTCGCTCTCCGGTCTGAGTGTCCCGCTCCAGCGCGCGCAGGCGGCGCAGCTCTTCCAGCGCGGGGTCGGTCAATTGCACGGTCAGTCGGTCGGGATTGCGCAGGTCGATCCTGAGCACGTCCCGCGCCAGAATGTCGGTCACGTCATCAAGCGCCAACGCCCGATCGAGCGCCTGCACCGGGCGGTCGGCCGGCAGCAAGATGCGCCGCCCGTCGTTCAGCACGACATCCCAGCGCCGTTCGCCCACCCGCACGAAACCGCGCAGTGCCTCGCCAAGGGGGGCGGCGGCGGCGTACAGGGCCAGCGCCTCGTCGACCACACCATCCGCCCCCTCGCCCGCCACGGCGGGCAACGGCGCCTCGAGCTGACGATCCGCCAACGCGGCCACGAAATGACCCTCGGCATCGATCAGCACGATGTCGTCGCGGGTCTGCCAGATCAGGGCAGGCACCCGTTCGGTGATCCGCACCGCCAGATAACCGCCCGTCTGGATGCGCAGCTCGGCCGCGGCCACGGCGGGCAGCGCCTCGACGCGTGCGCGAAGGTCGGTCAGGTCGAGATCGAAGGAGGACATCGGCAGATCCAGCGCCAGCGCAGCCCGGATCTCGGCGATGACGGGATCGCTTGCGCCCTCCACGCCGATGACGTTGACGCGGAATTCGGGGCGGTTCTCGATCTCGCGGCGGATTTCCATCCCCGCGTCCCAGATCGCGGCGCGCCGCCCCTCGTCACCGAAATAGGCCAGCCCGCAAAACGCGATGACAAAGGTCGGCAGACCGACGCGCAGAAGCTTGCGAAACAGCGGCGTCAGCCACAGCCGCTGCACCCTGTAGGACCAGATCGAGGGCGCAGGGTCGCGCGAAGGCTCGGACAGGGCGACGGGCTGGGCAGTGGGCGCAGGCGCCGACAACGGGCCACGCTGCGCCATCAGGGCGGGGGTCGAGAGCCTTGGTCCGGAGCGGCTGGCGGTCAACGGTCGCATGAGGCATCCTCCACCAGCCAGCGGCACAGCGCGCCGAAGGAAATCCCGCAGGCCGCCGCCTGTTCCGGCGTCAGCGAGGTCGGCGTCATGCCGGGCTGGGTGTTGGTTTCCAGCAAGATCAGACCGTCGAACCCTCGGCTGTCATCCCATCGGAAATCGGTGCGGCTGACGCCCCGGCAGCCCAGCGCGCGATGCGCGGTCGTGGCCATGTCCATGCAGGCGTCGAATATGGCGGGGGGTATCTCGGCGGGGACCACATGGCGCGAGCCGCCTTCGACGTATTTGGCGTCGTAGTCGTACCAGCCGTCGGTCAAGATGTCGGTGACGGTCAGCGCGCCCGGGTCGCCCGCAGCGCCCCCCATGACCGAGCAGGTCAGTTCGCGGCCGCGCACGAAGGCCTCCACCATGACATGGTCGGGCATCGTGTCGGCCAGCAGCGGCGGCCTGTTGGCGCCTTCGGCGACAAGATAAACCCCAACGGACGATCCTTCGTTGTTGGGCTTGACCACATAGGGCGGGGCCATGACATGCGCGGCCATCGCCTGCGCCTTGGGCACGATCACGCTGTCCACCACAGGCAGGCCATGGGCGCGGTAGACGTCTTTGGTCCGCGCCTTGTCCATCGCCAGCGCCGAAGCCAGAACGCCCGAATGGGTATAGGGAATGCGCATCCATTCAAGGATGCCCTGCACGCAGCCATCCTCGCCCCAGCGGCCATGGAGCGCGTTGAAACAGACGTCTGGCTTGATGTCGGACAGGCGCGCGGGCAGGTCGGGGCCGGCATCGACCTCGATCACCTCATAGCCTTCGTCCCGCAGCGCCTGCGCGCAGCCACGACCCGTAGACAGGGACACTTCGCGCTCGGACGAAGGGCCACCCATCAGAATCGCAACACGGGGGGTTTTACCGCTCGAACCCGCCACCTGTGCCTCATGTCGCCGCCGGGTTCTGGTGCCCGGTCAGCCTTTTGTTTTCCGCCCGGTATTCCGGGTCAATCGCCTGTCACGCGCGTGTCGCTCGCCCGACGCGCATGATTTCCCATTCTAGCGCTATTCCTTGGGTTTCTAAAACCCTTTTTCGCACCTCTTCGCCCAGTTCCTCCAGATCGGCCGCCGTGGCGGTGCCGGTATTGATGAGAAAGTTGGAATGCATCTGCGACATCTGCGCCCCGCCGCGCATGGCACCCCGCAAGCCCGCGTCATCGATCACCTTCCACGCCTTCATCTCATGGGTATCATCGGCCCGTCCGGTCGAGGAAAAGCCTGCCGGGTTGCGAAAGGTGCTGCCCGCGCTGCGGTCCTTGGTGGGTTGGGTCGCATCGCGTTTGGCAAGCTGGTCGGCCATCGTGCCCGCCAGCGCCTGCGGATCACCAGTAGCGGCGCGAAACGTCACCTCGGTGATAACGGCGCCCTCGGGCAGGTCGGTCTGGCGGTAGGCAAAGGCGACGTCGGAAGACGCCAGCGTCACGACGCGCCCGTCGCGCAGGACCGCGCGCGCGGCGTGGAAATGATCGGCGACATAGCGCCCATAGCAGCCCGCATTCATCCGCAAAGCGCCGCCGATGGAACCGGGGATGGTGCGCAAAAAGGTCAGGTCGCGCCCCGCCTCGGCCGCGCCGATCGCCACATGCGCATCGAGCGCAGCCGCCCCCGCCGTCACCAGATCCCCCTCGATCCGGATGCCGTTGAAGCCGCGCCCCAGCCGGATCACCACCCCTGCGATCCCGCCGTCGCGCACGATCAGGTTCGACCCGACACCCATAGGAAAGACCGGCACATCTTGCGGCAGGGCGGCCAGGAAATTGCTCAGGTCGGCCTCGTCGGCGGGCTGGAACAGCCAGTCGGCGGGACCGCCCACGCGCAGCCATGTCAGACCGGCCAGCGGACGGTCTGCGGTCAGGCGACCGCGCACGGGGATGTCAGGGATGGCGCTCACTATTCCCCCGGGTGTTCACGCTCGTCCGCGGGTGCCAAGAGGCCCGCCAGACGCTGCCCCGCGCGCAGGATCGGCCAGCGCAGGATCGACACGCCGGCGGCCAGCGCGATCAGCCCCCAGACCGGGCCCATGCTGAGCGTGAGAAGCCCCAGAAGCGGAATGCCCGTGCCGATGAGCACCCATGCCGCAGGCCAATGATAGCGCTGGGGCGTCATGCCCGCGATGCAGGCCGCAATCACCCACAGGCACAGCAGGACAATGGCAAAAGGCATCACGCGGCCCCCCCGACCCTTGCCCGCAGATGGCGCGCGAGCGCGCCGAGCGGGCGGCGATACATCGAAATAATGGCGAAGGCGACCGCACAGACCCAGAGCCAGCCGACCTCGCGCCCCACCATGACGCACAGCGGCAGGGCGAGGATCAAGAGCGTCATCCCGGGGGCATATTGCCATCGCATCGGCAGCATCGCCACGCAGGCGGCGGCAACGACCCAGAGCGCGCTCAGCGTCAACGACAATGGCATGTCCGCGTCCTTTCCTGCCTTGCGCGCCATTCAGCCAGTGGCCGCGCGCGTCTCCATGTCCTTCAGTCGCGCGGGCAACCCGTGCGCCCAAGCCGAAATCGTGCCCGCCCCAAGACAGACCACCATGTCGCCCGGTCGCGCCTGTTCGCGCACCAACCGTTCAAGGTCGTCCTCGGACAATATGGCGCGTGCATGCCGGTGCCCGTGCCGGATCAGACCCGCCACCAGATCGTCGCGGCTGGCACCCGGAATCGGGTCCTCGCCTGCGGCATAGACCTCGGCGATGGCGACCACGTCGGCGTCGTTGAAACAGCCGCAGAAATCCTCGAACAGCGACGACAGGCGCGAATAGCGGTGCGGCTGGTGCACCGCGATCACGCGGCCGCCCGCGTCCGATCCGATGGCCTGCCGGGCCGCGCGCAGGACGGCGGCAATCTCGACCGGGTGATGACCGTAATCGTCGATGATCGTCACGCCGCCGACCTCGCCCACCTTGGTGAAGCGGCGGTTGACGCCCTTGAAGCCCGCAAGCGCCGCGCGGATCTCGTCGGCCTTCATGCCCAGATGGCGCGCAACCGCCACGGCCGCCAAGGCGTTCGAGACATTGTGATCGCCCGGCATAGGCAAGGTGCAGCCCTCGATAACCTGCCCTTCGGCCTGAAGGGCGATGTCGAAGTGGGCCACGCCCGCCTTGTAGGTCAGGTTGATCGCGCGCACATCGGCCTGCGCGTTGAAGCCGAAGGTCACGATCCGCCGGTCGGTGATGCGGCCCACCAGCGCCCGCACCTCGGGGTGATCGGTGCAGCAGACCGCGATCCCGTAGAACGGGATGTTCGACACGAAATCGGTAAAGCCCTGCCGCAGGTTCTCGATCGTGCCCCAATGTTCCATGTGCTCGGGGTCGATGTTGGTCACGATGGCGATGGTCGCGGGCAGGCGGTTGAAGGTGCCGTCGCTCTCGTCGGCCTCGACCACCATCCAGTCACCCTGCCCCACCCGCGCGTTTGAGCCATAGGCGTGGATCACACCGCCGTTGATGACCGTCGGATCGACACCACCGGCATCAAGCAGCGTGGCAACCAGCGTCGTCGTCGTCGTCTTGCCATGCGTGCCCGCCACCGCGATGTTCGAACGCAGGCGCATCAATTCGGCCAGCATCTCGGCGCGCCGCACCACCGGCAACCCGCGCGCACGCGCCGCGTCCAGTTCCGGGTTGCCGGACTTGATCGCGGAGGAGATCACCACGACCTCGGCCGCCTCGAGGTTCTCGGCCTTTTGCCCGATGAAGACGCGCGCGCCCAACCCCTCCAGCCGCTCGGTGATCTTGGAGGCCTTCAGGTCGGACCCCTGCACAGTGTAGCCGTGGTTCAGCAGCACCTCGGCAATGCCCGACATGCCGATGCCGCCGATGCCGACGAAATGGATCGCGCCCAGTTGCGTGGGCAGTTTGGTGACAGCAGGGCTCATGACGCTCCTTTCCGGGCCAGTTCCTCGACCAGGGCTGCCAGCCGTGTCGCGGCATCGGGGACACCGACCGACAAGGCGGCCTGCGCCATGGCATCGGCGGCGGCGGGTTGGGTGAGAATGGAGTGAATGGCCTCGGCCAGCGTGTCGGGCGACAGCCGCGCCTCGGGGATCACGATGGCGGCCTGTGCTTCGACCAAAGCGCGGGCGTTCGCGGTCTGATGGTCGGCGGTTGCCGCCGCATAAGGGATCAAGATTGCGGGGCGACCCACCACGGCGATATCGGCAACGGAAGACGCGCCCGAGCGGCTGATGACCAGCTGCGCCTCGGACAATCTTCGGGGGATGTCGCGGAAGAACGGCTCTACCTCGGCGCGGATGCCGATGCGGGCATAGGCCTCGGTCACGCGCTCGAAATCTTCGGGGCGGGCCTGTTGGGCCACCCGCAGATGACCGCGCAGCCCCTCGGGCAGGCGCGCCAGCGCTTCGGGCACGGTGTCGGCCAGAACGCGCGCCCCCTGACTGCCGCCAAAGACCAGCAGCATCATCGGCCAGTCGCCGGGCGGCATGTAGGGCGCGCCCGCCCGCTCCAGCACCGCGGCGCGCACCGGGTTGCCGGTCTGCGCCCCCTCGACACCTTCGGGCAGGGTCGTGGGCCATGTGCCGCAGGCCACGACATCGACGCGCCGCGCAAAGGCGCGGTTGACCCGGCCCAGAACGCCGTTTTGTTCATGTATCATGCACGGCGTGCGCGTCAGCCAGGCGGCCGCCAGCGCCGGAATCGTGGGATAGCCGCCAAAGCCCACCACGACATCGGGACGCTCGCGCCACATCTTGAGGGTCGCGCCAAGGATGCCGCCAAGGATGCGGAAAGGCGCGAGAAGTTTCGCGGCGATCCCGCCCCGCGCGAAAGTGGCCGAGGCCACCTGCCGCACCGCGACCGCATGGGAAAACCCGTCAGTGTAGCGCGCGCCCCGCGCGTCCGTGCTGAGCGTCACCCGCCAGCCGCGCCGGATCATGACCTCGGACAGCGCCTGCGCGGGGAACATGTGCCCCCCGGTGCCGCCGGCGGCGATGATGAGATGGGGGTTGGCGGGCGTCATCTGCCGCGCCCTGCGTGACGCGACAACAAGATGTCGCCGATCTCACCCTGAGGCCGCGACCGCGTGAAGGCCAAGAGCATCCCCACCGCAATGCCGGTGGCGATCAGCGAGGACCCCCCGTAGCTCACGAAGGGCAGCGTCATGCCCTTGGCAGGCAAAAGGCGCGCGGCCACACCCAGATTGATGAAGGCCTGCAGCGCCAGAAGGCTCGCAAGCCCTGTGCCCGCCAGCCGGATGAACGGGTCGCGTTCGCGGATCAGCCGCAAAAAGGCGCGGATCGTGATGGTGGCAAAAAGCGCGATGATCACGAAAACCAGCATCACGCCATATTCCTCGGCCGCGACCGCGATGATGAAATCGGTGTGGGCGTCAGGCAGGGTCCAGCGCACCGTCCCCTCTCCCAGCCCCGCACCGAACAGCCCGCCATTGCGGATCGCGTCCGTGGCATAGCCGATCTGCGTCGTGGGGTCGATCTCGGCCGACAAGAACCCGTCGATCCGGCGCGCGACATGCTCGGAATTGCTGTAGGCGATGGCACCGCCCACCGCGACGATCCCCATCACCGCAAACAGCATCAGCATCGGCGCGCCCGCCACGAAATAGATCACGGACCAGGCGAAGATGATCAACGCGCCCTGCCCGAAATCGGGCTGCGTCACCAAAAATCCCACGATCACGCAGGTGGCAAACAACGACACGCTCTTGCCCGGCGGGCCCGCGACCTCCTGACTTGCGGCGATCATCCAGGCGGTGAAGATGACGAAGACAGGTTTCAGGAATTCGGCCGGCTGCACCGAGGCAAAACCGAGCGAATACCAGCGTGTCGCGCCCTGTCCGAAATCCGTGCCGAAGGCGGGCAGCATTGCGAGCGCCAGCATCGCGCCGAAAAACCCGATCACACCCAGCCTGCGGATGGTGACCGGCGCGATCATCGACACGAGGATCATCGCCGTCAGCGCCATCCCGCCAAAGGCCAGTTGCCGGATCATGTAGTGAAACGGATCAAGTCCGTTGCGCTGCGCCAGCGGCGTCGAGGCCGCAAGGCCCAGCAAGATGCCGATAGCAAACAGCGCCAGAACGCAAAAGATCGTGACCCGGTCCACCGTCCGCCACCAGCGTGGAAGAACGGCTTCGCCCGATTGCACGATCACCGTGCCATGCGCGATTTCCGTCATGGGGACTGCCCGCCCGTTTCTTGTTGTTGCCTGCCTCAGGACCGCCCGGTTTTCCGGGTCGTGATACACAGCCTAACCTGAAATTCCGCGCAGGGCCAGCCTTTCGCTTGACCGTGACCGATTTGCGTCAGGTCAGCTTGGCGACCTGCTCCATGAAATCCCGCCCGCGATGCTCGAAACTGTCGTACTGGTCGAAACTCGCCGCGGCGGGCGCGAGCAGCACCGTATCGCCCGGCTCCGCCTCAGCCGCGGCGCGGGCCACGGCGGTCGCCATGTCGCCGCAGATCTCGTGCCGCACTGCGCCGAGATGCAGCGCGAAAGCCGCGGCCTCGCGCCCGATGACATAGGCCTTCACCACCTCGCCCGCCGCAGGGGCAAGCGCGGCCATCCCCCCCTCCTTCTCCAGCCCGCCGCAGATCCAGCGGATGCGCCTGAAGGCCGCCAGCGCCTTGACCGCCGCATCCACATTCGTGGCCTTCGAATCATTCACAAAGGACACGCCGCCGATATCCGCCACCCGCTGCGAGCGGTGCGGCAGGCCTTCGAAGGAATGGAACCCCGCCTCGATTTCCTTCGGCGACAGACCCAGCGCGCGCGCCACGCCGTAGGCACAGGCCGCGTTTTGGTGATTGTGTGCACCCGGCAGGCCCGCGACGCCGCGCAGGTCGATGGAGGCCACCTGCCGCCCCTTGCGCATCTCCGACAGCCAGCCCTTGCGTGCCACCAGATCCCAGCCGATGCCCTCCAGCTTGCCCGCCGACACCCGGATCAAACGCAGATCGCCCGGCCCCTCGGCCAGCTGATTGGCCAGATATCGCCCCTCGGGTTCATCCACACCGACGATGGCGCGATCCGGCCCGCCCTCGGCGAAGAGCCGCCGCTTGGCCGCGAAATAGCCGCCCATCCCGCCATGCCGGTCCAGATGATCGGGCGAAAGATTGGTGAAAACCGCGATGTCGGGCGTCAGCGCACGCGCCAGATCGGTCTGGTAGGAGGACAGTTCCAGCACGACCACCCCGCCATTCTCTGGCGGCTCGATATCCAGCACCCCGCGCCCGATGTTGCCCGCCAGTTGCACCGAGCGCCCCGCCACGGTCAGGATATGGGCGATCAGGGCCGAGGTGGTGGACTTGCCGTTCGACCCGGTGACTGCCACGACCTTGGGCGGCTCCTCCATCCCGTCCCATTCGCCCAAGCCAAGCGAGCGGAAGAAGAGCCCGATGTCATTGTCCACCGGCACACCCAAAGCCATCGCCGCCGCGATGGCCCGGTGCGGCGCAGGGTAAAGATGCGCGATGCCAGGCGATGTGACCAGGCAGGCCACGTCGGCAAAGGCGCCGGCCGCCATCGGGTCCCGGATCTCGAACCCCTCGACCTCCGCCGCCGCGCGCGCGGCCGCGCCATCATCCCAGCACAGCGCCACGGCGCCCCCCGCACGCAAGGCCCGCGCCGTGGCAAGACCCGAGCGCCCAAGCCCGAGCACCGCCACACGTTGCCCCTCAAACCCCTGAACCGGTATCATCGCCCCACCTCTCGTCGCCTTACACACCCGGCGGCCCGATGCGCGCCATGATCCATGCCACGCGCTCGGCCACGGGGACCTTTGGCATGATCTCTATCGCATATCTTGCCGCAAGAAAGACCTGCGACAGCCGCCCGTATTCCGCGACGACTTCACCCAGAGCGTCCAGCCCCGAAACCGCATCGATGGCGCATCGGTCGAAGATCACCGGCCCCGCCACGGCATGGGCCCGGGCATGATCTTCCAGCGCAAGCGCGAGACAGGCCGAAAGAAAAGCCCCCATATCTTTCCTTGGCGCGGGCTTGCCCGCGCGCAACACGCGGCGCCCCGGCTCCGGCACGGTCTTGATGCCCGCCGCCGCCAGTGCCGCGAGCAGCGTCGATTTCCCGCCCCCCGAACAGCCCGACAAGACGAAGAAACGCTCCATCACCGCGCCCTTGTTTCATCTTTCGGGAAATATGCACGGCCAGACGACCGCCAGACGATGAGACCTCGGGGCAGCGCCCGATTTTTCGCATGAAAAATCGCACCCGCCGGCGGCGCAGCCGGCGCAAAACCTACCAGCGCACCGAAAGCTTGTCGCGAAAGAAGCGGCCCGTGGGCCCGTCCTCGGGCAGGTCGGCCAACCACAGCGCCGTCTCGGCGCCTTGTTCGGGGCTGCGCTGCGCCGTCGCGCCGCCCATCCGGGTCCGCACCCAGCCCGGATCGACCGCGTTGATCTTGACCCCCTCGGGCAGATCGCGCGGCAGTGCCTTGGTCAGCGCGTTCAGCGCCGCCTTGGCCACGCCATAGCCGCCGGGGCCCTCAAGGCCTTCGCCGAAACTTCCCCAGCTTGACGATACGTTGACGATCCGTCCCCACCCCTGCGCCCCCATATGCGGCACGCAGGCCCGGATCAGCTCGAAAGGTCCGCGAAACATCACGTCGACCGACATGTGGAACCCGCCCGGGTCCTCCAGCATGCTCGAGTCAATCAGGACGCCTGCGTTGTTCACCAAAACGTCGACGCCGCCGATCTTGTCGACTGCGGCCCCGATGCTGTCGAGCCGCGCCACATCGATCCGCACCGCCTGCGCGCCGATCTCGTCGGCCGCCATGCGCCCGGCCTCCAGATCGCGCACCCCGATCACCACGCGAAACCCGCGCGCCACAAGGCCCGTAGCGATGGCGCGTCCGATGCCGCGATTTCCGCCGGTCACAAGGGCGTTCGGTCTGTCGGGACGGCCCGTCATCTGAGCTTCAACGTGGCAAGGCCGATCAGCGCAAGGATCAGCGAGATGATCCAGAACCGGATCACCACCTGCGGCTCGGCCCAGCCCTTCTTCTCGAAATGATGGTGGATCGGTGCCATCAGGAAGACGCGCTTGCCCGTTGCCTTGAAATAACCGACCTGCACGATCACGCTCACGGCCTCGGCGACAAACAGCCCGCCCACGATCGCCAACACGATCTCGTGCTTCGTCGACACCGCGATGGCCCCCAGCGCGCCGCCCAGGGCCAGCGACCCGGTGTCGCCCATGAAGACCGCGGCGGGCGGGGCGTTGTACCACAAGAAGCCCAGGCCCCCACCGATCAGGCCCGCGACGAAGACCAGCAATTCGCCCGTGCCGGGCACGTAATGGACGTCGAGATACTCGGTGAAATCGACCCGGCCGACCGCATAGGCGATGACGCCCAGCGTCGCGGCCGCGATCATCACCGGCATGATGGCGAGGCCATCCAGACCATCGGTCAGGTTCACCGCATTGGCCGATCCGACGATGACGAACATGGCAAAGGGAATGAACATCCAGCCCATGTTGAACAGCACATCCTTGAACACCGGCACGGCCAGTTGCGCCGACAGCCCGGGCGGGTGGATGTAGACGGCGGCGACGGCGGCGACGGCGGCGATGGCGAATCCGATCAAGAGCCGCAAGCGCCCCGACACGCCCTTGCTCGTCTGGCGGCTGACCTTGGCCCAGTCATCGGCAAAGCCGACCAGCCCGAAGGCGACCGTCGTGCCCAGCACGATCCAGACATAGGGGTTATCGAGCCGTGCCCACAAAATCGTCGAGAGCGTCAGAGCGGCAAGGATCAACAGCCCCCCCATGGTCGGCGTGCCCGCCTTGGTGGCGATGTGATGGGCCGGGCCATCCTCGCGGATCGGTTGACCTTGCGCGTATTTGCGGCGCAGCGCGTTGATCAGCGGGCGGCCGAACATGAAGCCGAAGATCAGCGCGGTGAAAAACGCCGCTCCGGCCCGAAAGGTGATGTACCGGAACAGGTTGAACACGTCGCCACCGTCGGACAGATCGCTCAGCCAATACAACATCTAGCGGGGTCCTTGTCCCTGATACGCTGCGGATTGCCCCAGTTTGCGCAAGGCGTCAACCACACGGGCAACCTTGATCCCCTTGCTGCCCTTAATCAGCAACACATCCCCCGACCGCAGGGTTTGCGGCAGGTTTGCTGCCATCTCCTCGGCGCTGCTTGCGTGCTGGCCGCGCAAAGCGCCCGGCAGGGCGGCGTACAGATGTTCCATCAACGGGCCGACAGTGTGGACGGTGGCGATGCGCGCCATGGCCGGATGCTCGGCGATGGCGGCGTGCAATGCGGGACCGGTCGGCCCCAGTTCCAGCATGTCGCCCAAGACCGCGATACGCCTCCCGCGGCCCTGCGGCTCGGACGCGGCCAGCATGTCGAGCGCTGCGGCGATGGATGCAGGGTTGGCGTTGAACGCGTCGTCGATCATCTCGATCACCAGATCATCTGCGGCGCTGAGCGTGATCTTTTCACGCGTGCCCCGACCCTGAAACGGCGTCCAACCGGACAGCGCCAGTGCCGCCTGCGTCGCATCCGCGCCCGCGACCTTGGCGGCGGTCAGCGCGATCAGCGCGTTCATCGCGTAATGCCGCCCCGGCGCGCCGATCCTGAGCAGGCGGTCGGTGCCCAGAATCTCGGCCCGGATCACGGTTGCGGCCTCGGCGACCTGCGCCTCGACCAACCGCGCCTCGACGCCTTCGGTCACCCCGAAGCGGATCAGCGTCGCGCCGCAAGCCTTTGCCTTGTCGAACAGAATGGCCGCCGTGCCGATATCGGCATGGGCAAGCGCCGTGCCCCCCGGCTCCAGCCCCTCGAAGATGGCCGCTTTTTCATGGGCGATGCCCTCGATCACGCCGAAGGCTTCCAGATGCGCGGGGGCCACGGTGGTCACGATGGCCACATGGGGCCGGGCCAGCCGGGCCAGCGGCGCGATCTCGCCGGGGTGGTTCATGCCGATCTCGATCACCGCATATTCGGTATCGGCGGGCATCCGCGCCAAGGTGATCGGAACGCCCCAATGGTTGTTGAAGCTCGCCTCGGCCGCATGGGTGCGGCCCTGCGGCGACAGCGCCGCGCGCAGCATTTCCTTGACGGTGGTCTTGCCGACCGATCCCGTCACCGCGATGACGCGGGCTTGCGTTCGCGCCCGCCCCGCGGCGCCCAGCGCGCGCAGGCCATCCATCACGTCGGCCACGATCAGAAGGCGGGCGGGGTCCACGCCCTCGGGGATGCGGGCCACCAGCGCCGCCACCGCGCCGCGCGCCAGCGCATCGGCCACGAAGTCATGCCCGTCGCGCGCGGCCGACAGGGCCACGAACAGATCGCCCTTGGCCACGCTGCGGCTGTCGATGCAAATGCCCTTGGCCTGCCAGTAGCCCGCGATCTGACCACCCGTGGCGGCTGCGGCATCCGCCGCTGTCCAAAGCACCGTCATGCGCGACCCTCCAGCGCGGCGACGGCGACGCTGGCCTGTTCCACATCGTCGAAGGGATAGACCACATCGCCCACCGTCTGCCCGGTCTCGTGCCCCTTGCCCGCGATCAACAGCGCATCGCCCGGTTCCAGCGCATCGACGCCCCGCAAGATCGCCTCGGCGCGGTCGCCGACCTCGATCGCCTCGGGGCAGCCTTGCAGGATCTCGGCACGGATGGCCGCCGGAACCTCGGACCGGGGATTGTCGTCGGTCACGAACACCACATCGGCATGGGCAGCGGCGGCTTGCCCCATCAGGGGCCGCTTGCCCCGGTCGCGGTCGCCGCCCGCGCCGAAGACCACGATCAGGCGGCCCAGCACATGCGGGCGCAGCGCCTTGAGAGCGGTTTCCAGCGCGTCGGGCGTATGGGCGTAATCCACGAAAACCGGCGCACCGTTCGCGCGCCGCCCCGCCAGCTGCATCCGCCCGCGCACGCCCGTCAGGCGCGGCAGGACAGAAAACACCGCGTCGGGGTCCTCGCCAGCGGCGATCACAAGCCCCGCAGCGGTCAGCACGTTCATCGCCTGAAACGCCCCGATCAAGGGCAGGCGGGTCTGCACCGGCTGGCCCTGCCAGCGGAACAGCACATCTTGCCCGGTCTCGTCCAGCCGCCGCCCGGTGACCTTGAGGCTGGCATCCTCGGCATATTGGCCCACGCCGATCACCTCGATCTCGCGCCGGTCGCAGGCTTCGGCGACGCGACGGCCATAGGCGTCATCGAGGTTGACCACCGCCACGCCATCCTCGTCCAAAAGTTCGGTGAACATGCGCAGCTTGGCCTCGAAATAGGTCTCCATGTCGCCGTGATAGTCGAGATGGTCCTGCGTCAGGTTGGTGAAGCCGCAGGCCGCAAGCCCCACCGCCTCCATCCGCCGCTGGTCAAGGCCATGCGACGACGCCTCCATCGCCGCGTGGCTCACGCCCGCCTCCGCCATCTCGGCCAGCACACGGTGCAGCGTAAGGGGTTCGGGCGTGGTGTGGATACCGGGCGCGGCAAAGGCGCCCTCGACCCCGGTGGTGCCGATATTGACCGCCTCAAGCCCTAGAAGGGTCCAGATCTGCCGGGTGAAACTGGCCACCGATGTCTTGCCGTTGGTGCCCGTGACCGCCACGACCGTGGTGGGCTGCGCGCCAAACCACAGGGCAGCGGCATGGGCAAGTGCAGCGCGCGCATCCTCGACCACCACCAGTGCGGCCTTGGCCCCGGCCAGATCGGCGGCGGCGATCTCGGCGCCCGCCCGGTCGGTCAGGATGGCGCCCGCGCCCATGCGCAGCGCATATGGGATGAACTCAGCCCCATGCACCCGCGTGCCGGGCAAGGCCGCGAAGAGCGTGCCCCGTTCCACCTTGCGACTGTCCAGCGCCAGCCCCGTCACCGCCACATCGCCGCCCGTCCGCGCGGTCAGGCCGAGGTCGGACAAATGCCGTGTCTGTTGCGCCATGCCCCACCCCTTTCGACCGCGTCAGCGGTCATCTCGAGGCGCTGGATAGCGCATAGGCATCCAAAGGTTCAATCTCTGGTCTGAGGCCCATCAGCGGGGCCGTGCGGCGAATGATCTCGGCCGCGACAGGCACGGCTGTCCAGCCTGCGGTGCGGCGCGGCTCCGGCCCGGAGGTTTCCACCGGTTCCTGCAGCGTCGTGATCAGCACATAGCGCGGGTCATGCATCGGAAAGGCCGAAGCAAAGGTGACAAGGTTGCGGTCGCTGTAATAGCCGCCCGTAGGGCGCGGCATGTCGGCGGTGCCGGTCTTGCCGCCCACGGCATAGCCTTCGACCTCGCCGAAACTGGCGGTGCCTTCGGTCACGGTGGCGCGCATCAACCCGCGCATGGCCTGACTGGTCGCCTCGGAAATCACCCGCTCGCCCGCTTGCGGCTCGTCTTGACGCAACAGGGTCGGGCGGATCCGCGTGCCGCCATTGACCATGGTGGCATAGGCCGCAGCCAGATGCAGTTGCGAGGTCGACAAGCCATGGCCGTAGGAAATCGTCATCGACGACAACTCGCCCCAGCGCGGCGGCAACAGCGGGCGGGCGTTCGTCGCCTCGACCAGTTCCACCGGGGTGGGTTCCAGCAGGCCAAGTGCGGCGAGAAATTCCCGCTGGCGTTCGCCGCCGATCACCTGCGCGATGCGCGCGGTGCCGATGTTGGAGGAATGGGTAAAGACGTCATGGACCGATTGCGACGGACCATAGCTGCGGAAATCGCTGATCGCAAACCGCCCGACCCTGAGCGGCCCGCGCGTGTCGATCATGTCATCGGTGTTGTAAAGCCCGAGATCGAGCGCCTGCGCGATGGTGAAGGCCTTGAACACGCTGCCCAATTCATAAACGCCCTGCACCGCGCGGTTGAACAGCGGGCTGTCGGCCGGATCGCCCTCGAGCGCGGGACGCGGACGGGCGTTGGGGTCGAAATCGGGCAGGCTGGCCATGGCGATGATCTCACCGGTATGCACATCCAGCAAGACGGCGGCCGCCCCTTGCGCATTGAGCAGCGCCATGCCGCCCGCCAGCACTTCTTCGATCGTGGCCTGAACGGTCAGGTCGATGGACAGTGTCAGCGGCCCGGTCTGGCCCGGATCGCGCAGCTGCTCGTCAAAGCGCGCCTCGATGCCCGCCACCCCGATCACCTCGGCGGCGTTCACCGCTTCTTGGCCGAAGCCCGCACCGCCCAGAACATGCGCGGCAATCGCGCCATTGGGGTAAAGCCGCATCTCGCGCGGGCCGAAAAGCAGGCCCGGATCGCCAAGATCATGCACCTGCTGTTCCTGTTCCGGGCTGAGATAGCGCCGCAACCACAAGAACCGGCGTTCCGAGGTAAAGCGGGTGTAAAGCGTGTCGGCATCCATCTCGGGAAAGATCTCGGCCAGACCATCGGCGGCGGCGCGGGCGTCGACGATCTCGTGGGGATGGGCGTAAAGCGCGTTGGTGGCGAAATTCGTCGCCAGAACGCGGCCATGCCGGTCGACAATATCGGCACGCGTTGCGTGGATCGACGCGGAGCGCGCGACGCGCGGTTCGACCGCTTCGGTGGTGGCCAAGGCCGCCATGCGCACGCCGACCGACCCGAAGGCCAGCAAAAAGACCAGCGACAGGAGCAGCAACCGGCTTTCGGCGCGCTGACGCAGGCGGTCGCGCACGGCCTCATGGCGCAGTCGCAGGTTCTCGCGTTCGATCGCATCGGGGTTTTCGCCCCGCGCGCGCGCCTCGAGGATGCGGGCAAGCGGGCGAAGCGGCGTGCGCGGGGTCATGGGATCCGTTCCTCTCTCTCAGAGCCGGAGGCATTGCCCAGCAGGGTTTCTTCAAACTCGGGCTCAGGTTCGGGCGGCAGTGGATAGGGGATCTGCGTCGCGCGGCCGAATTGTTCGGGCGCAAGCGGCAGAAGCTGCAGCCGCTCGAAGTTGAAATCGGCCAGTTCACGCAGGCGGTCGGGCCGGTTGAGATAGGCCCATTCGGCGCGCAGGATGGCAAGGCGATCGCGTTCTGCACCGATCTGGCGCTGCAATTGGTCTACGCGGCGCTCGGCCTGCTGGGTGAGGATGGTCTGACCGTAGGCCCAGTAGCCAAGCGCGATCACGGCAAGCAAGAAGACGACGCTGGACATGCCACGCATCAAAACACCTCGGTCAGCTGCGGCAGGCCCAGCTGCGCCCGGTCGACGGGCGAGGCGGGAGCCGTGGTGCGGGTCGCCACGCGCAGCCGGGCCGAACGCGCGCGCGGGTTCACGGCCAGTTCGGCCTCATCGGGGGCGATGGCCTTTTTCGGCGTCAGATCAAAGGTTGGCACCCGCGCCCCGGGTTCGGGCGCATGCCGCGAGCCACCGCCGCCGGTGCTGGACCGGTCGGCCATGTAGCGTTTGACCACCCGGTCCTCGAGCGAATGAAAGGTCACGACAGCGAGCTTGCCGCCCGGCCTCAAGGCGCGTTCGGCCGCATCTAGCCCCTCGGCCAATTGGCGGAATTCGTCATTCACCGCGATGCGGATCGCCTGAAAGCTGCGGGTTGCGGGATGGCTTTGCCCCGGTTTCTTGCGCGGCAGGCACCCCTCGACGATGCCCGCCAGCCGCAAGGTGGTGGTGATGCGCGCCTGCGCGCGGGCCGTGACGATGGATTTGGCGATGCGGCGCGCCGCGCGTTCCTCGCCGTAATGGTAGAGCACGTCGGCGATGACCTCTTCGGGGGCGTCGTTGACCAGATCCTCGGCCGAGGGACCGCTCTGACCCATCCGCATGTCGAGCGGCCCGTCCGACATGAAGGAAAACCCCCGCTCCGCCCGGTCAAGCTGCATCGAGGACACGCCCAGATCGAGGGCGACACCGTCCAGCGCTTCACCCGCCAGCCTATCAAGGTTTGAAAACGTGCCGGCGACCAGCCGCAGCCTGTCGCCATACCCGCCCGCCCAATCCGCCGCCATCTGAAAGGCCAAGGGGTCGCGGTCGATGCCGATCACCCGCGCTGCCCCCGCCTCCAGCAGGCCGCGACTGTAACCCCCCGCGCCGAAGGTGCCATCGACCCAGACGCCAGCCACGGGGGCCACGGCCTCGAGAAGCGCGCGCAAAAGAACCGGGACATGCGGCGCGCGCGCCGGACCTGCGGGGCGTCGGGCACTCATTCCGATACGGCGGCCGCACCGCCCACGACGGCCAGCGACAGCGGATCGAAATGCGGGTCATTGCCGCCCAGTTCCGCCAGCAACGCAATGAGGTCTTGATCCTCCACCGCGCCCTGCTCCGGGTTCATGATATGGAACTTCTCGCCATTGCCCTCGAACAGCGCCTCTTCGCCCAGCCCGATCTTGTCGCGCGCGGCCTGTGGCAAGACCATACGCCCGGTCTCGTCGAGGTTCATCTCGTCGCATTTGGCGTAGTAGAGCTTGCTCAGCGCAAGACGCAGCTTCGATCCCGGCTGCAGCGACTGGATCAGCTTGTCTATCGCGTCATAGGCATCGCCCGTGAGGCATTCGAGGTAATTCTTGTTGGGGTCGCCATAGGCGAGATAAAGCCGTGCTGCCCCACCGGGCGCAAATTGGCTGTCGCAGTTTTGCAAGACACGACGAAACTTGACCGGGATAGACACCCGACCCTTTCCATCCACCTTGTTCAGGCTTTCGCCTTGAAACCTGCGATCCACGGGCTTTGCCCTTTTTATGCCTCAATCCGGCCGCATTCTGGCCGCCGAAACGAAAGCGGCGGATCGAGCAAGCTGCCACTGCTCAATCCGCCGTCCTCGTCCCATTGCTGGGTGTCCGACTGCGCAGGCCACCTGGGGGGATGTCTGCTCGCTTGCGCGCCGGATCTCTTTTTTCTGGCGTTGGAGATGCCTGTATGAACCTGCCGTTTTTTGTTTTTGTTCAGACCGTTGCGGCCTGTCGTTTATCTCGTCTGCCGATGACCTAGTGATGCCATGGAGAGAATTCCCATGCAAATCCTTTTTTTGGGAAAAACTCCCAAGATGTGGGATTTCAGGGGTCGCCGGAACAGGATGTGGGGGTGCTAAGGCCCACCATAAGACCATGGGTTGTGCTGTCAGGATGACAAAGCCCCATATATAGCGGCGCCATGGCTCATGGGACGCCATGGGACAGAAACCCAAAAAAATCGGATCAAGGCGGGAAAACCGGCTCTTCTGGCGCTGATCGTGCCGAATGGGCCGCGAATCACCCTCTTTGTGGGGGCAACGATCAGACGATTCCGGCGTCGATGAACCGCTTGGCCAGCGCCGCATAGGCCTGCGCCATCGGGCTGTCGCCCGCCGCGATTGGCGTGCCCGCGTCGCCTGCCAGCCGCGTGTCGAGGTCGATGGGAAGCGAGCCCAGAAACGGCAGGCCCAGCCGGGCGGCCTCGGCCTTCACACCGCCCTCGCCAAAGATATGCGCTTCGTGCCCGCAATTCGGGCAATGGTAGACGCCCATGTTCTCGATCAGGCCAAGGATCGGCGTCTTGAGGACATCGAACATGTTGAGCGCCTTGCGCGCATCCAGAAGCGCCACATCCTGCGGGGTCGAGACCACGATGGCGCCGGTCACCTCGGATTTCTGGCACAGCGTCATCGCCACATCGCCGGTGCCCGGCGGCAGATCGACCAAAAGCACATCCAGCTCGCCCCATTCCACCTGCGTCAGCATCTGTTGCAGCGCCCCCATCAGCATCGGCCCGCGCCAGACCACGGCCTTGTCCTCGGGCAGCATGAAGCCGATGGACATCAGCGTGACGCCATGGCCGTGCAGCGGAATGATCGTCTTGCCGTCGGGCGAGGACGGGCGCTTGTTCACGCCCATCATGCGCGGCTGGGACGGCCCGTAGATATCCGCATCCAGCAGCCCCACCCGTTTGCCCGCCCGCGCCAGCGCCACGGCGAGGTTCGAGGACACGGTGGATTTTCCCACGCCCCCCTTGCCAGAGCCGATGGCGATGATGCGTTTCACGCCCGTGGGCCGCATCGGTCCGGCCTGCGGCGTCGGGTGACCGCCGATCTTGAGGCTGGGCGGCTCGGCCCCGGCGGGGCGCGCCATGGCCTTGGCCGCCGGGCCATGTGCGGTCAGCGCAACACTGACCTGTTCGACGCCGGGAAGCTTGCGCACCAGACCTTCACAGGCCAACCGCACCGGCTCCATCCTTGCAGCGAGCTCCGGGCTTTCGGCCTCGAGAACGAAACTGACCTTTCCGCCGTCCACCCGCAGCGCGCGCACCATGTCGCGGCTGACCACATCGCCGCCATCGGGAAGCGTCAGGCCGCGCAGCGCGTCAAGGATGGTTTCGCGGGTCTGTGTCATCTTGGGCCTCCTGCCGGTGTTGCCGCAGACATAGGCCGTCAGCCGCGCCTCTGCATCCCCAGAATGATCGCCAGTTGGGCCAGCGCGCCGACCATGCCAGCCACGACCAGCGCCCAGGAAATTCCCATCCATTCGGCCAGTCCGCCCACCGCAAAGGCCCCCAAGGCGACGCTGCCAAAGCCCATCACGATCCACAGGCTCATGACGCGGCCACGGTAGCCGTCGGGCAGGTCGGTCTGGATCGCCGCCTGCATGCTCACGCCGACCCATGTTGAACAGAACCCCGCGACCGCGACCGAGGCGATGGCCAGGGGCCAGACCGGCGACAGGCCCATGGCGATCACCGCGCCCTGCCCCGCCATCGCGGCCCACAAGACGGCGGGCGCGATCCGCGCGCCGAACGCCCCGAGGCCCACCGCCTTGAGAAGGGCCGAGGAAATCGCGCCCGCCCCCGCCGCCGCCGTCAGCATGCCCAAGCCCGCCGCCCCCCGGCCAAAGGCGCCATCGGCCAGCACCGGCAACACCTCGAGCGCGCCGCGCACCGCCATGGCGAATGCCAGCGTCAAAAGCAGCGCATTGCGCACCAGCGGATCGGTCAGCGCATAGCGCATACCGTCCAGCAGATCGGCAAGAACCGAGGCGGGCGGGCGCGGCGGCAAGGCGCGGGGGACAAGACGGGGCAGCACCATCAGCATCGGCATGTAGCACAGGACCGAAACCCAAAGCGCCACCTCGGCCCCTGCGGTGGCGATGACCCAACCGGCGATGACCGGGGCGACGAGGCGCGCAAGGTTGAAGTTGAGTGCCTGCACGGTGACCACATGCTGCACCAGTTCGGTGGGAACCAGACGTGGCCCCAGCGACATCCGCACCGGATGATGCGCCGAAGAAATCACCCCGATGGCCAATGCCGCCACGATCAGCGCCACAGAACCCGTCCAAGGCAATGCCAGCGCCAGCGCCGCCAGAACCAGAGCCATGGACCCATTGGTGGCGAAAGAGGCGCGGCGAATGTCGACCCGGTCGGTCATCACTCCGAAAAACGGCCCCAGCACCAATGCGGGCGCAAGGCTCAGGCCCGCGACCAGCCCCACGAAACCTGCCGATCCGGTGCGCTCCCACGCCAGCCAGCCCAGAGTGACCCGCTGGACCCAGATCGCCTGCACTGCAAAGAAGATGCCCAGAAAGAAGAGGCGGAACTGGCCGTCCGTAAACGCACCGCCGGCAAGGGTATTCCTGTCAAGATGCAGGTGCCGCAACGTCATCCCCAGCCATGCATTTGCTGCAAAGCAGCATTGAGGCATGCGCTATTGTGCATTCGCAGCATTCGCTTATCTTCGTTTTCAACAGGGGCGAACAAGACCGCGCCCCACGGGGTCAGATGTTAGCGCAATCCGGCGCATCCCCGATGAAAGAGGAAAGAAAAACGATATGGCATATGTTTCGAGCAACCGTACCACCGCCGCGCTGAGCCTTGGCGACCGCTTTGCCGATATCCGCAAGGATCTGGCAGCGGCCTGGCGCGCGCACAGCATCTATCGGCAGACGCTGCGCGAATTGCAAGGGTTGTCGGCCCGCGAGTTGAACGACCTTGGCCTGAATCCGACCATGTTGCGCTCGATCGCACTGGAAGCGGCCTACGGCAAGAAGGGCTGAGCCCGACGAATTTCGAAACAGCGCGGCGATCCTCCTCCTCCCTTGGATCGCCCCGCTCGCGGGTCCGCCTCCTCCTCCCTCTTGGGTGGGTCCGCAAATACCCGGTCCGGCAACGGACCACACGGATCGGTTCCTTCCTCCTCCCTTGGGAACCGTGACGACCGGCGGCGGGGTTCTTCTCCTCCCTTGGCCCCGCCGCCACGACATTCCGCCCCGGCCACGGCCCGGGCACCGCAGATCGGCGCCTCCTCCTCCCTTGGCGCTTGATGCTGGCGGCGGGCCCTCCTCCTCCCTTGGGTCCGCCGCCTTTTTCATGTCAGGAGGCAGCCTTCAGCCGCGGTCATCCTTGGGCGAGCCCATCACCACATAGGTCGTGATCGTGGCCACCTGCGGCAGCGCGCCCAAGATGTCGGTATGAAACCGCTTGTAGGCGCGCAGATCCGATACCTCGACGCGCAGCAGATATTCCACCGCACCGGTGATGTTGTGGCATTCGCGCACTTCGGGGGCGGCGCGCATGGCGCGCTCGAACGCCTCTTGCACGCGCTTGGTGTGTTCGGACAGACCGACCGTCAGATAGGCGGTAAAGCCCACCCCCAAACGCTCGGGCGAGAGGACAGCCCGATACCCCGCGATCACGCCTGAGGCCTCAAGCGCCTGCACCCGCCGCGAACAGGCCGAGGGGCTCAGCGCCACGCGCTCGGCCAGTTCAAGGTTGCTGATCCGCCCCTCACGGGCCAAGATGCGCAATATCTGGCGGTCCTTTTCGTCGATTTCCGTCATTCGTTGCACCGATGGGCCGTTTTTCTCACGAATAGCGGTTTCATTGCGGGCCGTCGCGCGCAATCTGGCCGGCATGACCACAGACCTGATCCTTGCCCTGATCGTGTTCGCCTTCGCCTCGTCCATCACGCCGGGGCCGAACAACATCATGCTTCTGGCCTCGGGCGCGAATTTCGGGCTGAGGCGCACGGTGCCGCATATGCTGGGCATTTCCGTCGGCCATGCGGTCATGGTGGCGCTGATCGGGCTGGGCTTGCTGCAGGTGTTCGAGGCGCTGCCCGGGCTTCGGTCTGCGCTGATGGCGGTTTGTGCGGGCTACCTGCTGTATCTGGCGTGGAAGATCGCTCATGCGGCAGCCCCCGATGCCGCCCGAACCGATACCCAACCCTTTGGCTTCCTGCAGGCCGCAGCCTTTCAGTGGGTGAACCCCAAGGCATGGTACATGGCAATCTACGCCCAGACCCATTTCGCGCCCGAGACCTCTGCCTGGACCGGCGCGCTGGTCGTGCCGGTGGTCTTTGCAATGGTCAACCTGCCCTCGGTCACCGTCTGGGCGGCTTTGGGCACGCAGTTGCGGCGCTGGCTCGCGGCGCCGGGGCGGCTGCGCGCCTTCAACATCACGATGGCGCTTTTGCTGGTCGCGTCGCTTTACCCGATGCTGACGGGGTGACGCCTAGAACGGCACGTCATCGGCCGCGTCGGCGCTGACCAAAAAGCGCGCGACGACATGTTTCTCGCCTGCCTTGTCAAAGGCGATGCCCAGCTTGTCGCCCTCGACCGAGGTTACCGTGCCATAGCCGAACTTCTGGTGAAACACGCGGTCATCGATGGCAAAGGCGCTGATGGCTTCGGCGTCGATGGTCATGTGCCGAGCCTCCGACGGTTGGCGCAGACCGGGGCGGGTCTGATTGGTCTGCAGCCGCCGCCAGCCGGGCGAGTTGTAGACATCTGCGCGCGCCGCTTGCGCATGCAGGTCGCTGCCCGCCATCATGCCCGCCATCGGGCTGGCGCTGGCCCCCATGCCGGAATGGCCATGCAGCCCCGAGGGCGTCAGCACCTCGACATGATCCTCGGGCAATTCGTCGATGAAGCGCGACGGCATCTGGCTTTGCCACTGGCCATAGACCCGGCGGTTGCCCGCGAAGCTGACGGTGCAAACCCGTTCGGCGCGCGTGATGCCGACATAGGCAAGACGGCGTTCCTCCTCCAGCCCCTTCACGCCTTCCTCGTCCATCGCGCGCTGGGACGGGAACAAGCCATCTTCCCATCCG
Source organism: Roseicyclus mahoneyensis (assembly GCF_003148775.1). GTDB lineage: Bacteria > Pseudomonadota > Alphaproteobacteria > Rhodobacterales > Rhodobacteraceae > Roseicyclus > Roseicyclus mahoneyensis. The sequence continues at coordinate 168,718 of NZ_QGGW01000004.1, forward strand.
GGCAGGAAGACGGCGGGAAATTCCAGCCCCTTCGCGGCGTGCAGCGTCATCAGCGTGACCTTGGGGTCCTCGCCATCTTGCTCGTTGTCCATGATCAGGCTGACATGTTCGAGGAAACCTTGCAGGTTCTCGAACCCTTCCAAAGCCTTGACCAGTTCCTTGAGGTTTTCCAGCCGCCCCGGCGCCTCGGGTGTTTTGTCGTTTTGCCACATCGCGGTGTAGCCCGATTCGTCGAGGATCTTCTCGGCCAGTTCGATATGGCTGATCTTTCGGACGGGCCTGTCCTCTTCGATCAGGTCGTCGTCGATCAGGTCGGCCCCCGGCCCCACAGGGCGCAGGCCGCCCAGCATCAGGTCGCGCCAGCGCGCCAGCCCATGAACGAAGCTGCGCAATTCCTTGGCGCCCTTGCCGCCGATCAGGCCCGTCTCGACCGCAAGCCGCGCCCCATCGACAAGGCTGACGCCATTGGCGCGCGCAATTTTCTGGATGGATTGCTGCGCCTTGTCGCCAAGCCCGCGCTTGGGGGTGTTGACCACCCGCTCGAAGGCCAGATCGTCGTCGGGGCTGACCACGAGGCGGAAATAGGCCATCGCGTCGCGGATTTCCAAACGTTCGTAGAAGCGCGGGCCGCCGATCACGCGATAGGGCAGGCCGATGGTCAGGAACCGATCCTCGAAGGCGCGCATCTGGTGGGAGGCGCGGACAAGGATCGCCATGTGGTCGGGGCTGACGGGGTCCATGCCACGGGTGCCGCGCGCCATCGCCTCGATCTCTTCGCCGACCCAGCGGGCTTCCTCGTCGCCGTCCCAATGGCCGATCAGCCGGACCTTGTGGCCATCCTCGCCGTCCGTCCAGAGCGTCTTGCCCAAGCGCCCCTTGTTGCCCGCGATGACGCCGGAAGCGGCGGCAAGAATATGGCCGGTGGAGCGGTAGTTCTGTTCCAGCCGGATCACCTGCGCGCCCGGAAAATCCTTTTCAAACCGCAAGATATTGCCTACCTCGGCACCGCGCCAGCCGTAGATCGACTGGTCGTCGTCGCCCACCACGCAGATGTTGGAATGGCCCTGCGCCAAGAGCCGCAGCCAGAGGTATTGGGCGACGTTGGTGTCTTGGTATTCGTCGACGAGGATGTAGCGGAACCAGCGCTGGTATTGGCCGAGCAGGTCCGGGTGGGCCTGAAAGATCGTGACCATATGGAGCAGCAGATCACCGAAATCGACGGCGTTCAGATCGCGCAGGCGGCTTTGGTAGTGCGCGTAAAGCTCCGGGCCGCGGCGGTTGAAGGCCCCCGCATCTGCCGCCGGCACCTTGTCGGGCGTCAGCGCGCGGTTCTTCCAGCCGTCGATGATGCCGGCGAGTTGCCGGGCGGGCCAACGTTTCTCGTCGATCTCGGCGGCATTGATCAGCTGCTTCATCAGCCGCACCTGATCGTCGGTGTCGAGGATGGTGAAATTCGATTTCAGCCCCGCCAGTTCGGCATGCCGCCGCAGCAGTTTCACACAGATGGCATGGAAGGTGCCGAGCCACGGCATCCCCTCGACCGGCTGGCCCATCAGGTTGGCCACCCGGGTCTTCATCTCGCGCGCGGCCTTGTTGGTGAAGGTGACGGCGAGGATTTCATTGGGCCGCGCCGTGCCTGACAGCAGCAGATGCGCGATGCGCGCGGTCAGTGCGCGGGTCTTGCCCGTACCCGCGCCCGCCAGCATCAGGACCGGCCCATCCAAAGTCTCGACCGCGCGGCGTTGTTCGGGGTTCAAGCCGTCCAGATAGGGCGTGGGCCGCGCGGCCATGGCGCGGGCGGAAAGGGGGCGGCTTGCGGCGGCCTCGAAGGCGTCCGACTCACCTATGTCGTCATCGAACCGGTTCATGATTGCAGGATATAGCGGTCGGGCGCGTCTTTAAAGGTTTGTTCTCATATTGTTCCTGATTTGCCTTTAGAGGCACCTGAGCTCGCATATTTGTGGAAAGATGAGGGGCAAAGCAGGCGTCAGGATGGCGGCGGGCCCAAGCTGTCCGGCGGGGCTGGACAATTCCCGCGCGGCGGGATGTCTTGCGCGTCATGGACCTGCATGCCCGATACCCCGCCCTTTCCGACCTCAAGGCCCGCGCGCGCCGTCGTATCCCACATTTCGTGTGGGAATATCTCGACAGCGCGACCGGCTCCGAGACCATCACCACCCGCAACCGCGCTGCACTGGATGCCGTGCTGTTCCGGCCCGCCGCGCTGAGGGGCGAGATCAAGCCCGATCTGGCGACGCAGCTGATGGGCCGCGACCACCCCGTGCCCTTCGGGATCGCGCCGCTTGGCATGTCGGGCCTGATCTGGCCCGAGGCCGAGCGCCTTCTGGCGCGTCATGCGGCGCGCGCGGGCATTCCCTACACATTGTCGACCGTGGCCACCCGCACCCCCGAAGAGGTGGCGCGCGACATCGGCGATCAGGGCTGGTTCCAGATGTATCCGCCCCGCGCGGCCGAGATGCGCGACGACATGTTGAAGCGCGCGCGCGAGGCGGGGTTTCATACGCTGGTGCTGACCGTCGATGTGCCCGCCGCCTCGCGCCGCGAGAGGCAGACCCGCGGCGGGCTGGTGCAGCCGCCCCGCCTGACGCCGCGCTTGCTGGCGCAGGTGGCGATGTGCCCGGCCTGGGCCTTGGGGATAAAGGCAACCGGCATGCCGCGGATGCGGCTGATGGACAGCTATGCCGACCAGACCAAGACCGGGCCTCTGCCCTCGACTGCGCATGTGGGCTATCTGCTGCGCGCGGCCCCCGATTGGGATTATGTCCGCGCCTTGCGCGAGCGCTGGCAAGGCAAGCTGGTTCTGAAAGGTGTGATGGAGGCCGAGGTTGCGGCGCAGGCGGCGGGCGAAGGCGTCGATGCCGTCTGGGTGTCGAACCATGCCGGGCGGCAGTTCGACGGGTCGACGGCAAGCCTTGATGCGGTGCGCGACATCAGGGGCGCGACCACCCTGCCGCTGATCTTCGACAGCGGCGTGACGGGCGGTCTCGACGTGATGCGGGCGCTGGCGCTGGGGGCGGATTTCGTGATGATGGGCCGACCGTGGCATTATGCGTTGGGCGCGCTGGGGCGCGAGGGGCCTGCGCATTGGCATGACGTGCTGGTCAAGGACATGACCAGCAACATGGCGCAGATCGGGGCAAGCCGCCTGTCGGATCTAGCCGGTCGGCTGGTCTCGCCCACCTGAGGGTGCCCGGGTGCGCCGGTGCACCACGGCATGCAATTTTCACATGAAAACAAGGGGCCTGCGCGCAGGGCCGCGACGTCTATTCTGTTGCCGGACCGGGGAACGCCCCTTACACATTCTGCAACCGCAAGAAGAAGGGCGCGTGTCCAGATGGCCGAATTCCGGAAAATCCTCATCGCCAACCGCGGCGAGATCGCCATCCGCGTGATGCGCGCGGCCAACGAGTTGGGCAAGCGCACCGTCGCTGTCTACGCCGAGGAGGACAAGCTGTCGCTGCACCGCTTCAAGGCGGACGAGGCCTACAAGATCGGCGAGGGGCTGGGGCCGGTGGCGGCCTATCTCTCGATCCCCGAAATCATCCGGGTGGCGCGCGCCTGCGGGGCGGATGCGATCCATCCGGGCTATGGGTTGCTGTCGGAGAACCCCGATTTCGTCGATGCCTGCGACGCGGCGGGCATCACCTTCATCGGGCCCAAGGCACTGACAATGCGGCAGTTGGGCGACAAGGCCAGCGCACGGCGGGTGGCGATCGAGGCGGGCGTGCCCGTCATCCCCGCGACCGAGGTGCTGGGCGAGGACATGGCCGCCATCCGCAAGGAGGCGGCGGCGGTCGGCTATCCGCTGATGCTCAAGGCGTCCTGGGGCGGCGGTGGGCGCGGGATGCGCCCGATCGCCAGCGAGGGTGAGCTTGAGGAAAAGGTCCGCGAGGGCCGGCGCGAGGCCGAGGCGGCCTTTGGCAATGGCGAGGGGTATCTAGAAAAGATGATCCTGCGCGCCCGCCATGTCGAGGTGCAGATCCTGGGCGACAGCCATGGCAACATCTACCACCTCTATGAGCGCGACTGTTCGGTCCAGCGCCGCAACCAGAAGGTCGTGGAACGCGCGCCCGCCCCTTACCTCTCCGAGGCACAGCGCGAGGAAATCTGCGGGCTGGGCAAGAAGATCTGCGAGCATGTGAATTACGAATGCGCAGGAACCGTCGAATTCCTGATGGATATGGAGACGGGGAAATTCTACTTCATCGAGGTGAACCCCCGCGTGCAGGTCGAACATACCGTGACCGAAGAGGTGACGGGCATCGACATCGTGCGCGCCCAGATCCTGATCGCCGAGGGCAAGACCCTGACCGAGGCGACGGGCACGGCCAGCCAATATGACGTCAAGCTTGACGGTCACGCGATCCAGTGCCGGATCACGACCGAGGACCCGACCAACAATTTCATTCCCGACTATGGCCGCATCACGGCCTATCGGGGTGCCACGGGCATGGGCATCCGGCTCGATGGCGGCACGGCCTATTCGGGGGCGGTCATCACGCGCTACTATGATTCGCTTCTGGAAAAGGTCACCGCCTGGGCGCCGACGCCCGAAGCGGCCATCGCGCGAATGGACCGCGCCCTGCGCGAGTTCCGCATCCGGGGTGTCTCGACCAACATCGCCTTTGTCGAGAACCTGCTGAAGCACCCGACATTCCTGAGCTACCAGTACCACACGAAATTCATCGACGAGACGCCCGAGCTGTTCGATTTCAAGCCGCGCCGCGACCGGGCCACGCGCATCTTGACCTATATCGCGGACATCACCGTGAACGGGCACCCCGAGACCGAGGGGCGGCCGAAGCCGCGGGCGGACGTCAAGGACCCGAGGCCCCCGGCCCTGCGTGCCGAGGTGCCGCCCTCGGGCACGCGCAACATGCTCGAACAAGACGGGCCCGCGGCAGTCGCCAAATGGATGCAGGATCAGACACAGCTTCTGATCACCGACACCACGATGCGTGACGGACACCAGTCGCTGCTCGCCACGAGGATGCGGTCGATCGACATGATCAAGGTGGCCCCTGCCTATGCCGCCAACCTGCCGCAGCTGTTCAGCGTGGAATGCTGGGGCGGCGCGACCTTCGACGTGGCCTACCGCTTCTTGCAGGAATGCCCGTGGCAAAGGTTGCGCGACATCCGTGCGGCCATGCCCAACATCATGACACAGATGCTTTTGCGCGGCGCCAACGGGGTAGGCTATACGAACTACCCCGACAATGTGGTGCAGGGGTTCGTCAAACAGGCGGCCGAGAGCGGCGTCGACATATTCCGCGTCTTCGACAGTCTCAACTGGGTCGAGAACATGCGCACAGCCATGGACGCGGTGCAGGAGACGGGCAAGATCTGCGAAGGCACGATCTGCTACACCGGCAATATCCTCGACCCCGACCGGGCGAAGTATGACCTCAAATACTATGTGAAAATGGCCAAGGAGCTTGAGGCGGCCGGCGCCCATGTTCTGGGTCTCAAGGACATGGCGGGGCTTTTGAAGCCCGCCGCCGCCGCGGTGCTGATCCCCGCACTCAAGGATGCGGTGGATCTGCCGATTCATTTCCACACCCATGACACCGCGGGCATTGCTTGCGGCACCATCCTTGCGGCCAGTGCGGCGGGCGTCGATGCCGTCGATTGCGCGATGGATGCGCTGTCGGGCAACACCTCTCAGGCGACGCTCGGCACCATCGTCGAGGCTTTGCAGCACACAGACCGCGACACGGGCCTCGACATCGGGGCGATCCGCGAGATCTCGGACTACTGGGAGGCCGTACGCGCGCATTACGCGGCCTTCGAGACCGGCATGCAGGCCCCCGCCTCCGAGGTCTACCTGCACGAGATGCCGGGCGGGCAGTTCACCAATCTCAAGGCGCAGGCCCGCTCCATGGGGCTGGAGGATCGCTGGCACGAGGTCGCGCAGACCTATGCCGATGTGAACCGGATGTTCGGCGATATCGTCAAGGTCACGCCGTCGTCCAAGGTGGTGGGCGACATGGCGCTGATGATGGTGAGCCAGGGCCTGAGCCGCGCCGATGTGGAGGACCCCGACAAGGACGTGGCCTTCCCCGACAGCGTGATCGACATGATGCGCGGCAATCTGGGCCAGCCTCCGGGCGGATTTCCCCCCGGCATTGTGAAAAAGATCCTCAAGGATGAACAGCCCGTGCTCGAGCGCCCCGGCCTGAATGTGCCGCCTGTCGATCTCGAGGCGACGCGCGCGGATCTGGCCGAGAAGCTGGAGGTCGCCGTCGATGACGAGGATCTGATGGGCTACCTGATGTATCCCAAGGTGTTCACCGACTATGCCGCGCGTCACAAGATCTACGGCCCTGTCCGCACGCTGCCCACGCGCACCTTCTTTTACGGGATGGAACCCGGCGAACAGATCGAGGCAGACATCGACCCCGGCGTGACGCTGGTGGTCCAGTTGCAGGCCGTGGGCGAGACGACGGATGATGGCGAGGTCAAGGTGTTCTTCGAACTCAACGGCCAGCCCCGCACCATCCGCGTGCCCAACCGCAAGGCGGCCGCCACAAGCGTGAAACGCGCCAAGGCCGAGCCGGGCAACCCCAACCATATCGGCGCGCCGATGCCCGGTGTGGTGGCCTCGGTGGGGGTCGGTGCGGGCACGAAGATCAAGACGGGCGATCTGCTGCTGACCATCGAGGCGATGAAGATGGAAACCGGCCTGCACGCCGAGCGTGACGCGACGGTCAAGGCCGTCCACGTCGCGCCCGGCGGCCAGATCGACGCCAAGGACCTGCTGATCGAGCTGGAATAGGGCGGTCGCGCGCCTGACCTTTTGCAAGGTGAACTGCGCCACCGGGTCTTGCAGGAGGTGGAGCGTGCAGCTCCCCGCCGTCGGCGCCCCGAGGAAACAGAGCGCGGCCACCTCGGGCGGGGCGGGCTCGCCTCTGTCCAAGTCCATGGAATTCGACCACTTCGGCTGCAGCCCCGCAAAACGGCCTGCCCCAGCGACAACATCGGCACGCCATCCGGGGCGACCGACATGACCTGCCGGACTGGCAAGCCATAGCCTTCGCGCCCCACCGCAAGCGGTGTGTCGTCCGAGGCAAGCGGCGTGACGCTCAGATCAAGCTGCACGATCTGGCCCACCGCCGGCGTCCAGCGACGCTGTGGCCTCGGAACCTGTCACGACCAACTGCGCCAGACTGCCGGGCGCGACCGGCGGGCAGACCCCGAGGCAGAGGTCAAGCGGATCTCCAGCGTCTCGTTGCCTTCTCCAAGCCTGAGGGTGGCGGATGTTGCGGTCTGGGGCACCGTCCAGACCGAATCGAGCGCGGTCTGGACTGTAGTGGCCGGCCGGTCGCGCGGGCGATATGCGCGGACAAGGGTGTGACTGCATCCTCGAACGCACCGCGAAGCCTGTCGTAGCCGAAGGAATCCAGCCCCTCGGGCACCTCCGGGGTGACCCGCACAATGTCGCTGGAGTGCACTGAAACGCGGTCCAGCATGTCGCTGAAGGCCAAGTTGAACACGACGCGGACATGGATGAAATCGAAGTCGGACCCGCTGGCGTAAATCCGGGGCGCGCAGCATGATGCGCGGTTGGAACGGCTTGCCGCGAGGACCTCATCATAGCGATGCACCTCCATCGACACGGGCACGAGGGGCGATTGCGCCGCCATGAGCGCCGAAAGGTCGAACAGGGCGGCCGCGGATAGGACTGCAGCCCGGGACAACCGGGAAAGGACCAGATGAAACACGCAAGCTCCGGAAACTTGTTTTCTTCAATGCAACGAGGCTTGCCCACGTTGACCGCCCGGTCAGGGAAAAACGTCGAAATTCCCCCTTGCACCCCCCCGCGCTTGGCAGTAATCACCGCCTCCACAGAGCGGGTGTAGCTCAGGGGTAGAGCATTACCTTGCCAAGGTAAGGGTCGTGAGTTCGAATCTCATCACCCGCTCCAGTCGTAAAAGCCCGGGTCGGATCGACCCGGGCTTTTTCGTTTGCGATCGTTGCCATGGCGTAGTCCCGACCGTGACACGATTGCATCGAAGCAGGGAAATCCGAAAATCGTACAGGTCGGATATGGCTAACGTTGCGCCGAATCCGCTTAACGATACAACATGACCATTCGCTGCGGATCCTGACCCGCCAAGACCGAGCCTGCCGAGGACCTGGACCATGCTGCGCCCCCTTGCTCTTGCGTCGATCACCCTCGTCGTTGTCGGCACACATCCGGCCGTGGCCCAGACCAACGAGACCCGGACGCTCGCCAGCCACCCGACGTTGAACTACTACGGCATGCCCGGCCTGATCGACATGCCGACCGCAGACGTCATGCCGGACGGCACGCTTGGGGTCACCGCATCGTATTTCGCAAACCAGACCCGGGGAACGCTCAGCTTTCAGCTCCTGCCGCGCGTCACCGGCTCGTTCCGGTATGCCGGGATGGACGGGTTCCGCCCCGGGCCGGATAACCCGCGTCCGGGTGTTTTCTACTACGACCGCAGTTTCGACATTCACTGGCTCGCGATCGAAGAAGAAAGCTGGTGGCCCGCCGTCGCCATCGGCATCCGCGATCTTGCCGGCACCGGGGTCTATGGTGGCGAATATGTGGTTGCCACCCGCCACTTCGGCGCGCAGGACCAGCTTGCAATGTCGCTCGGCATCGGCTGGGGTCGGCTGGGTCAGCGCAGCGGCTTCACCAACCCGCTCGGCGTTCTGGACAGCCGTTTTGAAACCCGCCCAACTCTCGATTTCGGCGTCGGGGGCACTTTCAGCTTCGACCAGTTCTTCCGCGGCGATGCGGCCTTTTTCGGCGGCATCGAATGGCAGGCCACCGACCGGCTCAGATTTCAGGTGGAATACTCCTCGGACCTCTATCTGGAAGAGGTCGCGGACGACGTGCTGACCGTGGAAAGCCCGCTGAACTTCGGCGCCACCTATCAGTTGAGCGACTCCGCGACCTTGGGGGCCTCGTATCTCTACGGGAATACCTTCGGCATCAGCCTTTCGCTGACGCTTGATCCACGCCGGCCCTCGACCAATTCCTTCATCGACGCCGCCCCACAGCCTGTCGTGGTGCGCCCGCCGCAAACCGCCGCCTATGACACCACTTGGGTCTCGCAACCCGACGCCCCGGTCATCTTGCGCGACAACATCAATCGGCTCTTTGATGAGAACGACCTGCGGCTGGTCAGTCTTGCCCTCGACAGCCGCCGGGCGGTGATCCGGGTGCAGAACACGCGCTTCGATGCCGAGTCCATGGCGCTTGGCCGGGCGATGCGCGTGCTGACGGCCACCATGCCCAATTCCGTGGACGTGTTCGAGGTGGTCTTCGTGGTCGAGGGGATGGATGTCAGCCGCGTCCGCATGACCCGCAGCGACATCGAGGCGCTTGAGCAGGATGTGGATGGGGCCGCTCTGGCCCTCGAGCGCGCGGTGATCGAGGATCCGTTGGCCTCCGACGACCCCGAGTTGATCCAGATCCTGAACCCCACGCAGCGCCTGACCTGGGATATCGGCCCCTACATCCGGAGCAGCCTGTTCGATCCGAGTTCGCCCTTCCGGGGGGAATTGGGCGTGCAGGCCAGTGCCAGATATGCCTTCGGCGGGGGCTTCGTGGCCGAGGGCCGCCTCCGCGCGCCCCTGATCGGCAACCTGGACGAGCCCCGGTCGATCGGGTTCACCGCCCTGCCGCCGGTGCGCACGGACGGCTATCTCTACGATCGTGAGAACGACATCTACCTCGATTATGGGACCGTCTCGCATTACGGCAGACCAGCCCGCAATTTGTACAGCCGACTGACGCTGGGCTATCTGGAGCGGATGTATGCCGGCGTTTCGGGCGAGTTGCTGTGGCAGCCGGTCAATTCGGACATCGGCGTCGGCCTTGAGGTGAACCACGTCTGGCAAAGGGCCTTCGAGGATGGCGGTCTCGGCCTGCAGGACTACAACATCACCACCGGTCACGCCTCGCTCTACTTCGATCTCGGCAACAGGTTCGAGGCGCAGGTCGATGCCGGGCGCTATCTGGCCGGCGACTGGGGCGCGACCTTCAGCCTTGAGCGCGTGTTCGACAACGGTTGGCGCGTCGGTGCCTTCGCCACCTTCACCGACGTGTCCTTCGAGGATTTCGGCGAAGGCTCGTTCGACAAGGGCATCACGCTGGACGTGCCGCTGTCATGGTTCACCGGCAATTCCGGTCGTACGGTCCAATCCGCCACGGTGCGGCCCGTCCAACGCGATGGCGGCGCGCGCCTGTCGGTCAACGGACGGCTGCATGGCCTTGTGACCGACTACACACGGCCGGAACTGGAAGACACGCAGGGGCTGATATGGCGGTGAACTTGAACATGCGCGGAACGCTTGGCGCGCTGATGCTGGGCGTCGCGGGGCTTTTGGCCGGCTGCGGCAGCGAGCAGCAGGATAACGCCCTGACACTTGTGGCGGACCTTGCCCTCGATGCAGTGCGCGGCGGCGAGGATACCCCCCCCGCAGCGCCGGTGGTCACGCGCGCGCTGGTCGAACAGGTGAACCAGCCGCTCATGCTGGCTGTGCCGACGCAACTGGGCGGCGCGACCCTGTTCACCCGTGTCGGGCGCAATGGCGGTACAGAAACCTGGCGCAGTCCGGAGCAGATCGGGCTGACGCTGGACGCGAATGGGGTGTTGCTGTCGACGCGCGGCCTCGGGTTCGACCTGATGGCCTCCGACGTTCAGGCAACCGCGACGGCACTGGGCGCGCGCAGGGACGCGGACACACTTCGCAGGCTCGTTCATCTTGATGGCGATCGTCAGGAGGTTTTCGAGAATCACGTCTGCAGCTTGCGTTTCGAAGGACGTGAGACCGTCGTCATCGCGGAACGTCCGACCACGCTGACACGCGCGACCGAGACATGCCGCGCCGGCACAATTGCCTACGATAACGTCTACTGGATTGATCAAGGCGGCTTTGCCGTTCGGTCGGTGCAATGGGTCAGCCCGCAGATCGGCACGTTGGATGTCACCTATCTGGCGCGCTGACGGTTCTCAACGCGCTGAAATTTTTGCCATCCCTCGATACTTTCACACTTTAGATGCCGCACATCCCGAAAAAGACACGAAACCGCTCAACCGTTGTTGATCGACAAGGCGGTTCATACTAGAAGATCTCAAATTCATCAGGAGGCTTTGCCATGAAAAAGATCGCTGCGCTGTCCATCGTGGCCGCCGTTTTGGCCGCGAACGTCGCCTACGCTGAGCAGGTTCAACCGCTGACCAGCACCGCCGCAACCCAGGGCGATGGCCTTGCAGGTCTGCTGGGCACCACGTTCGGGGGCGGCACGATCATCGCAGCCACCCTCGTCGCCGGTATCATCATCGTGACAATCCTTGGCGACAGCGGCACCACCTCCACGACCGTGTTCACTGGCGAAGTCTGACGACATGACACATGCCCCTCGCAGGATGGCCCTGCGAGGGGCATGTGTTTCAGCATACCCGCACAGGTGACGGTCACACAGATCGCGATTCTTGGCACCGTTGGGCTGCCGGCGCGCTATGGGGGCTTTGAGACCCTTGCAGACGAGCTTGTGCGCGCAGCTTCCATGCGTGCGCAGTCGCACTGCCTGACCGTCTGGTGCAGCGCCCCGCAAGCTGGCGCAAATCGCCTCGACAAGTTCCAAGGGGCTCGCCTGCGCTACCTGCCCTTGCGGGCCAATGGCGCACAATCCATCCCCTATGATGCCCTGTCGCTCTGGCAGGCGGCGCGCAGTGGCCACGCGACGGCGCTGCTTCTGGGCGTCTCAGGTGCAAGCGCCCTGCCTCTGATCCGCGCCACGTCGCGCATGCGCATCATCACCCATCTCGACGGCCTCGAATGGCGGCGTCCGAAATGGGGCCGCGTGGCGCGGAGGATCCTCGAGCGCTCCGAGGCGATGGCCGTGCGCTGGTCGCATGCCGTGATCGCCGACAACCCCGAGATCGCCGCCCATGTCCGCGCCCGCTACGGCGTCGAGGCGGTCCAGATCGCCTATGGCCATGAACGCGCGCAGGCCGTGCCGCCCGCCGATATTTGCGACCTTGCCCTGCCACCATCCTACGCGCTGGCCCTTGCGCGGGCCGAGCCCGAGAACAACCTCGAGACGATCCTCGCCGCCTTCGCCACCTTGCCGCCGCGCCCCCCGCTGGTGATGATCGCCAATTGGCAGGCCACGCCGCATGGCCGCGCCCTGCGCGCCCGCTATGGCGACCACCCGCATATTCGCCTGCTCGATGCCGAATACGATGCCGGCCGCCTGCATGCGATCCGGGCGCGCGCCACTCTCTACATTCATGGCCATTCCGCCGGTGGCACCAACCCCTCGCTGGTCGAGATGATGGGGTTCGGCCTGCCCGTTGCCGCCTGGGATTGCGGCTTCAACCGCGCCACCACTGACAATGCCGCTGCCTATTTCGACAGTCCGGACGCCCTGCGCGCCCTGATACCGGTGCTGAGCGATCCGCGGCTCGCCCACGGGATGGGGGCCGAGATGCGTGCCATCGCGCGGCGCCGCTATCGCTGGGCCGATGTCACGGCCGCCTATTTCGACCTGCTCGGCCTCTAGCCTGCCCTTCCCCCGCCATCTTGTCGCGTCTATAGAACCCCCGAACCAGGACGGAGCGGCCGCCATGCGCACAGCCACCATCACCCGCAAGACCACGGAGACCGCGATCGAGGTCACGGTCACGCTCGACGGCACGGGCACCTATGACAACCAGACGGGCGTGGGCTTTTTCGACCACATGCTCGACCAGCTGGCCCGGCACGCGCTGATCGACCTGAGCGTGCGTTGCGCGGGCGACCTGCACATCGACGATCACCACACGGTCGAGGATGTGGGCATCGCCATCGGTCAGGCCCTGACGCAGGCGCTTGGCGACAAACGCGGCATCCGGCGCTACGGCAGTTTCCACCTTGCGATGGATGACGCGCTGATCCTGAGCGCGCTCGACCTGTCGGGGCGGCCCTATCTGGTCTGGGATGTCGATTTCCCCACGCCCAAGATCGGCACATTCGACACCGAACTGGTGCGCGAATTCTTTCAGGCGCTGTCGACCCATGGCGGCATCACGCTGCATGTGCGCAAACTGGCCGGGATCAACAGCCACCACATCGCCGAGGCGTCGTTCAAATCCGTCGCGCGCAGCCTGCGAGAGGCGTTGGAGCCCGACGCGCGACAGGCGCAGGCCATTCCCTCCACCAAGGGCAGCCTCTAGCGCCATGACCACGGTTCTGGTCGATTACGATTCGGGCAACCTGCACTCGGCCGAAAAGGCCTTTCAGCGCATGGCGGCCGAGACCGGCGCGGGCCCTGTCCTCGTCACCGCAGACCCCGACGCTGTGGCGCGGGCCAGCCGCATCGTCTTGCCGGGCGACGGCGCCTTTCCATCCTGCCGCCGGGGCTTGCAGGCCATCGACGGTCTGGAAGAGGCCATCGTGGAGGCCGTGCAGACCCGCGCGGTGCCTTTCCTCGGCATTTGCGTGGGCATGCAGATGCTGACCACATGGGGCCGCGAATACGAGGATATGCGCGGCTTTGGCTGGGTCCCCGGCGAGGTGACGCGGATCACGCCCCGCGACCCGGCCCTCAAGGTCCCGCATATGGGCTGGAACGATCTGGTGATCGACAGCCAGCACCCTGTTCTGGCCGGGATCGAAACCGGCGATCACGCCTATTTCGTCCATTCCTACGCCATGCAGGTGGCAGAACCCGCCCACCTGCTCGCCCATGTCGATTATGGCGGGCCGGTCACGGCCATCGTCGGCACCCGCAACGTGGTGGGTGCGCAATTCCACCCGGAAAAAAGCCAAGCCGCCGGCCTTCGCCTGATCGCCAATTTCCTGCGCTGGAAACCCTGAGGCGCCCCCGGGCCGTTGCGGCGCGGGGGCGCAAGGCTCAGTTCACCCGTTGCCAGGTGCCGCCTTCACGGCAGACCGCGCCCCCCATGACGCAGCCCGAGACACTCACACCATTGCCCGTCCGCTGCAGCCGCGAGCGGTATTCGCGGTCGCGGTCGGGTGAATAGAGCATGCCGCGATACTCGCCCGCCGTGCCGGTCGGGTTGGTGTCCCAGATGATCTGACGCCCGACATTGGGCGATTGCATCTGCGCTCCCGATGGATCGAAGGCCTGTATCAACGTGCCGCACAGCGACGCGCCGCATTGGGTGATCCGGATCAGACCGGTGTTGCCATTGTCGTCGGGGGCCGTGCGCCAGTCGCCGATCAGGTCGTCGGCCATCGCCGCACCCGTCATGGCCACCAGAGCCACAACGCCGAGCATGAGTTTCCGCATGGTTTCATCTCCTCCCATGAACCCTCTGGAAACGCTGCGGACATGGCTTGCAACTTGTCCAGCGTGACGTTGCGAAACACCCTCGCCCTTGCCCCCGCGCCGGGGCTTTGCCATAGCCACGCCAAGCAAACCGAAAGGCTGACGCGATGATCCTCTACCCCGCCATCGACCTCAAGGATGGGCAGGCCGTGCGCCTCGTGCGCGGCGCGATGGATCAGGCGACGGTGTTCAACACCGACCCGGCAGCCCAAGCCCGCGCCTTTCAGGATGCTGGCTGCCAATGGCTGCATCTGGTCGACCTCAACGGGGCCTTCGCAGGCCAGCCTGTGAACGGGGCGGCGGTCGAGGCGATCCTCGCGGCCACCTCCGTCCCTGCCCAGCTTGGCGGCGGCATCCGCGACATGGCCACGATCGAGATGTGGCTGGCCCGCGGCATCGCCCGCGTCATCCTCGGCACCGTGGCCGTGGAAAACCCCGATCTGGTGCGGCAGGCCGCCCGCGCCTTTCCGGGCAGGGTCGCCGTGGGGATCGACGCGCGAAAGGGCCGGGTCGCCACCAAGGGCTGGGCTGAGGAAACCGATGTGATGGTGACCGACCTTGCCCGCGCCTTCGAGGATGCGGGCGTGGCCGCCATCATCTACACCGACATCGACCGCGACGGCGCGATGGGTGGCCCGAACGTGCAGGCCACCGCCGATCTTGCCCGCGCCACTGCCATCCCCGTCATCGCGAGCGGTGGCGTTTCCTCGCTCGCCGATCTCATCGCCCTGCGCGATACCGGCGCGATCGCAGGCGCCATTTCGGGCCGGGCGCTCTATGACGGCGCGCTCGATCTGGCCGAGGCTTTGGTCGCGCTGGCCTGATCCCTTCATCTTTCCCCAAATATGCACTGCAACGCCCGCCTTCCCTCACCCCCGCCGATCGGCTAGGCACATTCCATGCTCAAGACCCGCATCATCCCCTGTCTCGATGTCGCCGATGGCCGCGTGGTCAAGGGCGTTAATTTCGTCGACCTGATCGACGCGGGCGACCCGGTGGAACAGGCCCAGGCCTATGACGCGGCGGGCGCGGATGAGCTGTGTTTCCTCGACATTCACGCCACGCATGAAAACCGGGGCACAATGTATGATCTGGCCACGCGAACGGCGGAACAATGCTTCATGCCGCTCACCATCGGAGGCGGCGTGCGCACGGTGGACGATGTGCGCAACCTGCTGCTCGCGGGCGCCGACAAGGTCAGCTTCAACTCCGCCGCCGTGGCCGACCCCGATGTGGTGGCGCGCGCCGCCGACCGCTTCGGGTCGCAATGCATCGTGGTCGCCATCGACGCCAAGACCGTGGCACCGGGCAAATGGGAGATCTTCACCCATGGCGGCCGAAAGCCCACGGGCATCGACGCTGTCGAATTCGCCCGCACCGTCGTGGCCAAGGGCGCGGGCGAGATCCTTTTGACCTCGATGGATCGCGACGGGACGAAACAGGGCTTCAACCTGCCCCTCACCCGTGCCGTCGCCGATGCCGTGCCTGTGCCGGTGATCGCGTCGGGCGGTGTCGGCACGCTCGACCATCTGGTCGAAGGCGTGACCGAGGGGCACGCCAGCGCAGTTCTCGCCGCCTCGATCTTCCATTTCGGGACCTATTCCATCGCCGAGGCAAAGGCGCATATGCAGGCCGCAGGCATTCCCATGAGACTGAGTTGAGGCAGACCATGAGCGACGATACCCTCCTCCGCCTTGCCGCCACCATCGAAGCGCGCAAGGGGGCCGACCCCGAAACATCGTGGACCGCCAAACTGCTGTCGCGCGGCCCCAAGAAGGCGGCGCAGAAATTCGGCGAGGAAGCCATCGAGGCCGTGATCGAGGCGGCGCGCGGCGACAAGGACAAGCTGACCGAAGAAGCAGCCGATGTGCTCTACCACTTCCTCGTCATGCTGACCGCGCGCGGCGTGAGCCTGTCGGATGTATACACGGTGCTGGAACGCCGCGAAGGCCAATCGGGCATCGCGGAAAAAGCCAGCCGCTAAGGCAAACCCCGCTTCGGGTCATCATGCCCGCCCGGTCCTGTGCACCGCGCAGCCTGTCGCCGCCCAAAGCCAGATCGCGGCCCCCGCGACGGTGGTCGGCAGCGCCACCCAGATATGCAGAACGTCGAGACCACCCCACCCCGCGACCGCATCGTGAACCAAGATGGCCAAAGCCGGCACCAGCGCGAAACCCGCATAGCGCCGCAGCGGGATGCGCCCATAGCGCAACGCGGACCCCGCCTCGCCCGAGCGCCGGATCAGAAGGGCCGCCACCGCGATCAGGGCTGGCACCGCAAGCGACACCGGAAAGAGCGGGACGGCCCAGACCAATCCCCAGACAGTCGCCGCCGCAAGCGCAAGGGCCGCCAGCACCCCGTCCGGCACCTTGCCGGGTGGCAACAGGTCCAGCAGCCTGTGCCCCAGTGCAAGGCAAGCGGTCGCGGTCACGATCTGCACGGGAAATCCCTGCGCGGGCAGGGCATCGCCCATGTCGCGGGCGAAAGCGGGCCAGCTTTGGGCGGCCCACAGACCGGCAAACACCCCCGTGGCGGCCAGCACTGCGACGCCCGGCCAGACCCGCCGCGCTATCAATCCTTGTCGGATCGCGACCAGACCGATGCCGACCGTGAGCAAGCCGTGCCAGGCAAGCGGCGTCCAGCTGAGCGAAAAGGGCATGTCCTCGTAGGTCGTGCCGACGATCACGCCTTCGATGAGCCAGCCGAACACGCCCGCCGACAGAACAAGGGGGGCCCAGCCCAAGGCCCCGGCGCGTTCGACAAGTCCCAGCGCCATAAGGCCCGCGGCGCCATAGACTGCCACGGCCCCTGGCAGGTCGCGTAGATGGACAGGCCAGAACATCAGCTCCGAGACAGGAACCGCGATGCACCCCAGCGCAACCCAGAGCCAGAGAGCGCGTCTCATAACCGGGACGAGATGATGCCGGTGGCGAAGCCGCCCATGCGCAATTCGCCAAAAAGCCTTTGGTATTCGATCTTGGGGCAGCGATTCTCGATCACGGTCAGCCCGGCTGCGCGGGCTTTGGCCGCGGCCTCCGGGTGGCTCACGCCGATCTGCATCCAGATCACCGACGGCAATGGCTCCAGCGCCAGCGCCTCCTCCACGATCTCGGGCACCGCCTCGGACTTGCGGAAGATGTCGACCACGTCGACCGGCTCGGTCACATCCGACAGCCGCGCCTTGACCTCCCCCCCCCAGAGCGTCGTGCCCGCCCGCCCTGGGTTGACCGGGATCACCCGGTAACCCTTGAGCGTCAGGTAGCGGCCTACGTAATGGCTGGGCCGCACCGGGTTGGGCGACACGCCGATGCAGGCAAAGACCTTGGCGCGTTCGAGAATATCGCGCAGCTGATCGTCAGAGGGTGTTTCCGTCATGGGTTTACCCTGCCACAGCCGCGGCCCAAGAAAAAGCGCCCGCAGCTTGTACAGCGCGGGCGCAAGTCACGGAACGAGGGACAGTGAAGAGCGTGCGGTGTTCCGAACCGCAGCGCCATGTGTTGGAAATAGGAAACAACGCACAGGATTAAAGCCGGATTACACAATCGTGATGCCACAGACATCCAAGACAGCGGCGGGGCGGTCTCAATCGAAGATGTCCTCGATCACCTCGAAAACCTCTTCCAATACCTTTTTCCACACGGGCTTGCGCCGCTTCTTGGGTCGGCGGTTGCGCGGGTCCTCGGCCCGCACCGCGCCCCGGCCGGACCCCGCCAAGGGCACAGGATGCGGCGCGGGGATGCGGGGACTGCGTTTCTTGGGATACGCCGGATCGGGGACTTTCAGCCATTTCATCTCGTGCAGCGGTGCACCGCAGGCCCCGCACGCCAGCTCACGCCCGCCGCGCGCCAGCAACTGAAAGGCCTGCCGCCTGCCGCAATAGCAACAGGTGGCGATCTTTGTATCCGGCATCGGTGCGGTCCTTCAGGGGCGTGTGACCGCATATAGGGACACGGCCGCCGCATTCGAGACGTTCAGCGACCCAAAGGCACCTGCGGCCGGGATCCGCACCAGATGGTCGCAAAGCTCGCGCGTGCGGGCCCGCAGCCCCGGCCCCTCGGCGCCCAGCACGAGGGCCACGGGTCGGTCGCGCAAGGTGGCCGCCAGCGTGCCGATCTCGACCTCGCCATCGCCATCGAGGCCCAGAACGGTATAGCCCATTCCTTTCAACGTCTCGATCGCATTTCCGAGGTTCTGCACCCTCAGATAGGGCTGTCGTTCCAACGCGCCGCTGGCCGTCTTGGCCAGCGCCCCCGTCTCGGGCGCGGCATGGCGGGCAGGCGCGATGACGGCACGCGCGCCGAACACTTCGGCCGAACGCAGGATCGCGCCCACGTTATGCGGGTCGGTCACCTGATCGAGCAGCAGCAGACGCGGCGCGCCATGACCCTGTGCCAGCGCCACATCCTCGAGCCGCCCCCAGTCGAGCGCCTTGACCTCGAGTGCTGCGCCTTGATGCACCGATCCGGGGTCGAGAGGTGCGGAAAACTTACGCGGATCGGCAATCTCGGGCGCAAGGCCGCCTGCGACGATCGCGTCTTGCAGCTTGTCCTCGGCGTTCTTGGTCAGCACGAGACGCAACTTGACCCGGTCGGGGTTCATCAACGCATCGCGCACTGCATGCAGGCCGAAAAGCCACACGGTTTCCGCTGCGGCCATCCGGCGTGTCCGTTCCTTGTCGACCACCCATGTCGGTTTCTTCGCCACGCACCCTGCCCCCGGCCCTTGCTGCCCCATCGGGTTACGCCCGCCACGCTCGCTTGCCAAGGCCGGGTGCGGCGGAGATTTCCGGTTGACGCCCCCAGCCCCCCCGACTATCCACCGCTTCGCGTCGGGCGACGTGCTGCAAGGTGCGGCAGCGGACTGTAACTCCGCCGGGGAGACCCATGCCTGGTTCGATTCCAGGGTCGCCCACCATTCTCCTGAAGTCATTGAATTTCATAGAAAATGGTGCTAATCTGCCACCATGACAACGCGTGTTTCGCTACTTTTGCGGCAGTTTTCGCTACAATGACCGACACCAAGAAGGTTCGATACCTCAAGATTGATCGCGGTAGGTACTTTTACCAGCGCAGAATTCCCCTTGGACTGAAGGAGTGCTTTCCCAATGAGGATGTCTGGAGACGCCCTTGCGGGAACGTCACCTATCCTAAGGCTGTGCAGCTTGTGGTCACATGGGCGGAAGAACACGACAAACTGATAGCTAGACTAAAAAGCCCCGATGAAAGGGAAGCTTATCTTTTAGACCACCGCAAAAGAGAACATGAATTACTTGATACCTTTGTCGCCGACAATGGTGCTGAAATCATACATTTCCTTCCTCCTGAAATTGAAGGATGCAGTATAACCTACGGTCAAGAAACTGAACCAAATTGGCTATGGGCAAAGAGTCGCCTTAACGATCTTGATAAGCAGCGCCTTGGTGGATTACCGGAAAGCTGGGCAGAAGCACAATTTTTGGCAAGGTTATCCCGATGGAAAGCAGGTAAGTTACAACCAACACAGACAACTGTTCCCCCTTACCAAAGATACATTGAAATCCTAGAAATGGCGCAATTCTGCGCGTTTCGCGAATTCGTGACATTTGAAAAAACACTTCCTAAGCCATTGAGCGATGCTGAATACGCTTACGAGCTTCAATCAATATTAGAAAAAGTATATGGAAAGAATTCGCCCAATCCGCCTAAAAAAATTGATGATCGGGAAGAGCACTTCTTTATTAAATCGAAGATCGAACGCAAGTTATCCGAGGTCGTAGCAAACCCAAATACAATTTCATCGGTATTAGAGAAATACATAGCCTTCAATCAAATAAAGAATTTAACAGCCAGAAAGTATCGCAGAGATGTTTCAAGACTTATAAAGATTTTTGGGGACATGCCGATCAATCAAATAACGCCAGCGCATTTAAAGGAACTTCGAGAAGAATTAGTTTTTGAGATAAAACCTGCATCTTTGCAGGCAGTCTTCACCCCAATTAAGGGGTTATTGCGCTACGCATTCAATGAGCAGCTGATAGAATTTAATCCTATGTCAGCAGTTGCCTTGCCAAAAGACAAGAGGCCCATTGAGGAAAGGAAGTGGAAGAAGTTTGATCCCAATGAGGTACAAAGGATCGATGAAGCATTAAGAATAATATGGGAAAATAACGTTCAAGGCCTGAGCGAGAAGAGACGTAAAGCCTTCGTCATGGTAGTTCGAGTTCTTATGTTTTCTGGAATGAGGCCAATTGAAGTCCTTAGGCTTAAGCCCTCCGATGTTTCGGCGCGTCTTATACGGATTTCAGGAAGCAAAACGGAAAGTTCAACACGAGTTATTCCAGTGCATCCTGAAATTAAAGATTTTCCTGAATGGATACAATCAGGAGGGTTAGAGACTTACCGAAACATTGAAACCGACGCGGTTGGAGCAATCCGACATAACTTTACGAAGTTGATTAGAAAGACCTTAAATCCAGCGATTTCTGATGAACAGAAAGCGCTTTACAGCCTACGTTCGACATTTGTGAATGCGATGCGCCGTGCGGGCGCAGACATACAAATGCAAAGAGCAATTCTTGGGCATAAGGAGTCTGGTGCTATTCGCCACTATGATGATGGCCCGGAATTCGAAAAGAAGTACGAGGCAGTAAGTAGGACGGACCCTCGTATCGAAAATGATTAATAGATAGGCGAAAAAATATCAGATTTTTGCATCAGCGTAAGATTTCGGCTTATAAATACATACGTCCGAGTGCTGCGGCAAATTTGGATCAAACCTATGCGTCAAGCATGGTACTGAACTATGGGTCAGCCAGAACTAGCGTAAATGATGCGGTGTTAAAATACCGTATTTAGCCTACTATTGTCTTTTAGGGTTATTATCTATTGAAAGGATTAAGAATGAAAAACGAATTATCAAACAACGATACAATATCTACATCAAAGAACATGTTCAAGCATAAAGCCAAATCAAAAGACTTGTCGATTCAGGATCAGATTGTGGCGTGGACGACATCAAGATTATTTTCAAACCAAATGAAGATTACAGGTATTGAAAACAGATGTCTAATGGTTTCAATCAAAGTATCCAATATGGAAAGGTATGAAAACTTCAAGCTACAAGTTTACAGGAAGTTCTTATATGCCGTTCGCGATCTTAAGGTCGATATCAGAAGTGATCAAATTTCGATGCTAGTAGCTGGTGATGTTGAAGGAACTAGAAAGTTTAATGTTGATAGATCTACAATGATTAATCCATATGAACCCCACTACCATGTAATTATTGTATTTTCTAGTTCGCTATGGGATAAACTACAGCGAAGATTTTATTATCTTATGCGTAGCTACGCTTATCACTTAGCTGATTTGAATGAAACGAAGTTTGAACGCGAAGATATAAATAAAAACCAGTATAGGCAGTATTTTTGGTGGACAATATATGATGATCAGTCACGGAAGAAGCTTAGCAAGTACGAATACAGATTTCCATTGGGTAAGTTGGTATCATATTCGATAAAGGCTGACTTGATATCTAATAAACTTCATCTAACAAAATGTCAGCCAAGCGTTTTTCCGCATGACCTTTTACTTGATGAAAAAGCTATAAAACGATCAGATTCAATCTTTGACACACTAGTAAAGCGTCAGCTTTGCGATCAAAATAAAGGAACATTCCTATGAAATCATATTCACCCATCCATGTCCTTGTCGACACAAACTTGTTGATAGAACTTGATTCCTATAGGGATACAGGTCAGTCACGATCAGAAATGGTCCGCGAAGCTATTCGTGATCACATTACGAAGCTTGAATCTTTGGGTAGCCGAAAGAACACATGGGTTCGCTAAAGTATTTTGATCTATATGGATCAGGTGGTTTGATTATGATATAGTGATGCGCAAGTAAAAGGGATCTTCATGAATATAGATGATGCGTTATTTTCCAAGCATGATCCCTTGAAGCGCATTCAGATCGATTATTTCAAACAGATTTTACGAAGCCTTCTTGGACGGTATGACAAAGTTTATGACACGTCCAAGTGCAAGCCTGTTAATTGGCCAGAATTTTCTGCCTTCATCGATGCCGCATATGTTTGTGGGTTTGTATGTAGCGACTTTGAACAACAGGTCGATGATGGTGGTTCCATCGATGCTTTAGTTCAACAGCTTGAATTTCATCCCCAACTTGTTCAGACCCTTACAGGTCAACAGCTACGGCATGTCGTTCATCATATCATCAGATGTGAACGCTGGAACGATGGTGGATCCCAATTTGGCGGGGGTTGTGTGTGGGATATGCTGGAATCGGGTTTGGGTCATGCCCTAGCTGATGCGCTAGACCGCCTGTAAGGCCCTTGTAGTAGCTGTGTGATGGTCTTTGCTACTTATAGTTGGTGCAGGCCAGATTTCGAAGCTGTCAAAGCCATCTGGACCTTCTGATTTCTTTGCTTTTTCCAATGCTATCATGGCGTCATCATATGACATGGGGTCTGATACGATAGCTGGTTCGGCAAAGGCATAGGCGTCCAGATAGACCAACACCCATTTTTGTGCAGCTTTGCGTTCTGCATCTTTCCGCTTGCGGCCTTTTCCCATTGATATCCTTTCCTATGGGTTTCCGTTCAGACGTCCAGCGAAGGCGTCAGCAAGTCCATTTTCAACAAATTTGTAGAGGGTTCCTGCACCACGATCACCGCCACCGTCACCATGGCGTTCTGATCGCACAATGTAGTGGATGACCTGGCGCATTTGACGAAGTGACAGCGACCCCACACGTGTCTTGTCCTTGATCATCATAGTGATGAAGTCCCCTATAGGCGTTTCATCATCCATACGATCAGTTGCATCACGACAGACAAAGCCAAGATCATATGACATGCGCATGAAGGATTGCCATTCAGGCCATGCAACAGGTTTGGTGTCATCTGTCACAAACCGATCATGTAGCTGTCCAAGCAGTTTTGCCATTTCGAGGATCTGGTCAACGGACAGCTTGTCGTTCAAACTGTTCGGGTGTGGAATTTTGTTGTCAGGTGTGGTCACATCGGGATCGTCCCAAATCTGTGTCATTCAATCCGCCTATAATGTTGTCCGGTTTCGTATTCGGGTTGCCATCACGGCCCATGAAATCCACCGTACAAGCCGTGTGTGCTTCATGGGCTGTTGTCCCATAATTGGGAAGTATCGCCATCTAAGCGGCTTTAAGTGCGCGGTAGACAGATACACGACTGATCTTCAACTGTTCAGCAATCTTGGTCGCGCCAAGACCTTGTTGCCGTAGATCACGGATCTTGTTTGCATCTATTGAAGGCGGACGACCCTTATAGACCCCACGAAGTTTCGCTTGAGCTACGCCTTCAGCAACGCGTTTGCGGATGATGGCACGTTCAAATTCGGCAAAGCTACCCATCAGGTGAAGTTGAAGCTTGGCAAAGGGATCATCTTGGGCGGCACTAAAGGTCAAGCGTTCAGACATAAAGCAAACAGTCACACCCTTATCAACCAAGGTCTGAACGATTGTTTGCAGATCCCGCAAATCCCGTGCGATCCGATCAATAGACCACACAAGAACTTCATCACCTTCACGGGCAAATTCGATCATCTGTTGAAGGGCTGGTCGATCTTTCGCAGTAGCGCCAGAAAGCTTTTCTTCAAATACCTTGTCAACGTCACCAAATTCTTGTCGATCAAGGTTTTGTTCAATAGTTGACACACGCCGATAGCCTATCTTCATGGATCCCCCATGTTTGTTTCATTTAATTCTAGATGTTTGATGCAGGATGTAGCAAAAAGGCAAAACCTATTCATTTGCTACAGAATATGTATATCATAAAATTTATCATTAGGGTAAGGTAAAATGTTACGGTTTGTGGGCGACTGATGCTTCTTCTTGATAGAACTTGCAGGAAATGACTTCGCCAATTTGTGGAGGACGATCACCTGACCAGTTTTGGCGGTTTGAACATCTAATCCCCTGACCCACACCAAGGTTCCAGATCAAATATCGACATTTTTTGCATTGAATGATCTGCATGTTCATTTCCACTGCATCTTGGCTTCAATGGCGAACCGAACAGCATTCAAAAAATCACGGTGTTCATCATCCAGTACACGCCAGAATTTTGAGCATTGGGCAGTAAGCGCAAGCACTTCGTCAATTTTGCCTTCATCAAGGTGTTGTTGCGCTTTCATTGCTTCCTCCAGCTGGTCGAAAGCAGTTTTGATCTTTTCCTGAATCTTAGTCATTTATCTCCTAAAGTTTTTGTAAGGGCGGCAGCATCGGTAAACATAACCACCATATTAAAATAGTCATTCACAGCCAAACGCCAAGTCAGGTCATACGTAAAAATCGTTAAGAAACTGCTATGCGCCTTTGGCATCAGGAAGGGTAGTTACCACCCAATAGTGCTTCTTCAGCATGCGCATAGCCCCATAGGATGACGGTCAGGACTGACCATGGTGCTGGCTGCGGCAGAGGGGAACAGGATGGATGATGCCGATGGCTTTTGTGACAAGTTCAGAAGCGCAAGTCGGCAATGTTTTGGAGATACCAACGATAGGTCTCGGCTGCACCTTGGCGCAGCTCGATCTGGGCTTGCCAGCCGAGGCGCGTTAGGCGTGAGACGTCGAGCAGTTTGCGCGGCGTGCCATCCGGTTTGCTGGGGTCAAAGGAAATCCGTCCTTCAAAGCCTGTGACATCGGCGATGATCCGGGCGAGTTCGGCAATGGTCACATCCTCGCCCGTTCCGACGTTGATATGGCTCAACATGAGATCGCTGTTCTGGCGGTAGGTCACCACATCCAGATCCATTACGAAAAGCGAGGCTTCCGCCATGTCATCCACATGCAGAAACTCGCGCATCGGCTTGCCCGATCCCCAGATCACCACCTCGTTGGCCCCTGTTTCGACAGCCTCGTGAAAGCGGCGCATCAGGGCAGGCAAGACATGGCTGTTCTGGGGGTGAAAATTGTCACCGGGACCATAGAGGTTCGTCGGCATGACGGACCTGTAATCCGTGCCATACTGCCGGTTATAGCTTTCGCACAACTTGATACCGGCGATCTTGGCGATCGCGTAGGGTTCATTCGTCGGATCCAGCACGCCGGTCAGAAGAGCTTCTTCGCGCATAGGCTGCGGAACGGCACGCGGATAGATGCAGGATGATCCAAGAAACAGAAGCCGCATCACACCGGCCTCGAAGGCTTGGTGGATGACATTGGCCTCGATCATCAGGTTTTCATAAATGAAACTGGCCGGGTAGGTGTTATTGGCGTGAATACCCCCGACCTTGGCCGCCGCCAGAACTACGGCATCCGGACGCTCTGCTTGCATGAAGTCGCGCACGGCTTGCTGATCGGTCAGGTCAAGCTCTGCATGGGTGCGGGTGATGACCGTCTGGCCACGCGCCTGCAACTGACGCATCACCGCGCCACCTACCATGCCGCGATGCCCTGCTACATAGGTTCTCACATGCCACCCCTTCAGCCTTCCAGCGATACCGGAAGATCAAGACCGTTCTCACGAAAAAGCCTATGCCGCCGCGCGGCTTTCAGATCTTCTGCAACCATCTCCACACACATCTCATGTGCCGTGATTTCCGGCACCCAGCCAAGCTTTTCCTTGGCTTTCGTGGCGTCACCCAGAAGGGTCTCGACCTCGGCCGGGCGGAAATAGCGCGGAACGATCTTCATGATCACGTCACCGGGTTTCACCGCGGGCGCGCGGTATCCGGTCACGGCCGCAACGGTCGCGATCTCATCGACACCCGTGCCGGTGAATTCCAGCGTGATGCCCAATTCCCGGGCCGTCCACTGAATAAATTCCCGGACCGAATATTGCACACCCGTGGCGATGACGAAATCGTCCGCCGCGTCCTGCTGCAACATCATCCACTGCATCCGCACATAATCCTTTGCGTGACCCCAGTCGCGCAAGGCGTCGATGTTGCCCATGTAAAGGCAGGTCTCAAGACCCTGAGCGATGTTGCAAAGGCCGCGCGTGATCTTGCGAGTCACGAATGTCTCGCCGCGGCGGGGGCTCTCGTGGTTGAACAGGATGCCGTTGCACGCATAGATGCCATATGCCTCACGATAGTTCACCGTGATCCAATAGGCATACATCTTGGCGACGGCATAGGGGCTGCGCGGGTGGAAAGGCGTGGTCTCGCGCTGCGGGACTTCCTGCACTAGACCATAAAGCTCGGACGTCGAGGCCTGGTAGAAGCGCGTCTTGTTCTCAAGCTTCAGAAAACGGATCGCCTCAAGCAGGCGCAGCGTTCCCATGGCGTCCACATCCGCCGTATATTCGGGCGCTTCAAAGCTGACGGCCACATGGCTTTGCGCGCCGAGATTATACACCTCTTCGGGCTGCACTTCGGACAGGATCCGGGTCAGGTTGGAGCTGTCCGTCAGGTCGCCGTAATGCAGCCTCAGATTGGGGCTCGGGTTATGCGGATCCTCGTAGATATGGTCGATCCGCTGCGTGTTGAACAAAGACGCGCGGCGCTTGATCCCATGCACCTCATAGCCTTTTTCAAGGAGAAATTCGGCGAGGTAAGAGCCGTCCTGACCCGTGATACCGGTAATTAGTGCGCGTTTTGTCATCTTTCTAAATCTAACCTCAAAATCACCAGATCCTTAGTTAAAGATTAAATTTGTGATGACGAAAGAGCAACACTGTTCATGACGTGGATGCAACATCCCGTCGGCATCGAGATGTGCCATGCCGATGGTTAAATTAGAATCTCTTAAAACGAATCGACAAAATAGATAATAAAAAAATTAAATGATCATTTACCCGGCGCGCTTCTATTAATAAATTCTTGAAATACCTTATTGTTTACCCTTCTTGTAGCCCCAGCTGCAATAATGCTATGCAACATTCGCTTTTCAATTTTTCGAGATCCAGAATAATTTGAAATCCACAGCATAGAGTCAATTTTAGATCTTTCCTTCATTGAAGGAATTTTCACCTCCCAATAGTGATAACGCGGATCATTCGCGGGAATAAGATTTTGAATGCCAGGCCTTGGATCAAAAATCCCAGCTACCGGCATGTGTATTGTTTCAGCTACAGACGACAACCATGTTCCAAGCCAAGCAAAAGAACTAATCGACAAACAAACGTGCTTTGCAGAGCGCAGCCTTCCAAAATCGACTATAGGTGAAGCTTGTGGCAAGAATTCTGCTTCTGAGAAATGCTCCTTAAGAATATCTATATAGGATTGACCATCTAGCTGACCAAAAAAAACTGGGTGTCGACCACTTTCGCGAATTACTTTTTCGTAGTAATCTAACGGCAAGGGGTAATAACCTCGATACCGGCCTGATGTTATATCTTCGGCCCTTACATTGACCAAAATTACATCGTCACCAAAGAATGATTCTTGTTTTTGCGGAGGGAAAATTTGATTATATAAACGTGGATCACCATAATATTCAACCCTCATGCCCCAACCGTTTATCAGCACTCCATCTACAGCGCCTGAGCGAAGCAGATAACACACCTCGTCAAGATCAAATGTGTGTCCACTCAATAACAAAGGGTTTTTTAGCGCCGGCCCCCGTTCTTTAAAAATATTCCATTCTGGTATTGATATTCCAAATATTTCACTTTTGCAATCTAAGCGCTCTTGGATTTTTAATGCCAACATTAACTGAAACATTAAATTACCCAAACGACCGCGTGGCTTTATAACAATAGGTATCATTTTTTCTAGCCATCCTTCCTGCGATCCATATACTCACCTACAGGGCAAATCAACCGACCTCCATATTCAGTAAATTCGAGTAATCCCGATGAATTTTTTTTAATGTCATCGATAGGATTAAAATTTCTAGATGATAAAATTTCAAAACGTTTCAGATAACTTCTAGACTCCCCATCGCCGTGCCACAGATGAGCTAAGCACAAATCGCAACATCCAAATCTACTATTGATAATTTCATTACTTTGAGCCCAATAAATTATGTGTTCCTTGTGTGCATTGGAAAAAGAGCGTTCTTCAAAAAGTTCATCTAGCAAACCATTTGCGGCGGAAAACATCACCAGGTCTCCTGCTCCAACAATATTTGCATCATATAGTTTAAATGAAAGCTTTCCTATATTTATGGCTGTAGCCAGTCCTGGATTCCCCAATAGGTTGGTACCTAACGCTTCGAGCGGCCTATCATCCATGTCTCTTTTCGCAAAAAGTTGCTGCAACCCTAGCCTATTTACAAATGACAGAGAAGGAACTTGCATTTGTGATTCTATCCCTGAAATTTGATTAATTGTCATCAAATTTATTTGACCAGTTTCAGGGAGATAACGCACTTCATTAAAGCATTGGACCAGATAATTATCATCTAGAGTCTCAGAGACCACTTCAGCCCACTTAGGCTCTAAGAAAACGATGTCCGCATCGAGGAGCGCAACTTTATCATATCCTAACGCCCGAGCTTTCATGATGCCAATATTCAATAATGCTTCTTTTTGCCAAAGAATGGAACCACTCGTTATCTGAATTAAGTGATCACACTCATCCTCCCGAATGTGAAAAATACCTTCTGGCGACCACTCAACCACAATAAGAGGAATCTGAAGATGTTTCTGAAAAATCAGAAAATTATATTTTCTTATTGTTTGCTCAGGCGGCGCAAAAAAAGCAGTGATTGCGATCATGTTATCTTCCATTTTTTTCACAAAAAGTACCCCCAACTTTCACAACGTGGTGCCGCATCTCATTCAATCCAAACAAGCTTAGAAAATCACTCTCCCATAAGTTGTTATCAGCTAGTATTCGCTTGGTATAACCGAAAGCCAACTTTCCTCCCCTCAGCAATAAGTTGGTCTGATAAATTACCTCCTACTATTGAGACTTTAATGTCTTTTTCAACGACATGGTCCGCTGTTTTTGATAGTATTTCCAGAATTTTCGCAATGTTAGTATTTACATCAGATGCTCTCGTCGCATAGAAAAGTATGCGATCAACAAATTGCGCCGGCATTCCATGTCTTGCAAGTTCATCGTAGCTTGGGCAGGCCAAAATCCCATCGATCGACTGATCCCATTCTGCGTTCTGGACAAATTTTAAGCCGGACTGCACGGGCTGAGCGATCCATTGCCCCGAACGGAACAAGCCTTCTCTATCCTGCTCCACCATCACACCCCACTCTGTTCGAAGGCTATGCTTAAGAACTTCAAATGCACTTTGAACATCTGCTGTCCAATCGTCGGTAACAAACAAAGCCACACGAGCTCGCGTGCCGCCTTTTAACCGGGGCATAATAATATCTCTGTACACATCAGGAACAAACTGAGGCGATATCTGAGGTTGCGCATTTACTTCCAAAATCTTAACATCTGTTTCTCGCCATGATCGTGAGATGTCCTCAGCAATCAAGTCAACACCCGCTATGTCAAGCATTAGAGCCTCAGCGGCACGAATAGCCAGCTTTGCGTTGTCGGGATGTAGTAGTTCAGACACGTCATAAGCGGTTCCTCCTGTGGACATATTTGCTCTACGTCGGAGAACGACTTCTAGTCCATCCACTAATACAGTATTCAATGTGTAGCCTGCTTGCTTTATTAAGTGGCTAGCTTCGTCGTCAAGAAGAACTGGCTTGCCTTTTTTTAAACCTTTTCTAAAGTCAGTTAATTCGTCATCTAAAATTTCTTTAATAGTACGAATTCCATCGCCAGTTATGCTGCCAGGTCTCCGCTCGATCGCCTTGATGATTTTACCGCTATCAACTGTAATTCGATAGTCTTTACCGGGTACAAACTGCTCAATTACCACCCGCTTTCCATGCCTTACAGCGCTCTCAAACGCTACTGCTAAATCCTTTTTGTGGGTGACTGGCGCTGTCACTCCACGACCCTGCTTGCCATCATCTGGCTTAATTGCAATTGGAAAACCAATTTTTTGAGCTTGCATTTGCGCTTGCGCTAAATCCGTAGCGATAGATTTGCGCGGCACCGGTAAAAAATGTCGCTCAAGCAATTGTCCAGTCCTAGCTTTTGAGGATGCATCAACGACACCAAGGCCAGACGTTGATTGCGTAATAGTGCTTTTAAAAATATGCGAGTGCCGCCCAGAGCCAACTCTAACGATATCTTGCCCGTCGAGTCTATAAGGGATACTAGAGGAATCTGCAAATTGGACAATTCTTGAATTATTAACAGAAATCGAATTTCTGCTTCGCTCTCTTTCCGCAAGCTCTACGAACTCCCTTGTAGCCTTTTCAAAGTTCTGTAGATTTTTGGGAGAGCTCAAAAACATGCAGCACTGCTTGATATACTTGAGGATTTTTAGCGTTCTAGAAACATTGAAGGTTTGAAGGCTGACAAAATAGTTGATGCCGTTGAAAACCTGGATTTTACTTATCAAATAACCACGCTTGGGTGTCGGCTGTTGAAAATGTTGCTCAATCGTAAATATTGCTTCAAGCAGATCCGCTTCAGTTAGATCTCCTTCTAGAGCGCTGAAATTATGAAATATGTTGAATATTTTTTGCCCTACAACGGATCTAAATTTCTCTCGTTGTACCGTTTTTCGCGCAACATAAAGGCTCCCGGATATAGTCTGAGTGGATGCACCATACTGGAAACCAGCATGCACATTCCATTTATCACCAATATCAAGCAATTTTTTTGTCATTTTAGAATTGATACCTGTAGTTCCACAATTGCCCCAATTTCATATTCCACTCAGACGGAGTGAATTGGATGTCACCCGCACGCGGAGTAAGCGTCATTTCGCCAAAGAGTACTCTCTCTCTGGCCTGGTACAAGTCTACTCGAATAAAATCGATACCATGCGAAAGTGCTTCTGCAACTTCGATCATTTGGCCCAATCTGCTTGGTAGGGGGAGCAATGGCGCCTCATAAATTTTCCGATATGTGAGATTTAGTTTTTCCCAGTTTCTCGTGAAGAAACTGTGAACAGTATGTGATCTGCTCCCTGTTTGAATGAGCTGCACTTTTCCATCAAAACAATAAAAAATATAATCAATAGGTCCATCTGGATGGCCATCATCGATGCCTTCCTCCACAAACAATTCACTTGCAATGTTATAATATTGATACTCGCGACGAAACCAGTAATAACTGTTGTCAAGCCAATCATCGGTTTCTTTTTTTAAGCTGTTATAATTCTGATTCTCTCGTAGCGTTAAGTTCTTCCTGCAGCCTTCGTTACACTTTAGAATTCCTTGCTTTGGCATATCTACAAAGTAATTATATGTTAATCTGGGTGCTTGCCAAATTACTGAAGGGATAAATTCTTTGCCGACACGACTCCGAACATAATCTTTTACTGCGAGCTTATCTGCTAAAAGCGTTGCAGTGTCAGCGCCCTTTGTATGAAAATCGATCATCCTTTGGTGGATCTTAGCGCTAAAGCTTGGGTGATTTTCAATATCAAGATCTCGACTTTCAACTTTCCTGTAATTATCTCGAATAATTTCAGGCCCAAGCGTTATCTCATGCGAAAGTTTGGTGTTGTCAGCCAGATATTCAGATTTAGAGAGCAATGATTTCAAGCGCATTTAGTTGAGATTCCCCAAGTGCTCAGATTGAGCACCCAAGATTACTTGATCGGACCGCTAGCACAATCTTTCATTGGTTTGCATTGGTAGAAAACGAGAATATTTTTTTATCTTTTGCGCGGCTTTTTTTAGTTTTAGGATAATCTTTATCTTTCGTTGCTGTGTTTCAGCCGAGAAACAGACCTGTTCTCTAGCTCTGATTCAGTTTGGGTCTGGATCTAGGTCACGAGTATAATTCTCGAAATCATTAGATTGGCGTCCGTAGGTGGCGGATGGTAGCGAGAATTGTAAGGACCATCGGGGGCGTGACGGCCATCTCAGCCAATTGGAAGGTAATGGCGCAAACGTTTAGACAGAAGAGCAAGACAAATCCCTTTCCAAGATCAACGTCTCCTTCAATGAACGGCGTGGCACCAACTTACATGCACTATTTTCGCTACAAATGATGGATATTTCGCTACAATTTAACATTATGTCGATCCGATGCCTTTCATAAGTAACTGATTATAATATATAATTCATACAAGTAGAAGCGATGCTTGGTTCGATTCCAGGGTCGCCCACCATCCCCCCTCAAAATCACACTATCCGTGTCGATTCGTGCGCCTTGTGTCGTCGGATCGGCCGCAGTCATGCGTTTCCTGCCCAACCTTGCGGCAATTTCGCCGCGGCACGGAAAAGGTGTTAACTTTGCGAGCGTTTTCGTGCCGGTCGCGGCCCTTGCCGGGCCGACCGCGCTTGTCCGACCACGATGCAGACACTAAGGTTGACGGGCTGACTTTGGGGCTGCTACCGGGTCGCGCCAGAGGATGCTGATGACTATTGTTCCGGATGACAGGGATTTCGTTGCACCCTTGGTTGCACCGTCAAAAGCCGCCGCAGCGCAATCGGGCAATGGCGACCTAGTCTACATGGTCAGCAAACGTGCGTTTGACCTGGTGTTTGCGACCATCGTCTTGCTGCCCGCCACCCTTATCGTGGCAATTGCGCTGTTGGTTCTCAATCCGTTCATCAACAAGGGCCCGCTTATCCATGTGCAAAAACGCATGGGCCGCGATTGCAAACCGTTCCGCGCCTACAAGTTCCGCTCGATGTTCGTGCAACCGCGGGGCATGCGCGGCCCGGACGACCCGATCGAGGTGGAGCGCATCACCCTTCTGGGCAATCTTCTGCGGCGGTCGCGGTTCGACGAATTGCCCCAGATCTGGAATGTCTACCGGGGCGAGATGAGCCTGATTGGGCCACGCCCCGATTATTTTCGCCACGCCTGCCATTACGTGCGCGTGATCCCCGGCTACCGGGCGCGGCACAATGTGCGGCCGGGCATAAGCGGTCTGGCCCAGATCAAACATGGCTACGCCGCCGGGCTGAACGCAACGCGTCTCAAGACTTCAGCCGACTTGATCTATATCCGGCAAGCAAGTCTGCGGCTGGACCTGTGGATCTTTTGGCGCACCGTGGTCACCGTCTTCCGCATGCGCGGTGCCTGAGACGACTGGCGCGCCTTGTGCGGGGCGGCTAGGGTCTGTTGACCATGCCCCGTAGGCCCCGCAAGACCATGCCCACAGCCCTGAAAGACCCGCCAGCGGCTTCCCCTCCGCAGCCCTTCAACATCGTGATCGTGGCGCAGGCGGGGCGGCTGGAATACGAGGCCGTGTTGTTTGCTGCGTCCTTTCGTGCCTTCAACCCGGCCTTTCCCGGCAAGTTCCTGATCGCTGAGCCGCAACCCGGCCCGCGCTGGTCGCGTGACCCCCGGATATCCGATACGGCCCTGCGGAGCCTTCTGACCGAGGATTTAGGCGCGACGATCCTGCCCTTCGAGAGCCACCATTTCGGCGACAGCTACCCCTATGGCAACAAGATCGAGATGCTGTCCGCGCTGCCCGCCGGCGAACCCTTCGTGTTCTTCGACACCGACACGCTCATCACCGGCGACCTGACCGAGGTGCCCTTCGATTTCGACCGCCCCTCGGCCTCGCGCCGCGTCGAAGGCACATGGCCCGAGATCGAACTTTACGGCCCCGGCTACACCGCGACCTGGAAATCGCTCTACGACCGGTTCGGGCTCGATTTCGAAACCACGCTCGACCTCAACTGGCCCGACGAATACTGGCGGCGCTACCTCTACTTCAACGCGGGCTTCTTCTATTACCGCGACCCGGCGGAATTCGGGCGGCGCTTTCTCGACTACGCGCGGTCGATCCGCGACGACCGCCCGGCGGAATTGGTGTGCCAGTCGCTCGACCCCTGGCTTGACCAGATCGCCCTGCCGCTGGTCATCCACGGGCTGGGCGGCGGGCGCGACGCGCTCGCCCCGGGCTTTCTCGATGGCAGCCATTCCTGCCACTATCGCGTCCTGCCCTTGGCCTATGCGCGCGAAGATCAGCGCGTGATCGACACGCTCGAACGCATCAGCGCCCCCAACAAGATCAAGAAGGTCCTCAAGGGCTACGACCCGATCAAGCGGATGATCTATCAGGGCAAGGGCGCCAAGGCGCGCGCGCTGTTCGACCGGGCGAACCTGCCGCGCAAGGAACAGGTGATCCGCAACACGCTCAAGCGCGAGAAACTCTGGCTGCGGTGACATCTGAAAGACAAACGGCCCCACCGATGGGTGAGGCCGCAAGGTAAGTTACGATCGCAAGGTTATCCGGCGGTCGCCGGCTCGTCCTTTTTCTTGCGCT
The DNA here is from genome assembly GCF_003148775.1 of Roseicyclus mahoneyensis. Taxonomy (GTDB): domain Bacteria; phylum Pseudomonadota; class Alphaproteobacteria; order Rhodobacterales; family Rhodobacteraceae; genus Roseicyclus; species Roseicyclus mahoneyensis. The sequence continues at coordinate 203,247 of NZ_QGGW01000004.1, forward strand.
CCGCATAGATCATCAGCGGCTGCGCGTCCGAGGTCACGGCTTCCTCGTTCACCACGACCTCTTGCACGCCTTCGGTGCTGGGCAGGTCGAACATGGTGTTGAGCAAGATGTCTTCCATGATCGAGCGCAGGCCGCGCGCGCCGGTCTTGCGGGCGATGGCGCGCTTGGCGATGGCTTTCAGCGCATCGTCGGTGAACTTGAGCTTCACGTCCTCGAGCTCGAACAGGCGCTGGTATTGCTTGACCAGCGCGTTCTTGGGCTCGGTCAGGATGGTGACCAGCGCGGGCTCGTCCAGATCCTCGAGCGTTGCGATCACGGGCAGGCGGCCGACGAATTCCGGGATCAGGCCGAATTTCAGCAGATCCTCGGGCTCCAGTTCCTTGAAATACTCGCCCACGGTCTTCGACGCCGGGTCGCGCACATCGGCACCAAAGCCCATGGCGCTACCCTTGCCACGCTGCGCGATGATCTTGTCGAGGCCCGCAAAGGCGCCGCCGCAGATGAACAGGATGTTGGTCGTGTCGACCTGCAGGAATTCCTGCTGCGGATGCTTGCGCCCACCCTGCGGGGGAACACTGGCGACCGTGCCCTCCATGATCTTGAGCAGCGCTTGCTGCACACCTTCGCCCGACACATCCCGCGTAATCGACGGGTTGTCGGACTTGCGCGTGATCTTGTCGACCTCGTCGATGTAGACGATGCCGCGCTGCGCGCGCTCGACGTTGTATTCGCTGGCCTGCAAAAGCTTGAGGATGATGTTTTCCACATCCTCGCCCACATATCCCGCCTCGGTCAGGGTCGTCGCATCGGCCATGGTGAAGGGCACATCAAGGATGCGCGCCAAGGTCTGCGCCAGAAGCGTCTTGCCGCAGCCAGTCGGGCCGATCAGCAGAATGTTCGACTTGGACAATTCGATGTCGGATTTGCCCGAATTGTTGAGCCGTTTGTAGTGGTTATGGACCGCGACGGACAGCACGCGCTTGGCATGCATCTGGCCGATGACGTAATCATCCAGCACATCGCAGATCTCCAGCGGGGTCGGCACGCCGTCCGAGGATTTGAGGCCCGAGGTCTTCGTTTCCTCGCGGATGATGTCCATGCACAGCTCGACGCATTCATCGCAGATGAAAACCGTCGGCCCGGCGATCAGTTTGCGGACCTCGTGCTGGCTCTTGCCACAAAACGAGCAGTAGAGCGTGTTTTTCGAGTCGCTGCCGGATGAAGTCGCCATATCGTCCACCTTGATCGGTCATTCGGGACCCGCGTGGCCCCGGGCCCGGGCAAACCCCGGGCCGAAATCTCTGGAAAGCCTAGAACAGGCGGGCAGTCATCACAATGTCAAATTCCCCCGGATCGCGGCGCGGGAACAGCCCTGTGATCGAAGGGATCTGGGCGCTCACTTGCCCTCGGCCGCGTCGGTCTTGCGGGTCGCGACGATCTCGTCGATGTGGCCCCATGCCTTGGCTTCCTCGGGTGTCATCCACTTGTCGCGGTCCAGCGCCTGGCGCACCGTATCGTAATCCTGGCCGGTGTGCCGCATGTAGAGCTGGTAGAACCGCTCGCGTGTCGCCTCGATGTGGCGCGACTGGATCAAGATATCCTCTGCCGTGCCCTGGCTGCCACCCGAGGGCTGGTGGACCAGAAATTCCGAGTTCGGCAGGGAAAAGCGCATGCCCTTCTCGCCACCCAAAGCGATCACCGACCCCATCGAGGCCGCCAGTCCGCAGACCAGCGTCGACACCTTGGGTTTGATGTATTGCATCGTGTCGTAGATGCTCATCCCTGCGATCACCGATCCGCCGGGCGAGTTGATGTACATCGAGATCTCCTTCGACGGGTTCTCCGCCTCCAGATGCAAAAGCTGTGCCACGACCAATGTGGCCATCCCGTCATGGACCGGCCCGTTGACGAAGATGATGCGCTCCTTGAGCAGGCGCGAGAAAATGTCATAGGCCCGTTCGCCGCGGCTGGTCTGCTCGACCACCATGGGCACAAGGTTCATGTATTGCTGTGTCGGATCGATCATGGCGGCCTGCCTCGAATGCGTTTCGCGTGTTGCCCTTCAGTCTTAGTTGCGGGTGGGGGGGGCTGCAAGGGCGGGAGGTCATTTCCGTGCTGCCGCAAGGCAGGCCGGGTCGATCCCGCAAGCCGCCGAGAAGCCTTTCCGGGCACCCACATCGGAAAAAGGTGCCATGCAGATCAGGCCACCGGGCAGGTAGGATCGACGCAAGCCAGATCAGGCGGGTGAGCATGGGGCGCGCATGTCGGCGGTAGGGTGGGCGGGCTACGGACAAGCACTTGTAATGCATGACATGAAGAAACATTCCGGCGGTAGCCCACTGAGTTCGTGCCAAACCGACTGCATGTCCACGATCACCGTTCCAGCCGATACCGCGCCATATCCCGCAAAAGCGCGATGAAGCCATCGGTTTGCGCACTCAGATCGACTTCGCCCAGTGCGGCCGTCGCGGCGGATGCGTCGCCGACGGTGCCCTTGGGGTTCAAGTCATTGGACAGCCAGGCCAGATTGGCCTCGGCCATATGATAGGCCAGCTTGGCCGAGCCCTGTCGCAGCGCAGTCTGGCGGCTGTCGAAATCCTCAACGAAATCGGACTGCACCAGATCGGGGCGGCTGGCCAGCATCATCGAGGTTTCCGACAAGCCGCCGTGTATGTCCACCATCGGTCCTTCGGGATACTCATAGACCCGCGCGCCGCCCAGACGTGTCCATGAGGTCGTCGCCACCGCCATGCCCAAGGTCTGGCGCAATTCGCGGGCCACGATCTCCATCGGGGGGATGTTGCCGCCATGGCTGGTGACGATGACCATCTTGGCGACGCCCGCGCGCGCCACGCTTTGCCCGATCTCGATCCAGACCTTGATCGCGGTTTCCCATGTCAGGGTCAATGTACCCGGAAATTCAATATGTTCGTTCGATTTGCAGACCTGTTGCACCGGCAGGAAAGTGGCGGGCAGATCGCCGGGCAGGGCCGCGACAACGCGGCCAACCATCGCCTCGGCCAGGATCGCATCGACGCCCACGGGCAGATGGGGCCCGTGCTGTTCGATCGCCGCGATCGGCAGGACGGCGATCCAGTCCGACGTGTCGGACAGGGAAAATTCGCGCGTGGTCATCTCGCGCCACAGGGGCTTTGGCAGGGTCATGTCATCCTCCGGTTTGAGGCACATGGGCGCAGGGCGCGCGCGCTGTCTACAGGGTGCGGGACACAACCGCACAGACTTCACGCTTTCCGCCTAATTGTTGAGCAATCGTTCAGCCCAAAGCCTCCAACCCGGCCGCGGCATAATCGGGCACCAGCGCGCCCAGCCTCAGCCCCCGCTCGGGGTCGGAGGCCGTGCCGTCAAGCGCGCGCTTCTTCACGCCCTGCAAGATCGCGGCCATGCGAAAGAAGCAAAAACCGACGTAGAAACCGAAATTGTCGATCCGCGCCAACCCCATGCGGTCGCAATAGGCGGCCACGACCACCTCATCCGATGGCAGGCCCAAGGCGGCCCGGCCGACGCCGCGCAACCCCCGCCCCTGATCGCCCGGCGGCATCTGCCATTGCATGATCACGGCGGCCAGATCGGCGAAGGGATGGCCGATGGTGCTGAGCTCCCAATCCAGAACCGCCGCGATGCGTGGCGCGTCGGGCGCAAAGAGCAGGTTGTCGATCCGGTAATCGCCATGGACCAGCGTGGCGCGCCCGTCATCTTGCGGACAGGCGACATCGAGCGCGGCCATCAGCCCATCCATCGCAAGGATCACCCCGGTTTCGGACGCGCGATATTGCTGCGACCAGCGGTCGATCTGGCGGCGGTAATAATTGCCGCGCGGGCCGTAGTCCGACAGGCCTGTGGCGGTCAGATCAATTTTATGGATTGCCGCAAGAACGCGCCCCATCTCGTTGATGTAGCTTGCTCTTTCGCCCATCAGAACGTCGAGCAGGCGGGGATCGTCGAAACAGCGCCCCGAAACGTGATCCATCAGGTAGAAGGCCGATCCGATCACGCCCGCATCCTCGCACAACGCAATCATCGGGGCCACGGGAACATCCGATCCGGCCAGCGCGCACTGGACGCGAAATTCCCGCTCGACGGCATGGGCGGATTTCAGCAGCGCCCCGGCGGGCTTGCGCCGCAACACCCAAGCCTTGTGCGCGGACTTTAGAAGATAGGTGGGGTTCGACTGGCCCCCACTGAATTTCTCGGCCGACAGAGGGACTTGGATGTCGATCCCCTGCCCCGCCATCCAGCGCGCCACGGCCTCCAGATCAAGGCTCATCGCCCGAGGTTCGAATACTTGCGCAACTCGGCCCGCGCGACCTGCCGCCGGTGAACGGCATCCGGGCCATCGGCCAGCCTGAGCGTGCGCAAATCGGTGTAGATCGCCGCCAGCGGCGTATCCTGACTGAGGCCGGTCGCGCCATGGATCTGCATCGCCTCGTCCACGACCTTGAGCGCCATCAAGGGGGCCTGAACCTTGATCTTGGAAATCCACGGCTGAGCCGCGCGCACGCCTGCATGATCCATCATCCACGCGGCCTTGAGACACAAAAGCCGCGTCATCTCGATCTCGATCCGTGCATTGGCGATGATGTCGTAATTCGCGCCCAGTTCTGCCAGCGGCTTGCCGAAGGCCTCGCGCGCAAGCGCCCTTTTGCACATCAGTTCAAGGGCATATTCCGCCCGCCCGATGGCGCGCATGCAATGGTGGATGCGCCCCGGGCCCAGCCGCCCCTGCGCCACCTCGAACCCGCGCCCCTCGCCCAGCACCACGGCGTCTTGGCGCACGCGCACATCGGTAAAGCGGATGTGCATGTGTCCATGCGGCGCGTCGTCATGGCCAAAGACCTGCATGGGGCGGATCTTTTCGATGCCCGCGCTGTCTGCGGGCACCAGAAGCATGGTGTGGCGGGCGTGTTTCGGCGCGTCAGGCTCGGTGCAGGCCATCACGATGAAGAGCGTACAGCGCGGATCGCCCGCACCCGTCGCCCAGTATTTCTCGCCGTTTAGAACGTAGTCTTCACCTTGCCGTTCGCATTTGAGCGAAATTTGGGTGGCATCCGATGAGGCAACACCGGGTTCGGTCATCAGGTAGGCCGACCGCCTCTCGCCCGCCATCAGGCCGGGCAGCCAGCGCGCCTTTTGCGGCGCGGTGCCGTAGCGTTCCAGCACCTCCATGTTGCCGGTGTCGGGCGCGTTGCAATTGAAGATCTCAGGGGCAAGGCTGACCGCGCCCATTTCCTCGGCCAGATAGGCATAGTCGACCGTCGACAGGCCATGGCCCTTGTCGCTGTCCGTCAGCCAGAAATTCCAGAACCCGCGCGCCTGCGCCCTGCCCTTGAGGTCCGACAGGATCTCGATCTGGCGGGCTGTCAGCGCGAAGCGGTCGCCCGACGGATGACGCCCCACCTCGCCATGAAACTCGGCGTCGAGCGGCGCGATCTCCTCGCGCACCATGCGGCGCACGGCCTCGACCAGCGGCCGCACATGATCGCTCAGCCCAAGATCCATCGCGACCCTCCCCCTGCCAGATGCGCGAGATCGACGCTACCGGGCGACGCGGGGTTGCACAACCGGTGCAAATGCTATGAATCAAGCCACCCCATCAGGAGACCCGCCATGCCCGACGGACAAAGCCGCCACACCGGACCCTCGCTTGCCCCTTTCGACTGGGCCGATCCCTTCCACCTCGCCGAGCAGTTGTCGGAAGAGGAACGGATGGTCGCCAACAGCGCGCGGGCCTATGCGCAGGACAAACTGATGCCGCGCGTCACCGACGCCTATCTGAACGAACGCGTCGCCCCCGAGATCTTTGCCGAGATGGGCGCGATGGGCCTTCTGGGCGTGACCATCCCCGAGGAATACGGCGGGCTTGGCGCGGGCTATGTCACCTATGGCCTTGTCGCGCGTGAGGTCGAGCGCGTCGACAGCGGCTACCGCTCGATGATGTCGGTTCAATCGAGCCTCGTGATGTATCCGATCCACGCCTACGGGTCAGAGGCGCAGAAAGCGAAATACCTGCCAGGACTGGCCGCCGGAACGCTCATCGGTTGTTTCGGCCTGACCGAACCCGACGCCGGGTCCGACCCCGCGGGGATGAAGACGGTGGCCAAGAAAACCGCCGATGGCTATGTGCTGAACGGCGCCAAGATGTGGATTTCCAACAGCCCGATCGCCGATGTCTTTGTCGTCTGGGCGAAATCCGAGGCGCATGGCGGCAAGATCCGCGGCTTCGTGCTGGACAAGGGCATGCCGGGCCTTTCGGCGCCAAAGATCGGCGGGAAACTGTCCCTGCGCGCCAGCGTAACCGGCGAAATCGTGATGAAGGACGTGGCCGTGGGCGAGGATGCGCTGCTGCCGGGCGTCGAGGGGCTCAAGGGGCCGTTCGGTTGTCTCAACCGCGCGCGCTACGGCATCGCATGGGGCGTTATGGGCGCGGCCGAGGATGCGTGGCACCGCGCGCGGCAGTATGGCCTTGACCGGGTGCAGTTCGGGCGGCCCTTGGCGCAGACGCAGCTGTTCCAGAAGAAGCTGGCCGACATGCAGACCGAGATCGCGCTTGGGCTGCAAGCCGCCTTGCGCGCGGGCCGGATGATGGACGAGGGCAGTTGCGCGCCCGAGGTCATTTCCCTCATCAAGCGCAACAATTGCGGCAAGGCGCTCGATATCGCGCGGGCGGCCCGCGACATGCACGGCGGCAATGGGATCATGGCGGAATACCACGTCATGCGCCATGCCCAGAACCTCGAGACGGTGAACACCTACGAGGGCACGCATGACGTGCACGCCCTGATCTTGGGCCGCGCGCAGACCGGTTTGCAGGCGTTTTTCTGAGGCGGCTCACATTCCCAGCCGCGCGGTCACGCTTTCGGGCGTGACCGTGCCGATCACTTCGCCCGCGTCATCCACGGCCAAAGCCGCAGGGCTTTCGGCGAAGCGTTTGAGGATCTCGCGCACCGACAGATCGGCCGCGATCCGCGCGCCGGTGCAGGGCATGGGCTGCATCACGTCGCGCGCGGTCAAGACACCCAAGGGGTTCATGTTGGCCACAAATTCCGCCACATAACCGTTCGCGGGGCTGGAGAATATCTCGCGCGGCGTCCCGCATTGCACGATCCGCCCGCCCTCCATGATGGCGATGCGGTTGCCGATCTTGAAGGCCTCGTCGAGGTCATGGCTGACGAAGATGATGGTCCGCTTCAGGTCGCGCTGCAGGTCCAGCAGCTCGTCTTGCAATTTCGACCGGATCAGCGGGTCGAGCGCGGAAAACGGCTCGTCCATCAGCAAGATCGGCGCCTCGGTGGCAAAGGCGCGCGCCAGCCCCACGCGTTGCTGCATGCCGCCCGACAATTCGCCCACCAGCGCGCCGGCGCGATCCGACAGTCCGACCAGCGCCAGTTGGCGCGCGACGCGGGCCTGCCGCTCCTCCGGCGCAACACCGGCCAGTTCCAGCCCGAAACCCACATTGTCGCGCACGCTCCGCCAGGGCAGCAGACCGAATTGCTGGAACACCATGGTCACTGCCGTCTGCCGCAACCGCCGCAGGGCCGCGCCGCGCGCCTCGGTGACATTCACCATCACCTCGCCCACGCGCACCTCCACATGGCCGCGCACCACCGGGTTCAGCGCATTGACCGCACGCAGGAGCGTGGATTTGCCCGACCCCGACAGACCCATGAGGACAAGGATTTCCCCCTCCTCGACCTCGAGCGAACAATTGTGGACCCCCAGAACCTGCCCCGTGGCGCCCTGAATCTCGGCCCGGCTCGCGCCATCGTCAGCCCGCGCCAGCGCGGGTTCGGGATCATCCCCGAACATGATGCAGACTTGGTGGAACGTCACTGCGGCGGTCATCGGCGGCTCACCCGCAACAGGCGGTCCAATACAATGGCCACGACCACGATGATCAACCCCGCCTCGAACCCCAACCCGGTGTTGACCTGATTGAGCGCGCGCACCACCGGCACGCCCAGACCGTCGGCACCGACCAGCGCCGCGATCACCACCATCGACAGCGACAGCATGATGGTCTGGTTCAGCCCCGCCATGATCTGCGGCGTCGCATAGGGCAGTTCGACCTTCCACAGCTTTTGCCGGGGCGTCGCCCCAAAGGCATCCGCCGCCTCGATCAGCGCCATGGGCGTCGAGGAAATCCCAAGATGCGTCAGCCGGATCGGCGCGGGCAGCACGAAGATCACCGTCGCGATCAGCCCCGGCACCATGCCGATGCCGAAGAACACGATGGCCGGGATCAGGTAGACAAAGGTCGGCAGCGTCTGCATCAGGTCCAGAACCGGCCGCATCGCCGCGTATAGCCTCGGCCGGTGCGCCGCCGCGATGCCGATGGGCACCCCCAGCCCCATGCAGACCACGCAGGCCGACAGCACCAGAGTCAGGCTCTCGGTGGTCTCCTCCCAATAGCCTTGGTTGATAATGAACATGAGGCCCGCCGCCACCAGCGCCGGTATCCGCCAGCCCCGGTGCACCCACCAGGCCAGCGCGACGAAGATCAGTGTCATCAAGAAGGGATGCCAGCCCGGCGGATAGAGATACTCGATCTCTGACCGGCGCAGGTCGTAGATCCAGCCGGTATTGGGCGGCTGCTGCAGCAGCGCAAGGATCGCGCCGATCATCACGTTCAGCGCATCGGCCAGCGCATCGAAGAACCCCGAAAAATTGCGCTGCAACCAGCCAAACCCGTTCGAGGCCGCGTCGCTGACGCGGATCTTGCAGGTGGTCAGCACCTCCAGCGGGCCAAGCCCCTCGGGCAGGCCATCGCGGCAGGTGGTCAGCCAGTTGAGCATCATGGACCCTTCCAGTCGTCACACGGGCGGCGCGGGCACGGGACCTGCGCCGCCCGGTCGGGCGCGTGTCAAGAACTCAAAGCCCTAGCGCCGCCGACACCGCAGCCTTCGCATCGCCCCCGTCTATGGTGGTCACGCCATCCAGCCAAGCCATCACGGTCTCGGGGTTGGCCGTCATCCATGCCGTTGCAGCCGCATCAGGATCGGCGCCGTCGTTCAGGATCGCACCCATGATCTCGTTCTCCATCGCCAGCGTGAACTCGAGATTGGTGAGCAGCTGTCCGACATTGGGGCAGGCCTCGACATAACCCGCGCGGGTGTTGGTGTAGACCGTGGCGCCACCCAGATCGGGCCCGAACCAGTCATCGCCGCCCGTCAGGTAGGTCAGATCGAAATTGGCGTTCATCGGATGCGGCTCCCACGCCAGGAACACGATCGGCTCGCCCCGGTCCACCGCGCGGGCCACCTGCGCCAACATGCCCTGTTCCGAGCTTTCGACGATATCGAAATCCGCCGCATCAAGGCCAAAGGCGTCCGCCGCAATCATGTCGAGGATCAGGCGGTTGCCGTCATTGCCCGGCTCGATCCCATAGATCCGGCGCGCGAGATCGTCGCCCGCGCCCGCGATGTCGCTGAAATCCGTGAGCCCCATAGCCGCGCCATGCGCGTTGGTGGCGAGCGTGTATTTCGCCCCTTCAAGGTTCGCGCGCACCGTGTCGACGGTGCCCGCGTCGCGATAGGGCGCGATATCGGCCTCCATCGTCGGCATCCAGTTGCCAAGGAAGATGTCGATGTCGCCATTTGCCAGCGAGGTATAAGTGACAGGCACCGAAAGAACGCGGATCGCCGTGTCGTATCCCAGCGCCTCCAGTACAACGGTCGTGGCCGCCGTGGTCGCGGTGATGTCGGTCCAACCCACATCGGAGAACCGCACCGTGTCGCAGGCATCCTGCGCCGTCGCGCCCCCGGCGGCCAGCGTCAGTGCAAGCGCAGTTGCAGCGCCTCGAGTCAGTCGGATCATGGTCGTACCTCCCTGTTCTGGTCTTTTTGTTGATTGACCAGTCAATTAAAAACCTGTTTCTTGCGGCGATGCAACCAATCAAGGAGACCCGATGCCGCGCGTGGGGATGATGGCACTGCGTATGGACGCGCTTGTCAACGCCACGATCGAGCAGATCGGGCGCAAGGGCTCTCTTGACGTGACCGTAAGCCAGATCGCCAAGGCCGCCGGCGTGTCCAGCGCGCTGGCACATCACTATTTCGGCTCCAAGGACGAGCTGTTCCTTGCCGCCATGCGGGCGATTCTGTCCGAGTTCGGGGCGGAGGCGCGGCGCGAACTGGCGCGGGCCAGTACACCGCAGGCCCGACTGTCGGCCATCGTGCGGGCCAGTTTCGGCGGCCAGAACTTCCGCCCCGAAGTGGTGGCCGCTTGGCTCAACTTCTACGTTCTCGCCCAGACCCAGCCGCAGGCCGCGCGCCTTCTTGCCGTCTACCAGCGCCGCCTCGTGTCGAACCTGACCCATGCGCTGCGCCCGCTGGCCGCCGACCCCACCACGGCCGCACGGACTGCCGCAGCTCTGATCGACGGGCTCTACATCCGCCACGCGCTTGCCTCCGCAGGCCCGCCCGACGCCGCAACGGCCATCGCCACGGTCGAGCGCTACCTTGCCCTCGCCATCGGAGACCGATCGTGACCCAGCCCAACATCCTCATCGTCATGGTCGATCAGCTGACCGGCACGCTCTTCCCCGACGGACCGGCGGATTGGCTGCATGCGCCGCACCTCAAGGCACTGGCCGCGCGGTCGATGCGCTTTACCAACAGCTACACGGCAAGCCCGCTTTGCGCGCCTGCCCGCGCCAGCTTCATGTCCGGCCAACTGCCATCGCGCACGGGCGTCTATGACAATGCGGCCGAATTCGCCTCCTCCATCCCGACCTATGCCCATCACCTGCGCCGGGCGGGCTATCACACCTGCCTGTCGGGCAAGATGCATTTCGTCGGGCCCGATCAATTGCATGGGTTCGAGCAACGCCTGACGACCGATATCTACCCCGCCGATTTCGGCTGGACGCCCGATTACCGCAAACCGGGGCAGCGGATCGACTGGTGGTATCACAACATGGGGTCCGTCACCGGCGCAGGCGTGGCCGAGATCACCAACCAGATGGAATACGACGACGAGGTGGCCTTCATGGCCGAGCAAAAGCTCTATGACCTCGCGCGGGCCAAGGACGACCGGCCCTGGTGCCTGACCGTCAGCTTCACCCATCCGCACGACCCTTACGTCGCGCGGCGCAAATACTGGGACCTTTACGAGGACTGCGGGCACCTTCAGCCCGACGTGCCCGCCCTGCCCTACGAAGATCACGACCCCCATGCCCGGCGCATCTTCGATGCCAATGACTGGCGCAGTTTCGACATCACCGAGGGTGACATTGCCCGCTCCCGCCGCGCCTATTTCGCCAATATCTCCTATCTCGACGACAAGATCGGCGGGCTTCTCGACGTGCTCGACCGCACGCGGCAAGAGGCGATCGTGGTCTTCGTCTCCGATCACGGCGACATGCTCGGTGAGCGTGGGCTGTGGTTCAAGATGAACTTCTACGAGGGGTCCGCCCGCGTCCCCCTGATGATCGCGGCCCCGGGGCTTGCGCCGGGCGTCGTGACCGATCCGGTGTCTACCATCGACCTCTGTCCCACGCTTTGCGACCTCGCGGGCGTGTCGATGGCCGAGGTGATGCCTTGGACCGATGGCGAAAGCCTTGTGCCGCTGGCTCGTGGCCGCCGCCGCGAGAGCCCCGTGGCGATGGAATATGCCGCCGAGGCCTCGATCACGCCCTTGGTCGCCCTGCGCCAAGACCGCTGGAAATACACCAATTGCGCCGCCGACCCCGAGCAGCTTTTCGACCTCGACGCCGACCCGCAGGAACGGGTGAACCTCGCTGATGACCCCGCCCATGCCGCAACGTTGGAACGCTTCCGCGTGATGGCCGCCGAACGCTGGGACCTCGAGGGTTTCGACGCCGCCGTCCGCGAAAGCCAGGCGCGGCGCTGGGTCGTCTACGAGGCGTTGCGCAACGGCGCCTATTTCCCATGGGATTTCCAACCGCTGCGCGCCGCCTCCGAACGCTTCATGCGCAACCACATGGACCTCAACGTTCTTGAGGAAAATCAACGCTATCCAAGGGGGGAATGATGCAAGCCCAACCGACCGCCAGCCATTTCGTGAACGGCGCCTATATCGAGGATACGTCGGGCACCCCCATGCCCGTGATCTTCCCCGGCACCGGCGAGACCATCGCGCAGGTCCACGAGGCGACCCCCGCCGTGATCGAGGCGGCCCTTGCCGCCGCCCATGCCGCCCAAGGTCCCTGGGCCGCGCTGATGCCGGTCGAACGCGGCCGCATCCTGCGCCGCGCCGCCGACATCATCCGCGTCCGCAATCGCGAATTGTCGGAACTGGAAACGCTCGACACCGGCAAGCCCATCTCGGAAACGCTGGTCGCCGATGCAACCTCGGCGGCCGACGCGCTGGAATATTTCGGCGGTCTGGCGGGCACGCTGACGGGCGAACATATCCCGCTGGGCGCCGACTGGGCCTATACGATGCGCATCCCGCTGGGGGTTTGCGTCGGCCTTGGCGCGTGGAACTACCCCACGCAGGTCGCGGCGTGGAAGACCGCACCGGCCCTCATCTGCGGCAACACGATGGTGTTCAAACCCTCCGAACAGACGCCGCTTTGCGCGCTGAAACTCGCCGCGATCCTGACCGAGGCCGGCGCCCCCCCGGGCGTCATCAACGTGATCCAGGGCGCGGGCACCGTGGGCCGCGCTTTGGTCGAGGATGCGCGCGTGGCCAAGGTCTCGCTCACCGGCTCGGCGGAAACCGGCAAGAAGGTCTACGCCAGCGCCGCGTCACAGATGAAGCATGTCACGATGGAACTGGGTGGCAAATCGCCCCTAATCATCTTCGACGACGCCGATCTGGAGTCGGCGGTCTCCGCCGCCATCAACGCCAATTTCTTCGCCACCGGGCAGGTCTGCTCCAACGGCACGCGGGTCTTTGTGCAAAAAGGGATCAAGTCAGCCTTCCTTGACCGCCTGACCGCGCGGTTGGCCAAGGCCGTCATCGGCGACCCGCGCGACGAGGCCACGACTTTCGGCCCGATGGTCAGTGAAGAACAGCTCTCAATCACCTGTTCCTACATCGAAAAAGGGAAGGCCGAGGGGGCAACGCTGGCCTACGGCGGTGCCCGTCTGGACCGCCCCGGCGCCTTCATCCAGCCCACCGTCTTTTCCGATGTCACCGACGACATGACCATCGCGCGCGAGGAGATCTTCGGCCCCGTCATGTCCGTCCTCGACTTCGACAGCGAGGACGAGGTGATCACCCGCGCCAATGCCACCGACCTTGGCCTGTCGGGCGCAGTCTTTACCCGCGACCTTGCCCGCGGCCACCGCGTCGTCCACGCGCTGGAGGCCGGATCGGTCTGGATCAACCAATACAACCTCACGCCCGTGGAGGTGCCCTTCGGCGGCGTGAAAGGCTCCGGCGTCGGTCGTGAAAACTCCCGCGCGGCGATCGAGGCCTATTCCCAGTTCAAGACCGTCTATGTCGGCATGACACCCGTGGGGGCGGCCTACTGATGTCCGACACCACCCAGGCCGATTACGTCATCGTCGGCGCAGGCTCCGCCGGCTGCGCCATCGCCTATCGCCTTGCCAAGGCAGGGAAATCCGTCATTGTCGTCGAGCATGGCGGCAGTGACTGGGGCCCCTTCATCAATATGCCCGCAGCGCTGTCCTACCCGATGGGCATGCGCCGCTATGACTGGGGATATGTGACCGAACCCGAGCCTCACATGGGGGGCCGCGTCATGGCCTGCCCGCGCGGCAAGGTGCTGGGCGGCTCCTCTTCCATCAATGGCATGATCTATGTCCGCGGCCATGCCCGCGATTTCGACACCTGGGCCGAGATGGGGGCAGAAGGTTGGGGCTACGCCGATGTCCTGCCCTATTTCAAACGGGCCGAGACTTGGCATGGCGACGCGGGCGATCCGGCCTTTCGCGGCCATGAGGGTCCGCTGCACATCACCCGCGGCCCCCGCAAGAACCCGCTCTTCGACGCGTTCATCGCGGCGGGCGTCAATGCGGGCTACGGCGCGACCGAGGATTACAACGGCCAGCGTCAGGAAGGCTTTGGCGCCTTCGAGATGACGGTCTGGCAGGGCGAACGCTGGTCGGCGGCCAAGGCCTATCTGCGCCCCGCCATCGCCACGGGGCGCTGCACCGTCGCACGCGGGCTGGTCGAAAAGGTCGAGATCGAGAATGGCCGCGCCACCGGCGTCCGGCTTTCAGGTGGCCGGATCATCCACGCGCGGGCCGAGGTCATCCTCTCCGCCGGTTCGATCAATTCGCCCAAAATTCTCATGCTCAGTGGAATTGGACCCGGCAAGCATCTGGCCGAGCACGGAATTCCCGTGATCGCCGACCGCCCGGGCGTGGGCGCGAACCTGCAAGATCACCTTGAGCTTTACGTGCAATACGCCTCGACCAAGCCCGTCAGCCTTGCGCCCTACTGGTCGCTCTGGGGCAAGGCGCTGGTGGGTGCGCAATGGCTCTTTACCCGCAAGGGGCTGGGCGCGTCGAACAATTTCGAGGCCTGCGGCTTCATCCGCTCGCGCGCCGGCATCGATTATCCCGATATCCAGTTCCACTTCCTACCCATAGCCGTGCGCTACGACGGCAAGACCGCCGCGCAGGGCCACGGGTTTCAGGCTCATGTCGGGCCGATGCGGTCGGACAGTCGCGGGGCCGTCACCCTGCGCTCGGCAAATCCGGCCGATGCCCCGCGCATCAACTTCAACTACATGTCTGAGGCCTCTGACTGGGAAGAGTTTCGCGCCGCCATCCGGCTCACGCGCGAGATCTTCGCAACCGATCCGATGGCGGACTACGTCGATCACGAGATCCAGCCCGGCAGTGCCGCGCAAAGCGACGACGCGCTCGACGCCGTAATCCGCGAGCATGCCGAAAGCGCCTATCACCCCTGCGGCACGGCCCGGATGGGGCGGCGCGACGACCCGATGGCCGTGGTGGACCCCGAAACGCGCGTGATCGGCGTCGAGGGGCTCAGGCTCGCAGACAGCTCGGTCTTCCCTCTGATCCCGAACGGAAATCTCAACGCGCCCTCGATCATGGTGGGCGAGAAGGCCGCCGATCACATCCTTGGCCGCAGCCTGTCCGCCGAAAACCTCGAACCCTGGATCGCCCCTGACTGGCGCCACGCCCAGCGCGAAAGCGAGGCCCGCGCCACCGCGGCCGAATAGCTAACCTTGGCCGATCACCAGTAACCGCCCATAGGGCGGAGATGCGACCGCGCGCGGCACCGCCCAAAGCACCGCAAACCCCGGAGCGGGCGGCAAGGGCGCATCCAGATCGGTTAGAACCACCAGCATCGAGGGTGCCTTTTTCCCCGCCTTCTCGAACAGATCGACGTAGTCTGTTCCCCCTCCCGTGCGCAGCGGCAGATCGCGCATCCCTTGCCAACCCAATGGATCAATGCGTTTTTCCACAAACACCGCCTCGTCGAACCCGAACAGATGCACCTCTGCACCTGTGCGCCGGGCAATGCCCTCCGCCTCCGCCGTAAAGAGCCGCAGCATCTGCGCGTCGATGGAGGACGAGGTATCAAGGGCCACCACCAGCCGCGGCCGCGTATCCATCCGCGCGCGCCCGGGCTCATAGACCGGCACCGGCCCACCCGAGCGTTCCGCCTCGGCCATGCCCGCGACCCAAGCCCCCGAGGGCCGCCGCCAGCTCCGCCTCGGTCGCTCGGTGAGCGCGCGCGCCATCAGCCCGCGCAGCTGCACCTCCCAAGGTACCTGCGCGGGTGCCAGATCAGCGAGAATAGCCCCCAGTTTCCCGATGCCGCTGCCCGCTTTGCGCCCTGCCTCAAGCGCACGCAGGATCTGGTTGCGCCAGTCGGCGGCCTTTTGCGTCTCGCCTGTCTTGTCGGGTTCGCCCAACCCCAGATCGACCGCAAATCCCCGGGTCGCGCCCCAATCGCGCAGTCTTTCGGCCCGTTTGGGATCGGCATGCAGGGCCATGGCCAGCCTGTCGGCATCCCAGCTTTCCAATGCCTCGACGGCGCTTTTTGCAGGCATCCCCGCCTCGACCAGCAGATCGGTCAGCGTCACCGAAGGGCGCGGCACCGCATGACCGGCGAGGATCAACACCTCGTTGATGATCCCGTCCGCCGCCAAACCAAAAAGCGAGGCATCGAACCCTTCGCCCAGCCGCTCGGCCAGCCCCGCCTGCCGGTCGGAATGGCGCAAAGCCACGTGCAACACGTGATGCGCCACCAGTCCCACCTGTTCGGGCAGGCCCAATGTGTCGAACCCAGACCCGTAGCTGATCATGTCGCCATCGGTCCGTGTGGCGCCCTCGCCATCGCGGTGCCGACACCACAGCGCCAAGACCGCCAGCGCCGGATCGACCTCGCCCAGATGGGCCAGTGCGCGGGTGGCGCGGGCGCTGTGGTGGCTCACAGCAGGCCCGCCGCCTGCCTCTCGGCGGCATAAGCGGCGTAATCGGGGCTGTCGGCAAAGGCCTCCTCCCACCCCCGCTCCAGCGCGCGCCCGATCAGCATCTCGAAACCGAAGGCCGCCAGTTCACTTACCGGCAATCCACCGTAGCCTTGCCCGCCAAGCCCGCGAAGATCCGCCAGAATCTCGATGGCTGTGGACAGGTTTTCCCGGTGTGCTGCCCCTACGAGGCCGTACACCAGCGCGGTCAGCCCATGCAGTGTGCGCGGATACAGTGCGGCGCGGTCCTTGCGCGGCGCATCCATCATCGCGTCGATCTGCACCGTCGCGGCAATCTCGTCGGCCAGAAGGGCGAACTCCGCCGCCGCCGCCGCGCCCACCGTGCCCGCGACCATCACCTGCCGCAAGGCGCGATCCGGCACCGTTTCCATGATGCGGCTCACCCGGGTCCAGCTGCGCGGCGTGCAGGCGATCATCTGACCCCGGCGCAGGGCGTCCTCGGTCGTTTCGAGCAGGTCGGGACGCGTGCGGATGAAGGCCGCGACAGATGCATGGATGCCTGCCTCCACGGCATAATTCTTGAGCCAATCCTCGGGGTTGGCCTGCACGATCATGTGGATCAGCCGGTCCGACAGGGCGGTGCCCATGTCATAGGCGATGGCGCCATCCTCGATCCGATTGCCGGCGGCCACGATCATTACGCTGTCGGGCAGGCGATGCCGGCCCACGCGGCGTTCCTGCAAGAGCCCGTAGACAGTCGGTTGCAAGGCGGGCGCGGCAGCGGTCAACTCATCAAGAAACAAGATCGCAGGGGCGTCGGTGTCTGGCAGATCCTCAGGGCGATACCAGATGGTTTTCGCGGCCTCGTGGTCGAAATAGGGCAGTCCGCGCAGGTCCTGCGGCTCGATGGTCGTGAGGCGCAGGTCAAACAGCTCCGCCCCGATCCGCCTCGCAAGCGTCTGGACCAGCTCGGTTTTCCCCACGCCGGGGCGGCCGTGCAGCATCCAGCTTGCGGTCAGCCCACCGGAGACTTGCGCGGCCCAGCCTGCCTCCAGCACGCGCAGCGCCTCGCCCGCCGAGACTGTTGTGGCGTTCACGCTCATGCCGTCGCTGCCCGCTTTTCCAGCGCCGCGGCCAGCCGCGCATGGGCAGAGACAGCCCGCGCCTCCTGCGCGATGTCGCGAATATAGAGGTCATCGCGATGGTTGACCGCCAGCAGGTCGCGCTCGGTCAGGTCCTTGTCGAAAAGCATGACCAAGGCTGCGCGATCCTCGGCATCCAGCGAGAAAAGGCGAGGCGCGGGTTGGTCAGTCTGGACGGAGACAAGCGTCAACGGCGGAACGCGCGCAAGCTCCGATTGCTCGATCACCAGCCGCAATTCTCCCTCCGTCACCTCGTGCCGCGCCGCGATCTTGCGCAAGCAGCCCTTTGCGCGAAACGCCAACGTGTCGAGCCGGCGCGCGGCCTCGTCGGCATCGACCGCCCGGGCACGGCCCGCCTTGGACAGGCGCAGCACCTTCATCTCGACCAGACCGATGACAACCACCATCGCCAAAGGCGCCTGCATGATCGGCGCAGCCGTGTCGCGCGCGACAAGCGGCATGATGACAAAGGGCAGAAGCGCGAAGAGATAGCGCAGCAATTGCATTTCCACGATCAGACGCAGCCACAGCCCCAGACCTGCGCGGCGCGGCAGCAGTTGCACCCGGCCAAGGAACTTCCTCGGCAGGCTTCGCGTTTCCAAAACCCCGCGATTGGAAGTGGTGGTGTCGCTGACGATCAACATGGTCTTTCCCTTGGGCCCTAGCCTAGCGCATTTGCGCGGGTCGCCAATGCCTGCGCTTTCACCATCGGGCGCGATAGGCTAGGTCTTTGGGGAAACGGACCTGACAGGACCCAAAGTGATGACACGCATTCCCCCGCTGAAGTGCTTCAAGGCCTATGACATCCGTGGCCGTCTGGGCGACGAGTTGAACGCGGACATCGCCTACCGCATCGGCCGCGCCTTTGCGCAGGTGATGGGCGCCAAGCGCGTGGTTCTGGGCCGCGATGTGCGCCCGACGTCCGAGGCGCTGGCGGGCGCAGTGGCGCGCGGGCTGATCGAGGCGGGCGTCGAGGTTTTGGATCTGGGCCTGTCGGGGACAGAGGAGACCTATTTCGCCACCACACATTTGAACGCCGATGGTGGCATCTGCGTGACGGCCAGCCATAACCCGATGGATTACAACGGGATGAAGATGGTCAAGCGCGGGTCCGCGCCGATCGGCAACGCCGACGGGATGGCCGCGATCAAGGCGCTGGCCGAAAGCGGCGATTTCGCCCCGGCGGTTGCGGGTGGCCATGTGACAGACGCAAGCCGCACCCGCACGGCCTATGTCGAGCGGCTGATGGGCTTTGTCGATGTTGCAGCGCTCAAACCCATGAAGGTGCTGGTGAACGGCGGCCATGGCGCGGCAGGCCCGACCTTTGACGCCATCGCCGACGCGCTGTCCAAGGCAGGCGCGCCGATCGAGTTCGTCCGCGTCTACCACGACCCCGACGGAAGCTTTCCCGCCGGCATCCCCAACCCGCTGCTGGATGAAAACCAGCCCCTGACAGCAAACGCGGTCATCGCCGAAGGCGCCGAGATGGGCGTCGCATGGGATGGCGATTTCGACCGCTGCTTCTTTTTCGACCATGAGGGCGGGTTTGTGCCCGGCGAATATGTGGTGAGCCTGCTGGCCGAAGCCTTTCTGGCCAAGGAGCCGGGCCAGAAGATCGTGCATGACCCCCGCGTCATCTGGGCCACGCAAGAGATCGTGGCCGAACTGGGCGGTCAGGCGATCCAGTCCAAATGCGGGCATTCCTTCATCAAGCAGGTGATGCGCGACACCAGCGCCGTCTATGGCGGCGAGATGTCCGCGCATCACTATTTCCGCGATTTCATGGCCTGCGACAGCGGCATGATCCCGATGCTGTTGATGATCGAACTGGTCTGCCGCAAGGGCCGGAGCCTCAAGGACATCTTGTCGGAACGCCGCGCGGCCTACCCATCCTCGGGCGAGGTGAATTTCCGCGTCACCGATCAGGCCGCCGTGATCGCCGCCATCGAGGCCGACTATGCCCCCAAGGCGCAAGCGCGCGACGAGACCGACGGCCTGTCGCTCAGCTTCGGCGAGTGGCGGTTCAACCTGCGCGCGTCGAACACCGAGCCGCTGCTGCGCCTCAACATCGAGGCGCGGGGCAAGCCCGACCTTGTGGCCGAGAAACTGGCCGAGTTGCGCAAGCTGATCGAGGCGTGATCGCCCCCTGACCCGGAGACAGACGATGACCGACCGCCCTACCGCCCCGAATGTCCTTGCAATCACGTTCCTCTATTACAAGGACCTTGACGCCGCGTTCGCCTTCTACCGCGACGTGATGGGCCTGCGCCTTGCCATCGATCAGGGCAGCCTTGCCAAGATCATGGAAATTGCCCCCAACGCCCATGTCGGTCTGGTGGACGAGGCGCAGGGGATGAACAACTGGCAGGCCGAAAAATGCGTGCAGCTCTGCATCCGGGTCGAGGATGTGGACGCGTGGTATGCCTATCTTGGGGCGCAGGGCGTCGTTGGACTGTCGCGCATGTTTTCCAACGACACCATAGGCATCCGCGCCTTCGTCTTCCGTGATCCTGAGGGCTATCAGATCGAGATGCAGGAAGCCACGCGCGCGGGCGTCTGATCGCTGCACCCACCTTGGCACGCCCCGGCGGGCGCGCTAGAGGTGGCGGCCAGAACGGCCGTCCCAGGCCGTGCCCATGACAACACCGGAGGCCCAGATGGTTGACCCCAAGCTGCTCGACGAAACCGCCGCAGGCGTGTTCACCATCGCGGCGACCCCTTTCCTGCCCGATGGGGCGCTCGATCTCGAGAGCATCGACACGATGGTCGATTTCTACGAGGCCAAGGGCGCCACAGGACTGACGATTCTGGGCATGATGGGCGAGGCGGGCAAGCTGTCGGCCAAGGAAAGCAGCATCGTCATCGACCGCGTCACAACGCGCGCCAGCGTGCCGGTGGTGGTGGGCGTGTCCGCTGCGGGGCTTGCCGCGATCAAGGCGCTGACCGACACGGCGATGGAACGCGCCGCCGCGGGCGTCATGGTCGCGCCGCCGTCCACTCTGCGCACCGATGACCAGATCATCGGCTATTTCCAGATGGTGGCCGAGGTTCTGGGCGATGTGCCTTGGGTCTTGCAGGATTTCCCGCTGATCACAGATGTGCAAATCTCGCCCCGCGTGATCCGCACCATCATGGACACCTGCCCGACCTGCGTCATGCTCAAGCATGAGGATTGGCCGGGGCTGGAAAAGATCAGCACCTTGCGCAAGCACGAGGCCGAGGGCGCGCGCCGCATCTCGATCCTGTGCGGCAATGGCGGCATGTTCTTGCTGGAAGAAATGATCCGCGGCGCCGATGGCGCGATGACGGGCTTCGCCTACCCCGAGATGATGGCCGATGTCGCCCGCCTGATGAAGGCCGGCGAAGAGGCGCGCGCGCGCGACCTGTTCGACGCCTACCTGCCGCTGATGCGCTACGAGCAACAACCCGGTCTGGGCCTTGCCATCCGCAAGCATATTCTCGCCAAGCGGGGCGCCATCGCGCATGCCACCGTGCGCCGCCCCGGCACGGTCCTCAGCCCCGCCACCATCGCCGAGGTCGAGACGCTGATCGCCCGGCAGGACGCCCGGCTGGCAGCACTTGCCTAAGGCAGGTTCTCGCGCGTGATCAGCACCGGGCAGAGCGGGGGCGCGTCACGCCCCTGCCCCCGGGCCGCCGCCATAAGCAGGGCAAAGACCTCCTGCATCTCCTCGCGCGCGGATTGGTCGATGACCGCGTCCAGTGTGCCGTCAAGCAGCAGCGCCCGGTTCTCCTCCGTCGCCTCATGGGCGACGAAGACAACGCCTGTCCGTCCGGCCTCGGTGAGCGCGGCGCCGATGCCCACCGTGCCGCCACCCGCGTTGTAGATGCCGACCAGATCGGGGTGCGCCGCCAGCAGCGACAGGGTTTCAAGCCTTGCCCGCGCCCGGTCCTCCCGCGTTTCGCGCAAGGCCAGCAGGCTCAGCCCCGCAAACTCCTGCGCCAGCACCGCGCGAAAGCCCATCTCGCGCTCCATATGACCGCGAAACCCCAGATGCCCCGCGATCAGGGCCACCTTTCCCTCCGGCGCAGGCCCCAGAAACCGGGCCAGCGTGTAGCCCGCCAAACGACCGGCCCGCAGGTTGTCGAGCCCGACAAACCCCGTCCGCGGCGCCTCCGGGATGTCGGTGGCCAGCGTCACGACCGGCGTGCCACCCTCGACCCGCGCCCGGATCGCCTCGGCCACCTGCGGATGGCCCAGCGCCAGCACGGCGATGCCGTCGCTTGGCCCAAGGTCGCGCAGCACCCGCGCGAAGGCCGCGGGGTCAAGCGCGGGGGCGCGCAGCACTTCCAGCGTCACATGGGGCGGGGTCAAGGCGCGGGCATGGCCGATCACCTCGCGGAAATAGGCGTTGCGCGTCTGCGGCAAGACAAGGTGAAAGACCATCGGCGCAGGCGCCTCGGGCAGATCGGCCAGATAGCCCAGCCGCCGCGCCGCCTGCAGCACCTGCGCCCGCGTTCGCCCCGCCACCCCCGGCCGCCCGTGCAGGACCCGGTCGACCGTGGCGGGCGAGACGCCGGCCGCCGTGGCGATATCGGTCAGGGTTGGGCGCATCGGCAGGCCTTTGAGGGTTTCTGAGGTGATTTGATGTCTTTGGTTGCCCCATGGCAAGCATTTTGCGCAAAACGCCTCAGCCCCCTACCCGGCTTTCTTGACAGTCCGCCACATTCCCGCACCTCTTCCCACAGGTAGCAGCACCGCGACGGGAGGCGCGACAGACATGGCCTTGGACCAGACCATTTCGGTGCCCCGCGACTATTCCCTGACAGGGCCGGAGCGCGACCGCGCCCTTGCGCGCGGACTGGCCGCGGCCGAGTGGTATCACTCCGACATCCCCCGCAAGGAGATGAAGGCGCTGATGGCGCGCAGCGACCAGCCTGCCATCCGCGACACTTTGCTGTGGATCGTGCTTCTCGCCGCAACCGCCGCGGGCGGAATCGCGCTGTGGGGAAGCTGGTGGGCGCTGCCCTTCTGGCTCGCCTATGGCGTCCTTTACGGCTCGGCCTGCGACGCGCGCTGGCACGAATGCGGCCATGGCACGGCGTTCCGGACAGCCTGGATGAACGACGCCGTCTATGTCTTTGCCAGCTTCCTTGCGATGCGCAACCCGGTCAGCTGGCGCTGGAGCCATGCGCGCCACCACACCGACACGATCATCGTGGGGCGCGACCCCGAAATCTCGGTCATGCGCCCGGTGGATTTCGCGCGCAAGGCGCTGGCCTTTGTCGGCATTCCCGACGCTTTCGTCCATTTCGGCATCCTGATCCGCAACGCGATGGGCCAGTTCGGTCCGGCAGAGCGCGACTACATCCCCGAGGCCGACATCCCCCGCGCAACCCGCTGGGCTCGCGCTTTCGTCGCCTTACACCTCGCCGCATGGGTCTGGGCGCTTGTGTCATGGTCGCTCATCCCTGTCTTGCTGATCGGCGGCCCCCGCATCTACGGCTGCTGGCAGATGGTGATGACGGGCCTGTTGCAGCACGGCGGGCTGGCCGAAGATGTGCTGGATCACCGCCTGAACACGCGCACCGTTGTGATGGACCCGGTCAACCGCTGGATCTACCTCAACATGAATTACCACGTCGAACACCACATGTTCCCGATGGTGCCCTACCACGCGCTGCCCCGTCTGCATGCGCTCATCCAGCACGACCTGCCGCCGCCCAACCCCTCGATCCGCCACGCCTATGCCGAGATGATTCGCACCCTCATCCGTCAACAGCGCGAGCCCGGCCACTACCTGCGCCGCATCCTGCCGCCGACCGCGCGCCCCTACCGCGAAGACCTGCACGACGCCGATGCCGTGCCGCAGCGACCTGCCACCTGAAAGGAAAACCCATGTCCGATTGGGTCGATGTCTGCCCCGAAGACGCGATCGAAAACGAAGATGTGATCCGCTTCGACCATGCGGGCCGCACCTTTGCCATCTACCGCGACGCGGACGGCGCGGTCTTCTGCACCGACGGGCTTTGCAGCCATGAGCATGTCCACCTCGCCGACGGCCTCGTGATGGACGACACCATCGAATGCCCCCGCCACAACGGGCGTTTCAACTACAAGACCGGCGCGGCGCTCCGCACGCCCGCCTGCGTGGCGCTGGCCACCTACCCCGCCCGCCTGAACGCGGGCCGGGTCGAGGTGCAGGTCTGACCATGCAGGTTACGCTCAAAGACAAGGTGTTCCTCATCACCGGCGCCGCCCGCGGCATCGGTGCGGCCATCGCCCATCAGGCCGCCGAAAGCGGGGCCGCCGCGCTTGTGCTGACCGATCTCGACCCGTTCACCGGCGACTGGACCTGCCCGGTCGAGACCGTGCAGGCCGACCTCGCCACGCCCGAGGGTCCGTCTGCGATCATCTCCACCGCCCTTGCCCGCTTTGGCCGCATCGACGGGCTGGTGAACGCCGCGGGCCTGACCGCGCGGGGCAGTTTCGCCGATGCCGATGTGCCGTTCTGGAACCGCATGTTCTCGGTCAACACCCGCGCGCCCTTCTTCCTGATGGCCGGCGTCATCGCCGACATGACCGCGCGCAACGCCCCCGGCAGCATCGTCAACATCCAGTCCATGAACGTCCACGCAGGCGCCCCCGACCTGACGGTCTATTCCGCGACCAAGGCCGCCCTTCAGGTGCTTACGAAAAACGCCGCCCATGCCCATCTGCGCGACCGCATCCGGGTCAACGGCATCAACCTGGGCTGGGTCGCGACGGATACAGAACGCCATCTGCACGAGGTCACATTGGGCAAGGGCGCGGGCTGGCTGGCGGCGCAGGGCGCGAAACTCCCCCTCGGGCGTCACGTCACGGCAGAAGAGGCGGCCCGCCATGCAGTCTGGCTCCTCTCCGAGGCCTCGGCGCCGATGACGGGCATGTCGCTCGATCTGGAACAGGCCGTCACGGGCGCGCCGTGCTAGGCGTGGACCGCCCCGGTCGAGGCGCGCGCCACCAGTTCCACCGGCACCAGCGCCTCCGCCTCCGGCCCGGCCAAGCCCCGCAACCGCGCCAGAAGCACCTCGGCCGCGCGCCGCCCCAACCGCGGCCGGTCTTGCCGGATCGTGGTCAGTGCGGGCACAAAGGACCCCGACATCTCGATATCGTCGAACCCCACGACCGAGATGTCGCACGGCACGTCCATCCCCCCCGCCTTCAACCCCGCGATCAGGCCGAAGGCCACCATGTCGGCGGAACAGAACACCGCCGTGGGCCGGTCTTGCATGGCCAAAATGCGCCGCGCCGCCTCATGCCCCGATTCCAGCGAGAAATCGCCGCGGATGATCCAATCCTCTCGCGCGGGCAGGCCAAGCCGCGCCCGCTCCGCCAGCATCCCCGCGCGCCGCGCGGCGGTCAGAACATTTCCCTCCGGCCCCGTCACATGGGCGATCTTGCGATGGCCCAACGCATGCAGATGCCGGATGGCAAGCCGCGCGCCTTCGGCATTGTCGGCGGCGATCACGGGGAAATCCTCGCCCTCGACCCATTCGCACAAGAACACGATCCGCTCGCCCACCCCCTCGGCCCGACATTGCGCCAACGCGCCCCTCGGCAAGGCCCCGTCGAGGCAGATCGCACCGTCGATCCGGCCATCGAGGAAATAGCCCGCCAGCGCGCCATCTTGCAGCGGGTTGTTCTCCGTATCGGTGATCAGCACCGCGTAATCGCTGCCCGCGAACCCGTCCGAAATACCGGCCAGAATGCCGGAATAGAACGGTTTCCCAAGGTTCGGCACCAGCACCAGCACCGCCCCCGCCCGCTGCATGCGAAGGTTGCGCGCTGCCTGATTGACCCGGTAGCCGGTGGCCCGGACCGCCTCCAGCACAGCCTCCCGCGTGCGCTCGGACACCTTGTCGGGCGCGGACAGCGCGCGGCTGACCGTTGCCGTAGACACGCAAGCGGCGCGGGCCACATCGAGGATCGTGGCGCTTTTCTGGGCGGTTCTTCTGCTCATCGGTTTCTCGTTTGCGGTCGCGATTCCCCGCTTGACACGAATCTGTCCCTGACAGGAGTATGTAATCGATTTCATGATCCGAAAAGCTCTTTGGAAGGTCATGTAAACGATTACAGATGCGGCCAGAACCGCAGGATGGGGGGATAACGTGATCGCAACACCGGCCCGCATCGGCCCCGGGTCCCGCGCATGACGGGGGCCGGTTTCGACTTCACCGGCGCGCGCGTCGCGGTGATCGGGGCCAGCCGTGGCGGCATCGGCGCGTCCATCGCGCGCGCCTTTGAGGCGGCGGGCGCCCATGTCGCCATCACCGGGGCCGAGGATGCGCCCGCCCCCGAAGACGCGCATTTCCCCTACACGCAGCTGAACGTCACCGACAGCGCCGCGGTCCGCGCCTTCGCCGCCACCATCCCCAGCCTCGACGTTCTGGTCAACTGCGCCGCCATCACCCGCCGAGGCGAGGAAATGGCCCCCGATTTCTTCGCCCATGTCCTCGACGTGAACCTGACCGGGTCGCTGCGCACCGCCGAGGCGCTGCATCCGGCGCTCAAGGCCGCGGGTGGCACCGTCATCAACATCGCCTCGATGTATGCCCGCTTCGGCAGCCCCCGGAACCCCGCCTATGGCGCGTCCAAGGCAGGCGTCGAGCAGCTGACCAAATCCCTCGCCATCGCATGGGCGAGCGACGGCATCCGCGTGAATGCCATTGCACCGGGTTTCATCGTGACCGAGCAATCGGCCCGCGCGCGGCAAGACCCAGCCTTTGTCGCGGGCGTCGAGGCGCGCACACCCGCAGGCCGCTGGGGACAGCCCACCGATATCGCGGGCGCGGCCCTCTTCCTCGCCTCGGACGCGGCGGGGTTCATCACGGGCGCCTGCCTGCCCGTCGACGGGGGGTATTCCGTTGTCTGACGCAGGGCGCACCACGGATTTCGCAAGCATCGGCGCTGCGGTCATCGGCACCGGCTTCATCGGCACGGTCCATGTGCAGGCGCTCCGCCGCCTCGGCGTGCAGGTGCGCGGCGTGCTGGGATCGTCGGCGGAACGCGGCGCGGCGCGGGCGGCGCAGATCGGTGTCGCCCATGCCTATACCGACCTCGACGAGCTGCTCGCCGATCCGTCTGTTGATGTGGTCCACGTCACCTCGCCCAATCACGCGCATTACGCGCAGGTCAAGGCGATCCTTGGCGCGGGCAAGCATGTGATCTGCGAAAAGCCGCTGGCCATGACCAGCACGGAGTCAGCCGAGATGGTCGAGATCGCCCGCGCCTCGGGCAAGGTGGCGGCGGTTTGCTACAACATCCGCTTCTACCCGCTGAACCAGCAGGCGCATGGCATGGTCGCGGCGGGTGAGCTGGGCGAGATCCGCTTTGTCACCGGCCATTACCATCAGGATTGGCTGGCCAAGCCGACCGACTGGAATTGGCGCCTGCAATCCGAGATGGGCGGCGCGCTGCGCTCCGTCGGCGATATCGGCACCCACTGGATCGACCTCACCAGCTTCATCACCGGGCTGAAGGCCGAGGCGGTGATGGCTGAGCTTGCGACCTTCCTGCCCGAACGCCAGCGCCCCACCGGCCCGGTCGAGACCTTCTCCAGCGCAGCGGGCACAACTGAGCCCGTCACCGTCGACACCGACGACGCCGCCATGATCGTTCTGCGCTACGAGGGCGGCGCGCGCGGCGTCATGAGCACGAGCCAGATCAACACCGGCCGCAAGAACTCGCTGCAGTGGGACATCGCAGGCGCCAAGGCCTCCGCCGCATGGGACAGCGAGACGCCCGATCACCTGTTCCTCGGCCACCGCGACGCTCCCAACCAGATGCTCATGCGCGACTTCACCTTGATGAACGCCCAAGGCACCGCTGCCGCCAGCCTGCCGCCCGGCCATGTCGAAGGCTTTGCGGACAGTTTCTTCAACTTTTTCCGCGCGGTTTACGCCGATGTTCACGCCGGCGCACGCCAGCCCGCCAGCACATGGGCGACGTTCGAGGATGGCCATTACGAGATGCAACTCTGCGACGCGGTCCTGATCTCCGCGCGCGAGGGCCGCTGGGCGCGGCTTGACGAAAATCCAGGGAAGGGACGCACATGAAACTTGGCCTGCTCACAGCCCCCTTCGAGACGACCCCCTTGATGGAGGTCGCCGATTGGGCCGGTGCCAACGGCTTTTCGGCCTTCGAAGTTGCCTGCTGGCCTGCCTCGGGCGGCGAAAAGCGCCGCTATGCCGGGACCACCCACATCGACGTCGACGGTCTGACAAAAACCCAAGCCGACGACATCATCGGCGGGCTTGCGACACGCGGCATCGAGATCTCGGGCCTCGGCTATTACCCCAACCCGCTGCACGCCGACGCCGACCACCGCGACGAGGTCATCGGCCATCTGAAAAAGGTCATCACGGCGGCGGGCACGATGGGGGTCAAGGTCGTCAACACCTTTCTCGGCGGCGACCGCAGCCTCAACCTCGACGACAACTGGACCCGCGCGCAGACCATCTTTGCCCCCATCGTGGCCCACGCGAAGGACAGCGGCGTCACGCTCTGCTTCGAGAACTGCCCGATGATCTTTTCCAAAGACGAATGGCCGGGGGGGCACAACATCGCCTATTCGCCCAAGATCTGGCGCCGGATCTTCAACGAATGGGGCAATGCGGTCGGCATGAATTTCGACCCCAGCCACCTGATCTGGCAGATGATCGACCAGACCCGCTTCATCAAGGAGTTTGGCCCCCACATGGCCCATGTCCACGCCAAGGACGTGATGATCGACCGCGATGGGCTTTACGACAACGGCATCATGTCGGTCGGCATGGGCTGGCAGATCCCGCGTCTGTGCGGGCTTGGCGATGTGGACTGGGGCGACTTCTTCTCCGGCCTTTACCGCGCAGGCTATGACGGGCCCGTCATCATCGAGCACGAAGACCGCCTGTTCGAAGGCACCGAAGACAAGATCAAGCGCGGCTTCTGCCTCGCACGCGACGTGCTGTCCCCGTTCATCAAATGAGAAGGGCGCAAAGGCCCCGAAAACTTACCCGTGCTGAAACCCACTTGGGAGGACTGAAAATGACCAGAATTCTGACCGGCGCCGCCGCGCTTGCAATGAGCGTGGCCTTCGCGCCCGCAGCCTTCGCAGACTACACCATCGGCGTCTCCAACACCGTGCAGGGCAACGGCTGGCGCGAGGAAATGATCTGCGCGATGCGCGCGCAGGCCCTTGTCGAACCCGACGTCACCGGCCTGATCGTGGCCCACCGCAACACCGACAGCGCAGGCCAGCTCGAAGACCTCAACAACCTGATCGAGGCGGGCGTCGATGCCATCGTCCTGAACCCGTCGAACCCCGACGCGCTCAATTCTGCGCTCGAGGCTGCCATGGCGGCGGGCATCGTCGTGGTGGCGGTTGACGCGGGCGTGACGGCGGAAGGGGCCTATATCCTGTCCAACAACCAGGAAGAATACGCCTATCTCGGCGCGCGCTGGCTCTTCGAGCAGATCGGCGGCGCGGGCGACGTGGTCTACATGCGCGGCATCGCGGGTGTTTCCGCCGACACTGACCGCCACAACGGCTTCCGCCGCGCGCTGGCGGAGTTTCCGAACGTCAACGTGGTCCACGAGGTCTTCACCGGCTGGCAGCAAGATCAGGGCAAGCAGCAGATGTTCGACTTCCTGGCCACCGGCATCCCCTTCGACGGGGTCTGGACGAGCGGCATCGACAACGTGATCGTGGATGCCTTCGTGGAAAGCGGCGCGCCGTTGGTGCCGATCGTGGGCGCCGACAACGCGGGCTTCGTGGGCCAGCTGCAATCGGTCGAAGGTCTGGCGGGCGCCGCCGTCACCAACCCGGGATCGGTGGGTGGCGCAGGCATCGCGCTGGCCGTCGACATCCTGAACGGCAATGCTCCGGCCAGCAACGTAGTGCTGGTCGACCCGGTCCTGTGGGACAACACCACCGAGGACGGCCGCGCCACCATCGCCGCCGCGCAGAACCCCGATCTTGACCCGGAATGGCCGGTCTCCACCCAGATCCCGGGCTGGACCGACTATACGCTGGAACAGATCATCGCCTGCGAAGGCCCCGCATAAGGGCTATCGCGACCGCTCCGGCCCCGCCCCTCCCGCAGGGGCCGGAGCACCTTTTAGTCAGAGCATGACACGGACAAGATGACCGATACCCCCCTTCTGGACGCGCGCGGCGTTGCGAAAAGCTATGGCGCCGTGAAGGCCCTGACCGGCGCGCGGCTGACCGTCGCGCGAGGTGAGATCGTGGCGCTGATGGGGGCCAACGGGGCGGGCAAATCCACCTTCGTCAAGATCCTGACCGGTGCGGTCAGGCCCGACACCGGCATCATCACCATCGCGGGCCGCAGCGCGCGCATGGGCAGCCCGGCCCAGGCACGGCGCGCCGGGCTGGTGCCGGTCTATCAGGAACCCTCGTTGATCCCCGACCTCGACGTCGCCGCCAACCTGCGCCTTTGCGACACGCCCGTCGCCGCTTTCGTGGGGTGGGTGGCGGATCTCGGCATCACCGGCCTGCGTCTGACCGATCTCATCGCAGACCTGCCACTTGCGACGCTCCGCATCCTCGACCTTGCCCGCGCGCTGGCCTCGGACCCAGATGTGCTGCTGCTGGACGAAATGACCGCCGCCCTGCCGACCGACCTTGTCGAGAACGTCCTGCGCGTGGTGCGTGCCCGCGCCGATCTGGGCATGGGCGTCATCTACGTCTCGCACCGTTTTACGGAGATTTCGGCGCTCTGCGACCGCGCCACCGTGCTGCGCGACGGACGCACCGTGGGCGACCTCCGGATCGAACCGGGTGTGGAAGATCGCGCTGTGGAACTCATGCTGGGCGAAAAGATCGCCCTCGGCGCGCGCGAAGGCGCCGCTATCAGCGCCCGCACCGGCACCCCGCGCCTTGCCATCCGAAACCTCGCCGCTGCGCCCAAGCTCGCCGATGTGTCCTTCGACCTGCACGCGGGCGAGGTGCTGGGCGTAGTCGCGCTGGAGGGTCAGGGCCAGGACGAACTGTTCGACGTCCTCGCAGGCTTCCGCAAATCCACCGCCGGCACGCTCGAAATCGACGGCCAGCCCGCCCGCTTTGCCCACCCGTCCGAGGCCATCGCCGCGGGCCTTACATATGTGCCGGGCAACCGGGCCGATGCGCTGATGGCCGGGCGGTCGGTGCGCGAGAACATCGCGCTCCCCTTCTCCGCCCGGCCCCGCAATTGGGGCCCGATCAAGCGCAAGATGGAACGCGCCCGCACCGATGACGCCATCGCGCGGTTGCAGATCGACACCCGCGCGCAGGGCGAGGTGCAGCGCCTGTCGGGGGGCAACCAGCAAAAGGTCACCATCGGCCGCTGGCTGGCAACCGGTGTGCAGACCCTGCTCCTGTTCGACCCCACCCGCGGCATCGACGTGCGCACCAAGCGCCAGATCTACCCGTTGGTGCGCGAGTTGGCCGAACAAGGCGCTGCCGTCCTCTTCTACACCTCCGAACTGGCCGAGGTGAGGCTCGCCTGCGACCGCGCCATCGTCATCTTCAATGGTCGCGTGGTAGACATCATCGACGCCGCGCGAGCGGACGAGCCAACGCTGATGCGCGCCGCCTATGGCCTCACCGCGGCAAAGGGCGCCGCATGACCGCGCTGATCCGCAAGCATGCCTGGGTCATCGGCCTCGCGGTGCTGCTCGCGCTGCTGCTGGCCCTGACCAAGCTGATCCAGCCCAATTTCGGCGCGCCGGGGCTGGAAAGCCTCGCGCGCTCCGCCCTGCCCTTCGCCTTCGCCACCGCCGCCATGGCCGTCGTCGTCATCGTCGGCGGCATCGACCTCTCCGTCGCCTCCATGATGGCCGTCTGCGCCGTCACCGCCGCCGTCCTGATGGAACGCATGGCGGGCGTCCCCGCCCTGATGATCGTGCTGGCCGTCGGGCTCGCCATGGGACTCGTCAACGGCGCGCTCATCGTGTTGACCCGCGTGCCCGACATCGTGGTGACGCTCGCCATGCTATTCGTCTGGGAGGGCATGGCGCTGCTGATCCTGTCCTCGCCGGGCGGGTCGGTCGCGCCATGGCTCAGCGGCGCGACCCGTGGCCCATTCCTGATCGACGGGTTGCCGATGGCGCTGGTCATCATGGCACTCGCCATCGCAATCGTCTGGCTTCCCATCCGCCGCTCGAAACTCGGTCTCGCGATCTACGCCACCGGCTCCGACCCGCTGGCCGCTTTCCGCTCGGGCGTGGCCGTCGACCGTACCAAGATCATCGCCTACGGCATTTGCGGCCTCTTCTGCGCCATGGGCGGCCTCAGTCTTGCGGCGCTCACCGGCATTGGCGAACCCGTGCCCGGCCCCTATCTGATGGCCTCCGTCGCCGCCGTGGTGCTGGGCGGCGTGGTGCTGGGCGGCGGCAAGGGGGGGCTTCTCGGCTCCATCATCGCCGTGTTCATCCTGCGCATCATCCGCACCATCCTGACCCTGATGGCGATCGACCCCAATGTCACCACCATCGTGGAGGGAGTCATCATGGTGGGCGTGGTGATGCTCGGCACCGCCCTGACCCTGAGGGGAGCGCGCCGATGAGCCCGACCGACACCGACACGACTCCGCCGCTCGCCCGCCTCGGCCGCATTCTGCGCGACAATCCGATCATTCCGCTGATCGCATTTTTGCTGCTGCTCGTCGTGGCGCTGGAATTCATGCGCCCCGGCATCGTCATGCCGATCCGGGCGGGGCGCGAGGGGCTGATTTCGAGCTTCTGGCTGGGCAATCTGATCAAGTTCGCCATCCCGCTCGCCATGCTGGCTGCCTGTCAGGTGCTGACCATGCTGACGGCGGGGATCGACCTGTCCGTCGGCGTCGTCGCCACCGTCGCGGCCTTCGTCTGTGCCACGCTGTCGTCCACGCTGGGCGTGCCGCAAGCGGTGATGATCGCGCTGGCCACGGGCTTTGTCGTGGGGCTGGTCAACGGCTTTGGCGTGGGCATCGTGCGGGTGCATCCGCTGATCATGACGCTGGGAACCGGGCTGATCGCCACCGGCTGCCTGCAGGTCTACCAGCGCTTCACCATCAACACCGGCACGCTCATCCCTCCCTTCCTCGAATGGCTGGGCACGGGCCGCACATGGGGCATGCCCAACGGGTTGTTCCTGTTTGTGCCGTTTGCGATCTTCATCATCTGGCTGATGCGCTCCACCGGCTTCGGTCGGCTCTTGTTCGCGCTCGGCTCGAACGAGAAAGCCGCGAAACTCTCGGGCGTGAAATCCTGGCAGGTTCTCATGGCGCTTTATGCGCTTTCGGGCCTGATCGCGGCACTGGCGGGGCTTCTCTATCTCGGCATGATCCGCACGCCGTCGCTCAACCTCGCCAACCCGCTCCTGTTGCCCTCGGTCGCCGCGGCCGTCATCGGCGGCACCTCGATCTTCGGCGGGCGCGGCAGTTTCGCAGGCGCCATCATCGGCGCACTGATCTTGCGCGTGATCGACACGATGCTGACGTTGTTGCAGATGCCCGAGGGCGCACGCACGGCCATGTTCGGCCTCATCATCCTCGCCGTCACGGCGCTTTACGTCCGGATCACCGGCACGAAATAGAAAGGACATTCCATGGTGCGCATCGTCGGCATCAGCTTTGACCACATGCACATGGGCGATCTGTTGCGGCTGGTCCATGCCCACCCCGACGCCGAAATCGCGGGCCTTTTCGACCCCGACCTCGCCAAGATGCGCACCGTGGCCGCCCCCTTCGACCTTCCCCCCGACCGCTTCTTCACCGATTTCGACGCCTGCATGGCGGCCGGCCCCTATGACATGGCGATCCTGTGCGCCGCCACCGCCGACCACGCCGATTACGTCGAACGCCTCGCGCCCCACGGGGTCCATGTCTTTGTGGAAAAACCCTTCGCCGCCAGCGTCGGGGATGCCCGCCGCATGATCAAGGCGATGGACGGCACCGGCAAACAGATGGCGATCAACTGGCCGCTCCGCTGGGTCGAAAGCCATGTCACCGCAAAGCGCCTGATCGACGAGGGGATGATCGGCGAATTGCGTGAGGTCCATTTCTACGACGGCAATCGCGGGCCTCTGTATCATCTCGCCGACAAGGTCGAGGTCAGCCCGGAGGAGGTCGAGCGCCAGAAGCCCGACAGCTGGTGGTACAAACGCGCCTCTGGCGGCGGCTCGCTCCTCGATTACATGGGCTATGGCGCCACGCTCGGCACCTGGTTCATGAACGGAGAAGCGCCGCTGGAGGTCACTTGCGTCGTGGACGAGGCCCCCGGCATCGAGGTCGACCAGCACGCCATCGCAATCTGCCGCTACGCCCGGGGCCTGAGCAAATTGGAAACCCGCTGGGGCACCTTTACCGACCCCTGGACGCACCAGCCCCAACCCACCTGCGGCTTCACCTTTGTCGGCACGGGCGGCACCATCGCCTCGCCCGATTATGCGCGCGCGGTCACGGTCCAGACCCGCGCGCGGCCTGAACGGCACGAGATCGCGGTTGATGCCCTGCCCGTGGGCGAAGGCAACGCCATCGATTACGTGCTGGGCTGTCTCGCACGAGGGGAACCTGTCACCGGCCCGCTCGCCCCCGCGCTCTGCCTCACCGCCCAGCGCATCGTCGACACCGCCGCCCTGTCTGCCGCAAAGAGGCGCACGCTGGAGCTGATCCCATGAGCGACGTCACCAAGGACGCGGGCAACACCGACACCTATGCCCTGAAATCCGCCACCCTGCCCGAGATCACCGCCCCCGACCTCCCCTACCGCCCGCCGATGCCGCGCAGCTACCGCCCCCGTATCGGGATGATCGGCACAGGCGGCATCTCCGCCAGCCACCTCGACGCCTACCGCACCGCCGGGTGGGAGGTGGCGGCCCTGTGGAACCGCACCCGGCCCAAGGCCGAGGCAAAGGCGGCAGAGTTTTGCCCCGCCGCCCGGATCGAGGATGACTGGCACGACATGCTCGCCGACAGCGAAATCGACGTGATCGACGTGACGCTGCACCCCGAACACCGCGCCCCGATCATCCGCGCTGCCCTCCACGCGGGCAAGCATGTGCTGAGCCAGAAACCCTTCGTCACCGACCTCGACGTGGGGCTCGACCTCGTCAAACTGGCCGAGGATCGGGGCCTCCACCTCGCCGTCAACCAAAACGGTCGTTGGGCCCCCCACAAGGCCTGGATGCGCGCGGCGGTCTCGGCGGGGCTGATCGGCGACGTGATATCCGCCCATGTCCGCATCCACTGGAACCACGGCTGGACCGCAGGCACGCCTTTCGATGCGATCGAGGACCTGATCCTCTACGATTTCGGCGTCCACTGGTTCGACTTCATCGCCTCTGTCACCGGCGACCGGGCGCAAAGCGTCTTCGCCACTTCGGCCCCGGCTCGTGGTCAGGCCAACAAGGTGCCGCTGCTGGCCCAGGCAATGGTGCGGCTCGAGGGCGGGCAGGCGAGCCTCGTCTTCGACGGCGGTGCGGCTCACGGGCCCCGCGACACGAGCTTCATCGGCGGCACCTCGGGCAGCCTTTTGTCGGACGGCCCGGACCTTGGCGCGCAGACGGTGACACTCACCACGGCCCAAGGGATCGGCCGGCCCCAACTCGAAGGCCAATGGTTCAACGACGGTTTCCGCGGCACGATGGGCGAGTTGCTCTGCGCGATCGAGGAAGGCCGCGCGCCGTCCAACAGCGCACGCGGCAACCTTCACTCGCTTGCCATGGCCTTTGCCGCCGTCAGATCCCGCATCACGGGGCAGGAGGTCGCGGTCGGCGCGGCAAGGCGGCTGGAAAGCTGAGCGACGCGGGGTTTGCGCCGGCTCCGCCGTCGACGCTTTGGTCTTGCGCCGGCTCCGCCGTCGCCCGGGCGCGAAACATGCGTTTCGCGCGCCTGTGGTGGCCGATGCGCATTCATTTCGGACCTGCGCGGATGGCGGGCTCGGATGCCTCCGGCGGCCATATTTTTCGGGATGAAGATGCTGCCGCCGTTCACCGATCATTAAGGTTAACGTTCCATGGTGAGCCCACGGTACAGGCAGCCATGCCGATGACCGTGGATGGAGATGCACATCCTCCCCGGTGAAGCCCAAAGGGATAGCCGGGGAGGATGTCGCGCAACATGGCCATCTTCATCCTCCAAGTATGGCCGCCGGAGGCATCCCACGGCCCAACCCGCACACCCTCGGACAGGATCGCCCCAGGCCTCAGGTCGTCTCCGTCACCTTTTTCAGGTGCCGCGGCACATCCGGGTTCAGCCCGCGCGCCACCGCCAGTCCTTCGATCATCGCGTAGAAACTGACGATCAGCGCCAGCGGGTCGCACAGCGGATGCCCCGTGCGCACAACCGGCAGCGCCCGGGCCGATGTCACCCGCGACGTGGTGGCGAAAACCGCCGCGCCCTTGCCCGCCAGAGCATCGGCCACCTCTGCCAGCGCCCCCTCGGCCGCGTCGGCGGCAGCGAAGGCCAGCACCGGGAACCCGCGCTCCACGATCGACACCGGCCCGTGCAGCACCTCGGCCGAGGAATAGCTCTCGGCATGCACCTGGCAGACTTCCTTGAACTTCAGCGCCGCCTCGTTCGACATCGCCCAGGACGGTCCCCGCCCCAACGTGTAGATCGACCCTGCCCTGAGCGCCTCGGACACCGGCGACCAGTCGACATGCCGCGCCCGGTCCAGCGCCTCGGGCAGCGCCCGGATCGCGGCCAGCAGCGCCGCATCCCCCTTGACCTCCGCCATCAGCCACAGGCCCGCGAGCGCCGAGGTCACGAAGGTCTTGGTCGCCGCCACCGACAGCTCCGGCCCGGCACAGATGTCGATCACGCGCTCTGCCGTCCCTGCCAGCCTTGATCCCGCATCATTGGTGAGCGCGACCGTCAGCGCGCCGCCTGCGCGCGCCGAGCGGGTCATCTCCATGATGTCCGGGCTTTGGCCCGATTGCGACACCGACAGGCACAGCGCCCCCGCCACCCTCAGCCGCGCCCCGTAGATCGACGCCACCGACGGCCCGACCGAAGCGACAGGCAGCCCCAGCAGAAGTTCCGAGGCATATTTGAGATAGGTGCAGGCATGATCCGAGGAGCCCCGCGCCACCGTCATGACAAACCTCGGATCGGCGGCGCGCACCGCTTGTGCCGTGGCTGCAATGGGGCCTGCGCCCCGCTCCAGCAGGCGGGCGGCGGCCTGCGGGATCTCGGCGATTTCCTGGGCCATCAGCGTATCGGTCATGGGCGGTCTCCTTCGCGCGGAACCTGCCCGCGCGGCGTCGGAATGTCCACCGCTTGCACCCCGCGCCCACCCCCGTCATCGTGGCGCAAATCAAAGGGGGATGGATGATGCGCGTCTTGATCGTGGGACTGGGCAACATGGGGGTCAGCCATGCGTTGGCCCATCACATGAACCCGCACAGCCGGATCGTCGGCCTCGTCAACCGCTCGCCCCGCCCCTTGCCCGAGGCGCTGGCCCCCTACCCCTTCTTCCGCACATTCGAGGAGGGCATGCAGACCCGCCCCGACCTCGTCGTCATCGCCACCTATTCCGACAGCCACGCCCCGCTCACTATCGCAGCGATGGAGGCGGGCGCCCATATCTTCGTCGAGAAACCGCTGGCCACCACCGTGGCCGATGCGCAGGCCGTGGTCGATACCGCGCGCCGTCTGAACCGCAAGCTCGTGGTCGGCTACATCTTGCGCCACCACCCCAGCTGGATCCGCCTGATCGCCGAGGCGCGGGCGCTTGGCGGGCCTTACGTCTTTCGCATGAACCTCAACCAGCAATCGACCGGCGAACAGTGGGCGACCCACAAGGCGCTGATGCGCGAGACCTCGCCGCTTGTCGATTGCGGCGTGCATTACGTCGATGTCATGTGCCAGGTAACCGACGCGCCGCCCCTGCGGGTGCAGGGGATCGGCCTGCGCCTGTCCGACGAGATCGCGCCGGAGATGTACAACTACGGCCAGCTTCAGGTCGTCTTCGCCGATGGCTCCGTCGGCTGGTACGAGGCAGGCTGGGGCCCGATGATGTCGGAGACGGCGTTCTTCGTGAAGGACATCGTGACGCCCCGCGGCTCGGTGTCGATCACCGACGCGGACAAGGGGGCGAGTGCGGATATCGACGGGCATACGAAGGTCGGTGGCCTTCTGGTGCACCTGCCCGAAGGCGATCAGATGATCGACCTGCCCGACGAGCCGGGGCATCAGGCGCTTTGCGATGCGGAACAGACGTTTGTCCTTCGGGCAATTGCCGAGAATCTCGACCTGACCCGGCACATGGCGGATGCGGTGCGCTCGCTCGCCATCTGTCTTGCGGCCGATGAGAGCATCAGGACCGGGCGGGTCATCGACCTCTGACGATCCATCGGCTGTGTCGTCCGCCATGCAGGGTGGGCAAACCTGCCGGGCAATCCCCCTGCCCTCCAAACGAAAACGGCCCGGAGTTTCTCCCGGGCCGCTCCCTTCCGCGTTTCCTCGCCCGCGGCCAAGGCCACGGGCGTCTGTTCGGATGCGCGTCAGAACATGTCGTTGTGCATGACCTTGGCCCATGCGGCGACGAAGTCCTGCACGAACTTTTCGGCCGCGTCGTCCTGGGCGTAGACCTCGGCATAGGCGCGCAGGATCGAGTTCGAGCCGAACACGAGGTCCACACGCGTTGCCGTCCACTTGGTCTCGCCGGTCTTGCGGTCGACGATCTCGTAGAGGTTCGAGGCCTTGGGCACCCACTTGTAGGACATATCCGTCAGGTTGACGAAGAAGTCGGTGGTCAGCGCGCCCTCGCGGTCGGTGAAGACACCGTGCTTGGACCCGCCGTAATTGGCGCCCATCGCCCGCATGCCGCCCATCAGCACGGTCATTTCCGGCCCCGTGAGGCCCAGAAGCTGCGTGCGATCGAGCATCAGCTCCTCGGCGGCGACGACGTAATCGGCCTTCATCCAGTTGCGGTAGCCATCGGCCAGCGGTTCGAGAACCGAGAAGCTTTCGGCATCCGTCATCTCGGCCGTCGCATCGCCACGACCCGCCTTGAACGGCACGGTGACGTCGAAGCCCGCGGCCTTGGCCGCCTGTTCCACGCCGACATTGCCCGCCAGCACGATCACGTCAGCGACCGAGGCGCCGGTTGCGGCCGCGATGGGTTCCAGCACCGACAGAACGCGGGCCAGACGCTCGGGCTCGTTGCCCGCCCAGTCCTTTTGCGGCGCCAGACGGATGCGCGCGCCATTGGCCCCGCCCCGCAGGTCGGACTGGCGGAAGGTCCGCGCGCTGTCCCATGCGGTGGCAACCATGTCGGCCAAGGACAGACCCGAAGCCGCGATCTTGGCCTTGACGGCGGCCACGTCGTAGCCGGTCTGGCCCGCCGGGATCGGGTCTTGCCAGATCAGGTCTTCTTGCGGCGCGTCCGGCCCGATGTAGCGGGTCCGGGGCCCGAGGTCGCGGTGGGTCAGCTTGAACCACGCGCGGGCAAAGCAATCGTCGAAATAGGCCGGATCGGCCATGAACTTCTCGCAGATCGCCCGATAGGCCGGGTCCATCTTCATCGCCATGTCGGCGTCGGTCATCATCGGCATCACGCGCTTGGTCGGGTCGGTCGCATCGACCGGCATGTCCTCTTCCGCGATGTCGACGGGCTGCCACTGCCACGCGCCTGCCGGGGATTTCACCAGTTCCCACTCATAGCCGAACAGCAGCTTGAAATAGCCCATGTCCCACTTGGTCGGATGGGTCGTCCACGCGCCCTCGATGCCGGAGGTGATGGCATTGGTGGCCTTGCCGCCGAGGTTGGGGTTCATCCAGCCCAGGCCTTGGTTCTCGATGTCGGACGCCTCGGGCTCGGCCCCCAGCGTCGCTGCATCGCCATTGCCATGCGCCTTGCCGACGGTGTGGCCACCAGCGGTCAGCGCCGCGGTTTCCTCGTCGTTCATCGCCATGCGGGCGAAGGTCTCGCGCACCTGACCGGCGGTCGCCAGCGGGTCGGGCTGACCGTTCACGCCCTCGGGGTTCACGTAGATCAGGCCCATCTGCACGGCGGCCAGCGGGTTTTCCATCGTGTCGGGCTTGCCGACATCGGCATACCGGGTGTCGGACGGCGCCAGCCATTCCTTTTCCGCGCCCCAATAGGTGTCTTTCTCGGGGTGCCAGATGTCTTCGCGGCCAAACGAAAAGCCGAAGGTCTTCAGGCCCATTGACTCGTAGGCCATGTTGCCCGCGAGCAAGATCAGGTCGGCCCAGGATACCCTGTTGCCGTATTTCTTCTTGACCGGCCACAAGATGCGGCGCGCCTTGTCGAGGTTGCCGTTGTCGGGCCAGCTGTTGAGCGGCGCGAAACGGATGTTGCCGGCACCGCCGCCGCCACGCCCGTCTTGCAGACGGTAGGAGCCCGCAGAATGCCATGCCAGCCGGATCATCAGGCCGCCGTAATGGCCCCAATCCGCCGGCCACCAATCCTGGCTCTCGGTCATCAGCGCCTTGACGTCGGCCTTGAGCGCCTCGACGTCCAGACCTTTCAGTGCTTCACGGTAGTCGAAGCCCTTGAGCGGGGTCAC
The DNA here is from genome assembly GCF_003148775.1 of Roseicyclus mahoneyensis. Classification (GTDB taxonomy): domain Bacteria; phylum Pseudomonadota; class Alphaproteobacteria; order Rhodobacterales; family Rhodobacteraceae; genus Roseicyclus; species Roseicyclus mahoneyensis. The sequence continues at coordinate 243,242 of NZ_QGGW01000004.1, forward strand.
CTTGCTGTCGTGCTGGTGCAAGATGTCGAGGTTCAGCGCCTTGGGCCACCAATCCATCACATCGGTTTCTGTCGTGGTGATCGCGCCATGCATCACCGGGCATTTGCCCATGCTCTTGTCGTCGCCGTCCATCATGCTCTGTCTCCCGTGCAAGCTGCAACTGATAGGGGTGCGTTTCGTGCGGAGGTGGCCGAGGGCCGAATCCCCACCCTGTCTGGAATGGTTCTAGCAAAGTTTATGGATCAGGATAAGTTGTATTTTCTGATCTTTGTGATAATCATAACTTATGACGAACATCACCCTCAAGCAATTGCGCTATGTCGAGGCCCTTGCCCGCCACGGCCATTTCGGACAGGCCGCCGAGGCCTGCGCCGTCACCCAACCCGCCTTGTCGATGCAGATCAAGGAGTTGGAGGAAGGCTTGGGCGCGCGTCTGTTCGAGCGCGGCGCGCGGCAGGTGCGCCTGACCGGACTGGGCGAGGAATTCGCGGCCCGTGCCCGCGACATCCTGCGCGCCGTCGATGAACTGGCCGAGGTGGCGCGTGCGCGCCGTGACGGTCCGGGCGGGCGTCTGCGGCTCGGCGTGATCCCCACGATCGCGCCCTATCTTCTGCCGCGCCTGATCCGCGACCTTGCAACACGCTACCCCGGCGTCGATCTTCAGGTGCGCGAGACCCAGACCGACCGCCTGATCGCAGAGCTGATCGAGGGGCGGCTCGATACCGCGCTGGTGGCGCTGCCCGTGTCCGAGCCCTCGCTCGACGAGGTGGCGCTGTTTTCCGAAAGTTTCGTGCTGGTCCGCCCCGCGGCCCATGCCAGCCGCCCCGTCCCCTCGCCCGCTGCCCTGCCCGACATGCAGTTGCTGCTGCTGGAGGAAGGGCATTGCTTCCGCGATCAGGCGCTGGAGGTCTGCGGCTTGCGCGGCGGCGCGCGGCGGGCGGGGTTCGACGGCTCGTCGCTGTCGACGCTGGTCCAGATGGTCGGCGCGGGCATCGGCGTCACGTTGATCCCCGAGATGGCGGTGGCGGTCGAAACGCGCGGCGCGCCGGTGGCGATCCAGCGCTTTGCCGCCGACCGGCCCGCGCGGACGGTCGGCATGATCTGGCGCCGCACCAGCCCCTTGGCGACCGACCTGCGCGAGGTGGCCGAGGTGGTGCGTCAATCGGCCGAAGCGATGTATGACGCGGCCATGTCAGGCTGAGGTGCGGGAAAACCCGACGATCTCGGCCACCAGAACGTCCAACGTGTCGATGCCCCGGACATCCGGGGCAAGTGCCTCGGCGATCAGCGAGAACTCGGTGCAGGCGATCAGCTGCAGGCTCGCCCCCTTGGCCAGCAGCGCCGCGGAAGCCGCCCGCAACACGGCCCGCGACGCGGCGTCAGGCCCCCGCGCCTTGATCGACCGGATCGCCACCAGCAGGGCCGCGCCATCCTCGGGGTGGACCACCTGCAAGCCCTGTGCGGCCAGCGCCCGGTCGAACAGCCCGACCTTCGCCACGGCGGGCGAGGCCAGAAGACCGACACTCGCTCCCTCCCCCGCAACCTCGCGCGCCAGCCGCGCCGAGGCCGCGACCATGTCGAGAAACGGGATGGCGACCGCCGTCCTGACATCATCCGCATAGTGGTGCGCGGTGTTGCAGGGCATGGCCAGCGCCTGCGCCCCCGCCGCCTCCAGCCGCCGGGCCATGGCGACCAGCACCGGCGCGGGGTCCGGCCCCGTTCCCTCGATCAGGCGTGCGATGCGGGATGGCACCTGGCTGTTTTGATCCACGATCAGCGGGATGTGGTCGGCATCGTCCCGCGCGGGCACGGCGGCGATGACCTTCTGCATCAGCAGGACCGTGGCCTCCGGCCCCATGCCGCCAAGGATGCCGACCGTGCGCATCATCCGCGCGCCAGCGCGCCCTTGTAGGCGAAAAGGCCGACCGCACCGCCTGTGTGCAGGAACACAATCCGCTCGCCTGCCTTGAAGTGCCCCTTGCGGCACCAGTCGATCAGGCCCGCGGCACCTTTCCCGGAATAGACCGGGTCGAGCAAAATGCCTTCGAGTTCCGCAAAAAGGCGGATCGCCTCCAGCGTATCCTCGCGCGGCAAGCCGTAGCCCGCGCCGACGTAATTGGTGTCTGCCACAACGTCCTCGCGCTTGACCACGCCGGGGCAGCCCAGTTTCTCGGCGGTCTTGCAGGCCAGATCATAGACCATCTGTTCTTGCCGTTCCTTGGGCGCGCGGGTGCCGAAGCCCAGCACGGGGATGCCGGCGTTCAGCGCGCACATGCCCGCCACCAACCCCGCCTGCGTGCCCGACGACCCTGTCGCATGCACCAGCCGGTCGATCACCAGCCCGCGGTCATTGGCCTGCCCCAGCAGTTCCAGCGCGCAATTCACATAGCCCAGTGCCCCTGTAGGGTTCGAGCCACCGCCGGGGATGACATAGACCGCCCGCCCCTTGGCGCGCTCGGCTTCCGCCGCGCGTTCCATCGCGGCGGGCATGTCGGTGCCGCCCGGATGCACCTCGGTCGTGGCGCCATGCAGGTGGTCGAGCAGCACGTTGCCGTTCTGGGTATAATCGGGGTCCTGATAGCCGGTGCGATCTTCCAGAAGAATGTGGCAACCCATGCCGAGCTTGGCGGCAAAGGCGGCGGTCTGGCGCGCATGGTTCGATTGCGTCGCCCCTTGCGTCATCACCATGTCGGCACCCTGCGCGATGGCCTCGGCCATCAGGAATTCGAGCTTGCGGGTCTTGTTGCCGCCCGTCGACATGCCGGTGCAATCATCGCGCTTGATCCAGATCTCGGGTCCGCCCAGCGCCTCGGACAGGCGGTCCATCCGCTCCAGCGGCGTCGGCAGATGGGCAAGATGGACACGGGGAAAACGGGCGAGATGCATGGGCTTGGCTCCGGACGGTGGTTGTCGCGGGTAGTCATGCCTTTTTTGTCGGCAATTGACAATCAGCCTCGGCCCGGGGCAGACGCGCGACGAGACGGGTCTTGCCCTCGCTCTTGCGCAGCGCGGGACTATATGCACCGTGTCCGCGCGGGAGACGTGGATACGAAACCGGAGGGGACACCATGACCGATACTTTGGCCGCGCTGATCGGCGCACAGGACACATCCGCGCCCGCGATCGGCGCGCCGGGACGCGACTGGCTCAGCTATGGTGGTCTGGCAGACCAGGCCGCGCGCGTGGCCGCAGCACTGCACGGTGCCGGTGTCGGACGCGGGGACCGCGTCGCCATCGTGCTGCCCAACGGGCCGGAAATGGCCGTGGCCTTCGTCACCGTCGCGGGCGTGGCGACCACCTGCCCGCTCAACCCCGCCTACAAGGAAGACGAGTTTGTCTTCTACCTCGAGGATCTCAAGGCCAAGGCGATCATCCTGGCCGAAGGTGAGAGCGGCCCGGCCCATGCGGCGGCCACGCGGCTTGGCCTTGCCATCATCCGCCTGTCCGTCGAGGCGCAGACCCCGGCCGGCAGCTTTGCCCTGACCGCTGAAGGCAACGCCGGAACCGCCGATACCGCAGCGCCCGGCGCGGAGGATGTCGCGCTCATCTTGCACACCTCGGGCACCACCTCGCGGCCCAAGATCGTGCCGCTCTTGCAATCCAACGTCGCGGCCTCGGCCCGCCACATCGGTGCGTCGCTGGCGCTGACGCCCGCCGACCGCTGCCTGAACGTGATGCCCTTGTTCCACATCCACGGGCTGATCGCGGCCGTGTCGTCATCGCTGGCGGCGGGTGGATCGGTCTGGTGCGCGCCGGGTTTCGACGCGATGAAGTTCTTCGGCTGGATGGAAGAGGCGCGGCCGAGCTGGTACACTGCCGTGCCGACCATGCACCAGACGATCCTCGCCCGCGCCTCGCGCAACGCAGAAACGATCAAGAACGTGCCCTTGCGCTTCCTCCGCTCGTCGTCCGCCTCGCTGCCGGGGCCGGTGATGGAGCAACTGGCCGCCACCTTCGGCGCACCGGTCATCGAAGGCTATGGCATGACCGAGGCCGCGCATCAGATGGCCTCGAACCCGCTGCCGCCGCGCGCGCAAAAGCCCGGATCGGTTGGCGTGGAGGCAGGACCGCTGGTGCGCATCGCGCACGAGATCGAGAACCGGCTGGTCGAGGGCGTGGGCGAGATCGTCATCTCCGGCCCCAATGTCACACCCGGCTACGAGGGCAATCCCGAGGCCAACGCCAAGAATTTCTTCGAGGCGGATGGCCGCCGCTGGTTCCGCACGGGCGATCAGGGCCAGTTCGACGACGAGGGCTATCTGTCGCTGACGGGGCGGCTCAAGGAAATCATCAACCGGGGCGGCGAGAAGGTTTCGCCGCTGGAGGTGGATGGCGTCTTGTCGGCGCATCCGGCGGTGGCGCAGGTCGTGACCTTTGCCATCCCCCACCCCAAGCTGGGCGAAGAGGTCGGCGCAGCGGTGGTGCTCAAGGAAGGCGCAGAGGCGACCGAGGCACAGATCCGCGACTTCGCGGGCGAACGGCTCGCCGCCTTCAAGGTGCCGCGCAAGGTGGTGATACTGTCCGAGATCCCCAAGGGCGCGACCGGCAAGCTGCAGCGCATCGGGTTGGCCGAAAAGCTGGGGCTGGTCGAGCAAGCGTGACGCGTCGGAGGTGGGGGGCTCGGCCCCCCACACCCCCCGGCATATTTCCGGAAAGATGAATAAGGGGCCGTTCGCGGTCGGAGGGACAAGGTATGAAGATCTGCATTTTCGGCGCGGGCGCCATCGGTGGCTACATGGGCGCGAAACTGGCCGAGGCGGGGGCCGAAGTCAGTCTGGTGGCACGCGGCCCGCATCTGGCCGCGATGAAGGACAAGGGCCTGACCCTGATCGAGGAGGGCGAGACGCGGACCTTTGCCGTCAACGCCTCGGATGATCCGGCAGCGCTCGGGCCTCAGGATTACGTCATCGTCACTCTCAAGGCGCATTCCGTGCCCCCCGTAGTGGGCAAGATGGCACCCCTGATCGGGCCGGAGACCACCATTGTCTCGGGCGTGAACGGCGTGCCGTGGTGGTATTTCCACAAGGTCGGCGGACCCTTGGAGGGGACGCGGCTGGCCTCGGTCGATCCGGGCGACGCGCAATGGAACGGCTTTGGCCCCGACCGGGTTCTGGGCTGCGTGGTCTATCCGGCCGCCGAAGTGACCAGTCCGGGCGTGGTCAAGCATATCGAGGGCAACCGTTTCTCCTTGGGCGAGCCTGACGGGTCAAAATCCGACCGCGCGGTCCGGCTGTCCGAGGCACTTGGCAAGGCGGGGCTCAAGGCCCCCGTCCGCCCGCGCCTGCGCGACGAGATCTGGGTGAAGCTCTGGGGCAACCTGTCGTTCAATCCGATCTCGGCGCTGACCCATGCCACGCTCGACGTGCTCTGCACCGATCCGGGCACGCGGGCCGTCGCGCGCAACATGATGCTCGAGGCGCAGGAGATCGCCGAGGCGCTGGGCGTGAAATTCCCCATCGACGTTGACCGCCGCATCGATGGCGGGGCCGCCGTCGGGGCGCATCGCACCTCGATGCTGCAGGATCTGGATGCCGGGCGCCCGATGGAAATCGACGCGCTGTTGGGCTCGGTGCAGGAATTGGGCCGGGTGACGGGAACGGCGACGCCGACCATCGACACAGTGCTGGGGCTGGTGACGCTCAGGGCGCGGGTAGCGGGGCTTTACGGCGCCTGAGGGGGCTGATGTCGACAGCACTTGCCGGAAAGCCCATCGCAGCCTTCTGGCCCGAGGACTGGCCCGCCCTCGGGCTGGCCCAGTCGGAACCGGTTGATCCCTGCGCTGAACGGGGCCTCTATTTTTCGACCTATGTCGGGACGCACAGGGTGCTGCATCTGGACGGCGAGGGCCGATTCACGCTGTTCTTGTGGCGCACAGACCGCAACGGGCTGCCCGAGGCCAGGCGCCAGAGCAGGCACGAAGGGGCCGCGCGGATCGTTCGGTTCGGGGATGGCGACCGGCGGCTTGACCTTGACCTAGAAAACGCGCCACCGGCAGTGCGATGGGATGCGGCGCTCTATCTTGTCGGGACAGGGTGCGACAGCTTGCTGTTGCGCAAGCGCTCGATGCACGATCTGGCAGTGAGCATCGGCTGGAACAGCACTCTGGGCGAAAGCGAGCGCTATTTTTCACGCTACCGCGACCTGAAGGCCGTGCCGGACTACCGCCATGTCGGGCGGCAGGCCCCGCCATTGGCGGATTTGCCGAAATCGATCCGGGGTCTTGTTCTGCGGGACCCGATCGTTGGGCGCATCATGCAGGTGTTTGATCCACCCGGTGCCGATGACCCGGACACGACGGCACCGGTCATGGTCGTGATCGACAAGGGCCGCAAGGACGGGGTGCGACACAACATGCCGTTTGCGGCCCCCGCCGGTGCGGAGCGGCACCTGATCGGCTGGTGCTCGGCACCCGAGGCCCGATCCTGCGCGGTGCGCGTCAAGGTCAACCGCCGCGCTGATGGCACCCCGACGGGGCTGCCGCAGGTGGGCGACATCGTGACCAGCCGTGCGCCATCAGCACCACCGCTGGCGTGATGTCGCGCTACCGCAGCCAGACCCGCGCATAGGGCGGCAGCGGCACCTTGCCGTTGCCGTCGCCCACCGGCGCGCCGGAGAGCAGGTCGAACAGGCCAGCACCCTGCCCCTCCACCCAGTCGCGGGGCAGCACCTTCCAGTCCTCGGAAAAGTTGAAGATGCACAGCAGAGGCCCTGTCGGCGCGCGCCGCGCGAAGGCGAAGAGGCTGCGGTTGCCGGTGTCGAGGATCTCGGTCGCGTTTCGGGCGTGGATCTCGGGCGTGGCGGCGCGGCGCGCCGTGATGTGGCGCAGGCCCGCATGCAGGCGTCCGGGGACAGACGCAGGCTCGGACAGCGCCTGCGCCGCGCGGTCCCAATCCATCACAGGGCGATGCAGCCAGCGGCTGTCATGGGCGTGCGCAGGGTTGGTCGTGTAGCTGTAGTCGTTCAGCATCCCCAATTCGTCGCCCATGTAGATCAAGGGGATACCGCCAAAGCTTGCGATCAGCGCATGACCCATCAGCACCCGGTCGATGGCGCGGTCGAGCGCGACCGGATCGCCCGCCTCCAGCGCGCGTTCGACGCCGGCCAGCGAGGCGCAGGTGCCGCTGATGCGCTTGTCGCCGGTCTCGGGATCATGCTGGAACAACTCGCCCTTGGAAAAGCTGCCGGGAAAGACGCCCTCGTAGAAATCCGACAGGAAGGCGCGGTGGAGCGGCCCTGACAGGCCCACCGCGCTTGCATCTTCATCCGTCACCGCCCAGCCGATGTCATCGTGGCAGCGCAGGTAATTGGCATAGGTCGCGTTGTTGAGGACAGGCGGGAAATGGGTGCCCATCACATGGGTCATCATCCGCGTGTCGCGCGCAGCCAAGGCCGACCAGACCTGCACCATCAGGGAATTGTGGTAGGCGAGATTGCCCTCCTTGCCGTCATGCTCGCCGCGGCCCAGATAGGGCAGCATTTCGGCCGGGCCGACGATGGCTTCCTCCAGATGGATCAGCGCAGGCGCGACGATCCGGGTGACGGCGCGCAGCGCCTGCAAGATCATGTGGCATTCAGGCTCGGACTGGCAGCGCGTGCCCATGCGTTTCCATAGGAACGCCACCGCATCGAGGCGCAGCACCTCGACACCGCGATTGGCGAGGAACAGCATCACCTCGGCCATTTCGAGAAAGACCTGCGGATTGGCCCAGTTCAGATCCCACTGGTGTTCGTTGAACGAGGTCCAGACCCAACGGCCCATGTCGTCGTAATAGGTGAAATTGCCAGGCGAATGGGCTGGAAACACCTCGTGCGCGGTTTTCTCGAAGTCCTGAGGCAGCGTCACGTCGGAAAAGGTCAGGTAGTATTCGAGGTAGTCAAGATCGCCCTTGCGCGCCGCCTGCGCCCAGGCATGTTCCTTGGCGGTGTGGTTCAGGACCATGTCGATGCACACGCTCATGCCTCGGGCGCGGGCGGCGGCGACAGTCTCCTCGAAATCCGCCATGCTGCCAAGCGCGGGGTTGATCGCGCGGTAATCGGCCACCGAATAGCCGCCGTCATTGTCGCCGTCGCGCGGCTTGAGGCAGGGCATGAAGTGTATGTAGGTCACGCCCAGATCGGCAAGATAGTCGAGCTTTGCCCGCACCCCCGTCAGGTCGCCTGCGAAGCGATCGATGTAGAAGACATAGCCGACCATGCCGGGGCGCTGGAACCAGTCGGGTTCCAGATCGCGCCTTATGTCCAGCTTTTTCAGCGTTGTCGGTCGGTCCGCCCAGGCGCGGCGCATTGCGTCATCAAGACCGGCGCGGAACCGGGCGTATTCGGGATGCGCGCCATAAAGACGCGCCAGCATTGGCCAAAGGTCGTCGTGGCTGCGCTGGTGGCGCAGCTCGAACAGGTCGGCATCGCTGACGGAGGCGGAAACGGATTCGCGGGTCATTGTCATGGCGGCCAGCAAAATCGCGCCCGCACGCGCGATGCAAGGGCCTTGACGCAGGTCGCGCCGCGTCGGACACAGAGGGTGTAAAAAATCTCCAAAGCGCTTTCAAATTTTCCTTCACTGGCGTAGTTAGCGCTAACGCCAAGTGCCGTCGAGGCAGGACCATGACCTATCAGGACGCCCGCCCTGCGACGGGCCTGCAGGATGCGATCCTGCGCCATCTGACCTACACCATCGGCAAGGATACCGCACATGCGACCTTGCATGACTGGCGGATGGCGCTGTCTTATGCCGTTCGCGACAAGATCGTGGACAGCTGGTTTGTCTCGACCCGGACAGCCTATGAGGCCGGGGCCAAGCGCGTCTATTACCTGTCGATGGAATTCCTGATCGGGCGATTGCTGGGCGATGCGCTGGTCAATCTGCGGTTCGACGCCGAGGCGAAGGCGGCGGTCGAGGGCTTGGGCCTGTCTTTCGACGCGGTCTTGCATGATGAGCCCGACGCGGCGCTGGGCAACGGCGGGCTTGGGCGGCTTGCGGCCTGTTTCCTTGAATCGCTGTCCACGCTCGCCTGCCCCGCCATGGGCTACGGCATCCGCTATGAGCACGGGTTGTTCCGCCAGAGCTTCGAGGACGGGCGGCAGATCGAACAGCCCGAGACCTGGTTGCAACAACGCCATGCCTGGGAATTCGAGCGCCCAGAGGCGATGTATCGCGTGGGGTTCGGCGGCCATGTCGCCGACCAAGACGACCGCGCCGTCTGGACCCCCGCCGAGGCCGTGCTGGCCGAGGCCCATGACACGCCCGTCGTCGGCTGGCAGGCGCGCTGGACCAACACGTTGCGGCTTTGGGGGGCGCGGGCGGGCGACCCGCTCGACCTGAAACGCTTCAACCATGGCGACTATGTCGGTGCGGCCGCGGCCGAGATGCTGGCCCGCTCGATCAGCCGGGTGCTTTATCCCGACGACACCACGCCCGCGGGCAAGGAACTGCGGCTGAAGCAGGAATATTTCTTCACCGCCGCCAGCCTTCACGACATCTTGCGCCGCTTTGACAGTGAACATGGCGATATCCGCGCCCTGCCCGACAAGGTGGCGATCCAACTCAACGACACGCACCCCGCGATTGCCGGGCCGGAGCTGGTGCGGCTCTTGCATGACGAGCGCGGGTTGCCCTTCGACGAGGCGGTCGATCTGGCGCGGCGCACGCTGAACTACACCAACCACACGCTTCTGCCCGAGGCGCTGGAGAAATGGCCGGTCGACCTGATGCGGCACTTGCTGCCGCGCCACATGATGTTGATCGACCGGATCGACGCCGATCACGCCGCGCATTTCCCCGCCCGCCCCACGCCGATCGTGGCGGATGGCGAGGTGAACATGGGCACGCTGAGCTTCGTGATGGCCAACCGGGTCAACGGGGTTTCGGCGCTGCACACCGAATTGGTAAAGCAGACGGTCTTCGCCGACCTGCACGCGCTGCATCCCGAGAGGATCGTGAACCAGACCAATGGCGTGACGCCGCGGCGCTGGCTGCATGCGTGCAACCCACGGCTGTCGGGCATCATAACGGGCGCCATCGGCGAGGGCTGGGTGGGCGATCTGGAACAGCTGTCCGGGCTGGAGCCGCATCTGGATGATGCGGGTCTGCAAGACGCCATCGCCGGGGCCAAGCGCGCAAACAAGGTCGATCTGTCCAACTGGGTCTCGGCGACGCATGGCGTCAGCCTGGACCCGGACGCGATGTTCGATGTGCAGATCAAACGCATCCATGAATACAAGCGCCAGCACCTCAACATCCTCGAGGCCGTGGCTCTGTGGCAGGCGATCCGCGCCAATCCGAACGCGGGCTGGACGCCGCGGGTCAAGATCTTCGGCGGCAAGGCGGCGCCGGGCTATGTCTTTGCAAAGAAGATCATACACCTGATCAATGACGTAGCGCGTGTGCTGAACGCGGACCCGGTAACCAGCCCGTTCCTGAAGGTCGTGTTCTTGCCCAACTACAACGTCACGCTGGCCGAGCGGCTGATCCCCGCCTCCGACCTGTCCGAGCAGGTTTCAACGGCTGGCAAAGAGGCGTCGGGCACCGGCAACATGAAATTCGCGCTGAACGGCGCGCTCACGGTCGGCACGCTGGACGGGGCGAACGTGGAGATCCGCGACCATGTGGGGGCGGAGAACTTCTTTCTCTTCGGCATGACCGCGCCCGAGGTGGTGGCCCGCCGCGCCGTCCCCGATCACGCGGGCCAGGCCATCGCGGCTGATCCGAGGCTGGCGGCGGCGCTCGAGGCGATCCATCAGGGCGCGTTTTCCAGCGACGACCCGAACCGCTACCATGACATCACCGGCAACCTGCGGGGACCGGATTACTTCCTCGTCTGTTCCGACTTCACCGATTACTGGCGCGCCCAGCGCGCGGTCGATGCCGCCTACCGCGATGGCGCGCACTGGACGCGGATGGCGGCGCTGAACACGGCGCGGTCGGGGTGGTTTTCGTCGGATCGCACGATCCGGGGCTATATGGCGGATATCTGGGGGGCGACCTCGCTCCGGCCCGGCGCTTGACCTCTGATGGCCGTGCTGTAGCGTCATGGGCATGGCGACGGGACCCGACAGCGCGTTGACCGATCACCTCACCCCCGAGGTCGCGGAGGCGATCCGCAGCGGCACCCATGACAACCTCTTTGCGGTGCTGGGCCCGCACTTGCTGGGCGGCCTGCGCCGTGTGATCGCCTTCGACCCCGGCGCGGTGGCGATGGCGGCCCTGTGCGACGGCCAGACCATAGGCCTTGTTCCCGTGGCAGGCGGCGGTCTTTTCGCGGGTGCGATGCCGGGCGAGGCACCTTACACCCTGCAAGGGACCGGACCGGATGGCGCGGTCTGGCAGATGGAAGACCCCTACCGTTTCGCCCCAGTTCTGGGCGAGATCGACGAGTACCTGATCGGCGAGGGCACCCATCACGCGCTCTGGCGCGCGCTCGGCGCGCATGTCTGCGATCATCAGGCTGTTCGCGGCACCCATTTCGCGGTCTGGGCCCCGGATGCGCGGCGCGTGGCCGTCGTGGGGGACTTCAACGGCTGGGACGGGCGGCGCCATGTCATGCGCCGTCGAGGTGCCACCGGCGTGTGGGAGATCTTTTTGCCCGGCGTCGGCGAAGGTGTCGCCTACAAATACCAGATCACCGGTGCAGATGGCGCACCCCTGCCGCTCAAGGCCGACCCTCTCGGCTTCGGGTCGCAACACCCGCCCGAGAACGCCTCCGTCGTGCGCGACATCGGCGGTTACGGCTGGCGCGACGGCGGCTGGATGAAGACGCGGGCGGGCCGGAACGCGCGCGGCGCGCCGATCTCGATCTATGAGGTCCATCTGGGATCGTGGCGGCGCAAGGCAAAGGGACGGCGCATATCCTACAGGGAGGCCGCCAAAGAATTGGTGGGCTATGCCACCGAAATGGGCTTCACCCATCTGGAGCTTTTGCCGGTCAGCGAATACCCGTTCGACGGGTCATGGGGATATCAGCCCGTGGGGCTGTATGCGCCGACCGTCCGCCACGGGCCGCCCCATGAATTCCGCGATCTGGTCGATGCCGCGCATCTGGCGGGGCTGGGCGTGATCCTTGACTGGGTGCCGGGGCATTTCCCCTCCGACGCCCATGGGCTCGCGCAATTCGATGGCACAGCGCTCTACGAGCACGCCGACCCCAAGGAAGGGTTCCACAAGGACTGGAACACGCTGATCTACAATTACGGGCGGCGCGAGGTGAAGAATTTCCTGATCGCCAACGCGCTCTATTGGCTGGAGGAATACCACATCGACGGGCTGCGCGTGGATGCGGTCGCCTCCATGCTCTACCGCGACTATTCCCGCGAGCCGGGGCAATGGGTGCCCAACAAGGACGGCGGCAACCACAATTATGAGGCGATCGAGTTCCTGCGCGCGATGAACGTGGCGGCCTATGGCGCGCATCCCGGCATCCTGACGGTGGCCGAGGAAAGCACATCCTTCCCCAAGGTCTCGGCCCCAGTCCACGAGGGGGGCCTTGGCTTCGGGTTCAAGTGGAACATGGGCTGGATGAACGACACGCTGAGCTACATGGCCGAGGATCCGTTGAACCGGAAACACCACCATGACAAGGTGACCTTTGGACTGCATTACGCCTTTTCGGAAAACTACGTCCTGCCGATCAGCCATGACGAGGTCGTCCATGGCAAAGGATCGATGTACACCCGCATGCCGGGCGATCACGCGACCAAGCTGGCCAATCTGCGCGCCTATTACGGCTTCATGTGGGGGCATCCGGGAAAGAAGCTCTTGTTCATGGGGCAAGAATTCGGACAGGTCCTCGAATGGAACCATGACGCGGAGATCGGCTGGCATCACCTCGACGACCCCGGCCACAAGGGCTTGCAGCGTCTTGTCCGCGACCTCAACACGCTCTACCGCGGCACGCCCGCCTTGCACGTCAAGGATGCGGAGCCCGACGGCTTCGAGTGGCTCGAAGGCGGCGATGCCGACCAATCGGTCATCGCGTGGATCCGGCGTGGCGACGCCGCTGACAAGCCGGTGGTCATGCTGACGAACTTCACTCCCGTGGAACGTCCCGGCTACCGGATCGGCCTGCCCCATGTGGGGCCGTGGCGCGAGGCGCTGAACACCGAAGCGGGCCTTTATGGCGGGGCCAATCGCGGCAACATGGGCCGGATCGACGCGCGCGCGGGCGAAAGTCACGGCCAGCCCGCCAGCGCGCGGCTTTACCTGCCACCGCTCGCCACACTTTTCCTGATACCCGACGACTGACCCAGCGCCGCGGGGAGGCGGCGCACCAGACAGGGAGGACTAGACGACATGGCCGGACCATCCCAAAGACTTGTTTCCCGCTCGATGGCCTTCGTGCTGGCGGGCGGGCGCGGCAGCCGCCTGATGCAACTGACCGACAAGCGCGCGAAGCCGGCGGTCTATTTCGGCGGCAAGACGCGGATCATCGATTTCGCGCTGTCCAACGCACTCAATTCCGGCATCCGCAAGATGGCCATCGCCACGCAATACAAGGCGCACAGCCTGATCCGCCACTGCCAGCGCGGCTGGAACTTTTTCCGCGCCGAACGCAACGAATACCTCGACATCTTGCCCGCTTCCCAGCGCGTGGACGAGGTGCACTGGTATCAGGGTACGGCGGATGCGGTGTTTCAGAATATCGACATCATCGACAGCTATGTCGTGGATTATGTCGTCATCCTTGCGGGCGACCATATCTACAAGATGGATTACGAGGTGATGCTGCGCCAACACGTCGACACCGGGGCGGACGTGACCATCGGATGCCTGACCGTGCCGCGCGCCGAGGCATCCGCGTTTGGTGTCATGGCCATAGACGCGAACGACCGGATCACCAGTTTTCTCGAAAAGCCCAAGGACCCGCCCGGAACGCCGGACAATCCCGACATCACGCTGGCCTCGATGGGTATCTACGTCTTTTCATGGCCCTTCTTGCGCGACCTACTGAGCCGCGACGCGGGAGACCCCAATTCAAGCCGCGATTTCGGCGGCGACCTGATCCCGCAAATCGTGGCGGGCGGCAAGGCGATGGCGCACCGGTTCGAGTCGTCTTGTGTCCGCACCACCCCCGAGGCGCCCGCCTATTGGCGGGACGTGGGCACGGTCGATGCCTATTGGAAGGCCAATATCGACCTGACCAGTTTCGTGCCCGAACTGGACCTGTGGGACACCAACTGGCCGATCTGGACCTATTCGGAATCCGTGCCGCCCGCGAAATTCATCCATGACGAGGCCGACCGGCGCGGCAGTGCGATCTCTTCGATGGTGTCGGGCGGGTGCATCATCTCGGGCACGGAAGTGCGGGAATCGCTCTTGTTCACAAGGGTCTACACCAATTCCTATTCGCAGCTTCTGCGTGCCGTGGTGCTGCCCGATGTGGTGGTCGAACGCCACGCGCGGCTCAAGAACGTGGTGATCGACCGCGGCGTGGTCATCCCGCGCGGCCTCGTGGTGGGCGAGGACCCCGAGGAGGACGCGCGCTGGTTCCACGTCAGCCCCGGCGGCGTGACGCTGATCACGCAAGACATGGTCGACAGGCGGGCCGCCGCGCAATGATCAAGGTTCTTTCCGTCACCTCCGAGGCCGCGCCGCTGGTGAAAACCGGGGGGCTGGCGGATGTGGCCGGGGCTCTGCCCGGCGCTCTGGAGCCCTTGGGCGTTCAGATGCGGACGCTGCTTCCGGGATATCCGGCAGTAATGGCTGCCATCGGCACCGGAGAGACCGGCGGCAAGGTGGTGCTCGAGGATGCCGACCTGTTCGGCGGCCCGGCGCGCGTGATCGCAGCCAAGACGGCGGGGCTCGATCTCATGGTACTGGACGCCCCTCACCTGTTTCAGCGCGACGGCGGCCCCTACACCGATGCGGGCGGACGGGATTGGCCCGACAACCCCGAACGTTTCGCGGCGCTGTCGTGGAGTGCCGCCGAAATCGCGGCTGGCGCGCTGGCGGGCTGGCGACCCGACATCTTGCACGGGCATGACTGGCAGGCGGGCCTTGCGCCATGGTATCTGCGGCGACGCCATCCTCAGGCTGGCGTCGGATCGGTGATCACGATCCACAACATTGCCTTTCAAGGCAAGGCGGCACCGGGCAAGCTGGCCGGTATGCGCCTCTCGCTCAACGACATGACGCAAGACGGAGTGGAATTCTGGGGCGACATCAGCACGCTGAAGGCCGGGCTGGTTGCCGCCGACCGCATCACCACCGTCAGCCCGACCTATGCGGACGAGTTGCTGACGCCCGAGTTCGGGATGGGGATGGACGGGCTGTTGCGGGCGCGCGCGGGTGTGCTGTCGGGCATCCTGAACGGGGTCGATCTGGCCGCTTGGGCGCCCACCTACAAGACGACCGCCGGCAAGAAGCGCCACAAGGAGGCGCTGCGGTCCGCGATGGGTCTGCCCGAGGCGGCTGGTCCGCTTTGCGTCGTCGTCTCGCGGCTGACGTATCAAAAGGGGCTCGACCTGTTGCTGGCGGCCCTGCCCCGGCTGCTTGAACGGGGCGGGCAACTGGCGCTGCTGGGATCGGGCGAGGCGGGGCTGGAACAGGCCTATCTGGCGGCCGCCGATCACCCCCATGTCGCCGTGCGGCTTGGCTATGACGAGGCGCTGGCGCGGCTCTTGATCGAAGGCGGCGATGCGATCCTCGTGCCCTCGCGGTTCGAGCCGTGCGGGCTGACGCAGATGTATGGCCTGCGCTTCGGCACCCTGCCGCTTGTGGCCTATACCGGCGGGCTGGTCGATACCGTCATCGACGCGACACCCGCGGGCCTGCGCGCGGGTGTGGCCACCGGCCTCCAGTTCCACCCGGCCAGCGCCGATGCCCTGTCGCGCGCGCTCGACCGGCTGTGCGATCTTTACGCGACCCCGGAACTGTGGCTTGGGATGCAGCGAAACGCGATGCGCCACCCCGTCGGCTGGGACCAGTCGGCGGCGGAGTATCTGGCGCTCTATCAGGGCCTGATCCGTCAGGAGTGAGCATGCCATACCCGATCACAGCTGGCCGCCCTGCGCCGCTGGGCGCGACATTCGATGGCGCAGGCGTGAATTTCGCCGTCTTTTCCGCCCATGCCACGCGTATGGTGCTGTGCCTGTTCACGGATGACGGGCGTGAGATCGGCCGCATCGACCTGCCTGAGCGCGACGGCGATGTCTGGCACGGCCATATTGCGGGCCTGCGCCCCGGCCACTGCTACGGCTACCGCGCCCATGGCCCCTATGCACCGCAGGACGGGCACCGATTCAACGCCAACAAGCTGCTGGTCGATCCATATGCGCGGGCCCTGACCGGCCATCCGGTATGGCATGACGCGCTGTATGGCTACGATCCCGTCAAGGGGCCTGACAGCTTTTCCACGCTCGACAGCGCGCCCTACATGCCGCGCTCGGTCGTGGTGGACCCGGCCTTCAGCTGGGGCGACGACCGCCCGCCCGAGGTGCCAATCGAGGACAGCGTGATCTACGAGGCCCATGTCAAAGGCCTGACCCGCCTGCATCCGGGTGCCGCGCCCAAGGGCAAATTTCTCGGCCTCGCGTCCGAGCCAATGCTGGATCATCTGACCAAGCTTGGCGTGACGGCGGTGGAATTGCTGCCCATCCATGCCTTCGTCGATGACAAGTTCCTGCATGACAAGGGACTGACGA
Source organism: Roseicyclus mahoneyensis (assembly GCF_003148775.1). Lineage (GTDB taxonomy): Bacteria > Pseudomonadota > Alphaproteobacteria > Rhodobacterales > Rhodobacteraceae > Roseicyclus > Roseicyclus mahoneyensis. Next base: position 259,874 of record NZ_QGGW01000004.1, read on the forward strand.
ACTACTGGGGCTACCAGAGCCTTGGCTTCTTCGCGCCCGATCCGCGCTACCTGACAGGCGGTGACATCGCCGAATTCCAGCAGATGGTGGCCCGCCTGCATGGCGCAGGGATCGAAGTGATCCTCGACGTGGTCTACAACCACACCTGCGAGGGCGACGAGAACGGCCCAACGCTGTCTTTGCGGGGCATCGACAATGCCAGCTACTACCGGCTGGCCCCCGACAAACGGCACTACATCAACGACACCGGCACCGGGAACACGGTGAACGTGGATCATCCGATGGTTCTGCGGATGATCATGGACAGCCTGCGCTACTGGGTCGAAGTCGGCCATGTCGACGGCTTCCGTTTCGACCTCTGCGCCACTTTGGGGCGCACGCCCACGGGCTTCGATCCGGGCGCCAGCTTTTTCGACGCGATCCGGCAGGACCCGGTGCTGACCCGCGTGAAACTGATTGCCGAGCCATGGGACATCGGGCCGGGCGGCTACCAGCTGGGGGCCTTTCCGCCGCCCTTCCTTGAATGGAACGACCGCTTCCGCGACACGGTGCGCCAGTTCTGGCGTGGCGATCCGGGGCTGACACCAAGGCTTGCCGACCGCATCACCGGATCGGCGCGGCAGTTCGACCATTCCGGGCGGCCCGCGACATCTTCGGTCAACCTGCTGACGGCGCATGACGGGTTCACGCTGACAGATGTGGTCAGCTACACCGAGCGCCACAACGAGGCGAATGGCGAGGCAGGGCGCGACGGGCATGCCGCCAACTGGTCGGACAACATGGGGGTGGAGGGGCCGACGGCGGATGCCGCCATCATCGCCGCGCGCGACCGGCGCAAGCGCGCGATGCTCGCCACGCTGATGCTGTCGCAAGGCACACCCATGCTGCTGGCGGGCGACGAGATCGGCAATTCCCAGTCGGGCAACAACAACGCCTATGCGCAGGACAACGAAATCGGCTGGATCGACTGGACCGCGCCCGACGCGGATTTTCTGGCCTTTGCCGCGGCGCTGATCGCCTTCCGCCGTGCCCATCCGATCCTTCGGCAAAAGCGCTTCTTGCATGCAAGCGAACGGACGGTGGACGGTCTGCCCGACCTGTTTTGGTGGCACGAGGACGGGCGCGAGATGACCGATGACGATTGGGCCGATCAAGACCGCCGCATCCTGTGCGTGGAAAAGCGCATGGCGGCAGGCACCCCGCGCTATGCCACCGAGGCGGGGGGCATGTTTCTGATCTTCAACGCAGGCCGGGACACGCAGGTCGCTCTGCCGCCCGCGCCCGGTGGCAAGCGCTGGATCTTGCGCATCGACACCACAGCCACGCCAGCGGCGACCGCGACGCCGCTGGAGGGGCGCATTGCCTGCCCCGCCGAGGCCGTTCTGGCCCTCGTTCTGGAGCCTGCCCCATGACCGATCCCATCGCCGATCTGGCCACGGCGCTTGGCATCTTGCCGCGCTACACCGACCAGATGGGCGGCATCCGCGAGACCGGGCGCGAGACTGCGCGGGCGCTTATGGCCGCGATGGGGGTGATGGTCTCGACCGAGACCGAGGCCGGGGCGCATCTGGCCGCCCGTCGGGCCGAAGAGGCAGCGCGCGCCCTGCCCCGCTACGTGATCTTGACACCCGATGCGCCAGCACGGCTTTCCGCAGACCCCGGGGCATGGGTCATCGACCATGAGGACGGACAGCAGACTGAAGGGCGCGGGCCCGATCTGCCGCCCCTGCCGCTTGGCTTGCATGTGTTGCACGCGGGCGATTGCGAGACCACTTTGCTTGCCGCGCCCGCGCATCTGCCGCTGCCGCCGCGCGGTTGGGGCGTGACCGCGCCGCTCTGGGGCCTGCGCCCACCCGAACGGGCTGGATTCGCCGACTTCGAGGACTTGAAACGCAGCGGCCTGTCGTTGGCGCGCGCGGGTGCGGGGTTTTTCGGCATCAACCCGATCCATGCCTGTTTCCCGACCGAACCCGGATGGGCCAGCCCCTATTCACCGTCACACCGGCGGCGGCTGAACGCGCTGTACATCGCCAATGGCGCGGGCGTGGCGACCGGCCCGCTGGTTGACTACGCGTCCGAGATCCCCGCCAAGCGCGCAGCGTTGCGGGCCGCCTTCGAAACCTTCACCGGCCACAGCGATTTTGACGCCTTCCGCGCAGCCGAGGGCGCGCCGCTGACCCAATTCGCCGCCCATCAGGCGCTCTCCGAGGTTCATGGCGCGCTCTGGACCGATTGGCCCGCCACCCTGCACGATCCGGCCAGCGCCGTGCGGAGCGTCCCCCCGGACCGGGTCCGCCACCACCAGTGGCTGCAATGGATGGCGCATCGCCAATTGACCGAGACACAAGCCGCGTTGACCGGTGCGGGTATGCGCCACGGTCTCTACCTCGACCTTGCCGTGGGCACCCATCCCGCCGGGGCCGAGACATGGGCCGACCGCACCTCCTTTGCGCGAGGCGTCTCGCTGGGTGCGCCGCCCGATCCTTTCGCGCCCGACGGCCAACGCTGGAGCCTTGCGCCATTTGATCCGCAGGCGATCATGCGCGGCCATTTCGCCCCGCTGGCCGACACGCTGCGCCAGCAGTTGCGCTATGCGAAACTGCTCAGGATCGATCATATTCTTGGCTTTGACCGGGCCTTCTGGGTGCCCGATCAGGTCGGCCTGCCGGGCGCCTATGTGGCGATGCCGCGCGACGCAATGCTGGCCGTGGTCCGGATCGAGGCCGCGCGCGCCGGTGCCACCGTGATCGGCGAGGATCTGGGCAATATCCCCGACGGGCTTCAGGGCGCGCTGGCCGAAACGGGCATTCTGGGCTGTCGCCTGTTGCAGTTCGAGCGGGACACACCGCCCGAGACCTACCCTGCGCCCACGCTTGCGGCCTTTGGAACCCATGACTTGCCGACACTCGCCGGTTGGGCTGATGGTGGCGACATCCGCGCGCGCAACGCCATCGGCCGGATCGGGGATGACACGCTGCACCATGGCCTTGCCGGACGGGCGGATGACGCGCGCGCCTTTGCCGCGATGGCGGGGGGGAACGATGCAGGCGCGATGCACGCCGCTTTGGCCCGCGCGGGATCGGCGCTCGTCGCGGTGCAGATCGAGGATGTACTGGAGATGGCAGAGCAGACCAATCTGCCCGGCACCGTGGATGAATATCCCAACTGGCGGCGCAAGCTGCCAGTGGCGGGCGAAGCCCTTGGCGGTGACGCGCGCCTGACCAATGTGGCCGACGCGATGCGCGCAGCGGGCCGTTAGCCGGGCGACATGCCCCGCAACCGCTCGGACCGTCGGCGCAGAACTTCGACCACGGTAAGCAAGGCGATGGAGACCACGACAAGAATTGTGGCGACCGCCAGAATGGTCGGGCTGATCTGTTCGCGCAGGCCCGTGAACATCTGCCAGGGCAAGGTCTGCTGACCAGCCGATCCGACGAAGATCACCACCACCACTTCGTCGAAGGAGGTGATGAAGGCGAAGAGCCCGCCCGAGATCACACCGGGCAGGATCAGCGGCATCTGCACCCGGAAAAAGGTGGTAACGGGGTTCGCGCCAAGGCTGGCGGCGGCCCGGGTCAGCGATTTGTCGAAGCCCACCATCGTCGCCGTGACCGTGATGATGACAAAGGGGATGCCCAGCGCCGCATGGGCCAGCACCACGCCCCAATAGGTGCCCTGCAAGCCGACGCGCGAATAGAAGAAATACATCCCTGCCGCCGAGATGATCAACGGCACGATCATCGGCGAGATCATGACGGCCATGATCGCGCCCTTGAAGGGCACATGGCTTTGCGACAGCCCGATTGCCGCCAGCGTGCCAAGGCTGACCGACAAAAGCGTCGCCACCGGCGCGATCTTGAGCGAATTGCTCAGGGCCTGCTGCCAATCCGGGTTGGTGAAGAAATCGCGGTAATGGCGCAGGCTGTAGGCGTCCGGATCAAAGGCCAGCATGCCGGGTGTGAAGGTGAAAAAGTTCTGGGCGTTGAAGCTGAGCGGGATCACGACAAGGATCGGCGCCATCAGGAAAAAGAAGATCAGCCCGCAGATCACGCGGAACGCGTAGAACCAGACACGCTGGCCGGTGGTCGCATAGGGCGGAAGTCTGTGATCCATGTCTGCTTACCCCAGCTTGACGTTGTCGATGCCCACGATCTTGTCGTAGAGCCAGTACAGCACCAGCACGAGCGCGAGCAGGATCGAGCCGAGCGCCGCGGCCAGACCCCAGTTCAAGCTGTCCGAGATGTGGAAGGCGATGCGGTTCGAGATGAAGATGCCGGTGCGGCCCCCCACGATCTCGGGCGTGATGTAATAGCCGATCGACAAGATGAACACGAGGATGCAACCCGCCCCGATGCCCGGCACCGATTGCGGGAAATAGACCCGCCAGAAGGCGGTCCAGTTGGTGGCACCGAGCGATTTTGCCGCCCGCACATAACTGGGCGGGATCGTCTTCATCACCGAATAGAGCGGCAAGATCATGAAGGGCAGCAAGATGTGGGTCATCGCCACCACGGTGCCCGTCTGGTTGTTGATCATCGTCAGCCGCGCATCATCGCCGACCAGCCCGATCCAGACCAGCAGGTCGTTGATGACACCTTGTTGCTGGAGAAGCACCTTCCACGCGCTGGTGCGCACCAGAAGCGAGGTCCAGAACGGCAGCAAGACAAGGATCAAGAGCATGTTCGACGTACGCATCGGCAGGTTCGACAGAAGGTAGGCGATCGGGTAGCCGAGGATGACGCAAAGCCCCATGATCGTGAGCGACAAGACCATCGTGCGCTTGAAGAGCGTCAGGTAAATGCGCTGGTTGTCCTCCACCTGCTCGATACCCTGCGGTGTCAGTTGCAGATCGACGGCGGCCAGGAAATAGCCGGCGGTATAGGGGTCGGAAAAGGTCTGGATCGTGGTCCAGACCGGCATCTGCACCCAGCCATCGGCAACCTCGGCAAAGGCATCGCGCAGGGGGATCGTCTCGAACCCCGCCACGGCATCGGCGGCGGTCTGCAAACGGGTGGCGCCGGGGCCGGAATAGGCGCCGATATCGGCGCCCGTGGCGCCCGACAGATCGCGGTACAGCGCGAGGTAGACGGTCGCCCAAGGCTCTTTGGTCAGCGGGCTTTCGGGGGTGCGACCCGTGGTCTGGATGGTGCGGGCAAAGGACCGGTAGGCATCCGTTGTCTCGGGCAACACATCCGCAATGCCGGGAACAAGCCGAAAGGCAGGCTCGGGCGTGTCCTGTGCAGCCTCAAGCCAGTCCGCCTGTTCGGAGATCCAGTCGGGGTCGGCCATCAGCGCAATCCAGGTCGCGGGCTCTTCCCAGGCAGGATCGAGGGCTGCGAACTGGTCGGCGTAGGGTTCGCCCACGCCATCGATCCCGCGCCCCGAGCGGCGGAAGATCGAACTCAGCCCCGTCGCTTCGTAATTCAGCCGCGAGCCAAGGCGGGTGTGGATGCGCCGCTCTGCGGCTTCCTTGAAATCATGGGCGAGCGCCGCATAGGTGGCGTCATCCGGCAGGTCGGTCGCATCCCAGCCGTCCAGCGCGATGACGGTGCGCGGCAGGGTTTCCGACACGATCTGGTTCTCGACAGAGCGGAACAGCATGTCGAGGATCGGCGCGACGAAGGTCACCAACAAAAAGATCAGCAAAGGCGCGATCAGCGCCAGCGCCCTGAGTTTCTGCGCCCGGAGCGCGCGGTTCAGGCTGCGCTTGAGCGGGCGGCCATCGGCGGCCAGCATCGGGCCCGTCTGGGCCGCATCCTCGCGCCGGGCCTCGGCGGCGGCCTGGCTCAGGTTGCCTGCGGTGGCATCGCTCATGCGGTCGGGTCCTTGGCGGTTGGAGCAAAGGGGAACCGGGGCGGCAGCGCCGCCGCCCCGGTCGGGGTCGGGTCAGATGTGGTTTATCGCGATAGCCAAGCCTGGAACCGCGCGTCCAGATCGTCGCGGTAATCAGCCCACCAGAGGTAGTTGAACACGATCACACGCTCGGAATTTGCCGGGTTCGTCGGCATGTGCGGCGCCATTTCCACGCCCAGTTCGGCATGGGTGCCGACCAGAGGCGCCGAGGATATGCGCGCCGGACCGTAGGAGATATAGGCAGCCTGATCGGCCAGCCGCTGCGTATCGGTGGCGAAGAAAAGGAAATCCTCGACCCGGCTCAGGCGATCCTCGGGCAGACCTTCGGGAATGATCCAGCCGTCAAGGTCGAACACCTGCGCATCCCACAGCATTTCGATCGGCTGGTCCTGTTCCACGATGGCCGAGAACAGTCGGCCGTTGTAGGACGATCCCATCACCGCCTCGCCATCGGCCATGAACTGGATCGCCTCGGCGGCCGAGGTCCACCACAGCGTGTCGTCCTTGATGGTGTCGAGCATGGCGAAGGCGCGGTTGATGCCGTCCTCGGTTTCGAGGGTGTCGTAGATATCTTCCATCGCCACGCCGTCGCACAAAAGCGCCCATTCGAGGTTGTTGATCGGGCGGCGTTCCAGCGTGCGGGTGCCGGGGAAAGCTTCGGTGTCGAAGAGCGCGCAGACATCCTCCGGCACGCGGCCTTCCCACGCGGCCACATCGGTGCGGTAGCCGTTGGTCGTGGAATAGACGATCTGCGGGATGAAACAGTCCGACACGATCAGGTCGCCGAAATCCTCGGTTGCGGGCGTGCCGTCGTCACCGGCGGCAAGGATCGCGTCGTGATCGATCTCCATCGCCAGTCCCTCGTCGCACAGGCGGATGGCGTCGGCGGCCACCACATCGACCAGATCCCAGGTCACGTTGTCGGCCTCGAACATGGCGCGCATGCGGGCCACGGCCTCGGGGCTGCTCTCATCCCAGACGATGGTCACGTCGGGATTGGCGTCCCGGTAGGGGATCGTGTAGGCGTTGATCTGGCTTGCCTGATAGGCGCCGCCCCAACTGACGAAGGTGACGGTATTGGCCATGTCCTGTGCAGTTGCCATGGGTGCTGCCAGCGACGCGGCCGCGCCCATCATGAGCATGGTTTTCAGTTTCATGGGTCTCACTCTCCTTGGTTGGACTTCGGGGTTGTGATGGTCGGGGGGCGCGGACATGGCCCGCGCGGGCCACGGCTCAAGCGTCGAGCGCGCGGCAATCTTGGGGATGCCAGCCGATCTCGATCCGCTCGCCGGGTTTCAGGCGGGGCTGGTCGGGGGCGTTGCGGGTCTTGACCACGAAATTCTCATGGCCCGCGACGCGCAGGCGGGTGCGGTAGATGTCACCCATGTAGATGAATTCGAGCACCTCGGCCTTCAGCGTATGGGCGTCGGGGGCGAGGCGGTCCTTGTTCATCTCGACCCGTTCGGGGCGGATTGAGACCTGCGTCCTGTCGCCCACCGCCGAGACATTGACGGGCACGGCATCGATCAGCTCGCCGTCGTCGAGCCGGACCACGCACATATCCGCGTGCATCTCGGCGACCCTGCCCGTCAGGGTGTTGTTCTCGCCGATGAACTGCGCCACGAAACTGTTCTGCGGTTGTTCATAGAGCACATCAGGCGCATCAAGCTGCTGGATGCGCCCGTCGTCGAACACGGCCACGCGGTCCGACATGGTCAGCGCCTCGGTCTGGTCATGGGTGACGTAGACGACCGTGATGCCCAGCCGATGCGCCAGTTTGGTGATCTCGAACTGCAGGGTTTCGCGCAACTGCTTGTCGAGCGCACCCAGCGGCTCGTCCATCAAGACCAGCTCGGGTTCGAACACCAGCGCACGCGCCAATGCGATGCGCTGCTGCTGGCCACCCGAAAGCTGCGCGGGGCGCCGACCCCCGAAATCACCCATCTGCACCATGTCGAGCGCACGCATCACCTTGGCCTCGCGCTCGGACTTGCCGATCTTGCGGACTTCCAAGGGGAAAGACAGGTTTTCGGCCACCGTCATATGCGGGAACAGGGCATAATTCTGGAACACCATGCCGATCCCGCGCTTGTGCGGCGGGATGTTGTTGATCGGGCGGCTGTCGAGCAAGATCTCGCCATGCGTCGCGGTCTCGAAGCCTGCCAGCATCATCAGGCAGGTCGTCTTGCCCGAGCCCGACGGGCCGAGCATGGTCAGAAACTCGCCCTTGCCGATGTCGAGGTTCAGGTCCTTCACCACGAGCGTTTCGCCGTCGTAGCTTTTCTGGACCCGGTCGAAGGAAACGAACGTGTCTTGCGTGTCTGAGGGCAAACCCCACTCCCCGTTCATCGACTGAATGTCGCTTTTGAATATGTCGCTTTTAGACCAAGAATGGGCCCATTGCGCAACAGGGCAAGGTGCATTGATCGTCCAGATCAGCTTTTTGTATTTGTTTTAATTACAAAAAAACTCAATATCGGCATGCCGATTGCGCCGACATCAACAGATATCAAGGGAAGATATGGCCTGAAAACGACATTTTTAGGCGCACCCAAGCGGCAGAGGACTGTCGAAAAACGACATCGCGTCCGACACTGCGCGGGCGGATCAGTCCTTGATCAGCAGCTTGCGCGGCACCGAGGCAAGGCATTCGACGCCCGTGTCGGTGATCAAGATCGCCTCGGTGATCTCCAGACCCATGTCCTCGAGCCACAGGCCTGTCATGAAGTGAAAGGTCATGCCCGGTTCCAGCACAGTGCGGTCGCCAATCCGCAGGCTCATCGTCCGCTCGCCCCAGTCGGGGGGGTAGCTGACGCCGATGCCATAGCCCGTGCGGTTGTCCTTGCGGATGCCATGGCGCGCAAGAACGCCGAAAAAGGCCAGCGCGATATCCTCGCAGGTGTTGCCGGGTCTGGCGGCAGCAAGCCCCGCCTCCATCCCTTCGAGCGTCGCGGCCTCGGCATCGAGGAACGCGCGCGTGGGCTTGCCCAGAAAGATCGTGCGCGACAGCGGGCAATGGTAGCGGCGGTAGCAGCCCGCGATCTCGAAAAACGTGCCCTCGCCCGCCTTGAGCGGCCGGTCGTCCCATGTCAGGTGCGGCGCGCTCGCGTCGCGGCCCGAGGGCAGCAGCGGCACGATGGCCGGATAATCCCCCGCAGGCCCGTTGCCGCCCCGGATGCCCGCGTCATAGATCTCGGCCACCAGATCGGATTTGCGCATGCCGACCTCGACCGCGTCGAAGATGCGCGCATGCATGCGTTCCACGATGGTGGCGGCCTGCCGCATGTAGGCGATTTCCGTGTCCGATTTCACCGCGCGCTGCCAGTTCACCAGCGCTGTGGCATCCATGATCCGCGCATTGGGCAGGTTGCGCGTCAGGCTGACGAAGGCCGCGGCGGTGAAATAGTAATTGTCCATCTCGACCCCGATCCTGAGGCCGCCCCAGCCCCGGTCGCGCAAAATGCCGGACAGGTAATCCATCGGATGCTTGTCGGGGTTCTGCACATGATCGTCAGGGTAGCCTAGTATATTGGCCTCCCGGATCCACGCGGTCAGCCTTGCGCCATTTGCGTCCTGCCCGCGCCCGAACCAGATCGGGTCGCCATGCGGCGGCACGATCACGCATTGATGGACATAGAAGGACCAGCCATCGTAGCCGGTCAGCCAGTTCATGTTCGACGGGTCGGTGACGATCAAAAGCTCGCAGCCCCGCGCCTCCATCGCCGCGCGGGTCTTGGCAAGGCGCGCGGCGAACTCGGCGGGCGTGAAACGCAAGACGGGGGCTGTCATGTGCGCGGCCCTTTCTGGTTGGGTCGGACGGGCTGCGGACGCAGGCATGGCATGGGTCCACCCATGTCCAGCGTCGCAGACAGCGGGGAGGGGTCGATGCCTCAAGGCGACCGCAACGGGCCCTGAGGCGACATCGCCGCGGGTCAAACCGGCAAGGCGGGCTTGACCCCGGCGCGATTCCGGGGACGAACTGCGGCAAGCACGAACAGAACCCAGAAGGGAGGGACTTGTCGGATGACACTCAAGGGATTGATCCTGTCGGCCTCGGTGCTGGCATTGGCGGGTGCGGCTGGGGCCGAGACACGGATCGGCATGATCACGACGCTGTCGGGCGGCGGCGCGGCGCTGGGCCTCGACGTGCGCGACGGTTTCTTGCTTGCCATCGCGCAATCGGGCCGCGACGACATCGAGGTGATCGTGGCCGATGACGAACAGGCCCCGGACGTGGCGGTGCAACTGGCCGACCGGATGGTGCAATCCGATGACGTGGACCTGATGACCGGCATCATCTGGTCGAACCTTGCCATGGCGGTGATCCCGTCCGTGACGGCGCAGGGCCTGTTCTACCTGTCGCCCAACGCCGGGCCGTCGCAGCTGGCCGGGCGGGGATGCCACCAGAACTATTTCAACGTGGCATGGCAAAACGACAACCTGCACGAGGCGGCGGGCGCCTACGCCAATTCCGAGGGCTATACCAACAGCTTCATCCTCGCGCCCAACTACCCGGCGGGGCAGGACGCGCTGGCGGGCTACAAGCGCTTCTACGAAGGCGGGCTTGCGGGCGAGATCTACACCCAGCTTGGCCAGACCGATTACGCCGCCGAGATCGCACAGATCCGGGCGTCTGGTGCCGACAGCGTGTTCTTCTTCCTACCCGGCGGCATGGGGATTTCGTTCCTGCGCCAATATGCCGACAGCGGGCTGGATATTCCCGTGATCGGGCCGGCCTTTTCCTTCGACCAGCAGATCTTGCAGGCGGTCGGCGCGGCGGCGCTGGGTGTGCGCAACACCGCGCAATGGTCGCCCGATCTGGACAACGCGGCGAACGTGGCCTTTGTCGAGGCGTTCCGCACTGAATACGGGCGCATCCCGTCGCTTTACGCCAGTCAGGGGTTCGACACCGCCAACCTGATCCTCTCCGCGCTCGAGGCGGGGCATCCCACGGACAGCCCCGATGCCTTCCGCGAGGCGCTGCGCGCCGCCGATTTCGCCAGCACGCGCGGCGATTTCGCCTTCGGCCCCAACCACCACCCGATCCAGGACATCTATGTCCGTGAAGTGGTGCAAGACGGCGACATCTTCACCAACCGCATCGTCGGCGTGGCCTTGGAAGATCGCGGCGACGCCTTCGCCGCAGAATGCTCCATGTGATCTGACGGAGCGCAACAGGTCGGGGCCGGTCCCATACGGGCCGGCCCCTTCGCATGAAACGGGGGCGCGATGTCGACCATCTTGATCGTAGAACAGGTGCTGAACGGGCTGCAGTTCGGCGTGATGCTGTTCTTGATGGCCGCCGGCCTGACGCTGATCTTCGGCGTGATGGGGCTGATCAATCTTGCCCATGGCTCGCTCTACATGGTGGGCGCCTTCGTGGCGGCGACGGTGGCTGCGGCGACGGGGTCGTTCTTGCTGGCGCTGGTGGCCGCGATGGGCGCGGCCGCGATGGCGGGCGCTTTGATCGAGATGACGGTGATAAGGCGGCTCTACCACACCGACCATCTGGATCAGGTATTGGCGACCTTCGCGCTGATCTTGATCTTCTCGGAGGGCACGCGGTGGATCTTCGGCTCCTTCCCGCTGTATCTGTCGCGGCCCGAGGCGCTGGCGGGATCGGTCACCCTGCCCTTCGGCATCGAATACCCGCTCTACCGGCTGGCGCTGATCGGCGCGGGGCTGGCGGTGGCGGTGGGCCTGTGGCTGCTCATCGCCAAGACGCGCATCGGCATCCAGATCCGCGCGGGCGAGAATGACCGCGAGATGATCGCGGCCTTGGGCGTGGATATCCGCACGCTCTACACCTTCGTCTTCGCGCTGGGGGCGGCGCTTGCGGGGCTGGCGGGCGCGCTGGTCGGCGCGATCCAGTCGGTGCAGGTGGGCATGGGCGAGCCGGTGCTGATCCTGGCCTTCGTCGTCATCGTGATCGGCGGCATAGGCTCGATCAAGGGCGCCTTTGTCGGCGCATTGATCGTGGGGCTGACCGACACGCTGGGCGGCATCTTCCTGCCCGAACTGTTCAAGCTGGCGATGGAGCCAGCGGCGGCCACGCAGGTCGGCGCCTCGCTGTCGTCCATGGCGATCTACCTGCTGATGGCCGCCGTGCTGATCTGGCGGCCCACGGGGCTGTTCGGGGCGCGCACCGCATGACCCGCGAAAGCTTCGTCAATCTGGCGCTGCTGACCGCGCTCGTCGCCGTGCCGCTATGGGCATGGGTCGCGGGCGAGCCCTTTACCATTACGCTGGCAACCCGCGCCGTGATCTTCGCGCTGGCGGCCGTGGGGCTGAACCTCGCCCTTGGCCTTGGCGGCATGGTCAGCTTCGGCCATGCGGTGTTCTTTGGCCTCGGCGGGTATTCCATGGGAATTCTCGCCCATCACGCGCAGAATTTCTTGCCGCTCTATGACGGGCTGATCGTGATCGAGGGCACCAAATCCATGCCGGTGATCTGGTTGGTGGCCATCGTGGTCTCGGCGCTTGCGGCGCTCTTGATCGGGCTTTTGTCGCTCAGAACCTCGGGCGTCTATTTCATCATGATAACCTTGGCCTTCGGGCAGATGTTCTACTACTTCGCCATCTCCTGGCGGGCCTATGGCGGAGAGGACGGGCTGTCGATCTGGGTACGCAACGACTTCCCAGGTCTCAACACGCTCGCCCCGATCCAGTTCTATGGCCTTTGCTTCGCGCTGCTTCTCGCCGCGTTGTGGCTTTCGGCACGAATCGCGCGATCGTCCTTCGGCCTTGTGCTCAACGCCGCACGGCAGGTGCCGGGACGGGTGGAAACCGTGGGCCTCGACGGGCAGCGAGCCAAGCTTGTCGCCTTCGTCATTTCCGGTGCCATCACGGGGCTTGCGGGCGCGCTCTTTGCCGATCTCAACCGCTTTGTCAGCCCCACGATGTTCAGCTGGCACATGTCGGGCGAATTGATCGTCTTCATCATCCTTGGCGGTGCCGCGCGGCTGTTTGGCCCGGTCGCGGGCGCGGTGCTGTTTGTGGCCATGGAACACGTGCTGGGCGATCTGTGGGATCATTGGCACATTTTGCTTGGCGCACTGCTGCTTGTCATCGTGCTCTTCGCGCGGGGCGGGCTGATCGGGTTGCTTGCCGGAAAGGCGCGCAACCATGACTAAGCCGGTCCTCGAGGTGCGCGGGCTGAGCAAGCGTTTCGGCGCGCTGGTCGTGTCGGACGGCATCGACCTGAGCCTGCGCGCGGGCGAGATCCATGCCGTGATCGGCCCGAACGGGGCAGGCAAGACCACGTTGATCGCGGAGATCTGCGGGGGGCTTGCGCCCGATGCGGGCAGCGTTCACCTCAACGGCCGCGATGTCACCGGCCTGCCCATCCGCGCCCGCGCCAAGATGGGTCTGGCGCGGACCTTCCAGATCTCGGCGCTGGCGATGGAGGATACCGTCTTGCAAAACGCCCTGCTTGGCGCGCTGGGGGCGGCGGGCCGTCCGTGGCGGTTCTTTCGCCCGGTGCTGTCCGACCGCAGCCTGCGCGTTGTTGCCGAAGCGGCGCTCGACCGGGTCGGCCTATCGCATAAGGCGGCAGCCCGCACCGCGGAATTGTCCCATGGCGAGCGACGGCAGCTTGAGGTCGCGGTGGCGCTGACGCTCACCCCCACAGCCTTCGTGATGGACGAGCCGATGGCGGGGCTGGGGACCGAGGGTGGCGCGCGGATGACCGCGTTGCTGGGCACGCTGAAGCACGAAGCGCCGATCTTGCTGGTGGAACATGACATGGACGCGGTCTTTGCGCTCGCCGACCGGATCAGCGTTCTGGCCGGTGGCCGCGTCATCGCCTCCGGCCCCCCTGACGCAATCCGCGCGGATGCCGCCGTGCGCGAGGCCTATCTGGGGGACGAGGCATGAGCCTGCTGCGGCTGGAGAACGTCACCGCCCGTTACGGGGCGGCGCAGGCGCTGTTTGGCGTCGACCTCGATCTGGCCGAGGGCGAGGTGGTGGCGCTGATGGGTCGCAACGGCATGGGCAAGTCCACAACGGTAAAGACGATCTGCAAGATGCTGCCCGCCGAGGGGCGGCTGATCTTTGACGGCCATGACCTCAGCCGCCTGCCCAGCCATCAGGCCGCCCGGCTGGGTATCGGTCTGGTCCCCGAAGGACGGCGCTGTTTCCGTGATCTGACCGTGGCCGAGAACCTGATCGTCGCGGCCCGCCCCGGTCCGTGGGACATGGACCGCGTCGGCGCATTGTTCCCCCGGCTGGCCGAGCGGCGGGGCCAGCGGGCCGCGACGCTGTCGGGGGGCGAACAGCAGATGCTGGCGATCGGGCGGGCGCTGATGACGAACCCACGCCTGCTGATCCTCGACGAGGCAACCGAAGGGCTGGCCCCCCTGATCCGGGCGGAAATATGGGCGGTCGTCGCGCGCCTCAAGGCCGAGACGGGCCTGTCGATCCTTGTCATCGACAAATCGCTCAAGGAGCTGCGTCAGGTCGCCGACCGCGCTGTGATCCTTGCTCGCGGTCGGGTGGTATGGTCGGGGGAAATGGCCGCGCTCGACCATGAGACCAGCCTGCGCCATGTGGGCGTCTGAGGCCTTCAAGAACCCATACGTGCCTTTCTAGCGGGCAGATGCATGTTTTTTCATCGCATCACCCCAATGGATGGCGGTTGAGCCTCGCAGCGGATGGAATCGCTTGACGCACCAAAGTGGTGAACCAATGTTTCAATGGTTCGCTCCTTAGCGGCTTTGGTTCAACCCGAGGTGGAAACGTGCGCGACGAGTTGCCCGACACCGACACGGCCCCCGACAATGCTTCGGTCGCGCGCACACGCATCCGCGAGCTGATCCGGCAAGGCGAGGTCGAGGCCGATGGCAAGCTGCCGACCGAACGCGAGCTTTGCGCGCGCTTCGGGATCAGCCGCAGGTCGGTGCGCCGTGCGCTGGACGCGCTGGAGACCGAGGGGCTGGTCTGGCGGCGGCAGGGCAAGGGCACCTTTGTTGGCCAGCCGCCCGACCCCAACGGACACTTGGCCGCGATCATCGCCCCCGACACCGACCCCTTGAGTGTGATGGAAGCGCGTCTGGTGCTGGAACCCGAACTGGCCGCACTGGCCGCCCGTCGCGCGACGGGCGAGGATGTGGCGCGTATGCGCGCGCTCGCTGACCGCGCCAGCCAAGCGCAAGATGCAGATGCCGCGGAATTGTGGGACGGCTCGCTGCACCGGATCATCGCGCGGATCGCGGGCAATCCGATCCTCAACACCGCCTTCACGATCATCAACGAGGTACGGCAGGAACAACGCTGGCAACAGGAACGCCAACAGGCGCGGTCCCCTGCACTTGTCGCCGAATACGGGCGCCAGCATGAGCGCATCATCGATGCGATCCACGCCCGCGACGAGGATGGCGCCCGCACCGCCATGCGCGACCACCTGAGCGCGCTGAAAGCGAACCTCGAGCGCGTGCGCGGCAGGGAGGCCAAGGGATGACCGCCACCGCGTTGCTGGAGCTTGAGGGCCTGACCATCGCGCTTAAGGGCGTGGATCAGCCCATCGTCGACAATGTGGGCTTCACGCTCGCACGCGGGGAAACCCTGTGCATCGTGGGCGAGTCGGGCTGCGGCAAAAGCCTCACCTCGCTGGCGCTGATGGGTCTGTTGCAGACCCCGCCCCTGACGGTCACGCGCGGCATGGCCCGTTTCGCAGGTGAGGACTTGCTGGCCATGCCCGCCGCCCGCCTGCGCCAGATCCGGGGCGGGCGCATGGCGATGATCTTTCAGGAGCCGATGACCTCGCTCAACCCCGGCTTGCGCATTGGCGAACAGATCGCGGAGTCGGTGCGTCGCCACAAAGGCGTGGGTCAGGCCGAGGCGCGCGCCCGCGCGTTGGAGATGCTCAGGCGCGTGCGCATCCCCGCCCCCGAAAAGCGGCTGGACGAATACCCCCATCAGTTGTCGGGCGGCATGCGGCAACGCGCGATGATCGCCATGGCGTTGGCCAATGACCCCGAATTGCTGATCGCCGATGAACCGACCACGGCACTGGACGTGACCATTCAGGCGCAGATCCTCAAACTGATGAAAAGCCTGCAGCAGGAAACCGGCGCGGCGATGGTGCTGATCACCCATGATCTGGGCGTGGTGGCGGAAATGGCCGACAAGGTCGCGGTCATGTATGGTGGCCGCATCATCGAGACGGGCACGGCCGAACAGGTCTTCACCGACCCGCAGCATCCCTACACCATCGGCCTCATGTCCTCGATGCCGTCGCTGGGGGCCCGCAGCGGACGGCTGGTCACGGTTCCGGGCACCGTGCCGCAACCTACCGCGATGCCGCCCGGCTGCCGGTTTTCGACACGCTGCCCCTTTGCCACCGGAGCCTGCGCCACGGTTCCGCCGCTGACAGATCTGGGCGCGGGCCACCGCGTCGCCTGCGCCCATGCCCCCCTGACCGCCACCGAGGCCCCGGCGATGAGGAGCACCGGAACATGACCGCCATCCTGTCCACCCGCGGCCTGCGCAAGGATTTCGTGACCGCCAAGCCGCTCTTCGGCGAGGCTACGGTGGTACAGGCCGTGGCGGGTGTGTCGCTAGACATCGCGGCGGGTGAAACCTTTGCCATCGTGGGCGAAAGCGGGTGCGGCAAGTCCACGCTGGCACGCCTGCTGCTGCGCCTGATCGACCCGACCGCGGGCGAAGTCTGGTACAAGGGCGAGGATCTGGCGAGCCTGCCGCCCGCCCGCCTGCGCGCGCTGCGCCGCGATCTGCAATTCATCTTTCAGGACCCGTTTTCCTCGCTCAACCCGCAGATGAGCGTCGGCGCCCTGATCGAGGAACCGATGCGCGTGCACAGCATCGGCACCCGGACCGAGCGCCGGGCCAAGGTCGCCGACCTGCTGACCCGCGTGGGCCTGCGCCCGGAACATGCCGACCGCTACCCGCATGAATTTTCAGGCGGCCAGCGCCAGCGCATCGGCATCGCCCGGGCGCTCGCCTCCGGCCCCACGGTGCTGATCGGGGATGAGCCTGTCAGCGCGCTTGATGTGTCCATTCAGGCGCAGGTGGTGAACCTGCTCGAGGACCTCAAGGATGATTTCGGCCTGACGCTGGTCATCATCGCCCATGACCTTGCCGTGATCCGGCACATGGCCGACCGGGTGGCGGTGATGTATCTGGGCGAGGTGGTGGAATGCGCGCCTGCGGGCGATCTTTATGCCCACCCGCTGCATCCCTATGCCGAGGCGCTTTTGGCCGCGATCCCGGTCGCCAGCTACGGCGCTCGGCCTGCCCGCACGATGGTCGAAGGCGATCCGCCCAACCCCATCGCGCCGCCACCCGGCTGCAAGTTCCACCCGCGCTGCCCTTATGCGACCGACATCTGCCGCGTCGAGCGGCCCGTTTTGGCCGACATGGGTGGCGGCCGCACCGTGGCCTGCCACCGCGCGACCGAGCTGTCGCTGCAGGGCCTTGCCGATCTGGAACAGGCCCGCACCCCCGCCGCAAGAGGCCGCTTTGCGCTCTACGCACAGGCCATGGCCGACAAGACAGCCCATAACCGCCCGGAATAGGGCGATTTAACCCCCCTCAACAGTTGGAGGACCTTGACTGATGGCACTGAAAAAGAACCTCGCGCTTGCGCTTGCCTTCGGGCTTGCCGCGACCGCCGTGCAGGCACAGGACCTGCGCATCGGCCTGCAAGACGACGCCGATGTGCTTGACCCCGATCAGGCACGGACCTTCGTGGGCCGGATCGTTTTTGAATCGCTGTGCGACAAGCTGGTCGACATCACCCCCGATCTAGAGATTATCCCGCAGCTGGCCACCGGCTGGGAATTTTCCGAGGACGGTCTGACGCTGACCATGACGCTGCGCGACGATGTGGTGTTCCATGACGGCACGCCGTTCAACGCCGAAGCTGCCGTCTACAACCTTGACCGCAGCCGCAACCTGCCCGAAAGCCGCCGCGCCTCCGAAGTCAGCTCGATCTCGGGCGTCGAGGTCGTGGATGCCACCACCATCCGCATCACCCTGGCGGCGCCCGACGCGACGCTGCTGGCGCAGCTGTCGGACCGTGCGGGCATGATGATCTCGCCCGCCGCCGCCGAGACGATGGGCCTCGATTTCGGCCTGACCCCAGTCTGTTCGGGTCCCTACAGCTTTGTCGAACGCATCCAGCAAGACCGTATCGTGCTGGAACGCTTCGAGGGCCACTGGGATGCCGCGAACTACCATTTCGACACCGTGACCTTCCTGCCGATCCCCGACACGACCGTGCGACTGGCCAACCTGCGCGCCGGCGATCTGGACATGCTGGAACGGCTGGCCGCGACCGACCTCACCTCGGCCTCTGCCGATGCGTCGCTGGAAACCGCGCAGGCGACGTCGCTCGGCTATCAGGCGATGACGATCAACGTGGGCAATGGCGAGCGCTCGGGTGGCCCGCTGGGTCAAGACGCGCGCGTCCGTCAGGCGCTGTCGCTGTCGATCGACCGTTCGGTCATCGCGCAGGTGGTGTTCGAGGGCGCTGTCGCCCCCGGCAACCAGCCCTGGCCGCCGACCTCGCCCTGGTACAACGCCGATTTCCCGATCCAGGAACGCGACGTGGAAGCCGCCCGCGCGCTGCTGGCGGAAGCAGGCTACCCCGACGGGGTCGACATCACCGTGCAGGTCGCCAACAACCCGGTGCAGCAGCAGGTGATGCAGGTCATCCAGGCCATGGCAGGCGAGGCGGGCATCCGCATCTCGCTGGAAGCCAAGGAATTCGCCACGCTGCTCTCCGACCAGACGGCAGGCGCCTACGAGGCGAGCCAGGTGGGTTGGTCGGGTCGCGTCGATCCCGATGGCAACCTGCACCAGTTCGTGACCACGGACGGCGGCATCAACGACGCGGGCTATTCCAACGCCGAGGTCGATGCTTTCCTGAACGGGGCGCGGGTGTCGAACGACATCGACGCGCGCCGTGCGGCCTATAATGGCGCCTCGGCGATCTTGATGGAGGACCTGCCCCTCGTCTACCTGTACCACCCCGTGTGGATCTGGGCGATGGAGACGGGCATCGACGGCTTCGTGCCCTATCCCGACGGGATGATCCGTCTGGCCGGCTTGACGCTGACCGAGTGATCAGACGCTGACCGGGCGCGCGGCCGATGTCGGCCCGCGCGCCCACGCTCCCCCAACCGGAGACGTCCCATGCTTGCCTTTCTCGGCCGCCGCCTCCTGATCGCGATCCCGACGATCATCTTGATCTCGATCTTCGTCTTCACGCTGCAAAAGCTGCTGCCGGGCGACCCGGTGCTGGTTCTGGCGGGCGAGGAACGCGACCCGGCAGTGCTGGAATACCTGCGCGAGCAATACCGGCTTAACGATCCGATCATCGTCCAGTATTTCACCTGGATCGGGAATGCGCTGACGGGGGATCTGGGGATTTCGCTGCGCACGCAAGAACCCGTCTTGGCCCTGATCGGGCAAAAACTGCCGGTGACGATCCAACTGGCCGTCATGGCGCTGATCATCGCCATCGCCATCGGCGTGCCCGCTGGCGTTCTGTCGGCCTACAAGAAAGGCACATGGATCGACTGGGTCGCCAATGTCGTGGCGCTGTCGGGGCTTTCGGTGCCGAATTTCTGGCTCGGGATCATGCTGATCTTGCTGATCTCGGTGAAGCTGGGCTGGCTGCCCGCGTCGGGCTATCGGCCCTTCGCCGACGACCCGCTCGACTCCATCCGTGTGATGCTGATGCCCGCCTTCGTGCTTGGCACGGGTCTGGCCGCCACGCTGATGCGCCACACACGCTCGGCCATGCTGAGCGTGCTGAAATCCGACTATATCCGAACCGCGCGGGCCAAGGGGCTGGCCGAACATGTGGTGCTGATCAAGCACGCGCTCAGGAATGCCCTGGTGCCCATCGTCACCGTCACCACGCTGCTCTTTGGCGAATTGTTGGCGGGCGCTGTCCTGACCGAACAGATCTTCAACATCCCCGGTTTCGGCAAGCTGGTGGTCGATGCCGTATTCAACCGCGATTACGCAGTGGTGCAGGGCATCGTGCTGTGCACCGGCATCGCCTTCATCTTCATGAACATCCTTGCCGATGCGGCCTACCGCGTCCTCAACCCGCGCATGAGGGACGAATGACCAGCCTCGCCACAAATCTCGCAACCTCCGAGGCCCTGCCCCGCCGCCAAAGCCGTGTCTGGCGCAAGTTCCGCTCGAACAAGGCGGCCCTTCTGGGCGGCATCATCGTTGCCTTCTTCGTCATTGTGGCGCTGCTGGCGCCGCTCTTGCCGGTGCCGGGGCCAGCGGTCACCGACTGGGGCGCGGTGCGGCAGGGCCCGTCGGCGGCCCATCCGTTTGGCACCGACGAAATCGGGCGCGATGTGCTGTCGCGGATGATCTGGGGGGCGCGCGCCTCGCTGATGGCGGGCGTCGTCTCGGTGGGCATCGCCGTTTTGGTCGGCGTGCCGCTGGGCGTCTTGTCGGGCTATCTGCGCGGCTGGACCGATGCCGCCATCAGCCGCGTGACCGAAGCGCTCTTGGCCGCGCCCTTCCTGATCCTCGCCATCGCGCTGGCGGCCTTTCTGGGGCCCTCGCTGACCAATGCGATGATCGCCATCGGCATCAGCGCCGTTCCCATCTTCATCCGGCTGGCACGCGGCCAGACGATGAGCGTGATGACCGAGGATTATGTCGAAAGCGCGCGCGCCGTTGGCCTGACGCATTGGGCGCTGATCACCCGCTACATCGTGCCCAACATCTTCCCACCCATCCTTGTTCAAGGCACGCTGACCATTGCGACCGCGATCATCGCCGAGGCGTCGTTGTCCTTTCTGGGCCTTGGCCAGCAACCGCCCGCGCCAAGCTGGGGCTCGATGCTGAACGTGGCCAAGAATTTCCTCGAACAGGCGCCGTGGATGGCGCTGTACCCCGGTGCCGCCATTTTCCTCGTGGTGCTGGGCTTCAACCTGCTGGGCGACGGGCTGCGCGATGCGCTCGACCCGCGCGATCACTGACTTCAACGAGAGACGGACCTGACCCATGACCTTCACCACCCGCCCCGAAATCACCGGCACCTTCGGGGTTGCCACCTCGACCCACTGGATCGCCTCTGCCGTGGGCATGAAGATCCTCGAACAGGGCGGCAACGCCTTTGACGCCGCCGCCGCCATGGGCTTCGTGCTGAACGTGGTGGAGCCGCATCTGAACGGCCCCTTGGGCGACATGCCCCTGATGATCCGCCCGGCAGGCGCGGCTGCGCCCAAGATGATCTGCGGTCAGGGCACGACGCCCGCAGGCGCCACCATCGCGCATTACAAATCCGAGGGACTGACGCTGATCCCCGGTTCGGGTCTTTTGGCCACCGTGATCCCCGGGGCCTTCGGGGCCTTCATGCTGATGCTGCGCGACCATGGCAGCCTGCCCTTGCGCGACATCCTGGAACCCGCGATCTACTATGCGCGTCACGGCCACCCGATGCTGCCGCGCGTGGCCAATACCATCGCGGGGCTGACCGATTTCTTCCGCGAGGAATGGCCGACCTCCTATGCAACATGGTTGCCGGGCGGGACGGCGCCCAAGGCCGGCGCCCTGTTTTGCAACCCGGAGCTCGCGGACATGTGGGAACGCTTGGTCACCGAGGCCGAAGCCGTCACCGGCCGGGAGGCTCAGATCGAGGCCGCGCGCCGCACCTTCTACGAAGGCTTCATCGCCGAAGCCATCGACAGCTACCTGAAAGACGCCTGCGTGATGGATGCGGCAGGCGGACGGCGCAAGGGCGTGCTGACGGGGCAAGACATGGCGACATGGCAGGCCAGCTACGAAGACCCGCTGAGCGTCGATTACCACGGCTGGACCGTGTGGAAGGGCGGCATGTGGACCCAAGGCCCGACCCTGCTGCAATCTCTGCGCATGCTCGAAGGGATCGACCTGGGCGCGATGGACCTGCGCGGCGCGGAGTTCGTCCACACCGTGACCGAGACCATCAAGCTCGCCTTCGCCGACCGTGAAGCCTATTACGGCGACCCCGATCACACCGACCTGCCGGTGGACACGCTTTTGTCGCGCGACTATGCCGCTACGCGCCGCGCGCTGATCGGGGATCGCGCCTCGCTGGACCAGCGCCCGGGCCATATCGCGGGGCTGGAAGCATGGGCCAAGGCTGCCGTGGACCGCGCGGGCCGCGACTTGGCGGCGGGCCCCGGCGTCGGCGGGGGCGAACCCACGATGGCACATTTGACGGAAAAGCGCGGCGATACCGTTCATTTCGACGTGATCGACCGTTGGGGCAATTCGGTCTCGGCCACGCCCTCGGGCGGTTGGCTGCAATCCTCGCCAGTCATTCCGGGTCTTGGCGTGCCGCTCAATTCCCGAGCGCAGATGTTCTGGCTGGAAGATGGTCTGCCCACGTCGCTCGCACCGGGTCGGCGTCCGCGCACGACGCTCTCGCCCTCGATGGGGCAAGCGCCGGACGGCACGGAACTGGCCTTCGGCACGCCCGGCGGCGACCAGCAGGACCAGTGGCAGCTGATCTTGTTCCTGCGCCTTGTGCACGGCCAGATGAACCTGCAAGAGGCGATCGATGCGCCACTCTTCCACACCGGGCATTTCCAGTCTTCCTTCTACCCGCGCGGCACGCGGCCCGGCCACCTGATGGCCGAACCCGCCTTTGGCGAGGCCGTGTTGCAGGAACTCCGCGACAAGGACCACGAGGTCGAGGTGTCCGAGCCTTGGGCGGTCGGCCGCCTGACCGCCGCCTCACGCGGGACGGAAGGCATGCTGAAGGCCGCGGCAACCCCGCGCCTGATGCAGGCCTATGCCATCGGCCGCTGAGGGGGGCGTGGCATGACCTATTCCATCGTCGCGCGTGACCCGGAAACCGGCCACTACGGCGTCGCGGTCGCCAGCCGGTTTTTCGCCGTAGGTGCGCTTGTCCCGCACATCCGGGGCGGCACATGTGCCGTCGCCACGCAGGCCTTCGTCTCGCCGATCTGGGGGATCGAGGCGGCGGACCGGATGGCGGCAGGCGAGGCCGGGGCCACGGTTCTGGCCGACATGGTCGCGCGCGATGGGGGGCAGGCGATCCGCCAGATCCACATGATCGACAGCACAGGCGCCGTGGCCGCCCACACGGGCGCCAATTGCGTCGACTGGTGCGGCCATGTGGCGGGCGATGCGGTCTCCGTCGCGGGCAACATGCTGGCGGGCCCCGCCGTCATCGCCGAAACCCTCGCCGCGTATCAGACGCACCTGCACTTGCGCCTCGCGGAACGTCTGATGACGGCGATGGAGGCAGGTGCTGCGGCAGGCGGCGACAAGCGCGGCACGCAATCGGCGGCGCTGGTGATCCACCGGACCGAGGATTACCCGTGGCTGTCAATCCGCGCCGACGACCACCCCGACCCTCTGGCGGAATTGCGCCGCCTGCATGACGTGGCGCAGGAACGGTTCCTCCATGTGGCCGAGGTCATGCCAACCCGCGCCAATTTCTCCGGCACCACCGACCGCACCGGCATCGACGCGGCCATCGCCGCCGAAGAGGCCAAGCGCAAAGCGGAGGGTCGCGTCAGCCGCTCCTTCGCCACCGATCTGACCACCTGAGCGCGCCTGCTTGACCCCGCCGCCGATCCGGGGGACGTGTCGGAGGCGGGGCGACGGGACAGGAGCGCAGGGTGAAGGCTTCGCTGGTGACATCGGCGCTGGTGGCGGTCGTGGTGGGCTTTGGCGGCTCGGTCGCCGTGGTCATCGCCGCCGCTGACAGCCTTGGCGCGACCGAGGCGCAAAAGGCATCCTGGATCACCGTCCTGTGCCTGTCGATGGCGGTGGGCAGCGCTTGGCTGTCGTGGCGCAGCAAGATGCCCGTGGTGCTGGCATGGTCCACGCCGGGCGCGGCGCTGATCGCGGCCTCGTCGGGCATCGACATGGAGCAGGCGGTCGGCGCCTTTCTGGTGGCTGCCGCGCTGATCGTGCTGACAGGTGTGATCCAGCCACTGGGGCGGCTTGCCGCGCGCATCCCCGCGCCGCTGGCCACCGCACTTCTGGCCGGTGTCTTGTTCAGTTTCGTCGCGGGCGCGGCGGTGGACAGTGTCGCCCTGCCCGCGCTGGGGCTGCCGATGGTTGCAGCCTTCCTGCTGGTGCGGCTCTGGTCCGCCACTTGGGCGGTTATCGCAGCGATTGCGGCGGGCGCATCCATCGTGCTTGTCGCAGGCATGCACGGCACGTTGCCACCCGTCGCCCTTTCACCGCCGGTGCTGATCGTACCTGTGCTGGATCTGGGCACGGCTCTGGGCCTCGCGCTGCCGCTCTATATCGTCACCATGGCCTCGCAGAACCTGCCCGGCATCGCGGTGCTGCGCGCCGACGGCTACGCGCCGCCGGTGCCCGCGATCCTGACCGTCACGGGCGCGCTGTCTGTGCTGACGGCCCCTTTCGGCGGGCACACCACCAGTCTGGCCGCGATAACGGCGGCGATCTGCACCGGGGCCGACGCCCACCCCGACCCGGCCCAGCGCTGGAAGGGGGGCATCGTCTACGCAGCAGGCTATGCGGGCCTGACCCTGATCGGCGCTTCGGTCGTCGTGATCGCAGCAAGCCTGCCGCCGGAACTGGTGACGATCCTTGCCGGTCTGGCGCTACTTGGGCCTTTCATGGGCGCGCTCAGGGCGGCGTTCGGCGGCAGCGCGGACGCCTTCCCGCCCGCGCTGACCTTTGCGGTGACTGCCTCGGGCGTCTCGATCTGGTCGGTTGGCGCGCCTTTCTGGGGGCTGGCGGTCGGGCTTCTGGCCATGGGTCTTGCCCGCATGCGCAAGCCGTAGCGAGATCGCGCTTGCCCGAACGGCGTCTTGCGTGCTGATCTTGCCGCCATGCCCTACCGGATCGACCTGAACGCCACGCGCTACAGTTTCCCCTCGCTCAAGGTGCTGCTCGCCCGTGCCTCGCCCGAACGCAGTGGCGACGCGCTGGCGGGGCTTGCCGCCGATGGCCCGCTGCGGCGGATCGCGGCGCAGCATGTGTTGGCCGATGTGCCCCTCAGCGATTTCCTGAGCGATGTGATGGAGGTCGATGGCGATGGCGTGACCGCGCTGATCGCGGGGCAGCATGACCGGACGGCCTTTGCCCCTGTGGCCGCGTTGACCGTGGGCGGGTTCCGCGACTGGCTGCTGGATCCAGCGACCACGGGCGCGGATATCGCGGGCCTTGCGTGGGGCCTGACGCCCGAGATGGTGGCCGCCGTCTCAAAGATCATGCGCGCCCAAGACCTGATCGCGGTGGCGGCCAAGGTCGAGGTGGTGACGCGCTTCCGCTCCACCCTCGGGCTCAAGGGGCGGCTGTCGACCCGCAACCAGCCCAACCACCCGACCGACGACAGCCAGGGCATCGCGCTATCGGCGCTGGATGGCCTCTTGATGGGCGCTGGCGATGCGGTGATCGGGGTCAACCCCGCGACCGACAGCCTGCCCGACTACATCCGCATCTGCGAGGTGCTGGACGCGATCCGGAGCCAGTTGGCGATCCCGACGCAGACCTGTTGCCTTGGTCATGTGACCACCGCGCTGGCCGCGATGGAGGCGGGCGCGCCGGTCGATCTGGTGTTCCAGTCCGTCGCGGGCTCGGACAAGGCGAACGCGGGCTTTGGCGTGACGCTCGCCACGCTCGACGAGGCGGCGGAGGCCGTGGCGGCGCTGGGCCGGGCGCCAAAGGGCGCGAACCTGATGTATTTCGAGACCGGACAGGGTGCCGCGCTGTCGGCAGACGCCCATCACGGCATGGACCAGCAGACGATGGAGGCGCGCGCCTATGCGGTCGCCCGCCGCTACCGGCCCCTGCTGGTCAACACGGTCGTGGGCTTCATCGGGCCGGAATATCTGGCCGATGGCAAGCAGATCACCCGCGCAGGCCTTGAGGACCATTTCTGCGGCAAGTTGCTGGGCCTGCCGATGGGGGTAGATGTCTGCTACACCAACCACGCTTGGGCCGATCAGGACGACCTGGACATCTTGCTGACGGCACTGGCGGCGGCTGGCGTGAATTTCGTCATCACCGTGCCGGGCGGCGACGACATAATGCTGAATTACCAAAGCCTGTCGTTCCACGACGCCAGCTATATCCGCCGCACACTGGGAAAGCCGCCAGCGCCGGAATTCGCGGAATGGATTGCGGCAAACGGCATCGGCACGCCGGGCGTGACCCTGCCGACGCTCGATGCCGCGCTCGGGCAGTTGCGGCTGCCCGCGGCATGAGCGCCAAGCCCCCCACCCCGCCTGCCGAGATCCGCGCCCTGACCGAGGCGCGTCTGACCTTCGGCCGCCGTGGCAGTGCGGTGGATACTGCTGGCGCGCTGGCCTTCGCGCTGGATCACGCCCGCGCGCGGGCCGCGGTGGAGGCGGAACTGGATCTGCCGACGCTCGCGGCGGCGCTCGATCGGATGGGGCTTGCGCACCGGGTCGTGACCAGTGCGGCAGGCGACCGGTCGGGGTTCATCCGCCGACCCGACCTTGGCCGGCGCCTGCGTGAGGACGGGGCGGCGACGCTGGCGGGCCTCGGGCCGGTCGATGTGGCGCTGGTTCTGGGTGACGGGCTGTCCGCGACGGCAGTGGCCCTGAACGGCGCGGCCTTCGTGGCGGATCTTGCGGCGCGGCTGGACCGGATGTGCCTGCGGCTCTCGCCCGTCATCCTTGCGCGGCAGGCGCGCGTGGCGCTGGGCGACAAGATCGCGCTGGCCTTGCAAGCCACGACCGTGGTCATGGCGCTCGGCGAACGGCCGGGTCTGTCGGCTGCCGACAGTCTGGGCGTCTACATCACCCACCTGCCCCGCCCCGACACGGCCGATAGCGGGCGCAACTGCATCTCCAACATCCGCGAGGCCGGGCTCCCGGTGACGGAGGCCGCGGGTCAAGCCGCGCAACTGATCGCCGCGATGCGCGCCTCAGGCCAAAGCGGCGTCGCCTTGAGCCGGGCCTTGGCCAGCGGTGCGCTGCCCCCGGCGCGGCCCTAAGAAAACCGCGCCCGCGTCCGGTTGGCGAAGGCCACCAGCGACAGCATCACCGGCACCTCGACCAGCACGCCCACCACGGTCGCCAGAGCAGCGCCGGAATTCAGGCCAAAGAGGCTGATCGCCACCGCCACGGCCAGTTCAAAGAAATTCGACGTGCCGATCAGCGCGCAAGGCGCCGCGATCTTGTGCGGGACCTTCAGCGCATAGGCCGCCGCATACGCCAGCGCAAAGATGCCATAGGACTGGATCAGGATCGGCACCGCGATCAGCGCGATGATCAGCGGGCGGTCAAGGATCACCTGCCCCTGCAGGCCGAACAAGATCACCACCGTGGCGATCAGGCCGATCATCGACCAGGGCTTGGCGCGGGCCTGAAACGCACTGATGCGCGCGGCGCTGCCAAGACGCAGGCGCGTCAGCATGCCCGCGACCAGCGGCAGGGCGACGAACAAGGCGACCGACAGCAGAAGGGTTTCCCAAGGCACCACGATGTCGGTCACCCCCAGCAGGAAGGCCACAAGGGGCGCGAAAGCGAACACCATCACCACGTCGTTCACGCTGACCTGAAGCAAGGTGTAGCCCTCGTCGCCGCGCGTCAGCTGCGACCAGACAAAGACCATCGCCGTGCAGGGTGCCGCCCCCAGCAAGATCAGCCCCGCGATATACTGCTGCGCATCCTCGGGCGCGATCAGGTCGGCAAAGACCACCTCGAAGAACAAGACGCCCAGCGCCGCCATGGTGAAGGGCTTGATGAGCCAGTTGACCACCAGCGTGATGGCCAACCCCCGGGGCTGGCGCAGCGCGCCCTTCAACGCAAAGGCGTCGATGCCGATCATCATCGGGTAGACCATTGCCCAGATCAGCACCGCGACGACAAGATTGACCTGCGCCACCTCGGCCATGGCGATGGCGCCGACAAGGCCCGGCGCAAGGCTGCCGATGGCGATGCCCGCCGCCATGGCCAGCGCCACCCACAAGGTCAGATACCGCTCGAACAGGCCCATGTCGCGTCACCTCCGGCAGGGTTTCACGCTGGTGATGGACCCTGCGGCGGACAGTGTCACCTCGGCTTTTGCCTCAGTAGGGATTTTTCGCGGTCCGGTCGCCCGACAAAGACCGCTGGCCGCGTTCGACCAGCGCCTCGATCGCGTCGGCAAGGTGTTCGCGGTCGATGTGGTGATCGCCGCGCGCCACCCGGATCTTGTGCGCCTCGATCATCACATCGGCGTGGCGGCACCCCTCGGGCGGCTCGAAGCGGTAGCTGGCCAGTTCGATGCGCAGGCCCAATGGGTCGCGGAAATAGATCGAATCCATGAAACCGCGATCCTTGGGCCCGGAATGTTTCACGCCCCGCGCATCCAGCCGCGCGGCGATCTGCCAGAAACTTGCCTGACTGACGGCAAAGGCAAGATGGTGGAGCGAGCCGACGGCCTCGGGCACGGGGGTGGCATCGGGCTTCCGCGCCTCGTTGGTGAAGATGGTGATCAGCCGCCCGTCGCCCGGATCGAAATAGAGATGCCCCTCGCCCGGATTGTCGAGGTTTGGCTGATCGAAGACGAAGGGCATGCCCAGCACGCCTTCCCAGAAATCGATGGAGCTCTGGCGGTCGGCGCCGTTCAACGTGATGTGATGCACGCCTTGCGTCTGGATCTTTCGGATTTGGGCGGTGGACATGGCTTTCTCCCTTCGGCTTGGCTTGACATATAGGCAAAGACAGGCGCTGCGTCCCGTGCAGGGGCGCACAGTGGGTGTTTTGCCCCGCGCCCGGCCTAACTGGCATGGAGCGACCGAACCGAGGAACAGGCAAGCAAGGACGCCGCGCGGGATGGATGATTGGGGCAAGCTTCTGACACGGGCGAATGCCGGGGACGCCCGCGCATATGAGCAGTTCCTGCGCGCCATCGCGCCGGTCCTGCGCGGGATCGTGCGCAGCCGCGGGGCCAATCTGGGCGAGGCAGGCTGCGAGGATGTGGTTCAGGAAATCCTGCTCGCCGTCCACCTCAAGCGCCACACCTGGCAGCAAGACGCGCCCGTGCGCCCATGGCTTTACGCCATCACGCGCTACAAGATCGCGGATGCCTTCCGCGCGCGCGGCCAGAGGGTCCATCTGCCGCTCGAGGATTTCGTCGAGGATCTGCCCGCCGATGCGGGGCCCTGCCCGACCGAGGCCGCGGACATGGCGCGGATGATCGGCATGCTGGATGCCCGCGCGGCCGAGATCGTCACGATGATCGGGCTGAAGGGTGCCAGCGCGGCCGAAACAGGGCAGGCGCTCAGCATGAGCGAGGGCGCGGTGCGGGTGGCCCTTCATCGGGCGCTCAAGACGCTGGCCATCTTGTGCGAAAGGCATGTGAAATGAGGACCGACACCTTGATCCGTGCGCTTGCCGCGGACACGCAGCCAGCGCCACGGCCCGCCCGCCTGCTGGTGGCGGGGGGGCCTGTCGCACTTGGACTGGCCCTGATCGGGCTGTGGCTGGTGCTGGGGCCGCGCGACGACCTTGTCGCCTCGCTGGGCGTGCCGCAATCGGCGCTGCGCTTTGTCCTGAGCGCGGCGCTGGCGCTGATCGGGCTGCGGATGGTGCTGACCTTGGCCCGCCCCGAGGGGCGCGGGCTTGTGCGGCTCTGGCCGCTGGCGGCGGTCGGCATGGCTGCGGCAGGGCTGGTGGCCTGGGCCTGGCTGGTCACGCCGCCCGACGCCCGGCAGATGGCGCTGACGGGCAAGACGATTCAAACCTGCCTTGTCACCATCCCGATCCTGTCGATCCTGCCCGTGGCCGTGATCCTCACCGCCCTGCGGCGCGGCGCGACCACGGCACCGGCGCTGGCGGGTTTCGCGGCGGGCCTGTGCGGCAGCGCTGCTGCGGCGGTGATCTATGCGCTGCACTGCACCGAGGACAGCCCGCTGTTCTACGTAACATGGTATGGGCTGGCGATGCTGGGCGTGACGGCCGTCGCCACGCTGGTGGGCGCGCGGCTTTTGCGCTGGTAGGCGTCAGGGCAGCGCCTCGAACCAGTCGAGCGCAAGATCGGCCCAGCCGGGCGGCACCGAATGGCCGCCGGGATGCAGTGCGAAATCAAGCCGCGCGCCGCTGTCGCATCCGGTCCAACTGCGGATCTGGTAGTCGCCTTGAGCGCCATGGGCGTCAGGTTGCAGGCGGCAACCATTGGCCGTGCGCCAGATCTGCAGCGCGACAAAGACATCGCCCTGCGCAACGCCGCTGCCCAGAACGCGGCCTTCGAGCGGCACGGTGCCGTCTTGCCAGCCATGGACATGATGGAGATTGACAGCACCCGCGCAAGCGGCGGGGTGGGGTCGCCAGAAACTGCCCGCGACCGGCGCATAGGCGCGGAACGATCCGGGCACGGCGCAAGCGACATAGCTGGTCAGCGAGCCGCCGATGGAAAAGCCCGACAAGAGCATCACGTCCCGGTCAAGGCCGAAGCGCGCGGCGGCGTCATCGGCCACCGCGCGGATAAAGGCGCCCTCGTCGCGGCGGGCGGGGCGTTCGGGGTGGAAATCCCAGCTCAGCCCGTCGCGGCCCTCGCGCGGCTGGCCGTCGGGCGCGATGACCGCATAGCCGCGGTCAACCGCCGCCTCGACCATCCCGGTGTTGCGCAAGGTGCCTTCGCCGCTGCTGCCGAAGCCGTGGAGAAAGACCAGCGCGGGCGTTGCGGCGGGCGCGCCATCAGGCAAGACGATGTGATAGCTGCCACCCGGCACGGTGCAGGCGGCGGGGTCGTCGCCGCAGGCGGCCTGCGCCGACCCGGCAGTGCACAGGCCGATTGCAAGGGCGGTGAGACGCGCCGCGATCATGTGCGGACCCCTTCGGCGGGCGCTGCCTCTGCAGGCTGGCGCGGGCGGGTCGCCGCCTGTTTCCACGGCTTTGCCTTGAAGAACGCCGCCATCCGCGCGACCGCGATAATCAGCGCAAACCCCACAAGGTTCACGACCAGCGCCGCCAGCGCGCCGCCGCCCGCAAGGCTCAGGAAGGCGCCCAGAACGCGCGCCATGACCATCGAGGCCGCGAAGACGGCCAAGGACTGCTGGCCCACCTGCGAGATCACCGCGATGACCCGGCCCGCGATGCCGCCCCGGATCAGGCGCACGCCCCCCTCGCCCGCCGCGACCCATGCCAGATAGGCCAGCGCGAGAAAATGGAGGTAGCGCAGGATGCCGAAATCGGACTTGTTGAACAGGAGCGACCAGTCGCGCCGCCACTCGCGCACGAAGTCCGAGGCGCTGATGATCTTGCCCCACGCAAAGGGAACCGAGATCACCACGACCAAGATCGCCAGCACGACCAGCCAGCGGTGCACCGGTGGCGGGGGCAGCCAGCCCGCCATCAGCGCGAAACCGGTAAAGAACACAAGCTGCCAGGCAAAGGGGTTGAAGAACCACATCCGCTCGGACCCGTTGGAGAACCACAGTTCCGCCGGAAGGTTCACCCCCATGGACGCCGCGATCCACAAAAGCGCGCTGAACACGAAGGCCAGCCGCACATCGACCCGCGCCAGCGCCATCATCACCGGGATCAGCACCAATATGACCAGATACATCGGCAAGATGTCGAAGTAGTTGGGCACATAGGTCAGCGTCAAAAGCCCGATCAGGTTGGGCCCGGTATTGTTGAGAAAGGGCGTGAGGTTCAGCGCGCCCACCTCGTTGCGCGGAAAGATCTGCGTGGCGTTCAGCACCAGCATCAGGAACAACGTGACGAAGAACACGCCGATATGCACCCAATAGACCTGCCAGACGCGGAACGCGATCTGCAAGCTGCCCATCAGCCAGCCCGCGCGGTCGAAGATCGCGCCAAAGGCCAAGGCCGAGGCCATGCCCGAGCAAAAGACGAAGATCTCGGTCGCATCCGAAAAGCCGAAGCGGGCCGGGATCCACAAGGTCCAGGGGTTATTGGTGATATGGGCGATCAAGATGATGAACATGCCCACGCCCCGGAAGAAATCCAGCCGGGGGTCGCGGGCGCGTCTTGCTGCAGTCATCTCAGACAACTTCCCTACGGGCCGCGTCGATCAGGGCCAGCCGCGCCTCGGCATAGCCGTCCAGCGCGCCGCCGCGCCGGGCCTGCCGGTCGCGCAGCAGGCCGGTGGCCGTGTCCATGTAACCGCTCCGCAGGGCTGCCTCAATGGTGATGCGGTCGAAGACATCGCGCTGCGCATGGCTGCCGCCGATGGCCTGCAGATCGGCGCGGCCCGCGCGCAGATGCACCCATGCGCTGGAATATTCGCCACAGGCAAAGGCATGCAAGCCTTGTGCGACATGCAGGCCGGGATGGGCGATGACGGCCTGCGCCTCGTCATTTGCAGGGCGCGTGGCGCGCATCCGGGCGATCATCTTGACCGCCGCGGCCTCCAGTGCACCGCCGCACATCGCCAGCATGTAATGCAGATCAGCGAAGGCCAGACAGCTGTCACCGCTCCGCGCCTCGGCCAGCGCGGCCAGTTCTTCCCAGCGGTTGCCGACCGGCACGCCCTCAAGCTCCAGCCGCGCGAGCAGCGAGGCCGCGTTGGAAATGTCGCGGTAATCGTCGGTCTTGTCGCTGCGGATTTCGGCGTCGTACTGCGCCAGCGCGATGTCATGCTCGCCCAGATCCAGATGCATCAGCGCGCGGTGCCACCAGACGTGATAGCGGAAGTTGTTGCAATGCGCCCATGACCCCTCGCGCCCGGTGAGCCAGTCGAGCCCCGCCCGCGCGCGGCCGGTCATGTCATAGACATGGGCCACCGCATGCAGGCCCCAGGCGTCGTCAGGCGCAAGCGCGACCCCCGCACGCCCGACCCGCTCGGCGCGGGCATACTCGCCGGTTTCCTCCAGCGTGAAGGCATGGCAGCCCATCAGATAGCCGCGCGCGGGGTGATCGCCCCAAGCCTCGATCAGACCTTCGACCGAGACGCGCATCGCCTGCGGTCGGCCCATGATGAAATGGATCGCCTGCACCATCTTCATCGCCAGCGCGTCGCGCGGCGTCTGGTCGAGCACGGCTTGCAACCGGGCGGCGGTCTGACTCGGACGGCCCACCAGCCAATCGCCCAAAGCCTCGACGAAAGCCGTCTCGCGCGGGGTGGCGGGGGCACCGGCCAGCGCGGCCTGATGCGCCTCATGGGCGACGCTCACCATCTCGGCCCGGCCCAGCAGCAGGCACGACAGCCCGCGGATCGCTTGGCCCAGCGCGAAATCGGGCGCGGCCTGCAAGACCGCGTTGAGGTCAGGCCCGGTCGAGGCCGCATGGGTCAAGATGCCCCGGATGACCTTGTTCCACCCCTCGATCCGGTCAGCGGGCAAGGAGGTCGGCACACCACTCAGGTCATCGGACAGGGACATGGTCGGGCCTTTCTGGGAACGCATGATTGACGGGACGGCAGGCCGTCCATGCTGTGCGGTTCGCAGGTTCAGGGTCCGTCGTTACGGGCAAAGGCCGGATTGGCCCGTGTCTCACGCGGACGTGACCGGGGGGCGCTCGGTTCGGTCAGAATGCCCCGTCATAGGCGCGCCGGGGGATGCGCGCGGCGATCAGGGTAAAGCGGTCGCGGGTCAGCGCCGCGCCCGCCTCCTGCGCCAGTGTCGCGCTGTCGGACACCTCGACCCCGTGGCCGCCAAAAGCACGCGCAAGAGCGGCGAAATCGGTGCCAGCGCCCGGCCCGCCGAAATCGACGCCCAGATTGGGGCGCTGCGTGCCGCGCTGTTTCAGCTCGATCAGCGCAAGGCTGTCATCGACCAGCACACAGATCACCACGGGCAGGCGCAGCGCGGAGAGCGTCGCAAGCTCGCCCGCCCCCATCTCCAGCCCTGCATCACCCACCACGGCCAGCAGCGGCGCGTCGGGCCGCCCGAGTTTCGCACCCGCCGCCAGCGGCACGGCGCAAGCCATGGTGCAGAGCCCCGAGGATTGCAGCATCCCGCGCGGGGTCGGACAGTCCCACATCTGGCTGAACAAGATGCGGTGTGCGCCGCTGTCGGCGGTGGCGATGGTGTCTGCGGGCATCACCGCGCGCAGCGTGGCAAAGACCTGATGCGGTCCCCAGTGGTCGGGGACGGCGAAGGCTTGCGCAAGGGCCGCGCGGGCGGTGGCAGGCGCGCCACCCGTCCAACGGGGGGGTGCGTCATGGGCAAGCGCGGGCAGCGTCTCGGCCAGCCCGCCCAGCAGCAGGTGATCTGCGCTGTGCATGCCATGGTCGCGTCGGACCGGCGCGACCTCGATCACGGTCTGGCCGTGGGTCCATGGGCTGCGCCAGCCCACCCGCATCTCGATGGGATCGTAGCCCAAAAGCACGATGCAATCGGCCTGATCCATCAGCGGCATCAAGATGCGGTCGGCCTTGGGAGACAGCCCCGCGCCACCAAGACAGAGCGGATCGCCCTCGGGCATCAGGCCCTTGCCCTTGTAGGTGGTGACAAGCGGAATGGCGTGATCGCGGCAAAAGGCGGCGACAGCCGCGTCCGCGCCCTCGTTCACCGCGTCCACGCCCGCGATGGCGATGGGGCGTTGAGCCCCGGCCAGCGCCGCGCGCGCGGCATCAAGTGCCGCCTGGGGCGGCAGGCCGGGGGAAAAGACCTGCGGCGCGGGGGCCTCGGCCTCGCGCGTCACCGCCTCGGCCACGCCGATCGGCACATCGACATGCACCGGCCCGGGCTGGCCTGAGGTGGCCAGCGCGA
The DNA here is from genome assembly GCF_003148775.1 of Roseicyclus mahoneyensis. GTDB lineage: Bacteria > Pseudomonadota > Alphaproteobacteria > Rhodobacterales > Rhodobacteraceae > Roseicyclus > Roseicyclus mahoneyensis. The sequence continues at coordinate 294,351 of NZ_QGGW01000004.1, forward strand.
TGGCCTTGGCCATGCCCGCGCCAATCGCGCCATGGGCGAGGCGAAAGCTGCCCTTGACGACGGGCCGCAGCATCGCCTGATGGTCGAACACCTGATGGGTGTAGGTCTCGGCCAGATCGGCATCGACACAGCCGGTCAGGAAGATCAGCGGCACCCGGTCTTGCATGGCGTTGGCCACCACATTGACCGCGTTGGCCACGCCGGGGCCAAGGGTGGCCACCAGAACCGGCAGCGCGCCGGTCATGTGCCAAAGCCCTTCGGCCATGAAGCCGCCGCCGTTCTCGTGCTTGACCAGGACAAAGCCGATCCCCGCGCCATCGAGCCCCTGCATCAGCGCCAGAACCTCGCCGCCCGGAATGCCGAAGGCATGGGTCGCGCCTGCGCGGGCCAGCGCTGCACCGATGATGTCCGCGCCGCTGCGCGCTGCCTCGTTGGTCATGGGTTCAGGTTTCCGTCGATCACGCCCGCGGCCTTGAGCGTCGCAAGATCGCCCGGCTCAAGGCCCAGATGGCGCGTCAGGACCGCGCCGGTGTCCGCGCCCAGCATCGGGGGCGCCTTGGCATAGGTGACGGGGGTGCGCGACAGCTGCAACGGGTTCCCGATCAGATCGACCGCGCCGCCCGCCGCCGCCGGATGGGGCAGACTGATCCGCATGCCGCGCGCGGCCACCTGCGGGCTGGCAAACACCTGCGCCAGATCGTTGACCGGGCCTGCGGGCACCGTTTCCGCCTCGCAGATCGCCAGCCATTCGGCGGCGCTGCGCCCCTCGGTCAGGGCGGCGATCAGCGGGATCAGTCTGTCGCGGTGGCGTACGCGGGCGGCATTGGTGGCAAAGCGCGCGTCCGTGGCCAAGCCCGGCGCACCCGCCGCCGTCACGAAGCGCGCGAATTGCGCGTCATTGCCCACCGCAAGGATGAAGCTGCCGTCGCTGGCCGGGAATGTGCCGTAGGGCACGATGGTCGGATGATCGTTGCCCCGCCGCGGCGGGACGCGGCCGTCGGTCAGGTAACCCACGCCCTGATTGATCAGCATGGCAACTTGCGCATCCATCAGCGCGATGTCGATATGTTGCCCCTCGCCGGTCTCATGGCGCGACTGGATCGCAGCCAATATTCCCACGGCGGCATACATCCCGCATATCAGATCGGCGATGCCCACGCCCGCCTTCATCGGCGGTCCACCCGCCTCACCCGTCAGGCTCATCAAGCCGCCCTCGCCCTGCACGAGGAAATCATAGCCCGCGCGCTCGGGATTGGGACCGGTCTGACCGAAGCCGGTGATCGAGCAATAGACGAGCCGCGGGTTGATCTTGTGCAGCGTCTTGTAATCAAGGCCGTAGCGCGCCAGATCACCGGGTTTGAAATTCTCGACCAGCACGTCGGCCCGTGCCACCAGCGCCTTGACGATATCTTGCCCACGCGGATCGGCGATGTTTACCGCCACCGAATGCTTGCCGCGGTTGGCCGAAAGGTAATAGGCGCTTTCGCGGGTCTCGGTGCCCGCGTCATCGGTGACGAAGGGGGGGCCCCAGCCGCGGGTGTCGTCACCCTTGCCGGGGCGTTCGATCTTGATCACCTCGGCGCCCAGATCGGCCAGAAGCTGCGTCGCCGTCGGCCCTGCAAGGATGCGCGACAGATCGACGACGCGCAGACCCCAAAGGGCCTGCGCGGGGATGGTGGTGGGGGAGGAACCGGCGGTCACGGTGTCAGTTCGAAACCGGCGCTGCCGAGGTGAATTGCGGGATCGCCATGCTTGATGCCTCCTGCGGTTCCAGTGTCACCCAGTTCGCTTCGGAGGTCTGGAGATTGCCGGGGATATCGGCCTCCCAGAAACCCACGACGTTTTGCGTGATGTTGAGGTAAAGCCGGTCATCGACGATCCGCCAGAGCGTCGGGTTGCCCGGCACCTTGCCGCCCTGCGCGACGCCATAGGCGCAATGCCCGTCATACTGCGGCGCATAGCGGGCCGGATCGGACAGGAACCAGTCGCGGTTCGCTTCGGAGGAGAAGGCGAATTGCGCACCGTTGTAGTCCGCCGTGATCGAGGACAGGCCCGGGATCGGGCTTTGCTGCGGTTGCCCGATCTGGGATTGCGGCAGGTCGAAATAGGACACGACATCATAACCCGAGACGGCAAAGCCCGTGGCATCGACATACTGGTCGCCCGCGATGGCAAGGCTGGTGGTGGCCGTAAGCGCGGCAAGGGCGAGGGCGAAGGCGGTCTTGCGGAACATGCGGTGGACTTTCCTTGTTGAGGGATGCCGGCGCTTGGGCCGGCCATGCACATTCCGGTTCGGGCGCGTGTCAGGGCTTGTTACGGCGCTGGTCGGCAGGTCTCGCATTCGTGATATGCGGCGAGGTCTGCTGGCGCCAGCCTCATCACGGTCCCGCGATATCACGACCATGTGGGGTGATCCACGCCGCACCTGTGCTAGGCGTGGCGGCGTCAAAAGCGCAACATCCGCAGGTCATCGATCATGAGACAGCTGCCCGCCATTTTCCTGACCCTGCTTGCGGGCCTTGCCGGGGCCCCGGCCCTCGCCGACATGGCCCCGCGCGAAGGCTGGCAGGTGATCGAGACCGAGATGACCCATGCGGTCTTGCTCGACCGTCTGCTTGCCGCCGTGCCCGGGGAAGGCATGGCCGTGGTCACGCAGGCCGGTCCCACCGCCGCGGCGCAGGCCCGCGGCATCGAGATCCCGGAAAACCGGGTGGTCGGTGTGTTCAACAACGATTTCGCGGTTCGCATCCTCGCGCTCAGCACTGCCGCGATGATCGAGGCGCCGATCCGTTTCTACGTGACGGAGGATGCCGACGGCACCGCCACGCTGAGTTGGAAGGAGCCGGGCTTTGTCCTTGCCCCTTACATGGATGAGGGCGGCGCGGAGCTGGCCGAGATCGCGGCCGAGCTGGACCGCCGCTTTGCCGCCATCGCCGCCGCGGCGATGGCGCAGTGACCCTGCAGTGGGCCGCCCTTTTGCAAGCAAGAAAAGAACGCCGGATCGCCCCCGTGACACCCGCCGCGAACACCTGTTCGGCGTGGCCAGCTCCGACAAGACCCGCGCCTGCCCCGGTTCGCGCCTGCAAGACGGCCGTTTCCGGGCCTCGGCCACGCGGAGCGGCAGCGCGTCTTGCTCCCGGCTTCGGCGCTCCATATCCGAGGGACAACCACAAAGCCCCGATCGGATGATGACCATGACCCTCCGCGCCACCGCTCGCCTTGTCCCCGTCCTTGCCGCCGCCGTCCTTGCCGCAGGCCTCGCCCGGGCCGAGGTCGAGCTGCCCCCCCTTCTTGCGCCCGCCGAGCTTGTCACCGTGATCGAAGCGCAGGCGCCGCTCATCCTCGACATCCGCGCGCCCGGTGCGCCGGGCGAGGTCGGCACCTATGCCGCAGGCCATATCGCGGGCGCCATCAGCGCGCCCTACGCGCTGTTCCGCGGCCCCGACGTGAACCCCGGACAGGTTCCCCCCGAGGCGGAGCTGACGCGCGTTTTGCAATCGCTGGGCGTCACCGCCGACCGGCCCACCGTCATCGTGCATCAGGGCCGCGACGAGACCGATTTCGGCGCCGCCGCCCGCGTCTACTGGACCCTGCACTCGAGCGGCGTTGGCAATCTCGCCATCCTCAACGGCGGGATCGTGGCGTGGTCGGCGGCGAACCAGCCGCTCGACACCACCCCCGTGACCCCCGTGCCCAGCACGATCGAGGTCAGCTTCTCCGACCGCTGGCTGGCCACGGAGGCCGATGTGCTGGCCGTGGTCGAGGGGGATACGGAGGCCACCTTGATCGACGCCCGCCCCGAGGCGTTCTGGCAGGGCCGCCAGTTCCATGACGCCGCCGCCCGCCCCGGCACCTTGCCGCAATCGCAGTTCTTCACCCATTCCAACTGGTTCGACCGTGGCCCCGCGATCGTCGATGCAGCCTCGGCCCGGGCGTTGGCAGAACAGGCGGGCTATTCCGATGAACCCGCCCTGATCTCGTTTTGCAACACTGGCCATTGGGCCGCGACCAACTGGTTCGCACTGAGCGAATTGGCAGGCATCGAGAACGTGCGCCTTTACCCGGAGTCGATGGTGGGCTGGTCGAACGCGGGCCATCCGATGGACAATGTCCCCGGCCCGCTGCGCCGCGTGTGGATGCAGATCGTCGATGTCTTCTGACCCGACAGCGGCCGCCCCGGATCAGGGTCTTGGCCGCTGGCCCGAGCGGGCGGTTCTGATCGCCTTTGCCCTTGTCGCCGCCTTTGCAATATCGGCGGCGACCGGGGCGCGCTTTGGCCTCATCTTCCTGATCGGCCTCGGCCTTGGCGTGACGCTGGAAGCGTTGCGCTTCGGCTTTGCCGGGCCGTGGCGGCAGATGATCGTGAACCGCGATCCGGCTGGGATTTTGGCGCAGTTGTTCGCCATCGGTCTCGTGGCCGTCGTGGCGATCCCGCTGATCACCGCCAACAGCGCGGAGCTGATCGGCGCCCATGCCCCCGTGGGCCTTGCCATGATCGGCGGGGCCTTCACCTTCGGCATCGCCATGCAGGTCGTTCTGGGCTGCGGATCGGGCACGCTTGTGAACGCGGGCAGCGGCAATCCCGTCGGTCTTCTCGCCCTGCCCTTTTTCGCCATCGGCAGCTTTGCAGGGGCCTTTCACCTCGATTGGTGGACAGGGCTGGGAAGCTTGCCGGTCATCGTGCTGGAGGGCACGGGCGGCCTTGTGACGACCCTTGCCGGCCTTGCCGCCGTGGCAGCACTGCTTCTGGTTCTGGCAGCACCAGGTCAGCGGCGTGTGCCGCGCCGCCTGTGGATCGCGGCCGGGCTGGTCGCGGCACTTGCCTTGGGCAATCTGGTCGTGTCGGGCCAGCCATGGGGGGTGGTCTACGGCCTTGGGCTTTGGGCGGCCAAGGGAGCGCAGGCGGTGGGCGTCGATCTTGCGGCTTCGGCCTTTTGGGCGGCAGAGGGCAATGCGGAGCGGGTGCGCCAGACGCTGCTGACCGACACCACGTCGCTGACCAATCTGGGTCTGATCGGCGGGGCGTTTGTGGTGGCGGCATGGCGGCACGGCTTCACGCAACCCCTGCCGCGCCTGCCGCTGCGGGCCTGGGTGGCGGTCGTGGTCGCGGGCCTCGTGCTCGGCTATTCCTCGCGGCTGGCCTTCGGCTGCAATGTGGGCGCGTTTTTCAGCGGGGTCTCGACCGGTAGTCTGCATGGCTGGGTGTGGTTTGTCTGCGCCTTCGCCGGATCATGGGTGGGCATCCGGTTGCGCCCTGCCCTCGGGCTGGAGGCGGGCCGATGACGCGGCGGGTCACCATGCTGGCCGTGGCCAGCCTGATCGGCGGGCTGATCGTGTTCGACCTGTCGGTCAGTGCCCAACCCAACCCGTTCCGCGCGCCGCCCCTGCTGGCGCTGGGATCGGGTCAGGCCGCAGGCGTCGCGCATTGCGCGGCACCGGCACCCACACGCTGACCACGGCTCAGGCGATCAGCGCCAGCCCGATGCCGCCCACGGCCGCCACGATGACCACGACCCAAGGCGGCAGCTTCCATGTCATCAGCAAGACGAAACAGGCGAGCGCCAGCGCAAAGTCCCGCAGATCGCCGATGGCGCCGGTGAAGACGGGGGCATAGAGCGCGGCCCCCAATATCCCCACGACGGCGGCATTTGCACCCTGCATCAGCGATTGCGCCGGGGCCATGGTGCGGAAGCGGTCCCAGAAGGGCAACACGCCGATCAAGATCAAGAAACCGGGCAGGAACACGGCCAGCAGCGCGAGGAGGGCCCCCGCCACCCCGTTGGGGTCAGGCCCCAGCACCGCGCCCAGATAGGCCGCGAAGGTGAACAGCGGCCCCGGCACCGCCTGCGTCGCGCCATAGCCGGCCAAAAACGCCTCGGGGGTGACCCAGCCCGGCGCCACGACCTCGGCCTGCAACAGCGGCAAAACGACATGGCCGCCGCCGAACACCAGAGCGCCTGCCCGATAGAAACTGTCGATCAGGGCCCAGCCCTGCCCCAGACCCGCCATCAGCGGCAACAGCACCAGCAAGCCGAAGAAGGCCGCCAGCGCGCCGACCGCGACCCCGCGCGACACCGGCATGGCGATGGGCCCGCCCCCCGGCGTGCCCGCCCCGCGCCCCAGCGCAAGGCCAGCGAGCGCCCCCAGTCCGATCGCACCGACCATGCCCCATGCGGTCGGCAAAAAGGCCAACAGGACCACCGCACCCACCGCAATGGCGGCCCGTTCCTTGTCGGGGCAGAGGTTTTTCGCCATGCCCCAGACCGCCTGCGCCACGATGGCCACCGCGACGATCTTGAGACCGTCGAGCGCCCCGGTGCCGATCGGCCCCGAAATGGCAGTCGCCGTCAGCGCAAAGATCACCAACACCAGCGCCGAGGGCAGCGTGAAGGCGGTGAAGGCGGCCAGCGCCCCCAGCCAACCAGCCCGCATCAGCCCCAACGCAAACCCCACTTGGCTTGAGGCCGGACCGGGCAGGAACTGGCACAGGGCCACCAGATCGGCATAGGCCGCATCGCTCAGCCATTTCTGCCGCATCACCAGCTCGTCGCGGAAATAGCCCAGATGCGCGATGGGCCCGCCAAAAGAGGTGAGGCCGAGCTTGAGGAAGGTCACGAAGACCTCGGCCGGGGTGCCGGTCGTGCGGGTGGGGTCAGCCCTGTCGGTGCTGTCGATCATTGTGCCTCTGCCCTTGTGGATGGGATCGTGCCGGTCGGCGCGCAGCATTGCCTGACCATTGCGCCCGTTTGGCGCGATGATGTGAACCCTTTGTGACAGGCGCCCCGCACCCGGCGACGGCGCTCGACCGCATCTTGATCGCGGTTCGGCGCGCGCCGCAAGACCGCAGGCCCAAAACCACTGGGCGCGGCGGGATGGCATCGGACCGATCGGGGCTTGGCCAAGGCGCGGCGGTGCGGGATAAGGGGGTGCCTCAGCCCCTCGGAGCCGCCATGCCCACCACCCCTCTTGTCACCGCCGATGAGATTGCCACGCTCGGGGCGATCAGGCTTGTCCATGTCGCGGCCAAAGAGGATGGTCCCCAGAGCATGATCCATGTGCCGATCGAGGACTGGATCGCCGCCGCGCGGCGCAGCGCATCGGGGTTCGACGATCTTGGCCATTGGCAAGCCGCGATTGAGGCGCTTGGCGTAGGGCACGATGCCGTCAGTGTGGTGATGGATGACGGGCGGATGACCGAGGCCGCCCGGGTTTGGTTCATCTTGCAGTATTTCGGCCTTCCGGCGGTGGTGCTGAATGGCGGGATCGCAGCCCTGACCCATCCCCCGGCACAGGAGGCGCGGCACGAGGGACCGCTCAGGCTGGAGGCAGGCAGCGGCCCTGTGGGTCTGGCCGAGCGGCGCGGGCTGGCGGGGGATCTGGCAGGCGTGCAGGTGCTGGATGCGCGCACGCAAGCGGAACATTGGGGCGAGGATCTGAGGGGCAATGCCCGGGGCGGCCATCTGCCGGGGGCGGCGCTGCTGGCCCATGCCGACCTGCTGGACGGCAGCTTGATGAAGCCAGCAGACCAGATCACCGAGTTGATGGCGCGCGCCGGGATCGAGGCCGGCAAGCCCGTCGTCACCCATTGCAATGGCGGCGGACGCGGGGCGCTGGCGGCCCTTGCGGCCGTGGTCGCAGGGCAGAAGGATGTCCGGGTCTACTACCTTGGCTTCGCCGATTGGGCAGCGGACGAAAGCTGCCCTGTCCTTCGGCCCGAGGGTGCGGACAACAATTGCTGAGTGATCCACCACGCACTGGGCGTGGTGGACCCTGTCTTGGCAGGCCCGACCGGCGCGGCAAAGTGCCGGTCGAGGTCTGTCGGTCTCAGGCAGCGATATCCCGGGCAAGCCGGGCGCGCAGCGCGGGCGGAAGCTGGCGGGCCGAGGTGATGCGCGGCACGCCCATCTCGGCGATGGCGCGATCCGCGCCGTAGAGCGCGAGGTATTCGCCGTAATTATCGAAAGCCTGCCGCCCGACATAGTCGATATAGGTCTCGGCGGGCACAGCTTCGGCCAGAATGACCTGATGGGCCTCGGTCTCGATGTGGTAGACGGTGTAGCTGCCGCCCAGTTCGTCCAGGGGCACAGGGCGGATCGTGGTGCCGTTGACCAGAGCACCGGCATTCACCAGCACACCATCGATCATAAGCGCATGATCGGCGGTCAGGCGCAGATCACGCAGCGGCAGGCCATCGCCCAGCGCCCCGGCGCTGATGCAGACGGGCATCAGGCGGTCGGCGGGAGCAAAGCGGGTGGCGACGGTCTGACGCCCGACCCACAAGACCGCGACCGACGCGCCATCGGCGGACAGGATGGTGTCGCCGACGCGCAGATCCTCGACCGCGACGTGGCCGTCAGGTGTTGCGATCCGCGTGCCTGCAAGGAAGCAATTGGGCTCTCCGGGTGTGGGGCCTTGAGTATTCTGCCAAGAATCCGCTTCGCCATCGGGGAAGCGACCGACGGATGATTCCGCGGCGGGTAGATCGACGATGTCTTGTCCCTGCAGATTGGCCGGATTGAGACTGGCCGAGAGAATGTCGTCGGTCAAGAACGCCTCACCACCGCTTTCGGTGAGGACGATGAAATTATTGGCCGGATCGACCAGAAACGTATTGACCGATGTAAGCTGAAGGAATTCCACGTCCGCTATAGCACCTTGGCCCACGACATTTGTGAGCGACCCGCCACCGCCAGGTTGCGCGGACACGATGGTATAGGTGGCCGACGGTGCCAGGATGGTGCCGACAGGAACGGTATGGGCAAGCACCATCGCGGTCGCGCTCGAGTTGGCGACCCAAAGCTCGTATCCACCTATGTCGATCGGGTTTGCGGAAACGTTGATGAATTCAAAGTAGCCATCGCGGGAACCAGATCCGATGCCGTCTCCATTAAAATCTCTGGTGAAGCTGATCGCGTGCCATTCGTTGAAGGCAATACCGCCACCCAGGACATTCGTCGTTACAGGCATTGCGCCCTCCTAAAAAAGACAATCAGAATTGGGAGAAAAGTCCCAACGCCGGAACAGCCGCATCGTGACACGCTCTTGCGCGCGGCCTTGGATGCGATCATCTGCGCCGTCACCCGGGGCTGTCTGTGCCAATTCACACAGACGAAACGCATGGCTTCGGGCCCTTGCATCGCGGACCACAGGCGCGCCACAAGCATGAAACCGCGAAAAAGGACGCCGCCATGACCATCGACCTTGTTACCGCCACCGCCGACAGTTTTCGCCCCCATATCGGGCAGGATTTCACCGTCAACAGCGTGGCGGGGCCCTTGGTCTTGCGGCTGGACAACATCAAGATCTTCGAAGGCTCCACGGTGCGCGACAATCATCTCGAGATCGGAGGCGTGGTTTACCCGCCGCGAAAGGCGTTTGCCCTGACGCTGATCGGCCCGCGCGAGCCGGTGCTGCGGCCGGGCCTGATGGCGCTGAGCTATCCGCATATCGGGCCGCTGACGCTGTTCGTGTCGCCCTTCCGGCAAGATCATGATTGCACCTTGTACGAAGCGGTATTCAACTAAGCTTACTCAGATCTCGCGCGGGCCGGTGGCAGGCCGCCATTCCAGCGCGACATGATGGCCCGTTTGGCCGGTTGGTGTGAAACCGTGCCTGAGGTAGAGCCGCAGCGCCGGACTGGCGCGTTCCACGTTCAGCCTTACGGGCACTTTTCCGCCATGCGCCTCGTTCATCAAGCTGCGCAAGATATCGGTGCCAATGCCGCGCCCCCGCGCCTCGGGCAGCAGCGAGAAATCGATGATGCGCAGGCAAGCATCTTGCCGCTGGACATAAAGCCGCCCGATATCCACTGCGCCCTGCGTGATGATCCGGCGTATCGCGTCGGGAAATGTCACCTGATAGTGGCGATCTTGCAGGTCGAACTGGCGGCGCAGAAAAGCCTGCTTTTCCGCCTCGCTCCAGAGGGTCAGGCGAAACTCCCACTCCCGCGTGCTGGCATAGACGCGGAAGAGGAAATCGGTGTCAGTGGCATGGATCACGCGGAACGCGATCTGCCGACTGTCCGGCTTTGGCGCCTGTTGCTGCGTCACCGGCATTCCCATGATCAATCCCGAGTCGGGAAAATGCCCACCAGCGCGATCTGGTAATTCAATACCAGGAACGGCTGCATGTTGTTGAAGGGCATGTTGCCGCCCACAGCGCCAATCTGCACCGAAGAGGCCGCCATCACCACATCGGGCGCCCGGCCGGGCGGGACGTAGATATTCGCCTGAGCGAACATGTTGCCGACAGGGTCGGTGCCCGCGGGAGGACCGTTTTCAACCATGAGCGATGCAGGATGCGTGTGGGCGGGCATATTGGGCGGGGTCAGGGTCGTCGTCTCGCTGCCCGCTCGCTCGCCCAAGGTGTATCCGCTGCCGCCGGGCGCGTTGCCCTGGCCCACCGGCACCCGCCCGCGCAGGTCGGGACGCGCGAACGTCGTCACGCCATCGCCGCCATAAGTCGTCCCAAGCAGCGCGAACAACGCATTGTTCGCCGCGATCGATGTGAGCGCCCCGTCGCACAGTGCGAACCCCCGCGCCGCATAATTGAAGCCGACCAGATAGATCTGGCCGATGAATGGCTCCGCCATGATTCCCCCGTTTTGAATATTCAGATTGAATCTATATCGCCGGATTCTCAACTAAATGCCTTCAAAATAGCACTTTTTACACAGCCGGAGATCGCCTTACCCGTAGGTAAGATTCAAAACGATAGTTCGTCAACTTGTTTAAGCGATGAGAGGAAATCTTTCGCGTGAACAGCGGCTCAGGCGGGCGCGCGCGCCATCCCCCGGCTGCCCCACCAGTTCAGGCCAAGGATGACGAGGATCAGCGCGACCCCCGCAACCTCGACCCGCAGGTCGGGCCAGAACACCGCGATCACGCCGGGCACAAGCGCCGCGCGCTGCCACAGCGCCATGGAACGCCACAAGAACCCCTCGAGCGTGGCGGCGAAGGCGACCAGCGCGATGATGGCGATCGCCCCGCTCCAGATCACCAGCGGCAGGGGGCCGCCCAGAATGATCTCTTCGTTGAACACCATGAAGAGCGGGATGAGATAGAGGCCCTTGGCGTATTTCCACGCCTGAAGGCTGGTCTCCATCGGTTTCGACCCGGCGATGGCCGCGCCCGCAAAACCCGCAAGCGCCACGGGCGGCGTGACGTTGCTGTCTTGCGAATACCAGAACACCACCAGATGGGCGATCAGGATCGGGATGCCGAATTCCTGCGTCAGCGCCGGACCGACAAGGATGATCAGCACGATATAGGCCGCCGTCACCGGCAGCCCCATGCCAAGGATCAGGCTGGCGATCAGCACCAAGAGCAGCGCCAGCAGCAGGTTGCCGCCCGAAAAGGCGATCATCATCGACGAGAACTTGAGCCCGAGCCCCGTCAGGCCGACGACGCCCACGATGATGCCCGCCACGGCGCAGGCCATGGAGACGGCGACAGCGTTGCGCGCACCCAGTTCCAACGCCTGAAGCGTCAGCGCCACGCCCCGCTGGCACATGGCGACAAAGCCCGCTGCCGTGGGTCCGTTGGCGGCGTAGGTCCACAGCGCCTTGGCTGCCGCCGCCGCAAGAATGGACAGGATCGCGTAAAAACCCACGCGCATGGGCGAATAGCCCGCGACCAGCAGCGCCACCAGCGCCACCAGCGGCAAGAGGAAATGCCAGCCCTCAGCCAAGACCTTGCGGACGCTGGGCAATTCATCTGCGGACATGCCGGTCATGCCCTGTTTCACGGCGGCGATATGCACGAGCAGATAGACCGCCCCGAAATAGAGGATGGCGGGAAAGATCGAGACAAGCACGATGTCGACGTAAGGCACGCGGGTGAATTCCGACATCAGGAAGGCCCCCGCCCCCATCAGCGGTGGCATGATCTGCCCGCCGGTCGAGGCCGCAGCCTCGATCCCGCCCGCCTGCGCGGGACGGTAGCCAAGCCGCTTCATCAGCGGGATGGTGAAGGCACCGGTGGTGACCACATTGGCGATGGCCGAGCCCGAGATGGAGCCCATGCCGGCGCTGGCGATAACGGCGGCCTTGGCCGGGCCGCCGCGCTGACGGCCCGTTGCGGCATAGGCGAGATCGATGAAGAACTTGCCCGCACCGGTGACTTCCAGAAAGGCGCCAAAGAGGACGAAGACGAAGATGAAGGTCGCGGCCACGCCCAGCGGGATGCCGTAGATCCCTTCGGCCCCGAGCGTCATCTGGCTGGCGAGGCGTTCCAGCGAATATCCGCGGTGGTTGAGGATGCCGGGCATCCAGTCGGCGAGGAAGGGCAACTCGCCCCGGCTGCCCGCAAAAGCATAGGCGATGAAACACGCCCCGATGATCGTCATGCCAAGGCCCACGGCCCGCCGCGCGCCCTCCAGCACCACGATCATGGTCAACACGCCCATCCAGACATCGATGTCGCGCGGAAAGACCTGATTGGCGATGATGTCGATGTTGAGCGGCACCCATGCCCCCACCACCACGCCGCACACGATCAGCACCGCGTCGATGGCCCAGCCAAGTGCGCCCCGCGGGCGGTGGCGGCCAAAGACCGGGTAGATCAGGAAACACAGGACAAGAATGAAGCCCAGATGGATGGGCCGCTGAAAGAACAGGCCCAGCGGTTGGAGGCCCGCCGCATAAAGCTGGAACAGCGACAGCGCGATGCCCACGATGGTGATGACGCGCAGCACGATGGCGGGCTGCGGGGCCTCATAGGGGCGCATGTCGACGTCGGGCTCGGTGACCATCAGTTCTCATCTCCTGTCAGGGCGATCCGCACCCGGTCGCGGGGGGCCAGCGCAGACAGCGACACGACCGTGTCGCCGACCTGTAAACGGTGATCGACCTCCGGCCCGCCGGGGCGCAGCACATAGGCGTCACCGGGCACGGGTTCGTCGATATCAAGAATGAAGTATCCGCCCTGCCCGTCCGACACCTGCCGCCCGCGACCGGGGATATGGTCGAGACCCGCGGCGAAATCGGGCAGATGCGTGCGGACCAGCACCATCCGGCCATCGCGGTTCTCATAGCAGTCCGACACTTCGAACCCCTGCACGGAATGATGCCAGAGCACACACCAGCCCGCCCCGACGGGGACGGGCAGGCGCGCAATCTCGGTGCCGTCGGACCGCGTGGCGACCAACTCGCCCGCGGTGGCGGCGTTCGGGCCGGCGAGAAGGAGGAGGGCAAGAAGCCCCCCTCCGATCCCCGGTCTCACGGACGCAGCGCGTCCGGGATGTCGGCGCCGATTTCCTCGTAGTAGCGGATGGCACCGGGATGCAACGGCACGGGGGTCGCTGTCATCGTGAACTCGACGGTGGTCTCGTTGGCCGCCGGGTGGACCGCCTGCAGATCGGCGATGTTCTCGAACATGGCGCGGGTGATCGCATAGGCCAGATCATCGGACATCTCCGAGGACACGACCAGAACGTTCGGGATGCCCAGAACCGTGGTGTCGCCGTCGATCCCGGTGTAGCTGCCGCCGGGCAATGTGGTGACGGCAAAGGTGGCATCGGCCTCGCGCGCGGCGGTCAGCTCGGCCTCGGTCAACTCGATCATGACGATGCTCTGGGTGGTCGCAAGGTTCAGGATCGACGAGGTGGGCGCGCCGACAGACCAGAAGCCCGCGTCGATGTCGCCATTGGCCAGCGCGTCGGCGGTCTCGTTGAAGTTGAGGCGCTGTTCGTCAATGTCGTCATAGGTGATGCCGTTGGCCTGCAAGATCGCATCCGCGTTGACCTCGGTGCCCGAGCCTGGTGCGCCGACGGACACGCGCTTGCCGCGCAGATCCTCAAGCGAGGTGATGCCGCTGCTTTCGAGCGCCACGATCTGCACCATGTTGGCGTAGACCGAGGCCAGACCACGCACCATAGGCAGTTGCTGGCCCTCGAACCGGCCCGTGCCGTTATAGGCCTGCGCGACCGTGTCGGCGAGCGCCAGAGCCATGTCGGCGTCGCCCGTGGCGATCAGGCCCATGTTCTCGACCGAGGCGCCGGTGACTTCGGCGGTGGCCGAATAGCCCTCGACCTGTGCGTTGATGATCTCGGCCAGACCGCCGCCGATCGGATAATAGACGCCGCCGGTGCCGCCCGTGGCGATCGAAAGCTGTTCCTGCGCAAAGGCGGGAACGGCCGTGGCGACAAGCGTGCTGGCCGCGAGAGCCTTGAAGAACGACATGGTTTTTACCTCCCTGAAAGGTTTGTTGTCCGGCTGTTCTAATGAACAAGAGGCCGCGCGCCAAGCCCTTGGGGCGCGCGCCATCCCCGCTCAGGCCACGCGCGCATCCAGATGACCCCGCATCAAGGACAGCACCCGGCGATAGGCGCCGCGATGACGGTTGCGCAGATGGACCGCGCCATAAACCGGCTGGTCGATCTGCGGAGCATCCGCCACGCGCTGGGCCTGCCCTGCGGCCGCAAGCTCCCGCGCGGTGTCGCGGGTGACATAGGTGCTGCCGCCCAAGCCTGTCAGAAGGCCACGGATCACGGCGTTCTGCCCGCTCGACACCGCGCCCACCGACAGCATCGGCAGACGTTCGGCATGGGTTGCGGAAAAGGCCGGGGCGTAGTTGGGCAAGACGTAGGTATCGGACCGGACTTGGGCCAGCGTCGTGGCCTCGGTCGAGACCATGACATAGGCGACCGCGCCCAGCGTCTCGAAATGCAGGTCGGGGTGGGGTTTGGGCGTGTAATGCACCGCCACATCCAGAGCGCCCGCCATCACGTCCGTGCACATCTGCGCGGAATAATCCGCCTCGACATAAAGGGCCGTGCCGGGCAGCGCGTCTTGCAGGGCGGCCACCATGGCCGCGACGCGGTCGCCCAGCAGATCGTGCTGAATGCCGATGCGCATGGTCATCGCAGAACTTCCCGCCGCTTGCACCGATTGGCGCGCGGCCATCCAGCCGCGGCGCAGGCTGCGGGCATGGGGTTCGAACCGCAGCCCTTCGGTGGTCAGCGCGGTGCCCGACCGGCTGCGATCCAGCAAGCGGCAGCCCAGCGCCTGTTCCAGCGCGCCGATCCGCCCCGAGACGGTCGATTGCGTCACCCCCAGCCGCACCGCCGTGCGGTTGAAGCTGCGCGTGTCGCACAGGTCCAGGAAGGTCTCCAGCTGGTCGAAGGTCATGTGTGGCCCCTGATCGGTAAACCTGATCAAAACATATCCCGCAATCGAATTGAACTGTTGTCTGGGGCGGCGAATACTCGGGGCATCACAGGCCGGGACAAGCACATGGCGGAACTGCCGACACAGGCGCGCGTGGTCATCATCGGCGGCGGCGTCGTGGGTGTCTCGGCGCTCTACCACCTCTCGCGCGCGGGCTGGACCGATTGCGTGCTTTTGGAAAAGAACGAGCTGACGGCGGGCTCCACATGGCATGCCGCAGGCAATGTGCCGACCTTCTCGACCTCGTGGTCGATCATGAACATGCAGCGCTATTCGACGGAACTCTATCGCGGCCTCGGCGCGGCGGTGGACTATCCGCTGAACTACCATGTGACGGGCTCGATCCGGCTGGCGCATAGCGACGAGCGGATGCAGGAGTTCGCGCGCGCGCGGGGCATGGGCCTGCATCAGGGCATGACCCTCGACATCCTCGGCCCCTCCGAGATCAAGGCGAAACATCCTTTCATCGAGACCCATGACCTGAAAGGCGCGCTCTACGATCCCGCCGACGGCGATATCGACCCGGCACAGGTGACGCAGGCGCTGGCCAAGGGCGCGCGCGATCTGGGGGCCAAGATCGTGCGCTTTTGCCCGGCCACGGGCGTCAGCCGCGAGAATGGCCTTTGGATCGTGCACACCGATCAGGGCGACATCCGCTGCGAAATCGTGGTGAACGCGGCGGGCTATTATGCGCAGCGCGTGGGAGAATGGTTCAAGCCTTTCGGCGGGCGCACGGTGCCGATGATGGTGATGAGCCACCAATATCTGATCTTCGACGAGGTGCCCGCCGTGCGCGACTGGGCCAAGGCCGCGGGCCACAAGCTGCCGCTTTTGCGCGATGTCGATACCTCCTACTACCTCCGGCAGGAGAAGAACGGCTTCAACCTTGGCCCCTACGAGCGGAACTGCCGGGCGCATTGGACCACGCCCGACGATCCGTTGCCTGAGGATTTCAGCTTTCAGCTCTATCCCGACGACCTCGACCGGCTGTCCTTCCAGATCGAGGATGCGATGGCCCGCGTGCCCGTACTGGCCGAAGCGGGGCTGGCACGCGTCATCAACGGCCCCATCCCCTACACGCCCGACGGCAACCCGCTGATCGGGCCAATGCCGGGCGTGCCCAACGCGTTCGAGGCCTGCGTCTTTACCTTTGGCATCGCGCAGGGCGGCGGCGCGGGCAAGGTTTTGGCCGAATGGGTGACGCAAGGGGCCACCGAATGGGACATGTGGTCATGCGACCCGCGCCGCTTCACGGATTACACCGACCATGACTATTGCGTGGCCAAGGGGATGGAAGTTTACGGCCATGAATATGCGATGCATTTCCCTTGGGCGCGCTGGCCTGCCGCGCCCGATCGCAAGGTCTCGCCGGTCCATGACCGGGTGAAGGCACTCGGCGGCCAGATGGGCGCCTATGCGGGGTGGGAGCGGGCGAACTGGTTCGCAAAAGCTGGCGATGATGTGTCCGAGGCCGCGACGCAGACATGGAACCGCGCGGGCCCATGGGAAGCGCGCATCCGTGAGGAATGCGAGGCGGTGCGGGATGGTGTCGGCGTGCTGGACCTGCCGGGCTTTTCCCGGTTCAGGCTGACGGGCAAAGGTGCGGGCGACTGGCTCTTGGGCAAGATCGCGGGCGGGTTGCCCGCGCCGGGGCGATTGACGCTGGCCTATTTCCCCGACGCGAGGGGCCGGATCGTGACAGAGATGTCGGTCGCCTGCCACGGGCCGGACGAGTTCACGCTGATCACGGCGGCCGTGGCGCAATGGCATGACCTGGAATGGCTGAGGCGCGACCTTGCGCCGGGGCTGTCGCTGACCGACCAGAGCCGCGAAATCTCGACGCTGATCGTCACTGGCCCCGAGGCGCGGCGGTTGATGGAGACCGTGGGCACCGAGGGCGACCTGCATCTGCCATGGCTCAGCCATCAAGACGCCATCGTGGCAGGGCGGCGCTGCTGGCTTGCGCGGGTATCCTTCGCGGGCGAACTGGGGTGGGAAATACACGCCGAAAACGCTGCGATCCCGGATGTTTACGAGGCGATCCTGAAAGCAGGCGCCAAACCCTTCGGCATGTTCGCACTGAACAGCTTGCGGATCGAAAAGGGCTACCGCGCATGGAAGGGTGACCTGTCGACCGATTACAGCCTGTTGCAGGGCGGGCTTGACCGCTTCATCCGCTGGGGCAAGCCACAGGATTTCCCCGGCAAGCAGGCGCTTATGGCCGAGAAACAGGCCGGCGTGACCAAACGCTTCGTCACACTGGTGGTCGATGCCGGCGTGGCGGACGCGCCCTACATGTCGACGCTTTGGCACGGGGGGCAGGTGGTCGGCGAGACGACCAGCGGCGCCTGGGGCTACCGCGTCGGAACATCCATCGCGCTGGGGATGCTGCGCGCCGATCTGACCGCGCCGGGGACCGAGGTGGAGGTCGATATCTTCGGGCAGCGTCACCGCGCGGTGGTGCTGCCTGACGCGCCCCTCTGGGACCCCGCCAACGCGCGGCTGAGGGCGTGAGCATGACCCTTCCAACACATGCCCGCGCGGTGATCATCGGCGGCGGCGTCTCGGGCTGTTCGGTCGCCTATCATCTGGCGAAGCTGGGCTGGACCGACATCGTGCTGCTGGAACGCAAGCAGCTTACCTGCGGCACCACATGGCATGCGGCGGGGCTGGTCGGGCAGTTGCGCGGGTCGCAGAACATGACGCGGCTGGCCAAATATTCCGCCGACCTCTACCTGCGGCTCGAAGCGGAAACCGGCATTGCGACCGGCATGCGGCAGGTCGGCTCCATCTCACTCGGGCTGACCGCCGACCGGCGCGAGGAACTGCTGCGGCAGGCGACGCTGGCGCGCGCCTTCGGGGTCGAGGTGCACGAGATCACCACCGCCGAGGTGCGCGCGATGTATCCGCATGTGGAGGTGGGCGATGTCACCTGCGCGGTCCACCTGCCCGGCGACGGTCAATGCGACCCGGCCAATATCGCCATGGCGCTGGCCAAGGGCGCGCGGATGGCGGGCGCAAGGATCGTCGAAGGGGTGAAGGTGACGCGTGTTACCGACGATGGCCGCCGCGTCACCGGTGTGGATTGGGAGAGCGAGAGCGATACCGGCCATATCGCCGCCGATGTCGTCATCAACTGCGGCGGCATGTGGGGTCGCGATCTGGCCGCAAAATCCGGCGTCACGCTGCCGCTGCATGCTTGCGAGCACTTCTACCTCGTCACGGAACCCATTGACGGGCTTGGGCATCTGCCTGTGTTGCGGGTGCCCGACGAATGCGCCTATTACAAATCGGACGCAGGCAAGATGATGCTGGGCGCGTTTGAACCCCGCGCCAAACCCTGGGGCATGGGCGGCATTCCGGAGGATTTCTGTTTCGACGCGCTGCCCGAGGATTTCGACCATTTCGCGCCCATCCTCGAACAAGCGACCCAACGAATGCCGCTGTTCCAGACGGCGGGCATCCACACCTTCTTCAACGGGCCCGAAAGCTTCACCCCCGATGACCGCTACTATCTGGGCGAGGCGCCGGAACTGGGCGGCTACTGGGTCGCGGCGGGCTACAATTCCATCGGCATCGTGTCCTCGGGCGGGGCTGGCATGGCGCTGGCGCATTGGATCGCGGAAGGCGCGCCCCCCTTCGACCTGTGGGAGGTCGATATCCGCCGCGCGCAGCCCTTCCAGCGCAACCGGCGTTACCTGAAGGAGCGCGTGACCGAGACACTTGGCCTGCTCTACGCCGATCACTGGCCCTATCGGCAGGTCGAAACCGCGCGCGGGGTGCGGCGCTCGCCCGTGCATGAGCACCTTAAAGCCGCGGGCGCGGTCTTTGGTGAGGTCGCGGGATGGGAACGCGCGAACTGGTTCGCCCTGCCCGGCCAGAGCCGCGCATACCGCTACGACTGGCACCGGCAAAACTGGTTGGACAACCAGCGCGCCGAGCATCTGGCGGTGCGGCAGGGCGTTGGCCTGTTTGACATGACATCCTTTGGCAAGATCCGGGTCGAGGGGCGGGATGCCTGCGCCTTTCTCAACCACCTTTGCGCGAACGAGTTGGATGTGGAGGCGGGCCGCGTCGTGTATACCCAGATGCTGAACGACCGGGGCGGCATCGAAAGCGATCTGACCGTCACGCGCCTGTCGGAAACCGCTTTTCTGCTGGTCGTGCCGGGCGCGACGCTCAGGCGCGATCTGGCATGGCTACGCAAACACGCAGGCGAAAGCTTCGTCACCATCACCGACATGACGGCGGGCGAGGCGGTGTTTTGCGTCATGGGACCGAAAGCCCGAGACCTGATGCAGGCGGTCAGCCCCGATGACCTGACGAACGCCGGTTTCCCCTTTGCCACCGCGCGGGAAATCGAGATCGGCCTCGGCCTCGCCCGTGCGCACCGCATCTCCTACGTCGGCGAATTGGGGTGGGAACTCTATGTATCGACCGACATGGCCGCCCATGTCTTCGAGACGCTGACGCAGGCGGGTGCGGATCAAGGGCTGAGGCTCTGCGGGCTGCATGCGCTGGATTCGTGCCGGATCGAAAAGGCCTACCGCCATTTCGGCCATGACATCACCGACGAGGATCATGTGCTGGAGGCGGGGTTGGGCTTTGCCGTGCGCATGCAAAAGCCCGATTTCATGGGCCGCGACGCGGTGTTGCGCAAGCGCGAGACGGGGCTTTCGCGCCGCCTTGTCCAGTTCCGGCTGGAGAACCCGGAGCCGATGCTGTTTCACAACGAGGCCGTGGTGCGCGAGGGCAAGATCGTGTCGATCCTGACCTCGGGCAATTACGGCCATGCGCTCGGCGGGGCCGTGGGGCTTGGCTATGTCCCCTGCCCAGATGAGACGCCCGAGGCCGTGCTCTCCTCAACCTACGAGATCGAAGTGGCCGGGGTCCGGCACGCGGCGCGGGCAAGCCTTGCGCCTATGTATGACCCGCAATCGCAAAGGGTACGCCAATGAGCGTCGAGATCGAAGACAAGCGTGGAAACCGTCGCGGCGGGGGCCGTGCGGCGCGTGTGGCAACCCGCATGGCGCCCTTGGCCGACGATTTGCGCCCGGTGCGGGCGGGGCTATCGGGCGGGCAATACAATCCGCTGACGGAAGCCGGCGTTCTGCGCATCCACGAAGCGGCGCTCGACGCGCTGGAACAGGTGGGGCTGAGCCAAGCGCCCGCGACCGGCGTCGCCGCCATGGTCGCGGCGGGCGCGGTGCAGGGCGACGATGGCCGCCTGCGCTTTCCCCGCGCGCTGGTCGAGGACATGCTCGCCAAGGCCGCGCGCGGCATCACGCTTTTTGGCCGCGACCCGCGCCATCACCTCGACCTGTCGGGCACGCGGGTGCATTACGGCACGGCGGGCGCGGCCGTGAACCATGTCGATCCGGTCACGGGCGATTACCGCCCCTCGACCGCGCGCGATCTCTATGACGCGGCGCGGCTGGCCCATCACCTCGACAACATCCATTTCTTTCAACGCACGATGGTCTGCTGCGATGTGCCCGACCTGATCGAAATGGACCTCAACACGCTTTACGCCTGTCTTGCGGGCACCACCAAGCATGTTGGCACGTCATTCTCGGACCCCGCCGCCGTGGCGCCGGGGATGGAGCTGATCCACCTTGTCGCGGGCGGTGAGGCCGCATGGCGCGAGATGCCTTTCGTCTCGCTGTCCAACTGTTTCGTCGTTCCGCCGATGAAATTCGCCACCGAAAGCTGCGAGACGATGGAGGCCTGCATCCGCGCGGGCATGCCGATCCTGCTGTTGTCGGCGGGGCAAGCCGGCGCGACAGCCCCCGCCCCCATCGCGGCGGCCATCGTGCAGGCGGTGGCGGAATGCCTCGCGGGCGTCGTCTACGTCAATGCCATCGCGCCGGGGCATCCGGCGGTCTTCGGCACGTGGCCCTTCGTCTCGGACCTGCGGTCGGGCGCGATGTCGGGAGGCTCGGCGGAACAGGGTCTGCTGACGGCGGGCTGCGCGCAGATGCACCGGTTCTACGGTCTGCCGGGGGGCGCTGCGGCGGGGATGACGGATGCCAAGCTGCCCGACATGCAGGCGGGTTGGGAACAGGGCATCACCAATGTGATGGCGGGGCTCTCGGGGCTGAACCTCGTCTACGAATCGGTCGGCATGTATGCCTCGCTCATGGGGTTCTGCCCCGAGGGGATGGTGCTGGGCGACGATCTGATCGGGCAGGCGCAGCGCTGCGTGCGCGGCATCGACGTGACCGAGGATGCGGTCTCGCTCGACGTGATGAAGGCCGTGTGCCTTGATGGCGGGCCGGGCCATTATCTGGGCTCGGACCAGACGCTGGCCTTGATGCAGACCGAATACCTCTATCCACAGATCGCCAACCGCATGACGCCCAAGGATTGGGATGGCGCGGGGCGGCCGGATCTTCTGACCGGCGCCCGCCGCCGCAAGGAGACCATCTTGCAGATGGCGCCCCTACAGGTCCCGCCCGAGATCGACCGGGCGGTGCGGGCAAAGGTGGCGATCCGGTTCTGACAGCCGGCGCGCACTGTCACGGCCACTTCATGGGTTCCCCTATAGGGTGGTCCATGTATGATCCGCGCGGAAGCTGGCGCACAGGGGGTCGTCCCCGGCGACCGGCGACGTGCAATCTGCGCGCAACGCACCAGGGAGAACAGACCATGACATCACGCATTCTTTCCGCACCCGCACGCGGCGGCGTTTCCCGCCGTGGCATCTTGCAAGGTGCCGCAGCGCTTGGCGCCGCGGGCCTGATCCTGCCCTATGGCGCGAAAGCCGCCCGGGCCCAGACCCGCGGCGGCACCTTCCGCATCGGCCTTGGCCATGGGTCCACCACCGACAGCCTCGATCCGGGCCTGTGGGACAACCTCTATGTTCAGGTCTTTGCCGCCTCGCGCCACAACCAGCTGATCGAAGTCGGCGCCGATGGCCAGCTTGTGCCGGAAATGGCGACAAGCTGGGAAAGTGCCGATGGCGTGACCTGGGTCTTTGCGATCCGGCAGGGCGTGAGCTTTCATTCCGGGCGCGATGTGACGGTCGATGACGTGGTCGCCTCGATCAACCATCACCGGGGCGATGATGCGACCAGCGCGATCAAGACGCTGCTGTCGGCCATCACCGATGTGCGCGCTGACGGGCAGAATGTCGTCATCACGCTGGAGGCGGCCAACGCCGACCTGCCCTACCTGATGACCGACTATCACATCCCGATCATGCCGGCGGTGGATGGGCGGATCGACCCGGCCTCGACCGACGGGGTCGGCCCCTACATCGTCGAAAGCTACGAGCCGGGCGTGCAGGCCTCGCTCACGCGAAACTCCAACTACTGGAAGGAAAACCGCGCGTGGTTCGACCGGGTGGAAATCCTGTCGATCCTCGACCCGGCCGCGCGCCTGAACGCGCTGATCACCGGCGAGGTGCATCTGATCGACCAGGTCGATCCGGCGACCATCGGCATGCTCGAAGGCCGCAACGTGGCGCGCATCTTGTCGATCCCGGCCAACGCGCATTACGTTTTCCCGATGGATGCGCGCGCGGCCCCGTTCAACGACAACAACGTGCGGCTGGCGCTGAAATACGCGCTTGACCGGCAGGCGATGGTCGACACGATCCTTGGCGGCCATGGCGCGGTGTCGAACGACAACCCGATCGGGCCGGCGAACCGCTATTTCTTCGCCGAGATGGAGCCCAAGGGCTACGACCCCGACCGCGCGCGCTACCACCTGCAGCAAGCTGGGCTCGAGAGCCTCGATGTGACGCTCAAGGCGGCGGATGCGGCGTTCTCGGGCGCGGTCGATGCGGCCTCCATGTTCTCGGAGAACGCGCGGGCGGCGGGCATCAACATCACCGTCGACCGGGTGCCGAACGATGGCTACTGGGACAATGTGTGGATGAAGGAACCGTTTGTGGCCAGCTACTGGGGTGGCCGCGCGGTGGAGGACCACATGTTCACCACCGCCTATGCCTCGGGCGCGGACTGGAACGACAGTTTCTGGTCGAACGAACGCTTCGACGAATTGTTGGTCGCCGCAAGGTCCGAGGTGGACGAGTCCCTGCGCCGTGAGATGTATCACGAGATGCAGCAGATCGTGTCCTATGAGGGTTCGGTCGTCATCCCGATGTACAACAACTTCGTCATGGCGGTCGCCAATGGCGTGGGCACGCCCGAGCAGATCGGATCGAACTGGAACCTCGACGGGTTCCGCTGCGTCGAACGCTGGTGGATGGCCTGACCCATCCGCGCCGCCCGGCCCCTGAAAAGGGCCGGGCGGGATTTCCCCTGACGACAAGGCGGAGGGCGGGGTTCTGGCCAATCTGATCACGATGATCCTGACGCGCATCGCGCTGGGCGTCGGGCTTTTGTTCGTCGTGTCGCTGGTGATCTTCTGGGCGACCGAGCTATTGCCCGGCGACCTTGCCACGCAGCTTCTGGGCCAATCGGCCACGCCCGAGACGGTGGCAGCGTTGCGCGCGCAACTGGGCCTGAACGACCCTGCACCCGTGCGCTACTGGGCCTGGCTGACCGGTGCCTTGACCGGCGATTTCGGCGTCTCGCTGGCCAACAACCGCCCCATCGCCGACCTGATCGGGGCGCGGCTGGGCAATACCGTGTTCCTTGCGCTTTATGCCGCCGCGCTTTCCGTGCCCATCGCGCTGACGCTGGGCATCCTGAGTGCGCTGTGGCGCAATTCGATCTTCGACCGGATGGCCAATGCAGGGGCACTGGGGGCGATATCCCTGCCCGAGTTCTTCATCGCCTATATCCTTGTGCTGTGGCTGGCGCAGACGGGGTTTTTCCCGTCCATGGTGCGGATCAATCCGACGACCACCTTCGGGGACAGGCTCTACATGACCTTTCTGCCCGCGCTGACGCTGACGCTGGTGGTGACCGCCCACATGATGCGGATGACGCGGGCTGCGATCATCAACCTGATGGCCAGCCCCTATATCGAGATGGCGCGCCTCAAGGGGCTGTCGCCGCTCAGGATCGTGCTGCGCCACGCGCTGCCCAATGCGCTGGCGCCCATCATCAACGTGGTGGCCCTCAACCTGGCCTACCTCATCACCGGCGTCGTGGTGGTCGAGGTGGTCTTTGTCTATCCCGGCCTTGGGCAATTGATGGTGGATGCGGTGTCGAACCGCGACATCGCGGTGGTGCAGGCCATCGCGCTGATCTTTGCCGCCGCCTATATCGGCCTGAACCTCATCGCGGATGTGCTGTCGACCATCACCAACCCGCGCCTGATGCACCGGAGGTAGCGCGATGGGTTTCGCCGCCTCCGTGACGCTGGGCCTCGCGGGCCTGTTCGCCCTTGCGTGGGTGTTGCGTGCGGGCGCGCGGGCCCTGCTGACCGGCCACTCCCGCAGCATCGCCAGTGACATGCCGCTGACCGCCGCCTTTGGCCTGCTGGTGATCGTGATCTATGCCTTCGTCGCCATTGCCGCGCCCCTGCTCGCCCCCTTTCCCGAACGCGACATCGTGGGCACGCAGTTCCAAGCGTGGTCGGCGGACCATCCCCTTGGCACCGACCGGATCGGGCGCGACATGCTCTCGCGCCTCATCTACGGTGCGCGCAACACCGTGGGCATCGCCTTTGCCACCACCGCGCTGGCCTTTGTGGTGGGCTCGCTTCTGGGGCTCTGGGCGGCGCTGACGGGCGGCTGGCTCGACCAGATCCTGTCGCGCTTCGTCGATGCGCTGATGGCGATTCCGGCGCTGATCTTCTCGCTCTTGCTGCTCACGATCTTCGGGACGTCCGTCTTGTCGCTGATCCTTGTCATCGCCGCCGTCGACGCCACGCGGGTCTTTCGTCTGGCCCGGTCGGTGGCCCAAGGCATCGTGGTGATGGATTACATCGAGGCCGCGCGCCTGCGCGGTGAAGGCGCGTGGTTCTTGATCCGGCGCGAGATCTTGCCCAATGCCATGGCGCCGCTGGTGGCCGAGTTCGGCCTGCGCTTTTGCTTTGTCTTTTTGTCGATTTCCTCGCTCAGCTTTCTGGGGCTGGGGATCAAGCCACCGACAGCCGACTGGGGCAGCATGGTGCGCGACAACGCCACGCTCATCACCTTTGGCGATGTCACGCCGCTGTTGCCGGCGGGCTGCATCGCGCTGCTGACGGTGGCGGTGAATTTCGTGGTCGACTGGCAGCTCTACCGCGCCTCGGGCCTGCGGGAGGCCACGCAATGACCCGCGAAGTGCTGCTCAGGATCGAGGGGCTGCGGATCGAGGGGCGGTCGGGCGACACATGGTCCGAGATCGTCAAGGGCGTGGACCTGACCTTGCACAAGGGCGAGGTTCTGGGTCTGATCGGGGAATCGGGCGCGGGGAAATCCACCGTGGGTCTGGCCGCGATGGGCTTTGCCCGTGACGGCTGCAAGATCACCGGCGGCAGCATAATGTTCGACGGGATCGACCTGCGCCGGGCCACCGAAGCGCAGCGCCGGGCGCTCCGGGGCAAGCGCATCGCCTATGTGGCGCAATCGGCAGCGGCCAGTTTCAACCCCGCGCACCGGCTGATCGAGCAATACGCCGAGGCGCCGGTGATCCACGGCGTAATGGCCCGCGACAAGGCCGAGAAGGACGCCGTCGACCTGTACCGCAAGATGCAGCTGCCCGACCCCGAGGGGATCGGATTTCGCTACCCCCATCAGGTGTCGGGCGGGCAATTGCAGCGCGCGATGACGGCGATGGCGATGGCCTGTCGGCCCGACCTCATCATCTTTGACGAGCCCACGACCGCGCTGGATGTAACCACGCAGATCGAGGTTCTGGCCGCGATCCGCGACATCGTCAGGCAATTCGACACGGCCGCGATCTACATCACCCATGACCTTGCCGTGGTCGCGCAGGCCGCAGACCGCATCAAGGTTCTCTTGCGCGGGGAAGAGGTGGAAGAGGCCCCTACGCGCCAGATGCTCGATGCCCCGCGGGAGGAGTATACCAAAAGCCTCTGGGCCGTGCGCAGCTTTGCCCGTCCCGTGCAGCCGCCCGCCACCGCAGCGCCGGTCTTGTCGGTGCGGGGCGTGACGGCGGCCTATGGCAAGACCGTGGTGCTGGAGGATGTGAGTTTCGACATACATGCCGGGCGCACTGTCGCCGTGGTGGGCGAAAGCGGGTCGGGAAAATCGACGACGGCGCGCGTCATCACCGGGCTCTTGCCGCCCACCTCGGGCGAGATCGTGTTCGACGGCGCCGCCTTGCCACCGGCGCTCAAGGCGCGCACCCGCAACCAGTTGCGGCAGGTGCAGATGATCTACCAGATGGCCGACACGGCCCTGAATCCCAAGCAGCGCCTGCGTGAGTTGATCGGACGACCGGCGCAGATGTATCTGGGCCTGCACGGCCGCGCGCTGGACGCCCGCGTGCGCGACCTGCTGCATCTGATCGAACTGGACCCCGACACCTATATCGACCGCCTGCCGGGCGAATTGTCGGGTGGCCAGAAACAGCGCATCGGCATCGCGCGCGCGCTGGCGGCCGAGCCAAGGGTGATCATCTGCGACGAGGTGACATCGGCGCTCGACCAGATCGTGCAGGAAGGGATCTTGCAACTGCTGACCCGGCTGCAAGATGAATTCGGGCTGGCCTACATGTTCATCACCCATGACATCGCCACCGTGCGCGCCATCGCCGACGAAGTGGTGGTCATGCAAAGGGGCCGTGTGGTGGACGCGGGCCACAAGACAGAGATCTTCACCCCGCCGCACCAGCCCTACACCGAATTGCTTTTGTCCTCGGTGCCCGAAATGGACCCCGATTGGCTGACCCGGCTGCTCGACAGCCGCGCGTGACGTCCCCGGTTTGGTGCACCGCGGCATGCAATCATGCCGCAGGTCCAGTTTGATCCAGATCAAACAGGTTGATTGACCCCGATCATAAAAGCGGCGGTCAAGCGAACAGACCGTCACGGGAGACACACGGAATGACCGAAGATTTTTCCACCAGCCGCCGCGCCTTTCTGGCGCTGGCCGCGGCGGGGGGCGCCGCCGCCGCCTTGCCCGCCACCGAGGCGCGGGCGCAGATGGTGCCGACCAATGCGCGCATCGTCATCATCGGCGCGGGCGCGGCAGGCACAGCCTTTGCCAACCGGATGGTCCGGCGGCTTGAAGGCGCACAGATCACAATCATCGACCCGCGCGCCGAACACCTTTATCAGCCCGGCCTGTCGCTGGTGGCTGCCGGCCTGAAGCCCGCCAGCTATGTCGTGAGCCAAACCACCGACTGGCTGCCGCGCGATGTGACGCTAATCACTGAGCGCGTCGCCGCCGTCGATCCCGAGGTGCAGACCGTATCGACCGAAGGCGGCCAGACGCTGGAGTATGATTACCTGATCGTGGCGCCGGGCCTGATCCTCGACCATGATGCGATCGAGGGGTTCAGCCTCGACATGGTGGGGCAAAACGGCATCGGCGCGCTCTATGCCGGGCCCGAATATGCCGCCCGCACCTGGACCGCCGCCGCGCGTTTCGCCGAGGAAGGCGGGCGCGGCGTCTTCACCCGCCCCGAGACCGAGATGAAATGCGCGGGCGCGCCGCTGAAACACGCCTTCCTGATCGACGACCGCCTGCGCCGCGCGGGCAATCGCGGCAACGCGGAAATCGCCTATTTCGCGCCGCAGACCGCGCTTTTCGGGGTGCCGATCGTGGCCGAACGGGTGCGGATGCTGTTTGGCGACCGGGGCATTGCCCACACATACCAGCGCACGCTGCGCGCGGTGGATGCCGACCGCAAGATCGCCACCTTCACCGATGCCGATGGCCTGAGCCATGAGGAACCCTATGATTACCTCCACCTGATCCCGCCGCAGCGCGCGCCGGAATTCGTGGTGCAATCGGGGCTGGCCTGGGCCGACCGCTGGACCGATCAGGGCTGGGTCGATTGCGACATGGCCACGCTGCGCCACAACCGCTACGCCAATATCTGGGCCTTGGGCGATGTGGCGGGCGTGCCCAAGGGCAAGACGGCGGCATCGGTGAAATGGCAGGTTCCGGTGGTCGAAGATCACCTGATCGCCGCCATCGAAGGCCGCGAGGGGACCGCCACCTATGACGGCTACACCTCCTGCCCGATGATCACCCGGATCGGTCGCGCGATGCTGATCGAGTTCGATTACCACAACAACCTCGTGCCCTCCTTCCCCGGCCTGATCGCGCCGCTGGAAGAGCTGTGGATCAGCTGGCTGATGAAGGAGGTCGCGCTGAAAGCGACCTACAATGCCATGCTGCGCGGCCAGGCCTGAGACGGATCGGAGGAGAAAGAAATGGAAGAGCTTACACTTGAGACCATGATCGCGGTCTTCGAGGAAATGTTTGGCGCAGGCCTGTTCTGGGCACTGGTCGCGGCGGCCGTGGTGGTCACGCTGGGTTGGATCTATGTGCTGATCCGTGACCGCACATTGGGGATGCGGCAGTTCCTTGTCGCGCAACTCTTCATGCCGGTCGGCGCCGTGCTGGCGATCTGGTTCGTGATGGCCGTCACCAACTCGCACCTGTCCGATATCGGTGGTCCGGTCGATGTGATCATCTTCCTCGGCATCGCCGCCATGGGGGCCGTGGGAAGTGCCATCCTTGTTTATGTGATCGAACGCCTTGTGCTGCGCCGCCGCCCGGCGGAATGATCGCAAGCCATCCGGAAGCGGGGGGCGGCACCGCAATGGGCCGCCCCCTTTTCTTTCGTCTTCGCAAATGTTGCGCTACCTGGCCTTGACCGGCGGCGGCAAAGCGCGTCTCATGTTCGGGATGGTGATCGGCGGCACCCCCGCCGGTCTGAAAAGGGAACGCGGTGCAACCCCGCGACTGCCCCCGCAACTGTGAGCGGCGAGCGACCCCGATGAACCCACTGGGCAAGAGCAGCCCGGGAAGGATCGGGCAAGCCCAGACCCGCAAGTCAGGAGACCTGCCATCGCAGATCAACCCCAAACCCGGGCGGGGCGTCCGGGCCGGAGTGCGAGACATGCGACCAAAGACGCGCCGCGACCCCTCGGACCTGCCGGCCATGGCCCCCGCCCCTTTGCGCGGAGGGCGCAATGCAGACCGAAAAGACCCTGATCCAGCTTTTGAGCCACCCGGCGCCCCGCAGCGCACCCGCCCGCGCGGTTGAACTGGGGCAGTTGGGCTACATGCAATGGCTGGGTGCCCTGCCGCCCGCGGTGCCATATGGCCGCGAGGCGGCGCGCGCGCTGGCGCTGGCGCAACCTTTCGAGGTGGCAAGCCCCGCCGTGGCGGAGTTCTGCCGGCTCTTGCGCGCCTCGCTCATGACGCCGCTGTCCCCGCTCGACCTCGCCCTGCCGCGCCCGAAACGACGCGGCGGGACCCGGATGCGGCGGCTGTCGCTCTGATGCGGCGCTTTCCGCCCGAGCGCATCGTTTGCCTGACCGAGGAGACGGTCGAAACGCTTTACCTGCTGGGCGCCGAGGACCGGATCGTGGGCGTCTCGGGCTATGCCGTGCGCCCGCCCCGCGTCAGGCGCGAGAAACCGCGGGTCAGCGCCTTCACCTCGGCCGACCTGCCCAAGATCATCGCGCTGGAGCCCGATCTGGTGCTGACCTTCTCGGACCTTCAGGCCGAGATCGCGGCAGGGCTGATCCGGGCGGGCATCACGGTGATGGCCTACAACCAACGCGACATCGCGGGGATTCTGGCGATGATCCGGCATCTGGGCGCGACGGTGGGTCTTGCCGATCGCGCAGCGCGGCTGGCCGATGACTATGCGCACCGCCTTGCGACGGTCGCGGCACGGGCCGAGGCGCGCGGGGGCAAACGCCCTGTTGTCTATTTCGAGGAATGGGACGACCCGATGATCTCGGGGCTGGCCTGGGTGTCGGAACTGGTGGGCATCGCGGGCGGGCAAGATGCCTTTCCCGAATTGTCCCGCGCCCAAGGCGCCAAGGACCGGATCGTGACGCCGGACGCCGTGTTGGCGCGCGCGCCCGACGTGATCTTGGCGTCATGGTGCGGGAAAAAGGTGCGGCCCGAGCGGATCGCGGCCCGCCCCGGCTGGGACGCCATCCCGGCCGTGCGCGACGGGCGCATCACCGAGATCAAGTCGCCCCTGATCTTGCAACCGGGACCCGCCGCGCTGACCGACGGGCTGGATGCCATCGTCGCGGCACTGGCCTAGACGTAGCACCGGACCATGGCCGCGACATCCACCTTGGCGCCCAGCCGGGTGGCCAGCAGGTACAGCCCGCCGATCTTGCGCTGCAGAAACAGGGTTTCGGCGGGCGGGATATGCCACAACTCCCGCTCGCCGCCGATCTGCGCGCCGCGCTGCCGCATGCGGTCGGCGAAATCATTGCCGCGGAAATCGAAGGCTTCGGGGCCACGCAGCAGGGCAAAGCCCATCTCGGACATCTCTAGGATCGTCTGACGGTGGGCCAGGGACAGGCCGGGCTTGATGAAGCCGATGCTTTCCAGCGCGGTCAGGACACCTTGCTGATCGCGCTCGAGGCCCGCACGCAAAAGGGCGCGGTAGGCCTCGGACATCGTGTGCGAAATCTCACGCGTGGCCCCGAAATCCAGCAGCACGATTTGGCCCGTGTCGGGACGCCAGCGGTAATTGGCGAAATTCGGGTCGGTCTGCATCAGGCGAAACTCGAACAACTCGCGCAAGCACAGATCGAGCAGCGCGCTCACGGCACGGTCGCGGATATCGGGCGGGGCGTCGGCCAGCCGCTCGATCGGCTCGGCGGGCTCGAAACTCATCGCCAAGGCCGAAGGACGGGTCCGGGCCTCATCCAGACGCGGCACGACGAAACGGTCGTCCCCCGCCAGAAGCGCGCCGAAGCGCGCCAGCGCCGCGCCTTCGCGGGCGTAATCGGCCTCTTCATGCAATTGCGCGCGCGCCTCGGCCATCAGGGGGCGGATGTCCAGCTCAGCGGGCCACAGACCCGACCAGCGGATCAGCGCGGCGGCATTGTCGAGATCGCTGTCGATGGCATCCTTGACGCCGGGGTATTGCAGCTTGATGGCCAGCGCCTGCCCCTCGGGCGTCAGCGCGCGGTGCACCTGCCCGATCGAGGCAGCGGCCAAGGGCCTTGTGTCGAAGCTGCGGAAAAGCTTGCGGAAATCGGCACCATAGGCATCGGCAAGCACCTGTTTCAACTGCGCGGGCGGCATCACATGCGCCTCGGCGCGCAGGCGCGACAAGATCGCCTCCATCTCGGGGGGCAGCATGTCGCCCGCCTCCATCGACAGAAGCTGGCCCAGCTTCATCGCCGCGCCGCGCATTTGGGACAGCCGGTCGGCAAGCCGGGTGATGTTGCCGGGCGTCATCACCAGATCGGACAGGCGCGGACGCTGGCCGCGCAACAGCGCCTGCGCGCCACCCAGCGCCACCCCGCCCGCAAGGCCGGTGGCAAGCCCGCCCATGCGGCGCGCGCGGGCAAAGCGGCCAGAGGGCACGGGATAGGATCGGGGATCGGGGATATCGGCCATGCCGGGCGTGTCCTTGTCGCGTCAAGGCGACAGAGGTAGCGCCGCCGCGCCCAGCCTCAATCCCCGCCGGTGTTCGGCGTCGACACCAGCGGATCGAGGCAGCGGCGCGTGAAACCGCCCGGGGCCGCGTCCCCCGCCCGACGGCGCGGCGCGGGCTCGGGCTCACCATGGGCCGCATAGCGCCCGCGCCCGCCCCGTTTCGCGGCATAAAGGGCTGCATCGGTGTCGGCCAACACCCGGTCGAGGCCGGGCCGCTGGTTGTAATCGATACTCGCCGCCAAGCCGATGGAGGCCGAGATGCGGCACAGATGCCCCTCGAAGGGCACAGGTTCCTCGATTGCGGCAATCAGGCGGGCGGCAACAGCGGCCATTTCCGCACGGTCGGGGCAGTCGCGCAGCAAGACCAAAAATTCATCCCCGCCCACACGGCCCGCCACATCGGTGTGGCGCAACTGGTGGCGCAAGATCGCGCCCACGCGTGCCAGCACCGCATCGCCCGCAGCATGGCCAAGCGTGTCATTGACTTGCTTGAACCGGTCGAGGTCGATGTGGAGCAGACCGAAATCCTGCCCCGGATCGTCAAGGCAGCGCGCAATCTCTGCGTCCATGGCGCGGCGGTTGGCCAGACCCGTCAGGGGATCGCTGAGCGCCTGCGCCTCCGCCTCGGCGCGTGCGGCCTCCAGCCGACGGGACAGATGCCGCGACAGCGCCATGGTCGAGGTATTGGCCTCGTGTAGATACAGAAGTTCGACAGTCTGGTCGCAAGGCGAGAAATCGTTGAGGGTAAGCCCGAATTCGGCGACAGCGCGGGCAAAGGACAGGCCCAGCGAAATGTCGAGGATCAGCCCCGTCCCCTCGGGCAGGGTGGTAAGCGCGCCCCTCAGCGGCAGATCGGGCGCATCGCGCAGCGCAAGGCCGAGCCGTTGTCCCGCCAGCGCCATCAGCGCCTGCACCCCGTCAACCCGGGCAGGGCGTCGAAATTCCAGAATGCGAAACAGCGGCAGGCCCGTCAGGTCGCCCCGCCGCGCCATCTTGGTGAGCGTCGGCCCGGCCTGCACCACGCGCCCATCGGGATCGGCCCAGACATGCATCGGCATCAGCACGTCGAGCGCGCCGCCCGACAGGCCGATCACCCGGCTAAGGCTGGGGGGAAGCCCTGTCATGACGCCACCCGCCCCAGATCGAAACTGCGCCCCTCGGAAAACGCGGTATCAAGCAGTTGGACATGCAGGCATTCCACCCCCCGGTCGATCCCGTCCAGCCGCAAGAAGGCCAGCGCGCCGTAGTCATCGGCCAAGGCGCGCAGGCAGCCCATCAGGATCGGCGCGATACCCGGAAGGGACCAGCGCGCGCGGATGCGGAAACTGGCGGGGTCAATCTGGTCCAGCTCGATCTGGGGCATGTCCAGATCGGGCACGGCCAGACGGCCACGATCCCCAAGCTCTTCGAGGGAGTGGAGAAAATCGAGAAAACTCGCGCCGGAAAAGCGCATCAGTCGGCGCAGGGGTTCCAGATGGGTGTCGGTCACCAGCCATGTCCCCAAATCTTCCAGCAAGACATTGGGGTGCTTGTGCAGCACGTGGCAGGCCGCCCCGAAACAGGCCAGCGTCATCTCGTCGGGATAATCCAGCATCGCCTCGAAATCGGCAAAGGGCAGGCCCGCCTGACCGCGCACCTCGGCCCAGACATCCGCGCCATATGTCGCCACCAAGAACCCCTGCAAGGCGCGGTTCACCATGCCATGCATGTCAAAAACCTCATCGCTGACCGCGGGCATATGACGCCACCCGCAGGGCCAGAGATACCGGTGCAAGCGTAAACGAAGCCTTTCGCAACCGGGGCGATATCAAGGCATTTGCAGGGCCTGAGGGCGCCTCAGAAATCCGTCGGTGCGCCACCCTCGCGTTTGCGGCGCGCGACGAAATCGGTGAGTTCATCTTGGGTGCCCGCATCCATCGGCGGCGGCTCGAACTCGGCAATGATGCGCTTGTAGATGCCGTGCGCGCGCTCGGTGGTCCCGACGCTGCCCGCCAACTGCCACGCCTCGTAATTGCGCCAATCCGACAAGAAGGGACCATAGAAGGCGTCTTGATAGCGGTCTTGGGTATGCTGGCAGCCAAAGAAATGGCCGCCGGGGCCTACCTCGGCGATGGTGTCGATGGCCAGATCAACCTCGGACGTGCCAAGGATCTGCGGCTCGAAATAGCGCTGGAACTGCTGCAAGACCTCGCAATCCATCACGAATTTCTCAGGGGACGCGATCAGCCCGCCCTCCAGCCAGCCGGCCGCGTGATAGACCATGTTGGTGCCCGACTGGACGGCCGCCCAGAGCGAATTCATCGTCTCCCACATCGCCTGAGCATCGGGCACATTGGCAGCACAGACGCCCGAGGACCTGAGCGGCAAGCGATAGAACCGCGCCATCTGTCCGGTCATCTGGGTCGCGCGGATGTATTCGGGCGTGCCAAAGGCGGGCGCGCCGGATTTCATGTCGACATTGGAAGTGAAGGTGCCGATGGCCACCGGGCAACCCGGCGCGATCCATTGCAATAGCGCGATGGCCGCCAGCGCCTCGGCGACCGACAGCATGACCGCGCCCGACAGCGTGACCGGCGCCATCGCGCCCGCCAGCGTGAAGGGGGTGACGACCACGGGTTGGCCCCGCCGCGCCAGCCGCATCGCGCCATCGAGCATCGGCCAGTCGTGTTTCAGCGGGCTGACCGAATTTATGTTGGTGTACATCCGGGGCGTCGCGTCGAATTCGGCGTGGCTGAGACCACCCGCGATGCGCACCATCTCCATCACATCCTCAACCCGTTCGGGGCCCAGCGAATAGGCGTGCACCACCTTGTCGGTCAGCGTGAGCTTGTCATACAGGCAATCGAGGTGGCGGACGCTGGCATGGACGTCGATGGGCTCAACGGGATAGCCGCCCGCGAAATGCATGCAGTTGAAATATTGCGTCAGCTTGATGAACTCGCGGTAGGTTTCCATGTCGCCGGGGCGCTTGCCGCGCACCAGGTCCCAGGCGTTGGGCGGCGAGGAGACGTTGCCAAAGACGATATGCCCCTCGCCGATGGTGATCTGGCGGGCAAGATTGCGGGGGGTCAACGTGAAGGAGGGTGGGGCCTTGGCCACCATCTCCTCGACGAACTGGCGGTCGAAGCGTGCGGTCTGCCCTTCGATCTTGCAGCCTGCGTCGCGCAGGTGGCCCAGCGCCTCGTCGTTGAGGAACTCGATCCCGATCTCGGAGAGCACCCGCATCGCGCCGTCATGGATGGCCTGCACGCCTTCGGGCGGCAGGGGTTCGGTGGGGCGATCGGTGTTGAGAGGCACCCGCCACGGCATCTGGTCGATGACCTCGTGACCGGCGCGGGCGGAATGGCCCGCCCGTCCACCGGTGCGGCGGCGGCGGGGGGCGGTGAGGTCGGCAGCGTCGGTCATGGGATGGGCCTTGTGGGGGGCGGCGGCGGACGGGTCCGTGCGCGCGGGTCGGGGTTCAACCTCCCCCATCGCCGGAGGCTCGGAATGCCCGTCTCCGACGCGAAAGGTCGCATTTCCGCGCCCTGGTCCCTCGACCCTGCCTGGCCAGCCCCGTCGCGTCAGTCGCGCGCGGCCAACCACGCGGGCAAGGCCCCTATGTCGGGCAGGACCGCATCGGCCAGCGGTGCGAGATCGTCATGACCCGCCATTCCGGTCAGCACCGCAACCGTGACCATGCCAGCCGCGCGGCCGGCCACAAGATCGTGATGGCTGTCGCCGATCATCACGCAAGTTGCCGGATCGAGATCCATGGCCACGGCGAAACCCGTGCACATGCCCGGAGCAGGTTTGGCGCCATGACCCGAATCATATCCGGCAATATAGTCGAATTTGTCAATTATTTCAGCAACTTCAAGGTGACGTCGCGCCGAGGATTCGGCGTCGTTCGTGGCCACTCCAAGCCGCAACCCGGCGTCGCGCAAACCGCCCAGCAAGGGCGCCAGAGGGGTGGCGGGAACCATCCGCGCATGGGCGGCCGCGCGCACAAGATAGGCCTCGATCTCGACCGTCGACCAGTCGGGCAGCGCGGGCGCCAAGACGGTCGCCTGTTCCTTGACCGTGCCTGCGATCGACAGGGCACCGGGGTGGAATGCCTTGTTTTGATAGTCATATTCCAGACATTCGGCGATCAGGTCACGATGCCCCGGATCCCCCTTCGACAAGGTGTCGATCAGCTCGAGAACCCATGCCGACCAGCTTTGGTGGAAATCGAAAAGGGTGCCATCCTTGTCGAACAGCAGGCCCGCGGTCTGTGATGACAATTTCACAACTCCAGGTTGTTTTTGGCGGCAAAATTTCACCTGTCTTTCATAACGCGTGACAGGATGCGTGTGACGCTCTATAGCCCAATGCCAGCATGGACGGCACCGGTAAAAAATACAGCCTGCAAGACAGTGTGGGCCATCAGATCACCCGCACGGCCCGGATACTGGAGCGGCGGGTCGAGGACGATTTGCGCCGCTTCGGCCTGACGCGGGTGGGCTGGTGCGTGCTGGTCGCGGTCGCCGAAGAGGGCAAGAAGAACCCCTCCGACATCGCCAATTTCGTCGGCATCGACCGGACCGCAACGTCCCGCGCGCTGCGGCAGCTGGAAACCGACGGCCTGATCATGCGCGAGATGGGCCGCGACGACCGGCGTACCACCGAGGTGCGCCTGACCGAGCTGGGACAGACGCAATTCGAGGCGGCCTTGCCGTTTTGCCGCGCTGCATCGGTCTATTTCCACCACAAGCTGACGCAGGCCGAGCTGGAAACGCTCAAGGCGCTCTTGGCCAAGCTGGCGGCGGACGAACTGCCCTGAGCTTTGCTTGGGCCGGTCAGGTCCAGTGCGGAAGATCCCCACCGGGCAGGGCAGCGCGGATCTGCAAGACCTCCTCGGGTCGGAAGCCGAGGGCTGCGGCGCAATCGACCACCCAAGCGTCATCCAGCATGAGAAAATCCATGACCGCGGCGAGGAAAACAGGCTCGGCCGCGCGGGCGCGCAAATCGGACTCGGTGGTGCCCGTCGCCCCGAGAAAGACCGGCAGAAGGCGTTCCTCCGCCGCGATCCAGCCCAGCACGCCAAGTGCGCGGGTTTCCGCCAAATCTTCATTCATCCCCAAGAAGCACCCGCCGACTAAAGACTTTGTTAACCATTCAAGGCCAAAACCATTCTACAGTCCGTGGCACCCGGTGTCGACAACGGACAGGCGAGTAGTTGGCAAGAGGCGCGCATGACAGGGCGAATTCTGGTTGTCGATGATGTGGCGACGAACCGCATTGTCATGAAGGTCAAGCTGGCAGCCGCCTGCTATGCCGTCGACCAGGCCGATTGCGGCACCGCCGCCCTGATCGCCGCACGCGCCAATCCCCCCGACCTGATCTTGCTCGACGTGGTGATGCCCGACATGTCGGGCCTTGAGGTGTGTCGCAAGCTCAAGGCCGATCCGGAAACCGCCGACATCCCGGTGATCTTGATCACCGCGCTCGCCGACCGCGAGTCGAAGATGGCCGGGCTGGAGGCCGGGGCCGATGATTTCCTGACCAAGCCGGTGGACGAGGTGACGCTGCTGGCGCGTGTGCGCTCACTATTGCGGGCACGCGAGACCGCGCGCGAGCTCAAGCATCGGGGTGACCCCGCGCTGGGATTTGCCGAGGCCGCCGCCGGGTTCAGCGCCAAGGAAAAACCTGGCCGGATCGCCCTGATCGCGCCGGGACCCAAGGGGGCCGTGCTGTGGAAAACGGCGCTTGACGACAGGGTGGGGGGCGAGGTGTCGATCCTTCCGCGCGACGCGGCGCTCAGTTCCTTTGGCGTCGATGACGCGGACGCGCCCGATGTCTTCGTCATCGCCGCCGACCTCAGCCACCGCAACGAGGGGTTGCGCCTGCTGTCGGACCTGCGCTCGCGCCCCGCCACGCGCCATGCGGCAACGGTGATGATCCTGCCCGGCGGCGACAGCGAACGCGCCGCCATCGCGCTGGATCTGGGGGCGCATGACATATTGTACGACCCGTTCGACCCGCAGGAACTGGCCATCCGCATCCGCGCCCAGCTTGGCCACAAAAGGCAGGCCGACCGGCTGCGCGCCTCGCTTCAGGTAGGGCTGGAGATGGCGGTGACCGACAGCCTGACGGGGCTGCACAACCGCCGCTACGGCCTGTTCGAGCTTGACCGGATGCTGGCGCGCCAAGGACAGCGGGTCGGGGTCATGCTGCTCGACATCGACCATTTCAAGCAGGTCAACGACACCCATGGCCATTCGGTTGGCGACAAGGTTTTGAACCTTGTCGCGCGACGGTTGCGCGCGCAGTTGCGTGGTGGCGACCTGCTGGCCCGTATCGGTGGCGAGGAATTCCTCGTGGCCTTGCCCGAGTGCGATCGCGCCACGGCGCTTGACTGCGCCGAACGGTTGCGCGCCGCGGTCGCGGATCAGCCCTTTGCCATCGGTGGGGGTGTCCCGCCCTTGTCTGTCACGCTGAGCGTCGGGATCGCGCTGGCGGGAACGGATACGGATGAAACCGCCCAAAGCCTGATCGACCGGGCCGATGCCGCCCTTTACGGGGCCAAGGCACATGGCCGCGATCAGGTCACCCTCTCGACCCTTCCCGCCGCCTAGCGGTCGCGCCCGCCCATCCGGCGCAACGCCCGGCTCAGACGCCCGGCCAGATCCGCCCGCTCCGCCGCGCTCATGGTCTCGACCTGATCGAGCAGCGCCGCATGGCCCAGACCCTGCAAACCCGCCGCCGCACTCCGCGACCCCTCCAGCGCCGCCTCGGCCGCCGCGCGGTCGAAAGGCTCGGCCACGATCGCGTCGCGCAACTGAACAAGGCTGCGCCCCAGCGCGCGCCGCTCGGCGCGCAGCGCGTCGCGGTCGATCCGGTCGGTGACGGCGGCGCGGTCCTCGCGCGACAGGGCGATGGCGAAAGGTCCAAGGCCCAGCGTGCGCAGACGCGGATCATCCCCGCCCGACCGCCCCGGCCCCACTGCCAGCAGCGCACCGCCGACCAGCCCGAGGATCAACAGGTTCACCGCCAGCGACAGGCCCAGCGCGATCTTGACGCCGCGCCCCGGTGTGCGGGGCCGCCCCTGCCCTTCGGTCGGATCAGACATCGCCAAACTCCTCCCATGCACCATCCCAAAGCGCGCCGATCTCGGGCATCGTGCCCGCGCCGCCAGACAGCGCCCAGATCTGCCCGCCCGACCATGCATCCACAAGGTCGGGCGCGGCAAAGCCCATCGCCAGACCGGCGACGCCCGCCAGCGACACGCCCGAAACCGCCCGCCAGCCGCCCATGCCCGCGACCAGCCCCTGCACCCAGCCCGCGCGGCGCGGTGCCGGGGCTGCAGCCATCTGCTCGGCCTGCACGCGGGCGGCATCGGCCAGCACGCGCGCCACAAGGTCGTCGGGCGGGATCGTCCGACCCCGCGCCGCCGCCAAGGCCGCCTCCAGTGCGGCATCGTCACGCTCAATCGTCATAGCCAAGGGCCTCCTTCCTGCCGGCAAGTGCTGCACCCAGCGCGCGCTTGCCCCGGGCGGTCAGGCTTTCCACGGCCTCCACCCCAATATCCAGTATCGCCGCGATCTCGGGGTTCGACAGCCCCTCGATATGGCGCAGCACCACCGCCTGACGCTGCCGTTCGGGCAGGCTGGCGAGCGCGGCATCCAGCGCCGCAATCCGGTCGGCCTCCACCATCTGCGACACCACCCCCGGCGCGCCATCGGCAGCCAGATCGGGATCGTCGAGCGGGTCGGTCCGACCCCTGCGCCGCAGCCGGTCGACGCACAGGTTCGCCACCACGCGGTAGAGCCATGTCGCGGGTGCTGCCTCGCCGTCCTGCCGCCAATCGCGGGCCGCACGCCAGAGGCGCATCATCGCCTCTTGCGCCACATCCTCGGCCTCGGCGCGGTCGCCCAGAACCCGGGCGGCATGGCCGAGCGCGCGCGGCAAAAGCCGTTCGGTCAAGACGCGCGCCGCCCCCGGATCGCCATTGGCGAAGAGAACCATCAGCGCCCCATCGGAGAGCCGGGAATCCGCGGGCTGATGCTGCGACATGCCGTATGACTACCGTTCCCCTCGGGTCCGTGAAAGCAAGATGCGCGCCGAACATCTCGCGCGCATCCCGGCGGCAGGTCTCAGCCGCGCCTGAAACCATGGCCGTGGCCATGGCCACGACGCTCGCCCCGGTCGCCCCGGCGCTCGCCCATGCGGTCGACCATCGCGTCGAACTCGGCCTGCGAGAGAACGCCATCGCCATCCGCATCCATCCGCTCGAACATCCGGGCCATGCGGGCGGTACGGCGGGCCTCGCGCATCTCCTCGATCTCGGCTGCGCTGAGCGCGCCGTCGCCATCGGCATCAGCCGCCTCGAGCAGACGGTCGACCCCGACCTCGGCCCGCGTCATGGCCTGCGCGAGCAGCTCGTCACGCGTCACCAGCCCGTCGCCATCGGCATCGGCCCGCGCGAAACGGCCCTCGCGGGCGGATTGCATTTCTTCCAGCGTCACCGCGCCATCGCCGTCCAGATCCATCTCGGAAAACAGCATCTCGGGGGCCATTCCGCGGCCCGGACCTTGCTGGGCCACCGCGGGGGCTGCGAGAGCCAGGGGGATCATCGCGGCCAGAACGCCTGCCTTGAACATCGACATGAGCACATCTCCTGTTGCTTGCTGTGTCTGACCTGTTCCACGCAGCCGCGCCCCGGTTCCGTCGCATCTATTTTCAGGGGGGCGCGGCGAGACGTCTCTGGACGCAGGGCGCGCGGCGGCGCATCTAGAGGCCCATGACCCACGAAGATGCCAGCCTGCGCCCCGAGTTT
The DNA here is from genome assembly GCF_003148775.1 of Roseicyclus mahoneyensis. Lineage (GTDB taxonomy): Bacteria > Pseudomonadota > Alphaproteobacteria > Rhodobacterales > Rhodobacteraceae > Roseicyclus > Roseicyclus mahoneyensis. The sequence goes on from NZ_QGGW01000004.1 coordinate 334,779, forward strand.
CTGCCCGGCCCACCCGAACGGCCCACCGGCCCCGCCGTGTTGCGCGGGCTGCGCCGCCGCTGCCCCTGTTGCGGCGAGCCGGGTCTGTTCGACGGATACCTCAAGCTGCAACCTGCCTGCACCGTCTGCGGCGAGGATCTGAGCCCCGCGCGCGCCGATGACGGGCCAGCCTATCTGTCGATCCTTTTGACGGCCAAGGTGATGGGAACCTTGCAGCTTTTCACCTACGAGATGTTCCAGCCGAGCCCTTGGGTGATGGCGGGCACGTTTTCGGTTGGCGTCATCGCCATGGCCCTTTACCTTCTGCCCCGGTTCAAGGGCATGATCGTGGGGATCCAGTGGGCGAAGCGGATGCACGGCTTCTAGTGGACAAGACCGCCCTCCGGAACGCCGCCACGGTGATCGTGCTGCGCGACGCCACGACCCGCCCGCGGGTGCTGATGGGGCAGCGCGGCAAGGATGCGGCCTTCATGCCGTCGAAATTCGTCTTTCCGGGCGGGGCCGTGGATGCGGTCGATGCCGCCATCCCGCTGGCCACGCAGCCCGCGCCTGTCTGCGCTGCGGCGCTGGCGCGCGACAGCGATCTTGCCCCGGCCCTGCTGGTCGCAGCGGCCACGCGCGAGTTGTGGGAGGAAACCGGTCTCTTGATCGGCGCGCCGGATGTCCGCGCAGGCACGATGGACAAGCCGCAGGGCTGGCGCGGCTATCTTGGCACCGGCCATCTGCCCGACGGTACGGACCTGACCTTCTTGTTTCGCGCGATCACGCCGCCGGGTCGCCCGCGCCGCTTTGATGCGCGGTTCTTTCTGGTCGAGGCCGGCGCGCTGAGGAACGACCCCGACGATTTCAGCCGTGCCGAGGAAGAACTGGGGCATCTGCACTGGGTGCCGCTGGACGAGGTGCGGGGCTATGACATGCCGTTCATCACCGAGGTGGTGTTGGCGGAATTGGCCGCCCGGCTGGACGGACGCGCCGCCCCCGGCGTGCCCTTCTTCGACAACCGGACCGACATCAGCCGCTTCTCGCGCCTATAGGCCGCGCCGTCAGACGCAGCGCTGCTCTGCGACCTGCAAGACCGCCACCATTGCCTTCAGGCCAGTGCGCCCAGAAAGATGATGAGGACCGAGACGACCAGCAGGACCGCCCCCGCGATCTCCTTGCTTGAGGAGCGTTCCTTGAGCCAGAGCGCCGAGACGAGAAAGGTGAAGACCAGTTCGATCTGCCCCAGCGCCTTGACATAGGCCGCCGTCTGCAGCGCAAAGGCCGTGAACCACGCCAGTGACCCCAGCATCGAGGTCAGCCCCATCAGCCCCGACACCCGCCAAGACGCCAGCACACGCCCGATCTGCCCCGCCTCGCGCCAGGCCAGCCACAGTCCCAGCGTTGCGGTCTGCACCACGGTCGCCACCAAAAGCGCGACGGCGGCGCGCAAAAGCTCGTCGCCGCCCGTCAGGTTCAGCGTCGCGCCCCGATAGCAGACCGCCGACAGACCGAAGAGCAAGCCGGACAGCAGGCCATAGCCGGAGGCGGGATTGAACAGCCGCGCCCAGATCGTCAGCGCGACCTCGCCCTTTGGCGGGTCGGACAGGAGCATGACACCGGCGAAGCCCACGAAGATGGCAACCATGACAGGCACCGACACCGCCTCGCCCAGCACGATCAGGCCCAGCCCCGCGCTCAGCACCACATCGGTCTTGGCCAATGTCACGCCGACCGCGAAATTGCGCCGACCGAACAAGGTCACGACACAGGCCGTCGCCAGCATCTGGCCCATCGCGCCGATACAGGCATAGGTCCAGAAGGCGGGCGTTACGGCGGGCAGGCTTTGCCCGCTGATCCATAGCCAGAGGCCCAATGCCACCACCACCAGCGGCATGGAAAAGGCAAAGCGCGCCCATGTCGCGCCCATGGTGGACAGGGTCGTCACTTTCAGATGCCGCTGCAGCAAGAACCGCAGGTTCTGGAAGAAGGCGGCAAGGATTGTGGCGGTGATCCAGACGGGCATGACGTCTCACATGCGCCGCAAACCCCCGGCCTGCAATCTAATTCTCAGGGTAAAGGGGATGGGGCACCGGGTCTTTCGCGCGCAGGAGGTGCTGGCGGAAGATCGCGCCATAGCCCGGATAGCTGTAGCCCGCGTTTCGGCCCAGATAGGCCTCGCGGTTGTTCCAGTAGATGCGCGGCAGGCGGTACCACGGCAGTTTGGGGTGCATGTGATGGACCACATGCAGGTTGTTGTTGAGAAACAGGAAGGCCAGCGGCCCGCGATCCTCGATGATGACGGTGCGGCCGCGGGCGCGCTCATGCGCCTGATGTTCGAGAAAGGTTCGGATCTTGAGGATCGACAGCCCCGCATAGCAGGCAAGCAGGTAGGCCCAGAGCGGCAGGGGGGAGGCCGCGACAAGCGCCACCAGCGCCACGGTTGACGGCAGGTGCCACGCCCAAGCCGCCAGCACGGCACGATCCCCCGCCCGGATCGCGCGCCAGTCGGCGGCCATGAAACTCACCTGACCGATCAGCGGCCCAAGGATCATGCGACCCGCAAGCGTGTTGTTGGCGTTCAACAGGCGTTGCTGCGCACGCGGCAGCGTCCGCCAGACGGCCGGGTCGAGGTAGTTCGTTTCCGGGTCGTCATAAGGGTCGGTCAGGGTCGCATCCATGTGGTGCGCCAGATGCGTGTCGCGGAACCGCAGATAGGGGATGGCAAGGTTGAAGGAGGGGAAGACCAGCGCCTCGCCCAGACGGCGTTCGGCAAAGGGATGGCCATGGATCACCTCATGTTGCAGCGAGGATTGCAGCGCAATTACCGGGATCAAGACAGCGAGGGCCAGCGCCATGCTCACGCCCGGCAGGACAAAGACCCCCAGCCACAGCCCGACATAGCTGGCCACAATCAGCGCCAGCGTCGGCCATTCGATCCGCATGATTTGCCCGTATCCCCTGCAGCGGGCCTTGCCGACCCTTTCAGGTGTAACGGATATGTGACCTTGCGCTTTGCAGGCAGTCGGGGTTTTCTCACCTTAAACTCAACGGCGTTTTGGAAACACTACAATGTTTGATAAATCGGACAAACGCAGTGTTGCCGCCACGTTCCGCGACCGGCTGGCGGCGGCGCTGGCGATCTCGGGCCTCAGCCGGGCCGCGCTGGCGCGCGCCATAGGCATCGATCGCTCCAGCGTCACGCAGATGCTGGCGCCGGACGACACGCGCATGCCAGGCGGCCATGTGGTCGCGGCTTGCGCGCAGGCGCTGGATGTCTCGGCCGATTGGCTTTTGGGGCTGACCGACCGGCCGGAACAGGCAGGCGCGCTCTTGGACAGTTCGCTGTCGATTTCCGAGACGGGGCGCGCGACCGGACTTGATGACCAGATCTTCGCCTGGCACCGGGAGGCCGAGGGCTACAAGATCCGCCATGTGCCCGCGACCCTGCCCGACATGCTCAAGACCAACGCGCTGCTCAGGTGGGAATATGCGCCGCTGACCCATCGTCGTCCCGATGCCGCCATCGACGCGGCGGCCGAACGGCTCGACTGGATGCGTCTGACCGAGGGCGATTACGAAATGGCCATGGCCGTCCACGAGATGGAGAGCTTCGCCCGCGGCGAGGGCTATTACAGCGGGCTGGAGGTCGAGGTGCGCCGCGCCCAGATCGACTGGCTGTCCGAGGTCTATGACCAGTTCTACCCATCCTTGCGGATCTTTCTTTATGACGCGCGCCGCGTCTGGTCGGCGCCGGTCACTGTGTTCGGGCCGAAGATGGCGGTGATCTACCTTGGGCGGCACTACATCGCCTTTCGCGACCGCGACCGGGTGCGCACGGTGACGCGCCATTTCGACTGGCTGGTGCGCGAGGCGCAGGTGTCATCGCGGGACATCCCCCGCCATCTGGAGGGGTTGCGCGCACTGGTGCGTTAGCGCGGCTGGCCTACGTGACGGCCCAAGCCTTCGGGCAAGGGCAGCGCGGCATGGGCGCGTGCGATGCGCGTCAGCCATGCAGCCATGGCTTGCGGTGGGTTGGCCGGGCGCCGGGTGGCAAGATCGACATGCAGCAGCAATTGCTCGCCGGTAGCGCAGAGCGTCTCGCCCACGAACAGCTCGTGCCAGATGTGGAACTTGCGCGTGCCGCCCTGCAGCACGCGGGTGGTGACCCGGATGCGGTCGCCGATCTGCACCTCGGCCAGATAGCGGACATGGGTTTCGACGGTAAAGACCGAGTGCCCCGCCGCGATGGCCGCCGCATCCATCCCCGCCCAAAGCAGCAAGCGGTCGGCGGCGGCGGAAAACGCGCTGACGAAATGCGCCTCGTTCATGTGGCCATTGTAATCGGCCCAAGCGGCGGGAACCGCGCGGTCGAGCGTCACCGGGGCCAAGGGCGTGGCCGGGTCCGGCACGGGCGGGGACAGGCGGGCCGCCACAGCCTCCGCCATGACCGCGCCGAAAGCTTGGTGCGACGCCGCGTCCCAATGGATGCCGTCGACGGGCGAGACAGCGACATGTGCGCCCGCCTCGACGAAGCCCGCGCCGATCCGGTCAGCGACGGCGGCCAGATGGGCGGCAAGCCCTGCCTGCCGCGCCTCGGCACCCGCGAAAGCCTCGGCCAATGCGCCGGTTTCGACCACGGGAACGGGGGCCACGATCAGCAGATCGGTCACCACACCCTCGGCCCGGGCGGCAAGGCAGAGCCGTTCGACCGACCGGGCGATATCGAACGCCCCGACAGAAAAACGCGGCTTGAGGTCATTGGTGCCAAGCATGACGATCATCAGGTCGATGGGCCGGTGGCTGTGCAGAACCGCAGGCAGGACGGCGATGCCGTTGCGACAGCCGCCTTCCACCGGGTCGTCATGGACAGTGGTGCGGCCCGGCAGGCCCTCGGCGATAACCTGCGCCTCAGGATCAAGGGCCGCGGCCATCACATCGGGCCAGCGCGTGCCGGGCGGGTGGCGGTCAAGCTGGCCGATCCGGCTGATCGGCGTGGTGCCATGGGTGTTGCTGTCGCCATAGCATAGCACGACCGGCATCGCTGGACCCTTCTTGCTGATTGCCCCGCCGCAGTCTTGCGCGGCGGGGGCGGGCTGTCACGCGGATTTCGCCGAACAGCGGAGCGCGATCGGGGAACAGATGAAATCCAACCATCACTTTTCTAACTCAAACAGGTATTTTCGGACCTATTTACGCTATTTTTTTCCATAAAGCGGATAAATCCACAAATTTATCCACAGACCCGTCAGAACGGCATCGGGTGCGCCTTGTAGGTCGCGTCGATCTCTTCCAGCAGCTCGGGCGAGAGGGTGACATCCAGTCCTGACAGGATACGGGACAGTTGCTCCGACGTCGTCGCCCCGAAGATCGTCGAAACCGGGAAAGGCCGCTGGACGGTAAAGGCCAGTGCCATATGAACCGGGTCGAGCCCGTGCTTTTCGGCCAGCGCCAGATAGGCGTCGACGGCGTCAAAGGCGCGGTCGGTCTTGCGCCCGCCCAAGTCCCCGTTGCCGGCCATCCGGCTCCCCTCGGGGATCGCGCCGTTTTGGTATTTCCCGGTCAGAAGGCCAGCACCCAAAGGCGAATAGGCCAAGAGCGTCACCTGCTCGTTCACCGCCAACTCGCCCATGTCGGTGTCGTAGAGACGGCACAGCAGCGAATATTCGTTCTGGATCGACTGCACGCGCGGCAATCCGCGATCTTGTGCCAGCCGCAGCCATTGCGCCGTGCCCCATGCGCTGTCGTTGGACAGGGCGAAATGGCGGATCTTGCCGGCCTTCACGGCCTGATCCGCGGCCTCCAGCACCTCTTCCATATGCGCGAGCGTCGTGGCGCGATCCTGTTTCGAGGGATCGAAGCGCCAGTATTGGCGGAAATGGTAGCTGCCCCGGTTGGGCCAGTGCATCTGGTAGATGTCGATCACATCGGTCTTGAGACGCGCAAGCGAGGCGTCGATGGCGGCGGCAAAGGTTGCGCCGGTGATATCCTCGCCCGGCCGCACGAAAGCCGCGTTCTTGCCGGTGATCTTGGTCGCCAGCACGTAATCCCCGCGGCGGCCCGGGTTGGCCGCGTTCCAGTTGCCGAGGATTTCCTCGGTCACGCCCACGGTTTCGGCGCGCACGGGGTTGACCGGATACATCTCGGCGGTGTCGACGATGGTGATGCCGGCATCCAGCGCCATGTCCATCTGCCGGTGCGCATCATCCTCGGGCGTCTGGTTGCCCCATGTCATCGTACCCAGGCAGTAATCGGTGATCATCGTGTCGGTCGTGCCGAGAGCGATCTGGCGCATGGTCTTGTCCCCTTGTCCTGTTCGGGGCGGACCCTAGCCAGCGGGCGGGGATGTGCAAGGGCGGGGCTTGAGAACATTTAGCGAACATATATACTCACTCCCATGGACCTGACGAAACTGACCCGCCAATCCCATCGCCACGACCGCCCCGGCGTACCGCTTCTGGGCCGGTTCCGGCTGGCGGGCGCGCGCGCGCATGAGGTCTGCGGGCCCGCGCGGCGGCGGCTGGCCTTGTGGCTGGCGGCACAAACCACGGGGCCGGTGCTGTGGATCCGGCCCGCCTGGCACCCCGACCGGTTGCACATGGCGGGCGTGCGGGCCGAGATCGACCCCGGCCGCCTGATCTTCGTCGAACCCGACCGGCCCGAGGATATCTTGTGGTCGATGGAGGAGGCGTTGCGCGCGGGCGTCGTGCCCTTGGTCGTGGCGGACCTGCCCGATCCCCCCGGCCTGACGCCGGTGCGCCGGTTGCATCTGGCCGCCGAGGCGGGGCTGGAGGCGCGGGGCGGCACGGCTCTGGGCCTGATCGTGACGCCGGGCGACGGGGGGGCTGCAGGGGTGGAAAGCCGCTGGCGGCTCGACCCCGCGCATGGAGCCGAGGCGACGGGCTGGCGGCTGGCACGGCTGAGGGGGCGCGACGCACCGCCGGGGGAATGGTCCGTGACGCGCGGGGCTGACGGTCGGGCGCGGATCGTCGTGCCCGAGGTGCGCGAACCGGCCTGATCCCCGAAACCGACTGCAGCGGGCGAAATCCCGCGTGCATCCCCCGCCCTGCCCGGCTACGCAAAGGGAAACCACCCCAAGGCCTGCCCCGGATGCGCCTGATCGTCTCCTTCGCCGCGCTGTTTCTCTCGGTGCTGCTGTTGCAGCTCTCCTCGGGCGGGGTGGGGCCGCTCGACGTGCTGTCAGGCACGGAACTGGGCTTCACCAACGGGCAGATCGGCCTGTTGGGTTCGGCGCATTTCCTGGGCTTCTTCGTCGGCTGCTGGTGGGCGCCGCGGGTGATGGGACAGGTGGGGCATTCCCGCGCCTTCGCGGCCTTCACCGCGGCGGGCGCCATCGGATTGCTGGCGCACATGATGGTCATCGACCCCTATGCATGGGCCTTGATGCGGGCGGCGACGGGGTTTTGCGTGGCGGGCTGCTACACGGTGATCGAGGCCTGGCTGCAGGCCAAGACCGACAACGCCAACCGGGGCCGGACCATGGGCACCTACCGCATGGTCGACACCGCAGGCAGCCTTGTCGCGCAATTGATGATCGGGGTGCTCGCGCCGGCCTCATACGTCTCCTACAACCTGCTTGGCATCTTGTGCATCGCGGCGCTGCTGCCCCTCACGCTCAGCCGGGCCACGCAGCCCGACACCGGCGAGGCCCCGCGCCTGCGCCCCGGGCTGGCCTGGCGGCTCTCGCCCCTGGCCGTCGCCGGCGTGATAGTCTCGGGCGTGTCGGGCGCGGCCTTCCGCATGGTCGGGCCGCTCTACGGCGCACAGGTCGGGCTGACGGCGGACCAGATCGGGTTCTTCCTTGCCGCCTATGTGCTGGGGGGCGCATTCGCGCAATGGCCCGCGGGCTGGGCCGCCGACCGGCATGACCGGCGCCATGTGCTGATCTGGTTTTCGGTCGGCTCCATCGCGGCCTGCGGCGTCACGGTCGTGTTCTCGGGCCTTGGCGTCGCCGCGATCTTTGTCGCAGCACTCGTCTTTGGCGCGGCGACCTTTCCGATCTATTCGATCTCGGCCGCCCATGCCCATGACTGGGCCGAAGATGACCAGCGCGTGGAATTGTCTGCGGCGCTCATGTTCTTCTACGCCATCGGCGCGACCGCCGCGCCCCTGGTCACGGCTTGGCTGATCGCGGCCTATGGACCGGGCGCGCTCTTCGCCTTGATCGCGGTGGCGCATGTGGGCCTTGTGATCTTCGGCATCATCCGCATGCGCCGCCGCCCAAGCGCGCAGCCGCGCGGGCCCTATGTCTGGATTCCGCGCACATCCTTCCTCGTGGGCCGCATCTTCCGCCGGACCGGCAAGGACTGACCCCGGTCTTGATCGAGGGCAAGGCCGCGCGTCTTGCCCTGTGCCAGTCTGGCGTCGTCAGACTGACGACAGAGGGAAAAGGGAGACATCCACATGGATATTCGTTTCGACGGGAAAACCGCCATCGTTACCGGCGCCGCCTCGGGGATCGGGCTGGCCATCGCCCATGATCTGGCCCAAAGCGGCGCACGCGTGATCCTCGCCGACCTCGAGGAAGGCAAGACCCGCGATGCCGCAAAGGCGGTCGGGCATGGGGCGCTGGCCATCGCGACCGACGTGGCCTCTGCCGCGCAGGTCGAAAAGATGGTCGATTTCGCGGTACGCGAGACCGGCGCGCTGCACCTTTTGGTCAACAATGCCGGCATCGGCGGCCCACTGGAACCTTTGGGCAACTACCCACTTGATGGCTGGCACAAGGTCATCGATGTAAACCTGAACGGGGTCTTTTACGGGATGCGCTACGCCATCCCGGCGATGAAGGCGGCGGGCGGGGGCGCGGTCGTCAACATCTCTTCCATCCTCGGATCCGTGGGCTTTGGCGGCGCGGGGGCCTATGTGGCCACGAAACATGCGCTTCTGGGCCTGACGAAAGCGGCCGCACTTGATCATTCCGCCGACAACATCCGCTTCAACGCGGTCGGGCCGGCCTTCATCCACACGCCGATGGTCGAAGCGGCGCTCGACGGCGACACGCTCAAGGCGCTGGAAGGGATGCACACGCTCAAGCGCATGGGCACGCCCGAGGAGGTGTCGTCGCTGGTGTGCTACCTGCTGTCGGACCGTGCATCCTTTGTCACCGGGTCCTATCATCTGGTCGATGGCGGCTACACGGCGCAATAGCGCCTGCCCTCTGGCCTCCGGCCCCGCGCGGCGCTAAACGGGGCGTCAGCGCAGACCGGAGGCCAAGATGGCACGCATCCTCATCACCTCGGCGATCCCCTATATCAACGGGATCAAGCACCTGGGCAATCTGGTGGGCAGCCAGCTGCCGGCCGATCTATACGCCCGCTACAAGCGCGCGCGGGGCGACGAGGTTCTGTTCCTGTGCGCCACGGATGAGCATGGCACGCCGGCCGAACTGGCCGCCGCCAAGGCCGGCAAGCCTGTAGCGGAGTATTGCGCCGAGATGTGGTCGGTGCAGGACGCGCTGGGGCGCGGGTTCCGTTTGTCCTTCGATCATTTCGGGCGGTCCTCCAGCCCGCAGAACCACCGCCTGACCCAGCATTTCGCAGGGCAACTGGCCAAGGCCGGGCTAATCCGCGAGGTCAGCGAGAAACAGGTCTATTCCATCGCCGACGGCCGCTTCCTGCCCGACCGCTACATCGAGGGCACCTGCCCCAACTGCGGCTATGACCGCGCGCGCGGCGACCAGTGCGAGAACTGCACAAAGCAGCTTGACCCCACCGACCTTATCAACCCGCGCTCGGCGATCTCGGGCTCGATGGATCTGGAGGTGCGCGAGACCAAACACCTTTACCTGCGCCAATCCGCCATGCGGGGCGAGCTGCGCGCGTGGATCGACTCGAAACTCGACTGGCCGATCCTGACCACGTCGATCGCGCGCAAATGGCTCGACGATGGCGACGGGTTGCAAGACCGCGGCATCACCCGCGACCTCGATTGGGGCATCCCGGTCAAGCGCGGGACAGAGGATTGGCCGGGAATGGAGGGCAAGGTCTTCTACGTCTGGTTCGACGCGCCCATCGAGTACATCGCCTGCGCCGCCGAATGGGTCGAGGCGGGGAAAGGTACGGATTGGGAACGCTGGTGGCGCACCGACAAGGGCGCGGACGACGTGCGCTATGTCCAGTTCATGGGAAAGGACAACGTACCCTTCCACACGCTGAGCTTTCCCGCGACGATCCTCGGCTCGGGCGAGCCGTGGAAGCTGGTCGATTACATCAAGTCCTTCAATTATCTTAATTATGACGGCGGCCAATTCTCCACCAGCCAGGGTCGCGGCGTGTTCATGGATCAAGCGCTGGAGATCTTGCCGGCGGACTACTGGCGCTGGTGGCTCTTGAGCCATGTGCCCGAAAGCTCGGACACGGAATTTACCTGGGAGGCATTCCAGCAGGATGTGAACAAGGATCTGGCAGATGTGCTTGGCAATTTCGTCAGCCGCATCACGAAATTCTGCCGGTCGAAATTCGGCGAGACGGTGCCCGAAGGCGGTGCCTACGGCCCGCAGGAACAGGCCCTGATCGACGACCTGCAGGCCCGGATGGAGCGCTACGAGATGCATATGGACGCCATCGAGATCCGCAAGGCCGCCGCCGAACTGCGCGCGATCTGGGTGGCGGGCAACGAATACCTGCAATCGGCCGGTCCCTGGACCGTGTTCAAGGATGACCCGGAGCGGGCGGCGGCGATCACGCGCTTCGCGCTGAATCTGATCCCGTTCTACGCGGGGCTTTCGGCCCCCTTCATCCCGGACGCCGCTGCGACCATGGCAGATGCGATGGGGGTGGAACCGACATGGCCCGAGAGCGCGGAGGCGGCGCTGTCCACCCTCGCGCCGGGTCATGGCTTCACCGTGCCCGAGGTCATGTTCGCCAAGATCGACGACGAGACACGGACGGACTGGGCGGCGCGCTTCTCAGGCGTCCGAACCTGACGGAAAGGGCGGAGGGGGGCCAGCCCCCCGTCGCGTTCCGCGACTCCCCCCGGGATATTTCTGAAACAGAGAAGGCTCTTCACGCTTTCTTAACCATGCCGCCTCCAGATTGACGGCGCGGTACAGGCGGGGACGCCGATGATCGTAAACGGAGAAGCCCCGGCTGGTTGAACAACCGGTCGGGGTAAACGTAACCACCTTCTCTGTTTCCAAAATATCCCCGCCGGAGGCTCCCGCATTTGCCATCACTGCGCGGCCCGGCACAAGGCACCCACGCCCCCATCGCACCCAAGCGCGCGTCCGAGCGGCCCCAAAGGGGCCCGAGGCCGCGCGCCCTCGGGTCGGGGCCGCCAGGCCCCGACACCCCGTCAGGCCCGCAGCACCGCGCCGGGATTGAGAATGCCCTTGGGATCGAGCGCTGCCTTGATCGCCCGCATGGCGACCAGTTTCCCCGGGTCGCCGTAGCGCTCCAGATCGTCGACCTTGAGCCGGCCGACCCCGTGTTCGGCCGAAACCGAGCCGCCAAGCTCATGAACAAGGTCATGTACCGCCCGCTTGATCGCGCCGCGCTGGTTCTCGTGATCGGCGCGGGACTTGCCGGGCATCGGAAAGACGTTGTAATGAAGGTTGCCGTCGCCCATGTGGCCAAAGCAGTTCAGCCGGAACTCGCCCACCGCCCCGATCCGGGCCGGGACCTCGGCGATGAAGCGGGGGATGGCCGCGACAGGCACCGAGATGTCATGCGAGGACACCGCGCCGATGCGACGGTTGGCGGCGGGGATGTTTTCCCGGAGCGCCCAGAACTCCGCGCGCTGCGCCTCGGATTGCGCGATGACACCGTCGCTGACCAGACCCTGCTCGAAGGCTTCCGCAAACAGCGTCTCGAGCGCATCCTCGGGGCTCGCCCCTGCCCCCATGCCCAGATCGATCAGACAGATCCAGTCAGGGCGCGGGTCGAAGGGCTGGCGCGTCTCGGGGCCGACGTGATCGAGAAACAAGAGCCCCTCGCGCCCGATCAACTCGAAGGCGGAAAGGGCCGACCCGACCTGCGCCTGAGCCAGTTTCAAGAGCCCCAGCGCCGCCTCGGGCGAGGGCACCACCATCATGGCCGCCCCCGTCGCGGCTGGCTTGGGGAAGAGCCGCAGCGAGGCCGCGGTGATCACGCCCAGCGTGCCTTCGGAGCCGATCAGCAGGTGGCGGATGTCGTAGCCGGTGTTGTCCTTGCGCAAGGGCGAGAGCGTGTTGACCACGGTGCCATCGGCCAGCACCGCCTCCACCCCCAAAACCAGATCGCGCGCATTGCCGTAGCGGATGACGTTGACGCCGCCCGCATTGGTAGCGAGCAGACCGCCCAACCGGGCAGACCCCTGGCTTGCGAGCGTCAGCGGAAAGATCCAGCCCTCCGCCTCGGCGGTGGCGTGGATGTCGGACAGGATCGCGCCGGCCTCGACCGTCATGGTTCCGGCCTCGGCGTCGAAGCCGCGCACCGCGCGCATCCGTTCCAGCGTCAAGATCACCGGCGGCGTGCCCTCGTCGGCCAGTTGCCCGCCCACCAGACCCGTGCCGCCACCATAGGGGATCACCGGAGCACCCAGATCGTTGCACAGCCGCAAGACAGCGGCGACCTCGGCCACTGACCCGGGCGCCACGATCGCGGCGGCCTGTCCCTGCCAGCGGCCGCGCGGTTCCTCCAGATAGGCGGGGGCGGGATCGCGCAGAGCGACGGCGGGCAGGATCTGGGCCAGACGGGTGGCAATCTCGGACATCATCTCTCCTGTGCTCGGAAGGGCTTAGCCGGTGCCGGTGCGCCCGCGCCGGTCGTGGCGCAGATGGGCATATAGCACGTGATTGCGCCAGCGCCCGCTGATCTGAAGGTAGCTTTGCGCAACACCTTCGTATTTGAACCCGGCCTTTTCCAGCACACCGCGTGAGGCGGCATTTTCGGGCAGGCAGGCGGCTTCCACCCGGCTCAGGTCCTGCGTGCGGAAGGCATAGTGGACCACCGCCTCGATCGCCTCGCGCATGTAACCTTGGCGCGCATGGGTTGCCCCGATCCAGTAGCCCAACGTGGCCGATTGCGCCGGGCCGCGCCGGATGTTGTCGAGCGTGATCGCCCCCAGCAGGGCCTCATCCTCGCGGCGGAAGATGAAAAGCGGCACGGCATTGCCCTGGCTCACCGCGCGCTGCGCCCAGTAGACGCGCCCGGTAAAGCTCTTGCGGCTCAGATGGTCCGTGGCCCATGTCGGTTCCCAGGGCGCAAGGAAATCGCGCGACGCCTCGCGCAGCGCAGCCCAAGGGCGATAATCGGCATGACGCGGCAGGCGCAGCGTCAGACGCTCGGTGTCCAGTCTGAGATGCCGTTTTCGAGACAGCATCAGGCGGCCAGTCGCCCCACGACCTGCGCAAGCTCGGGTGCCTTGGCGACCGGACCGTAAAGCGCCATCGCCGCACGGTTTGAGCTGACCAGCGCAGCCGCGTGATCGCGCAGGCCCGCGAGCGTCACGCCATCGATGGAGACAACGGTTTCCTCAAGCGGCGGCACCCGGTTCCAGATCGCCACCAGCCGCGCAAGCCGTTCGGCCCGCGATGACGGGCTTTCCAGACCCATCAGCAGTCCCGCCTTCATCTGTGCCCGCGCGCGCGCCAGTTCCGCCTCGGTCATATCTTCGGCCGAGCGGCGCAATTCGTCGATGGTCAGCCCCACCAGTTCGGGCAAGTCCTCGGCCGAGGTGCCGGCGTAGATCGTGAGCATGCCGGTGTCGTCGTAGCTGCCGACCTGCGCATAGATCGTGTAGCACAGCCCGCGTTTCTCGCGGATCTCCTGAAACAGGCGTGAGGACATGCCGCCGCCCAGCGCGCTGGCGTAGATCTGCGCGGTGTAGATGTCGTCGGACCGATACCCCGGCGCCTCGAGAGCGAGGGTGAAATGGGCCTGTTCCAGTTTCTTGACCTTGCGCCGCTCGCCGCCTGCGAACTGGCCGGGAAGTGGGACCATCGGGCTCGACGGTGGCAGATGGCCAAAGGCCGCCTCGGCCAGCCGCACGATCTGGTCATGGTCCACCGCGCCCGCCGCCGACAAGATCAATTGGCCCGGCCCGTAATGCTGGGCCACGAAACGATCGAAATCGGCGCGCTCAAAGGCACGGACGCGTTCAGCGGGGCCAAGAATGGTGCGCCCCAACGGCTGGCCCGGATAGGCCTCTTCTTGCAGCCAATCGAAGATGATGTCGTCGGGCGTGTCGGCGGCCTGACCAATCTCTTGCAAGATCACGCCGCGCTCCACCTCGATCTCGCGCGGGTCGAAGACGGGGTTCAGCACGATGTCGGCGATCAGATCGAGGGCGAGGGGAACATCCTCGCGCAGCACGCGGGCGTAATAGGCCGTCACCTCGCGCGACGTGTAGGCGTTGATGTAGCCGCCCACATCCTCGATCTCTTCGGCGATCTGCAGCGCGCTGCGCCGCGCCGTGCCCTTGAAGGCCATGTGTTCAAGGAAATGGGCCACGCCGTTCTGATCGGCCGCCTCGTGTCGCCCCCCCGCCGAGACCCAGACACCGATGGCCGCCGATTCAAGCCCCGGCATATGCTCGGTCACGATCCTGAGGCCATTGCTGAGCGTGTGAAGTTCTACAGTCACTTGGCCAATGCCTCGCGGATCAGGGTTTCGATCTGGGTCAGGTCATCGGGCACGCGCGTCATCCGCTCGGGCCGCTCGAACAGGTCGGCCATGCGCGGCGGCAATGCCGGGCGCAGGCCGGTGGCCGCCTCGACCGCATCGGGGAATTTCGCCGGATGCGCGGTGGCAAGCGTCACCATCGGCGTGGTCCCGAGGAAGTCTTGCGCGACATGCACGCCGACGGCGGAATGGGGGCACAAAAGCTCGCCCATCTCGGCGCGCGCGCGGGCGATCATGGCGCTGGTCTGCGCCTCCGAGGCGCGACCGCTGGCGAAATCGGCGCGCAAGGTTTCCAGCGCGCCTTGGCTGATGTGGAAACCGCCACGCCTGAGCTCGTCCATCAACTGCGCCACCGCCACGCCATCCCGGCCATAGGCATCGAAGAGCACACGCTCGAAATTGGACGAGACCTGAATGTCCATTGACGGGCTGATCGAGGGCGTCACGCCATGGGTGACGTAATCGCCCGAGCTCAGCGCGCGGTGCAAGATGTCGTTGTGGTTGGTCGCCACCACCAGCCGCTCGATCGGCAGACCCATTCGCTTGGCGAGGTAGCCTGCGAAGATGTCGCCGAAATTGCCCGTCGGCACGGTAAAGCTGACCTTGCGATGCGGCGCTCCCAGCGCCACGGCGGCCGTGAAGTAATAGACCACCTGCGCCAGAACTCGGGCGAAATTGATCGAGTTCACGCCTGCCAACCGCACCTCGTCACGGAAGGTGAAATCGTTGAACATGTCCTTGAGCCGCGCTTGCGCGTCATCAAAGGTCCCGTCGATGGCCAGCGCATGGGCATTGGCCTCGGCCACCGTGGTCATCTGGCGGCGCTGCACATCCGACACCCGGCCATGGGGGTAGAGGATGAAGACGTCCACGTTGGAAAGCCCGCGAAACGCCTCCATCGCCGCGCTGCCGGTGTCGCCGGATGTCGCACCCACGATGGTGACCCGCTCGCCTGAGCGCGCCAGCGCGGTCTGGAACAGCTGGCCGATCAGCTGCATCGCGAAATCCTTGAACGCCAGCGTCGGACCGTGGAACAGTTCCAGCAGGAAATGGTTGTCCTGCAACTGCTTGAGCGGTGCGCGCGCCGCGTGGCCAAAGCCCGCATAGGCCCGCGTAATGCACTCGCCGAATTCCGCGTCGGTGAAACTGTCCCCGAGGAAGGGCCGCATCACGCGAAAGGCGACCTCCTCATAGGATAGGCCGGCCAGCGCGGCGATCTCCGCAGGGGTCATGCGCGGCAGCGTCTCGGGCACATAAAGGCCCCCGTCGCGCGCAAGCCCGGTCAGCATTGTCTCTTCAAAGGTGAGCGCCGGGGCCTGCCCCCGGGTCGAGATGTAGCGCATGGGCGCAGGTGTCCCTCAGTCTGGTCGCTGCCTGATACGCCAGAGCAGAAACAGTGTCATCCCCAACCACACCAGCGCCAGCAAAAACCAGGTGATGGCGTAGTTGAGGTGATCGTTGGGGATATTCTCGATGGTGACAGGCAAGGGCGTGACCGACGGCTCAGACGGCGATATCTCACGGGCGATGAGCAGCAGCGGCTCGGTTCCCAGATGATCTGCCAACGCGGCGACGTCGCGGGCGAACCAGATGTTTTCGGCAAGGTCATTTTCCGGGGTGAAGCCGTCGCGCTCGACGGGCCAATGCAGGTTGCCGGTAACGGTCACAGCACCCTCGGGGACGGGCGGCAGGGCCTCGGCGACCGGCAGCACGCCCCTGTCGACCAGCACGCGCCGCCCCTCGGCGGTTTCCAAGGCCGAGATCAGGCGATAGCCCGCCCCGATGCGCCGCTGGCTGACCAGAATGCGGACGGTCGCCTCCCCGATCACGCCCGTGGCGCGCACCGGCAGATAACGCTCCGCCTCGGGGTCGGGCGCGTCGGGCATGGCTACCGGAGCGGCCGCGATGCGCGCCTCGATATCGGCCAGCACGGCCTCTTTCCACGCCAGCCGCTGCATCTGCCAGATTCCCAGCGACACGAGGATGGCGACCCCCACCGCGCCGAACACCAGCACACTGATCACACGCCCCATGGTCCTGCCTTCCAAGGAAAAGGCCCGCCGCTTGGGGCAGGCCTTCACGTTTCATCAAGGTTAACGCGCGCCTTCTTCGTTTTCCAAAAATCCCGGGGGGAGACGCGCAAGGCGCGGCGGGGGGCAGCGCCCCCAGCTTTGCCTCAGCCGATCACAACCGCCTGACCCCAGATATAGACGGCCAGGAACAAGAACAGCCAGACCACGTCGACGAAGTGCCAGTACCAGGCCGCCGCCTCAAAGCCGATGTGCTTTTCGGGGGTGAAATGCCCCTTGAGCACCCGCAGCCAGCAGATGAACAGGAAGATCGTGCCGATGACCACATGCATCCCGTGGAAACCGGTGGCGAGGAAGAAGGTCGCAAAGAACTTGTCGCCGCTGAAGTTCCAACCGTAATGCGCGATCAGCTCGTAGTATTCAAAGGCCTGCAAGCCGGTGAACACCAGACCAAGAACGACGCCGATGATCAGCCCGTTGGCGACATCCTTGCGCGACCCGCCATGCACCAGCGCGTGATGCGACCATGTCACGGCGCAGCCCGACAAGAGCAATATCAGCGTGTTGATCAGCGGCAGGTGGAACGGGTCGACAGCGTAGATCTCGGGCGGGATGTATTGCGACGCCTCATAGCTGTTCATCGGGTAGAGCGCATGCTTGAAGAAGGCCCAGAACCAGGCGACGAAGAACATCACCTCGGACATGATGAACATGATGAAGCCGTAGCGCAGGCCGATGCGCACGACGGGCGTGTGGTCGCCCGCGCTGCTTTCGGCCACCACATCGGCCCACCAGCCGAACATCACGTAAAGCGTGGCCACGAACCCCATCGCGAACATCCACGGCGCGCCGCCATGCATCCAGTTCACCGCCCCGAAGAGCATGATGAAGGCGGCGACCGCGGCCATCAGCGGCCAGATCGAGGGGTTGATGATATGGTAGTCGTGGTTCTTGGCGTGGGCCATGGGTGTCGTCCTCGGTCCGGTTTTGTCTCTAGTTGGCCACGGGCGCCGGTGTGGCGAGCGCGGCATAATCTTCGGGCATGTCCGTCACATGGAACGTGTAGGACAGCGTTATGGCGGGCGTACCCCGCGCCTCGGGGTCATCGAGGATGGCGGGGTCGACGAAAAAGGTCACCGGCATCTCGACGCGTTCACCGGGCTGCAGAACCTGCAATTCAAAGCAGAAGCAGGCGATCTTTACGAAATAGCCGCCCGTCTCGAATGGTGCGACGTTGAAGCTGGCGGTGCCTGCGATGGGCTGGTCGGTCGGGTTGTAGGCTTCGTAGAAGGCAAGCCCCGTCTCGCCGATGCGGATGTCCATATGCGGCTGCATCGCGCGGAATTCCCACGGCATGTCTCGCGCGCGCGACGCGTCGAAGCGCACCCGGATCGTCTGGTCGAGGATCAGGTCGCTGCCCTGATCGGCCACCTGCGTGGTGCCGCCAAAGCCCGTCACGCGGCAAAACCAGTCGTAGAAGGGCACGGACGCCCAGGCGAGGCCCGACATCAGGACCACCACGCCCAAAAGACGGGTGACGATCGCTGCGTTCGACATCTTGGCGGGCGCGCTCATTGGCCGGTCTCCACCGGCGGCGTGATCGAGACCCGGGGCGTGTGGTCGAAGGCCTCCATCGAGGCGCCTTCGCGGATCTTGGCGACGGTCAACCCGAAGACGATGGCGGCAAAGCCCACAAGGCTGAGCGCAACGCCCAAGTTGCGACCAAACCGCCGCTTGTGCAGGTCATGGGTCTCGGTGATCGGCATCAGGCAAGCCCCCAGGTTCGCAGACCGGCATCGGCCAGAAGCGCGCCGAAGTGCAGGAAAAGGTAATAGAGAGAAAAGCGGAAGAATCGCTTTTCGACGGCATAGGCATCGGCCTCGGCCTGCGCCTCGGCACGGCGCCAGATGGCCACGGCACCTTTGAGGAAGATGAGGTTCAGCACCAGTGCCGCCGCCAGATAGACCGGCCCCGCGACCGAGGTCAGCCCGAGGCCCAACGCCACGGGCACAAGGGCGAAGGTGTAGATCAGGATCTGGCGCCGCGTCTCGGCCCGGCCATGGGTCACGGTCAGCATGGGCACCTTGGCCTCATGGTAATCCGATTTCATGAACAGCGCGAGTGCCCAGAAATGCGGCGGCGTCCAGATGAAGATCAGCGCGAACATCAGCACGGCCTCGACGCTGACAGTTCCCGTCGCGGCCGCCCAGCCGATCATCGGAGGAAAGGCACCCGCCGCGCCGCCGATGACGATGTTTTGCGGCGTCGCCCGCTTGAGCCACATCGTGTAGACGACCGCGTAGAAAAAGATGGTGAAGGCCAGAATGCCCGCTGCCAGCCAGTTGGTCGCCAGCCCCAGCATCGCCACCGAAATCGCCGAAAGCCACAGCCCCAGCGACAGCGCCTCGCCCGCCGTGACCTTTCCCGAAGGCACGGGGCGGCGCGCGGTGCGGCGCATCACGGCGTCGATATCGGCGTCATACCACATGTTCAGCGCACCCGAGGCCCCGCCGCCCAAGGCGATGAAGAGAATCGCCGTGAACGCGATCATCGGGTCGACCTGCACAGGCGCGACCAAGAGGCCCACCAGCGCCGTGAACACGACCAGCGACATCACCCGCGGTTTGAGAAGCGCGATGTAGTCGCCGAAACCGGCCTCGCCTTCGGCTGCTTTCGCGGTGGTGTTTGTGGTCAGGTCGGTCATTTAGGGTCTTTGATCTTTCTGGGTGGGCCGGAGGTCTGTGCCGGCCGGCAGGACAGGCCGGGCAGGACGCCCGGCCGATCGCATCATTCGGCCGAGGCCAGCTCGATGGTGCCAATTGGCGCGCGCATGTCGCCGATGCTGTTGAACGCCTGCGCCTCACCCGCGATCCATGCGTCATATTCGGCCTGTGTCACGGCAAACACTGTGATCGGCATATAGGCATGGTTCACGCCACACAGTTCGGAGCATTGGCCGAAATACACGCCCTCCTGCCCGACATCGACCTCGAACCACAGTTCCGCCAGACGGCCCGGAACGCCGTCCTGCTTCACACCAAAGGCTGGCATGGCCCAGGAATGGATCACGTCTGCGGCAGTCACCTGCACCACGACGGTCGCACCCGTTGGCACCACCATGGCTGTGTCGGTGGCCAGAAGGTATTCGTCGCGGCCATAGCCGAATTCCGCAAGCTCGTGTTCTTGCAGCATGAAGCTGTCGTAGACGATGCCATGCTCGGGGTATTCATAGCCCCAATACCACTGGTAGCCCGTCGCCTTGACCACCACATCGGCCTCGGGAATGGTCTGTTGCTTGAACAGAACCGGCAGCGAGAAGGCGCCGATGACGACCAGGATGACCAGCGGCACGACCGTCCATGTCACCTCGATCTTGGTGTTGTGGGTGAAGGTCGCGGGCACGGGATTGGCCCGTTCGTTGTGGCGAAAGATCGACCACAAGAGCAGCGCGGTCACGAAAAGCACGATCACCGCCATGATGACCAGCAAGAAGGTATCGAGCGCGCGGATATCGCGAGCCAGTTCCGTCACCCCGGGCTGAAAGCCCATGGCGCCCGGCGTCGGCGCGCCGATGATTTCGAGCCCCTCGCGCAGACCGGCGGTCTGCGCTGCTGCCGCGCCGGCGGTCAGGGTTGCACCAATACCGGCCCATAGGCCGGTCAGCGTCTTGCGAAGCGTCATGTCGGTCTGTCCTGTCGTTCCCGATGTGCCGCCCTGTTGTGGTCGCGGTCGGCATACCGTTGCGTTCTGTCTGAGCAGGACCATATAGCTGTGGGCGGGCCAAGGCATTTGGTCTAAATGTCTCACCCCCGGCAAACTTGATCCAAATCATTTTGCAATTGCAGCAAACACCCCCGGAGGCCCGATGTCCGACCCCACCCCGTTCCGCCCCTTCGAGACCCATCTGGACGAGGGCGCGGCCCTGTCGATCCTGCGGGCCGCGACGGAGGGCGCGGAGGATGGCGAATTGTTCCTCGAACGCCGCCGGTCCGAGATGCTGCTGTTCGATGACGGCCGGGTCAGGACCGCCAGCTATGACGCCGCCGAAGGCTTTGGCTTGCGCGCGGTGAAGGGCGAAGTGGCCGGTTATGCCCATTCCACCGAGATTTCCGAAGCGGCCTTGCGGCGCGCGTCGGAGACCGCGCGGCTGGCGATCGGCGCGGGCGGCGGCATGATGGCCGCGGCCCCCAAGGGCACCAATGCGCGGCTCTACACCGATGCCGACCCGATGGCGGGGGCGGAGTTTGGCGTGAAGCTCGACACGCTGGCCGAGATCGACGCCTATGCCCGCGCGCTCGATCCCCGGGTGGTGCAGGTCTCGGCCTCGATGGCGGCATCCCATCAGGAGGTGGAGATCTTGCGCCCCGAAGGCGGCCGGGTGCGCGACGTGCGCCCGATGGTGCGGCTCAACGTGTCGATCATCGTCGAGGAAAACGGCCGGCGCGAATCGGGTAGCGCGGGCGGCGGCGGGCGCATCGGTTTGGCGCGCCTGATGGGTCGCGCCCATTGGGAGGGGATCGCGCGCGAGGCATTGCGCATCGCGGTGGTGAACCTGTCCGCCGTGCCCGCGCCCGCGGGCGTGATGGATGTGGTGCTTGGCCCCGGCTGGCCCGGCATCTTGCTCCATGAGGCGGTGGGTCATGGCCTCGAGGGGGATTTCAACCGCAAGAAGCAATCGGCTTTTGCCGGTCTGATGGGCCAACGCGTAGCCGCCCCCGGCGTCACCGTTCTGGACGATGGCACCATCCCTGACCGGCGCGGCTCGATCAGCGTGGATGACGAGGGCACGCCGTCGGCCAGGAACGTGCTGATCGAGGACGGCATCCTCGTGGGTTACATGCAGGATCGGCAATCGGCCCGGCTGATGGGTGTGGCCCCCACCGGCAACGGGCGGCGCGAAAGCTATGCCCACGCGCCGATGGCGCGGATGACCAACACCTACATGCTGGGCGGCGACGCGGACCCGGCGGGAATTCTGGCCGACCTCAAGGACGGGATCTATGCGGTAGGCTTTGGCGGCGGTCAGGTCGACATCACAAACGGCAAGTTCGTGTTCAGTTGCACCGAAGCCTACCGGGTGAAGAACGGCGTGGTCGGCGCGCCCGTGAAAGGCGCGACCCTGATCGGGGATGGCGCGACCGCGCTGCAGCAGATCCGGGCGATCGGCAATGACATGGCGCTGGACCCCGGCATGGGCAATTGCGGCAAGGCCGGTCAATGGGTGCCGGTGGGCGTGGGCCAGCCGACGCTGATGATCGGCGGGCTGACCGTCGGCGGGTCGGCCGCCTGATCGCGCGCGGCATCGATGGCGTTTTTCACACCGCTGTTTCGGAGCCGACGCGATGGCGACCGCCTGCTTGGGGGCGGGCAGATCGTGCTGATCGGGCTGATCACATGGCTTGCCCCGGCCTTGGTCGGCGGATCGATGATCCTGCTGATCACGGTGCTTGGTATGACCACATCGCCCGAGCCTGTGGCCGGGGTGATCGGCGCTTATGGCGGAATGCTGGTGCTGGCGCCCTTTGTCGGAATATTTGTCGTTCCTGCAGCGCTGGTCGTCGGGATGTGGGCGCTGCGTCTGGGCGTTGCGGGGTGGGCAAGCGCCCTGATCGCCGGAACGGGCGTACCGCTGGCGGTTGCGGGGCTGATCGACTGGAGCGACCAGACCGCCGCGGCCGTCATGGCGGTGATTGCGCTGACCCCGGTGATTGTCCTGCACGTGCTGGTCTTGTGGTCAGCCACGCGGTGGCTGTGCCCGGACGCCTTGATCCCACCGGCGGAGGGCGCCTGACAGGGATCTGCGCGCAGTCAAAGTGCAGTTTCAATGCGGTCGCGCTTCGCTGGTAAGGTTCCGTTAACCCGTTCGCGCAACCCTGCAGCGATGTGGACCTTGACCGATTCCCTGCTGCCCCGCCCCTCCGGCGCCACCGACTGGAGTGATGACGCGTTTCATGACGCGCCGGGCACCTACGTGCCCGCCCCTGCGGGCAGCGATGGTGAACGCCTTGCCCGTCTGCGGCTGATCCGGTCACGCCGCGTCGGACCGGCCACCTATCTGCGGCTGATGGGCGAACATGGCGCGGCGACGGCCGCCTTGCAGGCCCTGCCCGAGATCGCGCGCGCGGCCGGCGTGGATGGCTACACCCCCTGCCCCGAACCCGTGGCGCTGGCCGAACTCAAGGCCGCGAAACGGGCGGGCGCGCGGATGCTCTGCCTTGGCGACCCGGATTACCCGGAGGACCTTGCCGGGATCGCCGATGCGCCGCCCGTGCTTTGGGCCAAGGGACGAACCGAGTTGCTCTGCCGCCCGATGCTGGCGCTGGTCGGCACGCGCAACGCCTCGGCGCTCGGCACGCGGATGGCGCGCAGCCTTGCGGCCGAACTGGGCGCCGCTGGCTTCGTGGTGGTCTCCGGTCTGGCGCGCGGCATCGATGCGCTGGCCCATCGCGCCGCGCTGGAAACCGGGACCATCGCGGTGATGGCCGGCGGCCTTGACGTGATCTACCCGGCCGAGAACACCGATCTGGCCCGCGACATCGGGGCCAAGGGGCTGTCACTGAGCGAAATGCCCTTTGGCCTTGAGCCGCAGGCGCGCCATTTCCCGCGCCGCAACCGGATCGTGGCGGGGCTGTCGCGCGCGGTGATCGTGGTCGAGGCAGCGGTGCGGTCCGGCTCGCTCATCACGGCGCGGATGGCGCTGGAACAAGGGCGCGAGGTGATGGCCGTGCCCGGCCACCCGATGGACAGCCGCGCAGGCGGCGGCAACCTGCTGATCCGCGATGGCGCCGTTCTGGTGCGCAGCGCCGAGGATGTGATCGAGGCGCTGGGGGGGGCGGTTTCGCCACCTGTCAGACACAGCGCGGCGACGCCGTCCCCCACGCCCGCGCCAAAGGCCCCCGAGGGCGGCGTCGAGGGTGCGATACTTGCCACGCTGGGCGAGACCCCGGTCGCCGAGGATCAGCTGATCCGCGATCTGGGCCACCCGCCCCGCGCGGTCGCTCAGGCGCTGGCGATCCTCGAAATGGCAGGCCGGATCACCCGCAGCGCAGGCGGCCTTGTCGCCCGAACCTGACGAGGATCCTGGCCCGACACCGCCTCTGCCGCGCGGCAGCCGGAAAATTCCTCATTGTAAATGAGGGGTTTTGCCCCCATCCCCTGCCGCATTGACAAGCCGGGGCCTGACCCCACATGGTCCGCCGCCACACGGCCCCCCGGCCAAACAGGAAGTTTTGCATGCCCGTCGTCGTCGTCGAATCGCCCGCCAAGGCCAAGACAATCAATGGTTATCTGGGCAAGGATTACACGGTTCTCGCGTCCTATGGCCATGTCCGCGACCTGCCCTCCAAGGATGGGTCGGTCGACCCCGACCAGGGATTCGCGATGGAGTGGGAGATCGCGACCGATAGCAAGAAACACGTAAAGGCCATCGCCGACGCGCTCAAGGACGACCCCATCCTGATCCTCGCGACCGACCCCGACCGCGAGGGCGAGGCGATCAGCTGGCACCTGCAAGAGGCACTGACACAGCGCAAGGCGATCAAGGCGGGCATGCCGGTCAGCCGGGTGGTGTTCAACGCGATCACCAAGACGGCCGTGACCGAGGCGATGAAGAACCCCCGGCAAGTCGACATGGAACTGGTCGAGGCCTATCTGGCACGCCGCGCGCTCGACTATCTCGTGGGCTTCAACCTTTCCCCGGTCCTCTGGCGCAAGCTGCCAGGCGCGAAATCGGCGGGCCGGGTCCAATCGGTGGCCTTGCGCATCATCACCGACCGCGAGATGGAGATCGAGGCGTTCCGCGCCCGCGAATACTGGTCGGTCCGCGCCATGCTCGACACGCCGCGCGGCCAGAGCCTGGAGCTACGGCTCACCCATCTGAGGGGCAAAAAGCTCGACCGCTACGATCTTGCCACCGCCGCCGAGGCGGGGCTGGCGGTGCAGGCGGTATCCTCGCGCGCATTGGCCGTGACGGATGTCGAGGCGAAACCGGCCAGCCGCAACCCCGCCCCGCCCTTCATGACCTCGACCCTGCAGCAAGAGGCCAGCCGCAAGTTCGGCATGGGCGCGCGCCAGACGATGAGCGCGGCGCAGCGTCTTTATGAGGCGGGCCACATCACCTACATGCGGACCGACGGCATCGACATGGCGCCCGAGGCGGTTCATGCAGCGCGCGACGCGATCAAGGACCGCTATGGCGCCGAATACGTCCCCTCCGCGCCCCGGATGTACAAGAACAAGGCCAAGAACGCGCAAGAAGCGCATGAATGCATTCGGCCCACCGACATGGCCAAGGCCCCGGGCGACATTCGCCTGTCGGAAGATGACCAGCGCAAGCTCTACGAGCTCGTCTGGAAACGCACCATCGCCAGCCAGATGGAAGCCGCCCGGATGGAACGCACGACCGTCACGGTCGCCAGCGCCGACGCGCAAGTCGAATTGCGTGCGACCGGTCAGGTCGTGCTCTTCGACGGCTTCCTCAAGGTCTATGAGGAAGGCCGCGACGACGAGGCCGACGAGGACAGCCGCCGCCTGCCGCAGGTGTCCAAGGGCGACAAGCTGACCCCTGCCAAGGGCGCGCTTGCAGGCGAATGGTCCAAACTGGCGGCCCAGGATGACGCCGTGATCGACGCAGAGCCCAAGGGCGATCTGCGCAAGGCCGACGCGGCGCTTTTGTCCGCCGATGGCGCGGTCTTGGGCCAGCAGCATTTCACCCAGCCCCCGCCGCGCTACACCGAGGCCACGCTGGTCAAGCGGATGGAGGAGCTGGGCATCGGGCGCCCCTCGACCTATGCCTCCATCCTCGACACGATCGTGGCGCGCGGCTATGTGCGCAAGGACAAGAACCGCCTGATCCCCGAGGACAAGGGGCGGCTGGTCACGGCCTTTCTGGGCAATTATTTCGGCAAATATGTCGAATACGACTTCACCGCCGATCTGGAAAACCAGCTTGACGAGGTCAGCGCGGGCGACCGGGCCTACAAGGACGTGCTCGATGCCTTCTGGCGCGATTTCTCGGCCGCGCTGTCGGAAACGGCGGAATTGCGCATCACCGATGTGCTGGAAAAGATCAACGACGTGCTGGCGCCTCACCTCTTTCCGCCGCGCCCCGACGGGTCGGATCCGCGCGGCTGCCCGGTCTGCGGCGTGGGCCGTCTGTCCATGCGCACGGCGCGCTCGGGCGGGGCCTTCATCGGCTGCTCGAACTACCCCGAATGCCGCTACACCCGCCCCTTCGGCCCCCCCAATCCCGAGGGCGAGGATGGCACCGGCATCGGGCTGGACGGCAAGATGCTGGGCGTGGACCCCGACACCTCGGAACCCGTGACGCTGCGTGACGGCCGCTTTGGCCCTTATGTGCAACTGGGCGAGGCGACCGAGGATAATCCCAAGCCCAAGCGCGCCTCGCTGCCCAAGGGTTGGTCGGCCGAGGCGATGGATTTCGAACAGGCGCTGAAACTGCTCACGCTGCCGCGCATGGTGGGCGCGCACCCCGAGGATGGTGGGCCGGTCGAGGCCGCGATCGGGCGCTTCGGCCCCTATGTGAGCTACAAGGCCAAGGAGGCCGCCAAGCCGCTTTACGCCAATCTGCCCGAGGTCGACGAGGTCTGGACCATCGGCATGAACCGGGCGGTGGAATTGCTGGCGGCCAAGGCTGCAGGGCGCAGCGGGCGCGGGTCAGCTGCGGCCCCGCTCAAGGAATTGGGTGAGCATCCCGAACATGGCGGTCCCGTTCAGGTAATGGCCGGGCGCTACGGGCCTTACGTCAAATGGGACAAGGTGAATGCGACCTTGCCCAAGGATGTGGAGCCCGAGGCGCTGAGCATGGAACAGGCGGTGGAGCTGATCGCCGAAAAGGCATCCAAGGGCGGCAAGGGCAAGGCGAAAGCCAAGACGCCCGCCAAAGCCAAGGCCGCGGCGAAACCGAAAGCCGCCGCAAAGCCAAAGGCTGCCGCCAAATCCAAGGCTGCGGCAAAGCCCAAGGCCAAGGCCGCCCCGAAAACGGCCTGACGGCTGGGCGGGGCGCCCGGAAAACGCGTTTTTCGGGCCGGAAAACCCCGGTTCTCCGGTCGCCGCGGGCAACGTCCACATTTCCCCTTGATCGACCAGGCTCGAGCCATGACATGAGCGGCATGGATACACGCACCCCCCTCGATTTCCTGCTGACCCGCCGCTCGGTTCCCGTACGGATGCTGTCGGCCCCCACTCCCGACGACGCGACGCTTACGCGCCTGCTGACCGCCGCCGCCCGCGTGCCCGATCACGGCAAGCTCGTGCCCTTCCGCTTCGCCGTTCTGCGCAAGCCCGCCGTGGACCGGCTGGCCCGGATCACGCGCGAGGTTGGAACAGATCAGGGGCGCGATCCCGACAAGCTGGCAAAACAAGCCGCGGCCTTCGACGATGCGCCGATGACGGTCGCGGTGATCTGCACGCCGCGCGAAGGCACCCCCATTCCGGTTATTGAACAGGAACAGACCGCGGCGCTGGCCTGCCTAAGCCTTGTGAACGCGGCCGAGGCGGCAGGGTTCTCGGGCCATTGGCTGACCGGCTGGATGGCGCGCGACCCCGATTTCCTGCGCGTGGCCTTTGGGATTGAGGCGCCGCAATCCGTGGCGGGCTTTGTGCATCTTGGCACGCCCAAGGGTCAACCCGCCGACCGGCCCCGGCCCGATCTCGACGCGATCACCGAGTGGATCGACACATGATCCTGCAGGCCTTTCTCAAATCCCTCGGCCAGTTGTCCGACCGCCGGTTCCTCATGGTGCTGGGCCTTGGCGTCGGCCTGACGCTCGTGCTGCTCATCGGCTTCTACATCGGCTTCGTCACCTTGGTGGGCCTCATCATGCCCGACACCTTCAACCTGCCTTGGATCGGCGAGATCACCTGGGCCGAGACCGCGATCAGCTGGGCGGCGGTGCCGCTCTTCTTGCTGGTGTCGGTCTTTTTGATGGTGCCCGTCGCCTCGGCCTTCATGGGGATATTCCTCGAACAGGTGGCCGATGCGGTCGAGGATGTGCATTACCCCGACCTTCCCCAAGCGCGCAGCGTCGGCATTCTCGAAGGGATGGGGGATGCCGCGCGGTTCCTTGGCGTGGTGATCGGCGTGAACCTCGTGGCGCTGGTCGGCTACCTGCTTTTCGCGCCGATTGCGCCGCTGCTGTTCTGGGTCGTGAACGGCTTCCTGCTTGGCCGGGAATACGGCCAGCTTGTCGCCCTGCGTCGGACGGATGCGGCGGGCGCGCGGGCATTCCGGCGGCGCAATTCAGGCACGCTGTTTGCGGCGGGCGTCTTGATGGCGGTGCCGCTGACGATCCCGGTGGTCAACCTGCTGGTCCCGATCCTTGGGGCTGCGACCTTTACCCACCTCTATCACATGCTCAATCGGGTTGCCCCATCCCGAAGCGCGTGAACAGGTCAATGTCGTCGATGGTGACGGCGCCCGACAAGATGACGCCTGCGATCACGGCCCAGATCCCCGCCGCCACGCCCGAGGTCACCAAGAAACGGCGCTTGAGTTGAGGGTTCACCGGGGCCGAGCCATGGGTGCCCATGACCCGCTCGCCGGTGTCGGATTGGCTGGTCACACCCACCTGCAACACGACGAACAGCGTCATGAACCAGATGATTGCGTAAAGCACGATGCCGGTGACAACGCCCATCAGACCTGCTCCAGTTCCACAAGCGTCCCGTTGAAATCCTTGGGATGCAAGAACAGCACGGGCTTGCCATGCGCCCCGATCTTGGGCTCGCCGGTGCCCAGCACCCGCGCGCCTGCAGCCTGAAGGCGGTCGCGTGCGGCGAGGATGTCGTCGACCTCGTAGCAGACATGGTGGATGCCGCCCGAAGGGTTCTTGTCGAGAAACCCCTGGATCGGAGAGTTTTCGCCCAGGGGATACAAAAGCTCGATCTTGGTATTGGGCAGTTCGATGAACACGACGGTCACGCCATGGTCGGGCTCGTCTTGTGGCGGGTTCACCTTGGCACCCAGCGTGTCGCGGTATTGCGCGGAGGCGGCCTCTAGGTCCGGGACGGCGATGGCGACATGGTTCAGGCGGCCGATCATGGGGGTATCTCCTGCTTGGCGTGGGCGAGATATGGCCCGCATGGCCCCGCAAGCCAAGGGGTGAAGCGCCGCAGGCGGCCGCATTAACCGGGGGTCAACCTTGAGCGGCTTTACTGGGACGGTGACGGAGATTCGGCGCGCTGGCGTCGCTTGGCATGCATCGGACAGGGGACGACACATGGATGACGACCTGACACATATGGATTTTCGCCCGCGGCCCACGCCCGAACGGCCCCTTCTCGGCCTGACCATACTGGTGGTGGAGGACAGCCGCTTCGCGTCCGAGGCGATGCGGCTCTTGTGCCTGCGCTCGGGCGCGCGCATCCGGCGCGCAGATTGTATCGCATCCGCCGAGCGGCACCTCAATGTCTACCGCCCATCGGTTGCCATCGTCGATCTGGGGCTGCCCGACGGGTCGGGCCATGACCTGATCGCGCGCATCCACGCGATGCGGCCGCGTGTCCCGATCTTGCTGGGCACCTCTGGCGCCGACCGCGACACCGCCGAGGCCGAGGCGCGCGCGGCTGGCGCCGACGGCTTCTTGCCCAAACCGGTCGAGGCGCTGGCGCTGTTTCAGGCCGCCATCCTCGAGCATATGCCCGAGGCGATGCGCCCGCGCCTGCCGCGTCTGGTGGAGCCGGGCGCCGTCACGCCCGACCTCATCGCCTACCGCGAGGATCTGACCCATGCGATGGAGCTGCTGGCGCTGGACGATCCGCCGGTGGGCTACCTGCGGCGGTTCCTGCTGGGCGTGGCGCGCACGGCCCGCGACGACGGGCTGGAGGATTGCGCCAACGGCATGACTCCAGCGCTAGATCAAGACGGGCGCAGCACCCTGCGCCACGCGCTGTCGAGCCGGATACAGGGTTTGCCGATGGCGATGTGAAGTTTGCGCCCAGTGTGCCGGCCTTAGACCGCGAATTAATCCGATCAAAAGGTAGATAGATCAGGCCATTTTTTACCAAAACTAGCACAAATCCAACACTCTGTGGATAAGCTGTGGATCAATCCCGCGGAATGACCCTAAGCCCCAACTCCATCAGCTGGTCGCTGGTCGGATCTGAGGGCGCGTTCATCATCAGGTCCTCGGCGCGCTGGTTCATCGGGAACAAGATGACCTCGCGGATGTTCGAGGTGCCTGCAAGGATCATCACCAACCGGTCGATGCCAGCCGCACATCCCCCATGGGGCGGCGCGCCGAACTGGAAGGCATTGACCATGCCACCGAAACGCTTGCGCACCTCATCCGCGCCGTAACCCGCCAGCTCGAAGGCCTTGAACATGATCTCGGGCTTGTGGTTGCGGATCGCGCCCGAGATGACCTCGTAGCCGTTGCAGGCAAGGTCGTACTGGTAGCCCAAGACGCCCAGCGGATCGCCCGACAACGCGTCGAGCCCGCCTTGCGGCATCGAGAACGGGTTGTGGGAAAAGTCGATCTTGCCGGTCGTCTCGTCCTTTTCGTACATCGGGAAATCGACGATCCAGGCAAAGGCGAAGCGGGTCTGGTCGATCAGGCCCAGTTCCTCGCCGATGGCGGTGCGGGCACGTCCCGCGATGGCCTCGAATTCCGACGGTTTGCCGGCGAGGAAGAAGGCGGCATCGCCTGCCTTGAGGCCAAGCTGGGCGCGGATCGCCTCGGTCCGCTCGGGGCCGATGTTCTTGGCCAAGGGGCCTGCGGCCTCAAGCGACCCATCCTCCGCGTCGCGCCAAAAGATGTAGCCCATTCCCGGCAGCCCCTGCCCCTGCGCCCAAGCGTTCATGCGGTCGCAAAACTTGCGCGAGCCGCCCGTGGGCGCGGGGATGGCGCGGATTTGCGTGCCGTCTTGCTCGAGGATCTTCGCAAAAATCGCAAAGCCCGAGCCCGCGAAATGCTCGGACACCACCTGCATCTCGATCGGGTTGCGGAGGTCGGGCTTGTCGGTGCCGTATTTCAGCGCCGCCTCGGCGTAGGAGATGCGCGGCCATTGGGCGGCAGGATCGACGCGGCGGTCGCCGCCGAATTCCTCGAACACGCCTTGCAGCACCGGGCCGACGGTGCCGAACACATCCTCTTGTTCGACAAACGACATTTCCATGTCGAGCTGGTAGAAATCCGTGGGCGAACGGTCGGCGCGCGGATCCTCGTCGCGGAAACAGGGCGCGATCTGGAAATAGCGGTCGAAGCCCGAGACCATGAGGAGCTGCTTGAACTGCTGGGGGGCCTGCGGCAGGGCGTAGAACTTGCCGGGGTGGAGCCGCGACGGCACGAGGAAATCGCGCGCGCCTTCAGGGGAGGATGCGGTGATGATCGGCGTCTGGTATTCGCGGAAGCCCAGATCCCACATGCGCCGCCGGATCGAGGAAACAACGTCGGAACGCAGCACCATGTTGGCCTGCATCGCCTCGCGGCGCAGGTCGAGGTAGCGGTATTTCAGCCGGGTTTCCTCGGGGTAGTCCTGATCGCCGAAGACCTGCAGCGGCAGATCGCCGGTGACGGCCCCCAATACCTCGAGATCGCGGACATAGACCTCGATCTCGCCGGTGGGGAGTTTGGGGTTCACCAGCGCCGCATCACGCGCCTTCACCACGCCGTCGATGCGGATGCAGAATTCGGCGCGCAGCTTTTCCATCTGCGCGAAGACCGGGCTGTCGGGATCGCAGAGCACCTGCGTGATCCCGTAATGGTCGCGCAGGTCGATGAAGATGACCCCGCCATGGTCGCGCCGGCGATGCACCCAGCCCGAAAGGCGGACGGTCTGACCGGCATCGGCGGCGGTCAGGGCGGCGCAGGTGTGGCTGCGATAGGCGTGCATCATGGGTCCCTTCGGGCGGATCTGGCGTCGCGCCGATAGACCGCCGGTGCGCGGTGAAGTCAACCCCGGCGGGGGTGCGGGATGGCGGGCCGGGCTTGCATATTTGGGGAAAGATGAAGCGGCAGGCCTCAGTCGCGGCAGGCGAGTGTCTCGGCCATCGCGGAGGGCGAGAAAGGGGCGATGTCGCGGCTGACCAGATCGCCTGAGGGCAGAAGGACGGTGGCCCTCACGCGCGACCAGTCGCTGTTGGCGGTCAACATCTCGGGGCCGTTGCCGCAGTCGCGCAGGCCGCCGGTGATGAAGGCCTCGCCGATGCGGTGGTTGGTGAGGCCGGGCAGGGCCGCGACTTCGGTCAGGGTGGCGCTGTCAGAGCCGTCGAAGACGATGCGCCAGACGCGAAGGGTTCGGGCCAGATGTGGGCGGTCGATATAGGCCAGTTCCATGGCACCGTCGCCGTCGAGATCGGCTGCGGCGACCGGCGCAAGCCACCGAAAACGCTGGCCGATCCACGGTGTGCTGGCAAGGGGGTGCAGCGCATCGGCGCCGATGCGCCAGATCGCAAGCCGTGCGCCATGTTCCTCGTGGGATTCGACTGTCACGATCTCGGGGCGCCCGTCGCCGTCCAGATCGGCAAGGCGCGGGGCAAGATCCTCGAAGACCACGGGCGCATCCCATGCGCTGCGCAGGGTGCGGCCATCGGGCAGGGTCACCGCAAGGATGGTATATTCGACATCATCACCCAGAACGCCGTGCGGGTAGCGCGTCGTCGGCCCCTCGTAGGCGGCGGCGTAGCCGGTCTGCGCAAGGGCCGGGCCGGTCGCCGCCAGCCACAGGCCTGCCGCCAGCCCTGCGCCGCGGGCAGGATCGCGCCACGAGCGGGTGGGCTGTCGCGGCGCCGCCACAGCCGTTCAGATCTGCTTTTCAGGCATCTGTACCACGAGACCGTCCAGCGCGTCCGAGACCTTGAGCTGGCAGGTCAGGCGCGAGCGGGTGGTGTCGGGCTGGTAGGCAAACTCCAGCATGTCCTCTTCCATCGGGTCGATCTCGGGCAGCTTGGCGACCCAATCGGGGTGGACATAGACATGGCAGGTGGAACAGGCGCAGGCGCCGCCGCAATCGGCCTCGATGCCGGGGATGTTGTTGTCGCGCGCGCCTTCCATGACGGTCAGGCCGTTGGGCACGTCCACGACATGTTCGGTTCCGTTATGCTCGATATAGGTGATCCTGGCCATGGGGTTCCCTGCTCTGGCGGTCTGAATGGGTCGGTCGTGACGTAATACGCGGGACGCGCGCTTTCCAGCCCGAATTGGACGGGTTGCGCCACGGGCTGAATGTTCTACATTTGTTCTTAATGGAGCCCCTACTGTCCCCCCCCGACTGGCCGCGCGCGCCGGTCTGCCTGCCGCACCACCTGCTGCATCTGCCGCCCGAGGGCGCGCGGGTGGCGGTGGCGGGGCTTGTGCTGGTGCGGCAGCGGCCGGGCACGGCCAAAGGGGTGATCTTTGTCACGCTGGAGGATGAGTTCGGGGTCTGCAACGTGGTGGTCTGGCAAAAGATCTACCAACGCTTCCGCCGCGCGGTGATTGCGGGGCGGCTGCTCAGGGTCACGGGACGGGTGCAGCGGCAGTCGGGCGTGACCCATGTGGTGGCAGAGGAGGTGGAGGATATCTCGGCGCTGCTCGACGATCTGGTGCGCCTGCACGAGCCGACCCGCGCCGCCGACCAGCCTTGAGCGACAGGGCGCTTTCGCGGCGGGGCGAAACAGGGTATCGTGGAACCAAGAATAAAACGCGGCGAGCAGTCCTCCCTATGCGCCACAGCCTCCTTCTGCCCGGGCTTTTGGCCCTGACCGCCTGCATGCCCGCAGGCGACCGCAGCGCCTTTTCCCAACCTCTGAGTGCAGGCGAAGGCGCCATCGAGGTCATGCGTGGTGCAGGCCCGCCCGATGCCGACCCGAGCGCGTGCTACGCCAATGAATCGACGCCGGCGGTGATCGAGACGGTGACCGAACAGGTGATGATCCAACCGCCGCAGATCGCCAGCGACGGACGTGTGCTGGAACCCGGCGTCTTCGTCAGCGAGAGTCAGCAGCGCATCATCCGTGAACGGCGCGAGCTGTGGTTCCAGATCCCCTGCGAGATGCAGGTGGGCGATCCCGAGTTCATCGCCTCGCTGCAACGCGCGTTGGCCGCGCGCGGGTTGTATCAGGGTCCCGTTACGGGCGAGATGACCCGCCGGACGGAGCGCGCAATCCGCGCCTATCAAGAGCCACAGGGGCTGGACAGCACGATCCTGTCGCTGGCCGCGGCGCAGCAATTGGGCCTGTCGCTATGGAACCCGGAACTGGCCGCGGGCGGCGGGCAGGGCTGAGGTTTTCGCGACAAGGGCCCTTGCATCGCGCCAGAGCCCTTGCCTTGGGACATGGCCCGCGTCAGTTCTCGAGGCTGATCGCCACGAAGCGCGGGTTTCCGGCGCGGCGGATCAGCAGCAGGATGGACTTCTGCCCGTTATCGACCGCTGTCTCTACCCGCGCCGCAAAATCGGCAACGGTGGTCACGGGCTGCTGCGCCACCTCGGTGATGATGTCGCCGGGTTCCAGCCCCTTGGCGCTGGCGTCCGAGGCAGGGTCCACCGCCTCGACCACAAGACCGCCCGACACGCCTTGCGCGCCCAGACGCTGCCGCAGCTCGTCGGTCAACGGAACCAGTTCCATCCCCAGAACCTCGGCAGAGGGGGTCGGAATGGGCGTGCCATCGGGTGCGGTGGGTGTCGCGGCACCTTCGGCCGTTTCGCGGCGGCCAAGCGTCACGTTCAGCGTCTCTGTCGCGCCATCGCGCACCACGATGATGCGCACAGTCTGACCCTCGGCGCTTTCGCCGACCATGCGGACAAGGGCGCGGGTGTCTACGATGTCCTGCCCGTCGAGGCTGAGGATGACGTCGCCTACGGCGATCCCGCCTGCCCGCGCCGGACCCTCGGGTACGTCGGTGACAAGTGCGCCACGTGCCTGTTCAAGGCCCATGCTTTCGGCGATGTCGGCGCTGACGTCCTGAATGCGGACCCCCAGCCATCCGCGCCGCGTCTCGCCGAACTCGCGCAGTTGCGCCACCACATTGGTCACCACGTCCGAGGACATCGCAAATCCGATGCCGATGGACCCGCCGGTGGGCGACAGGATCGCGGTATTGACCCCGATCACCTCGCCGTCAAGGTTGAAGAGCGGCCCGCCCGAGTTGCCTCGGTTGATGGCAGCATCGGTCTGGATGTAGTCGTCATAGGTGCCCGACAGTGCCCGGCCCGAGGCCGAGACGATGCCGACCGACACAGAAAAGCCCTGCCCCAGCGGGTTGCCCATGGCCATGACCCAATCGCCCACGCGCATCGCGTCGCTGTCGCCGAAGGGCACGAACGGCAGCGGCGCATCTGCCTCGACCTTGAGAAGCGCGATGTCGGTGTTGGGGTCGGTGCCGATCAGCGCAGCCTCAAGCGTGAAGCCGCCACGGAACTCGATCAAGATCTCGTCGGCACCCTCGATGACGTGGTTGTTCGTGACGATATAGCCGTCCTCGGAAATCACGAAGCCCGAGCCCAGCGCCTGGCTGCGACGAGGGCCCTGTTCGGGGTTTCGCCGATCGAGAAAGTCGTTAAAGAAATCCTCAAGCGGCGAGCCCTCGGGCACCATCGGGCCAGGGCCTTGCCGACCGGCGACCACGGCCGAGGTCGTGATGTTGACGACCGCATCGCCAACCTGATCGACCAGATCGGCGAACGTGGCGGGCGGGGCAGATTGTGCCCGCGCAGGCCCGCTGGCCACAATCGCCGCCAGCACGATCATTGCGGCGATCAGTGCCAAGAGGGCGCGACGGTATAGCGTCTGACCCGCATCGCGTGGGGCGGCAATCGCGCGGGCACGGGGCGCTTGCCGCGGGTCTTGGGACTGTTGGATCGTCACGAACTTCCCTCCTGTCAGCCATGCCGGGGCGGGCACGTCACCTGCCCCCGGACCCCTCTGATATTCGGTCGGAAATCGCCGGGTTCAATCCCCGGCCTCAAATTGCCGGTGACACATCCGTCACGTCGGCGTGAGCATCTCTGATCCGACCCGCAGACAGGCCATTTCCGGGATCGTGTCACGGCGTTTGGATTTGCGCAAAGGTGGATTTGCCTACCCGGCAGTGGGTCGCTGACCGGAGGGTGGTCACAGCAGCCCCGAGCTCAGGGCCCACGATACCAGCACCGCGCCCAGCGTCATAGCGGCCAGACCGATGATGCGCCGGGTTTCCACCGGGATCGCCGCAAGGGCGCGCAACAGGTCCTCAAGACGCGAAGGGGCCAGTGCGAACACCAGCCCCTCGATCACAAGCACCATGCCAAGCCCCAGTATGAACGCCCAGAGCAGCATTTCGGCGGCGTTACTGGAAGGGCGCGGGCACCGCAACGCCGGAGCCGCTCAGATATTCGAAGAACTCGCTGTCCGGCGAAATCACCATGGTCGAGTTGCGCTGCATCAACGCGCGTTCATACGCTGTCATCGAGCGGTAGAATTCAAAGAACTCCCGATCCTGGTTGAAGGCGTTGGCGAAGATCGCATTGCGTTCGGCGTCGGCCTCACCGCGGATGATCTCGGATTCGCGGCGCGCGTCCGAAATCAGTTCAACCACGGTCCGGTCCGCCTGGGCGCGGACACGCAGCGCGGCCTCTTCACCGCGGGCGCGTTCGTCGGTCGCCTCGCGTTCACGTTCGGCACGCATTCGGGCAAAGGTCGCCTCGAGGTTCTGGACCGGCAGGTTGGTCTGCTTAAGCCGCACGTCGAGCACCTCGAGCCCGAGCGACGCTGCGCGGAGCCGCGTGGAGGTGGTGATCTCATCCATCAGCCGCGAGCGTTCCGAGGACAGGATCGTATTCGAGGTCACCCCATCGGCACCGAGGACAGCCCGGATCGTGGGATTGATGATCCCCTCGAGCCGTTCCTCACCAGCACGGATGCCGCCGGCACCGACAGCTTGCCGGAACTGCACGACGTCATTGATGCGGAACCGGGCGAAGGCGTCGACCACCAGACGCCGGTCATCCGACGGAGTGACCTCGATGGTGGCGGTGTCGATCGACAGGATGCGGTCGTCATAATAGACCACTTCCTGAATGAACGGGATCTTGAAGTTCAGGCCCGGCTCCTCGATCACCTGACGGATCTGGCCGAATTGCAGGACAAGCGCGCGCTGGCGCTCATCGACCACGAAGACCGAGCTCAGCAAGACGACGGCCGCCAGCACGATGACGGGAATGATATAGGTTATACGGCGCATCAGTTCGAGCTCCCCGTCGTGGTGGTGGTGCCAGGGTTCCGGCGCAACTGGTCAAGCGGCAGGTACGGGACGACCCCGTTGGCGCCGTCGCCAGCCTGGTCGAGAATGACCAGATCAACATCGCCCAGCACCCGCTCCATCGTTTCGAGATAGAGGCGGCGGCGCGTCACTTCGGGCGCTTGGCGATATTCGGTCAGAACCGCAAGAAAGCGCGACGCTTCACCTTGCGCCTCGTTCACGACCTGGGCGCGGTAGCCTTCGGCCTGTTCGAGGATCTGGGCTGCTTCACCGCGCGCGCCCGCCAGAACCTGGTTGGCATAGGCGTCTGCACGACGCTCGAGCTGGTCGCGATCCTGTTCGGCGGCCTGCACGTCCCGGAACGCGTCGATCACTTCGACCGGCGGATCGGCGCGGTCGAGGTTGAGGCGGACAATGTTCACGCCGCTGTCGTAGCTGTCCAGCGTCTGTTGAATAAGGGTCAGAACAGTGTCGGCAATGATGCCACGGTCGCGGTTCAGGATTGGCGCCAGTTGCGACGCGGCGATGACTTCGCGCATCGCGGCCTCCCCGACGGCGCGGATGGTCATTTCCGGATCGCGCAGGTTGAACAGGAACAGGGACGGGTCGGTGATGTTCCAGACCACCTGGAAGTCGATGTCGACGACGTTCTCGTCGGTGGTCAGCATCAATCCATCGTCGCCCGATCCCTGACGGCTGGCGCCGATGGATTCGGTCCGTTCGGAGGTGACGTTGACGACCTCGGCGGTGATGACCGGCCAGGGTGCGAAATTCAGGCCGGGCTCGCCGACGGCATAGAATTCGCCGAACAGAAGTTCCACCGACTGTTCTTCGGGGCGAACCGTGTAGACCGAGTTGAACAGCCAGAACCCGACCGCCGCAACAAGCCCTGCGATCCAGATCGTGCGCGGGCTGATCGGGTTGTCCCCACCGCCGCCGCCGCCTCCGGTCCGGCCTCCGCGCCCGCCCATCAGGACGCGCAACTGTTCCTGACCCTTGCGGACGATCTCGTCGAGTTCCGGGATCTGCGGCTCGGAGCCACCGGGACGCCGACCGCCCGGACCGCCAGAGCCGTTGTTGCCGCGGTCACCGCCGCCGCCGCCGGAGCCGCCACCGCCGCCCCAAGGTCCGCCATTATTGCCAGCCATCGATCGTCGTTCCCCTCACATCTCTCGCCGTCATTGTCGTGTATATGGGGCATCTGCCCCGGATTGCACCGCAAGCTGTGCGTTTTTGTGGTCAATTCAACCCGTACGCACCGGCGTTTTCATCGTCACCAATTCTTCGGCCATCGTCGGATGAACCGCAACCGTGCGGTCGAAATCCTCTTTTGTGGCACCCATCTTGACCGCGATGCCCGCCAGCTGGATCATCTCGCCCGCATTGGGCGCGACGATATGACAGCCCAGAACCTTGCGCGTCGCCTTGGACACCACGAGCTTCATCAGCACCCTATCGGGCCGTCCGGCAAAGGCCGTGCGCATCGGCCGGAAGGACGTGCAGTAGATCTCGACCGGCTCGATGTCGCGCGCCTCCTCCTCGGTCAGGCCGATGGTGCCGAACTCGGGCTGGGTAAAGACTGCCGACGGGATCAGGTCATGATCGACCGGCGTGGGGTTGCCCTTGAACACCGTTTCGACGAAAGCCATGGCCTCGCGGAT
Organism: Roseicyclus mahoneyensis; assembly: GCF_003148775.1. Taxonomy (GTDB): domain Bacteria; phylum Pseudomonadota; class Alphaproteobacteria; order Rhodobacterales; family Rhodobacteraceae; genus Roseicyclus; species Roseicyclus mahoneyensis. The sequence continues at coordinate 373,250 of NZ_QGGW01000004.1, forward strand.
CGCAACGGGCGTCAGATTCACCCGGTTGGTGACATCGCCGATGGCGTAGACCGAGGGCACGGCGGTCTGGCTGAAGTCGTCCACCACGATCTCGCCGCGGCGGCCGATCTGCACGCCCGCCTCCTCCAGCCCCATCTCGGCGGTGTTGGGTGTGCGGCCGGTGGCGAAGAGGACGGCGTCGTAGCGGCGTTCCAGCCCGTTGGATCCCTTGACCCGGACCTCTCCACGCGTGCCGCCCTTGGGCGTCTGGTCAGGTTCGGCCATCGGCGCGCCCATGCCGTGCGGGTCGCTGGGGCCTTCGGCATCGGCCAGCGCCATCTCGACGATATTGGTACCAAGATGCAGCGCGATTCCGTTTGCCTGCATCTGGTCGGCGATCAGGCCGCGCGCCTCCTCGTCGAAGCCGCGCAGGATCTGGGCGCCGCGGTAAAATTGCGTGACCTCGACGCCGAGGCCGTTGAGGATGCAGGCAAACTCGCAGGCGATATAGCCGCCGCCGACGATCAAGATGGACTTGGGCAGGCTTTCCATCTGGAACAGGTCGTCCGAGACCATTCCAAGATGGGCATTGGGCATGTCCGGGCGCTGCGGGCGGCCGCCGGTCGCTATCAAGATATGCTTGGCGGTCTTCGTGCCGCCGTCCGCCAGCGCGACGGTATGCGGATCCGCGAGGCGCGCACGGCTGTCGAAGATTTGCACTCCCGACCCTTCCAGCAGCTTGCGGTAGACGCCTTCGAGCCGGTCCAGTTCGGAATTCAGATGGCCGGAAAACCGCGCCCAGTCGAATTCGCCGTCCTGCACATCCCAGCCATAGGCGCGGGCGTCGGCGAAGATCTCGCGGTATTCGCTTGCAAAGACCATCAGCTTTTTCGGCACGCAACCGCGGATCACGCAGGTGCCGCCCATGCGGCTGTCTTCGGCCAGCGCCACGCGCGCGCCGGTCGCCGCCGCCACACGGGCCGCGCGGACGCCGCCCGAACCGCCGCCGATCACGAAAAGGTCATAGTCAAATACCGTCATGAGGGTCTTGCCGTTCCTGCCATTCGTCGCGGTCAGGGTATTTCACGGACGCGCGCCCGATGCCAGCCTGACGGGGTCGCTGTCGACCGCGTCTATTCCGCGCTGTCGACGAACAGGTTCTCGGTGTCGGTGATATCGATGCGCTCATGCTCAACCGTGCCGTTGTTGATGTCGCGCACCTCCACCGTGCCGTCGGCATTGCCGATCACAAGCACGTCGCAGATATCGAGGAACAGCCCGTTTTCCACCACACCGGGGATCTGGTTGAGCACCAGCGACAATTGCGCGGGGTTGGCGATGCGGCGCAGATGCAGATCGAGGATGAAGTTCCCCTGGTCGCTGCAATAGGGTTCGGCCCCGTTCAGCCGCAGGCTGGCCGAGCGGCCCAGCACATCGACATTCGACAGCATTTCCTCGATCAGCGCCTTGGTTGTCTGCCAGCCAAAGGGGATGACCTCGACCGGCAGGGGAAAGGCGCCCAGCGTGTCGACCTGTTTCGACAGGTCCGCGATCACCACCATCTGGTCGGACGCCGTCGCCACGATCTTCTCGTGCAGCAGCGCGCCGCCGCCACCCTTGATGAGGTTGAGGTTGGGGTCGTATTCATCCGCCCCGTCGATCGTCAGATCGAGCCAGCGCACCTCGTCCAGCGTCTTGACCGGCACACCGACCTCGCGCGCCAGCTCCGCCGTGCGGGCCGAGGTGGCGACGCCGGTGATCTTCATCCCTTCGTCGCGGATCAATTCGCCCAGACAGCGCACCATCCATGCGGCGGTCGAGCCCGTGCCAAGGCCCACGCGCATCCCGTCCTCCACGAATTCCACCGCGCGGCGGGCGGCGATGTATTTGGCCTTGTCTATGGGCGAAAGCGCTGCGGTCATGGGCTGACGGGTCCTGTGCCGGGGTCTGTCACGCATCTTTCATACCCAACCTGCGTCCTTGGTGCGAGACCAAACTGACGCGGCCGCTACGGCGGCCGTGACGGCGCCCAGATGGTCCCGCGGCACGATCACCAGCATGCCGGGCGTGTCGAAGACAAGCTGCAGCGGCGCGCGCTTGATGCGGTTCGAGGTGCCGATACGGCGGGCCGGATCGAAGACGACATTCGCGATGGGCCATTCGAGCCCGCTGTCGCGGCCCGTCACCCGGGCCATCGGGAAAAGCGACAGACGCGTGCCTTCCGGCAGGTCGAGGACCAACTCGGGCGGCGCATGCAGCACCAGATCGCGCGCGCCGATCACGATGCAGCGCGCCTCGGGTCGCGCCACAAGCCCATGATAGACAGCCAGTTCATGATCGACCCTGTCGCCGGTGAACCCGGCGGCCAGCACCACGGGTGCCCGGATATGGCGCAGCGCCTTGTCGAAATCGGTGCTGTCTTGCTCAAGGATCGCGTGAACGGTGCCCGGCGACAGGCGGGCGCGCGCCTCTTGCGCCAGACTGTCCATGTCGCCGTAGACGGCCTCGGGGATGCGCCCCTCGTCCAGCGCCGCGGCGGCCCCGCCATCGGCCGCCACCAGACGCGGCGCAAGGGCCAGTGCCGCGGCCAGATCCCCCGGCCCCAAATGCCCGCCGCCAAGCAGCGTCACACCCGTGTCGGACCAAAACAGCGGCGCATCCGATGGCACATTGTTGCCCATATTCGGAATAATCTCCTTTGAAAGGCCCCATTCCTGTCGCCTTTGTGGGGAATCACTTTGGTAGCCAAGAAACAACAGGTAAGAAAATCCGGCCTCGTCCGGTCGAGCAGAATGGTTGAGACCTATGAGTGACGCGAACAAGATCCTCACGGTGTCCTATGGCACCTTCTCCTGCACCCTGGAAGGGTTCGACGAACCGTTCCATGCGATGAAGGCGATTGCGGAATACTTCCGCGACCTTGCCGCCGAAGACAGGTATTTCGGCGCAGAGCCGCCCACCCCGGACACGGAGATGCTGCACCGCATCACCGAGGCTGCAATCCAGCGCCGGGTCGAGGCGCGGATGATGGAAAGCGGTCTGTTGCTGCGCCAGCACGACGAGGCCCCCGCAACACCGGCGCCCGCCCCCGCCCCCGTGGCACAAGCCGCAGCCGTGATGGCCGCCGCCGCCCCGGTGCCGAAGTCCGAGGCCGAGGCCGAGCCCGAGACGACCGAAACCGCCGCAACCGACGCACCGTCCGTCGCAGAGGCGGACGAGGATGAAATCGCCCCCGAGGATCAGACCTCCGACGCACAGGCCCAGCCCGTGATCGAGGCGCATGAGGCCGCCGAAGACCTTGCCGTGATTGCGCAAGAGATCCCGGCCGCGCCTGCAGAGATCCCAGACGACGTCGAAGAGGATGAAGACGCCGAGATTGTCGCAGAACTCGACGTCGAGGCGCAGGACGATGACGCCGACGAAAGCGCCCTCGCCGATGACAGCCTGCCTGTGGCTCTTGCCGAGGACGCGACCGCCGAGGCGGAGGATGCCTTGCAGAGCATGCCCGAGGCCCCTGTCGGCATCGACACGCTTGCAGCCGTCGCCGCCGCCATGGCCGACGACATGTTCGACCAAGATGAGGACGACGAGGACGCCGCCGAAGATCTGGCCGAGGACGACAACCTGTTCGGCGCGGTCGACGGCGAGAATGCCACCGACCTCGAGGATGACGGCTTCTTCGCGGATGCCGCACTGCTGGACGGCGCGTCGGTCGCCGAACGGCTTGCCAGCATCCGCCGCGCCGCGACCAGCATGGCAGAGATCGAGGATGCGGAACTCGCGGCCGACATCTATGCAGGCCATGGCGATGATATGGGCCTGACGGCGGAAGACGGTGATCTGGGTGCCTATGACGACGCCGACACCGGCTTCGAGAATGACAACGCCCCCACCGACGACGATGCCGCCATCGCCGCAGCCATCGCCGCAGCCACGGCCACGGCCACAACGACGGTCGCCGCCGCGATCCCGGCCGCCCGGGAGGCCGTGCGCCCCCCAGAAACCGATCCGGAACCGCTTCGTGCCGCTCTTGACGACGATGCGGCGCTCGCCGCCATCAGCGCCACGCTGCGCGCCGACGAGGCAACATCGGCCGATGTGACCGCGCCGCAGATCTCGGCCGAGCACGCCGAAGCCACCGCACATGACCTGCGGATGCTGGCAGACGAACCCGACGCCGATCGCCTGTTCGACGCAACCGATGCCCGCCTGTCGGATGCCGACACAACGCGCCGCCGTGCCAATATCGAGCATCTCAAGGCCGCCGTTGCCGCGCGCAGCGCCGATCAGCAGCTTGCCCCCGACGGTCCGGAAACCGAGGATGACGGCACTGGCGACTACCGTGAGGATCTGGCCCATGCGATGCGTCCCCGCCGGGTGCGCGTCGATGTCACTCGCCGCCGTGGCGAGACAAGCCGCCCGGCACCGCTGGTGCTGGTGTCGGAACTTCGTGTCGATGCCGAAGAGCCTGGCGCGGCCCGCGGCGAGCCCGTGCGCCCCCGCCGCGTCAGCACCGGTGAGATGGCCAGCCCGCTGCGTCTTGCCGAGACCGCGCCCGAGTCCGCCATGCCCAAGCCGCGCCAGATGGCCAACAGCCTTGCCCAACTGGCCCAGCGCGCCGGCATGATCATGAGCCTTGGCCGCGCCGGCAATGCCGCCGAAGCCTTCCACACCGAAGCCGAAGCCGAGATTGCGCCGGCGCCAAGCTTGCGTGCCGCCCCCGCGCCGCAGCCGCGCCCGACGCCGGCCATCGCGCCAGAGCAGCCTGCGCCCGCGCCGATCTCTGCCACCGCCACGGCTAACACGGCCGAGACCGCCGCGCAGATCGAAGAGGACACCGTCAACTACGCCGAAATCGCCCTGACCCACAGCGAGCGCTTTGCGCTCCGGCTCGAGGCCAGCGATGCGGTCGAAATCGACGAGGTTGTCGAACTGGCCGCCTGCTACGCTGATGAGGAATTTGGCACCAGCACCTTCGACCGCCCCGACCTGTTCCGGATGATCTCGGAGGCGACGGACAACTCGATCAGCCGCGAAGACATGCTGCATGCCTTTGGCAGCCTGATGCGCCGTGGCCGGGTCGAACGCGTGGCGCGCGGTGCCTTCCGCCTCGTGGAGCCGCGCAACGACGGTTGATCCCCTTGCCAAGACGCGCAAGCGCCCGCCGCAGGACCCTGCAGCGGGCGCTTTGCATTACAGCGGTGTCATTCGTCGCGCGGTGCGTCCGGATCGGCCTGCCCCACGCCCTTGAACACCGCCTTGAGGGGGATCGCCCAGATCACGCCCAGACCAATGTAGATTGCCAGTTCGATCCAGAGTGAGGGCCGCTCGAACAGGCTCACGATCCACCATGCCAGCGCGATATAGGCCGGCAGGCCGAAGAACAGAATGAGCAGCGACAGGCGCCGCCGGCTCTTGTAGCTGAGCGCCATGGTGCTCCCTCCGGGTTCGTCGTCAGGTCAGTCCACGAACGGGTCGGTCACAAGGATCGTGTCGTCACGTTCGGGAGAGGTGGAGAGTAGGGCCACCGGGCAGTCGATCAACTCTTCGATGCGACGGACGTATTTCACCGCCTCGCCCGGCAGGTCGGCCCAGCTGCGCGCCCCCTCGGTCGAGGCGGACCAGCCGGGCATTTCCTCGTAGATGGGCGTGCAGCGCGCCTGCGCATTGGCGGCAGTGGGCAGATAGTCGAGGCGCTGGCCATCCAGATCGTAGCCGATACAGATCTTCAGCGTCTCGAACCCGTCCAGCACGTCGAGCTTGGTCAGCGCGATACCCTTGACGCCCGAGGTGGCGCAGGTCTGGCGCACGAGACAGGCATCGAACCAGCCGCAGCGCCGCTTGCGACCGGTCACGGTTCCGAATTCGCGGCCCCGCTCGCCCAGACGATCACCATCAGCGTCCATCAGTTCGGTCGGGAACGGGCCGCCGCCCACGCGGGTGGTGTAGGCCTTCACGATGCCCAGCACATAGTCGATGGCGGTCGGGCCTACGCCGACGCCGGTGGCGGCCTGCCCCGCGATCACGTTGGACGATGTGACGAAGGGATAGGTGCCGAAATCGATATCCAGCAGCGCGCCTTGCGCGCCCTCGAACAAGATGCGCTTGCCGGCCTTGCGCTTGTCGTTGAGCACTTTCCAGACAGGGGCGGCATAGGGCAAGATCTCGGGCGCGATGGCGCGCAATTGGTCCAGCAATGCGTCGCGGTCGACCTCACTGATGCCAAGACCGCGCCGCAGCGGGTTGTGGTGCTGCAGCGCGCGGTCGACGCGGGCGACCAGCGTCGCGTCATCGGCCAGATCGGCCACGCGCACCGACCGGCGGCCAACCTTGTCCTCATAGGCGGGCCCTATGCCGCGCCCCGTCGTGCCGATCTTGGTGCCCGCACTTGCCGCTTCCTCGCGGGCGCGGTCCAATTCGCCATGGATCGGCAGGATCAATGGCGTGTTTTCCGCGATCATCAGCGTCTCGGGCGTGATCTCGACGCCCTGCCCGCGGATCGCCGCGATCTCGCCCACCAGATGCCAGGGGTCCAGCACGACGCCATTGCCGATCACGCTGAGCTTGCCACCCCGCACCACGCCCGAGGGCAGCGCGTTCAGCTTGTAGACCTTGCCGTCGATCACCAGCGTGTGGCCGGCGTTGTGGCCGCCTTGGAAGCGCGCGATTACGTCGGCGCGCTCCGACAGCCAGTCAACGATCTTGCCCTTGCCTTCATCGCCCCACTGGGCACCAACGACGACGACATTAGCCATGGCGGATCCTCCGGTTCTGCGGCCCCGGGCGGCTATACCGGGGCGCGGCCCGGGTGGAAAGCGGAGTCTCGCCCAAAGACGCCCACACACCCTCCGAGGTGCGACATGCTGCCGCAGTTGGTCGGAAAACGCGGTCAGAGGGCCCGCGCGGTATACTTTTGCACACGAAGTTGTCTTTCGCTTCACATGAAACAAAACACTTGCGCAACGATCCGTAACTCGCGCTATGGTTGTCAGTGTGGGACTTGCGGCGGCATGCCGCATCCCATAGAGAGACGCGAAATTACGAGCCCGGCCTCGCAAAGGGACCCCGCCCATGGAAAATGTGATCCTCGTCGTCCATCTGATCCTCGCGATCTGCTTGATCGGAGTGGTGCTGTTGCAGCGCTCGGAGGGCGGCGGCCTGGGCATGGGCGGCGGTGGCGGCGTGATGACCGGCCGACAGGCCGCGACCGCGCTGGGCAAGCTGACATGGGCGTTCGCCATCGCATTTCTGGCCACCTCGATCACCTTGACAATCCTTGCGGCCCAGAATTCCTCAGGCGGTTCGGTGCTGGACCGGATCGGCAACGCGCCCGCCTCCGAACTTCTGCCCGATGCCTCTGCACCTGCGCTGCCGTCCGCCGGCGACCTGCTGCCGCCGGTCACGGGTGACGCGCCCGCCCTGCCGCCGCGCGCCGACTGAGTCGAAGCGAGCCAGAAATTCAAAGCACATCTGGGGCCTTGGCCTCAGAGCTCAACAGGATATAGCGGTTCGGCTTGCGGGCCTTGGCCGAATCCTGTTACCATCAAATCCCGTGGTACTGGGAATGGGACTGGCTCGCGGAAGCACCGCGATACACCCGACACGGGAGACTGTCTGACATGGCGCGCTTTATCTTCATCACCGGCGGTGTGGTCTCCTCCCTTGGCAAGGGGCTGGCCTCGGCCGCTCTGGGCGCGTTGCTTCAGGCGCGCGGCTTCACCGTAAGGCTGCGCAAACTCGACCCCTACTTGAACGTCGATCCGGGCACGATGTCGCCTTTCGAGCATGGTGAGGTCTTCGTCACCGACGACGGGGCCGAAACCGACCTCGACCTTGGCCATTACGAGCGCTTTACCGGCGTGGCGGCGCGAATGACCGACAGCGTTTCCTCGGGCCGCATCTATTCCAACGTGCTGGAGAAGGAGCGCCGCGGCGACTACCTCGGCAAGACGATCCAGGTGATTCCCCACGTCACCAACGAGATCAAGGATTTCATCCGCATCGGCGAGGATGAGGTCGATTTCATGCTGTGCGAGATCGGCGGCACAGTGGGCGACATCGAGGGCCTGCCCTTCTTCGAGGCGATCCGACAGTTCAGCCAAGACAAGCCGCGCGGCCAGTGCATCTTCATGCACCTGACGCTGTTGCCCTATATGCGCGCCTCGGGCGAGCTGAAGACCAAGCCGACGCAGCATTCGGTCAAGGAATTGCGCTCCATCGGGATCGCGCCCGATATCCTTGTCTGCCGGTCCGAGGGGCCGATCCCGCAAAAGGAACGCGAAAAGCTGGCGCTGTTTTGCAACGTGCGCCCCGATGCGGTGATCGCGGCGCAAGATCTTTCGTCGATCTACGACGCGCCCTTGGCCTATCACCGCGAGGGGATGGATCAGGCGGTGCTTGACGCCTTCCAGATAAGCCCCGCGCCGCGTCCCGACCTGTCGATTTGGGAGGATGTCGCCGACCGTATCCACAACCCCGAAGGCGAGGTGCGCGTGGCCGTCGTGGGCAAATACACGCAGCTGGAAGACGCCTACAAATCCATCGCCGAGGCGCTGACCCATGGCGGCATGGCCAACCGCGTCAAGGTGCGCGCCGAATGGATCGACGCCGAGATTTTCGAGCGTGAAGACCCCGCGCCCTATCTGGAAGGGTTTGACGCGATCCTCGTGCCCGGCGGCTTTGGCGAGCGCGGCACCGAAGGCAAGATCAAGGCGGCCGAGTTCGCGCGCACCCGCAAGGTGCCCTATCTGGGCATCTGTCTGGGCATGCAGATGGCGGTGATCGAGGCGGCGCGCAATCTGGCCGATCTGGGCGATGCAGGCTCCGAGGAGTTTGACCATGAGGCTGGGAAAAAGCGTTTCACACCCGTGGTCTACCACCTCAAGGAATGGGTGCAGGGCAACCACAAGGTCAGCCGCAAGCTGACCGATGCCAAGGGCGGCACGATGCGGCTGGGCGCCTATGACGCGGTGCTCAAGGCCGGGTCCAAGGTGGCCGAGGTTTACGGCAGCCTTGCCATCGAGGAACGCCACCGCCACCGCTACGAGGTCGATATCAAGTACCGCGAGGCGCTTGAGGCTCAGGGGCTGAAGTTCTCGGGCATGTCACCCGACGGCCGCCTGCCCGAGATCGTCGAGGTCGAGGATCACCCGTGGTTCATTGGCGTCCAGTTCCACCCCGAACTGAAATCCAAGCCCTTCGCCCCGCACCCGCTGTTTCGTGACTTCGTGCGCGCGGCCAAGGAAAATTCGCGGCTGGTCTGAGCCTCAGATCGGGCAGGCCTGCGTGACGCGGTCGATCGCGCGGGCAGAGCCGCGCAGCGACATCTCCGAGATGAAGCCGCGCCGGTAAAGCCCGATCTCGACCCGCGCCCCCCCGCGCAGCTGGCCGATCAGGCGGCGGGCACGCTCGACCGATTCAAGGTCGAGCAGGCAGCTTGAGCCGTCGCAACTGGCGCCCCATAATTCCTCGGGCTGGCCGGTGACCGAGATCACGAACAGCTCCTCCGGGATCGTGGCGGCATGCCCCTCGACCGAGATCGCGGGCAGGCCACCGTTGCCACAATCCAACACCAGCGCGATATCGTTGCTGCCCTCGCCGATGGCATAGGGCGCGTCGCCAAGGCCGGCGGCACTGCGCCATTCGGCGCTGACAGGGCCTGCAAGCGCAAGTGCGAGGGTCGCGGCAAGGGCAGGACGAATCGCGGGGTGGGTCATCGGGCGCGCCTTCATGTGGCAATTGTGGTCCCGAGATAGGCGCACCCTCCGCCAGGGTCGATGGCGGGTTTCCCCACCCGGGTCTCAGGCGGCGGCCAGAACCTCGTCTCGGATGATCGAGGCGATCAGGCGCGCGTCAGCCTCCGAAAAGGTCAGCGGCAGGCGCATGTCGAGCAGCCCGGCAAGGATCGCGTCGGTTTTCGGCAGGCGCTGCGGCGGGGCGTAGCGCCAGCTGTCGTAGCGCGAGGTGAAGGCGACAGGCTCGGGCGCGCCGAACCATTTCAGCTCCACCCCCCGGCGGGCCGTGGCGGCGACCAACGCGCGCACCCGCTCGGGCGCCCAGCCGGGCAACAGGACCTGAAAGGACGAGCCGACGATGCTCTCTTGCGGCGGCCGCTCAATGATCCTGAGGCCCGGCAGGTTGCGCAGCCCGTCTTCCATGGTGCGGTAAAGCGCGTTCCAGCGCGCCACCTGCGCGGGCAGGTCTGCCAGTTGCGGGCGCAGGATCGCGGCGCGAAGATGGTCCATCCGGCCCGAGACATTGGGTGTCTCGTACTTGACCTTTTCGAACCTATCCACAGAAGGACCCACAGAGTGTCGGCCAAAAAGCATGTAGGAACCCGACAACATGATGGCGCGGGCCATGACGTCGGCATCATCCGACACGATCAGCCCGCCCTCACCGGAATTCATGTGCTTGTAGGTCTGGGTGGAATAGCAGCCGATCACCCCGTGCCGCCCCGAAGGCACGCCCTTCCACGCGGCGCCCATGGTATGGGCGCAATCCTCGACCACCTGCAGGTCGTGGTCGCGCGCCACCTCCATCAGCCGGTCCATGTCGCAGATATGCCCGCGCATGTGGCTGAGCAGCAGGACCTTGGCCCCCGACGTCTGCGCCTTGAGCGCCAGATCATCGATGTCGATGGTCAGCGCCTCGGTCGTTTCCACGAACACCGGCTCGGCCCCCACGCTGGCAATGGCGCCGGGCACGGGGGCAAGCGTGAAGCCGTTCGACAGCACGCGGTCGCCATGACCCACGCCCAAGGCGCGCAGCGCGCAGCCCATGGCGTAGCCGCCCGATGCGACAGCAAGCGCGTAGCGCGCCCCGGTATAGGCCGCAAACTCCCGCTCCAGCGCGGAAACCTCCCCCTCCTCGTCGCCGATCAGGTTGTAGCGGTGCAGCCGACCCGAGCGCAGGACGGCCACCGCCGCCTCGATCGCGGCTTCGGGGATGGGTTCTTGCTGGGTGAACTTGCCGGTAAAGACGGGTTTTTCCATGAGCGCAGAATTGGCGGGCGCGCGGCCTTCGTCAATGCCCCCTCACGGAATCAGCCTGTCGATGATCGCGTCAAGCCCGTCGTAATGGTCGATCAAGGCCTCTGGCTGCAGGTCCGCCACCGCCCGCCCCGTCGGCCCGAAGGTGACGAGCGCACAGGGCCGCCCGGCGGCACGCGCCGTCTCGCGGTCGGTCAAAGTATCGCCGATCAGGATCGACCGATCCCGCGCGCCGCCGGCCCGCGCCACGGCCTCGAACAGGGGCGCGGGGTCTGGCTTGCGCACCGGCAGCGTATCGGCCCCCACCAGCGCTGCAAACTCGCCCCGTATGCCAAGGCGTGTCAGCAGAGTCTCGGCCAGACCCTCGGGCTTGTTGGTGCAGATGCCGACCGCTACCCCATTGTCTTTTAAGCGAAACACTGCCTCCATCGCGCCGGGATAGAGCCGGGTGTGATGGTCGATCGCCTCGCCATAGGCGGCCAGCAGCAGCGGGTAGCCGGTTTCGACCAGCGCCTCGCCCTGCCCCACGCCCAAGCGGTCGACCGCCAGCCGCAACATCGCCCGCCCCCCGCGCAAGGCCGTGCCGTCGTCTTGCCCGATCACCAGTTGCGGCGGATGGCCCATCGCCCCCAACGCTTCATTGCAAGCTGCGATCAGGTCGCCCGCCGTATCGGCCAGCGTTCCGTCAAGGTCGAAGATCACGCAGCGCATCGGCATCCTTTCGGTGGGATTTCGGCGGGTTTTCGCGCCCGCTTGTAACAGGGTGTCGGGCAAAGTGAAGCAGCCCACGCTTGCGCCAAGGCCCACCTGCGGTAAAACACGCTCAACCAAAAGAAAGCAGGCGCTCCCATGTCCGAAACTGCCAGCCCCCGGCCCGTCGCCCTTATCGTGCTTGCCGCGGGGCAAGGCACGCGGATGAACTCAGACCTGCCCAAGCCACTGCACAAGCTGGGCGGCATGCCGCTGATCGCCCATGCGCTGTTTGCAGGCGCGGCGCTGGAGCCGGCGCGCATCGTGGTGATCACCGGCCACGGCGCGGCGGCGGTCGAGGCGGCGGTCGACGACTTGATGCCATTTGCCATTTGCGTGCGGCAGGACCCACAGCTTGGCACCGGACATGCGGTGTTGCAGGCGGCGGGTGCGCTGGCGGGCTTTGAGGGCGATGTGCTTGTGATGTATGCCGATACGCCCTTTGTCCGGGCGGAAACGCTTGCCGCGATGCAGGCGGCGCGCACCACCCATGACATCGTCGTGCTTGGGTTCGACACCGCCGATCCGGACCGCTATGGGCGGCTGATCCTGAACGGCGACAGTCTGGAGCGGATCGTGGAAGCCAAGGACGCCACGTCCGAGGAACTGGCCGTCACCACCTGCAATTCCGGCTTGCTGGCCGCCGATGCACAGGTGTTGATGCGGCTGCTTGCCCGCGTCACCAACGACAACGCCGCAGGCGAGTATTACCTGACGGACCTGCCCGGCCTTGCCACGGCCGAGGGGCTGAGCGCCACAGCGATCCTTTGCCCCGAGAGGGAAACGCTGGGCATCAATTCCCGCGCCGAACTCGCCGCCGCCGAGACCGCCTTTCAATCCGCCCGCCGCGCCGAGATGATCGAGACGGGCGTTGCCATGCAGGCCCCCGACACGGTCATCTTCGCGCTGGACACCTGGGTCGGCCGCGATGCCGAGGTGGACCCTCATGTCGTTTTCGGCCCCGGCGTCACGGTGGAATCAGGTGCCCATATCCGCGCCTTTTCCCATCTCGAAGGCTGCCATGTCAGCGCGGGCGCGGTCATCGGGCCCTATGCCCGCCTGCGCCCTGGCGCCGAGATCGGGAACGATGCCCGCATCGGCAATTTCGTCGAGGTCAAGGAAGCGCTGATCGGCGAAGGCGCCAAGGTAAATCACCTCAGCTACATCGGCGATGCCGAGATCGGCGAGGGCACCAATGTCGGCGCGGGCACGATCACCTGCAACTATGACGGGGTGATGAAGCACCGCACGACAATCGGTCGGCACGCCTTCATCGGATCTGACACGATGCTGGTGGCCCCCGTCACGGTGGGCGACCGCGCGATGACGGCCAGCGGGTCGGTCATCACCGAAAACGTCCCCGACGGCGCGCTGGCGCTGGGCCGGGCGAAACAGGTCAACAAGCCGGGTCTGGCAGTCCGGCTGATGGAGCGGTTGCGCGCCATCAAAGTATCACGGAAAGGGTAGGCCCATGTGCGGGATCGTCGGAATTCTAGGCACCCACGAGGTCGCCCCCCTGATCCTCGAGGCGCTGAAACGGCTGGAATACCGCGGCTATGACAGTGCGGGCATCGCCACACTGCAAGACGGCCACCTCGACCGCCGCCGCGCCGTGGGCAAGCTGATCAACCTGTCCGACCGGCTGGTGCATGAGCCCCTGCCCGGCAAGGCCGGCATCGGCCACACCCGCTGGGCCACACATGGCGCGCCCACCGAGGCCAACGCCCATCCCCATCAGACAGGCCCGGTCGCGGTGGTCCATAACGGCATCATCGAGAATTACCGCGGTCTGCGCGCGGAACTGTCAGGCTCGAATTTCGAAAGCGAGACCGACACCGAAACTGTCGCCCATCTCTGCGCGCGCTTCATGGCGCAAGGCATGGACCCGCGCGCGGCCGCCGTGGCCACCATCGCGCGGCTCGAAGGGGCCTTTGCGCTGTGTTTTTTGTTTCACGGCGAGGAGGATCTGATCATCGCGGCCCGCAAGGGATCGCCCTTGGCCATCGGCCATGGCGAGGGCGAGATGTTCGTGGGCTCTGACGCCATCGCGCTTGCGCCCATGACCGAAAAGATCACCTATCTCGACGAGGGCGATTACGCCTTCGTCACCCGCGCAGGCGCCGAGGTTTTCGCCGCCGATGGCACAGCCGTCACCCGCCCGCTTGCCCGGATCGAACGCGGCGCGGCCGTGATCGACAAGGCCGGCTACAAGCATTTCATGGCCAAGGAAATCCACGAACAACCCGTGGTCTTTGCCGAGGCGATGGCCCGCTACGCGCCCGGCAACCTGCCGGTGTTCCCCGAGGCGCTCGATTTCACCCGTTTCGACCGGGTCGTGCTGGTAGCCTGCGGCACCGGCTATTATTCCTGCCTGACGGCGAAATACTGGTTCGAACAGGTCGCGGGCCTGCCCTGCGAGGTCGATGTCGCCTCCGAATTCCGCTACCGCGAACCGCCGGTGGCACCGCGCACGCTGGCCTTGTTCGTCAGCCAATCGGGCGAGACCGCTGATACACTGGCGGCCCTGCGCTACATGCGCGGCCGCGCCGATCTGGTGGCGAGCCTTGTGAACGTGGGCACCTCGTCGATCGCACGCGAAAGCGATGTGGCGCTGGCGATCCTTGCGGGGATCGAGGTCTCGGTCGCCTCGACCAAGGCCTATGTGAATCAGCTGGGCGTTCTGGCGATGCTGGCGCTGCATGCGAGCCACCAGCGCGGCGCAATGACCGCCCCGCAGATCGCCGCCGAACTGGACGCGCTGCGCCATGTCCCCGACCAGATGCGGCAGGTGCTGGCACTGGAACCCGAGATCGCGCGGATCGCCCGCGGTCTGGCCGAAGCGAAATCCGCCCTCTTTCTGGGCCGCGGCGTGATGTACGCGACGGCCCTCGAGGCGGCGCTGAAGCTCAAGGAACTCAGCTACATCCACGCCGAGGCCTATGCCTCGGGCGAGCTGAAACACGGCCCCATCGCGCTGATCGACCGCAGCCTGCCGGTGCTGGTGATCGCGCCTCATGACGGGCTCTTCGACAAGACCGTGTCGAACATGCAAGAAGTCATGGCGCGCGGCGGCCCGGTCACGCTGATCACCGATAGCGCAGGGGCCGCCATTGCGTCAGAAGGCACGCGCGCCGTGCTGGTCCTGCCGCTGGCCAGCCGCCTGACCGCGCCTATGCTCTATGCCATCCCCGCGCAGCTTCTGGCCTATCACACCGCCATCGCCAAGGGCACGGATGTGGACCAGCCCCGCAACCTCGCCAAATCGGTGACGGTAGAGTGACCCGGCTAGGGCCACCGGACCTGACGCTTGCGGGCCGCCATGTGCGGCTTTTGCCCCTCGAACAGGCCCATGGAGCCGCGCTGGCCGAACATGTGGCGGCGGGCCGCCTGCATGAGCTGTGGTACACGTTCGTGCCCCCGCCCGAGGGCATGGCGGCCGAAATCGACCGCCGCCTTGGCCTGCGTGACCGGGGCGAGTTGATCCCCTTCACCGTGCTGGACGCCAACAGCCAGCCAGTCGGGATGACAACCTACATGCACATCGACCACGCAACCCCCCGTGTCGAAATCGGCTCTACATGGCTTGCCGCCTCGGTCCAGCGCGGCCCTCTGAACACCGAGGCCAAGCGCCTGATGCTCGGCCACGCCTTCGAGGTCTGGGGCTGCCTTGCGGTGGAATTCCGCACCCACCGCCTCAATCAGCAATCGCGCCGCGCCATCGAACGGCTGGGCGCGCAACTCGACGGCATCTTGCGCGCCCATCTGCGCATGCCCAACGGCTCGATCCGCGACACGGCGGTCTATTCGATCACCGCGACCGATTGGCCCACCGTGCGCACCCATCTCGACTGGCAAATCGAGCGGCCGCGATGAGAGCCGAGGACGCAATCGCCACCCTCCGCGCCCAGGCCGACCCGACCCGCGCCGCCGAAATGCGCGCCTATCACAAGCAGACGCGCGAGGTTCTGGGCCTGTCCAACGCCCTGACCGGAGAACTGGCGGAAATCTGGCGGAAATCCCTCGACCAGCCGAGCCTCGTCTTGCTTGCCAAAGGCCTCTGGGCCAGCGACATCTTCGAGGCGCGGATCTGCGCCGGAAAGCTGTTCGTGCAGGCCCGCCTCCGCCCCGAGGATACGGCCGCCTGGGCCTGCATCGCAGGGCTGGTGCCCGATTTCGACAGCTGGGCCATCGCCGATGCCGTGGCCATGGGCGGGCAAAAGCGCCTGCAACAAGACCCCGCCCGCCTGACCGAGGTCGAAGGCTGGATCGCCGCACCCCACATGTGGACCCGCCGCGCCGCGCTGGTCTTCACCCTGCCCTTCACCAAGTCCCGCCACCCCAGCGCGACCGAGGCCGATGCGCGCACCCGCGTCCTAGGCTGGTGCGAAACCCTGGCGCCCGACCGCGACTGGTTCATCCAGAAGGCGATCGCATGGTGGCTGCGCGAGCTGTCCAAACGCGACCCGGACCGCGTCACGGGCTGGCTTGCCACCCATGGCGCCACGCTCAAACCCTTCGCCCTCAAGGAAGCGTCGAAACACCTCGACCGTTAAGCCCATGTAAAGGGTAACGCGCACGCCCTGCTTCTCTGTTTCAAAAATATCCCGGGGGGGGGCGCCGCAGGCGACGGGGGCGGAGCCCCCTGATCAAGAACCTCGGGCAGAGCCCCGAGCTAAACCGCCGGAACGCCGCCCGACATCACGGTCAAGAACCAGTCGGTGTCGATATTGCCGCCGCACAAGATCACGCCGACTTTCCTTCCCATCATCTTGTCCCGCTCCTGCAGCAGCGCGGCCAGTGGCGCCGCCCCTGCACCCTCAGCGAGGTTGTGGATGTCGCGGTAATAGATGCGGATCGCCTCGGCCACTTCTGCGTCGCTGACCGTCACGATACGCGCCGCACCTGTCCGGTAGATGTCGAGCGCCGCCTGAACCGGCACCCGCACCGCCATACCGTCGGCAAAGGTGCGGGCGCTGTCGGTCTCGACCAGACGCCCGGCCTCGGCCGACAGCTTGGCGGTGGGGGCGTTCTCGCTCACCACGCCGACCACCTCGGTCTTCAGCCCCAGCGCGTCGCGAGCGAGGATCGTGCCGCAGATGCCCGAGCCGCAGCCGATCGGCACATAGACCGTGTCGAGATCGGGCACGGCGGTGAACAGCTCCAGCCCGTAGGTCGCCACGCCGCGCACCAACTCCGTGTGGAAGGGCGGCACGATCACCAGCCCCTCGGCCTCGGCCACGCGGTAGGCTTCCTCGCGCGCGGCGTCGAAATCATCGCCATGCTCGATCACCTCGGCCCCAAAGGCCCGCATGGCGGCATTCTTTTCCACCGAATTGCCGCAGGGCACATAGACCTTGGCGATCAGCCCGGCGGCCACCGCCTGCCGCGCCTGCCCCTGCCCATGATTGCCGCGCGTCGCGGTGCAGATGCCGCGGGCGTCCGGGTAGGTGCGCTTGACCCAGTCGATGAAGGTGATTGCGCCGCGCAGCTTGAAGGCGCCCGTCGCTGTGTGGTTCTCGTGCTTGACCCAGACTTCCGCCCCCGTGCGGGCAGCCAGTTGCGGCCAGGCGTATTGGGGCGTGGGCGCCATGTGGCGGGTGACCAGCGCATGGGCGGCGTGCAACTCATCGAGGGTAAAACGCATGGGGTCCTCCTGTCGGGCGGCAGCGTGGCGCGCGCCGGTCCGGCTTGCAATCCCCCAGTCGGCCGCTACCCCTGTGGCGAGCAACAGGAGGATAAGCGGATGCATGTTCTGATCACTGGCGCGAACCGGGGCATCGGCGCGGGGCTGGCCAAGGCGTATCGGGCCGAGGGCGCGGAGGTGACCGTGACGGCACGGGACGCGCCGGGGCTGGTGCGGCTCGACGTGACCGACCCGATGTCGGTGCGGGTTCTGGCCGACAAGCTGGGTGACCGGGCGCTCGATCTGCTGATCTGCAACGCGGGCGTCTATCTCGACAAGGGGCACAGCCTCGACGACGGCTTCGCGCCCGAGCTCTGGGCCAGCACTTTCGCGGTCAATGTCACCGGTGTGTTTCTGACGGTGCAGGCGCTCCTGCCCAACCTTGCGCGGGCCAAGGCTCCGAAAATCGCGATCATCGCCAGCCAGATGGGGTCTTCGACCCGCAATACCGGCGGCAGCTACATCTACCGCGCCTCCAAGGCGGCCGCGATCAATCTGGGCCGCAACCTCGCCACCGACCTGAAGCCGCGCGGCATCGCGGTGGGCATCTACCATCCCGGCTGGGTGCGGACAGACATGGGTGGCGACGGAGCCGAGATCGGGACGGAGGCGTCGGTGTCGGGGCTGGTCGCGCGCATCGCCGTGCTCGATCCGAACAGCACGGGCGCCTTCGAGACCTGGGACGGACGGGCGCACGCCTTCTGAGCCCATTGTTAAACCGTCGTCACGCCGAAAATAGAAGATCAAAATGACGGTCTATGGCGTCTTCGACGGCTGGAACCGTCAAAAGATCCTTGTGAAGAAAAATCACATTAAACTGCCATTTTGAACGCTGTATGTCACGCATAACTGGTTGAAGGCCGAATTCGGCCAAAATAGGCACAAGTTCAGAGAAAATATGCTGGCCCGCCCACCTACGCTGCGCTTCGACTTCAAGATATGCGATCTTGCAAGACCTAAAGAAAGTTTGCCCGCCAGCAATCACCTCAAAGGCAGCACCCTCAACATCTATCCACACCGCACTACTAGCGGCGTTGTTGTTGAATTTCTGGTCCAATGTGAGTGCATTTACCTCGTACTCAACGAATTTCTGCGCCCCGAACTCTCGCGTGCTGCTCATCACTCGAATTTCATGACCATCTTCGCGGATCGGAACCTTGAATGTCGCTTTTCCATCGCGGTCGAGTATTGCGTAATTCTCATAAACCACACCCGCTTTTTGCGCTTGCGCGACGTGTTGTTCGAACACTTTTGGATGCGCTTCGAAAGCATGCACTGCTGTCGAGGGTAGGGATCTTTTAACCTCTGCGGAAAATGACGCCTTGAGCTACCCCCCGAAAATTGGACAGTGACGGAAGCTACGATCTGAGGTCTGCTGATCCCCAAGACGAGGAGATCAGAATATGTCGAAACGCAGG
>NZ_QGGW01000005.1 GCF_003148775.1 Roseicyclus mahoneyensis
ACCCGAGACCCGGTTATGGCCGCCTGCGCAGCCTCCAGAATTGCGCAGCAGGCGGCCATAACCTTCTACGGCGCGTCATTCCCAACATGCTATGGAACCGAGTTCACCTCGAACGCGATCCTGACCTTCGCCGATGACCGCAAGATCGACTGGCACTACATCGCGCCGGGCAAGCCGACCCAGAACGCCTTCATCGAGAGCTTCAATGGTCGCCTCCGGGACGAGCTATTGAACGAGACGCTGTTTGCATCCCTGAACCATGCCCGCGCCACGCTCGCGGCCTGGCGCATGGACTACAACACCGAACGCCCCCACTCCCGCCTCGGCTGGCAGACGCCTACCGAGTTCGCCCAGACCTTCACCCCGCAACGGGGCCTGACGCTGCGCAACCCGCAAAGCTCCGCGCCAGCCCCCGTTGCCCAAACCGCCCCAACAGGGAAAACTCAAACCCGGAGTCTCGCTCACGCTGGATAAAAGTTGGGGGCAACGTCACTGGTCCTGAGCTGCCGTTCAGATCGCCCTCTGATCGATGCAGACATTCGCTGCAACGCCACGCCGACGGCAGCTTTGGGCAGGACGCGTTGAACCTGTCGTCACCTTCGCAAGGGGCGGAGATGTATGTGCCGACTGCTGTTCGCAAGAGTTTTTGGCACTGCTCTGCACCCTGAGAACCGGACTGCTTGAAGCTGGGGCTTTTGGCGGAACCCGTCGCGTTGCCCCTTGTCACAAAACTGTATCATTTTCGATATACGACTGTCATCTCGCGTAGCTACTCGGCCACCGAGGGTGCTCGCCGCCCTGGAACGAATGTAAGGAGAAGATCATGTCTCATCTCAAGTTTTCAACGGCTGCGATCGCGGTCATCGCCGTCTGCGCCGGAACCTCTGCTGTCGCTCAAACGCGCACGAACGTTCAGGCCGCCGGTTCCTCGACCGTTTTGCCCTATGCCAACATCGTCGCCGAAGCCTTTGGCGCTGAAACCGATTTCGCCACCCCCGTGGTCGAGGGCGGCGGTTCGTCGACCGGCCGTCGCATGCTGTGCGAAGGCGTGGGCGAAGGCACCATCGACATCGCCAACTCCTCCTCGCTGATGAGCGTGACCGAGCGCGAAAGCTGCATGGGCGCAGGCGTGACCCCGATCGAAGTGCGCTTTGGCTATGACGGCATTGTCTTCGCCTCGGACATCAACGGTCCCTCCTTCGCGTTCGAGCCGGTTCACTGGCACATCGCGCTGGCCGCCGAGCACTTCATCGACGGCGCCCTGGTTCCCAACACCCTGACCACCTGGGCCGAAGCCGCTGCCGTCGCGCAGTCGATGGGCGTTGCGGGCGACCTGCCCGACCAGCAAATCAACGCCTTCATCCCGGGCACCAACCACGGCACCCGTGAAGTTTTTGACGAAAACGTGCTGCTGGCAGGGTGCGAGCAGGGCGGCTTCTTCGAAGCGATGCTGGCTGCCGGTGTCGACGAAGACACCGCCGAGGATGCCTGCATGGCCGTCCGGACCGATGGCCGTTCGGTCGACATCGAAGGCGACTACACCCAGACGCTGGCCAACCTCGACTCGACCCCGACCGGCATGGGCGTGTTCGGCCTGTCGTTCTACGAGAACAACACCGACCGTCTGCAGGTCGCCACGATGTCCGGCGTGACCCCGTCGACCGAGACCATCTCGGTCGGTGAGTACCCGGTGTCGCGTCCGCTGCAGTTCTACATCAAGCAAGAGCATATCGGCGTCATCCCCGGCCTGCTCGAGTTCGTGGAATTCTTCATCTCCGACGAGATCGCAGGCCCCGGCGGCCCGCTGTCCGAATACGGCCTCGTGCCCGACCCGGCGCTGGCGGAAACGCAGGCGATGGTTGCAGCCCTGCGCTGATCTGATCCGGATCTGATGACCGGGCGGTCCCTGATTGCGGGGGCCGCCCCTCCTCACACCGGGCGGCACGCTGCCCGAGACAAGTTCGAAGGTTCGCGATGGGCGCTTTCTTGACCTTTCCCGTGGTGCTGCTAGTCATCTTCGTGCTGGCGGTCGCGGGCTATCTGCTGGGGTATCGCCGCGCGAGGACCCTGTCCGAAGCAGCACCCCGTTCGATGCATTCGCGCCCGAACCAGCACGGCTGGCATGTCGTTTTTGCGACCGTCGCGCCTGCCGTACTTTTCATCATTGTCTGGGTGTTCAGCACGGGCGTCGTGTCGAACATCTATGCCAACGCGATCATTCCCGATGAACTGCAGGATGTGCAGGTTCCCCTGCAGCAACGCGAGGGCCTGACCGAACGGGAAATCGAAATCCGCGAGGAGGTTCTGCGCACGCAGTTCGTTGCCACGGTCAAGGGGCTGGCGGTCGCCATTGATGGCTACATCGCCAATGGCAACGCGAATGAGGCCGACATCGAGCGGTGGCGGGCCGATCTGGCGCCTCTGCAGGACCGCCTGCGCGCCGACGGGCAGGTGGTCCGATCGTCGGTGACCCAAGGCATGCTGACCGTGGCGCAGGACCTGCGCCGGTTCAATGCGCGCATGGCCACCGCGGGGCCTCTTGTCGCACTGGCGCTGACTGTGTTTGGGTTTGTCCTCGCGCTCAGGGCTATCTCGCTCGACTTCCGCGCCCGCACCGTGGTCGAGCGCTGGATCGTCGGGTTCCTGATCTTCGCCTCGACCATGGCGATCCTGACGACCATCGCGATTCTGTCCGCGATCACCGTGCCCTCGATCACGTTTTTCCGCGAATACGGGTTCTTCAACTTTCTGTTCGGGATGGCTTGGGCGCCTGCGGGCGACGTGGCCGGTATCCCCGAAGGTCGCGATGGCCAATATGAATCGGTGCTGGGCTTCCTGCCGCTGATCTGGGGCACACTCTACATATCGTTGGTGGCTTTGCTGGTGGCGGTTCCGCTTGGGCTGCTGGCCGCAGTCTACCTGTCGGAATTCGCCTCCAAATGGGCGCGCGCCTGGGTCAAGCCCGCGTTGGAAATCCTCGCAGGGGTGCCGACCATCGTCTACGGGATCTTCGCGCTGATCACGATCGGGCCGTTCTTGCAGGCCGTGGTGGGCGCGACCGTCATGCCCAACACCGTCTCGGTGATGACGGCGGGCGTCGTGATGGGCATGATGCTGGTGCCCTTCGTCTCGTCGCTGTCGGACGATGTGATCAATGCCGTGCCGCAGGCCATGCGCGACGGGTCGTTGGGACTGGGTGCAACGCAGGCCGAAACCGTGACCAAGGTCATCTTGCCTGCCGCGCTGCCGGGCATCGTCGGCGCGGTCGTGTTGGCGGCCTCGCGCGCCATCGGCGAGACCATGATCGTTGTTCTGGCGGCGGGCGCGCTGTCGAATGTGCAGGGGCTGGAGCCGAACCCCTTTGGCGCGGTTGTGACCGTGACCACCCGCATCGTCGCCGTGCTGACCGGCGAGGGATCGGGGTTTGACTCCATCGACGTTCTGGCGGTCTTCGCGCTCGCCTTCACGCTTTTCTTCATCACGCTGGGCCTGAACCTTCTGGCGCAGCGCATGGTCGCCAAATACCGGGAGCAGTACGACTGATGTCCGACGCAAGCCTGTCCGGGGCGACGCCCGCGCCCAAAGCCAAATCCTCCTTGCTGACGCAAACGGCGTTGGTGCGCAAACGCCACCGCGCCGGGGCGACCCTGCGCTGGTTGGGTCTGGCCGCGATTTCGGTCGTGCTGTTTTTTCTTGCCGTGCTCTTGTGGTCCATCGTGTCGCGCGGCGTTCCGGCGCTGTTCCAGTATCAGGCGCAGATCGAACTGTTCTACGATCCGGCCATCCTGAACCCCGACGGCGGGGACGTGGATCCTGCGGAAATCGGCGGGATCAACCTGCGCACCGGGTTCGAGCGCGGGATTTTCACCAACTCGCTGCGGCAAACGCTGGTCGAGGCCGGCATCGACATCGAAGGCACCGTGGAACGGCGGTGGGTGGCCGAGGCTGTCGCGGCGCTTGATGCCGCGGGCCTCACCGGCGGCGGTGTGGTGGTCGAGGCGGCGGGTGCCCCGGCCGATGCAGCGCGTGTCTTCGGGCAAGCCGGCAGCGCGCTGCGCGCGGCCGCGACGGCGCTTAGCGGGGATGACGCAGATGCGGCGCTGGCGGCGCGCGATGCCGCCGCGCAGGCATTGACCGATGTGGGGTTCGACGACGCGGCGGCGACGGTCGCAGCCATCGATGCCGCGGGCGGGGCTGATGCGGTCGCCGCCTTGGCCGCGACAGGCTATCAGCAGGCGCTGCTCGATGCGGCAGGTGCCTTGCGCCAGCCTGCCCAGTTCGACGACGCGGCGCTGTCTGCGTTAATCTACGCCACGAACCGCCGCGATGTGCGCGACCGGCTGGTCGACAATCCCGACCTTGTCGGCACCTCCGAAACCGTCGGCGTCCCCATCGATATCGCCGTCACCCGTTACCTCAGCGGCGAGTTGTCGGGTGTCGGAACCGCACAGTTGCCGCCGGGCTTCGACATCGGCCAGCTTTCGCTGGTCGACGCGATGGTCGAGGCGGATCTGGTCGGCAATTCCTTCCGCTGGCATTTCTTCACCAACCCCTATTCCCAAAGCGGCGAGATCGCGGGGATCGGCCCGGCGTTGATGGGATCGGCCTACATGATGCTGGTGGTGCTGGTCTTTTCGTTGATCTTCGGCGTCGCGGCCTCGATCTACCTCGAGGAATTCGCGCCCAAGAACCGGTTCACCGATTTCATCGAGATCAACATCGCCAACCTTGCCGCCGTGCCGTCCATCGTCTTCGGCATCCTCGGCGCTGCGATCTTGTTCACGCTGATGGATCTTGGTTTTGGCAATTCGATCCGGGGCACGGCGCTTTTGGGCGGTATCGTGTTGTCGCTGATGACATTGCCCACGATCGTGATCGCCACACGCGCCTCGCTCAAGGCCGTTCCGCCTTCGATCCGCGACGCGGCGCTGGGGGTGGGCGCGTCCAAGGTGCAGATGGTGTTCCACCACAAGCTGCCGCTGGCCGCCCCCGGCATCCTGACCGGCACGATCATCGGGATCGCGCAGGCGCTGGGGGAAACCGCGCCGCTTCTGCTGATCGGATTGTCGGTGTCGACCGGCGCGGCGCTGTTGTCCTCTCCCTTCTCGGGCGGGCTTCTGGAACAGGCGCAGTCGATGCCGACGGTGGTCTATCTTTTCGCGCAGAACCAGGATGCGCCGGTGCGCGAGGGGCTCGCGCAATCCGCGATCCTCGTGATGTTGCTCCTGCTTTTTGCTCTCAACATTCTTGCGATCTTGCTGCGGCGCAAATTCGAGCGGAGGTGGTAAATCCGATGGAGGATGCCAACATGAACGACATGCGACTGACGGAGCGCGACGTGAACACAAAAGAGATCAAGATCGAGGCCCGCCAAGTGCAGGTCTTTTACGGCACCACCCATGCGCTCAAGGACGTGGATGTCGAAATCGAGGACAAGACCGTGACGGCCTTCATCGGTCCCTCGGGCTGCGGAAAATCAACCTTCCTGCGCTGCCTGAACCGGATGAACGACACGATCGACGTCTGCCGCGTGCAGGGGGATATCCTGCTCGACGGCGAAGACATCTACGACAAAAGGGTCGATCCGGTGCAGTTGCGCGCCAAGGTGGGGATGGTGTTCCAGAAACCCAACCCCTTCCCCAAATCGATCTACGACAACGTGGCCTATGGCCCCAAGATCCACGGCCTTGCCCGCACCAAGGTGGAACTGGACGAGGTAGTTGAATCCTCCTTGCGCCGCGCTGCCCTGTGGAACGAAGTGAAGGACCGTCTGGACGCGCCCGGCACGGGCCTGTCGGGCGGCCAGCAACAGCGCTTGTGCATTGCGCGCGCGGTGGCGACCAGCCCCGAGGTTCTGTTGATGGACGAGCCGTGTTCCGCGCTCGACCCGATCGCCACGGCGCAGGTTGAGGAGCTGATCGACGAGCTGCGGCAGAGCTATTCGGTGGTGATCGTGACCCATTCGATGCAGCAGGCCGCCCGCGTCAGCCAGAAAACGGCGTTCTTCCATCTCGGGAACCTCGTGGAATTTGGCGAGACCTCCAAGATATTCACCAATCCCGAGGATCCTCGGACCGAAAGCTACATCACCGGCCGGATCGGCTGAGGCCAGACATCCGAGCAGGGCAGGGGAGACCACCATGCCGAATTCCGACCACATCGTCGCAAGTTTCGACCGCGACCTCGAAGGCATCCAGGCGCAGATCATGCGCATGGGCGGCCTTGTCGAGGACGCGATTGCCAAAGCCACGCAAGCGCTTGAGCTGCGCGACGTGGAATTGGCGCGCGAAGTGCGGGCTGGCGACAAGGCCATCGACGCGCTGGAGGAGATGGTCAACGACGAGGCCGCGCGTATCATCGCGCAGCGCCAGCCCATTGCCCGCGACCTGCGCACGGTGCTGACCGTGTTCCGCGTGTCGACAAATCTCGAACGCATCGGCGATTACGCCAAGAACATCGCCAAGCGCACCGAGACGATCATCGACCAGCCGCCCGTCAATGGCACCGGCGCTTCGCTCCGGCGGATGGCGCGGCAGGTGGAATTGATGCTCAAGGACGCGCTCGACGCCTATATCCAACGCGATGCCGGGCTCGCCGCCGATGTGCGCGCGCGCGACATCGACGTGGACCAGATGTATTCGGCGCTGTTCCGCGAATACCTGACCTTCATGATGGAAGATCCGCGCAACATCACGACCTGCATGCATCTGCATTTCATGGCCAAGAACATCGAACGGATGGGCGATCACGTGACCTCCATCGCTGAACAGGTGATCTACCTCGTGACCGGCGATCTGCCCGACGAGGACCGTCCCAAGCAGGACCGCACACCGCATGATGCGGGCGTGACCAAGTAACAAGGAAGACGGTGATGGCTGGCGAACCGCTGGTGCTGGTAGTCGAGGATGAGCCTGCGCAGCGCGAGGTTCTGGCCTACAACATCCAGGCCGAAGGGTTTCAGGTGATGACCGCCGAGGCGGGCGACATCGCGCTCGACATGGTGCGTGAGACCCCGCCCGATGTGATCGTGCTTGACTGGATGCTGCCCCATGTTTCGGGGATCGAGGTCTGCCGCCAACTCAAGATGGGCGCAGAGACCGCACGCATCCCGATCATCATGCTGTCGGCCCGGTCCGAGGAGACGGACAAGATCCGCGGGCTGGAAACCGGGGCCGATGACTACATCGTCAAACCCTATTCCATCGCCGAGGTGCTGGCGCGTCTGCGCACCCAGTTGCGCCGGGTTCGTCCCGCTACCGTGGGCGAACGGTTGGAATTCGAGGATATTCTCGTCGATCTGGCCGAACACCGGGTCTACCGCAACAAGGAACAGCTGAGCCTCGGGCCGACCGAGTTCCGGCTGCTGACTGCCTTCATGGAACGCCCGGGCCGGGTCTGGAGCCGCGAGCAATTGCTCGACCGCGTCTGGGGCAGGGACATCTATGTCGACAGCCGCACGGTCGACGTGCATGTGGGCCGCCTACGCAAGGCGCTGAAGGCGGGCGATCATGGCGACCCGATCCGCACCGTGCGCGGCGCGGGTTACGCGCTTGGATAGGAAGCCGGGCGTGATCCTCGGAGTCGAGGCCCACGACATCTTGCCGCGCGCGGCGCCCCTTCATTGCGTCGTGGATGGTATGGACGCGGGAATTTCCGAACTTGTCACAATGATCGGCCCATGGATGCCGAGGTTGGTTGTTGCAAGCTCCAGGGCGAAGATGGGAGCATGCATTGAGGACGTGCGCCCTGATATCGTCTTGTTGGGCCAAAACGCGGATTTGCCTGATGTTCAATACCTGTGTCAAAGGGTGCGGACCCAAAGCATCGGGGTAGCCTTGTTGCAACCGCTGCAAGACGCCAGAAACAGATTCTCTGTGTTCTTGGACGATGCGCCGCAACGCATTGCGATGGATGCGATCCACCCTTCCGCAGGATTGGCCGAGATTATCCTTCGGCTTCGTTCTCTTCTCCGGCGCAGTCGTCCCCTGGGCCTTTCACAACGTCGGACCATTGGAGATATCACGCTGGACGAAGCAGCGTTGACCTTGACGATGAATGGCGTGTGCGCGCCTGTGCCACTGAACGGGTATCGACTTATCGCACCGATGTTTGACCTCCCGGACCATGTCTGGCGCCCTGAAGAGCTTCATTCCATCGCATACGGATCCACAACTCAAACCCACCCCGACTTGGTGCGAGTGGCTTTGAGCAGGGTTAGGAAATCTCTTGCCGAGAAACTTGACAGGGACCCAATTGAGACAGTCCGTGGCACAGGATACCGTTTGGCCTTCATAAGCTGATCCCGTGAACGTACCTGCCCACAAATTATTGCCCCCCTAGTTTCACAAAAGTGCTGTCGCGATCAGACGGTAACGGTGTAGTTCCACGAGAGCAGATCGTGGGCTTGGCGCTGGTTTTGCCATTGGACGATGACGGTAAGGTTGGCCACAGTCATGCGTCGGGATCCATGCCGTTCGTCTTGCAAGCATCAGTGAGCAAGGCGACACGGCCCAGATTCCGACACCGGCGTTATGCCCCGCGGAAAGGGCGCTGTTTCCTTTCAGCACGATGGGACAGATGGCGTGTTCATCGATCACAGCGTGTCTCCAAGGGAGGATAACATTGCCGAAATGCCCTGCCTCAAGCGGCCGAGTTCTCAGGGGTAAAGTGAACTGAATGAATTTTGGGGGACGTCATGAGACTTCCCGACGGGTTGGAGCGTTACCTTCCAAACCCGCTAGGTTAACTCAAGCAGAAAATAGTATAGAATTTTGTGAGGCGTCATTAGACGTTAATTGAATTTCGACAAAGGCCAGTGCGGGTCCCCGCAACCAAAATAGCACATTACATTAGTACGTCATGTACTGCCCCTCGGGGCAGTGTTGGCGCTTTTATCGGCAGAAAAACTCCATGAAGGAAAATCAGTGGTACCGACCGGCTTGGCCAATCCGCCGCGGTTTGAGTGCCCGAAATCGTCTCAACCATACATCTTGCACACCCAGAAGTGGGATGCTGTGCAGTCTCCGAGTTGGTAACCGATAAGCCAGACACCGCCCGACGCCACCAATGTGCCAAGGTTGCGTATCATGGCACCGGTCCGGAAGGCACCGTCCACCGCATCGGTTACCGGGGTTGGCCAAACGCTGCTCGCGGCAGTTTTCGCCGTGCAAGCCGACGTCCTTGCCTCAGATCCTATGCAGAGGATCACCGTGCACCAAGCTGCAGCCTGTCGGCCAGCATCCCTCGACCACGGGCGCCTTTGATCTGTACGGTCAGGCTTGCCGGGGTGATGCGAAGTCACTCCTTTACAAAACTAGGTTAGTAGTTATATTGACCCCATGACCGTCACGACTCCCCATTCACGCGCGCTTGCCGCTCTTGGCCATGACGCCCGCCTGGCGATCTTTCGTCTGTTGGTGCGGGCGGGGCCCGACGGTCTGCGCGTAGGCGATATCGGCGAGCATCTGAGCCTTGCCCCCTCCACACTGGCCCATCACCTGTCGACGCTGGTCGATGCCGGGCTGGTCTTGCAGGACCGGCAAGGACGCGAAGTGTTCAACAGCGTCGATGTGCCCGCCATGCGCGCTTTGGTCGGTTTCCTGACGTCCGAATGTTGCTCGGGCGTTACCCTGCGCCCAACCGAGGACGCTGCGTGATGTCCCGCCCTTTCGCATCGAATATATCCATAAATCTGGAGATCTGGTGATGACCGACACAACCCTTGCCGCGCCCGGCCTTCGGTCGACCTTGCGCCATATCTGGCAAGATCAACGGGTCTGGCTAGCCTCCGCGCTGATCCTTGCCGCACTGGCCGTAACCGATCCGCTGCAGGCACGCGACAGCGCCGTGTTTGCAGGATCTGCCTTGATGAGCACAGCGCCCTTCTTGATCTTGTCCATTGCCATTGCCGCATGGGCCAATGCGACCGGTGCCGACAACCTGATCGCCAAGGCCTTTACCGGGGCGCCCTTGCTGATGATCGCGCTGGGGGCGCTGGCCGGTGGCATCTCGCCGTTTTGTTCCTGCGGGGTGATCCCCTTGATCGCGGCGCTTCTGGCGATGGGGGTCCCCTTGTCGGCAGTCATGGCTTTCTGGCTGGCCTCGCCGATCATGGACCCGTCGATGTTCGTGCTGACGGCAGGTGTGCTGGATCTTGAATTCGCTGTCGCCAAGACCTTTGCCGCCATCGGGTTGGGTCTGTTCGGCGGTCTGGTCGTGCACCTGATGATGCGGGGCGGTGCCTTTGCCGATCCCCTGCGCGACGGCATCGGCAACGGCGGCTGCGGTGGCGCCAAGATCCGCGCGCCCAAACCGGTGGTCTGGCGGTTCTGGGAACAGGCCGATCGCCGTTCGAAATTCGGCAAGACCGCATGGACCACGACCCTCTTCCTCGCCAAGTGGCTGACGCTCGCCTTCATTCTCGAAAGCCTGATGCTGGCATGGATTCCGGCAGAAACCGTGACGGCCGCCCTTGGCGGTGACGGGCTCCTGCCCATCTTGACCGCGACGCTTGTGGGCGTACCTGCCTATCTCAATGGCTATGCCGCGCTGCCGCTGGTCGGTGGGCTCATCGGGCAGGGCATGGCGCCGGGTGCGGGCATGGCCTTCCTCGTGGCGGGCGGTGTGACGTCGATCCCGGCGGCCATGGCGGTCTGGGCGCTGGCCAAACCGCAGGTCTTCGCGCTTTATATCGGGCTCTCGTTGACGGGGGCCCTTGCGTCGGGCCTTTTGTTCCAGCTCTGGGTCTCGATGGCCTGAGCTAGAGCGCGCGCCCTTGCAACAACCGGGGCAGGTCGCCGGTCAGTCCGGCGGCCTGCCGCATGAAGCCCCGCCGCAAGGCGGGCACCGCACTGATCGCGCCCATGCCGATGTCACGGATCAGGCGCAGGGCGGGGTTGTCGTTGGAAAACAGACGGTTCACGCCATCGGTCGCCATCGCCAGCGCCGCGGTGTCGAACCGCCGCCACGACTGGTAGCGCGCCAGAACATCAGCCGCCGCGATATCCTCGCCCCGCCGTGTGGCATCGGCAAGCACCTCGGCCAATGCGCCCACGTCGCGCAACCCAAGGTTCAGGCCCTGACCCGCGATCGGGTGCACGCCATGCGCCGCATCTCCCACCAGCGCAAGACGAGTCGCCACGAAGGCATTGGCGATGGTCAGGTTCAAGGGATAGCTGTACCGCTGCCCTGCAAGCGTTATCTCGCCCAAGAATTCGCCAAAGCGCGGGCGCAAATGCGCAAGGAACTCCGCATCACCGGCCTCCATCAGACGGCGCGCATCGACATGTGTTTCCGACCAGACGATGGAGGACCGGTTGCCCGGCAGCGGCAGGATCGCCAGCGGGCCGGGCGGCATGAAAAACTGATGCGCGATGCCGTCATGCGGATGCTCATGCGCAATGGCGCAGACCAGCGCCGTCTGCCCGTAGTCCCATCCTGTCCGCTTAATCCCTGCGCGCAGGGCGGTGCCTGACCGACGCCCATCCGCGCCGACAAGAAGACGGCAGGTCAGAACCTCGCCACCATCCAGCGTCACGCAGGCCGCGCCTTCGGTCGATTGCGCCACAACGGTGATACCGGGGCGATGCGTCACCAGCGGCTCTGTCGCCATCGCGTCAAGCAGCGCGCGACGCAGATGTCGGTCCTCCAGCATGTGACCCATCGGGCCTTCTTCCAGCTCGGCGCTGTCGAAATGCAGGAAGAAAGGCGCGGCCCCTTCGCCAGCGCGCCCGTCGCTTGCCTTGATCTGCAAGATCGGCTGGGCGTGATCCTTCAATCCCGCCCAAAGCCCCAACGCCCCCAGCATCCGGACCGAGGCCAGCGCAAGCGCATAGGACCGCCCGTCGAATCCGTCGCCCGAGCGCACATCCTCGGGCAGGGCGTCGATCACGATGGAGCTCAGCCCTGCTTGCGCGCAGGCCAAGGCGAGGCAGGGGCCGTTCAACCCGCCGCCGACGATCAGGATATCCGCATCATGTGACATGCAACTGACTATGGTCCTCAAGCCGGGATTGTCCATGCGACCCGCCGCCTGTAGCGTCGCTTGCGACATCATGGGCAGGGGGCAGAGATGAGCAATTGGTTGTGGCAAAACGCGAGCGATCTGGGGCGGGGCATCGGCGCGGGGCAAATCGACCCCGTGGATCTGGCCGAGGCCTATCTGGAAGCGGCCAGCGCGCATGAGCACGGTCCCCGCATCTATGCCCGGCTGACGCCAGAGCGTGCGCGGGCCGAGGCCATGGCTGCCCGCGACCGGGCGAAGAACGGCGTGCGGCGCGGGCTCCTCGACGGTGTGCCGCTCAGCTGGAAGGATCTGTTCGACACCGCTGGGGTCGTCACCGAAGCAGGCTCCATGCTGCTGGAAGGCCGTGTGCCCGACACAGACGCCGACGTCTTGCAACGCGCCACGCGCGCGGGCCTCGTGTGTCTGGGCAAGACGCATATGTCTGAACTGGCCTTTTCCGGTTTGGGCCTGAACCCGGCCTATGGCGGCAACACGGATCCCTTGCCCGCGACGCCGCCCAACGTGAACGACCGGGACTGTGTGCCGGGCGGATCGTCCTCGGGGGCTGCGGCCTCGGTGGCTTACGGCCTTGCGTCTGCGGGTATCGGGTCGGATACCGGCGGATCTGTGCGGGTGCCGGCCGCATGGAACGATCTGGTGGGCCTCAAGACGACGCATGGGCGGCTCAGCCTGCACGGCGTGGTGCCCTTGGCCGAAAGCTTCGACACGGTTGGGCCGCTCTGCCGGACGGTCGAGGATTGCGCCGAACTGCTTGCGGTGATGGAGGGAAGCAAACCTGCCGACCTGCGCGGCGCAAGCTTGCAGGGCGCACGCTTTCTCGTGTTGGAGCCCTACAGCGGCGATGTGCGCAAGGCCCCCGGTGCGGCCTTTTCGGCAGCGGTCGACCGGCTGGCGCAGGCGGGGGCCAAGATCGAGACGGGCACTGTCGCGGGTATTGCCGAGGCGATGGACCTGTCCCCTGTGCTTTTCGCCACCGAAGGCTACGGCACTTGGCGCGACGTGATCGAGGCCGCACCAGACAAGATGTATGCCCGCATTCTCGAACGGTTCCGCGGCGGAGCCGATTTCAGCGCGCCCGATTTCGTTGCGGCCTGGCGCAAGCTGCGCGCGCTCCGGCGGGTCTGGGCGGCGGAGACGGCAGGATATGATGCCGTCCTCTTGCCCAGTGTCCCGAACCTGCCGCCGCATATCGAACGGCTGATGACGGACGCGCAATACTACGTCACCGAGAACCTGCTGACGCTCAGGAACACCCGCGTCGGAAACCTGATGAACCTCTGCGGCCTGACCCTCCCGGCAGGCGTGCCGTCTTGCGGGCTGATGATGCTGGCCCCCCCGATGGCCGAGGAACGGCTGCTGCGGCTGGGCGCGGCGGCCGAGGCGGCATTGGCCTGACGGCCACAGCCGCCTGATACCTTGCGGCTTTTTCTGGACCGGCCTGCGGCAAGGCTGTAGGCTGGTCACGAACGGGGCACCAATGACCCCGACCTGAGGCAGTCACATGGCGTTTCCCGAGCGGTTTTCTAACCTGCCCGACTATGCGTTTCCGCGTCTGAGAAAGCTTCTCGACGTACACCCCGCCGGCGGGCCGGTCATCCATATGTCGATCGGCGAGCCGCGCCACCCCTTTCCCGCGTGGGTAGGGGATGAAATCGCGGCATCGCTCGACGGGTTGGGGCGCTACCCGCCCAATGACGGCAGCCCGGAATTGCAGACCGCCATCGCGGCTTGGATCGCGCGCCGCTACGGCGTGAATGTCGCGCCCGACCGTCAGGTCCTTCCGCTCAACGGCACGCGCGAGGGGCTGTTCAACGCCTGTCTCGCGCTCTGCCCCGAGACCAAGGGCGGCAAGAAGCCCGTCGTCCTGATGCCCAACCCCTTCTATCAGGTCTATGCCGTGGCGGCGCTGGCCGTGGGGGCCGAGCCCGTCTATGTCCCCGCGACCGAGGCGACCGGCGATCTGCCCGATTACGCGGGCCTGTCTGCCGATGTGCTGGACCGGGTCGCCATCGCCTATGTCTGTTCGCCCGCAAACCCGCAGGGCGCGGTCGCCGATGCCGCGTGGTGGGATGCGCTGCTAGCCTTGGCCGAAAAGCACGATTTCCGCGTCTTCGCCGATGAATGCTATTCCGAGCTG
Source organism: Roseicyclus mahoneyensis (assembly GCF_003148775.1). Taxonomy (GTDB): domain Bacteria; phylum Pseudomonadota; class Alphaproteobacteria; order Rhodobacterales; family Rhodobacteraceae; genus Roseicyclus; species Roseicyclus mahoneyensis. Next base: position 14,163 of record NZ_QGGW01000005.1, read on the forward strand.
TACCGCGACACGCCCCCTCCCGGTGCGCTTGAGGCCGTGGCCCGCACTGGCGCCGATCCCGAACGGGTGGTGGTGTTCCATTCGCTGTCCAAACGCTCGAACATGCCGGGCTTGCGTTCGGGTTTCGCCGCCGGCGGCCCGGCCTGCATCGCCGAGATGAAGCAGCTCCGGAACTATACCGGCGCCCCCTTGCCCCTGCCTTTGCAGGCGGTGGCCGTCCGCGCATGGGGTGACGAGGACCATGTCGAGGAAAACCGCGCGCTCTACCGCGCGAAATACGCCATGGCCGACGAGATCCTCGGCGATGTGCCGGGCTATGTCGCTCCGCAGGCAGGTTTTTTTCTGTGGCTGCCGGTCAGCGATGGCGAGGCGGCGGCGCTGAAGCTCTGGCGCGAGACCGGTGTGCGGGTTTTGCCCGGCGCCTATCTGGCGCGCGAGGCCGGCGGCGTGACGCCGGGTGCCGACAAGATCCGGGTGGCGATGGTCGCCGAACAACAAGAAATGCGCGACGGGCTGATCCGGCTCAAGGCGTGTCTTTACGGATGAGGATGTAGGACCGATGGCCTATCAGACCAGACAGCGCGATCCACTTCTCGACGATCAGACGCATGCCGCGCTGATGCGGCTGGGGCAGCAGGCCATGGGCTTTGCGCTGCTTGGTTCTGCGGCGGCCCTCATCGCCCTCCTGCTGTCCTATGCGCCCGATGACCCGAATTTCATGGCCGCAACCGATGCCGTGCCGCAAAATCTGCTGGGCCGGTTCGGAGCTTCCGTTGCCGCAATCTTGATGATGATCATGGGCTATGGTGCGCTGCTCTTGCCGGTCGTGGCCGCCGTCTGGGGTGTGCGTTTCCTGCTGCAGTCTGGCCATGAGCGGGTGATTGGCCGCGCGCTGTTCATCCCGATCGCGGTCGCGCTGACCTCGATCTTTGCCGCCAGTTTCGCACCCGGCGAAGGCTGGACTCACAGCTTCGGGCTGGGCGGCCTGTTCGGCGATACGATCCTTGGCGCGGTGTTGAACGCCATGCCTATGGCGCCCGAGAGCGGGTTGCGCGTGCTGTCGGCCTTGGCCTTTCCGGCCGCCGTCTTGCTGAGCCTTTTCGTGCTGGGCGTCAGCCGGGCGGAATTCGGCTGGGGCCTGCGTTTCCTCATCCTCGGCCTGCTGGCGGTCGGAGCAATGCTATCGACCGGCCTGCGCAGCGCCGGTCAGGGGGCCGGGCAGGCCGCGACCCATATGGCCGCGCGCCGCGCCGCCCTGCGAGAAGCCCGCTCCGAAACGCGTGCCTCAGCCCCGCCGCTCGTGCCGCAGCGCGGCCGTGAGGTGCCGATCCGCCGTGCCGAGGCCGCAGCGCCCCGCTTTATGGCGCCCGATCCGGCGCTGCACAGCGTTCCGATCCTCCATGACGACGAAGAGGACGAGATCTTGCCCGTCCGTCGGACGACGTCCGGATTGCTGGCGCGCATGCCGCTGATGCGCCCGCGCGAGCCCGAACCGCATCATGTAGCCGCCCCGCCCCCCGGACCGTCAGCGCCCATGCTGGACCCGACGGCGCGCATCGCGCCGCCCGACGAGGATCAGATCCGAGCCCGGATCACCGATGTCATCAAGTCCCGGGTCCGACGCCCGGGCAGCGTCGCAGAAGCCGCTGCCCGGCGTCGGGGTGTCGTGCCCGGCACGGCCCCTCTGCGCCCTGTTGCGCCGCCCCCTTCCGCAAACCCGGCCCAGCGGATCGAACCGCCGCTGACCGCCGCGCACCGTCCGCAGACGCCCATCCCGGCCCCGGCCCCGGCGCCCGCGCCGGTTGCCTATTCCGCACCGCTGGACGACGAGGATCTGGACAACCTCTTCCTCGACGATGACACGTCCGAGGCTATCCCCGTCGCACCGCTGGCCTACAGCCTGCCGCAAACGGAACTGCAGCGCCGGGTGATGCAACGCGCCGTCGCGCGCAAGCCCGCGACATCGAAACAGGCGCAGGCGGATGCCCAGCCTTCCCTACCGTTGCAGGCCAAGCCGGAACCCGCCTACGAGCCGCCCTCGCTGGCGCTGCTGGCCCCCGCCGACATCATCGAGCGCCATCACCTGAGCGACGAGGCTTTGGAGGAAAATGCGCGCATGCTGGAATCGGTGCTCGATGATTACGGCGTCAAGGGCGAAATCGTCAGCGTGCGCCCCGGCCCCGTGGTCACGATGTACGAACTGGAACCCGCGCCGGGCCTCAAGGCCAGCCGCGTGATCGGCCTGTCTGACGATATCGCGCGGTCGATGTCGGCCCTGTCCGCGCGTGTCTCCACCGTGCCGGGCCGCTCGGTCATCGGCATCGAACTGCCCAACCAGCACCGCGAAAAGGTGCTGCTGCGCGAACTGCTCAGCCACCGCAGCTTTGGCGACGGAAACCAGCGCCTGCCGCTGGCCTTGGGCAAGGATATCGGCGGCGACCCGGTCATCGCCAATCTGGCCAAGATGCCCCACCTGCTGATCGCGGGCACCACCGGTTCGGGCAAGTCGGTCGCGATCAACACCATGATCCTGAGCCTGCTCTACAAGCTGTCGCCCGAAGAATGCCGGATGATCATGATCGACCCCAAGATGCTGGAACTCAGCGTCTATGACGGCATCCCGCATCTGCTCTCGCCTGTCGTGACCGACCCGAAAAAGGCGGTCGTGGCCCTCAAATGGGTCGTGGGCGAGATGGAAGAACGCTACCGGAAGATGTCCAAGATGGGTGTGCGCAACATCGACGGCTACAACGGCCGGGTGAAAGATGCGCTCGCCAAGGGCGAGATGTTCAAGCGGACCTATCAGACCGGTTTCGACGACGAGACAGGCGATCCGGTGTTCGAGACCGAGGAATTCAAGCCGGTCACCATGCCCTTCATCGTCGTCATCGTCGACGAGATGGCCGACCTGATGATGGTCGCGGGCAAGGAGATCGAGGCCTGCATCCAGCGTCTGGCGCAGATGGCGCGGGCGTCGGGCATCCACCTGATCATGGCGACGCAGCGCCCGTCGGTTGATGTGATCACCGGCACGATCAAGGCGAATTTTCCAACGCGGATCTCCTTCCACGTCACGTCCAAGATCGACAGCCGCACCATTCTGGGCGAACAGGGCGCCGAGCAGCTTCTGGGCATGGGCGACATGCTCTATATGGCGGGCGGGGCCAAGATCACCCGCGTCCACGGCCCCTTCGTCAGCGATGAAGAGGTCGAGGAGATTGTACGCCACCTCAAATCCTTCGGCCCGCCCGAATACGCCAGCACGGTTCTGGAAGGCCCCGACGACGACCGCGAAAGCGACATCGACGCGGTGCTGGGGCTCAACACGGGCGGCAACACGGATGGCGAGGATGCGCTGTACGATCAGGCTGTCGCCATCGTGGTGAAGGACCGGAAATGTTCCACCTCCTACATCCAGCGCAAGCTCGGCATAGGCTACAACAAGGCCGCCCGGCTGGTCGAACAGATGGAAGATGCCGGGCTGGTCAGCGGGGCCAACCATGTCGGCAAGCGCGAGATCCTCGTGCCGGAGCAGGAATGAGCGACGGCGGGCTGCCGCCGGGGTATAGGTGACGGTTGCGTGATGCGGGTTTCACCCACTTCAATCGGCGCAGGAAAGGCATATCTTGAGGCCATGAAGCAGCTCGTTCTTGCCCTTGCCGTCAGTCTCGCCACCGCCGCCCCGGCGCTCGCAGACCTTGTGCCCCTGTCCGCCCTGTCGCGTTACCTCAACGACATGGATACCGCGCAGGGAAGCTTTACCCAGATCAACGCCGACGGGTCCATCTCGACCGGCACGATCTACATGCACCGTCCCGGGCGCGTCCGCTTCGAATATCCGGGCGACGATCTGCTGGTGATCGCGGGCGGGCAGCAGGTGGCGATCTTTGACGGCCGGTCCAACACACGCCCCGAAACCTATCCGCTGTCAGAAACGCCGCTGAACCTGATCCTTGCGCGCAACGTCGATCTGGCGCGGTCGGGCATGGTCATCGGACACCGCTACGACGGCACCGCGACGCGGGTTCTGGCGCAAGATCCCGATCGGCCCGAGATCGGCACGATCGAGCTGGTCTTTACCGGTGATCCGGTGGAATTGCGCCAATGGGTCATCACCGACAACGGCGGCGGCGAGACCACGGTCGTGCTGGGCGGACTGACCGAAGGCGGGCGCCTGTCCGCGCGTCTGTTCAACATCACGCAGGAAATCCAGTCCCGCGAAAGGTGATCCTCAGCGGCAGGATTGAAGCTGAACCCTGTAGACCTCGGCCCGCGCGGCGACGCGATCAGCGACACCCAAGAGCCATGGCTTGGCGTTGTAGCTGCCCCGCGCATAGCCCGCATGACCTTCGTGGTAGGCCAGATATTGATTGCGGGCATCCGTCAGGGGGATGCCGTTGCGTTCCCGCGTGAGGGTCATGTACCACCCCATGAAATCGGCGGCATCTTCGATGTTCGTCCGTTGCGCGCGGCGATTGCCTGTTGCGGTCAGGTATTCTTCCCAAGTTCCATCCAGCGCCTGACTGTAGCCATAGGCCGAACTCATCCGCCCCATCGGGATCACGTCCAGCGCGTAGCGGAAGGGGGGGCGCGCGTCGCCGACAAGACGGCTTTCTTGATGGAATGTCGCCATCTGCACATGCACAGGCACACCCCAGCGTCGCTCCGCGCGCTGCATTGCGCGCAAGTAGTTGGGGCGCTCGCGCCCAAGCGCACAGGCATCGTCGAGGCTGCGGGGGGCCGAAAAACTGCCGCGCTGGCCACAGCCAGCCGCAAGCGCGCAAATCGCGCCCAATACAAGGGTTCTGCGTTTCATGATCCTGCTCGTGCCCGATATGATGGTCTTTTTGTTTCGCGGACCATAGCCGGAATCGCGCCCGGAGGGAATGCCGGGTTTCAGCCGCTCAGACGAGAAACGCCAATGTGATCGGCAAGGCCACGATCGCCATCAGCGTCGATACCATGACAAGCCCCGCCACGGCATCGGCATCGGCCCGGTAGCGTTCGGCCAGAAGGTAGGACGTGACCGCAACGGGGGTCGCCAGTTGCAGCACCAGCACGCCAAAGGCCATCGGTTCGAGCCCGAAAGCCCGCCCCGCCACGACGCCCGCCGTGATCCCCAGCGCCAGCTTGGCGCCCGACAGCCAGACCGCGCGCCCGACGCGCCCGGGCCGCAAGCGCGCGACCGCCACGCCCAGCGTGATCAGCATCAGCGGGATCGCCATCTGCCCTGCCAGCGACAGTGACCGGGTCAGCCATTCGGGCGTCTGCCACCCCATGCTCAGGAACAGCCCGCCCAACAGCGTCGCCCAAAGCATCGGCTCGCGCAGCACACGACCGGGCGACGCACCGCCGGCCACCAGCCAAAGCCCTATCGTAAAGGTCAGCACCGCCATCACCGCAAAGACCACGACCGCCAATCCCAGCCCGGTCTCGCCAAAGGCGAACAGCGCCAGCGGCAGGCCGAGGTTGCCGGTATTGCCGAAGGCCAGCGGCGCGACATAGGCCGCGCGGTCCAGCCGGAGCGCGGCCACCAGCGCCCAGCTCAGCGCGATGACCACGGCATAGGCCGCCAAGGCCGCAAGGCTGAGCGCGGTCAGGGCGGCCGGCTCGATCTCGGTCCGCATCAGTGCTGTGAAGATCAGGCAAGGCACCGCCAGCGTCATGCAGATGCGGGTCACGAATTCGGTCGGATATTCGTAGCCTGCCCGCGCCCAGACAAATCCGGTGCTGGCCAGCACCAGAACAGGGGCCACGACACCCATGACCGTAAGGATGATGTCCAACAGATTGTTTCCCTCGACCGTTTGTCCGGACCATGGACATTTCCCTCGGGCGGGCGTTAAGTAAAGGCTTCATGGGGGTATTCCGTCATGCTGAAAGGCACGGCAAAATTCGGGCTAGGGCAGGTGGTGCGCCACCGCAAGCATCCGTTCCGCGGCGTGGTGTTCGACATCGACGCGCAATTCGCAAATACCGACGACTGGTACGAGGCGATCCCCGAAGAGGCGCGTCCGGTCAAGGAACAGCCGTTTTATCACCTTTTGGCGGAAAACGATCAGACCTATTACGTCGCCTATGTTTCCGAGCAGAACCTCGTGCCCGATGACAGCGGCGAGCCGATCGATCATCCCGACCTGCCCGACCTGTTCGGTGAATTCAGCGACGGGAAATACCCGCTGGAATATCAACTGAACTGAGACCGGGGCAGGGGCCCATGGCCCCCGCCCGCGTGACCCTCAATACCCCAGCGCGATGCCGTCCTTGCGCGGATCCGACCCACCTTCCAGCACACCAAGCGCGTGGTCGATGCGGATCGCCTGCGCGCCGCCGATGCCCACCTGCGGCACGGAAACATTGTGGCCCAGATCGGCCAGCCCCTGATGCACCGCCGGGCCATAGCCCTTCTCGACCTTCATCTCGCCGTATTCGCTGAAGCAACGCGGCGCGTCGATCATCTCCTGCGGGCCAAGGCCGTAATCAACCATATTGGTCAGCATCCGCGCGTGCCCCGTCGACTGGTACTGTCCGCCCATCACGCCAAAGGGCATGATGACGCGGCCGTCTTGCTTGAGCATCGCCGGGATGATGGTGTGCATCGGCCGCTTGCCGCCATTCGCCTCGTTCGGGTGACCTTCCTCCAGCGTGAAGCCCGCGCCGCGGTTCTGGAACAGGACGCCGAATTTCTCGGACGCGATGCCAGATCCGAAATCCTTGAACACGGAATAGATCAGCGACACGGCCATCCGGTCGCGGTCGATGACGGTGAGGTAGATGGTTTCCTTGTGCGTTTCCTCTGACAGGGCCGCGGCACTGGCCATGGCACGGGTCGGGTCGATCAGACTGGCCAGTTTCCGCGCCGTCGCGGGGTCAAGCATGTAGGCCAGCCGCGTCATGTGATCGGCATCTGCCAAAAAGCGGTCGCGCGCGTCATAGGCGAGTTTCGTGGCCTCGGCCTCGATATGGGCGCGCTCCACGCCCCAGGGGTCCATCGAGGGCAGGTCGAATTCGGCGAGGATATTGGACAGCAGGATGGCAGTCGCGCCCTGACCGTTCGGCGGATGCTCGACCAGCTCGATCCCCTTGTAGGTTCCGCTGACAGGCGTAGTGTAATCGCAGGCAGTGCCCGCGAAATCCTCCAGCGTGTGGACCCCGCCAAGCGCGCGCAAGCTGGCCACCATATCTTCGGCCACCTCGCCCTCGTAGAAGCCCTTGCGCCCTTCTTTGGCGACGCGGCGCAGCACCTCGGCCTGACCGGGGTGGCGGAACCTCTCGCCCAGCCGCGGCGGCTTGCCGTCAATCAGGTAATGGCGGCGCGCGGTCGGCGTCATGGTGTCGTGGTGATGGGTCCAGTCAAACTGCGCGCGCGGCGCGGCGGGAACCCCCGCCTCGGCATAATGGATGGTGGGCGCCAGCACGGCATCCAGCCCCAGCCTGCCATGATCGGCCGACAAACGGCAAAACGCGTCGATCGCGCCCGGTATGGTAACGGCAGCGGGGTGGCCGAAGACCGGCATCTTGGTGTGCCCCTGCGCGCGCAATGCGGCGCCCGTCAAGGCGGCGGGCGCGCGGCCCGAGCCGTTCAGCGCGATGATGTCTTCGCTGCCCGCAGGCTTGATCAGCACGAAGCAATCGCCGCCCATGCCCGTCATTGCCGGTTCGCACAGGCCCAGCAGCACTGCGCCCGCGATGGCCGCGTCGACCGCATTGCCGCCCGCCTGCAGCGTGGCGATGGCGGTCTGCGCCGCAAGCGGGTGCGATGTGGCGCACATGCCGTTCTCGGCATAGGCCGCCGACCGGCCCGGATGATGAAAATCGCGCATGTGTGTCCCTCCCTTGCGCCACGGATCTGGGGCGCAACCTACCGCCGGGTGCGGGCAGCGCAAGGGCAGAGCGATACGGCCGGAAGGAAAGGGGGTGGTAGCTCAGAGACCTCGACGCCGCGCACTGGGTGGGGGCTTTGACACGCGGCGCCGAGGGAAGCTCTGCAGCTACGTGATCTGGATGCCTGTGCAACTGGGCGGCATTGCGGGCGAAATCAGGCAATCAGATGGCATTTCGACCCAGATGGCCGGGTTTGTCGCTGTGCAGCAAGCGAAAGCGCAGGATGTTCTGGCCATTGCGCCGCGACAGACTCAATGCCCGCGTCATTTCTCGCAGCAGCGCCCAGCCGAACCCGCCCTCAGGCAGGCTGTCCGGATCGTCTGGGTCGATGGGGGGCAGTTCCCGCCCGGGAAGGGGCCCCTCGGGCATCGCGCGGCCCTTGTCGCGCAGCGTGATCTGCAACCCGCCCGGATCGCCAGCGATGTCGAGAACGATCGCCGCATCCGCGATGTCGCACGGCGGCTCATAGGCGTGTTCGACGATGTTGTTGCACGCCTCCGCCAGCGCGATCTGAGCGCGGGTGCGCAGATCATCCGCCGCACCGGCCGCCGCAAGCGCGGCATCCACCGTCAAGAGCGCCTCGCGCACCGCATCCATGGTCGCGCCGAACCGCAGATTGACCAGCCGCCGCCGCAGATCATCGGGGATCTGTTCCGTCATCGTCATGGCGCGCCGACGCGGGACGCCAGCGCCGCGTCAAGATCGGCATGGATCGGAAAGACCGTGTGCATCCGCGTGAGCGTCATCACCTTGGCCACCGCGGGCGTAAGCCCCGACAGTTCCAGCACACGGCCCGCCCCCAACAGCTTGCGCGCGGCCACGACCGCGCCCAGACCGCTGGAATCCAGAAACTCCACCCGGCTGAGGTCTAGGATCACATCGCCCCCCACAGCCTCTGTCAGGTCGCGGAACCGGTCCTTGAACTGGATGGCGACGCTGGCGTCCAGACGCGCCTCGTCGACATGCAACAGACCCAGCGCGCCGCGCGCCTCGAAACTCATTTTCATCGCAGGACCTCCGCTGCTAGGTTGTCCTTGTGGTTAGGACCTAAACCTTACCAATCGGTGAGCGGCAGGAGGGGATCATGGCGCAGTCGGACGAGGTGGTGATCGCAGGCGCGGCGCGGACGCCGATGGGCGGGTTTCAGGGCGCATTGTCCGGGGCCACGGCGGCCGATCTGGGCGGCGCGGCCATCGCGGCGGCCTTGGCGGATGCCGGGGTCGCGCCTGACCGGGTCGACGAGCTGTTGATGGGCTGCGTCCTGCCCGCCGGTCAGGGGCAGGCCCCGGCGAGGCAGGCGGGCTTTGCCGCGGGCCTGCCCAAGGAGGTGCCGGCCACGACGCTCAACAAGATGTGCGGCTCGGGCATGAAGGCCGCGATGTTCGCCTGGGACCAGCTGGCGTTGGGCCGCTCCGACATCGTGGTGGCGGGCGGCATGGAATCGATGTCGAACGCCCCCTACCTCTTGCCTGCCATGCGCGGTGGCGCGCGGATGGGTCACGCCAGCGCGCAGGACCACATGTTTCTCGACGGGCTGGAGGACGCCTATGACAAGGGCAGGCTCATGGGCACCTTCGCCGAGGATTGTGCCGAGGCGTTCCAGTTCACCCGTGACGCTCAGGATGCTTATGCGCTGGGATCGCTGGAAAACGCGCTGGCGGCGATCCGGTCAGGCGCCTTTGACGCCGAGGTTGTTCCCGTGACCGTCCGCTCCCGCAAGGGCGAGGCCGTGGTGACGGCGGATGAACAACCGGGGCAGGCGCGGCCCGACAAGATCCCGACCTTGAGGCCCGCCTTTCGCAAGGATGGCACGGTAACGGCCGCCAATTCCTCCTCCATCTCGGACGGCGCGGCGGCCTTGGTCATGTCGCGCGCCGGGGCCGCAGAGGCGCAGGGGCTCAAGATCCGCGCGCGCATCCTTGGTCATGCCTCCCATGCGCAGGAACCCAACCTGTTCCCCACCGCCCCGGTGCCTGCCGCGCGCAAGCTGCTCGACAGGCTCGGATGGTCCGTCCGCGATGTCGACCTATGGGAAGTGAACGAGGCCTTTGCCGTCGTGCCCATGGCCTTCATGCACGAGATGGGCGTGCCGCGCGACAAGATGAACGTGCATGGCGGGGCCTGCGCGCTGGGCCATCCCATCGGGGCCTCAGGGGCGCGGATCATGGTCACGCTGCTCCATGCGCTGGAACGCCACGGGCTAAAGCGCGGGATCGCCGCGATCTGCATCGGCGGGGGCGAGGCGACGGCCATCGCCATCGAGCGGGTCTGAGTCCCCCCGATCCTGACGCCATTGTTATCGACCTGTCAGGGCCGGGCCCTTTTCCCGCCAGCCTACCTGTCTATCTCTCCGCGCAGACGGCTTCAAAAATTTCTGAAACGTTTGAATGGAGGTCTGAGATGTCTGCACTCGATACCGTCATCCGCGTCAGCGAACGGTCGCCGCGGTTCGGTCTGGCGCAATGGGCGCTGCGCGTACCCTTGGCCGCCATCCTTGTCCATCAGGGGATCTTGAAGGTGGAAGGCGGCATGGCCGCCAATGCCGAGGCCTTCGGCATCGCGCTCTGGGCCTTTGCCTTGGCGACACTGGCCGATTTCGCAGCGCCCGCGGCGCTGATCCTCGGCGGCCTGATCCTGCATTGGTCTGGCGATGTGCTGACACGGCTGGCGGGTTTCGCGATCGCGGCCTCGACACTGGCGGTCATCGTCGTGGTCTATGGCGGCGGGCACTGGCTGGGCTGGCAGTTTCAGGCGCTGATCACGGCGGGCGGGCTGTTCTTCTTGCTCCGCGGGAACGAGGCCACGGCCCGCAATCCCTAATCGTGCGGCCCCTGACGGAGCGGCGCGTCAGGGGCGTTGCAACGGCACGACCCCTGATGGTGCGGGTTCGGGGGCGAGTTCTTCGAAATCGAAATTGTCCAGCCGCTCGGCCCGCTTGCCGGCGCGGGCGGTGGCTGTCAGGATCCCGGCCACATCCTCGCCCGCCTGCCGGATATGGGTTTCCAGCTTGCCCGCGCGTTCCTCGATGATGCCGACATCGCGGTGCAACTGTTTCAGCGCGCGACGGATTTCGCCCGCCTGTTCGCGCATCCGCGCGTCCTTCATCACCGCGCGCATCGTGTTCAGCGTGGCCATGCAGGTGGTGGGCGACACGATCCAGACCCGCGCATCGAATCCCGCCCGCACCACCTCGGGCAGGCGGGCGTGCAATTCGGCATAGACCGCCTCGGACGGCAGGAACATCAGCGCGCCATCGGCGGTTTCGCCCTCGATGATGTAGCGCTCGGCGATGGCCTTGATATGCACCCGCACCGCCGCGCCAAGATCGCGAAGCGCCCGCGCCCGCGCCTCGGCCCCGTCCGCTCTCACAAGCGCTTCATAGGCTTCGAGGGGGAATTTCGCGTCGATCACGATCGGGCCGGGCGGATTGGGCAGGCGGATCAGGCAATCGGCCCGCTTGCCGTTCGATAGGGTCGCCTGAAACACATAGGCATCGGGCGGCAAGGCCTTTGCCACGATGTCCCCCAGCTGGATCTCGCCAAAGGCGCCGCGCGTCTGCTTGTTCGACAAGATGTCCTGCAACGACAGAACATCGCCCGAAAGCTTCTCGATCTTGGCCTGCGCGCGGTCGATCTGCTCGAGCTTTTGCTGCAATTCGCCCAAGGACCGCGCGGTGCGGGTCGCTGTGCCATGCAGCGTGTCGGACATGCCTTTCTGCACATCCTCAAGCCGACGTTCTATCGCCTCGATCATCCGGGCCTGTGCCAGTGCCTGCATCTCGGACACATGGCGCAGCCCGCCGACCAGCCTTTCCTGCCCCTGGCCCAGACTTTCGACTGTCCGGCCAAGACCGCCAATATGCTGCGCCAAGGGTTCGACCATGCGCGAGGACCGGTTCGCCGTACGCAGCGCCGACAAGACGAGGACAATCAGCAAGACCAGTGCGGCCAGCGAGATGGCAAAGGCCAGCGTGAGCGGATCGCCGAAATCGAGCGTGACATCGCCGATCCGGATCATGTTCGCCCGAACAGCCGTTCGATGTCGGACAGCGCCAGCGTGACGAAGGTGGGGCGGCCGTGGTTGCACTGACCCGATTTCGGCGTCGCCTCCATCTCGCGGAGGAGCGCGTTCATCTCCTCGGCACTCATGCGCCGCCCCGTACGCACCGATCCATGGCAGGCGATGCGCGACAGCACCGCATCCAGCCGCGCGCGCAGGGCCTCGGACCCGCCCAGATCGTCGATCTGATCAAGGATGTCGCGCAAGAGCGGCTCGACCGCGACCGCGCCCAGCAGGGCAGGTGTCTCGCGCACCGCGATGGTGCCGGGGCCGAAGGGCTCGATCACCAGCCCCAGCGCCGCAAGGTCACCGGCATGTTCCAGCAGCCTGTCGGCACCTGACCCCAGCGTCACGATCTCGGGGATCAAAAGGGCCTGCCGGGCGATGCCCGCGTCGTCCATCTGGCGCTTGAGGCGTTCATAGACCAGCCGTTCATGGGCGGCATGGGCATCCACGATCACCATGCCGCTGTCGGTCTGGGCGATGATGTAATTCTCATGGATCTGCGCGCGGGCCGCGCCAAGGGGCCGCGCTGTCGCCTCGGGCACCGGCGCGCTGTCCTCGACACGGGCGGAGGGCACCCACGGCAGTGCGTTTTCCTCAAACGCCGGGGCCTGCCAGTCGCGGGCGCGGATCAGGCTGGCCTGCGACGGGCGGTCCATCTGATAGATGCGGGGTCCGGAGGCTTCAGGCCGGAAGGCCCCAAGGACACCATCGGCGACGGTTGAGGCGGCGCGCCGCCCCTCTTGCGCCAGCCCCTGCCGCAGCGCCGTGACCACCAGCGCCCGCACCGCGCCGGGATCGCGGAACCGCACCTCGGCCTTGGCGGGGTGCACGTTCACATCGACCCGGTCGGGCGGGCAGTCGAGAAACAGAGCGGCGGCCGGATGCCGGTCGCGCGCCAGCACATCCATATAGCCCGCGCGCAAGGCCCCGATCAGTTGCTTGTCGCGCACCGGGCGGCCGTTGACGAACAGGAACTGCGCCACCGCGGCCCCGCGCGAATAGGTCGGCAGGGCGGCATAGCCCATCAGGCGCAGCCCCTCGCGCTCGGCCTCGATCCGGACCGCGTTGTCGATGAAATCCCGCCCGATCAGCCCGCGCAGCCGCCCGGTCAGCCCGTCCCACAGATCGCCGCTCTCGGCCTCGGCACGCAAGATCACGCGCTCGCCCTCGGTCACGTCCTTGAGGGTGAAGCCCACGCCCGGTTCCGCCATCGCCAGCCGCTTCACCACATCGGTGATCGCCTGCATCTCGGCCCGGTCGCTGCGCATGAACTTGAGCCGGGCGGGCGTGGCAAAGAACAGGTCGCGCAATTCCACCACGGTCCCGCGCGACAGCGCGGCGGGGCGCAGCGGCGCGACATCGCCGCCGGACACGCGGATCTCATGAGCATCTTCGCCCGCGACGCGGCTGGTGATCTTCAGCCGCCCGACGGCGCCCAGCGAGGGCAGCGCCTCGCCGCGAAACCCGAAGCTCCGGATGTTCAGCAGGTCCGACCCGTCGATCTTGGACGTCGCATGCCGCGACAGGGCGAGCGGCAGGTCGTCCGCGCCCATCCCGCAACCGTCATCGGTGACGCGGATCAGGCTCTTGCCGCCATCCGCCACCTCGACCAGTACACGGGTCGCCCCCGCATCCAGCGCGTTCTCGACCAGTTCCTTGACGGCAGAGGCGGGGCGTTCCACGACCTCACCCGCCGCGATCCGGTTGATCGCGGTCTCATCCAGCTGCCGGATGATCGGACGGCCAGAATTTTGGCGTATCTTGGGGTCGTCGAGAGACATGGCCCTAAACCTAGCATGTCCCCCCGAGTCGATCCAAGGCCCGCCGCGTCAGTTTCCGGGGGATAAGCCCTGCGGTTGGCCCACGACCACGAAATGCAGCGCCTCGGGGTCGAGCAGCCGGGCGGCGACACGCTGCACGTCCTCCAGCGTCACGGCCTCCACATAGGCGTTGCGGTTCACGATGTAATCGACCGGCATGTCGTCGGATTGCATCGCCGCCAGAATTCCCGCGATGGTGCCGTTCCCGTCAAACCGCAACGGGTATTCCCCGGTCATGTAGCGCACGGCGGCGTCCAGTTCCTCTTGCGTGATGCCATTTGCCGCCAGATCGACCCATTCCGCGCGCACCACTTCGATGGCTTCGGCCATCAGCTCATTGGAGGACGAGAACTGCCCCAAGAGCGCGGGCGACAGGTCGGCCAGAGACAGGAAGCTGCCGATGCCATAGGTCAGGCCACGGTTGACCCGCACCTCCCCCATCAGCCGCGACTGAAAGCCCGAGCCGCCCAGCACCTGATTGAGGACGAAGGCGGCAAAGAAATCGGGATCGTCCCGCTCGATGCCGGCATGGCCGAAAAAGGCCACCGATTGCGGGCTGGGAAACTCCACCACCGTCACGCCGCCCGCCAAGTTGTTGACAACCGGTCCGGGACGGGGCGGCGCCTCGGCGGGCAGATCGCCCAGAATGCGGTCGATCAAGACACCCAAATCCTCGGGCGAGATGTCACCGGCCGCGCCGACGGCGACTCTGCCGCGGGTCAATGTACTGCGATGCACGGCGATCAGGTCGTCGCGGGTCAGCGCCGCGACACTTTCGGCACTGCCTTCCTGCGGCGATCCATAGGGGTGGTCACCATAGGCCATGGCCGCAAAAGTGGTGGCTGCGATGTCGTTTGGATCGCGGGCATTGCCTTCGATGATCGACAATACTTGGCCCCGCACCCGCTCGATCGCATCGGCGTCAAAGCGTGGCTCCACAAGGGCGGCGCGCAAGATGTCCGCCGCCGCGTCGCGGTTCTGGGTCAGCATCCGCGCGCTGACGGTCACCGCATCGCGCGAGGCGTCGAATTCGAAGCTGGCGGCCAATCCTTCGACGGCTGCCGCAAAGCCCTGCGCGTCCATCTCGCCCGCGCCTTCCTCAAGCAGGCCGGTCATCAGATAGGTCGCGCCGCGCCGGTCCGCGGGGTCCAGCGCCGAGCCACCGACAAACCAGAATTCCAGCGCCACAAAGGGGATGGACCGATCCTCGACCAGCCATGCCTCGACCCCGCCGGGCGAGGTGACTTGCTGGATCTCGATGTTTGCCGCCGCCGGAAATCCGAGGGCCAGCGCGAACAGACCTGCTGCGAGACGGGCGATCATTGGCTTACCTCCACCGTGTTGGCCTGCGGATCAGACGGGCGCATCAGGTATCCGGTGACAGTCGAAGGGTCATCGAACAGGCGCTGTGCCGCAGCCATCACATCCTCGGGCGTCACGGTGGCCAGAACATCGGTCCAGCTGTCGCTGTCGGCAAGGCTCAGACCGGTGGTCAGTTCCATTCCGTATGCGCGCGCCAGACCGGCGGTGTCATCCTCTGCATAGATTTCGCCCGCCTCGATGCGGAACTGGATGCGGGCGAATTGATCGGTGTCGATCCCCTCTTCGAGAAAGATGTCGACCATGCGCCACAGATCCGCCTCGGCCTCCTGCAGCGACACGCCGGGCACCGGCACGTTCACGAGGCTGAAGCTGGAAGGATCAAAGCTGGTGCTGTCGTAAAAGGTCGCGGCATAAAGCGAACGCTGCTCCTCGTTTTGCAGCCGCCGCGACATGAGCGATGTCTGCCCACCCCCAAGGATCTCGGCCAGATAGACCAGCGCCGCCGCCTCGGCCTGATCGCCGGGTTCGCGCACGGGGGCCAGCATCTGGATCGAGACATAAGGGTTCGCCACCCGCGCATCCTCGTAGATCAGACGACGGTCGGCGATATGGGGCGGCTCTTGCGGGCGGGCGCGCTCGGGCAGGGTGTCGGACGCCGGGATCGGGCCGTAATGCTCAAGCGCCAAGGCGCGCACCTCGTCTGGGGTCACATCGCCCGCGACGATCAAGATCGCGTTGTTGGGGTGATACCATGTGTCGTAGAACGCCTGCGCATGCTCGATGGTCAGCCCCTCCATCTCGTGGCGCCAGCCGATGATGGGGATGGCGTAGGGGTGGTTCAAAAACAGCGCCGCGCGCATCTGCTCATTGAACAGCGCGCCCGCCGAACTGTCGGTGCGTTGCGCCCGTTCCTCGAGGATCACGGAGCGTTCGGTGGCCACCTCGACCGGGTCGAAACGCAGGTTGCGCATCCGGTCGGCCTCCATCTGCATCATCAGGCCCAGACGATCTGCCGCGACGCGCTGGAAATACCCGGTGTAATCCTGCGCGGTGAAGGCGTTGTCGGACCCGCCGTTTGCCTCGACCACCTGGCTGAATTCGCCCGAGGTCATGGTGTCTGTCGCCTTGAACATCAGATGCTCGACAAAATGCGCGATGCCAGACTGGCCCGGCGGTTCGTCGGCGGCGCCCACGCGGTACCAGACCATGTGGGTGACGGCAGGGGCACGGTGATCCTCGATCACCACCACCTGCATGCCGTTGTCGAGAAAGAATTCCTCTACCTCACCTGCGGCCAGGGCGGCCATCGGTGTCAGGATCAGCCCAAGGGCAAGCGTGAGGCGACGCAGCATGCAAGTCCTCCATAGGGTAGGCGTTGTGCAGGAGATAAAGGCTTGCGTCGCCGTATCAACGGGCCTGACGCGGACGTGACCTGCTTTATTGGCGTGCTTCCGGCGGCGGGGCCGCAGGCGTGCGCACGCCCGCGCGGCGCAGGCGCTCAAGCTCGGCATAGCGGTCCAGCGCCTGGTCTCGGTAGGCGCTGAAATAGACATTGGTGTTGAAGAGCCGTTCCAGCACGCGGCCCTGATTGCGCGACCGGAATTCCAGATCCTCCGCGGCCAGCGTGCCCCGGATCTCTGGCGTCACGCCAAACCGCGCCGCATAGTTCACGATATCGCCCGCAGCCCGGTTCGCCCGTTCGGGGTTTCCGCCCAAGGCCCGGATCGCATCGCCCTCGGGGTCGGGGTCGACGCGATTCACCCCGCCCGGCGTGGGCGGCGGCAGCGCGGCCAGATCGGCGGGAATCTCGATCGGGTTGGTCGGCAGGATCGCAAACTCATCCGGCCCGGATTCCGTGTTGCGGATGTTCATGAGCCGCGGATCACCCCGCCCGCAAGCCGCCAGTGCAATCAGCACGGCCCCCAGCGTCAGCGTTGTCATCAGGCGCGGCATCGCGGCTTCCTTAATCGGTCTCGGGCCGGGGTCTATCGCAATTTTCACGCCCCGTCACGGGTCATCTTGCTGTCATTGGCGAAGATCAGCAAGCCAAAGGCGCCCCCGAAGATGCCGATATCGGCCACGTTGAAGGCGAAGGGGTTGTTGATGCCACAGCACGACATGTTCAGGAAATCCGCGACAGCCCCGTAAAGCAGCCGGTCCAGCGTGTTGCCCAGCGCGCCGCCCACCACCGCGCCGGCCGACATCAGCGCGATGGGCCGGGTCAGACCGTTTCTGGCCCACCATGTCAGCCAAGCCGTGATGGCGATGGCAACGGCGATCAAGATCCAGCGTGTCATCTCGGGCCCGCCCGAGAACAGGCCGAAATTGATCCCGGTGTTCCAGCCCATCTTGAAGGTCAGGAAGGGCGGATAGACCTCGATGATGCCGCGCGTGGCCAGCCCCATGGCATGGACCACGACGTATTTCGACACCTGGTCGAGCGCGAACCAGATCGCGGCGGAAATCAGCAGCAGTTTCATCGGCCCTCGTGCGTGTTCTGTAGGTGCAAGGTGCGTCTTGAGGCGCATCAGCCCTTGGCTCTCAATGCCGGAAATGGCGCATGCCCGTAAAGACCATCGCCAGCCCTGCCGCATCCGCAGCAGCGATTACTTCGTCGTCGCGCACCGATCCGCCGGGCTGGATCACCGCCGTCGCGCCCGCCTCGGCCGCGGCCAGCAGACCGTCGGCGAACGGAAAGAACGCGTCAGAGGCAACGACCGACCCTTTGGCGGGTGTCTCGGGCAGGCCAAGCTCGGTCCCCATACGCCCGGCCTTGAGCGCCGCCATGGTCGAGCTGTCCACCCGGCTCATCTGGCCAGCCCCCACGCCCACAGTCGCACCGTCGCGCACATAGATGATGGCGTTCGATTTCACATGCTTGGCCACCGTCCACGCGAACCGAAGATCGGCCAGCTCTGCGCTGGTCGGCGCGCGCTTGGTGACGACGCGCAATTCCTCGGGGTCGATCTGGCCGGTGTCCTTGTCCTGCACCAAAAACCCGCCCGCGACCTGCTTGAAGGCCGTCACGGGCGCGCGCGCGTCAGGCAGCGCGCCGGTGGTCAGCAGGCGCAGGTTTCTCTTGGTGGCAAAGATCGCGCGGGCGGCCTCGTCAGCCTCGGGCGCAATCACCACCTCGGTGAAGATCTTCACGATCTCCTCCGCCGTGGCCGCGTCCAACGGCTGATTCAACGCGACGATCCCGCCAAAGGCGCTGGTGCGGTCGCAGTCAAAGGCCTTGCGATAGGCGTCCAGCAAGGTCGCGCCCCGCGCCACACCGCAGGGGTTGGCGTGCTTGATGATCGCGCAGGCGGGGCCATCCCCGGGCGCGAATTCCGCCACCAGCTCGAAGGCCGCGTCGGTGTCGTTGATGTTGTTGTAGCTCAGCTCCTTGCCCTGATGCTGCGTGGCTGTCGCCACGCCGGGGCGACCCGATCCATCCACATAGAACGCCGCATCCTGATGCGGGTTCTCGCCGTAGCGCATCCGTTGCTTCATCACGCCCGCAAAGGCGCGGCGGCGCGGCGCGGGGTCGTCATGCGCCTGCACCATCCAGGCCGAGACCGCCGCGTCATAGGCCGCCGTCCGGGCATAGGCCGTGCGCGCCAGCCGCTGGCGAAAGGCCAGCTTGGTCCCGCCATTGGCGGCAAGTTCCGCCAACACATCGGCGTAATCCTCGGGATCGACCACAACCGCAACAAAGGCATGGTTCTTGGCCGCCGCCCGGATCATTGCAGGGCCACCGATGTCGATGTTTTCGATGCAGGTGTCGTAATCCGCGCCCGAGGCGACGGTGGCCTCGAACGGGTAGAGGTTCACCACCAGCAGGTCGATCGCGCCGATCCCATGCGCTTCCATCGCCGCCAGATGCTCGGGGTTGTCGCGCAAAGCAAGCAATCCGCCATGCACCTTCGGGTGCAGCGTTTTCACGCGCCCGTCCATCATCTCGGGAAAGCCCGTCACCTCGGCCACGTCGCGCACGGGCAGACCCGCATCGCGCAACGCCTTGGCAGTGCCGCCCGTCGACAGCAGCTCGACCCCCCGGCCCGCCAGCGCGGTGGCAAACTCGATCAGCCCGGTCTTGTCGGACACGGAAATCAGCGCGCGCAGCGGCGGCACGGTATCGGTCATGGGGGAAGTCCTCTCAGTCCTCTGTCTCGTCCTCGCCCGGCGCGGGCAAGAGGCCGACCGGGCGGGCGAGCGTCCAGCTCACCGCGCTGCCATAACCGGTCAGCGCGCCGGTGAGAACGATTTGTTTTGTCGCGCGCGGCTTGACCCGCGCTCCATCCAGATAGACCGACGGTTCCAGCGTCAGCCTGGCCTCGCCACCGTAGCGAAACACCCATGTTTCCCGCCCCGGCAACTGGATCGAGACGGCAGTGCCGCCCATGTCGATCTCGGCCGCAGCGTCCGGATGCAGATGAAACCGCACAGCATAGCGCAACCCGATGTCGCCCGGCAGGCGCCTCAGCACCCGGTCCAGCGTCACCCGGTCGCGTTCGGTCATCGCGGCCAGCCCGTCCTCGCCGCGCAAAAGACTGCCATCGCGGTCAAGCTGCAATGACCGCAGGTGCACCAGCCCATGTGTCTTGCGCCAGCCGTCGTGGCTCAGCGCGATCCCCTCGGCTGTCTTCATCTCGGCCTCCTGCACTTCGATGGTGGTGGGGCCGCTCACGAAATCTTGCCGCTCGGGGTCTTGCCGTTCGCCACCGCGCGCCAGCCGGGCGCTGGCATAGCCCGTCAGCGTCATCGTGGAATGGCTGGCCGTGGCCCGCCCCGCCCGCCGCCACGCCGTACCGAACCGCTTGCCCGACCCGCAAGACACGATCACCGGCTGCCGCCCCGAGACCAGTTCAAAGGCCAAGGTCGAGGCATGAGCATCGAAACTGCCCGGCCCCAGCAGCGGCGGCGCGGCATCGACGATCAGCGACACCCGCCGCCCGCCCATGCGCGCATATCCCATCGCCAGCCCCTTGAGGCGGGAGGGTCGCACGTTGGACCGCGCCAGCGCCGTGTCGAGCCGCCCCGGCGTCCCGCGCCCGCCACCCTGCATGCGCACCAGCGTGCCATCGGCGTGGCGCAGGCTGCGCAGGGTCGGCGCGATGCGTGCAATGGCCGTGTTGACTGCCGGATCGGGCGCCTTGCCGATATCCTTTAGGATCGCTGCGACCCAGGTCAGCAGGTGGAACACCTCCAGCAGATCCTCGGGGTTGCGGGTGGCGATTCCGCCGGTTCCGTCGATTTCCGTTGTGCATTCCTGTGCCAGAAAGCGCAGGCTGGGTTTCAGTGCGGTTTCCATGCCGTTCAGCGCGCAGGCGGAATAGACAAGGCCGGTCAGCGCCTCGAACCGGGGCAGGCCGCGCCGCGTCTGCCGCCAGCGCGCCTGCAACAGCCCCGCCTGCCGAGCCAGAACGGCAAAGAACCCTCGCCGGTCCTCGGATGTCTGGCCGTTCATCAACATCAGTGCATGGGTGATCAGCCGCATCTGCCGCCGTCCGGTCAGATCGGGCGTCCAGCCCGGCCCCCTCCCGCGCCCGTAGCGCGCGAGCCAGCCCGACAGCCAATCCTGCGCGGTCTTGCGGCCCGTCCCGCCCGGCACGCTGGCCAGATCATCGAGCCAGTCGAACCCGTGCAGCCCCTCTAGAAACGCCTCGTTGGGCGGCGCGATATCCCATGGCAATCGGCCCGCCGTCTCGACCAGATGCCCGCCCAGCACGAGGTTGCCCGCCATAAGCTGCCGCCCGCGCGCCTCGGAGCCTGCGAAACTGGGTTCGGGCTGCCAGATAAAGCCACTCACGCGCGGCCCGGTCAGACCGGCGCGCCAGACCGCCCAACGGTCGGCCGCGCGCACCCGCCCCTCGGGGGGCGGTGCGGCTGTGTCGCTGTCGGGTTGCTCGGACATGGGCGGGACCTGCTCGGGTCTTGGTTTTTGCGCGGCACGATACGCGGCGGGGCGCGCAGAGTCACGGCAGAGTCACATGCGGGTGAGGGCAGCCATGTAAAACCCGTCGATCCCGCCGATGTCGGCCCAGAAATCAGGGCGCAGGCGCAACCCGCCCTCGGGGCCTTGCCATGATGCCTCGCCCCCCAGCGCGACCGCATCTGCGGGGATCACCCGCAACCCCTCGTGCCGCTTCAGCGCGGCCGTGACCTGGAATTCCCCTTCCACCGGCAAGAGCGAGCAGGTGCAGAACACCAGCCGCCCGCCGGGTTTCAGAAGGGTCAACGCGTGGTCGAACATCCGCATCTGGAGGCGCGTCAGCGGCTCGACCTCGGTCCGGTCCTTGACATGGGGCAGGTCGGGATGGCGGCGGATCGTGCCGGTTGCGCTGCAGGGCGCATCGAGCAAGATCGCGTCATAGGGGCCGCCCGCATGGTCGAAGGCGTCTTCCACGATCAGATCGGCCGACAGCCCGGTGCGCGCGAGGTTTTGTGCCACCCGGTCCATTCTGCTCTGTGACAGGTCCAGCGCCGTCACCTGCGCGCCCAAGGCCGCCAGTTGCATCGTCTTGCCCCCCGGCGCGGCGCACATGTCAAGCACGCGCGCGCCCGCCACATCGCCCAACAGCCGCACCGGAAGGGCTGCGGCAGCGTCTTGCACCCAGAACGTGCCGTCCTCATAGCCAGGCAGGGCGGTGATCTGTGTGCCGGCGGAAAAGCGCAAGCTGCCGGTGGGCAGCTGTGTCGCATGGGGAAGGTCAAGCGTCACGCCCGGTTTCACCGTCAGGTCGATCGGCGGCAGGGGCATATGCGCGGCCTCGATGGCGTGCAGCACGTCCTTGCCCCAACGTTTCCTGACCGGGCCCCCGATCCAATCCGGCAGCGCCTGCGGGGGCAGGTCCGCGAACCGCTCCGGCCCCTCCACGGCCACTTTGCGCAGGACGGCATTGATCATGCCCGCCATCCGCACCGTGCCCTTGTTGCGCTTGGCCATGGTCACGGCACTGTCGACGACGCCATGGGCATCCTCGCCCGCGACCAGCAATTCGGCGGCGGCCAGACGCAAGAGCAGCAGTGCGGGCAGCGGCGGTTTGCGGTCGAGATAGGGCGCGATACAGGCGTCGAGCGGGTCGAGATGGCGCAACACCAGCGACACCAACCGCCCTGCGCGCGCTTGATCCGCAGGGACCAATCGCGTGTCGGCGGGCACATGCGCCAGCATTCGTTTTTCCCGCAGCACCGCGTCCAGCGTCCGTATCGCCGCCTGTCTCGCCTCAAGCCCCATGGCGCAACCCTTGTTCCCGAAGCCCCGGCGCGTATATCACGCCTGAGCCAACGACAAGGATTTCCGCCATGTCCGACGATGTATCAAACCCCCGCGACCTGTCGCACCTGCCGCCCGAAGCGCAACGCGCACTGGCCGAAGCCGAGGAGCGTCGGAAAAACGCAAAGGCTCTGGATCTGCCGGTGGAACTGGGCGGCCGCGACGGGCCGGAGCCCGTGCGTTACGGCGATTGGGAGAAGAAGGGGATCGCGGTCGATTTCTGACCGACGGTGGGGGCAAGGGACGATGCCCCGATAGCGATGTGGGTCTGGTGGGCCTTCGGGCGCACCCGCCCGTTCACTGCAGCGTCAGGTCCGCCGACATGCCCGCCCCCTGATCGGAGGTAAAGCGCAGCGTGTCGCCGCTTTCCTGAACCAACTGACAATTGTAGCCAAGATCGTCCCCGTTCCAGAACAGGTCGCGGCAGAAATAACCGCCCTGCCATGTCCAATCCCCCGTGACCGGGGCGCCAAAAGCTCGGCCGATGATCTGCCCCTCGGGCGTCACGTTCAGCCGGATGCCAAGGCGGCGCAATTCGCGTCCGTTCACCAGCGACACGAAGCGGTCAGCACTGTTGACCACGCTGAAGTCCTCTGCCGCGGCCGGACTGGCGGCTGCAAGGCTCAGGAATGCGCCCACGACAACGCCGGGCACGGCAAAAATGGCACGCGTCATGACCGACACTCTCCAATGGCTGATGACGACCTTGCCAGATAGAAAGCACCGGCTCGAAATCAAGCAATGGGCGGATTCACGCCAATCCCAGAACGCTCATCATCGAATAATGCCCCGGCGCCTGCCCTTGACCCCAAAGCGCGGCCTTAAGCGCGCCGCGCGCGAAAATGCCCCGGTCTGTCGCGACATGGCTCAGCACGATGCGTTCGCCCATGCCCGCAAAGATCACGTCATGCTCGCCCACGATGTCGCCGCCCCGGATCGCGGCAAAGCCGATGTCGCCCCGCTTGCGCGCGCCCGTCATGCCGTCGCGGCCCCGGTCGGACACTTCCGACAAGCTCACGCCGCGCCCACGCGCCACCGCCTCGCCCAGCATCAGGGCGGTGCCGGACGGCGCATCGACCTTGTGGCGGTGGTGGCTTTCCACGATCTCGACATCGAAATCGGCGTCCAGCGCATGGGCGACCTCTTGCGCCAACCGCGTCAGCAGGTTGACCCCGAGGCTCATGTTGCCTGCCCGCACGATGACCGCATGGCGGGCGCTCGCATCAAGGGCCGCGATATCCGCATCGGTCAGGCCCGTGGTGCCGATGACATGTACGCAGCGCGCCTGCGCGGTCAGGGCGGCATGGGCCAGCGTTGCCTCGGGCGTGGTGAAATCGATCACCGCTTGCGCCTTGACGATCACGTCCAGCGGATCGGAATGGACCATCACGCCGGTTTTTGCCCCACCCAGCGCTTCACCCAGATCGCGGCCGATCCAGTCGTGGCCGGGCCGTTCGGTGACACCCACAAGATGCGCCTTGTGGGACGCGGTGACCGTATCGATCAGCATCCGCCCCATGCGCCCCGAGGCGCCCATCACTGCGATGCCCACGCTGTCTGCCATGGCTCGACCCTCCGTTTCGGTGCGGCGCTGATAGCGGAACACCGCGCGGGCGGAAAGCGCTCGCTTGCGGGCAGGCCCTGCACGCCCTAAGTGCGGGGCAAGCAAACGACAGGCACGACATGGCAAAGAACCGGCATTCCGAGGGCGCAGGCCCGTCGCAGCGGCAACTTCGTGTAGGCGAATTGATCCGGCGTGTCTTGTCGACCGTGCTGTCGCGCGCCGAGGTCCATGACCCCGAGCTCAACGCCATGTCGATCACCGTGGGCGAGGTGCGCACTTCGCCCGACCTCAAGATCGCGACCGTCTATGTCATGCCCTTGGGCGGGGCACGGCGCGAGGATGCGATCAAGGCGCTCAGCCGCAACCGGGGCGAATTGCGCCGCGCGATCATGCGCGACATGTCGCTGAAATACGCCCCCGACCTGCGTTTTCTGATCGACGAGACCTTCGACCGGATGGACGAGACGCGCGCCCTGTTCGACCGCGACGACGTGCGCCGCGACATCGAGGGGGATGGCGCGGAGGGGGGCGAATGATCCGTGTCCTTGCCCTGCTGGCCGGGTTTGCGGGCACGCCCGCCATGGCCTGCGAAACCATCGTCTTTGACAATGCGCCCTTCACCACCTGCGCCGTCGATCTGACGCAAGACGAGTTGCGCCTGTTCCTGCGCGACGAGGCCGGCGCGATCTACGGCAGCTTTGCCCGCATCGAACAGGCCCTGCCGCCCGGCCGCCGCCTTGGTGTGGCTATGAATGCCGGCATGTTCCACGAGGATCGCGGCCCCGTCGGCCTATACGTCGAGAACGGGGTGGAGGAGATGCGTGTCATCACCGCGGCCGGGCCCGGCAATTTCGGCCTCCTTCCCAATGGCGTGCTGTGCCTGACCGGGGGTGAGGCGCAGATCGTCGAAAGCCGTGCCTTTGCCGAAAACCCGCCCGACTGTCGTGACGCCACGCAATCGGGGCCGATGCTGGTTATCGACGGCGCCCTGCATCCGCGCTTCATCGCTGATGGCTCCAGCCGCAATATCCGCAACGGTGTGGGCGTGGACGAAAGCGGGCGGATCGTTCATCTGGTGATCTCGGATGTTCCGGTGAATTTCCACCATTTCGCGCGTTTCTTTCGCGATCAATTGGGCGTGCGGCAGGCGCTCTATTTCGACGGGCGGGTCTCGCGGCTTTATGCGCCGGGCATCGGGCGGGCCGATATCGGGCTGCCGATCGGGCCGATCATCGGCACGGTTGTTGACGTGGCCCCGTCGGGCGGGTAGCCCCCCGATCTTTCCAAGGTTCAGGAGCGGACAATGGCGCGCGGTCGCAAGGGACGGGATGTATCGGGCTGGCTGATGGTCGACAAACCGGCGGGCCTGACATCGACCGCCGTTGTCAACAAAGTCCGCTGGGCTTTTGATGCCAAGAAGGCGGGTCATGCC
Source organism: Roseicyclus mahoneyensis (assembly GCF_003148775.1). Taxonomy (GTDB): domain Bacteria; phylum Pseudomonadota; class Alphaproteobacteria; order Rhodobacterales; family Rhodobacteraceae; genus Roseicyclus; species Roseicyclus mahoneyensis. The sequence goes on from NZ_QGGW01000005.1 coordinate 39,512, forward strand.
GGCACGCTTGATCCCGACGCGACCGGCATGCTGCCCGTGGCGCTGGGCGAGGCGACCAAGACCATCCCCTATCTGGGCGACGCGCTGAAGGGCTATGACTTCACCCTGCGCTGGGGGTCTGCCACCACCACCGACGATGCCGAGGGGGCGATCATCGCCACTTCGGATCTGCGCCCGAGCGCCGAGGATATCCGCGCCGCGCTTCCCGCCTTCATCGGCGACATCAGGCAGGTTCCGCCGCAGTTTTCCGCCGTCAAGGTCGATGGCGAACGCGCCTATGACATCGCGCGCGCTGGCGAGGTGATGGAGCTGGAGGCGCGCGATCTTTACGTTGATGCGCTCGACCTCACTGCCACGCCCGACGTCGATCATGCGGAGCTGCACTTTGTCTGCGGCTCGGGCGGCTATGTCCGCTCCATCGCGCGCGACCTCGGGCAGGTGCTGGGGTGCTTTGGCCATGTCTTGCGCCTGCGCCGCACCTGGGTCGGCCCCTTCGACATCGAGGCTGCGGTGACGATGGACCAGATCGAGGCGCTGGCCCGCACGCCCGAGATCGACACGCTGCTGCACCCCGTGGCCATGGCGCTGGCCGATCTGCCGGAACTCAAGGCGACCGATGCGGGCGCGGCGCGGCTCAGGAACGGCAATCCCGGTCAGGTGCTGCCGGGTGCGGCGGAGTACGGCGATCTGGCCTGGGCCTCGTATCAGGGTCTGCCAGTCGCCGTGGGGCGGCTGCGCGCCGGCGAGTTGCACCCCGACCGGGTGTTCAACCTCTGAGCGCGGCTTTCCCTCGGGGTCTTGGCACGGCATAAGCGGGCCATGATCACGCGCCAGCACCTCAAGGGCGATGCGGCCTCTGTCGCGGAATATTCCGACTGCGAGGCCTTTCGCTACACGCTCACCCGTGTCTGGGACGACGCAGGGCCGCGCGCGGCCTTTGTCATGCTCAACCCCTCCACCGCGACCGAGGTGCAGAACGACCCCACCGTTGAGCGCTGCGAGCGCCGCGCCCGGGCGCTGGGTTATGGCGCCTTTCGCGTGCTCAACATCTTCGCCTATCGCGCCACCGATCCCCGCGTGATGCGCGCCGCCGCCGATCCGGTGGGGCCCGGCAATGACGCGGCCATTCTCGGCTCGCTGGATTGGGCACATCGCGTGATCTGCGCATGGGGCACCCATGGCGCGCATCTGGGGCGCGGCCCGCAGGTCGAGGCGATGTTGCGCGGTTCCGACGTGGCGCTGTGGCATCTGGGGCTGAGCAAGGCGGGCCACCCAAAGCATCCGCTCTACATCGGCTATGACGTGCAGCCGCAACCATGGGAGCCTGCGGATGTCGGGGATTGAGGGGTTCACCAAGACCCATGTCGCTACCAACGGCCTGCACCTGTCGGTCCATCGCGGCGGGTCGGGCCCTGCGCTGATCTTGCTGCATGGCTATCCGCAGACCCACATGGCCTGGCACTGCGTCGCGCCGACCTTTGCGCGCCATTTCGACGTGATCGTGCCTGACCTGCGCGGCTATGGCGAGAGCGACGTGCCGCCCAACGACCCCGCCAACCACGCCTATTCCAAACGCGTGATGGCGCGCGACATCACCGGGCTGATGGACACGCTTGGCATCGCGCGCGCCCATGTCATCGGCCATGACCGGGGCGCGCGGGTGGCCTACCGGATGGCGCTGGATCTTCCCGACCGCATCGACCGGCTGGGCATCGTGGAAATCGTGCCGACGGCCGATTTCTGGTCGGCCTGGACTGCGGAACTGGCGCTCAAGGCCTATCACTGGACCTTTCTCGCCCAGCCCGCGCCCTTGCCCGAGACGCTGATCTCCGCCGATGGCCCGGGCTACATCGCCCGCACGCTGGCCAGTTGGACCTTGGCGGGCGACCTGTCACCCTTCGCGCCCGAGGCGCTGGCCAGCTACCGCAGGCAGGCGGCAGACCCGGCGCGCATCGCGGCGATGTGCAACGACTACCGCGCTGGTGCCACCATCGACAGCGCGCTGGACGAGGCCGACCGCGCCGCGGGCCGCAAGATCGCGGCGCCCCTCCGTTTTGTCTGGGCGCAGAACGGGTTTCCCGCGCGCCGCGGCGACCCGCTGGCCATCTGGCGGGCTTGGGCGGAGAATGTGACCGGCACCGTGATCGGCGGATGCGGCCATTTCGCCATGGAGGAAGCGCCTGATGCCTTCCTTGCGGCGATGCTACCGCATTTCACCGGCTGATCGGTCTGGCCCTTCAGGCTGCCCGGTCGGGCACGACCTCGCGCAGTTCGATCAGCGCCGGATCAAGCCCCTGCGCCCCGCTGACGCTCAGGATCAATTGACCCTCGAACAGAATGTTCGCCCCGGTGCCGTCGTCGAAATCCTCGACCGTGATCACCGGGTCGGGCGTCAGGTCGGGGTCGAAGATCACCTCGATCACATCCATGCTCGGGTCGAAATCGGTGACATGGCCCGCGACCTCGGCCGTCTCGATGTAGCTGCCGGTCACGAACCTGTCAGCCCCGTCACCGCCCGTCGCGATGTCCCGCGCGCCGATCAAGATGGTGTCATCCCCATCACCGCCGTCGAGGATGTCGCCCTCATCTTGATCGAAGGTGACGAAAATGGACCCGCCCGTCGTGAAGGTACCATCAAGCCGGTCATTGCCCGCCCCGCCCAGCAGCGTGTCGGCGCCAAAGCCACCTTGTAGGTAGTCGTCGCCCTCATCGCCGGACAGCAGGTCGTCGCCCGCGCCGCCGAAGATCAGATCGTTGTCATCCCCGCCCCAGATGCTGTCATTCCCTTCACCGCCGACAAGGAAATCGGGGCCCGCCCCGCCCTCGATCCGGTCGTCGCCGTCTTCGCCATAGATTTCGTCGGCGCCGCTGCCGCCCAGCAGCACGTCATCGCCTTCGTTGCCGACAAGCATGTCATTGCCCGCGCTCCCCTCGATCGTGTCATGCCCGACCCCTCCGGTGATCGCGTCATGCCCACCGGCCAGAAGCTCGGCCATGGCAGCGCGCCCGTCGAGCATGTCGGCATTTGTCCCACCATCCATCAGATCCGCGCCAAAATGGCCCTCGATGCTGTCATCGCCCCCCGTGTCGGTCACAGTGGTGTCGGCGACCGGGTCGGCGCTGCCGGTCATCTGCACTTCGACATCGGACAGGTCCATCGCCGTCACGCCCAGCAGCAGCGCCACGGGCAGGCCATTGGCCAGAACGGTGGTCGCATCGGGTGTGCCGTCGCTGTCCAGAGAAATCTCGGGCGCGTCTTCTGCAAGGCCGTCGAATTCGAGGATCAGCCGGTCGACGCCGGCCTCGAAATCGCTGATCCGCGGCACGTCGGCAACGATGCCATCTTCCGTGCCCGCAGCCGGCATCGCGATGGCAAAGACATCCGCATCCGCGCTTCCCGTGGCATGATCGCCGGGTCCAAGGCGCAGGATGTCCGGCTCCGTCCCGCCATCCGGCGCATCCGGCCCGACCTCGGCGTCCGGGGCGGGCTCGTCGTCGCTATCGTCGCCGAACAGAAGATCGGCCAGACCCGTGCCCTCGGCCATCTGCCCCTCGTCATCCGCGGTGTCAGGTTCGGCGGCACCGCCAGCGCCTTGCGGTGCTGCGATATCACCATCCGAGATCATGCCGCTGACAGCATACCCCATCGCCAGAAGTATCAGAAGCCCACCAGCCGCCAACATCGCCAATCCCCATGCGTGCAAAACCCGAAAAACCGTGTTGCACGTTCTGTGCCGCGAGGAACGCCTTCTGACGAGCCGCACAATCCCTGCAGGTCCGGCGGTGCGATCCTGCGCCCCCCGTGATTCGTTCACGGGACTGTGCGAGCGGACCGTGCCGCATCCTTGCGAAAAGATGAAGCCGGCCGGACCGATCACAGTTAAGGCTGGCGGGCGGTTGCGCCGAAACCATGGCAGGTTTGGTCCTGTATTGCGGCGAATGGGTCAAGTTTTCGCATTTTGGCTGGGTCGCCCTCTTCCCAAGCCTGCGGACCGGGCCTATACGCCCCCATCCGCGCCGCTTGGTGCGCGATACCTCCACGGGCCCTGCTGGACGACATCCCGGCTTGTGCCATCACCCTTTGAACAGGAGACCACGATGTCGATTACGCCCGAAGAAAAGCAGCGCCTGATGACCGAATTCGCGACCAAGGAAGGCGACACCGGTTCGCCCGAGGTTCAGGTCGCGATCCTGACCAGCCGCATCGGCACCCTGACCGAGCATTTCAAGACCCACAAGAAGGACAACCACTCGCGTCGTGGCCTTCTGATGATGGTTGCGCAGCGCCGCAAGCTTCTGGACTACGTCAAGTCCAAGGACGAGGCGCGCTACTCCAGCCTGATCGGCCGTCTCGGCATCCGTCGCTGAGGCAAAGTCCGGCAAGATCGTGAAAGGGGCCGCCGCGTGCGGCCTTTTTCTTTGCCGCGGGCGGATCATACCATACCAAATGGTATGGACGTCGCGGATACAGCATACCATAAGATATGCAAAGAAAGGAGGGCGCCATGATCCCCTTCACCCTTGCCGCCGCATTGTCCGCCGCATGGCTTGCCCTGCACCTTGTCGCGGGCGGCCGCCAGATCCTCCGGCCGCTGCGGCTCAGCGCACTGGACCCGGTCGTGCGCGACACGCACTTCCTGTGCTGGCACTTCACCTCGGTCGCGATCGGCGCAATGGCGGTTTTCTTCACGCTCGCCGCAGTTTCCGGTATCGCGGCCTATGGGGTCGCAGGCGCCGGGCTGGCCGCGGCCTTCTGGCTATGCGGTGTAGGTCTCGTCATCGCCTTGCGGCAGCGCCATGCGGATTTGCCGCAAGGCTGGTTGTTCCTTCCCGTGGCGTTTCTGGGCCTGTGGGGCATCCTCGCGTGAGCGCCCGCCTCACGCGCGAGGATTGGCTGGATCTGGGCCTGCGCCAATTGGCACAGGGCGGGGCCGAGGCGGTCAAACTGGCGCCTGTCTGCAAGGCCGCGGGCGTGACCCGGGGGTCGTTCTATCATCATTTCGACGATCACGACGCCTTTTTGCAAGCCATGGCACGACACTGGGTGCTGACCCATACCGAAGGGCTGGTGGCGCGCTTTCCCGCCGCCGCCAGCGCCGGGGAAAAGGAGCGGCTGCTGACCGAGATGGCGATGCAGGTCGATTTCCATGTCGAACTGGGAATCCGGGAGGTCGCCCGGCGCAATGGCGCCGTGGCCGCCATCGTGGCCGCGGCCGATGCGCGGCGGCTGCAGGTCCTTACGATGCTATACGCCGAGCGGTTCGGCATCGACCAAGATCGCGCCCGGATGGCCGCCAAGCTGGAATATGCGGCTTATGTCGGCGCGCTCCTCATCCAGTCCGACATCGGCGCGGTCGAACAGCGCGCGATGGCCGATACCGTTTCGGCGATGATGGCGGCCTATTTCCGGGCCGATGGGCGTGACTGACTGCGGCCCTTGCGCCGCACCGCCGGCGCATGCGGGGCCGGCCACCGGATCGCTGCCGACGCGGCTCCGGTCCGGCCTTGGCACGGCCTGCCGATCTTGCAAACCGCTTTCCAACAGCGAGGAAAACCTGTAAGGCGCGGCCATCTGAGACGTGACGCCCTGACCCCGGCGCATGGAATGATAAGGGGGTCGGCGGCAATGGGGCCGCCATTTGACTGAAGGACCGGGCAGGGGCCCGGAGTGCCTTCGAACAGGAAACGATAGATGTTCAATATCACGAAAAAGTCGATGCAGTGGGGCGAAGAGACGCTCACGCTGGAAACGGGCCGTGTGGCTCGTCAGGCCGATGGCTCCGTCATCGCCACACTGGGCGAAACCAGCGTCATGGCGAACGTGACCTTCGCCAAGGAAGCCAAGCCCGGGCAGGATTTCTTTCCTCTCACGGTCCATTATCAGGAAAAGTATTACGCAGCCGGCAAGGTTCCCGGCGGCTTTTTCAAGCGCGAGGCGCGCCCGTCCGAAAAGGAAACGCTGACCGCGCGCCTGATCGACCGCCCGATCCGCCCGCTCTTCGTGCCCGGTTTCAAGAACGAAGTTCTGGTGATGTGCACGGTGCTGTCGCACGATCTGGTCAATGATCCCGATGTGGTCGCGATGATCGCGGCCAGCGCCGCGCTGACGATCTCGGGCGCGCCTTTCATGGGCCCGATCGCGGGTTGCCGCGTGGGCTATGAGGATGGCGAATACATCCTGAACCCGACCGTCGACGACATGCAGGACCTGCGCAACAACCCCGACCAGCGTCTCGACCTGGTCGTCGCGGGCACCAAAGACGCGGTCATGATGGTCGAGTCCGAGGCCTATGAGCTGTCCGAAGAGGAAATGCTGGGCGCGGTCGTCTTCGCGCATGAGCAGATCCAGCCGGTGATCGACCTGATCATCGATCTGGCCGAGGATGCCGCCAAGGAACCCTTCGATTTCCAGCCGCCGGATTACTCCGCGCTTTACGATGCGGTAAAGACCGCGGGCGAGGCGCAGATGCGCGCCGCCTACGCGATCCTCGACAAGCAGGAACGCACCACGGCCGTGGCCGCCGCGAAAGCTGCGATCAAGGAAACCCTGACCGAGGACCAGCTGTCCGACGCCAATCTGGGGTCCGCGCTGAAAAAGCTGGAATCCATGGTCATGCGCTCGGACGTGGTCAAGAACGGCCGCCGGATCGATGGCCGTGCCCTCGATGCCGTCCGCGCCATCGACTGCCAGACCGGCGTTCTGCCGCGCACCCATGGTTCGGCGCTCTTCACCCGTGGTGAGACGCAGGGCCTTGTCGTGACCACGCTGGGCACCGGCGATGACGAGCAATTCGTCGACGCCCTGCACGGCACGTCCAAGCAGAACTTCATGCTGCACTACAACTTCCCTCCCTATTCGGTGGGTGAAGTGGGTCGTGTGGGCAGCCCCGGCCGTCGTGAGATCGGTCACGGGAAACTGGCATGGCGTGCGCTGCAGGCCGTGCTGCCCGCCTCGACCGATTTCCCCTACACGATCCGCGTCGTGTCCGAGATCACGGAGTCCAACGGCTCCTCGTCCATGGCGTCCGTCTGCGGCGGTTCGCTGTCGATGATGGATGCGGGCGTGCCGCTGAAAGCACCCGTCGCCGGTGTGGCGATGGGCCTCGTGCTGGAAGATGACGGCTCTTACGGCATCCTGACCGACATTCTGGGCGACGAGGATCACCTCGGCGACATGGATTTCAAGGTCGCGGGCACCGAGGCCGGGATCACCTCGCTCCAGATGGACATCAAGGTCGCGGGCATCACGCCCGAGATCATGAAAAAGGCGCTGGAACAGGCCAAGGCTGGGCGTCTGCACATCCTGGGCGAAATGGCCAAGTCGATGACCGCCCCGGGCGCGTTCTCGATCCATGCCCCGCGCATCGAGACGATGCAGATCCCGACCGACAAGATCCGCGAAGTGATCGGGTCGGGCGGCAAGGTGATCCGCGAGATCGTCGAGTTGTCGGGCGCCAAGGTCGACATCAACGACGATGGCGTGATCAAGATCGCCAGCCCCAACGCCGAGTCGATCCAGAAGGCTTACGACATGATCTATTCGATCGTGGCCGAGCCGGAACAGGGCGGCATCTACAAGGGCAAGGTCGTGAAGATCGTCGATTTCGGTGCCTTCGTGAACTTCTTCGGCAAGCGTGACGGCCTCGTGCATGTCAGCCAGATCGAGAACAAGCGCCTGAACCACCCCTCCGACGTGCTCAAGGAAGGGCAGGAGGTCTGGGTCAAGCTCTTGGGCTTTGACGAGCGCGGCAAGGTCCGTCTGGCGATGAAGATGGTCGATCAGGCCACCGGCAAAGAGTTGGAAAAGCAGCCCGAAGAAGCGGCTGACTGATCTTTCCCTTGGAATCAAAAAGCTGACAGAGGGCGCGCCTAGAAAAGGGCGCGCCCTTTTCGCGTTGTGTTCCGGCGTAGCGCAACGCGTCCGTCGGGTGGTACGGACCGCGCCGGCGGTCGTCTTCCCGGCACAGACCCGAACCGGGCCGCTCCCCGCACAGGCCGGGAAACCGGCACCTGCGCGCGCTGTCCGGCACACTGTCAGATGTCTGTCCCGATGCCGCGCCATCGCGGCTGATCCACGACATAGGGGGTCTTGTGTCAGCTTTGCCACAAGATGACCGCGTCAGGCCGTCCGCCTGCCAGAGTCGCAAGCCTCCGCCTTGCCCTGGTGACCAATTCGTGAGGTGCATGCCACTTGTCCACAGGGTGGAAAATGGACAGATATAACTGTGATTTAATGACGATTCTCCGTCCCGACACGAAGGAGGTGACGCAATGCTGACACGCCGGCATTTCATCATCACGACCGCCACGCTGTTTTCCGGCGCCATTGCGGGGCCTGTGCTGGCGCAGGACCGGGTGTCGTTCGACGCCTCCGTGACGCGCCCCGATCCTGATCCCAATGCCAACAATCCTTGGGGTCTGCACCCGCGCTTCATGCCGACGCGCGTGCAGCATCGCGCAGGTCTGCGGGCGGGCGATGTCCATGTCGATGCGGTGGCGCGCTATCTCTATCACATCGGCACCGATGGCACCGCGATGCGCTACGGCGTGGCGATCGGGCGGCCGGGGCTTTACGAGCCGGGCACCTTCCGCATCGGTCGCAAGGCGGAATGGCCGTCGTGGACCCCGACCGCGAACATGATCGCCCGCGAGCCGCAGGTCTATGCGCAATTCGCCGGTGGCGTTCCCGGCGGCCCAGAGAACCCGTTGGGCGCGCGCGCCTTCTACCTCTATGCAGGCAACCGCGACACCTACCTGCGCATCCACGGAACGCCGCAACCGTGGTCGATCGGCACCTCGGCCTCGTCGGGTTGCGTGCGAATGGTCAACGCGCATGTCATCGACCTGTATGAGAACGTCGATGTCGGGGTGACGGCCTACTTGTATCCTCAAGCCTGACGGCTTCGGCAGCGGTGGATAGAAAAAGGCCCCGGCGTGACCGGGGCCTTTCCACGTTTGCGCCTGAGTGGTCAGGCAGGCATCTTGACCGTGCGCAGATAGGGCAGCTTGACGTCGACCTCGCCGAACCGCGCCCGCGCCGCCTCCGTGTCGAGCGACAGGGCGACGATCACGTCTTGCCCATGCACCCAATTGGCGGGCGTGGCGATCGGTACGCCATAGGTCGCCTGCAACGCATCGAGCGCGCGCAACACCTCGGCAAAGTTGCGTCCGACCGACATCGGGTAGGTCATCATCAGCTGCACCTTGTGATCGGGTGACACGATGTAGACCACGCGCACGCTTGCGCTGTGGGCGGCGGTGCGTCCATCGGGCAGGTAAGCGTCGGCGGGCAGCATGTCGAGCGCCTTGGACACCGTCAGGTCGTCATCGGCGATGATCGGGAACCCGGCCTTGGCGCCCGATGTCGCCTCGATATCGGCTTTCCACTTCACATGCTCGGCGGCCTTGTCGACCGACAGGCCGATGACCTTGGTGTTGCGCTTGGCCCATTCGTCGGCCAGCTGCGCCACGGCCCCGAATTCGGTGGTGCAGACCGGCGTGAAATCCTTGGGGTGCGAGAACAAGATGAGCCAGCTGTCACCTTGGTAGTCGTGCATCGCAAAGCTGCCCTGATCGGTCTCGACGGTCAGGTTGGGGAAGATGTCGTTGATGCGCAGGCCCATGGGTCGGCTCCATTTTTATTTGCGTCGTCAATCACTCTTCACATAGGGACTTTGCGTGACAGGTTCACCGCCCAAACCCGAACTCGTTCTTAATAAGTCGGGACATTCCGCCGCAGCGCGGCACAGCGGTCGTATGTTTTGCGATCTCACCCCCGGCAAGATGGTCGTTCGCGGCCTCTGCCCTGTCGCCCTGTCGCCTTGAAGCCCACGGCCGGGGATGACAGGCTGTGCCCCGAACATGGGAGACGATCATGCACCATAGCACCGAATTCTACATCAACGGGCGCTGGGTCGCTCCGGCCACGCTGCGCCCGCTGCCCGTCATCGACCCCTCGACCGAAGAGGTCTGCGCGACGATTTCCTTGGGCGATCAGGCCGACACCGATGCCGCCGTTGCCGCCGCCCGCGCGGCCTTCGACGGCTGGGCCGCCACCCCGATCCCCGAGCGCATCGCCGCGCTGGAGCGTCTGCTTGCCGCCTATACCGCACGGGCCGAGGACATGGCGCAGGCGATCACCGCCGAAATGGGCGCGCCCATCGACTGGTCCCGCCAGCAGCAGGTCACCTCGGGCGATTGGCATTTCGAGGGCTTTCTGGCCGCCGCGAAAGAGATGGAATGGGACCGCCCGCTTGGGCCTCACGCACCGGGCGAGCGCATTTTCCACGAACCCATCGGGGTGGTCGCGCTGATCACGCCGTGGAACTGGCCGATGAACCAGATCGCGCTCAAGGTCGCGCCGGCGCTTCTGGCGGGCTGCACGATGGTGCTGAAACCCTCCGAGGTCGCGCCGTTGTCGGGTCTGGTCTTTGCCGAGATCGTGGATGCCGCGGGCATCCCGCCGGGCGTGTTCAATCTTGTGAATGGTGACGGGCCGGGCGTGGGCAGCCAGCTGTCAGCCCATCCCGATGTCGACATGGTCAGCTTCACCGGATCGACGCGGGCAGGCCGCCTTATTTCCATCGCGGCGGCCGACACGATCAAGCGCGTGAGCCTTGAGCTTGGTGGCAAGGGCGCCAACATCATCTTCGCTGACGCCGACGACAAGGCGGTCAAGCGGGGTGCCACCCGCTGCTTCAACAACTCGGGCCAATCGTGCAACGCGCCGACCCGGATGCTGGTGCAACGCGACCGCTATGAGGCAGCGGTGGAGATCGCCGCCCGCGTCGCCGAAGAAACCCCCGTCATCCCCGCTGCCCAAGAAGGGCGCGGGATCGGCCCTGTCGTCAGCGAAGTGCAGTTCGACAAGATCCAGACGCTGATCCAGACCGGCATCGACCAAGGCGCGCGGCTGGTCGCGGGCGGCACGGGGCGGCCCGGTCACCTGAACCGCGGCTTCTTTGTCCGGCCCACGGTCTTTGCCGATGTGACGCCCGACATGACGATCTACCGCGAGGAAATCTTTGGCCCGGTTCTGTCGATCATCCCCTTCGACACCGAGGAGGATGCGGTGCGCATGGCCAATGACACGGTCTATGGCCTGACCAACTACATCCAGACCACCGACAAGGACCGGCTGCGCCGCATGGCACGACGGCTGAAGTCGGGGATGGTGGAATGCAACGGCAAGGGGTTCGGCAAGGGCTCGCCTTTTGGCGGCATGAAACAATCGGGCAATGGCCGCGAGGGTGGCCCTTGGGGCATCCACGAATTCCTCGAGGTCAAGACCGTCAGCGACTGGGATTGATGTCATCCGCACTGCGGTTTCGCCGCAGTGCGGAAATTTGTCGTGGTCCCGTCGCGCAATCCGCCTATCTCCGACTCAGACGGCAGAAGGAAGCGTGGCATGGGCCCGATTGTCTTGATCCTCGGCAGCGGTCCGGCTGCCGTGGCGGTAAAGAGTTGGGACCGGTCGGTGTTCGATCAGGTGGTGGCGATCAACAACGCTTGGCGCCTGCGCCCGGATTGGGACGTGTCGATCCACCCCGAGGATTTCCCGCCCGAACACCGCCCCCCGGGCCTGCTGGCATGCCAGCGCCGCATCGAGGCGCGCGATTATGTGCCGGTGCAGAACACCTATGGCGGCTTCGTCTACGCGGGCGGCACCATGGCCTTCACCGCCGGGTATTGGGCGTTGGGCGCGTTGAAACCCCGCGTGATGGCGTTTTTCGGCTGCGACATGGTTTATGCCGCGACCGGGCGCACGCATTTCTACGGTACCGGCACCGCCGACCCGCTGCGCGCCGACATCACGCTGCAAAGCCTCGAGGGCAAGGCCGCGCGGCTGCAGATGCTGGCCGCGGCACAGGGCTGCGCTTGCGTGAACCTGTCGTGGCAAGACAGCAGACTGGTGTTCCCACGTGCCACGCTCGACGATCTGGCGGATACGCTGCCGGTCGCGCCCGATGGGCCGGCGCTGGCCGCCGCACAGGCGCGCGAGGCCGAACTGGGCTATATGGTGCCCTCGGGGCGCTACTGGGAAGAGGCGGACCGCTTTGACGCAGCCGCGCTCAGGGATCTCGACGCGCTATGGCTTGCGGCTCAGCGCGCCTCGGTCAGAACGGCGTCTTCGCCTGAAACAGCAGCCCTTTCCCGCCGTCTGGATGCCGCAGCTTCAGGCTTTCGGCGTGGAGCATGAGGCGCGGGTAATCGCGCGCCGCGCCCGTCGCATAGAACGGATCGCCAAGGATCGGATGGCCGATCTCCAGCATGTGCACGCGCAACTGGTGTGACCGCCCGGTCTTGGGGTAAAGCCGCATCCGCGTCGTCCCCTCCTCCACCCGGACACGCCGCCAGTCGGTCTGCGCCGGGCGGCCGTTTTCAGGATCGACATGCTGGCGCGGCCGGTTGGGCCAGTCGACGCCGATCGGCAGGTCGATTTCCCCCGCAGCCTCGGCCACCTCGCCCCAGACGCGGGCGACATAGGTCTTTTTCATCTGCCGCTTCTCGAATTGCAGCCCCAGATGGCGCTGGGCGTGCGGCGTCAGCGCAAAGACCATCACGCCCGAGGTGTCCATGTCCAGCCGATGCACCAAAAGCGTGGTCGGAAAGGCACCCTTCAGCCGCGCCAGCAGGCAATCGGACAGGTGATCGCCCTTGCCCGGCACCGACAACAGGCCGGCGGGCTTGTTGACGATGACGATCTGGTCGTCAGCATGCACGATATCGAGCGGCGCGTCGGGCGGCCGGTAGTCAAAGGCCGGGTTCGGGCCGGGATCTATGCCTGGATCTGGGGCTGTCGCGGTCAATGGCCGGGGTTCGACTTGGCGAAGGCGGCTTTCTGCGCCTCGTCCGCCTCGGTCTGGTGCTGCGCCTTCCAGTCGTTATAAGGCATCCCGTAGACGATGGTGCGCGCAGCCTCCTTGTCGATGTCCAGCCCGCGTTCGGTTGCGGCTTCCTGATACCAGCGGCTCAGGCAGTTCCGGCAAAAGCCAGCAAGGTTCATCATGTCGATGTTTTGCACATCTGCGCGCTGGTTGAGATGGTCCAGCAGGCGACGAAAGGCGGCGGCTTCCAGTTCGGTGCGGGTCGCGGGGTCTAGGTCGGGCATCGGCGTCTCCTGAGCGTTCCCCCCAAGATGGGACGGGCCGGTGCATTTGTCACCCCCAGCCCGCGCACGCCTGTCCTTCCGTCACAAGAAGGGTTCTGCCGTGCTCAGCGTCACCCGCGGGATCAGGATGGTGGGATCGTAGATGCCCTCGATCACCGCGACCGCCTCTGTGCCGACAAGGATCAGGGTGCCTTCGTCGAGGTTGGTGAAGGACAAGGTGCCGATCGCGTTGCCGGGATCGATCTCGATCCGGTCGGCGGCTTCGAAATCGCGGATCGTCACGGGCGCCATCTCGCCGCGGTTCACGACCACGAAAAGGTCAGCGGTGTTCGTGCCGCCGCCGATCATCACGTCGCCATGATCGCCGATCAAGGTGTCATTGCCCTCGCCGCCCGACAAGATGTCGGGCCGCGGAACCGACCCGATCTCGCCCGGGGCGAGCTGCTCGACATTCGCGGAGGAGATCGCCGCCGCGATGCGCGTGTCGAACCGGTCGGCGGTGGCGCTGCCGTGCCGGATTTCGATCTGGCTGCGCAGTTCGGCCCCGAACTCGGCAAAGATGCCGTCCGCAATGGCTTCGGGCGTGATCTCGATCCCGATAAGGATATCGTCGCCATCCCCGCCGAAAAGCGTGTCCTGATCGCTGCCGCCGATGAGCAGGTCATCGCCCGCACCGCCGAAAAGCAGGTCGCGGCCCGCCCCTCCCAGCAGAAGGTCACGGCCTGCGCCGCCCTGCAGATTGTCATTGCCCGCACCACCCAGCAGAACATCGTCGCCCGCGTTGCCGACAAGCGTGTCGTTGCCCGCTTCGCCGAACAGGAAATCCGCGCCCGCGCCGCCGGAAACGAAATCGGGTCCGCCTGCCGCAAAGATCATGTCGTCGCCCGCGGTGCCGGTCAGGGTTTCATCGTCCGAGCTGCCGCCGCGGACGATGCCGTTGCCCTGCGGCGTGGCTGCCTGGGCCGGATCATCATCGTCGTCGCCGCCAAGGCCAAGGGCACCCAATAGCGCAAGCGGCAAAAACAGCAGCAAAAGTTCCAAGATTACATCCCCCGATGATCGTTACGCGATCGAAGGGATTACTTTTTATCGAATTAAGTCAATAGGCTGCGCGCATCACTCCGCAAGCCGAAACAATGCAGGGGCATCAATCGGAACTGTTGCCCAATTCCGCCTGAGCCAGCGCGGCGACCAGCTGCGGGGCGAGCCTTTTGCCCCAATCCGCCTGTGCCTGAGGTGTTTCGATCAGATCGTTGCGAATCTCGACCAAGACATGCAGCCGCCCCGGCTGCACCGCGTGGCGATCCAGCGCGTCGCCGGGCAGATGGCCGGAATAGGGCTGGTTGTCGCCCACGCACAGGTCGGGCTCGGCGTTCAGCCGCGCCAGCAGCGGCAAGGCCAGTCGCGTGTCGCCTGCATAAAGCACGCCCACATGCCACGGACGCGGCGGGCGGCCGACCAACTGCGGGGTAAAGGAATGGATGGCCACGATCACCGGCCGGTCGCGGTCCGCGATCAGCCCCGCCAGCGCGGCGTGATAGGGCCGGTGGAACAGGTCGAGACGCAGTTCGACCTCTGCCGCATCGGCGTGGCGGTTGGCTGGGATGATCGAGCCGTCATAGATCTTCATCAGAAGCGTCGGGTCATCTTCGCCCCGGTTGGGGTCGATCACCAGCCGCGAGAACCCGGACAGGATCACCGGCCCGTCGAGCGCCTGCGCAAGATGGCGCGCCACCCCCGCCGCGCCGACATCATACGCGATATGGCGCGCCATGTCGGCCTGCGGCAGGCCGAGATCGCCCTCCGCCACCTCCGGCGGCACAAGGTTGCAGGCATGGTCGCAGGTCACCACCCAGCGCCCGCCCCGATCCGCGCCCTCGATCTCAAAGGCTGGCGTCATGATGTCGTCATGGTCCTCATGTGTCTCGACTGCGGACATAGGCAGTTTGCAAAAGCTTGGCCAGTGCCTGGGGCAAGCCGGTTGTCCGACGACCGGATTTGCGCCATAGAGCAGTAAGAACAGGGATGTTTGCGCTAACACCGGCGCGGGCCACGACGGCAGAATACGAGGAAACGACCGATGAAACGCGACCGCAACGTCAAGATCGTGGCAACCTTGGGCCCCGCCTCGGACGGGGAGCACATGATCCGCAAGCTGTATCAGGCGGGCGCGGATGTCTTCCGCCTGAACATGTCGCACGGCAGCCATGAGGAGATTCGCGCCCGCCATGCCGCGATCCGCAAGGTGGAACGCGATGTGGGCCGCCCCATCGCCATCCTTGCCGACCTGCAGGGGCCGAAACTGCGCTGCGGGGTCTTCGCGGATGACGAGGGGCATATCCTCAAGAACGGCGCCTCCTTCCGCTTCGATCTGGACGCGACGCCGGGCACCGCGCGGCGCGTCAACCTCCCCCATCCCGAGATTTTCGCGGCGCTGGAACCGGGCGCGCGCCTTTTGGTCAATGACGGCAAGGTGCGCCTGCGTGTCGATGCGTGCGGCCCGGATTTCGCCGAATGCACCGTGATCGCCGGTGGCCCGGTGTCCAACCGCAAGGGCGTGAACGTGCCCGATGTGGTGTTGCCGCTGGCCGCGCTGTCGGAAAAGGATCTGGCTGATCTGGAGTTTGTCTGCGCGCTTGGCGTCGACTGGCTTGCGCTCAGTTTCGTGCAACGTGCCGCCGACGTGCTCGAGGCGCGCGCGCTGGCCAATGGTCGCGCCGCCATCATGTCCAAGATCGAGAAGCCCGCCGCCGTCAAGGCCTTCGACGAAATCCTTGCCGTGTCCGACGGGATCATGGTCGCGCGCGGCGATCTGGGGGTGGAACTGCCGGTGCAGAACGTGCCGCCGATCCAGAAGCGTCTGGTGCGCAAATGCCGCTCGGCCGCCAAGCCGGTGATCGTCGCCACCCAGATGCTCGAGTCGATGATCGAAAGCCCGATGCCGACGCGGGCCGAGGTGTCGGACGTGGCGACCGCCCTTTACGAAGGTGCGGATGCGGTGATGCTGTCGGCGGAATCGGCGGCGGGCAGCTACCCCGTCGAGGCCGTGCAGACGATGAGCAATGTCGCCTTCGAGGTCGAGAACGACCCCAATTTCCGCGAGATCATGGTGGCCTCGCGCACCATCAAGCGCTCCACCACTGCCGATGCCATCGTCGCCGCCGCCCGTGAAATCGCCGAGACCGTCGATATCAAGGCGATCTGCTGCTTCACCCAATCGGGCACCACCGCCGCACTGGTGGCCCGCGAACGCCCGCGGGTGCCCATCCTTGCGCTGACCCCCCTGATCGACGTCGCCCGCCGGATGGTCCTGACATGGGGCTGCCAGTGTTACATCACCGGCGAAATCGACCGGTTCAAGGGCGCCGTGGTCTCGGCCGCGCGCGCGGCGCGTGAGGGCGGCTACGCCACCGAAGAAGACCAGATCATCGTCACCGCCGGTGTGCCCTTCAACGTGCAGGGATCGACCAACATCCTGCGCGTCGCCCCTTGCGCCGAGCGCCTGATCTACGCCAGCGACCCGGAGTGATCCGGGCACTTGCCCTGTCCGCCCTGCTGGCCTGCCCTGCAGGTGCGCGGGTGCTGGACGGGCAGATCGTGGCGCAGGACGGGGCAGGGCGGTTCGTGTTGCTGGACGAGCCGCCGCTGGCGGTTGGTGAGGATATCTTCGACAGCCCCGACCTGATCGCTTTCGACGAGGCGCAAGGCGTTGTCCTGTCCGTTGCGCTGCGCCTCGACATCGGCGCGCCCATCTCCACCGGAACTGTTGTGGCGCTTCATTCCGTGGTCTTCGACGGCACCGGCGGGCGGCAGCGCGGCTGGGTCTTGTTCGACGCGCCGATCCTCGGCGTGGCGACCACGCCCGCGACGCTTGCCGCCACCGATCCGCTGTCCGGGGTGCCCACGCTTTGGCTGGGTCACGAGATGCGGGGGCTTGAACCGGGCGACCGTGCGTGGATCGACGCGGATGATCCGCGGCGTCTGTGGGTCGACTGGGCGGGCTCGTCGCCCGGCGATCACCTGCGGGTCATCACCCAAGCCGCCCCGATGATGTGAGCCGCGCGGTGGGGCTGGCGCGGGCGCAGGGTGTGCCGCATAGTCCGGCCATGACACTCGACCCCGACATCTTGATCGTGATCGCAGCACTGGTGACGATCCTTTCGTTCTCCTCCAGCGTGGCCGCCTGGGTCGACGGGCGCTTGCCCGTCTTGGCTCTGGCCTCTCTCGCAATCGGGCTTGGTCTGCTGGCTTGGGTCCATCTGGGGCTGGTCGAGGGCGGGCTGACCCCGCGTGCGATCCCCGATGCCTTCATCCATGTGGCGGCCATGGTTCTGAACTGATCGCGGGGGCGCAAGCCCCTCTGGACAGGCTGCGGCAATGGCTGTAAGCGACGCGCTCCAACGGTGCGGCCGGCCAGATACGGCATGCCGAGTCGCGCCTGAACGATCTCTAGAAGACAGGAGACGAAAATGCCGAAGATGAAGACGAAGTCGAGCGCGAAAAAGCGCTTCAAGGTCACGGCCACCGGCAAGGTGGTGGCGGGACAGGCCGGCAAACGGCACGGGATGATCAAGCGGACGACCAAGTTCATCCGCTCGGCCCGCGGGACGACGACTCTGTCGGCGCCCGATGCCAAGATCGTCAAGTCCTACATGCCCTACGACCGCTGAGGAGGCCGAAACATGTCCCGCACCAAAGGTGGCACAGTCACCCATCGCCGCCACAAGAAGGTTCTTGACGCGGCCAAAGGCTATTATGGCTCGCGCTCGCGCAATTTCCGCACTGCGACCCAGGCCGTCGACAAGGCAAACCAATACGCCACCCGCGACCGCAAGGTCCGCAAGCGGCAGTTCCGCGCGCTGTGGATCCAGCGGATCAACGCCGCCGTCCGCGCCTATGACGAAACGCTGACCTATTCGCGTTTCATCAACGGTCTGGCGCTGGCCGGCATCGAGGTGGACCGCAAGGTTCTGGCCGATCTGGCCATCCACGAGCCCGAGGCCTTCGGCGCCATCGTCGCGCAGGCGCGCGCCGCTCTCTGACGGGTGCGCAACGGTTGAAATGAAACCCCCGCCGGGCGATGGTCCGGCGGGGGGTTCTTTGTTCATGAGGCGTGCGCGTGACGAATTTCTTTACCGACTATCTCAAGACCACCGATGACCGGCTGCTGACCAAATGGACGCAGTATTTCGACACCTACACGCGCGAACTCACCCGGTTCCGGGCGCGCCCCGTCTCCTTCCTTGAAATCGGCGTCTTCAAGGGCGGCTCCATCCCGATGTGGAAGGCGTTCTTCGCGCCGGGCTCCCGCCTGACCTTCATCGACATCGACCCCGCCTGCGCCGCCTTGGCCGAACCGGGCACGACCGTCGCCATCGGCAATCAGGCCGACCCGGCCTTTCTGGCCGAGCTTGCCGCACAACACGGCCCCTTCGACGTCATCCTCGATGACGGCTCCCATGTCTGCGCCCACCAGATCGCCAGTTTCGAAAACCTCTGGCCCCATCTGGCCGAGGGCGGGCTTTACATGGTCGAGGATTGCCACACCTCCTACTGGCCCGGCTTCGGCGGCGGCTACCGCAACGAGGCAAGCTTCATCGAATATTCCAAGCGCCTGATCGACCGCATGCACAGTTGGTACACCGATCAGGACGATCTCTTTCCCTTCGACCCCATCGCCCGCGAACTGCATTCGGTCCGCACCTATGACAGCATCGTGGTGGCCGAAAAACGCACCAAGACCGAGCCGCCCACCACCGTCTACGCCCAGAACGGGCAGGTGCGCCTCTCGCGCCGCGCGCTGGAAATCCGGGGCCGCAAATCGGCCTTTGCGGGCAAGGACGGGACGTAGCCGCCCCGGACTTTGGGCAGCCTTGCAATCGTGGCCCTTGGTGATAGGTCAGGGCGCGGAATTGGCGGGCGAAAAGGGGCGCGGATCATGAACTTCGATCAGCTGAAATCGGATTGGCTGGGGCGCATCGGGGCGGCCACGGATGAGGCAGCGCTTGAGGACCTGCGCGTCGCAGCCCTTGGCAAGAAGGGCGAGATCAGCCTGAAAATGCGTGAGCTTGGTGGCATGTCGGCCGAGGAACGGCAGGTCGCAGGCCCCGCCCTGAACGCCCTCAAGGACGAGGTGACGACCGCCATCGCCGCCAAAAAAGCCGCCCTTGGCGATGCCGCGCTGGATGAGCGTCTGCGCGCCGAATGGCTCGACGTGACGCTGCCCGCGCGCCACCGCCGTGAGGGCACCATCCACCCCGTGTCCCAGGTGACGGAGGAGGTCACCGCCATCTTCGCCGACATGGGCTTTTCCGTCGCCGAAGGCCCGCAGATCGAAACCGATTGGTATAATTTCGACGCGCTGAACATCCCCGGCCACCACCCCGCGCGCGCCGAGATGGATACGTTCTACACCCACCGCGCCCCCGGCGACGACCGCCCGCCGCATGTGCTGCGCACCCACACCTCGCCCGTCCAGATCCGCTACATGGAGGCGCATGGCGCCCCCGTCCGCATCATCGCGCCGGGCCGCGTTTACCGTGCCGATTACGACCAGACCCATACGCCCATGTTCCATCAGGTCGAGGGGCTGGCGATCGACCGCGATATCTCCATGGCGAACCTGAAATGGGTGCTGGAGGCGTTTTTCACCGCCTATTTCGGCACCTCGGTCAAGACCCGCTTCCGCGCGTCCCATTTCCCCTTCACCGAACCCTCGGCCGAGGTCGATATCCAGTGTTCCTTCGAGGGCGGCACGGTGAAGGTCGGCGAAGGCGACGATTGGCTGGAGGTTCTGGGCTCGGGTATGGTGCACCCCAAGGTCTTGCAGGCGGCGGGGGTGGACCCGTCAGAGTGGCAAGGCTTTGCCTTTGGCATGGGCATCGACCGGATCGCGATGCTGAAATACGGGATCCCGGATTTGCGGGCGTTCTTCGAGTCGGATCTGCGGTGGCTCAGGCACTATGGGTTCGGGGCGTTGCAGGTGCCGGCGGTGCATAGCGGGGTTTGAGGATGCGAGTCTATTCACTTGCCTTTGCTTTGTCGGGGTTTGGAGTAGTTGCGGCAGCCCAAGAGAGCTTGCCACTTGGGCAATTCCTTAGGGATGTCGACCAATCACCTGTTCGGTTTTCTGGCGATCTTGCCTATGGGTTTCGAGAGGACGAGTATCTCTTATTCTACCAAGGCGAGGCATTCCCGGTCCTAATGGATGCAGGTCGGGAACTCCGATCACAGGTCGAGGAGCGGTGTCGCTACGACACTGTCTTGTCTGAGGGCAATGTCTGTCGAGTAGCGGGCGAAGGGACGATCGAGATAAGGGCGGGCCGCATTTTCGTCAGCCTTTCAAGCTTGGATACTTTTTTCGAGTAAGCAAGCACGACGGGTTTCCCCCTCTCGGCCCGCCGCATGGTGGGAAGGAAAGCAACCATACATCCCCGCCCCGCCCGAATAGCGCCGAAGGCGCCGGGCGAGCGCCTGCCCGCCCCCCGGGCTGGCGCTGTGGTGACGTCGGCGCGGCGATCCGGGGTCGCCCTGACCTGACGCCATAAACCGCAGACCCCCATCGGTGCAGCGCCATCCCGCGGGCAGGCGCTCGCCCGGCTTGGCATGGGTGGATGGCGGGATGGTGCGCCGTGAGGGGCGCACCCTACGGCGTGGTTTCGGTAGGGTGTGCCTTCAGGCGCACCAATGCCCCCACCGACACCACCCCCCCCAACCTCACCCCCGCAACTCCCCCCGCGCCCGCGCCAGACCGATCTGCCGCTGCCGCTCCCGGAACCGCTCCCTGTCCACCTCAGAATACTCGTCCACACACAGGTGGCACCGCACGCCCTCCTCGAACTCGGGCCGCGCGCGATCCTCCGGCAAAATCGGCCGCCGACAGGCCCGGCACAGCTCATGCTCCAGCGTGCGCAGCCCGTGCCCCACGGCCACCCGCTCGTCAAAGACGAAACAGCCGCCCTGCCACAGGCTGCCCTCCTCCGGCACTTCCTCCAGATATTTCAAGATGCCGCCCTTGAGGTGATAGACCTCCTCCACCCCTTGCGCCTTGAGGAAGGCCGTGGATTTCTCGCAACGGATGCCGCCGGTGCAGAACATCGCGATCCGCTTGTTGTGGAACCGCTCGCGGTTGGCCTCCCACCACGCCGGGAAATCGCGGAAACTCTCCGTCCCGGGGTCCACCGCGCCCTGAAACGTGCCGATGGCGACCTCGTAGTCGTTGCGCGTGTCGATCACCGCCACATCGGGCGCGGAAATCAGCGCGTTCCAATCTGCAGGCGCGACATAGCTGCCCACAAGGCTCAGCGGGTCCGTCCCCGGCACGCCCATGGTCACGATCTCGCGCTTGATCCGCACCTTCATGCGGCCAAAGGGCATCGCGTCGGCAGGGCTTTCCTTCCACTCCAGATCGGCGCAGTCGGGCAGGGCGCGGATATGCGCCAGCACCGCATCCACCCCCGCCCGCGTCCCCGCGATGGTCCCGTTGATCCCCTCGCGCGCCAGCAACAGCGTGCCGCGCACGCCCTCGGCCTCGCACAGCGCCAGCAGCGCGCCGCGCAAGCACGCGGGGTCGGGGAAGTCGGTGAATTTGTAAAGCGCCGCCACGATCATCATGCGCGGCCAGATACGCCGTTGCGCCCCCCGCCTCAAGGCGTAGGCTGGTCGCACCACCCAAGACCGGAGGCCCCCATGCCCGACGCCACCCACGCCCTTCTCGTCATCGACGTGCAAAACGATTTCTGCCCCGGCGGCGCGCTGGCCGTGCCCGAGGGCGACAGCATCATCCCCGGCATTAACGCGCTGATGGATGATTTCGCCGCCGTCATCCTGACGCAGGACTGGCACCCGTCGGATCACCTGTCCTTCGCCAGCCAGCATCCCGGAAAGGCCCCGATGGACCTGACCCAGATGCCCTACGGCCCGCAGGTGCTCTGGCCCGACCATTGCGTGCAAGGGACTGCGGGGGCAGCCTTTCACCCCGCGCTCAGGACGGATCGCGCCGACCTGATCCTGCGCAAGGGGTTCCGCCGCCCCATCGACAGCTACTCCGCCTTTTTCGAGAATGACAAAACCACGCCGACCGGCCTCGACGGCTATCTGCGCACGCGCGGCATCACCGCTCTGACGCTGACAGGCCTCGCCACCGATTTTTGCGTGACCTACTCCGCCGTCGACGCCGTAAGGCTGGGCTTTGCGGTAACGGTGCGCCAAGACCTGTGCCGCGCCATCGACTTCGACGGATCACTGGCCGCCGCCCAAGACGGCATGGCGCAAGCAGGCGTCAGGCTCGCTTGACGCCGCTCATTCGGCAGGAACGACGCCCCGGTCCGCCCCGGCCCGGTTCAGCAGCGCATCCGCCGCCACGATCCCCACCACGATCGCGCCAAAGGCGATCAAGGCCGAAATCCCCAGCGTCGGCAGCCCGGCGAGCCCCGCACCCAGGGTGCACCCGCCCGCCAGCACGCCGCCCACGCCCATCAGCGCCGCGCCACCAAGGCTGCGCCCCATCTGTCCCGCGCTCTCGAAACTCTCCCACCGGAACCGCCGCGAGACCAGCGCCGCGACCAGCGCACCCGCCAGAACGCCGCCCACCAGCCCCGCCCCAAAGCCCGGCGTGGTGACCTGCGCGGCAACCCCCCAAAACAGCGCCTCGGCCCATGGGCCCGTGAAGGCCAGTCCTTCAAGCGGTATGGCGTCGAATTCGTCGTACAGCACGAAGCCCGTGCCAACCCATGCCAGCGGCACCAACGCCCCGATCAGCGCGCCCCCTGCCAGCAGCCATACGGAACCCCGCGCTCGCAGCACGACCAGCGCCGCCAGTGCCCCGATCACTGCCGCCCACAGCCAGCCTGCACCGGGCAGGTCCCCGCCCAAGGGCACCGTCACCGACCCCAGCGCCATCCGCACAGGCGCCAGCGCGCCTTGCAGCGTCGCATGGGCGGCCATCGCCGCGACCAAAATAGCCACCAGCGCCCGCAGATTGCCGCTGGCCGACAGCACCGTCAGCCGCGACAGGCAGCCTCGCGCCAGAACCGTGCCCAAGCCGAACATCAACCCGCCCAGCACGACGCCTAGCACCGGCACCGCGGTCGCCTGAAATCTGTGCGCCTCGAAAGAGACAAACCCCATCGCCACCGCACCCTGCGTCCCGATCACCGCCACCAGCAAGGCCATGGCCCAGACGCCGCGCGCTTCCGCCCGCTCGGTCTCCGGCCCGATCAGTGCCCGACGCAGACAGAACCGGGTCAACATCGCCAGCGCGCCAAAGGCCAGACCCAACGCAAGGCCGAACCACAAGGACGCGGTGCGGGGTGTCATCTCGAGGCCAAGGGTTTCGAACATCGCGGGGTCTCCTGTCCCGGCCGGGCATCGGCCATCGCGCGGAGCTAGCCCCCCATGCAGGCGGGTTCAAGCGCGTTACCGGGAACAATCAGGTGGGTTTTGGCTATGAAAAGGAACATGTGTTTCAACCACCGATGATTTTCCAACCAGTACCGGCGATCATGTTCCAATACGACGCCGCTGGTCCCTATTTTGCAGGCCTGATCAAACCGTCCCGCGCCAGAGCCAGACCTTGGTGCCGGAATGATCGACCGGCCCCACCGCCTCCAACCGCAGCCCGGTCGCCTGCGCAAGCCCCCTGTCACTGGTGATGATCCCGACCGCCCAGCCCGCAAACCGCGCCCGCAGCGTCGCGCCCAGAGCGCCGTAGACGGCAAAGAGCAGCTTCCGCTCGCCGATCCGCGCGCCATAGGGCGGGTTCGTCAAGACGATCCCCGGCGCCAGCCCCTCGGGCGGCATCAGATCACTGACCGCCTGCCGCTCGAACCGGCACAGCGCGTCCACCCCCGCCCGCCCGGCATTGCCGCGCGCGCCCCGGATCGCCCCGTCGTCGCGGTCAAACCCGAAAAACCGCGCCCCTTCATCTTTCCCCAAATATGCCGGGGAGCGCGAGGGGCAGGGCCCCTCGCTCCCGCCCCCCACCATCTGCGCAAAGGCAAATTCCCGCGACCGCCCCGGCACAAGACCCATGGCCATCTCGGCCGCCTCCAGCACAATCGTGCCCGACCCGCACATCGGATCGACCACGGCTTGCGTCCCGTCGAACCCCATCTGCCACAAGAACCCCGCCGCCATCGTCTCGCGCAAAGGCGCCTTGCCGACAAAGGTCTTGTGCCCGCGCCGGTGCAACGGCTCGCCGCTCGTATCCAGCGACACGGTGCACAGGTCATCCTCGATCCGCGCCTTCACCACCACGGCACCATCCGCCGCCACGGGGATGCCTGCCGCCGTGATCGCCCCCGCGATGCGCTGGACGGCCGCCTTGTCATGGTAGATCTTCGAGCGGTGGCAACTCGCCTCGACCCTCACCGGCACATCGGCGCGCAGCCATTCGCCCCAGCCCACCTTGCGCGCCCGTTTGTCGAGCTGCGCCAGATGCATCGCCCGGAATTCTGCGACCCGCCACAGCACCCGCACCGCACAGCGCAGGACGCGATTGGCGCGCACGGCCTCGGCCAACCCGCCCATCACCTCGACACCGCCCGGCACCTGACGCACGCCCAAAAACCCCGTCCGCGTGGCCTCATCGGCCAGTGGCGCCTCCAGCCCCGGCACGGCGACCAGAAACACGACGCCCGGCTCCGTCACCGGGCCGGGCGCATCATCGGCCATGGGAAAAGCCCTCAGTCCTTGGCCCGCTCGACGTAGGTGGAATCCTCGGTGTTCACCACCACGCGGGTGCCCACGCCGATATGCGGCGGCACCATCACGCGCACGCCATTGTCGGCCATCGCCGGCTTGTAGGAGGACGATGCCGTCTGCCCCTTGACCACCGGCTCCGTCTCCATGATCTCGACCGTCACCTTCTGTGGCAGCTCGATGGCGATGGCCACGCCATTATGCACTGACAGATGCACCGACATGCCGTCTTGCAGCCAGACCTTGCTGTCGCCGACCACATCTTCGGTGACGGTGATCTGCTCGTAGCTTTGCGGCTCCATGAAATGGTAGCCTTCGCCATCTGCATAGAGGAAGTTGAAAACGCTGTCCTCCACATGGGCGCGCATCACGCCTTCGGTGGTTTTCCAGCGTTCGCTGACCTTGGTTCCGTTGTCGATCCGGCGCATGTCCACCTGGGTCACGGGCGTGCCTTTGCCGGGGTGGAAATTCTCAGCCTTGAGGATGACGTAGAGAACGCCGTCCATGTCGACGACATTGCCCTTGCGAAGCTGGGACGCGATGACTTTCATGAGTGCCTCCGGTAAGACGTCGCTTGAGGGCCTGCCGCCCCCGCGTTAGAGGCAGCCGTTACCGCATCCGCCGCGAAAGGGCCAGCCATGACATGGTGGAACCGCGATAGCCACGCTGACCGCCGCCCGGTGCTGCTGGCCCGAAACAAGATCGTCACGGCCATCCGCCGCTGGTTCGAGGATCAGGGCTTCACCGAGGTCGATCCGGCCTATCTGGTCATATCGCCGGGCAACGAGACGCATCTGCACGCCTTCGAGACCGTGGCGATGGATGACGGCCTGACGCCGCGCACCCGCTACCTGCACACCTCGCCCGAGTTCGCGATGAAGAAACTGCTCGCGGCGGGCGAGGACAAGATCTTCACCCTCTCCCGCGTCTGGCGCAACCGCGAAGGGGGCCCGCGCCATGCCGTCGAATTCACCATGCTGGAATGGTATCGCGCCCATGCCCCTTACGAGGTGCTGATGGACGATTGCGCCGCCCTGATGCAGGTGGCCGCCACCGCCGCTTGCGTCACCGAATTCCGCCACCGAGAAACCACCTGCGACCCCTTCGCCGCGCCGCACCGCACCACGCTTGCAGCCGAGTTCGCCCGCCACGGCATCGACCTCCTGTCAACGCTGAACAGCCCCAAACCCGACACCGCCGCCCTTGCTGCGCAATTGCCGAACGCCGGCGTCGCCCCCGGCGCGGACGACAGCTGGTCCGACCTCTTCTCCCGCGTGCTGACCGCCCGGATCGAGCCCGCCCTTGGCCCCGGCCCCGTCATCCTCGACGCTTATCCCGCGCCCGAGGCCGCACTCGCCCGTCGCAATCCGGCCGACCCCCGCACCGCTGAACGCTTCGAGCTTTTCGCCTGCGGGGTGGAGCTTGCCAATGCCTTCGGCGAACTCACCGACGCGCGCGAACAGCGCGCCCGCTTCACCGCCGACATGGACCTGAAACAGACGATCTACGGCACCCGCTACCCGCTCGACGAAGACCTGCTGGCAGCCCTCCAGCACATGCCCCCCGCCTGCGGTTGCGCGCTTGGCCTCGACCGCCTCGTCATGCTGGCCACAGGCGCCCCCCGCCTGTGCGACGTACAATGGACACCGCCTGCCTAGACAACCGCCCGCCCCCTTGCTCTAACCTGCCCCTACGAAGAGGAGCCGCACATGGTCGACGTCAAACCGGAGGTTTGCTGATGGTGGACATCGCCACCCGCGTCCATAACCACAAGTGGAAGATCGACCCGATCGTCCGCTCGCTGATCGACACCGATTTCTACAAGCTGCTGATGTGCCAGTCGGTGTTCCGCAACAAGCCAGACACCACCGTCACCTTTTCCCTCATCAACCGCACCACGCGTATCCCGCTCGCCAGTCTGATCGACGAGGGGGAACTCCGCGAACAACTCGACCACATCCGCACCCTCCGCCTCCGCCGCGGCGAGTCCACCTGGATGCGCGGCAACACCTTCTACGGCAAGCGCCAGATGTTCCGCCCCGATTTCATGGACTGGTTCGAGAACCTGCAACTCCCGCCCTACCACCTCGACCGCATCGGCGACCAATACGAACTGACCTTCGAAGGCAAATGGCCCGAGGTCATGCTGTGGGAAATCCCCGCCCTCGCCGTCCTCATGGAACTGCGCGGCCGCGCCGTCCTGCGCCACATGGGCCGCTTCGAGCTTCAGGTGCTCTACGCCCGCGCCATGACCAAGCTCTGGGAAAAGATCGAACGCCTGCAACCGCTCGACGGCCTCAGGATCGCCGATTTCGGCACCCGCCGCCGCCATTCCTTTCTCTGGCAGGATTGGGCCGTCCAAGCGATGAGCGAGGGCCTCGGCTCCGCCTTCCCCGGCACCTCCAACTGCCTGATCGCCAAGAACCGCGACCTCGAAGCCATCGGCACCAACGCCCACGAACTGCCCATGGTCTACGCGGCCCTTGCCGACAGCGACGATACCCTCGCCCGCGCCCCCTATGACGTGCTGTCGGACTGGCACGAGGAACATGACGGCAACCTGCGCATCATCTTGCCCGACACCTATGGCACGGCCGGTTTCCTGTCCCGCGCCCCCGACTGGCTGGCGGGCTGGACCGGCATGCGCATCGACAGCGGTGACCCCGAGGCCGGGGCCGAGACCGCCATCCGCTGGTGGCAGGAGCGGGGAGAGGACCCGCGCGAGAAACTCCTGATCTTTTCCGACGGCCTCGACGTCGACAAGATCGTGGCGCTGCACCACCGCTTTTCAGGCCGCGTCCGCGTGTCCTTTGGCTGGGGCACGCTTTTGACCAATGATTTCCGCGGTCTGGTGGAGGGCGACGCGCTTGCGCCCTTCTCGCTCGTCTGCAAGGCTGTGGCGGCGAACGGTCGGCCCACGGTCAAGCTCTCCGACAACCCCGAGAAGGCGATGGGGCCGGAGGCGGAGATCGCCCGCTACAAGCGGGTGTTTGGGGTGGGGGAGCAGGAACGGGTGGAGGTGGTGGTTTAGGGCCTTTTCACCAACTAATCTACCTTTGATAACAAGTCGTTTATCCCTCTCAGGCGCCTCAATAGATAACTTGTTTCCCAAGCGTCAACAGCGCTGAGATTTCCATGAGCAATGGAATTCCTAACTTGAAGACAGTAATTGAGAACCTCAGTGTCTATGGGCTTTATTTTGTCTGATTCCCTTAAGGACCTTATAATCTCTGAAATGGAGTACCGCCGGTTTGGTCGTTGATCGTCAGCCAGTTTTGATCTTGCTGTAGCCTCAAATCTCGACCATTCCTCAATCATCTCTAGGTATACCAACCTAGACATTAATCGATGTGATACCCGTTGCGCTTCTTCTGCTTTCGAGAGTTCTCTTTGTGAATAGAGCCAGCTCACAAAGAACGATGCAACGGAAAGCGTAAGTCCGCCAATTCCAACGAGAAGAGCTATGCGCTCTTCACGAGACCAGTCCAATTCAAAAAATAAGAATATAATCGCGCCTGAAAAAGCCATCAGCCCGAGCCCAGCGTACGCTTGCATGACGAGTCTCAAGAGCCGCCGCCGGACTAGGCTAACAGAAACTTGCGCCTCCATCCCCAAGATCTGATCGGCGCGTGCTTCGATGCGATCTCTATCTTTGCTTTCCATCACATTATTCCCACAGAATTGTCACGGTAACAAAAACAAGCGTTGCTGCGCCAAAAATAGTCATCAGTATAGCATAAGAGGGATCAGATAATTTGGAAACCTCAAAAAACACCCCCAAAAGAAGCGGCAGAATCGATGCGGCGATCCTTCGAAATTGCGCCCATTTTGTTCGTTTTGCTGGCCTGAGGGTCTTTCGGACGATAATTGCGGCATCGTCAACTATTGTTGCGGTAATTTCCGCATTGTTATTTCTTGAATTCTGGGCGGCTTCAATTCTTTCAGCCTCCGAGATTATGTCAGCTATGAATTCCTCAGCATGATGGTCTAGTCTTTGTTTTGCATGGGTTGAGAAAGCATCAAGGTTTCGATTGGCTATCATTTGATCAACCATACAAAAAATGCACCCGTCTCGAAGCATTACGTGCTACTTTGCATTTCGATCTGCCTACAAGCAAGCTTAGAGTGGGCTTCCACTCTGCTACGCCGCACAAAACCCACACCCTACACCGCGCCCCGTAGCAACCGTAGGGTGGGGTTCCACCCCACCATGGTGGGCAAAATGCCCACCCTACATCCCATCCCGTAGGCCGGGCTTCAGCCCGGCACCGTAGAGAGGCTGCAACCCACCATCCCCGCCAACCACCCGCGCACACGGTGGCTTCCCCCACCCTACCCCCGCCCCACATCCATCCGCTGGTGCAACACCCGCACCACCGTCACCGCCGCCGCATCTTCCCGGAAAAACACCACATGGCTGCCCACCAGCGCCCGCCGCAGCCCCGGCCCGACCTCCTCCGCGCGGCGGGACGCCGTCGCGCCGGTGGCAAGCCCCTCGATGCGTCGCGTCAGGTCGGCGTCATACTTGAGCGCCTGTTGAAGGCCCCATTGCTCCAACGTGTAGGCCCAGATGCCGTCAAGGTCCGCGTCGGCTTCCGGCCGGTAGACGACATCCTTCACTCGGCGGCGTTCCGGGCATGGTATTCGGCGAGTCGTTTGGCCCGCCGTTCCTCCCAATCAATCGGATAGGCCGGTCCGCTCGCCTCCCCCTCCGCGATCAATTCCTTGAGCCGCGCCAGCTTCGCCTCTTCCTCTTCCAGCAGGCGCAGCCCGGCCCGGATCACCTCGCTGGCCGAGCCGTAGCGCCCTTCGCGCACCATCTCGTCGATGAAGCCGCTGAAATGATCCCCAAGGGATACCGATGTGTTGCGCGCCATGACATGCCTCCGCCGTGATGTACCAATAATTGGTATGCGCGCGGTCCCTGTCAATCCGGGTCGGGGGACCCCCGCAGGCTCTTCACCACGCCGCGCACCTTCTTCTCCTTGATCCGCCGTTCCACCGACCCCTTGGTCGGGCGCGTCGCCCGGCGGGCCTTGGGCACGACCAGCGCCGCGCGGACCAGTTCCGCCAGCCGTTCCCGCGCGATCTCGCGGTTGCGGGGCTGGCTGCGCGTCTCTTCGACAAAGATCACCACCGCGCCCTCCTTGGTCCAGCGCCGCCCGGCCAGCCGCCGCAAGCGCCCCTTGACCGGGCCCGGCAGGTTGGGGGACCGTTCCGCCTCGAACCGCAACTCGACCGCCGTCGACACCTTGTTCACATTCTGCCCGCCGGGGCCGGAGGAGCGGACGAACTGCTCCGTCAGCTCCCAATCGGCAAGCGTGATCTGGTCGGTGATGGTCAGGGGCATGTGACTGGCGGTGTACGGGGTGTGTACGCCCTGTGTACGCGTTGTGCGGCCTATTCGGCCAACGAAAAAGGGCCACCCGAAGGCGGCCCTTTCGAAAGATCAGGAGGCGGTCCGGTTAGGACGTTAACCACCTTGCGTGGGGCGAAATCCCCGAGGATTGCCTCAGGTCCGCACCTCCCAAGCTGTCCCGACACCGTTCTCCAATACCCTTCTAGACACTGGATCACCTCCTTCCTGCTTGGTTGCTGTTATCCACAAGGTGCCACAGATTTTGCGGTTGTCAAAAGAAATTACGCAACCTGTGCCATCAATTTTCGCGTGACGATCCGGAACGGGATCAGCGCGACCAGCGCGATGGCCAGCTTCACCCCCCAATCCGCAACCGCCAGCGACACCCAAAGCGGGGCCACGGGGCCAAGGCCCAGAAGCGGCAACATCTCCCCCGCCCAGGACACATCGTTAACCGGCTCGATCCAAGCCAAGGTTCCCGAAAACGCGATGGTAAAGAACAGCGCCGTATCGACAGAGGAGCCAATTACGCTAGATAAAACAGGGGCTTGCCACCAAGAGCCTTGCCGCAACCGATCAAAAATCGCCACATCCAGCAACTGCGCCGTCAAAAACGCGATCCCCGATCCCACCGCGATGCGCAACGTCACCAGCGGGCCATACTCTCCCACGATCTGCGTGCCGATGAGCGAGCACCCGATGCCGACCAGAAAGCCAATGAAAACAACGCGTCGCGCGGCCGCAACGCCATAGACCCGGTTCATGATATCGGTGACGAGAAAGGCCAGCGGGTAGGTGAACGCCCCCCACGTCAGCCATTGGCCGAACAGGAACTGGACCAAGATGTTGGAGGCGACAACAACGCCCGCCATCGCCAGGATACCCGGCAAGTATTTGGTATTCATGCTGTATTCCGTTTTGACAAGGTGGTCGGAGACTTGGCCCCAACGGGGCAGGCCTGCGCGATACACCCACAATCGGGTCTACGCAAGCACCTCGGCCAAGGCGCGCGCCACGCGTGGGATCACACCCGGCGTCAACCCCGCCACATTCATCCGCCCGTCGCCCACCAGATAGATACCGTGGGTTTCCCGCAGGATATCAACCTGTTCCGGGCGCGCCCCGATCAGCGAGAACATCCCCCGATGCGCGCCGAGATACCCGAACCGGTCCGACCCCGTCGCCTCGCGCAGCGCCGCGGCAAGCGCCGCCCGGTTGCCCTGCATCACCGTGCGCATCTCGTCGAGTTCCGCGCGCCACTGCGCTTCAAGCCCCGCATCCGACAAGATATCTTGGACCACCCGCGCGCCGTGGTCGGGCGGAAAAGCGTAGTTCTGCCGGTTCATGCCCGCCAGCACGCCATCGGCGGCGGCCTTGGCGTCGGTCATGATCAGCACAGCGCCGACACGCTCGCGGTAGAGCCCGAAATTCTTGGAACAGCTCGCCGCGATGAGGACTTCGGGCAGGGTCGCCGCCAGCAGCCGGACACCCGCCGCGTCCGCCTCAATGCCGTCGCCAAAGCCCTGATAGGCCGTGTCGACGAAGGGAATGGCGCCTGTCCGCGCGCAAAGGTCGGCGACCGCCTGCCAATCGGCCCGCGTCAGATCGGCCCCAGTCGGGTTGTGGCAGCAGCCGTGCAGCAAGATCAGGTCGCCGGCTTTTGCCTCCGCCAGATCGGCCAGCATTCCGTCGCGGTCAAGGCCGCCGGTCTCCGGGTCGTAGTAACGGTAGGTCCGCCGCGCCTGACCCAGATGGTCGATGATCGCGGGGTGGTTGGGCCATGTCGGGTCGCTGATCCAGACCGTTGCCTCCGGCCGCAGCCGCCGCACCGTCTCAAGCACCTGCCGCACCGCCCCCGTGCCGCCCGGTGTGCCGCAGGCCGCAACGCGGGCGGCGGGCACCGCGTCGCCCAGGATCAGCCGCCGCATCGCATCGAGATATCCCGGATCGCCCGACAGGCTGACATAGCCCTTGGTCTCCTGCCGCTCCCAGATACCGCGCTCGGCCGCCTTGACCGCTGCCATCACCGGCGTGCGCCCGTCGGGCGAACGATAGACGCCGACGCCCAGATCCACCTTGTCTGGCCGGGGATCAGCGGCGAACATGCCCATCAGGCGGATGATCTTGTCGGGCTCGGGCGGGGTGACGGTCTCGAACATGCGGCGTATCTTTCAGGGAAAGCGCGACGGGTCGTGGTCATGTACCAAAACGCGCTGCCGTTCCTCGCGGCCGATCGGCACAAAACCCAGTTTTTGGTAAAGCGTCAGCGCGCGGGGATGGTCGAGCGTGCAGGTGTTGACCGTCATGCGGTCTACCCCCTCTCGCGCCCATCCGGTCAGGATCGCCGTTTGCAGCAGCGCCCTGCCCCAGCCCTGCCCGACAGCTTGCGGCACCAGCCCGAAATAGGCCAGATCGCAGACCCCTGCCTGCCGCCAGTCCAGCATGAAGAACCCGTGCGGCCAGCCATGGCCCATCGCGGTCCAGATCACCACATCGGGGTCGCGGACAAAGGCCTGCAACGCTTCCGGGTCATCCTCGGCCTGATCGAAGCGGTCTTGCCATTCGTAATCGCGGCCGACGGCGTCATAGAGCGACAGGAAATACCAGACCGGCGCATCAACCGCGCGTTCTAGCCGAATGTGATCGGGCAACTCGGGCATCGGCCAGTCGGGCCGCGCCGTCATCTCCAGATAGGTGACGGAAAAGGGAACCTCCGTCCCCGCAGGGATCAGGGTCATCCGGTGGCGACCTGCAACTGCTCGAACTGGCCCCACTCGGACCACGACCCGTCATAAAGCGACACATCGCTGGCCCCCAGCCGCGTCATGGCCAGCATCACGATGGCCGCCGTCACGCCCGACCCGCAGGTGGCGATCGTGCGCTTGCCCAGATCGACACCGGCCGCGTCGAACACCGCGCGCAGGGCATCGCCGCGCTTCATGGTGCCGTCGGCGTTCAGGAGGCTGGCGTAATGCACGTTCTTTGACCCCGGAATATGCCCCGCCCGCATGCCGGCGCGCGGCTCGGGCTCTTCGCCACGGAACCGACCGGGCGAGCGGGCATCGACGATCTGCCAATCTCCCAGCTTTGACGCGGCGGCCACCTGCGTGACGTCCTTCACCAGATGCGCCTGCCGCTGCACGGTGATGTGGCGGTCGCGCAGGATCGGCGGCATGTCCTCGAGCGGGCGGCCTTCGGCCTTCCACTTGGGCAAACCACCATCCAGAACGGCGATATCGGTCTTTCCCATCAGGCGGAAATTCCACCACACGCGCGCGGCCGAAAACAGGCCCATGGAATCGTAGACCACCACCTGATGTCCGTCGCCCACGCCAAGCGCGCGCATCCGGCTGATGAACTTCTCGACCGGGGCGGCCATGTGGGGCAGGGCGCTGCGAGCGTCGGCCACGTCATTGATGTCAAAATAGCGGGCGCCGGGAATGTGGCTCGCGGCATACTCCGCCTTCGGGTCACGGTCGACACCTGGCAGGAAATAGGTTGCATCGAGAATGCGCAGGTCGGGATCGTGCAGATGCGCCTCGAGCCAGTCGGTCGACACAAGCGTCTTGGGGTCGTCATCAGCCATGGCAGGGCCTCCGGGCGCAAAGGGTGTCGTTCCGGACACAAGGCCTACGCCGAGAGGGCCTGCCGTGCAAGTCACAGCCTCGGGCGAGCGCGCTCAGTTCTGCTTGAGCAGCCGCGCCTTTTGCCGGTCCCAGTCGCGCTTGGCGCTGGTCTCGCGCTTGTCGGCCAGCTTCTTGCCCTTGGCGATGCCGATCTTGAGCTTCACCAAGCCCTTGTGATTGAAGTACATCACGATCGGCACCAGCGTCATGCCCTCGCGCTGGGTCGCGCTCCACATCCGCGAGAGTTCGCGCTTGCTTGCCAGCAACTTGCGCCGCCGCCGTTCCTCGTGACCCCAAGTCTTGGCCTGCGCATAAGGCGCGATATAGCTGTTGACCAGCCACAGCTCGCCGCTTTCGACAGCCGCGTAACTTTCGGCGATGTTGGCACTGTTGACCCGCAGGCTTTTCACCTCGGAGCCTTGCAACATGATGCCGACCTCGATGTCATCCTCGATCGCATAATCGAAGCGCGCACGCCGGTTCTCGGCGATCACCTTGTAGTTCTTGTTGTCACTGTCCTTGGCCATGCGGGCCGATATAAGGGTTCACGCGCTCCGCCGCCAGCCCGGCGGCGCATCACGTCAATCGACCGGCCGCCAGCCCGGTGGCACATCGACCGTGTCGAGCCACGGCTTGATGTCTAGCACCGGTGTCCCGTCCCATGCATCCGTCGCGTCTATGCCGATCACGCCCGACGCGATGTCGAGCGTGGTGATCACCACAGTTCCCAGTGCGATCGGATTGGGCCGCACCGGGCTGCGCAGCGCGAAGGTGCCGCGCAGGCCCCGGCCATGGGCGGGGTTCTGCACCAGCAGATCGCGCTCGCCCCGGTCGACCCAGTAAAGCAACTGGATCGCCTGCCCGACCTCCAGCCCGGTCAGGGCAGGCGCGTAGGCCGGGTCCAGTTCCACCCGCGCGCCTTGCCCGGTCTCGCGCGCCGCGCGCAGGTTCTTTGGGGCGGTGCCCTTGGCCCATGGCGACCGGATGCGGCCGATGAAAGTGATCCCCGCCGCGCTGCGTGTGGCGGGGTCGAAGGGCAGGGCGATCTCGCCCGCGCGCCTCACAAAAGGCCCGCGTGGCGCATCGCGGCCTCGATCTGGGCCTTGGTCGCATCCGACAGCCCTGTCAGCGGCAGACGCACGTCCTGCGCACACCGATCCAGCACCGACAGACCGTATTTCGCGCCCGCCACACCCGGTTCGGCAAAGATTGCCTCGTGCAGCGGCATCAGCTTGTCCTGATAGTCCAGCGCCGCGCGGTAATCGCCCGCCAGCGTCGCCGCCTGCATCTCGGCACACAGTCGAGGCGCGACATTGGCGGTCACGCTGATGCAGCCGACGCCGCCTTGCGCGTTGAAGCCCACCGCCGTCGCATCCTCGCCCGAAAGCTGGATGAAATCCGTTCCGCATGTCATCCGCTGCTTGGGCACGCGGCTGAGGTCGCCGGTCGCATCCTTGACGCCGACGATATTGGACAGCTTGGCCAGTTGCCCCATCGTCGCGGGCAGCATGTCGACGACCGACCGGGGCGGAATGTTGTAGATGATGATCGGCAACCCGATCTCGTTCAGCGCCGAGAAATGCGCGATCAGACCCTTTTGCGTCGGCTTGTTGTAGTAGGGCGTGACCACCAGCGCTGCATCGGCGCCGACGGCCTTGGCATGTTCGACGAATCGGATCGCCTCCACCGTGTTGTTGGACCCCGCGCCTGCGATGACAGGCACCCGGCCCGCGGCTGTCTGCACCACGGCCTCGATCACTTGCTCGTGTTCGGCATGCGTCAGCGTCGGGCTTTCGCCGGTCGTGCCGACGGGCACCAGCCCGGTCGAGCCTTCGGTGATCTGCCATTCGACCAGTTTTTTCAGCGCGTCGAAATCCACTGCGCCGTCCTTGAACGGCGTGACCAGCGCAGGCATCGAGCCTTGGAACATGACACGCATCCTTTTCTTGATTGGGCCGACAGCCTCCGGCCCTCGGCAAATTCGCGCGGACACTAGCGATGGCGCGCCGGATTGCCAAGTTCGTGTGTTGCGCTGGGGCGGATGCACCTTATCCTTATGGAAAGTGACAAAAGGTGTGGGCGATGCGGCGGATCTTGTTTTGTGTTCTCATGGTTTTTGCCCCCCTGTCGGCTCGTGCCGAGACCGAGGCGCTGGGACTGGCACTTGCTGCACTGTCGCGCGGCGATCTGGGGCTTGCGGCACAGGCTGCGGGGCCGATCCGTGACCCGGTGGCGCTCGATATCCTGAGCTGGACAAGACTGCGTCGCGGCGGGGCCGACTGGCAGGAATACATCGATTTCCTAGATCGTAATCCCGATTGGCCGGGCTTGGCCTACATGCGCGCGCAAGGTGAACCGTCGATCCCCTCGGGTGCCGATCCCGCACGCGTCATTGCCTATTTCGCAGACCAGCCCCCCACCACCGGCTCGGGCGCGCTGGCGCTGGCCCGAGCCTATGAGGCCAGCGGCAACCGCGCTGCCGCCGAGGCCGAGGCGATCCGTGGCTGGACCACGCTCACCATGACCGGCGAGGATGCAGGGCGTTTGCGCACGGCCTTCGGCGATGTGCTCAACACCGGCAGCCACCACATCGACCGGCTTGACCATCTGCTGTGGGAAGGGGCCGAAGCGCGGGCGCGCGCCATGTTCCCGCTGGTGCCTGAGGGCTGGCAAAGGCTGGCCGCCGCGCGACTGGCGTTGCGCGCCCGCGAGCCCGGCGTCGACACCCTGATCGCCGCCGTCCCCGCCGATCTTGCAAGCCATCCGGGGCTGGCCTACGAGCGATTTCTCTGGCGCATACGGTCCGGATTCTGGGACACGGCCGGTGACCTGATGGCCGAACGCTCCGCTTCCGCCCGCACGCTCGGGCGCCCCGCGGCATGGGCAGGGCGGCGCGCCGATCTGGCGCGGGACGTCATGCGCGATGGCGACTTGTCCAGCTGTTACGACTATGCCGCGAACCATCACCTCGATCCCGTCAGCGCCGCGACGGATTTCGCGGAACTGGAATGGATAGCGGGCTATTGCGCTTACAGGCTTGGCCGGCACGCCACCGCGATCACCCATTTCGAGGCGTTCCGGGGCGCGGTCGTCTCGCCCATCTCTGTCGGTCGCGCGGGCTATTGGCTGGGCCGCGCCCATGAAGCTGCCGGCAATGCCGCCGCCGCCGCCGAGGCCTATGCCTTGGGCGCGCGGAACCAGTCCAGCTTTTACGGCCAGCTTGCCGCTGACCGGGGCGGTCTGCCGGTCGATCCCACATTCTTGGGTGATGAGGATTACGGCGATTGGCGGCAGGCGGGCTTCACCCGCTCTGAGGTGTTTCACGCGGGCCTGTTGCTCTATGAGGCGGGCGAAACCGGCATGGCCGCGCGGTTCCTGACCCATCTGACCGAAAGCCTGTCGCGCAACGATGCCGGCATGCTGGGTGATTTCGCCCTCAGTCTCGGCGATGCCTATCTGGCGGTTCTGATCGGCAAACGCGCAGCGCAGGGCGGGCATGAGATCATGCGCCCCTACTACCCGGTTGTGCCGGCACTGGCGGAGGCGGGGCTGCCCGCGCCTGCGGCCTTCGTACTGGCCATCGCGCGGCGCGAATCGGAATTCAATCCGTCCGTCATCAGCCCGGCTGGCGCGCTTGGCCTGATGCAGGTCATGCCGGGCACCGCGCGTGACACCGCGCGCGATCTTGGTCTGGCCTATTCGCAAGAAAGGCTCCTCGACGATCCGGCCCATAATGCGGTGATCGGGGCGACCTTCCTTGCCGGTCTGCTTGACCGCTACAACGGCAACCCGGTGCTTGTCTCGGCGGCCTACAATGCCGGGCCGCGTCGCGCCGCCGAATGGATCGAGCGCTTTGGCGATCCGCGTCAGGCCGAGGATGTGCTGTTCTGGATCGAGGCGATCCCTTTCACGGAAACCCGCAATTACATTATGCGCGTGACCGAAAGCCTTGCGATCTACCAGGCACAGTTGACCGGCACCTTGCCTGCCACCGGCTTTGCCGAACGCCTGTCGCGCTGATCTTCAGGAACTGGGCCCGAAGGTCTCGCAGGCGATGTTGCGCGCCGACAGACGCGCGCAGGCGCGTTGGGCCTGATCTTCCGTAAGGCCTTGGAACCGCGCCTCGTAGGCACCGTTGCGCTGCACCACGCGGCGGAGCGAATTTTCGAAGGTCGTGACCTCGCTCAACGCCGTGCGCAGCAGCAGCCGTTCGGCGGCATGGTGCGAAGGCTGGCCGCCCAACGAGACGCCGAACAGCCGCTCTCCGCTCGATGAGGCGCGGGTGACGACCTCGGGTTCGGCGGGGGCGACCGGGTCGCGCGGCGGTGGATCGGCGGGTCGGGGCGGCACGGCCAGCGCCACCTGCACCTCGGCGGGGGCGACGGGTTCGGGCCGTGGTGCGGGTGCAACATCGCTGGTCGCGACAGACACCTCGGGTGCCGGTGCCTCGGGGATGGCTTCGGGCCGTACGGCAGCTTCGGGCTGGGCCGGAATCTCGGGCCTCGGCGCGGGGGCGACAGAGGCCAGCGCAGGCTCGACAGCCGAAGCCACCTGGGGTGCGGTGGGTGGCGGGGGCGCAGGCTCGGGTGTCAGGGCCTCGCCCACCGCCTGTTCGATGGCGGCCAAGAGTTCCGGCGCGGGCGCGCTGGCCACAAGTGTCGGGGCCGCACCGGGGCGGGGCAGGGGTCTGAGCGACCGGCTCACCAGCCCGGAGGGTCGGGTCTCGCGCCCGGCCGGTGCGTCGTCGTCGCCGGGCGTGTAGACAGGCAGCGCAGGGCGTCTGACCGCTGCCCGTGCCGGGGCCTGGGCAAAGCCAAGGTCCATCAGTTCCATGATCCGCTGGTTGCGCCACGCGGCCGATTGCCCGCCAAAGACGGTGGCGATCACCCGCACGTCGCCGCGTTCGGCCGAGGCGACAAGGTTGAAGCCCGCCGCCCGCGTGTAGCCCGTCTTTATGCCGTCGGCCCCGCGATAGGCATCCAGAACGGCGCGGTTGGTGTTGCGCACCCGCGCGATCCCGGCATCCTCTTCGCGGCGCGAGAAGATGTTGTAATATTGCGGGTAATCGTAGAAGAGCCGCCGCCCCATGATCGTCATGTCATGCGCGGTCGACAGGTGCCCCTCTTCTGTCAGCCCATGCGCGTTTCGAAAGGTGGTGCGGTCCATTCCCAAGGCGCGCGCGGTCCGGTTCATCCGCCGGGCAAAGGCCTCTTCCGAGCCCGAAACCGCTTCTGCGATGGCGGTTGCCGCATCATTGCCCGACCGGATTGCCGCCGCGCGGATCAGGTAGCGAAAGCGGATCGTGGACCCGGCCCGCAGCCCCAGCCGCGACGGGGGCTCATTGGCGGCATGCGACGAGATGCGCACCTCGGTGTCCAGCGTGATCTCACCCAGCCGGATCGCCTCGAACGCGACATAAATCGTCATCATCTTGGTCAGCGAGGCGGGGTGCAGGCGCGTATCCGCGTTGCGGGCGTGCAGCACCTCGCCTGTGCGCGCATCCATCACCATGGCAGCGTAGGGTGCCGCCCGGAGGGGCGCTGCGGCCAAGGCCACGCAAAACAGAAGGACCAGCCCGATAAGGGCCGGGAAACTCGGTCGATGTTGCACTGAGCCTGCTCGCTCTGCCTCAGGGTGCCGTCTCGTGCGGCGGTTGTCAGAAGACTATGACATTTCAGAATGAAAATCCATGGGAGTTCGCTCGAAAATCGTCGCACCCCTGCGCGATGGCGGGTGACGGTGGATCTTGCGGCAATGCCTATCGGTGCCACATCATATGGGGTGCGCAAAAGGGCGCGTAGCGCAGCCATTCAACCTTTGCTAGAACAGCCTCGAGACAAGACAAGGACCGCGCCCCGTGAAGGACAATTTCGACGACCGCAAGACCCGAGCTTCCGCCTGGTTCCGCAGCCTGCGCGACGACATCGTCGCCGCCTTCGAGGCGCTGGAGGATGCGCAGGGCGGCGACCAGCCCCCCGGCCGCTTCGAGGTGACCGAGACCAAACGCCACTCCGATGACGGATCGGACGCGGGCGGCGGATTGATGAGCGTCATGCGTGGCGGCCGCGTGTTCGAGAAGGTGGGCGTCAACGTCTCCACCGTCTATGGCCAGTTGGGCGAACGCGCGGTGGCGGCCATGTCGGCGCGCAAGGACATGTCTGGCCTCAAGGATGATCCGACCTTCTGGGCCTCAGGCATCTCGCTGGTGGCCCACATGCAAAACCCTCATGCCCCCGCCGTCCACATGAACACGCGCATGTTCTGGACGCCGGTCGCATCGTGGTTCGGCGGCGGATCCGATCTGAACCCCGCCATCGAATATGCCGAGGACACAGCGCATTTCCACGACGTGCTGCGCAACCATTGCGAGCGTCACAGCGCCGACGCCTACCCGCGCTTCAAGGCATGGGCCGACGAATATTTCTACGTGCCGCACCGCCATCGTGCGCGCGGCGTCGGCGGGATCTTCTACGATGACCTCAACACCGGCGACTGGGAGGCCGATTTCGCCTTTACCCAAGATGTTGGCCGCGCCTTCCTCCCGGCTTTTGTACCTTGCGTCGAACGCCGCCGCCACAGCGCCTGGACCGAGGCCGATCGCGAGGCGCAGCTGGTTCATCGCGGGCTCTACGCGGAATACAATCTTGTCTATGACCGCGGCACCAAA
The DNA here is from genome assembly GCF_003148775.1 of Roseicyclus mahoneyensis. Taxonomy (GTDB): domain Bacteria; phylum Pseudomonadota; class Alphaproteobacteria; order Rhodobacterales; family Rhodobacteraceae; genus Roseicyclus; species Roseicyclus mahoneyensis. The sequence continues at coordinate 79,975 of NZ_QGGW01000005.1, forward strand.
TTCGGGCTGGAGACCGGCCACGATGCCAATGCAGTCCTCATGAGCCTGCCGCCCATCGCCAAATGGACCTGAGGGGCGCGTCAAGGACGCCAGTGGCCTAAGGCCTTCTCTGGCATCACGGGCCCCCCGTCATTGGCGCGACCGCTTGCCGCGTCCCGGATCACGGTTTCCCAGCCGCAGGGCCGGTGCCTGTCCCCGCGGACAAAGCAGCGCAGTCGTCCGGAGCGGCAAGCGGGACATCGCCGCCCGCGTGCCCGCAGGTCAGCAAGAACCCGCCCAGACGGCCGTCTCGCGTTTTCGTGTCCGGCCGGAGGCTTGTGTGCGGGGCGCGCGACCATAGCCTAAAGACAGGCCGCGCCCGTCGGGCGTTGGACGCAACGAAACATACAGGACAAATATGACCATGAAAAAAGCTCTCCTCCTATCGGCCGGGCTTGCAGCTCTTTCGACCGCACCCGCACTGGCCGGCGGCTTCGCTGAACCAGCCCAGCCCCCCGTCACCATCGCGCCTGCGCCCGTTGCGCCCAGTGCGAACTGGACCGGCTTCTCGGTTGGCGGCCAGCTCGGGTACGGCGATGTCTCGACCAGCGGTCCGTCGCTTGGCGGCAATGACTACACCTATGGTCTGCGCGCCTATTACGACTACGACTTCGGGAATTTCATCCTCGGTGGTGGTCTGCAATATGACAACACCGGCATCGACCTCGGGGGTGTCACTACGCTTGATTCGGTCACGCGGCTTGGCCTGCGCGCCGGTGTCGATCTGGGCCAGAACTGGGTTTACGGCACCGCCGGCCTCGCGCAGGCCCGGACCTCCAACCCCGCGGTGGGCGACAGCAACGGCTGGTTCGCCGGTGCGGGCTACGAGGTTTTCGTGGCCAGTAACGTGACCTTTGGCGCCGAGCTGCTGTATCACGAGTTCGACAGCTTCGACCTGCCCGGCCTCGAGGCCAACGCGACCACCGCGTCCCTGTCGGTCAACTTCCGCTTCTGATCGTTACATAAAAACCGGCGCAAAATCCGCGCCCAGACCCTCGGCGGCGACGCTTCCGCCGAGGGCTGCCACCGACCCGAGCCGCCCAAGCTCATCCGCACATTTGGCGGCAGAACCATTCCCCCCGGTCAAAAGCGTTACCCGGTCGTCCAGCCGCGCAATATAGGGGTAGTCCGTCCGCGTGAAAGTGACCGCGCAAGGCGCCGTCGCAGTGCGTTCGATCCGCAGATCGGGCATCAGCGCGACCAGATCGGCCAGCAAGGACGCCCCGGCCTCCGCCCCGCCCGACGTTTTGAACCACGCATTGAGCGCCGCGCCGTCGATTGCCTCCGGGCTGGTCAATTCGCCCCCGATCTTGATGTAGCGCCGCCCATCCGGGTACCGGATCGGCGGCAACAGGTAGCGGTCGGTCGGGTCGCCTTCGGGCACCCAGATCAGGCTGGGCATGTCCGACAACCGCGCCGCTTCGGCCTCGGACACCTCGGCGAAGGCAACCGTGCGCTGATAGACCCGCATCGCGGGGCGGTCCGCCGTCAGTGGCGCGGCCGAGGCCCAGCCCCCCGTCGCCACGACGACATGATCCGCGCTCACCCTGCCGCCACTGGCCAGCGCGACGGTCCCGCCGTCCCGCCCCATAGCATGTGTCGCCACCACCTCGGCCCCGGCGGTGACGGCCAGCGCTTCATGGGCGCGCCGCATCGCGCGCGGGTCTATGGTGCCGCCCACAGGGTCGAACACCGCCTCGCTGCCTGCGGGGAGGTCGAACATCGGGAACCGCCGGGCCAGCGCCGCGCCCGACAGGCGGTCATGCGCAAGACCCAGCGCCTTGGGCGTTTCGAGAAACCCTGCCGTGAACCCGGCCAACGGCCCGTCGAGCGGCCCTGCCATCACCCCGCCGCAGGGCGTGTAGAAGGCGATGCCTGTCCGGGCCTCGATCTCGCGGTAGCGCAGCAGCGACCGGGTCGACAGCCGCGCCCAGACCGGATCATGGGCAATTGCCCGCGTGATCCGTCCTGCGTCATGGAAACTGCCAAAGGGCCCGTCATGGGCGGCAGGGTCCGCCGGTTCATCCGGCCCGACCAGCGCCACCCGGCATCCCCTCTGGGCCAAGTGCATCGCACAGGCCGTTCCCATAAGACCGCGCCCGATCACGGCCACATCCATCGGACCCATCATCATCCTTTCGCTTGGCGACACGTCGGGCGCGTCCGTATTTTCGGAAACAAGAAGGACAATTTTACCAAAATCCGCCCTTCTTCTTCATCTTCCTCCAAATACGGCTGCACCCGCCCAACATAGGCGACGGCCTTGGTCAGCCTCGAATCGTTTCCAGAAGCAGATGGACATTGTCGGGGTCCGCCTCGGGGGTGATGCCATGCCCGAGGTTGAAGATATGCGGCCCGCCTTTCAGCGCATCGACGATGCGGCGCGTCTCGTCGATCAACGCCTGACCGCCCGTCACCATGTGCTTTGGATCGAGGTTGCCCTGAACGCAGCTGTCGGGCTGCAGGTGGCGGGCGGCCCACGTGGGGTCCACCTTGGTGTCGATGGCCAGCCCGTCTGCACCGACTGCCTTGGCGAAACCGACATAGTTCTCGCCCGCCTCGCGCGGGAAGGCGATGATCGGCAGGCCGGGGTGGCGGCGCTTGAGTTCCGCCGTGATCCGCTTGGCGGGTTCCAGCGCGAAATCGTGGAAGGCCTGACCTTTCAGTGATCCGGCCCAGCTGTCGAAGATCTTGATCACTTCGGCGCCTGCCTGAACCTGCATGTCGAGGTATTCGATCGTGGCCTCGGTCAGCAGGTCAATCAGGGCCCTGAAGGTCTCGGGATCGCCTTCGCGCAACGCATGGGCCGGGGCCTGATCGGGTGTGCCGCGCCCGGCGATCATGTAGGTCGCCACCGTCCAGGGCGCGCCGGCAAAGCCGATCAGCGCTGTCTCCTGCGGCAATTCGCGCGTAAGGATCCGCAGCGTCTCGTAGACGGGCGCAAGATGGTCGTGGATGTCGTCCTTGCCCTTGAGCGGGCGCAGCCCCTCGGGCCCGGTGATCGTGGACAGGCGGGGGCCCTCGCCGGTTGCGAACCACAATTCCGCCCCAAGCGCCTGAGGGATCAGCAAGATATCCGCGAACATGATTGCAGCGTCGAACCCGTAGCGGCGGATCGGTTGCAAGGTCACCTCGGCGGCAAGATCGGAATTGTAGCACAGAGACAGGAAATCCCCCGCCTGCGCGCGCGTCGCGCGGTATTCGGGCAGGTAGCGCCCGGCCTGACGCATCAGCCAGACGGGGGGCGCATCCATTGCCTCGCCCGCCAGCGAACGCAGGAGTTTTTTCTGGCTGGTCTGGGGCGCGTCAAACATTGGGATTGTCCTTCGGTCGGTCTTTGGACAGGAATTGTCCGCGCCCGTCAGTCTGTCAACCCGAGGGTGATTGTCAAGCAAAGTTGACAGGTATAGAAGGACCGCCATGACGCTCGATCTGCCGACCCCCGCCCAACCCCTTCGCATCGGAACCCGCGGTTCGCCGCTTGCACTGGCGCAGGCGCGCGAGACGCGGTCGCGTCTGATGGCGGGTTTCGATTTGCCCGAGGATGCCTTCGAGATCGTGGTGATCAAGACCACCGGCGACGACCGCAGCCTCATCGACGCCGACATCGCGCTCAAGACACTGGGCGGCAAGGGCCTGTTCACCAAGGAAATCGAAGAGGCGATGCTGGATGGTTCCATCGACATCGCTGTCCATTCCATGAAGGACATGCCGGTGCTGCAACCCGCGGGCCTGATGCTCGACTGCTACCTGCCGCGCGAGGATGTGCGCGATGCCTTCGTGTCGCTGGGCCATGACAGCCTTGCCGCTCTGCCCGAGGGTGCGCGCGTCGGCTCGTCCTCGCTGCGCCGCCGGGCGCAGCTCAAGGCACGGCGGCCGGACCTTCAGGTGGTCGAGTTCCGAGGCAATGTGCAGACACGGATGAAGAAGCTGGGCGACGGGATGGCCGATGCGACCTTCCTCGCCATGGCGGGCCTGCGTCGCCTTGGCATGACCGAGGTGGTGAAATCCGCCATCGAGGTCGCCGACATGCTGCCGGCCGTGGCTCAAGGTGCGATAGGCATCGAACGGCGCGTGGTAGACCACCGCGCCGCGGCCATGCTGGAGGCGATCCACCATGGCCCGACCGGCCAGCGTCTGGCAGCCGAACGTGCATTCCTTGCAGGGCTCGACGGATCATGCGAGACGCCCATCGCGGGGCTTGCCGAACTGGACGGCGGCACCTTGCGACTGCGCGGCGAGATCTTGCGCCCCGACGGGTCCGAGGTTCTGACTGATGATCGCAGCGCACCCATCGAGGATGGGGTGGCGCTGGGCGCGGCCATGGCGCGCGACCTGCGGGCACGGGCGGGCGAAGGTTTCTTCGACTGGATCGCAGCCTAACCACCATCCGGTCGCAAATTCGCGCCCGAACCGTTTTGTGCGGTTGCGGCATCGCGTCTTGCGTGGTTTGGTCGGATCAAACGATGCGCGGGCCGCTTTGGTGGGTCGACACGGCTTTGGCGAGTGTTTCAAGATGCGGCTTGAGCAAACCGGTATTCCCGGCCTGATCGTGATCACCCCGCCGCGTTTCGGGGATGAAAGAGGTTTCTTTTCCGAGACCTGGAGCCGTGACAAACTGGCCGCCCATGGCGTCACCACCGATTTCGTGCAGGACAATCATTCGCTCTCGGCGCAGATGGGCACCATACGCGGCCTGCATTTCCAGAACCCGCCGCGCGCGCAGGCCAAGCTGGTGCGCTGCGGCCGCGGCCTTTTGTTCGACGTGGCCGTCGACATCCGCAACGGCTCGCCCACCTATGGCAAATGGTTCGGCATCGAGTTGAGCTTCGAGAACGGCAAGCAATTGCTGATCCCGGCGGGCTTCGCCCATGGCTTCGTCACCCGCGCGCCCGATACCGAGATCATCTACAAGTGCTCCGACACCTACGCCCCCGAGACCGAGGGCGCGCTGCGCTTCGACGATCCCGACATCGGCATCGACTGGGGCCTCGGCGACACCGCGCCGATCTTGTCGGCAAAGGACGCGCAAGCAGGGGCCTTTGCCGGGTTCGAAAGCGCATTTTTCTACATGAAAGACAGTGCATGAAGCTGATGGTTACGGGCGGGGCGGGGTTCATCGGCTCGGCCGTGGTGCGGCTGGCCGTGGCGCGCGGTCATGAGGTGGTCAATGTCGACAAGCTGACCTATGCCGCCTGCCTCGACAATGTGGCGAGCGTGGCCGGGTCCAAGCTTTATACATTCGAGCAGGCCGACATCTGCGACCGCGCAGCGATGGACCGCATTCTGGCCCTGCATCAGCCCGATGCGATCATGCATCTCGCCGCCGAAAGCCATGTCGACCGATCCATCGACGGGCCGGGCACATTCATCGAGACCAACATCACCGGAACCTATACCCTGCTCGAGGCCGCGCGCGCCTACTGGACGCAGGCGGGCAAGCCGGAGAGTTTCCGCTTCCACCACATCTCGACCGACGAGGTCTATGGCACCCTGGGCGAAACGGGTCTCTTCACCGAAGACACCGCCTATGCGCCCAACAGCCCCTATTCGGCCTCCAAGGCCGCGTCGGACCATCTCGTGCGCGCATGGCATGAAACCTACGGCTTGCCGGTGGTGATGACGAATTGTTCCAACAATTACGGGCCTTACCACTTTCCTGAAAAGCTGATTCCGGTGGTGATCCTCAACGCGCTGGCGGGCAAACCGATCCCGGTCTACGGGCAGGGCGAAAACGTCCGCGACTGGCTATATGTCGAAGATCACGCCGACGCCCTCCTGCTGGTCTGCGAAAAGGGCATCGTGGGGCGCAGCTACAACGTGGGCGGCACCAATGAGCGGCGCAACATCGACCTTGTCCGCACGATCTGTGCGCTGCTGGACGACCGCCGCCCCGCTGGCGCGCCGCATGACCGGCTGATCCGTTTCGTCACCGACCGCCCCGGCCACGACATGCGTTACGCCATCGACGCCAGCCGTATCCGCGACGAGCTGGGCTGGCAGCCTTCGGTGACAGTGGAAGAGGGGTTGGCCAAGACCGTCGACTGGTATCTCGAGAACGAGGACTGGTGGCGTGCGCTGCAGGCGCGGGAGGGGGTGGGGCAACGTCTGGGTCAGAAAACATGACCCGTGATGTCCCAAAGCGAATCGATTTCTTCATCGTCGGAGCACAGAAGGCGGCCACCACCGCCTTGTTGCAGATCTTGTCCCGTCATCCGCGACTGTGCTGTTCCTCGCCCAAGGAACTTCATGTTTTCGACGATGACAGCCGGGACTGGTGCATGCCTGCGGCCATTGATCTGTCGATGCATTTCCCAAATTGCCCGCCCGATCTTTTGTGGGGAGAGGCCACGCCGATCTACATGTATTGGCCCCATTCCATAGAACGTCTTGCCGCCTACAACCCGGGAGCAAGGATCATCGTGGGGCTTCGTCACCCTGCATGGCGCGCGCTGTCTCACTGGAAGATGGAGGTGATCCGAAGCCGGGACGACATGTCGTTTTCCGACGCGATCCGTTCCCTCGGACGTGCCCGGGTGAATCCCGTGCACAGGGTCTATTCCTATGTCGAAAGGGGGTTCTACGCCCCGCAGATCAAGCGCATTTTGGCGCATTTTCCCCGCGATCAAGTCTTCTTCTACACAACCGAGGACCTGTTCGTGAACGAGTCCGCGGTCGTGAAGGACCTGCTGTCATTCCTGCGCGTGACCCCGGACCTTTCGTTGGCTGGTGAGAGCTTTGTGGTTCCGGTCGACACAACCGGGCTTGAGATCGACGCCCGGGACGAGATCATCTATCTTTCCGCTCTCTTCGCCGGCGATATTCAGGAGACGATGGACCTGACTGATCTCGATCTGCGCTCTTGGCTCGATCCGGACTATGCCGAAGGATATTTCCATCGGTCCCTGCATTGATCGCGCAAGCGGAGGTCTTGTCTTGCCCCTTTCCTTTTTGTGGCGCGGCGCAGCACCCGACGCCGGGTCGTCGCAGGTCGCCCCCGCAGTCAAGACCATCGCTGTGCGCGATGCACGCGCGTTCCGGTCCGCCCGCATGATGCGCGAGGGTGGGCCATCCGTTCCGACCACGGGTTCCGGGCGGCCCGACATAGGGCCGACATGGGGCGCCGTCTGTTCGAGGTTTTGCTGACCCATGCCGCTTGTCTTCATACAAGGGCGCCTCGCTTTTTTCGCGCATGTTCCCAAATGCGGCGGCACGGCAGTCGAGAACTACCTGCACGCCCGGTTTGGCCGTCTTGCCTTCCTGGACCGTGCATTCAACAAGATCCCCGATGCCGAACGCTGGACGAAGACCTCGCCGCAACACCTCGAGGCCGCCGCATTCGACCGGATCATCCCGCAAAGCTGGGTTACCCACCGTTTTGCAGTGATCCGTCATCCGCAGGACCGCATCGTTTCAGTGTTCCGGTTCCAACGCGATGTGGAGCGCAGCATAGACGAGGGCCTTTCCTTTTCGGACTGGCTGGCCGCGCAGGAAACCTTGATGACCGGCGACCGGCACAGGCTCGACAATCATGCAAGACCCGCAACCGATCTGGTGCCCGCGGACTGCAGGATTTTCCGGCTCGAGGACGGGCTGGGCGATCTGGTCGGCTGGCTGGACCAGATCGAGGGTGCATCGCGCGCCCCGCGAGAAGTCGGCAGGGCGAATGATTACGGAAAGGTGATGGGTTTCCTGGGGCGGGAACCCCGACCTGCGCCTGATGTGACTGCGGAGGATCAGGCGACGATCGCCCGGATATATGCCGCGGATTTCACGAGGTTCGGCTACACGCCGTATCCCGCGACATCCACGGCAAGTCCGAAAGCCTGCAAGGATGATAGCGAATGACCCTGCTTGTCTTCGGCACCACCGGCCAGGTCGCCACCGAGTTGCGCGCGCTTGCCCCTGTCACCGCCCTTGGCCGTGACGCCGCAGACCTGTCCGATCCTGACGCCTGCGCCGCCGCGATCCACGCCCACAGACCGCGTGCCGTCATCAACGCGGCCGCCCATACCGCCGTCGACCGCGCCGAGACCGAAGAGGATCTTGCCACGATGATCAACGGCGCGGCCCCCGGCGCGATGGCGCGGGCCTGTGCCGATCTGGGCATCCCGCTTGTCCATATCTCGACCGATTACGTCTTTGCGGGCGACGGTGAAAGCCCGTGGCGCCCCGACGATCCGACCGCGCCGCTGGGCGCCTATGGCCGCTCCAAGCTTGCGGGCGAGGTGGCCGTTCGCGCGGCAGGCGGAGCACATACGATCTTGCGCACCTCATGGGTCGTGTCGGCCCATGGCGGCAATTTCGTCAAGACGATGCTGCGGCTGGGGGGCGAACGCGAGCGGCTGACAATCGTCGCCGACCAGATCGGCGGCCCCACGCCCGCGCGCGCCATCGCAAGCGCCTGCCTGTCGATCGCCGATCAACTGATCGCCGACCCGTCGAAGGCCGGCACCTATCATTTCTCGGGGGCACCGGACACAAGCTGGGCCGATTTCGCCCGCGCGATCTTTGCGGAGGCCGGGTTGTCCTGCGCGGTCGAGGATATTCCCACGACCGCCTATCCCACGCCCGCCTGCCGTCCGCTCAATTCCAGACTGGATTGCAGTGCCACCGCTTCGGTCTTTGGCATAGCCCGGCCGGATTGGCGCATTCACCTGAAGCAGATCATTGCCGACATCAAGGAACAAGGAAGCCCCCGATGACCCAGCGCAAAGGTATCATTCTCGCCGGAGGATCGGGCACGCGGCTTTATCCGATTACCCTTGGTGTGTCGAAACAGTTGCTACCGATCTATGACAAGCCGATGATCTACTACCCGCTCAGCGTGCTCATGCTCGGCGGCATCCGCGACATCGCCATCATCACGACGCCGCATGATCAAGACCAGTTCCAGCGTACCTTGGGCGATGGCAGCCAATGGGGGCTGAACCTGAGCTATATCGCCCAGCCCAGCCCCGACGGACTTGCGCAGGCCTATATCCTCGCGCGCGATTTTCTGGGCGGAGCGCCCTCGGCCATGGTGCTGGGCGACAACATCTTTTTCGGCCATGGCCTACCCCGAATTCTGAACGAGGCGGGGGTGCAGACCTCGGGCGGCACGGTGTTCGGCTACCATGTCGCCGACCCGGAGCGATACGGCGTCGTCGACTTCGCCGAGGATGGATCGGTGCGGGCGATCATCGAGAAACCGGCCGTTCCGCCGTCGAACTTTGCGGTGACAGGCCTCTATTTCCTCGACGGGACGGCGCCCGCGCGTGCGGCCGACGTCACCCCATCCGCCCGCGGCGAGCTTGAGATCACGAGCCTTCTGGAAAGCTACCTGTCCGATGGCGCCCTGCGCGTCAGCAAGATGGGGCGTGGTTTTGCATGGCTCGATACCGGGACCCATGCCAGCTTGCTCGATGCGGGAAATTTCGTGCGCACGCTCGAGGAACGCCAAGGCTTGCAGACCGGCAGCCCCGACGAGATCGCCTATGCCCAAGGGTGGATTTCCGCTGAACAGCTGGAACAACGCGCATCCCTGTTTGGCAAGAACGCCTACGGTCGCTATCTGACATCCTTGCTGTGAGCTGCTCCGCGCTCCAATAGTCTTGAAGGAACCGGCTTCCGGTGCTTTTCCGTCTCCACGCCCTCTACCTGCGGTATGTCGCGCACCATGCCGACCGCCTTGGCGGCTTCAGCCTGCCCCGCGAGCGACGCCGGAAACTCGGGCGCATCGAGCAGGTCAAGCGCGAGGGCGGGGTGACCCGGATCATCGGCTGGACCAGCGCGCGCCAGCTTCGTCTGACATGGCCCGGCGGCGAAGTGACGATCGAGCCCTCGATCCAGCGGGCCGATGTGGCCCGGCGCTATGGACTTGCGCTCGAAACCGGGTTCCAGATCGAAGCGCCCGAGGGTCTGCGCCCCTTGATGCTCCATGTTCCGCGCGGGCAAGGCGAGGATCTTGTCCTGCCGGTCCCACATCCCTCCGATCCGCCCAGCCCTGCCGCGCGCCGCCGCTTGTTGCGGTCCTTTGTCGTGGACGTGCTGCGCGCAGGCCCGGCGCTGCTGCGTTGGACCGTGACCCGTGACCCCGGTGCGCGTAAGCGGATCAAGCGCATCCTCGGTCTGGACGCAGTCAGAGAGGGGTTGCCGATCGATCCGCGCTACCTGACGGGCGCGGTGCCGCCGCGATCGCTGCGCGCCATCACCATCATATTGCCGGTCTACAACGCCTTCGACCTGCTGGCCGAGACGCTGCGTCGGGTCGAGGCCCATACCGATGTCGACTGGCACATGATCTTGATCGACGACGCCTCCCCCGATCCTCGTGTCCGACCCTTTCTGCGGGCTTGGGTGGACGGTCACCCGGGACGCGTCACCCTGATCGAGCTTGACCAAAACCTCGGCTTCATCGGCGCCGTCAACCGCGGATTCGAGGAGGCCGAGCACCATGCCGGCCATGTCGTTTTGCTGAACTCCGACGCCCATGTTCCCGAGGGCTGGGCCTCACGGCTGATCGCGCCCTTCGACCGCGACCCCAAGATCGCGTCGGTCACGCCCATGTCGAACGACGCCGAGATCTTTTCCGCGCCGATGATCTGCCAGTCCATGCCCCTGCCCGCAGGGCTGGTCGACCGCATCGACGCCGTGGCGCAGACATTGTCGGTGCCTGACCGCCTGCCCTCGGCTCCCACCGGAGTCGGGTTCTGCATGGCGATGAACGCGCGCTGGTTCGGCCGCGAGCCGCGCTTCGACACAGCCTTCGGGCGCGGCTACGGCGAAGAGGTGGACTGGTGCCAGAAACTGCGCAAGGCCGGTGCGCGGCATGTCGGACTGCCGACCCTCTTTGTCGAGCACCGCGGCGGCCAAAGCTTTGGCGGCGATGCGAAACTGAATCTTGTGTTGCGGGCCAATGCCATGATCGCGCGACGCTACCCGGCCTATGACGTCGAGGTGCAGGCCTATATCGGCCGCGACCCCCTGCGCACGCCGCGTCTGGCGCTGGCCATCGCAATGGCGGGTTATACGAGTATCGATCCGCTGCCGCTTTTTCTGGCCCATTCCCTGGGGGGCGGGGCCGATCAGGCCCTGAACGCCGAGATCGAGAGTCGGACCGCGCAAGGCCAAAGCGCGCTTGTGTTGCGCATCGGCGGGGCGTTGCGCTGGCAGGTCGAACTGCACGGCCCCGGCGGCGTTGTCTCGGGCGCCACGCCCGATCTGGCGGATGTGCGGCGGCTTCTGGCCCCGGTGCCCGCCTTGCGCATCGTCTATTCCTGCGGTGTCGGCGACCGGGATCCGGTCAGCCTGCCGGGGGCGCTTTTGTCGCTGCGCCGTCCCGGTGCTGCTGACTGGCTCGAGGCGCGTGTCCATGATTATTTCATGGTCAGCCCGTCCTATTGCCTGCTGAACGCGGATGGCGCCTATCGCGGGCCGGTCACGCGGGACACTACCGATCCGGCCCATAGGCTGCGTCGCCCCGACGGCAGCGAGGTCCGGCTTGGGCAATGGCAAGACGCATGGGAACCCTTCCTGTCCGCCTGCCAAGAGATCACGGTATTTTCGGATTCGAGCCGGCAGCACATGGTCGCCAGCTATCCCGGGATTGCCGACCATATCGTCTATCGTCCCCATACCTCCGTCGCGCGCATTGGCCGCGTGGAGCCGCCCGGCCATGGTGGTCTTGCTGATGGAACCGTGGCGGTTCTGGGCAACCTCAATCTCCAGAAAGGGGCGGGCGTTCTGTGTGCCATGGCCGAAATGGCGGCGCAAAGGGGCGGCCCGCGGATGGTCCTGATTGGCAATATGGATGTCGCCTTTTCCCGGCCGCCGTCTCTCAGACTGCACGGAAGCTATGACCGGCATGACATTGCGCAACTCGCGCAGCGCTATGGTGTTTCGGCGTGGCTGGTGCCCTCGATCTGGCCCGAGACCTTTTCCTTCGTGACCCACGAAATGCTGGCCACGGGCTTGCCGGTCTACGGTTTCGACATCGGCGCGCAGGGCGAGGCGCTGCGCCGCGCCGCCAACGGCATTGCCATCCCCTTCGATCCCGATGTTGACCACGCCGCCGCGATCCTTGCGGCGATCTCTGGTACGCCGGTAACGAACACGGCGAACCACACCAAGACCCCAGGAGAAGCGGCAGAATGACGCCAAGAACATCCGGAACGCAGCATGATGCGGACACAACCCCGGCCGCAGATGATCGCCCGCTGTTCATCGTGGGCTGCGTAAGGTCTGGCACCACCCTCACGCGGGATCTTTTGCGGCGGGTGCCGAGTCTGATCTGCCCCGAGGAAACGCATTTCTTCCGGTGGTCGGAACCCTTCCGCACCCCGCACAGTTTCGCCCCTTATCGCCACAACCAACTGCTGAAAAAGCATCGCGAGATCGACGGGGTCATCGAAGAGGATTTCGAGGCGATCCTGCAAACAAGCCGCAGCAAGGCCGAGCTTCAGCGCAACTACATCACCGCCTTCGCGCGCGCCAAAGGCATCACGGGCCCCTATCGCTGGTTCGACAAGACCCCGCAGAATGTCTACGGCGCCCCCCTGATCGCGCAGCAGATGCCGAATGCGCGTTTTCTGAATCTGGTGCGCAACCCGCTCAATGTGGTGGCAAGCCTTGTGCTGGGGCGGCAGGTCAAGATCCCTGATGTGCATGGGGCCTGCAACTACTGGAACGAATCCGTCCAGATCATGACCACGATGGAGGCCGCCTATCCTGACCGTATCCTGACGATGCGTTACGAAGATCTGATTGCCGATGTTCCGGCGGCCATGGCGCAGATCTTGGGCCATGCGCACATCAACGCTCCCACGGGCCTCTATAATGGGGCCGACGCACATGACGAAAGAAACCTCTGGCGCAAGGCGCTGGATGCCGACGCGCTGTCCGCCGTTCGCCTGCGCTGCTCTGCGCTTGCGCGCCGTTTTGGCTACGACATCGAGGCCGATCTGGGCTGAGCTAGCGCCGTCGACGGAAGGCGCCTGCGCTCGACGGCATGATTTTCGATCGCGGATCGCCCCTTGACCTTCCAGTAACGGGAAGCCCTATCTCCCGTATCTGGAAGGATACCCTATGCCCAAAGACACCCGGACAGGCACTGCACGCGCCTACGCCGTCGAGAACCTGACCTGCGGCGGATGCGTCGCCCGGGCCGAGGCCGCGTTGGCCGCGCAGCCCGGTGTGACCGGGGCCGTGGTCAATCTTGCAACCCGCCGGGCCGACCTGCTGATCGCCGATGGCTTCGATCCCGTTGCCCTGATCGCCGCGATGGACAAGGCGGGCTACCCCGTGCGCCCCGTGGACGGCATGACGATGCGGGCCAGCGTCGGCAACCTGTCCTGCGGCGGGTGCGCGGCGCGCGCCGAAACAGCACTCAACGCGCTGCCCGAAGTGCTGGAGGTGCAGGTGAACCTAGCCCTCAAGCGGGCTGATCTGCGTCTGGTCGCAGGTGCCGACTGGGCGAGTGTCGCGGCGGCCATGGACAAGGCGGGCTATCCGGTGACGGCACTGGATGCGCCGCACGAAAGCGCTCCCTCCGAACTTCCCGAGGATGAGGCTGGCCCGCTCCGGCGCGCTCTGGTGTGGTCTGCAATCCTGACCCTTCCGGTCGTCGTGATGGAGATGGGCGGCCACCTGATCCCTGCCTTCCACCATTGGCAGATGGCGAGTTTCGGGATGTTCCCGCTGCATCTGGTGCAATTCATCTTGACCACCGCCGTTCTGGCGGGGCCGGGGCGGGTGTTCTTCCGCCTTGGTTTGCCTGCGCTGCTGAAAGGCGCGCCCGAGATGAACAGCCTTGTGGTGCTGGGCACCAGCGCCGCCTGGGCCTGGTCGACGCTGGTCACTTTTGCGCCTGCGCTGGTGCCCGAAACCGGGCGCTTCGTCTATTTCGAGGCGGCGGCCGTCATCGTCACGCTGATCTTGCTGGGCCGCTGGCTGGAGGGCCGCGCGCGCGGGCAGGCGGGTGCCGCGATCCGCAGCCTGATGGCTTTGCGCCCCGATACCGCGATTCGCATCGCAGGCGGTATCGAGACCGAGGTGGCCCTGTCCGAACTGCGACGGGGCGATCTGATCCGGCTGAAACCCGGTGAGCGTGTCGCCGTCGACGGCACCGTGACCGAGGGCGAGACCCATATCGACGAGGCGATGCTGACCGGCGAGCCGTTACCGGTGACCAAACGCGCGGGCGATCCCGTGACGGCGGGCACCGTCAATGGCACCGGCACGCTGGTCTACCGCGCCACCGCCGTCGGCAGCGATACCGTGCTCGCCCGCATCGTCGCCATGGTCGAGGATGCGCAGGCCACCCGCCTGCCGGTGCAATCGCTGATCAACCGCGTGACGGCGATCTTCGTGCCGGTGGTGCTGGTGATCGCCCTGCTGGCGTCGGGCGCTTGGCTGATCTGGGGCCCCGATCCCGCCAAGGCGCTGGTCATCGGCGTGTCGATCCTGATCATCGCCTGCCCCTGCGCCATGGGTCTGGCCACGCCGGTCTCGATCCTTGCGGGCACGGGCCGGGCCGCCGAACTGGGCGTTTTGTTCCGCAAGGGTGACGCGCTACAACACTTGTCAAAGGTCGATCTGGTCGCCTTCGACAAGACCGGTACGCTGACAGAAGGGCGGCCCGCCGTCACCGCCATCGAGGTGACGCGCGATTGCGACGAGGCCACGCTCCTGTCGCTGGCTGCGGGGGCTGAGACCGCGTCGGAACACCCGCTTGCGCGCGCCGTGCTGGCACAGGCCAAGGCGCGCGGCATCACACCCATCCGTGTCGAGCGGTTCGCGGCGCAAACCGGCGCGGGCGTCGAAGCGATGGTCGAGGGCGAAACCCTGCGCGTCGGCAGCCGCGCCTTTTTGCAAGGCGCGGGCGTTGCCGTGCCACCGACCGACCCCAGCCCGGCGACCGAGGTGCATGTGGCGCGCGGCGCGCTTTATCTTGGCTATCTGTCGCTCTCCGATCCGCTCAAGCCGGATGCGGCCCGCGCCGTGGCCGAGCTCAAGGCGCGCGGCATTACCGTCGCGCTCTTGTCCGGCGATGCCGAGGGGCCGGTTCAGGCCGTGGCCAAAGACCTGGGCATCGATATGGCCCATGCCCGCCTGTCGCCTGCCGACAAGCGCGCGCTGGTCGCCACATGGCGGGCCGAGGGGCGCCTCGTCGCCTTCGTCGGCGATGGCCTCAACGATGCCGCCGTGCTGGCCGAGGCTGATGTGGGGATCGCTTTGGGCACCGGCACCGATGTGGCGATCGAGGCGGGCGATGTCGTGCTGGTCTCGGGCGCGCCTACCAGCGTCGTGACCGCGATGGAGGTCAGCCGCCGCACGATCCGCAACATTGTGCAGAACCTTGTCTGGGCCTTTGGCTACAATGTCGCGCTGATCCCTGTCGCGGCGGGCCTCTTGGCACTTTTTGGTGGCCCCTTCCTTAACCCGATGCTGGCGGCCGGTGCCATGGCCGCAAGCTCGATCCTTGTCGTTCTGAATGCGCTGCGCCTGCGGCGAATGGAGGCTGCATGAACATCGGAGACGTGTCCGAGGCCTCGGGCCTGCCCGCCAAGACGATCCGCTATTACGAAGATATCGGTCTGATCACGCCTCTCAGATCCGACAATGGCTACCGTCAGTTCACGCAGGCGCATCTGCACAAGCTGGCCTTTATCGCCCGCGCGCGGGGTCTTGGCTTTTCCATCGAGCAATGCCGGACGCTTCTGGCGCTGTACGAGGATCGGGAAAGGGCCAGCGCAGACGTCAAGGCCTTGGCCGAAACCCATCTGGCCGAGATCGACGCCAAGATGGCCGAACTGGCCGACATGCGCCGGACGCTCGCCGATCTGGTGCAGTGCTGCGCGGGCGATCACCGGCCGGATTGTCCGATCCTGAAAGGTCTTGCAGCCCCTGTCACGGGAGATTGAACACCTCTGCGGCCCCGCGTAGGGTCTGACATAGTTCCAGCCCCGGTGCGCCATGTCCCCTCTGCGCGGTATCTTGCTCAAGGTGATCTCCGTCTGCGTGTTCGTGGCGATGTCCTCGCTCATCAAGGCGACATCGGATGCCGTGCCGCCGGGGCAGGCGGTGTTCTTCCGCTCGCTTTTCGCGATCCCCGTGATCGGCATCTGGCTGGCGATGCGGGGCGAATTGCACACCGGGCTTCGCACAAAGAACCCGATGGGCCATGTCTGGCGCGGGCTGGTCGGCACCACCTCCATGGGGCTTGGCTTTGCCGGTCTGGGCCTTCTGCCCCTGCCCGAGGTGACGGCCATCGGCTATGCCGCGCCGATCCTCGTCGTGATTTTCGCTGCGATGTTTCTGGGCGAGGATGTGCGGCTCTTCCGCCTCATGATGGTCGCCTTCGGGCTGGTCGGCGTGCTGGTGGTTCTGAGCCCACGGTTGCACATCGACCCCACCACGGCGGACAGCCGCGAAACGCTGGGCGCGCTGGTCGTTTTGTTGTCGGCGGTGTTCTCGGCTTTGGCCTCGGTCTTTGTGCGCCGTCTGGTCCAGACCGAGACGACATCCGCGATCGTGTTCTATTTCTCGATCACGGCGACGCTGCTGTCGCTGCTGACGTTGCCATGGGGCTGGGCCATGCCATCGCCCAAGGTTGCCGCACTGCTGATCTTGGCGGGGCTTCTGGGCGGGGTGGGGCAGATCCTCATGACCACGGCCTATCGCCACGCCGATGCCTCACTGATCGCGCCTTTCGAATATACCTCGATGCTTTTGGCCATCGTGGTCGGCTATACCGTCTTTGGCGAGGTGCCGGTTGCCACAACGCTGGCTGGCGGCGCGATGATCGTGATCGCGGGCATCTTGATCATCTTGCGCGAACGCCAACTGGGTATCGAACGGGCGCGACAGCGCAAGACGGGCCCGACCCAGAACTGAGCGCTCAGGTGCCCTTCTGTTTGCGATACGCGGCCTCGACCGCGTTGCCTTGCCGGGCGATCATGCCTTGCAGTCGCTGCACCACCCGCCCGCGCGCCAGTTTCATCGTCTGCAAGATCAGCCGCGCCGTCAGCGTTTGCGCCGACAGGTCCAGCACCAACGCCACGCGCGTCACCTCGGGCGTCAGCGCGACAAAGGTCATCTCGTAGAGACACTCCATGCCGCCGATCCGGCTTTCGATCACGCAGGTCTCCTCGGCTACAAGGCGCGTGACCTTGGCCGAAACAGGCCGCAATTTGCCGCGCACGGTAACCTCGCCGCGCCATTCGACACCTTCGGCCGGGCTGGTCCAGTTCGCCACGCGTGTGACGGTCGCCCCGCGGCCGCGGGCGTCTTGTTCGAAGCCGCTGAAGTCCGTCAGTCGCGCCCAGACCAATGCCCGGGGCGCATCCACATCCTCGGAGACCTTGAATTTCATGCTCTGTGTCCTGTGTTCCCGGGGCGGATCCGGGGGCCATCTAGCCTAGCGTGCCAGTCCGTTCCGACGCATCTTGTGCCGTGTCGGTTCCGATCAGATGGGCATAGGGAATCCAGTAGTCGGGTTTCAGCCGGAACGCGATGTCGTGGCGGCAGATCTCCAGCACTCCGGCCTGCACATCCTCGTCCAGCGCAAAGAAATCGAGCTTCGGGCCGCCGGTCTGCAGACGGGGCATTTTCGCGTCCGTCCCGCATTGGGCGTTCACGAAATCCACCAGCTCGCCCAGACGTTCCAGCTTGAAGATGCGCTCGTAATAGGCCGGATCGGCACCGATGAACTTCTGCTGCTTCAGGAAATGCCGGGCAAGTGGCTTGGAACAGCGCAGGTAGCCGACGTAATTCTCGATGAATGTGGCGATATCGGGATCGGGCGGCAGCCCCTCTTGCAACAGGTTGCGCCCCGCGGCCTCGATGCTCAATTCGCGATAGTGCAGCACGCGGTTCGAATAGCCCGACAAGAACCGTTTCACCGGGTCGCGCACCAGCGCAAAGCGGCGGTAGCTGTCCAACGCGTCATGGTCGACGCGGGTGAAGCGGTAATTCGCCGCCAGCATGTTGGCATCGACCCGCGCGCCCTGCACCGAATAGTCGCGAAAGGGAAAACCGTTTTCCGCGTGAAACAAGAACGCACGAAGCGATGTTCCCCCGGATTTTGGCGAAAAGAAAAACGCCATCCGCTGCGCGGGCATTGTGTATGGCATGTCCTGACCTCTGCTCGATTTTATTTTTATTTTTGTCTTTTGATCGAAAGATAGCAGAGGTTTGGCGCAACGGGCAACTGTGCAGGACGATCTGACCCGCGATTGTTGCAGCGAGACCCTAGTCCAGCCTGTCGGCCAACCAGTGTTCCAGCAGGAAATGCGCGATGGCGCCGCGTCGCGCCGGGCGGATCTCGGGGTGTTGGCCGGCAAAGACGCTCAGCAATTCGCTGCGCGTGACCCAGCGGGCAGCCTCGATCTCGACGGGGTCGATTGTGATCTCGTCACTGATCGCCTCGCCCCGGCAGCCGATCATCAAGGACGCCGGAAAGGGCCATGGCTGGTTGGCGAGATAATCCACACGGCCCACGCGCACGGCGGTTTCCTCGAACACCTCGCGGCGCACGGCCGCCTCGATCGTCTCGCCGGGTTCGACAAAGCCTGCCAGCAAGGAATACATCCCCTCGGGCCAACCGGGCGAGCGCCCCAGAAGCACCCGTTCCCCTTGCGTGATGAGCATGATCACTACCGGATCGGTGCGCGGAAAATGATGCGCACCGCAATCGGGGCAGAGCCGTTGCCATCCTCCCTCGGTCATCACCGAGGCTGTGCCACATTTGGCACAGAACCCGTGCGACAGATGCCAGTTGCCCAAGGCACGCGCGGTCGCGGCCAGTTCGGCGTCGCGCGCGGACAGGGTCGTCATGATCGCCCGCAGCTCGCGAAAGGCGGTGCCCTCGGGCGCGCCGGGGTGGTGCTGGACAGTCGGATCGAGAAAGGCGCCGATCTGCGCCTCGTCCACCGGCTCGGGCGGTGTCCAGCTCGAAATGTCTTGCGCGAACACGGCTTGCCCCTCGATGCGGCCCAGAAAGATCGGGGCCTCGCTTGCGGGTTTCAGCACCGGATCGCCGGATGGCAGCATGACAAGGGCGCAATCCCCGCCCGCCGGGTCGCCCGCGACCAGCGGCTTGCCCCGCCACAGCGCGACCACCTGTCCTCCCTCGGCCAGCAACCGCGCCAGCCCGGCCGCATCCTTGCGCTCGGCCGCCGCGCGATCGAGGTCGGAACCGCCAAAGGTCACACTTGCCGCAAGCCGCATCTGCCGTTCTCCTCGAGACTTACCTCACCAAGGGTATGGCCCGTTCGACACATCCGGCGCAATGCGGGATGAAAAACGAACTTCGTTGCTCCAACCCGGTTTCCGGCACCGACTTGGCGCGCCATGTTTCCGGTCAGGGTAACGCTGGAAACAATATGACCGTCACCGGGACACTGGCGGCCACACTGTTCGATGCGGCGTCAAGGGACGCCGCACTTTGTGTGCGTGTGCTGGCGACGTCCGATCTGCACGCGCATCTGTTCCCGTTCAATTATTTCACCGACCGTCGCGATGACAGTGTCGGGCTGGCCAATCTGGCGGTGTTGATCGAACAGGCGCGCACCGAATGCCCCAACACGCTGCTGTTCGACAATGGCGACACCTTGCAAGGCGCGCCGCTGGCCGATGCGGCCCTGTCCGGCCTGATGCCTCAGGGCGACATCCACCCCATGATCGCCGCTATGAATGCGCTGGGCTATGATGCGGCGACGCTGGGCAATCATGACTTCGACTTCGGCCTCGATGTGTTGGAGCGGGCCTTGGCTCCGGCACGCTATCCGGTCGTCCTTGCCAATGCGCTGCGTCTGAACGGCGGTGCGACCCTGTTTGCGCGCCACGCGATCCTCGAGCGCAACCTGCTGGATGCCGGAGGCGCCGTGCGGACCCTGCGCATCGGGGTCACGGGCGCGACACCGCCGCAGGTGCTGCGCTGGGCCCGCATCCATCTGCAGGGACGGTTGCAGGTCGATGCCATCTTGCCGTCGGTCCAGCGCGAGGTCGCATCCATGCGGGCCAAGGGCGCTGACCTCGTCATCGTGCTGGCCCATAGCGGTCTCGGCTCGGATCATGATGTGGCCGAAGGCGAGAATGTGGGCCGCCTGCTTGCCCGTCTCGACGGGGTGGATGCCGTCATTGCCGGCCACACGCACCGGGTTTTCCCGCGCCCGACCGATCCCACGGGTCTGGTGGGGGGCACGCCGGTGGTCCAGCCCGGGTTCTGGGGCTCGCATCTGGGCCAGATCGATCTTGAGTTGCGGGCCGCCCCGGACGGCGACACGGGTCGGCGCTGGATCGTGCACGATGCGCGGGTGCGGCTGACCGAGGTTTCCGGAGGGAACCCCGAGGATCGCGCGGTGCTGCGGCGTCGTTTGCAGCGATTGCCGGTGTTGCGTCAGCAGATGGTGCGCGGTCATCGCCTGACGCGCGCCTTTTCCGCCCGGCCGCTGGGTCAGAGCGCGGTGCCGCTCGAGACCTATTTCAGCCTGCTGGCACCTTGCGCCGCAACACAGGTCATCGCCGATGCCCAGCGGGCCGCCGTGGCGCACCTGCTGGCAGATCGCGACGATCTGGCAGCCCTTCCGCTGATTTCCGTCACCACCCCGTTCAAGGCCGGGGGGCGGGGCGGACCTGACCACTACACCGATGTGCCTGCGGGTGTCGTGCTGTTGCGCCATGCCGCCGATCTCTACGCCTACGCCAACGGGCTGACCTTGCTGCGCGCGACGGGGGCGCAGTTGCGCGACTGGCTGGAACGCTCGGCCTCCGCATTTCACCGGATCGACCCCGCCCACAGCGGGCCGCCGCAACCGCTGATCGACATGGCGTTCGCCAGCTACAATTTCGACCGGATGGACGGGTTGCGCTACGAGATCGACCTGAGCCAGATCGCCCGCACCAACGCCGACGGGGATGTGATCCGCGCGGGGCCGGGGCGCATCCGCAACCTGCGCCTGCCCTGTGGTCTGCCCGTCCGCGACGACGCCAGCTTTCTGGTTGCCACAAGCGCCTATCGCGCTGCGGGCGGCGGTCACTTTCCGGCTGCGCAAGCCTGCGAGACGGTCTGTGCCACGGCTGATCCGGTGCGCAGCGCGCTGGTGGATTACATCGCCGCGGCGCGCGCGCCGCTCGATCCGGTGATCGAACCCAGTTTTCGCCTGACCCCGCTGGGGGGGGTGCAGGTTGTCGTCCAGACCGGCCCCGGTGCCGCGGCGCATGCAGACCGGCTGCGCGCGCTTGGCCTCGTGTTCGATGGCACCGACGCCAGCGGATTCGAAAGATATCTGCTTACATTATAGGCAAAGCGGAAAATATGCCTGTATTTTAGGCGGATGGCTTTGTGCCTGTGCGGCCTTTGTGCAGATGCCCCTTGTCTAGGCGTCGCGCCCGTTGACCTGCAGCGACGCAGCCGGTGATCTGACTCAAGTCTGAACACCGCGCTGCCAAGCACAAGGAGATATCGCTTGTTCACCCGTGCCATTCCCGTTCTGGCCGCCGCCCTTGTTGCGGCCACCCCGCTCACCGCTCAGGATACGACCATCAACTTCGCCCTCGACTGGCGCTTCGAAGGGCCTGCGGCCCCTTATTTCCTTGCCACGGACAATGGCCATTTCGCCGCCGAAGGCCTGACCGTGAACGTCGCCGCCGGCGAGGGATCGCTTGACGCAATCCCCAAGGTCGCCTCTGGCGCCTTTCCGATGGGCTTTGCCGACATCAACAGCCTGATCCGGTTCCTCGACCAGAACCCCGGCGCGCCTGTGATCGCCGCGATGATGGTCTATGACAGCCCGCCCTTCGCCATCGTGGGCCGCGTCAGCCAGGGCATCAGCGGGATCGAAGATCTTGAGGGGTCGATCCTCGGCGCGCCGCCGCCTGATGGGGCCTGGGCGCAGTTTCCCATTCTTGCCGCCGTGAACGACATCGACGTGTCGACGATCACTGTGGAGCCCGTTGGCTTTCCCACCCGCGAGCCAATGCTGGCCGAGGGCAATGTGGACAGCGTGACCGGCTTCAACTTCTCGGCCTTCCTGTCGCTCGCTCGTCTTGGCGTACCCGAGGATGACATCACCACGATTCTCTTCGCCGATCATGGTGTGGCGCTCTATGGCAATGCCGTGATCGTGAACACGGAATACGCTGCCGCCAACCCCGAGATCGTGACCGGCGCGCTCCGGGCCATCGCGCGCGGTGTGGCAGATGCCGCTGCCGACCCGGCCGCCGGTGCCGCCGCTGTCATCGCCCGCAACCCGGCCGGCGACGTGGAACTGGAGACCCGCCGCCTGCAACTGGCGCTCGATGCCAATATCCTGACGGATTATGTCGTCGAAAACGGCATGGGCAACATCGACACGGACCGGATGGCGACCGCCATCGAGCAGATGCGCCTTGTCTACGAGTTCCAGAACGAGCCCGACATGTCGCTCTATTTCACCGACGCCTACCTGCCCGAGGCCGAGGTGCTGATGGTAGCGCCGCAGTGACCCTTGGCTGACCTTTCACCAGTCCTGCCCGGGGCCGCACGCATCGCGGCCCCGGTGCGCGTTTTGCGGGGGCCGCGATGACCAATTCCTCTTACATGATCGAGCTGCGTGACGTCACGCATGCCTACAAGACCAAGGCCGGGCCGCTGCCGGTGCTTGACCGGCTCGACATGGCGGTTCCCGAGAACAGCTTCTGCGCCGTCGTCGGTCCTTCGGGCTGTGGCAAATCCACCCTGACGCGGCTGGTGTCGGGCCTTATGAGGCCCAATACGGGCGAGGTCTGGCTGCACGGCAAGAAAGTCACCAGCCCGCGCCCGACGGTCGGCATGGCGTTCCAGAACCCGGTTTTGTTGGAATGGCGCACGATCTTGCAAAACATTCTTTTGCCGATGGAAATCGTCAAATCCCCGATGTCCAAGGCGCAGGCCACCGAGCGCGCCCATCATCTGCTGGATCTGGTCGGCCTGACAGGATTTGCCGAAAAACGCCCCTCGGAACTGTCGGGCGGCATGCGTCAGCGCGCCAGCCTCTGCCGGTCCATCATCCACAAGCCAGATGTGCTGATCCTTGATGAACCCTTTGGCGCGCTGGACGCCTTCACCCGCGAAGACCTGTGGTGCACCATGCATGACCTGCGCCGCGAGGAGCCCTTCACCTGCCTGCTCATCACCCATGACCTGCGCGAAAGCGTGTTTCTGGCCGATCAGGTGGTGGTGATGTCGGGCCGGCCTGCGCATGCGCAATTCGTTCTCGATGTCGACCTGCCCGGTCCGCGCACGCTCGATGATCTCTACGGTCCGCGGGCGGTCAGCATGCTGGCCACGCTGCGCCACCAGATTCAGGTCGCCCAAGGCCGCGCGACCGAAGGCGACGCACCCGCCGACGATCACACCGAACGGACGAGGGCACAGGCATGAACGACACGCTTCGCAAGATCCTTGCCCCGACGCTGTTCATCGTCGGCATTCTGGCCGTCTGGGAATGGGCGGTGTGGTATCATCAGCTGCCCGATTACCGCATGGCCAGTCCCTCGGACCTGATCCCGCGCTACATCCGGTTCTGGGACCTGTTCTTGATCAAGTCGTGGGAAACGCTGTGGCGCACCGTGGCGGGGCTGAGCCTTGCCGTGGTGTTCGGCACGCTCGTGGGCATGATCATGGGCTTCTCGCGTTTCGCGCGCGAGGGGCTCTACCCGATTCTTGTGGGCTTCAATGCTATTCCCAAGGCCACCGTGGTGCCCATCGTCGCGCTGATGTTCGTGGGGCAGCATGATTTCAACACGATCTTGATTGCCTTCATCATCTCGTTCTTTCCCATCGCCGTCTCGGTCTCGATCGGCCTGTCGACGCTGGAACCTGAATACCGCGACATTCTGCGCTCGCTCGGTGCGTCCAATGTCACGATCTTCTGGAAGATCGCGCTGCCCAAGACCCTGCCCGAGTTCTTTGGCGCGCTGAAGGTCGCCGTCACGCTCGCCTTTATCGGCACCAACCTGATGGAGATTGTGTCGCCCCATGGCCGGGGCCTCGGTGATCTGTTCGATTCGGGTCGGATCAACGCCGATTACCCGCTGATGTTTGCAGTGCTGTTTGCGCTGGCCGCACTTGGGATCTTGCTGTTCTACTTCGTGGTATTCCTCGAGCGTATCTTCGCCGGTTGGGCCGAACGCAGCCCCGGCTGAGGCATGCCCTTGCGCCGTGCCGCGGTTTTTCCTATGTGTTCTCTTGAGAGGTTGGCGCGGGCAGGCGCCTCGCCAACCTGGTCAGGTCCGGAAGGAAGCAGCCACAACGAGCCCCGCTTGGGTCGATGTCCAGCCTCTCACTATCCCCGGCTTCCAGTGCAAGCTTGCCTTGCGATGCGAAGCGCGCTTCAGCCCGGCAGGGTCTTTTGGCAGACTCGTTCGCCAAAGCCCCCTTACATCATGCTCGGCATTGCCGGATCGACCACTGACCCCATTGTCGATACCAGCAGGTAGTTCAGGAAGATCCCGAACAACACCGCCAGACCGAAATACAGCGTCGCGCCTTCGAGCATGACCCTGTAGCGCGGCACCATCGTGCGCCTGCGCCATTGCCACAACAATACGCCGCAGATCGCCGCCGGGATGTGGAACGCGCCGAATAAGGCCACCGCGCCATTGCCCATCGAGGCCATCACCCCGGGCAACCCGCCCGGCCAGACCACGCCGCCGATCCAGAACATGAGCGCCGTGGCGGACATCGCCCAGAAAAACAGGAACATCGCCTTAACAAGGATCGGGGGGGGTGTGTGTTCTGCCATCTGCGCCTCTGGTTTTGTCGGCCAGGTAGCGCACCCGGCCCAAGCTTCACCATGGACCTTGGCGCGTCGCTTCACTAGGGTCTGATGCGACCCGCACCCGGCTTGAGGCAACATGACCGACACCCCCGACACCGGCTATCAGGTTCTGGCGCGGAAATACCGCCCGGCGACCTTTGCCGACCTGATCGGGCAAGACGCGATGGTCCGCACGCTGGAAAACGCCTTCGAGGCGGATCGCATCGCGCAGGCCTTCATGCTGACGGGTATCCGCGGCACCGGCAAGACGACGACGGCGCGCATCATCGCCAAGGGGCTGAATTGCATCGGTCCGGACGGGCAGGGCGGGCCGACGACCGATCCGTGCGGCGTGTGCCAGAACTGCGTCGCGATCGCGCAAGGCCGCCACGTCGACGTGATGGAAATGGACGCGGCCTCCAACACCGGCGTGCAGAACATCCGCGACGCGATCATCGAGACCGTCAGCTACCGTGCGGCGCAGGCACGCTACAAGATCTTCATCATCGACGAGGTCCATATGCTGTCGACCAGCGCCTTCAACGCGCTGCTCAAGACGCTGGAGGAACCGCCGCCGCACGTCAAATTCCTGTTCGCCACGACTGAAATCCGCAAGGTTCCGGTCACCGTCCTGTCGCGCTGCCAACGGTTCGACCTGCGCCGGATCGAGCCCGAGGTGATGATCGCGCATCTGCAAAAGGTGGCTGGCCTTGAGCGCGCCCTGATCGCCGAGGATGCGCTGGCGCTGATCACGCGGGCCGCCGAAGGATCGGTACGCGACGCGATGAGCCTGCTGGATCAGGCCATCGCCCATGGCGCGGGCGAGACGACCGCGACCCAAGTCCGCGCGATGCTGGGTCTGGCAGACAGGGGCCGGGTGCTCGACCTCTTCGAGGCGATCATGCGTGGTGATGCGGCGGCCGCGCTGAATGAGCTGGGCGGGCAATATGCCGACGGGGCCGACCCCGTCGCCGTCCTGCGCGATCTGGCCGAGATCACCCATTGGCTCAGCGTCATCAAGATCACCTCGGACGCCGCCGATGACCCGACCATCCCGCCCGAGGAGCGCACTCGCGGGCGGTCCTTGGCCGAACGCCTGCCGATGCGGGTGTTGACGCGGACGTGGCAGATGCTGCTCAAGGCGCTGGAGGAGGTCAACCTCTCTCCCAATGCGATGATGGCCGCCGAGATGGCCGTGATCCGCCTGACCCACGTGGCTGACCTGCCGACGCCCGGCGATCTGGTCAAGAAACTGCAATCGCCCCCCGTTCCCAGTGGCGGCTCCGGGCCTGTGCGCCCGTCTGGCGGGAGTGGTCCACTCCATGCCCCGCGCGCTCAAGCCGCTATGCCCCGCGGCAACATCGGCGGTGCTCAGGCCGCCCTTCAGCCCGAACCCGGGCCGGATCTGTCCCTTTACCCCACCTTTCCCAGTATCGTCGCCCTGATCGAGGCCGCGCGCGACATCAAGCTGCTGGTCGAGGTCAAGACCTGCCTCAGGCTGGTCAGCTACGCACCTGGCCGGATCGAGTTCCAGCCAACCGATGGCGCGCCCGCCGATCTGTCCCAGCGCCTTGGCCGCGCCCTGCAACTGGCCACCGGCGCACGCTGGATCATTTCGCTTGCCAATGAGGGTGGCGGACCCACCATCGCCGAGGCCGAACAGGCGCAGCGTCACGCGCTCGAGGCCGAACTGGAACAGCACCCGCTGCTGCAGGCGGTCAAGGCGGCCTTTCCGCAGGCGCGCATCGCGCGGGTCCGCACCCGCGCCGAACTTGCCGCCGAGGCCAGCGCCGAGGCGCTGCCCGATTTGCCCGATCCCGAGGACATGCCCGAGGATTGGGACCCGTTCGATGATGAATGACAGATGGAGAATGACAGGATGCTGAAAGGTTTGGGCGGGCTTGGTGGTCTGGGCGACATGGCCAAGATCATGAAACAGGCGCAGGAAATGCAGACCAAGATGGCCGAGATGCAGGAAAACCTGTCCGCCATCACGGTCGAGGGCGTGTCTGGCGCGGGGCTGGTCAAGGCGACGGCCACCGCCAAGGGCGAGCTGGTGGGCCTCGATATCGACCCGTCGATCTTCAATGCCGACGACAAGGAAGTGGTCGAGGATCTGATCCTTGCCGCCATCAAGGATGCGCAGAGCCGGGCGCAGGAAAAAAGCCAGGAGGAACTGGCGAAGCTGACCGAGGGCATGGGTCTGCCGCCCGGCATGAAGCTGCCGTTCTGAGGCGCATCCCTTGGCCGAGGCGCCCAAGGATATCGAGGCCCTGATCGAGATCATGGCCCGCCTGCCGGGGCTTGGCCCCCGGTCGGCGCGGCGTGCCGTGCTGCATCTCATCAAGAAACGCGGGCAACTCATGCGCCCCTTGGCCGAGACGATGACGCGTGTGGCCGAGACCGCGCGCGAATGTCTGAACTGCGGCAATATCGGCACCGCGGACCTGTGTCCGATCTGCGCCGATGACCGCCGCGCCAATGGCCAGATTTGCGTGGTCGAGGATGTGGCCGATCTCTGGGCGATGGAACGCGGGCAGGCCTTTGCCGGGCGCTATCATGTTCTGGGCGGCACTCTGTCCGCGCTTGACGACATCAGCCCCGAGGATCTGCGCATCCCGCGCCTGATCGACCGGGTGACGGGCGAGACCGTGACCGAGGTGGTGCTGGCGCTGAATGCCACCGTCGATGGCCAGACCACCGCGCACTACATCGCCGATGCGCTGACCGGCATGGGGGTTGCCGTCACCTCGCTGGCGCAAGGCGTGCCGATCGGGGGGGAACTTGATTACCTCGACGACGGCACGATTTCCGCCGCGCTGAGGGCGCGCAAGCCCGTATGACCCAGCGTTACAGTTGCGCGATGCCGGGTTCGGCCTAAGCTATAACACATGACCGATATCGCCGGACGCCGTCCCTACACCCGCGCGGAATACATCTCGGATGCCGTCGTGCATGCCTCGGGGATCGGTGCCGCCTTGATCGGCGGCCCGCTTCTGATCGCCATGGCCGCGCTCTGGATCGGCGAGGCGGGCGTTGTCACCGCCGTTTCGGTCTACTTCGCCACCGGCCTTGCGATGTGGAGTGCGTCGGCCGCCTACAACCTGATCCAGCGGCCCGCATGGGTCGACCGGCTGCGCCGGATGGACCAGTCGGCCATCTATCTCAAGATCGCGGGCACCTACACGCCCTTTGCCGCCTTGGCGGCCGGGCAGGTCGGGTTTCTGGCGGGGATCTGGACGGTTGCGGCGCTGGGCGCGGCGCTGATCTTGTTCACCAGCCGCTTTGGCTGGCTCGCCATCCCGCTCTACCTCGGGCTTGGCTGGGTCGGGGCGGTCTGGGGTGGCCCGCTGGTGTCGGGCCTCAGCCCGCTGGGCTTTTGGCTGCTGGTCGCGGGCGGGGTGATCTATTCCTCGGGCATCGCCTTTTTGCTGTGGGAACGCCTGCCGTTTCACAACACCATCTGGCACGTCTTCGTCTTTCTGGGATCGCTCGCCTGCTACGCCGCCATCGCCGCGGAGTTGTGGGAACGCGCCCGCATGGTCTGACGCGGCGTCGCCAGACCGCCCCGCGTCGATTTTGACCTGTCTTTGACGCCCCGAAGGCTCTAATTCTTCGCCCAAAGGTTCGTGAGGCGCGCCGCGCCCGAGAGAGGAGTGACCGCGATGAAGGTTCTTGTGCCCGTCAAACGCGTGATCGACTACAACGTGAAGGTCCGCGTCAAGGCGGACGGGTCCGGTGTCGATCTTGCCAATGTGAAGATGTCGATGAACCCCTTCGACGAGATCGCCGTCGAGGAAGCCATCCGCCTCAAGGAAGCCGGCAAGGCGGATGAGGTCGTGGCCGTGTCCATCGGCGTGAAGCAGGCGCAGGAAACGCTGCGCACAGCGCTCGCCATGGGGGCCGACCGCGCCATTCTGGTCGTCGCGGCCGAGGATGTGACCAAAGACATCGAGCCGCTGGCCGTCGCCAAGATCCTTGCCGCAGTCGTGGCCGAGGAAAACCCCGGCCTCGTGCTGTGCGGCAAGCAGGCCATCGACAATGACATGAACGCGACGGGCCAGATGCTGGCCGCTCTGCTCGGTTGGTCACAGGCGACATTCGCCAGCGAACTGGCGGTCGAGGGCGACAGCGCCATCGTTACGCGTGAGGTCGATGGCGGATTGCAGACGATCAAGGTGCAGATGCCCGCCATCGTCACCGTCGATCTGCGCCTGAACGAGCCGCGTTATGCGTCCTTGCCCAACATCATGAAGGCCAAGAAAAAGCCGCTCGATGAAAAGACCGCCGCCGATTACGGTGTCGATGTCACGCCGCGCCTGAGCGTGGTCAAGACCGTCGAGCCTGGCACGCGCAAGGCGGGCGTCAAGGTGGGCTCGGTCGACGAGTTGATTGCGAAACTCAAGGATGAGGCGGGGGTGATCTGATGGCTGTTCTTCTTCTCGCGGATGTGACGGGTGGCCAGCTGGCGACCGATGCGGTGTCCAAGGCGCTGACGGCCGTTTCCGGTCTGGGCGATGTGCATGTGCTGGTGGCGGGGCAGGGCGGTGACGCCGCCGCCGCCGAGGCGGCGACGCTGGCGGGTGTCGCCAAGGTGATCTTTGCGGGCGATCTCGGTTTTTGCCACATGCTGGCCGAACCCGTTGCCGACCTGATCGTGTCGATGGCGGGCGGCTATAGCCACATTGCCGCCCCTGCGACCTCGGATGCCAAGAACGTGCTGCCGCGTGTCGCGGCGCTGCTGGACGTGATGGTGATCTCCGAGGTGGTGGCCGTGATCGACGCCGAAACCTTCGACCGTCCGATCTATGCGGGCAACGCCATCCAGACCGTCAAATCGACCGACGCGACCAAGGTCATGACGATCCGCACCGCAGGCTTCGAGGCGGCGGCCAAAGGCAATTCCGCCCCCGTCGAGGCACTGGGCACCGCGGCCACCACCGGCCTGTCGGCTTGGGTCGAGGACAAGGTCGCGGCCTCGGACCGGCCGGAACTGACCAGCGCGGGCATCGTCGTCTCGGGCGGCCGCGGCGTCGGCTCCGAGGAACAGTTCGCCCTGATCGAAGGGCTTGCCGACAAGCTGGGCGCCGCCGTCGGCGCGTCGCGCGCGGCGGTCGATTCGGGCTATGCGCCGAACGACTGGCAGGTGGGCCAGACCGGCAAGGTGGTCGCCCCCGATCTCTATATCGCGGTCGGCATCTCGGGTGCGATCCAGCATCTGGCCGGCATGAAGGACAGCAAGGTGATCGTCGCCATCAACAAGGACGAAGAGGCGCCGATCTTTCAGGTCGCCGATTACGGCCTTGTGGGCGACCTGTTCGAGATCGTGCCGGAACTGACCTCCAAGCTCTGAGCGATCCGATCCTGCCTTGAAACCGCCCCGGCGAAGGGGCGGTTTTTTCATGCCAGCAGGGCGGCCAGTTGGCGCGCGGCCAGATCATGGCCATCCGGGCCGGGCAGGACCCGGGCCGCTGCCTCTTCGCGCACGGCAAAGAACATGCCCCGGGTGGCCGGCGCATGCTGCTGCGCGGGCGAAACTGCCACCGTGCAGGACGCCGCGCGCCCTGCCACCTGCGTCAGCATCTCGGCGGTCACGAACAGCGGGTCATGGCCCAGTTGCCCCCCGGGCTCCGCCATGTCGGGATGGCGGCGCGACAGCCACAGCAGATGCACCGGCACCGGCGCGCGGTCCAGAAAGGCCAGCATCCGCGCCACCCAAGCCTCGCGCAATTCAGCCGCCACCACACCGAAGCGATCGGTGGACAGGCCCCTGAGATGCGTCAGCAGATGGCGCGTGAAATGAAACTCGGTGAAATCGACGTCACGGTAGAGCGTGCGCAACATCGTGGTCGCCTTGATGAACCGGTCATTGCGGCGCGGATGGACGGTGTAGAAGCGGTTCGTCATGTTCTGCGCCCCGGTCACCTGCAACACGACCGCCCGCGCGCCCCGCAAGGCCGACTGGATTGCAGCATCATGCATCATCACGTCCAGCCCTGCGTTCATCACGCCCATGTTCACCACGTCCCATGGCAGGGCCGCATCCAGCTGCGCCGCAAACGGCGCGTAGATGAAGCGGCCAAAGGTCTCCGATCCGCCGAGGCACAGCACGTAAGGCGCATCCAGCCCGTGCCCCGGACCCCGGAACCGAAGGACGGACCCCGGATAGACCACCGGATGGTAATCGAGGGGCAAATGCCCCCTGTGTTCGAAACTCATTCCCCTTCTCTCCCGCAGAATAGAAGACTCACCCGACGGTGACTGTGCGGTAGAGGTCTTTCCGAAAAGCTAAGCCCTTAATTAGTATATATTTTCGAGAAAATTCGAGCGATCCGCCGGCCATTGCGCCGCGGCGGGGCAGGGTTGTCTCGCCCCGCCGCTCGCGCCTATGGTGCGCACGACAGGCGATCAGGGTCAGGTGCGTGCATCGCGCGCGACATGAGGAACGGACATGGAGATTTCTTCGATCGGTGTGGTCGGTGCGGGCCAGATGGGCAACGGCATCGCGCATGTCTGCGCGCTGGCGGGCTATGACGTGGTGATGACCGACATCAGCGCCGATGCGCTGAGCAATGCCGTCTCCCTGATCGAACGCAACATCGCCCGACAGGTCGGCCGCGGAAAGGTCACCGAGGCCGAGATGGCCGGGGCCATGGCCCGCATCCGCACCACAACCACCTTGGCGGAGGTCGGCCAGTCCGATCTCATCATCGAGGCCGCGACCGAGCGCGAGACGGTCAAGCAGGCGATCTTCGAGGACCTTCTGCCCCATATCAAGCCGACCACGATCCTGACCTCGAACACCTCATCGATCTCGATCACGCGGCTTGCCTCGCGCACCGACCGGCCCGAGAAATTCATGGGTTTCCACTTCATGAACCCGGTGCCGGTGATGCAGCTGGTGGAACTGATCCGCGGCATCGCCACGGATGAGGAAACCTTTGCCGCCTGCAAAGCGGTGGTCGACCGGCTGGGCAAGACGGCGGCTACAGCCGAGGATTTTCCCGCCTTCATCGTCAACCGCATCTTGATGCCGATGATCAACGAGGCGGTCTACACGCTGTACGAAGGGGTCGGAAACGTCACCTCCATCGACATGGCCATGAAGCTGGGCACCAACCACCCGATGGGGCCGCTGGAACTGGCCGATTTCATAGGTCTCGACACCTGCCTTGCGATCATGAACGTGCTGCATGACGGGCTGGCCGATACCAAATACCGCCCCTGTCCGCTGCTGACGAAATACGTCGAGGCCGGATGGCTCGGTCGCAAGACGCAGCGCGGATTCTACGATTACCGTGGTGACGGCGACCCGGTGCCGACGCGCTGAGGCGACCGCTCAGACCTGATCGGGATCATCCTTGAGCGACAGCGCGCGCGCGCGCAGCCATGCCATGAAATCGCGCGGCCGTTCGATCCGGTCTTGCCACTGGTCGGGCGTGATCGGGTTTCCGATGATGGGCGCCTGCGGTTTGTCGAAACTGTGCACCACCTCGTGGATCAACAGGCCCTGCCGCAGGATCGGCGAGACGCGGTTGGCGATCTGATACCAGCGCGAATTCGATCCTGTGAAGTAACAGGGCACGATGGTTGCGCCCGATTTGCGGATCATCTTGGCGGTAAAGACGTTCCATTCGCCCTCTACGGCGGGGCCGAACATCGTGTCTGCCACGGCCACGGCGCCAGAGGGGAACAGCGCGATCAACCCCTTCTGGTCCAGATGCGCCATTGCGTTGGCCCGCATCTGCAGCATCTTTTCTTGCGCATCGGGTTCATGCGGAAAGGGCACAGGGATCATGTAGCCCGACGCGCTTTCGTCCAGCCCGGTCAACAGCGCCCGCGTCAGGATGCGGTAGTCGGCGCGCCGCCGCCCGATCAGATCGGCAAGGATCATCCCGTCGACCAGCCCGTGCGGATGGTTGGCCACGAACACGACCGGCCCTTCGGGGGGGATGCGGTCAAGCTGGTGCTGCGGGGTTTGCAGGTCGATCCCCATCACCTTCATCGTGGCCGGCCAGAACGCCTGACCCGTCACTTCGCCCATCTTCTCGAACTGGCGGACCCGGCGGATGATGGTCAGCTTGCCGGTCGCCCATTCGATCGCCTTGATCGTATGACGGGTCCAGAAACTGTCGAAACTGTTGGCATAGGTGAGGCTGCGCCGGTCATAGACCCGTTCGGGCCCCGGTCGCAGCGCCGATCGCGGCGCAGAGATATTGCGGGAACTCGTATCGGTCACGCGCCCTCGTCCCATCCGGTCGGTTGCCGTCATCTGTCCCGGGTCAGCTGCCTTCGCCGAAACGGTCGGCCACAAGGGCCGCAAGCGCATCGGCCAGCACGTTTGCCTCCGGGCCGGAGGTTTCAACCTCAATAGAGGTTCCCATGGAGGCTGCCAACATCAAAAGTCCCATGATCGAGTCGCCGGCGGCGCTCAGCCCGTCGCGGCGTACGGTTGCCGTAGCGTCATGTGCTTCTACCACCTCGACGAAACGGGCCGAGGCGCGGGCATGCAGGCCCTTGATGTTGACGATGTCCAGGTGGCGGATCTCGGACCGGTCGGACATGGGTTCACGGGGCTCCGTCAAAACTGTTGATGTAACGCCGTCCGGCTTCGGCGGCGCGGGCCACGGCCTCTTCCACGTCCAGATCGCGCGATTTCGCCAGCTTGATCAGCATCGGCAGGTTCACCCCGGTCAGGATCTTGCGGTTGCGCGGTCGGCAGGCGGTCAGCGACAGGTTCGAAGGCGATCCACCGAACATGTCGGTCACCACCACCACGCCCGATCCATCATCGACCGCATCGGCGGCGTCACAGATTTCGCGGGTGCGGGCGGCGCGGTCATCCTCGGGGCCCACTGAGATGGCGATCATCGCAGCCTGTGCGCCAACGACATGCTCTGCCGCCCGTTTCAGTTCGGGTGCCAGCCCGCCATGGGCAACGATCACGATGCCGATCACGTCCTGTTCGCCTCTGGACCTACGGGCTCCGCGCTCGTCCCGGCTGCGCGTCGCTGTTCCACTTCCCTGTGCCTTTTAGACACGGGCCAGCCCATCTCTGCAAGGTGCGCCGACAGTATTTCGGTCATCGCCACCGACCGGTGTTGCCCGCCGGTGCATCCGAAAGCGATGGTCAGATGGCTTTTGCCCTCGGCCTCGAAGGCAGGCAGCAGCAGGTCGGCCATCGTGATCACCTGATCGCGGAAGGCCGTAAATCGTGGATCGGCGGCGATATACGCCTGCACCGTCGGTGCGCGCCCATCCTCTTGCCGCAGCGCGCTGTCCCAGTGCGGATTGCGCAGAAAACGGCAGTCAAACACCAGATCCGCGCCCGTAGGCAGACCCCGGCGGTAGGAAAAGGAGGTCACGGTGACAGCCAGCCGTCCGGCGCCCGTGGGGGCGAAGAGGCGCGTCATCTCGGCTTTCAGGTCATGCGGCGTCAGGGCAGATGTATCGATCAACACGCTGGCATGGGCGCGCACCGGGCCGAGCAGCGACAGTTCTTGCGCGATGCCTTGAGCGGGGTCGGCTTCGGGTGCCAACGGATGGCGTCGCCGTGTTTCGGAATAGCGCCGTTGCAGCACATCGGCGGCACAATCGAGATACAGCAGATCGGGCGTGTAGCAAGGCGATGTGGCCAGCCGGTCATGGGCGGCGACCAACCCTGCGGCGGAAAAATCCCGGTTGCGGGCATCGATGCCCAGCGCCATCGGCCGGTCGGGCGGCGGCCCCTCCAGCAGGCGCGGCAAAAGGCCGAGCGGCATGTTGTCGATCGCCTCGAACCCCAGGTCCTCCAGCGCGTGGATGGCCGTAGACCGGCCGGCGCCCGACGGGCCGGTGACAAAGACCACACGGGCGGGCGTGCCCGGATCGTGGCTGGTTTCGTTGGGCATGGGCCTCCGGGGGCGGTCAGACCTCGGCGCGACCATGGCGCGCCATCAGGACAAGGGCTGGAGCAAGGGTGTTGTGTCCCGCGCCCAGTATCAACGGGCACAGCGCCTCCCCGATCGCGACCAAGCGTCGCGGTGGCAGGCGCTCGGGCTCGGCCCGATCAAGGTCGACGATGATCGCCAGAGGGGCCGCGGCCCGCGTCGTGCCCGCGCGGATCAGGCCGATGCCGCGCGCCTCGATCAGGTCGGGGGATCGGGTGGGGCGTGCTATCCGGGGCTGGCCCTCCGCCGCGTCCAGCCAAAGGCCGTCATCGGCGATCAAGACGGCCCCCAATGCCAGCAAGTTCAGCGCAAGGCCGGATTTGCCCGTCCCGGAGGCGCCAAGGATCAAGATGCCCTGATCGTCAACCGCGACGGCGGTGCCGTTGAGCCAGATCGCGCTGTCCGTCGTTCCGGCCGCCCAACGGGTGATCGGTTCAGGCTCTGGCGCAGCGGTGGTCATCGCAGGCGTCAGATCGGCAGGCCAACGACAAAGCGGGCACCCAAGGGCGTCGAGGTGGCATCGGCCGCCGTCGGGCGGATGTTCTCGGCCCAGATCACGCCGCCATGCGCCTCGACGATCTGTTTGGAGATCGCAAGGCCAAGGCCCGAATGGTTGCCGAACTGCTGCACCGGGCGTTCGGAATAGAAGCGGTTGAACACCTTGGTCAGCGCCTCTTCGGGAATGCCGGGGCCGGTATCTTCGACCACGATCAGCACCCGGTTCTCGCGCCGCCGCGCCCAGAGGCGCACGGCGTCACCCTCATCACAGAAGGATATCGCGTTGGACAGTAGGTTGACGAAGACCTGCGCCAGACGCCCCTCCAGCCCCGAGATCAGGATCGGTTCGGGCGGCAGGTCGGTGACGAAATCGACAGCTTTGCGTGCCGCCTCCTCGCCGTGATAATGCGACAGGTTCTGCAGCGTGAGGACGAGGTCGAAATCCTCTTCCTCTTCCTTGACCAGTTCGCTGTCGAGCCGCGATGCGTTCGAGATGTCGGACACCAGCCGATCAAGCCGCTGCACGTCATGCTCGATGACCTCAAGAAGGCGGTTGCGCTGATCTTCGGTGCGGGCGACGCGCATCGTTCCCACGGCCGAGCGCAGGCTGGCCAGCGGGTTCTTGATCTCGTGGCTGACATCGGCGGCGAATTGTTCGTTCGCGTCGATCCGGTCATACAGTGCGCCGACCATGCCGCGCAGCGCGCCGGACAGGCGGCCGATCTCGTCGGGGCGGCCGGTCAGGTCAGGTATGCGAACACGCGTCGGGCTCATCTTGCGGGCGTTCTTGTCGCGGCCCAGCTCGGCGGCGGCGGCCAGATCGGCCAGCGGATGCGCAATGGTCGAGGCCAGCACCAGACTGAGGCCAATCGAGACCAACAACGCCACGACGAACATCTGCAACAGCTGCTCGCGTTCCACCCGCACCAACTGGTCGATCTCGCCCGCCGCGGTGGTGACCACCACGATGCCGATCTGCCCCTGCGCGCCGAAGACGGGCGTTGCGGCGGCGTAAAGCGTGCCCGAGGCGTCGGTGCCGCGGCTCAATACGGTCACGCCTGTGCTGGCCGGTCCGACCAGCGATTGCGCAAGGTCACGCCCGGTGCGCGTCGGCAAGTTTTCCTGCCCGCCGGTCAGAAGGCCAGACAGCCCCGACCAGACGGAATTCAGGAAATCCGTAATCAAGAGCGTGTCCTGCCGCCGGTTTTCCAGCCCGCGTACCGGCCGCGCCGGGCTGCGGGCGATATCGTCGGTCGAGGTCACCAGTGTGCCGGGCAGAGCGAAGATGAAGACATCCACGCCATCGGACAAGCTGAGCCTGCTCAGGACAGTGGCCGCGTCGGGTCCGTCGTTCCCGGTCAGATCGGCCGGTCCTTCCGCAAGCAGCGACGCCTCCAGCACCTCGGCGATCAGCTGCGCCTCGACGGCCAGCGCGCGCTCGCGCTGCACCACGAGGCTGTCGCGGAACGGGTTGAGATACATCACGCCCGCCACCAGCACGACCATGGCCAGCAGGTTGAACATGATGATCTTGCGCGCCAGCGGCGAGCGGTTGAGCGAGATAAGGCCGCGCCTTGCGCGGGCGGCCTTCAGCTCGGTCTCGACCGAGCTGTGCGGACGGTCCCAATCCTCGCCCAGGACGATGTCGCCCCGGGCGCGGGCGCGGCGGTTGGTCATGGAGAGGTCGGCGGGCACGGGCCTTTCGCCTTATTCTTCGTTGTAGCGGTAGCCGATTCCATACAGCGTCTCGATCGCCGAGAAATCGTCATCGACCGACCGCATCTTCTTGCGCAGGCGCTTGATGTGGCTGTCGATGGTGCGGTCGTCGACATAGACTTGTTCGTCATAGGCCACGTCCATCAGCTGATCGCGGCTTTTGACGAAGCCGGGGCGCTGCGCCAGCGCCTGCAGCAGCAGAAACTCCGTCACGGTCAGGGACACGTCGCGGCCCTTCCACGTCACGGCGTGGCGCAGCGGATCCATCGACAACTCACCGCGCACCATCACGGCGCTTTCTTCGGGCGTGCTTGTGGCATCCGAGGCGATGGCCTCCTGACGGCGCAGGATGGACCGGATTCGTTCGACCAGAAGCCGCTGCGAGAACGGCTTCTTGACATAGTCATCCGCGCCCATGCGCAGGCCCATCAGCTCGTCGATCTCGTCATCCTTGGAGGTGAGAAAGATCACCGGCATCCGGCTTTTCTGGCGCAGACGCTGAAGCAGGTCCATGCCGTCCATCCGGGGCATCTTGATGTCGAAGACGCCCAGATCCGGCAGGCGGCGGTTGAAGGCATCCAGTGCGGACTGCCCGTCATTGTAGGTTTCCACGTCGAAGCCCTCGGCCTCGAGCGTCATGGATACGGACGTCAGAATATTCCTGTCGTCATCGACAAGTGCGATCCTCGGCATTCCTGTGACCCTTGTTACTGCTCGACTGTTTATTTTTTTATCTATTCTCCTCACTTGAGCCAAAAGAATCAATCTTTATTCTCCGAATCGCCCCGAATCGTCCCATAAGTTATGGATGCGGCGCGTTAAGGAGTGGTGAAACTGCCACATGCATTTGCGCCAACGGGCATCATGCCGCGCCGTGTTGGCGAAAGAAAATTGCCGGCTGGTTGCGCTAACTGTGTGAAAGCGTCCTGTTCAGCATCAAAATCGTCATGATATAGGCGGCCATGGCGCGGTGGTGACAACCGCATGAAAGCCACGATCGATCCGGGAGCATCGAGACATGACAACCCCACGCGTGAACCCCTCGCAGACGTTGGAAACCCAGGGCATGACGGAGCTCGGCTCCGTGCATTACAACCTGCTGGAGCCCGCCCTGATCGAGGCCGCGGTCGCGCGCGGCGAAGGGCGGATTGGCAAAGGTGGCACGCTGCTGGTCTCGACCGGCAAGTTCACCGGCCGCTCGCCCAAGGACAAGTTCGTGGTCCGGACACCGGCGATCGAGGATCAGATCTGGTGGGACAACAACCGCCCGATGACGCCCGAAGCCTTCGACGCGCTGCATGCCGACATGCTGACGCACATGAAGGGGCGCGACTATTTTGTACAAGATCTCTATGGCGGCGCGGACCCGGCGCACCGGCTGGACGTGCGCGTGGTGTCCGAACTGGCATGGCACAACCTGTTCATCCGCCACCTGCTGCGCCGCCCCGACGCCGAAGAACTGGTGGGCTTCGTGCCCGAGTACACCATCATCAACTGCCCCAGCTTCAAGGCAGATCCCGCGCGCCACGGTTGCCGCAGCGACACGGTGATCGCGCTGAATTTCGACGCCAAGCTGATCTTGATCGCCAACACCGAATACGCGGGCGAGAACAAAAAATCGGTCTTCACGCTGCTCAACTACATCCTGCCCGGCAAGGGCGTGATGGCGATGCATTGCTCGGCCAACCACGCCACCGGCAACCCCGATGACGCGGCCGTGTTCTTCGGCCTGTCGGGAACCGGCAAGACAACGTTGTCGGCCGACCCCGCCCGCACGCTGATCGGGGATGACGAACACGGCTGGTCGGACAGCGGCATCTTCAACTTCGAAGGCGGTTGCTACGCCAAGACGATCAACCTGCGCGAAGAGGCGGAGCCGCAGATCTTCGCCACCACCCGCACCTTCGGCACCGTAATCGAGAACATGGTCTACGATCCCGACACGCTGGAACTGGATTTCGACGATGACAGCCTGACGGCCAACACCCGTTGCGCCTATCCGCTGGACCAGATTGCCAATGCCTCGACCAGCGGATTGGCCGGGCACCCCAAGAACATCGTGATGCTCACCTGTGATGCTTTCGGTGTCCTGCCGCCCATCGCGCGGCTGACGCCGGCGCAGGCGATGTATCATTTTCTGTCGGGCTTCACCTCCAAGGTGGCGGGCACCGAGCGTGGCGTGACCGAGCCGGAGCCGACCTTTTCCACCTGTTTCGGCGCTCCCTTCATGCCGCGCCGCCCCGAGGTCTATGGCAAGCTCTTGCAAGACAAGATCCACGAACATGGCGCGACCTGCTGGCTGGTGAACACCGGCTGGACCGGCGGCGCCTATGGCACCGGCAACCGCATGCCGATCCGGGCTACGCGCGCGCTTCTGACCGCTGCGCTGGATGGGTCGCTGGATGCGGGCGACTTCCGCCGTGATCCGAATTTCGGCTTCGACGTGCCGATGGCCTGCCATGGTGTCGAGGACGCGCTGCTTGACCCGCGCGGCACTTGGGCAGACCCGGATGCCTATGACCGTCAGGCCCAGAAGCTGGTACAGATGTTCGCCGACAATTTCGCGCAATACGTCCCATATATCGACGATGACGTGAAGGCTGCCGCCATTTCGTGACAGGTTTCTCCGGGGGATGCTGCCCCGGAGGCCGCTCGACCCGAAGGTGCAGATGGATCGACACACCAGCATGATCGGCACGGCGCTGGCCATTGCGATGGCCCTGCCTCAGGCTGTTCTGGCGCAAGACCTGCCCAACCCTTTCAAATCCGCCCTGATCGACAGTCTCGTCTATGGCGTTTACTGCGCCGAAGGGCCGATCGAGTTGCAAGAGGCCCCCGACACGGCTGCGGGCGTGGTCAACATCGTCCCCGGCCTGCCCGAGATGCGGGCGGTCACGACCCTTGTCCCGGCCCAGATCGGCATCGGTTTCGGCATCCTGATCGAGGCGCGCGAGGGGCTTATCCTTGATCCTGCGACCGTGACCATCACCCACCCGCCTTATCCCGACACCGGGATCGAAGTGGAACGCTGGGTTACCTCCATCGACGGTGACGGCCCCGGCCTGATCGGGTTCAGCTTCGAGGTCGAAAGCGAACTGGTCACCGGGCGCTGGACCTTCGAAGCCGAACATCAAGGTGACTTGCTGTTCCGGATCGATTTCGAAGTGGTGCCGCCCGCCCTTTTGCCCGATCTGGCGCAGGGCTGCTCCGGCGCGATCCTGTCCTGACGGGCCTCAGCCCAAGAGACCGCGCCTTACGAGGTTCGCACCCGCCACGATCAAAACCACAAGCGTAGCGCGGCGGAATACCGCGGCGTTCATCCGGTCCGACATCCAGAACCCCATCTGCATGCCCAGATAACCGGGGATCAGCAGCGCCGCCGACCACGGGATCGTGACCGCGTTCAGAACCCCCGACTGCAGGTGACCAACCAGCAGCGTGACCGAGCCCAGCCCGTAGACCACGCCCTGTACCAGCATCTGCTTGGCCTTGGGCGTGTCGAGCGCGATCAGAAACAGCACCGTGGGCGGACCCCAGGTGCCGGTCAGCCCCCCGATGGTGCCCGAGATCAGGCCTACGATCCATTCCGATGCGTTGCGCCATTTTGGCGCGACGCGGAAGCGCACGCCGATCAACTGGATCAGCGACAAGGTGACGGTCGGCACGCCGAGGACAAGGTAAAAGACATGCGCCGGGATCATCGTCACGAATTGCGCCGAGATCAGGATCATCACGCAGATGATCACGATGTAGCGCCAGAATTCCTTGACCGCCTCGCCGGCCTGCGACCATGAAAACCGCATCACCTGCAAGACGTTCGACAACACGATGGGCAAGATGATTCCCGCCACCGCCACCAGCGGGTCCAGAAACAGCGACAGCCCCGAGATCATCACCAGCGGCATGGCAAAGCCGACCGCTCCCTTCACGAAGCCCGCAGCCAGCGTCACGCCGCAGGCTGCCACGAAGGCCCACAAGGGCATGAGATCCAAGGTGTCTTGCAGCATCCGCCCCTCCGGTCGGGGCTCTTCTAGCCCGGCCCCGTGGACGCTGCATTGCAAAAATGAGCGCGACATTTTCCTGCGCAGGTGCGACAAACTGGGTATTTTTGTTGCGCTGCACCTGCAAAGGGCCTAGATCACCGCGAAAGGCCGCGTGCCCATGCCGATGGAAGGAGACCGCCCATGCCCCGTGACGGACAGATGACCGACGACGCCCTCGTGATCCTTCCCGACCTGCAGGCTCTGACAGCCGCCGCCGTGCCCCCTGCCGAGGCCATGCTGGACATCGCGCGCGCCCGCGTTGCGGCCCTTGTCACCGTCGACGGCAGGATTTCTGCCGCCGCCATCGAGGAACACCAGACTGCGGCTCATGGCCTTGCGTGGGTGGCCACCTACGTCGAATCGCTGCGCCAGATGCAGGCTTGGGCCGCGCGCCTGACCGAGCAGGGCAAGTTCGGCGAGGTTGAACAGCTGATCTTGCAGATCGCCTTCGGCGAATACCTCTGGCAGCTTTACGGCGGCATCCAGATGAATCAGGCGGAGATTGTCCGCCCGCAAGATCTTGGTCTGAGCCAAGAAGACCAGCGCGGGCTGATGACGCCCGAG
Organism: Roseicyclus mahoneyensis; assembly: GCF_003148775.1. Classification (GTDB taxonomy): domain Bacteria; phylum Pseudomonadota; class Alphaproteobacteria; order Rhodobacterales; family Rhodobacteraceae; genus Roseicyclus; species Roseicyclus mahoneyensis. The sequence goes on from NZ_QGGW01000005.1 coordinate 121,525, forward strand.
GTCATGACGCTGACCCAATCGGGCAACACGCAAGCCGCAAGGATGCGGCTTGTCGCGCTGATGCGCGAACGTCGGGCCGAGATCACGGTGGGGGCCAGCGGTCTCGACGACGAGCTGGAGATGATCCGCGAACAGTTCCGCCGCTACGCCGTCGACAAGATCGAGCCCTACGCCCATGAATGGCACCTCAAGGACGAATTGATCCCGATGGAAATCATCGAGGAACTGGCCGAGATGGGCGTTTTCGGCCTGACCATCCCCGAGGACCATGGCGGTCTGGGCCTGTCCAAGGCGTCGATGTGCGTCGTCTCCGAGGAATTGTCGCGCGGCTATATCGGGGTGGGGTCGCTTGGCACCCGTTCGGAAATCGCCGCCGAATTGATCCTTGCCGGCGGCACCGAGGCGCAAAAGGCCAAGTGGCTGCCCGGTCTCGCCAGCGGTGAGATCTTGCCTACGGCGGTTTTCACGGAACCCAACACCGGCTCCGACCTCGGCTCCTTGCGCACCCGCGCGGTCAAGGATGAGAAGGGCGACTGGATCCTCAAGGGCAACAAGACCTGGATCACCCATGCGTCGCGCACCCATGTGATGACGGTTCTGGCCCGCACCATCCCGGGCACGACCGATTACAAGGGCCTGTCGATGTTTTTGGCCGAAAAGACGCCGGGCGACGATGCCAACCCCTTTCCCGATGCCGGGATTTCCGGCGGCGAGATCGAGGTTCTGGGTTATCGTGGCATGAAGGAATACACCGTCAACTTCGACGATTTCCCGGTCGCAGGCGAAAACCTGCTGGGTGGCGAGGAAGGGCAGGGGTTCAAGCAGCTCATGCAGACCTTTGAATCCGCCCGCATCCAGACCGCAGCGCGCGCCATCGGCGTGGCGCAGGGCGCGCTCGACGAGGGTATGAAATACGCCGAGGATCGCAAGCAGTTCGGGAAATCCCTGATCGAGTTTCCCCGCGTTGCCAGCAAGCTGGCGATGATGGCGGTAGAGATCATGGTGGCCCGTCAGTTGACGTATTTTTCCGCATGGGAAAAGGATCATGAGCGCCGTTGCGACCTTGAGGCCGGGATGGCAAAGCTGCTGGGCGCCCGCGTAGCATGGGCCTGCGCCGACAATGCGCTGCAGATCCACGGCGGAAACGGCTTTGCGCTGGAATACAAGATCAGCCGCATCCTGTGCGATGCCCGCATCCTCAACATCTTCGAAGGTGCCGCCGAGATTCAGGCGCAGGTCATCGCGCGGCGGCTTTTGGGGTGATGCGGTTCGCGATGCGGTGCGCCTTCTGGCGCACCGTCCTGCCCGCAAGCCAAGATTAGCTGCCTTTGACTAATTAGCTACTCCCGGCTACTCTTGGCTCATGATCCGGCCTGACTGGCATTACCCGCGCAAGCCCTTCACCCACGACACCTTCGTGGCCCTGACCCGTGGCCCGGTCCCCGCGATGAGCCTGTTCGGTCCCCGCCGCACCGGCAAGACCGAGTTTTTGCTGCATGACCTCGGCCACCACGCCGCCGCGCACTATGGCCACCGTGTGCTTTACGCCAGCTTCTGGCAGACCTCTGTCGCGCCGCTGAGCCTGCTGATCTACGCTGTGTCCGAGGCGTTGCGCCCCCGCAGCTATGCCGACCGTGTGGCCGACTGGCTGCGCCATCCTCCGATCAAGGTCCGCATCGGGTCCGAAAAAGGCCCCGGCGCGGTCGAGCTTGACCTGTCCGATCCGCGCGAGGCGCAATTGGGGCAGGATCTGCTGCTGCTCGACGACCTGCTGGGGCAACTGGCAAACCCTGAAAAACCCGCGATCCTGCTTCTGGACGAGGTGCAGGAACTGGCCACCGCACCCGGCGGGACCGAGATCATGGCGGGCCTGCGCACAGCACTTGACCGCCGCCGCGACGGGCTCAGGACGGTGTTCACCGGCTCGTCGCAGATCGGGCTGAACCGCATCTTTTCTACCCGTGACGCGCCGCTTTACCGTTTCGCGGCACCCTTGACCCTGCCGCCGCTCGGCCCAGATTTCGTCACCCACCAGCTTGCCGTATTCCACCGCGTGTTCCAGCGCCGCCTTGATCCGGCCACCGCGCTGGCCTTCTTCGACCGCTTCGCTGGCAACCCGATGGTCTTTCAGCGCTGGCTGATGACGCTGGGTCAATACCGCGACCTGCCCGAGGACAAGGCCGCCGACCAGACCGCCGATGCGCTGGCCCATGACCTCGATTTCGACCGGACATGGCTCGACCTGCAGCCCCATCACCGCGCCATGGCCCGCATCCTTGCCGAACGCGCGCATGACCCGTTCGGCGCGACAGGGGCCGCGCGCTACGAGACGCTGACAGGACAGCCCGCGCCGATCCCGCAGACACGCCAAAGCCATGTCCGCACGCTGGCCCGCCGGGGTCTTGCAGACCAATGGGACAGGGAATGGCGCCTGACCGATCCCCTGTTCGAGGCCTGGGTGCTCGACCGTCCCGAGGCCGAGATCTGATGCGCGCCTTTCTCGCCATCGCCATGCCTTCGGATGTGGCGGGTGCGCTGATCCGCCTGCAATCCACCATCCCCTTCGGCCGCCCGGTGCCCGAGGACAACCTGCACCTGACGCTGGCCTTTCTGGACGACGCGCCGGAACAGGCGCTGGAGGATCTGCACGACCTGATGACCGCCTTTCGCGCGCCGCCCGTCGAGATCCGTTTCACCGGGCTGGACAGTTTCACCGAGGGCGAGCGCGGGCTGATCTTCGCCGCCGTCGACCGCACCGATGCGCTGCAGGCGCTCCACGACCGGCTCGCCTCGATCTGTCGGTCCGCAGGCCTTGACCTGCCGCGCCGCCGCTTCCGGCCCCATGTCACGCTGACCCGCGCCAATCGCCGCCCCGACGGCACGGCACGCGACCGGCTGGCCGCCAGCCTTGGGCCCGTGCCCGGATTGCCGGGGTTCACCGCGCGGGCCGTCTCGCTCTACGAGTCCACCCTGACGCCGCGCGGCGCGATCCACGATCCCCTTGCCAGCTACCCGCTGACCGGCTGAGCGCGCGCCGCGATCAGGTCGACCAGCCGCTGCCGCGCGGGCGGCAGGGGTTTGTCGCCCAGCGAGGGCGCCAGATGTTCGGTCAGGAAATGCCCGGTCGTGCGCAGCCCCGCCACCACCTCGGCTGGATCGCCACCCGCCATGCCCCTCAGCGCGCCGGGCAGGGGCAAGAGCCGGTCAGCCCAGTCGCCCGCCCCCGCCACAGACACCGCGCGACCCGTGCGCGGCGAGACATAGGCCAGGTCTTGCGTCACCCCCGTTACCGCACAGGCCGACAGGTCGAGGCCGAACCCCGTCTCCTCCAGCAGCGCCAGTTCCCAGCCCAGATAGGCCTCGGGCCAGCGCCCCGCGCCCAGCCCGTCGAGCAACACAAGCGTCCGCGCATAAAGCGCCGGATAGGCATGGCGTTCGGGCAGGGCAAAGGCCAGCAGCGCGCAGACTGCCGACAACCCGGCCAGCGACAACCGGTCGTCCATGGCATCCGCCGCGCGCCCCCGGATCAGGTCGACCGTGTAGCTTCCGAGATGCGCATCCAGCCGCGCCCGCCATGTCGCGTCAAGCTGCGCGCCCGGCTGCAACAGCGGCGCCATCTTGCGCGATGCGCCGCCCCGGACCACGCCCATGTGCCGCCCCAGACCCTCGGTGAACAGATCGAGGATCGCGGCATGTTCCCCATGCCGCCGCACGCCCAGCAAGATCCCTTCGGCACGCCATTCCATACCTTGGCATATGCGCCCGGTGCCGCGCTTGTCCATTGCCGGGCTGCGTGGCAGGCTCCGCCCATGTTTCCGGAGCTGTCCCGCACCGCCCGCCGCATGGCCCTGCTGATCGCGCTGATCTCGGCGGTCTCGCTCGGCGCGCAGTTTGTGCACCTGATGCAGGCGACGGGGCAGGGGCCTCTTGCGACCGTGGACGACATGGCGCGCTATTTCACCATCCTGACGCATATGCTGGTGGTGGTGACCTTCACCATCGTCTCGCGGCCGATGCGCGACGGCGTGTCAGCCCCGTGGCTCGCGGCATTGACGCTGTCCGTGGTGATGGTGGGGCTGGTCTATCACCTGATCCTGTCCGGGCTGGTAAGCTTCACCGGGCTTGGCTGGTGGGCCGACCACGGCCTTCACACGGCAGGGCCGCTGGCCATCGCGCTGTGGTGGCTCATCCATGCGCCCAAGCGGCGGCTGGCTTACGCCGACCTGCCGATCTTCGTGCTCTGGCCCTCGGTCTATGTCGCCTATGCGTTGGGACGGGCGGCGCAGGACGGGGTCTACCCTTACCCCTTCATCGATCTGCCCGAGATCGGCGAGGCCGCGGCTGCGGTGAACATGGCGCTGTTGTTGGTGGTGTTCTTGCTGGGCGGCGTCGGAATGATCGCCATAGGTCGGTATGCGGACAGGTAGGACATGGTGCGCCTGAAGGCGCACCCCAAGACACTCACGCCAACCCATCCTCATCCAGCAGATGCCGTCCGGCGCGATCCTCGACCTCGATGACCCACAGGTCGGGGTCGAACCCGCGCTGCCGGGCAATCGCGGCGTCCACTTCTGCCTCCGGGCCGGTGGCCAGTTCCATCCAGACCCGGTCCCCGCTCATCAGATCTGTCCGCCGCTGCAGCGCCACCGCCCGCCCATCGAGCGTATTGCACTTGACCAAAACCGCCCCCGCCGTCGCATCCCCCCGCGCCACGACAAAGGCGGGAATGTCGGCCAGCCGCAGCCGCGCAAGATAGGCCTGCACCCAGAATTCCGCCGTCAGCCGGGCCACGACCCGTCAGTTCCCGTCGCGGAAATCGAGCCCCATCTCGGAATAGCGTTCGGCCTCTTCCAGCCAGTTCGGACGCACCTTGACCTGCAAGAACAGATGCACGCGGCGGCCCATGAATTCCTCCAGCTCGGCGCGCGCGGCTTTGGAAACGGCCTTGATCGTCTCACCGCCCTTGCCCAGCAAGATGCCCTTGTGCCCGTCGCGCGCCACATAGACCACCTGATCGATCCGGGCGGTGCCATCCTCGCGCTCATTCCAATGCTCGGTCTCGACCGTCAGCTGGTAGGGCAGTTCCTCGTGCAGGCGCAGGGTCAGCTTTTCGCGCGTGATCTCGGCCGCGATCATCCGCATCGGCAGGTCGGCGATCTGATCCTCGGGGTAAAGCCACGGCCCCTCGGGCATGGCCTCGGCCAGCCAGTCGCGCAGATCCTCGACCCCATAGCCCTTTTCGGCGGAAATCATGAAGGTCCGCTCGAACGGGTAGGCCGCGTTCATGTCTTCGGTCAGTTTCAGCAGGCTCGCCGCCTCGACCCGGTCGATCTTGTTGATCGCCAGAACCACGCGCCGCCCCACGGCCTTTTCGCCCAGCGAGGTCAGGATCGTATCCACCCCGTCGGTCTTGCCGCGATGCGCCTCGATCAACAGCACGATCACATCGGCATCCGCGGCCCCGCCCCAGGCCGCCGCCACCATCGCGCGGTCGAGCCTGCGGCGCGGCCGGAACAGGCCGGGCGTGTCGACGAACACGATCTGGCTTTCGCCCGCCATCGCCACGCCGCGGATGCGCGCGCGCGTCGTCTGCACCTTGTGGGTGACGATGCTGACCTTGGCCCCCACCATCTTGTTCAGAAGCGTCGACTTGCCGGCGTTCGGCTCTCCGATCAGGGCAGTGAAACCGGCGCGGGTGGTCATGGGGGCAATCCTGCAAAGCGTGTCTGACCTGTGGCCTTAGCCGATCGTGGCGCCCTTTGCCACCGTCCAGCGTTGCGCGGCCGTGAGCCGCCTGCGCTTGCGCGACATCACCATTCTTGATGGGACCCCTTTCCAATCTTCTATTGCGGCACCGCGGGCCAAGCCGGTATGGGATCTGCGACGTTCATCAAGGGGCAAAGCGCCATGACGGCAAAGGTGTTCATCGACGGCGAGGTCGGCACGACGGGTCTGCAGATCCGCGCGCGCCTCGAGGCCCGCGCGGATGTCACCCTGATCTCGTTGCCCGAGGAACACCGCAAATCCCGCCTTGCCCGTCTCGGTGCCTTCAACGAGGCCGATGTGGCGATCCTGTGCCTGCCCGACGCGGCAGTCCATGACATCGCCTCCGACCTGCGCGACCTTCCGTGCAAGGTGATCGACGCCTCGACCGCGCATCGAACCGATCCGGATTGGGAATTCGGCTTTGCCGAACTGGACCAGGGCGCGCGCGCCCGCATCGCCGCAGGCAAACAGGTGTCGAACCCTGGGTGCTATTCCACCGGCGCCATCGCGCTCCTGAAACCGGTCGTGGACGCAGGTCTCATCGCGGCCGATCACCCGATCACGATCAACGCGGTCTCCGGCTATTCCGGCGGCGGCAAATCCATGATCGCCGATTTCGAGTCTGGCCGCGTCACCGGCGGCTTCGTCTATGCCACGGGCCAGCACCACAAGCACCTGCCCGAGATCGTCCTGCGCGCCGGCCTGACCCGCAAGCCAATCTTCGTGCCGCAGGTGGGGCAGTTCGAACAGGGCATGATCGTGCAGGTTCCGCTCCACCTTGCCCCCGGCGGCCCTGCCGCCGCGCTCGAAGCTCTGGCCGCCCATTATGCCGGTCAGCGATTCGTGCAGGTCCGAAGCCGCGCCGATCTGGGCGACCGGATCGATCCGCAGCGCCTGAACGGGACCAACACGATGGAACTGACGGTGGATGGCGACCCCGAGACGGGCGCGACCGTCCTGATCGCTGTCCTCGACAACCTCGGCAAGGGGGCATCGGGGGCTGCGGTTCAGAACCTCAACATTTTGCTCGGGCTGGACGAGGGAACGGGTCTCTAATCCACATGCCGGATGAAGGGCCAATGGCTCGGCGCATCGTGCCTGAGCCGCCCTTCGCCGTCGAAATCCCTGTCGACGTTGAAGGGCATCAGCGCCCTCCCCGCCAGCCCCGCGATCACCGCGCGCTGGTCTGCCAGCACTTGTGCCAGCCGCGCCTCCAGCGCCGCCTTGCGCGCACCCTCGTGGTAGCCATGCACCCCGTGCACCAGCACCGGCTCGGCCACCTCCATCCCGCAATACCGCAACGTATAGGCCAGCGGCCAGAGCAGGAGCCGCGTCTCGCCTTCCTTGCCGTCCCGCCCCGCCTCGCTGTCGCGCGCCCCGGTCGTCACGCAAAACAGCGCCCGCTTGCCGCGCAACACCCCGCTGTCGAACCGCTGGTCCACGGCATGCAGCAGGCCATGCAACAGCGTCCGGTCGCACCAGCCCTTGAGCATCGCGGGCGGCGCGAACCACCAGATCGGGAAATGGAACACGATCCTGTCGGCGCTTCGGATCTTGTCCACTTCCGCCGCCACATCGGCAGGCAGATGCCCCCAACCCGCAGCCTGCTCCTGCGCCTTGAGCGCATCAAAGGGGGCGGGCGGGTCCGTATAGCGTTCCGGCCCCTCGGCCGGATGAAACCCCATCGCGTAGAGATCCGACCACAGCACACGGTCGCCTTCGGCCTCTGCCGCCTTGGCGCTCGCCTCGGCCCAGGCGCCGCAAAAGGACCCCGGTTCCGGATGCGCCAGCACGATCAAGGTCGTCCGCCCCATCGCCACACCCTTCTCTGTTTCAAAAATATCTTCTGGGGGAGTGCGAGGGGGGCAGACAGCCCCCCTCGCACGGGTTCGCCGCACTTGGGCGGCGAACCTTCTTTACTCCCGCTCGGCCCGATCCAGAAGCGCGCGCGCCGCAGCCTGCTCGGCTTGGCGCTTGACGCGCCCCTCGGCCTCGACGGCGGTGCCGTCAGACAGTCGCGCCTCGACCACGAAGACCGGCGCATGGTCCGGCCCGCTGCGCGACAGCTCGGCATAGACCGGCGGCGCCATGCCGCGCGCCTGCGCCCATTCCTGCAGTGCGGTCTTGGCGTCGCGCGCATCCTCGGCCACGCCCGCCACCCGGTCGCCCCACAGCCGCAAGATCACCGCGCGTGCGGCCTCGAACCCGCCGTCCATGTAGACCGCCGCGATCACCGCCTCCATCGCGTCGCCCAGAAGGGCCGTCTTGCGCCGTCCGCCCGTCGACATCTCGGATTTGCCCAGCCGCAACACCGAGCCGAGGTCGATCTCGCGCGCGACATCGGCGCAGGTTTCCTTGCGCACCAGCGCGTTGAACCGCGGCGCCAGCTGCCCCTCGCGCGCGTCGTGGTCGCGCGCCAGAACAGCCTCGGCCATCACAAGGCCAAGCACCCTGTCGCCCAGAAACTCCAGCCGCTGGTTGTCGGGACGCGTCGGCGACGACAGCGAGGAATGGGTCAGCGCGCGCGCGATCAGCTCGGGCCGGGCGAAGTCATGGCCCAGCCGGGTGCAGAACTCTGTCAGCTCGCGCGACAGTTTCACTCGACCGCCCGAAAGAAGCGGTCCGAGCGCCAGGTCCAGAAATAGACCATTCGCGCGCCCGCCGAGGAGAACATGATCCGGTCCGCGCGCCCGATGATGTTGTCCATCGGCACGAAACCCACCCCGCCCACCGATTGCGGAAAGCGCGAATCGACCGAATTGTCGCGGTTGTCGCCCATCACGAAGACATGCCCCTCGGGCACGGTGAATTCCGGCGTGTTGTCGGCCCGGCCGCCGTTGGTGATGTTCAGGATCGAATGGCTGACCCCGTTGGGAAGGGTCTCGGTGAAACGGTCCTTCAGGCAGATGCCACCTTCGCCCACCGGTTCATTGGCGCAGCGCGGCGGCAGTTGCTGCGGCCCTTGCCGTTCGTAGACCTCCTCGAAAGGGTCCTCGGGCGTCAGTTCCACAGGCGTGCCGTTGATGTGCAGCAGCCCGTCGATCATCTGGATGCGGTCGCCGGGCAGGCCGATCACGCGCTTGATGAAATCCGTGCCCTCGGTCGGATGGCGGAAAACCACGACGTCGCCGCGTTCGGGGTCGCTGCCGAAAATCCGGCCGTCGAAGGGGCACATCGAGAAAGGGCAGGAATGGCGCGAATAGCCATAGGCCATCTTGTTGACGAAAAGAAAGTCGCCGATCAGCAGCGTGTCCTTCATCGAGCCTGAGGGAATCCAGAAGGGCTGGAAGAACAGGGTGCGGAACACGCCTGCGATCAACAGGGCGTAGACGATGGTCTTCACCGTCTCCCAGATGCCGTCCGATTTGGCCGCTGCCGCCATGATCTGCCCTGCCTCTCGTGTCGCTGCTTGCGGCGGGTTTGGGCCAGCCCCCGGCCCAAGTCAAGGAAGCACAGACGACGAGCGCCCTGCTCTTGCCTGTCGGCGCGATGGCTGCACCCTCGCGCCGGCATATTTGGAGAAAGGTGAAGCTGGGGCGGGGCGCGTTAACCTTGGTCACGGGTAAGTGGCGCGGGTCACCCGAGGGGGCGCTAGCGCGGCCTTACCATGTTGGGGCGCAGGACTTCCTCGGCGGCGGGCAGCGCCTCGATCACCACTTGCGCCTGTGCCCAGGGGTGGTCGTCGGTCAGCGTGACATGGATCACGGCGACATAGCCTTCGGGCGTCATCGTGGCCAGCCGGTCTTGCGCCCAGCCCGTGACGCGCATCACCGGCTGGCCTGTCGGCAGGTTCGACACCGCCATGTCGCGCCATGCGATGCCCATGCGCAGGCCGGTTCCAAGCGCCTTGGAACAGGCCTCCTTGGCGGCCCAGCGTTTGGCGTAGACGGCGGCGGGGTTGGTCATCCGCTCAGCGCGGCGCTGTTCGGTCTCGGTGAAGACGCGGTTCCGGAACCGGTCGCCAAACCGGTCGAGCACGGATTGGATGCGCTCGATATTCGCCAGATCGGTGCCGATGCCGAGGATCATCGCAGTTTGGCCGTGCCGTCAGTCATGCTGTGCCATGACCGTCGCGGTCGCGCGGTTGATGGTGACATGCAAGGGCGCCATCACGCTGCCCATGCCGTCATAGCGCCCCGCGGGCAAGGTCAGGGTGAGGCCGGTCGCCGGATCGTAGCGCGCGGTCATCTCCGCCATGCGCAGGCCCGAAAACCCCTGTCCGTTCGGACCCGACACCAGCGCACAGAGCGGGAAGGGTTCGGTGGCCACAAAGAAATCCACCATCAGATGCGCCGAGCAGCAGGCCGGTTCCGAGGTGTCGAGGCCGATCGCCCGCACCTCGCCATTGGCGAAGCTCTGCACAGCGATCTCGGGCGGCATCATGAGGTTGCGGGCATTTGCCTCCCAGCCCTCGCAGGCGCGCACGACGGTGTCGGCATGGCCCGGCACCGCCGGGGCCAATGCCACGAGCGCGGTGGCGATCAGGGACAGGGCGCGCATGATCGGTCTCCTGAAGGGCCTTGGATCATGTTCAAAATTCCCTATTCCGCCTTGCCGCGCAATCGAAACCGGCGTTCAGACGCGTGCTGCCTGCATCGCCCTGCGCATTGTCGCAATGGCATGGGGCAGCCCGGTAAAGACCGCCTCGCCGATCAAGAAATGCCCGATGTTGAGTTCCGCCACCTCAGGCAGGGCCGCCACCGGTCCGACCGTCTCGTAGCACAGCCCGTGGCCCATATGCACCTCGAGGCCCAGATCGGCGGCCTGTTTCGCACCTTGGGTCAGCCGGGCGAGTTCGGCGTCGCGCGCGGCGTGGTCGCCCTCGGCGTGGTGGTCGCAATAGGCGCCGGTGTGCAGCTCGATCACCGGTGCGCCGATCCGATGGGCGGCTGCGATCTGGACCGGGTCCGCGGCGATGAACAGCGAGACCCGGATGCCCGCGTCGCGCAGCGGGGCGATGTAGTCGGCCAGCCAGTTCTGGACGCCTGCCACCTCCAGCCCGCCTTCGGTGGTTCGTTCCTCGCGGCGCTCGGGCACGATGCAGGCGGCATGCGGGCGGTGCGACAGCGCGATCGCCTGCATCTCGGGCGTGGCCGCCATCTCGAAATTCAGCGGGATGGAAATCGCGGCCATGATCGCGCCCACATCGGCGTCTCGGATGTGGCGACGATCCTCGCGCAGATGGGCCGTGATGCCGTCGGCCCCGGCCTCTTGCGCCATCACCGCGGCGCGCACCGGGTCGGGCAACGCGCCGCCGCGCGCATTCCTGAGCGTGGCGACGTGATCGATGTTTACGCCCAGCCGCAGATGATCTGCCATGTTTCTCTTCCCTTGCCGTTCCTGCGTTGCAGCCTAGTGCTCCGCGGGCGCGGCGCCAGCCTTTGCCCGCAGCTTTTCCATCTTCTTGCGCAGTCTGGCTGCCCGCCTTTTCTGGTAGGCGTGGATCACCGGGACCGTCAGGTAGTAGCACAGCACGCCGCACAGAAGCCCCGGCACGAGGGAGCCGACCATCCACGGAAAGAAGACGCCGTCATAGAACCGCGCCAGTTCCGACCAATCCGCCCGTGCTTCGGTGAAGATCGATAGGAAATTATACCACAGATCGGCTGCCGCTGCGCTGAACCGGTGAAAGATCGAATCATCGAGGTCGTCGCGCATCCGTGTGCCCAGCATCCAGTGGCCGGTCTTGAGCGAGATGTAGGCGATCGGCACATAGGTCAGAGGGTTGCCGATGAAGGTCGCCAGCAGAGCGGCAAGGATCGAACCGCGCATCATTTTGGCGAGAACCGCCGCGACCAGGAAATGCAGCCCGAAGAACGGAGTGAAGACCGTGAAGGCGCCAGCAAACACCCCGCGCGCGATCTGTTCGGGGGTTCCGGGCAGGCGGCGCATGCGGTGCTTGACGTAATGGGCCGCGCGCAGCCAGCCGCCGCGCGGCCAGAAAGCCTCGGCGACGATGCGCAGAACCGTGCGGGGGTCGCGGCGCTTGAACACCTGGCCTGTCTTCCCTTTCAGCCGGTGTCCTTCGGGCGGGCACCGCGTCTTGTTGGTCACGTCGTGGTGGCGTGACCCTCAGGGACGACGCTCCACGTCCCGGAACCTCTGCAGGCTGGCGACGTCGCTGTCCAGTTCGACCGCCATCATCACCGCATGCAGGTGTTCCGCGTTGCGCACATCCACGTCGATCAACAGCCGGTAGAAATCCGGCTTCCGGTCGATGAAATGCAGGTCTGAGATATTGGCGTTCTGCTCGCCGATCAATGTGCAGATCCGACCCAATGCGCCATTCGTGTTCGACAGCGTGACATCTATGGTCACATTATGGACAGCGGCGTGGCGGCCATCGGTCCAGTGCAGATCGATCCAGCGTTCGGGGGTCGCATCGAAGGCCGCCAGCGCGCCGCAGTCGATGGCATGCACGATGGGCCCGCGACCGGCATAGGTGATGCCCACGATCCGCTCGCCCGGCACCGGCTGGCAGCATTGCGCGCGGCGGATCTCGGCCCCGGGAGGCAGGCCGATCACGGCGCGCACCGCCTCGACCTCACTGTCGGCATTCTGGCGGGCAAGCTCCGGGTAGATGCGGGCCACGACCGATCGGCCCGACAGTTCAGCCGATCCGATCCGCGCCAGCATCTCGGCGCCGTCCTTCAGGCCGATGGCGCGGGCGGCGGTGTCAAGCGCCTTGTCAGTCGCCTTCTTCCCGACCTGGTCGAAGGCGACGCGCGCCAGTTCACGGCCCAGCTTGATGTAGCGCTCGCGGTCTTCCTCGCGCAGCATGCGGCGGATCGCGGCCTTGGCCCGGCCCGTGACGGCGATGTCAATCCATGTCGCCTGCGGGGTCTGCCCCTCGGCGGTTATGATCTCGATGGATTGCCCGTTCTTGAGCCGCGTCCACAAGGGCACACGCAGCCCGTCCACCTTGGCGCCCACGCAGGAATGGCCGATCCTCGTGTGGATCGAATAGGCGAAATCGATCGGCGTGGCCCCCTTGGGCAGCTTCACCACATCGCCCTTCGGCGTGAAGCAGAACACCTGATCGGAATACATCTCGAGCTTCACATGTTCGAGGAATTCGTCATTGTCCTCGGCGTTCTCGAAACGTTCGGTGAGCCCCTCCAGCCACTTGGCCGGATCGACGGCAAACGGGTTCTGTACCCGAACGCCGTCGCGATAGGACCAATGCGCCGCGACGCCGCTTTCGGCCACGTCATGCATCTGCCGCGTGCGGATCTGCACCTCGACCCGCTTGCCGTCGCGCCCTGACACGGTGGTGTGGATCGAGCGGTAGCCGTTCGATTTGGGCTGGCTGATGTAATCCTTGAAACGCCCCGGCACCGACCGCCAGCGCTGGTGGATCGCGCCCAGAATGCGGTAGCAGTCATCTTCCGTGCCGGTGATGACGCGAAAACCGTAGATGTCGGACAGGCGCGAAAAGGCCAGATCCTTTTCCTGCATCTTGCGCCAGATCGAGAAGGGCTTTTTCGCCCGCCCGAACACATCGGCCTTCAGACCGTGCTTCTCCAGCACCGTCTCGATATCCTCGGTGATGCGAGGGATCACATCGCCGCTTTCCTTTTGCAGGGTCACGAAGCGCCGCATGATCGAGGTCCGTGCCTCGGGGTTCAGCACCCTGAAGCTCAGGTCCTCCAGTTCCTCGCGCATCCACTGCATGCCCATCCGGCCAGCCAGTGGCGCGTAGATGTCCATGGTCTCATGCGCCTTTTTGGCCTGCTTTTCGGGCACCATGTGGCGGATCGTGCGCATGTTGTGCAGCCGATCGGCCAATTTCACCAAGATGACCCGCAGATCCTTGGACATCGCCATCAGCAGCTTGCGGAAATTCTCGGCCTGTTTCGATTCGCGGCTCGAAAGTTCCAGATTGGTGAGCTTGGTCACCCCGTCGACCAGTTCGGCGACATCATGGCCGAACAACGTCTCGATCTCGGTATAGGTGCCCTTGGTATCCTCGATCGTGTCGTGCAGCAGGGCTGTTGCGATGGTGGCATCGTCCAACCGCTGCTCGGTCAAGATCGCTGCGACCGCGACCGGATGCGTGAAATAGGGCTCGCCGGAATGGCGTTTCTGCCCCTCGTGCATCCGTTTCGCATAGGCATGGGCGCCCCGCAGGAGCGCCTCGTTGGTCTTCGGATTGTAATTGCGGACAAGCGACAGAAGGTCGTCGGCGTCGATCATTCTCGTCTCAGCCTGCCCCTGTCCGCGGTGTGTTACCGCTGTCCTTGCGCTTCCATCAGCGCGCGCAGCATCTGCTCTTCGCTCATGTCGTCACGCGCAGGGCGATCGGCCTCGACGCCCTGCAGCAGCGCCATGGCGTCCTCTTCGGGCTCGTCGACCTCGATCTGGGTCTGCAGGCTTTCGATCAGACGCTCGCGCAGGTCGTCGGCGCCTTGCGTTTCTTCCGCGATCTCGCGGAGCGCGACAACGGGGTTCTTGTCGTTGTCGCGGTCGATGGTCAGATGGCCGCCGGCGGCGATCTCGCGGGCGCGGTGCGCGGCAAGCATCACAAGCTCAAAACGGTTCGGAACCTTGTCGACGCAGTCTTCAACGGTGACGCGGGCCATGCGAAGGACCTCCAGAGTCTTTTCGGGAGCGGAATAAAGGCCTCATGTATCGCCGGGTGGCGCGAATGACAAGGGCGAAGGCGCGTCCCCGTCGGGCCATGGGACCGCAACGATCCCGGCGCGCTCGGGGGCAGGGCGGGCCGCCAGCATCTGGGCCACGCTCAAGCGGTTTACCGGGTGGCGCCAGTCCGGCGCGACATCGGCCAGCGGCACCAGCACGAAACTGCGTTCGGCCATGCGCGGGTGGGGCAAGATCAGACGGTCGGGCACCTCGACCGAGGCGCGTTCTAGCGGCATCGCGGCCCAGTGCGCCTGCACGGCGCGGTCGGGGCACACGGCATCGTCCAGCGCGATCAGGTCCAGATCGATGATGCGCGCCGTCCAGCGACCATCCCGCGTCCGGCCAAGATCGGCCTCGATCCCGTGCAGCAGGCTGAGCAGGGCCTCGGGCGTTCCCGACCAGCGGAAACTTGCCGCAGCGTTCAGATAATCCGGGCCCGATCCCGTCGGCATGGCCGGGGTGGAAAAAAGGCGGCTTGCCCAGACCCCGCCGATGGCATTTGCTGCAAGCAGGCAAAGAGCCTTGGTCAGGGTGCGGTCGGGCGTCGACCGGTCCCCGGGCAGGTTCGCACCCAAGGCCACAAGGGCATGCGACGCTTTGTCGGGTTTGGTCGAAGCTTGCACGTTCGTTGCGTTTCACTATTTAGGGGCGGTTCGGCGTCAGGCGCGCACTAGGCTCACTCCCTGCAATTCATTACGGCTACGCCATCTTATCAAGGGACTTTCCAATGTTTTATCGGGACGAACGGTTGGCACTCTTCATTGATGGGTCCAATCTCTA
Source organism: Roseicyclus mahoneyensis (assembly GCF_003148775.1). GTDB lineage: Bacteria > Pseudomonadota > Alphaproteobacteria > Rhodobacterales > Rhodobacteraceae > Roseicyclus > Roseicyclus mahoneyensis. The sequence goes on from NZ_QGGW01000005.1 coordinate 136,714, forward strand.
TGCTGCGGCAAAGGCCTTGGCCTTTGACATCGACTACAAACTCTTGCGGAGCGAATTCATGCAGCGCGGCAAGCTGCTGCGGGCCTTCTACTACACCGCCCTGCTGGAGAACGACGATTATTCGCCGATCCGCCCGCTGGTCGACTGGCTGCACTACAACGGTTTCACCATGGTGACAAAACCCGCCAAGGAGTTCACCGACAGCCAGGGCCGCCGCAAGGTCAAGGGCAACATGGACATCGAACTTGCCGTGGACGCGATGGAGACGGCAGAACATGTCGACCACATCGTTCTATTCTCGGGCGACGGCGATTTCCGCCCGCTGGTCGAGGCGTTGCAGCGCAAGGGCTGCCGGGTGTCGGTCGTGTCGACGATCCGCAGCCAGCCCCCCATGATCGCCGACGACCTGCGCCGGCAAGCCGACAATTTCATCGAGCTCGATGAACTGCGCGAGGTCATCGGCCGGCCGCCCCGCGAACCGCGCGAGGACCGGGTGGCCCTGCATCAGTCCGCCGAAGACTGAGCCCCCCGGCGCAGCACTGTCACCCCAAACGCCTGCACCGCACCCTTTGGGGTGGGGTGCATGTGCCGTGCGCCCTGAACGGCTGTGAATAGGCCGGGAGCGTGACGCCCGACCTCCGCCGACAAGGTGTCAGGGCTGTAGCGCTGCACCGGCAGGTTCGAACAGCGTTCGGGCCCGTCTTCGGCAAAGGTCATGATGATGGCATGCCCCCCCGGCCGCAGCGCAGCAGCCATGCGCGCGACATAGGCCGCGCGCTGATCGGGCTCCGTCAGGAAATGGAACGCGGCGCGGTCGTGCCACAGGGCATAGGCCGCGCTGTCGGGTCGCCATTGTGTGACGTCCCCCACGATCCATCCGACCCTGTCCGCCCGGTCGCCCAAGCGCCCGCGACTGGCGTCCAGCGCCGTCTCCGACAGGTCGAGAACGGTGATGTCCCGGTAGCCTTCCCCGAGCAGATGATCGACCAGCCGCGAGGCGCCGCCGCCGATGTCGATGACCGGGTCTTCGGGCCGCGCGAGATCGCGGATCAGGGACAGCGACAGGCCCGGCACGTCCTCGAACCATGTCAGCGCTTCCTCTTCCCGCGCGCCATAGACGCTGTCCCAATGCGTCGTATTCCCCGCGCCGGTCATCGCAGCACCGATTGCGCGGTGATCTCGTCATGGATGACGATCACCTCGGGGGGCCAAGTGGATTTGATGTAGCTCAGCACGGCGATGATCTCCTCCTCGGTCAGAACATCCCCGAACCCCATCATGTCACTCTCGTATCCGCCGCCGACCACCGCCGCCGTGCCGCGCGTCGTCAGGTCGATCAGTTGCGCATCGGGGTGGTGCCAAGTGTGGCCGCTCGCGTCATGCGGCGGGGCGGGCAGCCGGCCGTTCGGCAGACGCACCTGCCAATCGGGTTGCCCTTCCAGATCGAGCCCGTGGCACGCAGCACAATATGCGGCATAGATCCCCGCCCCTTCGGCCACCACCGCCGCATCCTGCCAGCGCAGGATCTGGCCCGGCGCCTCGGTCGCGCCTGCGGGCCAAAGCGCCACCGCCGCCCCGGTCAACACCAGCACCCCGACCCCGCCGATCATTGCCGTCTTACGCTTCATCCGTCCCTCCCATCACCTGTGGCCCCGGTTCTCGACGCGTCCCCCTGCTGGAAGGCAACCCCCGGACTGGACGGGCGCCGGCTTTGGCCTTACCTCTTCCGTCACGCCGACCTGACAGAGCCAAGCCGCCCGAGGCCCCGATGACCAAGCCGCCCCTCATCATCCATCTCGCCGCCCCGCGCGGCTTTTGCGCTGGCGTCGACCGGGCGATCAAGATCGTCGAGATGGCGCTCGAGAAATGGGGCGCGCCGGTCTATGTCCGCCACGAGATCGTGCACAACAAGTATGTGGTCGACGACCTGCGCGCCAAGGGTGCGGTCTTTGTCGAGGAGCTGGACGACTGCCCGCCCGACCGGCCCGTCATCTTCTCCGCCCATGGCGTGCCCAAATCCGTTCCACTTGAGGCCGCGCGGCGGCAGATGCTGTTCGTCGATGCGACCTGCCCGCTGGTGTCCAAGGTCCATATCGAGGCCGCCCGCCACCACGAGGCCGGCCTGCAGATGATCATGATCGGTCACGAGGGCCACCCCGAGACGATCGGCACAATGGGCCAGCTGCCCGAGGGCGAGGTGCTGCTGGTCGAAACGGTCGAGGATGTGGCGCGCGTCGCGGTGCGCGACCCCGCGCGGCTGGCCTTCGTGACGCAAACGACCCTCTCGGTCGATGACACCGCCGAGATCGTCGCGGCGCTTCAGGCACGGTTCCCGGCCATCGTTGGCCCCCACAAGGAAGACATCTGCTACGCCACCACCAACCGGCAAGAGGCGGTCAAGGTCATGGCTCCCATGGCCGACGCAATGCTGGTCGTCGGCGCGCCCAATTCGTCGAATTCCAAACGGCTGGTCGAGGTCGGCGCCCGCGCCGGCTGTCGCTACGCCCAGCTTGTCCAGCGCGCCACCGACATCGACTGGCGCGCGCTCGAAGGCATCCGTAGCTTGGGCATCACCGCAGGGGCCAGCGCGCCGGAGGTGCTGGTCAACGAGGTCATCGACGCCTTCCGCGAGCGCTTCGAGGTGACGGTGAAGCCCGTCGTGACCGCCGAGGAAAACGTCGAATTCAAGGTGCCCCGGGTGCTGCGCGAGACGGCCTGAACACGGGGCGGGCCGTCGGCATTGCGGGACGAAGCGGACTTTGGCAGAGCGGTAGGAATGGGTCTACAAGTGTTTAATGGACCACTGGCAGGAACGCGACAGATGCAGAGGTTGATTGTTACCGGCGCGAACGGAGCGGGAAAAAGTCACATCTCAAGCCGACTGCGTGATGCGCGGCCCGGGATACCGCTTGTTTCCTTCGATGCGATCAAGCTGACGAGCGACTGGAAACAAAGGCCTAGAAAAGAAATAGACGCGACGCTGTCGCAAGTGGTCGCAGGAGAGGCTTGGATAATCGAGGGTGGTCCAAGCCTTCTTTCTCAGGCACTTCCAAGAGCACAAGCCGTCATTTGGCTCGACCCTCCGGAGTTGGTAAGAGCATGGCGTCTCTTGATCCGTCCTTGGCGCAGCCTTGGACAAACGCGCCCGGAACTCCCTCCTGACAACATCGATTGGCCGCTCCAGCAGTATCGTTTTGCCATTCGCAGCATCAAGAATGGGTCAAGGTTCCGCAGTTACATTTCTTCGTGCCTGGCGGCTGCAGAGCCCCCGCGCGTTTGGCGTTGCAGGAACCAAAGCCAAGTCGAGAAGGCGGTTGACGAATGGCGTAGTTCTGGCGGCTAAGGGCTCAAACCCGTCAGTGGCCACCCGAGTTGTTCGAGAGAGCATGACGCCGCCCGACACTCGCCCGTCCGACCTCTCCCCTCCGTGTAGGGTGCGCCTTCAATCGCACCACGGTCAATCCCGCTATGGCCACCGCCCCCGCACCGTCTATTTCCCGCACAAAAGGGCCCGCGCCATGACCGACTACATCACCTTTGACGCCGTCATCGAACCGCTCGACTGGGGCGGCACGATCTACACCATCGTGCGCCTGCCGCCCGAGGTGCTGGCCGCGCTTGGCCCGACCCGGAGGGTGGAAGGCGAGTTTGCCGACCATCCCGTGAACCTCGCCATCGCCCGTGCCCCGGTCGATGTGATCGACGGCGCGTTCCTGTGGTCGGGCAAATCCCTTCTGGACCGCACCGGCCTGCGCCCCGGCGAGGGGTTCGAGGCCCGTCTGCGGCCCGCGTCCGACGATATGGTCGAGGTGCCGCGCGACGTGGTGACCGCGTTGCGCTCGGGTGGCGCGCTCGCTGCGTGGGAGAGGCTGACACCCGGCAAGCGCCGTGGCCACCTGCACCGGATCGAGACCGCCAAACGGGCCGAGACCCGCGCGGCCCGCATTGCGGGGCTGGTCCGCGACCTGATTGGGTGATGGCTCTCGCTCGCGCTTGCGCGATCTGACGCGCCATCGCATGATCGACAAGACCCGACCCAATCCGACACGCCACCCCGGGGCCCGGCCTCGCCATGCCATGAGACCCCGATGCTCTCCACCCAGTTCCTTCTGACCGCCTTCGTTGTCGTCCTCGCGCCCGGAACGGGTGTCGTCTACACGCTCGCCGTCGCGCTTGGCCGTGGGCGCGCGGCCTCTGCATGGGCAGCACTGGGCTGCACCTTGGGCATCGTGCCGCACCTGTTGGCCGCGACGCTCGGGCTGGCCGCGGTGCTCCACACCTCGGCCGTTTTGTTCAACATCGTGAAATTCGCGGGCGTGGCCTATCTGCTCTATCTGGCATGGTCCGCGCTCCGCTCGGGTGGCGCGCTGCGGGTGGAGCCGCGGACAGAGGTGGAGCCGGGCCTTGCCGTCGCGCGCCGCGGTGCGCTGATAAACGTGCTGAACCCAAAGCTCTCGATCTTCTTCCTGTCGCTCCTGACGCCTTTCCTGTCGGGCAACCCCGACACGGTGACGCATGAAATCCTCCTCCTCGGCGGTGTCTTCATGGCGATGACGCTGGCGGTGTTCCTCGTCTACGGCGCCTTTGCCGCCGCGGCCCGCGACTGGGTCCTCGGGTCCGCCCGCATGATGGCTTGGCTCAACCGGTCCTTTGCGCTGATCTTCGCAGGCCTCGCGGGGCGGCTGGCGCTGGAACGCGCCTGAACCCTTGCCCCGATCCGCGCCGCAGGGCAGATAGCGGCCATGACGCGCATCCCGACCTCCGCTCTGATCCTCGGCCTCGCGGGCCTTCTGCCCTTCCTCTACGGGGCGCTGTCGGTGCTGGTGCCGTCCACCGCAGGCCTGGGCTTCGCCTGGAGCCCCAACCATACCGGCGTGGCGCTGTTGCAGATCTACGGCATCGTGATCCTGTGCTTCATGGCGGGCGTGATCTGGGGCTTCGCCGCGCGGGCGGAGGGGCGGGAGGCGACGCTCTTCTACGCCCTGTCCGTGGTGCCTGCGATCTTCGTTTTCCTGACTGCCTTCGCCCAGCCGCGGCCGAGTCTCATCATGCTGATCCTTGGCTTCATGGCGCTGCTGGCCATTGACGCAAGCGCCGCGCGGCAGGGGCTTGCGCCGGGCTGGTGGATGCGTCTGCGCCTGATGTTGACAGTGGTCGTGGTGCCCTGCCTTGCCATCGGCATACTTGCATGAGGGCCGTCCATGCCTGATCTTTTCGCCTACACGGATGGTGCCTGTTCCGGCAACCCGGGCCCCGGCGGTTGGGGGGCGCTCTTGCAGGCCAAAGACGGCGAGACCGTCGTCAGGGAGCGCGAACTGAACGGCGGCGCGCGCGACACCACCAACAATCGTATGGAACTCTTGGCCGCCATCGCGGCGCTGGAGGCGCTGGAGCGCCCCTCGGCCATCACCATCATCACCGACAGCGCATATGTGAAAAACGGGGTCACCGGCTGGATCCACGGCTGGAAACGCAACGGCTGGAAAACCTCGACCCGCAAACCGGTCAAGAACGAGGATCTCTGGCGCCGCCTCGACGAGGCGCAGGCGCGCCACAGCGTGACATGGGAATGGGTCAAGGGCCACGCTGGCCACCCCGAGAACGAACGCGCGGATGAATTGGCCCGCGCAGGCATGAAGCCGTTCAAATGACAATCCTGACGGCGCTCGATTATGCCGCCGTGCTGGTCTTTGCCTTGTCAGGCGCGCTGGCGGCCTCGCGCGCACAACTCGACATCGTGGGCTTTGCCTTTCTCGCCAGCCTGACGGCGCTTGGTGGCGGCACGGTGCGCGACCTTTTGCTCGACCGCAACCCGGTGTTCTGGATCGCCGACCCCACGCCGCTGGCCATTGCCTGCACCGCCGCCGTGCTGGTCTTCTTCACCGCGCATCTGCTGGAAAGCCGTCAGGCGGTCATCACATGGCTCGACGCGCTTGCCCTGCCCATTGCGGTCGCAGCCGGTGTGCGCGCCGCGACCGAGACAGGGCAAAGCGTGCCGATCATCTTGATCATGGGGATTGCAACGGGCTGTTTTGGCGGTCTTCTGCGCGACATCGTGGCCAACGAGGTGCCGCTCCTGATCCGCACCGGCAAGCTTTACGTCACCGCGGCCTTTGCGGGCGCCGGGGCCTATCTTGTCTCGGGCCTGTTCTGGCCCTCTGACATGCTCTCGCTGGCCGCCTGCATTCTTGTTTGCTTCACGCTGCGCGCCGGATCGCTGCTCTATGGCTGGCAAATGCCGGTCTACAAACCGCGCTCGCCGCGCAGCTGACGCAAGCCCCCCACTTTCATCTTTCCAAAAATATGCAAGGCCGCCGCGCGACATTCCGCGCTGCCGCTCGTGGTCAGCGCCGCTTGCGGTCCTGCCGCCGCCGGTTGGCGTATTCCGTAGGGATCAAGATCAACGCGGCCGCAGATCCGACAATGGCGGTGACACCCGGCGAGCCCAGGCTGATGCCGAAGAGCGCCCGCAGGAAATACAGGATCAGCACCGCCCCGAAGGCGATGAAGACCGACGGGATGATCCCGTTATGGGTCCAGCCCCATTTCTCGAACAAGAAGGCGACGACACCGGCCAGCATCAGCGAGCCAAAGAAAGAGAACAAGATCATGGCTCACCCCCAACCACAGTACCGGGCGCGATACGCGCGCCTCTCAAAAAAGCCTCTGCCGCCATCCGGGGTTTGCCCTCGGGCTGAACCTCGGTCACCTCGACCGCACCCGACCCGCAGGCGACGGTCAGGCCCGTCAGCACCGTGCCCGGTGCGCCCGATCCCGCTGCAAGACGGCTTGCCACCAGTTTCACCCGCTTGCCCCCGATCATGGTCCAGGCCCCCGGAAAGGGCGACAGCCCCCGGATCTTGCGGTCTATGTGGGGTGCCGCCTGCGTCCAGTCCAGACGCGCCTCGGCCTTCTCGATCTTTTCGGCATAGGTAACGCCTGCGACGGGTTGGGGCATGGGCACCAGATGCTCAAGCCGGGCCAAGGCGTCCACGATCGCCTCGGCCCCCAGCGCCGACAATCGGTCATGCAACGACCCCGCCGTTTCCTCCGCCCCGATGGGGATGGCGTGGCTGAGCAGCACCGGCCCGGTGTCCAGCCGCGCCTCCATCTGCATGATGCACACGCCCGTCTCTTCATCCCCCGCCATGATCGCCCGCTGGATCGGCGCGGCGCCGCGCCAGCGTGGCAGAAGGCTTGCGTGGATGTTCAGGCAGCCGTGCGCCGGCGCGTCCAGCACCGCTTGCGGCAAGATCAGCCCATAGGCGACGACCACGGCGATATCGGCCCACAGCGCCGCGAACTCGGCCTGCGCTTCGGGCGTCCGCAAGCTCTTGGGGTGCCGCACATTCAGCCCCATCGCCTCGGCACGGGTCTGCACGGCGCTCGGTCGCTCGGCCTGTCCGCGCCCGGCAGGGCGGGGCGGCTGGGTGTAGACGCAGGCGATCTCGTGCCCGGCCCCGGCAAGCGCGTCGAGCACCGGCACCGAGAACTCCGGCGTTCCCATGAACACGACCCGCATCAGCGCGCCCCTTTCAGCGCGCGCTTGAGCAGCATGTTGCGCTTCACCTTGGACAGCCGGTCAAAATACATCTGGCCCGCCAGATGGTCGATCTGGTGCTGGACCGATGTGGCCCAAAGCCCGGTGAATTCCTGCCGCACGCGCATCCCGTGATGGTCGGTAAAGGCCACGGTCACGACAGCGGGGCGGGTGACCTTGGCCCAGACGCCGGGCAGATTGGGGCTGGCTTCCTCGTGATCGTGCACAGCCTGCGAGGCCGCGATGATCTCGGGGTTGGCCATGCGGATCGCTTGCCTGCGCGCATCACTCGCATCGACCACGGCCAGCCGCAGCATCACGCCGATCTGGGGCGCGGCCAGACCCACGCCCGGCATCGCGTCCATCGTCTCGATCATGTCGTCCCAGATCGCGCGGATCTCATCCGTGATCGCGCCCACATCCCCCGCCGCTGTTCTGAGCCGCTTGTCGGGCCACATCACGAAAGGGCGCCGCATCCCGCTCACGCCTTTTCCCGCGCGCGGTCCTTCTTGAGCTTGACCATCTTGCGGGTGATCAGCTGTCGCTTGAGCGGCGTCAGGTAGTCGATGAACAAGACCCCGTTCAGATGGTCGATCTCGTGCTGCACGCAGGTGGCCCAAAGGCCGTCGAAATCTTCCTGCTGCGGGGCCCCGTTGCGGTCGATCCAGCGCACCGTAACCTCGGCGGGGCGTTCGACATCGGCATATTGATCCGGGATCGACAGGCAGCCTTCCTCATAGACGTTGCGCGTGTCGGACTCGGCCACGATCTCCGGGTTGAACATCGCCAGCGGGCGCGGCGTGGCCCCTTCGCCCTTGACGCAATCCATCACGATCAGCCGTGCGTCCACGCCCACCTGTGGCGCGGCAAGGCCAATGCCAGGTGCTGCATACATGGTTTCCAGCATGTCATCGGCCAGCCGGCGCAGATCGTCCGACAGATCGGCGATCTGGGGCGCGGTCTTTTTCAGCCGTGGGTCGGGATGGATCAGGATCGGGCGTTTCATGGGCGTCCATTTAGGACAAGCGCAGCCCCGCCGCAATAAGCGTGGTCCAAGGGTTGCGCTTGCCGTTTTCCCCGGTAGCGTGGCGCGGTGCAGACAGTGACGGAGCCCCCCATGTCCTTCGACGAGATCATCGACCGCCGCGGCAGCCATTGCGTGAAATGGGACATGATGCAGACGCTCTACGGCGTCGCGCCCGACGAGGGGCTTTCGATGTGGGTCGCCGACATGGAGTTTCGCCCGCCCGCCTGCGTGCAAGATGCGCTGCAAGCCATGCTCGATCACGGGATCTACGGCTATTTCGGCGATGACAGCGCCTACAAGGGCGCGATCTGCTGGTGGCTGGAAAACCGCCATGGCTGGCAGGTTGACCCCGACTGGATCTTTACCACCCATGGGCTGGTGAACGGCACCGCCATGTGCCTCGACGCCTTCACCAAGGAAGGCGACGGGATCGTTCTTTTCACGCCGGTCTACCACGCCTTCGCCAAGGTGATCCGCGCCTCGAACCGCGATCTGGTGCAATGCGAGATGCCCATCGTGGACGGGCAGTATGTGCTCGATTTCGACACCTGGGATGCGCAGATGCAGGGCCATGAAAAGATGCTGGTCCTGTGCTCGCCGCACAATCCCGGTGGCCGCGTCTGGACGAAGGCTGAGCTTGAGGGCGTGGCCGAGTTTGCCAGACGTCACGACCTTATCCTTGTCTCCGACGAGATCCACGCCGACCTTCTGATGCCCGGCCAGCGCCATACGCCCATGGCGCTGATCGAGGGCATCGCTGACCGGCTGGTGATGATGACGGCGGGCACCAAGACCTTCAACATCGCGGGCGCGCATGTGGGCAATGTCATCATCCCCGACGCAAGCCTGCGCGCGCGCTTCGGCGCGCGGATGATGGCCTTGGGCATGTCGCCCAATTCCTTCGGACTGCATATGGTGACGGCGGCCTATTCGCCCGCCGGTGCGGCTTGGGTGGATGATCTGTGCGCCTATCTGGCGGGCAACGCCAAGGTCTTCGATGACGGGATCAACGCCATTCCCGGCCTCAGGTCGATGGCGCTGCAATCGACCTATCTGGCTTGGGTCGATTTTGCGGGCACCGGCATGACGCGCGAGGAATTTACCGCGCGGGTGGAGCAAGGCGCCAAGATCGCCGCCAACCACGGCCCGACCTTCGGCACCGGCGGCGACAGTTTCCTGCGCTTCAACATCGCCGCCCCGCGCAGCACGATCGAGGATGCCGTGGCGCGGATGCAAAAGGCGTTCGGCGACTTGCAATAGGGTGCGCAATCTGCCCGCCACACGGCCAATGGCGGGCAGATTGCCACTTTACGCCGCAGCGCAGCGCTTGCATGCCGCAACGCAATATCCTATCCCCTGACGCAATCGATACGAAACATCCTTGCGCAAGGTATAGACCCATGAGCTTCCGCCTCCAGCCCCCGCCCGTCGCCCGCCCGAACCGCTGCCAGCTTTTCGGCCCCGGCTCGCGCCCGGCGATCTTCGAGAAAATGGCGGCCAGTGCGGCGGATGTGATCAACCTCGATCTCGAGGATTCGGTCACCCCGAACGACAAACCCGAGGCGCGCAAGAATGTCATCGCGGCCATCGGCGATGTCGACTGGGGCACCAAGACGCTGAGCGTGCGGATCAACGGGCTCGACAGCCCCTATTGGTATCGTGACGTGGTGGACCTGCTGGAACAGGCCAGCGAACGCCTCGACCTCATCATGATCCCCAAGGTGGGCTGTGCCGCCGATATCTACGCCGTCGACGCGCTGGTGACCTCGGTCGAGGCCGCGATGGGCCGGAAAAAGCGGATCGGCTTCGAGATCATCATCGAATCCGCCGCCGGCATCACCCATGTTGCCGAAATCGCCGCCGCCAGCCCGCGCCTGCAGGCGATGAGCCTTGGCGCCGCCGATTTCGCGGCCTCGATGGGGATGCAGACCACCGGCATCGGCGGCACGCAGGAAACCTACTACATGCACCACGCAGGCGCGAATTACTGGGCAGATCCGTGGCATTGGGCGCAGGCCGCCATCGTGGCCGCCTGCCGCACCCATGGCGTTTTGCCGGTCGATGGCCCTTTCGGAGACTTTTCCGATGACGAGGGGTTCTTGGCGCAGGCCCGCCGGTCCGCCACGCTGGGCATGGTCGGCAAATGGGCGATCCACCCCAAGCAGGTGGCGCTGTCGAATTCTGTCTTTACCCCGTCCGAGGCTGCCGTGGCCGAGGCGCGCGAGATCCTCGCCGCAATGGAGCAAGCCAAGGCCGAAGGGCAGGGCGCGACCGTCTACAAGGGGCGGCTCGTGGACATTGCCTCCATCAAGCAGGCCGAGGTGATCGTGAGACAATCCGAGATGATCGCGGGCGGCTGACGGGCAGCATGGGGCCGCGGCGCAGTTGCATCCGGCCCCTTGCCCGGCCATATACCACCAAAGGCCGCAGCGATCGGGCACAACCACCATGACCACCTATCTCGACTTCGAAAAACCCCTCGCCGAGATCGAAGGCAAGGCCGAGGAATTGCGCGCGCTTGCCCGCCGCAACGAGACGATGGACGTGGAGACCGAGGCCGCGGCGCTGGACAAGAAGGCCGCGGATATGCTGCGCGACCTCTACAAGGACCTGTCGCCTTGGCGCAAATGCCAGGTCGCGCGCCATCCTGACCGGCCGCATTGCCGTGACTATATCCGTGCGCTGTTCACCGAATATACGCCGCTGGCGGGCGACCGGAATTTCGCTGACGATCATGCAGTCATGGGCGGTCTGGCCCGGTTCCGCGACACGCCCGTGATGGTGATCGGCCATGAAAAGGGCCATGACACCAAGACCCGGATCGAACGCAATTTCGGCATGGCCCGCCCCGAGGGCTATCGCAAGGCCGTGCGTCTGATGGAACTGGCAGATCGTTTCGGCCTGCCCGTGGTCACGCTGGTCGACACGCCCGGCGCCTACCCCGGCAAGGGCGCCGAGGAACGCGGCCAGTCGGAGGCGATCGCCCGCTCCACCGAGGCCTGTCTGACGATCGGCGTGCCGCTGGTTTCCATCATCATCGGCGAGGGTGGATCGGGCGGGGCCGTGGCCTTTGCTACGGCGGACCGGTTGGCGATGCTGGAGCATTCGGTCTATTCGGTCATCTCGCCCGAGGGATGCGCCTCGATCTTGTGGAAGGATTCCGAGAAGATGCGTGAGGCCGCCGAGGCGTTGCGCCTGACCGCGCAGGACCTCAACAAGCTGGGCATCTGCGACCGCGTCATCCCCGAACCGATGGGCGGCGCACAGCGCGATCCGCAGGCGACCATCGCCGCCGTGGGCGAGGCGATTGCCGCACTGCTGGACCCGCTGGTGTCCAAGGACCGGGCCGCACTGATCAAGGCGCGGCGGCGCAAATATCTCGACATGGGATCCAAAGGTCTGGCCGCGTGATCACCCGCCGCGCGCTGCTGGCGGCGGCGGCACTGGGGCTGGCCCGGCCTGTTCACGCGCAGGGTCACGCATTGAGGGAATTGTCAGGCATGACACCGGCCACGGCGCTTGACTGGAGCTATCTGGGCGACGCCGTCATGGGCGGCGTGTCGCAGGGCATGGCCCGGATCGAAGCGGGCGCGCTGCGCCTGACCGGCACCGTGTCGACGGCCAATCGCGGCGGCTTCATCCAGGCGCGTATCGCGCTGCCGGGCGGCCTGCCCGAGGGCGCGACAGCCCTGCGCCTGCGGGTTCGTGGCAATGGCGAGCGCTATTTCATCCATCTGCGCACCACCCGGACGGCGCTGCCCTGGCAGTATTACCAGCAGGGCTTTGACACCGGGCCGGACTGGGCCGAGGTGGTGTTGCCCTTGACGGGCTTTGCCGCCTCGGGGCGGTTGATGGTGGGGGCGGTGCGGCCCGAGGAGGTACGCTCTGTCGGGTTGGTCGCCTATGGGCGCGACCATGTGGCGGATGTCTCGCTGGCGGCACTGGGCGCGGTTTGAGTCAAAGTGGTTCGCCGCGCGTTGCGCGTCGACCCGGGCGAGGGGGTTTCACCCCCTCGCGCTCCCCCAGCATATTTCCGGAAAGATGAAGGGGCGTCAGAGGGTTGCGAAATGCGCCGTGAGGCGCGCGGCCTCCTTGTCGAGACCGAAGGGTGGGTTGACCACGAAAAGACCCGAGCCGGTCATGCCATGACCCGGGCGAGCGGGAGGAAAGCGGACCTCGTGTGACAGGGCATCGGGGAAAGTGGCGCGCAGGGTTTGGACCATGCCCGCCTGAGCCCCCAAGGCGAGGATCGGATACCAGAGCATCATGACGCCGACGTTCCACTTGCGATGGAGCTTTGCCATCAAGTCCGGGATGCGGTCGTAATCCGTCTTTATCTCATAGCTCGGATCGATGAGCAGAAAACCCCGGCGGGGCTCGGGAGGTGTTCGGGAGAGAGCCATGGCGAAGCCGTCCTCCTGCACCACCTCGACATATCTGCCGGGCAGCGCCCCGCGCAGGGCCGCAACCTCGGCCGGGTGCAATTCGGCGAGCGTCATCGCATCGAAGGGGCGCAGCAGCGCCGCCGCGATCAGGGGCGAGCCGGGATAGGCGGCGGGACCATGTGCGGCGATGACGGATGCGCGGGCGCGGGCATAGGGGTGGTCGGGGGGGAACCATTTGGCCACCCGCGCGATGCCCAGCGCCGCCTCGCCGGTCTTGACGGCCTCGGGCGCGTCGAGCCGGTAGAGGCCGCGCCCCGAATGAGTCTCGAAATAGCTCAGCGGCTTGTCCTTGGCCGTCATGTGGCCGAGCGCTGTGGCCAGAGCCGCGTGCTTATGGACATCGGCGAGGTTTCCGGCGTGATAGGCGTGCTGGTAGGACAGCATCGCGCTACCACATCCGCTTTGGCGCTTCGCTGGGATAGCTCAGATCGTAGCCATCGGCGTCGAAGCCCGCGTCACGTTCAGCGATGAACTGGCCCGCCGAGGGCAAGCCCGCACTGTCATCGCGCGTCCAGAGGCCGGATCGCATCAGCGCCTTGGCGCATTGGAAATAGACCTCGGCCACCGTCACCACGACCACCACCTTCGGGTGCTTTCCGCCCTGCTCGAAACTCAGTGTCATCTCCGGATCAATGCTGACCACCGCGCGCCCGTTCACCCGCACCACGTTCAGCGATCCGGGCACCATCACCATCAGCGACACGCGCCCATCCACCACGATGTTGCGCAGTCCATCCAGCCGGTTGTTGCCGCGCCAGTCGGGCAGAGCCAGCGTGCGGTCATCGAGGATGCGCAGCACCGGGCCATCGTCGCCGCGCGGGCTTGCGTCGGTGCCCTCGGGGCCGACGGTGCACAGGACGCAGAACCGCGCGGCCTCGATCCAGCGCCGGTAGAGCGGGGTCAGATGATCCACGACCTTGCTCAGCGACGTGGGCACCGGCCTGTCGTAGAGCGCCTCGAGCGCCGCGATATCCTCAACGATGCGCATGGAACCCTGCCTCCGCCATCAGCCGGTCCGAGGCGCCTTCCACCTCCGCCTCGAGCCGGGCCATGAAATCATCGCGCGGCAGGCCCGGTGCGATCTCGGGCAGGAATTCGACGACCGCGAGACCGGGTTTGCGCAAGATGCCATGGCGTGGCCAGAAGACACCGACATTGGTGGCTACCGGCACGCAGGGCTGGCCCAGTTGCTCGTATAATGCGGCAGTGCCGACCTTGTAGGGCTTGGACACACCGGGGGCGACGCGGGTGCCCTGCGGGTAGATGATCAGCTGCCCGCCCTCCTGTTTGCCCGATTTCACATCGGCCAGCATCTTGGCGATGGCCGCGCCGCGCTTGCCGCGGTTGACCGGGACAGAGCCGATGCGCAGTGCGTATTGGCCCAGAAGCGGCGCGAACATCAGCTCGCGCTTCATGATGAACTTGCCGCGCGGGACAGCGTTGTAGATCAGCATGATGTCGAGGAAACTCTGGTGTTTGGCCGCGATCATCACCTCGCCGGTCGGGGGGGTGCCGCGCACCTCGGTCTTGAGGCCGGTCATCCAGCGCAATGTCCAGAACACCCAGCGGGAATAGGCGTGGCAGGCGGCGTGTGCGCCTGCGGGCGAGACCACGGCCCATGGGAAATAGAGGATCGAGAAGATCAGCATTGCCACATACATCTGGGCGATGAACGCGAGCGATCGCAGCCACTGGATCATCTGAGCCCCCTGAGCGTACGAAAGGCCGCGATTCGCGTGGCCCAGAATGCGATGACGGCCGCCAGCGGCGGGATCGCAAGCGGCAAAAGCCAGCCCGCGCCTTGAAACCCGAGGCCGGTCAGGAAGGCACCTTCCTCGGCGGCGCTGGGCAAAAGCGCCACGGCGATCATGCCCAGCACGGCCCCCATGCCCGCCCCGGTCAGCGCGCGCCGGGTGAAGCGTCGCACGAAGGCCCGCGCGATATAGGTATCGCGCGCGCCGACCAGCCGCATGACGCGGATCACCTGCTCGTTCGAGGCCAGCGCCGCCTGTGCCGCCAGCGTGATCATCGCGGCTGTCGAGGCCAGGATCAGCATCAGCGAGACCAGCCCCAGCAGCCGCAGACGGTCCGCCGCCGCGATCAGCGGCGCGCGCCAACGGGTATGATCGTCCAGCACAGCGCCGGGCGCCTCGGCGGCGAGACGTTGGCGCAGGCCGGCTGCGTCATAGCCCTCGGGTGTCTCGATCACCTCGATCAGGCGGGGCACCGGAAGGTCGGCCACTGGCAGATCGGGGCCGAACCACGGCTCCAGCAGCGCGCGTTGTTCATCGTCAGACAGCGCGCGGGCGCTGTCCACGCCGGGGGTCTGTTGCAGAACGGCCAGCACCGCCCAGGTCTGCGCCTCGATCTCGGCCTCGGGCGCCGACAACCGGATGGTGGAGCTTTGCGCCAGCGCTTCGGCCCAACGGTCAGCCAGCCGCCCCGAGGCCAGCGACAAGGCCAGCGCAAAGACCGCCAGAAAGGCCATCGCGCCGGATACAGCCAGCGTAAGTTTGGCAGCCTGCCCGCTGCGCGGGACCACGCGGTCGGCCTGCGCCTCGCCCTTGAGCAGCCCGATGAGATCGCCCGCCACGCTCACAGATCCGCCCCCGCCGCACTGACGCGCCCGCCTGCCAGCCGCAGCACACGGGCCTGCACTTGCGCCTTGGCGGCGCGGATCAGGGCCATGTCATGGGTGGCGATCAAGACCGTCTTGCCCATCTTGTTCAACGCGCACAGCAGTTGCAGAAGGCGCAGCGACATTTCCCAATCCACATTGCCGGTCGGCTCGTCGGCAAGGATCAGGTCGGGGTCCATGATGATCGCGCGCGCCAGTGCCGCCCTTTGCCGTTCGCCCCCCGACAGTTCCGGCGGCCGGGCCTGCGCGCGCGCCGACAAGCCGACCCATGCGATCAATTCGTCGAGGTTGGCATCTTGCGCCGAGCTGTCACGGCCCGCGACGGTCAGCGGCAGGGCGATATTCTCGCGGATCGGCAGATGGTCAAGGAACTCGCAATCCTGATGCACCACGCCGATGCGCTGGCGCGTGAGCGCGATCTTGTCGCGGTCGAGCCGGGCGGCATCCTCACCGAATATCGTCACCGCGCCGGTGGTCGCGACCAACTCGGCATAGCACAGTTTCAGAAAGGTGGTCTTGCCCGCGCCCGAGGGGCCGGTCAGGAAATGGAACGATCCCGGTGCCAGCCGCAGGCTCAGCGCGGACAGGATCGGCTCGGCCCCGTAGCCAAAGGCGGCGTCGTGCATGTCGATCACGGATGGCACCCCCAAAGCAACCGGCCGGTCCTGTCTTGCAACGGATGGGGCGCGGTTGCAATCGGGCGAGACGCTAAAGCCTTGGAAAGATCGGGGGGCGTTGATACAAGATGTGTGAAGATGCCACGCGGCTCAGCCCCTATCTTGGGCAGACAGCCATCGGCTTCCGGGGGTAAGACGGTAAAGAGATGCGGCTGACCTGTCCCAATTGCAGCGCCCGCTACGAAGTGGCCGACAGCATGGTGCCGCCCGAGGGGCGCGACGTGCAATGCTCGAACTGTTCGACGACATGGTTCCAGCCCGGCCGCCGGATCGAGGCGCGGCCGACCGTGACGGTGACCCGCAGCACCCCCGCCGCCGAAACGGAGGTAGCGCAACCACCACCGACCGCTGCCGAGCCTGAGCGCACACCCGAGGCACCTTCGGCCACGCCCCCCGCACCGGAGCTTGCCGGGGATCAGCCGCGCCGCCGCACGCTCGACCCCGACCTGCGCAGCATCCTCGAGCAGGAGGCCGAGCGCGAGGCGCGCCTGCGCCGCGCCGAGGCCGACCCGGTCGAGACGCAAGATGAGATGTCCCTCGGGCAAGAGCCCGAGGATGCCCATCGCGCGCGACGCCGGGCCGAGCTTGACGCCGCGCGCGATGCATTCGACAGCGATCCCGCCGCCGAGGCCACGACCGTGTCCTCGGCGCGCGACCTATTTCCCGACATCGACGAGATCAATTCCACCTTGCGCGATACCGGCGACCGTTCGGGCACCGAGGCGGATGCCAGCGACATCGATACGCTCGATACCATCCCGCGCCGCCGTCGCGGCACGCGGATCGGCTTTCTTCTGGTGTTGGCCATCGCGGCGGGGGGCGCAGCGCTGTATACCAACGCCGACACCGTGGCACGCGCGGTGCCCGCGCTCGAGCCTGCCTTGTCGGGCTATGTCATGGTGGTGAACGGCGCACGGTTCTGGCTTGACGATCTGGCTCAGGGTCTGGCGGGCGCGACGCCCGAGGGTTGACGGCTCAGAACTGGTCCAGCAGACGGCGCAGATAATCGCGTTCCAGCTCGGGGCGTTCCTGTTCGGCCGAGCGGCGCCGCAATTCCTCCAGCAATTCGCGCGACCGGCGGAACGCCTCTTCCCGGTCAGCCATCGCCTCGTCCGATCCGAAGGAGCCCGAATTGCCTGCCTGACGCCCCAGCGGGTCCTGCATCGGTCGGTTCGGGGCCATGTTGCCCTCGGCCATGCCCTGACCGGGTTCTTCCCCGGTCTGGTCCTGCGCCAGCGCGCGGCCCAGTTCGCTCATGCCTTCGCGCAGGGCCTCCAGCGCCTGTGATTGCGCGTCCAGCGCACCGGCCAGATCGCCATCTTCCAGCAAACCTTCAGCCTCTTCCATCGCGCGCGCAGCCTCGTCCAGCCGCCGAAGCGCCTCGTCGCCGGCCTCGGTGCCGGCGCCGGGCAGACGTCCCTGCTGCTCCTCCAGCATACGGCGCAGCGCCTCTTGCCGCTCGGCCAGCGTCATGCCCTCGCCCTCGCCATCGCCCTGCGGCTGGCCGTTCTGCGCCTGCCCCTGCTGGCCCTCTTGCCCCTCGCCTTGCTCGCCGCCGGGTTGCATCTCGCCTTGCTGGCCTTGCTGCCCTTGCTGGCCGGGTTGGGGGCGGCCCGGGTTCAGCCGGTCCTGCAGTTCACGAAAGGCGTCGTCCGACAATTCCTGCTGGTCGCGGAGCGTATCTTGCAGGCCCTCCATGGCGCGCTCGCCGGGCGTCTGCGGTCCGTCGCCCCCTTCGCCGCCCTGCGTCATCTCCATGTTTTCCAGCATCTGCTGCAGCGCATCGAGCATTTCCTGCGCCTCGGCCATCCGGCCTTCCTGCATCAATTCCTCGATACGGCGCATCATTTCCTCGAGGTCGTTCATCGACAGTTCCATGCGCTCAGCCCCGCCATCCGGGCGATCCTCGCCGGGCTGGGCGTTTTCGGCCAATTGCTGCATGTAGTCGTTCATCGCCTCGCGCAATTCCTGCATCAGTTGCGCGATCTCCTCGTCGCTCGCGCCTTGGCGCATCGCCTCGGACAGCCGCTCCTGCGCTTGGCGCAGACGTTCCAGAGCATCGTCCAGATCGCCCACCTCCAGCTCCATCGCGGCGTTCCAGAGCAGTTCCGCCACGTCGTCGCGAGTCTCGATCGTGATCAACTCGGGCGCAGCCTCCAGCTGCGCGATGGCGCTGCGGATCTGCAGATAGACACCCTCGTCCAGCCCCTCCTCGGGGTCTTGCGTCAGCGCGCGCAGGATCTGCGCCGCGCGCCGCGCGTTTTCGCGCGACCACAAGATATCCCGCCGCATCTCGATCAACGCATTGGCCAGCGGGTCGAAGAACCGCCGCCCGGGCAGGCGGGGCACGTCGTAGCGCACGGTGCCGATCTGGCCCGCGTCATCGGTGACGGTCAGCGTCAGCGTCACCGGCAGGTTGGCAAAGGGATGCTGCGACAGATCCTCGAGCAGCACCTCGGAAAATTCCGCGCGCGAGCCCCGGAAGGGCATCGGCAGGTCAAGCGTCAACGCGGGCTGCGGTTCGGGCGCGACCGCAAGGCCGTAGCGGCGGTGGACCGCGCCTTCGTCCAGCCGGATCGTCGCCGTGCCCGAGGCGATGCCGTAATCATCTGTCGCAGTGAAAGCGAATTGCATCTGGCCCGGCGGCTCCCCCTCGACCTCGCCATCGAGCACTACGGAGGGCGCCTGATCGGGCAGCACGGAAATCGCCCAGCTGCGCCCCATCGGCCCGTTGACGGTGAAATCGCCCGAGCGTTCCACCGTTACCGATTGGGCGTATGCATCCGTGCTTTCGGCGGGCAGGGGGCCGACATCCGTGGTGATCGAGATCCTGCCCGGTTCGCCATAGCTGCGAAAGGTGATGCGCGACCCCACGGGCGTGGCGAAGCTTTCGGCGAAAATCTCGTTGAGGTAGAGCGACGGCAGACCGGTGTAGACCGGCGGCTCCACCCATCCCTCCCAGCTTGGCCCCGAGGCGATGGCAGGCCCGGTTCCGAAAGTCACCGCTTCGCCGACCTCGCCCACCCGGCCAATGGTCCCGAACAACACCGCCATGGCCAGTGCCGTCGCCGCCACATAGCGCAACGCGAAAGGGTCTTGCCGCGACAGGCGCAGATCTGGTTCGGGTGCGCGGGCGGTCGCGGCGCGTGCGGCCATGCGGCGCAGGTGTGCGGCCCAGACCGACTGCGCCGCCGGATCGCCCGCGCCGATGGCGGGGTGATCCAGCAGGGCCGAGATCGGGCGCCCCGGCATGGTGCGGTCCAGCCGCCCCAACGCCTCGTCGCGGGTTGGCAGACGGAACTGCATGACGCCGCGGGTGATCAGGGCAGCCAGCGCCAGCGCCAGCACTGCAAGCCCCGACCACAGGGCGGTCGCCGACAGGCCGGAGACCGCGCCAAAGGCGAAACCGGCCACCGCCACGAAGATGACCGACCAGACCGGCCAGAAGGCGCGCGCCGCGCGCTCGGCCGCCATGCCCGCCCATGTCAGGCGCAATGGCCAGATCAGGCGCGCCAAGGCGCGGTCGGTCGGGCCGTTCGGGGGGGGCTTGGTCATGGTCCCTTTCCGGGGCGCGGGTCGCCCCACGGGCTTACACCCATGAGGGAATAGTATCCCGGTTTATGATCTCGTCAAATGTCGGGCGCGCGCGAATGACGGCCATGTGATCGTCTTTCACCAGAACTTCGGGGATCAGGGGGCGCGTGTTGTATTCGCTCGACATCACCGCACCATAGGCGCCCGCACTGCGAAAAGCGACCAGTTCGCCGGGGCCTATGGCGGGCATCTGCCGCTGCTTGGCAAAGGTGTCGCCCGATTCGCAGACCGGGCCAACGATGTCATAGGGCCGCTGGTCCAGACCCGGCGCGGGTTCCACGACCGGGATGATGTCATGCCACGCGCCGTACATCGCAGGCCGGACCAGATCGTTCATCGCCGCGTCAAGGATCAGGAAATCGCGCCCCTCGCCTTCTTTCACATAGATGACCGAGGCGACAAGGATCCCCGCATTGCCCGAGATCAGGCGCCCCGGCTCGATCTCGATCTCGACGTCCAGATCGTGGAACACCTCACGGATCAGCGCGCCATATTCCGTGGGCAGGGGCGGCGCGGTGTTCGACCGCTCATAGGGAATTCCAAGGCCGCCCCCCAGATCAAGACGGCGGATGTCATGGCCATCCGCCCGCAGGCGCAGGGTCAACTCGCGCACCTTTTCATAGGCAAGGCGGAACGGCTCCAGTTCGGTCAGCTGGCTGCCGATATGCACGTCGATGCCGATGACCTCGATGCCGGGCAGTTTCGCGGCCATCGCATAGACCGCTGGCGCCTTGGCGATGGGGATGCCGAACTTGTTCTCGGATTTGCCGGTGGCGATCTTTTCATGGGTTTTCGCGTCGACATCGGGGTTCACCCGCACGGTGATGGGCGCGGTCACGCCCAGTGATGTCGCCACCTCGGACAGTGCGATCAGCTCCGGCTCGCTTTCCACGTTGAACTGCCGGATGCCGCCCTTCAGCGCCATCCGCATCTCGTCCTTGGTCTTGCCGACGCCCGAAAACACGATCCGCTCGCCCGGCACGCCAGCGGCCTTGGCGCGCAGGTATTCGCCGCCCGACACCACATCCATCCCCGCGCCCAAGCCCGCCAGATGGGCGATCACGGCTTGATTGGAGTTCGACTTCATGGCGAAGCATACAAGGTGCTCCATCCCTGCCAGCGCCTCTTCGAAGAGACGGTAGTGGCGGGTCAGCGTGGCACAGGAATAGACGTAGAAGGGCGTGCCGACCTCAGCGGCGATCTGCGGCAGGGGCACGTCCTCGGCATGCAGGATGCCGTTCCGGTAGAGAAAATGATCCATCGTAGCGCGTCCCTCGGCCCGTTCCGCGCGGCAGGTAGCACGGGGCGCGCGGCGATCAAAGAGGCGTGGCGCGCGCCTTGCCCGCCCGCTAGGGTCCGCGACGGGACAAACAGGGAGATGCCGCATGGCCAAGACCGTCATCATCGAGGCCCCGGGCGGGCCGGAAGCCTACAAGATCGTTGAGCGTGACGTCGGCGCGCCGGGCGCGGGCGAGATCCGCATCCGCCACCACGCCTGCGGGCTGAATTTCATCGACGTCTACCAGCGCTCGGGCCTCTATCCGCTGCAAATGCCCCATGCGATGGGCATGGAGGGCGCGGGCGTCATCGAGGCCGTGGGCGAGGGTGTGACGCATCTCAAAGCGGGCGACCGCGCGGCCTATGCCGCCATGCCCCCCGGCGCCTATTGCGAGGCCCGCGTGATGAAGGCGGCGCAGGTCTGCCCGTTGCCCGATGGTATCTCCTTCGAGGAGGGGGCGGCCATGATGCTCAAGGGCATGACGGTGGTCTATCTCTTCCACCGCACGACGCCGATGGTTGCGGGCGATACGGTGCTGTTTCATGCCGCAGCGGGCGGTGTGGGCCTGATCGCCTGCCAATGGGCGAAATCCATGGGCATCCGCCTGATCGGCACGGCGGGCAGCCCCGAGAAATGCAAACTTGCCGTCGACCACGGGGCTGACGCCTGCATCAACTACCGCGATCCGGATTGGGTGGCGCAGGTGCGCGCGCTGACGGGGGGCAAGGGCGTCGATGTGGTGATGGATGCCGTCGGTAAAGACACGTTCGACGGCTCGCTCGATTGCCTGCGGCCCTTGGGGATGATGATTTCCTTCGGCAATGCCTCGGGCCCGGTGCCGCCCTTCAACCTTGCCACACTCGGCGCCAAGGGGTCGCTCAAGATCACCCGGCCGACGCTGTTCACGCATATCTCGGACCCTGACACCTGTCAGGCGATGGCGCGGCAGCTGTTCGACAAGGTGGTGTCGGGCGCGGTCAGGATCACGATCGACCAGCGTTTCCCGCTTGCGGATGTGGCCGAGGCGCATCGCGCGCTCGAGGGGCGCAAGACCACGGGGCAGACGGTGTTGATGGTGTGACTGGGTGGGGTGGGCAGATTGCCCACCCTACGCCCGGGCCTTCAGGAACAACGCCAACGGCAAACCGCAACTGACTCCGATCCCGAAGGTCGCGGGGATGACAAGCAGGAACCACCGATCCCCGCGCGCCACCTCGACCAGCGCCCAGATCGTCAGCGCGATGGCGGCAATCGTCAGGTCATAGACCAGCGCGCTGGTGGCATCGTTCACCCACCACGCGTCGATCATCGGCCCGAGCGCCCAGCCATGTTCCGAAAACCACGCGTAGAAATACGTCCAGGGCAAGATCGCGCCGACAATGACAAGCGCGAGGTAGACGAGGCGAAGGGGGGTCATGGGCGATGGTCCTCTTTGTGGCCGTTTACAGGTAGCGCAGCCGCACGGTTCCTGCCAGCACCCCCCTGCGACACCGTGATGCCGCGTCACGATTGACCATCGCCCTAGTCTTGCCTACGCAGGCACGAAATATTGTTGCGCGAGATGCCACGCGCACGGTCCGCAAGATAGCCAGGGGAACCCAGATGTCCGAACCGATCCGCGAAAGCATGGACTACGATGTCGTCATCGTGGGCGCAGGCCCTTCGGGCCTGTCTGCCGCGATCCGGCTGAAACAGATCGACCCCGACCTCAACGTGGTGGTGCTCGAAAAGGGTTCCGAGGTCGGCGCGCATATCCTCTCGGGGGCCGTGCTCGACCCCGTTGGTCTCAACCAGTTGATCCCCGACTGGAAGGCCAAGGGCGCGCCGATCACCGTGCCCGTGCGCGAGGACAAGTTCTATGTCCTGGGCGAAGGCGGCGGCATCCGCATCCCCAACAGCGTCATGCCGCGCCTGATGAACAACCACGGCAACTACATCGTGTCGATGGGCAATGTCTGCCGCTGGATGGCGCAGCAGGCCGAGGATCTGGGCGTCGAGATCTTCCCCGGCATGTCCTGCTCCGCGCTGGTCTATGGCGATGATGGCGCGGTGGCGGGTGTGATCGCGGGCGAATTCGGCCGCAACCCCGACGGCACGCAAGGCGACGCCTACGAGCCGGGGATGGAGCTGCGCGGCAAATACGTCTTTCTCGCCGAAGGCGTGCGCGGCTCGCTGACCAAGGAAGTCTTGGCGAAGTTTGACCTGCAAAAAGACAGCGGCCCGCAGAAATTCGGCCTCGGGATGAAGGAAATCTGGGAAATCGACCCCGAAAAGCACGTCGAGGGCCGCGTGATGCACACGATGGGCTGGCCACTGGGGAAGAACGCGGGCGGCGGGTCCTTTATCTATCACCTTGAGAACAATCAGGTCTATGTTGGCTTCGTGGTGCACCTGAACTACGAGAACCCGCATCTTTACCCCTACATGGAATTCCAGCGGTTCAAGCATCACCCGATGGTGGCCGAGCTGCTCAAGGGGGCCAAACGCATCGCTTACGGCGCGCGCGCCATCAGCGAAGGCGGCTGGCAATCCATGCCCAAGGCGGTCGCGCCCGGCGTCGCCATCCTTGGCTGCGGCGTGGGACTGGTGAACGTGCCCCGCATCAAGGGAAACCACAACGCCATGCTGTCAGGGATCGAGGCCGCCGAGGCCGCCGCCGCTGCCATCGCACAGGGCCGTGCCAGCGATGAGCTGACGGCCTATGACGATTACCTCCACAAGGACGGGCCTATCGCCCGTGACCTCAAGCCCGTGCGCAACGTCAAGCCCCTGTGGTCGAAATACGGTCTGCTCGGCGGTGTCGTCCTTGGCGGGA
The DNA here is from genome assembly GCF_003148775.1 of Roseicyclus mahoneyensis. Classification (GTDB taxonomy): domain Bacteria; phylum Pseudomonadota; class Alphaproteobacteria; order Rhodobacterales; family Rhodobacteraceae; genus Roseicyclus; species Roseicyclus mahoneyensis. The sequence continues at coordinate 160,729 of NZ_QGGW01000005.1, forward strand.
TGGACATGTGGACCAACAGCCTGTTCGGCGCGTCCTTTTTCGGCACGATGAAGCACACCCGGACCGATGCGCAGGCCACCGGCAAGGCCCGCGATCACGCGCCCATCGACTACCCCAAACCTGATGGCAAGCTCAGCTTCGACCGGCTGACCAATGTCAGTTTTTCCATGACCAACCACGAGGAACACCAGCCCTCGCACCTGCAACTCAAGGACGCGAGCGTTCCGATCTCGGTGAACCTGCCCGAATACGCCGAACCCGCACAGCGCTATTGCCCGGCCGGTGTCTACGAGGTGGTGGGCGAGGGGGCCGAGGCGCGCTTTGTCATCAACTTCCAGAATTGCGTTCACTGCAAGACCTGCGACATCAAGGATCCGTCGCAGAACATCCACTGGACGGTGCCGCAAGGCGGCGATGGACCCAACTACCCGAACATGTGATCGGTAAAGCGCATGAAGCCATGGGCCCTGTGCATTGCCCTTGCGCCCTGAGGGCCCTAGTCTTTCCCCGAACCGGAGGAGACCGATGATGCGCCGCCCCCTGCTGATCCTGTCCCTAGTCGTGGCGGCCCTTGGGGTCGCCCCGCCTGTTTTCGCACAGGAACGGGGGCTGGCGGGTGCTTATCTGGCCGCACGCGCCGCCGTGATCGATGGTGACCACCGCGCCGCCGCCGTCTATTTCGAGAACGCGCTGGCCGCTGATCCCGGCAATCCGATGCTGATCGGCAATGCGATCTTCGCCAATGCAGCACTTGGCCAATGGGGCCGAGCCGAAACCATAGCCGACATGCTTGATCCGGCCGATCAGGGTCAGGAACTTGTCAACCTCGTGCGCATGGTGCGCGGCCTGTCGCAAGGCGATCTGGTCGGTACGCGCGCCGCGATCGAGGCCGGGCAGGGTGCGGGGCCCTTGATCGACCCGCTGGCGCTGGCATGGATCGCGCTGGGCGAGGGCGACATGGGTCGCGCCACCGAAGCCTTTCGTGCCATCGCGCAAGATGATGCGCTCAGCGACATCGCGCTGACCCATCTGGCGCTTGCCCGCGCCGCCGTGGGCGATTTCGAAGGTGCCGATGCGATCTTTTCGGGCGATGAATTCGGCCCTTTGTCAGTCAACGAACGCTCGATCCGCGCCCGGGCCGAGGTTCTGGTCCAGCTCGACCGGGTGGATGCTGCGCTGCAACTGCTCGATTTCTTTACGGCGGGCGTGCCCGATCCGGGCCTGCTTGCCCTCCGCGAGCGGATTGCAACGCAAGACAGCGTCCCGCCCTACACCTTCCTGACCACCGCGACGCAAGGTCTGGCTGAGGTGTTCCACACCATCGCCGAGGCGCTGGGGCGCGATGCCGGGTCGACCACTTTGCCGTTGCTCTATGCCCGCGCCGCCCATGGCATCGACCCGGCCCATACAGACGCGCTGATCCTCGCGGGTCAGATCCTTGCCGAGGCTGATCAGTTCGCGCTTGCCGCCGATGCCTTCCTCGAGGTGCCGGAGGGCGATCCGCAATACATCGAGGCGCAGCTGGGTCGCGCGGATGCCTATTTCGACGATGACCGCCGCGACGAGGCGGTCGAGGTGCTGGAGCGTCTGGCCCTCGATCATCCCGGTCTCGCCACAGTACAGGCTGCGCTGGGCGACATCCTGCGCCGGACCGAAGATTGCGCGGGTGCGGTCGCGGCCTATACTGCGGCGCTCGATCTGGTCGACATCACGCAAAGCCGCTACTGGTTTCTCTACTACACCCGCGGCATATGCCACGATGTGCTGGACGACTTCGATGCCTCCGAGGCCGATTTCCGGCAGGCTCTGGTCCTCAACCCCGATCAGCCGCTGGTACTCAATAACCTCGGCTATTCGCTTGTCGAACAGCGACGCAGCCTCGACGAGGCGCTCGACATGATCGAACGCGCCGTCGCGGGGCGGCCCGACTCCGGCTATATCGTCGACAGTCTGGGCTGGGTTCTCTACCGGCTTGGCCGCTTCGAGGAAGCGGTGGAGCCGATGGAACGCGCCGTTGCCCTCCTGCCCAATGATCCGATCATCAACGATCATCTGGGCGACGTCTACTGGATGGTCGGCCGCCAGCGCGAGGCGCGGTTCCAATGGGAACGCGCGCTCAGCTTCGACCCTGAAGAGGCCGAGGCGATCCGCATCCGCCGCAAGCTCGAGATCGGGCTGGACCGCGTGCTGGCCGATGAGGGCGGGGTGGGCGAAACCCAGTGAGGTTGTTCGCGCCGGCCAAGGTCAATCTTGCGCTGCATGTCACCGGGCGGCGGGATGACGGCTATCATCTGCTCGATTCCGTTGTGGTGTTCGCCGATCTGGGCGACAGGATCGACATCGCGCCCTCTAACGATCTGTCGCTGACGGTCACCGGTCCGCGCGCCGCCGGTGTGCCCGCCGACCGGCGCAATCTGATCTGGCAGGCGGCCGAACTCTTCCCGCCGGGGCAAGGCGCGGCCATCACGCTCGACAAGCATTTGCCCCATGCCGGCGGCATCGGCGGCGGCTCTGCCGATGCGGCGGCGACCTTGCGTGGTCTGGCCGCGTTCTGGGATCTCGCCCTGCCCAATGCCGCCGCCGTGCTGTCGCTTGGCGCCGATGTGCCCGTCTGCCTGTTTCGGAAACCGGCGCGCATGTTGGGCATCGGCGAGATTGTGGCCCCCTTACCGCCGCTGCCGCCGCTTTGGGTGGTTCTGATCAATCCCGGCATCGAGGTTCCGACCAGCGCCGTGTTCAAGAAGCTGACCTCGCCCGACAACACCCCATTGCCCGACATTCCGGCGCAGGGTTGGCAAGATGCCGCCGCGCTGTCGGATTGGCTTTGCGACACGCGCAACGATCTGGAACCGCCCGCCCGCGCGCTGGTCCCCGAAATCGGGCGGGTGATCGACCATCTGAACGCGCGGCCCGGTTGCCTGCTTGCGCGCATGTCGGGATCGGGCGGCACCTGTTTTGGCCTTTTCGCCACTGAGGCGGCCGCAACACAGGCGGCCCTCGACCTGCAGGACCGACCCGATTGGTGGGTCGCAGCCGCCCGGCTTCTCCCCGCCTGAATCTTCTATAACAAGCCGACGCTCAGGTCAGGCGCGCCACGACGTAATCGGCCAGATCGGCCATCATGTCGCGCAACGGATGCTGTGGCGCTGGATCAAGTGCAACCTTGGCGCGCGCCGCCCAGTCCAGCGCCTCGATGCGCGTTTCCTCCAGCGTTCCATGTGCGAGCAGAAGCGCCATCGCCTGTTCCAGATCGCCCTCGCGCTGGTCGCCCTTCTCGATCGTGCGGACCCAGAATGCCCTCTCCGCCGCATCGGCGCGGGCCACGGCGCGGATAACTGGCAAGGTCAGCTTGCGCTCGCGGAAATCATCGCCCGTGTTCTTGCCCAGAACGCCGTCGCTGCCACCCCAATCCAGCAGGTCGTCGACCATCTGGAACGCGATACCCAGTGCATCACCGTAGGCCGCCAACCCGCGCACCACGCCCTCGGGCTGATCGGCGATCACGCCGCCGACCTCGCAGGCGGCCTCGAACAGGGCGGCGGTCTTGCCGCGGATGACCTGCAGGTAAATGTCCTCGGTCGTGGCAAGGTTCATCGCTGCGGTCAGCTGCAAGACCTCGCCCTCGGCGATCACGGCGGCCGCGTTCGACAAGATGTTGAGAACGCGCAGATTGCCCGTTTCAACCATCAATTGAAACGACCGCGCGAACAGGTAGTCACCGACCAGAACGCTCGACTTGTTGTCCCACAGCAGGTTCGCCGTCGGCCTCCCGCGCCGCTTGTGGCTCTCGTCCACCACGTCGTCATGCAGTAGCGTCGCGGTGTGGATGAACTCCACCGTCGCCGCCAGCTTCTGATGCGCGCTGCCCTCGTAGCCACACATACGCGCCGCGGCCAGCGTCAGCATCGGGCGCACGCGCTTGCCGCCGGCGTCGACCAGATGGGCGGTGACCTCGGGGATGCGGGGCGCGTGTTTCGACGCCATCCGGTCGCGGATCAGCGCATTCACCGCCGCCAGATCATCGGCCAGCGCGGATTGCATCCGTTCATGCGGCGCTGTCGCTGCAGTGTCGAGGCTCATGCGCCCGTCCTTCCCCTATGCCTTGCGCCGCGCCCGTCTCGACAAGCGGCCCCGGCCTGCCTACATCGGTTTCATGCTAGAGATCATGCGCAGCACCGACCCGACCGAGATCGCCTTCGCCTCGGCGCTTTTGTCCGGCGAGGGTATAGAGGTCTTCGAGTTGGACGTCCATATGAGCGTGCTCGAGGGCTCCATCGGCATATTGCCGCGCCGTCTGCTGGTGCGCCGCGCTGACGCCTTCGAGGCCCGCGTGGTCCTGCGCGACAACAACCTGCCGGTGACCGAGTGAGCACCACCCGCGACGCCTTTCTGGGCGGCAGGGTGCAGATCACGCAGCCCCGGGTCGGCTACCGCGCCGCAACCGATCCTGTCTATCTCGCCGCCGCCTGTCCCGCCTTGCCGGGCCAATCGGTGCTGGATCTGGGCTGCGGCGTGGGCACTGCTGCGCTGTGCCTGCATGCCCGCGTGCCCGGCTTGCGGATGGTGGGGGTGGAACGACAGCCCGATTATGCCGCCCTTGCGCGCCTGAACGCGGCCGAGGCTGGGGCCGACATGACCGTGATCGAGGCCGATCTGACCGATCTGCCTGCCGACCTGCGCCAGCTTTGCTTCGATCATGTCGTGACCAACCCGCCCTATTTCGCGGCCAACGACGGAACAGCCTCCCGCGACACTGGGCGCGAGGCGGCGAACCGGGCCGAGACGTCGCTGGGCGACTGGATCGCCACGGCCCGCGCGCGGCTTGCACCGCGGGGGTGGCTGACACTGATCCAGACCGCAGAACGTTTGCCTGATTGCCTGTCCGCCCTGCAGACTGGCTTTGGCGCCATCACGGTCCTGCCGATCCAGTCCCGCTCGGGCCGTGCCGCCAACCGCGTCGTGATCCGGGCGCGCAAATCCGCCCGCGCGCCCTTTCGCCTGCTGCCGCCCTTTCTTGTACATGAAGGCCCAAGCCACGCCGCCGACGCGCCCGATTTCACCCCCCAAGCCGAGGCCGTGCTGCGCCATGCCGCGCCACTGGCCTTGGGCTGATCGGCGGTACATCGCATTTGAACAATCCCGCTGGTTGTTTTGCGTGACACGACTCAACTTCCGTGTTGCACTTGTCACACGGCAGTCACATCGGAGAGGAGGACTTTTATGTCACTTGGGTCTCACCTGCAGGAACTGAAGAAGAAGCACGCGACCCTCTCGGAAAAGGTGGAACAGGCACAACGCAGCCCGGCGGTCGATGACCTGGTTGTGCGCGAGCTGAAAAAGGAAAAACTGCGCCTGAAGGAAGAGATTTCGCGTCTGGCCAACTGACGCGATCTGCCGCGCCAACCGCTGGCGCGGCGCCACACATCGACCCGATATAGCCTTGCGCCGGGCGAAACCCGGAAATGCGATCTTGCGGCTAGTCGGGTCATCATCGCTGACCTAAATTTCACCAAGGGGAGGTGTTCTCCTTGATGGAAGGATGTCACCGATGGAAAATTTCGCTCACACTGCACAGGTTCGCGCCCAGATCGTCGCGGCCCGTCAGGAATGCGCCGCCTATTTCTGGCGCGGCGAATTTGGCCTGTTTTCGCGCCGCGCCTGATCCCGTAACGGCAGACCGGACATGGAAAAGGCCGGGTCAAGCCCGGCCTTTTGCGTTTCAATCTCAAGAACTCAGACGAAGAACTGCGCCCCGTTTGCCGAAATCGTCGAGCCGTTGATGAAGCCTGACTGCTCGGATGCCAAGAACACCACGCAGCGGGCAATTTCCTCGGGCTCGCCCAGACGGCCCGCCGGAATGCCCGCGACGATCTTTGCGCGCACCTCCTCGGGGATGGCCATCACCATCTCGGTGGCGATGTAGCCGGGGCAGATCGCGTTGGCGGTGATCCCCGCCCGCGCGCCTTCTTGCGCAAGCGATTTTACGATGCCCAGGTCGCCCGCCTTGGTCGCGGCATAGTTGACCTGCCCGAACTGCCCCTTTTGCCCGTTGATCGAGGAAATCACGATCACGCGGCCGAACTTGCGGTCGCGCATGCCGGGCCAGACCGGGTGGACGGTGTTGAACACGCCCGTCAGGTTGGTGTCGATCACCTCTTTCCACTGCTCGGGCGTCATCTTGTGGAAGGGCGCGTCACGCGTGATGCCTGCATTGGCCACCACGATGTCGATCGGGCCCAGATCCGCCTCGACCTGCGCGATGCCGGCCTTGGAGCTGTCGTAATCGGCGACATTCCATTTGTAGGTCTTGATGCCGGTCTCTGCGGTGAAGGCCGCGGCCTTCTCGTCATTTCCGGCATAGGTGGCGGCGACTTCGTAGCCCTCCGCCTTCAGGGCCTTGGAAATGGCCTCACCGATGCCGCGGCTTCCGCCGGTGACGAGTGCTACTTTTGCCATGATCTCCTCCAGTCTGGCGTATCGTTCAGGTAATGGTGTTACGCGGACGGCGCGACCGACGCAACTTTGTTTCGCCAACTATGGCCATGCGTCACAAAGAAAAAGGGCGCCCGGAGGCGCCCCAGTTCCCATGCCTGGCTTACGGACGTTCGACGCAGAGCGCGACACCCATGCCGCCCCCGATGCACAGCGTGGCAAGCCCCCGCTTGGCATCGCGGCGCTTCATCTCGAACAGCAGCGTGTTCAGCACCCGGCAGCCCGAGGCGCCGATCGGGTGGCCGATGGCGATGGCGCCGCCGTTCACGTTCACGATCGCCGGGTCCCAGCCCATGTCCTTGTTCACCGCGCAGGCCTGTGCCGCGAAAGCCTCGTTCGCCTCGACCAGATCCAGATCTCCGACCGACCATCCGGCCTTTTCCAGCGCCTTGCGGCTGGCATAGATCGGGCCTACGCCCATGATCGACGGGTCCAAACCGGCGGTCGCGTAGGAGGCGATGCGCGCCAGTGGCGTGATCCCGCGCCGTGCGGCCTCATCGACCGACATCAGCAGCGTCGCCGCCGCGCCATCGTTCAGGCCCGAGGCATTGCCCGCCGTGACCGAACCGTCCTTGGTGAAGGCGGGGCGCAGCTTGGCCATCGCATCCATGGTCGCGCCGTGGCGGATGTATTCGTCCGCGTCCACGGTCACGTCGCCCTTTCGGGTCTTGATCGTCACCGCTGCAATCTCGTCGGCGAAACGCCCCGCTTTCTGTGCGGCTTCGGCCTTGTTCTGGCTGGCGACCGCGAATTCATCCTGCATCTCGCGGCTGATCTGCCACTGTTGCGCGACATTCTCGGCGGTCTGGCCCATGTGGTAGCCGTTGAACGCATCCCACAACCCGTCACGGATCATCGTGTCGATATAGGACATGTCGCCCATCTTCTGGCCCTGCCGCAGGTTGGCGGCATGCGCGCTCATCGACATGTTCTCCTGCCCGCCGGCCACCACGATGGACGCATCGCCCAGCATGATGTGCTGCGCACCCAGCGCCACCGCCCGCAGGCCCGAGCCGCAGACCTGGTTGATGCCCCAAGCCGCAGCTTCTTGCGGAAGGCCCGCGTTGATATGCGCCTGACGCGCCGGGTTCTGCCCCTGTGCCGCGGTCAGCACCTGGCCCAGGATCGTCTCGCTCACCTCGGCCTTGTCGACGCCCGCGCGTTCGACCACGGCTTCGATGGCGATGCGACCCAGCTCATGGGCCGGTGTGTTGGCGAAGGCGCCCAGAAAACTGCCCACCGGCGTGCGCGCGGCCGAGGCGATGACGACATTGGTCATGGATTACCCTTTCGTGACAGGCGCGGCATCCCCATGACGCGGGGCGCAGGGCCGGTTCATCTCTCCAACCTTCTGGTAACCCTCTCACCCCCTGCGACACAATGGACAGTGTGTCTCAGCCTGCGGTTGCGCGGCCTGGCGCCCGGTCACGGTGGCAGGGCCGCCCGTTTGCCCTCCGGTGCCCAAGGCGGGCGGAAGGTCGGCGCGCCGTAATGGTAGCCCTGCAGGCAATCGACCCCCGCCGCCGTCAGCCAGCGCGCTTCCTCCTCGGTCTCGACCGCTTCGGCCACCACCAGCATGTCGAAATGCCGCGCCAGTGAAATCAATGCCTCGTAAAGCACCTGATTGTCGGCATCCGCGCTCACGTTGCGCGCGAAAGCGCCGTCGATCTTGACGATGTCGAAGCAGAAATGCCTCAGATGCCGGAATGCCGTCTGCCCCGCGCCGAAGTCATCCAGTGCAAAGACGATCCCCTTGTCCTGCAGATCCTCCATGAAGATCTTGACGATTTCGGGCATCTGCATCGCGCTGGTTTCGGTGATCTCGAGGATCAGCCGGTGCACGATCTCGGGCCATTGCCGGATGGCGCGGCGCAAGACCTGCATCCAGTCCGGGTACCCGACCGACCGCGCCGACATGTTGATCGACAGCCTGAGCGTCGGATGCGCGCGCAGCGCGCTCAACCCCAGTTTCAGCGCGACGCAATCGATCTGCCGCCCCAGATCCTGATCCTCGACCACCCCGATGAAATCGCGCGCGGGGATCACCCGCCCGGTGTCGTCCAGCACCCGGATCAACCCCTCGTAAAAAGCCACGCCCGCGCCATCCGCCCGCATCACCGGCTGATAGGCCAGCGCCGCATCGCCGCGCTCCAGCGCCTGCCGCACCATGGCCAGCGTGCCCCGGTCGCGCTGCGTGATGGCGACATCCAGCGGGCTGCCCAGACCCGCATCCACCAGCTTGCCCCGCATATGGCCCATCACCGCACCTCCGCCGTCGCAACACCCTTGCCTCGATGCCACCCCACCCCTTAACAAAAGGACAAGGTTGGCATTTTGTTCCAATTGTCCGGAGATCTCGGGATGCATGACGTCGGGCGCTGCGGCTGGTGCGGAACCGATCCGCTTTATGTCGCCTATCACGACACCGAATGGGGCGTGCCCGAACACGATGGCCGCGCGCTGTGGGAAAAGCTGATCCTCGACGGCTTTCAGGCGGGCCTGTCCTGGATCACCATCCTGCGCAAGCGTGAGGCCTTCCGTGCGGCCTTCGCCGGTTTCGATCCGGAGGTGATCGCCCGTTGGGGCGAAACGGAGGTCACCCGCCTGCTGGCCGATCCCGGCATCGTGCGCCACCGCGGCAAGTGTGAGGCCACGATCACCAACGCCCGCGCCTTCCTCGACCTCGGCGGTCCCGACGCCTTTGCCGACCGGATTTGGGCCTATGTCGACAGCGCGCCGCTGCAGCCTGACCGCCCGGATCTCGCCTCCGTGCCCGGCTTCACGCCGCTCAGCGAAAAGCTGTCGAAGGACCTCAAAAAAGCGGGCTTCCGCTTCTGCGGCCCCACCATCACATATGCCTGGATGCAGGCCTGCGGGCTGGTGAACGACCACGTCACCACCTGCCATCGCCATGCGGTGCTGCGCTGATCCCGCATCACGGTTACAGCGCCTCTCTTCTCTGTTTCAAAAATATCCCGGGGGAGTCCCGCAGGGACGGGGGCAGAGCCCCCTCACCCCTCGCCGCCCGCCATCAACGCCTCGATCAGCGCCAGCGCTTCGGGGCTGTCCCAATGCGCGTCGCCCCTCAGCCGGGCGACCTCCTGCCCTTCGGGGTTCAAGATCACCGTGATCGGCAGGCCGAAGACCCCCATCTCGCGGGCGATCTGCTGGTTGATGTCGCGGTATTGCGTCAGGGTCTCCACCCCGATCTCCTCAAAGAAGCGCCTTATCGCCTGCGGCGGGTTGCGGCCCGTGGCCAGCGTGACCACTGCGAAATCCTCACCACCTAAGGCATTTTGCAGGTTCTGCAGCGACGGCATCTCCTCGCGGCAGGGCGCGCACCACGTCGCCCAGAAGTTCAGGACGACATAGCGCCCGGCGTAATCCGAGAGCGTCCCCTCCGTCTCGTCGACATGCAGATAGGGCAGGCTTGAGGCCGCCACCGGGGTCGCGTGGATCACCAGCCCCCGCATCTCGCCGGTCAGATAGGCCGACAGGTCTTGGGCCACGGCAGCATTTGCACCCAAGCTTGCAGCAAGGTAGAGCACTGCAAGACGCAATCCGCGGATCATCAGGAAACCTCCAAAGGGCCAGACCATGACCGACAAAACCGCCAATGCCATGTGGGGCGGGCGCTTCGCCGCCGGGCCGGACGCGATCATGGAGGCGATCAATGCCTCGATCGGGTTCGACAAGCGACTGGCGAAGCAAGACATCGAAGGGTCCCGCGCCCATGCGGCGATGTTGGCGGCCACCGGCATATTGAGTGATAGCGACGCGCAGGCGATCCGGGAAGGCCTGCTCACGGTCTTGTCAGAGATCGAGGGCGGCACGTTCCAATTCTCGACCGCGCTCGAAGACATCCACATGAACGTGGAAGCCCGGCTGAAGGAGGTCATCGGCGAACCCGCGGGCCGCCTGCACACCGCGCGGTCGCGCAACGATCAGGTGGCGACCGATTTCCGCCTCTGGGTCCGCGACCAATGCGACGCCGCCACCACGGGGATAGAGGCCTTGATGCGCGCGCTCATCGCGCAGGCCGAACAGGGCGCCGATTGGGTCATGCCCGGCTTTACCCATCTGCAGACTGCGCAACCCGTGACGTGGGGCCACCACATGATGGCCTATGTCGAAATGCTGGCGCGTGACCGTTCGCGCTTTGCCGATGCGCGGGCGCGCATGAACGAAAGCCCTCTGGGCGCGGCCGCCCTTGCCGGAACCTCCTTTCCCATTGACCGGCACATGACCGCCGCCGCCTTGGGCTTCGACCGGCCCATGGCCAATTCCCTCGATGCCGTTTCCGACCGTGATTTCGCGCTGGAATTCCTCGCCGCCGCCTCGATCTGCGCGATGCACCTGTCGCGCTTTGCCGAAGAGCTTGTGATCTGGTCCTCGGCCCAGTTCCGTTTCGTGCGCCTGTCCGACAAGTTCTCCACCGGCTCCTCGATCATGCCGCAAAAAAAGAACCCCGACGCCGCCGAGCTCATCCGGGCCAAGATCGGGCGCATCTTCGGCGCGAATGTCGCGCTGATGATGGTGATGAAGGGCCTACCGCTGACCTATTCCAAGGACATGCAGGAGGACAAGGAACAGGTCTTCGACGCCGCCGACAACCTGATGCTGGCGCTCGCCGCGATGGACGGCATGGTCCGCGACATGACCGCCAACCGCGAGGCCCTCGCCGCCGCCGCGGGCTCGGGCTTTTCCACCGCCACGGATCTCGCCGACTGGCTGGTGCGCGTCCTTGGGCTGCCGTTCCGCGACGCCCATCACGTCACCGGCACGCTGGTCGCCATGGCCGAGGCGGCGGGCAAGGATTTGCCGGACCTGAGCCTCGATCAGATGCGCTCTGTTCATCCGGGCATAACGCAAGATATCTTCGCCGTGCTGGGCGTCGACAATTCCGTCGCCTCGCGCATCTCCTACGGCGGCACCGCGCCCGCGCAGGTGCGCGCCCAGATCGCCCGCTGGAAGGAGCTTTTGTCATGATGATCCGCGTTCTCACTGCCGTGGTCGCGCTTGCGCTTCTGGCGTCTTGCGGTGCCGATGGCGAGCCCGAGCGCCCCGAGCCACGCCCGTCCGCCGGCGTCACCTTGTCCGGCGGCGTGGCAATCGGCGTCGCGGGCGGCAGCTGACACCCACGTATATCCCGTTGAACCCCGTTACGTTCGGCCCTAACCTGCCGGGCCTGAACGGTCCCATGCCCTTACAAATCCAAGGCCAATTTCATGGAAAAGATCCCGATGACCCCGGCGGGCTACAAGCTCCTCAATGATGAGCTGAAGCAGCTGAAAAGCGTCGAGCGCCCGGCGATCATTCAGGCCATTTCCGAGGCGCGCGAACACGGCGACCTGTCGGAGAATGCGGAGTATCATTCGGCCAAGGAAAAGCAGTCCTTCATCGAGGGCCGCATCAAGGAGCTGGAGGGTCTCATCAGCCGCTCCAACGTGATCGATCCCAAAACCCTGTCGGGCCCGATCAAGTTCGGCGCGACCGTGGTGCTGGTCGACGAGGATGACGTGGAAAAGACCTACCAGATCGTGGGCGAGGCCGAGGCGAATATCGAAAAGGGCATGCTCAACATCAGTTCACCCCTTGGCCGCGCCTTGATCGGCAAGGAAGAGGGCGATAGCGTCGAGGTCAAGACACCCGGCGGCGACAAGGATTACGAAATCCTCAGCATTTCCTACGTCTGATCCCATCACCCGACCCGAAGGGCCCCCGCCGCACATGCCCGACCAGCCCAAGCCAACGACCCTCGAACTGGGTCTATATGCCCGGGAGGAACCGTCGCGGCGCATCACCGGGATCGAGGTTGGTGCGGGCATCCTGACCTGCGTGTGGCTTGTCGCCGTGATCTTTCTCAACACCGGTGAGGACGAGGGGAATCCGGGCGGCTTTGCCGATGGCGTGTTGACCATCCTCGCCATCCTCATGCCCATCGCCCTGATCTGGGTCGCGGCCACTGCCGCCCGCACGGCCCGCGGTCTGCGCGAAGAGGCGGCGCGGCTACAGGCCTCCATCGACGCGATGCGCGCAGCCTATGTCGACCAGCAGCAGCGCGCGACGATGGAATTGCGCCCCGCCGTGGTCGAAAAACTGGAGGAATTGGTCGAAAGCACCCGCGCCGCCCAATCGGGCGCACCGGCGGTGTTTTCCTCGCTGCGTGTGCTGCCCCCGCCCGAGGATCGTGCCGCCGTCGTTCAGGCAGTGGCCACCCCGGACCAGCCGCAGCCCGGCCTCGCCTTCGCCACTCCGGTGGAGAAAGATCCGATCTCGGTCGCCGATTTTATCAAGGCGCTAAATTTCCCCGAGAACGAGCATGACAAGGAAGGCTTCCGGACACTGCGCCGCGCGCTGGAGGATCGAGCGACCGAGCGCCTTATCCGTGCCAGTCAGGACGTGCTGACGCTGCTCAGCCAAGATGGCATCTATATGGACGACCTGCGTCCCGACCGCGCCCGCCCCGAGATCTGGCGCCGCTTTGCCCAAGGCGAACGGGGGCGCACCATCGCGGCTTTGGGCGGCATTCATGACCGCTCCAGCCTCGTGCTCGCGGCCGGCCGGATGAAGAAGGACCCGGTGTTCCGTGATGCCGCGCACCATTTCCTGCGCCATTTCGACCGCACCTTCATGGAATTCGAAAAGAACGCCTCGGATGCTGAAATCGTGGCGATGGCCGGCACGCGGACGGCGCGCGCCTTCATGTTGATCGGGCGGGTGGCGGGTACCTTCGACTGAGGGCGGGGCCGGTTTGCGCGGGAAACCGCACGGGAAAACTGCAGTTTTTCGCTCCGTTTTCCTGCAGGAAAACGCCCCATTCAGGATCCAAGCGCGGCGATCAACTCCGCCGCGTGCCCCAGCCCCGCGATCCAGCCTTCCTTCCTGTCGCCCTCGCGCAGCATCGCGTCGAGCCTTTCGGGTGAAAGCCCTGCAAAACCCGCGGCCAGAACGCGGACCTGCGCCGCGTCCGCCACCTCGTCCGGTTTTTGGCGGCGCTTGATCTCGGCCGACAGGATCGCGGGATAGACCTCGGCCAACACGATCGGCGCCTCGCGATCCTCAAAGGGGCGCACGGCCAAGGTGTCGCCGAACCGCTGCCGCAAGGCGTGCAGACGGGGCAGGCCCAGCAGCGTCTGGCTTGCCACCGCGCCGTTTCCGTAGAGCTGAAAGCAGGTGCTGGCCCCGGGCGCGGCCAGTTCCACCTTGCGCCGCTCGGCAAAGGGAAAGCCCGCGTGGGGCGGCTTGCGAAAGGGCACGTGCAGGGGCGATTTGCCCACGGGGTGCGACCAGAACGGCCCCTCGGCCTTGAACCGGGCGTTGATCTTGTCGGCCACCTCCAGCCGGTTGTTGGCGTTTCGCTCGTCATCCTCGATCGCGTCAGCCAACCAGCCCCAGACCGCGAAGGGATCGGCCCGCCCGGTCAGCGCCTCGGCAAAGCCGCGCGGATAGGCAAAGGGGAAATCAAGGCCCGCCAGCACGCGCCGACCCTCGGCCAGCGCGGCCGCGAACCGGGCGGTCAGATGGGCGGTGGCCTCGGCCCGGGTCCGGCAATAGGTGACGGAGCGGTGTCCGGGTGCGACCTCGGCGACATAGATCGCATCCTTGGTACGCCGCGCGGGCGATGGTGCCGACCGCGCCGACCAGTCGACCATGATGATCGTGTCGATGCCGGTCATCCCCGCGCTAGCCGCGCCTCGGCGTCGGCCAGATCCTCGGGTGTGTTGACGTTCACGAAGGCCCCGGCCGCGGGAAAGATCACCGGGACCGCGCCTTGCGCCTCGGCGAAGTCCGTCACCCGCCGCACCCCCGCCACGAGCGCCATGGCCAAAGGATCGGCCAGCGCGACCGACCACAGCCCGCAGGTGCCGTGCACCCCGTCGTGCGTGGCCGCCAGCGCGACCGGGGCCGCTGCACCCGCCAGCCGTTCAGCCAGATCGACGGGCAGAAAGGGCGTGTCGACCGGCGCGGTCAGCACATGGCTCGCGCCTTGCGCCGCCGCCCAGCGGATCGCCGCCAAGATCCCCGCCAAGGGACCGTTGCCGCCGCCATCCGCATCCGCGATCACCGGCAACCCGTGCCTGTCATGGCCGGCCCGATCATTTGCGTTAATCGCCAGCGCCCGGCATTGCGGTGCCAGCCGCGCCACCACATGTGCCAGCAAAGACTGCCCTGCCAGCAGCACGAACGGCTTGCCGCCGCCGATCCGCCGTCCCGCGCCGCCTGCAAGGATCACGCCCAAAGGCTTGTCGTCCATGCCCATCACATCCCCTGATGCCGCGCGCCACGCGGCCTCAATTGCATCCGCGCCCCGCCTCGCCTAGACGGGGCTCAACATCCGCGCCCCAAAGGCTACCCCGCCCCCATGTCCGCATCCAGTCCCCGAACCGCTTATCTGCGCGGGCTTCGAACAGCACTGCCCTTCGTCATCGTTGTGGCCCCCTTCGGCCTGCTGTTCGGCGTCGTGGGCACCGAGGCGGGTCTCAACATCGCGCAAGTCATGGGTTTCACCGTGCTGGTGATTGCGGGCGCCTCGCAATTCACCGCGCTGCAGCTGATGGCCGACAACGCGCCCACGCTGATCGTCGTCGCCTCGGCCTTGGCGGTGAACCTGCGGATGGCGATGTATTCCGCCTCGCTTGCCCCGCATCTGGGCAGCGCGCCGATCTGGCAGCGTGCGCTCATAGCCTACATGAACGTCGACCAGACCTATGCGCTGGGCCACGCGGATTACGAGGCGCGGCCCGACCAGAGCACCGCCGAAAAGGTCGCCTTCTTCTTCGGCACCGCGACGCCGATCATCCCGGTCTGGGTTGGTGCGACAGCGCTGGGGATCATGGTGGGCGAGGCCATTCCGCCCGCGCTGGGCCTCGATTTCGCAGTGCCGATCACCTTCATCGCGCTGATCGCGCCGGCGTTGCGCACGCTCGCCCATGTTGCCGCCGCGCTGACCTCGGTGGTCATGGCGATCACGCTGGCCTTCCTGCCTTGGAACCTGTGGCTTTTGGCGGCAGGTCTGGCCGCGATGATCGTGGGCGCCGAGGTCGAGCGCCGGATGGAGGCGCGCCGGTGAACTATACGCCCGCCGACCTGTGGTTCATCATTCTTGCGCTGGGTCTGGGTACCTTCCTGATCCGGTTTTCCTTTCTGGGCATTCTGGGCGACCGGCAATTGCCCCCATGGCTTTTGCGTCATCTGCGATACACTGCCGTCGGCATCCTGCCCGCGATGGTGACGCCGCTGATACTGTGGCCCGAGGCGACGGGCGGGCAGCTTGATCCGGTGCGGATCATTGCCGCCGCGCTTGCGCTGGGTGTCGGGCTTTGGACGAAGAACGCGATCTGGGCCATCGTCGCGGGCATGGCGACGCTGTGGGGGCTTGGGTTTATCGTTCCATGAAACAGAACGAAAATCGCATTATCTGAATTTTTATTTCTCGATGGTCCTCGCCATACCCCATGCACCGGAAACCGGACGCAAGGGGTGCGCGCCATGGACATGACGTTTGACATTGCCGCGACGCTGGTCGCGCAATTGCAAAAACCGACGCTGGCCTTCTTGATCGGCGGCATGATGCTGGCCGCCCTTGGCAGCAAGCTGGAGGTGCCCGCGCCGGTCTACAAGTTCATCGTGCTGGTGCTGCTGCTGAAGGTCGGCCTTGGCGCCGGCATCTCGGTGCGCGAGGCCGATCTGGTCGCGCTGGCGGTTCCCGCGATTGCCGCAGCTTTGGTGGGCGTGGTCATCGTGTTGCTTGGCTCGCGGACATTGGCGCGCACGAAGGGCGTAACCCCAATGGACGGTATGGCGACGACTGGGCTTTTCGGGGCTGTCTCGGCCTCGACCTTGGCTGCGGGCATGGTGATGCTCGACGCGGAGGGCATTGCTTATGAAGGGTTCATCGGCGCGCTCTATCCCTTCATGGATATCGCCGCGCTGGTCACGGCGATCTTGCTGGCGCGGATGTGCGCCGCGCGCGCCATGCCGGCTACGCCTGCAGGCGGCGGCACGGCGGTGATGGCAATGGGTGGTGGCGAGAATGCCAATCTTGTCAGGGAGATCCTGACCGACACGCTGAAAAGCCCCGCGATTTCCGCGCTAGTTTTAGGCCTGGCCCTTGGCCTGCTGGGGCGGCCCGAACAAGTCTACGCCAGTTTCTACGAGCCGCTGTTCCGTGGATTGTTGTCGATCATGATGCTGATCATGGGGATGGAGGCATGGCTGCGGCTGGGCGAGATGCGCAAGGTCGCGCACGCCTATGTGGCTTACGGCATTGCAGCACCCTTCGTGCATGGCGCGCTGGGCTTTGGCGCGGGGATGATCGCCCATCACCTGACCGGGTTCTCGGGCGGGGGTGTGGTTTTGCTGGCGGTGATGGCAGCCTCAAGCTCCGACATCTCGGGCCCGCCGACGCTGCGTGCGGCTCTGCCAGAGGCGAACCCGGGCGCCTATGTCGGCACCTCGACCGGCATCGGGACGCCGGTGGCCATCTTGTCGATCCCGGTCTGGATCGCGCTGGCCGATTGGTTGATCGGCTTTCAGTAACTGCTGCGCGGCCGGTCCGAACGTTCTAGAAAGTCGAATATGGACCGGCTGAACTATCATCACCTGCGCTATTTCCGCGAGGTCGCGCACGAGGGGCACCTGACCCGCGCAGCCGAGCGGCTGAACCTGTCGCAATCGGCCCTGTCGACGCAGATCAAGCAGCTGGAGGAACGGCTGGGCCACGCGCTGTTCGAGCGCAAGGGTCGGCAGTTGATCCTGACCGAGGCGGGGCGGATCGCGCTGGATCATGCCGAGCGCATCTTTGGCACGGGCGAGGATCTGCTGGCCGCCTTGGGCGACGGGGTGGGGCGCGACCGGCCGCTAAGGGTCGGTGCCTTGTCGACGCTGTCGCGCAATTTCCAGATCCGGTTTCTCAAGCCCGTGCTGGGGAAGGTGCCTTTGGCGCTGGTCTCGGGGTCTGCCGCGACGCTCTTGCCGCGGTTGGCGGGCCTGTCTCTGGATGTGGTGCTGTCCACCGACCCCCATGACGCGGCCGCATACCCTGAGTTGATGGCCGAACGGATCGCGGCGCAGCCCGTGGCGCTGATCGGCACGCCCGAACGGGTGCGCGGGCGCGACAGCACGGGGATTTTGTCGCGCCAGCCCTTGATCGTGCCCACGGAAAGTTCGATCCGGACAGGGTTTGACGCGCTGTGCGCGCGCAAGGGGATCGTGCCCAAGATCGCGGCCGAGGTCGATGACATGGCCATGGTCCGCCTGCTGGCGCGGCAAGATGTGGGCGTGGCGCTGGCCCCGGCCGTGGTCATGGCCGACGAGATCGGCGCGGGCGTCTTGACGAAGCTCGACACCGATCTGGGCATCGTCGAAAGCTTCTACGCGATCACTGCGAAACGGAATTTTCCCCATCCCGCGCTGATGCGCCTGCCGCCGATGACGCGGTTCAAGCCCTGATCCATTCCGTCTGACTGCCGCTAGGCATCATCATGGGGGTGACTCGCGCTGCGCCGTGATCATCCGGTGCCACCTGGCAGGAAGGATCACCAAAGGCTCGCGATTTCGTGAATAATCGGAATTCAAATCACTGATTTCAGATACTTTTTCACGCATCCGAGAGGCTGCGTGATGGCTGGTGCATTGGCAAACAAATATGTGCATATGCGCACCATTATCACACGAAAATCCTTCTCATGTGAGTTGAACGAGAGGTGTGAAAGACCGATCTTCCTCTCATCGACGGCACAGACGCCGAGACCAAACCCTCCCGGAAACATCTCCGGACAGATTGAAAACCCGAAAGGACCCAAGTCATGAAAAACCTGTTTCTTGTCACCGCCGCCGCTCTTGCGATCACTGCTCCGGCTTTTGCGCAGAACCAGCTGGAAACCTCGCTCGGCGTGAGCGCAGGCAGCTTCACCACGGCCGAACTGGTGCAGCTTGAGCGCGCCTATGAGGAGAACGACCAGACGCTGGTCAACTTCATCCTCTCCGGCGGATCGAACCTGGATGCAGCCACGAGCGAACGTCGCGGCGTCGCGGCCGCCATCGAGCGCGCCATCGAGGAGGGCGACAATGCCCATGCCCGCAATCTGCAGGCTGTCCGCGGTGTCGGTGCCGCCGACACCAGCGTGTCGACGCGCAATGAGGCCGGCCGGAACGACTGGCTGGCGCAGGTTGCCGATGATCTGGGCGTGAATGCTGCAGATTTCACCCGTGGTGAACTGATCGCCCTCGCCCGGTTCGAAGAAGAAGGCGACCGCATCGCCGTCAACGGGATCATCAGCCGCGTCCGGAACTGATCGTCAGAACCGCCACCGCACGCGCGCGTCCAAGCACGACCAAGCGCGGGACAACGGCCCCGAGGGAAGATTCCTCGGGGCCTTTTTGCGTCCGAGATCGGGTCAGTCGCGCACCGAAGCCGCCGGATAGGTGCCGAGAATCTTGAGGAAGCTCGTGAAATACCTCAACTCCTCAAGCGCGAGCTTGACGTTTTCGTCTTCGGGGTGGCCTTCGATATCGGCGTAGAACTGCGTCGCGGTGAAGGACCCGTCGACCATGTAGCTTTCCAGCTTGGTCATGTTCACGCCATTGGTCGCAAAGCCGCCCATCGCCTTGTACAGCGCGGCCGGAATGTTGCGGACGCGGAACACGAAGGTGGTCATCATGTGACCCGCGCGCCGTGTCATGTCGGGCTTGCGGTCCATGATGAGAAAGCGCGTGGTGTTGGTGTCGTTGTCCTCGATATGGCGGGCGAGCACGTTCAGGCCGTAGATTTCGGCCGCCAGTTCCGAGGCGAGCGCGGCTTTTGTGCGGTCACCCCATGCGGCCACGTCGCGGGCGGCGCGGGCATTGTCGGGGCTGACCTGACCCTTGATGTCATGCTCACGCAAGAAACGAGCGCATTGCGGCAGCAAGACCAGATGGCTGTGCGCCTCGGCAATGTCTGAAATCTCCGCGCCGGGCACGGCGAGCAGGTTGATGTGCACGCGGACAAAGACCTCGTCCACGATATGCAGGTCCGATGCGGGCAACAGGCGGTGGATGTCGGCCACGCGCCCATAGGTGGTGTTTTCCACCGGCAGCATCGCCTGATCGGCCGCACCGGTCTGGACGGCGGCGATGGCATCCTCGAAACTGGCGCAGGGCAGCGCCTCCATTCCCGGACGGGCGTCGTGGATGGCCTGATGGGAATAGGCCCCGGGTTCCCCCTGAAAGGCGATGCGTCCGGTCATGGGTCTACCTGTGGATGTGGGCGTTTCGTCGCGCTCTCTATACCTTGCCATGCAGGGGCGAAACCCCATACATAGCCCCGAAACGGCGATACCGAATGGGAAGATCATGTTCGACACGATGACCATCACCAAGGCATTCGCATCCGTCTGCGGCGGCATGTTGGTGCTTTTGCTGGGCGGATGGGCCGCCGAGAGCCTGTACAACATCGAGCGTCATGACGACGTGCGCGGTTTCGCGATCCTCATCGAAGAGGAAGAGGCCGCACCCGAGGCTGCCGAAGAGGTGATCGAGGTTGCCTTTGCCGATGTCTATGCCAGCGCAGATCCCGCCGCGGGCGAGCGGCTGTGGCGCCAGTGCTCGGCTTGCCATGTGCTCGAGCCGGGCGTAAATCGCGTGGGTCCCTATCTGCATGGTGTCGTTGACCGGCCCAAGCATGCCGCCGAGGGCTTCAGCTACTCGGCTGCCCTGATGGCGCAAGACGGGGCTTGGACGCCCGAGAACCTGTCGGCCTTCCTCGAGAACCCGCGCGCCTATGCTCCGGGCACTGCGATGGCCTACAACGGCATGCGCGAGGTCGAGGATCGGGCCAACCTGATCGCCTACATGGCGACCTTCCAATAAGGCGGGCAAGCATGCCATGGATCGGGGCCGCCTGCAGAGGCGGCCTTTTTCTTGGGCGCTTGCGGGTGGCGCGCCTGCGGGACACGGTCCGATCACGCAATCTCAACTTGAACCCGGGTAGGGGTGGTCTCTAACGTGATGCGACCCAGATACTGGGGATGTTGCCCCACAGTGGACGAGCCCGGAGACCCTGATGTCTGAACGCCCTGCCGCAGTCCTTGCAAATCTTTCCTTGCCCCGCGCCTTGTGCATGACCTTCCCGCTGATTGCCGCTGCGGTGATGGCGCTGGCGGCCGACCCCGCCCGCGCGCAGGAGGGCTTGATCGTGACCCATGCGGTCGGCACCTTCGGGCTTGAGGATCTGACCTATCCGGCGGATTTCGAGCATCTCGCTTATGTGAACCCGGATGCGCCGCAGGGCGGCGAGATGTCGATGAGCTGGTCGAGCGCGGGGGGGTCGTTCGATTCACTGCATCCCTATACCAATCAGGGCAATCCGGCGGTTCTGGCCAACATCTTCTTTGAATCGTTGCTGGAGGGCACGCTCGACACCATCGGCGAGAGCTATTGTCTGCTGTGCGAGACCATCGCCTTTCCCGAGGACCGGTCCTACGTCATCTTCACCCTCCGGGAGGAAGCGCGGTTTTCCGACGGGACGCCGGTGACGGCACAGGACGCGCTGTTTTCCTACGAGATCTTGCGCGACGAAGGCCTGCCGAGTTTCCGGGCCAACATTCCCCTGACCATCGACAGCGCCGAGGTGATCGACGATCGCACCATCCGGTTCAACTTCAACCCCGAAAGCCAGTTGCGTGGCCGGATCGAGGCGGCGGGTGGTCTTCCGGTGTTTTCGCAAGCCAGCCACATCGCCAGCGGGCGGGAATTCAACGAAAGCCGGCTGACGCCGTTGGTCGGCTCCGGACCCTATGTGGTGGGTGCGATCGATGCGGGCCGGTCGACGGTCTTCGTGCGCAACCGCGACTATTGGGGCAATGACCTTCCGATCAACCGCGGGCGGCATAATTTCGACCGTATCCGGGTGGAATATTACGCGGATTCCATCGCTGCTTTTGAGGGATTTACGGCAGGGAACTACTTGTTCCGTCAAGAGAACTCTTCCCAGAACTGGGCGAACAGCTACAGTTTTCCGCGGCTCGCCGATGGAACGGTGATTCAGGAGACGATCCCTCAGGGGTTGATCGCGCCGGGGCAGAGTTTCGTGTTCAACCTGCGGCGCGAGAAATTTCAGGACCCCCGCGTGCGCGAGGCGATCGCGCTGATGTTCAATTTCGAATGGACCAACCAGACGCTGTTCTTCGGTCTCTATGCGCCGATCGACAGTTTCTGGGAAAATACGCATCTCGAGCCCGAGGGGCTGCCCACGCCAGAGGAACTGGCAATTTTGGAGCCTCTGCGCGGGTTGATCCCCGAAGAGGTCTTTACTGAGCCGCCCTTTGCCACACCACCGTCGAATCCCGATCGGACGCTTGACCGCGCGCAGGTGCGGCGCGCCACGGCACTGCTGGAAGAGGCCGGTTGGACGCCCGGCAACGACGGCATGCTGCGCAACGCTGCTGGGCAGACGCTGGACGTCGAATTCCTGAACGCCGGGCCGCTGTTTGACCGGATCATCAACCCTTATGTCGAAAATCTGCGCGCCATCGGGGTGAACGCGCGGCTGAACCGGGTCGACGGGGCGCAGGCCAGCCAGCGCCAACGCGACGCGGATTTCGACATCGTGACGGACTTCTTCCAGACGGGCTACGAGCCCGGCACGGCGCTGCGGCAGCTGTTTGGAAGCATCGGCGCGGACGAGAGCCTGTTCAATGTGGCGGGGCTGGCCGATGACGGCGTCGACCGGCTGGTCGAGGTCGTGGTGCGCTCAGAGACCCGCGAGGAGATGGAGGTGGCGGTGCGGGCGCTGGACCGGGTGCTGCGCGCCCTGCGCATCCGGGTGCCGCAGTGGCACAACGACAGCGCTTGGGTCGCCTATTACAACCATTACCGCTACCCCGAGACGTTGCCACCCTATGGCATCGGATTCCTCGATTTCTGGTGGGTCGATCCCGAAGCGGAGCAGGTGCTGCGCGATCGGGGCGTGCTGTAGCGGCAAATGGGCGCCTATATCCTCAGACGCATGTTGCTGATGGTCCCCACGCTCTTGGGGATCATGGTGATCAATTTTGCCCTGACGCAATTCGTGCCCGGCGGGCCGGTCGAGCAGGTGATCGCGCAGCTGGAAGGGGATGGCGACGTCTTTGCCGGTATTTCCGGGGGCGGCGGCGATGCGGGCGGTCAGGCACAGATCGAGGGCAGCGATTATCAGGGCGCGCGGGGGCTGCCCCCGCAATTCCTCGACGAGTTGCGCATCCAGTTCAATTTCGCCCGCATCGTCTGCGAGGAGGGCTTTACGGGCACCCCCAACCTGCGGGCCGCGGAATGCGTGGCCGAGGATATTCCCGGCATCGAACGCTTTGGCCTGATGATGTGGGATTACGCGCGCTTTGACTTCGGGCAGAGCTATTTCCGTTCGATCTCGGTCATCGATCTGGTGATCGAGAAACTGCCGGTATCGATCTCGCTGGGGCTATGGTCGACGCTGATCGCCTATATCGTCTCGATCCCGCTGGGCATCGCCAAGGCCACCCGAGACGGGTCGAAATTCGACACATGGACCAGCGGCATCATCATCGTGGCCTATGCGATCCCCGGCTTCCTTTTTGCTATCTTGCTTCTGGTCGTGTTCGCGGGGGGGCGGTATTTCCAGATTTTCCCGTTGCGTGGCCTGACGTCCGATGGATTCGATGACATGACGCTCATCCAGCAGATCGGGGATTACTTCTGGCACATCACGCTGCCAGTGCTGGCCTCCACCATCTCGGCCTTTGCCACGCTGACGCTGCTGACCAAGAATTCCTTTCTTGACGAGATCAAGAAGCAATACGTGATGACCGCGCGGGCCAAGGGGCTTGCGGAGACCCGCGTGCTTTACGGCCATGTGTTCCGAAACGCGATGCTGATCGTCATCGCGGGGTTTCCGGCGGTCTTTGTGGGCGTGTTCTTCGGCGGGTCGCTGATCATCGAGACGATCTTTTCGCTCGACGGTCTGGGGCGGTTGGCGTTTGAGGCGGCTGTCAGCCGCGATTATCCGGTGATCTTCGGCACGCTCTTTGTCTTTGGCCTGATCGGGCTCTTTGTGAACATCTTGTCGGATCTGATGTATGTCTGGATCGACCCCCGCATCGATTTCGAGACGCGGGAGACCTGAGATGGCCCTGCCCGACGATTACCCCCGCGGCCCGGACCCGGCACGCCCCCGGATCGACCCCGAACCGGGGTTGCGGCCGACGCCGCCCGGTCCGCTGCCGCCCGTGCGGCAGGGGTGGCTGTCACCGCTGAACCGGCGGAGGTGGCAGAATTTCAAAGCCAACCGCCGGGCCTACTGGTCGCTGTGGATCTTTGCAGTGCTTTACGGGCTGAGCCTGTTGGCGGAATTCATCGCCAATGACCGCCCGATTATGGTGCAGTATCGCGGTGCGTACTATACCCCGATCTTCAACTTCTACCCCGAGACCGAGTTCGGCGGCGATTTCCGGACCGAGGCCGTCTACCGCGATATCGAGGTGCAATGCCTCATTATTTCGGGGGGCTTGGGCGAATGCTGGGATGACCCCGAGGGCGTGATCGAGGCGGTCGAGACAACGGGCGTCTTCAACGGTGAGGCGGTGGAACAGGGCTGGCTTTTGTGGCCGCTGATTCCGTACAGCTACAACACGGTGAATGATCTGGGCCGGTCGGCACCGTCGCCACCCGATGCGAAGCATTGGCTGGGCACGGATGACACCGCGCGCGATGTGCTGGCGCGCGTGATCTACGGCTTCCGCCTGTCGGTCAGTTTCGCGCTGATCGTGACCTTTCTCACCTCGGTCATCGGGATCGCGGCGGGGGCGGCGCAGGGGTTTTATGGTGGCTGGCTCGACCTGATCTTCCAGCGGGTGATCGAGATCTGGAATTCGACGCCCAGCCTTTACATCATCATCATCATCTCGGCCATTTTCGTGATGGATTTCTGGCTGCTGGTGTTCTTGATGGTCCTGTTCGGCTGGACGGGGCTTGTGGGCGTGGTGCGGGCGGAATTCCTGCGCGCGCGGAATTTCGAATATGTCCGCGCGGCCCGTGCGCTGGGCGTGTCGAATGGCAAGATCATGTTCCGCCATGTGCTGCCCAATGCGATGGTCGCCACGCTGACCTTTTTGCCCTTCATCGTCACGGGCACGATCGGGGGGCTGGCATCGCTCGATTTTCTGGGCTTCGGGCTGCCGTCCTCGGCGCCGTCGCTGGGGGAAATGACGCTTCAGGCCAAGAACAACCTGCAAGCGACATGGCTGGGCTTCACTGCGTTTTTCGCCTTTGCGATCATGCTGTCGCTTCTGGTTTTCATCTTCGAGGGCGTGCGCGATGCCTTCGACCCGCGAAAGACCTTTCGATGAGGGTTCTTGAGGTCAGGGATCTGTCGGTCCGCTTTGGCCCGACGCATGCGGTGCGCGGCGTGTCGTTTCATGTCGACAAAGGCGAGACGGTCGCGCTGGTCGGCGAAAGCGGGTCGGGCAAGTCGGTGACGGCGCTGTCGACCGTGTCGCTGGTGCCCGGCGCGACCGAGATCACGGGGTCGGTGAAATATGCGGGCCAAGAGATGGTGGGCGCTGACGAGGGCACGCTGCGCCGCATCCGGGGCAATGACATCAGCTTCATCTTTCAGGAGCCGATGACATCGCTGAACCCGCTGCACACGCTGGAAAAGCAGATCACGGAAAGCCTGATGCTGCATCAGGACTTGCGCGGGGCAGCCGCACGGGCCCGCGTGATCGAATTGCTCCACAAGGTCGGCATTCGCGACCCCGAAGACCGGCTGGGTGCCTATCCGCACCAATTGTCGGGCGGGCAGCGGCAGCGCGTGATGATCGCCATGGCGCTGGCCAATGGCCCCGACCTGCTGGTGGCCGATGAACCGACAACGGCGCTCGATGTCACCATTCAGGCGCAGATCCTCGATCTGCTTGCCGATCTGAAACGCGACATGGGGATGAGCCTTTTGTTCATCACCCATGACCTGACCATTGTGCGGCGGATCGCCGACCGGGTCTGCGTGATGCAGGGCGGCGAGATCGTGGAACAGGGCCGGACGGAGGAGATTTTCGCCAACCCGCGCCACCCCTATACGCGCAAGCTCCTCGCGGCAGAATCGACGGGGGGGCCCGATCCGGTCGCGCCCGACGCGCCCGAGATCGTGGCGACGGACAACCTGCGCGTCTGGTTCCCGATCCAGCGCGGTCTGATGCGGCGCACGGTGGGGCATATCAAGGCGGTCAATGCCGCCACGCTCAGCGTGCGGGCGGGCGAGACTGTGGGGATCGTGGGCGAAAGCGGGTCGGGCAAGACGACGCTGGCCTTGGCCATCATGCGGCTGATCGGGTCCGAGGGGCCGGTGGTCTTCATGGGGCGCGACGTGCAGGGGCTGCATTCGCGCGAGCTGCGCCCGATCCGGCGCGACATGCAGATCGTGTTTCAGGACCCGTTCGGCAGCCTGAGCCCGCGGATGACGATCGAACAGATCGTGGCCGAGGGGTTGGAGGTGCATGGCGTGGGCCGTGAGGACCGGCGCGCGCAAGTGGCAGCCATTCTGGGGGAGGTGGGGCTCGACCCTGCGATGATGGACCGCTACCCGCACGAGTTTTCGGGCGGCCAGCGGCAGCGCATCGCAATTGCGCGGGCGATGATCCTGCGCCCCAAGCTGGTGGTGCTGGACGAGCCGACATCGGCGCTTGATATGACGGTGCAGGTGCAGATCGTGGAATTGTTGCGCGCGCTGCAGCGCAAGAACGCCATTGCCTACCTGTTTATAAGCCACGACCTGAAGGTCGTGCGCGCGCTGAGCCACAAGGTGATCGTGATGAAGAACGGCGATGTGGTGGAAACCGGCGAGGCCGAGGCGCTGTTTGCCGCGCCCAAGCATGCCTATACGCGCGCCCTGCTGAAAGCGGCCTTTGGCGAGGTCGGGGCGGCCTGAAGCCGCCCGGAGCCGTCGTCAGATCGCCGAGGAATGGCCCTCGGCGCGCATCTCGTATTCGTCGAAGCCGCGCGCGATCATGCGGGCCAATGGCCGACCTTCGGTCAGGATCTCGAAACTGTCCGTGCCGGTGCGGGTCACGCCGGGAAACTGGTCTGCGACCTTGCGTTCCAGCGCGGCCAGCTCGATCTCGGAGATGTCGAAGTCACGCCGGATCTCGGCGTTGTCGATGCGGAACTCGCACATCAACATCTCGATCAGACGGGAACGCAGGCGGTCCTGCCCCTTGAAGGCGTGGCCGCGCCCGGTGGCCAGTTCGCCCGCGCGCACCGATTTCTGGTAGGTGGCGGTGGAGCTGGCATTCTGCGCATAGCCTTGCGGAAAGCGCGAGATGGCGGATGCGCCAAGGCCGATCAGCACCTCGCAGGTGTCATCGGTATAGCCCTGGAAATTGCGCCGCAGGTGCCCGGTGCGGGCGGCAACCGCCATGCTGTCCTCGGGTCTGGCGAAATGGTCGATGCCGATTTCCTGATACTGGTCCCACAAGAACAGGCGGCGCGCGGTCTCGAACAGGTGGAGGCGCGCCTCGGGCGTGGGCAGCGCCTCGGTCGGGATCATCGCCTGACGCTTGGCCATCCAGGGCACATGGGCATAGCCGTAGAGCGCGACCCGGTCGGGCACGAGTGACAGCAGCATCTGCACCGAATCGGTGATCTTTTCCTGGCTCTGATTGGGAAGGCCGAACAAGATGTCGGCATTCAGCGAATGGATGCCTGCGCGGCGCAACGCCTCGACCGCGTCGCGCGTGACCTCATAGCTTTGCAGGCGGCCGATGATCTGCTGGATGTCTGGGTCGAAATCCTGCACCCCGATCGAGGCGCGGTTCATGCCGGCGGCGGCCAGCGCGTCGATGCGGGCGGAGTCGATCTCGTTGGGGTCAACCTCGACCGAAAACTCGACATCTTGGGTGAAGGTGAAAGCCGCGCGCAGATGCGCCGACAGGTCCGTCATCATCGCAGCCGACAGAAGCGTGGGCGTTCCGCCGCCCCAGTGCAGGCGGGCGACCTCGACCCCTTCGGGCAGAAGGCGGCCCATCGTGGCAATCTCTTGTTTCAGCGTGTCGACATAGGCCTGAACCGGCGTGTCGGACTGGACGCCCTGCGTGCGGCAGGCGCAGAACCAGCACAACCTGCGGCAGAACGGCACATGCAGGTAGAGCGATATTCGCGCGCCGGGCGGGATGTCGCGCAGCCAGTCCAGAAAAACGGGGCCGTCCACGTCATTGGAGAATTTCGTGGCGGGCGGATAGCTGGTGTAGCGCGGGACTTTCGCGTCGAAAAGGCCGAGCCGGCGAAGTTGATTGACGTGTTCCATTGTTGTAACGTTCAAATCGAAACGCGCCGTTTGTCCTTGATCTGGATCAAGCGAGCCCCGTTGCCGACAGGCAGAAGGGACACATCCATGGCACAACGTCAGGTTGCATTTCCGCAGGTCGACTGCGCTGAATGCCCGATCCGTCACCGCGCCGTTTGTGCGCGCTGCGAGAGTGACGAGTTGGAGCATCTGGAGGCGATCAAGTATTATCGCAACTACGAGGCCGGGCAGACGATCGTCTGGGCGGGCGACAAGATGGATTTCGTGGCCTCGGTCGTGCATGGGGTGGCGGCGCTGACCCAGACGATGGAGGATGGCCGCCGTCAGATGGTGGGCCTGTTGTTGCCGTCCGATTTCCTCGGACGCCCGAATCGGGATCGGGCGTCCTATGACGTGACGGCGACCACCGATCTGCAACTGTGCTGTTTCCGCCGGGCGCCGTTTCAGGAGCTGTTGTCGAACACACCTCATGTCGCGCAGCGGCTCTTGGAGATGACGCTGGACGAACTGGATGCGGCGCGGGAATGGATGCTGCTTCTGGGTCGCAAGACCGCGCGCGAGAAGATCGCGAGCTTCCTGTCGATCATCGCGCGGCGCGATGCGACGATAAATCCGAAGACTCGCTCGGGCGAGCTGGCCTTTGACCTGCCGCTGACGCGCGAGGCGATGGCCGATTACCTTGGCCTGACGCTGGAGACCGTAAGCCGCCAGATGTCGAGCCTGAAGAAGGACGGGGTGATCGTGCTGGAGGGCAAGCGCCACATCGTGATCCCCGATTTTGACGCGCTGCTGAGCGAGACGGGCGACGATTCGGACGGCGGCGTGTATTGAGCCGAGACTGTCGGGTGCGCCTGACGGCGCACCGCACCAAAGCTGGATAAGCGCCGCGCTCAATGCGCCATGAAGACCGGCACCGTTGCATGCTCCAACATGTTGCGCGTGGCCCCGCCCAATATCGCCTCGCGGAAGCGCGAATGGCCGTAGGCGCCCATCACAAGCATGTCGGCGGCGATGTCGTCGACATGGCGGGCGATGACCTCGGACACCCGCGAAAGCGTCTGGGCAAGGATCGTCACCTCGACCTTCACGCCATGGCGGCTGAGCATCCGTGACAGTTCCGCGCCTGGGTCCGACGCATCGGACGCGTGCCGTTCGGGGGCGACGATGCAGATGCTGACCATGTCGGCGGATTTGAGCAGGGGCAGGGCCCGGCGGACCGCCGTCATGGCCTCGGCGGACTCGTTCCACGCGACGACCACCTTTTGCGGGGTGGCGGTCAGGGGCACGCCATCGGCCAGAACAAGCACGGGGGCCTGTCCCTGAAACATCGCAGACTCGACGACGACGGGCGCATCGGAATAGCGGCCCGGGCCATAGGGTTTGGGCAAGATCACCAGATCGGCAAAGCGCGCCCGGCGCGCGACCAGCCCGGTGACCGAGGCCGATTGCGCCACCAAAGCGTCAACGCCCCAAGTCAGGTCGTGCCGCCCCAGTTCGCTGCGGGCGGCGGCCTCGATTGCGGCGGCCTCGGCCTGGGCTTGGGCGATGGTCTCGTCATGCATGAGCGCGGTAGCACCCGCGAAGTAATAGCCGGTCTGGGTGCGGTCTATGCCAAGACACAACACATCGAGATGGGCCCCCGCCTCGGCGGCCAGCGGGATCGCGGCACCCAGCACCTCGGCAACCTCGGCGGGGTCGGTCAGGATCGTGAGCATGGATTTGTAGGACATGGCATCCTCCCTCGGTTTGGGGTGTCGCCGATACCTACGCTTGGACAGGACGCCGCACCTTGACCTGCATCAACCATCGCCAAGCGTTGCATTTGACATGGATCAAGGCCCCGTCGCCTCCCTTCGACGATGTGGGGACAGATGGAACAGCTCCGGACGGCTTTCGAGTCGGAACCGGGGCAGGACGAAGGGACGATCAATGCTTGATTATGTGAAGCTCCTGATCCTCGGGCTGGTCGCGGTCTGTGCCGCGATCGCGGCCAATTACGCGCGGGACGCGGCCTATCTGGTCCATGCGCTGCTGATCATGAGCGCTGCGGCCATCACGTTTGTCTACGTGCTGCGCCGCACCGGGGAGCCGAAGCTGGCCACGCCCCAGAACGAATACATGGACGGCCCGGTGCGCGCGGCCGCCATCGCCACGGTCTTCTGGGGCATCGTGGGCTTTCTGGCCGGCACATTCATCGCCTTTCAGCTGGCCTATCCTGTGCTCAATTTCCAATGGGCGGACGGATATCTCAACTTCGGCCGGTTGCGCCCGCTTCACACATCGGCGGTGATCTTCGCCTTTGGCGGCAACGCGCTGTTGGCGGCCAGCTTCTATATCGTGCAACGCACCTCGGCAGCACGGCTATGGGGCGGGGGCCTCGCATGGTTCGTGTTCTGGGGCTACCAGCTGTTCATCCTCATGGCCGCGACCGGCTATCTGCTGGGATCGACGCAAGGGCAGGAATATGCCGAACCCGAGTGGCTGACCGATCTGTGGCTGACCATCGTCTGGGTTGGGTTCCTTGCGCTCTACATGGGCACGTTGATGAAGCGGAAAGAGCCGCACATCTACGTCGCCAACTGGTTCTTGCTGTCCTTCATCGTCACCGTGGCGATGCTGCATGTGGTCAACAACCTGCAGATCCCGGTGTCGTTCTTTGGCTCGCGGTCGGTCACGGTCATGTCGGGCGTGCAGAACGCCATGACGCAGTGGTGGTATGGCCACAACGCGGTGGGCTTCTTCCTGACCGCCGGTTTCCTGGGCATGATGTATTACTTCATTCCCAAGCAGGCCGAACGCCCGGTCTACAGCTACAAGCTGTCGATCATCCACTTCTGGGCGCTGATCTTCCTCTATATCTGGGCAGGTCCGCACCATCTGCACTACACGGCACTACCCGACTGGGCCTCGACGCTCGGCATGGTGTTCTCGATCGTGCTGTGGATGCCCTCGTGGGGCGGCATGATCAACGGCCTGATGACGCTGTCGGGGGCATGGGACAAGCTGCGGACCGATCCGGTCTTGCGGATGATGGTCACCTCGGTCGCCTTCTACGGCATGTCGACCTTCGAGGGGCCGATGATGTCGATCCGCGCGGTCAACAGCCTGTCGCATTACACTGACTGGACCATCGGGCACGTCCATTCCGGCGCCTTGGGCTGGAACGGGATGATCACCTTCGGGATGCTCTACTACCTGTTTCCGAAATTGTGGAACAAGCAGCGCCTCTATTCCTTGCGCGCCGTCAGCTGGCACTACTGGTTGGCCACGATCGGCATCGTTCTTTACGCCTCGTCGATGTGGGTGACCGGGATCATGGAAGGCCTGATGTGGCGTGAGGTCGACGATCAGGGTTTCCTCGTGAACTCCTTCGCCGACACCGTCGCCGCCAAGTTCCCGATGTATGTGGTCCGGGGTCTGGGTGGGGTGCTTTACCTGGCCGGTGGTCTGATCATGGCGTGGAACCTCTACATGACTGTCCGCAAGGGTGTCGTCCGTCGCGACGCCCCTGCCGCAGCCCCTGCAGAATAAGGAGGGCCTGACCATGGCACTTGAAGGCCACGCAAAGATCGAGAAGAACGCAACCCTTCTGCTGACGCTCAGTTTTCTGGTCGTCGCGGTAGGGGGGATCGTGGAGATCGCGCCGCTTTTCTACCTCGAGAACACGATCGAGGACGTCGACGGGATGCGCCCCTATTCGCCGCTGGAACTGGCGGGACGTGAAATCTACATCCGCGAGGGCTGCTACGTCTGTCACAGCCAGATGATCCGCCCGATGCGCGACGAGGTGGAACGCTACGGCCACTACAGCCTTGCGGCCGAAAGCCAGTATGATCACCCGTTCCAGTGGGGGTCCAAGCGCACCGGGCCCGATCTGGCCCGCGTGGGCGGGCGGTATTCCGACGAATGGCATGTCGACCATTTCACGGACCCCCAGTCTGTGGTCCCGGAATCGGTGATGCCGGCTTATGCCTTCCTGGCCGATAACGTGCTGCAACCCACCTACATCGGCGACCTGATGCGCACGCACCGCATGGTGGGGGTGCCCTATACCGACGAGATGATCGAGATGGCGCAGCTGGATTTCATCCAGCAGGCGACCGATTTCGGCGATCCCGGCGTCGTGGAACGCTACCCCGGCGCGCAGCAGCGCGATTTCGACGGGCAGCCCGAGGTGACCGAGATGGATGCGCTGATCGCCTACATGCAGATGCTGGGCACGCTGGTCGATTTCTCGACTTTCACGCCCGACGAAAGCCGCTGAGGGAGGGACAGGCACATGGAAGACACCTACACCATCTTGCAGGTCATCGCGCGCAGTTGGGGGGCGATGTTCATGCTCCTCGTGTTTCTGGGGGTGATCTTGTTCACCTTGCGTCCTGGCAGCCGTTCGGTTCACCGCGACATCGCCAACATCCCCTTCCGCCATGATGATCGTCCGGCCAGCGACGACGACGCGCAGGCCCAGACCCAGCCCTTCAAGGAGGCGCGGCAATGAGCGACCACAACACGCCCCATCCCGAGGAGCAGAAGCTGCAGCCGGGCGATCCCGACACCACAGGCCATGTCTGGGACGGGATCAAGGAGTTCAACAACCCGCTCCCGCGCTGGTGGCTCTGGACCTTCTACGCGACCATCGTCTGGGGAATCGCCTATACGGTGATGTACCCGGCCTGGCCGCTGATCAATGGCGCTACACCCGGCATTTTGGGGTACTCGACCCGCGCGAATGTGGCCGAGGACATCGAGCGGTTCGACGCGATGAATGCCGACATCCGCACCCGGCTCACCGAGGTGGAACTGGCGGCCATCACCCCTGTCGACAACCCCGATCTCTACAATTACGCGATCCAGGGCGGGGCCGCGATCTATGCCACCTGGTGTTCGCAATGCCACGGTTCCGGGGCCGCGGGCGTGCAGGCGGCAGGGTATCCGAACCTGCTGGACGATGACTGGCTCTGGGGTGGCACGATCGACGACATCCACCTGACGATCAGCCACGGCATCCGCAACGAGGATGATCCCGACGCCCGCTATTCCGAGATGACCGCCTTCGACGACATCTTGTCGGACGAGGAGATCGCCGCGGTGGTGCAATATGTCCGCAACATGTCCGGGCAGGAGGCTGATGTCAGTCTCGCCGCGGCGGGCGAGAGCGTCTACCTCGACAATTGTGCGGCCTGCCACATGGATGACGGCACCGGCGACCGGTTTCTTGGCGCGCCCAACCTGACCGATGCGATCTGGCTTTATGGCGGGTCGGAAGCGGCGATCGAACACACGGTCCGGTATTCGCGCTTTGGCGTCATGCCGCCGTGGTCGGCGGATGCTTCGAGCGCCGGACGTCTGTCGGAAGATCAGATCCGCGCCGTTGCGGTCTACGTTCACTCTCTGGGCGGCGGCGAATAAGTCAGCCCAGACAAAGGGTTCCGTCAACCCCTCCCGGTTGGCGGAACGGCACCGGTCCCGGTCCTGTTCGCGCGTTTCCTACGGGACCGGTGCCACACCATCAGCCGCCCCGCCGCCCGAAAAAGGGGCGCGCGGGGCGGACTTCGGTCACACGGGGCGAAAAACAGGATCCGCCACGGAATAGCCGGAAACCTGCCCATGCAAAGCCGCGATCCGGCGGCAGGGTCTGACCCCAGACGGCGCCGACAACGGGGGCCGGGCTGTGCAGGAGTACCCGCCATGAGTAAGCCGACGATGCGCGATTTCGCGCGCTTCCTGACCGCAGAGGATGGCGGGATGAGCGTGGAATGGGTCACCATCGCCGCAGCCTGCATGGCCTTGTTGCTGGGCACCTTCGCCATTGTGTCGGGCGGAACCGAAAACCTTGCCACGGATACCGCGCAACTGACGGCCAACATGGATGTGGCCAATGGGTTCATCACGCCGGTTCCCATCACCGCCTCGACCGACATAACGGCTGATTGAGGCTCCGGCTCGGGCCCGGCCAGGGCTGGCGGCCACCCCGAAAAGATTGGCGCGGTCAATTGCCCTGTCGCGGTAGGGTTTGATCCACGTCAAGGTTCCGCCCGGCCCGTCCGCCTAGAAGGAGGGGGCGCAGGACCACGTCTTTCCCGGGAGCCATACCGTCATGAGTGCCACCCCAGAGCCGCAAAAGCTCTATGCTGCGCGTGAACCCGTGTTTCCCAAGCGCGTCTCGGGGCGGTTTCGCGACCTCAAGTGGCTGATCATGCTGGTCACGCTGGGCATCTACTATGTCACGCCGTGGATCCGGTGGGACCGTGGTCCGGAATTGCCCGATCAGGCGGTTTTGCTGGATCTGGCCAACCGGCGGTTCTTTTTCTTCTGGATCGAGATCTGGCCGCATGAATTCTATTTCGTGGCGGGCCTTTTGATCATGGCTGGGCTGGGCTTGTTTCTGTTCACCTCGGCCTTGGGGCGGGTCTGGTGCGGCTATTCCTGCCCTCAGACGGTCTGGACCGACCTGTTCTTTACGGTCGAGCGCTGGATCGAGGGCGACCGCAACGCGCGCCTGCGGCTGTGGAACGCCAAGTGGGATGTCACCAAGTGGCGGCTGAGGGTCACCAAGTGGATCGTCTGGTTGCTGATCGCGGTGGCGACGGGCGGGGCGTGGGTGTTCTATTTCGCTGATGCGCCGACCTTGCTGATGCAGCTTGCCACCGGGCAGGCGGCGATGGTCGCCTATGTCACCATCGCCATCCTGACCGCCACGACATTCGTCTTCGGCGGCTTCATGCGCGAACAGATCTGCATCTACGCCTGTCCCTGGCCACGCATCCAGGCTGCGATGATGGACGAGGACACGATCACGGTCGCCTACCGCGACTGGCGCGGGGAGCCGCGCGGCAAAGGCAAGGATCGTGAGACCCTTGGCGACTGCATCGACTGCTACGCCTGCGTCAATGTCTGCCCGGTGGGCATCGACATCCGCGACGGGCAACAGTTGGAATGCATCACCTGTGCGCTGTGCATCGATGCCTGCGACGACATCATGGCCAAGGTCGGCAAGCCGCGTGGGCTGATCGACTACATGGCCCTGACCGACGAGGCGAACGAACGGTCGGGCAACCCGAAGAAGTCGGTCTGGAAGCACATCTTCCGCCTGCGTACGATCATCTACACCGTCTTGTGGTCCGGCATCGGCGTGGGTCTGACGGTTCTGTTGTTCGTGCGGACCGACATCGACGTGACGGTGGCGCCCGTGCGCAACCCGCAGTTCGTGGTGCTTTCGGACGGGTCGATCCGCAACACCTATGACGTGCGCATCCGCAACATGACCCATGACGAAAGCGCCTTTGCGATCACGCTGGTCTCGGACCGGGAGCTGCAGGTGGAGCTGGAGGGGCAGACGGGCAATACCGTCGATGTGCCGCTGAACAGCACGCATCTGCAACGCGTCTATGTGATTGCGCCCGCGGGCAGCGAGGCCGCCACCACGGAACGGACCGAGTTGCGTCTTTGGGTCGAGGATCTGAGCACCACCACACGCGCCTATCGTGATACCACATTCTTCGGGAGGGAACCGCAATGAGCCATGACACAGACACGGTCGACACGGGCCGCAAGCTGACCGGGAGGCATGTGCTGGCGATCTTCGTCGGCGGCTTCGGCATCATCATAGGGGTCAACCTCTTCATGGCTTACAGCGCCGT
This sequence comes from Roseicyclus mahoneyensis, assembly GCF_003148775.1. Lineage (GTDB taxonomy): Bacteria > Pseudomonadota > Alphaproteobacteria > Rhodobacterales > Rhodobacteraceae > Roseicyclus > Roseicyclus mahoneyensis. The sequence continues at coordinate 196,156 of NZ_QGGW01000005.1, forward strand.
GACCACGTTTTCCGGCATGGAGGTGGACAGCAGCTATGCCGACAGCCAGACCTTCGACGACCGCCGCCATGCGCAGGAGGCGCTTGGCTGGACTGCCAGTGTCGAGATCCCCGGCGATGGCACGCTGATCTTGCGTCTGGTCGATGCCGAGGGCCAACCGGTCGCGCCTGCCGAACTGACCGCGCTTCTGACGCGCCCGACGCATCGGCAGGAGGATCAGACCCTTGCGCTGACCCGCGTCAACGGCGCCTTTGTCGCGCCCGCCTCGGTGGGGGACGGGCAGTGGCGCCTGCGCCTGACCGGCAGCGCGCGCGACGGGACCGAATACCGCCACAACATCACCTTTCGCCACTTCAACTAAGGTCCGCACATGACCGCCACCTTCGAGCATGTCCGCCCCTCGGCCTGCCCGGCCTGCAACGCCGCGCCTGCGGCCGAGCATCTGGCTGACCTGCCCTTGGATGCGACGCTGATGCTGTCCTTGCCGGGTATCCATTGCGCGGGCTGTATCTCGGGGGTGGAACGGGCGCTGCTCAAGGTGCCCGGCGTGCGCGAGGCGCGGGTGAACCTGACGCTGCGCCGTGCCGCCGTGCAGGCCGGGCCGGAGGTAACGGCCGAGGCGCTGGCGGAGGTGTTGGAACGCGCGGGCTACGAGGCGCATGAGCTGGACCCTGGGGTGCTGGCCACCACCGCTGCCGACCGCGCGGGGCGCGACCTCTTGATGCGGCTGGCGGTGGCGTTCTTCGCGATGATGAACGTCATGCTCTTGTCGGTCGCCGTCTGGTCTGGCGCTGATGGCGTGACCCGCGACATGATGCACTGGATCAGCGCGGCCATCGCCATTCCCGCCGTGATCTTTTCCGGGCGTCCTTTCTATGTGTCCGCGTGGTCGGCGCTCAGGGCGCGGCGGCTGAACATGGATGTGCCGATCACGCTGGCCATCGCACTGGCGATGGTCACCTCGTCCTACGAGACGATCCATTCCGGGCATCACGCCTATTTCGATGCCGCCGTGATGCTGTGCTTCTTTCTGCTCGCGGGGCGCTATCTGGATCACCGCACCCGCGCCTCGGCCCGGTCGGCGGCGCAGGAGCTGGCCGCGCTGGAGGTGCCGCGCGCCATCCGGCTGGGGGATGCGGGCGAGGAAACGGTGTCGGTGGCCGAGCTTGTCGTGGGCGACGTGGTGCGGGTGAAGCCGGGCGGGCGGGTGCCGGTCGATGGCGTCGTTCTGTCGGGCCAGTCGGAGATCGACCGCAGCCTGATGACAGGCGAAAGCCTGCCCGCTTTTGCCGGGGAGGGAAGCATGGTCAGCGCGGGCGAGGTCAATCTGACCGGCCCCCTGACGGTCGAGGTGACGGCGGCGGGCCGCGACACCGCGCTGCACCGGATCGCCGATCTGGTTGCGGTCGCGGAATCCGGTCGCGCGAATTATCACTCGCTCGCCGATCAGGCGGCCAAGCTTTATGCGCCCTTCGTCCATATTCTGTCGGTTGTCGCGGCCGTTGGCTGGTGGCTGTACACGCAGGACTTGCGCATCGCTCTCAACATCGCGGCCGCTGTCCTGATCATCACCTGCCCCTGTGCGCTGGGCCTTGCCGTGCCTGCCGTGACGACCGCCGCCTCCGGGCGGTTGTTTCGCAAGGGTCTCTTGATCAAGGACGCCACCGCGCTGGAACGGCTGGCCGAGGCCGATACGGTCGTCTTCGACAAGACCGGAACGCTGACGAATGGTGCGCCGACCCCTCTGGATCTGGACGGGCTGCCGGGGGACGCGGGCCGCGTTGCGCTGGCGCTGGCGCAAGGATCGTCGCATCCGCTGGCGGTCAGCCTTGCCAAGGCGCTGGCGGGGCAGGGGCTGCGGCCCGCCCATGTCGAAAGTCTGCGCGAGGTGCCCGGTCACGGGGTGGAGGGCACATGGCAGGGGCAGGTCGTGCGGCTGGGCCGTGCGGCATGGGTCGGGGCCGAGGCCGCAGCCGAGACCGCCACATTCCTCAAGATCGGTGACAGCGCGCCGCTGACGCTGCGCTTTGCCGATACGCTGCGCGAGGGTGCGGCGGATGTCGTTGCCGCGCTGATGGCACAAGGCAAGCGGGTGATCGTGATCTCGGGCGACACGACAGCCGCCGTGACGCGCTTTGCGCGCGACATCGGCATCGAGGAGGTCATCGCCGAGGCGCTGCCGCACGAAAAGGCGGCACTGGTTGCTGATCTGACCGCGCAGGGCGCCAAGGTGCTGATGGTCGGCGACGGGCTGAACGACACTGCCGCGCTGGCCGCCGCCCATGTCTCGATCTCGCCCGCCTCGGCGCTGGATGCGGCGCGCGCGGCCTCGGACATGGTGTTGATGGGGCGCAGCCTTGCGCCCATCGCCGACGCCATCCGCACTGCTGTCTCGGCGCGCAAGCGCATCCGGGAGAATTTCACCATCGCCACCGTCTACAACGTGCTGGCCGTGCCACTGGCCGTCGCGGGCCTGTGTTCGCCCCTGATCGCGGCCTTGGCGATGTCGCTGTCGTCGATTACGGTGTCCCTCAACGCCCTTCGGCTGAAGTGAGGCGCTGATGGACATCCTTGGCCTTTTGATCCCCGTCAGCCTGTTTCTGGGCGCGGTCGGGCTGGTCGCCTTTTGGTGGATGCTGCGCAAGGGCCAGTTCGAAGACCCCGATGGCGACGCGCACCGCATCTTGCGCGACGATTACGACGACAAGCCCAAGTCCTGAGGGGCCCAAGTCCTGAGGGGCCCAAGTCCTGAGGGGCCCAAGTCGGAACAGCGCTCAGGCCCGGCCCTGTTCCTTGGCCCGCGTGCGCAGCAGCGTGAAGATGCCTGCCGCCACCACCAGCGCGGCGCCGATGGCCACGTTCCATTCCAACCGTTCGCCGAAGACCGTGATGCCCAAGGTCGCGGCAAAGACCAGCTGCAGGTAGGCGAAGGGCTGCACCGCGCTCGCCTCGGCGACGTCATAGACCTTGATCAGCAGCCAATGCCCCAGCGCGCCGGTAACGCAGAGCAGCGCCATCCATGCCCAGTCGGGTGCGGTCATCGGTTCCCAGAACCAGATTCCTACAGCCGTCATCACCACGCAACCCACCGTGCCGGTGTAGAAAAAGCTGGTCGCCGTGCTGTCGCGGCGCGCGGCATAGCGCGTCATCAGGCCGTAGAGCGCGAACATGAAGGCTGCGGCCAAGGGCACCAAAGCCTCGACCTGAAAGACGCGGAACCCCGGTTGCAAGATGATCAGCACGCCGACAAACCCCACGGCAATGGCCGTCCAGCGCCGCCAGCCGACCTTTTCGCCCAGGATCGGGCCGGAGAGGGCGGCAATGAGCAGCGGGTAGGAGGTGAAGACCGCATGGCTTTCGACCAGCCCTAGAAGGACGAAGGCCATCACCATCACGCAGATCTCGGTCGCCAGAAGCACGCCGCGAAAGATCTGCACACCCGGCTGGCTGGTCGCGACGGCGGCGCGCAGACCGCCGGTCTTGCGTGCTGCGATGGCCATGACGAAGGCGGCAAAGAACCAGTAGCGGATCATCACCACCATCAGCACGTTGTATTCGCCCGCCAGATGGCGGCTGATCCCGTCTTGCATGGCAAAGACGAAGGTCGTGGCGACCATCAGCCAGATGCCCAGCTTGGTGTTCTGAACGCTCACGCCATACGCCCGATCGTCATGTGCCGTTTGCGCCCGTATCCCGGCAGACGGGCGACGGCAAAACCCGCATCGGCCAGCGCCGCGCGCACATGGCCCGCCGCCGAATAGGTGGCGCAGGTTCCCTCGGGCGCGGTATGGGCGGCGACCGCCTGAAGCAGTGCCGGTTCCCATAGCTCGGGGTTGCGCGCGGGCGCGAAGCCGTCAAGGAACCACGCGTCCGCCATCCCGTCCCAGGCGGGCACGGTCCGGCGCGCGTCGCCCATCACGATGCGGGCTGACAAGGTGGGCGTCTCGATCCGCCCGTCATTGTCGAGCGCCCGCGCGATGGCGTCGGTCAGCGGTGCCGCCTCGGGGAAGGCTGCCAGCGCCGCGCGCGCGTCATGGCCCGACAGGGGAAAAGCCTCGAAGCTGGTGAAGGTGAGCGGGCCTTGGGTGCCCGCCGCCGCCCAGGCCAGCGCCGCCGCGACAAGGTTCAGCCCGGTGCCGAAGCCAAGTTCCGCGATGTGAAAGCCGGGCCGGAACCGCGCGGGTAGGTCGTTGCCTGACAAAAACACATGCCGTGTTTCGGCCAGCCCGTTGTCGAGCGAGTAGAACGGATCGTCAAAGCGCCGCGAGACGGGCACGCGCAGCCCCGCGCCCATGTCGCGCCAGTCAATGTCATGTCTTGGCTGGTCCATGCCCTGCGGCTCGTCTAAATCCTGCTCGGCGCGGGCGCGACGGTCTGCGCGCCTGTGCGGCGCGGACACTGCGGCACGGCAGGGGGAATGGCAATGGCCGAGATCAGGGTGTTCGGGGCGGGGATTTTCGGCCTCTCGGTCGCGTGGGAATGTGCCCGCCGCGGAGCCTTGGTCGAGGTGGTGGACCCCTTCGGGATCGGCGCCGGGTCGTCGGGCGGTCTGGTCGGCGCGCTGGCTCCGCATGTGCCGGAAAACTGGAATGCCAAGAAGCAGGTGCAGTTCGACGCGCTCGATCTGGCGGCGAATTTCTGGGCCGAGGTGGCAGAGGTCGGAGGCACCGATCCGGGCTATGGGCGCACCGGGCGTCTGCAACCCGTTGCCGATGACGCCGCGCTGGAACTGGCCCGCGCGCGCGCCGTCACCGCCGCCGCACTGTGGCAGGGCCGTTACGATTGGCAGGTGGTCGCGGCGGCGGATTTTCCTGGCTTGCTCGACAGCCCCACGGGCTGGCTGATCCGCGATACTCTCACCGCCCGGCTGCATCCGCGCCGGGCCTGTGCCGCGCTGGCCGCTGCAATCGGGGCGCGGGGTGGGCAGATCAGAGTGGAGGCGACGGCAAAGCCCATGATCGAAGTCTGGGCAACAGGTGCCGCCGGTCTGTCCGAGGTCTCGGAGGCGTTGGGCCGGACGGTCGGGACGGGCGTCAAGGGACAGGCCGCGCTGTTCCACGCCAACCTACCTGATGCCCCCCAGCTTTTCGTCGAGGCGCTGCATATTGTGCCCCATGCCGATGGCACGGTGGCCATCGGTTCTACATCGGAACGTGACTACACCGATCCGGCCAGCACCGACGCGCAACTTGATGCGTTGATCGACATCGCCCGCCGCCTCTGTCCTGCGCTCCGCGATGCGCCTGTCATCGACCGATGGGCCGGTATCCGCCCCCGCGCCCGATCCCGCGCGCCGATGCTCGGGGCGCATCCCGCGCGCCCCGGCGCCTTCATTGCCAATGGCGGCTTCAAGATCGGTTTCGGCATGGCGCCCATGGTGGCGCGTCTGATGGCCGACCTGATCCTTGAGGGGCGCGACACCATCCCCGGGGAGTTCCGCCCCGAGGCCAGCCTTTAGACGGCTGACTTGCGCAACTCCGCCATCAATTCCGTCAAGAGCTTCACCGGCATCTCGTTCACCAGACGGCCCTGTTCGTCGAATTCGCGGTCGGGGGCCGCGATGAATACCTCGGGCCCCTGCAAGATGCGCGGGCGAAAAGCCATCATCGCATGGCGCAGTGTCATCTGCGTCCGCTCACCGCCCGCGCGCCCTGCCGCCGCCGACAAGATCGCCACCGGCTTGTCGCGCCAGACGCCCCCCGGCACGCGGCTGACCCAGTCGAGCGCGTTCTTCAGCACGCCCGACATCGCCTTGTTGTATTCGGGTCCCGCGATCACCACGGCATCGGCTGCCTTGATCTGATCGGCCAAGAGCTGCACCTCTGCCGGAATGCCCTGCGCCTCCAGATCGCCGTCATACAGCGGCAGGCGCAGGTTGCCTTCGACGAATTCCGCCGGATCAAAGAGGCGTGCGGCCTCGAGCATCAGCTTGCGGTTCCATGACGCGGCGCGCAGAGATCCGCAGATCCCGAGCAGTCTCAAGCTGGACATTCCCTGTTCCCTTCGATCAAACCATGACCGAGCGACCTATAGCGGGAGAGCGACATGTCCAAGCGCCACGGGGGAAAAATCCTCGCCGATCAGCTGGCGATCAACGGGGTGCGGCGCGTCTTCTCGGTGCCGGGGGAAAGCTTTCTGGCCGCGCTCGACGGGCTTTACGACCACGACATCGAAAACATCGTCTGCCGTCAGGAAGGTGGGGCGGCGATGATGGCCGAGGCGACGGCGAAGCTGACCGGCAAGCCCGGCGTCTTGTTCGTGACGCGCGGGCCGGGGGCCACCAATGCCGCCTCGGGCCTGCATGTGGCGATGCAGGACCAGACGCCCATGGTGGTGTTCGTCGGCCAGGTGGCGCTGCGCGACCGTGACCGGGGGGCCTTTCAGGAGGTGGATTACCGCCGCTTTTTCTCCCCGCTCGTCAAATGGGCGGCCGAGGTGGAAACCACCGCGCGCCTGCCCGAATACATCGCGCGCGCCTTTCACGTGGCGCAGTCGGGCCGCCCTGGCCCGGTTGTGCTGGCGCTGCCCGAGGATGTGCTCTCGGCCGAGGCCGATGTGCCTGATCTGGGGCCCGCGCAGATCCCGCAGCAATCTGTCGACCCGGCCACGGCGCGCAGCCTGCTCGACCGTCTGCTGGCCCATGAACGCCCGATGATCGTCGCGGGCGGACCGGGCTGGAGCCAACAGGCGCAACTGGATCTGCAAGCGTTGGCCGAGGCCACCGGTCTTCCCATCGCCGTCACGTTCCGGCGGCAGGATTACATCGACAACGGCCATCCCAACTACATCGGCGATCTGGGGGTGGGAATGAACCCGCGCCTCGGCCAGCGCCTGCGCGACGCCGACGCGCTGCTGATCCTGGGCGCGCGCATGGGGGAGACGGCGACGAACGGCTATACGCTGATGGACCCGGCGAACCCGGCCAAGACGATCCTCCACGTTCACCCCGACCCCGACGAGATCGGGACCGTCTACCAGCCCAGCGCCAGCCTTGCTGCGCCCGCCCCTGCCGTGCTGGCCGCGCTGTGCGGTGCCAATGGCAAGATCAAGGACGCAGGCTGGACACGCCAGGCCCGCGCCGACTACGAGGCCTGGCAGCTGCCGCAAGAAACCCCCGGCGCGGTCAAGATGGAACAGGTCGTGCGTCTGATCTCAGACCGCTACGACGGGCGCGCGCTTTATACCAATGGCGCGGGCAACTACGCCGCCTTCGTCCACCGCTACGCCCGCTACCGTGGCTACAAGACCCAAGTCGCCCCCACCTCGGGCTCCATGGGCTACGGGTTGCCCGCTGCCATCGCGGCCAAGCTCCAACACCCGGACCGCCCGGTGATCTGTTTCGCGGGGGATGGTTGCCTGCAGATGACGCTGCAGGAACTCTCGACCGCCCGCCAGTTCGGCGCCGACATCATCGTCATCATCGCCAACAATGGCCGCTACGGCACGATCCGCATGCATCAGGAAAACCACTACCCCGGCCGCGTCTCGGGGACGGAGCTGTTCAACCCCGATTATGTCCGACTTGCACAGTCTTACGGTGGCACCGGCCATCTGGTGACCGAGATGGCCCATCTCGCCCCCGCGCTCGATGTTGCCGACCGGGGCGGGTTGCATCTGATCGAGTTGCGCCTCGACCCGGCAATGCTGAGTACGACCCGGAACCTCCTGGCCTGATCTTCTCTGTTTTCCAAATATCCCGGGGGAGGCGCGCCAAAGGCGCGGCGGGGGCAGAGCCCCCTCTCTGGAACAAGCGATGCGCCGCAGGCGCGCCGAAAGATCACGCCCTTGCACCGATCCGCCCGCGCCAGTAGATCAAGGCGCATGACCGGAGTTTTCGACATATCCGACCGCGCGCGCCTGCCCTGGCGATTTTTTGGCGCACGCCGGTCGCGGCTGGGCGGGCTATGATCCGCCGTTTCTTCAAACACCCCTGACATTCCCGCGACCAAGGACAGAAATCCGATGACCGGCAAGACGCTCTATGACAAGATCTGGGATGCCCATCTCGTGCACGAGGCCGAGGATGGCACGAGCCTGCTCTACATCGACCGCCATCTGGTGCATGAAGTGACCAGCCCGCAGGCCTTCGAGGGGCTGCGCATGACCGGCCGAAAGGTCCATGCCCCCGACAAGACCATCGCCGTGCCCGACCATAACGTGCCCACGACGGCCGGCCGCGAAGACCCGGCCAACATGACCGAGGACAGCCGCATCCAGGTCGCGGCGCTGGACACCAATGCCAAGGAATTCGGTATCCATTACTACCCGGTAAGCGACATCCGGCAGGGCATCGTGCATATCGTCGGCCCCGAACAGGGCTGGACGCTGCCGGGCATGACGGTGGTCTGCGGCGACAGCCACACGGCGACGCACGGCGCTTTTGGCGCGCTGGCGCATGGAATCGGCACGTCGGAGGTCGAACATGTGCTGGCAACCCAGACGCTGATCCAGCGCAAGGGCAAGAACATGAAGGTCGAGATCACCGGGAACCTGCTGCCCGGCGTCACGGCCAAGGATATCACCCTGTCGGTCATCGGCCACACCGGCACGGCAGGCGGCACCGGCTATGTCATCGAGTATTGCGGCGAAGCGATCCGCGCCCTGTCCATGGAAGGCCGGATGACGGTCTGCAACATGGCGATCGAAGGCGGCGCGCGCGCGGGCCTGATCGCGCCGGACGAAAAGACCTACGAATATGTGAAGGGCCGCCCCCACGCGCCGAAAGGCGCCCAGTGGGAGGCCGCCCTGGCGTGGTGGAAGACGCTTTACAGTGACGATGACGCGCAGTGGGACAAGGTCGTGACGATCCGGGGCGAGGATATCGCGCCGGTCGTGACATGGGGGACCTCGCCCGAGGACGTGTTGCCGATCACCGCCGTGGTCCCTGCGCCCGAGGAATTCACCGGCGGCAAGGTTGACGCGGCGAAACGCTCGCTCGATTACATGGGCCTCAAGCCCGGCACGCGCCTGCAGGATGTCGAGATCGACACCGTCTTCATCGGGTCCTGCACCAACGGCCGGATCGAGGATCTGCGCGCCGCCGCCGCCATCCTCAAGGGCAAGAAGATCGCGGTGAAACGCGCGATGGTCGTGCCGGGCTCGGGCCTTGTGCGCGCGCAAGCCGAGGCGGAGGGGCTGGCCGACATCTTCAAGGAAGCCGGGTTCGAATGGCGGCTTGCGGGCTGTTCCATGTGCTTGGCGATGAACCCCGACCAGCTTGCGCCCGGCGAACGTTGCGCCGCCACCTCGAACCGCAATTTCGAGGGGCGCCAAGGCCGGGGTGGGCGCACGCATCTGATGTCGCCCGCGATGGCGGCGGCCGCCGCCGTCACCGGCCGGCTGACAGATGTGCGCGAGATGATGTGAGCGGCGCGCGGGGTCACTGCGCCCGCAGGACCCCGCGCATCACCGGCACCATCGCCAGCGACAGCAAGGCACACCAGGCCGCCATCACGGCGGCCTGTGCCGGCACCGGGACCCCGGCGTCGATGATCACCCCCGCGACGCCGGGACCCAGCGCGGTCGAGACGACGATCACCGCACTTGCCACCGCGCGCACTGATCCGATGTGATCCGTGCCATAGACCGCGGGCAAGAGCGTGCCCCAGACCGTGTTCGACATGTCTTGCGTCAGCCCGACCATCCCGATCGCCACGATCCAGACCAGCGGCGTCTCGGCCACGCCGATCAGGAAGATGCCCAGCGCCAAGGGCACCACGACGAAGGGCAGGAGCCGCGTGGGCCCGATCCTGTCGCAAAGCCAGCCTGCCGCGAAACTCGCCGCGACCTCCGACAGCGCCCAGGCCGCATAGGCCGGCGCCATGGCAGCCAGTGTCCAGCCCTTGATCTCGGAGATATGGACCTGGTGGAAGAAAACTACCGTGCCGATATAGCCCGGCGTCAGCATCAGCGGCACCAACGCCCAGAACAGCCAGTGGCGCATCGCCTCGGGTCTGCGCCAGTGCCGACCGCCGAGGCCCGGAGCGCCTGCCGCCGCGCCCGGACTTCCCTTGGGCGCGCGGTCCTGCGCCAACAGCCACAAGAGCAAGGGCAGGATGATGAAGAGGATCACGCCCGCCACCACCCCCCAGCTTGCCTGCCAGCCGATCCAGCCCAACAACAGCACAGCGGGCAGGGGCAGCAGCACCTGCCCGGCGGTGTAGCCAAGGTTGGCGATGGCGATGGCGCGCCCCCGCGTCGCCACGAACCAGCGCGCCATGGCGGTCATCTGGATATGGCTGAACATGCCTTGTCCGCAGAAGCGAAGCAGGAACACCGCGATGCCCAGTGTCCAGACCGCCCAGCCCAGCGCCATCAGCGCCGCAGCCCCTGCGAAGAGCACGGCCACCATCGGCGCCAGCCGCGACAACGGCATTGTATCGGCGAGCGACCCGCGGCCGAACAGCAGCGCGGCCGAGGCCAGCGTGGCTGCGGTGTAGAGCAGGCCCCATTGTCCGTCGCTGAGCCCGTATTCGGCCCGGATCTCGCCCGCAAAGAGCGAGATGAACCATGTCTGGCCAAGGCAGGATCCGAAGGCGAGCAGCAGGCCGGTGGCAAGCCAGCGGCGATTTTCGGTGATGAAGCGCCACATCGGAAAAGCCTTCCCGCGACACGGTTTTTCCGGTGATAGGCTGCCCTTGCGGGAATGGCCAGAGAGGGCGCGGCGGGCGCCATCTTGCCGCCCGCCGCCCGAGCGGTTAAAGCGTCATCTGCCCGATCGAGGAGAGGACCGATGGAAAAATTCACCAAGCTCAGCGGCGTTGCCGCGCCCATGCCGCTGGTCAACATCGACACGGATATGATCATCCCCAAGCAATTCCTCAAGACGATCCAGCGGTCGGGCCTCGGCAAGAACCTGTTCGACGAGATGCGCTACACCACCGAGGGGCAGGAAATCCCCGATTTCGTGCTGAACAAGCCGGCCTACCGCAATGCGCAGATCATCGTCGCGGGGGAAAATTTCGGCTGCGGGTCGAGCCGCGAGCATGCGCCCTGGGCGCTTCTGGATTTCGGTATCCGCTGCGTGATCTCGACCAGTTTCGCCGATATTTTCTACAACAACTGCTTCAAGAACGGCATCTTGCCCATCGTCTTGCCGCAAGAAGAGGTCGACAAGCTGATGGATGACGCGCAGCGCGGCGCCAACGCGGTGGTTACCGTCGATCTGGAGAGCCAGACCATCACCGGCCCCGATGGCGGCACGATAACCTTCGAGGTCGATGCCTTCCGCAAGCATTGCCTGATGAACGGGCTGGACGATATCGGCCTGACGCTAGAGAAATCGGCGGCCATCGAGGTGTTCGAGGCGCAAGCAGCCCAGAGCCGGCCTTGGGTCTGAGCGGATCTCTGGCGGGGCCTTTGCGCCGCCGGTGATGCAATCGAGCGACACCCGCCCCAGCAATGGGGCGGAAATGTGTCAAAAGATCGTCGAGATTATTGCGACTTCATCCAGCTTTGGGCACCTTCCCGCCCTAAGAATGCTTTGTCCGCGTGCGTTTATTTCAGATGAGGCGATAACGGCGGGGAAAAGCCCTGCCTGGATTGAGGTAGTGGCAGTGCTGTCAAAGCTCATTGGTGCTTTGCTGCGGGCAACCCTTGTGGTGGTGGTTGTGGCGACGCCGTCGTTGCTGATCCCCGGCACCACCGAGGAAAGCGCGCAGATGGTGACGCTGATCGCGTTGGCGCTTGGCGCCTTCACCGCGATCGAATACGGCGCGGCTTTTCCGGCCCTGATCGAGTTCCGTGATGCGCCGCCGTTCAACCGCGTGCGCATCCTGTCCCTGCTGATCGTTCTGGTCGTTCTCAGCCTTGTGGCGGGCGGTGGGGCGCCGACCAGTCTGATCCTTGTTCTGAACGCGCTTGGTCTGTTGATCGGGCATGCGCTGGAATTTCCCTGGAGCCCGATGTCGGTGGTGCTGGCGCATTTGCCGGCCAATGCGCCGCCCGTTTCTGCCTTGCAGGTCAAGGTGATGGCCGGGCTTGCGATTTTCACCACGCTGGCGGCGCTGGTCGTGTTTGCGCTGCTGCTGCGCTTGCAGCACTGGCCGAACCGGGGGCAGCCGTTCAATGTCTGGGTCAACCTGCCGACTTTCGACCCGACCACGGGCGGGGACGTTGTCACCCGGTTGATCCGGGATGCGCGGGTTAACATTATCTTAGGACTTACCACCACATTCATCCTTCCTGTGGTCGGCCTGAAGATCGCCGATCATTTTGACCTGCAACTTCTGACATCGCCGCAGGCGATGGTCTGGGGGATCGCGCTATGGATGTTCCTGCCGCTCAGCATGTTCATGCGCGGTCTGGCCATGGCAAGGATCGCCGACATGATCCGCGAACGCCGCGCGCGGCTGGTTGCCACGGTTGTGGCCGACACGCCGCTGCGCGCCTGATCCTTGCCGCCGCACTGGGTCTGTTTGCCCTTCCGGCTTTGGCCGACACCCTCAGGATCGCCACCTTCCACACCCAGTTGTCGCGCGCGGGGCCCGGCCTTTTGCTGCGCGACATCTTGCGCGGAGAGGATGCGCAGGTGGCGGCGACGGTGGCCGTGATCGCGGCGGCAGCTGCCGATGTGGTCGTGCTGCAGGACATGGATTTCGACGCAGGCGGCGCGGCGTTGACGGCGCTGGCCGACGCGCTGGCACAAGCCGGCATCGATTATCCGCACCGTCTGGCGCTCAGGCCCAACACAGGCATGCCCACGGGCGTGGATATCGATGGCGACGGGCGCAGTTGGCGGGCGCGCGACGCGCAGGGCTATGGGCGGTTCAACGGGCAGGGTGGCATGGCGCTGCTGTCGCGCCATCCCTTTGGGGCGGTGCGCGATTTTTCGGGGTTCCTTTGGGTCGACCTGCCCGACAGCGCCGCGCCCGCGGTCCTGCCCCCAGAGGCGCTGCCGGTGTTGCGTCTGGCGACGGTCGCCGCGTGGGATGTGGCGGTCGAGGTGCCGGGCGGGCCGCTGCACCTGTTGGCGCTGCATGCGGGCACGCCGGTCTTCGACGGGCCCGAGGATCGCAACGGCTGGCGCAATGCCGATGAGTTACGGTTCTGGGCGCTGTATCTGGAGGGCTGGACGCCCGAGGGGGTGCCCTTTGCCGCAGAGCATTTCGCGGTGATCGGCACCTTCAATGTCGATCCCGAGGGCGGTGAGGGGCGGCCCGAGGGCCTGCTGGCGCTGCTGGAACATCCGCGCCTGCAAGACGTGGTGCCGCGGCGCCCCGGGGGCGGGACGCAGACCGCCGACTGGCCGGAGCCGGAGCCCGGCGACCTGCGGGTGGATTACATCTTGCCCGCCGCCGGGATGACGGTAACGGGTGCGGGTGTCTTGTGGCCCGAGGGGGAGGAGGGGCCGGTGGCAGCCTCGGTCGCGGCGCTGGCCTCCGACCATCGGCTTGTGTGGGTCGATCTTGAGATGGTGGGCGATTGACCGGGCTTGCTTGACGCCCCCCTGCGCCTTGGCTAGGCCGTTGCGACCAATCCAGCCAAGGGACCAAGCGCCATGACCAACCGTTCTCTCCTGATCCTTCCCGGCGACGGGATCGGCCCCGAAGTCATGGCCGAGGTGCGCAAGGTCATCGACTGGTTCGGGACCCGTGGCATTGCCTTTGACGTTTCCGAGGATCTGGTGGGCGGCTGCGCCTATGACGCGCATGGCACCCCCCTGACCGACGCCACGATGGCCCGCGCGCAAGAAGTCGACGCCGTGCTTCTGGGCGCTGTGGGCGGGCCGAAATATGACGTGCTCGATTTCAGCGTGAAGCCCGAGCGGGGCCTGTTGCGCCTGCGCAAGGAAATGGACCTCTATGCCAACCTGCGCCCGGCGCAGTGTTTCGACGCGCTGGCCGATTTCTCGTCGCTGAAAAAGGACGTGGTCGCGGGTCTGGACATCATGATCATCCGCGAGCTGACCTCGGGCGTCTATTTCGGCGAGCCGCGCGGCATAATCAAGGAAGGCAACGAGCGGGTGGGCATCAACACCCAGCGCTACACCGAATCCGAGATTGCGCGCGTGGCCCGTTCGGCGTTTGAGCTGGCGCGCAAGCGGGGCAACAAGGTCTGTTCGATGGAAAAGGCCAATGTGATGGAATCGGGCGTGCTGTGGCGCGACGTGGTGCAGGAAATCCATGACGCCGAATACCCCGATGTCGAGCTGTCGCACATGTATGCGGATGCCGGCGCGATGCAGCTGACGCGCTGGCCCAAGCAGTTCGACGTGATCGTGACCGACAACCTGTTCGGCGATCTGTTGTCCGATCTGGCGGCGATGCTGACCGGCAGCCTGGGGATGTTGCCCTCGGCCAGCCTTGGCGCGCCAATGGCCAATGGCCGGCCCAAGGCGCTTTACGAGCCGGTGCATGGCTCCGCCCCCGATATCGCGGGCAAGTCGCTGGCCAACCCGATCGCCTGCATCCTGAGCTTTGCCATGGCGCTGCGCTATTCCTTTGATCTGGGGGCCGAGGCCGAGCGGGTGGAGACTGCCGTCAACGCGGTTCTGGCAGACGGGCTGCGCACCGCCGATCTGATGGGGCCTGAGGGCGGCACACCGGTGTCGACCTCTGCCATGGGCGATGCCATCGTCGCCAAGTTGGCGGCCAGCGTCTGAGCATGAAGACGGCGCTCGTCACCGGGGCGGCGCGGGGCATCGGTCTGGCCACCACGCGTCTGTTTCTCGAAGAGGGGTGGCGCGTGGTCATGGTCGACCGCGACGCGCCCGCGCTGGCCGAGGCGGCGAGCACGGTGAAGGCACAACCCATCTGCGCCGATGTATCGATCCCTGAAGACGTCGCGCGGATCGTGGCGGAGGCCGGGCTGGAGGGTGGGCTGCACGCGTTGGTCAACAACGCGGGCGTCGCCGATTTCGGCCCGATCGAGGCGACCGGGTTCGATCGCTGGCGCACCGTGATGGAGACCAACCTTGATGGCGTGTTCCTGATGACGCAGGCGCTGATCCCTGCGCTGCGCGCGGCCAAGGGGGCCATCGTCAACATCGCCTCGATCTCCGGCCTCCGCGCCTCGACGCTGCGGGTGGCCTATGGGACGTCCAAAGCGGCGGTGATCCAGCTGACCCGGCAACAGGCGGTGGAACTGGGCGAATACGGGGTGCGCGCCAATTGCGTCTGCCCGGGCCCGGTGCGCACGAAACTGGCCATGGCTGTCCATACGCAAGACATCATCGACGCCTATCATGACGCCATTCCGCTCAACCGCTACGGGTCGGAGCGCGAGATTGCCGAGGCCATCGGGTTCCTGTGTTCGGATCGCGCCAGCTATATCACCGGGCAGGTGCTGGCCGTCGATGGCGGGTTCGAGGCGACGGGTGTCGGATTGCCCGCGCTCAGGCAATAACGCAGCTCGCGGGTCTTGCGCCCTGCGGTCAGGCTGATATCGCTAACGGCAGACCCCGGATCAAAGAGGCCCCGATGTCCTCCGAGAACGCGACCCAACTGCGCGGCGTGGCGCTGGCGCTGGCGGCCTTCGGGATTTTCGCCACCCATGACGTCCTGATCAAGTATCTGGGCGGCAGCTATTCGCCGTTCCAGATCGTGTTCTTCAGCGTCTTGTTCGGCTTTCCGATGGTCACGCTGTTGATGATGCGAGACGCCAAGGAATCGAACCTGCGGCCGGTCTATCCAATGTGGACGGGGCTGCGCACGGCGGCGACGGTGATCACGGCGGCGACTGCCTTTTACGCGTTCAGCGTGCTGCCGCTGGCGCAGGTCTATGCGATCTTGTTTGCCGCGCCGCTGCTGATCACGCTGCTGGCCATTCCGATGCTGGGGGAAAAGGTCGGCATCCGGCGCGGCGGGGCGGTTCTTGTTGGCCTTTGCGGTGTTTTGATCGTGCTGCAACCGGGCGCGACTGACCTGACTTGGGGCCATCTGGCGGCGTTGGTGGCGGCTGTCACCGGGGCTTTCGGGGCGGTCATCATGCGCAAGATCGGGCAACAGGAACGCTCGGTCGTGCTGATCTTGTATCCGATGATGGCCAATGTGGTGGTGATGGGCGCGGCGCTGCCCTTTGTCTACCAACCGATGCCGGGCCAGGACATGCTGGCGCTGGCGGTGATCGCGGCCTTCGCGCTGATCGCCACGACGCTTTTGATCTTTGCCTATCGGTTGGCGCCCGCCGCGACCGTCGCACCGATGCAGTATTCGCAGATCCTGTGGGCCACGGTCTATGGATTGATCTTTTTCGACGAGGGGCTGGAATGGGCGACCGTGATCGGCACCGGCGTCATCGTCGCCTCGGGCGTCTATATCGTCTTCCGCGAGGATCGGGGCGGAACATCGACCACCACGCCGGTGTTGCGCACGCGGTCGCGGGTCGGTGCGCCCTCGGTGCCACGGGTGGCGTCGCTGCTGCCCAAAGGGCTGCGCGGGCCGCAGCATTCGCAAGTCCCTGATGGGGCGGATGACTGACCGCGCGCGCAAGCCCCCTTGCCAAGCCCCCGCCCCTTGGATATGCCGCCCCCCACGGTCGGAGTGTGGCGCAGCCTGGTAGCGCACCTGCTTCGGGAGCAGGGGGTCGGAGGTTCGAATCCTCTCACTCCGACCAGTTTTCTCGAAATCCTGTGCTTGCAGTCGCCGCGCCCGGCAAGGGCGCGCACGGCGCCTGAGCCTGTCGACCATCGGCGCGGCATCGTGCAAGATGCGTTTGAGCCGGGTTCGGGCAGGGACCGGACCCGTGCCACGGATCGCGACGGAGGCGCATGCATGAAGGTCAACGGCATTCCCTACCGCTCCATCTGGCTCGGGTCGGACGGGTACAGTGTGCGCATCATCGACCAGACGCGCCTGCCCCATGAATTCCCGGTCGTGGACCTGACAACGATGGAACAGGCAGCCACGGCGATCCGCGACATGTGGGTGCGCGGCGCGCCTTTGATCGGGGCGACGGCGGCTTACGGCATGGCCTTGCAGATGGCTGAGGACCCCAGCAATACCGCGCTGGCCCGCGCCTATGCCGTGCTGCATGCCACGCGGCCCACGGCGATCAACCTGCGCTGGGCGCTTGATGACATGCGGGGGCTTTTGGCGCCGCTGCCGCCCGGTGAGCGGGCAGGGGCCGCTTATGCGCGCGCCGCTGCGATCTGCGACGAGGATGTCGAGATCAACCGCCGGATCGGCGAGCACGGGGTTGCGCTGATCGCGGCGATTGCCGCCCGCAAATCCGGCCCGGTCAACATCTTGACCCATTGCAATGCCGGGTGGCTGGCGACCGTGGATTGGGGCACCGCGACCTCGCCGATCTATCAGGCGGTGGCGCGTGGCATCGACGTGCATGTCTGGGTGGACGAGACGCGGCCGCGCAACCAAGGCGCGCATCTGACGGCTTGGGAAATGGCAAGCCACGGCATCCCCCATCACCTGATCGTGGACAATGCGGGCGGCCATCTGATGCAGCGCGGACAGGTCGATCTGTGCATCGTGGGCACCGACCGGACCACCGCCAATGGCGATGTCTGCAACAAGATCGGCACCTATCTCAAGGCGTTGGCTGCCCATGACACCGGCGTGCCCTTTTATGTGGCGCTGCCCTCGCCCACGATCGACTGGCGGGTGCATGACGGGTTGGCCGAGATCCCGATCGAGGAACGGGCGGGCGATGAGGTGACCAAGGTCTGGGGCCGTGACCCCGATGCCCGGGTGACGCAGGTGCAGATCGCGCCGGATGCGACGCCGGGGGCAAACCCGGCCTTTGACGTGACGCCCGCGCGGCTGGTCACGGGGTTGATCACCGAACGCGGCATCGCGCCCGCCAGCGCCGAGGGGCTGGCCGCGATGTTCCCGGAACACGCCGGGGTTGCGGCGCAATGAGCCTTGAGGCGCAGCTGCGCGCGCAGATCGTCGCCCGCTGCCGGGAGCTGGATGCGCGCGGCCTGAACCGGGGCGCGTCGGGCAATGTCTCGGCCCGGGTGGGGGAGGTGATGCTCATCACGCCCTCGGCCGTGCCCTATGCGGAGCTTGCGCCGGGGATGATCGCCGCGATGCCGCTGGCGGATGCGGACGGCGCATGGGCGGGGCCGCTCGCGCCGTCGTCCGAGTGGCGCTTTCACCGCGACCTGCTGCGCGCGCGGCCCGATATCGGGGCGGTCGTGCACACCCATGCGGCGTTTTCCACGATCCTTGCCATCGCGCGCAAACCGATCCCGGCGATCCATTACATGATCGCGGCCTTCGGCGGGATGGAGATCCCGTGCTGCGATTACGCCTGCTACGGCACACCAGAGCTGTCGGCGGCCATCCTCAGAGCCTTGGGCGGGATGAACGGCTGCCTGATGGCAAACCACGGGATGCTGACCGTTGGCCCCGACCTGCCGCGGGCCACATGGCTGGCCTTCGAGCTTGAGGCGCTGGCGCATCAGTATTGGCATGTGCTGCAGATCGGCGGCGGGCATGTGCTGAGCGAGGCCGAGATCGCCACGGTCGCCAAGGGCTTTGCCAGCTACGGGGTGAAGGCGACAGACTAGCCGTCGTGCCTTGCCCCTTGACGCGCCGCCCGGTCGCATGGGCTGATGGCGGCGACGCATCCGGCCCCTTGGCCGCATCTTGCCCCGAGGGTCGGCCATGGTCTTTCGCTTCCTTCATTCCAGCGACCTGCATCTGGGCCGCCGTTTCGCCAATATCGCCGAGCCGCCCGACGGCAACCTGCGCGGCCGGTTGATGGAGGCGCGCTTTGCCAAGATCCGGGCGCTGGCGGGGGCCGCGCAGGCGCAGGGCGCGGGGCATGTGCTGCTGGCGGGCGACACCTTCGACAGCGCGACGCCCTCGCCGCAGGTGTTGCGGCAGGCGTTGATCGCGATGGGCGAGGCAGCGGGGGTGGAGTGGTGGCTCTTGCCGGGCAACCACGACAACCTGCGCCATGCCGAACCCGTCTGGGACGAGATCACGCGGGATGGTCCCGCCAATGTCCATGCCCTGCGCGATACGTCCCCGGTCGAGATTGCGCCCGGCGTGATGCTGCTCCCCTGCCCGGTGCCGGTGCGGGCCACCGGGCGCGACCTGACCGAAGGATTGCCGGGGATCGCAACGCCCGAGGGGGCGCTGCGCATCGGGCTGGCGCATGGCGGTGTCGTCGATTTCACCGAAAGCGGCGAACAGATCCCGCCCGACCGGGATCGTAGCGCGGGGCTGGACTATCTGGCGCTGGGCGATTGGCACGGGCGATTGGCGGTGTCGGCGCGCACGCAGTATTCCGGCACGCCCGAACAGGACCGGTTCAAGCATGGGGTGCGGGGGCACTGTCTTGCGGTGACGCTGACGGGGGCGGGCGCTGCGCCGGAGGTGGCCGAGATCGTGACAGGCGATTTCTTGTGGTCCGACGTCGCCCTGCCGCTTCATGAGGGCGAGGATGCGGCTGCGGCGCTGGAGGCGCTTTTGCCCGCGACCGGGCGGCGCGACACGCTTTTGCGGATCAGGGCCAGCGGTTGGGCAACGCTCGCCGGTCATGCGGCCCTGCGCGCGGCGGCGGTGCGTCAGGCACCGGAATTCGCGCTGCTGGATCTTGTGACCGAGGGCTTGGGCACCTTGCATGACGTGACGGATCTGGATGCCATCGACCATGCGGGCGCGATGCGGCTGGCTGCCGCGCGATTGATGGATGCGGCGGGAGATGCCGCCTTGTCAGAGGACGATCGTGATATCGCGGCGGCGGCGCTGAACCGGCTTTACGTCTATGCAACCGAGGCGCCGCGATGAAGTTGCGCGCCGTTACGCTCAAGGACGTGCGCCGGTTTACCGACCCGGTGCGGATCGACGGGATCGCCGATGGCGTGAACGTGCTGTGCGCGCCCAATGAATTCGGGAAATCCACTGTCTTTGATGCCCTGCGGGCGCTGTTCTTCGTGCCCTATGGTTCGCGCGGTAAGGAGATCGGGCAGTTGCGCCCCCATGCCGGTGGCGCGCCCGAGGTCTCGGTCGAGATCGAGACGCCCGAGGGCAGGTTCGTACTGTCCAAGCGCTGGTTCGCCAAGCCCGAGGCGCGGGTGACGCGCGGCGGCGTGTTGGTGGCGCAGGCCGACGAGGCCGAGGCTTGGATCGCGCGTCTTTTGGGCGGGGGCGATGGTGGGCCCTCGGGGCTCTTGTGGGTGCGTCAGGGGCTGACGTCTCTGGACGAGGGCAACACGCGCGAACAGCAGGCGGCGCTTGTGGCGCGGCGAGATCTTTTGTCCTCGGTCACCGGCGAGGTGGAGGCGATGACGGGTGGGCGGCGCATGGATGCGGCGTTGGCACGATGCCGCGAGGACCTGGGCCTGTATGCCACCGGTACGGGGCGGCCGCGCGCAGGCGGTCCATGGGCCGAGGCCGTGCAGGAGGTCGAGGCGCTGACGGCAGAGCGGGATGGATTCGCCGCCCGCGTCGCCACCTTGCAGACCGCGCTGGCCGACCGGGCTCGGATGCGGCGCGACCTGGCCGAGATCGACGCGCCCGAGGCCCGCGCGGAACGTGCCGCTCGGCTTGCGGCCGCGACCGAGGTACATGTGGCGGCCGAGGCCCATGCGGCGCGGGTGACGGCGGCCCAGACGGCGGTGCAGGCGGCCACGACCGCCGCCGAGCGGGCGTGCGACGATCTGTCGGCCTTGCGCCGGGCGGTCGCGGATCACGTCGATGCGCTGCGCCGGGATGCCGAGGCTGCGGCGCAGGCGGAGGGGGCCATGTCGACGCTGGCCGCCGCCGAGAGCGCGCTGGCCACGGCTGTTGTGGCGCATAACACGGCTGAAGGCGCGCGCCAAAGTGCCGAGGATGTGCTGCGCCTTGTGCAGGGGCGCGCGGCTGCGACGGCGGCGCAGGACCGCCGGGCCGATCTGGAGGATCGTGTGCGTAAGGCCGTGGTCGCGCGGCAGGCGGTGGAGGCTGCAACCGCCGCGGCCTCGGTCGGGCCCGATGACGCCGCGATGGACCGGCTGCGCCGTCTGGGGGCGACCCTGACCACGGCGCGCGCGTTGCGTGACAGCACCGCCACGCGCGTGACGATGCACTACGCGCCGGGGCAGGTGGGTGGGGCCATGATCGGAGATAAGCCGCTGGAGCCGGACACTGTCTGGCCGATCCATGTCGAGACGGTGATCCGGCTGGCGGGTTTGGGCGATCTGACGGTGCATCCCGGCGCGGGCCCCGAGGGGCTGGCCGATGTCGCAGGCGCTGAGGGCGCGTTGGCCAAGGCGCTGGCCGCGCTGGGGCGGGCGTCCCTGGAGGCGGCGGGGCAGGCGCACCGGGTGCGGAAGGAGGCGGCAGACCGGTTGACCGCCGTGGCGGCGGAACTGGCAGCGCTTGCGCCCAAGGGGATCGAGGATCTGCAACGCCAGCTTGCCGCCCTGCCGGACGCGGTGAGCGAGGCGGCGGACCTGCCCGCGCTGCCGGAGGCCGAGGCGGCATGGCAATCCGCGCGCGCGACGGCGGCGGACTTGTCCGCGCGGCGTGAGGTCTTGCGCGAGCGCCGCGATGCCGCCCGCACCGCTCAGGCCGAAGCGGCCGTCCGCCGGGAGGCGGCCACGGAACGGCTGCAGGCCGCGCGCGCCGCTCTGGACCGGCTGGCGGTGCAAGACGAGGCGGAACTTGCCGCGCGGGCTGACCACGCAGGGGCCGCCCGCACGCAGGCCGAAGCTGTCTTGCACGACCTGCGGGCCGCTGCCCCCGATCTCGCGGCCACCGAGGCGACTCTGGCGCGCGCAACCTCGGTCGAGGAGGCCGCGCGCAAGCAGATCGACACGCTGCGCCCCGCGATTGCGGCGCTCACCGAACGGATTGCCGGCAATTCCGGCGAGGCGGTCGAGGAACGGTTACGGGAAACCGAGGAACGGCTGGAGGTCGCGCAGGCCCGCCTTGCCCGGACCGCGCGCGAGGTGCGTGTGCTGCAACGCCTGCAAGCCGCGCTGGAGGCGGCACGGTCCGAGGCGCGCGACCGCTACTTTGCCCCGGTCGCAGGGGAATTGCGCCCGCTGCTGCATTTGCTCTGGCCCGAGGCCGAGCTTGACTGGGCCGATGACACGCTCTTGCCGCAGTCGCTGATCCGCAACGGCACGGCGGAAGCCATCGACATCTTGTCGGGCGGCACGCAAGAACAGATCGCCTTTCTGGTGCGTCTGGCCTTTGCCCGGCTGCTGGCAAAGGGGGGGCGTCATGCGCCGGTGATCCTTGATGACGCGCTGGTCTTTACCGATGACGACCGGATCGAGCGGATGTTCGATGCGCTGCACCGGCAGGCGGGCGATCTGCAGATCATCGTGCTGAGTTGCCGCCAGCGGGCGTTTCGCGATCTGGGCGGCACGGTGCTGACCATCGCGGCTGGGGGGTGAGCCTATCGGTCAGGCGCCCGGTTGCAACAGCCATTGCCCCTGACAGGGCAAGCCCATAGGGATGGCCTCGCTTTTAAGGGCGCGGCGGGCTTGAGCTCCGATGTCGCCCGGTCGAAGGCGATATTCGCGAGGCCCGGCGGCGGGGTGCCCCCGTTTCTCGGGCGCGCACGACACCGCAGAGGAGGCGACATGACACTGGACCCCAAAATCATCGATACGCTCAAGGGCGTTTCGACCGCGACACTGACCACGATCTTGCTGAAGAAGGGGTTGCGCAATGTCTGGTTGCGCGGGTCGGTCCCGATCCGCACCGGTCAGCCGCGGCTGGTGGGCCGTGCGTTCACGCTGCGGTTTGTTCCTGCGCGCGAGGATCTGGCGACGCCCGCAAGCTGGGGCGCACCGATTTCCACCCGCGCCGCGATCGAGGCGATGCCCGAGGGCTGCATCGCGGTGGCTGATGCCATGGGCGTGACGGATGCCGGCATCTTCGGCGATATCTTGTGCAACCGCATGGTGAGCCGCAAGGTCGCGGCGCTGATCACCGATGGCGTGGTGCGCGACGCGGCGGGCGTCTTGTCGACCGGGCTGCCTATCTGGTGCCGGGGCGTGGCCGCGCCGCCCTCGGTCGCCGGCCTGACCTTTGTCGGCTGGCAAGAGCCCATCGCCTGCGGCGGCGTGGCGGTGTTTCCCGATGACGTGATCGTGGTCGACGATGATGGCGCGGTTTTGATCCCGCAGGCCTTCCTTGACGAGGTCGTGGCCGAGGCCCCCGAGCAGGAACGGATGGAGGGCTGGATCATGACCGAGGTCGATCGCGGCGTGCCCCTGCCGGGGCTTTACCCGATGAACGAAGAGACCAAGGCGCGTTATCAGGCGTGGAAAGCCGCGCAGTAAGGGGCGGCCCCCTGCTCCCTGTCCGGGCGCAGGGGGAGCTTGTCACGCGGCGCGCAGATCCCGCAGGCTCGGCGGCAGGTCGCGGGCGCGGGCGAAGTGGCGGACGCGGGGTCCAAAGGCTCGGTCTGTCGGGCCGGTGAACAGCTGCGGGAAGATCAGACGCAGTTCCGCACGGGCCGGATCGCTCAGCGCGGCCAGCGCCATGGGGCCGGGGTAGAAACTTTCGGACGGCGCGCCATTGGCAAAGACGATCTGGTGGGTGTCGAACATCAGGTGGATGTAGGTCACCTGCCGCAAGCCGTTGGCCACGCGCGCCAACCCACCCGCGCGCCGGGCCAGATGGATGGCACGCACAAGCGTTTCCTCGCCGCCCTCGGGACGCAGCAAGACGCCATGTTGCGGCGAGACCAGCAAGGGCGCATCGGCCCCGACCAGGTCGGGCCGGATCAAGACGGGGCGCAGCCTGTCGTTCGCAATGAGATCGGCCGCGCCGATCCGCCGCGCCGCCACCCATTGCAGGGCTTGCACACCGTTGTCGCGGGTCACGATCTTGTCGCCAGCCCGCAGGCTTTCGACCGGGCGCGGGCCGGTTTCGGTCAGGATCGACGTGCCGGGGGTGAAACAGATGACGCCGGTGTTTTCCTGCGTGAAGCTGTTGCCATCGGGCGTCTGACCAAGGAACACGATCCCGTCGCCCGGGGCGAACTGGGTGTTGTCGCTGTAATCGACGGTCTGGCCCCAGACGGTATTGCCGACGTTGGACTGGTTGAGAATGCCGTCGTCGGCGTAATCGTCCTGCAACTCGGCGATGTTGTCGTAGAAGCCGGACAGGTCGATGAAGTCGTTGTTGGTGGGATCGCCGTCATCGAGCGTGCCGGTATTGCCGAAGTTGAAATCCGTGATCGTGTCGAGCCCGTCGCCGACATTGTAGACGAAGGTGTCATTGCCCGCACCGCCGGTGAGCAGGTCATCGCCCGCGCCGCCCGTGATCAGATCGTCGCCCGCGCCGCCATCGAGAACGTCATTCTCGAAGGGCATGGTCAGGACCTGGAAATTGTCGAGACCGAAGCTGAGGTTGTCCGTCCCGACCCCGATTCGGAAAACATCCGCCGGGTCGTCGACGGTGACGCTGACTTCGAACAATTGGTCGTAGTAGAAGGCGGTTCCCGGGCCGGGCGAGGTGACAGTGAAGCTGCCGCCGCCGAACGTGCCCTCGATGACGGTGCCGGCCGCTGCGGGAACCTCGAAGCTGAGGATGGCCACACCGTCGAGATAGACCGTGACAATCCGCGGTCCGACCATCATGTCGCCCGGATCGGTGGCCAGGACGTCGAAGTTGACCGTCGCGGACCCGGCATCGGCGGGGGTGGTGACGTTGGTGGCGACCCATTCCTCGCCCATGGGGCCGAACTGCCCGAGATAGGTGCCGTCGGGCGAGATCTGACCGCCGGTGATCGGTGCGCCGTTGGAGGGGACGAACCAACCTTCGATCGTGCCCTCGAAATCGTCGAAGCGGATCTCGGTCGGGACACTTGTCGTGCCGCCCCCGTCGAGCGTGTCGTTGCCCGCGCCGCCCAGCAGCGTGTCGTTGCCCGCGCCGCCGGTGATCAGGTCGTCGTCATTGCCGCCATCAAGGCTGTCGTTGCCGTCGCCGCCATCAATCGTGTCGTTGTCGTCCTGTCCGAAGATCGTGTCGTTGCCCGCGCCGCCCGACAGGCTGTCGCCGTTGTTGTTGGGGGCAAGATCGGTGCCGTCATTGGGCAGGTCATAGGGCGCAAAGAGCGGGTAGTCGGGGTTGTCGGGGGAGACGTCGCCGTAGATCAGGTCGTCGCCGTCGCCGCCATAGATGGTATCGTTGCCCTCGTTCCCCTCGATCGTGTCGTGGCCCGCGCCGCCGTACACGAGGTCATCGTCAAAGCCCGCGTCGATGCTGTCATCGCCGTCGCCGCCAAAGATCAGGTCGTTGTCGTCGCCGGTCAGGATGGTGTCGTTGCCAGCACCGCCGTCGACCGTATCGCGGTCGTTGAACGCATCGGGGTCGCCGGGATAGTAGAGCGGGTTGCCCGGTGCGCCATAGCCTTCATCGGGCAGGCCGGTGCCCGGGTCGGTGCGGGTGTTGATGAAATCGTCCCCATCGCCGCCCGAAACGCTGTCGCTGCCGGCGCCGCCGAAGATGGTGTCGTTGCCATCCTCGCCATAGATGACGTCATCCCCGGCGCCGCCTTCGATCAGGTCGTCGCCCGCGCCGCCGAAGATGGTGTCGTTGCCGTTGCCGCCGTTGATCGTGTCGTTGCCGGCATGGACGGCGAATGCGTCGGCGATGTCGAAGGACGACCCGTTGTCGTGGAAGATGTCGAAGCTTTGCGTGTTGCCATTGGCATAGGTCAGCGTGATAACATGGTTGCCCGGCGCGACCTCGGTGACGGTGGACGAAGTCCATGCCTCTGCGGTGGCGATCCAGTCGACGCCGTAGTCGAAGGCTTCGATCCGCAGGCTTGCGCCGTCGCCCGTGCCGGTGACGAAGACAACGTCGCGGACATCATCGCCATCATTGGCCGTGCCCGCGCCATCGTCGAGGATGATGGTCGCGCTTGTGCCCGTCGCGCCGTCGAAGACGAAGCTGTCTTGCGTGGTGCCGCCGAAAACCGTCGCGCCATCGGCGACAGCCGCCCCACTGGCCGGATCGTCGCCCGACAACAGGTCGTTGCCGTCGCCGCCCGTGATGGAATCGTTGTCGAAGCCACCGTTGACGGTGTCGTTGCCGCCCTCGCCCTGAAGAGTGTCGTTGCCTTCCTGACCGTAGATCTCGTCGTTGCCGTCCCCGCCTGTGGCAAGGTCGTCAGCGGTGCCCATCCACAGCGTGTCATTGCCCGCGCCACCGGCAAAGGTGTCGTTGCCCTCGCCATTGGGATCGAAGGCGTAATCGTCGTAGACCGCGCCGCCATCCGCGCCGGTCAGGCTGTCATCGCCGCCGCGCGTCTCGACATAGGTGCTGCCGTCGTCCAGCGTGGCATCGACGATGTCGTCGTTGTCGGTCAGGATCAGGTGCTGGATGTTCTCGAAACTCATCACCTCGCCGGTCACCCGGTCGGTGATGGTGCCCGCGCCGGGGCCGGTGAAGACCACCTCGACCCCGTTGGGCAGGCCGTTCAGGTCGATCAGGTCGAAGTCGAGGCCGCCGTCGATATGCGTGCCGCCGAAGCCCGCGCCGACGATGTAGGTATCGGCCCCGTCCCCGCCCTGCACGATGTCGGCGCCGCCGTTCAGCACGATGGTGTCGTTGCCGTCGCCGCCATCAATCGAGTCGTCGCCCGCGCCGGAGATGATGAGATCGTCGCCCTCTTCGCCCATCAGGCTGTCGTTGTTCTCGCCGCCTAACAGCGTGTCATTGCCCGTGCCGCCATAGATGCTTTCGCTGCCGCTGCCTCCGATGATCAAATCGTCGCCGGCATCGCCGTAGAGACGATGCGTGCTGCTGCTGCCAATGATGGTGTCGTTGCCGTCGTCCCCACTGAGGAACCGGGTCCCGGTCCCCGCTATCAGCGTATCGTCGAAGTCGGAACCATAGACGGCCTCGATGCTGATGAGCACGTCGCCTTCCGCGTGACCCCCTGATTCAGGCGCGTCGTCCGACAGGTCGATATGCACGGCCTCTGTGCTCGTGGAATACAGCACCATGTCGTAATCGGCACCGCCGTCGATCGTGTCAGCGCCTTCGTCGGAGTTGAACCGATCATGCCCGTCGCCGCCGACCAGGGAGTCGTCACCTGCGCCGCCGCGGATGAAATCCGCACCGTCGCCGCCGTAAATCGTGTCATGGCCCGATCCACCAAAGATATGATCGTCACCGGCATCGCCATGGATGATATCATCGCCGTCATCGCCATAGAGCGTGTCATCGCCATCGCCGCCAAAGACGAGGTCATTTCCAGCGCCTGCGCTGAGGACATCAGCTTCCGCGCCGCCGTCCAGCGTGTCGTTGCCCCCGCCGCCAGTCAGGGTGTCTTGGCCCTCCCCGCCTGACAGGCTGTCATTGCCCGATCCGCCGATGATGCTGTCGTCGCCGCCGGCCGCGACGATGTCGATGCCTGCGCCGTTGGGCGTGGCGTCGACCACGTCGGAATTCCCGTTCAGGATCAGTTGCTCGATCCCCGAGAAGGTTAGGGTGACGCCGGTGACGGTGTCGGTGATCGTGCCTGCCCCGTTGCCGGTGAACAGGATCGTCACCGGGTTCGTCATGCCCGAGAGGTCGATGGTGTCGTAGTTCACACCGGTCGTGACATCGTCGCCACCGATGATCGTGGCATTGCCGAACCCGTCGCCGACGATGAAGGTATCGGCGTCTTCCTGTCCCTCGAGCAGGTCGGCGCCGGCGCTGGTGTACATCACGTCGTCGCCGGCCTCGCCCCAGAACAGGTCATTGCCTGCCCCGCCGACAAAGGTGTCGTTGCCGTCCCCACCGGTGAAGGCGGTCCCCGATGCGGAGGCCGTGAACATGTCGTCGAAGCTCGAGCCGATGACCTGCTCGATGTTCACGAGCGTGTCGCCCTCGGCGTGACCGCCGCTTTCGGCCAGTGTGTCGGCAAGGTTGATCGTCATGGCGCCGTCGCTGCCGGAATAGTCGACGATGTCCCACCAGG
Source organism: Roseicyclus mahoneyensis (assembly GCF_003148775.1). GTDB lineage: Bacteria > Pseudomonadota > Alphaproteobacteria > Rhodobacterales > Rhodobacteraceae > Roseicyclus > Roseicyclus mahoneyensis. The sequence goes on from NZ_QGGW01000005.1 coordinate 223,984, forward strand.
AGGCGCCACCGTCGATGCTGTCGGCGCCCGCCGATCCGATGAACAGGTCGTTGCCGTCGCCGCCGATCAGCGTGTCGTTGCCTGCACCGCCATCGAGCGTGTCGGCGCCCGTACCGCCAAGGATGCTGTCGTCGCCGTCGCCGCCCAGGATGCTGTCATTGCCGGACCCGGCGAGGATCACGTCATCGCCCGCGCCACCGTCGATGGTGTCGTTTCCGCCGCCGCCCAGGATGACATCCGCGCCGTCGCCGCCTGACAGCATGTCGTTGCCGTCATTGGTCGGCAGGGCGGTGATGGTGATGTTGTCGATCTCCAGATCGGTCGAGACGGTTTCGGTCGAGGACGGGTTGCTGAACCGGATCGTCACGTCCTCGGTGGTCGAGGTGAAGGCGAGCGTGTAGGTCTGGCTGCTGCCGTTCGTGACCACCTCTGTCCGGGAGGCGATGACGTTTCCATTCGCATCGACCACTTCGATCAGGAGCGTGTGATCGCCCACGCCGAAGCCGAATTCCGAGGCGTCTACGGACAGGGCATAAGGCGCGAACGGCGTGACCGCCACGGTCTGTTCGACAAAACCGCCGGGTCCGCTATCGTTTGCATTCAGCGATGCGCCGTTGTTGTAGAACAAGGTGGTGCCACCGCCGCCGATCGTCCAGCCGGTGGCGCCTGCGTCGAACCCTCCGTTCACGACTGTGACGGGCGCCCCTTCGGTCGCGTCGCCATGGATGGTGTCGTCACCCGCACCGCCATAGATCGTGTCGTCGCCATCGCCCCCCAACAGCAGGTCATCGCCCGCCGCTTGCCCGATGTCGATGGTGGTGTCGTTGGTCGAGACGATTGTCAGGTTGTCGATGCCGAAGGATTCGTCAGCCAGTTCCTGATCCGTGGTCGAGCCGAAGCCGATGGTGATCTGGTCGGCGGTATAGTTGTCGGCCTCCAGCCGGACGCGCCAGACCTGATCGCCCCATTCGCTGGCGAACCCAAGCTCTTCGTTCTGGGTCTGGATGAAACTGAAGGTGTAGGTGACCCCGTCGAGCGTGATCGAGCCGCTCCGGTCGGCGTCGAAATTGGAATCATTCCACTGGAACAGCTCGTTGGCGACGATCTGGCCGTTGATGTAGAGTTGGAAGGCGTCGCGGTCGGGGCCGATCGAAAAGGCGGTATCGGCATCCCAGCTGTCGATGATCAGAAGGTCGAATTCGATGACGACGCCCGTGTAGCCATCGACAAGATCGAAGGTTTTTTGAGTCAGCGGGCCGCCGCTGCTGTCGCCATCGGTGCCCTCGAACCGGCCGAGGAAGTCGTTGAACCGGCCGTCGCTGCTGGTGGTGTTGTTGGTCCAGCCGGTCGCGCCGCCGGTGAAATCCTCATGCGCGACCAGAACGGCATCGACCGTGCCCGGCCCGTCGCCGAAGATCAGATCGTCGCCCGCGCCGCCGGTGATGGTGTCGGCCCAGCCGTCGCCCTGCAGCGTGTCGGCACCTTCGCCGCCGTCGATGCTGTCGTTGCCGCTGCCGCCCTCGACCAGATCGTCGCCGGTGCCGGCGTCGACGGTATCGTCGCCCGCGCCAGACCGCACGGTGTCGTTGCCGCCATAGGCGAGAATCAGGTCATCGTCATTTCCGAGGAAGTTGTCGGTGTTGTCGACCCTGTCACCCTCCGGATCGCCGGAATAGCTGCCGTCGATCAGGTCGGCGTTTTCCGTGCCCTCGACCGTGCCGTCCTTGACGTCGAGCACATAACGGTCGGCGAACATGTTGTAGACGTCGGTTCCGTTCGCGGGCGCCGCGGTGCCCAGCGTGACCGCGGCGATGGGCTTTGCCTCAAGTGCGTCGGTATAGGCGTTCGGACCGGTGGAGGACGGAACAAGATAGATCCGCCCGTCGGTGTCTTGCATGATCAGCGCATTGACGGTGGCGCTGGTGCCGTCGGTATAGGTGATGACCGTGTTGTTGTAGGTCATCAGCACGTCGAAGGTGCGCGGCGCGCCGCCGTCGATCAGGAACTGCTCGTTCGCGACCGCATTGTTGGCGTTGTAGCTGATGGCGTCGCCGTCGGCGCCGGGCCCGGATGTGGGTGCGGGTGAGAAGGTACGCAGATCGCCGGAAACCGGATCGGTTGCGCTGCCGAAGCTGAGCCCGTTCAGAGCGTTGTGGTTTTCCGAGGTGATGTTGCCCTCGACCGTGTCGATGAACGGGGCAAGGCCAAGTTCGAAAACAAAAAACGTCGTAGCCATTCGGCGTAGCCCCCAGAACTCATCTCACGTCGGCTGCGGGCGACATGCCGCATCTTGCCCGACACCGGCGCAAACACGACGCGCGGCATCACGACCTAAACGGCATCCGACGGATGAATTTCAGGTTGAAACGGGGATTTTTTGTGGCCATCGCGGCGCGAGGGGCACGATCTTGCCATAATCCTGCGCTGAGCGTCAGCCGTGCCTGCCGTAATACAGGCCCAGGACATGCTCGGCCTCGGCAAAGAACAGCCAGCGCGAGGCGGCCATGCCCGCCGCATGGCTGAGCACCGCAAGCCCGCCAAGCACGTGGCCCGCACCCGGGATCAGCACAAGGCCGAGCGGCACGAGATAGCCCAGCGTCAGGGCAACCCCCCGCAGCTTGAGGGCGTGCTTGCGGCCGATCACATGCACCATCTCGCGCAGGAGGTAGTTGGTGCCCGTGTGCGGGGCCTCGAAGGCGCGGATGCGCCCGGGCTGCCCTAGGCCGGTGGCGGTGGCCAGCGTGTGACCGGCCTCGGCAAAGCGGGTGTCGCCGACGCGCCAATGGCCGATCTGGATGAGGCCCGCCGCCAGAAGCAGAACCGCGGCCGCAGTCAATTGCCCGGCCAGAAGCGCCCCGCCCGCCAGCGCGACGGATCCGAAATGCAACGGCGTCAGGATCTGGTTCCAGCGTGGAACCGTCTTGAGCTGGGTGTAGATCATCGCCGTTGCGATCACGGTCGCCAGCGAGAGCGCCGCGCCCAGCCCGCCCAGCACCGGCAGGCGCAGGCCGAGAAACACGGCCGGTGCGGCAAAGATGCCCATGACCAGCAGAGCCGCCACCGCCACGACAGCCTCGCGGCTGAGCCAGCTGGTCTGCCATTGGGTGAAGGCCTTGAGCGCGCGTTCGGGATGGCCGAGGTGAAAGGCCGAGGCCATGAGGCCGCCCACGGCAAGCACATAGGCGATGAGAAAGAACCCAAACGCCGTCCAGCCGGTGACGGCGGGCAGGCCGAGGCCGAGGAAGATCAGCAGGCCGAAGCCAAGGCCCGAGAGCGTGGTGAAGAGGATGACGGAGGGGGCCGGATGCATGTCAGAGCCGGTCCAGCGCCCGGTCGAGCCAGCCAAGGAAGCCTTGGGGCGTCTCAGACACGGGGGTCAGGAAGGGGGCGAGGATGTCGGTCTGCTCCCAAGTGTCCCGCGGGCGCGGCGGCAGGTACTTGTTGACGGGTTTCGTGCCCATCTCGGGCATCAGGTCGATGCCGCCGCGCGTGGCCACCAATTGGCTGACGTCGCTGCCCGGATCGCCCAGATCGCCGAAATGGCGCGCGCCTGCGGGGCAGGTGCGCACGCAGGCCGGTTCGCGGTCGATCTCGGGGAGGTTCTCATTGTAGATGCGGTCGACGCAGAGCGTGCATTTCTTCATCACGCCCGCCGCCTTGTCCATCTCGCGCGCGCCATAGGGGCAGGCCCAGGCGCAGAGGCCGCAGCCGATGCAATCGGTCTCGTTGACCAGAACGATCCCGTCATCCACGCGCTTGTAGCTGGCGCCGGTAGGGCAGACGGTGACGCAAGGCGCATCTTCGCAATGCAGGCAGGATTTGGGGAAATGCACCAGTTGTGCCGGACCGGTCTTGGGCGTGATCTCGTAGCTGTGGACGCGGTTGAGGAAGGTGCCCGAGGGGGCGGCGCCGTAAGGGTCCTGATCGGACAGGGGCGCGCCGTAATTCTCGGTGTTCCAGCCCTTGCAGGCGATCACGCAGGCATGACAGCCGACACAGGTGTCGAGGTCGATCACAAGGCCGAGCTTGCGGGTCGTGCTGGTGGGGAGCTGGGTCATGCGGTGGCCTGGCAGGAGGTGACGAAGGCGGCGAGATCGGCGACGAAACGGTCGGGGGCCTCAAGGAAGGGGGCGTGGCCGATACCGTCGTAGCCGAGGAAGCGACCGTCGGGCATGGTGCTTGCCGCGACGCGACCGGTCTCAGGGGCAACGACGCGGTCCGAGAGCCCGTGGATGACGAGGCCGGGGCAGGTCATCGCAGCATAGGTGGGGCGCAGGTCGAGATCGGCGGCAAAGAGCGCGCGGCGGGCATGGGCGGGGCAGAGCATGTTGACGCCGACGAGTTCGGCATAGGTCGTGCGGTCGAGCGGATCGGTGGTGCAGGCCTCGACGAAGCGGGCGGTGGCGGCAAGGCGGCGGGGCAGGTCGTCGGTGTAGAGATCGCGGTCGAGGCCGGGGGAGGCGGGGCCGACCATCCAGTCCTCGCGCGCGCGGCCGATGGCAAGGATGCCGCCCGCCAGCACGACGCCCGCCAGATGCCCCTCGCCATGGGTGGCGAGGTGGGCGGCGATGACGCGGCTGCCGTAAGACCAGCCGACGAGCGTGGGGCGGTGGAGGTCTGCGGCCGCAATGACGGCGGCGATGTCGTCGCCCCAGAGCGCGGTGTCGGTATAGGCGGCGGGGTCCTCTGGCTTGTCGGAGGCGCCATGGCCGCGCAGGTCGAGGGTGACAAGGTGGAAGCGGTGGGCCAGCCTGTCGAGCGTGGGCTGCCAGCAGGTGCCTGCCTGTGACCAGCCGTGGATCAGCACGACGGCTGGCGCGGCCGGATCGCCCATGGTGGAAAAGGCGATGCGGGTGCCGTCGGTCGAGGAGGTAAAATGGGGGGTCATGGCTGGCGGCCGGTCTTTTCCACTGGGGTTTCGTCGCCTGCGGCGCCGACCGGCCGGGGGCTCTGCCCCCGGACCCCCGGCAGAGAGGGCTGTCTGCCCCCTCTGCACACCCCCGAGGATATTTGGAAAACAGAGAAGAGGTGGCGTGTCATCGGCCGATCTTCCAGGCGAGGGATTTCGGGCCCCGGCCCACGGGCGAGGCGAGCGGCGGTAGTGCGGGGTGCGCCTCGCGCGGGGCGGGGCATTTCTCGATCCGCACGCGTAGATCGAACCACGCGGCCTGCCCGGTGATCGGGTCGGAATTGGCCCAGCGGTGCCCGTCGCCCTTGGGCGGCAGCAGTTCGTGGATCAGGTGGTTGAGCAAAAAGCCGCGTGTCGCCTCGGGCGCGTCGGGGTCGAGCGCCCAGGCTCCCTTGCGCTTGCCGATGGCGTTCCACGTCCAGACGGTGTTGGGGTTGAGCGCTGCCATGTGGGCCACCGGCACCGTGATTTCCCCATGGGGCGAGGTGACGCGCCCCCATGAACCTTCGGTGAAGCCGTGGTCTTCCCACAGGTTCGTCGGCAGGTAGAGCGGGTTTTCGCCGTGGATCTGTCTAAGCCAGGCGTTCTGGCTGCCCCAGGAATGATACATCGCCATCGGGCGCTGGGTCAGCGCATGGAGCGGGTAGGCGGCGGTGTCGATCGCGGCCTGCTCGAACGGCTCATACCAGACGGGCAGCGGGTCCATCGTGGCCTTGATGCGGGTGCGCAGGTGGTCGGGCGGCTGGTGCGGGCCATGGCCTTCGGCGGCAAGCTGGAAGCGGCGGAGCGGTTCCAGCCAGAGGTTGAAGATGTACGGTTGCGGACTGTCGTAGAGGCCGAGCGACACCGCCCATTCCTGATAGGCCATGTTCCAGGGTTTGTAGAACTGGGCCGCCTCGGGGATGTGGTGGGTGAAGTGGCTGCCGTTCTCGATGTAGCGGGCGAGTTGTTCGGGATTGGGCGCACCGCGCCCGGTCGCAGTGCCATCGTTGCGAAACCCCATCAGCGGGCCGATGCCGGGGCGGCGTTCGTGGCGGGTGATGTAATCGGCGTAGTCGGCATAGGCGGGGCTACCGTCATCCGCCACGAAGCCCGGCAGACCAAGGCGCGCGCCGAGGTCCAGCAGCACCGACTGGAAGCCCCTTACATCGCGGTCGGGCGCCACCACGGGCCAGCGGATCGCATCGCCCGCGGCATCGGCCTCGGAGATCGGGCGGTCGAGCAGGCTGATGCAGTCATGGCGTTCCAGATAGGTCGTGTCGGGCAAGATCAGGTCGGCATAGGCCACCATCTCCGAGGAATAGGCATCGGAATAGATGATGCGCGGGATGACATAGTCGCCCGTCTCGGGATCTGTGTCGGTCAGCATCTCGATGGTGCGCGCGGTCCCCATGGAGGAATTCCACGCCATGTTCGCCATGTAGAGAAACAGCGTGTCGATGCGGTAGGGATCGCCCGCATGGGCGTTGGAGATCACCATATGCATCAGCCCATGGGCCGACAGCGGGTTTTCCCAGGTGAAGGCCTTGTCGATCCGCTGCGCGCGGCCGTCGGCGTCAAGCGCCAGATCCTCGGGGCCCATCGGATAGCCCAGATGGGGGCCTTTCAGCGGCTGGCCGGGGGTGGCGGTGGCGTGGGGCTTGGGGTGCGCTTCGGGCGGTTTGGGGTAGGGCGGCTTGAAGCGGAAGCCGCCCGGCGTTTCGACCGTGCCGAGCAGGATCTGCAAAAGGTGCAGCGCGCGCGCGGTCTGGAAGCCGTTGGAATGGGCCGAGATGCCGCGCATGGCGTGCATGGCGACGGGGCGGCCGATCATCGTCTCCTGGCGCTCGCCGCGGAAATCGGTCCAGGGCTGGGGGATCTCGATCGCCTCGTCGAAGGCCACGCGGGCAAGCTCGGCGGCCAGCGCGTGGATGCGGGGCGCGGGGATGCCGCAGCGACCCGCCACCGCCTCGGGGGCGTAGTCGTCCGACAGGTAGCGTTCGGCGAGGATCTGGAACACCGGGCGGTGTGTGATGCCCGCCCTCCTGTAGCCATGCGCCAGCCCCGGTTTCACACCCGGCGCGTCAAAGGCCGTGGGCAGGCCGGTCGCGCGGTCGAGCACGAGCGGCTTGCCGCGCGCGTCGCGCAGGAACAGGCCGTTTTCCGGGCTGGCGGGGTCTTCGTTCACCAGCACGGGCGCATTGGTGAAGCGTGTGAGGTAGTCGAGGTCGATCTTGCCCGCCTTGAGCAGGCAATGGATCAGCGACAAGATCAACAGCCCGTCGGTGCCGGGCGTGATCCCGATCCAATCATCGGCGACGGCGTTGTAGCCGGTGCGGATCGGGTTGATGCCGATGACGCGTGCGCCGCGCGCCTTGAGCTTGCCCAGCCCCATCTTGATGGGGTTGCTGTCATGATCCTCGGCCACGCCGAACAAAAGCAGCAGCTTGGTGCGTTCCCAATCCGGCTGGCCGAATTCCCAAAAGGCGCCGCCCATCGTATAGATGCCGGCGGCGGCCATGTTGACGGAGCAGAACCCGCCATGGGCTGCGTAGTTGGGTGTGCCGAAGGCTTGCGCCCACCAGCTGGTCAGCGATTGCGACTGGTCGCGCCCGGTGAAGAAGGCCAGTTTCTGAGGCGCCGTCTCGCGCAGCGGCGCCATCCAGTCGACGGCCGTCTGCAGCGCTTCGTCCCAGGTGATTTCCTCGAACTGGCCCGATCCGCGCGGGCCTGTCCGGCGGAGCGGCGCGCGCAGCCGTGACGGCGCGTTGACCTGCATGATCCCCGCGCTGCCCTTGGCGCAGAGCACGCCCTTGTTCACCGGATGGTCCCGGTTGCCTTCGATATAGGCGACACGGCCCGCCTTCAGGTGCACGTCGATGCCGCAACGGCAGGCGCACATGTAGCAGGTGGTCTTGCGGACCTCGTCCGAGACCCGTGGCGACAGGTCGAGATGTGGTTCAGGGTGACCCATCCGCCCTCCCCGCGGTCGAGTTGTCCGAGTGCAAGGTTTGGCCGGGTGGGCGCCGGGATGCAATGGCCCCCGGGGCGATCCGCGAAGAATGGGCGCAGTGTAAACGCAAGTTGACAGTTTGGAGGCGGGCTCCGATAGTGGGGACTGCCTCAGGACCGGACCCGCCCATGCCCAAGGATCTTTCCCCGCCCGGTCTGACCGTGCCTGCCCTGACAGGGGCCGCCCGGCCCGGTCTGTGCACCGATTGCGGCGTCAGCCGCATGGGCGACGGGCGCGCCTGCGGCCGGGCCTGCCAGTTCATTCAGCCCGATTACGAGGGACTGGAGGCGCGGGTGCATGGCCGCGTGGCCGATCCCGCCGCGGGGGAGGAGGCGTTTTTCGGTGTCACCCAGCGCATGATCCGCGCCCGCCTGACGCCGCCTGCCGATGGCGCGCAATGGACCGGAATCACCACGGCGCTGGCCGCCCGGTTGCTGCAACAAGGCGCCGTCGATGCGGTGCTGGCCGTCCGCCCGCACCCCGATGACAGATGGCGCCCCGAGCCGGTGATCGTGACCGACCCGGCCGCGCTGGCACAATGTCGCGGCATGCGCATGGGCTACGCGCCCACGCTTGCGGCGCTGGAGCCTGCCGCCGTCGCGGGGCACAGGCGGATCGCGGTGATCGGCATTCCCTGTCAGGTCTACGCCCTGCGCGCGCTGGAGCAGGAACTGGGGTTCGAACAGATCCTCGTCATCGGAACGCCATGTTCCGACAACACCACGACCGAGAATTTCCACGAATTCCTCGCCCTTCTCGACGACCGCCCCGACACCATCTCCTACCTCGAGTTCCGCGCCGATTACCGGGTGGAACTGCGTTTCGACGATGGCCGCCCGACGCGGACGGTGCCGTTTCTCAAGCTGCCGATCTCGAAGCTCAGGGCGGATTTCTTTCCCATGACCTGCAAGACCTGCGTCGATTATACCAACCGTCTGTCCGACATCACGGTGGGCTACATGGGCGGCGATGGCGATCAATGGGTGATCGCGCGCAATGCACGCGGGGCCGGGATGCTGGCCGCGATCGAGGATCAGCTGCGTGTCGTGCCGCTGACCGACAAGGGCAAGCGCGGCGGCGCCGTCAAGGGGTTCTTGGCCAATACCGAGCGCGCGGCGGGCGGGCTGCCGCTGCGGTCGATGCCGGACTGGGCGCGGCCGATCGTGAGCTTCTTGCAACCGCGCATCGGCCCGCGCGGGCTGGAATTCGCCCGCGCCCGCGTCGAGATGAAGGCGATCGAGACCATCTTGCACCTGCGCCGCGCCCATCCCGCGCGGATCAAGAACATGGTGCCCGCCCATGTCTGGCGGGTCGCCGCGCGCTACGGGCTTGTCCCCTCCGAGCAAGAGACCCGCGAGGATGCACAGACGGTCAAGACGACGGTAAAGAAACCGTAAAGAGCCTTCTTCGTTTCGAAAATATCCCGGGGGAGTCGCGCCTTGCGCGACGGGGGCAGAGCCCCCGCCGACATCTCCAAACCGTGGTGCCCTTGGGTCAGTGAATGACCATCAGCCCCTCGCGCACGAGGCGGCGCACCAGAACCAGCTTGCCCGCCTCATCCAGATCGCCGGGCAGATCGCCCACCCGGACATCGCGGGCGGTGATGGCGAAGCCGAGCGTTTCTCGGGCGAAATCGGGCAGCTCGATCTCGGTGCCCTGACACACGAGGCGCACGGTGCCCTCCTCCTCGATATGGGTCATGTCGTGGATCAGGTGCGGGCGCGCGCCGACGCGGCTGTCGATGTCGAGCTCCCTGAGCTTGACCAGCTGGGCCATCTGCCCCTCGACCCGCGGCACGCGACCGGTGAGGAAATCTTGCTTGAAGCTTTCCATCAGCTTGCCCAGTGGCGCGGCCCCTGCGATCAGACCCAGCATCTGTTCGAAATCGTCTTGATGCGCGGCAAAGTCATATCCGGGGCTGGCGTAACCCGGTGGCAGGGCGCGGCGCAGGCGCGGCTCGCGGTGGGCCATGATGTTGACCGCCTCGACCAGCACATCGGCCCATGTCCGGCACATCAGCCCGGTCGTGATGTGCAGGGACGGCTCGCCGGTTGCGACCGCATCATGGGCCAGCCCGCGCGGCACATAGAGCATGTCGCCCGGCTGCAGCACGAAACGGTCTGTTTCCGCACCCACCTGCACAAGGCCGGGGTCGAAGCCCTGCGATGTCAGGGGCAGTTCGATGGGCGTGTCGTAGAAGCGCCATTCCTTGCTGCCCGCGATCTGTAGCACGATCACGTCATGGTCGTCGTAATGGGCGTTGAAGCCCTGACTCTGGGCCTGGGTCATGTAGATGTTGGTCTGCACCCGACTTGAAAACACCGCCTCGAGCGCGCGGCAAAAGCGGGCGAGCCTGGGCAGGCGTTCGTGCAGACCCGACAAGATCACGGTGGAGCCGTCGGCGAACAGCTGGTTCACGCGCACCGGATCGATGAAGCCGGATTCATAGGCATAATCGGCCGGCGTGATGTCGCCTGCCGACCGCGTCACGGTGATCTCGGGCACGGACAGGCCCATGGTCGTGACCACCCGGTCGATGTCGTCGAAGCTCAGGAGATCGCCGTAATAGTCGGGATCGTTCCGGGCGACGCGCAGGGGCTTTTTTTCGAAATGATCAGCGAAGAAAGTGGCTGGGGTGATCGGGGCGATGGTCCAGTCGAAATTGTAATCTGAGGATGTCATGGGTGCTCACGGAATGGGTTGCGTATCACGGGTTTGGCACTGTGATACTCAGAACATGGCAAAGGTCAGGCGTCCATACCTCCCACACAGCGGGAAAACCCGAGATTGACCGGGCAAGTGGCCTCTGCGAAGGTTAAATCGGGACCAAGCAAGACAGCGGGCAACAGGAGACACGTGCCATGTCCAGCGATGATAAGACGACGCCGAAGACGCTGACCGACAGCGACATCAAGACCGAACACCAGTCGGGCCGCCGCAATTTCCTTGGCCTGATGGCCGTGGGGGGCGCTGCCGGGGCAGCCGCCGCCCTGACCGGCGGTCAGGCGCAGGCGCAATCTACCGACAGTGACAACGGCAACTGGACAGACCGCGGCGGCTGCGGGCGCGGCGGCGGCGGCCTTTACAGCGGCCGGACCGATGCCGACAATGGCAACATCACCGATCGGGCTGGCTACGGACGGGGCGCGCCCTATTGCTGAGGCTCTGACCTGCTGATCGATGGAAAACGCGGCTCCTCTGAGCCGCGTTTTTCGTGTCTGGCCTCGCGCCTCAAATCATCTTTATGACGTCCTTGTCGATCGCCAGAACATACCCCTTGCGGGCGATGTTCTTGATCAAGAGCTCGCTCACGATCTGGTTGCCCAGCGTGTCGCGCAACCGCTTGATGCGGGTCGCGCCCGCCGCCTCATCGGCGTCGGTCTCGTGCTTGCCCGAGACCATCGCCTCGATCTGCGCGCCCGACAGCACCTCGTCGTCCAGCCGCGCCTCGGCCAGCACCGACAGGGTTTCCATCGCAGCATCGGTCAGCTTGAATTCAAGGTTGTTGATCAAGACAACCCGTTCCTCGCGGCTCAGGATCAGCGACGACACCTGGATGCCCTGCCGTTCGATCTGGCCCATCCGCCGATTCAGCGTGACGATGGTGACAAGGAACACGAGGCAGGCGACCAGCAGCGCGGTCGAGAATATCATCAGCACGAAGATCACCGCGCGGTAGCTTTCCAGCACCTTGGCAAACGAGGTTCCGGTCTGGGCCAGAACCTCCAGCACGCGGGTGGCATCGGGGTTTCGGACATCATTGAGCACGAAGACCTCGGCCACCGCCGCGTTGAAGGCATCGGCATCGGGAAGGTACAGGAACAACAGTACCGCCGACGTCACAAGGACCGTGACGACCGCCAGAACACCCAGTTGCACCACGCGGGTCGAGGCGATCCGCGTTTCAGAAACGGAGGAAGAATTCTCCGGCATCGGCTCTCCTCGGGGTGAGGCCCGAAGAATCGAAGACCGACACCACCTGCAACAACTCCCAACCGCCCTGCGCGATGCGGGCCGCGATCAGGGGCGCGGCGGCCCCGACCGAACAGGCATCGGCAGGCAGTTCGATCACACCGTAGTGCAGTCTGAGGGGGTTATCCATCTTTGCGCGATAGTCGGCGTAGCAATCGGCAAGAGCGGGGCCAGCCATGAGGCTGGCGGCGGCGGCGAAAAGCAGGGTGCGGAGGTGGGTCATGGCATGCTCGATAGATGAAACGGGGCCCCTGTGCCGGGGCATCTGAGACAAGACATGCCGCGGAGGGGGGCTGACATGCAATGACAGCGCCGATTTTCCGCCCCGTTATCGGATAACAGCCCGGCGATATTGAGCGGCAGGGCACGATGCCGCCCGATGGTGTCATCGCGGTCCCCGACGGGGTCGCCCCCCTTTGATACCCATGATCCGCCGAAGGAGACGCGCCATGTTCCACACGCTTCGCACGACCCTTTCCGCCGCAGCGCTCAGCGCGCTGCTTGCCGTTGGTGCCATCGGCGCCAGCACCGCGCCTGCCCAGGCCGACAGCCGCGACGCGGCAGCGGTCATCGCCGGCATCATCGCGCTCTACGCCATCGGCCGCGCGATTGACGACCGTGGCGATCGCCGCCCGCCGTCGCAACTGCACCATGTCCCCGCACATCCCCGGCAGATCGTGGCACCCGCGCAGTGTTACCGCGAGTTCCAGACCCGCGACGGGTTTTTCCGCGGCTATGCCGGGCATTGTCTGCAGCGGAGCACCCATGTTGCCCTGCCGCAGGCCTGCGCACGGGATTACCGGACGGACCGCGGATGGCGGACCTTTTACGGCGGGCGCTGCCTGTCCCAGTATGGCTGGGTCCGTGAAGGCCATCGCAGCCACTGAAACCATAATCGAGCAGGCGAGAAGGGCGGCTCCCGAACCGGGGGCCGCCCGTTCTTGTGCCGGACCGGACGGCGTGGGATGAGAGGGCATGGCCCGACCCCGCCCCGATCTGACCTATGAGACCGCCCTGTGCGGGCGCGTCTGTGGCGTCGATGAAGCCGGGCGCGGCCCGCTGGCGGGCCCGGTTTCGGCGGCCGCCGTGGTGTTGGACCCGTCCAACATCCCCGAGGGGCTGAACGATTCCAAGGTCCTGAGCGCCGCGCGCCGCGAGGCCTTGTTCGATCAGATCCACGCGCGGGCCAAGGTCAGTCTGGCCTGGGCCAGCGTGGAGGAGATCGACCGGCTCAACATCCGCGCGGCGTCCCTTCTGGCGATGCGGCGGGCAGTGGAGGGCTTGGGGTTCGTGCCCGATGCAGCGCTGATCGACGGCAATGCCTGCCCGGAGGGGTTGCCTTGCCGGGGTGTCACGCTCGTCAAGGGCGACGCGAAAAGCCTCTCGGTCGCGGCCGCTTCGATCATCGCAAAGGTGGCCCGCGACAAGGTGATGACGGCGCTGGCAGTCGAGTTCCCCGGCTATGGCTGGGAGGTCAACGCAGGCTACCCCACGGCGGCCCACCGCGCCGCCCTACTAGATCTGGGGGTCACCCCCCACCATAGACGGTCGTTCCGGCCGGTGCACAACATCTTGCTATCAATGCCCATACAACGCATTGATTCCAATAAATAAATTGACGCCGAATCGGATTTGGGCGACTCTGCCCCCAGGACCCGGAACGCCCGAGAGAGGCGCCGACAAGAGGCAGAGATGACCACAAAGACAAAATCCAAGGCAGCGCCCGCGCTGCCGCGCAATACCATTCTGGCTGGCGACTGCATCGAGGTGATGCGCGCGCTGCCCGATGCATCGGTCGATCTGATCTTTGCCGACCCGCCCTACAACCTGCAGCTCAAGGGCAGTCTGCACCGGCCCAACAACACGCTGGTCGACGCCTGCGATGATGCATGGGACCAGTTCGACAGTTTTGCGGCCTATGACGCTTTTACCAAGGCGTGGCTGGCCGAGGCGAAGCGGCTGCTGAAGCCCGATGGCGCGATCTGGGTGATCGGCAGCTATCACAACATCTTTCGAGTCGGCGCCGAGTTGCAGAACCAGGGCTACTGGATCTTGAATGACGTGATTTGGCGCAAGGCCAATCCGATGCCGAATTTCCGCGGGATGCGGCTGACCAATGCCCATGAGACGATGATCTGGGCGACCCGGACCGATGGCGCGAAATACACCTTCAACTACGAGGCACTGAAATCGCTGAACGAGGGTGTGCAGATGCGGTCGGACTGGGTGATCCCGATCTGCAACGGCGGTGAGCGGCTGAAGGACGAAAAGGGCGACAAGGCCCATCCGACGCAAAAGCCCGAGGCGCTGTTGCACCGTATTCTGGTCGGCACGACCAATCCGGGCGATGTGGTGCTGGACCCGTTCTTTGGCACAGGGACCACGGGCGCGGTGGCCAAGATGCTGGGCCGCGACTGGATCGGGATCGAGCGCGAGGAGAGCTACCGCCAGATCGCCGAGGCGCGGCTGGGCGATGTGCGGCGGCTCGACAGCGGGGCGCTGCAGGTTGCCACGTCGAAACGGCAGGAGGTGCGGGTGCCCTTTGGCCAGCTGGTCGAGCGTGGCATGCTGCGCCCGGGCGAGATGCTGGTGAATGCGCGCGGACAAAGCGCCAAGGTACGGGTCGATGGCACGCTGATCGCCGATGACGTGAAGGGTTCGATCCATCAGGTCGGCGCCAAGCTGGAGGGCGCGCCCTCGTGCAACGGCTGGACCTATTGGCATTTCCGCCGCGACGGGCAGACCGTGCCCATCGACGTCTTGCGCCAGCAATTGCGCGCCGAGATGGGCAATTGATCAAGGTTTGAACCGCGGGCCTTGCGCGACGACCCGTGCGGCCTGCCCCTTGCCCCCGCCGATGCCCAAGCCCGGCGGGGGTTTTTCGTATCGGCGGGTTTCGTCGCGCCTTGCGCGCCGACCCGTGCGAGGGGGCTGTCTGCCCCCTCGCGCTCCCCCGAGGATATTTGTGAAACAGAGAAGAAGCGGGATCAGTCCCGTGGTGCGGCGGCCCGGCGCAGGCGATCGTTGATGGCGCGGCCTAGGCCCTGTTCGGGGACGTCTGCGACCCGGATCGCAGGTGCGGCGCGGGCGGCGGCAAGCGCGTCGGCGGTGTGGAGAGCCGCGAAGAGGTTGGTCGCGGCCTCGGCAAGGTCGGCCATGGGCGACAGGTTCAAGTCGCAGGGCATCGGGCCGAACCCCAGTGCGATCTCGCCGGGTTGCGCCGTGCCGCCAAGGATCAGGCGCGTCTCGGGGGCGTAATGGCTGGCCAGTTGGCCGGGGGCTTCGATCTGCGCGCCCGGCGTGGTGTCGGCGATCAGCGGGCCGGTCAGGTGTTCGATCGCTTCGCGCGGGAGGCCGCCTTCGCGCAGGAGCCGCGTGCCGCCGGGCGCGGGGGCGAGGATGGTGGATTCGACGCCGACCGCGCAGGGGCCCGCGTCAAGCAGGGCGGCGATGCGGTCGCCGAGGCCCGCCAGAACATGGGCGGGCGTTGTGGCGCTGATCTTGCCCGAGGGATTGGCTGAGGGGGCGGCAATGGGGCGGCCGAAGGCCCGCAGCACCGCCTGCATGGATGGGTGCGCCGGCACGCGGATGGCAACGGTGGGCAGACCTGCAGTGACGCGCGGCGACAGGCCGTGGTCAGGCTTCAAGGGCAGGACAAGCGTCAGGGGGCCGGGCCAGAAGGCGTGGGCGAGCGCCCGGGCTGCATCGGAAAATGCGGCGATGTCTTCGGCGGTGGCCAGGTCGGGCACATGCACGATCAGCGGATTGTGGCCGGGTCGGCCCTTGGCTGCATAAATCGCAGCCACGGCGGCGTCATCGGTGGCGTCGGCGGCCAGCCCGTAGACCGTTTCCGTCGGCAACGCGACAAGCGTGCCATGACCCAGCAGGGTCGCGGCGCGGGCATGGCCCTCGGGCGTGTCGGGCAGGAGTTCGGGCAGGCTCATCGGTCTGACGTGACGTTGCGGTTGATCGGGGCGGGGGCAGGCCCCTAGCGTGGGGCAACAGGGCCGAGGGGGTAGCGCGGTTTGCGTCCCCGTGCAATGACAGGCCCCAACCGACAGGATGACGCGCCCCATGCCCTATCGTGCCCCCATCGCCGAGTTCGAATTCCTGCTGACCCATGTCGCAGGTTTTGACCGGGTCTCCGCGCAAGACCGCTACGCCGAGGCGACGCCGGACACCGTGCGCGCGCTGCTGACCGAGGCGGGTCGCATCTGCGAGGAGGTTCTGGCGCCGCTCAACAAGGTTGGCGACCGAAATCCGACACGGCTGGAGAATGGCGTGGTGCGCACGCCGCCCGGCTATGCGGAGGGCTATCGTGCCATGGTCGAGGCCGGGATGACGGCGATCTCGGCCCATCCCGATCATGGCGGGCTGGGTCTGCCGATCACGGTCACGGCTTGCGTCAACGACATGGCGGGGGCGGCCTGTCTTGCGCTGCAGATGAACCCGCTGATGACCCAAGGCCAGATCGAGGCGCTGGAACACCATGCGAGCGAGGCGATCAAGGCGTTGTATCTGCCGCGGCTGACCAGTGGCGACTGGTCGAGCACGATGAACCTGACGGAGCCGCAGGCGGGCTCGGACGTGGGCGCGCTGACGACGAAGGCCGAGCCTTCTGGCGACGGCACCTACCGCATCACCGGGCAGAAGATCTACATCTCCTGGGGTGACAATGATTTCACCGGGAATGTCGTGCATCTGGTGCTGGCGCGGCTGGAGGGGGCGCCCAAGGGGACCAAGGGCATATCGCTGTTCCTTGTCCCCAAGCTGATCCCCGATGCGCAAGGCAATCCCGGCGTGGCCAACAGCTTGAAGGTCGTGAGTCTGGAGCACAAGCTGGGCCTGCATGGCTCGCCCACCTGTGTGATGCAGTATGATGGCGCGACCGGCTGGCTGGTGGGTGAGGAAAACCGGGGCATGGCCGCGATGTTCACCATGATGAACAACGCGCGGCTGGGCGTGGCGCTGCATGGCGTGTCGATCGCGGACGCCGCGACGCAGGCGGCTGTGGCCTATGCGGCGGGCCGCAAGCAGGGGCAGCCGCTGATCGCGGGCGGCACCGGAACGATCCTCGATCATGCCGATGTGCGGCGGATGCTGATGGAGATGAAGGCCGAGACCTTTGCCGCCCGCGCGCTGGCCCTCGATCTGGCCGTGTCCATCGACCTTGGCCATGCCGGGGATGCGGCGGAGGCGGCCCGTGCCGCTATCCTGACCCCCATCGCCAAGGCTTACGGCACGGAGATGGGTCTCAAGGTCGCCAATATCGGCATTCAGGTTCATGGCGGGATGGGGTTCATCGAGGACACCGGCGTGGCGCAATTCGCCCGCGACGTGCGGGTGGCCGCGATCTATGAAGGCACCAACGGCATTCAGGCGATGGACCTTGTGGGCCGCAAGATGGCCGATGGCGGGGCCGCGATCCATGCGCTGGTCGATGCGGTGGAGGCCGAGGCGCAGGCACTTGCCATGGGTGCGCCGGTTGCGGCCATGGCGGACAGTCTGCGGGCTGCGACCGACGCCATTGTGGCGATGGATCTGAACGACCGTTTCGGCGGCGCGGTGCCCTATCTGATGGGATTCGCGCGCGTGCTGGGTGCGCTCTACCACCTGCGTGCGGCGGCGGCGGGCGATGGCGCGCGGGCCGCTCTGGCGCGGTTCTACATCGACCGCTTGCTGCCAGAGGCGCAGGGGTTTTTCACGCAGGCGCGGCTTGGGGCGGCGGGGCTCTATGACCTTAGCCCCGACGATCTGGCGGCATGATCCAGACCCCGCTTGAGGTCGCCCCCGCACCGGGCGAGGCCACCGAGGTCGCTGACGGCGTGCTGTGGCTGCGCATCCCGCTGCCCATGGTGCTGGACCATGTCAATGTCTATGCGCTGCGCGACGCGGATGGCTGGACGCTGGTCGATACCGGGCTTGATACCAAGAAGACCCGTGCGATCTGGGAGGCGGCGCTGGCCGGACCGCTCAAGGGTCTGCCGGTGCGGCGCCTGATCGTGACGCATCACCATCCCGACCATGTGGGCCTTGCCGGCTGGTTTCAGGCGCAGGGCGTCGAGTTGTGGATCACGCGCACCGCCTGGCTGATGGCGCGGATGCTGACGCTGGACGAGCAGCCCCTGCCGACCGAGGAAACGCTGGCGTTCTGGCGCAGCGCCGGCATGGAGGCCGAGGTGTTCGAGGCGCGGCGGTCTGAGCGCCCGTTCAATTTCGCCGATATCGTGCATCCGATGCCTTTGGGGTTTTCGCGGCTTTTGGATGGCGGAACTTTCCAGATGGGGGGGCGCGTCTGGGACATCCGCTTTGGTCAGGGGCATGCGCCCGATCACGCAACATTCTGGAGCCGCGAGGATGATGTGGTGATCGGCGGCGACCAGTTGCTGTCGACGATCTCGCCCAATCTGGGTGTCTATGCGACCGAGCCCGGGGCCGATCCTGTGGGGGAGTGGTTCGCCGCCTGCGACGCGTTGCAACCCCATGCGCGCGATGCACATCTTGTGCTGCCCGGTCACAAGCTGCCCTTTACCGGCCTGCCGGATCGGCTGCGGCAGATGATCGGCAACCATCACGGGGCGCTCGAGAGGCTGCGCGCGCATCTGGCCTTGGGCCCGAAGACCGCGGCCGAGTGTTTCCCGCCGCTGTTCAAGCGCCAGATCGACAGCGGCACCTATGGCCTTGCGCTGGTGGAGGCGGTGGCGCATCTGAACCACCTGCATGCCATCGGTGCCGTGATCCGCGACCGGCGGGCGGATGGGGCGTGGCTCTATCGTCTCAGCCCTTAGACCCTGCGGCGCGATGCCCCTGCGCCCTGAGGGCTGACAGGATGCACGGAATGCGGTATTGCCCGATCAAGCGCGAACAAGACACCCCGGACCGGAGGGAACGACATGGCCGAAAACAAGCACAAGCAAGGCGAGATGGACATCACCGAGCAGGAAAAGACCTTTGCCGGGTTCATGCGCATGAGCGTGAATGTCGGGATCGTCTGCATCGTCATCGTCGTGTTTCTGGCCATCTTCGCAAGATGAAGCGATTGCTTCGGGTCTGTGTCGCGCTGGTGCTGGCCGGCGCGATGTCAGCGTGCGCCGCAGACAGTGTCTGGGCGCCGGAGGAGGCGGTGCAACGGGCGGCCTACCGGCCGAGCGGCACACCGACCGTGACGCTGATGACCATGGTGTCCAACACCAACGGGTCGGGTGGCCATTCGGCGCTGATCATCGATGGCGCGCAGCGGCTGGTCTTTGATCCGGCGGGCAGTTGGCACCATCCGCTGGTGCCCGAGCGCAACGACGTGCTTTACGGCATGGGCGAGCCCTTCATGGGGTTCTACCTCGATTACCATGCGCGCGAGACCTACCATATCGTGATGCAGGAGATCGACGTGACACCCGAAACGGCAGCGGCACTGTCTGCGGCGGTGCAGAGCTACGGGGCGGTGCCGCAGGCGCAATGCTCCTTGTCGATCAGCCGCGTGCTGAGCCAGACGCCCGGGTTCGAATCCATTGGGACAAACTGGTTTCCCATGCGCACCATGCAACGGTTCGGCGCGCTTCCCGGGGTGCGCGAGCGGCAGATCTTCGATGATGATTCGGACGACAATCTAGAGCTGCTTCAGGCGCAGGCGCGCGCGGCACGGACTCAGGCCTTTGCGGCGGAGATGGCTGCAGAAAACTGAGCGGCACGGCAGCGCGTGAGACCTGCGATGCTGCCGTTATGCAAAGCAAAACCCCCGGGCCATGGGCGCGGGGGTTTATCTTTCAACGGCTCACGAACCGATCAAAGGCGTTCAGAGAAGCCCTTCGCGCTGCAATTTCTTGCGCGCCAGCTTGCGGGCGCGGCGGATGCCTTCCGCCTTTTCGCGCGCTTTCTTCTCCGAGGGCTTTTCGTAATGTTGCTTGAGCTTCATTTCACGGAAAACCCCTTCGCGCTGAAGTTTCTTCTTCAGGGCACGGAGCGCTTGATCGACATTGTTGTCGCGAACACTGACCTGCATTCTGGTGTCACCACCTTCCTAAGTTAGAGTTGCGTTTGAAAGCAGGAAGTGGCCGTATAGCAAAGGCCCCCTATCTTGTCTACTGTCTGAGGAAACCGGAAACCATGGGGGTCCGCGATGACCGACGGTCTTGAAAACGCCACCGAAACCGCTGCCGATCCCAAGGCCCGCCTGATCGCGGCTGCCTTGATGCATGTGCCCTTCGACGGCTGGTCCGAGACCAGTTTCCGGGCGGCGAGCGTGGATGCCGGGCTGACCGCCGCCGAGGCGCGTGCGCTGTTCCCGCGCGGTGCGGTCGATCTGGCGCTGGCCTTTCACGCGCAGGGCGATGCGGCCATGGTCGCGGCACTGAAGGCGTCCGACCTGTCGGCGATGCGCTACAGCGACCGGGTGGGCCATGCGATCCGCACCCGGTTGGAGCTTGTCACCCATGACAAGGAGGCGGTGCGGCGCGGCCTGACGCTGTTCGCGCTGCCGATCCATGCGGCGGATGGCGCGCGCGCGCTGTGGCAGACGGCGGACGCGATCTGGACAGCGCTGGGCGATACGTCGGACGATCTGAACTGGTATACCAAGCGCGCGACGCTGTCGGGGGTCTATTCCTCGACCGTGCTCTACTGGTTGGGCGACCAGTCGATGGACCATGCCGCGACATGGGCCTTTCTGGAGCGGCGGATCGACGATGTGATGCGGATCGAGCGGGCAAAAAAGGCAATGCGCGAGAACCGGCTGCTCAAGCCGCTGATGGCGGGCCCCGAATGGCTGGCGAGCAAGATCAAGGCACCCGGCGCCGCACCCGCCAATCTTCCGGGCCGCTGGCGTCTTTGAGGCGCGGCATCGCCGCCCTTGCCCCCCGGTCACCGGTCCGTCAAGCCTTGGGCGAGACTGACCAGACGGAGGCCCCCATGTCCGAGACCATGCGCGCGATCGAGATCACGAAACCCGGCGGCCCCGAGGTCCTGAAGCCGACGACGCGGCCCCTGCCCGTGCCCGGCTCGGGCCAAATCCTGATCGCGGTCGATCATGCTGGTGTGAACCGCCCCGATGCCTTGCAGCGCGCGGGCAGCTATGCGCCGCCGCCGGGCGCGTCCGACCTGCCGGGGCTGGAGGCGGCGGGGGTGGTCGCAGCCGTGGGCCCCGACGTGACGCGCTGGAACGTCGGCGACGCGGTCTGCGCGCTGTTGCCGGGGGGCGGCTACGCCCAATACGCGCTGACCCATCAGGACCATGCGCTGCCGGTGCCCGCCGGCCTGTCGATGGCGCAGGCTGCCGCGCTGTGCGAGACCTTCTTCACCGTTTGGTCCAACGTCTTTGTTCGCGGGCGTCTGAAGGCGGGCGAGAGGTTTTTGGTCCATGGCGGATCGTCGGGCATCGGGACGACGGCGATCCAGCTGGCGCATGCGATGGGCGCGCGCGTTTTCACCACCGCCGGATCGGCCGAAAAATGCGCGGCCTGCGAGGCCTTGGGGGCCGAGCGCGCAATCAACTACCGCGAGGCCGATTTCGGCGAGGTGATCGCGGCCGAAGGTGGTGCCGATCTGATCCTCGACATGGTGGGCGGGTCCTACCTGCCGCGCAACGTCAAGGCTTTGGCCGATGACGGGCGGCTGGTGCAGATCGCCTTTCTGGAGGGGCCGAAGGTTGAGTTGAACTTTGCGCAAGTGATGATGCGCCGGCTGACGATCACGGGCTCTACCCTGCGGCCCCAGTCCGATGCGGCCAAGGCGGTCATCGCCGCCGATCTCGCGACGCATGTCTGGCCCCTGATCGCGGCGGGCCGCATCGCGCCGGTAATGGATCAGGTCTTTGCGCTGGAGGATGCGGCAGCCGCCCATGCGCGGTTGGAAAGCAGCGCGCATATAGGGAAGATCGTGCTAAAGCTGTGAGGGAGACGGGAAAACTGCGGTTTTCCTGCGCGTTTTGCCGCAGAAAAACGCCTAGCTGTCGCTGAACGCCTGCCACCCCGCCGCAAAGCGCGTGATGCCTGTGACCGTCGCGGCAGCGGCGAAGACCAGCGCCAAGATCGGGAACCACGCCGGAAACAGGCAGAAGGCGGCGAAGACCGCGATGGTCTCGGCCCCTTCGGTCAGACCGCCGAGGTAGTATATGCCCTTGCTGGGATAGGCCGCTGCCGTCATGCCGCGCCGGGCCGCCACGCTGGCGAAGGCCAGAAAGGACGTGCCCGAGATGACGAAACTTGCGATCAGCACCGCGCCCGGAAGCGCGTTGGCGCCGGGATCAGACAGCACGAAGCCCAGCGGAAAGGCTGCGTAGAAGACGAAGTCGAGCGCGATGTCGAGAAAGGCCCCCCGGTCGGTCGGTCCGGTCACGCGCGCAACCGCGCCGTCCAGTCCATCTGCCAGCCGGTTCAATGCCAGCCCCGCCAGCGCGAGCCAGTAGAACCCCGCCGCCGCCGCCGCCGCCGCCGCCAGACCGATCAGACAGCCCGTGAGGGTTATCTGGTCGGCCCTTACGCCGCGCGCGGCCAGCCACTGGCCCGGGGGCGTCATCAGGTGGCGTTGCAGGGGCAGAAGCGCGGCATCGATCATGTGCCAGCATTGGCCGTGTCGCGCGGGCCGGTCAATTGGCGCGGGGTCACATGCGCGTCACCGATCAACCGCATCGACAAGCGCGGGCAGGGCGCCCAGATCGGGCAATTCGTGGAACCGCGCGTGGCCTTCGGGCGCGTCAGCCTGTTCATGCTCCCAAGTCAGCGCATGCGGGACAAACACGCCCCATGCCCCGGCCTCGAGCGCGGGACGGACATCCGATTTCATCGAATTGCCGACCATCATCGCCCGGCTCGGTCCGTCCCCATGCCGGGCAAAGGCCGCCTCATAGGTGGCCCGCGATTTGTCGGACACGATTTCGACGGCCTGAAACAGATGCGACAGACCCGATTCGGCCAGTTTGCGTTCTTGATCGAACAAGTCGCCCTTGGTGATCAGCACCAGAGTGAAGTCCGCCGCAAGATGCTCCACCACCTCGCGGGCATGGGGCAACAACTCGACCGGATGGCGCAGCTGTTCCTGTCCGGCTGCCAGAATTTGCGCGATGACCGACGCCGGAACGCGGGCCTGTGTCACGCTGATGGCCGCCTCCAGCATCGAAAGGGTCGCCCCCTTGATGCCAAACCCGTACAGCCCGAGATTGCGCCGCTTTGCCGCCATCAAATGCCGCTGCAACACCGCCCGGTCCTCGTGCTCGGCCAGGAGCGAGAAATAGATATCCTGCGACACGCGGTAGAAGGACTCGTTTTGCCACAGCGTGTCGTCGGCATCGAAGCCGATGGTGGTCAGCGCGCCGGTCATTGCCTTACCCCTCTTTTCTGCAAGCCCCGGTGTCTTATATAGTGGCCTCACGCAAGGGACAGCCGGCAGACCTGGAGCCGAGTGGAGACGCGATGCAGATCGACGCCTGGCAGATGATGGCGGACAAGCCGAAGACCGACGGCGAGGCCGACCTCATCACCAAGACAAAACCGAAGACGCAGCGCCCGCCGATGTACAAGGTGCTGCTTCTGAACGATGATTACACGCCGATGGAATTCGTCGTGCACGTTCTGGAGCGGTTCTTCGGCGTGTCCCATTCGCAGGCCGTGGAAATCATGCTGACCGTCCACAAGAAAGGCGTTGCCGTGGTCGGCGTCTTTTCCTACGAGATCGCGGAAACCAAGGTGGCGCAGGTGATGGATTTCGCCCGGCGCAACCAGCACCCGCTTCAATGCACGATGGAGAAAGAGGACTGACCGGTCCTCAAGGCCCCCATGACCCCTGACAGATGGACCCTTGCACTGGAGGCGGGCGAGCTTTCCCTGCCGCCCGGCCCGGTATTGGCGCTGCGCGCGCAAGGCGATGGCGATTACGCCGCCTTGGGCGAGGTAACCTGCGTGCAGGGATTCGCGCCCGATCATGACCGGCTGGCCGCGCGCGGGCTGCGTGTTTCACCAGAGATCCCCGAGGATCAGGTGTTTGCCACCGCGCTGGTGCAGATCGTCAAGGCGCGCGCGGGCACCATGGCCAGCATCGCCGAGGCCTTGATGGTTCTGCGCCCGGGTGGCCTCTTGCTGGTCGATGGTCAGAAGGAAGAGGGGATCGAGGCGATTCTCAAGCTGCTGCGCGGCGTTTTCCCCATCGACGGCGTGATGTCCAAGGCGCATGGCAAGCTGATCTGGCTGACAAGGCCGGAGGTTCTGCCCGAGGCGGTGATGGCTTGGATTCCGGAACCTATCGAGACCGAGGAAGGCTATGTGACCGTGCCGGGCGGGTTTTCCGCCGATGGGCCGGACCGGGGTTCGGAACTGCTGGTGGCCCTCGTGCCTCAGCTGACCGGCCGGGTGGCCGATCTGGGCGCGGGCTGGGGCTATGTCGCGGGCGAGATCTTGTCGGAGCAAGACGGGATCGAAAGCCTTGATCTGATCGAGGCCGATCACGCCATGCTGGAGGCGGCCGCCGCCAATATCGACGACCCGCGCGCGCGGTTCCATTGGGCTGATGTGACCCGCTTTGCGCCGGAGGCGAAATACGACGCCATCGTCTCAAACCCGCCGTTCCACCATGGCCGCCGCGCCGATCCTGCGCTGGGGCGTGCCTTTATCGCCGCCGCATCCCGCATGCTGGCGCCGAAGGGGCGGTTTTTCATGGTCGCAAACCGCCATTTGCCGTATGAAGATGCGCTGAAGGCCGGGTTCGGAACCGGCCGGCTTCTGGGCGAGCTTGAAGGCTACAAGATCTACGAGGCGGCCAAGCCCAAGCGCTAGGCCCCTGCTGTCAGGGACCAGATCCAGCACATGACACTTTCCATTCAAGGCAAGACCGCCATCGTGACCGGGGCCGCCAACGGCATCGGTCTGGCCATCGCGCGGCATTTCATCGACCGGGGCGCGAATGTGATGTTCGCCGACCGCGACAAGGCGCGGCTGGCCGATGAATGCGGCGACATCGAGGATGACAAGGGGCAGGTGCGCTATTTCGCGGGCGACCTGCGCGAGAAGCTGACGATCGAGAACCTTGTCTCGGCCACGGTGGATGCCTTCGACGGGATCGACATTCTGGTCAATGCCAGCCGTCAGGTGCTGCGCACCGATGTGCTGGATCCGTCTGACAACACGGTGGCGACGCTGCTCGACCAGAACATGATGACCGCCCTGCGGCTGAGCCAGGCCGTGGCGCGACGCATGATCGCGCGGGCCGAGGATCAGGAACGCCCGGCCGAGGGGTCGATCGGGTCGATCATCAACATCTCGTCCATCGCGGCGCGGCGCACGCACCCCGACCTGATGGCCTATTCCATCGCGGCGGCGGCGCTGGATCAGGCGACACGGTCGCTGGCGCTGGCGCTGGCCCCGCACCGCATCCGGGTCAATGGCGTGGCCTTTGGCTCGGTCATGTCGGCGAGCCTGAAGGCGGCCTTGGCCGAGACGGAGGGCCTGCGCGAGGATATCCGCCATTGCACGCCGATGGGCCGCATAGCCTCGGCCCGCGAGGTGACGGGGGCGGTGCAGTTTTTGGCCTCGGAAGGGTCGGGATTCGTGACCGGCGAGGTGATCACGGTGGATGGGGGGCGGACGTTGTTGGATAATGTGGGGGTGGCGGCGCATTGAGGGGGGTGAGGGCCCGCTTTACCGGATGCCGCGTAGTGCGTGAGCGGCAGCTATGCGCAACCAGACTTCGCAAGAATTCTTTATTGGCCTTTGTTGCTCACAGCACTTGAGCGAAGCTTGAGTACATCTTTGCAAATAGAAGGGTGAGCGGTTACATTGGGTTTCATTGAGAAAGATGTATTCGAAACTATCGAGAGAGAGCTTGAAAGGGCTCTCCAAGAGCATCCTGAGCTCACATCTGACGAGCTTGAAGCAGCAACCGAAAGGGCTTTGCAGTCATCTCTAGATGCGCTTTTTGAAGTCATTCCGGGTGTGATCGAAAGTTCGGCAGCGAAAGCTCTTAAGACTAGCAGGAAGCTGCAGCTCGGGTTCGAACAGAGATGCTATCGAAGGTGGCGCAAAGCCTTCGAGCTTTTCGAGATTATTCGTGGCGTCGCAGCTGAAATTGGAGAAAAACACGCTCAGGAACATTTTAGGGCGGTTGAAGAGGAGCGTGACTACATTTTCTTTGCGCTCAGTCACCTACATCCTAGGATGCTTCTGGTCGCAAGTGAGATTGATGCGCTGCTGCGGACAGGGTTTCCAGACGGAGCATTAGCTCGTTGGAGAACATTGCACGAAATAGCCGTCGTGGCATTGTTCATCGCGCAAAGCGATCAAGATACGGCAAAACGCTACTTAGCAAGTTTCCAATTCAACGCGCACCGGGACGCTAATCAGCTCAATGAATATGCTCAACGTGCAAATCTCTCTCCTTTTTCAGCCGAAGAGATCGAGGCAATGGGAATTGTGTGTCAGGCATTTGAGAAGGAGGTAGGTAGAGCAATTGGTCGAGAGTATGACTGGGCGAAAGAAGCTTTAAAGAAGGATCGCCCAACACTCTTTGATTTAGAGAAGGCAACCGGACAGGATCATTGGAGGCCACGTTATAGGTGGGCCTGCCAGCATGTTCACGCAGGGCATCGGCCCTCTGACAAGTTGCTTGGAATGAGTGAAGCAAAAAATCCCGTAAACCTTATTGGCTCATCTAATTCAGGGTTTGTCGATCCGTTCTCAATGAGCGCATGCTCGATCTCAGACTGCTGCCGTGCGTTTTTCGAAAGAAGGGCGACCATCGATAGCGTGGTGGCATTGAAATCTATACAGGTTTTGAGCGAAAGGTTGGGGCACATAGCCTTGCAACTCGAAACGGACACTTTGGAAAGCTATCAAAAGCGAACCACTTTCAAAGGCATCGCAACGCGATCGCTGAATTGGCTACGAAAGCTGGTATCATGAGCATCTCATACATCCGTATTGAGTTTGGATAGTAAGCGACTTGGCTAGCGGACGAGGATCGCTTTGGTCGCAAATCAGCCATTCACGTCGCATTCTGCCAGCGTTGTCAACCCAACGAAAAAACCCCGGACCTTGCGATCCGGGGTCTTCCTCTCTCCACCCGAGCCCTGCGCCTCAGCGGCGGCGGCGGCCCTTGTCGTCCTCGTCATCCTCGTCGTCGTCATCCCCCCCGCCTGCGGGCAGGTTGAACAGGCTTTCGGCGTCGTAGCGGCGCTCGGGCTTGTCCTCGTCTTCGCTGAGGCTGAAGGTCTCCAGCCCGGAAATCGCGGTGGGCATGCGCGCCTCGGGGTCCATCGCAAGGCTCGTCTCGGTCGAGACCAGCTTCATCCGCTCGTCATCACTCATCACGCCACCCTCGCGGGCCTTTTTCGCGTTGGCCTTTTGCACGGCGGCGTCCAGTTCCGACTGTTTGCACAGCCCCAGCGCCACCGGGTCGATGGGGGTGATGTTGTTGATGTTCCAATGCGTGCGCTCGCGGATGGTCTGGATCGTCGGCTTGGTCGTGCCCACCAGCGCCGAGATCTGGCCATCGCTCAGTTCCGGGTGGAACTTGACCAGCCACAGGATCGAGGCCGGACGGTCCTGCCGTTTCGACAGCGGCGTGTAGCGCGGGCCGCGGCGCTTTTCCTCGCCCACGGCGGCGGCGTTGAATTTCAGCTTGAGGACATGGGCCGGGTTACCCTCGGCCTTCTTGATCTCGTCCTCGGTCAGCTGGTTGTTGACCACCGGGTCAAAGCCCTTGACGCCCGCCGCCACATCGCCATCGGCGATGCCCTGAACCTCAAGCTCGTGCAGGCCGCAGAAATCGCCGATCTGCTTGAAGCTGAGCGTGGTGTTGTCCACCAGCCAGACGGCGGTGGCCTTGGCCATGATCGGTTTGTTCATCGTCATCCGTCCTTCAGATACGCCTCATCCCCTGCCGGTCTGGCCGGCGGCGGAGGGGTCTCCGCCATTTCCTCGATTTCGGGGAATTCGCAGCGTATATAGGCGCGCAAACGCCCGGAGGGAAGAGAAAATGAAACGCTGGCTTCTTGCGATGATCTGGCTGGGCGGGGCGGCTTGGGCCGAGGGGGAGCGGGCGGGCGATTTCGACTATTATGTGCTGGCGCTGAGCTGGACGCCGACATGGTGCGCGCTGGAGGGGGATGCGCGCGGGTCGGCGCAATGCGAGGCGGGGCAGGGGTTTGGCTTCACGCTGCACGGGCTTTGGCCGCAGTATGAGGAGGGCTGGCCCAGTTTCTGCCCGACCAATGCGCGCCCGCCCTCGCGCGGGGAGACGGAGGCGATGGTGGACATCATGGGCTCGTCGGGGCTGGCGTGGCACCAGTGGCGCAAGCACGGGTCGTGCAGCGGGCTGAGCGCGCAGGATTATTTCCGTCTGTCGCGGCTGGCTTATGAGGGGGTCAACCGCCCCGCTCTGCTGCGGCGTTTGGACCGGCCCGTGCGCCTGCCCGCGACCGTGATCGAGGAGGCCTTTTTGGAGGAGAACCCCGCGCTGTCGGCCGACATGCTGACCGTCACCTGCCGCGAGGGCCGCGTGCAGGAGGTGCGGATCTGCCTGACCCGCGATCTGGAGCCGCGCGATTGCGCAAGGGATGTGGCGCGCGATTGCAGCCTGCAAGATGCGCTGTTCGCGCCGATGCGTTAGGCGCGCGCGGGCGATTGCCCCGCCCGTGCCACCGTGCAAGATCGACAGCGCGCATGGCATGATGCGCCCCCGGACCCATGGATGAGCGAACAGATGACCAAGCCCCCCGCCAGCTATTACGCCGCCCTTGGCGGTCACCCGCCGCAGACGCAGGTGATGACCGACCGCGCCGTGTTCACCGAGGCCTATGCGGTGATCCCCAAGGGCGTGATGCGCGACATCGTGACCAGCGTCTTTCCGTTCTGGAATGGCACGCGGGCCTGGGTTCTGGCGCGGCCGATGACGGGGTTTGCCGAAACCTTCGCGCAATCCATCGTCGAGATTGCACCGGGTGGCGGGTCTGACCGGCCTGAACCCGATGCGGGTGTGCAGGGCGCGCTGTTCGTGGTGCAGGGCAGCGTGACGGTGATGCTGGACGGGCAAGATCACCCGCTGACGCCGGGCGGTTTCGCCTATCTGCCGGCGGAAAGCCACTGGACCATCCGCAACCCGGGCGCCACTCCGGTGCTGTTTCACTGGGTCCGCAAGCGGTTTCAGGGGGTCGAAGGGCTGGACCGCCCAGATCCGATCTTCGCCAACGAGGCCGATATCGCGCCCTCCGCCATGCCCGGCACCGACGGGCGCTGGGCCACGACGCGGTTCATCGATCCGGCCGATGTGCGCTACGACATGCATGTGAACGTGGTGACGTTTGAACCGGGCGCCTGCATCCCCTTCGCCGAGACGCATGTGATGGAGCACGGGCTTTATGTGCTGGAGGGCAAGGCGGTCTATCGCCTGAACCGCGACTGGGTCGAGGTGGAGGCGGGTGATTTCATGTGGCTGCGCGCGTTTTGCCCGCAGGCCTGCTACGCCGGTGGGCCGGGGCGGTTCCGCTACCTGCTCTACAAGGATGTGAACCGGCACCCGGCCTTTCCGTCCGGGTTCTGAAACGCAGGCCGCAAGGCCCTCCCATAGTCCCAATCATGGAACCCCGCCGCGTGCCGGAGGGAATCGGTGCTTGTCATGGACCGTGCCGGTCACGCTGTCCGTATGCCTCAATGCGCGCCTGCCGGAGTCATCGCGCCCATCGCTCTTGCAGCGGCGCCCGATTGTCGGCGCGATTTTGGGCGATCTGTGAAAACATCCTTACCAAAAGTCAAGTAACTTGACTGATTTTCAATCCCCTTGGCTTCCTCGTCATGCGGGGGCCAATCCTGCGGAGTTTCCGATGGCCCGCCCGCAAAGCCCGGCGCCGGTGCGGCGTCAGATCCATCCGCCGACGCGTCCCCGGCCAGCCCCCCGCTGACCGCACCCCGCGCCTGGCTTTGACAGGAAGTGGAGACGTCCCATGATGACCGAATATGGCTGGGAACCCTATCTCAGCGAGCGTGACCGCGAACATGACAAGATGTGGGGCAAGAAGGAGCTGTTCGGCTTCGGCGACAAGCCCGCGCTCGTTTTGATCGACATCTATTACAGCGTCCTTGGTCTGGAACGGCAGCCGATCTTCGAATCGATGAAGATGTGGCCGTCCTCGACAGGGCTGGAGGGCTGGAAGGCGGTGGACAAGACCGCCGAACTGCTGGCCGTGGCGCGGGCGAACGGCGTGCCGGTCGTGCACGTCAAGGGTCTGCAATCGGGCATCAAGCCTTGGGTCCACCGCAAGCGCGGGCCGTCCAAGCTGTCGGCCGAGATGCAGCAGAAGGGGACTGAGATCGTGGCCGAGGTCGCCCCCATCGCCGGTGAGGTGGTGATCGAGAAAACCGCGCCCTCGGGCTTTCAGGGCACGCCGCTGCATTTCCATCTCAACAGCCTCGGCGTCGACACGCTCATCATGTGCGGCGAGACGACATCGGGTTGCGTGCGCGCCTCGGTCGTGGATGCGGCCACGCATCGCTACCGGGTCGGCGTGGTGTCGGAATGCGTCTTTGACCGCACCGAGGCCAGCCATTTCATGAACCTCTACGACATGCACCAGAAGTATTCCGATGTCGTGTCGCTCGAAATGGCAAAGGCGTATCTGGGCGAACAGGGCGCCGATGTTGCGGAACCGCCGCTCCAGCGCAAGGCCGGGTAGGCCGTTCCCATGGCCGCCCTGCCCCCGGGGCGGCCAGTTTCTTGATGATCCTGCCAGTCCCCTGCCTGTCCACAAGGAGATCAACCCCATGTTCACGATGAACCGGCGGCAATTCGCGGGCCTGATGGCCGCGGGCCTTGCCCTGCCAAAGACCGCTCTTGCCCAATCCGACGGGTCCAAGACCCTGACCGTGCGTTTCTACGATGACCCGGCGGGATTTGACCCCGCCAACATCTTCCGCATCGAGAACGAGAACATCGCCTTCAACATCTTCAGCGGCCTGACCAGCTATGACGGCCAGACCGGCGAGATCATTCCCGATTTGGCGACATCTTGGGAAACGCCCGACAACAAGACATGGACCTTCCGGCTGCGCGAAGGCGTGCAGTTCCAGAAGGGCTTTGGCGAGATGACGTCGGAAGACGTGATCTACAGCTACAACCGCATCCTTGATGAAGCGACCGCTTCGCCATACCGCAGCACGCTGGCCAGCATCGTCACGATGGAAGCGCCCGATCCCTACACGGTCGTGATCGAACTGGATGCGCCCAATGGCGGGTTCCTGCACACGGTCGCCAACTACCACCAGGGCCAGATCGTGAGTCGCCGCGCCATCGAGGAAGCGGGCGATCAGGTGCGCTGGCAGCCGGTGGGCACTGGGCCCTATTACCTCGACATGATCGATGTGACCTCGCGGATCGTGCTCAAGCGGCACGAGGGGTATTTCCGGGGCGCCGCGCCGATCGAGACCATTGTGTTCAACATCATCAAGGACGAGGCCACATCGACCATCGCGCTGCGCAATGGCGAGGTCGATCTGGTCATGCGCGCCAACCGTGAGGAGAATCTGACCACGCTGCGCGCCGAAGGGTTCACGATGAATTCGGTGATGGATTACGCGGTGGCCCTCAAGGTGCTGAACCCCGAGTTCGAACCCTTCGCGGATGTCAGGGTGCGTCAGGCGATCTTTCACGCCATCGACTACGAGGCGATCACCGGCGCGATCTCGCCCTCGCTCAGCCAGGCGACGAATTCGATCCTGCTGCCGTGGATGCCGGTCTATTCCGAGAACATCCCGACCTATCCCTATGACCCCGACCGGGCCCGCGCGCTGTTGGCCGAGGCCGGCTACAGCGGCGGTTTCTCGTTCCGGCACCTTGGAACCTCGGCGCAGGGCGTGACCGAGTTGCAGCAATTCGAGATCGATTTCCTGTCTCAGGTCGGTCTCGACATGCAGATGGAGCTGGTGGACACCCCCACCTTCAACCAGCGGCGCAATGCCGGCGAATTCCAGATGGCCACGCGCCTGTTGCCCGCCGTCGATCCCGACCTGATCTTGTTCAGCTACCTGCACCCCGACAATACGGTGCCGGGCGGGTTGAACGGCGCGCGCTACAACAACCCGCGTGTGACCGAGTTGCTGCATGCCGCCCGCGCGGCGGTCGATCCCACGGAACGCATGGCTCTCTATGAAGAGATCCAGCAGATCGTGATGACCGAGCTGCCCTACGTGCCGAGCTACGCCAACAACGTGTTCTGGCCGGGCAAGTCGACCGTCACGGGCGTGCACATCAACTATCTTGCGCAGGTCAATTTCTACGACGTCGACATGACCGTCGCCTGATCACGAAAGAGGAAACCGGCCATGATCGATTACGCAATCAAGAAGTCCGCCCAGCTTTTCATCACCGTGTTCGGTGTCGTCACGCTGGTGTTCTTCACCCTCCGACTGATCCCGGGGGACGCGGCATCGGCCATGGCCGGCGACACCATCTCGGGCGAGGCGCTGGACCTGATGCGCGAACAGATGGGTCTCAACGAGCCTTTGATGTCGCAATATTTCGGCTACCTGCGCGATCTGGTCATGCTTGATCTGGGCCAGACCATAACCACCCGCCTGCCGATCGCCGAGATGATCGGCAACGCGATCCCGGTAACGCTGTCCATCGCGTTGCTGACCATTTTGTTGACCGTGGTCATCTCGATCCCGTTGGGGACGGTCGCGGCCTATATGGCGCACAAGGGGCGGACGCGGCTCGACAACCTGCTGACGGGCTTTGCCATGCTGGTCGACCTGATGCCGTCCTTCTGGACGGCGCTGGTGTTCTTGCTTTTGTTCTCGCTGACGCTGGGCTGGTTTCCGGCGTCTGGAATGGTGACGCTGGATGATCCGGCCATGTTCCTGTCGCGCATCGCGCTGCCGGTTCTGGTGCTGTCGGTCACGCAGATCGCCACGATGGCGCGGATCACGCGCACCTCGGTGCTGGAAATCCTGTCCGAGGATTACGTGCGCACCGCCCGCGCGATGGGCTGGTCGGAGTTTCGCGTGCTGTTCCGCCACGCGCTCAAGAACGCGGCGCTGCCGATTGCGACCGTCATCGGGCTGAGCTTCGGCAACCTGCTGAACGGGACCGTGATCGTGGAATTCATCTTTACCATCCCCGGCATCGGCAACCTTCTGATCAACGGGATCAACAGCCGCGATTACCAATTGGTCCAGACGCTGATCGTGTTCTACGCGCTGCTTTTCGTCTCGATCAACTTCATCACCGATCTTGTCTATCGCGCGCTCGATCCGCGCGTCAGCTTCTGACCCGGAGAGCAGGACATGGCCAACGAAACCGTCGATACCGCCGCCCGCCGCCCTCGCCCGCCCGCGCTGGCCCTGCCCACAGAAGGGCTTTGGGCCAACCGCAAGGTTCAGGTGGCACTGATGATCCTCGTGCCGATCCTTGCGCTGACGGCACTCGCGCCGCTTCTGCCACTTCAGGCGCCGCTCGAGACGAACCTGCGCGCCATCATGCAACCGCCGTCGATCGACCACCCGTTCGGCACCGACCGGATGGGGCGCGATGTGCTGGCGCGCACGCTGGCGGGGGTGAAGGTGTCGTTGCTGGTGGGTTTCAGTGTGGCAACCATCGCGCTGATCGCGGGCATGATCCTTGGGACATTGGCCGGGTTCTTTGGCGGGTTGATCGACCGCGTCGTGATGACGGTGGTGGACATCTTCCTTGCCTTTCCGTCGCTCCTCTTGGCTATCGGGCTGGTCGCCATCGTGGGCACGGGTCTGATCCCGGTGATCGCGGCCATCGCCATGGCGGACGTGCCGCGTTTCATCCGGCTGCAACGCAGTCAGGTTCTGAGCCTGCGCTCGCGCCCCTTCATTGATGCGGCACGCACGGTGCGCGCATCGAAGGGCTGGATGATGACCCGCCATATCATCCCCAACACCGTGGCGCCGATGCTGGTCGCAGGCTCCATCGCTTCGGCCAATGCCATCCTCGTCGAGGCGAGCCTGAGCTTTCTGGGCTTGGGCATCATGCCGCCCGCGCCGTCCTTGGGCAACATCATCCGCGACGGGCAGACCTATCTGCAGGAAGCGTGGTGGATCTCGACCCTGCCCGGCGTGGTGATCTTGCTGATCGCCTTTGCGCTGCACTTCCTGTCGGACGGTGCGCGCGAGGAACTCGACCCCCGTGCCCGCAAATGACCTGTCCCTGCCCGCAATCCCCGCAAGGAGACCCGCGATGACCTACCAGTCCGACCTTGCCCCCACATTGCTGGAGGTGCGCGGCCTGCGGACCGAATTCGACACCCGGGCGGGCACTGTCACCGCCGTGGACGGCGTGTCCTTCACCATCGAAAAAGGTGAGCGCGTCGCCATCGTGGGCGAAAGCGGATCCGGCAAAAGCGCAATGGCCATGTCGCTGTTGCGGTTGCTGGCCCATCCCGGCCGTGTGGCGGGGGGGCAGGTTTTGCTCGATGGGCGGGATCTGGCAAGCCTGTCGGAACGCGCGCTGAATGCGATCCGGGGGCGCGAGGTGGGCACGGTGTTTCAGGACCCGATGTCGTCGCTTGACCCGGTGATGAAGGTCAGCCGCCAGATGGTGGAACCGATCATGCGCAACCTCGGCCTCTCGCGTGAGGCCGCGCGGGCCGAGGCGATCCGCTGGCTCGACAAGGTGGGAATTCCCGACCCCGAGGGGCGCATCGATGCCTATCCGTTCGAGATGTCGGGCGGCATGCGTCAGCGGGTGATGATCGCCATGGCGTTGTCGTGCCGCCCGCGTCTGGTCATCGCAGATGAGCCGACAACCGCGCTGGATGTCACCATTCAGGCGCAGATCGTCGAGATGCTGAAGGACCTGACAGCCGAGGCCGGGGCGGCGATGATGTTCATCACCCATGACCTTGGGCTGGTGGCGCGGTTCGCGCACAAGGTGGCGGTGATGTATGCAGGCCGGATCGTGGAATTCGGCCCTGTGGACGCAATCTTTGCCGCGCCCCAGCACCCCTATACCCAGAGCCTGTTGCGCACGATCCCTAGTGTCGATGCCACCAAGGACACGCGGTTGCCGCAGATCCCCGGCATCCCGCCCGACATGCGCCACAAGCCCGAGGGCTGCGCGTTTCGGGCCCGCTGCGCAGTGGCCACGGCACGCTGCGCCCTCGAGGCGCCGGAATTGACCGCACGCGCGGGCGATCTGGCGGCGGCTTGCTGGGTGGAAGGGGGATTGCGCGCCGCGCCACAGGCGCTGGAGCCGCGCCGCCGGGTGGCGGCCCCGCTGGACGACACGCGGGTGACGGTCGAGATCAACAATCTTGTAAAGCATTTCGAGGGTCGCGGGTTTCTGGCGCGCAACCGCCGCGCGGTGCGGGCGGTCAACGGCGTGTCGCTGCGGGTGCGCAAGGGCGAGACGCTGGGCATCGTGGGCGAAAGCGGCTGCGGCAAAAGCACGGTGGCGCGTCTGCTGCTGGGGTTGGATCAGCCTACCTCGGGCGAGATCTTCATCGACGGGCTGGCGCAGATGGTGTTTCAAGACCCGTTTTCGTCCTTCAACCCCAAGATGACCATCGCCCGGATCATCGAGGAACCGCTTGCGGTACAGAACTGGGGTGACCGCGCCTCGCGCGCCGCGCGGATCGAACAGCTGATCACGCAGGTCGGGCTGGAACCCGCGCATCTGGTCCGCTACCCCAGCCAGCTGTCGGGCGGCCAGCGCCAACGCGTGGCGATTGCCCGCGCGCTGGCGCTGAACCCGTCCGTCGTGGTGGCGGATGAGCCGACATCGGCGCTCGATGTGTCGGTGCGGGCGCAGATCATCAACCTGCTGGCCGATCTCAAGGCCGATCTGGGGATCAGCTTTGTCTTCATCTCCCACGACTTGCTGACGGTGCGCTACATCTCGGACCGGATCGCGGTGATGTATCTGGGCGAGGTGGTGGAATATGGCCCCGCCGAAGATGTGTTCGACCGCCCGATGCACCCCTACACCCGCGCGCTGATCGACGCGGTGCCCATCCCCGATCCGAGGCTGGAGGCCGCGCGCACCAACGCGCCGTTGCGCGGCGATCTGCCCAGCCCGCTCGACCTGCCGGTAGGTTGCGCATTCGCCTCGCGCTGCCCGATGGCGACCGCGATGTGCCGGACGGACAAGCCAAGGCTCAAGAAATACCGTCAGTCCCAGGAGGCCGCCTGCCATTATGCCAAGTGAAACAGGGCAAGGTCACGCCATGAAAAGTGACCGTTTCGCGCTGTTCGGCATCTTCGGCGGCTGCGTATTCTTCACCATAACCGGGCTCGCCAATCCGTTCTTCTCGCTCTACGCGGCGGAACTGGGGGCCACCACTTTTGCCATCGGCGCGATGGTGACGCTTAAGGCGCTGCTGCCGATCTTCATCGCCATGCCGGCGGGGCAGTTGATCGACAGCCTTGGCCCCGTGCGGATGCTGCAATGGGGGTCTTGGCTGCTGCTTTCGGCGCTGGCC
This sequence comes from Roseicyclus mahoneyensis, assembly GCF_003148775.1. Taxonomy (GTDB): domain Bacteria; phylum Pseudomonadota; class Alphaproteobacteria; order Rhodobacterales; family Rhodobacteraceae; genus Roseicyclus; species Roseicyclus mahoneyensis. Next base: position 260,272 of record NZ_QGGW01000005.1, read on the forward strand.
TGCATGGTCTTTGCCGAGGGTCTGGCGCTGCTGGCCTTGTCGCAGGTGCTGTTGGGGGCCTGTATCGTCATCATGGCCTCGGCCTTTCAGGTGCTGGTCGCCAAGGGCAACCGCGACAGCCGGAACGAGGCGATCAAGCGCTATGCGATGTGGATGTCGGCGGGCGGCATGATGGGCCCGCTGATCGGGGGCGCCATTGCTTCGACCCAAGCCGTGCCGGTCGATGGCTACCATCTGGCCTTTCTGGCCTCCACGGGGGCGACAGGCGTGTTCATGCTTGTGCTCGCCGGTGTGGCGCGTGTCTATCCGCACCCCAAGGCCGATGAGGTCGAGATCCGCGCCGCCGATGTCTTCAGTCTCAAGGGCGTGACGGGCAGCTACCGTTCGGGGTTCGATTTGGCGCATCTGCGGCCGGTTCAATTTGGCCTGACCGCGACCTTTCTAATCATGTTCATTCAGGCGCTCTACATGAGTTTCCTGCCGCTTTATCTGAACGAAAACGGCTTCTCGACCATGTTGATCGCGGTCACGATCTCGCTCAAGGGGCTGGCCGCGATGGTGTCGCGCTACGGGCTGACGCTTCTGACGAAATACTATCGGGTGGAAACGATCCTGATGGGCGCTGGGTTGGTGTCGGCGGTTTGCGTGGTGCTGACGCCGCTGGCGGTCGTGTCACCCGTCACGATGCTGATCTTGGCCGCCGTTCTGGGGGGTGCGGTTGGGGTCAACTTGCCGATCAGCATCATGGTGATGGTGGATGCGGTGGGCGAGGGGCAGCGCGGCAAGCTGATGGGCCTGCGGCTCTTGTCCAACCGCTTTTCGCAGATCCTGAGCCCGCTGACCTTTGGCTTTGTTGGTGGCATCTTCGGGCTGACGGCGGCCTTCTATAGCGCGGGCGTATTGCTGGTGGCGACCGTCGCGGGCTTTGCCGTATTCGCCCATCGCAGCCTTGTGCCTGGGCCGGTGGCCGTCGCCGATGAGCCCGCGGAATGACGCTGCACACCCCCTTGCCCGAGCGCGCCCATGCGCGCTGGTCCGACTTGCTGCGCGACACGCCGGCCTTTGGGCTGATCCTTGTGACCGTGGCGGGGCATATGGCGCTTTTCGGGATGCTGACGCCGGTGATGGCGACCCATGCGCAGGGGTTCGGCGTGCCGGGCTGGCAGATCGGGTTGATGATCACGATGTTTGCCGTGGGGCGTCTGGCGGCCGATCTGCCGGCCGGGTTTCTGGCCGACCGGATCGGGCTGCGCGTCCTTTTGTGGGGTGGACCGGCGCTGTGCGGGATCGGCGGGCTGATCGGTGGGCTGGCGGTGGATTATCCCACGATCCTGACGGGGCGTCTGGTGCAAGGGGTGGGGTCGGGTCTCTACATGACGGCGGCGACGATCTACGTCGCGCGCATGAGCGACCGGCGCAACCGAGGCAAGCTGATGGCGCTGTTTCAAGGCGCCATGTTGGTTGGAGCCTCGTTTGGTCCGGTTCTGGGCGGCTGGGCTGCGGCGGCCATGGGTGCATCCGGGCCGTTTCTGGCAGGGGCCGTCATCGGTCTGGCTACAGCGGTGATCGCGGCGCTGTTCTTCCGCGATGCGCCGCGCGGTGCGGCGGCTGGCCATGGCCACCACATGCCCGCCGCGCTGTTCCTGTCGATCCCGTTCCTGAGCGTGCTGGCGATCAACCTTGGCGTCTTTCTGACGCGCACGGTCGGGCAATGGCAGATCCTGCCACTTCTTGCACAAGAACGTTTCGCGGCCGGGCCGGACCAGATCGGGCTGGCCATCACGCTCTCGGCGCTTGGCACGCTCGCGGTGTTGCCCTTCGCGGCTTGGCTGATCGAGCGGGTGCCGCGCGTGACGCTGATCACGGCATCCTTGCTGGCGACGGCAGCCTGTCTTGCCGCCATTGTTCTGGCGGGCACGATGGGATGGCTGATGGTGGCGATGGTCGCCATGGGACTGGCCACCGGCATCAGCGGACCCGCCATCGCGGCCTATGCCGTCGAGATCACTGCCCCCGAGCTGCACGGCCCCGCCATGGGTGCGATGCGTTTTGCCGGCGATCTTGGCTACCTTGTCGGGCCGGTGTCCTTCGGCCTTGCCATCGACCTGACCGGCATCGGCCAGTCGGGTGGCATGGCGCTGAACGTCGGTCTCGTGGCGGTATTGGCCGTTCTGTTCCTTGCCGCCCATCGCCGGGCGCGCCCCGCCCTGACCTGAACCTGCAACCCCGACCAAAGGAGACCTGCCATGACTGACCGCATCTGGGACGAATTCCTCACCGACCGCGACAAGGAGGTGTTCGCCGCCTCCGGTTTCGGCGCGACCGCAGATTGGGGCCAGCGCCCCGCGCTGCTGATCATCGACGTGAACTACGCGTTTTGCGACGAGGGGCCGATGCCCATCCTCGAGTCGATCAAGAAATGGCGCACGTCGTGCGGCGAGGACGCGTGGGAGGCAATGCCGGTCTTGCAAAAGCTGATCCAGACCTGCCGCGGCAAGGGCATCCCGGTGATCTACACCACCGGCACGCGCCGCGCCGACAACTGGGACAGCGGATCGTGGAGCTGGAAGAACAGCCGCCGCAAGGAAGAGGCCAAGGCCAAGATCGTGACCAGCGACGGGCGCGACGGCAACGAGATCGTGGATGCCATCGCGCCGGGGCCGCGTGACCTTGTCGTGCACAAGCAAAAGCCCTCGGGCTTTGCGGGCACGCCGCTGCACAGCTACCTGCAGCTTCTGGGCTGCGACAGCGTGATCGTGACCGGCACCACGACATCGGGATGTGTGCGGGCCACCGTGCTCGATGCCTTCTCGCTCAACTTCCGCGTGACGGTGGTCGAGGACGGCTGTTTCGACCGCGCGCAGGCGAGCCATGCGATCAACCTTTGCGACATGCACGCGAAATATGCCAACGTCTTGCCAAGCGACGAGGTGGTCGACCATCTCAACACCTTGTCGCAAGGCATGTTCGATCTTCCCTCGGGCGCCGGGATGACGGCGACGGCGGCCGAGTGAACCGGGACCCGGGCGCGCATCCCCACGCGCCCGGGCTGACCCCGCTTTCCTCTCGCCGCTCTGACGGAGCCCCCGCGTGAACCTAACCAAATCCGATCTTGTGTTTCTTGCCCTCGCCATCGTGGGCGGCGGCTTTTGCTGGTGGCAGGGCGGCCTTCCCCTTGTCGGCGCGGGCTTTGCCGAAGCCGGCTGGCTGTTGATGATCGTGCTGCCACAACTGGCGGCGGGCCTTCTGATGGGCGGACTGATCTCGCGGCTGGTGGGTCGTGAAAAGGTGGCCGCCCTTCTGGGCGCGCAATCGGGGATGCGGGGGTTGATCCTGGCCTCGGCCGCGGGGGCGATCACGCCGGGCGGGCCGTTCACCTCCTTTCCCATTGTCCACGCGCTCTGGGTCGCGGGGGCGGATGCGGGCGCATTGATCGCCTATCTGACCGCCTGGGCGCTGATCGGGCTGAACCGGCTGATCGTCTGGGAACTGCCGTTGATGGGTGCGGAATTCACCCTGATCCGCACGCTTGCCTGTCTGCCGCTGCCCATCGTGGCGGGGCTGATCGCGCGGGCGCTGGTGCGCCTGCCTATCTTCACCATGCGCAAGGCGCCCGCGGAATGATCGTCGCAGCCCTTATCATCTGGACCATCGTCGCGGCCTTGGCCGTCATGGTGTTCCGCAAGCAAGGCCGGCCGGGTCTGGTCGCCGCGGGCGAAATGGGGTTCCAGCAGGGGCGTGCGCTGGCGATCCGGCTGCCCTTGGCCATTCTGGCCGCGTCCTTTCTTATGCAAGTTCTGCCCGTCGATGCGTTGGTGCCCTATATCGGGCCGCAATCGGGCGTCTCTGGCATCTTGATCGCCTCGGTCATGGGCGGGCTCTTGCCCGGCGGGCCGATGACATCCTTTCCCATCGCGCTGGTGATCTTGCAGGGCGGCGCGGGCCTGCCGCAGATCGTGGCTCTGATCACCGGCTGGTCGGTCTTCGCGCTCCACCGCGTGCTGGCCTACGAGGCGCCGATCATGGGCTGGCGCTTTGCCGCGCTGCGGCTGGTGGCGAGCCTTCTGCTGCCGCTGGCCTCGGGCCTCCTCGCACAGGGGATGCTCGCCTTGCTTCCCTGACCCTCAACCCCAACCCTGACGGAGACTGCCATGACCCCCGACCGTTTCGAAGATCACGCCTGGAAAGACATCGTGCCCGAGGATCTGCTCAAGATCTACGAGCCCTACAAGCGCGAAACCACCGTGGGGCCGAACCCGGCACTCTTGCTGATCGACCTCTACAACCTCGCCTACCAAGGCGGGGCCAAGCCGCCGCTGGAGTTGCAGGACAGCTATCCGTCCAGTTGCGGGATCTACGCCCACAACGCCATTGCGCCGACCAAGCGTCTGATCGCCGCAGCGCGGGCGGCGGGGATTCCGATCTTCTACTGTTTCGGCGATACCGCCCCGCAATCGGCGCCAAGGCGCGTGGGCGCGACCCATCGCAAAGGCGTCAAGCGCGACCCGAGCGACTTCGAGATCTATCACGAGTTTGCGCCGAAACCCGGCGACATCCTTATCCCCAAGCAGCGCGCCAGCATCTTTGCGGGCACGCCGCTGGTATCGCACCTGAACATCCTTGGCGTGAACAGCGTCATCGTCTGCGGCGAAAGCACCTCGGGCTGTGTGCGTGCCAGTTGTGTGGATGCCTATTCGACCGGCCTGCATGTCTCCTTGGTCGAGGAATGCTGTTTCGACCGGCACGAGATGATCCACAAGATGAACCTCTTTGACCTCCACCACAAATACGCCGACGTGATGGCGGTGGATGAGGTCGTGGGCCATCTGACGAGCATGGCCGGGGCGCGGAACGCCGCCGAATGAGCGTGATCGGCCGCGCCCTTCCCCGGTTCGAGGATGACACGCTCTTGCGCGGGGCGGGGCGCTATGCCGGTGATCTGGCACCTGAGGGCATGGCCCATCTTGTGTTCCTGCGCAGCCCGGTGGCGGCGGGGCGGATCATGCGGCTCGATGCCTCGGGTGTGGCGGCCATGCCGGGTGTTCTGGCGGTTATCGATGCCGCGACGCTGGCGGGTGCGGGGATTGCTGCGTTACCCGCGCCCGCGCTGCCCGCCCATCTGGCGCGCGGGCCGGTCCACGCGCCGACCTTTCCCGTTCTTGCACAAGATGCTGTCCACCATGTCGGCCAGCCTATCCTTGCAATCGTGGCCGAGACAGCCGCTGCGGCACAGGACGCGCTGGAGGCGGTGATCCTTGATATCGAGGATCGCCCGGTCATGGCCGATCTGGCGCAAGCCGGGGATGGCCCCGCCGTCTGGGACAGCGCCACGGGGAACAGGATCTTCCGGGTCGAGATGGGCGATGCCGCCGCCACGGAGGCTGCGCTGTCGGGCGCCGCGCACCGCATCACGCGGCGGCTGTCGATCAGCCGTGTCACCGCCGCGCCGATGGAGCCGCGCGGCGCACTTGGCGAATGGGATGAAAGTAGCGGACGCTACACGCTCAGCCTTGGCACGCAGGCCGCGCACCGCTTGGGCGACGGGATGCGGGCGCTGATGGGTCTGCCCGAGGGGGCGTTGCGGGTCCGCTCAGTGCTCTGCGGCGGGTCCTTTGGCATGCGCAACGGGGCAATGCCGGAGTTCGCGCCGGTCCTCTTGGCCGCGCGCCTGACCGGCCGCCCCGTGCGCTGGGTCGAGACGCGGTCCGAGGCGTTTCTGGCCGATCCGCAGGCGCGCGACCAGATCGTCGAAGCCACGCTGGGTCTGGACGCCGCGGGGCGGTTTGTCGGCCTGTCGGTCGCCGTGACGGCCGGGATCGGCGCCTTTGCCGGACCATCCTCGTTGATGTCGAGTTTCAACAACCTGCCGTCGGTTGCCGGGGTCTATCGCCTGCCCGCGATCCACGCGACGGTCGAGGGGGTCCACCTCAACACCCAGACGGTCGCCGCCTACCGGGGCGCGGGGCGGCCCGAAGCGGCCTATGTGATCGAGCGGATGATCGACATCGCCGCGCGCGAGATCGGGATCGACCGGGTCGATCTCAGACGGCGCAACATGCTGCGCGCCGAGGAACTTCCGCACCGCACGGCCTTGGGCTATACCTATGACAGCGGCGATTTTCCCGCCGTGCTGGATCGTGCGCTGGCCGCCGGTGACTGGGCGGGCTTTGCCGCGCGCCGTGCCGAGGCTGCGGCGCGGGGCCGTCTGCGCGGGATCGGTCTGGCCTGCACGATCGAGATCGCGGGCGGCCCCGCGATGACGCCGATGCCGGAATATGCCGCTGTGACGTTGACGGCCGAGGGCTGCACCTTGCGGCTTGGCACCGGCGACGCCGGGCAGGGGCATGGCACCGCCTTTGCCCAGATCGCCGCCGAGGCGCTGGGGATCGGGATGGACCACATCCGCCTGATCGCGGGCGATACCGATCTGGTGGCGCGCGCCACCGGCACCTTTGGTTCGCGCAGCATTGGGGCGGCGGGGTCGGCGCTGTGGCATGCCTGCGGTGACGCTATCGACCAGCTGCGCGTGCACGCCGCCCGTCATCTGGAGGCGGCGGCGCTCGACATCACTTTTGCCGACGGCACCTTTCGCGTGCCGGGCACCAATCGCGCCGTGACGCTGGAGGCCTTGCTGACGGCGGAAGACCTGACCATCGAGGCCGAGCGATGGGAGGCGACGAAGGGCCCCAGCTACCCCAATGGCGCCCATATCGCCGAGGTGGAGATCGACCCCGAGACCGGCGCGCTGATCCTATCCCGCTATCTGGCCGTCGAGGATATCGGGCGCGTCATCAACCCGTTGCTCGCCCATGGGCAGTTGCATGGCGGCGTGGCGCAAGGGGCGGGGCAGGCGTTGATGGAGGCGATCGTCTTTGATCCCGGCAGCGGCCAATTGCTGAGCGGGTCCTTCATGGATTACGCGATGCCGCGGGCAAGCGACTTGCCCTTCATCGACGTGGCCGCGATGCCTGCGCCGACGACCTCGAACGCCTTGGGCACCAAGGGCGCTGGCGAGGCGGGGACGGTCGGCGCGCTGCCAGCCCTCGCCTCGGCCATCGCGGATGCACTGGCGCCCTTGGGGATCGGCCATGTCGACATGCCTGCCACGCCCGCCGCGATCTGGCAGGCGATCCGCGATGCGGAGGTCACATCGTCGGCGGCGTGTTGACCCAAAGCGCGCGCACCATCTCGGTGCCGGTATTGGCGTAACGGTGATCGAGCATGGACGAGAAATGGATGCCGCCCCCTGCGGTCACCGGATGCGTCTGGTCCTGCACGATCACGTCCAGCGTGCCGTCGAGGACAAAGATGAATTCCTCGCCCTCGTGTTGCAGGAAACGGGGCTGTTCGGCACCCGGCGACAGGTGCAGCAGGTTGACCTGCAACAGGCCCGTCTTGTCGAAGGGCAGCACGCGGTCGAACCAGACCATGCGGGTGTCGTCATCGGGCTGGGCGGGCATCTTGAGGAAGCGGTCGGCCGGGAACAGGGTCACGGCGGTGCCATCCTCGGGGTCGCGGTCAAGGATCAGCAGGTCGGGCACGGTGGTGTCCAACGCGTCGGCCAGCCGGTGCAGCATCGCCAGCGAGGGCGAGAGGCGGCTGTTCTCGAGCTTGGAAATCATGCTTTCGGAACATTCCACCACCTCTGCCAATTGTCGGAGCGTGTAGCCCTTCATCAGCCGTGCATGGCGGATGCGCCGCCCGTGATGGGAAATGCGCTTGTCGGTCTTTGCGGTCTTCTTGGTCTCGGCCATGGCTGCCTGGGTCATGGTGTCTCCCTTCGATCTGGAAAGGGATATGGGCAAGCAGGCTATAACATCAAGTTATTTGAGTGCCACTCAATGCGATGTCACAAAGCTGTTGCGATCGGCGCCCGGCACGGCGGTCAAGGCGCGGTGACCCGCGCCCGACCATCCGACCCTCAGCGGTTCGCCCCCGGAACCCACAACACGTCATCCTTGCCGTCGTTGTTGGCGATCCGGCCCGCCACAAAGAACCAGTCCGACAGCCGGTTGAGGTATTTCACCCCCTCGGCATTGATCGATTCCACCGTGCCCAGTTCCACGCTCAACCGCTCGGCCCGGCGCGCGACAGTCCGGCAGACGTGCAGATGCGCCGACAGCGGCGAGCCTCCGGGCAGGATGAAGCTGCGCAGCGGCTCCAGCTTGGCGTTCATGGCGTCGATCTCACGCTCCAGCCGGTCGATCTGGGCGGTGATGATGCGCAAGCTGGGGTAGGGGCGTTCGTCGTCCTTTTCCATGTTGGGCGTGCACAGGTCCGCGCCCAGATCGAACAGGTCGTTCTGGATCGCCTTGAGCTGTTCGGCCATCTCGCCCGTCGCGTGCAGGCGGGCCACGCCCAGCATTGCGTTGAGTTCGTCGACGGTCCCGTAGGCCGCGACACGGGCGGAATGCTTGCCGACCCGGCTGCCGTCGCCCAGTGCCGTTTCACCTGCATCGCCCGTGCGGGTGTAGATCTTGTTCAGCACAACCATGGTCTTAGCCCCCCGACTGGCCGCGCACCCAGACGAAGACCATGATCAAGACCACGGCCGCGAACTGGGCGATCAGACGCCAGCGCATGAATTTGTTGGATTCTTTCGCGCCCTCCGTCCCGCCCTTGCGGAAGGCGTTGATGCCCAGCAGCAAGATAACGAGCACCACAAGGCAGGCCACCAGCGCGATGATCAGAAGCGGGTCTTCCAAGATGTCTGTCCCTTCGTTTGTCGAGGTGGATAGCGTAGCGCCCGGACCCCAAAAGGCTAGAGGCGCGATACGATCCAGTCCTGCGCCGCGCCCGGCAGGATGCGGGTCAGCCCCGCGGCGACATAGGCGGGCGTGGTGATGTAGTAACGGCGGCGCGGGCGGGGGCTTTCCAGCGCATGCACCAGCTTGCGCACCACCGCCTCGGGGCCAAGCTCGAAGGTGTCACGCCCTGCCTCGCGGCGCGCGGTCCATTTCACCCGGTAGAACTCGGCATGGGGCGAGGCGTCGGCGTCGATCCAGCGGTCGAACTGCGCCATGGAATTGTCGCGGAACCCCGATGTCACGGGCCCAGTGTTCAGGATTGAGACATGGATGCCGGTGCCGCGCAGCTCGATCCGCATCGTGTTGGTCAGACCCTCGAGAGCATGCTTGGTCGCCACATAGGCCGCCCGCCAGCGCAGCGGCGTGAAGCCCACGACCGAGGAATGCTGCACGATCCGGCCCGCGCCATGGCTGCGCATATGGCGGATGGCGTGGGTCGTTACTTCGTGAACGCCGAAGACATTTGAGGAAAACACCTCCTCCAGCGCCCCACGCGGCAGATCCTCGGCGGCGCCCGGCATGCCGTGACCGCCATTGTTAAAGAGCGCGTCCAGACGCCCGCCCGCCAGATCTATGGCCTGTGCGAAGCCATCCGCGATGCTGGCGCTGTCGTGGTGGTCGATGCGGACGGCGGCGAAACCATCCGCCTTCAACTGCGCGACATCCGAAGGTTTGCGGGCGCTGGCGATGACGGTCCAGCTGCGCGCGCGCAGCCCGTCGGCCGCGGCCCGCCCGATGCCCGAGGAGCACCCCGTGATGAGAACCGTCCGCGCCATGACACCACCCCACAAGTCTTCGCGCCTGCCTAGGGCAGGGCGCGGTTGCAGGCAACCATGCCTGATGAACGGGGTCAGTTCACCGGGCTGACGAACCGGTCGGCCATGTAGCCGATCGTGCCGGTGGACACGGCCCGGATCTGCACCCAGCCGTCCCCCGAGGCCGCAATCAGTTCCGCCCGATCCCCCCGCACCAGAGCGCCCAGAACCGCTGTGTCGGTCGAGGGCCCGGCGCGCAGGTTGACGTGGTTCCCGGTGATCTCGACAAGGTCACGTTCCGGCAGCCCGCCCGAGGACGAGGCGACCACCGTTTCCGGGCGGTCGGCACGGCGGGTGGAGACCATGGCAACGCCATGCGTTGCGTCAAGGGTCAAGGACGGTTCGATCACCGCGGAAATCACGAGCGTACGTCCGTCTTGCGTCAGCAGAATGTCTTGTGTTTGCGCGCGTATGGGCACCAGCACGTCAACGGCGAGCGAGGCGCGTGCGACCTCGGCACCGAGGAACGGATCGCCCGGCAGCCTGTCGGGTAATATCACCATTGCGGCGTAGAGCGCCGCGCCAAGCATCAGGGTCAAACGCAACATAGGCTTACACAAATCCCCCCGGACTGCCGTGCTTATAAGCACCTTGTCGCCGATTCGCCGACTCCGGATTCCCGCAAACGCTTCGTTTTCGCCGCTGGACGGGCAAGGTCCGCTGGCGTATCACGACCGCTAGATGGCTGAGCAGGATGACACACAAGATAAGGGGGGCGACGCCCGCCAGACCTCCGAGCCTTTGGCCCGGGCCATCGGTGCGCGCTACCTGCAATATGCGCTGTCCACGATCATGCACCGCGCGCTGCCCGATGCGCGCGACGGGCTGAAACCGGTCCACCGTCGCATCCTCTACGCCATGCGCGAGCTGCGCCTTGCCTCGAACGGGGGGTTCCGCAAATCCGCCAAGATCTCGGGCGATGTGATGGGCAACTACCATCCCCACGGCGATGCCGCGATCTACGACGCCATGGCGCGTCTGGCGCAGGATTTCGTGATCCGCTACCCGCTGGTCGACGGGCAGGGCAATTTCGGCAACATCGATGGCGATAACCCCGCCGCCGCGCGCTATACCGAGGCGCGGATGACCGCCGTGGCCGAGGCACTGATGCAGGGCCTTGACGAGAACGCGGTCGATTTCCGCCCCAATTACGACGGCACGCTCGAGGAACCTGAGGTTCTGCCCGCCGCCGTGCCGAACCTGCTGGCGAACGGATCGTCGGGCATCGCGGTCGGCATGGCGACGAACATCCCGCCCCATAACCTTGATGAGCTGATCGCCGCGTGCCTGCATCTGATCAAGACGCCCGATGCGCACGACGAGACGCTGCTGAATTACGTTCAGGGCCCCGATTTCCCCACCGGCGGCATCATCGTGGAACCGCGCGAGAGCATGGTGGAAACCTATGCCACCGGACGCGGCGCGTTCCGCCTGCGCGCCCGTTGGGAGATCGAGGATCAGGGCCGCGGAACATGGCAGATCGTCGTGACCGAGATCCCGTATCAGGTCCAGAAATCCAAGCTGATCGAGCGGCTGGCGGAACTGATCCAGACCAAGAAGGTGCCGATCCTCGCCGATGTGCGCGACGAGAGCGCCGATGACATCCGCATCGTGCTGGAACCGCGCGCGCGCAACGTCGATCCCGAGGTTCTGATGGCGACGCTGTATCGCCAATCCGATCTGGAAACGCGGTTCTCGCTCAATATGAATGTGCTGATCGACGGGCGCACGCCCAAGGTCTGTTCGCTGAAAGAAGTGTTGCGCGCCTTCCTCGACCATCGCCGCGACGTCTTGTTGCGCCGCTCGCAGCACCGGATGGAAAAAATCGACCACAGACTCGAGGTGCTCGAAGGCTTCATCATCGCCTTCCTCAACCTCGACCGGGTGATCGACATCATCCGCTACGATGACGAGCCCAAACCGGCGCTGATGCGCGAGGATTGGGGGCGGGACTTCATCCGCGCCACGTCCGAGCGCGACTACAAGACCCCGCCGCCGGGCGATGGCGAGCTGACCGAGGTTCAGGCCGAGGCGATCTTGAACATGCGCCTGCGGTCCTTGCGGCGGCTGGAAGAGATGGAACTGATCCGCGAACGCGACGCGCTGATGGAAGAGCGCGCGGGGCTCGAGGATCTGCTGGCCGAGGGCGGGCTGCAATGGGCCCGCATCGCCGATGAGCTGCGCGAGGTGCGCGCCAAGTTCGGCGCCAAGGCCGAGGGCGGCGCAAGGCGGACCACCTTCTCGGAGGCGGGCGAGGTGGCCGAGGTGCCGATCGAGGCGATGATCGAGCGGGAACCGATCACGGTCGTCTGCTCGAAAATGGGCTGGATCCGGGCGATGAAGGGCCACATCGACCTGACCACCGAGATGAAATTCCGCGACGGCGACGAGGGGCGGTTCCTGTTCCATGCCGAGACCACCGACAAGCTGCTGGTCTTTTCCAGCGCGGGCCGGGTCTACACCCTGTCTGCGGCCAATCTGCCGGGCGGGCGGGGTCTGGGCGAGCCTTTGCGCCTGATGGTCGACCTGCCCAACGAGGCGGAGATCGTGGACCTGTTCATCCACCGCCCCGAGGGCCGGTTGCTTGTGGCGTCCTCGGCCGGGGACGGGTTCCTTGTGCCAGAGGTCGATGTCGTGGCCCAGACACGCGCGGGCAAGCAGGTCTTGAACCTTGGCGATGGCGTCACGGCCCGTGTCTGCGTGCGTGTGGCCGCCCCCGATGACGCGATCGCCGTGGTGGGCGACAACCGCAAGCTCTTGGTCTTTGCCATGGACGAATTGCCCGAGATGGGCCGTGGCAAGGGCGTGCGGCTGCAGAAATACAAGGACGGCGGGTTGTCGGATGCGCGCAGTTTCCGTCTGGCCGATGGTTTGACGTGGCGCGATCCGGCGGGCCGGACAAGGACCGAGGCCGATCTGGCCGAATGGCAAGCCAAGCGCGCCGGTGCGGGGCGCATGGCCCCACGTGGATTCCCCCGCGACAACCGTTTCACCTGAGGCGGATCGTGCAGGGGGGCTGTCTGCCCCCCGGCGCCTGCGGCGCCTCCCCCCGAGGATATTTTCGAAACAGAGAATGGGGGTGCGGTCAGAGCGGCTCCACCTGCAGCCAGACGCCGCCTTCGGGGCGGAGCGTCAGGATCATCACCGGGCGGGGATCGCGGCCGGGGATGGCGGTGAAGCGGAAGCGCGCGAGCAACGTGGCGAGGATCACCACGGCTTCCTGCATCGCCAGGCGCGCGCCGATGCAGATGCGCGGCCCGTCGCCGAAGGGCAGGTATTGGTAGCGGTCGATGGCGCCGCGGTCGTGCCAGCGGTCCGGGCGGAAAGCGTCGGGCGCGTCCCAGAGCAAGCGATGGCGATGCACGGCATAGACCGGGATCATCACCGTGTCGCCGGGCCGTATCGTGGCGCCCGCCAGCCTGTCAGGGGCTTGCGCCGTGCGCGACAGGAAGCCGCCCGGCGGGTAGAGGCGAAGCGACTCCTCGACCACGTGGCGCACGGCGGTCAGGCGCGGCACATCGGCGGCCGTGGCCGCGCGGCGCCCGAGCACGGTCTGCGCCTCGGCCCTGGCCTTGTCTTGTTCGCTCTGGTCGAAGGCGCAGAGATAGAGCGCCCAAGCGAGCGTGAGGGCCGTGGTCTCATGGCCTGCCACGATGAAGGTCAGCAGGTTCTCGCGCAGTTCCGCTGGCGTCATCTCGCGCCCGGTTTCGGGGTCGCGTGCGCCCATCAGCAGGTCCATGAGGTCGGGCACCAGACTTGGGCCGCTGGCCTGCCGTCGAACGATGGCCCGATCCATTTCGCCTTGCATCTGCGCCAGATCCCGCACGGCTGCCTGTCGCCCCGGACGCGGCATCCAGCCCGGCGCGCCCAGAACGTCCAGCACGCTGACACGCGCGGCACGGTCGATATAGGCATCCAGCGACGCCCCGACCGCTGCGCGGTCCATGCCGTCGGGGTCGGAGAGGGTGATGTCGGCGATGATGTCGAAGGTCGCCCCCACCATTTCGTCCACCGCGTTGATCGCGCGCCGCCCGGCCACCTTGGCAATGCGGTCGGCCGCGGCCTCGGCGGCGCGGGTCATCACGGGCGTCAGCGCCTCGACATTGCGGGCGGCAAAGGCGGGCGCGGCGGCGCGGCGCTGCCAGCGCCAGTGATCGCCCTCGGCCACGAACAGGCTTTCGCCGATGGCAGGGCGCAGGATGGATTTGGTCGCCTCGGATTTCGGGTAATGCTCGACCCGTTCCAACAGGACCTGACGGATGCCGGCGGGGCCCATCACCATGTGCCAGCGTTGCGGCCCGGTTCGGCCCGATAGCATGGGCAGGTCCAGCGCGCCGTCGGGAATGATGCCGAGGATGTTTTCGCGCGCGGCCAAATAGCTGTCGATCACGCCCATCGGCGCTCGCGGCAGGCGGGCTGCGACCGGCAGGCGGATGTCTCGGGCGGGGATGTCTTTCATCGTGATCTCCTGCGTCTCGAATCACAGATAGGGCATCGCGGCCGCGTCACCAGAAGGGGGCGTTTGCGTCGCCGCCCTGCCTGCGCTATCTCAAGGCAACCGTGCCACGATGCTGGAGACGCGCATGTTCGATCGCCCGACCCGATTTGCTCCGCTGGCGCTGGCGCTGATCATGATCGGCTGCGCCGCGCCGGACCCGTTGACGGACGAATTGCCGAACATGGGGGATTTCAGGCTGGGCCATAACATCGTGGTGGCCGACAGCATGCAGCAGATCCCCCCTTCGCGCGACGCCACGTCCGAGGAATGGGTGGCGATCCTGACCTCAGAGATCGACCGCCGTTTCGGTGCTTACGAGGGCGATCGCCTTTACCACATCGGGATCGCCATCGATGGCTACGCGCTGGCGCCTCCGGGCGTGCCGCTGGTGCTTAACCCGCGGTCGATCCTTGTGCTGTCGGTCAATGTCTGGGACGATGCCGCCGGTGTAAAGCTGCACGACGACCCCGAACAGATCCTCGTCATGGAGGGCGCCTCGAGCGAGACGGCGGTGATCGGGTCTGGTCTGGCGCGCACCCGCGAGGAGCAGATGCAGGTTTTGGCGCGCAACGCCGCGCGGCAGGTCCAGCGCTGGATGCTCGACAACCCCGAGTGGTTCAGCATCGATCCCGATGCCGCGCCGTTCCAAGCCGCCACCATCGAGCCCGCGGTGGTTGCGGAAGTGGTGGAGAGCCCGACCGCAGGGCCCGTGGCGGAGCCGGTGACTGCGCCCGCGCCCCTGCTGCCGTCGATCCCTTGAGGGACCTCGGGCGCGCGCCCGCCCTCGTGGCGTTATGCGCTTGATTTTTCCCTTCGACCCGACTACCTCGCCCGCGATGTTGAACCGGGCCGCAGGGACATCCTGTGCGGGCCCCCGAAGGAACGAGGCGCCAGGGCAATGGCAAAGGCAAAGTTTGAGCGTACGAAGCCGCATGTGAACATCGGCACGATTGGGCACGTTGACCACGGCAAGACGACGCTGACGGCGGCTAT
>NZ_QGGW01000006.1 GCF_003148775.1 Roseicyclus mahoneyensis
CAAACCGGTAGCGCTCTTTCCTTTGAGCGCAACCTGCCTCATGTGTCTCAGTTTTTTTCTTCGCCTCGCGGGTCCAAAACCTCAGCCCCAGTCCCGTCCGGCGTCCCGTCAGCACCTCAGCGCCGCCGGTGAAGGGGTATTTACGGTTGGGGCACGGTGGCCGCAAGAGCTTTTTATCAGTTAGATGACATTTTTTGCGTTGATCCGTAAAATGTCATTTTTTTCAATGGGTTGACCACCTGAAAATTCTCGCATCAGGCCCTTTTCGCCTGCTCCGGACGATACCCCAAGCCGACTCGGGTGGGGCCATCCAGCGCGTCTTGTGGTTATCTACAGACCTATCCCCAGATCTGGTGGTACGTCACCCCGGTCACACGATTCAGCCTGCGACTCGCACCTTCCGCGGCACAAGTCGCAGGGCAAGAAGTCCGAGGATGGCGCCGAGATAGAACAGTGGCTCGAACTGAAGCCCCTTGGCCAGCCAGACGTAATGCACCGCTCCAAGCACCGCAGCGGGATATGCCAGCTTGTGCAGATGTCGCCATCGCACCGGGCCCAACCGCCGAATGGCCCGGTTGTTGGATGTCAGCGCCAAGGGGATCAGCGTCGCAAACCCCACCATGCCGATGGTCACATAGGGCCGCTTCACGATATCGGCCCAGATCGCCGAAAGGGTCTGCACATCCAGAACTGCCCAGACCAGAAAATGCGCGAGGACATAGCCAAAGGCCAAAACACCTATCGCGCGACGAAACGGGATCAGGTTCAGCCCCGCCCACTGCCGCAGCGGCGTCACGGCCAACCCGGCCACGATCAGTTGCAGCGCCAGCTTGCCGTAACGGTGTTCCAGCGCCTCGATTGGTTCCACCCCAAGCCCGCCCGTTGCCGCCAGCCAGAACAGCCACCCGCCCCATGCCGCACCGCCCACATACAACAGGGACGGCGGCACGCGACGCAACGCACCGTTCACGTGCTGCATCACCGGGGCGGGCCCTGTCCTGTCGGCGGCATCCGTCACGCTCAGAAGAACTCCGCCAGATCCATGCCCTCATAGAGCGATGCGACCTCATCCTCGTATCCGTTGAACATGAGCGTCGGCTGGCGCCGGGCGAGCAGCCCACCGCCGATCACCCGCTCGTTGGCCTGCGACCAGCGGGGATGATCCACATTCGGGTTCACATTGCTGTAGAAGCCATATTCCCGAGGCTGCGTCGCATTCCACGTCGCAACCGGCTCATCGGCCGTCACTGTGATCCGCACAATCGACTTGATGGACTTGAAGCCGTACTTCCACGGCACCACCAACCGGATCGGCGCACCGTTCTGGTTCGGCATCGGCTCGCCATAAAGGCCGGTCGCCATGATCGTCAGCGGGTGCATCGCCTCGTCAAGCCGCAGACCCTCGCGATAGGGCCAGTCCAGCACCGGCACGCGCACACCCGGCATCTCGTCGGGGCGCAGCGCCGTTTCAAAGGCGACGTAGCGCGCGCCATCCTGCACGCCGACACGCTCCAGCAGATCGGCCAGCTCGAAGCCGTTCCACGGGATGACCATCGACCATGCCTCGACGCAGCGAAAGCGGTAGATCCGTTCCTCGATCGTCATGTCCTCGACAACCTGCTCGAAGGAGTAAGTGCCGGGATTGTCGACCATGCCGTCGATCACGATTTCCCAGGGCGAGGTCGTCAACATATGGGCATTGCGCGCAGGATCTTCCTTGCGCGTGCCGAATTCGTAGAAGTTGTTGTAGGACGTGATCTCTTCGAAGGTGTTGGGCGTCAGCGTGCCTTGCGCCTGTGCCCTACCGCCGATCAGGCCCGCGCCCAACAGGCCCGCGCCCCCCGCCATGATCTGGCGGCGGTTCAGGTAGACCGACCGGGGGGTGACATCATCCCATGTCAGGTCAGAAGTGTAGCGGCGGGCCATGGCGTTTCTCCTTTATGCATTCCGGACAGCATGCCCCGCATATGGAGCAAACCCCAACCCCGGACATCGGGTCTCACGAAACTGTTTGCCGCCGGACCGCGGGTTGAAACAAAACCCGCCCCGCCGGTCACACTGTCTCACATGATTTCACGGCGATTTGATTGGAAACCGCGGGCATCCCGGGCTTAGGCGCGCGGCCCCGCCGGTCAAGCCGCCCGGCAAAAACCCGCTTCACTTGAAAGCATTCCGGGCCCGGCCACCTGTCGATGCGACGGAGACATGTTTCTCCGGCACCCACCAACCTAGGAGACTACGACATGCGCAAGACCCTTATCGCACTGGCAGCGACCACGGCCCTGTCCGCACCCGCGTTCGCGCAGGACATGAACATCGTCGAAACCGCCGTCGGCGCAGGCAGCTTCACCACGCTCGTCGCAGCCGTCGAGGCCGCCGGCCTTGTGGAAACGCTGTCGGGCGAAGGCCCGTTCACCGTCTTCGCTCCGACCGATGACGCCTTCGCGGCCCTGCCCGAAGGCACCGTCGAAAGCCTGCTGCTCCCCGAGAACCTCGACCAGCTGGTGGCAATTCTCACCTATCACGTCGTCCCGGGCGCCGTGATGTCGACCGACCTTTCGGACGGCATGACCGCCGCGACCGTGCAGGGTTCCGACATCACCATCGGCACGACGGGTGGCGTGACCGTGAACGAGGCGAACGTCGTGACCGCGGATATCGCAGCGTCGAACGGCGTGATCCATGTCATCGACGCGGTCATCCTGCCGCCGATGTAAGCCACGGAAAAAAGCAGGCCCGGACATCGTCCGGGCCTGACCGTTTTTGCAACATCCGCAACAATCCATCAAAAGGGAGAATTCATATGGACCGCCGCCGTTTCCTGACAACCTCTGCCGTCGGCCTTGCCGGGGCCGCAACGATGGGTCTTGCGCCCGCCAGCGCCGTGACCGGCTCCAGCACCATCGTCGAACTGGCCGCAGCCACCCCTGATCTTTCGACGCTCGTGACTGCCGTGCAGGCGGCAGGCCTTGTCGATGCGCTTTCGGCGCGCGGCTCGCTCACTGTCTTTGCCCCCACAAATGCCGCCTTCGCCGCCCTGCCCCATGGGGTGCTCGACGGGCTGCTGGCCGACACCGACGCGTTGACCGACGTGCTGACCTATCATGTCTCGGGCAGCTATTATCCGGCCGAAGCGCTCTTGGGCCAGCGCGGTCGCGTTCCGACGCTCCAGGGCGGGTTCATCAACGTCAATGCCACCGGCGGCGGCGTCCACCTGAACCGAAACACCCGCGTGACCACGCCAAATGTCTTTGCCTCCAATGGCGTTGTGCACATCATAGACCGCGTTCTTCTTCCGCACTGATCCTGCACGGCCCCGAAGACAACGCCCCCGGCCTTGCAGCGCGGGGGCGTTATTGTTTTTACGCCAATTCAGTCACGACGCGGCAGATCGACCACTCGGCCATCGGCCAGCGTGATGGTCTCAGCGTAAAGCTCCATGCGCAGGTCGTCATCGACGAAGCCCGCGACGCGGATGCTGTCACCCACACGTACCGGCAGGGGGTTCGGGCCGATATAGACCCGGATCTGCCCGCTTGCATCGGCCAGCCGAAATTCATCCTCGTCCGTGACGCGCTCCACAATGCCTTCCACTGTCGCGTGCATGTTGCGGCGCAGGTCCCCGATCGGCGTGATCTCGGCCAGAACGACGCTTGCCGGAAGCGTCAGCACGGCGGCAAGAAGAACGGCACGTCTCACGGCAATCCCCTCAGTCCAGCGCGACAAGAACCAGCACCAGCGCACCTGCCCCGCCAAGGGCAAGCGCCCAGCCGGGAAGGGTGAAGGTGACATCAGATTTGAGCCACATGCCCAGCCGTTCGGTCGAAGTGGCGCAGGACGGTGTCTGTTCGTCGATCCGGGGCATCTGATGATCTCCTGATTGGTGATGACATGCAGGTCAGATGGGCCCGACCGATCTGGCATCAATCCTATCGAAACTTCCGCCTCGATAGTTTTTTCAAATCATGGGGTGTCAGCCAAAAAGATGCCCCCGACCAGACGCCGGGGGCATCGGTGTCATGTTGTGTCGACCGCGCCTCAGTGCACCACGGCATCCTCAGGCTTGGGCCGCTTCGAGGGCGCCACGCGGTCGCCCACGATCAACCCGTCCGCGCCGGCGCTCACATGGATCACGGCTCCGTCGCTGACATCGCCCGACAAGATCATCTCGGCCAGTTGATCTTGAAGCGCGCGCTGGATCACCCGCTTGAGCGGCCGCGCCCCGAACACCGGGTCATAGCCCTCATCTGCCAGCCACTGCCGTGCGCCCGCATCCAGATCGAGCGTGATCTTCCGCTGCGCCAACCGGTTCTCCAGCCGCTTGAGCTGGATTGTGACGATCCCGCCCATGTCCGCCCGCGTCAGCCGGTCGAAGACGATCATGTCGTCCAGCCGGTTCAGGAACTCGGGCCGGAAATGGGCGCGCACGGCATCCATCACGTCCCGCTTGGCCTGCGCCGCATCCGATCCGTCTGGCAAGGTGCTCAGCGCCTGAGACCCGAGGTTCGAGGTCAGCACGATCAACGTCTGCTTGAAATCCACACGCCGCCCCTGCCCGTCGGTCAAGATGCCGTCATCCAGCACCTGCAAGAGCACGTTGAACACCTCCGGATGCGCCTTCTCGACCTCGTCGAACAAGATCACCTGATAGGGGCGGCGGCGCACGGCCTCTGTCAGCACGCCGCCCTCGTCATAGCCGACATAGCCCGGCGGAGCGCCGATCAGGCGGGACACGGCGTGTTTCTCCATGAATTCGCTCATGTCGATGCGCACCATCGCCTGATCGTCGTCAAACAGGTATTCGGCCAGCGTCTTGGTCAACTCGGTCTTGCCGACACCCGTCGGCCCGAGGAACAGGAACGACCCGAGCGGCCGGTTTTCGTCCTGCAGGCCCGCACGCGCGCGCCGCACGGCGCGGCTGACGGCCTGCACCGCCTGCATCTGGCCGATCACACGTTTGCCCAGCTCCTCCTCCATCTTGAGGAGTTTCTCCCGCTCGCCTTCCAGCATCTTGGACATCGGAATGCCGGTCCAGCGTTCCACCACGCCCGCGATCTGTTCGGGGCGCACGGCCTCTTCGACCATCACGTCGTCGTCCTGTGCCTCGGCGGCGATCAGGTCTTTTTCAAGCTGCGGGATCACGCCATAGGAAAGCTCCCCCGCGCGTGCCAGATCACCGGCCCGCTTGGCCTGATCCAGTTCGGCGCGCGCATGGTCCAGCCGTTCCTTGAGCGTGCGGGCCTGATCGAGCTTGTCCCGTTCGGCCTGCCATTTCGCCGTCATCTCGGCGGATTGCTGTTGCAGGTCGCCCAGTTCGCGTTCCAGCTTGTCCAACCGATCGCGGCTGGCCTGATCATCCTCCTTCTTCAGCGCCTCGGCCTCGATCTGCATCTGCAGGATCTGACGATCCAGCGCATCGAGTTCCTCGGGCTTGCTGTCGACTTCCATCCGCAGGCGGCTGGCGGCCTCATCCATCAGGTCGATGGCCTTGTCGGGCAAGAAGCGGTCGGTGATGTAGCGATGGCTCAGCGTTGCGGCGGCCACCAGCGCGGCGTCCGAAATCCGCACACCATGGTGCAGCTCATATTTTTCCTTGATGCCGCGCAGGATGCTGATGGTGTCCTCTACCGTCGGCTCCTCCACCACCAATGGCTGGAACCGGCGGGCCAGCGCCGCGTCCTTTTCCACATACTTTCGGTATTCATCCAAGGTCGTCGCACCGATGCAGTGCAATTCGCCCCGCGCCAGCGCGGGCTTGATCAGGTTGGCCGCATCCATCGCCCCATCGGATTTGCCCGCGCCCACAAGCGTATGCATCTCGTCGATGAACAAGATGATCTCACCGGCGGCGGCCGTGATCTCGCCCAGCACGGCCTTCAGCCGTTCCTCGAATTCACCCCGATATTTCGCCCCCGCGATCAGCGCGCCCATGTCGAGCGCCATCAGCGTCTTGTTGCGCAGGCTCTCAGGCACGTCGCCGTTCACGATGCGCAGCGCCAGCCCCTCGGCGATGGCGGTCTTGCCCACGCCGGGTTCCCCGATCAGAACCGGGTTGTTCTTGGTCCGGCGGCTCAACACCTGCATCGCGCGGCGGATTTCCTCGTCGCGGCCGATGATCGGGTCGATCTTGCCCTCCCGCGCGGCCTCGGTCAGATCGCGGGCGTATTTCTTGAGCGCCTCGTAGCTGTCCTCAGCCCCGGCGCTATCCGCCGTGCGGCCCTTGCGCAGATCGTTGATCGCGGCGTTCAGGGATTGCGCGTTGACGGCACCCGCCTCCAGCGCCTCGCGCGCGGGGCTTTGCACCACGGCAAGTGCTGTCAGCATGCGTTCGACGGCCACGAAACTGTCGCCCGCCTTTTTCGAGAGCTTTTCGGCCTCGTCCAACACCTTGGCTGTCTGCTTGTCGACATAGATCTGGCCCGCGTCGCCGGTCACCTTGGGCAGGCGGGACAGCGACAGCTCGACGGCCTCGCGCACACGCTCGGGCGCCCCGCCCGCACGCTTGATCAGCGCGGACGCCATGCCTTGGTCATCATCCAACAGGGCCTTGAGCAGATGCTCGGGCGCGAGTTTCTGATGATCCTCGCGGCTGGCGATCGTCTGGGCGGCCTGCAAGAACCCGCGTGCGCGATCGGTGAACTTCTCCAAGTTCATGGTCTTTCTCCTTGTCCAAGCGCCCGTCTGGCCACCACCCGCACCTGCAGCATGGCGACCCATGGGCCTCGGTATGCGATGTGGGAAGCGATGGCGTGTCGCGCAAGTCGCAATGGACCGTCCGGAGGGGAAATTGCGGCAACATTCCCGTTGGCGGAATCTTTAGTTTCTGCCACACATGCGTGGGCGGTCGCGTGTGTTCCTGACCGCCGAGGGGGGCGCCTCCCTGAGTGCCGGCGCCCCCCGACCTGATGGACATGCCCCTCCGGGCCGCCTAGGAACGGAAAAATTCCGACCCGAAAGGCCCGCCGCCATGCCAATCCCATCCGACGACCGCTTGATCGTTGCCCTCGACGTCGCGAACGCGCTGGACGGGTTGCGCGTTGCCGAACGCCTCGGCGACGCCGTGGGGTTCTACAAGATCGGGCTGGGCATGCTGACAGGCGGTGGCCTCGCGTTGGCCAATGAGCTGAAACACGACCATGGAAAGCGGATCTTCCTCGACATGAAGTTCTTCGATATCGGCGCGACGGTCGAAGCCGCGGTGCGGGGAATCGCGGGCTTCGACCTCGATTTCCTGACCGTGCACGGCGACCCGCAGGTGGTTTCTGCCGCGAAACAGGGGGCTTCGGGGACAGACCTCAAGATCCTTGCCGTGACGATCCTCACCTCCAACGACCGCGCCGATCTGGATGCCAACCTGATTGTGCCGGGCGACATGGCCGAGATCGTGGCGGCCCGCGCCGCCCGCGCCTTCGAAGCAGGGGCCGATGGCGTCATCGCTTCCCCGCATGAAGCCGCGATGATCCGCGCCCTGCCGCAATCGGCGGGCCGACTGATCGTCACCCCCGGCGTGCGGCCCATGGGCAGCGACGTGGGCGACCAGAAACGCATCGCCACCCCCGCCGCCGCCATCGCGGCAGGCGCAGATCACATCGTGGTCGGTCGCCCCGTCTGGCAGGCGGATGATCCGGCGCGCGCAGCGCACGCGATCCTGTCCGAATTGCCCTGAGCGCATCGGGCGGCTTTTCGTGCTAGGCTTGTCCGGCGAACCGCGCCGGGGGCAATGGCCATGCTGCAAGACAACGATCCGCGCCTGGACCTGCATTTCCTCGCCGTGCGGCAGGGGATAGGCTTTCTCGGGCTGATCCTCCCCGTCACACTTTATGTCTACGGCCTGACGGGGGCGGGGCGGATGCAGCCCTCGATCTCGGAATTCTACTACACCGCCATGGGCGACGTCTTTGTCGGCTGCATGGTGGCCATCGGGATCTTCTTGCTCAGCTATCGCGGCTACCGGGCGAAACCCGACCGTTTCCCGCTTGGCGACCGGGCCACTTCGATCATCGCGGGGCTGGCGGCGCTTGGCGTGGCGCTGTTCCCGGCGGGGGCCGACCCGGCCTTTGCCCATTGCATGACGGGCGAGACCACAGCCCCCTGTGCCGGTGCCCTGCCCGACCCGACGCTTGTCACGGGCCTCCATTTCATCACCGGTCCGCTCCACTTTGCTTGCGCGGGCGTGTTTTTTGCCGCACTCGCCTATTTCTGCCTCGTCCTGTTTCCCATGGGCGGCAAGCGGCGCCCCGACGGCCGCGCGGCCATGAGCCTCGAACACCTGACCTACTACGCCTGCGGTGTGGTGCTGATCGCTGCGATCCTTGGCGCGCTCGCCTATCTTGTCCTGCCCTTAAAGGACCAGATGCGCGCGCTGAACTACATCTTCTGGGTCGAGACGGCCGGTGTGCTGGCCTTCTCGCTGGCCTGGCTGACCAAGGGCGACGCGCTGAAAAAGCCGCTCGGTTTCCGGATCGCGGGGCCTTAGGCGCGATCGGGCAGGCGCAAATCGTCCAGCCGGTCGCAATAAAAGGCGAAACTGCCGGGTTTCCAGAACCGCGCCTCGATGCTGCCGGGTTGCGTCGCGCCAAATCCCGCAAGCGGGCTTTCGATGTTGATCTCGTCGCGCGCCTCGCCGGGGGCCGCGAAATCGAGCCAAAGCTCGGCCAGCGCCACCGTCCCCTCCAGCGTCAGGGACAAGATCACCTGATCGGCCTCCTCCGCCCGGCCGCGATGGCGCGCGGCCTGATCGCGCCAGCCGTGGCGGATCATCGGCCGGTCGCGCAGGTCATCGATCCGGGGCGGGTCAGCCTTGGGCGGATCGGCAAAAGCGTGGCGCGCCACAGGCCGAGGCATGTGTATGACATGCGCCACCTGAACTGGCGCGGCCCAATCGACAAAGCTGCTCGCCGGCCGGGGCCGGTCCAGCGCGACATAAATCTCGGCGATGCGGCTTTCGGCGTGCGTCAGCGTCAGCCCGGCCCAATCGCGGCCCGACAGCAAAAGGTGCATCAGCCACAAACCGATCCGCCGCCATCCTTCCGGCTCGGCATACCAATCCGTGCTGTGTACCTGATCGAGGATCTCGAACGGCAGATCCGGTCCCTCGCCCAGCCAGGCGATGGACCGCTTCAGCCCGCTGTCGATGACCAGTTCGCCAAAGTCCTGACGTTCGTGCAGTCCGTCGGGAAAACATCCCGGGTCAAACCCGATCTCACCCTCGGGTCCAAGCCCCGCGACCCGGCGGCTCAACCCGGCATAAGCCGAGAGATCAGCCGTCATTGATGTCGTGATCGAAGCGCTTGACCTGCCCGCGATAGACCCCGACCCAACGCCGGAGCGCCAGCCACGACAGAAGCGAGACCACGGCGAAGACCAGCAACAGCATTGGGATCGATCCGCCCAGCCAAACCGCCAGCGGCCCGCCCACCAGCAAGATCAGCGCCACAACCGCCGCGCCCAGTGCAAAACCCAGCAGCACGAAACCGGGGATCAGCACCTCTGCCACCGCCAGAACGACGGCGGCAGCCCCCCAGATCCACCAGGCGGCCCACATCATACCCGGCCCCGCAACATCTGGAACGCCTTGCCAAAGGCATCGGCCGCATCCGCCGGAACAATCACCGTCTGCGTCCCTTGCCCCGCCGCCATGGTGCCCAGCGCCTTCACCTGTTCCAGCGCGATGTTGTATTGCACCGCCTCAAGCCCGCCCTTGGCGATGGCCTCGGCCACAACGCCCGTTGCATAGGCCTCGGCATCGGCGGACACGCGCCGCGCTTCGGCCTGCTGGCGGGCGGCGTATAGTTCCCCGTCCGCCTGCAGTTCGACCGCGCGCTTGAGACCTTCGGCCCGGGTCACGGCGGCCCGCCGTTCGCGTTCGGCATTCAACTGCTGCAACATCGCCTCGCGCGTCGCCTGATCGAGGTTCACATCGAGGATCTCGGCCCGGGTCACCTGAATGCCCCAGTCATCCACGGCATCCTCGACGCTATGCTTGATCGTAGCGATCAGCGTGGCGCGGTTCGATTGCACCTCATCCAGTTCCATCTTGCCGATCTCGGCCCGCACGATCCCCGCCACTGTCGTCGCAATCGCGGCATCCACGTCACGGATCCGGTAAACGGTCTTCTCCGGCTCGAGGATGCGGTAGAACACGCTGGTCTCGACCTGCACCAACACGTTGTCCGTAGTGATGGCGTCCTGGCTGGCGGTGGGAAGTTGCCGCTCCAGGATCGACACCCGGTGCGCCACCTTGTCGAGGAAAGGCACGATGAAGTTCATCCCCGGCCCAAGGACCACCTTCAGCCGTCCAAACCGTTCGACCACATGCTGTTCGGACTGCGGCACGATCCGGATCGCAAGGAAAATGCACAGGATAATGAAGAGGGCCAGCAACAGAACCACAAGGTTCCCGCCCACCAGGTCGGCAATCACGTCTTCCATAAAGATCCTCGTTTGTTGGTCTTCAGGCTTCATGGCTCAAGATATGCGGGGTAGCCCGCGCCAAGGCTAGGCAAAAATGCGGGCCCTGTCCGGGGGAAATCCCCACCCACGCTCCCCCGCGCCACCTTCCGTGGCGGGCCCGATGGGCGTATCGTGGGCCCATGCCCGCCCTGTGCCGCGATTGCCTGACCCAGTTCGATCATGCCCGCCGCTGCCCGGCCTGCGGCAGTCCGCGCATCACGTCGCATGCCGAGTTGTGGGATCTCTCCATCGCCCACATGGATTGCGACGCCTTCTACGCAAGCGTCGAGAAACGCGACAACCCAGACCTCCGCGACAAACCCGTCATCATCGGCGGCGGGCGGCGCGGCGTGGTGTCCACCGCCTGCTACATCGCCCGCATCAAGGGCGTGCGCTCGGCCATGCCGATGTTCCAGGCCTTGAAACTCTGCCCCGAGGCAGTGGTGGTCCGGGGCCGGATGGATGTCTACGCGCAAGTCTCCCGCCAGATCCGCGCCATGATGGAGGATCTGACCCCCGCCATCGAGCCGCTGTCGCTCGACGAGGCCTTCCTTGACCTCACCGGCACTGCGCGGCTGCACGGGCGCCCCCCGGCTGTCTTGCTGGCGGGCCTTGTGAAACGCATGCAGCTTGAACTTGGCATCACCGGCTCCATCGGCCTGTCGCACAACAAGTTCCTCGCCAAACTCGCCTCCGACCTCGACAAGCCGCGCGGCTTTTCCGTGATCGGCCGGGTCGAGACGATGGATTTCCTGCGCGACAAACCGGTGCGGATGATCTGGGGCATCGGGGCTGCCGGTCAGGCCAGCCTCGACAAGATCGGCATCCGCAGCTTCGCCGACCTCCGCCGCTGGGACCGCGCCGACCTGCAGGCCCGCTTCGGCACCATGGGAGACCGGCTCTGGCACCTCGCGCGCGGGCAAGATGACCGCCGCGTCGCCCGCGACCGCGCGGTGAAATCCATCTCGAACGAAACCACATTCTCCGGCGATATCGCCGACGAGGGCCTTCTCGACGGCCATATCTGGCGCCTGTCCGAAAAGGTCGCCGACCGCGCCAAGGCCAAGGGGCTGGCGGGCCGCACCGTCACGCTGAAACTCAAGCGCGCCGATTTCAAGCTCTTGACCCGTCGCCTGTCGCTGCCCGACGGCACCCAGATCGCCGACCGCATCTACCGCAACGCCCGCGCACTTTACGACCAGACCGACCACCCCAAGCCTTACCGGCTGATTGGCGTGGGCCTGTCCGACCTGATCCCGGCCGAGGCGGCCGACCGCGAAGGCGACCTTCTTGACCCTCAGGCGTCCCGCCGCGTCGGTGCCGAACGCGCCACCGACGCGATCCGCAAACGCTTCGGCGAGGATGCGATCCTCAAGGGCCGCGCGCTCCGCTGACCTCTTCTCTGTTTCAGAAATATCCCGGGGGAGTCGCCCAGGGGGCGACGGGGGCAGCGCCCCCGGCACCGCCTCCACAAGATCCACTCGGGGGGATTGCGCCGGAAAACCTCGTTTTCCGCTCTTGTCGGCGCGCCTGCGGCGCGGCCAAGTTATTCCGCTGCCAGCGGCACCCGGCCGGGGCGCGAGACGATCACCCGGTCGATCACGCTTGTGATCAGCCGCTGGACCGCCTCGAAATTCGCGTTCGGGCGCACCATCCGTTCGTTCATGTAAAGCGACCGGTCGATCTCCACCTGCACCGCGTGCCGCCGTCGCGCAGGACGCCCGTAATGCTGCGTCACAAAGGCGCCCGCAAAAGGCGCGTTGCGGATCACGCACAGCCCCTCGGACAGGAACCCGTCCTCCAGGGCATCGAGGATCTCGCCCGCCGCCGAGGCCCCGAAGCGGTCGCCCAGCACCACGTCCGGCCGACGCTGGCCGGGCCGCGCCACGCTGTCCAGCGCCTCATGCGGCATCGAATGGAAATCGAGCAAGACCGCCTCGCCGAACTCGGCCTGCGCTTGCGCCAGCAATCCCTCCAGCGCCGCATGATAGGGCCGCCAGACCTGTTCGATCCGGGCCTCGGCCTCGGTCCGGGCCAGCTTGCCGCGATAGATGGTCCGGCCATTGGCCACGACGCGGGGAATCACCCCCAGCCCCGACGAGATGCGCGGCGTCTGCACCACCCGGCCCACGCCTTCGACCACGCCCGGGTCCAACTCTTCCGGGCTGCGGTTCAGATCGAGCCATGCGCGCGGATATTCCGCCGCGATCACCGGCGCACCCAAGACGGGCGCCCCTTCCACGAGAATATCCATGAAGGCATCCTCGGACGACCGGATCGCACGCTCGTCCAGAACCGTTGCGCGCAAGAACTCCGCCGGGTAGTGCCGCCCGGAATGGGGCGAGGCCACCACCACCGGCGTCAGAATCCGGCGCGGACGGTCAAGGCGATAGGGCGGGTGCATGCGCGCTCCGATCAAAGTCTGTCGGAGCAAGATATAGCGGGTTTTTTCGCCAAGCCAAAAGCCCTTGAACCACCCAATCAATCCTTCTATAGACCGCACACCCAAGCGATGCGTCCACCGCCGGGGCCTTTGGGCTTTAGACATTGGCGCAGCGTATGACGGGGATTTCGGGCGGTTAGCTCAGCGGTAGAGCACTACGTTGACATCGTAGGGGTCACTGGTTCGATCCCAGTACCGCCCACCACCTCGGAAACGGGGAACGTTTTAACCGGTCCTTCGGGGCCATACAGCAACCCAAGGCGCATCGCCGCGCCGCGACTGAGGGGACAGGCCATGAAGGTCAAGAACTCGCTCCGCTCGCTCAAAGAGCGCCATCGCGACTGCCGCGTCGTGCGCCGCAAGGGCCGGGTCTACGTGATCAACAAGACCCAGCGTCGGTACAAGGCCCGTCAGGGCTGAGACCGCGCAACACGGATCAATCCGAAACGGGCCGCCCCTTGGGGCGGCCTTTTTCGTTGCGCGGGCGCTGCGTGGTCCGGCGGTCAGTCGAACAACCGTCCGCCGATCGCCTCGGCCAGCAGGCGCACCACGGTCAACTGGTCCAGATACCCCGTGACCGGCAGCCCCCGGCCATCTTGATAGGACCGGATCGCGATGCGCGTCTGGCGATCGAACACGCCATCCTGCCGCCCGGGATCGAGACCCACCGCCGCCAACCGCTGTTCGACCAGAACGCGCATCGGCTGCGCAAGGTTCAGCGCCGCCTCCGCGGCCTCGGCCTGCGCCTGCGCCGCCGGGCTCAAGCCCGATTCGATCTCGGCGATTCTTGCACGCGCGGCGTCAACGAACAGGCCACGCGGCCACGTATCAATGTAGCCCCGATAGGCGGCCACCGTGTCTTGCTGGCGCACCCCGTCCCAGGCCGCGCGTTCCTCGGCTTCGGCCTCCAGACGACGAGCCGCCTCGATATCATCGAGCCGCGCCCGCGCCACATCGGCATAAAGCCCGCGCGGAAAGCGGTCGAGATAGCGGCGGAGCCCAGCCTCGTCGCTACCCTGCCCGATGGCCTGCCACAAGGCGCGGTCGGCCAGTTCCTCGGCCTCGCGCTGGCGGCGGGTTTCTTCCTCCAGCTCCGCCGCACGTTGCGCGGCCGCGGTGCGCAGCACGCCGATCTGACTGCCGGTCAGAAATCCCGTGACGGGCTGCCTCGTCGCCCCCTGCCAGTCGCGGATCGCGCGCCGCGTGCCGGGCCCGAAGATGCCGTCGATCCCGCGTGTGTCGTGCCCCAGAAGCGACAGGTCGCGCTGAATCTGCTGGCGCGCGGCGCGGCTCAACTGCAAGGCGGTTTCAACGGCTTCGGCTTCGGCCTGCGGATCAACCGGCATGACGGCCAGCCCGGCGAGCGCCGCCTGCGCCTCGGCCACATAGGCACCGTCGGGATATTGCGTCAGATAGGCGCGCAGCGCACCCGCCGTGTTCAACTCGCGCACCGCATTCCACAGCGCCGTTTCCTCGACCGATGGCCCGACGGGCGGCGCGACGGCGCCCGATGCCACGTCCAGAAACGGCACGCTCGACGACAAGAACCCATGGCCGCGCAGGTTCCGTGACGCCGCAACAGCGGCCGCAAGATCCGCACCGGGCCTCAACACAAAGCGGCGGGCAAAATCCGCCACGTCATCGGGCGCGCCCGAGATCACGCTGACGCCTTGCGGCGCGTCGATCGGCCCCAGCCCGGGGGCAAGCCCTGCCCCCAGCGGGAATTGCCGTGCCTCCGTCCCGATCAACACCATCGCCCGGCCGGGCGCACGGCCCGCAACCTCCATCAGCACGTCGAGCGACACGCCCTGCCCGCCGACGGCCCCCAGATCAGGGGTATCGGCATCGCGGCCCAAGACCCATGTGCCGCCCTGCGAACGCACCACATGCCCCGCGACAGCGATCAGCACCCGGTCGGTTTCTCCGGCTGCCACCAGCGCTGACAGTCCCGCGCGCATTGCCTCGATGGGGCCGTTTTCCACCACGATGACCTCGAAGCCCGCCTCGGTCAGCGGGCGTTCGAGGGCCGCGATATCGCTGGCCTGCCGCAGGTTCTGACCGTTGTCGTAGCGGCTGTTGGCGATCAGATAGGCGGTATCGGCCAGCGCAGCGGGCGCCGTGACTACGGCAAGAACAAGGGGCAAGAGGGCGCGCATCGGGGCAGTCTCCGGGGTTGGTCTCGTGACGGCCCGATGCCTAGCACGCCCCTGCGCTGTTAACCGATAACATGGGATAGAGGGTCAGTCATACTTGCGCTGATCGTCGATGACCTTGCCGTCATTGGGCAGGCTGCCCGGCGCCACGATCTCGACCCGGCCGCGCAGCTTCAGCACCGACGCCGCGCTGTCGGCCAGCGCGCCCGCCTCAAGCCCCTCGGCCTCGACCTGAACGGTCATCACGTCCATCTCGCCCTCGCGTGTGGCGATGACGCGTGCCTTGTGGACGCCCGCATGCCGCCCCACGAATTCAGCCACCTGTTCGGGGCGCACGAACATGCCCTTGATCTTGGTGGTCTGATCGGCCCGCCCCATCCAGCCCTTGATGCGCAGGTTGGTCCGCCCGCAGGGGCTTAGCCCCGGCAACACCGCCGACAGATCGCCGGTGGCAAAGCGGATCAGCGGGTAATCGGGGTTCAGGGTCGTCACCACGACCTCGCCCACCTCGCCGGGCGGCACCGGGTCCCCGGTGCCGGGGCGCACGATTTCCACGATCACGCCCTCGTCAACAATCATTCCCTCCATCGCGGGGCTTTCATAGGCGATATTGCCCAGATCTGCCGTGGCGTAGCATTGCAGACAGGCGATCCCGCGATCCGCATATTCGGCGCGCAGCGACGGAAACAGCGCACCCCCCCCCACCGCCGCGCGCGCAAAGGCAAGCCGCACGCCCATCTCGTCGGCCTTGTCGAGAATCACCTTGAGGTAATCGGGCGTGCCCGCATAGGCGGTGCAGCCCACATCCTTGGCCGCGCGCACCTGCAACTCGGTCTGGCCCACGCCCGCGGGCAGCACCGCGGCCCCTACCGCGCGCGCCCCGCTCTCGAAAATCATGCCCGCTGGCGTCAGGTGATAGCCGAAACAATTCTGCACCACATCGCCCGGCCCGATGCCCGCCGCATGCAGGAAACGGCCCATCCGCCACCAGTCATGGCTGACGCCGCCCGGCTCGTAGATCGGGCCGGGCGACTGGAACACATGGGCCAGATTGGTGACCGGCAAGCCGCCGAACGGCGGCGCCTCGGCCTGCCGCGCGACCAGATCCGCCTTTCGCAGCACCGGCAGGCTCCGCAGATCGTCCAGCGACGGCACAGCCGCCATCCCGTTCGACGCCAGCTGCGCGTTCAGCCGCACCAGCTGCTCGGCATCACGCGCATCTGCGCTTCGGGTCTCCAGCGCATCGAAATACTTGGGGTTCTCGTCCAACATCAACTCAACCACCTCTTGCGGCGACGGTAGCTGCGCACGTCGCGGAAACTCTTGCGGCCCTCATCGGACATGCCGAGGTAGAATTCCTTGACGTCCGGGTTCTCGCGCAGGTCCGCGGCAGGACCGTCCATCACCACCCGCCCCGATTCGAGGATGTAGCCGTAATGGGCAAAGCGCAGCGCCACGTTGGTGTTCTGCTCGGCCAATAGGAAGGTCACCCCCTGCTCCTCGTTCAGCCGCTTTACGATGTCGAAGATCTGTTCCACCAACTGCGGCGCCAGCCCCATCGACGGCTCGTCCAGCAAAATCGTCTCGGGCCGGCTCATCAGCGCGCGCCCGATGGCGGTCATCTGCTGCTCGCCACCGCTGGTATACCCGGCCTGGCTCGTCCGCCGCTCCTTGAGCCGCGGGAAATACTCATAGACCATCTCCAGATCAGCCATGATCGCGCCCTTGCCGTCCTTGCGCGTATAGCTGCCGGTCAGCAGGTTTTCCTCGACGGTCAGATGCTCGAAGCAATGCCGGCCTTCCATCACCTGGATCACGCCGCGTTGCACCAGATCGGACGGCGTCAGATCCTGCACCCGCTCGCCGCGATAGAGGATCGTGCCCTTCGTCACCTCGCCGCGTTCGGAATGGAGCAGGTTGGAAATCGCCTTCAGCGTCGTGGTCTTGCCCGCACCATTGCCGCCCAGAAGCGCGGTGATCCCGCCCTTCGGCACCTTCAGGCTGACACCCTTCAGGACAAGGATCACATGGTTGTAGATCACCTCGATGTTGGTGACCTCCAGCAGCGTCTCATGACCCTGCAACTGCGGCGCCACGCCATCGCCATGCGTCTCTTTCGGCTGGTCCAACATCGTGCCGCTCTCCCTGTCGCGCGCCTGCCTTGGCACGGTCACCTGCGGTTAAGGTTAACGGGCCGCGGCCCCACCTTCATCTTTCCAAAAATATGCAGATCCCGGCGGCGACGGACCGCGCCGCCGCCGGGGGTCCTTGATCAGCTGTCAGTGCAGTTGCGCGGCTCGATCCCGGCCTCGGCGGCATAGGCCAGCGAATCCTCCATCACCAACGGCTGCGTGACACTGTCGTCAGGCGCGATGAACTCGCTCAGCGTGACCCATTCGGTCCCGTTCCACTGCGTCATGATCGCCATGCCTGTGCCGCCATGATCGGCGCAGGACACGGCAAACTCGGGCCCGATGCCCGGCATGCCCAGTTCTTCCATCCGCGCATTGGTCAGCTCCAGCGCTTCCATCCCGTCGCGCATCATTGCGGGCGTGATGTCGGCCACACCATGGATTTCCTGCGCGGTCCGGATCGCCTCGGCCGCCAGCATCGCCGCATACATGCCGCGCGTGTACAGCACCGACCCGAGATTCGTGCCGTCACCCGCCGCAAGCCCTGCGTCGATCACATGGCTCTGGATCTCGGCAAAGACCGGCATGTCGCCCAGACGGTTCATGTTCAGCGCGCGGTAGCCCGCCGCCGCCTGACCGGCCGAAGCCACGTCATGATCGGCGCCCGCCCACCAGTTGCCGATGAAATTCTCCAGCGGGTAGCGAATGTTGATCGCTTCCTGAATGGCGACCTGGTTCATCACGCCCCAGCCCCAGAACAGAACGTAATCCGGCCGCTCGCGGCGGATCGTCAGCCACTGGTTGCCCTGTTCCTGACCGGGGCTGTCGACCGCCAGCAGGTTCAGGGTAAAGCCATGCTGGGCCGCCAGCGTCTCCAGCGTGCGGATCGGCTCCCGACCATAGGCGGAGTTGTGGTAGAGAAGCGTGATCGACTTGCCCTCGAGCGAGCCATCGTTCTCCTCCAGCAAAACGTTGATCATCACCGATGCCGCGTCCCAGTAGTTCGCGGGATAGTTGAAGACATGGCTGAACACCTCGCCGTTCACGGCGGATGTGCGGCCATAGCCCATCGTGTGCAGCGGAATGCCATCAGCCGTGGCGCGCGGGATCAGCTGGTAGGTGATGCCGGTCGACAGCGGCTGGTAGACCAGCGGGTTGTCGCCGCGCGTCGCCTCGTAGCATTCCACGCCGCGCTCGGTGTTGTAGGCGGTCTCGCATTCCACCACCCGCACCGGCACGCCGCCGATGCCACCGTCGCGTGCGTTGAGAAGCGCAAAATAGTCCTGATAGCCATCCGAGAACGGGATGCCACCCGCCGCAAAGGGCCCGGTCCGATAGGACAGATCGGGGATCATAAGGTCGGCAAGTGCCGGCCCTGCGGCCAAGGCTCCGGCTGCCACCATGGTAAGCAATGATTTCATCGAGGTAGTCCTCCCTATACGTTTTGGTTCGTTCAGTCTCGTCTCGCCCCGTTGTCTCCGGGGTTCTTTCTGTTGCGCCGTCGGGGCCTCCTCGCCCCGCGGCGCGATCAAGCCCCCCTCAATGGGGGAAGGGCCACAAACGCAATTTCTCTTTCGCCAGCGCCCATAGACGCGCCAGCCCGTGCGGTTCCGCGATCAGGAAGACCATGATCAGGCCGCCCACGATGACGAACTGGAAATGCGTGGCAAGCGCGGTGTTCCAGCCCATCGTGTCGACCAGCAGCACCTTGAGCGCGACCGGCAAAAGCACCATGAAGGCCGCGCCGGCAAAGCTGCCGAACAGGCTGCCAAGACCGCCGATGATGATCATGAACAAGACCAGGAACGACTTCTGGATGCCGTAGGCCTCGCCCACCTCGGCCGCGCCAAGATAGACCGTGAACAAAAGCGCGCCCGCGATCCCGACATAAAAGGACGACACGGCAAAGGCCGTCAGCTTGGCCTTGAGCGGGTTCACCCCGATGATCTCGGCGGCGATATCCATGTCGCGGATGGCCATCCACTGCCGCCCCATCGCACCCCGCGTCAGGTTGCGCGCGACCCAAGCCAGCACAAAGACGAAGGCAAAGCAGAACAGGTATTTCACCCAGGAATCCGCATTCGGCCCGGTCAGGGCCTGCCCGAACAAGAACCGTTCGGGCGCGTTGATCTGCCCCGAGGCGGAATAGTTGTAGAACCACGGCACCTTGTTGAAGAGCCAGACCAGAAAGAACTGCGCCGCCAGCGTTGCCACCGCAAGGTAGAAGCCCTTGATCCGCAGGCTCGGCAAGCCAAAGGCCAGCCCGACAACGGCCGTCATCGCCCCCGACAAGAGCGTGATCGTGACCATGTCCATCCACGGGAACGCCGTCATCAGCTTGTAGGAGGTGAAGGCCCCCACCGCCATGAACCCGCCCGTGCCAAGGCTTACCTGCCCGCAATACCCCGTCAGGATGTTCAGCCCAATCGCCGCGATGGCATAGATCAGGAACGGGATCAGAATGGCGTTGGCCCAGTAATCGTTGAGAATGAAGGGGATGATGCCCACCCCGATCAGCAGCACGGCATAGTAGCGGAAGCGGTCAAAGGCGATCGGAAAGGTCTGGCTGTCCGCGGCGTAGGACGTCTTGTAGTCGCCGGCTTCACGATAGAACATCGCGGTCCCCCTTCCCCTTCACATGCCAAAAAACACCGCCGGGCGCGTGACCCTGCGATGCGCTGCAAATTCCGTCCTGTGCTGCGTCAGTGACTTGCGGCCTCAGCCGCACTCGACCCTGCGGCGCCCGTAGATGCCCACGGCAAGCCCCACCGCGCAAAGCAACGGCATGCTCCAGTGCAGGGCCGCACCGTTCACAAGGCTCGCCACAACGAATAACCCCGCGATCCAGAACAGGCCAAAGCCCACGGTCGCGAGGATCGCGCAGATCTTGCGCCCGCCCGAGGCCTTGCCGCGCGCGAAATCCGGCGTACCGATATTGGGTTGCTGCAACTCGTCCAGTGCCATCGCCGTCCATCCTCCCGAGGGCGCGGCGCTCCGAACCTCCCCGTCCGGGCCCCCGCATGGCGGAAGACTGCCCCGAAACAGTCCGCACGTCAGCATCTATTTTCAAGGTCAACCACATGGCCCCGGTCACACCCTTTCGATGATCTTCTCGCCGAACAGGCCCTGCGGCCGGAACACGAGAAAGACGAGGGCAAGGACATAGGCGAACCAGTTTTCCGTCGCGCCGCCGATCATCGGGCCGATGGCGAATTCGAACAGCGCCTCGCCCACACCGATGATCAGCCCGCCGATGATGGCGCCGGGGATCGAGGTGAAACCGCCCAGCATCAGCACAGGCAGCGCCTTGAGCGCGATCAGCGACAGGCTGAACTGCACCCCGGATTTCGACCCCCACATGATGCCCGCGACCAGCGCCACGATGCCTGCCAGCGACCAGACCAGCACCCAGACATAATTGAGCTGGATGCCGACGCTCAGCGCGGCCTGATGGTCATCGGCCACCGCCCGCATCGCGCGGCCGTTCTTGGTGTATTGGGCATAGGCGATCAGCACCGCGACAAGGATGCCCGCGACGATGGCCGCGGAGATGTCGAGGTTGTCGATGAAGAACCCGTAGCCGAACAGATCGAAGGTCGCCGCGTCGATCACGTCGTTGATGCCCTGCGGCAGACCCACATCGAGATTGCGGATCTCGGACCCCCACATCAGGTCCGACACACCTTCAAGGAAATACGCAAGCCCGATGGTCGCCATGAACAAGATGATCGGTTCTTGGCCCACCAGATGCTTGAACACGAACCGCTGCACCAAAAGCGCGAAGCCGATCATCACCAGAACCGTCAGCGCGATGGCGGCCAGCGCCGGAACCTCCCACCCGAAGTAGTGGATGTTCGTGCCGAAGATCTCGTTGATCAGGTGGCCAAAGGGCACACGGCCTTGCTGGATGCCCACCAGCGTCATCGCCGCGAACAGCGCCATGACGCCCTGCGCGTAGTTGAAGATGCCTGACGCCTTGAAGATCAGCACGAAGCCAAGCGCGACAAGCGCATACATCACCCCGTTCAGAAGGCCGTTGAGCGTGACCTCCATCGCGAAAATCAGTTGGTCGGGCATGCGCGGCCTCCCTGGCTCGGCGTATGTACGCGCGGTGTACGGGCTGTGTACGGGCTGTGGCGGTCCAGATCAGTCATGGGCCACCCCCAGATAGGCGTCGATGACCTCCTGATTGCGGCGCACCTCGTCGGGGGTGCCGTCGCCGATCTTGCGGCCGTAATCCATCACCACCACGCGGTCGGACAGATCCATGACCACGCCCATGTCGTGTTCGATCAGCACGATGGTGGTGCCAAATTCGTCGTTCACGTCGAGGATGAAGCGGCTCATGTCCTCCTTTTCCTCGACGTTCATGCCCGCCATCGGCTCGTCGAGCAGAAGGATCGAAGGCTCGGCCACCAGCGCGCGGGCCAGTTCCACCCGCTTTTTCAGACCATAGGGAAGCCGGCCCACGGGCGTCTTGCGGATGTTCTGTATCTGAAGGAAATCAATGACTTCCTCTGCCTTGCGGCGATTTTCCACCTCTTCGCGCTGCGCACGTCCCCACCAGAAGGCCTGATCGAAGATGCTGGCCTTCATGTGGTTCAGCCGCCCCGTCATGATGTTGTCGAGCACGCTCATCCCGTCGAAGAGCGCAATATTCTGAAAGGTGCGCGCAATGCCCTGACGGGCCACCTGATAGGGCCGCATCGGCGGGCGTTTCGCCCCGCGATAGATCACCTCGCCCTCTTGCGGGTTGTAGAACCCGCTGATGACGTTGAGCATGCTCGACTTGCCCGCCCCGTTCGGCCCGATGATCGCCCGGATCTCGCCCTCGCGAATGTCGAAGCTGATGTCCTTGATCGCCACCACGCCGCCGAAACGCAGCGTGATGTTGCGCATCTCCATCACCACGGGTCCGATCGTGCGGCCGTCCGCAGTCGTGAAGGATTTCGACTTGGCATCAAGCATTTACCTGGCCCTTTCCCGTGCGCCTTGCCCCGACCGAAAGATCAGCGCGCCGATCAGCCCGTAGATCAAAAGCGCGACCAACGCCCAGATCAGGTGGTTTTCCCAAAGCTCGGGCAGCCCCACGACCAGCGCCGCGACCCCGCAGATGCCGATTGCCCCGCCTTGCACCGCGGTTGCGCCCTTGGCGACGTAGCGACCCGCGACCCAGCTTGCGGCAAAGCCCAGAAGGAACAAGAAGGCGGCAAGCGCGGTCATTCGGCGGCCACCCGACGATCTTGCGTGCCGCCCACGGTCGCCGCGTCGCGGATCTGCAACGTGGCGCTGATGCGGCCCTTGCGCCCGTCCTCGTAGGTCACCTCGGTTTCGGTGTATTGCTCACGCTTGCCGCCATACATCGCCTCGATCAGATCGGCGAATTTCTCCTCGATGATGCGGCGGCGGACCTTTCTGGTGCGCGTCAGCTCTCCGTCATCGGCGTCCAGTTCCTTGTGCAAGATCAAGAAGCGGTGGACCTGACAGCCCGACAGCATGTCATCGACCGAGACGGAGCGGTTTACCTCCTCCACATGGGACTGGATCATGTCGAGCACGCGCGGATGGCCCGCCAGTTCCTGATAGGAGCCATAAGCGATGTTGTTGCGCTCGGCCCAGTTTCCCACCGCCGTCAGATCGATGTTGATGAAGGCGGTGCACATCTGCCGCCCGTTGCCGAAGACCACCGCTTCCAGAATGTTGGGGAAGAACTTGAGCTTGTTCTCGACGTATTTGGGCGCAAACAGCCGCCCGTCGGCCATCTTGCCCACGTCCTTGGCCCGGTCGATGATGCGCAGATGCCCGGTGCCTTCCTCGATGAAGCCCGCGTCGCCGGTGGCCACCCAGCCCTCGGCATCCTTGGTCGAGGCGGTGGCCTCAGAGTTCTTGTAATACTCCACGAAGACGCCGGGGCTGCGGTAGTAGACCTCGCCATTTTCGGCGATGCGGATCTCCACCCCGGGGGACGGCACACCGACGGTGTCGGGCCGCACCTCGTGGTCGGGTTGCTGGGTGATGAAGACCGAGGCTTCGGTCT
This sequence comes from Roseicyclus mahoneyensis, assembly GCF_003148775.1. Lineage (GTDB taxonomy): Bacteria > Pseudomonadota > Alphaproteobacteria > Rhodobacterales > Rhodobacteraceae > Roseicyclus > Roseicyclus mahoneyensis. The sequence continues at coordinate 23,218 of NZ_QGGW01000006.1, forward strand.
GGCCATAAAGCTGTTTGAGGTTGATCCCCAGCGCCCGATAGAAATCGAAGATCTCGGGCCCGATCGCCTCACCGGCGGTATAGCCGACACGGATGCGGCTCATCCCCAGCGTGTTCTTGAGCGGCCCGATGATCAGCAGATTGCCCAACTGGTAGGTCAGCCGGTCCAGCATCCCCACGGGCTTGCCATCCAGCATCTTCGGCCCGACCACCTTGGCGTGGTTCAGGAAATACTGGAACAGCCGCCGTTTCAGCGTGCCCGCATCCTCCATCCGGATCATCACCGAGGTCAGAAGCGTCTCGAACACGCGGGGCGGCGCGAAATAATAGGTCGGCCCGATCTCTCGCAGGTCGATCAGCAGGGTTTCGGCCGATTCGGGGCAGTTGACGCAAAAGCCGGTCCAATAGGCCTGCCCGATGGAAAAGATGAAATCGCCCACCCACGCCATCGGCAGATAGGCCAGCACCTCGTCATCGGCGCGCAGGCGGTCGAACTCGCTCGACGCCTTGGCGGTCATGATGATGTTGCGGTTCGACAAGACCACGCCCTTGGGCTTGCCGGTCGTGCCCGAGGTGTAAAGCATCACGCAGGTCGCATCGAAATCCAGTTCCGCCGTGCGTGCGGCAAGTTCACGGCCCAACCGCTCCTGCGCGGCGCGACCTTCGGCCTGCACGCTGGCCAGCGAATGCAGTTTCGTGTGGTCGTATTTCCGTAGACCGCGTGCATCTTGATAGATGATGTGTTCGATCTGCGGCACGCGCTCCTGCACCTCGAGCACTTTGTCGACCTGTTCTTGATCGCCACAGATCACGAACCGGGCGAAACAATGCTCCAGCACATAGGCCATCTCTTCGGCCACGGCGTCCTGATACAAGGGCACGGGCACCGCGCCGACCTTCTGCGCGGCCACCATCGACCAGTAAAGCGCGGGGCGGTTGCGCCCGATGATGGCCACGTGATCGCCCCGGGCCACACCCAGCGCCAGAAGGCCAAGCGCGATGGCGTCGATCTCCTGCGCCGCCTCGGCCCAGCTCCAGCTTTGCCAGATGCCGAATTCCTTTTCTCGGTAGGCGGGTTTCGATCCCATCGCCGCGACATTGCGCGCCAAAAGCGCGGGCACGGACTGCGGAACACCTGTCGGTGTATCTGTGGCAACCAAAGCAAACCCTCCCCTCGCCGGGCTCCTCTTCCCGGCGTTCACGACGCATGTGAAACAATGCCACCGTGACACATCATGGAAGTGGGTCAAGTTTTGCCCCAGTTTTGCGCAAACCTTTCGAATTGTAACAGCCGCACCGCGATGCTTGACGGAACCGGGTTCCGGGGTCAGCGATGACGGCGGAGGATACCCGAGGATGCCGCCACGCACGGGCACGGATCATCTGACGCGCGCAGGGCTGAACCTGATCCAGCAGGCGCTGTCGATCTATGACGCCGATCTGAGGCTTGCCGTGTGCAACCGCCCCTTCCAGACCATGTTCGGCCTGCCCGAACGGCTGGTGACCCCTGGCGCACCGTTCCGCGATACGATCCGCTATCTGGTCGAGACCGGCGAATACGGCGAAATCGACGATATCGAAAGCTTCATCGAGACCCGCGTCGATCAGGCCCGCGCCTTTCAGCCCCACTACATGGAACGCCGCCGCGCCAATGGCCGGATGATCAGCGTCGAAGGCTCGCCCCTGCCCGAAGGCGGCTGGGTCACGGTCTACACCGACATCACCGCGATCAAGCGGCAAGAGGAATTGCTGCGCGCCCGGTCCGAGGAACTGACCGATCAGGTCCTGACCCATACCGAAGATCTGGCCGCCACCAACCGCGCGTTGGAGGCCACCATCGCCCAGCTCGAGGAAGCCAAGGCCGAACTGACCGAGATGGAGGCGCGCATCCGCCTTACCACGGAAATGACCCCCGCCCATATTGCCCGCGTCGACCGTGACGGGGTCTATACCTACACCAACCGCCGCCTGTCCTCGCTGCTGCCGGGGCGGCAAAGCGATATCGTGGGGCTGAGCTTCGAACAGGCGCTGGGGGCGCACACCGCCGCCCGGCTGCGGCCGCAACTGGCCCGCGCGCTGGCGGGCGAGGCAAGCGTGCTGGAGTTCACCGAGGACGACAGCGGGCGGCGCATCCGCACCGCCTTTACTCCCGACCAGTCGGGGCCCGGCGAACCGATCACGGGCGTCTACCTTTTGTCCACCGATCTGACCGAGGAAACGCAGGCCAAGGCCGCGCTGGCACAGACCGGCAAGCGGGAACTGGCCGCCCAACTGACCAGCGGGCTTGCGCATGATTTCGCCAATCTGCTGACCATCATCCTCGGGCTGCAGGGGCGGCTGGAACGGATGTCTTTGCCATCCGGTGCGCGCGAACTGACCGGGGCGACCAAGGCGGCGGCGCGGCGCGGCGGCGACCTGCTGAACAAGATCGCGCGCATGTCAGGCCCGCATGAGACCCGCGAGGCACCGACTGTTCTGGACGATTTCCTTGCGACGCTGGCCCCACTCGCCGGGGCGGCCCTTCCGCCCGGGATCGCCCTGACGCTCGACAAACGGGTGGCGCACCCCGTGCTGATGCTTGATGCCGGAAGCCTTCAGGACAGCCTCCTCAACCTTGTGCTCAATGCCCGCGACGCGATCGGCGCGGCGCCGGGACAGATCACTGTGCGCTTGAGCGCGGTGCAGGACACATGGCTCGACATCACCGTCACCGATACCGGACCGGGTTTCAGCGAAATGGCGCTGGAGCGTGCGCTTGACCCGTTCTTCACCACGAAGGGCGACGCCGGTTCGGGCCTTGGCCTGTCGATGGTCTACGACCTGACAAAGCTGGCAGGCGGTCAGGTGCGGCTGGAGAACGGGCCGGAGTGCGGGGCCTCGGTCACGCTGCGCATGCCGCTGCGCCCGGCCGAGGCCGAGGCCCGCCCCCAACTGGTCCTACTGGTCGAGGACACACCCGACATCCGCGCCCATGTGCGCGACGCGCTGACAGCGCTTGGCCATCAGGTGATGGAAGCCGCAAGCGCAGAGGAAGCGCTGGCGCTGGCGGATATCCCCGGCATCGACTGGGTGCTGTCCGATATCCGTCTGGGCGCGGGCGACGGTGTCGACCTGCTGACGCGGATCGCGCAAGGGCAACCGGGGCTGAAACTGGCGTTGATGACCTCTCTGCCCGAGGGCGACACACGCCGCACAGCGGGCGCGCAGCGCTGGCCGGTGCTGCAAAAACCCGTCTCAGCCGGCACGCTTCAGGCCCTTTTCGCGCAGGAGGCCGCGGCATGACCCAACCCCTTGTCGCTATCCTCGACGATGAACCGCAGATCCGCGCGCTCTTGTCGGAGACCCTGTCCGAGGCCGGGTTCCGCACCGCCACCTATGGCCGCGCCGCCGATTTCGAAGCCGCGCTGGCGCGCTCCACCCCCGATGTCTGCCTTGTCGATCTGGGCCTGCCCGACCGCGACGGGCTGGCGCTGGTGCACCGGCTGGCGCTGGAATCGGGGGCGGCGATCATCATCATCTCGGGCCGCGCGCAGGTGCAGGACCGGGTGACCGGACTGGAACTTGGGGCCGATGACTACATCATCAAACCCTTCGACCCGGCAGAGGTCGTGGCCCGCATCCGCGCCCGCCTGCGCTCGCGCCAACCTTCCGGCCAAAGCCTCGAGACCGCGCGCTTCAACGGCTGGACGGCGCATTTCGACCGTTATGTTCTGGTCGACGCTGAGGGCAACGAGACGAGCTTCTCCCATGCCGAAGGCGAGGTCTTGCGCCTGTTTCTCGACGCACCCAAACGCCTGATCTCACGCCAACAGATGCAAGAGAGTCTGGGCGGTGCGGCCGGCGAAAGTTTCGACCGGGCGATGGATGTCCGCATCTCGCGGCTGCGCACCAAGCTGGGCGAGGACCCCAAGAACCCCCGCCTGATCAAGACGATCTATGGCGCAGGCTACATCTTTCTGGGTGATGTCAGCTGGGGCTGACGCGCTCAGGCCAACCGCGCCGCCGCCTCGGCCAGAACCTGCAGACCCGTGACCAGATCGGCCTCGTCGGTATCCTCGGCGAAATCATGGGAAATCCCGCCGATGGACGGCACGAAAAGCATCCCCACCGGCATCAGCGCGGCAAGGTTCGACGCATCATGCAGCGCGCCCGACGGCATCGCCCGCCAGCGTCCCGGTGCGACCGCCTCGGCGGCCTGTGACAGCGCGGCCTGCATCCCCGCATCCATGGGCATGGGCGCAAGGTCATGGCGCAACCGCTCCGGGGTGACTTCACATCCTGTCTCGGCCGCCATGTCTGACAGCAGGCCCATGATCGCCGCCTCCATCCGGTCCAGCCGGTCCGAGTCGATATCGCGCCATTGCAACGAGAACTCCGCCCGCCCCGGCACCACCGAAGATGCGCCGGGGTGCAGTACGATATGCCCGATGGTCCAGACCGATTGCGGCGTGACGATATTGGCGAACCGCTCGGGCAGCGCCGTTGCGATCCGGGCCGCCACGGTGAAGGCGTCGCGGCGATGCGCCATCGGCGTGGTGCCCGCGTGGTTTTGCTGGCCGCGCACGGTGACCTGCACCTGCCGCAGACCGACGATGCCGGTGACGACCCCCACCGCCTCGCCCGACATGTGCAGGGTCGGACCCTGCTCGATGTGCATTTCCAGAAAGCCCGTGAAGCGGCCTGGATCGACGGCATCGCACACGCGGTCACCAAGGGCCGCCCGCGCCGCGACAAAGGCTGTTCCATCGGTGGCGACCAGCTTGTCGGCATCCTCCATCGACAGCTTGCCCGCCCAGACCGAACTGCCGGTCAGCGCGCCAAAGCGCCCCTCTTCGTCTTGAAAGTTCGCAACCGAAATCGCGGGCCCGCCCGTCTCGCGCGCTGCCCGCGCAATCTCGAGCGCGGCGATGACACCGAGCGCGCCATCCAGCCAGCCGCCCTCGGGCTGGGTGTCGGAATGCGAACCGATCAGCAACGACCGCCCCTCGGCCAGACCGAACAGGTTGCCCAGCGCGTCGAATCGTGGCTCCAGCCCTGCCTCGGCAATGCGTCGGGCCAGCCAGTCTCGCGCGGCGATATCGGCCTCGGACAAGGCGCGGCGGCGCACGCCCTTGGTGGCGCTATCGCCCCCGAAGGCGCGCAGCGCATGAAGATCGGACAGGAAACGGGCGGGATTGACGGGAGTTCTGCTCATGCCCCTTTTCAACCACGCCGCAGCGCGGGCGTCCAGCCGGGCCTTGCGATCCGCGCCCCGATCGCCGATCACCCCCACGACACAGGCGAAGGGGAAACATCATGGGCGAACTGGTTCTGGTGCGCCACGGGCAAGCCAATTCCGCGGCACAAGATGAGCATGGCTATGACCGCCTGTCGGACCTCGGCCACCAACAGGCACGCTGGTTGGGCGAGTGGTTGCGCAACCATGACGCGCCCTTCGACCGGGTGCTGACCGGATCGCTGCGGCGCCACCGCGAGACGCTGGCCGCGATGGGCGACATGGGGGCGGAGCCCGAGGTCGACGCACGGCTCAACGAGCTGGATTATTTCAACCTGACCCGCGCGCATGCCGTCCGAAACGGCACCACGCAGGCAACGCCTGAGAATTTCGTGGGCCATATCACCGATGTGATGCAGGCTTGGCAGCGCGCCGAGATACAGGGAAACGAAAGCTATGCCAGCTTCGAGAGCCGCGTGGCCGAGATGCTGACCATTGCCGCCCGCCCCGGCCGCCGGGTGCTGTGCGTCACCTCGGGCGGGGTCATCGGCATGATGGCGCGCCACCTGCTCGATCTTGATATTGCGCGGATGGCGCACCTGCTGGTGCCGATCCGGAATTGCTCGATCCATCGGGTGATGGTGCTGCCCGATGCGCAGATCCTGTCGGGTTTCAACGCCACACCGCTTCTGGACGCATCCGACCGGGTGCATGCGCGCACGGAATACTAGGGGCGAACGTTTGCCCCTTCACCTTTCCCCAAATATGCAAATCCCGACATGACCCGCCCGCGCGGTCACAGCAGGTCTTCTTCCTCATCGGCAATGTCGAGACCCAGCGCCTCGGCCCCCGCCTCCAGGTGGTCGGCGAAATGCGGGCTGCCCAGCAGGTAATCGGCGGTCGGTGTCGTCGCCTCGGCGCGGGCGGTATCGACCGCCTCATCCCAATCCTCGGGCTCGAAACTGCCGCGACCGATCCAGTAGATCGCCGTCAGTTCGGCCTGTTCATCCTCATCCATGCCCTCGATGAAGGCGCGAAGTTCGACCTCGGCGCGCTCCAGCTCATGACCCATCAAGATCACTTGCGCCACCTGACTTGCCGATATCTCCATGCGCTTGCCCTCCTGTTCGCGTCGCGTTTCGTGCCCGACCATATCATGGGCTTGCGCGCAGACCGTCGTTGATCTGACGCAAACCGCCGTGGTCAGAAAAACAGTCGACGGTACAGCCCATGGGGCAAGAACACGCTGAGGCGGAACACCAGACTGAACAGCGTCGGGAAGCTGCGCGCAAAACCGCCTGCCGTCATGTGCTCGAAAAAGATATCGGCGGCCGCCTCCGGCTCCATGATGGAAGGCATCTTGAAGTCGTTCTTGTCGGTCAGGCGCGTCTTGATGAAGCCGGGGTTCACCAGTTGCACCTCGACGCGCGTGTTCTTCAGATCACCGTCGAGCGATTCGGCCAGTGAACTGAGCCCCGCCTTGGACGCCGAATAGCCGATCGCTCCGGGCAGGCCGCGAAAGCCCGACAGGCTGCCGGTCAGCACGATATGCCCCGTGTCGCGCGCGACGAACGCGGGCACCACATGGCCCAGCACGCGGGCGGCACCGGTCAGGTTGATGTCGAACATGGTCTCGACCGCCTCGGCGTCCCAGTCCTTTGCCGACATCGGCGTGTAGACGCCGGCAAGAAAAACCATGCCGTCGATCTCACCCACCTCGGCCCATGCTTCACGGACGCTGTCGCGGTCGGAGATATCCATGGGAACGACGCGGGCGCGCCCCGGCAGTTCCTCGGCAAGTTCGCGCAGCCGCTCGCCAGACCGCGCCGACAGGATGAGCTCCGCTCCGGCCCGGCTCATCTTGAAGGCCAGCGCACGCCCCAGCCCCTCGGACGCGCCCACCAGCCAATAGCGTTTCTTGCTCCACTCGCGCATGTCGTCTCCTTTCAGATCTTCGTTTGCCGCCCACCCTCGGGCAGCGGCGTGGTCGCCAGCACCGCGATCGCCCCCAGTTTCAGAACGCAAGGCACCAAGGCATAAAGATAGGTCAGAAGATCCAGCGCGCCTTGCGGATTGTCCGCGCCCGACCGAAAGCCTGCCGCCTCCAACGCAGGCAACAGCACCACGGCGGCAAAGGCCAGCGTCAGTTTCGACACGAAAGCCCAAAGGCCAAAGCCCGCCGCCGCCTCGGGCGCGATCTGTTCCATCCGCCGGGCAAAAAGCGCGGGTAAAAGCGCGAAATCAGCCCCAAGCGCCGCGCCCGAGGCGAGGCAGATCAGCGCAAAGCCCATCGTATCGCCCTGCCCAAGCGTGAGCACGAGCGAGAAGGACGCGATGGCAAGCACCATGGCCGAAATCAGCATCGCCCGCGCGCCGAACTGCGCGGCAAGGCGTGTCCAGACCGGCGCGCTGACGGCAGCCGCAAGGAAGAACAGGAGGAGCAGCGGACCCTCCCACCCCGGTGCGGCGAGCACGCTTTCGACGTAGAACAGGAACAGGGTCGATGAGACAGCAACCGGCGCGGCATTCATCAGGGCTACAATCAGCAGACGCCGCGCGATCGGGTCCGACAGCACGGTTCGAAAGCCGTTCTCTTCGGTGGCCACCCTCGAGCCGCTCCACTGGCCCCGCATGAGCCAGAGCGCGATCCCGCAAAGCCCGGCAAAGCCCAGCGCGAAATTGCCATAGGGATCGCCCGTTGCATCCAGCGCGGTGGGCGCCACGGCGGCGACACAAACCCCCAGCAGCGCCCCGGTTTCACGCCATGCCGCAAGGTTCAGATAGCCCTGCGGCCCCAGCATGGGCGCCGCTGCAACCCCTTGTGCATACATGCAGATCGTCAGGAATGAGAAGGCCGAGAACAGCCCCGTCATCATCAGCGCGAACCACCAGATCGGCGCGATGGGCGGGGCCATGGCGAACAGCCCCAGCATCGAGCCCGCCAGCACCGCGACCCCGCCGATGACAGCCAGCGCGCGATGGCCGCGCAACCGCTGCGCCAGCCATCCCAGCACAGGGTCCTGGACCACGTCGAAGAGGCGCAGCGCGAACAACACGCCCGCCAGTGCGGTCAGACCTACCCCGTAGCTGTCGACATAGACCTTGGGAGCATGGATGTAGATGGGCAGGCCAGCGGCCGCCAGCATGGCGGCAAACACCGCGTAGCCCAGTCTGGACGGGGCAGGTGCCATGCTCAGGAGATTTCTCGCTCCGGCGGTTCGGGGCGTGCGCGATAGGACGCGCCCTTCCACCAAAGCTTGAGCGCCTGCCAATGGATCAGCGCCAGCACCCGCCGTGCCCCAAGCGGGCGACGAAAGGCCGAACGCAGGACACCTCCCGTGGTCAGCGGCTTGCGCTTGCCGGTGAGAGTCGCCAAAACGCCCTCGTTCCCGGTGGAATAGTCGATCCAGATGCCAACCCTGTCGTCGCGGATGTCGAAGCGGAAGGTGTAGCCCCCCGCGATGGGCTGGAAGGGCGAGACATGCATGAGCTTTTGTGCGCTCAGCACATCTTCGCGCGTGATCGGTTGCCGGTCGTCGCGGGCGCACAGATACGAATGCCGGTCGCCAAAGGTGTTCGTGACCTCGGCGATGACGGCGCGCATGAGGCCCTTGCTGTCATGGGCCAGCCAGAAGGAGACGGGATTGAACACATGTCCCAGCATCCGGGGTTGGGCCAGCAGCATCAGCTTTCCGCCCGTGAAACTCTCCAGTCCATGCGCCGCCAGAACCTCACGCGCCCAGGGCGCGCCGCGCCCCTGCTTGGGCGGCCCGCCATGGTCGCGATCGTGCAGCGCGGTCAGCCCCGTCCGGTTGCGCCCGAACAGCCATGGCGCGCGCGGGCGTGCCACCTCGGCATCCAGCATCACGTAGTCGATGGAATAGGTGAAGGCGTTTTCCACCGCGCCCCGCCGCCCGTGAAAGGTCGAGCCCGCGATATGATCGACCGCGCTCATGCGGCAACAGCCGCCCCGTCGCGCGCGGCCATGCCTTCGACCACGTCCATCGCGCTGCCGTAACCGTCCTCGTGAAACCCGTTCTTCATCCACGCCCCACAGAACCATGTGTTGTTGTCGCCGTTCATCGCGCGGATCGTGCCTTGGGCCGCCAGCGCCGGAAGATCATAGACCGGATGACGGAATTCAGCCGTGTCATAGATCAAACGGGTGTCGATCGGCGCACGGCTGTTGAGCGTGACGAACAGGGGATCATCCTCGGGGATCGGCTGCAGGCAGTTCATCCAGTAGGTCAGATCGATCGGCCCGCCCTCGAACCCCGGACGCTCGGTGTAGTTCCACGACGACCACGTCACGCGCCTTTTGGGCATGGCGCGCGGATCGGCGTGCAGGACTGCGGTGTTGGGTTGGTAGCGCACAGCACCAAGCGCCGCGGCCTCTGCGGGGGTCGGGTCCGCCAACATGCGCAGGCTGTCATCGGAATGGGTGGCAAAGACGACCTCGTCGAACTGCTCCCAATGGCCCTCGCGCTGGATTTCGACGCCCGCCGCACCGCGCTTGACCGCTGCGATGGGCGCGGAAAGCCTGATCTCGACACCCTTGGCGCGCATCGCGGCCTCCAGCCGCTTGACGTATTCGATGGACCCGCCCCGCACCGTCCACCACTGGTGCTGCCCCGAGGCCTGCAAGAGGTGGTGGTTGCGAAAGAACCGCACCAGCGCCTGCGCGGGGAAATCCATGATCTCTTCCTTGGGCGTCGACCAGATCGCGCCGGAAATCGGTGTCAGGTAATAGTCGCGGAACCAGCGGCCCATCCGCATCTCGTCCATCAAGGCGCCGATCGTGATCGTGGCATCGGTGGCCAGGACTTCGGCCTGCGCGTTGAATCGCATCAGGTCGCGGACCATGCGCAGGAAACCCGGACGTGCAAGGTTGGATTTCTGCGCAAACAGCGCGCTAAGGCTGCGCAGACCGTATTCGATTTGCCCGCCGCCGATCGAGGCCGCGAAGCTCATGTCCGATTTCGCCACCGGCACGTCGAGCTCCGCAAACAGCCGCGTCAGATGGGGGTAGTTCACATGGTTGAACACGATGAAGCCGGTATCGACCGGCTGGTCGCCCCGCTTGCCTGCCACGATCGTGCGCGCGTGCCCACCCAAACGGCCCTCGGCCTCGAAGAGGGTGATCTTGTGTGTGTCCGCCAGATGATAGGCCGCCGCCATCCCCGATATCCCTGCGCCGATTACGGCAATGCGTTTCGGCGCGGGGGCCGGCTGGTCGAATGGCATGTTTGGCTGTCCCTTCGGGTCGTTGCGTGCGCGTCTTGGGCGTTACGCAGGCAAGCCTTCGCCGGATCAGAGAAATTCTTTTTGATCCGGTCTAGGGCAGGCCGCGTAATCCAGTTATGTTGATGCCCAACGACCACGCTGAACGCCCCGTCACCATATGGCAAAGTGCCGTAGGGGTGCAGGACGCGACGCGTTGGCTGGAAAGGCACGCAACGACAGTGACGGCACAGAACGAGACGGAGCTGGAATGGGCCGCGCGCGTCGCGGCCATCGCGCAGGCGCGCGATCAGGCCGCCTTTGCGGCGGTCTTTCGGCATTTCGCCCCTCGGGTGAAGGCTTTCTTGATGAAATCGGGCGCCGACGCCGCACTGGCCGAGGAATGCATGCAAGACGTCATGGCCACGCTTTGGCACAAGGCGCATCTCTACGATCCGTCGCGCGCAGCCGTGTCGACATGGATCTTCACCATCGCGCGCAACCGCAAGATCGACCTCTTGCGCCGCTACGCCCGCTCCGAACCCGAGGATCTTCCCTGGGGCCCTGAAGACGCGCCGGACCAGGCCGATGTCCTGGCCCTGCAGCAAGAGACGACCAAGCTTGCGGAGGCGATCCGCACACTTCCCGAGAAACAGCGGCTGCTGATCGAAAGGGCCTATTTCGGCGACCTCACACATAGTGAAATCGCAGCCGAAACCGGCCTGCCCCTTGGCACCATCAAGTCACGGATTAGGTTGGCGCTGGAACGGTTGCGCCACGCAATGAGTTAGAGAGGCGACGAATGCAGACCATTCGCCATACGATTTCAGATGACCTTTTGATGGGCTATGCCGCAGGCGTGCTGTCCCGGCCGTTCGATCTTGTGGTTGCGACCCATGTTTCTCTGAGCGACGAGGCGCGCGTCCGCCTTGCCGGTTTCGAGGCTGTGGGCGGCGCAATTCTGGAAGATCTGCAGAGCGCCGATGTCGCCGATGATAGTTTGGAACAAACCATGGCGCGGATCGCCGGGATGAAACCCAGCCCTCGGCTGACCGCATCGCGCGGGATCTTTCCCGCCCCGTTGCAACAGATGGTCGGCGGCGACGAGGGTGCCGTGAAATGGCGCAGTCTCGGCATGGGGGCACGCCAATCTGTCGTTTGCACGGATGGTGAGGCGACGGCGCGTCTGATTTACATTCCGGCCGGCCAGGCCATGCCGCAGCACAGCCACCGAGGCCTCGAGATGACCTTGGTGCTGCAAGGCGCGTTTCGCGACGAGGATGGCGTCTTTGCCCGCGGCGATATCGAGATCGCCGATGAGGCGGTGGACCATACCCCGATCGCAGAACCGGGTGCGGATTGCATCTGCCTGATCGCCACTGATGGCCGGCTCAAGTTCAACGGCCTCCTGCCCCGGATCGCACAGCCCTTCATCGGGATCTGACGCCAGAGACATGCTGTTTTGCGCCGCGCACTGATGGGGCGCGGCGCTTTGCATTAGGGCTGTCGGAACCGTCAACGTTGTAATTGCAACGACCCTGTGGCATGTCACGCCCACCCGATCCGGAGGCCCGTGGCATGACCGACCAAAGCACCCCCCGCCCGATGATCCAGGCCCCTGGCCTGACTGGTCCAAACGCGGGCTACATGCCCGGCTTCAGCAATGATTTCGAAACCGAGGCGTTGCCGGGCGCCCTGCCGCAGGGCATGAACAGCCCGCAAAAATGCACCTATGGACTTTACGGCGAACAGCTCTCGGGCACGGCCTTTACCGCCGCGACACCGGAACGGACGTGGTGCTACCGCATCCGGCCTTCGGTAAAACACTCGCGCCGCTATACCAAGATCGAGCTGCCCTACTGGAAGACCGCGCCGCATATCGACCCCGATGTCATCAGTCTCGGCCAGTACCGCTGGGACCCGGTGCCACATTCGGACCAGACCCTCACCTGGCTTACCGGCATGCGCACGATGACCACGGCAGGCGACGTCAACACCCAGATCGGCATGGCCAGCCACATCTACCTCGTCACCGCATCCATGGCCGACGACTATTTCTATTCCGCCGACAGCGAATTGCTGGTCGTCCCGCAGGAAGGCCGCCTGCGCTTCCTGACCGAACTTGGCATCCTTGACCTTGCCCCGCAGGAAATCGCGATCATCCCGCGCGGATTGCTCTACCGGGTCGAGGTGATCGACGGCCCCGCGCGGGGCTTTGTCTGCGAGAATTACGGCCAAAAGTTCGAGCTTCCGGGCCGCGGGCCCATCGGGGCCAACTGCATGGCCAACCGCCGCGATTTCAAGACGCCCGTCGCCGCCTTCGAAGACCGCGAGGTGCCCTCCACCGTCACGGTCAAATGGTGCGGGCAGTTCCACCGCACCGAGATCGGGCATTCGCCGCTGGATGTCGTCGCATGGCACGGCAATTACGCGCCCTGCAAATACGACCTGACCACCTATTGCCCGGTCGGCGCGATCCTGTTCGACCACCCCGACCCCTCGATCTTCACCGTGCTGACCGCGCCTTCGGGCCAGCCGGGCACCGCCAACATCGACTTCGTGCTGTTCCGCGAACGCTGGCTGGTGGCCGAAAACACCTTCCGCCCGCCGTGGTATCACCGCAACATCATGTCCGAGCTGATGGGCAACATCTACGGCCAGTATGACGCGAAACCGCAGGGCTTCGTGCCGGGAGGGATGAGCCTGCACAACATGATGCTGCCGCACGGCCCCGACCGCGACGCCTTCGAGCGGGCGTCGAACGCAGAACTTGCGCCGCACAAGCTCGACAACACCATGTCCTTCATGTTCGAGACGCGCTTTCCCCAGCACCTGACAGATTTCGCCGCCCGCGAGGCGCCGTTGCAGGACGACTACATCGACTGCTGGACCACGCTGGAGAAGAAATTCGACGGCACGCCGGGCAAGAAGTGACCGTCGACCGACGGCGCGCGAAGAGGGAGGGAATGCGATGGCGATAGAGGACAGGCTCGTCCTGCTCGGCACGAAAGGTGGGCCCGCGATCCGGCCCGGCGGCCCGATGCCAACCTCCTGTCTGCTCGAGATCGGAGGGCGGCGCTGCGTGGTCGATTGCGGGCTTGGCGTCTCGAAAGGGCTGGTGGAAGCCGGTGTCGATCTGAAAACGCTCGACCTCGTCTTCCTCACACATCTGCACTCGGACCATGTCCTGGAACTTGGCCCGTTGCTGCACACTGCCTGGACCACGGGGCTGGCGACAGGTGTGCAGGTCTTTGGCCCGGTTGGAACGCAGACCGTCTGGGACGGGTTCCTTGCGTCGCTGCGTTTCGACATCGACCTCAGGATCGAGGATGAAGGTCGCCCCGACCTGCGCCGTCTTGTGCAGATCCATGAATACTCCGAAGGCAGCCTTCCCGTTGACGGCTTGAACGTAACCGCACTGCGCGTCGATCACCCTCCGGTCACCGACTGCTTCGCCTTGCGTTTTGACAGCCCCGGCTGGTCGGTGACCTTCTCGTCGGACACTGCATATTTCCCGCCGCTGGCCGATTTTGCGCGCGGTTCGGATGTGCTCGTGCACGAGGCCATGCTGGAACGGGGCGTCGACAGGCTGGTGGCGCGGACCGGCAACGGCACCCGGCTCAAGGCGCATATCACACGCTCCCATACCGAGGCCGCGGATGCCGCCCGCATCGCCGCTGCGGCTGATGTGAAAACGCTGGTCCTGCATCATCTGATTCCCGCGGATGATCCGGGCATCACCGAGGCCGATTGGCTGGCCGCCACCGCGCCTGTCTTTGACGGAACAACCGTGGTTGGCCGTGACGGCCTGAGCCTGACGCCGCAGGGCGCCCGGTCATGAACAAATTCGGTCCCTCCCGCAGCGAGATCAAGCTGCGGCTGGCCATCAGCCTTGCCGGGCTGGCCCTGCTGGTGGGCGCCTATGCCTTCAACGGGATTGGTGGCATCGCCTCGCTGGAAATCGCGATCATCGGCACTGCCTTTTTCGGCGGCTCGGCGATATGGTGCGTTACGAGGTTGCGACGAAAGGACGATCCATGAGCACCGGCCAGACCATCCAGCTAATCCTACAGAGCCTCGTGTTCTTGGCATGGGCGATCTTGATGTATCGCACCCTCTTCATGCTGCGCCGCCGCGCGATGGAGGAGACAGGCAACGCCTTTCCCGGCCCGGGCCAGTTCATCACTCAAGTGGGGCGCTGGCTGCGCGCGCCCGAGGATCGGTCGGATCGCAGCACCTTGCTTTTCCTGACCTTTGTCTTGTTCGCAATGATCGCCACCTCGGCCCTGTTGGGACCGCCAGGCGCGCGCTAGGCCGCTTTCTCGGCCGCCTCTGCGCGGCGCAGAAAAGCGGGTTTGCCCGGTGCGCTCAGCTCTGGCGCATGGGCGTAGCCGCCCGCGTCGAAGTCAAGGATCGCCGCGGGATCGGTCAGCCGCCGTTCGATGATGAAGCGCGCCATGGCGCCGCGCGCGCGCTTGGCGAAGAAGCTGACGATCTTGGGACCGCCCGGCTTGTCCTCCAGGAACTGCGGGGTGATGACCTCGAGTTCCAGCGCGCCCAGATCCACCGCAGAGAAGTATTCGACCGATGCGCAGTTGATCAACGTGCCGGTGCCAAGCCGCGCCGCCTCGTCGTTCAGGGCGCGCGCCAGCCGGTCGCCCCACCATGCATAGAGCGTCTCGCCTTTGGCGGTCCTGAGGCGGCTGCCCATTTCCAACCTGTAGGCCTTGATCGCGTCAAGCGGTCGCAGCAGGCCATAAAGCCCGGACAGGATGCGCAGCCGGTCTTGCGCAAAACGCAGATCCTCCGCGTCAAGGCTTGCGGCCTCAAGCCCCAGATAGGTGTCACCGGCAAAGGCAAACGCGGCAGGGCGCGCCTCGGCGCCATCCGTCTCGAAGTCACGGAACCGCTCGGCATTGAGCTTGGCAAGCGCGGGCGAGATATCCATCAGCTTTCCAAGCTCCGCCGCGCTCAGCCTGCGCGCGACACGGGCCAGCGCAGCGGCATCGGCCGTGAACGCCGGTTCGGTCATCTCCACGGCGCGGTCGGCCCAATCGAGGCGTTTGGCGGGAGAAATGACGCTCAGCATGGGCAATGTCCTATACGCTGCTAGATGCGCGTCAGGTAGCGCGCCCCAAGCACAGGGGCAACCGCCAAGGGTGCAACTCGACATCTTGAGATTACCGGCCAGCCGACCCACACTGCGCCAACGAAACAGGATGCGACACGCCCGTGGCAGACAGACACCAGATCGGCAAGACGGCTGAAACCATGACGGATGCCGGCACGCCCCAGCGCATCCAGACCGGTGCGCTGATCATCATTGCGGGCGCCGTTTTGCTGTTCATGCTGGTGCAGGCGCGGTTCATGCTCACGTCGCTGGCGGTCGCCATCATCTTGTTCAGCCTGACGAGCGATGCCATCGCCTATATCTCGCGGCTCAAGATCGGCCCGCTGCGCATCCCCAACTGGTTGGCCAGCCTTGTGGCGCTGGTGCTGATTTCCACCGGTCTGTTCATGCTCAGCTCGTTGGTGCTGTCGCAGGTGAACACAGTGCTGTCGACGACCCTGCTCTATACGGAACGGGTTCCCGCGGCCGTGGCCGATCTTTTCGCGTGGATGGGGCCCGATGTGGAAAGCGCGATCCAGAACGCGATGGGCAGCGTCAATGTGTCGGGCTACCTGCGCACGGTCGCCGGGCAGGCCGGGGGGCTGATGCAGGGCACCGTGCTGGTGATCTTGTTCGTGGGCTTTCTCTTTGCCGAACGGCTGTGGTTCGAGGTCAAGCTGACCAGCCTGATGGGCGGCGATACGGCGCGGGCGGCGCAGGCGCAGCGGATTATCGGCACGATCATGCACCGGGTGAATTATTACCTGCTGGTCAAGACCGTGGTCAGCGCTGTCACCGGGGCCATGGTCTATGCCGTCGCCTATGCCTTCAACCTCGAACTGGCAGTGGCGATCGGGGTTCTGACCTTCATCCTGAACTATATTCCCAATGTCGGCTCGATCGTGGCGACGGTTCTTGCGACGCTGGTGGCCTATGTGCAGATCGGCGAACCGGGACCGACCATGGCGTTTTTCGTCGCGGTCAGCCTGATCCAGTTCGTGAACGGCAACATCATCGACCCTTGGCTTATGGGGCGCACACTGCGGCTGTCGACCTTTGGCATCATCGTGTCGCTGGCGTTCTGGGGAGCGGTCTGGGGCATCGCGGGGATGTTCCTGTCGGTGCCGATCATGGTCGCGGTGATGATCGTATCCAGCCATGTGCCGGGCCTGAGACCGGTCGCTGTCCTGCTCTCGCGCGAAGGGCTGCCCGACGGCGAAGAACCGCCCGCCCAGATACGCGCCGCCGAATGACTGCAACGGTCACGAGGCTTCGCGCAGTACCTCGAGAAACGCATCGCCGAAGCGTTCGGCGTGCCGCTCGCCCAGCAGGCGGGCAAGGCCCGACAGGTCCGACGGCTTGACCTCGGCCAGTTTCGCCAGTTGTGACGAAGAACAGGTCATCGGCTTGTCGGTCCCATCCGCGCCGCGCGCCAGATCCGCCTGCACGGCGAGCAGTCGGTCGTAAAGGGTGCCCGCATCGCGCCCGGCCAGCTTGCGCCGGGCCGGGTGCAGATCCTCGGGCGTTTCGCCGGTGATGACCGACAGGAAGGCCGCGCCGTATTTCTCCAGCTTGGTTGCGCCCACGCCGCCGATCCGCGCCATCGCATCCAGCGTTACGGGCCGGGTTTCCGCCATCTCGATCAGCGTCTTGTCGGTGAAGATGACATAGGCGGGCACGCGCGCCCCCTCGGCCAGCGCGCGGCGCTTGGCCTTGAGTGCGGACCGCAGCGGCGCGTCCTCCTCGCTCACCAGCATCTTGACCTGCGGGCTGCGCGGGGCCTTGGCGATCGTGTCGCGGCGCAAGGTGATGCCCGCCTCACCGCGCAAGATGGGCCGCGCGGCCTCGGTCATGCGCAGCGCGCCGTGGCGGGCGGGGTCGGGCCGCACGAGGTCATGGGCCGCCATCTGCCGGAACACGGCCTGCCAACCGCGCTTGTCGAACTCGGTGCCGATCCCGTAGGTCGGCAACTGATCATGACCGCGTTCCCGGATCTTGTCGGTCTGTGCGCCCATCAGCACGTCGATCAGATGCCCCGCGCCGAACCATTCGCCCGTGCGCAACATGGCCGACAGCGCCTTGCGCACCGGGGTCGTGGCGTCGAACACATCAGGAGGGGTGGCGCACAGATCGCAATTGCCACACGGCGCGGCGGTTTCCCCAAAATAGCCCAGCAGCACCTGCCGCCGACAGCCCAGCGCCTCGGCCAGCCCCAGAAGCGCGTTCAGACGCGCATGATCGGCCTCTTTCCGCTCGGGCGGCGCGAGGCCTTCATCAATCTGGGACCGACGAAACCGGATATCGTCGGGACCATACAAAGTTATCGTATCGGCGGGCGCGCCGTCCCGGCCCGCGCGGCCGATTTCCTGATAATATCCCTCGATTGATTTGGGCAGATCGGCATGCGCGACCCAGCGGATATCGGGTTTGTCGACACCCATGCCGAACGCGATGGTGGCCACCACGATCAGCCCGTCCTCGGTGGCGAAACGCCCCTCGACGATGCGACGATCCTCGGCTTCCATCCCGCCGTGGTAGTGGCAGGCGCTGTGCCCCGCCTCGCGCAGGGCTTGCGCCAACACCTCGGTCTTGGCCCGCGTGCCGCAATAGACGATGCCCGATTGCCCCTTGCGAGCGCTCGCAAAGCCCAGGATCTGCGCACGCGGGTTTTGCTTGACCTCGAAGGCGAGGGCGAGGTTCGGCCGGTCGAACCCGCGCAGAAAGCTTTCGGGCGGCACGCCGTCGAACAGGCGCGCGACGATTTCGGTCTGCGTCTCGGCATCAGCCGTCGCGGTGAAGGCCGCAAGCGGCACGTTCAGCGAGCGCCGCAATTCCCCGATCCGCAGGTAGTCGGGGCGGAAATCATGGCCCCATTGGCTGACGCAATGCGCCTCGTCGACCGCGATCAGCGACACGCCCGCGCGCCGGAGCATCCGTTCCGCGCCCGAGGAAGCCAGCCGTTCCGGCGCGATATAGAGCAGCTTGAGGCTGCCATCCTCCAGCGCTGCCCAGACCGCATCGGTTTCCTCAGGCGTGTTGCCGCTGGTCAGTGCGCCCGCGACCACGCCCGCCTCGCGCAGGCCGCGCACCTGATCGCGCATCAAGGCGATGAGCGGGGAGATGACGACGGTGACGCCCGGCCGCATTAGCGCGGGAAGCTGGAAACACAAGCTCTTGCCGCCCCCCGTGGGCATGATCGCCAGAACGTTGCGCCCGGCCGCCACGGCATCCACGATTTCGGCCTGCCCGGGGCGAAACTCCGAAAACCCGAATACCGTGGACAGAAGGGCGATTGCGTCTTGGTCGGGCATGGCGGCCTGCGGGATCTCTCGTGTTTTGCTCGATTTTTATGGACTGTCCCATGTTGAGGAACCGTAAACAAGGCCCCGAGCGCCAGATCGAGGGGGGCCCGCGGGGACATCCACAACATATTCCCCTGTCCCTGACGCTTGGCCCGCGTCAGGTCGCGCCCTTACATGAACGGTCCGGGTCCGGTATGAGCCCGGGCAACCGTTGCATAGCCGAGGAGGCCCCCAAAATGACCTTTGGCAAGACCCTGACCGCCGCCCTTTTGGGGCTGTCGTTTTCCGGCATGGCTCCCGCCTTTGCGCAAGCGCCCGAGGTGACGTTGCGGTTCCAGCATTTCGTCTCGCCCGCCTCGGCCAACCCCACGCATTTCATGCAGCCTTGGGCCGACGCGATCGAGGAGCAATCGGGCGGCCGCATCGCAGTCGAGATTTACCCCTTCATGCAACTGGGCGGGTCAGCGACCGACCAATACGACCTGATCCGCGATGGCGTGATCGACGGCGGCTGGGTCATCCCCGGATACCAGCCCGGCCGCTTCCCCGAGGCCGAGGCGCTGGAACTGCCCTTCATCACCACCAAATCCGCCGAGGAAGCCAGCCGCGCCGCCTGGGCCTTTACCCAAGACCACCTGCTTGACGATTTCGCCGATGTGCACCTGATCGCGGTCCACATGCACGGGCGCGGCCTGGTCCACCTGCGGGGCGATCCGATCGAAACGCTGTCCGATTTCGACGGCTTGCGCCTGCGCGGCCCATCGCGCGCGGCGACCTTGCTGCTTGAACGGCTTGGCGCGACGCCCATCGGCATGCCCGTTCCCGCCTTTCCCGAGGCGCTGTCGCGCGGCGTGGTCGATGGCGGCGTGATCACATGGGAACAGGCGCCCTCACTCCGTCTGGACGAGCTGACCGACAGCCACACCGACGTGGCGGGCGATTATTCGCTCTACAATCTCTATTTCCTCTGGGCGATGAACCGCGATGTCTACGAGGGGTTGCCCGATGACCTGCGCGCCGTGATCGATGCGAACTCGGGTCTCATGGCTTCCGCCTGGGCGGGTCGCGCGCATGACATCGGCGATGCCGACGGGCGCAATGCAATGGAAGATGCCGGCAACATCATCGCCGAGATGTCGCCCGAGTTGACCGCAGAGATCGAAGTCTTGGGCGCGGGCGTCATCGACGACTGGATCGCCGAGGCCGATGGCCGGGGGCTTGCCGGTGCCGCCCTTGTCGCCGCCGCACGCGCCGCTGTTGCAGCCGAGGCGGGCAGCGCGCCGGGGGCCTACCGGGACTGACGCTCCGCCGCGCGCAAAACGGTGATGACCGTGCCGCCGTAACGCCGCTGGTCAAGCAGGTCCAAGCCCGCGGGCGGAAGGGGCTGTGCATTGTCTTCCCAGACGACCAGCGCGCCGGGGGCAAGCCAGCCCCCGGCCATGGCCGACACAAGCGCCCGTTCGCCCAGCCCCTGCCCATAGGGCGGGTCGAGAAACACGAGGTCGAAGGGCGCGCCCGTCACCGCGCCCATAGCGGTGGCGTCCCGATGAAAGAGCTTGGTCGCGCCCTGCGCCGAACACAGCGCGACATTCTCGCGCAACAGCGCGCGCGCAGCGGTCCCGTCATCGACGAAAGTGACATGGGCCGCACCCCGGCTGAACGCCTCAAGCCCCAGCGCGCCGGTGCCCGCGAACAGATCCAGCACCCGCTTGCCCGTGACCGGGTCGCCATGCTTGCCGCTGGTCAGCAGGTTGAACAGGCTTTCGCGCACCCGGTCCGTGGTCGGGCGCAGATGGGCTGCCCCATCGCCCGCGCCCACCTCGGCCAGTTTCTTGCCCCGGAGCCGCCCGGCGATGATCCGCATCCGCTCAGGCCTTGAGCAGGGGTTTGAGGTCCTGCCCCGCATCCGCCACCACGTCCGGCGCGGGCGACCTGGCCATCTCGATCAGGCGTTTGCCGACCATGTAGGCGCGCGGGTCGTTCATCGCATCCACCGCCAGCAGCGTAGCGCCCGCGTAATACCAATGCGACCGCGCTGTGCCGCCGTCACGTATGACAACGCGATCATACCCCGTGTTGAGCCCCGCGATCTGCAGCTTGACATCGTACTGGTCGGACCAGAACCAGGGCTGCGGCACGTAAGGGGCATCCGCCCCCATGATATTGCGTGCCACCGCCTCGGCCTGATCGATGGCGTTCTGCACGGATTCCAACCGGATCATCGCGCCGCGAAAGGGAAAGACCGCGCAATCGCCCGCGGCCCAGATCGCCGGGTCGCTGGTGCGGCCACGATCGTCGAGTGTGATGCCATTGGCCACCTCCAGCCCCGCCGCCTCGGCCAGCGCGGTCGCGGGTGTGATGCCGATGCCCGCGATCACCATGTCGACGGCATGCTCCGAGCCGTCCGACAGGATCGCGCCGGTCACATGACCTTCACCGGTCAGCCGCGTCAGGCCGATGCCTTCCCGGATGACGACACCATGCGCGCGATGCAGCGCGCGAAACCAGTCCGAGGTTTCGGGGGCGGCGACACGTTGCAAGATGCGGTCGGCCATTTCGATCAGCGTCACCGCCATGCCACGTTTGGCCGCGACGGCGGCAGCCTCCAGCCCGATATAGCCGCCCCCCACGATCAGCGCGCGGCGGCCCGGCTGCATCCCCGGCCCCATCGCATCCACATCGCGCAACGTCCGCACCACATGCACACCGGCCAACTCGCCTCCGATGGCAGCGGGCAGACTGCGCGGCACCGATCCTGTGGCCAGCACCAGATGGTCATAGGGCACGGCCTTGCCCCCTGCGGTCACCACGCAGGCCGCGCGGTCGATTGCGCTGACGGCCGTGTCCAGCATCAAGGTGACGCCATTTTCAGCGTAATAGCTTTCGGGGCGCAGATAGAGCCGTTCCAACGCCATCTCGCCCATGAGATACGCCTTGGACAGCGGTGGCCGCTGGTAGGGCGGCGCGTGTTCCGCGCCGATCAACGTGATGGACCCGGTGAACCCTTCTGACCGCAGCTTGGCCACGCAAGATGCACCGGCCTGCCCGGCCCCAACCACCACGATCTTTTCCATGCCCGTCACCTTTCGCGTTGGCCGCCCGTCGCGGGGACCCTATATGCGGGACGAACGGTTGAACAAGCGAGAGGGACCGCACCCATGACCATTTCCGTTGGCGACACGCTGCCTGATGCCACCCTGTTGATCTTCGGCGAGAAAGGCCCCGAGCCGGTCAAGATGGCCGACAAGCTCAAGGGCCGCAAGGTCGTGATCTTCGGACTGCCGGGCGCCTATACCGGCACCTGCACCTCGGCCCATGTGCCCAGCTTCATCCGCACCAAGGGCGAATTCGACGCCAAGGGCGTGGACGAGATCATCTGCGTGTCCGTCAACGATCCCTTCGTGATGGCGGCTTGGGGCAAAGATACCGGGGCGGCTGCGGCAGGGCTGACCTTCCTTGGCGACGCGGGCGCGGAATTCACCAAGGCCATCGGCATGAACTGGACGGCCGAGCCTGCGGGCTTTTTCGACCGCTCGCGCCGCTACGCGCTTTATGCCGAGGATGGCGTGGTCAAGTCGCTCAACATCGAAGCCGGGCCGGGCGTGTGCGACCTGTCGTCGGGCGAAACGCTGCTGTCGCAGATCTGAGGCGGGCGAAAAACGCGCGTTTTTCAGGGCGGAAAACCCGGGTTTTCCGCCCACACTATCCGGCGAAACGGTCCATCTTGGACGCCAGCGCCACGTCGAGATTGCTGATCCCGCCCATGTCATGCGTGGTCAGCGTCACCTCAACCGTTTTGTAGACGTTGAACCATTCGGGATGGTGGTTCATGTGCTCGGCCACCAGCGCCACCCGCGTCATCCAGCCGAAGGCTTCGTTGAAATCGCCAAAGACGAAGCGTTTGGTGATCGCGTCGCGCCCCTCGACCAGTGTCCATCCGTGACCCGTCAGCGCCTCGAGCGCCTGATCGCGGTCCGTCCCCTCCAGCTTGTGCGCGTCCATCAATCCTGTTCCTCCATCTGGGTGCGTTTGAATGGGCCGTAACCCGTCATCACCTCGATCTCTTCATCGACCGCCGCACGTTCAGCCGCGAGATAATGTTCGATCGCGCGCGCAAAGCCACCGTCCCGCACCCAGTGCAGCGAGTGGGTCTGCACCGGCATGTAGCCGCGCGCCAGCTTGTGCATGCCCTGCGCGCCAGCCTCGACACGCGAAAGACCATGGGCGATGGCGAAATCGATGGCCTGATAGTAGCACAATTCAAAGTGCAGGCAGGGATGATGTTCGGTGCAGCCCCAGTAGCGGCCATAAAGCACGTCGCGCCCGATGAAATTCAGCGCGCCCGCGACGGGCCGCCCGTCGCGGATCGCCAACACCAGAAGCATGTCGTCGCGCAGCCGATCCTGCGCCAGATCGAAGAAGGACCGTGTCAGATAGGGCTGGCCCCATTTGCGCGCCCCGGTATCCTGATAGAACACCCAAAAGGCATCCCAATGCTCGGGCCGGATCTGATCGCCGGTCAACGCGACGATCTCGCCGCCGAACCCCTGCGCCTCGGCGCGTTCCTTGCGGATGTTCTTGCGCTTGCGGGAACTGAGTGTGTCAAGGAAACCGTCGAAATCGGTATAGCCGTCGTTTTCCCAATGGAACTGTTGGCTTGCGCGAGGCATCAGGCCCATGCGCTCGCCCGCCTCGGCCTCATCCTCGGTGCAAAAGGTGATGTGGAGCGAACTCAGGTCATTGGTCTCGGCCAGTTGCACAGCGCCCTGCACCAGCGCCGCCATCCCCGTCTCGCGCCAACCGGGACGGGTCAGGAACCGCCGCCCGGTGGCGGGGGTAAAGGGCACCGCCATCTGCAGCTTGGGGTAATATTGTCCGCCGGCGCGTTCATAGGCCTGCGCCCAGTTGTGATCGAAGATATATTCGCCTTGGCTGTGCCCCTTGGCATAAAGGGGCGCCACGGCGATCACCTGCCCCTCGGCGCGGGCGACCAGATGGCGCGGCGACCAGCCGGTGCCGGTGCCGACCGACCGGGAGCGTTCCAGCGCCGACAGGAAGCGGTGCGTGGTGAAGGGATCAAACGGCCGCCCGCCATCCCCCGCCTCGGGGCAGGCGCAGGCATCCCAATCGACGGCCTCGACCTGCGTCAGGCTGGACAAAACCTCGATCTCGATGGGAATGCTGCCGTCCATCTCCCGCTCTCCGACGTATGCGTGCCTCTGGCGTGACATGGGGCCAGCGCGGCCTGCGTCAATCGTGCGCGGGGCGGACCTGCGGCAGGTAACCTTCGAAAGTGACGTTGTCGGCGATCTTGCGGGCCTCGGCATCGACTTCGTGGGATTTCACCGTCCAGCACAAGACGGGGACACCCTGCGCCTTGAGCTCGGCCACGCGCGGGTTGGCCAGATCGGTCCAGTCATGGCTGATGAAACCCGCGCCCACCGCGTCGAAGGCGCTGATCGCGCGCAGCGCGGCGCAGGCCTCGGGCAAGAGCCTTGGCCATTGCGACGGGACATAGCCGCAGGTCGTCAGCCCGCGCGGCAGATCAGGGGCCAGCCGTTGCATCGCGGCCATCATGTGAGGGTTGAAGGACATGACCGCGACATCGCCGGTGTAATCCGCCAGAACCTTTGCCGTCGCTTCCTCCAGCGCGGTATCGGCCTCGCTCATGCCGCCCGACTGGTCTTTCAGCTCGATCAGCAACGGCACCGAACCACCGATCCGGTCGAGCACCTGCGCCAGCGTCGGGATGCGGTCCTCGGAGCCGTTCAGGCGGATGTCGCCCAACTCGCGCGCCGTCCGGTCGCGAACCGGGCCGCGCGCCGCCGTCAGCCGGTCAAGCGTGCCGTCATGAAACACCATCGGCACGCCATCGGCGCTGAGCTGCAGGTCGATCTCGATGCCGTAGCCCGCCCGTACCGCGCGGTCTATCGCAGCCGGACTGTTCTCGATCACGCCCGCACCCGCGTCATGCAGGGCACGGTGCGCGACGGGGTGCGTGGTGAACGCTGCGGGCAAGGCAGGCATGGGAAGACCTCAGGCCGGGGTGATCTGAAAGATGCCCTCGACCTCGACCGCGCAGCCAAAAGGCAGCGAGCCCGCGCTGACCGCCGACCGGCTGTGCCGCCCCTTGTCGCCCAGAACCTCGACCAGCAGGTCGGAGGCGCCATTGACCACCTTGGGCTGGTCGCCGAATTCGGGGGTAGAGTTGACGAAGCCGGTCAGCTTGACCACC
Source organism: Roseicyclus mahoneyensis (assembly GCF_003148775.1). Taxonomy (GTDB): domain Bacteria; phylum Pseudomonadota; class Alphaproteobacteria; order Rhodobacterales; family Rhodobacteraceae; genus Roseicyclus; species Roseicyclus mahoneyensis. The sequence goes on from NZ_QGGW01000006.1 coordinate 48,299, forward strand.
CGCACCAGCCGGTCCAGATCGCCGCCACAGGCCGCTTTGACCTGCGCCAGAAGGTTCAGCGCACATTGACGCGCGGCTGCGGCTGCGGCGGGAATGTCGATATCGGCGCCGACCTTGCCCTTGATCAGGGTCTCAAGGCCTGCCGCGGTCATCGGGATCTGGCCCGAGACAAAGACCATGTCGCCCGCGATCACATAGGGCACGTAATTCGCCGCAGGCGCAGGCGGTGGTCCCGCCAGTTCAATGCCCAGTTCCGCCAGCCGCGCCTCGATCTGTCCAGCCATGATTTTTGGTCTCCCACCCGTTGTCCGATTTGTCGCGACGCTAACGGGGCTCTTGGCGGAGGGAAAGGGGCAGCGGTGTCGCCCGGCCTAACTTTCGCGGAAGGCGCGGGCGAAATAGACGCGCAGTGGCTCGACCAGATAGGCCAGCGGTGTGCGGTCTTGCGTGCGGATGAAGGCCTCCACCGGCATGCCGGGCACCAGTTGACGGTCGCCCAACAACGCAATCTGGCCTTCGCCAAGAACGATCTCGGCGCGGTAGAAGCTGACGCCGGTCGCCTCGTCGGTGAAGGCATCGGCCGAGACTTGCGCGACCGTTCCGGTGAGGTCGGGAATGTTGCGCAGGTCGAAGGCGGGAAAGCGCAGCGTCACCACCTGCCCCACGAAGACTTCGTCCACCGAAATCGCGGGCACCCGCGCGGTTATGATCAGCGGCCGCCCCTCGGGTACCAGAAAGGCCACGGGATCTGCCGCGCGCACGACCGCCTGCGGGCCGAACACCGCAAGCCCGATGATGCGCCCCGCGACCGGCGCGCGAAGGTCCAGATCGGCAAAGCGCCGTTCCAAATCGGCGACGCGCTGGCGCAACTCCTCTTCGTTCACGCGGATCTCGCGCAATTCGGCGATGGCCTCCTCGCGGCGCATGCTGAAAAGCTGCAGGATCGTAAGCTCGGTCTCGATCACGCGCTCGGCCGCCTCGGCCTTGCGCGCCTCCAGTTCGCCCAAAGATCCGCGCAGCTGCGCCGCGTCGCGCCGCAGACGCAAGATTGGATCGACCTGGATCAGGCCCCGATCCAGCAGGTCCTGCTGGCGCGCCAGATCGGCCTCGACCAGCTCCAGCTGTTCGGTCAGCGCGCGTTCTTGCGCCTCGAGCGCGTCGATCTGCGCCTCGATCTGGGTCACGCGCCCCTCGAGCCGCGCCGCCTCGGCCGACAGGCTTTCGGCGCGCGCCTCGAAGAGGTTGGTCTGCCCTGCCAGGAGATCGGCCAGATCGGCGTCAATCGCGGCCTCCGCGATCACATCGGCGGGAAAGGCGATCTCCGCCGCGCCATCGCGCTCGGCCTCCAGCCTTGCGCGGCGCACGCGCACCTCGAAGAACTGGCCGCGCGCGACGGCCAGATCGCGCGTCAAGAGCCCGGGTTCCAGACGCAAGACAATGTCGCCCGCCATGATCCGGTCGCCTTCGCCGACCATGACCTCGGCGACGCGCCCGCCGTCGGGATGCTGGATCGCCTGCCTGTTCCGCTCCACCTCGATGCGGCCCGAGGCTACGACAGCCCCCGCCAGCTGGCTGGTCACGGACCAGACGCCGAAACCCGCGATCAAGATGGCAAGCGCGAGAGATCCGATCAGCAGCGGGGCCCGGACGGACCAAGCGCGCGACGGATCGCTCATGCCACACCGCCCTGCGCCACGCCGGCGCTTTTGATGTCGGTGTAGTTGGTCACGGTCTTTGCCAGAACCTCGGCCGTGGGTCCGAACATCGACGGCAGCCCGCCCGACAGCACCAGAAGCTGTTCGCATTCGCGGATCGCGGCGGGCCTGTGCGCCATGATCAGCACCGCGCGCCCATCGGCCTTGATTGCCTTGATCGCAGCGTTCAGTGCGATGGAGCCGTCGTTGTCCAGCGCGGAATTCGGCTCGTCCAACACCAGAAGGACCGGATCGTCATACAGCGCCCGGGCCAGACCGATGCGCTGGATCTGGCCACCCGACAGCCGCGCACCAAGCCCGGAGACGCGGGTCTCGTAGCCGTCGGGCAGATCGAGGATCATATCATGGGCCGCCGCCGCGCGGGCGGCCGCCACGACCTTGTCGGTATTAGGCGCGGGATCCAGCCGGGCGATGTTCTCGGCAATGGTGCCATCGAACAGGGTCACCGATTGCGGCAGGTATCCGATCACCCGGCCAAGCGCATCGGGCTCGTATTGATCGAGCGTCGCCCCATCCAGCCGGATCTGCCCCGCCGCAGGCAGCCAGACCGAGGTGATGGCGCGCGCCAGCGTCGACTTGCCCGAGCCGGAGGGACCGATGACACCCACGGCCTGTCCCGGCTCGATCCGGAAACTGACACCGCGCAGGGTCGGCACACGCGCACCGGGCGGGGCGACGGCCAGCTGGCTTACCTCCAACCGGGCGCGGGGGCGCGGCAGAGGCATGCGCGGCGCGGCCTCGGGCACCTCGGTCAGAAGCATCCGCAGCCGCGTCCAGGCCTGGCCCGCCTCGGCGATGGTGCTCCATTGGCCGATCGCCAGTTCAACCGGTGCCAGCGCCCGGCCCATCAGGATCGAGGCGGCAATCATCGCGCCCGCCGTCATTTGAGCCTGCAACACCAGATAGGCCCCAAGGCCCAGGATCGCCGATTGCAAGAACAGCCGCAGCGTCTTGGTCACAGTGGTGAAACCGCCAACCAGATCCGAGGCGCGCATCCCCTCGCCCAGGGCGATGGCGCGTTGACGTCGCCACCGCGCAAAGGCGGCATCGCCCATGCCAAGCGCGCGGATCAACTCAGCCTCCGACTGCATTTCACCGGCCATGTGATCAGCTCGTTGCGAGGCAGCGCCGGTCCGTTCTATGGGCGCACGGCTGAGGATACGGTTGGCCATCGTGATGAGGATCAAGACCACAGCGCCAGCCGTGGCAAGCCATCCCAGCCAAGGGTGAAACAGAAAGATCGCACCCAGAAACAGAGGCGTCCAGGGCACGTCGAAGATCGCCATGAACACCGGCGAAGCGGTCAGCCGCTGCACAGCCGCCAGATCCTGCAAGCCGCCTTGTTGCTGGCCGCTGTGCTGCGCCCGGGCCAATGCGGCGCGGAAGACGCGTGCGTCCAGACCCTCTTGCAGCCGGGCCCCGTAGCGGGCGGCGACACGAGCGCGGGCAAAATCGATGACGCCCATCATCAGGAACAAGAACGCAATCAGCACAGTCAGAGCGACCAAGGTTTCCTCGGACCCCGACCCCAAAACGCGGTCGTAGACCTGCAGCATGTAGATCGGCCCGGTCAACATCAGCAGGTTCACCACCATGCTGAACCCCGCAATCGACCATAATAGCCACGCATTGCGCCGCCTGAACCGGGTCAGGTCGTCAGGGGCTGTTGTCTTGCGCGTCATGTCGCCTGCCATCCTCGTTCGGGGATTTCCGGGGGCGGTGCCCTTGACACGTCCCTATCCCTGACCGTTTAACAAAAGCCACACCCCTCTGCCTAGGTTGTGATTCACTCCCTTTCATTTGGGGCCCGGGCAGCTAGCTATACGCTAATACATCTTTGACCGACCGGGATACTGCCCTTGCCCAGCGCCCTATTCAATCGCCTCGCGGCAGGCTTGACCGGACTTGCGCTGTGCGTCGGGCTGGCCGCGTGCGGGCCGGCAGCCCTGCCGCCCGGCGACAGCATCGTCGACGCGGATGAGGCGCAAAACAGAGCCGTGCACCGGTTCAACCTTGCGCTCGATCAGTCTTTGGTCGGACCTGCATCGCGGGGCTACGGGTCGACCGTGCCGGACCCCGTGCGTCAAGGGGTGGACAATGTCGCCTCGAACCTTGCGCAGCCCTCCTACGTGCTGAACAACATCTTGCAGTTCCGGCTGGGTCAGGCCACGCACAATACCCTGCGCTTCGTGGTGAATTCCACCATTGGGCTGGGCGGCATCCTAGATCCCGCCACCGCCATCGGCCTTGACGCGCGCGAAACCGATTTCGGCGAGACGCTGCATATCTATGGCGCGCCCGAGGGCGATTTCGTGATGTTGCCGGTCTTTGGCCCGTCTACCACCCGCGACACCGTTGGCCTCGTTGTCGATATAGCCACCAATCCTGTGCGCCACCTCCTGCCCGCCCCGGAAAGCCGCTATGTCACCGTGGCAGAGGTGCTTGACCGCTTCGGCGACCGCTACGAGCTTGATGGCACGTTCGAGAGCATTCTGTACGAAAGCGCCGACAGCTATGCACAGCTGCGCTCTCTTTATCTGCAGAACCGCCGGTTCGAGCTTGGCGGCCCGGTGTTGAGCTTTGATCCGGGTGCGGCAGCAGGCAACAATATCGGCGACCCCTATTCAGATCCCTACTCGGACCCCTATATTAATGCCTATGCTCCTTGATCCTCGTCCTTCCCGCAGAACTTTCCTGACCGCCGGCACTGTCGCACTGACGGCGCTTTTCGTGCCGCGCGGTGCTGTCGCGCTGACGCCCGCATTGGCGACGGGGCTTGTGGAACAGGTCGCCACCGAGATCACGCGGATCATCAATTCGGGCCGGTCGGAATCGGCCATGATCAGCGACTTTGACACCATGATGGGCCGTTACGCCGACATGCCCACGATCGCGCAATCCGTGCTTGGCCCGGCCGCGCGTTCGGCCAGCCCGGGACAGATTTCCGCCTTCGGCGATGCCTTCCGAGGCTATATGGCCCGCAAATACGGGCGTCGTTTCCGCGAATTCATCGGCGGCACGGTGAACGTCGGCGGTGCACAGGACCAAGGGCGTTTCGTCGAGGTCATCTCGACCGTGAACCTGCGCGGAACAGCCCCGTTCGAGGTCCGTTTCCGGGTCTGGGACAGGTCGGGAAGCGCACTTTTCATCGACATGCTGATCGAAGGCGTATCGCTGGTCATCTCGGAACGCGCGGAAATCGGCGCGATCCTTGATCGTAACGGCGGCTCGGTCGACGCGACGATCCAGACGCTGCGCGGCATGGGCTGACCGGCGCAGCCCGCGTGACCGATCTTTTGCTCGACACAAGGTCCGGCCTGCCCGAGGCGCTGAGGGTTCTGTTGCGCGACTATCCGCGCGAGGGCTGGCAGACCGATCCCGGCTTTCACGGACTGGTCAGCTTCTGGCTGGAGCGGCACATGATGTTCCGGCAATTGATGGCACGCATGACGTCGGACACACAGGGCTTCCTTGACGGCACACAAGACCCGCGCGTTTTTGCGCAAGGGATCGGGCGGTTCGGCGGACTGTTCGTCAACCAGTTGCACGGCCATCACCAGATCGAAGACCATCATTATTTCCCGATCCTGCGCAGCCGTGAGGCACGGATCGAACGCGGCTTCGACCTGCTGGACACGGATCATCATGCGCTGGACGGCATACTTGCGCGCTTTGTCGATCAGGCAAATGCCGCGATCCGGGGCGCGGCCGGGCCTGACCCGCGGGTGGCCGCCGGACGGCTTCTGACCGGTTTGACGGATCTGGAACGGCTGATCGACCGACACCTGACCGACGAGGAAGACCTGATCGTGCCGGTCATCTTGCGCGACGGGCCGGACGGGCTGGGCTGAAGCGCAAGCCGCTTGCACCCGTCACCGACAGACAAAAAGACCCCCCGGCGGGACATCCGGGGGGCAAGTTTTCGGGAGGGGACAGATAGGGTCGGGCGCCCGGCCGGTTTGGGACCTGTGACTTTGGCCGGGCGCCCTTTCCGGCTTCAACGCTCAGTCGAAGCCGAACTGGAAGGTCAGACCTGACTGACCGTTGCTGGACTGCACGACATTGGCGTTCGCGCCGTTGCCATACTGAAAGATGCCGTGGCTCTGGCCGTGCCCTTGCTGGTCGAGCATGGCGGAATGGCCGTTGCCGTCTTGGTGAATGACACCGATCGAGCCGCCCCCGGCTACCTGCCGGATGGCCGCGCCGTTGAGCGAGCCGTCCTGATGGACAAAGGCCCCGCTCTCCACGCCGCGGTGGATCTGGTAGAGGGTCAGACCGGCGCGGATCGCGTTGGCTTCCCGGGCGTTGGAGGCATTCACCGTAAAGCTGAACATGCCGTTGGCGGCAGCCGGCAATCCGGCGAAGACGGTGGTGGCGACGAGGGCGGCGGCGGTAAGGGTTTTGCGGAACATGGCAGTGATCCTTTGCAAATCAGGGTTATGGGAACGGGATCGGTCAAAAGGGGTTGCGGGGGCACCGCCCGGTCAGAGATCGACCGGGCAGCGGATGGTGCGACCGTCGGCATCAAGCGTCAGGTCGATCTCGAGACCCGAGGCGGGGCCGTTCATCGTGACGCGGCCAAGGCGTTCGGTCTCACCGGGGCGGAGCGCAAAGGGCCCGCCTTGGTTCATCAGCATGCCGCCACGGGCGACACGCAGGTGGTAGCTGCCCGACAGGGCCTCGGTGGTCGTGACGACACCCTCGACGGTCAGCATGCCGCCGCGCGAGGTCACATCGACCGTGCAGGCCAGCGGGCCCGATGCCGTCCCGGCGGTGTCGGCCGCGATGGCAGTGCAGCCAAGGGCAAGGGCGGTCAGCGCCGTGCCAAGAGCCATCTTGGGGGTAACAAAGGTCATGGTCTCGGTCCTTTCCGGGATCGGAGGAGGGGCACAGGGCGGGATTTGTCCCGCCCCGAGGGGCGCTTGTCTCAGTTCTGGATGATCAGGGTGACGTTGCCGCTGCCGTAGGACTGGGCGGTGGCCGAGTTGCCGTTGCCGACCTGGATCACGCCGACCGCGTTGCCGTGACCGCCGCTGTGGACATTGGCGGTGTTGTTGGCCCCGAACTGTGCCACGCCATTGGCGTTGCCCCAGCCCGACTGGGTCGAGTTCACATGGTTGTTCCAGCCCTGCTGACCGACCGCCGTGGTGTTCCACGCGCCATCCGTGGTCGAGATCGTGGTGTTGCCCCAACCGTTCTGAATGACGGACGTGCCGTTGCAGAAGCCGCTCTGGTTGATGCCGATGCCGTTCCCGCCGCCCCACTGTTCCGTGTAGGCGGTGTTGCAGGTGGCCAGCGCCGGGGCCGACAGGGTGATGACGAGCGCGGTGGCGGCGGCGGCGGTCTTGAAGAGGGAAATGGTCATTGTCTTGGTCCTTTGGGTTGAATGTTCAGGTCAGGTCTATGTGTCGTTCGGTGTGTGCGGCCCCTTGGGGTGTGTGCCCCGTGAGCCGATGACCAAACCTTGGCCGAGGTGCCCGATGTCAGACAATTTCCGCGAAAAGACAGGCGATGACAGCCGGATGTTATCCGATGTCATCGGATTAAGAATTTGATTTTATATGGTTTTATTTTCCGCAACGCCGCCGTCTGCGCGGGCCGTCGCGGCGGCGATAACGGCCCGTCGCCGGTGTGTCAGCGCCATGTTATCGGCCTGCACGAGGCCATGGTAAGGGCACCCTTACCTTTGGTCGGAGGGATCGCGTCAATGGTCTGGGCGCAACGAATCAACCCGCGGCCCGAAGGGCGAAAGGTGCGCCTGTCACGGCGCACCACGGGCGCTGCTCAGAAGTCCAGATTCTCGACGCTCAGCGCATTGGCCTGAATGAACTCGCGCCGCGGCTCCACCACATCGCCCATCAGCTTGGTGAAGATGTCATCGGCCTCGGCCAGATCATCGACCTTGACCTGCAAAAGCGTCCGCGCCTCGGGGTCCAGCGTGGTTTCCCACAGCTGGCCGGGGTTCATCTCGCCCAGACCCTTGTAGCGCTGCATCTGCTGCCCCTTGGCGCCTTCGTCCAGCACCGCTTGCAACAACTCGGACGGGCCGTGGATCAACTGCTCACGGTCCTTGCGGCCCAGTTTGGCCGGGTTGCGGTAGACCTCGCGGCTGTCGCGGCTGACCTCGGAGATCTTGCGCGCCTCGCCGGACCGCAAAACCGCGCCATCGAGCGTGCGGATTTCCTCGACCCCGCGCAGCACGCGGCTCAGACGAATGCCGTGGTCTTGCGTGATCCGTCCCGCCCAGCCGCGCTCATATTCCAGAGCCACCTGATCCAGCCGCTTGGCCACGTCATCGGCCACGCGCTGCAGGTCGCCATCGGCCCGGCCAGGATCGAACGCGCCTGCAATGGCCGCCTGCTCGACGATGTGGCGCGGGTAATGGGTGGGGAAGGCATCGAGGATGCGCTTGAACTGCCGCGCGCCTTCGACCACACGCGCCAGATCGGCACCCGCGATCTCTTCGCCTTGTGGCAGGCGCAGCACCGCGCCTTCGATCCCTTGGGCGATCAGATATTCCTCGAGGGCGGCCTGATCCTTCAGATAGACCTCGGACTTGCCACGGCTGACCTTGTAGAGCGGCGGCTGCGCGATGTAGAGGAAGCCCCCCTCGATCACCTGCGGCATCTGCCGGAAGAAGAACGTGAGCAAGAGCGTGCGGATATGCGCGCCATCCACGTCGGCGTCGGTCATGATGACGATCTTGTGGTAACGCAGCTTGCCGATGTTGAACTCGTCCCGCCCGATCCCCGTGCCCAGCGCGGTGATCAGTGTCCCGATCTCCTGACTGCCGAGCATCCGGTCGAACCGCGCACGTTCCACGTTCAAGATCTTGCCACGGAGCGGCAGCACCGCCTGATTGTGGCGCGAGCGTCCTTGCTTGGCCGACCCACCGGCCGAGTCGCCCTCGACAAGGAACAGCTCGGATTTCGCCGGGTCCTTTTCCTGACAATCGGCCAGCTTGCCGGGCAGGCTGGCGACATCCATCGCCGTCTTGCGCCGCGTCAACTCGCGCGCCTTGCGCGCTGCCTCGCGCGCCAAGGCCGCCTCGATGATCTTTCCGACGATCACCCGCGCCTCTTGCGGATGTTCCTCGAACCACTCGCCCAGCTTTTCGTTCATCAGGTTCTCGACCGCTGGCCGAACTTCAGACGACACAAGCTTGTCCTTGGTCTGGCTGGAAAACTTCGGATCAGGCACCTTGACCGACAACACGCAGGTCAGCCCCTCGCGCGCGTCGTCACCGGTGAAATTCACCTTCTCGCGCTTGGCGATGCCTGACGACTGCGCATAGGTGTTGATCGACCGCGTCAGCGCACCGCGAAAGCCCGCCATATGCGTGCCGCCATCGCGCTGCGGGATGTTGTTGGTAAACGGCAGCACCATCTCGTTGTAGCTGTCGTTCCACCACATCGCGACCTCGACCCCGATGCCGTCCTTTTCGCCGGTCACATAGATCGGCTCGGACATGACAGAGGTCTTTGACCGATCGAGGTAGCGCACGAATTCGCGCACGCCGCCCTCGTAGATCATCTCGACCCGCTGCGGCTCCGCATGGCGCAGATCCTCCAGCACGATCTTGACGCCGGAGTTCAGGAAGGCCAGTTCGCGCAGCCGGTTTTCGAGCGTCTTGAACGAGTATTCGAGGTTCGAGAAGGTGGTGGTCGAGGCCAGAAACCGCACCTCGGTGCCGGTCTGGCCGCCGCTGTCGCCCACGACTTCCAGCGATTTGACGGTAAAGCCACCCTCGAAGCGTGCGTAATGCTCCTTGCCGTCGCGCCAGATGCGCAGGTCAAGCCAGTCGGACAGCGCGTTGACCACCGACACGCCGACGCCGTGCAGACCGCCCGAGACCTTGTAGGAATTCTGGTCGAATTTGCCGCCTGCGTGCAGCTGGGTCATGATGACCTCGGCGGCGGAAACCCCCTCACCCTCGTGGATGCCGACCGGAATACCGCGCCCGTTGTCGCGCACCGAAACGCTGTCATCAGCATGCAGCGTGACCGTCACCGCGTCGGCATAGCCGCCCAGCGCCTCGTCGATGCCGTTGTCGACGACCTCGTAGACCATGTGATGCAGGCCCGAGCCATCGTCGGTATCACCGATATACATGCCTGGGCGCTTGCGAACCGCCTCCAAGCCTTTGAGAACCTTGATGGAATCGGCGCCATATTCATTCGGCGCGGGGGCGTTGTCTGCCATAGGGTGGTCTGCCTGTTCTGGTTGCCGATTTTATACCCCCCGCGACGGGGAATGTCACGTCGCAGACACAAGATTTAGGCGTTGAGACACACCCGCCCCCGAACCGCTTGCGCCTTCAGACAAAGGGGATCGCCACGCCCACCCCGATCAGCAACACGCCCGAGCCGATGTTGAGCCTGCGGATCGCCTGCGGGCTTTGCAACAGCCGCCGCGCCCGGTCGAGAAACAGCGCAAGCCCAAGGTTGCCGATCAGCGGCACCACCGCCGAAATCGCAAGGATCGCGGCAATATCGGGGGCCGTGACCCGCGTCAGGTCAAAGAAACCGGGCAGGAACCCCATGTAGAACAAGATCGCCTTGGGGTTGCCGATCACCGCCGCCACACCGACCGAGAACCCCGGCCAAAGGCCCGGGCGGGTCATTCGGCTGTCGGTGCCGGGGGTCTTGGCAGGTGCGCGGAACAGGAGGAGGCCCATCACGATGAACACCCCCGCCGCGATCCAGCGCATCACCGCCAACGCGTCGCCATAGAGCGACAGCACCCAGGCCAGCCCCAGGATCGCGCAAAGCGGCCAGATCAGATCGCCCAACGCCACGCCCACCGCCAGCGGCCAGGCACCCGCCATGCCGCCCGACAGCGCGCGCGCCGTCAGCGCGACCCAGACCGGGCCCGGAATGACCCAGAGCCCCGCCATGGCGGCGGCGTAAAGCGCCAGTTGGTCGAAGGTGACGGTCATGGAACACTCGCGTCGACAATCCGGGCCTCGCTCGCCCCACCGTGATCGGCGACCGCCACATATTGCGCGCGCGGCCCCAATTCGATGAAGAGCTCCGGGCCCGTCCCTGTCATCCAAGCCTGCGCGCCCAAGGCGCAGATCTCATCGAACAGCGCGGCACGGCGGCCTGCGTCCAGATGGGCCGCGACCTCGTCCAGCAATACCAGCGGTGCGGCCCCAGTCTCCGCCTTCAGCGCGCGCGCATTGGCGAGGATCAGCGAGACAAGCAGCGCCTTTTGCTCGCCGGTCGAACATTGCGCGGCGGGCATACCCTTGTCGACATATGTGGCGACCAGGTCCGCCCGGTGCGGACCCACGAGTGCCCGGCCTGCGGCCATGTCGCGCCTGCGGCTATCAGCAAATGCGGTGGCGTAACTCTCCGCCGTGGTCAGGTCGTCAGTCTCGAGCGTCAGGCCTGCGGCGGGAAAAGCCGTGGCAGCCCCGTCTTGCGCCGCGAGGATACGGGCAACCGCGTCACGCCGGTTGGTGGTGATCATCGCAGCGGTCTCGGCCATCTGGCGTTCCAATGCGTTGTACCAGCGCGCGTCGGTGACCTGATCCTTGAGCAGGCGGTTACGGTCGCGCATGGCCTTTTCATAGCCCAGCGCCGCCTCGGCATGGTCTGGCAGAAAGCTCAGCGCGATACGGTCGAGCAACCGCCGCCGCCCATCCGCCCCCTCGATCCAGAGACGGTCCTGCGACGGCACCAGCCACACGATGCGCAAGAGGCGCGCCAACGCGGTCTGGGGGCTGGTCTTGCCGTCGATCCGCGTCCCGCGCGGCTGTCCGGGTTCGGCGCTCAACTCGATCTCGTGGCCCAGACCGCCGCCCGCCACCTCGGCCACGACCTTCCAGCCGATCGCTTCGGGGCGGCGGATGATGTCTTCGGCCGCCGCACGACGCAGGCCGCGGCCGGGCGACAGGAGCGATACCGCTTCGATCAGGTTGGTCTTGCCCGCGCCATTGGGGCCGTGGATGGCCACCGGCCGCCCGTCAAGCTCAAGCCGCGCGCGACGGTGGCTGCGGAAATGCGACAGGGTCAGGGACGCGACGAAAACCGCGCTCATCGCACCCGCTCCTTCATCTTTCCGAAAATATGCCCGCCGGAGGCATCACAAACACCGGCGCGCCTGCTCACACCCGCATCGGCATCACGACATAGATCGCTGTCGTATCATTGCCTTCGCGCATCAGCGTCGGCTCACCGGGGCTTGAGAACAGGAAGACCGCGTTTTCGCGGTCTACCTGACTGGCGATTTCCAGCAGGTATTTCGCGTTGAACCCGATCTCCAGCCGGTCGTCGCCATAGGCCACGGCCAGTTCTTCCTCGGCGTTGCCAGCGTCCGGCGCGTTGACCGACAAAACCAGCCTATCCTCGTCCAGCGCCAGCTTCACCGCGCGCGACCGTTCAGAAGACACGGTGGCGACGCGGTCCACGGCTTTGGCGAAATCAGCGGCATCCACCTCCATCCGGCGGGTGTTGCCCGTCGGGATGACGCGGGCGTAATCGGGGAAGGTGCCGTCGATTACCTTGGAGGTCAGCGTGATCTCGGGCGTGGCAAAGCGGATCTTGGTCTCGCTCACAGACACCGCGATCTGCGCATCGTCATCATCGAGCAGCTTGCGCATCTCGCCCACTGTCTTGCGCGGCACGATCACGCCGGGCATGCCGGCCGCGCCATCCGGCAGCAAAGCGTCGATCCGTGCCAGCCGGTGCCCGTCGGTCGCCACCGCGCGCAGGACCGGGCCGGTGTCGCCCTCGGCGACATGAAAATAGACGCCGTTCAGATAATAGCGCGTCTCTTCGGTCGAGATGGCAAATTTCGACTTGTCGAAGAGCCGCCGCAAGACTGGCGCCGGGGCAGCGAAATTCGCCGAGTATTCGGTCGAGGTCATGACCGGGAAATCTTCCTTGGGCAGGGTCGCCAGCTGGAAGTTCGACCGCCCCGCCTGCACCGTCAGTCGCCCCGAGGCGCTGTCGTCGCTCAAGGTCACCAGCGCCCCATCTGGCAGCTTGCGCACGATCTCGTGCAGCGTGACCGCCGAGACGGTCGTGGCACCCGCACGCTCGACCATGGCCGGAGCGCGGTCGACCACCTCGATATCCAGATCGGTGGCGCGGAAACTGACACTGTCGCCCTCGGCCTCGATCAGGACATTGGCGAGGATCGGAATGGTGTTGCGGCGCTCGACCACCGACTGCGCCTGAGAGACAGCGCGCAACAGCGTGGCGCGCTCGATCGACAGTTTCATGACCCTGGCTCCGACAAGATGCGGGGGCTGCGACACTAGCCGCATGCCCCGTCAGCACAACCGTTTTTTACAGCAGTGTCTGCGCCCGCCCCGGGCGTCAAGCCCTCACCGACCCCGGGGCGTCCGGGTGGGGCCCTCAGGCCTCCAGCATCCGGCGCAAAATCTCGGCATCCTCGGCGATCTGGCTGTCGACGCTCATCAATTCCTCGATCTTGCGCACGCCATACAGAACCGTCGTGTGGTCACGCCCGCCCAGCTTGCGGGCGATCTCGGGGTAGCTGCGGGTGGTCAGTGTCTTGGACAGGTACATCGCCATCTGGCGCGGTCGCGCGACTGCGCGTGCACGGCTGGTGCCGGTGATGTCGGCCTGCCGGATCTTGTAGTATTCGCAGCAGGTCTTGATGATCTGATCCAGCGTCACCTTGCGGTCGGTCGACCGCAAGATGTCGGCGAGGCAATCTTGCACCATCTCGATGGTGATCTCGCGCCGGACCAGATCGGCAAAGGCAAACAGACGGGTTAACGCGCCCTCGACCACACGGATATTGGTCGAAATGCGTTGCGCCATGAATTGCAGAACGCCATCAGCCAGCTTGATCTGCGGATTGCGCGCCATGGCCTGTTCGGCCTTGTGCTGCAACACGCCAAGGCGCAATTCATAGTCCGTCGGGTGCAGGTCGACGACAAGGCCGCATTGCAGCCGCGAGGCAATGCGCGCGTCCAGCTCATCCATGTCGACCGGCGCGCGGTCGCCCGAGATGATGATCTGCTTGCCCTCTTCCACCAGCGCGTTGAACGTGTGGAAGAATTCCTCCTGCGTCGAGGTCTTGCCGGCGATGAACTGCACGTCATCGACCATCAGCACATCGACCGAGCGGAAGATCTGCTTGAAGGTCATGGTGTCTTGCTCGCGCAGCGACCGGACGAAGCGGTACATGAACTGTTCCGCCGAGAGGTACAGGATGCGCGCCTGCGGGAAACGCGTCCGCAGGTCCCAGGCGATGGCATGCATCAGATGCGTCTTGCCCAGTCCGACACCACCGTAAAGAAACAGCGGGTTGAAGGTCACGTCACGCCCTTCGGCGACACGGCGGGCGGCGGCATGGGCGAGTTCGTTTGGCTTGCCGACGATGAAATTGTCGAAGGTGTAGGCCGGGTTCAACGTCGCTCCCGGCAAGTCCTCGGTTCCGGTGCGATGGGCCGCCGATGCGGGCCGGGCGCTGGTGCCATTGATAAGCGGGCTGCCGATGGACGCCGGCATGACGCTGGCGGGCGCATCGTTGCGGTTCACGGCCCTGCTGGCCATGTCCGCCCCCACGGCGAATTCCACGCGGTCCACCCCGACACCAGCCGAAATCAGGTGACGCAAGATGACGTCGCCGAAGTTCTGCGACACCCACGACCCGAAGAAATTGGTGGGCACGTGAAAACGTGCAGTGCGGGCGTCAAGACGATCGAATACGATGGGGTCTATCCAGGCTGAAAAATTGTTCTCTCCGACCGATTTGAGCAGCTCCCCCCGGACTTGCCCCCACGTCTCGTGCGTCATCTTTTGGTCCATCCTCGTTCTTTTTTTCCTCGCCGCCTGCCAACGGCCACATACACTCGCACTTCCCAGAACCTGGGATCACAACGATCAAGGCCGGCTGCTAGATGCCGACGAAGGCTGTCCCTCCCCCGTCCGTGGTTGCGGGCCGCACCACGGTCACAAGACAAACCGGAAGTGTCCGATGCACACAAGGGCAACGGGCATACGGGCTCATGTCATGGACCGCTAGTCCGGCATCCGCAGGTCGAACCCAAGGCAAAAAGGCGGCGTGGTTCCGGCCGAAGCCTGCCCCGCATGCCTTAAGCAAAGATTGCATTCGAACCGCACGTGCTGTGCGCACCGGCGTTCCCGTGAGGGTCGCCTTTATCATTCGAAGCCGTCTCTGCTCCCCAAATCCGCCCCCCAAGGCGCCTGAATCGCTGGATCAAGCTAGCGGATGGGACGTGGCCCCTGCAACGACTCTTCAATCTTGACAGATACGTGAACGCGGATCGAATCTGACGTGCCCGGTTAGAGGCTTCTGACTTAAGGACATTTTCAAATCAAAAAAGGCGCGCCGTGGAACGGGCGCGCCTTTATGGCAGGTTCGTTGCCGCTTGCTCTCAGGCCTTGAGGGCCTTCACGCGGGACGACAGGCGCGACATTTTCCGTGCCACGGTGTTCTTGTGCAACACACCCTTGGTCACGCCGCGCATCATCTCTGGCTGGGCTGTTGTGAGGGCTGCTTGTGCAACATCGTGATCGCCTGCGGCGATGGCTTCCTCGACTTTGCGCAGGAAGGTGCGGATGCGCGAGCGGCGTGCCTTGTTGATGGCAAAGCGGCGGTCCGCCTGGCGGGCGCGTTTCTTGGACTGGGGCGAATTGGCCATGGCTTGTGTCTCTTTCGTCTGGTCGGGTCACGTCAAAATAGATTCAGCGCGGGAGATCCCGACCCCGGGTTCACTACCGGGCGACTCTGGCCTTAGGCGGGCCTCACACGCATGTCTGGCGCGCCCCTTAGCGGGTTTCGAGGCGGGATGCAAACACCTTCGCCGACCCTGTCCGTCACTTGTCGCGGAACTGAGGCTCGCGTTTTTCGAGGAAGGCGGCCATGCCCTCCTTCTGGTCCTCGGTCGCAAACATGCTGTGGAACAGCCGCCGTTCGAACAGCAACCCCTCGCGCAGCGTCGTCTCGTAGCTGCGGTTGACCGCTTCCTTTACGGCAAGCGTGGCCAGCATGGACTTCTCGGCGATCTTTGTGGCTGCCGCCATCGCCTCGTCCATCAGCTTCTTGGCGGGCACGACGCGGGACACGAGGCCACAGCGCTCGGCCTCCTCGGCGGTCATGAACCGGCCGGTCAGGTGCATGTCCATCGACTTGGACTTGCCCACAAAGCGCGTCAGGCGTTGGGTGCCACCCATCCCCGCCACGACGCCCAGGTTGATCTCGGGCTGGCCAAATTTCGCGGTATCGGCAGCGATGATGAAATCGCACATCATCGCCAGCTCGCACCCCCCGCCCAGCGCATAGCCCGACACAGCGGCGATGATCGGCTTGCGGGTCCGCAGCATCTGCTCCGCGTCGGTGCCGAACATGTCCTCGGCAAAGACATCGACGAAACTTTTCTCGGCCATCTCCTTGATGTCGGCGCCAGCCGCAAAGGCCTTTTCGCTGCCGGTCAGGATGATGCAGCGCACCTTGTCATTCTCATCCGCTGACTTCAGCGCCTTCGCCAATTCCCCCAGCAGGGTGGAATTCAATGCGTTCAGGGCATCGGGGCGGTTGAGCTTGATGAGCGCGATGTGATCTTCGATCTCGACGATCAGGGTCTCATAGGCCATGTCTTCCAGCTCTCCGGCTGTGGGTGCCACGCGGGGCTCAAGGGGCGAGGGTTAGCACCCCGGCGCGCGGTTTCAAGCTATCTTTGACAGGCCGGGCAATAGAAGCTCGACCGCCCGGACTGCACCTTGCGGTGGATTGTCCCTTGGCAATCGGGGGTTTGGCAGGGTTCTCCCTCACGGCCATAGGCGCGAAAGCTGTGCTGGAAATAACCCAACTCCCCATCCGCCTGCCGGTAATCGCGCAAGGATGATCCGCCCGCCTCGATCGCCTCGGCCAGCACAGCGCGGATGATCGGCACCAATGCCGCGACCCGCGCCGCGCCGATCCGCCCCGCATGACGCAGGGGCGAGATGCCTGCGCGATGCAACGCCTCGCAGACATAGATGTTGCCCAGACCCGCGACGATACCCTGATCCAGCAGCGCCGCCTTGACCGGCGTGCGCTTGCCGCGGAAGGCCGCGATCAGATGCGCCTCGTTAAAGGCATTGCCCAAGGGCTCCGGCCCGATCCCCGCGATCAGCTTGTGCCGCTCGACAGCGTCCGTCGCGCAAAGGTCCATCGCCCCGAACCGCCGCGCATCGTTGAAGGTGACGCGCGCGCCCGCATCGGTATCCAAGATGACATGGTCGTGCTTTTCCGGCGCCGGGTGCAGGTGGTGGAACTGTGCCAGCATGTCGCGCCCTTCGCCGCCGCCGGAGACGATCATCCGCCCCGACATGCCCAGATGCACGATCAGCGTCTCTCCGGTGTCGAGATCGGCAAGGATGTATTTCGACCGCCGCCTCAGCCGGTCGACCCTTGCCCCGGTCAGCCGCTCGGCCATCCGGTCGGGGAAAGGCCAGCGCAGATCAGGCCGGTTGACCCGCGCGCGGGCGATCCGTGCGCCCTCCAGCACCGGGGCCAACCCGCGACGGACTGTCTCGACTTCTGGAAGTTCGGGCAAAGCGGGCTTTCCTAGGATATGGGCGAGGGTGTAACGCCCTTGGCAAGCCCTATAACAAGGGTGTGGGAACGAGAAGGACAAGCCTTGATGCCCGAGGACAAGGACGGTCGCACCACCCATTTCGGCTACCAGGAGGTCGCCGAGGACCAGAAGGCCGGGATGGTCCATGGCGTCTTTACCAATGTCGCCTCGAAATACGACATCATGAACGATGTGATGAGCATGGGCATCCACCGCGTCTGGAAGGATGCGATGATGGATTGGCTGGCCCCCCGCGACGGCCAGCGCCTGCTCGATGTGGCGGGCGGCACGGGCGATGTGGCCTTTCGCTTTCTGGGCCGCGCGCCGGGCGCGACGGCCACCGTGCTCGACTTGACCGAATCGATGCTGATCGAGGGACAAAAACGGGCAGAAGCCGCGCAACTGGCCGACAAGCTCGACTGGATCGTGGGCGATGCGATGGCGCTGCCCTTCGCGGACAACAGTTTCGACCGCTACACGATCAGTTTCGGCATCCGCAACGTCACCCGCATCCCCGATGCGCTGGCCGAGGCGTTTCGCGTCTTGCGCCCCGGTGGGCGGCTGATGGTGCTGGAGTTTTCGCAACTGCCCAATGACGGGCTGCAAAAGCTCTACGATCTCTATTCCTTCAACGTGATCCCCCGTATGGGCCAGCTGATCGCGGGTGACCGCGACAGCTACCAATATCTCGTCGAATCGATCCGCCGCTTTCCCGATCAGGAAACCTTCGCGGCCATGATCCGCACCGCGGGCTTCGAACAGGTCAGCTACCGCAACCTGTCACTTGGCATCGCGGCGCTGCATTCGGGGTGGAAGATCTGAGGTGAAGGGCCCCCACAACATCTGGCGGCTGATCCGCACCGGCGCGACTTTCGAGCGCACGGGCGCGATGAAGGCCGTGCTCGAAGCGGTGGATGCGCCCGCCCCGATCAGGGTGGCGGCGCGCGTGCTAGGCTGGCCGTTCAAATGGCTCGGCCTTCGCGGCGACCCTTCGGTGCCACCGGTGCCCCGCGCGCTGACAGCCCTTGGCCCGGCTTACATCAAGTTCGGCCAGATCCTGTCGACGCGCCCCGATGTGGTCGGCCCCGAGATGGCGCTGCAATTGCAGGTTCTGCAAGACAAGCTCCCGCCCTTTCCGCTCTCCGAGGCGCGCCGTGTGGTCGCGCAGGAGATGGAAAAGCCCGTCGAGGCGCTGTTTTCCGAGTTTTCCGAACCGGTCGCCGCCGCCTCCATCGCGCAGGTCCACAAGGCGAGGCGCGCCCACGACGGGCGCTCCGTGGCGGTCAAGATCCTGCGCCCCGGCATCGAGCGCGCCTTTCGCAAGGATATCGACGCCTTCTATCTGATCGCCTGGGTGGTCGAGACGCTGTCGCCTGCCTCGCGCCGACTGCGCCCGCGCGCCGTGATCGAGCATTTCGAAGGCGTGGTGATGCAGGAACTGGACCTGCGGATCGAGGCCTCGGCCTGCGGCGAGTTCCACGCCAACACGCAGCGCGACGAAGGCTTTGTCGTGCCGGAAATCGAATGGTTCCTTTCGTCGCGTCGCATGATGACGCTGGGCTGGGTCGAGGGCATCACCATGTCCGACCTTGCCGCCATCGACGCAGCGGGCTTCGACCGCAAGGCCCTGGGCGCGCGCGTTCTGCAGATGTTCCTGCGCCATGCGCTGCGCGACGGTTTCTTTCACGCCGATATGCATCAGGGCAACCTCAAGGTCGCGCCGAATGGCGATATCGTGGCCTTGGATTTCGGGATCATGGGGCGGCTTGATGCCTACACGCGGCGCGTCTACGCCGAGATCTTGATGGGCTTCATCCGCAAGGATTACCGCCGCGTCGCCGAGGTGCATTTCGAGGCGGGCTATGTGCCGGCCGACCGCGACATCGACGAATTCGCCCAAGCCCTGCGGTCGGTGGGCGAGCCGATCTTCGGCATGGATGCCAGCCGCATTTCCATGGCCCGCCTGCTGGCCTACCTGTTCGAAGTGACCGAACGTTTCGGAATGGAAACCCGGACCGAGCTGATCTTGCTCCAGCGTACCATGGTGGTGGTCGAGGGCGTGGCGCGCTCGCTCGACAATGACATCAACATCTGGGTCGTTGCCCGCCCCGTGGTCGAGGAATACATCACCGAACATGTCGGCCCCAAGGCCGTGGTACGCGACCTGTGGCACACCGTGCGCGTTCTCTCGCGTTTTGGCCCCCGGCTGCCCGCACTGGCAGAACAGGCGCTGTTGGCGCAGGCCAACCCGCAACGCCCCGCTCCGCGCAATCCATGGCCCGAGCGGATCGGCTATGGCGCGGCGGGCCTTGTGCTGGGCGGTGGGCTTGCGGCGCTGATCGCCTTGATCTGAAAGTCCATCAGGAAGCCGCACGGCGCAGGCCAAGGACCGTCTGCGCCGGAATGCTCAACCCGCCTTCCATGGTCAGCCAGACCTCGCCACCGACAAGCTGCGCCTCCTCGATGATGGAATAGACCATCGCGCCGCGTTCCTCGATCATGTCCTCGCCCGACCAGTTCTGGATGGTGAAGCTGTAAACGCCTTCGGGCACGGTGTTGCCCGACAGGTCGGTGCCGTCCCACGTGAACCTGTCGGCACTGAGCGGCACCGGGATCTGCTGCACCACCAAGCCCCGTGCGTCGCGCACGACCAGTTCCATCCGATCTGCAAGGACATTCGGCGCACCGGCCAGCGTCACGGTCTGGCCTTCGAAATTCACCGGCATCTCGGCCCGGGCCTCCATCCCGATCCAGCCACCCAACTGGCCCATGCCCTGCGTGGCGAGCCCGGCCTGAAGGCCGGTCAGCAGGTCATTGGTGCGAACCTGTTGTTCCACGCCCGAAAATTGCGCTAGTTGACTGGCGAACTCGGTCGATTCCATCGGGTTGAGCGGGTCCTGATTCTGCATCTGCGTGGTCAGCAGACGCAAGAAGGTCTGGAAATCGGCGGTGATCATGCTGGGCGCGGCGGCGGGCGCGGCGCGGGCGGCCGATGCTTGGGTCGTGGTCGGAAAGACATCCATCATTTGGGTCCTTGGCTGACGTTCAAAGGCGCAGGTCAAGCCCGGCCGCACCCATGGGGCGGGCCCGAGCGCTTGGGGCAGGGGCATCGGGGCTGGACGCTGCTTCGGTGCCGGACCCGGCCAGGGTGACAGACCCACCACGCGACCGCTGTTCGGCACCGCCGTGGGAAATGCTGACCGATGGCGCATCTAGACCCGCGCGGGCGAATTCTTCCGCCAGCAGCGCGACATGGCGGCGGATGAGATCGGCCGTGTCGGACCGCTCTGCCGCGATGGTGACGGTAAGCACACCGTTGACGTCCGAAAAACCAAGTCGCAGGCGGCCAAGCTCCGGCGGATCCAGCGTCAGATCGAGAGGAACACCCGGATCGCGCGATGCATCCACCACCGCCCTTGCGACCTGACGGGCGATCGGGGCGGGATCGGGGACTGGCCCGCCCCTGTCGGGCATGCCTGCGGCCGAGGTGCCGAAGGCCATGTCGACCGTGGGCCCAGCATCTACCGCCACGACGCCGCGGAGATTTCCCGGGTCTTCGAAGATGGTGTGGAGGCTTGATGCCACGTGTTCATGGCCGACGCCCGCCATCACCGTCGCGCCAGACGGCGGCGACCCTGCGTCCCGCAAGGCGCCAAACGCAACGACGAAGCCCCCCCGAGCTTGCGACTGGATCGGGGTCGGCGCGGCAGGGGGGGCGACCGGACCTTGTTCAGCATGCGGCGGCGCCGGCACCATCACGTGCGGGACTAAGTCGGGGCCATCTGTTGCCTGCATCGAGACCGCTGACCTTGCAGGGATCACAGGCGCTTGTTCGAAACGCTCGTCTGCCGATGGTGTCAATCCAGCGGACGAAGGCCAGAACGGGAAGCTCGCACCGACCGGTCCGATTGTCGGTCTGTTGTGACCTCTTGGATCAAGGGATCGCTCCCCAGTCGTTGCAACGGCTGGACCGGTCTCAGCAGGTCTTGGGACCGAAAGACCCTGCGACGCGACCTTGCCGAACTCATCAACGACCGGCTTGTGCAAAGCGGTCGCTCCCCACTCCGCAGGTGGGTGTTCCAGATCCGGAGTCGGCATCGCCGGCAGCGCTGCGGGCAAGGTTGCACTTGACATGGCGGCACCCGGCAGGCCGGTGCTCGGTCGCGCCTGAGGTGCGGGTGCCGTGATCGGTTGCGCCGGCGTTGCGCGACGTGCAGGCAAGCTATCCCTAAGGGTGACCGGCACCGACCCAAGATTGACGGGCGCGGCGCTGAACGGCAGGTCCCCGATCTCATTCAAGGGCATACTCTCGACAGCCCCCACAGCAAGCTCGGGTGGCACTGTCGCTTGAAAAGCAGGTGCGGTTTCGCGGTCCTTATCCAATGGGATCGGGGGGGCTGATCGGGTCGGTGCCGGATAGGCGAAGCCACCGGAGAGACCATCGAAGCCGGAAGGCTGCGGGGCCGCGGCCGGCAGCAAGTCGGCGTGTCTGGCTTCCGGCAACAGCAGACCCGCCGAGGGCGCCATCAGTGCCGCATCGCCATCGCCGAATGGCACTACCGACATGGGCTGCGGGCCCAGCGCCGGTTCATTCGGCAACGGGCCGCCCGATACGGGCGCGACAGGCCATCCGCTACCATCGGATGAGCCAACACCCTCGGACGGGCCAACAGTAGGAGTAGGGATTTCGGCCAACGGCCGGCCAGAGGATCGGCGCCCGTGGCTTTCAGTCTCGTGCCCATGCGGATCCCTCTCGATCGGGAAGGTAACCCCGTCCATCGATTGCGGTGCACCGTCCCCCCCCCACCCGTGATCCGTGGCCTGCCGATGGCCGAGGACATCCCAAGGCGATGCGAATTCGACGCGAAAGGCCGCCGTCGCGCTCGTTGGCAAGGCCGGGGGCCTTTTGCCAGGGGGCACAAAGGCCGCGTTGGGGGTCAGATGCGTCAAGTCTTCCATCCGGAGTCCAATTCTGCTCGCGCTGTCAGGCATGACGCAAACCCCCTTACGAATTGTTTACGCTCGCATGGCAGGGTTGCGCGAAATCGTCTCAATTCGAGGGATCACCATGACGCCGACAGTTACGGGCCAAGCCGGTCTTGCCGTCGTGGCGCCGGCCAGTCCGCCGACGGAAGAGGCAGAAGCCCTGCGCGCTGTCGCGCGCGAGCTTGAGGCCAGCTTTCTGGCGGAAATGCTCAAACATGCAGGCTTCGGCGAGGGCCGCGACAGCTTTGGGGGCGGCGTCGGGGAAGAACAATTCGTATCTCTGCTGCGGGACGAACATGCCCGGGCCCTGACCGATCGCGGCGGAATAGGGCTGGCGGAAGCACTGTTCCGGGCGCTGGTCGCGCGCAGTTCCGCAGCCGACGGGGCGCAATCATGACGCGCGCGGATCGATCGCTTGCCACCATCGAGGCCCTGCTGACCACCCAGCATGAGGCTTTGCTGGCCGGTGACCTGGATCAGCTTGCGCGCATGCCCCACAAGCTGGAGCAGGCGCTGCAAAGCCTCTCGCGGCAAGATCTCCCCGAACAGGGGCTCGCACGCGTGGCGACACTTGCCGCACGCAATGCACGTCTGATCGTGGCGGCGCAACGCGGCCTCGCACAGGCCCGCGACCTGCGGCCCAGCGCCCCTGGCGCGCCGCTGTCCACCTACGACGCGCTCGGTCGTCAGAGCCCCCCCGCAGTGAGCGGGCGGCTCCTGTCGCGTGGCTGAGCGACCCGCGCGACGATCCTCTAAAATCCAAGGCAAAGACCGGCTCCGATTAGCGGGTTGTTCAGTCTTTGCGTCGAAGGGTTGCCCTGCACCCAGGCGGGTGGCGTGGCCCCGAACTACGGGCTGCAATTGTCAGAAGACACTTCGCAGGGCCGACACAGGCCCATGACGTGACAGGCGCCGAATCCGCGCCATGAAGAAGCGAGAAAGGGGACGAACATGTCCAGCATTCTGACCAACACGAGCGCCATGGTGGCGTTGCAGACCCTGAAATCCGTGAACTCCAACCTGCAAAAGACCCAAGGCGAGATCTCCACCGGCAAATCCGTGGCCTCGGCACGGGACAATTCTGCGGTCTGGGCGATTTCCAAGGTTATGGAATCCGACGTCAAGGGCTTCAAGGGGATCTCCGACAGCCTCAGCCTTGGGGAATCCACCGTCGCCGTCGCGCGGACGGCCGCCGAAACGGTCACCGACCTCTTGACCGACATCAAGGGCAAGATCGTCGCCGCCCAGGAAGAAAACGTCGATCGCGGCAAGATCCAGACGGATATCGCGGCGCTGCGCGACCAGATCACCTCGGTGGTGAACGCAGCCCAGTTCAACGGGTTGAATCTGGTCAAGGGCACGGAGGACATGAACATCCTCTCCTCACTCGACCGGTCCGGAAGCGGGACCGTTGCGGCCGCCAATATCACCGTTGCGCGTCAGGACCTGTCCACGGCGGCCGGGACCTTCGGAACGGCGGAAACGGATCTGAACTCGGCGGGTTTCGCCACCGTCGGCACCGGCACGACCAATAGTGCCGCCATGAGGGCCACAACCGGCTCCTCGCTGCAGATCGGCATCACCGCGGCCAACAGCGAAAGCTACAACATCACCATCGACGGCAATGAATTCAGCTTTACCAGCGACGCGGATGCCACTGCGGCCGAAATTCAGGAAGGCTTTGCCGCGGCGATCAACGCCCGTGGCATCGAAGGCCTGAGTGTCGATATCGGAACCGCCGGAAAGATCATCCTGCGCAACACCAACGCCTTCAGCGATCTCAATGTCACGGCCACGGCCGGGACGCCCGGCAACTTGATCGCCGAGGAAATCAACGGTGTCGCAGTGCCCGGCGCCGACGCCAACGCGCAGCAAAGCCTTGTCCAGCGGGCAACGTCAGTCAATTTCTCGGCCTCGGCGGCCGTGGAGGAGGGGCGCGGGTTCCGGATCAACCTTGGCAGCGACAACTTCACCTATGTCGCCGGCAAGGGCGAGACGATGGAGGATGTCGCACGCGGCCTCAAGACGGCCATCGATTCCGCAAGGGTCGAGGGTCTGACCGCGCAGGTCCAGTTCAACAGCGACACGAATTCCTGGCAGCTGGCCGTGGACGATGCCGAAACCGGCGGGCAGACGCTGACCCTCGTGGCCAATACCGGAACTGGCGCGGCCTCGGGCGGGTTGTTCGGCCTCGACAATATCGATGTCCGCACGAATGCCGGTGCGGATGCAGCGCTCGACAATATCGAGACGCTGATCCAGAACTCGATCGACGCGGCGGCGGCTTTCGGCTCGGCCGAGGGCCGGATCGAGACGCAATCAAACTTCGTCTCGAAACTGATCGACAGTCTCAAGGCCGGGATCGGCACCCTCGTCGATGCCAATATGGAAGAGGCGTCTGCCCGGTTGCAGGCCCTGCAGGTGCAGCAGCAGCTGGCAACGCAGTCTCTTTCGATCGCCAACCAGGCACCGCAGAACATCCTCGCGCTGTTCCGTTGATCTGATCTCGGTCCGGGGGGCATGCGCGCCCCGGGCCGGTCTCGTTCACCTCTCCCCTTGCCGCCGTTTCCAGAAGGACAGACCCCGTGACCGCCACCTTGCTTGCACAGACCGCCTATGGCGCGGCCGCCGCCCCGGTGCGCACCGCGCGTGGCAGTGAACTCGCCGCCTTCGAAGCCATCACCGCCCGGCTGGCGCGCGCCACGGAACCCAGCGCTCCGATGGTGCTTCGGGCCGCCGCACTTCACGACAATCGCCGCCTGTGGACGGCGCTCGCGACGGACCTCGCAGGGGCCGATAACGCTCTGCCGCAAGGGCTTCGGGCGCAGTTGTTCTACCTCGCGGAATTCTCCTTAGTGCAAAGCCGCGCAGCGCTGCGCGATGTTGCGGCGCTGCAGGGGCTCATCGACGTCAACCGGGCCGTGATGCGCGGCCTTGCAGGCGAGGCGGGCACAGCATGAGTGGGCTTGTCCTCAAACTCGGCCCGCGCGAACGGGTGCTGATCAATGGCGCCGTCATCGAGAACGGCGACCGGCGCGCGCGACTGGCGATCATGACGCCCAACGCCAGCATCCTGCGCCTGCGCGACGCGATCCACCCAGAAGAGGTGACAACGCCAGTGCGCAGGGTGTGCTACATTGCGCAACTGGTTCTCTCTGGCGATGCCGACCTGCCCGAAGCCAAGAGCCAGCTGCTTCGGGGCATGGAACAATTGAGCCAGGTCTTCACAGACCCCGACAGCCGCAGCCAGTTGGCCCGTGCGACCGAGCATCTGACGCAAGATCAGGTCTATCACGCGCTCAAGGCCCTGCGTACCTTGCTGCCGCGTGAGGAACGCCTGATCGCGGCGCATGGGCCATGAGTTTCCAGCCCCTCATACCGCTCGCGGGCTACGCAGGATGGCGGTTCCTGTCAGGCAGCCTCGAGAATCAGGTTGCGCGCTTTGCGGGCGACCCGGCCGGAACCCGTGACGTTGCCTATTTCCGAGAGAAGATCGGGCAGGTCACGGACGCCGCTGGACTGGTGTCGGATTTTCGACTGTTGCGCGTGGCCCTTGGCGCGTTCGGCCTGCAAGACGACTTGCCGAACCGAGCTTTCATACAAAAGGTCCTTTCCGATCCCGTCACGGCAGACACGGCGCTCGTCAACCGGTTGGCCGACAAGCGATACCGCGCCTTTGCCGAGGCCTTTGGCTTCGGCGGCCCCCTGCCACCGCGCAACCGGCTGCCCGGATTTGCGGACAACATCCTTGCCCGGTCCACCCGGCAGGATTTCGAGCGTGCCGTAGGGTCGCAAAGCCCGGACATGCGTCTTGCGCTTGCCGCGCAACGGGAAGTGCCGGAACTGGCCGCACGCGGCCTGACCGATACGACGAGCTGGCTGTCCGTTCTGGGCAACCCACCGCTGCGCAAGGTGTTTGAAACAGCCTTTGGCCTGCCGGCCTCGATTGGAACGCTCGATCTCGATCTGCAACTCAAGGCCTTTCGTGATGGCGCCCGGCGGCTGTCGGGATCGTCGGACTTCACCCAGTTCACGGACCCCGTCCGGGTGGAGGGTCTGATCCGAAGCTTCACCTTGCGGACCGAGGCTTCGGCAGGGCCGTCACCCCTGACGCCGGGGTATTCCGCCTTGATCCTGCTTGGCGCCATTCGGTGACAATCATGGGCTGCCGGGCGCCGCCCTGACAGGCGCAGGGCGATCCTCGAACACGGCGCGCGCGGCACGGGTTCCGCGCCGATCGGGGTCGACGGCGTCAAGAATTCCACGCAGATGGACGAAACTCTCTTCGGGGATCGCACCACCCTGTGCCGCGACAAAGGCGTCGAGCGCGGGCCAGACCGCAATCGCCGCATCCGTCACCGGATCGCTGCCCGCCGCATAGAGACCCGCCTGGATCATCATCTCGGTCCGGTCATGGGCGCCAAGGAGCTGGCGAGCCCGCTGGATCAGTTTTCCTTCCTCCACGCTGGCGGCACCGGGCAATGCGCGCGACACCGACCGCAGCAGGTCGATGGCCGGATAGCGGCCGCGTTCCGCGATGTCGCGGCTGAGCAGGACATGGCCATCGAGCACGCCGCGCATCACATCGGCAACCGGCCCCTCCATGTCGGAGCCTGCGACAAGCACCGAGAGCACGGCAGTGATATCGCCTTGTCCCGCGCCACCCGGCCCGGCGCGCTCGGCCAACGCCATCACCATCTGTGCCATGGAGGCGGGAAACCCTGATGGGCCGAAGGGCTCGCCCACGGCGGCGGCGACCTCGCGCTGCGCCTCGGCGAAGCGGGTGATGCTGTCGGCGAGAACCAGCACATGCAGCCCCCGGTCGCGGAAATATTCCGCCACGCTCATCATTGCCCAGGCCGCCCGTGCGCGGGTCAGGGCAGGCTGATCCGATGTGGCGACAACAACGACAGCGCGCGCCAGCCCACCCGCGCCAAGCGTCTCGGCCACGAAATCGCGCACCTCGCGCCCGCGCTCGCCGATCAGGCCGATCACGACCACATCGGCCGCGATGCCCTGCGCCAGACCCGCGATCAGGTGTGACTTGCCCACGCCCGAGCCCGCGAACAGGCCGACCCTTTGCCCACGCACGATCGGCAGCAGTGTGTCGAAGACCGCGAAGCCGGTGCGCAACCGCTGCCCCAGACCACGACGCTGCGCCGGAGGCGGTGGCGGCGCCAAGAGCGGCACGGCGCGAGGCCCGGGAAACAGCGGCCGCTCGTCCAGAGGCCGCCCGTCGGGGTCGATCACACGCCCCAGCCAGCCGGGATGCGGCGACAGGCTGGCCGGTCCCAGATGGGTGACCGGCTGGCCCAGCCGTATGCCGTCAGGCGCGCCTTCGGGCATCACCGTACAGCCCTGCGCGTCGATCCGCAGCACCTCGCCCACAAGGGCATCCCCGATCCGGACCCGGTCGCCCAACGCGGCGATCCGGTCAAGGCCCGTTACCCGCACATGATCGCGGCCCAGCGCCGTGATCTGCCCGACACTGCGCGCAGGCCGGATATCACGCAGCCGCGCGCGCAAGGGATCGAAGACATCATCGGGCATGGGCGAATCCTCCGGCCAGTGGCGCCGCGGGGGCGTCACTTACCGTTTCTAAAGGAATCACCGTTAAGCATCCGTGTAGCCGAAGTGGGAGAAGCCCCGATGTTCGACAGGCTCGAGATCTTTGCCCTTGCCAGCGCACGTGCCCAGCACGCGGCGGCAAGGCAGGCCGTGGTGGCCCAGAACATCGCCAATGCCGACACACCCGGCTACCGCGCGCGCGACATCAGCAGCTTCGACGAAACCTGGCGCGAGATGCAGATGGGTGGCGGCCCGCGCGACGGTCTGCCGGTCCGGACGATCGACGCCAATGGCACCGCCTCGCCCAACGGAAATTCCGTCTCTCTCGAACTGGAAATGCTGCGCGGGATCGAGGCGCAGCGCGCCCATTCCCGCGCCTTGCAGGTCTATGGCTCGGCCATGTCGATCCTGCGCACCAGTATCGGGCGATAGGTCTTATAGGAGAATGAGATGACCGATTTCAGCTCCGCCCTCGGTGTCGCGGCCTCCGGCATGCGGTCGCAGGCCGACCGGATCCGCCATGTGTCCGAAAACATCGCCAATGCCGACACGCCCGGCTACCGCCGCAAGATCGTCAGCTTCGAGGAGATGCGCGGCCCGGGCGCGCCCGAGGGTGCCGTCCAGCCCGGCCGGGTAGCTCTTGACCAGCGCGCCCTGCCGCAGGTGTTCGACCCCGGTCACCCGATGGCCGATCAAAGCGGGCATTATCTGGGCTCGAATGTCGACCTTGTGGTCGAACTGGCCGACGCCCGCGAGGCGCAGCGGAGCTACGAGGCCAATCTGCGCGTCTTCGATCAGGTGCGGCAGATGTCGTCATCGCTCAACGATCTTCTGCGGCGCTGACGGGGGGGGGTAGACCATGGATATCCGCAACACTCTGGCGCTGCAGGCCTATGCGCAATCGCGGCTCGCCGCCCAACCCACCCCGCAGGCCGAAGGGGCCGGTGCCGCCTTCACCGCCGCTGTGACGGGCTTTACCCAGACCCTCGCCCAAGGCGAGGCGCAGGCCCGCGCGGCCATGACCACGGGGGCCGATCCGCATGCGCTGGTGACCGCGCTCGCGCAGACGGAACTTGCCGTGGAAACCGCCGTGACCGTCCGCGACCGCGTGGTCGAGGCCTACCAGGAAATCCTGAGGATGCCGGTCTGATGGACGAGATGATCTTCTTCGACACGCTGCGTCAGGGGCTTTGGGCGGCGGTGCTGATCTCCACCCCTATCCTTGTCGCGGCGCTGATCTCGGGCATCATCGTGGGCCTGTTCCAGGCGCTGACCTCGATCCAGGAAATGACGCTGACCTTCGTGCCGAAACTGGCCGCGATCCTGGCCGTCTTCTGGGTCTCGATGAGCTTCATGACCTCGACGCTGACCGGCTATTTCGCCAACACGCTGATCCCGATCATCGCAGGCATGTGACGCAGATGGACAACGCCACCTATACCACGCTGACCCGCCAATCCGGCCTGCTGACGGAAATGCAGGTCGTGGCCCACAACATCGCAAACATGGCCACCGCCGGCTACCGGGCCGAAGGCGTGGTCTTCGCCGAACATGTCCGCCGTCTGGAGGGCGAGACCGACAGCCTGTCGATGGCCCATGCGACGGGCCGCGCCATCTCGGCGCAGCAAGGCGCGCTCGACCAGACCGGGTCGCCCTTTCACGTCGCCATCGAAGGCGAAGGCTTCTTTCTTGTGCAGACACCCGAGGGCGAGGCGCTGACGCGGGCCGGAAATTTCGTGCGCACGGCATTTGGCGAACTGGCGACGCCCGATGGGCACATGCTGCTCGATGCAGGCGGCGCGCAGGTGTTCGTGCCGCCCGATGCGGCCTCGATCACCATCGCGCAGGACGGCACGCTCAGCGCCGATGGCCAGCCGGTCACGCAGATCGGGTTGTGGCAGCCGGTGAACCCCATTGAGCTGACCCGCCGCGCGGGCGTGCTGTTTACCGCCGAAAGCGGTGTGGAACCGGCACAGGGCGGCATTCTTCTACAAGGAATGGTCGAACGGTCGAACGTCGACCCCATCGTGCAGATCGCCCGGATGATCGAGGTGCAGCGCGCCTATGAGCTGGGCGCGAGTTTCCTTGATGCCGAGGATCAGCGCGTCCGCGATTTCCTGCGCACGGCCGGCGCGCGCCAATGAGAAGAGATGACGCATGAGAGCCCTCGACATTGCCGCGACCGGGATGAGCGCGCAACAGCTGCGCGTCGACGTGATCGCCAACAACCTCGCCAACATGAACACGACGGGCTACAGCGCGCGGCGCGCCGATTTCGCTGATCTGCACTATCAGCAAATGGTGCGCGCGGGCGCAATCAACGCCTCGGACGGCACTGTGGTGCCGACAGGCGTGCAGGTCGGCCTCGGCGTGCGCCCGTCTTCGGTGTCAATCAATATGGCACAGGGTGCATTGGGTGCCTCGGGCGGCGTGCTTGACGTGGCGATCGAAGGGCGCGGCTGGCTCGAGGTCACGCTGCCCTCGGGCGCATCGGCCTATACCCGCGATGGCGCGCTGCAACGCACGGGCGACGGGCTGATCGTGACCGCCGACGGCCATGAGGTCAGCCCCGGCATCACCATTCCCGACGATGCGCGCCAGATCTCGATAAACGCCGATGGCGAGGTCTATGCCTATTTCGTCGACCGGGTCGAGGCGGAGCTTTTGGGCCAGATCAGTCTTGTGGGCTTCAGCAATGATCACGGGCTCGAGGCGATGGGGTCAAACCTGTTCCTCGAAACCGCAGCCTCCGGCGCGCCGGTCCAGAGCAATCCGGGCGAAGATGGGTTGGGCACACTCAGGCAGGGTTATCTCGAGGAAAGCTCGGTCGATGCCGTGCGCGAGATCACTGATCTGATCCAGGCGCAGCGTGGCTACGAGTTGAACGCCAAGGTCATCACCGCTGCCGACCAGATGCTCGGCGCGACGACGCAGGTGCGATGATGACCCGGATCCTGTTCACCGCCCTTGCGCTGATGCTGGCGGCACTGCAATCGGCGGCGCGGGCCGACACGGTGATCGCCGCGGGCACGATCCGCGGGCAAACGCTGATCATGCCCAGCGACGTGGCGTTGGTGGCGGGCACAACGCCCGGCGCGCTGGCCGATCTCGCCGACGCCATCGGCATGGAGGCGGCCGTGAACCTCTACGCGGGCCGCCCGATCCGCCCCGGCGACCTGCGCCCGCCTGCCATCGTCGAACGCAACGCATCCGTCACCCTGCGCTATCACCACGGTGGCCTTTTGGTGGTCACCGAAGGTCGCGCGCTGGACCGGGCCGCCCAAGGCGAGCCGCTGCGTGTGCTCAACCTAGCTTCCCGCAACACCGTGACCGCGACCGCCGCGGCCCCCGGATTAGTCATTGTAGGACCCAACCCATGACCCGTACCCTGTTTCGCCTGTCCCTGATCCTCGCCCTATGCGGCGCGGCAGCATGCGGCCGGCTGGCCGATGTGGGTCGCGCGCCCGACTTCCAGTCGCCAGTGAACGGCAATGAGGTCTTTGCCATGAATTCCACACCCCTGCCCGCCGAACGGGTCATTGCCGCCCGGCACGAACAGGCCTCGCTTTGGCGCGGCGACCGGCAATCGCTGCTGGGGGATCGCCGCGCCGGTCGCAGGGGCGACATCTTGACCGTCGTGATCGAGATCGACGACAGCGCCTCCATCTCCAACGCGACCGAACGCGGGCGCAGCGGCTCGGAAAGCATGTCCTTGCCGCAGCTCCTGGGCCTGCCGCAACGCATAGACGAACGGCTGCCCGACGGGGCGAGCATGGCGAATGCGGTCGGCACCAACAGCTCCAGCCAATCTGCGGGGTCTGGGTCGGTGCGCCGCAACGAGGAATTGACCCTGCGCATCGCCGCAACCGTCACCGAAGTGATGGGCAACGGCAGCCTGCGGATCGAAGGAACGCAGGAGGTGCGGGTGAATTTCGAGATCCGCGAGTTGCTGGTGACGGGCTATGTCCGGCCCGATGACATCTCGCGCCAGAACGAGATCACCTATGACCGCATCGCGGGCGCGCGCATCTCCTACGGCGGGCGCGGCCAGATCAGCGACATGCAGCAGCCGCGCTATGGCCAGCAGATCGCCGACATCATTCTACCGTTCTGAGGGTAGCCATGCTGCGCCTGATCTTGCCGATCTTGCTGCTGCTCGTCGGGGTCGCCGGAGGCGTCGGGGCGGGGATGCTGATGGCGCCCTCCGACGCCGGAGGCGCGCCTGCGGCGGAAACCACCGAAGGTGACGCGGCGGCCTCCGAAAACCCTGCACAGATCGCCACGCCCAGCCCCGGCGAAAGTGTCGCCAGCGCCACGGGGCTGACGGAATATGTGCGCCTGAACAACCAGTTTGTCGTGCCCATTGTCCGGAACGGGGCAGTGCGGTCGCTGGTCGTCATGTCACTGTCGATCGAGGTGGATGCAGGCACCAACAGCGCGGTGTTCGACCGTGAACCCCGGCTGCGCGATTCTTTCCTGCAGGTGATGTTCGCCCATGCCAATGCCGGCGGGTTCGACGGCAGCTTCACGCAAGCCCAAGCAATGGGGCCTTTGCGCGAAGCCCTGCGCGAGGCCGCGCGCCGCACCCTCGGGCCGTCGATGCGCGACGTTTTGATCGTCGACATCACCCGTCAGGATGCCTGACACGGCATAGCGCCACTAGCGGTGCGTCCTTCGCTGCGCCAGCAGGCGGTCCAGCGCCAGTTTGCGCCCATAGGCGGGGCGAGCAGCCTCTTTCGCAAGCTCGAGATCGGCCTGCAGACGCGCCAGATCGGACATCGCGGCGATGTGGCGATGACGCATCCGTTCGGATTGCCGCGCCATCAGGGCGGCTTGCAGCGGATCGGCGGCATCGGTGGCGAGCGTCGCCCGGGTCTGCGCCAACGCGCCGGCCTTGGCGCGCGCGGCGGCCAGACGCGCCTGTGCTACGGCGACCGGTGCCAGCGCACGGTCGGCCACCAGCCCGGCCAAAGCGGCAAGCGCCGCCATCTTGTCGAATGCGCGCGTCATCGGCGGGCGCTCCTTGCCTTGACGCGCATCAGATCGGCAAATCGGATTGCCGCGGCCACCGCGCGGAAATGATCGGGGCGGATCGCCGCACCGATCTCGACCATCGCGTGCAGGCTTCGCGCCGTGGGCGGATCGGAAAAGACCGGAACCCCGGCCTCGGCCGCGATCTCGCGGATGCGGCGGGCGGTTTCATCCACCCCCTTGGCGACACAGACCGGGACGCCGCCCCCTGCCCTGTCCCACCGCAGCGCCACCGCGAAATGGGTCGGGTTCACCACGACGACATCGGCCTTGGGCACATCGGCCAGCATCTGGTTCATCGCGATGGCCTGCGCCCTGCCGCGGCGCTGCTGCTTCATGTGGGGATCGCCTTCAGAGGATTTGGTCTCATCCATCAGTTCCTGCCGGCTCATGCGGTTCTTGCGCTGGTGCTGAGCCCCTTCCCACAGCCGATCGACAGCACCAATGGCCAGCGCAAGCACGGTGATCACGGCGAGGAACTCAAGGGTCATCCGCCCCAGCGCAAGCAGGATCTGCCCCGGATCGGCGTAGAGCGTGGACAGGATCGGATCGGCCCGCGCGATCAGGTAGACCGCCAGCAAGACCGAGACGAGCGCCAGTTTGACCGAAGATTTCGCGAACTGGAACAAACCCTCGGGTCCGAATTTCTGCACGGCGTTCGACATAGGCGAAATGCGCGAGAGCTTCGGCGCAAGGTTCGAGGGCGTGAACAAGACAGCGCGCTGCGCGAGCAAGATCGCGATCAGCAAAACCGCAGGCACAAGAACTGCGGCCGCCGTCGCGGTGACCGGCGTCATCATCAGACCAGCCGCAAGCGCCGGTCCGCCAAAAGCCAGAAGCTCGGGCGCGATGCGGTCGGCCTGACCCAGAAGCACCTGCATCAAGCGCCCGAGACCATCGGCAGCCCAAGGCGCCAGCAGACCCGCCGAGGCGAGAAACCCGCCATAGATGACCGCCGTGTTGAGATCGGTCGACCGGACGATCTGCCCCTTGCGCCGCGCCTCCTCAAGCTTGTGGGGCGTCGCGTCATAGGGCTTGTCCGAGGGGGATTGATCCTCGGACATCAGGGCGGACCAAGGGGATAGGCCAGCGCGGCGCGGAACGCCTCGAACCAGACTGGCAGAAGGAAGGGCGTCGTGATCAGCATCAAGAACAGACCGCCCCAAGTGATCGCAGGCGCGCCCACGAAGGCCACCATGAGCTGCGGCATGGCCTTGTTGATCACGCCGAGCGCCACATTGTAGAGTACCGAGGCGAGCAAGAAGGGCGCGGCGAGCGACAAGGCCAGACCGAAACTTGCGGCGACCCGATCCGTGCCCCAGCCGCCAAGATCATGCGGACGTGGCAAGGTGCCGATGGGCAAGATCGCGTAAGACCGCAAGAAGGCCTCGGCCAGATGCACATGCAGGCCCGCCATCACGGCCAGCGTCATCCCCGCCAGCATCCACAACGCCCCCATCGCCGGTTGCGGATCGGGTGATGCGCCGCCCATGATCTGCGACAGCGACGTGGCCTGCGCCGCGATGCTGCCCGCGATCTGCAGCGCATGGACCGTCAGACGCAGCGCCAGACCGAGGATCAGCCCCGCCACGGCTTCGGTCAGAAAGAACGCCAGCGGCGGCATGGCGTCGGGCATGGGCGGCAGGTCGGGCAAGATGGCCGGGGTGACGATGGTTGCGAAGGCCAGCGCCGCGCACAGCCGGACACGGACCGGGATCATCGCCTCGCCCAGACCGGGCAGGACAAGGAAACAGGCCCCGATCCGAAGGAAAACGGCCATGCTGGCGGCCAGCCAGAGCTGCGCGGCATCCGCAAGGCTTGCCAGCGCGGCCATCATGGCGCCGCCAGCCCGACGAGCGCGGGTCGCGCCTCGATCCCGATCTCTTCGAAGGAGAGGACGGGGTTGGGAATGCCCCGCGCATGCAAGACGGTGCGCAGGAACCGGCGCCGGAGGGCCGTCGTGACGATGCCGGCATAGGTGCCCTTTTCGCTGGCCGCCGCGACCTTGTCGGCCACCGAGCGGGCGAGCGCGTTGAACTCGTCGGGCGGCAGGGCGATCTCGGGCAGGCCCGCGTCGCCGCCGATCTGGTGGCGCAGGAAGATCTCTTCCCAGTCACCCGACAGCTGGATCAGCGGCAGCGTTCCATCCGCGCGCTTCAGCTCGGCGATCAGCTGGAACCCGAGCCGCTGGCGCACATGTTCGCAGATGACCTCGGGCGGGGATTTGGTGCCGCGCATCTCGGCAATCGCCTCGAGTATCAGGGGCAGGTTGCGGATCGACACCTGCTCCTCCAGCAGCAGGCGCAAGATCGTGTGCAGCAGGTCGAGCGGCACCTTGTCGGGCACCAGTTCATCCAGCAGCCGCCGGTTTTCGGCCCCGCGCGCGCTGTCGGACAGGGTGACAAAGGCATCGAGCTGGCGCTGCAACGTCTTGAGCGTCAGAAGACGCGCGAGATTGCGCTTGAGCACCTCCAGCAGATGGGTGGCCAGCACCTCGGACGGGGCGACAACGGTCAGGCCCTGAAGGCTCGCCTCCTCCCGCGTGTCGGGGGCGATCCAGCGGGCCGGGGCGCCATAGACCGGCTCTTTCACATCCTCGCCCGGTGGCAGGGCCTCGGGCCGGTCGCCCGCCAGCGCCAGAAGCCTGCCCGGTTGCAGCGAGGCGCGGGCATGTTCCACGCCCAGAAGGCGGATCGCATAGGTGCCCGCAGGCAGATCCGGGCGGTCGGTCAGCCGCATCTCGGGCAAGATCATGCCAAAGCCCCGCGCGACGTGTTCGCGCATGGTGCGGATGCGCGCGTCGAGGCCGGTCGCCGGATCAAGCGCCAGAGACACCAGATCAGGGGCGAATTCCACGTGGATATCGTCAAGATCCAGCAGGTCGCCGATTTTCGCTTCCGCCGTTGCAGGCGATGGCGGAGGGGTTGCGGCGATATCCCCCTCGGCCTTGAGGGTCCTTTGGCGCAGGACCGCCGCAGCCGCCAGCGCCGCGGCTCCGATGATGAAAGGCACGAAGGGCAGCCCCGGCATCAGCGCGAACAGCGCCATCAGAACCGCCACAGTCGCCAGTGCCGCGGGGTGGCGGCCCAGCTGCGCCACGAGCGCCGTGTCGGTCGACCCGGTGGCCCCGCCCCGCGCCAGCAAGAGCGCCGAGGCGATGGCGATGATCACGGCCGGGATCTGGCTGACGAGGCCGTCGCCGATGGTCAGGATCGCATAGGTCTCGAAGGCAGCGGCAAGCGGCATGTCGTGCATCAAGGTGCCGACCATCAATCCGACCACAAGGTTCAGCAGCGTGATCAAAAGCCCGGCGATGGCATCGCCCTTGACGAATTTCGACGCGCCGTCGAGCGACCCGAAGAACGTGGTTTCGGCCTGTTCCCGTTCGCGCCGCGCCTTGGCTTCGGCATGATCGATGGCGCCCGCCGCCATGTCGCTGTCGATGGCCAACTGCTTGCCCGGCATCCCGTCCAGCGCGAACCGCGCGCCGACCTCGGCCATGCGGGCGGCACCCTTGTTGATGACGATGAAGTTCACGATCAGCAGGACGCAGAAGATCACGAGACCCATGACCACGCTGCCGCCAATGACGAACATGGCAAAGCCCTCGATAACGCCGCCCGCCGCATCTGCGCCGGTATGGCCTTGCCCGATGATCAGCTTGGTCGAGGACACGTTGAGCGAGAGCCGCAGCATCAGCGAAGCCAGCAGGATCGTCGGAAAGGACGAGAAATCGAGCGGCCGCTCGATGAAGAGCGTGACGGTGAAGATCAGGATCGCAAGGCCAAAGGACGCGGCCAGCCCGATGTCGACGATGAAGCTGGGCACGGGCAGGATCATCATGACGATGATCGCCATAAGCGCCAAGGCGAACAGGACCGTGGGCTGGAACAGGGCGCGCGGATTGATCATTCACAACCCCTCCCACAGTGGACGGGCGGGCGTTGTACGCACCGGGCTTGCGACCGCCATAGACCCGGCCCGGCCCGTCGCCAGAAGCGAGGGCCGGGCCATGAAGGATAGAGGCGACGGGCCGATCGGTGCTTCCCGACCCGGCCGCACCATGTCGGTGTCGGTGGAAGGACCAAGCGCCGCGCTGATCTCGCGGTAGCGTGCAAGGTAGCGGGCCGCATGGTCGGGGTTGCGGGAATGAAAGGCACCGGCGGCCGCCGTCCAGTCGCCCAGTTCGGCATGCAGATCACGCAAGAAACGCGCGGCGTAGCGCGCATTTTCCACCGGGTCGAGCATCCGGGACGGATCCGCGAAGGCCGCGCCGTGCCAATGATAGTTGATCTGGAAACAGCCGATGTCGATGTTGCGTCTGCCCCCTGCAATGGCCTGCCGGGCCGCAGCAAGCGCTGATGCCTCGCTGTCATGCCAACGGCCGTCGCCGCCCATGTTCAAGGTCCAGGGCCAAGGCTCGATCGTATCGCCCTGCCCACGACCGGTCTCGACCCGGGTGAGACTGCGCAGGACGGACAGCGGCACGCCGATCTCGCGGGCGGCGCGGTCGGCCGCGGCATCGCACAGATGCGCCTGAGCCGCGGCCGGTTGGCCAAACGCCATGGTCAGACAAAAGACCGCGACCCGGCGCAACATGGTAAGGCCGGGATACCTCATGGGGCTTGCTCGACCGGGGTAGGATAAGGCAGGGCAAGCAGGCTGGTGACCTCTTGGCGGAGCGTGGCGCTGTCCGCGACGCGGGCCGCCAACGCGGGCAGGTCTGGCATCGGCGGCGGCGGGCCGTCGCGCGTGATCATGCGCCGGGCGATCTGGTGATGCGCGCCCGCAGCGATGTCGGCGACACGGGTCCAATCGCCGGTTTCCCATGCGAGGCGGAGCGCATCCTCGGCCGCAGGGGGTGGTGCGGGCCGCGCAGGCAGGATCAACAGACGCTGACCAGCGCGCAGCATCTCCGCCGCCTCGGGCAGACCGGCATCGCGCAGATGGGCCATGGCCCCGACCCGCGCGCGCCCGGCCTCAGATCCGGTAGCCTGCCATGTCGGGCCATGGAGCCGTGCAAGGACAAAGAGGGCTG
Organism: Roseicyclus mahoneyensis; assembly: GCF_003148775.1. Classification (GTDB taxonomy): domain Bacteria; phylum Pseudomonadota; class Alphaproteobacteria; order Rhodobacterales; family Rhodobacteraceae; genus Roseicyclus; species Roseicyclus mahoneyensis. The sequence goes on from NZ_QGGW01000006.1 coordinate 86,202, forward strand.
CGGTATCGCCCGCCGCCAACCGGTCCGCGACCAGCGCGGTCATGGCGTCATCAAGGGCCTGCTGCGGCAGGTCGTGATCTTGGGACAACAGCGTCAGGACGTGGTCGAGCCCGTCCGTTTCCGCATGGGCCAGCAACAGTTCGCGCCAGAGCACCGCGGTCGTGGGGCCGGTTCCGTTTTCCCGCAACAGCGCCTCACCCGCGACCAGCCAGACGGCCGGCGGGGTCACGCCGGTCTCGCGGTTGAAGGCCAGCGCCTGCGCCATGGCCCCTACCGGATCCCCGCCGTCGTCGCGCACCGCCAGCGCCATGGCACCGGGCAAGGCCGGATCATCGGCGCGCACAATCCCGAGGTCGCGGTCCAGCCGGAGCATCACGGCCTCCGGCACCCTGCCACCGCGCAAGAGCATGTCGCGCAGATTTCGCGCGGCCTGCCCCTCGCCATCGGCGTCCAGGCGGCGGGCCATGCGAGGCGCGATCTGGTCGCGCAGACCGGTTGGAAGGGCTGCAGTCGCGCGTTGCAGACGACCGGCGAGGTCTGCCGTCATCTGGTGATCCTCGAGACCGCCATCGAGATAGCGCCAGAGCAATTCCTCGTCGCTGCAGATTACCGGATCGGGCTCGGCCGGAAACCGCGCGCCATCGGCATCGTCGACCAGCGCCGCGATGACCGCGAGCTGGGCAGGGGCATCGTCGATCTGCGCCAGCCAATAGGCCGCCTCGGCGCCGAAGCCGTAGAACAGGTAATGCCGCGCAAGGGCGATCACCGCATCGCGCTGCAACTGGTCGCGGTCATCGTAAAGCGCCAGACGCAAGGCGCCGAGGCCGCGATCCACACCGGCGGTGTCGGACCAGTCCGGCATCGACAGGGCAGCGCCCGTGCAGGTGAGGTTGTTGCGCTGGGGGCCTTGGAGGGCACCGCCTGTCTGCGCCATATCGAACGCCGTCTGCGCCCGCAGCGGAACGCCCGGGCGAGGCTCTTGCGCGGGGGGCGGCATGTCGGGTGCCGTCTCTGCGGGGGCCGGGGCTGGAGCGGCGGACGCGTCGATCGCCGCAGTCAACACGGGATCGGCATCGGTCAACGGCCGACCCGGTGCCGCCTCCAGCAGGCCGGAGGCGGCGGCGCGCGCGAGTTGTTCGGACATGATGCGCGCGGCCTCGGCCATGTCGATGGCGGGGGGCGCTGTCGGCTCGGGGGCGAGCGGCAACGGCGGTGAAAAGGTCGGTCTTGCCGGATGTGCGGCCATCAGGCTGGTCAGGTCGGGCAGGCGTTCCGCCGCTGCTTGCCGCTGGACCGCGTCAAGCGCCCGTGGATCGGGGTCGGACTCGGCCTCCGGCGCGGGATCGGCGGACCGCGCCGGAGAGGCGGCGATGTCGAGCACGAGATAGCGGTTCTGGTAACGACTGGCGCTGATGTCGCAGTCGCAGGCCAGAGACAGCACCAGCCCCTCCTCGGCGGTCAACGCCGACAGTCTGTCACGAGGGATCAGATCGAAGACCCGTCCGATGGCAAACCCTGCGACAGGCGGGTCCAGCGTCAACAGCCGCGTCTCGCCGGTGCCGGTCAGCGACCAGTCACGGTCGGCGCCGATATCCAGCACGAGGCGGGTGAAACCGTCATGCTCGCCCGATTGCACGGCGATCGTCTGCGCCAGCGCGACCGGGGCGTTCAGCGTCAACACGGACAAGGCAAAGGCCAACGCGCGCAAAAATGGCATCATGCGGCGACCGGTGTCTTGAGCCCACGCAACGCCTCTTCGAGGTCGGTGAAGCCGGGGCGGACATGGCCGGGGGTGTTCTGGCGCCCGACCTCGATGCAGATGTTGGTGGCATGGTTGTGCAGGTTGGCCACCAGCACCTCGCGGATCAGCATGTAGAACTGATGATCCTCCTCGACCGCGGCCTTGACCTTGGACGCGAAGGGGCCGACGAACCCATAGGCGAGAAACACGCCCAGAAAGGTGCCAACCAGCGCGCCACCGATCAACCCACCCAGGATCTCGGGCGGTTGATCGATCGAGGCCATGGTCTTGATCACCCCCAGAACGGCGGCGACGATGCCCAGAGCGGGCAGGCCGTCGGCAACCGTCTGCAGCGCATGCGAAGAATGCAGCGCATGGTGCAAGCGCCCTTCGATCCGCTTGTCGAGCACCTCTTCGACCTGATGGGGATCGTCGTAGTTCATCGAGGCCGACCGCAAGGTGTCGCAGATCAGTTCCACGGCATCCTTGTTGGACTGGATCTTGGGGTAGCGGCCAAAGATCTCGGACCCGGCGGGGTTCTCGATATGCTCCTCTACCGCGACGGCGTTCTGACGGGCGAGCCGGATCAGTTCATACAGAAGACACAGAAGGTCACGGTAGTCCGCGGCGGACCAGTGCGGACCCTTGAACACCTTTTTGATGTCCTTGATCGTGTGCTTGATCGTGCCGCCGTCATTGGCGATCAGGAAGGCCCCGGCAGCCGCGCCGAGGATCATCGTCATCTCGTAGGGCAGGGATTTCAGGATGATCCCCATCTTGCCGCCCGCAGCCAGATAGCCGCCGAAGACCATGGCAAAGACGACGACGATTCCGATCATGCCGATCATGTGCAAGATTCTCCTGCTGTGCGCGCCGAGGCTCGGCGAAAAGGCTTAACGTTCGGTGTCCGGCTGGGCGGGGTATGACGGATCGAGCCGCGGGGCCGAGCTGTTGCGCGTCGCAAGCACCACCGACACGGCATAGGCCCGATCGGGCGGCATCTCCGCCATCAGCGCTGCGCTGGCCGCAGGCGTCATGCGGGCCAGAAAGCCGGCCGCGAAACTGGGCGGCATCTGCTCGAACAGGGCCGCGGCGATGTCGGGCTGCATGGTCTCGTAGACCCGGGTCAGTTGGTCGAGATCCGTCTCTGCCGCCCGGTCCGAGGTGGCGATCAGGGACTGCAGGCGCTGCTCCGCCGCCTCAAGCTCAACCAGCCGCTCCTCGACCAGGGTCTGCGCCGCGGCGACGGCCCGCTCGCGGTCGGCCACGGCAAGCTCGCGGTCCTGCAGTGCCACACGCAGCGCCGCGACCTCTGCGAGGGCCAACTGCATCTGTCCCGCGAGTCCGGGACCCGCCCCTGCGGGCGATGCGGCCGACACCGCATCCGCAGTGTCCGGGGCCTGCGCACGGGCGAACTCGAGCGAGCCAATGCGCAGCACGGCCGACACCGCGAAGAGAAGGCCGAGCGCCGTCAGCAAGAAGCGTTGCCGCCATCGTCTGCGCTGGGTCTGGCGGCGGGGATCTTGAGCGGTCATGGCTCAGGCCTGCGCGCGGCGGCGAAACACGGGTTCGGGCGATGGTTGACGGCGGGTGCCGAAGACGATCGGCGCAGCCTCTGGCGGATCGGGCAGCGCGGGGGCGGGCGGATCGACAGGTGGCGGCGCGAAAACCGGGTCGGCGACCGGGGCCGCGCCACCTTGCACCACCAAAGCCTCCTCTGCGAAGTCGTGGCAGGCGGCGATCATCAGTTCCAGCTCGCCCGAGATATCCTGCGCCTGCCGGACAAGGTCGCGCAGGTGATGGCCTGCCCCCTCGGTTCCGGCCTTGGCCTCGGCCAGCGCGGACCGCATCTCGTCGACCTGCGCCGAGAGCACGGCAATCGCCCCGCCGATCCCCTTGTCGAAACTGGTCAGCCGCGACAGGCGGCGCGACAGGATCAGGCAATAGATCGCGGCCCCGGCGGAGGCAGCAATCATCAACAGGTCGGCGACAAGGGAAAGTTGGCTCGACATTCAGTTCACCACGAATTGCGTGACAAGAAGGTCATGGACCCGGCCCGTGCCGGTCACGATCTGGATGCGGCGAAGCATCTGGGCGCGCAGCCGCGCAAGGCTGGCCGGATCGCTGAGTTCCGCCACCGAGATGACGCGGAGATAGCTGTTGAGCACGTCGAGCACGCGCGGCGACAGATGCGCGACCTCGGCCGCATGTGCCGGATCGACCTCAAGCTCGGCGGTGAAGAGCAGGTGGCGGCTGGTTTCCTCGGGCCCGAGCGAGATCACCAGCGTCTCCAACGGCACGAAGCTGACAGCGACGGGCGGCATGGGCGATTCGGTCGGCGCCGTGTCCACCGCGATTTCAGACGGCGGATCAGGGGCGAGGGGCCCGGATGTCACCGCCCAGAACCCGCCCGCGCCACCGGCAATCGCAAGAACAAGTCCCATCAGAAGCGGAATCAAGAGCCCTTTCTTGCGCTTTGGCGCATCTTGGACGGCGCTGTCGTCAGCCATGGGCGTTCTCCGTTTGATCTCACCCCGTTCTAGCGCCACAGCACTAACCGAATCTTAATCGGCCAGCGCCTAAGACCGATCCCGACTGGCCAGAACGGCAGGGGGATGAGGCAGGTGGTGACCACGCTGACCGAGCTTTGGAGGGGCATGGATGGCCGCCGCCGCGGCTTTCTGATCGGGGGGCTTGCCGCGATTGCGGTGATCCTCGTGATCCTGACCCGTCTGGCGACGGCGCCCAGCTATGAGCTGCTCTATGCTGGCCTCGACCCTGCCGCGGCCAGCGATGTCGTGGCCGCCGTCGAGGCGCGCGGTGTGGCCTACCGGGTGCAGGGCGACACGATCCTCGTGGACAGCCGTGAACGGGATGCTCTGCGCATGTCGCTGGCGGGCGAGGGGCTGCCCGCCAATGGCGCGGCCGGGTATGAGTTGCTGGACGGATTATCGGGCTTCGGCACCACCTCGCAGATGTTCGATGCCGCCTATTGGCGCGCGCGGGAGGGAGAGCTTGCGCGCACCATCATCTCGAGCCCGCGCATCCGCGCCGCGCGTGTCCATATCGCCAATCCTGGCGCCGACCCGTTCCAGCCCGCCCGCGACGTGACTGCCTCGGTCGCGCTGCGCCCTGCGGCGGGCGGGCTGGCACCGGGGCATGCGCAGGCGTTGCGCTACCTCGTGGCCTCCTCGGTGCCGGGTCTGCTGCCCGAAAACGTCACGATCCTCGATGCCGACAGCGGGCAGGTTCTGGGCGGTGCGGATAGCATGGCGCCTGCCGCCGATGCCGCCGCGCGCGCCGAAAGCCTGCGGCGCAACATCGAGCGTCTGCTGGCCGCGCGCGTCGGGCCCGGCAATGCCGTGGTTCAGGTCAATGTCGAGCTGGAAACCATGCGCGAAACCATCGTGGAACGCCGCATCGACCCCGACAGCCGCACAGCCATCGCCACCGAGACCGACGAGCGGACCAATACGGCGCGCGATGCCGCGTCGGGCGGCGTGACCGTCGCCTCGAACCTGCCCGAAGGCGATGCCGGGCCGGGGGGCAGCAGCAGCTCGGAAGGGTCCGAGACGCGCGAGCGCGTGACCTTCGACATGTCCGAACTGCAGCGCGAGGTCGCGCGCGAACCCGGCGACATCCGCCGGATTTCGGTTGCGGTCCTGCTCAACGGCGTGCGCACCATCGGCACCGACGGCATCGCCACGGTCGAACCCCGCCCCGAGGCAGAGATCGCGGCGCTGCAAGCGCTGGTGCAATCGGCGATCGGCTATACCGCGGATCGCGGAGACTCGGTCACCATCCAGTCGATGGCCTTCGAAGAGATGGTGCCGGGCGATCTGGTGCTGCCGGGCTTTGCCGACCGGATGAGCCTTGATCTGGGCCGGGTGCTGCAAACGCTGGTGCTCGCCGCCGCCGCGCTGTTCATCGCCTTCGGCCTGCTGCGCCCGATGCTGCGGCGCGAACCGGTCGCGGCCCTCTCCGACCCCATGGCCTTCGCCACCGCCCTGCCCGGTGCCGCGCCGGGCTACGACCGGTCACTGGCGGCACCGGTTCTTGCCGCAGGCCCGGCGCCCCTGCCCTCGCTTGCCGCACCTCTCGGCGCCGTCCCGCAGACCATGGAGCGCGCGGAGACTGCCGCCACCGGCCTGCCCGCGCTTCCCGCCGCCTTGCCTGCCGCGCGCGGGGGCGATCCTGTCGAAAGCCTGCCTGATCCCGTCGACCGCCTGCGCCGCCTGATCGAGGAGCGGGAGGAAGAAACCATCGAGATCCTGCGCAGCTGGATGGAAGAAGACGAAGGGGCCCGCCCATGACCCGCACGCTGTCGCTCGAGGATTTTTCGGCTCTCGGTCCGCCGCCTGTTTCGGCCGGGCAAGCCGCGCCGCCCATCGAGCCGGAGGCCGCCCTTGCCGCTTTCGACGAAGGGTATCGCAATGGCTGGGACGATTGCGCCCGCGCCGAGGTCGAGGCCCATCGCAAGATCGGCGCGGACCTTGCCGCCGGATTGCAAGACATCACCCTGACTTACGCCGAGGCGCGTCAGGATGTGCTGACCTGTCTCGGGCCGCTGTTCGAGGATATGGCCGCGCAACTCCTGCCGCGCCTCGCCGCCGAGGCCGTGGCCCCCGCCGTGGTGGCCGAATTGCGCGCGATTGCCACCACCGCCGCCAGCGGGCGCGCGGTGCTGTTCGCTGCGCCTGCCGCTCTCGCGACGCTGGACCGTCTGATTGCGGGTATGGGCGGTCTCGACCTCGACCTGCGGGCCGAGCCCGCCTTTGCCGACGGGCAGGTCTCGATCCGCTTCGGGTCCGAACGGCGCGACATCGATCTGACCGACGCCGCCGACCGCATGGCCGAGGCGATCCGCAGCTTCGTCGCGCAGGAGGCCGAGATCCCGGCCCCTGCCCCCATCCGGAAAGGAGTGGCCTGATGTCCGACCCGCAATCCCTGCTGCGCGCCGCAGCCCTGCAGGCGGTTCCCATCGAAATCCGCGTCTCGGTCGGGCGCGCCCGGCCGCTCTTGCGCGAGGTGATGGATCTGGCGCCCGAGGCGGTGCTGACGCTCGACAGCCGGATCGACGATCCGGTCGCACTCTATGTCGGCGACCGCATGATCGCAGAGGGCGAGTTGGTGGAACTTGACGGCGACCGGTCCGGGCAACTTGCGGTGCGGATCATCCGGCTTGCAGAGGTGGGCCATGCGGGGGGCTGACGCCGCACTTGGCTTTGGTGTCTTGGTCATCACCATTGCCCTGCCCGGCATGGCCGCGGCGCAGGGCCTGACGATCGACCTTGGCGAAGGCGGGTCGCTGACCGCGCGCACGGTGCAGCTGATCGCGCTGATCACCGTGCTCAGCCTCGCGCCGGGGCTGGCGATCATGATCACCTGCTTTCCCTTCATCGTCACCGTCCTGTCGATCCTCAGGCAGGCCATCGGGCTGCAGCAATCGCCGCCCAACATGCTGATCGTCAGTCTTGCGCTGTTCCTGACCTATTTCGTGATGGCCCCCGTGTTTCAGGAGGCCTACAGCCTGGGCATCGGGCCACTGATCGACGGCAGCTTGCCGCCCGAGGCCGCCCTGCCCGCCGCCTATGGCCCCTTTCGCGGTTTCATGCTGAACCGGGTCGATGTGGACACACTGCAAAGCCTCGCCGGCCTGCGCGGGATCACCGACATCGCCGACCCCGAAGCCTCGATCCTGATCCCCGCCTTCATGCTGAGCGAGGTGGAACGCGCCTTTCAGATCGGCTTCCTGATCTTCTTGCCGTTTCTCATCATCGACCTCGTGGTCGCAGCCATCTTGATGTCGATGGGGATGATGATGGTGCCGCCTGCCATCGTGTCACTGCCGTTCAAGCTGGCCTTCTTCGTGGTCGCGGACGGCTGGGCGCTGGTGACGGGCGCGCTGGTGCGCAGCTATTTCTGAGGGAAAGGACACTGCCCATGACCGAAGCCTCGACCACCCCCGACGCCTCCGCCACGCGCGAGGACAAGTTGCGGGCCATCGCCGCCCTGTTTGGAGAGGCGACGGCGCAGCGGCTTGGCGCGGATCGCACCCTTGCCGCGCCGGGGGCACCCGATGCCGACCGTCTGGCCTGGCAGACGAACCGGCTGATCCGGCACCTGCGCGACCGGACAGGGATCGCGGACACGCCCCGAAATCCAACGCAACCTCAGGCGCGGGCGACGATCCCGCCCCGCCCCGCCGGTCCGCGCGTGCCGGTGCTGGCGGCGGGCGAGGATCTGGCGGCGGAACATCCCGCGGTCATCGCCCATATTCTGCGCCACGAGACTCAAGCGATCCGGGTGTCGGTCCTGCGCGCCTTGCCCGGACAGGTGGCGCGCGCGGTGATGTACAGGTTGCGCATGAGCGAGCAAGGCGCCCGCCCCGGCAGACCCTGACCTGCGGGGGCGGGGTGAGCGCATGTGCCCGATACAGACCGCAACAGTTGCAAGAGCGGTGCAGACCAACTGCGGCGCCAACACCTGTTCACAGATCCGCTAGAGCCGCATAGCCAACGCCCGATACAACGGCGCGTGCCAGTGACGGGGCGCGCGCCCTCGCTCAGCGCACGATGAACTCCGCATGCAGCGCACCCGCCGCCTGAATCGCGTTGAGGATGTCGATCATCTCGCGCGGGGACACGCCCAGCGCGTTCAACGCCGCGACCACGTCCGACAGGCTTGTGCCCTCGCGTACTTCGGCAAGGCCCGTCGTCTCCTCCTCGGCCAGCCCGACCTCGGTGCGCGGCACGATCACCGTTTCGCCTTCGGCAAAGGGGTTGGGTTGCACCGCGATGGGCCGTTCCTCGATCCTGAGGGTCAGGTTGCCCTGGGCTACGGCGACCGTGCTGATGCGCACATCTTCGCCCATAACAATGGTGCCCGAGCGCTGATCGACCACGACGCGCGCGCGCCGTTCGGGCTCGACCCGCAGGTTTTCCACCCGCATCAAGGCATGTGCCGCTGAAGGGGCCCGCGTCGCGTCGATGTCGAGCAGGACCGTGCCCGCATCCAGCATCGCGGCCACCGAGCGGCCGAAATCGGCGTTGATGACCTGCTCGATCCGGGCAGCGGTGGTGAAATCCGGGTTGCGCAGGGCAAGCCGGACGGTTGTGAGATCGGCAAGCTCGAAATCCACCTCGCGCTCGATCCGGGCGCCCGAGGGAACGGTCCCGGCCGTGGGCACGCCCTGCACGATGGTGGCGCCATCTCCCTCCACCGAGGCGCCGCCGGCAATGACCGAGCCTTGGGCGACGGCATAGATCTCGCCATCGGCGGCGGTCAGGGGCGTCATCACCAGCGTGCCGCCGAGCAGGCTGTCGGCATCGCCGATGGCGGAGACGGTGATGTCGATCTGGCTTCCCTGCCGGGCGAAAGGGGGCAATGTCGCCGTCACGATCACAGCCGCTACATTCTGCGGCCGGAACTGTTCGCCGGTCACGTTGACGCCCAGCCGTTCAAGGATGTTGACCATGATCTCTTCGGTGAAAGGGGCGTTGCGCAAGCCGTCGCCGGTGCCGTTCAGACCGACCACAAGACCATAGCCCACCAGATCGTTGCCCCGGACCCCGTCGAATTCGACCAGATCCTTGATGCGGACAGGCGTGGAAAGCGCCGCTTGCGGCAGGAGCATCAGGCCGACGAGCAGCGTCATGGCGATACGGATCATCTGAGATACTCCGACAGGGTCAGGCGCGACAGGCGCGCGGTCAGGATATAGAGTTGTTCCAGCCGGGTCTGGACGGCCTGCAGATCGGTCGCGGCCCGGTAGGGATCGCTGCCGGTCAGGCGCGCCTGCTCGATCTCGATGCTGGCGCGCGCCGCCTCACTGGCCACGCGGGCGTCCTCGATCCGGGCCTGCGATGCACCCAGATCGGAGCGCAGGCGGATCAGCGCATCCTCGCCCCGCTCCAACCGCGCGGCCGCGGCGCTCACCACGGTGCGCCGCTCACTCTCGGCGCCGGGCCCTCGGCCCTCGGCGGCAAGGGCGGCAAGGGCCAGCCCTGCCAGAACCTCGCGCAGGGCTGGATCGCGCGCGGTGATGCCGGTCTGTTCGGCCTGCGCCTCGCCCAGAATTGCGGGCGCGCCGGGCCCGGCACCGCCCTGCCAGGCCAGCGTGTCGAAACCGCCACCGGGGTTCAGGAACCAATCCTCGACCGCGGCGATCAGGTCGGCCCCGGTGGCGGCCGCATCGGCCAAGAGGCGCACTTGAGCGAGCATGGACCCGCCCGAGATCAGCGCCGGCCGATCCGGGGCATCACCCGCGAAAAGGGATTTGCCGGCACTGCTGGTGTTCAGGGCCGCGACTGTCTGCAAGAACCGTTCCGGCGCATCGGCCAGCGAAAGCGCCATGTCCTCCAGGCTGCCCCCCGTCGCAAAGCCAAGGATATGAGGCGCGAAACCGTCGATCTCGGCCTCGATCCGTTCAAGGGCCGCCTGCCGCCCGTTGGCATCGATCCCGGCTTCGGCGATGGATTGCGCGAAAGCGGTCTGCAACCGCAGCGACCGGCCCAGTTCGGCAAGTGTCGAAAAATCGCCCCCCGTGGCGCGCCCCGGATCGGCCTGACGCCCGGTGCTGAGCTCGCCGGTCAGGCGCTGCAACTCCTGCTGAAGGCGGGTTCCATCCTGTCGCAGGCGGTGGAATTGCGCCGCGTCCCCGATCCCGTTCAGGCTCATCGGCCCATCCTTATCAACTGGTCGATCATCTCCTGCGCGGCGGATACGACGCGGGCATTGGCGGCGAACATCTGTTCGATCTGGAGCAGGCGCTGCATCTCGGCATCGGTATCGACCCCTTGGGCCAGCTCCTCCTGCCGCAGGGCGCCAAAGCGTGCGGCGGTATGGGATTGCATCGTTTCGGCCGATTGCCGCGCCATGCCCACACCGGACAGGTGATCGGCCACCAGCCCGGCAAAGCTCCGCGCGGTGGCGGAGAACCCGCCAGAGACGGTCAGGTCGCGCGCGCCCAGAGCGTCGCGTTGGGCCTGCAGGAAGCTCGCATGTCCCACCGGGCCCTCTGTCGAGGCGCCCAGACCGTCGCGCAACCGCCACAGCGCGCCGCCTTCCTCGGGGCGGACGGCGGCGTTGACGCGCAATCGGCTTGCCAGACCGACCTCGTTGGCCGAGTCAGCCACGGCTCCCGCATCGGTGAACAGGCCCGGCTGACCGGGGGCGAGGGTCGGGTCAAGGCCTGCGGCATCGAAGCGTCCGGCCAGATCGCGGGCGACGGCATCGACCGAGGCCTGCGCGCCGACGCCCCAGTCATCGCGCAAGGCGAAAAGCGCCGAGAGGTGCCCGCCGCCCAGCGCCGGTTGAGCGCCCGACATCGCAAGCGCGCGCCCGTTGAGGGCAAGACCGCTCAACGCGCCGCTGTCGCGGGTCATGTCTGCCTCCATCACCGTCACAGGCGTGAAGGACAGCACGGCAGGGCGACCATCGAGCAGCGGCTGGCCATCGGCGCTGAACAGCTGCAGCGCGCCCATCTGGTCACGGCGGCTGTGCAACGGGATCAAGGGCGCGATGTCGTTGACGATCTGCGCCTGCGCATCGAGCAGCGCCGAGACATCGCGGCCGCCACTGGTGTCTTGCCGGATGCGGGTATTCAGCGTCGCCAGCTGATCAAGCGCGCCGTTGATCCGCGCGACAGCGGTGGCGATGCCCCCCTCGGCGCGCAGGCGTTCTGCCTGTATGCCGTCGGAGATGGTGTTGAGCGTTCCGGCCAGCGCTGTGGCGGCATCGACGGCACCGGCCAGCCGCACCTGCGCCTGCGGGTTTGCGGCGGCGGAGGCCAGCGCCGCCTCGAAGCCGGCGCTGCGCGCGGCAAGGCTGCCGGCCATGTCGGGCGTTCCGATCAGCGCCTCGAGCCGAGTCAGGTAGCCGCCTTGAGCGTTGCGAAAGGCCAGTTCCGCCTCGGTCAGGCGGCGCTGGCCGATCAGGACCGCATCCTCGCTCCGGGTCACGCCGGTGACGAAAGCCCCGGCGCCCATGTCGCCGAAGGCCCGGGCAGAGATGTTGAGGCTGCGCACGCCGTAGCCGTCCGTCATCGCATTGGCGATGTTTGACGACACGATGTCGGCGGCCCGAGAAGATACCGTCAGACCGGACAGGGCATTGGAAAGGGCGCTGGAAATGCTCATGGCTCAGGGTCCCGCCGGAGGCGCGGATCAGCGCTTGATGTTGGTGGTTTCTTGCAACATCTCGTCCACGGTCTGGATGATCTTGGCGTTTGAGGAATAGGCCCGCTGGGTCTGGATCAGCTGGGTCAATTCCGCCGCCACGTCGGTCGCCGATTCCTCTCGCGCGTAGCCGACGATCTCGCCGGTCGGGCCATCGCCTGCGTTCCACAAGAAGAACTGACCGCTGTCGGGCGAGATCGAATAGGTCTGGTTGTCACCGGTCGTCAGCCCGTTGAGGTTGGGCACGTCGACCACGGGGATCTGGTAGATCACGCGGGTGATGCCGCTGTCGTAGATGGCATGCAAGAACCCGTTGGCATCCACCTCCACCCGGCTGAGATCGCCCACGGGCGACCCGTTCTTGACCACGGGCGCACGCGCGAAGGTGTCGGAAAGCTGCGTCAGGCCCCCGGCCACGCCGGGCCTGCCGATGCGCAGCTCGAGAGGGCCACCGGCCACGGTCAGGCCGACCGCGCCGGTCGCGGGATCATAGGCGCCGCCGGACACGACCGTGACGGTATCCAGGTTGCCGCCATTGCCGCGCGCATCGTCGAAGGTGACCGTATACTCACCGATCACAGCCCCGCCCGAGGCGCTGTCGCGCACTTCCATCGTCCAGGTGTGGCTCATGCCCGTGGCGGGAACGGTAGGGCTGAAGGTGATCTCAAGGTATTGGGAAGTGCCGAGATTGTCGAAATATTCCGCCGACATCACGAAGGGCTGACCATCCCCCGTGGCATCGGTCGAGGTCGCGGGAAGATTGACCGACAGCTCCATGAAGGTCGTGGGATCGCCCGCGAACTGGTTGGTGTTGATCACCACGGGCTGCAACCCGTCGAACGTATCTCTTGGAAAGTTCGGAATGGTCCCATCGGCATTGGCGGGCCAACCCATCAGCACTTCGCCGGTCTGGGTGCGCAAGATACCTTCGGCATCGGGGCGGAAGGACCCGGTGGTCATCAGCCGCACCGGCAGGTCATTGCCCGGCCCGTTGAGCGCGGCGGCACTGGTCACCGGCAGCATGCCGCGCCCGCCGATGGCAAGATCGGTGGGGTTGTTGGTGGTCACCAGCGTACCGCGCTGGTCGATCATGCGCGAGGTGGAGGCGCGCACACCGCCCGCCGAATAGGTGCCGTCGCTTTGCATGATGACGAGCGAATGGAAATCCGCGACCACGCGCTTGTAGCCGTAGGTGCCGGAATTGGCGATGTTGTCGGCGATGGTGGCAAGGCGGCTGGCATTCACCTGAAGGCCCGCGACCCCGGAATTGAGCGAGGAAGAAATCGTCATCTCATGCGCCTTTCTGCTGCATCAGGATTTGGGGCCAACCATGGGCGGCGCGCGATTAAGACGGTCCTAACAGATCAAATTCGACCGAGTTTCCCTGCGCCCCCTAGATGTCTCCGCGCAGAAGAATGATCTCCAGCCGCTCGTTGCGCAGCGCCATCGGGTTCTCGGTTGCGGGTTCACGATCGGCGTGACCAGTCACGCGGACGATCCGGCGCGGGGGCAGTTCAGCGCGTTCCAGCAGGGCGCGGAACACCTGCGCCCGGTCGGTCGAGGCACGCCAGCGGGTTTCGCTGGCCACCACGATCGGCTCGGCGGCGACATGCCCCTCGATCGCGATGGCATTGATCACGGTGCCGAACAGGCTTGCCATGACGGCGGCCAGATCAGACAGCCAAGGCGCGGGGGTCCCGGTATCGGGGTCGAACAGCGGCAGACCGGGGCGCGAGAAGATCTCGATCACCAGACCTTCGTCGGTCAGGCGGGTTTGCACATGGGCCAGCATGTTCTCCGACATCACGCTGTCGCCGGTCAGGGCCTCGGCCAGGGCGGCAAGCTCGGCACTTTCCTCCTCCCGCGCGGCGGCGTCGTGGTCGGTGCCCGACAGGCCGAGGCTTTCGCGCCCCTCGGTCGGGCGCAGGTTGGTCGCCCCGGTGCCGTTCTGGGCGATGGTGTTTTCAGAAAACGGGCTATCGCCGCCGAAGGCGCCGTCGCCCCCGCCCGAGATGCGGGTGATCGGGATGGTGGGCGAAAAGTAATCGGCTATGCCCTTGCGCTGTTGCTCGGTGGTCGCGTTGAGCAGCCACATCAGCATGAAAAAGGCCATCATCGCCGTGACGAAATCGGCATAGGCCACCTTCCACGCGCCACCGTGATGGCCGCCGCCGGCGATGACCTTCTTGCGCTTTATGATGATCGGGCGTGTCGTGTTCTCGGTCATGGCTGGTCCGCGGGATGTATGGGCAAGCCGTAGCATCCCGAACATGAACAGCCGCCTAACGCGCGCTCAGGGTGTCGCCGGTTGCAGCCGCTGCGCAAGAACCGCGCTGAGAAGCAGCATGACGGCAGCCGTACCCAGACAGGCGGGCAGCCCGCCGATCTGGTAGGACAGTCCCGACATCAACGTGCCCAGCAAGCGCCCGGCGGCGTTGGCCATGTAGTAAAAGCCCACGTCCATCGTGACCCGTTCAGCCTTGGTGAAGGCAAGGATCAGGTAGGAGTGCAGGGCGGAATTGATCGCAAAGACCGCGCCAAAGGCCAGCAGCCCCGCGATCAGCGTTGCGGTCAGCCATGTGGCGGGCGCACCGGCCCACCAGACCAAGATTGCCAGGGCCGCGGGCAAAACGGCCAGCGCGGCGGCCCATGTCCAGGCTTCGCGCACCAGCACCGCCTCGCCCCGCGCTCTGGCCCGCAACAGGCGCGGCGCACTGGCCTGCACGGCGCCGTAAAGGATGATCCAGACCGCCATGAAGGTGCCGATGGTGAAAAAAGCGACGCGGTTGCCCGCGACCGTGCCATCCGACAAGACCGCGTAGAAATAGATCGGGATGCCGACGACGAACCACACGTCGCGCGCTCCGAACAAGAAGACCCGCGCCGCCGACAGCCAGTTCACGTTGGCGGACTTGGAAAAGACCTCGGAAAACTTCGCCCCCTTGCGCCCCGTCGGAAGGCCAGAGGGCATGCGCAGCACGATCACCGCCAAGATCACAGCCAGCACGGCCGCCATCGCAAGAACCGACGGCACGAAACCCGCCAAGGCCAGCATCGCCGCCCCCAACAGGAAGCCCACCCCCTTGACCGCGTTCTTCGAGCCGGTCAGCACGGCCACCCAGCGAAACAGCGACCCGTCGCCCGCGGGCGCCAGCACCTTGACCGCCGATTTCGACGACATCTTGGCCAGGTCCTTGGCCACCCCCGACAGCCCCTGCACGCACATGACGAAGACGACCGAGGCGGTCAGGCCCCAGGCGGGGTCAAGCTGCGCCAGCGCCAGAAGGGCCACGATCTGGATACCAAGCCCGGCATAAAGCGTCGCGGTCAGACCAAAGCGCGCAGCGATCCAACCGGCGCTGAGGTTCGTCACGATGCCCGCGATCTCATACAAGATGAACAGATAGGCCAGTTGCACCGGGGAAAACCCCAGCGTGTGGAAATGCAGCAAAACCAGCATCCGCAGGGCGCCATCGGTCAGCATGAAGGCCCAATAGGCCGCCGTGACCGCTATATAGGCAGCAAAGCCCTCGGGGCGCCCTGCGGTGTCGGTCATGGGGCCGCACCGACCATCAGGGCCACATCGACCAGCCGGTGGGCATAGCCCATCTCGTTGTCATACCAGGCGTAGATCTTCACCTGCGTGCCGTTGACCACCATGGTGGAGGGAGCATCGACGATGCCCGACCGCGTGTCGTTGGTGTAATCGGCGCTGACCAACGGCCGTTCCTCGTAGCCAAGGATGCCCTGCAACGGACCTTCGGCCGCGGCCTTGAACAGCGCGTTCACCTCCTCCGCCGTCGTCGCACGCGCCACCTCGAAAACGCAATCGGTCAGCGAAGCGTTGAGCAGCGGCACCCGCACGGCATGGCCGTTCAGCTTGCCCTTGAGTTCGGGGTAGATCAGCGTGATCGCCGTGGCGCTGCCGGTCGTCGTCGGGATCAGCGAATTCAGCGCCGACCGCGCGCGCCGCAGATCCTTGGCGGGGCGGTCCACGATGGTCTGCGTATTGGTCACATCATGGATCGTCGTGATCGAGCCGTGCTTGATGCCGATCGCCTCGTGGATCACCTTGACCACCGGGGCGAGGCAATTGGTCGTGCAACTGGCCGCCGTGACGATGCGGTGCTGCGCGGGGTCGTAGATGTCATGGTTGACGCCATAGACGATGTTCGCGGCCCCCCCGTCCTTGACCGGGGCGCTGACCACAACGCGCTTCACGCCCGCATCGAAATAGGGTGCGATCTTGGCCGCCGTCTTGAACACGCCTGTGCAGTCGATGACCACGTCGACGCCATCCAGCGGCAGCTTCGCCGGGTCGCGCTCGTTCAGCACCGGCAAGCGTACCCCGTCGATGGTGATGCTGCCCTCGTCGCTGGTGATATCCGCCCGCCAACGCCCGTGCACCGTGTCGAATTCCAACAGATGCGCGTGCATCGCCGCATCCCCAATTGCGTCGTTCACCCATGCGATCTTGGCCCCGCGTTCCAGCAAGGGTCGCAACGCCAGCTTGCCGATCCGGCCCAGCCCGTTCAGCGCATAGGTCGTCATTGCGCCGTTTCCCCCGTGGCGATGCCGTCCAGCGCATGCTGCAGCGAAATACGGTCAAGGGTGTGAAGCGGAAGCGCGGTGAATGCCGCGATGCGGTTGCGCAACATGCCGTAGGCGTGCTGAAAGGCCAGCATCCGCTCTGCTTCGGTGCCTGTCGCCTTGACCGGGTCGGGGGTGCTCCAATGGGCCGACATCGGTTGACCCGGCCAGGGCGGGCAGGCCTCGTTCGCGGCGCGGTCGCAAACTGTGAAGATGAAATCGAACTCAGGCGCATCCTCACCCTGGAACTCGGTCACGTTCTTGGCGCGCAGGCCGGATGTATCGTGGCCCTTGGCACGCAACATCTCGACGGCCATCGGGTTCAGTGCCGACTGCGGGCTGGTCCCGGCCGAGAACACCTCGAACCGGTCGCCCTCGATGTCGCGCAGGATCGTTTCGGCAAAGATCGACCGGGCGGAATTTCCGGTGCAGATGAACAGGACGTGGTAGCGGCGGTCGGGCATGGATCGATCTCCGGTGAGGTCAGGAAAGGCCACGGGCGCACACAGGTCTGCCCGCCCTCGGCAACAATTGCGTAACAGGGTGTCGGTCATGTCCCGCAGGCCGGCCATGTCCGCGGCATAGCGCAGCGACGTGCCTTGGCGGGTGCGGGTGATCAGCCCCGTCTGTACCAGATCGGCCAGATAGGTGCTGAGCGTGTTGGGCTTCAGTCCGAGGATCTCGGCGATCTCTCCGGCAGGCACCTTGTCGGGGTAGCGGCGGATCAAGAGCTGCACGACATCCAACCGGGCGGGATGGCTCAGGGCTGCGAATCGGCAAGTGAGGCTTATTTCCATAATTCTCGAAGTACCGAAATATTTGACCCGCTCAAGTGAAGCTTTTGCGACAGAGCGGCCCACCATCCGCCCGGTTGCTTGCATTCACGGGAAATCCCGACAAAAGGTGTCGGATTGAATGACTGCCCGGAACACACCCCTGCCCATGGCCCAAAAGTACCCTTCCCACCATCCACGCCGCCTGTCCGCGCTGGCATGGCTGGCTGCGGGCCTGTGCCTGTTGCCGATGGCGGCCGTGGCGCTGGCGGCCCTGACCGGCGGCCTCGACACGCTGAGCAGCCTCGCGCAGACGGTGCTGCCCCGCTACGTCGGCACGACCCTTCAGCTGATCGTGATGGTCGGGACGGGCACAGCCATCATCGGCACAGGCGCCGCATGGCTGATCACCGCCACACGGTTCCCCGGCCGGCGGCTGTTCGAGATCGCTCTGGCGCTGCCGCTGGCCTTTCCGGCCTATGTGCTGGCCTATGCCTACACAGATTTCCTGTCGCATCCGGGCTGGGTCCAGACCACGCTGCGCGACCTGACCGGCTGGGGCCCACGCGACTACTGGTTCCCACAGATCCGGTCGTTGGGGGGCGCGGCGCTGATGCTGACGCTGGTGCTGTACCCTTATGTCTACCTGTTGGCTCGGGCGGCCTTCCTGCAGCAATCTGCAACCGCCTATATCGCGGCCCGGACGCTGGGCCAAACCCCCTGGGGTGCGTTCTTCCGTGTGTCGCTGCCGATCGCGCGTCCCGCCATCGCCGGCGGCGTGCTTCTGGCCCTGATGGAAACCCTCGCAGATTTCGGAACGGTCTCGTATTTCAACGTCCAGACCTTCGCCACCGGCATCTACCAAAGCTGGTTTTCCTACTACGACCGCACGGGTGCGGCGCAGCTGGCCCTGTGCCTCCTGGTCGTGGCCCTGACGCTCGCGTGGATCGAACGGGCACAACGGGCGCAGCAACGCCATCACGGCGCGGGCCGCAGGTTCGAGGCCATGCAGCCGATCTCCCTGACGGGGATCAGGGCGTTCGGCGCAATCGTGTTCTGCGCCTTACCCGTCCTTTTGGGCTTCGGATTACCCGCGGGCCTCTTGCTGTCGATGGGGTGGGATTCGGGTCAGCTTCTGTTCACGCCGCGCTATCTCGCGTTCTTGCAGAACTCGTTGACGCTGGCCGCCATCGCGGCCGTCGTGACGGTCAGTGCCGCCGTAATCCTTGGCTTCAACGCCCGGCTGAACCCGACACCGGGGGCGCGGCTGGCGATGCGCATTTCCGCCATCGGCTACGCGGTGCCGGGCGGCGTGATCGCGGTCGGGCTGATGGTCCCCTTTGCGACCTTCGACAACGCGCTCGACGCCTTCATGCGCGAGAGCTTCGGGATCAGCACGGGCCTCTTGCTGACAGGGTCGATCTGGCTGCTGGTGGCGGCCTACATGATCCGCTTCATGGCCGCCGCGCTCTCGGCCTATGACGCAGGGCTGTCGACGATCAACCCCAATATCGACGCCGTTGCCCGCACCTTGGGGCGCACGCCGCGCACCATGCTGCGGGGGGTGCACCTGCCGATCCTGCGGCCATCGCTGATGACGGCCCTGCTGATCGTCTTTGTCGACGTGATGAAGGAATTGCCCGCCACGCTCATCTTGCGGCCCTTCAACTTCGACACGCTGGCGGTGCAGGCCCACCGGCTGGCCGCCGATGAACGGCTGGCCGAGGCGGCGGTTCCCTCGCTGGTGATCGCGGCGGTGGGGCTTTTGCCCGTCATCCTGCTCTGCCGCGGTCTGGGGCGCGAGACGACGACCGAACGCCAATTCGTCCCCGATGTCGACGGTCGCGCCGCCGAATAGAAAACGGGCGCCCTTTGAGGGGCGCCCGCCACGGTCACGCAAGCGCGTGGATCATTCCCAGCCGACCTCGTTGAAGATCGTTTGCGCCAGCGGCTGGTTCTCGCCCAGAACGGCAAGGTTCAGGTCATCGGACCGGAACAAGCCAAGGCTGGCCGGGTTCGGCGCAAGGCCGACGCCAGGTACGGCGGCGTATTCGTTGTTCATGTTGGCAAAAAAGGCCTGCGCCTCTGCGGTGGTCAGGTATTCGAGGAAGGCCACGGCCTCGTCCCGGTTGGGCGCGTTCACCGCCACGCCGGCTGCGGCCACATTCACATGCGTGCCACGGTCGGATTGGTTGGGATGCACCCAACCGATCATGTCGGTCGACCCAGAAAGACCGTCGACGCCACCATCCAGCGCACGCAGGAAATAATAGCTGTTTGCCAGCGCGATGTCGCATTCTCCCGACACGATGGCGCGGATCTGGTCTGTATCGCCGCCGGCCGGATCGCGCGCCATGTTGCCACGCACGGCCGCCGCCCATTCCCGGGCCGCCGCTTCACCATTGGCGTCAATGATCGAGGACATCAGCGACAGGTTGTAGATGTTGCTGCCCGATCGCGCGCAGACCATCCCGGCATATTGCGGATCGGCCAGGTCTTCATAAGTCAACGGCGGGTTCTCGACCGTCTCGCGGTTGTAGAAGATGACGCGCGCGCGCTGCGAGATGCCGAACCAATGGCCATCGGGGTGGCGCAAATGCACGGGGATGCGCGCATTCAGCACGTCCGACTCGACAGGCTGAAGCAGATCGGCCTGATCGGCCAGCCAGATCCGGCCCGCATCGACGGTCAAAAAGATGTCAGCGGGGCTGTTGGCGCCTTCGGCCCGCATGCGGGCGATCAGTTCGTCAGCCTCGCCCTCGATCCGGTTCACGGCGATGCCGGTGGCATCGGTGAAGCCTTGGAACAGGATTTCGTCATTGTCGTAATGACGCGAGGAATAGATGTTGAGCTCTTGGGCCTGCGCCGCGGTCAGCGCCGAGGCAGCGATCGCGGTGCCCAAAAGGGCGGCAAGGGTGCGGTTCATGGAATGTCTCCCTGGATGTCCGGTCGGATACCTGACTGAAACACTCAGCTAGGTCGAGTGCTTTGAAACCTATCCCAAACTCCGAGTCAATATTCCTGACAAAAAAGATCGGAAACCGCGCGCGCTTGTCGCGGCAGTTCGGGCGGTGCAGGGTCGCGCGCCGAAGCGGGAGAGAAGGATACACCATGCGCGCCGGGATCGCGTTTCTTGTCGTTGCCTACATGCTGAGTCAGTTCTACCGCGCCTTTCTGGCAGTGCTCTCACCGGTGCTGGAGGCCGAGATCGGCGCCACGACCGGCGATCTCGCCCGCGCCTCGGGCCTTTGGTTCGCGGCTTTCGCACTGATGCAATTGCCGGTCGGCTGGGCGCTCGACACGCTCGGGCCACGGCGCACGGCCTCGGTCCTGTTCGGGATCGGGGGCGCGGGGGGCGCTGCGGTCTTTGCACTGGCGCAGGGGCCGGGGGCGATCACGGTGGCGATGGTGTTGATCGGCATCGGCTGCGCGCCGATCCTGATGGCAACCTATTTCATCTTTGCCCGCCAGTTCGCGCCAGCCGTCTTCGGCACACTGGCGGGCGTGACGGTGGGGGTCTCGTCGTTGGGCAACATCTTGTCGGCGGCGCCTCTGGCCTTGCTGATCGACACATTCGGCTGGCGCGCGACCGTGGGCAGTTTCGCGGTCCTCACAGCCCTCATTGCGGTGGCCATCGCAGTTCTGGTGCGCGACCCCGCCAAGCCCGAGGGCGAGGCGAACGGGTCGTTGATTGACCTGCTCAAGATGCCTGTCCTGTGGCCGATCCTTGCGATGATGTTCATTTGCTACGCCCCCGCCGCCGGTTTGCGCGGGCTTTGGATCAGCCCCTACATCAGCGACCGGTTCAGCGCGGATCTGGCGCAGATCGGCACTGCGACGCTGGTGATGGGGCTTGCGATGGTGGCGGGCAATTTCCTCTATGGCCCGGCGGATCGCTGGCTGGGCAGCCGCAAGCTGCCCATTCTTGTGGGCAATGCTGCGGTCGCGCTGCTGCTGTTGAGTTTCTGGGTGGTGCCGCCGACGGGCCTCTGGCAGGCCATCGCGCTCTTTGCAGCCATCGGCGTTCTGGGGGCGTCCTACCCCATCGCCATCAGCCACGGGCGCAGCTTTTGCCCGCCGCACCTGACGGGGCGGGGGGTGACGCTGCTCAACCTGTTCGGGATGGGTGGGGCGGGCGTGATGCAATTCGCCACGGCGCCGACCTTTGCCGCGCTGGAACAAACGCGCGCGCCCGCCGAGGCCTATGGCGCGCTGTTCGGACTCATCGGTCTGGCGATCCTCGCCGGGCTGTCCGTCTACCTGTGGTCGAAGGACAGCACCGGCTAGGGTCCGTGTGGTTACGCCGCGCGGGTGCTGCGGCGGGGGCGACGCCCCTTGGGGGCAGCGTTGGCAAAGGGCCTGCCGGCGGGCTTTGCGCCCTGCCCCGGCCCACGGCCACGACCGGCACCGGCACCGGCGTTACCGCCGCCACCACCGCGCTGCGGCTTGACCATCTTGACCGCGCGGGGGCGCGTGCCAGAGGCGACGGGGATCTCCGCCTTCATCACCTTTTCGATCTGCACCAGCAGGTCGACTTCTTCGGCGCAGCAAAACGCGATGGCCTCACCCTCTCGTCCGGCGCGCGCGGTGCGGCCGATCCGGTGGACGTAGTTGTCGGGCGTGTCGGGCAGCTCATAGTTGATCACATAGGCAACGCCCGGAATATCGATCCCGCGCGCGGCCACATCGGTGGCGACCAAAATGTTGATCTTGCCATCGCGGAAGCCATTTATGGCGCGATCCCGCTGTCCCTGGCTCTTGTTGCCGTGGATAGAGGCCGCGTTGAAGCCATCGGCCACCAGCCCGGTCATCAGCTTTTCCGCGCCATGCTTGGTGCGGGCAAAGACCAGCGTCAGCGCCGTGGGGTCACGCTGCAGAATTTCGCGCAACACCTTGGGCTTGTCGCCCTTTTCCATGTAGCGCACCGATTGCGTCACCTTGTCGGCGGCCTTGCCCGGGGGCGAGACCTGCACCTTGCGCGGGTTGGTCAGATAGGCGCGCGACAGCTCTTCCATCTGCTTTGGCATGGTGGCCGAGAACAGCATGGTCTGGCGCGGCGTGCCCAGCTTTGGCGCGATGCGGCGCAGCGCGTGGATGAAGCCGAGGTCGAGCATCTGGTCGGCCTCGTCCAGCACCAGATGACGGGCTTGGCGCAGATCGACCGCGCCGCGATCCATCAGGTCGATCAAACGGCCCGGCGTGGCCACCAGAATGTCGGTGCCGCGCGCCATCACGCCGATCTGACGGTTGATCGACTGGCCGCCGACGACCGTTGCTATCTTGATGGGCGTGTTGATCGTGAAGACCCGCAGCGCGTCCGAGATCTGGTTCACCAGTTCGCGCGTCGGTGCAAGGATCAGCGCCCGCGCCGTCCGCGTCTGGGGGCGGGTATCTTCTTCCATCAGATGGGCGATCAGCGGCAGACCGAAAGCCAGCGTCTTGCCGGTGCCCGTCTGTGCAAGACCCAGAATGTCGTGACCGTCCATCGCCAGCGGAATCGCCTGGTTCTGGATCGGGGTGGGGGTGTCAAAGCCGCCGGCCTTGAGCGCGTTGAGCAGAACCTTGTTCAGGCCAAGCATGTCGAAATCGAACAAATTGTATCCTTCCGGGCGCCGCGTTCAACGCAAGCGCCACAAGTGTGCCACACGCTTTGCGCACGGCAATCGAGGGTGCGACCGGGCCGCTCATCGGCACGATCGTCAGAACCCTGCGTGAGTGGGACCTGGGGGAATTCAGCTGGCGCCGTCAGGTGCGCGGGCAGACCCTCGTCGGATCATGCCCGTGCCCCGGCTGCTCACGCGGCAGCGCGGCGACATGAAGGGCACATGCGGGTTTGGGCCGCACAAGTCAAGCCTTGCGACCCTTTTCCTTTCGCCATGCTTCCTTTATGGCCCATCCATCCATTACCCCGAAGGATCAAGGACTATGGGATACCGAGTCGTCGTCGCTGGGGCCACGGGCAACGTGGGCCGCGAAATGCTGAACATCCTCGCCGAACGGGAATTTCCCGTGGACGAGATCGTGGCACTGGCCAGCCGCAAATCGCTGGGCAGCGAATGCAGCTTTGGCGACAGGACCCTCAAGACCAAGGATCTCGACACCTTCGACTTCACCGGCTGGGATATCGCCCTGTTTGCGGTCGGCTCCGAGGCGACGGCGATCTACGCGCCCCGCGCCGCCAAGGCGGGCTGCGTGGTGATCGACAACTCGTCGCTCTACCGCTACGACCCCGACGTGCCGCTGGTGGTGCCAGAGGTAAACCCCGAGGCCGTGCTGGGCTATTCCAAAAAGAACATCATCGCCAATCCGAACTGTTCCACCGCGCAGATGGTTGTGGCGCTCAAGCCGCTGCATGACCGCGCCACCATCAAGCGTGTCGTTGTCTCGACCTATCAATCCGTGTCGGGCGCAGGCAAGGAAGGCATGGACGAGCTGTGGGATCAGACCAAGGGCATGTATGTGCCGGGTCAGGAACGCGCGCCCAAGAAGTTCACCAAGCAGATCGCCTTCAACGTCATCCCGCATATCGACAAGTTCCTCGACAGCGGCGAGACCAAGGAGGAGTGGAAGATGGTCGCGGAAACCAAGAAGATCCTCGATACCCGCATCAAGGTCACGGCGACCTGCGTGCGCGTGCCCGTCTTCGTCGGCCATTCCGAGGCGATCAACATCGAGTTCGAGAACTTCCTCGACGAGGATGAAGCCCGCGATATCCTGCGCGAAGCGCCGGGGGTCATGGTGATCGACAAACGTGAGGATGGCGGCTACGTCACCCCCGTCGAATGTGTCGGCGATTACGCCACCTTCATCAGCCGCATCCGTCAGGACAGCACGATCGACAACGGCATCAACCTTTGGTGCGTGTCCGACAACCTGCGCAAGGGCGCGGCGCTGAACGCGGTACAGATCGCGGAAACGCTGGGCAACCGGGTCCTGAAAAAGGGCTGAGGGCGCCTGTCACGACCACACAGACGGCCGGTCAGGGCTTCCCCCGACCGGCCGTTTTCCGTTGCGCCCTTCGGCAATCCCCCGCCACCGTCTCCTCGTTCCGGATTCCCCCCATTGTGCGGCGGCGCGTCAGGGCGCACCCATGATGCGGGACCGCCACCACCAAGGAGCATCAGACGATGCGTTTCGCCCTTTCCCTTACCGCCGCCCTCATGACCAGCACCGCGGCGCTGGCAGATGACATCGTAATCCGCGCCGATATCGCCGAGGCGACCGTCTTCCTCTCCGGCGCCGAAATCACCCGGCGCGGCCGCGTCAGCGTTCCGCCCGGCACCCACCGCCTGCTCATCGCCATGCCCGACGCCGCCCAAGCCGAACGGATCGAGGTGTCAGGCCCCGAGGGCCTCACCCTCGGCGCGCCACAGCAGCTTTCGGGGCATGTGATCGCCGAAGGGGCGCTGGATGACCCTCAACAGGCTGCAGCCCGCGCCGCGGTCGAGGGCGCACGGGATGCCGTTCAGCAGGCGCAAGACGACCTGACCGCCGCCGACGCCGGCTTGCGCGCGCTCGAGGCGCAACTCTCCTACCTCTCCGCTCTGGCCCGCGGCGGCCCCGAGGGTGCGACCATGCCCACCGACCCCGCCACCCTACCGCAGCTTCTGGCGACGCTCGGGGCGGAAACCGCCCGCGTTCAGGCTGAAACCCTCGCCGCCCAGATCGCCCGCCGTGATCTGGCCGAGGCGCTGACAGACCGGCAGGCCGACCTCGCCGCCGCCACAGCGGATCTTGCACGCCTGCGCCCCCTCGGCGCCGCCATCGACGTGATCGAGATCGCGGTCATTTCTCCGACCGAAACCGAGGCCGAGATCACCGTCGACTACCTCAGCTATGGCGCTGGTTGGGAACCGGGTTACGAAATCCACCTCGACAGCGAAAGCGGCGCCCTGACCGTGGAGCGGTTCATCGCCGTCTACACCTCAGGCGCAGCGCGCTGGCAAGATGTCGCGATGACCTTCTCCACCTCCGAGCCGAGCCGCCAGCGCCAGCCTTCCGGCGTCTTCCCGACACCCGCACGCATCGCGGAACCCGCCCCCCCGATCAACGCCGGGATCGGTGCGCTGGCCCAGAACGAGGCGCGCTTCGCCGATGCCTTGCCAACCCCGGTCATGGAACCCGCGATGGTCGCCACCTTGGCAACCCCGCAGACCGAGGGCCTGTCGCTCAACTACGCTTACACAAGCCCGGTCAGCATCGGGCCGAGCGGGCAGGCCATGCTGCCCTTCGACACCCTCGCCCTCGAGACCGAGACCGAGGCGCGCGCCATCCCGCGCAGTGATCAAACCGCCTTCCTCATCGCGATGGGCCGCAACGACACCGGTGAGCCGATCCTGCCCGGCTACACGGCCTTCTTCCGCGACGGCGCCCTGATCGGCGAGGACATGATTGGCCTGATCGCCGACGGGGCGGAGTTCGAAATGGCCTTCGGCCCGCTCGACCACCTGCGCCTGATCTGGATCGACCGCTCCTTGGCCGAGGGCAACAGGGGCCTGTTCACCAGTTCGACCACCCAAGAAAGATCCATCTCCTTCGGGGTCGAAAACACCTCCGGCAGCGCCGAACAAGTGCGCCTGATTTACGCCACCCCCTTTGCCGAACAGGAAGATCTGGAGTTGGACCTGACGCTTTCGCCCGCGTCCGACGCCCGCGACATCGATGATCTGCGGGGGGTGCATGCGTGGGACCTGACGGTCGCCCCGCGTGAAACGGTTCTGGTCGACATGCAGGTCCGGCTTGCCTGGCCCGAAGGACAGATCCTGACGTGGTGGCCGTAACACACCCGGGCAAGATGGCCCGCGACCGCCCTGGCACATACCGAGGCGGTCGCAATGCCTAGAACCGTTCGGCCCTGAGCACTTCGCAATCGGTGACGCTGACCACCCCGATATGCCGCTCCACCACGGCAAATGCCGCGTCCAGCAGCGCGTCCAGCCGCTCGGGCCGGATGATGCAGACCACGCAGACCATCCCGCGCGCCCGGCTCACCTGCCCCTCACGGCTCCATTGCCCGGACCGGCCCGATCCGCCCAGCACCGGCAGCACGGTGAAGCCCGTCACCCCTGCCTTCACCAGCGCATTGGTCAGCCGCGTCTCCATCACCGCCTCGATGGTGATCTCGACCCGTTTCGCCTCATGGGTCTGCATATCTCAGGCTCCGGTCACGAGGCTGGCGACCGCAAGGTAGAGCGGGATGCCAACCGTCAGGTTGAAGGGAAAGGTGACGCCCAAGGACAGCGTCAGGTAGACCGATGGGTTCGCCTCGGGCAGCGCCACGCGCATGGCGGCTGGCACCGCAATATAGCTGGCCGAAGCGCAGAGCGTCATGAACAACACCACGCCCCCCGTGGACAGGCCCAACAGCAGCCCTGCGCCAAGGCCCAAGACCGCCCCGATCGGCGGCATGATGACCCCGAAGAGGAACACGCCCGGCGTCAGCACCGACCGCGCCTCGCGCAGGCCGCGGCCCGCGACCAACCCCATGTCGAGCAAGAACAGGCACAGCACGCCTTGAAACGGCGCGACGATGAAGGGGGCGACCATCGCCATCCCCTCGGCCCCTGTGATCCAGCCGATCAGGAAAGACCCCACCAGCAGCACGATGGACCCGTTGAGCAGGATTTCCCGCATCAACCCCTCCTCCATCCCTGCGGATTTGCCGTAGCGCGCGATCAGCCACAGCGCCGACAAGATGGCGGGTGCCTCCATCACCGCGGCGACGGCAACCATGTAGCCCTCGGAACTCAGGCCGGCCGAGCCGATGACCGAGGTCGCTGCGACGAAGGTGACGATGGAGATCGAACCGTAATGCGCCGCCACTGCCGCCGCATCGGTCACGTCCAGCCGGGTCATGACCCTGAGGAGCCCAAAGGCAATCATAGGTATTGCAAAGGACAAGATCAGCCCCGCCACCAGCGACAGGATCAGCGTCGCGTCGATGCCGTGATCAGCGACGCTCGCCCCGCCCTTGAAGCCGATGGCGAAGAGCAGATAGATCGACATGCCCTTGGCGATGGCCTCGGGGATCGACAGGTCCGACCGCGCAAAGGCCGCCAGCAGGCCCAGCGCAAAAAACAAGATGATCGGCGACAGCAGATTGCTGGCCGCCAGAGCCAGAATCCCATCCATGGAGTAACCCCCGTTCGCACCGCCGTCGGACCCGTTTAAGGGCAGATGCCTGCGCGGTAAAGCTCAGCCCCGCACGAAATGCCGCACCGCGCCGTCAAAGGTTTCCAGATCCATCTCGGCCAGATCTGTCCAAAGCCCATGCAGCGTGATCTGCCCCGCATCCACGGCCTTGGCGACAAAGGGATAGCCCAGCAGGTTGGCCAGACTGACCTCGATCCCTTCCTTCTCCAGCGCGGTCTGCCGATCCTCGGGCACCTCGATGTCGGCGATCCGGGCCACGCCGGGGCGCAACACATCCAGCCAGCGCCCGATGAAGCTTTCGCGCTGCTCGAATTCCGGGGCCTCCCCCGCGCACATCGCCAGACAGCCGCGCACCCCGCCGCAATTGGAATGGCCCATGACGATGATGTGGCTGACCTTCAGGAACTTGACGGCAAACTCCACCGCCGCCGCCGTGCCGTGGTGCTTGCCGTCCGGCGTGCAGGGCGGCACCAGATTGGCGATGTTGCGGTGCACGAATACCTCGCCGACCTGCTGGCCGAAGACCGCCTCGATGGCGACACGGCTGTCGCAACAGGCGATCACCATGGCGCGCGGCGTCTGCCCTTGGATGGCAAGCCTGCGGAACAGGTCACGGTTCCCCGGAAACTCGTGCGTTTTCCAGTCCTTGTAGCGGTCGAGCAGATAATCGGGCAGGGACTTCACACGGTGCATGTCGATCCTTTGTGTCTCTCACGTCCCGGTTGAATAACCCGGATTGAGCGCAAATTGGAGGTTCTTCTTGTCACCAGCCTAAGCCTTTCTTCAGACCATTCCCTGATCCTTGCGCCTGCCCGTGGTGGGGTGGAACGTGGAGCGAAAGATGAAGGCGGGAGTCGTCGACCTTCCGCTGGGGGAGCCTGCGCGGTTCAACCCCGGCCAATTGGAAAAACTATGCGACGCGCTGGGCGAGTTGCGGGCCGAGGCCGAGGTTGCCCATGCCCTCGACCGACTGGCTACCTTGCTCGACGAGGTGGCGCGCCTCGGCCGACATGGCGACGCCGGTCACCTCGAGGAGGTTCTGGCGGCGTTGGTGCGTGATGCGCATCTGATCGGCATGGCGACACTGGCCCGCGTCGCGCGCAGCGTCCTCCATTGTCTGGACGCTGGCGATCCCACGGCGTTGGCGGCCACGATGGCGCGGCTCAACCGTGTGGGCGACCGGTCGATCCATGCGATCTGGGACCTCGAGGATCTTTCGGGCTGAGGCCACTTGCGGCGGCGGGGACGGGCGCTAGTGTGCGGCCCGAACAGCCAAGGCCCGATCAACATGACCCAGACCCTGCGTTTCGCCGCCCCCGATGCCGATGCCATCGCGCTGCACCTTGTCGCACCAGATGGGCTAGACGCCGTCTTGGCCGCCCTGCCCGAGGGGCAGCGCATATGGGCGCAGCACCATGGGTTCGCGGCCGGGTTGGCGCAGGTCTGCGCCCTTCCCGGCGCTGTTGGCCGGCCCGATGGCATCTTGATCGGGCGCGGCAAGGCTGCGGACCGCGCAAGGCAGCGCTTTGCCATCGGCGCGGCCATCGCCGCCCTGCCCGAGGCCAGCTATGCCTTGGCCACCCCCCTTGACGGGGCCGAGGGCGAGGAAATCGCACTGGGCTATTTGTTGTCGCTCTACCGCTTCGACCGCTACCGGGCGCAGACCCTGCCAAAGGCCCGCCTTGTAGCGCCCGCAGGTGTCGACACCGCCCGGCTGGAACGCATCGCGGCCGCCGAGGCGCTGACCCGCGACCTGATCAACACCCCCGCCGAGGATATGGGCCCGGACGCGCTGGAGGCCGCGGCGCGTGCGCTGGCCGGACAATTCGGCGCGGCAATCGACGTCATCGAAGGCGAGGACCTGCTGGCCCGCAATTTCCCGCTGATCCACACCGTCGGCCGGGCGGCGGCCCGTGCGCCACGTCTGATCGACCTGCGCTGGGGCAGCGGCGCACGCAGCCTGACGCTGGTGGGCAAGGGCGTGTGTTTCGACACCGGCGGCCTGAACCTGAAGCCGGGCGCGTCGATGGGCCTGATGAAAAAGGATATGGGCGGGGCCGCGACGGTTCTGGGTCTGGCACAGATGATCATGGCCGAGGGCCTTGATCTGTCGCTGCGCGTGCTGATTCCGGCGGTGGAAAACGCCGTCGCGGGCAATGCCTTCCGCCCCGGCGACATCTTCACCGCGCGCAACGGCAAGACGGTCGAGATCAACAACACCGATGCCGAGGGGCGGCTGGTGCTGGCCGATGCGCTTGTCTTGGCCAATGAAACGCCCGCCGATCTGACGATCTCCATGGCGACGCTGACGGGGGCCGCGCGCGTGGCCGTGGGCCCCGATCTCGCGCCCTTCTTCACCAATGACGAAGGTTTTGCCGCGGCGCTGTCACAAGCCGCCGCACAGGTCGCCGACCCGGTCTGGCGCCTGCCCTTCCATGCGCCTTACGAGACGATGATCGAACCCGGCATCGCCGATCTGGACAACGCACCCTCGGGTGGCATGGCGGGGTCGATCACGGCCGCGCTGTTCTTGCGCCGCTTCGTGCCCGACGTGCCGAAATACGCGCACTTCGACATCTACGGATGGTCCGCGTCCAACGCGCCCGCGCGGCCCAAGGGCGGCGTCGGCATGGGGGCGCGCGCGATCTTCCGCGCGCTGGTGGACGGGCTTGCCCCATGACGCTCGACCCGCGCGTGACACCCAGCAACGGCCGCGTGGCCCATGTCTCGCTTGAGGGCGAGGTGGAGGCCGAACGCTTCGTCAAGGGCCGCTGGATGATGGTCCAGCAACCCATGGTCAACATCACCGACACACCGCGCGGTGCGCGCGTCAGCCAGCTGTTGTTCGGCGAACGCTTCCTTGCGCTGGAAACCGACGAGGGGTTTTCCTTCGGCATGGCCGAGCGCGACGGCTATTGCGGCTACATCCTGTCGGGCGCGCTGACCGGGGCCGAGGAGGCGACGCATTGGGTCGTGGCCCCCGCGACCCACCTTTACCCCAAACATGACATCAAGACCGCGCCCGATGTGGCCCTGTTCTTTGGCAGCCGCGTCAAGGTCACCGGCGAGCGCGACAGGTTCTGCCGGATCCAGACCGGCCATTACATCCCGGCTCAACACCTGATGCCCGTCAAGGCGCGGTTTTCCGATCCTGTGGGCATCGCTGACCTGTTTCTGGGCACGCCTTACCTTTGGGGCGGATGCAGCCGCTGGGGCATCGACTGTTCCGGGCTGGTTCAGGCGGCGCTGGCGGCCTGCGGCCTCGACTGTCCGCGCGACAGCGACCAGCAAGAGGCTTCATTGGGCGACCCGCTGCCCGAGAGTGCCCCCTTGCAGCGCGGCGATCTGGTATTCTGGCGGGGGCATGTGGGCATCATGGCGAACGAGATCATGCTGCTGCATGCCAATGCGCACCACATGGCCGTGGCCTATGAGCCGCTCGACGAGGCTGTCGCGCGGATTGGGGCGCGGGAATTCGGGGATGTCACCTCGATCCGGCGCTTGCCGAGGCTCGGCGCCGTCTGACCCGCGCCAGTGGCTGCGCTAGGGCTGGCTGTCGGCGACAAGGATCAGGTTGTCCACCGCCCACAAAGGGCCGTCAGGCGCTGGTGCCTGACCCGGCGCCGCCAGTGGCGTGATCGTCACGGTCAGGATGTCGCCGGGTTCACGCACGGACAGTTCGATGCGCAGACGCTCTTCGGCAAGGGCAGGATCGCCCGCGGCGAACCCCTGTTCCCTCGGCCCGTCAAGCCTCGCCCGCAGGGCAAGGCTTCCATCGTTCATCGGGGCAGGTGCAGCAGGCCGATCAAGACCCGGACGCGAGGTGAACCGGTGCTGCAGAACTTCTAGATCACCGATCGCAACGCTCAGACCTTGAAGCGCCCAGTCATCAATGGCGATCAGGTCAAGTGAGAGGACGGCCCGAATCGTGCCTTCGGGCAAAGCGATGTCGCGCGTCAGGACGACATCGGAAGGCTCGACCAGCCAGATGGCCCCGAGACCGGGATGATCGTCATTTCGCAGGCCGGCAGACCAGCCTGCATCATCACCGACGCCCGAAGCATGATCCTCGAACAAGACCAGCGTTTCGGTCTCGGACAAGGTCCGCAAGCCACCGACCTGCGTGCCGAACAGCGCCTGTGCGGCGGGCGTGCCGGTGCGCACCATGGCGCCTGCAAGCAGGGCAAGAGCCATCAGGCCGACAGCGATCATGGCCCAATCGGGGCTGGCAATCCCCCGGCGGCCATAAGGACGGAAGGAGCCCCCCATATGCAAACATCCAAATTCTACCCCAGTTTAACCATGATTGGGGTCAATTGCGGCATAATCTGGGCAAGCTTGGGGTGCTTTGAAAGCACAGTTTTGCGATGCAGGACGATCATGACCTAAGTAGCAGGATTGTTGGCGTTTCAGGCGGAATAAGGCACAGCACGGCGACCGTCAGCCGATCTTGCCACCCCTGTCGCCAACCTGCCCGCGATGCAGCAGCAGGTGATCGAGCAAAACGCAGGCCATCATCGCCTCGCCCACCGGAACGGCGCGGATGCCGACGCAAGGGTCGTGGCGGCCCTTCGTGACGATCTCGGTCTCTTCACCGGACTTGGTAATGGTCTTGCGTGGCGTGAGGATCGAAGAGGTCGGCTTGACCGCGAAGCGCACGACAACATCCTGCCCGGTCGAGATGCCGCCAAGGATTCCCCCCGCGTGGTTCGAGCCGTAGACCGGGCCGGCCTCACCCATGGAAATCTCGTCGGCGTTCTGGCTGCCGGTCAGCGCGGCGGCGGCCATGCCGTCTCCGATCTCCACGCCCTTGACCGCATTGATCGACATCATCGCCGCCGCCAGATCCGTGTCGAGCTTGCCGTAGATCGGCGCGCCAAGGCCCGCGGGCACGCCCGAGGCCACAACCTCGATCACCGCGCCGACACTGTCGCCGGATTTGCGCAAGCCGTCGAGATAGCTCGCCCAATCCTCGGCCGCCTGTGCGTCGGGCACCCAGAAGGGGTTACGCTCGATCTCAGCGGCGTCAAATAGCTCACGGTTGATGCCGTTAGGGCCCATCTGAACCATGTAGCCGGTGATCGTCAGCCCCGGCGCCAGTTGCGCCAGCGCGGCCCGCGCCACGCCGCCTGCGGCCACCCGTGCAGCGGTTTCGCGCGCGCTGGACCGCCCACCGCCGCGATAGTCGCGGATACCGTATTTCTGCCAATAGGTGATATCGGCATGACCGGGGCGGAATTTCTCGGCGATGTCGCCATAATCCTTGGACCGCTGGTCGGTGTTGCGGATCATCAACTGGATCGGGGTGCCGGTGGACAACCCCTCGAACACGCCCGACAGGATTTCCACCTCGTCGGCTTCGCGGCGCTGGGTCGTATACTTGTTCTGCCCCGGCTTGCGCCGGTCGAGCCAGTGCTGGATCGCCTCTTCCGTCACCGGGACGCCGGGCGGGCAGCCATCGACGGTCGCGCCCAGCGCGGGCCCGTGGCTTTCGCCCCATGTCGTGACGCGGAACAGGTGGCCGAAGGTGTTGAGGCTCATCGCGCGGGCATCCCTGATGGTTCGGCCCACGGCCTAGCGCCCTGCGGCGAAAATGCCAAGCCGCTTGCGCCCCGCAAAGCCGGGCGCTACGTCTTGGAACACCTCGGGGTGGCCTGTCTTTGGCCTGAGATGCGCAAACTGATGCGCGAACCCGTTGAACCTGAACCGGTTAGGACCGGCGGAGGGAAGGTTTGCGGGCCAGTTCACGCCCCACGCTTCACTTCGCCCGTCGCCATGGAGGAGTGAGACATGAGACACACCATCATCGCCACGGGACTGTCCATTTTTGCGGGCGCAGCCTTTGCGCAGACCCCCGTTTTGACAGTCTATACTTATGACAGCTTCGTATCCGACTGGGGCCCCGGCCCGGCGATCGAAGAGGCGTTCGAGGCGCAATGCGGCTGCGACCTGCAATTCGTGGGCGCGGGCGATGGCGCGGCGCTGCTCGCGCGCATCCGGCTGGAGGGCGCACAAACCGAGGCCGACGTGGTCCTCGGCCTCGACACCAACCTGACGGCGGCCGCGCGGGAAACGGGTCTTTTCAGGCCCCATGGCATCGCGGCCGAGGGGCTGACCCTGCCCATCGCGTGGGACGATGCCGATTTCCTGCCCTTCGACTGGGGCTATTTCGCCTTTGTCCATCGCACGGATCTGACGAATGCGCCCACATCGCTGGAGGCGCTGGCGGCCTCGGATGTCTCCATCGTCATTCAGGACCCGCGCTCCTCCACGCCGGGGCTTGGGCTGTTGATGTGGGTGCAGGCAGCTTACGGCGACCGCGCGGGCGAGATCTGGGAGGGGCTGTCCGACAATATCGTCACCGTCACGCCGGGCTGGTCCGAGGCCTATGGCTTGTTCCTCGAGGGGGAGGCCGACATGGTGCTGAGCTATACCACCTCCCCCGCCTATCACCTGATCGCCGAGGAGGATGCGGGCTTTGCCAGCGCCGCCTTCTCGGAAGGGCATTACATGCAGGTCGAGGTGGCAGGCATCCTTGCCAGAACCGATGTGCCCGATCTGGCGCGAGACTTCATGGAATTCATGATCTCGCCCGGGTTTCAGGATGTGATCCCGACGACGAACTGGATGTATCCGGCCACAGCCGTCACCCTGCCGGACGGATTCGAGGGTCTGACCATGCCCGAGCGCGCGCTGCTGCTATCCCCCGAAGAGGCGGCGGCGGTGCGGGATGAGGCGGTCGCCACATGGCAACGCGCGCTCGCCCGCTGACGCCGATACATTGGCTGGGCGCGGCTTTTGCCGCGCTCGCCGCGCTCTGCGTTCTGGGGCCGCTGGCGGCGGTGATGTTGCGCGCCGACTGGCCGCCCGCCTTGGGCCCGGCGGATTGGGCGGCGGTCCGGTTCACCTTGCTGCAAGCGGTGCTTTCGGCGGCGGTCAGCGTGACGCTGGCCATTCCCGTGGCCCGCGCGCTGGCGCGGCGCGATTTTACCGGGCGGCGGGCGCTGGTGACGCTGATGGGCGCGCCCTTCCTCTTGCCGGTGATCGTCGCGGTTCTGGGACTGCTGGCGGTCTTCGGTCGGGCGGGCTGGATCAATGCGGGGCTGCAGGGCATCGGTCTTGGGCGGGTCGATGTCTACGGGCTGCAGGGCGTGGTGCTGGCGCATGTGTTCCTGAACCTGCCGCTGGCGGTGCGCCTGCTGCTGCAAGGCTGGCAGGCCATCCCGTCCGAACGGATGCGGCTGGCCACCGCGCTGGGATTCTCGGGGCCCGACATGCGCCGCCATTTCGAGCGGCCATTGCTGCGTGCGATCCTGCCCGGGGCCGCGCTGCTGATCTTTCTCATCTGCACCACCAGTTTTGCCGTTGCGCTGATCCTTGGCGGCGGGCCAGGGGCGACCACGGTGGAGCTGGCGATCTATCAAGCCTTTCGCTTCGATTTCGATCTTGGGCGGGCGGCGCTTCTGGGGCTGGTGCAGGTGGCGATCTGCCTTGGCGCCGCTGCCCTCGCCTTTGGGGCGATCCGCGGGCAGGAGGTCGGGGCGGGGCTGGACCGCCCGCCCATGGGCTGGCCGGGTGACGGCCTTGTCTCACGGCTGGGCGACACCTTGGCCATCGGGACGGCGGCCATCTTCTTGCTGTTGCCACTGCTGGCGGTGCTGCTGCAAGGACTGCCGGCACTGGCAGACCTGCCGGTCGGCGTGTGGCAAGCGGCGCTGCGGTCAATCGGTCTGGCTTTGGCCTCCACCGCTCTGGCCCTGTCCCTGGCACTGCCCATCGCCCTTCTGGTCGCGCGGCTGACCCGGCCCGGTCTGGTGGAGGCGCTGGCCTTTCTGACCATCGCCGTCTCTCCGCTGGTCGTCGGTACCGGGCTGTTCGTGCTGATCCGGCCGTTGGCAAACCCTGTGGCGCTGGCCTTGCCGATCACGGCGCTGGTCAACGCGCTGGTGGCTCTGCCCTTCTTGCTGCGGGCGCTGGTGCCGGCCGCCACCGCGGCCGAAGCGACGCAAGGCCGTCTCGCCGACGCGCTGGGGCTGCGTGGGGCCGCCCGGCTGCGCCATGCCATCCTGCCTCGGCTCAAACGCCCGCTGGGGTTCGGCGCGGGGCTGGCTGCGGCCTTCTCGATGGGTGATCTGGGGGTCATCACGCTGTTTTCGACGCCGGGGCAGGGCACTTTGCCGCTGGAGATGTACCGCCTGATGGGCGCTTATCGGACAGATGACGCCCAAGGCGCGGCGGTGCTGCTTTTGGCGCTGACGCTGGGTCTATTCTGGCTGTTCGACCGTGGGGGGCGGATGGATGCTGACACTCGATGATCTGAGCTTCTCGCAAGACGGCTTTACCCTGTCGCTGTCGGGGAAGGTGGCGAAGGGCGAAAGGCTGGCGCTGCTGGGTCCGTCCGGCAGCGGGAAAAGCACGCTTCTGTCGCTGATCGCGGGGTTCGACTGGCCGGATGCGGGGCGCGTCGCGTGGGAGGGGCGCGACATCACGCAAGCCGCGGTGGCCGACCGGCCAGTGTCGATCCTGTTTCAGGATGGCAACCTTTTCCCGCATCTGGATGTCTTCGAGAATGTCGCACTGGGTCTGCGGGCGTCCCTGCGCTTGTCCGGGGCCGAGCGGGAACGGGTCGAGGAAAGCCTCGCGCAGGTGGGTCTGGCGGGCTATGGCGCACGGCGGCCCGCGGCGCTGTCGGGCGGGCAACAGGCGCGGGTGGCGCTGGCGCGGATGCTTTTGCGTGACCGCCCGCTGGCGCTGCTGGATGAACCCTTTGCCGCACTCGACCCTGGGCTCAAGACCGAGATGCTGGCGCAGGTCTCGGACCTGAGCGCAGCGCGGGGCCTGACCATGGTGATGGCCTGCCACGACCTGCGCGACGCGGAACGGCTTTGCGACCGGGTCTGGCTGCTGGATGACGGGCGCAAGGTGCTGGATGTGCCGCTGGGAGGGCTGCGCGATGCGCCGCCCGAGGCGCTGCGTGCGTGGTTGTGATCCGCAGGGTGCGGCTGAGGGCGCAGGCTGCGGATCACCCCGAAACGAAAAACGCGCCCGATGTGGGGCGCGTTTTCCGATTTGGGGGTGATCAGCCTCACTCGGCCGGCTGTGAGCCCTTGACGCGCGCCTTGACCGGCGCCCAGAGGCGCTTGTTGGACAGGTAGAGCAAAACGGACAACAGCCCCAGCAGAATGACGGCGGTAAAGCCCATCTGCTTGCGCGCCATCAGATGCGGTTCCGCCGCCCAGGTCAGGAAGGCCGCCACGTCGAGCGCCATCTGCTCTTCGGTGGCGGGGGTGCCGTCACCGTATTCCACGGCACCTTCCCAAAGCGGCGGGGCCATCGAGATGTAGCCGCCGGGGAAGGTTTCGTTGCCGTAGAGCACCGCGCCGAATTCCTCGCGTTCGGACCCGGTGTAGTGGGTCAGAAGCGATGCGAGGTATTCCGGACCGCCCATGCCGCGGAACAGCGGATTCAGGCCCAGACCGTAAGGTCCGCTGAACCCGGCCCGCGCCTTCGTCATCAGGCTCAGATCCGGCGCCCCGGCCGAGGTATTGGCCGGAAAGTTGTCGTTGGGGGTCGCGGCACGCCAATCCTGCAGGTCGGAGTCATAGACCTCGATGTAGTTCTGCTCGATGTAGGCGCGCACTTCCTCTTCGGTGAAGCCCGGTCCGCCCTCGTCGGCGAGGGTGCGGATCGGCACGTAGCGCAGGCCGTGGCAGGCCATGCAGACCTGCGTGTAGACCTGCAGGCCGCGCTGCAACTGCACCTGATCGAAGCGCCCGAAAGGCCCCTCGAAGGAAAAGGCATAGTCTTCGACGTAGCCCGCACCGCCCGCGGCCAGCGCTGCCCCCGAGGAGAGGGCGAGCGTGGCGGCCGTGGCCGTGCTGATGGCAAGTTTCCTGAGCATCCTCAGATCCTTTCTCTCACTCGGCCGGAGTGGGCGCGGCGGAAGTGATCCCGCCATGGCCACTGCCGTCTTTGCCGTAGTGCGCTTTGAAGTCTTCCTCGATCGTGGCCGGCGGGGTCGTCGGCTTCTCGATCACGCCCAGAAGCGGAAGGATCACGAGGAAATAGGCGAACCAGTAGGCGGACCCGATCAGCGCGATATAGGGGTAGATCCCTTCGGCCGGCATCGCCCCCGCCCACATCAGGACGAAGAAGTTGACGATGAAGATCCAGAACCACCACTTGAACATCGGGCGGTAGCGGCCGGACCGGACCGACGAGGTGTCAAGCCA
Source organism: Roseicyclus mahoneyensis (assembly GCF_003148775.1). GTDB lineage: Bacteria > Pseudomonadota > Alphaproteobacteria > Rhodobacterales > Rhodobacteraceae > Roseicyclus > Roseicyclus mahoneyensis. The sequence goes on from NZ_QGGW01000006.1 coordinate 123,868, forward strand.
CGGCACCAGCGCCAGCACCACGATCGAGCCGAACATCGCGATCACGCCGAAGAACTTTGCGTCGACGATCCCCGCGGTCAGGAAATCGACCGCGATGACCAGCCAGACCTCACCGTCGAAGGCGCGCAAGATCGCGTAGAAGGGCAGGAAATACCATTCGGGCACGATATGTGCGGGCGTGACCAGAGCGTTGGCCTCGATGTAGTTGTCGGGGTGGCCAAGATAGTTGGGCATGAAACCGACGATGGCGAAGAACACCGCAAGGATCACGGCCAGCGCGAACAGGTCCTTGATCACGAAATAGGGCCAGAACGGCAGGGTATCGGCCTCGGCTTCCTTCTTGGACGTGCGGCGCACCTCGACCCCGGTGGGGTTGTTGTTGCCGGTCGTGTGGAAGGCCCAGATGTGCAAGATCACGAGGCCCAAGATCACGAAGGGCAGCAGGTAGTGCAGCGACAAGAAGCGGTTCAGCGTGGCATTGTCCACAGCCGGCCCGCCCAGCAGCCAAGTCTGCAGCGCTTCGCCCACGAAGGGGATGGCGCCGAAGAGACCCGTGATCACGGTCGCGCCCCAAAACGACATCTGACCCCAGGGCAGAACGTAGCCCATGAAGGCGGTGCCCATCATCATCAGGTAGATCAGCATGCCGATGATCCACGTCACCTCGCGCGGGGCCTTGTACGACCCGTAATAAAGACCGCGGAAGATGTGCAGATAGACCGCGACAAAGAACAGAGACGCGCCGTTCTGGTGGATGTAGCGGATCGCCCAGCCACCGTTCACGTTGCGCATGATGTGTTCGACCGAGGCAAAGGCCATGTCGACATGCGGCGTGTAGTGCATCACCAAGATGATGCCGGTGATGATCTGCAAAAACAGGGTGAAGGTCAGGACGATGCCCCAGATCCACATCCAGTTGAGGTTCTTGGGGGTCGGAATCATCAGCGTGTCATACATCAGGCCGACGATGGGCAACCGACGGTGCAGCCACTTTTCAGCGTTGCTGTTCGGTTCGTAATGGTCGTGGGGAATTCCGGACATGAGCGCGTTTCCTCCGGGTCAGCCGAGCAGGATCGTGGAGTCGTCCACGAAGGCCGCTACGGGAATATGCAGGTTTTCGGGCGCAGGCCCGCGACGGATGCGGCCTGAGGCGTCGTAGTGCGAGCCGTGGCACGGGCAGAACCAACCGTTGAAGTCACCGGCACCATCCCCGATGGGAACGCAGCCAAGGTGTGTACACACGCCGATCTGAACCAGCCATTCGCCGGTGTTCTCGCCCTCGTAGGGGGGCAGCGTGCGGTTGAGGTCGGTCGCTTCGGTCGCGTCCACGTTGGGGTTGCGCGCCTGACGGTCGACAAGATCGGACAGCTCGACAGTGCTCGCCTCGGCGATCGCCTCGGGTGTGCGGCGGCTGATGAAGACCGGCTTGCCGAGGAAAAGAACGGTCAGCTGGGTCCCTTCCGTCACGCCGGATACGTCGACGCGCATCTGGCTGGCGGCCTGAACATCGGCCGACGGGTTCATCTGGTTCACCAGCGGCCAGACAGCGGCACCCGTGGCCACGGCGCCGACACCGGCGGTAGCGTAGTAGAGAAAATCGCGGCGATCGCCGCCTTGGTCTTCGGCGTGTGACACGGTTTCGCGTCTCCCCTTGTTCTGGGCCCGGAAAAGGCGGGACCTCGAAAGCTAGAGCTGGCGCAGGGACTCGGCCCCCGCGCCTGGATAGCGTCGGATGTATGCCTCAAGATTATAGGCGTCCAGCGGACAAACGCGCGCATCTACGCCGAAATGTCGCAGCACTGTCGCGATTTACACAAAACCGCGCAGCCCTGAGGCGAAGTTGGCGACGGCGACTGCCGCAAGGATTGAGCGGCGGGACAGACGGCCTGCGTTCGGGCCGCGCAGCTTAGGCCAGCGGACAGCGCATCAGCCGGTGCAAGATGCCCGATCCATCGTCGTATTCGGGACCTTCCGCGACAAAACCCAGCCTTTCATAGAAACCGATCACCGAGACTTGCGATTCCAGAACTGCGGTGCCGAACCCCGCGGCGCGGGCATCTTCCAGCACATGCAGCATCAGCGCCCGGCCAAGCCCAGTGCCACGCGCATCGGCCATCACGGCGACACGACCGATCTTAGCCTCGCCATCGCGTGCGATCAGCCGGGCCGTGCCCATCGGGCAGCCGTCGCCCGCCGCAAGGTAATGGGTGCAGGTCGCATCCGCGGCGTCCCATTCCTCGGCCTCGGGAATGCCCTGTTCCTCGATGAAGACGGCGCGGCGCACGGCAAAGCATGCCACGCGCGCAGCCTCAGTTTCTGCGCGCGCAATTTTCATGCGGGCATCACGCCGGGGCTGTTGCCGACATTGCGGGGCGCGTGGCGAAGCCGGCCTCCCATGCCGCCAGTGCGGGACGCCCGGCGCGCCAGTCGCGCGCAGCATGGCGCAGGTCCAGATAACCCAGCGCACAGCCCACCGCGATCTGGCCCATGTCGAGCGGGCCTGCCAGATGGCTCATCCACTGCCCCTCGATGGCATCCAGCGCACGGCTGACCTTGCCCCATTGCCCCTCGACCCACGGCGCGAAGCGGATTTCCTCGGGGCGGTACCGTTCTTCGTAGATCATGCCCACCGCGGCCTCCATCATCCCGTCGGCGGTCGCCTCGAGCGTCAGGACCTCCCACAGCCGCGCGGCCGGGTAGAGCGTGCCGCCCCGCGTCGCGTCGAGGTAGCGGGTGATAACCCGGCTGTCATAAAGCGTCGGGCCCTCATCACGCACCAGCGCGGGGATCTTGCCCAAGGGATTGGCGGCATTGATCCGGTCCTCGCCTTTAACGGGCGAAGTGGCGACCTGTTCGAAGGGGATGTCGGTGATCCCCAGTTCGGCGATGACGACGCGCGCCTTGCGCGCGAAAGGCGACAGCGGCGAACCCAGAAGAACGTCGCTCATGCGATCCTCCGCAGGCGCAGCCGGGCAAGGGCACCGAGGTCAATCTCGACCCCCGGTCCGGTGGTGCCCAGACGTATGCTGCGCGTCCAGCGCGCGGTCGCGTTCATCTGACCCGGCGCATGGCCGACACGGATGCCCGCAGGAATGCGGTCCATGGCAGCTTCGGCGGCCGGGGGCACGGTCTGCGCGCGCGCGCGGCGGGCAGCGGCATAGGCAATGGCGGCAACTGCGCCATAGCGGATCGCCGCAACGGCGATCGGGGTAAACGGAATGGCCAAGGCGCAACCTCCCTTGCGGCGATGTCTGGCCTCAGATGTAGGTGATCAGCGCACCCTTGTCTATTTCCGGCACGCCGCCCGTCATCAGCGCCGAGAGCGTTTCGACCTCGTGTCCGATGGGCGAATAGCGCACCGCCTCGGCGGCGGCTTCGCGCGCGCTGTCGGTCTTGTTCTGGTTCAGCTTCCACGTGCCGTCGATCTGCTCGACCACAAAGCGGAACGGCAGGATCTGGCGCATCATCCGGTCCAGCGTCTCGGGCGGCATCTTGGCCGTGGTCCATGGCTTCTTGGGCACCAGCCGATCCTCGAACTGCGCCGAGACACGGTCGAGATGCTCGCGCATGTCGCCCGGATCTGCGGGGTGGAGCTGGCCACGCAGATGGACGGCGACATAGTTCCACGTCGGCACCTGCGCCGGATCACCGTACCAGTCGGGCGAGATGTAGCCGTCAGGGCCCATGACGGCGATCACAGCAGGCGTGGGGCCGGTCACAGCGCGCGCGATGGGGTTGGACCGCACAAGGTGCAACTCCGCCTCGGTCGCGGCCTCGTTCAGCCAGAACGGCACATGGGACAGCAGAGGCGCCGGGTCGCCGTTGAGGCAGAGCGTGCCAAAGCCCCGCCTGCGCGCCAGAGAAATGTTGAGAAACTCCGGTTCCTGGCGGAAGGCTGGGTTCGGATGCATGACAAGACCCTTCACATGGAAAAGGCCGCGCCAAGCTGGCGCGGTCAGACGGTAAGCTGGCGACCGTCGTGCCCGGCGATCCGGACGGTGACGATTCTGCCTGCGGTGTGATCCGCGTCGAATGCCACTTCGGTAAACTGTTCCGTGCGGCCCATGCGGGCGTTTTCCATCAAGATGTGATGAATCTGCCCTACCTGCGCGCTCAGATGCGCGCGCAGTCGCGTCTCACCAGCGGCGCGCAATCGGGCGGCCCGGTCCTTGATCGTGGCGCCGTCGAGTTGCGGCATGCGCGCGGCCGGCGTGCCCTTGCGGGGCGAATAGGGAAAGACATGCAACCAGGTCAGACGGCACTCCTCGACCAGCTTCAGCGAGTTGTTGAAGGCGACATCGGACTCGGTCGGAAAGCCGGCGATGATATCGGCACCAAAGACCATGTCGGGGCGCAGGCACCGTGCCTCCTCGCAAAAGCGGATGGCATCATCGCGCAAGTGTCGGCGCTTCATCCGTTTCAGGATCAGGTCATCGCCATGCTGGAGCGAGAGGTGCAGATGGGGCATCAGCCGCGGTTCGGTGGCGATGGCCTGCATCAGGTTCGGGTCCACCTCGATGCTGTCGATGGAACTGATGCGCAGACGCGGCAGGTCAGGCACCAGCCGCAGGATGCGCATCACCAGATCGCCCAGCCGCGGCGCGCCCGGCAGGTCCGCGCCCCAACTCGTCAGGTCGACGCCGGTCAGCACCACCTCGTTGTAGCCGCGATCCACCAGCCGCTTGATCTGGTCGACCACCACACCCGCGGGCACGCTGCGTGAATTGCCCCGGCCGTAGGGGATGATGCAAAACGTGCAGCGGTGGTCGCAGCCGTTTTGCACCTGCACATAGGCGCGCGACCGGGAGCCGAACCCGTCGATCAGGTGGGCAGCGGTTTCGCGCACCGACATGATGTCATCGACCTGCACGCGCTCGGTCTCGCCGATGAGGTCGGCGGCCATTGCGGTCCATGTCTCGGGGCGCATCTTCTCGGTATTGCCGATGACGCGGTCGACCTCGGGCATCTTGGCAAATGTCTCGGGCTCGGTCTGGGCGGCGCAGCCGGTCACGATCAGCGTCGCGTCGGGGTGGGCGCGGCGCAGGCGGCGGATGTCCTGGCGCGCCTTGCGCACGGCCTCTGCCGTCACGGCGCAGGTGTTGACGACAACCGTTTGCCCAAGGCCCGCCGCGGCGGACATCTCGCGCATCGCCTCGGTCTCGTAGGCGTTCAGCCGACAGCCCAGCGTATGAAAGACGGGGGTCATCAGACGCCTGCCAGCCAGTCGGGGGTGAGGGTGCCCGCGAAGACCGTGGCGGTCGGGCCGGTCATCCAGACGCCATCATCGCGCCAGTCTATGGCGATATCGCCGCCATCGAGCGTGATGGTCACGCGCCGCCCGGTCAGCCCGCGGCGGGCGGCGGCCACCGCGACCGCGCAGGAGGAAGACCCGGAGGCCAGCGTGATCCCCGTGCCCCGTTCCCAGACCCGCATCCGGAGGTGGTCAGGGCCGATCAGATGGGCGAACTGCACGTTGGTGCGCTCGGGGAACAGCGGATGGTGCTCCATCCGCGCGCCCATCGTCGCCAGATCCACCGCCTCGGCATCCACGACAAAGAAGCTGCAATGCGGGTTGCCCATGCCGGTGGCGACCGGGTCACCGGGGATGGGCAGGTGCAACAGGTCCACATCTTGCGCCAGCGGCACGCCCTGCCAGTCCAGCACGGGCTGGCCCATGTTGACCGAGGTGAGGCCGCCCCCCGCATCTTGCGCCTGCAGAACCCCGCGTTCGGTCCTGAGCGTCAGCGCCGCCTTGCCCGTCCGCGCCAGTTCCCGCGCGGCGATGCAGCGTGTGGCGTTGCCGCAGGTCGACGACAGGCTGCCGTCGGCGTTCCAGAAGGTGAGGTGCAGATCGGCATCGGTGCCGGTCTCGATCAGCGCCAGCTGGTCAAAGCCCACGCCCCGGTGACGATCCGACAGCGCACGCGCGAGCGCAGGCGTGACGGCGGCGTCGGTTCCGCGCGCGTCGATCACCACGAAGTCATTGCCAAGCCCATGCATTTTCAGGAAAGGCAGGCCGGAAGGGGGCAGCATGTCAGACATGGTCGCGCATATACGCCGCCTGCGACGACTTGGAAATCCCCGGCCCCGGCAATCGCCGGTTTTTGGCTTGACGAGTCTCCGGACCCTCCGTAGGTACGCACCCCTGAGTGGGCCCGTAGCTCAGTTGGTAGAGCAGTTGACTTTTAATCAATTGGTCACAGGTTCGAATCCTGTCGGGCTCACCATTTTCCCCTGTTTTTTGGCGCATATGGGTTGGGGAACAGCGGGTTGTCCCGTTGACGGCACATCGAGAATCATCAGTTACCCCCGCCTACGCCCTCCTAAGGGTTGGCGCGCAATGTGCGGATCCGGTTGGGGCGCGCGCGTGGTTTGTCGGCCGTGGATGTGGCCGACCGATGACAGCGGGCGCGCTGCGCAAAAGGTTCTGCAGCAGCAAGACCTGACCTGTCGCGTCTCGACCGCTCTGGCCACTGTGGGTCTGGCCACCGCGGGCCTGTGGTGACCCCGGATTTTCGTGCAAGCTCGAAGGGTCCGTTCTCCACGGACTGCGCCCCCGCCGACGGCCGGGGGCCACCTTTCGCGCCCTGGGCAATGCTGGGGGGCAAGGACGGAGACACCAGACGCCCGACACGGCATCAACCGTCAGTGTCGCCTTACAAAAACAGAAAAGAGCGGGCGCAAGGCCCGCTCTTTCCGTATCCGATGATCCGGATGGATCAGAAGGACATTGCCAGGCCGAGCGACCAACGCGAACCGTCGGTGCACGACGGGCCGGCGCCGCCGCAATCGCTGTCGCCATAGCCGAGGTGCATCGAAGCGCCACCACCGAGGTCGTAGGCAGCTGCCAGACCGAAGCCTTCGTTGGTGTTGCCCGTGGTTTCTTCCTCGAACTGACCCCAGTTGGCGTGCAGGGTGATCGCGTCGAACTCGTAGCTCACGCCGAGGCCGATGTGGGTCTCGTCGAGGCTGCCGAGGGTCAGGTCACCTTCGGAGTAGTTGACGGTTGCCGTCAGGCCCGAGTCGAGCGCAACGCTTGCCGACACACCGATGAGGTCGGAGATGCCAACGCCGCCGTGATCGCCGGTCTGGTAACCGAGGCCGAGGTTGAGGCGACCGCCGCCGAAGTCGAGGCCGTAGCGGAAGCCGAGGCCGATGATGGCATCATCGGTGTTTGCCGAAGCGGACGGGTTGTTGCCCTGCACTTCAGCCGACAGGGCGAACCCGAAGTCGCCGACCGTGTAGTCGTAGCGCAGGATCTGACCGTTGTGGTCGCCGTCGTAGCCGGAGTTGCCGTTGAAGCCGCCGTGGCCGGTTTCAGCGTCATTGATCGAGCCCGGCGAACCGGCGTTGACTTCGGTCATCGCCCAGTCGAACGCACCGTCGGTGTCGCCCAGGGTCAGCGTGCCGAACGAGCCGCGAACGAACACGGTGAAGTCAGCGAAGGCGCTGGAAATGTCGCCAAGGCCGGTCGTGAGGGGCCGGTCGGACGCGTCATCGAGGTCGATGGTCGCGCCGAAGGACAGACCGTTGTCGGTCTGGCCGGTGAGTGCGAAACGCACGTCGACGGACTGGAAGAACGCGACGTCAAGACCGGTCCCGCCAGCAATACCCATTTCGGCCGAACCCGTCACGGTGACGTCTGCGGCCGCGGCGCCAGCGAAGGCCACCAGGGCAGTCGTAGCGAAGAGAACCTTTTTCATGGTTTTTCCCTCGTGTTGATATTCAAAGGTGCACCTCAAGACGGGGGGTCCGCATTGAGTATGCCCTTGTCTCCCTCCTCAGAACCCCGATTGCAAGCAAGCCCGCCGCCCGTTTCGTGTCTTGTCCGCGCCATGGTGCAGACATGCCACAGTCTTGTTGTGGGCATGCACCGGGGCAAAGGGCCTTGCCCGCTGTGGGGGGCTCCTATACCAAAAGCACGAGAAATAACGAAGTTGCGGGGACCGGCAGATGGATATGCGGCTGGCGAAGGTGGTTGGCATTTGCGCTGTGGCAGCGGTACTGGCCGGGTGCGGCGGCGGCGGTCCCTTTGGTGGTGACGGGCTTTTCGGCGGTGCGTCCCCCGAGCGCCGGGCCGCACAAAACGCCGCGCAGGAACGGGATCTGATCGAGCAGGGCATCTTGCCTGATCCCGAACGCTCCACCATCTTCGACCTCTTTTCCTCGGCCGACGACCCCAACAACACCGTCGAGGTGAACCGCTACCTCTGGAACGCCTCGCTCGAGATCCTCGATTTCATGCCGGTCGAAGCGGCCGATCCGTTTTCGGGGGTCATTCAGTTCGGCTTCGGCACACCGCCGGGCGGCAGCCAGGCCTACCGCGCGACCGTCTACGTGCAGGATCCCGCACTGGAGGCGCGATCCCTGCGCGTCGCGGTGCAATCCCGGGGCGGTGCAGTCAGCCGTGATGTCGCCCGCCAGATCGAAGACGCGATTCTGACCCGTGCCCGCCAGATCCGTCTCAGGGACAGCAACCTCTGACGCGGCTTTACGCCCGCGCCTTGCCATTCTAACACGACGCCGGGCGCACCTTGCCCGGCGTTTCCCGTTTCACGACCTGCCCCCAAGACCACAAGGACCTAACGCACATGTCCCGCTACGACCCCGCGACGCTGGAACCGAAATGGCAACAGGCCTGGGCCGAGGCAGGCACCTTCGTCGCCAGACGGTCAGCGGACCGCCCGAAATACTATGTGCTCGAGATGTTTCCCTATCCGTCGGGGCGCATCCATATCGGGCATGTGCGCAACTACACGATGGGTGACGTGATCGCGCGCTACAAGCTGGCCAAGGGGTTCAACGTGCTGCACCCGATGGGCTTCGACGCCTTCGGGATGCCGGCCGAGAACGCCGCGATTGCGTCGGGCGGCCATCCCGCCGACTGGACCTATGCCAATATCGACACGATGGTCGCGCAGATGAAGCCGCTGGGATTCGGGCTGGACTGGACGCGCATGTTCGCCACCTGCGACGTGGAATATTACGGTCAGCAGCAAGCGCTGTTTCTCGATTTCCTCGAAAAGGGTCTGGTCTACCGCAAGAACGCGGTGGTGAACTGGGACCCGGTCGACATGACGGTTCTGGCCAACGAGCAGGTGATCGACGGCAAAGGCTGGCGATCCGGCGCGGATGTGGAACGGCGCGAGCTGACGCAATGGTTCTTCAAGATCTCCGATTTCTCGGGCGAATTGCTGGATGCGCTGGACGGGCTTGACGACTGGCCGGCCAAGGTCAAGCTGATGCAGGCCAACTGGATTGGCCGGTCACGCGGATTGCAATTCGCATTTGGCCTCGCCACGCCGACGAAAACCCACGACCGGGTCGAGGTCTACACCACGCGACCCGACACGCTGCTGGGCGCAAGCTTCATCGGCATCTCGCCCGACCACCCCATCGCGAAAGAGCTTGAGGCCCATGACCCCGCCGTCGCCGCCTTCTGCGCCGAGGCGCGCAAGGGCGGCACCACCGAGGAGGCCATCGAAAAGGCCGAGAAGCTGGGCTTCGACACCGGCCTGCGCGTGCGCCATCCCTTTGACACCGCGTGGGAATTGCCGGTCTGGATCGCCAATTTCATCTTGATGGATTACGGCACCGGCGCGATCTTCGGATGCCCGGCCCATGACCAGCGCGACCTCGATTTCGCGCGCAAATATGACCTGCCCGTCATCTCGACCTTCGTGCCGCTGTCGGGCGATCATGTGCTGCCCGAGGACGGCGGCGCGGCCTATGTCCCGCCCAAACCCGAAAATGTGCGCTGGACGTTGCCCTTCAACTGGCCCGAAGAGGCGACCGGCGAACAGGCCGTGGATGCCGCCATTGCCTTTTGCGAGGCAAAAGGCGTCGGGCAAGGAGTGACCAAGTTCCGCCTGCGCGATTGGGGCCTGTCGCGCCAGCGCTACTGGGGCTGCCCGATTCCCGTGGTGCATTGCGAGGATTGCGGCGTCGTACCCGAGAAAAAGGAAAACCTGCCGATCGAATTGCCGCGCGACGTGACGCTCGACATTCCAGGCAACCCGCTGGATCGCCACCCGACGTGGCGCGACTGCACCTGTCCACGCTGTGGCAAACCCGCGAAGCGTGAAACCGACACGATGGATACCTTCGTCGATTCGTCGTGGTATTTCGCCCGCTTCACCGCGCCCCATGCCAAGACGCCTACCGACATGGCCGAGGCCGCCTACTGGATGAACGTCGACCAGTATATCGGCGGCATCGAGCATGCGATTCTGCACCTGCTCTATTCCCGCTTCTTCGCGCGGGCGATGCAGATTTGCGGCCACCTGCCCGAGACCGCCATCGAGCCCTTCGACGCGCTCTTCACGCAAGGGATGGTGACGCATGCGATATACCAGACGAAGGACGCGAACGGCCGCCCGGTCTACCACTACCCCGAGGAGGTGGATCTGCGCGACGGCCGCGGCTTCCTCAAGGACGGGCGCGAGGTGCAGATCATCCCCTCGGCCAAGATGTCGAAATCGAAAAACAACGTTGTCGACCCGGTCGCCATCATCGCCCAATACGGTGCCGACACCGCGCGCTGGTTCGTGCTGTCCGACAGCCCGCCCGAGCGCGACGTGGAATGGACAGCCTCCGGCGCCGAGGCGACAGCCAAGCACCTTGCCCGCGTCCACCGCATCGCCAGCGACATCGCCACCTCTGATGCCGCGCCGAACGAGGCGGACGAGGCGCTCTTGCGCGAGATGCACAAGGCGATCTTTGACGTGACCAACGGCATCGAGAGCTTTGGCTTCAACGCGGCCATCGCCAAGCTCTACGCATTCACCAACAGCTTGCAGAAATCGACCGCCGGAGCCGGAGCCAAACGGCAGGCCGCCCTGACGCTGGCGCAGCTCATGTCGCCCATGACCCCCCATCTGGCCGAGGAAATCTGGGCCCTGCTGGGGGGCGAGGCCCTGATCGCCAAGGCGCACTGGCCCGTGGCCGATGAGGCGATGCTGATCTCTGACACGGTCACCTTGCCGATCCAGATCAACGGCAAGCGTCGCTCGGAAATCACCGTGCCGCGCGACATGGTCAAGGAAGAGGTTGAAAAACTCGCGCTGGCCGACGACGCTGTGGTCAAGGCGCTGGCGGGGGGCCAGCCCAAGAAACTCATCGTCGTCCCGGGCCGGATCGTGAATGTCGTCGTCTGACCGCCGCACCCTCTTGAGGCTTTTGGCCGTGCTGCCGCTTGCGGCCTGCGGCTTCACGCCGGTCTATGGGCCGCAGGGCGCGGGGATCGCGCTGCGTGACCGACTGCGGATCGAGCCGCCCGACACCCGCGAAGGCTTCGTGTTGGTCGCACGCCTTGAAGATCGGCTGGGTCGCGCCACTGCGCCGACCCATGTCCTGACCTGGGACATCACGAGATCGCAACGCGATCTGGCGATCACCGGCACCAATGCCATCACACGGATCAACCTGGCCGGTACGCTGTCCTTTCGCGTGACCGAGGCCGCCACCGACACGCAGGTGCAGGCAGGCTCGGTCTCCACCTTCACCGCCTATTCGACCACCGGCTCGCCGGTCTCGACCGCGGCCGCCCGCCGCGACGCCGAGGACCGGCTGATGGTGGCGCTGGCCGATCAACTGGTGTCGCGCCTGCTGGCCGGCGCGGCCGCCTGGGCATGAAGCTCGCCCCCCGCGACGTCGCGGTCTATGTGCGCCAGCCCGATCCAGCCTCGGCGGGGTGCCTGATCTTCGGCGATGACGCGATGCGTGTGGCGCTGCGTCGGCAGGAACTGCTCAAGAGCCTGCTGGGCGACGGCGCCGAAGAAGAAATGCGCCTGACCCGCCTTGCCGCCGCCGATCTGCGCGGCGACCCCGCCGCCCTTCTCGATGCGGTCAAGGCCGTGGGCTTCTTTCCCGGACCCCGCGCTGTCTTTGTCGAAGGCGCGACCGACGGGCTGGCGCCTGTCCTTGCCACCGCGCTGGCGGAGTGGCGCCCAGGCGACGCGCAGATCATCGTCGCCGCCGGCAAGCTCACCGCCGCCTCGGCGCTGCGCAAGCTCTTCGAGGGGCACAAGTCCGCCCGCGCTTGCGCGATCTACGACGAACCGCCGGGCCGCGCCGAGATCGAGGCGCTGCTGGCCGAGGCGGGCCTGCGCGACATCCCCCGCGACGCCATGGGCGATCTGGAGGCGCTGTCACGCGCGCTTCCGCCGGGCGATTTCCGCCAGACGATCGAGAAACTGGGCCTCTACAAACGCGGTGACACCACGCCCGTGGGACCCGCCGACATCGCCGCCGTCGCCCCCCTGACGCTCGAGGCGGCGCTGGATGATGCGCTGAACGCCACCGCCGAGGCGGCCGAGGGCAGCATCGGCCCGATCCTCGCCCGACTCTCCGGGCAAGGCGTCACGCCCGTGTCTCTTTGCATCGCGGCCACCCGCCATTTCCGCGCGCTGCACGCTGCCGCCTGCCACCCCGGCGGCCCGGCCGCGGGTCTTCAGGCGCAGCGCCCGCCGGTCTTCGGCCCTCGCCGCGACCGGATGCTGAAACAGGCGCAGGGCTGGGGCCGCGACAAGCTGGAAACCGCGCTCAGCCTGCTGGTCGAGACCGACCTGACCTTGCGCTCGGCGCAGAGCGCGCCACAGATGGCGCTGATGGAACGCACATTGATCCGGCTCGCCATGATGCCGGCACGGGGGAGACGATGACCATGGGCTACACCCTGATCGGCGCGGTCAGAAGCCGCGCTTTCCGCGTGATGTGGATGCTGGAAGAACTGGGGCTGGAGTACGAGCATGTCGACGCCGCCCCCCGCTCCGAGGAGGTCACCCGCATCAGCCCCGCAGGCAAGGTGCCGGTGCTCGTGGCCGATGGCGTGCCGATCACGGATTCGGTGGCGATCATGACCTACCTCGCCGACCGTCACGCGGCGCTGACCTTTGCGCCCGGCACGCTCGATCGCGCCCGGCAGGACAGCCTCACGCACATGATCCTCGATGAGTTCGACGCGACACTTTGGACGGCCGCAAAACACAGCTTCGTCCTGCCCGAGGAACACCGCGTGCCTGCGATCAAGGACAGCCTGCAGTGGGAGTTTGCCCGCGCGCAGAGAAGTCTTGTAGCCCGCATGGCCGAGGACGGCCCATTCCTGATGGGCGACACGATGACCATCGCCGACATCTTGCTGGCCCATTGTGGCGGCTGGGCGATCAACGCGAAATTCCCGATCACGGAACCGCGCCTGCGCGACCACATCGCCATGATGCGCGACCGCCCCGCCTTTCACCGCGCCATGGGGGCATGACAGGGCAGCGCGCCACCTCGCGGCCCCCCTTCTGTGGTTCCAAAACATCCTGAAAGAACAGCCAAAGCCCTTGGGGATCGGCATTGGAACACCATTGGTCGGGGTGACAATGGCGATGCCCGCACTACCGCCCCCACATTGCCGCATGCCGCCCGGCCCATAGCCCTGTCGCCAGACAGCCGGTGATCAGATAGCCGCCCGTCGGCGCTTCCCAGTCCAGCATCTCGCCCGCGACGAACACGCCCGGCAGAGCGCGCAGCATCAGCCCGTCATCCACCGCGCCGCGTGTGACACCCCCGGCGGTCGAGATCGCCTCGTCCATCGGACGCGGGCCTGCATGGCGAATCTCCAGCCCTTTGAGCAACCGCGCCAAAGCCATCCCCTCGGGCAGGGGCCGCCCGAATTCCTGCAGCAGCGCGCGCTTGACCGGGTCAAGCTTCAATGCCTTTTCCAGATGCTGGGCAAGCGTCCGCTTGCCCGGCCGCGCCACGATCCGCCGTGCGACCTCGTCCATTGGAAGATCCGGCAGGAGATCGACAATCAAGGACGCCCCGTCGCGCACATCGGCCGCCACCGCATAGATGCCGCCGCCCTCGACACCCCGGGCCGAGACGACGAATTCCCCGCGGTGCCAGCGCCCGCCCCCGTCGCGGAGCGCCACGCCCTTGACCGGCAGGCCGAAGACCGGGTGCATATGCACCGACCATGCCACCACGAACCCCATGTTCGCGGGTCGGAACGGCGCGATCTCGACGCCGTGCTCCACCAGCAAGCCGGCCCAGGCCCCGTCCGACCCCAACCGCGCCCAGCTTGCCCCGCCCAGCGCAAGCACCACCACGCGCGGGGCCAGCGCACGTTCCCCCTGCGCCGTCGCAAAGACCCAGTTCGCCCCGTCCCGGCCAAGCCAACGCCAGCCCGTCCGCACCTCCGCGCCGACGCGCCTGATCCACGCGCGCAAAAGCGGGCTGGCCTTCATCGCCACCGGAAAAACCCGCCCCGACGATCCGGTGAACACCGGCTGACCCAATCCCTCGGCCCAGTTCTTCACCGTCTCGGGCCCCATCTCCGCCAGCATCGGCGCAAGCCACGCCGCCGCCCCGCCATAGGCCGACACAAAGGCCCCCGCATCCTCGTCCTTGGTCAGATTCAGCCCCGATTTCCCTGCCATCAGGAACTTGCGCCCGACCGATGGCTTGCCCTCGGCCAGCACGACCGACCGCCCCGCGCGCGCCAGAACCTCGGCCGCCATCAGCCCGGCGGGCCCCGACCCGATCACCAGCGCGTCGACCGCTTCCGCCCCCTTGCCCTCCGCTGCGCCCGCGCCAGCTTCACCCGCCATGACCGACCTGCCCATCTGCCCCCTGTGCCTGCGCCCGATCCCGCCCGGCGCCAAGCAAAGCCTGCATCACCTGATCCCCAAACTGCGCGGCGGCAAGGGCGGGCCCACGGTTCTGTTGCACCAGATCTGCCACAATGAAATCCACGCCACCCTGTCCGAGGCGGAACTGGCCCGAAGCTACACCACCCCCGATGCTCTGCGCGCCCATCCGCGCCTTGCTATCTTCTTCGACTGGGTGGCCAAACGCCCGCCCGACTTTCATTCCAAGACCCCCGGCGGGCGGCGCGGCTGGAAACGGCGCTAACGCCCGTCGCACATCGCCTTGATCCGATGCAGCACCGGCAGGTTGCCCGCCAGCGCATCGCTTGCGATGTCGTGCGCCTGGTCCATCAGGTGCTCGGGCAAGGTGATCCGGTCGATCAGGCCAAAACCCAGCGCCTCGTCCGCGGTCAGTTTCTGCCCGCCCAGCAGCAGCAGCTTGGCGCGGGCGGGCCCCATCAGCGCCACCAACCGCCCCGGGTCCGAGGGTTGCGGCAAGAAGCCCAGCTTGGCCACCGGGTAGAAGAACCGCGCCTGCGGCACCGCAATGCGCAGATCGCAGGCCAGCGCCATGCCAAAGGCACCGCCCGCCAGCGTCCCGTTGAGCGCCGCGATCGTCAGGCAGGGCAAGCCCGCGATCGCGCCCGACACCTGTTCCCACAGGGGCGAGGTAGCCAGCCCTGCCCGCGCTTCGTCCAGATCGGCACCGGCGGAAAAAACCTTGTCGCCCGCGCCTGTCACGATAAGCGCGCGGATCTGCGGATCGAGGCTGGCCTCCGTCACGATCTCGGCCAACCGCGACAGCATCGCGGCGGTCAACGAATTGGCCTTGTCCGGCCGGTTGAGCGTGACGGTCCAGAGGCCGTCCGCGGTCTGGCACTCGATCATCCGCCAACCCCGACGGCGGCGCGCACAGCAGGATCGCGCAGCGAGATGTCGTTGCCCAGCCAGCGGTCGGCATCAGGCCCGCACATCCAGACCAGCGCCTGCGCCGGCCATTCGGGCGGGATGTGGTCGGACCAGTCCAGCTGGCTGACCGGGTTGACGCCCGAAGCCTTGATATCGCGCTGCATGTCGGTGGCCACCGTACCCGGCGACAGGCCCAGCGCCCGGATGCCCTTGCCGCCCAGTTCCTTGTGCAGGCAGGCGGTGAACATCTTGGCCCCGGCCTTGGAGGAACAATAGGCGCTCCAGCCCTCCAACGCGTTGACGGCAGCACCCGAGCTGACGGTGATGATCGTGCCGCCGCCCGTGGACAGCATCAGCGGCACCGCCGCGCGGGCGCCGTGGAACACGCCCTTGAGGTTGATGTCGATGGCCTGATCCCAGGCGTCCGGATCGGCATCCATGATGGAAGCGATGGGCGTGATGACACCGGCATTGCCGATCAGCACATCGAGCCCGCCGAATGTCGTGACCGCCGCTGTCAGTGCCGTCTCGACCTCCCAGTAGCGGCTTACGTCGCAAGGCACGGCCAGCGCTGTTGGACCGATCTCGCCTGCAAGCCCCGCGATGGCGTCACGGTCGCGCGCCATCAAGACGACATTGGCCCCGGCCGCAGCAAAGGCCCGTGCGGCAGCAGCGCCGATTCCCCGGCTGGCACCCGTGATCGCCACGGTCTTGCCCTTCAGATCGACGGTCATGGCTCAAGTCTCCCCTGTCTTTGCGGTTTCGTCCACAGTGCTAACGCCCCCCGGCGCGACCGGCCAGCCCCCGGATCGCCCCCGGATCGCCCCCGGATCGCCCGGAGTGGCAATGTCGGGCTATCCCCACTTGACCCGACCTGCCCGCCCCGCGA
This sequence comes from Roseicyclus mahoneyensis, assembly GCF_003148775.1. Classification (GTDB taxonomy): domain Bacteria; phylum Pseudomonadota; class Alphaproteobacteria; order Rhodobacterales; family Rhodobacteraceae; genus Roseicyclus; species Roseicyclus mahoneyensis. The sequence continues at coordinate 140,302 of NZ_QGGW01000006.1, forward strand.
ACATCCGGCTATCAGCTGTGCCCTTTTCAGACCCGGATGGATCTCATGCCCAGACCCAAACTTCTTTCCATGACCATTTCCGCCATTGCCCTTTCACTTGCCTCTCCCGCACTGGCGGTGACAGCCGAAGAGCTTTGGGCCGAATGGCAGGCGCAGGCGACCGCGCTTGGCCAGACCATGACGGCCGCCGAAGTGGTGCCAGCCAGCGGCAGCCTGACGCTGCGGGGCTTCAGTTCCAGCTTCTCGGATGGCGAGGTTTCGACCGTTGGCCGTGTCGACGAGATCGTGATGACCGAGAACGCGGATGGCAGCGTGGCCATCGACATGTCCGATGTCTACGCGATCACGATCAGCTTCACGGACTTGCCCGGTGATCCGCCGGTCAACATCGGCGTGAACATGATCATGCCCGACCTCGTCATGACCGCACGCGGTGATGTGGGCGCGCGCATCTACGACTATTCGGCCTCGCGTATCACCTTCGAGGAGGGGCCGATCACGGGCGGCAACGGGATCCAGCCCACGATCGACATGACGATCGGGGTTGAAGACCTGACCGCGACCTACCAGGTCGATGGCACGAACCCCGAGAACATCGCCTATACCACCAGTTCCGAGATCGGGGGCATCGCGGGCGCCATCGACATCCTGCCGCCCCCGGACGAGGAGGGGCGGCTGAAACTGACCTTCGCGCTCGGGCCGACCAGCCTGACGGGGTCGGGGCAGTTGGGCAACCTTGCCGAACTGGCCAGCAACCCCGAGATCATGCCGACCGATTTCGACCTCAACGGTGACATCACCTATGGCAGCGCCAGTTTCGAGATGACCTTCGAACATCCGACCGATGCCTTCAACGCCTTCGCCTCGAACGAAGGTGGCAGCCTGCGCACCGTGTTCTCGGAAAGCGCACTGGAATACCGGATCACCACGACCGGCAGCAGCAGCTACTTCGCCGGGGGCGGGTCCCCGGTGCCGATCGAATACAGCGTTGGCAGTGCCGAAATCGCGCTGCGCGTTCCGCTCGGCACGGCGACCGACCCGCAGCCGGTCGCCGCGCGGCTTGCCTTTCAGGACGTGGACGTTGGCGACGGTGTCTGGGCGATGGCCGATCCGGCGGCCAGCTTTCCGCGCGACCCGATCACCGTGATCGCCGATATCTCGGGCAATATTCGCGTGTTGACCGACTTGCTGCACCCTGATGCCGCGGGCGCCGCGATGTTCGGGCAATCCCCGGCGGAGCTTGTGGACATGACCGTGAACGAATTGCGCGTCTCGGTCGGCGGTGCCACCCTATCGGGGTCGGGCAGTGCGACCTTTGCCCCCGGTCCGGTGCCCATGCCGGTCGGTTCGGTCGATCTGCAGCTGTCTGGCGGCAACGCGCTGCTTGACCGGCTGCAGGCCTCGGGGCTGGTGCCGATCGAGCAACTGGCGATGGCGCGCGGCCTCCTGGGCGCCTTCGCCCGGCCCGGTGCGACGCCCGACACGCTGGAATCCACGATCCAGTTCACCGAAGGCGGCGGCATCACCGCCAACGGCGTGCCGCTGCAGTAACGGGCAGACCTTCCGCGAACCCCGTCCGTCGCGCGATCGCGGGCGGGGTTTCGCATGCCTTGCGGCGGGACCCCGACAGCACTAGGTCCGGATGCAGACACAAAACAGAAAGCCGCCCGCATGTCCGACACCCTTGCCGCGTTGACCCAAGCCCTGCTCGACGCTGCAAGCCGCGCCGGGGCCGAAGCAGCGGACGCCATCGCCATTGACGGAACATCGCTGTCCATCGCGGTGCGGGGCGGCCAGCTGGAACAGGCCGAACGCTCGGAAGGGGTTGAAATCGGGCTGCGCGTTTTGATGGGGCGGCGTCAGGCCTGCGTCTCGGCCTCGGACACGCGGGCCGACACCTTGCGCGAAATGGCCGAGCGCGCCGTGACCATGGCCCGTCTGGCCCCCGAGGACCCGACCGTGGGTCTGGCAGACCCCTCGCAACTGGGGCGCGTCCGCGATGGTGCGTGGCTCGACATGTCGGACCCTGCCGCCGATCCCGACCCGGCGAACCTCGAGGATGCCGCCCGCCGCGCCGAGGCGGCGGCGCTGGCCGTGCGCGGTGTAAGCCAGGTGCAATCGGCCGAGGCAGGCTTTTCCCGCCGCCGCGTTCATATTGCGGCCAGCAACGGGTTTTCGGGCGGCTACGAGCGGTCCGACCATGGGCTGGGCTGCGTCGCGATCACCGGCGAGGGGCTGGGGATGGAACGCGATTACTACGGTGACGGGCGCAACCACGCCGCCGATCTGATGACGCCCGAAGATATCGGGCGTCTGGCGGGCGAACGCACCGTGGCGCGTGCGGGTGCGCGCAAGCCGCCGACGGGCACCTATCCGGTGGTCTTTGACGAACGCATATCCTCGGGGCTGATCGGGCATCTGCTGGCGGCGACAAACGGCACGGCCATTGCGCGCGGCGCAAGCTGGGCGCGCGATCTGATGGGCGCGCAGGTGCTGCCAAAGGGCCTGTCGCTGATCGAGGACCCCCACCGCCCGCGCACCTCGGGCTCCAAGCCCTTCGATGGCGAGGGGTTGCCGACCGCGCGGCGCCTGATCGTCGAGGATGGCGTGCTGACCGGCTGGACACTGGATCTGGCCACAGGGCGCAAGCTGGGCCAGCCCTCGACCGCGAACGCCAGCCGCGGCACCTCCGCGCCGCCCTCGCCCAGCAACGGAAACATCGCACTGACGCAAGGCGACATCGACCTTGCCGGGTTGCTGGCCGAGATGGGGACCGGCCTGCTCATCACCTCGATGATCGGGTCCTCCATCAACGCCACAACGGGCGATTATTCGCGCGGCGCGTCCGGGTTCTGGGTCGAGAACGGGCAGATCACCTATCCGGTCAACGAATGCACCGTGGCGGGCAACCTGCGCGACATGCTGATGACGATCCGGCCCGCGAACGACGCGCGCCCGCATCTCAGCCGGGTGGTGCCATCGCTGCTGGTCGAGGGGCTGACCCTTGCCGGTGCCTGATCCGCTGGAGGATCTTGCCCTTCTGGTCGAGGCCGCGCGCGGCGCGGGCCGGATCGCCGCCCGCTTTTTCCGCGACGAGCCCGAAACCTGGGACAAGCCCGATGGCGCGGGCCCGGTGACCGAGGCCGATCTGGCGGTCGACGAGATGCTGCGCGACCGCCTTTGCGACGCGCGGCCCGATTACGGCTGGCTGTCCGAGGAAACGCCCGACACCCCCGAACGCCTCAAGGCCGAGCGTGTCTTCATCGTCGATCCCATCGACGGCACGCAGGCCTTCATAGAGGGCAGTTCCGCCTTTTCCCATTCCCTCGCCGTGGCCGAGGGCGGCGTGGTTGTCGCCGCCGTGGTCTACCTGCCGATCCGCGGCAAGCTTTACGCCGCCGCGCGCGGCCATGGCGCGACGCTGAACGATCAGGCGATCCGCGCGGCAGACGATTGCGCGCTGCAAGACGCCGAAGTGCTGGCGACCAAACACACCCTTTCGCCGGAACACTGGCCGCAAGGTGTGCCGCCGGTGACGCGCGCCTATCGCCCGTCGCTGGCCTACCGGATGGCGCTGGTAGGCGAGGGGCGGTTCGATGGCATGGTGACCTTTCGCCCGACATGGGAATGGGACATCGCCGCCGGGTCGCTGATCATCGCCGAGGCGGGCGGGCTGGCCACGGATGCAACTGGGGCCGTGCTGCGCTTTAACGCGGATGTGCCCAAGGTGCCCGGCGTTCTGGCAGGATCGGCGGGCGTGCACAGCGCCTTGCTGCGCGCCCGGGTCTAGCGCGGGCCCGCGACCTCGGTCGGGGCAGGTGCCGCGGTCACCGACAGCGAGGCCAGCAGCGACACCAGCAACAGCGAGATCAGGGCCACGAGGCTGAGGCGAAGGGTCATGGCGACGATACCACCTGTCTCATACGCCCCGGAATGTCGGGGCATCTGACTCCACGATAGGCGCAGCGGCCGATCCGTGCGAGTAAGGCTGTCCCTACCCGCGTTGCTTGACGCTGCCCCGCCATTCCCTAGGGTGCCGCGCGCACCGCCCCCTTGATCTTGCAAAGGACATGACCTTGACGCAGCGCCCGCACCCCTCCCCTCGGGCCGAAGCCGTGACTGCCTCGCGCCGCGCCGCGCGCAGAACCGGCGCGCCCGGTCCGGCCGGTGTCGGTTGTCGTGGCTGAGGGCAGCACATGATGAGCCGTTCGATGGCCCTTGGTCTGTATCTGGCGTGGTCGGCCCGCGGCGGGAAAGGCTTTGCGGAACGCAAGCTGCGCGAGCGGTTGGCCGAGGGCAAGGAAGACGTCGCGCGCATCGATGAGCGTCGGGGCATCGCGGGTCGGGCGCGCCCCGTTGGTCCGCTGATCTGGTTCCATGCCGCGAGCGTCGGCGAATCGGTCGCGCTGCTGGAACTGATCCGGCATCTGATCGAGGATCGGAGCGACCTTTCCATCCTTGTCACGACCGGCACCGTCACTTCGGCCGGCGTGATGGCCGACCGCCTGCCCGAGCGCGCCTTTCACCAATACCTGCCTCTCGATGCGCGCCCCTTCGTGCGCCGGTTCCTTGACCACTGGCGCCCCGATGTCGCGGTCTGGACGGAAAGCGAGCTATGGCCCGCCCTGATCTGCGAGACCAAGGCGCGCGCCATCCCCATGGTCTTGCTCAATGCGCGCATGTCCAAGGCCAGCCACGACCGCTGGCGGTTCCTCCGCGGCATGGCGCGCAGCCTGCTGCAGCGCTTTGACCGCGCGCTGGTTCAAGACAGCCTGACCGAGATCTACCTGCGCCGCCTTGGCCTGCCGATCGACAGGATGGAGGTGACAGGCACCCTCAAGGAAGGAGCCGCGGCCCTTCCGGTCAAGCCCGCCGAGTTGGAGACAATGCGGGCCGAGATCGGCGGGCGACCCGTCTGGGTCGCGGCCTCGACCCATCCGGGCGAGGAGGAGATGGTGCTGGAGGCGCACAGGATTGCGATCCGCACAAACCCCCGGCTTTTGCTGATCCTTGTGCCGCGCCACCCTGACCGGGGCAACGAGATCGCGGCGCTCCTCGATGCCGGCGACTGGGCCTATACCCGGCGCAGCATCGGCGAAGGCCCCGAGGCCGAGACGACGGTCTATCTGGCCGACACGATGGGCGAGCTGGGCCTGTGGTATCGCCTTGCGCCCGTCAGCTTTGTCGGCGGCTCATGGGAACCCATCGGCGGGCATAACCCGTTCGAACCCGCCTCGCTTGGTTCGGCCATCCTGCACGGTCCCTATGTGACGAATTTCGTCGACATCTACCAACGCCTGACCGAGGCGCGTGCGGCGCGGCTGGTCTCGGCGCCGCAGACTTTGGCCGAGGCGGTCGATGACCTGCTGTCGCCAGACCGGGCCGCGGCCATGGCCCATGCCGCATGGGAGGTCGTTTCCTCCGGTGCAGATGTGACTGAACGCGCCAAGGCGGTGCTGCTGGACATGCTGGACGCGGCAGAGGCCGGGCGCGGGGCGAGGGGCTGATGCGCGCGCCGGGGTTCTGGCATCGCGAGCCGGGTTTCGTGTCAGCGCTGCTGTCGCCGCTCGGGACGGTCTATGCCGGGGCCACGCGGCGCAGGCTGGCGCAAGGGCCGCGGGTGCGGGTGGGCGTGCCGGTGATCTGCGTGGGCAATCTGAACGCGGGCGGCACCGGAAAGACGCCTGCGGTGATCGCGCTCGCCGAACGCCTGCGCGACCGGGGGGTCGCGGCACACGCCGTGTCTCGCGGCCATGGCGGGTCGCTGACCGGGCCTGTCTTGGTCGATGAACGCCGCCACAGCGCCGCCCAGACCGGGGATGAGCCGCTGTTGCTGGCGGCCTTTCTGCCGACATGGGTGGCGCAAGATCGGGCAGAGGGCGCGCGGTCGGCGGTGGCGGCAGGGGCGCAGGTCATCGTGTTGGATGACGGCTTCCAGAACCCGGGCCTTGCCCATGACCTGTCCGTGATCGTGGTCGATGCCCATATCGGCTTTGGCAATGGCCGCGTGATCCCGGCCGGTCCCTTGCGCGAACCGGTCGGCGCGGGGCTGGCGCGCGCCGATCTGGTGCTGTCGATCGGGGACGAGACCGGACAGGCCCGCTTTGCCGACCGCTGGGGGGCGGCTGTCCCCGTGCCCCTTGTGACCGGACGGCTGGAGCCCTTGCCAACCGGCCTGCCGATCAAGAGCCTCAAGGTGCTGGCCTTTGCCGGCATCGGCCATCCGGAGAAGTTCTTTCGCACGCTCGCCGCCATGGGCGCCGATATCCGCGCCACCCATGCGCTGAGCGATCATCAGCCGCTCAGCGACACGCTGATGACCCGCATGCTGCGCGAGGCGCGTGCGATGGGCGCGCAGGTGGTGACGACGGAAAAGGACGCCGTGCGACTCCCGCCTGCGCTCAGGTCACAGGTGATGACGGTGCCCGTGCGCTTGCGTCTGGAGGATTGGGGGCCAGTGGATGCGGGGTTGGATCGTGTTTTGGCTGCGCGGGGCACGCCTTAGGGCGCACCGCGACGCCCTAACGCTCGGACCAGCCCGCCCCGTCATCTTGCCCCAGTTTCGGCGCGGGTCGCTCCAGCGCCAGATCAGCATCGGAAAACCGGAAGGGTGGGCGCACGCCGGGCACCCCGCCCGGTTCAATCCGCGTGCCGCGCGCGATCACCTGCGGGTCTGCGAACACCTCGGCCAGATCGTTGATCGGCCCGGCTGGCACCCCCTGCGCCTCGCAAGCGGCCAGTAGATCGGCCTTGGTCATCGCACGGGTAGCCAATGTTAGCGCCTCGGTCAGCGCGTCGCGATGGGCGATGCGGTCGGCATTGGTCAGGTAGTCGGGGTGCTCGGCCAGACCCAGCAGGCCCAGCAGCGCGCAGAACCGCCGGTATTGCCCGTCATTGCCCACGGCGATGATGATCCAGCCATCGGAACAGTCGAAGACCTGATAGGGAACAAGGTTCGGATGCGCATTTCCCAGACGCTGAGGAGCCACCCCCGTCGAAAGGTAGTTCATGGCCTGATTGGCCATCACGGTCACCGCGGTATCCATCAGGCTCATGTCGACATGCTGCCCCCGCCCCGTGGTCTGGCGCAGGTGCAGTGCTGCAAGAATCGCGTTGGACGCATAGAGCCCGGTGAAGATGTCGGTGACGGCCACGCCCACCTTCTGCGGCTGGCCATCGGGCGCGCCGGTGACCGACATCAGGCCGGACATGCCCTGAATGATGTAGTCATAGCCCGCCCGGTGCGCATAGGGCCCGGTCTGCCCGAAGCCGGTGATCGAGCAATAGACAAGCCGCGGGTTGATCGCGCGCAGGCTCTCGTAATCCAGCCCGTATTTCGCAAGACCGCCCAGCTTGAAATTCTCGATCAGCACGTCGGCGTCGCGGGCCAGCGCCAGAACCCGCGCGCGCCCCTCATCGGTGCGGAAATCGGCCGTGACCGACCGCTTGCCCCGGTTGCAGGAATGGAAATAGGCCGCCGACCGGTCGCCCTCGCGCGCGATGAATGGGGGGCCCCAGCGGCGGGTATCATCGCCCTCGGGCGCCTCGACCTTGATGACCTCGGCGCCCAGATCGGCAAGGGTCTGACCGGCCCAGGGGCCGGCCAGGATGCGCGCCAGTTCGAGAACGCGAACGCCCGAAAGTGGTGCCGTCATTGCGCGGCGGCGACCCGTTCATCGAGGATGGCCGCGAAATCCTCGTAGCTCATGTTGGAATGCATCGTGCCGTCGATGACGAAATGCGGCGTACCGGGGATGTCATGCACGGCCATGTTCGCCTCGTAATTGGCAATCATCGCCTCGGCCATGGCGGCATCGGTCAGGCAGGCGTCAAGCTGCTCGTTCGACAGGCCCGCGATGCGCCCGATCTGGCGCAGGTTTTCGGCCACCTCTCCGGGCGCGCCCTGCCGCCAGGCGTCCTGACGCTGGTAGATCAGGTCGACGACGCCGAAATACCGCTCCGGCCCGGCGCAGCGCGCGACCATCCCGGCCCACAGGCCGAAGCGGTCGAAATAGACCTCGCGCGAGACAAGACGGACAAGGCCCGTTTCGATGTAATTTGCCTTGATCAACGGCAAGGTGTTGAGATGAAAGGTCGCGCAGTGCGGGCAGGTGAAGGAGGCGTATTCGATCACCTCGACGGGCGCATCGGGGCTGCCCAGCACCATCTCGACCACTTCGGGGAGATCGCTCGAGGCTTCCGCCCCTTGCGCATTTGCCGCTTGCGGCAGAAGCGGCAGTTCGGGCGCGCCCACCGGGCGCAGCAGCGCATAGGTTCCGGCGGCCATGACACCGGCACCGGCGCCCATCAGAATGGTCCTGCGATCCATGGGGTAGTCTTCTCCTTAAGTGTTTCGCGGGGTTAGCACGTTGCGGGCCAGACGCGCGAGGGCCTCTTTGAGGCGCGCGTCCTCGATCCCCTCCATCCCCTCCATCGCGCGGGCAAGCCTTGCGGGATCGGGTGGCGGCGGGGCCTTCGGGATAGCGGGGCGAAAGGCGACCCGCCCCTCGGCAAAGCCGGTGGGGGCGGTCTGAGTGATGTGGACATGTGCGACCGCACGGTAGCCATAGGTGGCGTTTACACGGTCGGCGATGCGGTCCTTCTGCATTTCAAGGACAGGGGCATGCGCGCCGGTCGTCAGCAAGACCAGCGTGCCGCCAAAACCCCGGCCCCAGGTGATCTTGACGGGCCGCGCGATGGCCGCGACATCCTCGCCCACGATCTCGGGCCAATGGGTCAAGAGCTTGGCCTCGCCGAATCCGCGCTTTTCGGCGGGCGCCTTGAGCGCACCGGCCAGCAATGCGCCCGCCGTCTCGAAGCCGCGCTTGCGGCGACGGGGCGGCTCGGGTTGGGATGGGGCGGGCTTGCGCGACATGGGTTGCTTTCGTGTCCTTGCGGGCAATCTATGCGGTTACGCGCTGATAACCAATAACAGCCGGGTGAGAAGGCAGATAAACCTTGCGTGACAGCGACACCGACGATGCGGTCAGCGCCGCCCTGCTGCCGTGGTATGACCGCCACGCCCGCGCCCTGCCATGGCGCGTGGGCCCCGAGGCGCTGGCCGATGGCGAACGCCCCGATCCCTACCGAGTCTGGCTGTCCGAGATCATGCTGCAACAAACGACCGTGGCGGCGGTGAAGGAGTATTTCCACCGCTTCACCGCGCGCTGGCCGACCGTCACCGCGCTGGCTGCCGCGCAAGATGCCGAGGTGATGGCCGAATGGGCGGGCCTTGGCTATTACGCCCGCGCGCGCAACCTGCTCAAATGCGCCCGCGCGGTCGCCGCAGATCACGGCGGCATCTTTCCCGATACCGAGGACGGGCTGCGCACCCTGCCCGGCATCGGCCCCTATACGGCCGCCGCCGTCGCCGCCATCGCCTTTGACCGGCCCGCGGGCGTGATGGACGGCAATGTGGAGCGTGTGCTGGCGCGGCTTTTCGCGGTGCAAACGCCCCTGCCCGCCGCCAAGCCCGAGCTGAAGGCGCTGGCCGAGCGGCTGACGCCGGGAATGCGGCCCGGCTGCTACGCGCAGGCCGTGATGGACCTTGGCGCGACCGTCTGCACGCCACGCTCGCCGGCCTGCGGCATCTGTCCGCTGATCACGCTGTGCCGCGCCCGCGCGCTGGGCATCGCCGCCGATCTGCCGCGCAAGACCCCGAAACAGGCCAAGCCGACGCGGCTGGGCATCGTCTACCTTGCGCGGCGCGCGGATGGTGCCGTGCTGCTTGAAACCCGGCCCGATCGCGGGCTTCTGGGCGGCATGCTGGGCTGGCCCGGCACCGACTGGGCCGAGACCGCGCCGCAGGATAACCCGCCGGTCCCGGCCCGCTGGCACGACGCGGGGGTGGAGGTGCGCCACACCTTCACCCATTTCCATCTGCGCCTGCGCGTGCTCTTGGCCGAGGTGACGCTCGATGCGACACCGGACCGCGGCGCGTTTCACCCTCGTGCCACATTTCGGCCCGCAAGCCTGCCTACGGTGATGCGCAAGGCATGGGACGTCGCGGCAGGCGCATGGCGTGAGCATTGACCGAATGCGCCCCGCGTCCCATCCTTGCAGATGCAACAAGATGAGGCTCCGATGATCCCCGCCGCACAGATCGCCCGCATCAATCGCGCGGCTCCGTTCTGGATGTCCTTGGGTCTGTTTCCGCTGATCGCCCTTGTCGCGTCACAAGGCGGCTGGTGGCTTTTGTTGATGCCGCTCTCGACATGGTGGCTGTTTACCGCGCTTGATGCCGTGATGGGGCTGGAGCTGGAAAACGCCGACCCCGCCACACCTGACGGCCACCTGCGCTGGTATCGCCTGATCACGCTGATCTGGTTCCCGCTGCAGGTCATCACGATCTTTGCGCTGATCTGGTACGCGACCCGGGCGGATCACCTGTCCATGGGCGAGAAATTCGGCCTCTTCTTCGGCGTCGGCATCATCTCGGGCACGATCGGGATCAATTACAGCCACGAGCTGATGCACCAGAAAAACCGCCTCGAACGCTGGCTGGCCGACCTGCTGCTGGCCACCGTTCTGTATTCCCATTTCCGGTCCGAACACCTGCTGGTCCATCACCGTCATGTCGGCACCGCCCGCGACCCGGTAACGGCGCGCTACAACGAGGGGTTCCATCGCTTTTTCCCCCGCGTCCTGCGTCAAAGCCTGATCAGCGCCTTTGCCGCCGAAAAGGCCATGCTGGCGCGCAAGGGCAAGCCGTGGGCCGACCTGACAAACCCGTTCTGGCGCTATTGGACGCTGCAGGGCACCTGTCTTGTGCTGGCATTTGCCTTGGGCGGCTGGATCGGCGTCGCGCTCTTCGCCTTTCAGGCCGCCGTCGCCATCTGGCAGCTGGAACTGACCAATTATGTCGAACATTACGGCCTGACCCGCAAGCATCTTGGCGACGGCAGATACGAACACGTCCTGCCGCGCCATTCGTGGAACGCGGCGCACAAGGCGTCGAACTGGCTCTTGATCAACCTGCAGCGCCATTCCGACCATCACTTCAAGCCCGACCGACGGTTCCCGCTGCTGCAAAACCACCCCGAGGATGACGCCCCGCAACTGCCCTATGGCTACCCGGTAATGACCATCGCGGCGATGATCCCGCCCCTGTGGAAACGGGTCATGAACCCCCGCGTCAAGGCGTGGCGCAAGCACTACTACCCCGAGATCACAGATTGGCACCCCTACAACAAGGGGCTGAACCCTCTACCGCGCTGACAGGCGGAAGGTGCACCTGAAAGCACACTCTGCGACGCCCGGGGCGCTCAGCGCTGAATCGCGGGCGTCTTGCCGATATGGCTGCCATCCTCGGCGGCCTGAACGAGGAAATGCGCGACATCGGCTCGGCTGACGATGCCCTGGCGCCATGTCTCGGGCTCCACCAAAACCTTGTATTTCTTGCTCATCGCATTGTCGTTCAGGATGCCGGGGCGGACGATGGTCCAGTCAAGGCTTGAGGCGCGGATCATTTCCTCCTGCAGGGCCTTGTCGGCATAGGCGCGGCCCAGAAACAGCTTGAAGGGGATCTTTTCCAGCGACGAAAGCTTGGCCGCGCTGTCGCCCGCGCCAAAACCCGTGACCGCCAGAAGGCGGCGCACGCCTGCCGCCTCCATCACCGGGATCAGCGCGCTGGTGGCATCGGAAAACAGCGTGGTGCGTCTGAGCGCGCGCAGGTCGCGCGGCACGCCCAGCGTCAGGATCACCGCATCGGCCCCCGCGACGGCGCGGGCCAGCGCCACGGGGTCGGTGGCATCACCCGCGACAGGCTCGAACCCGTCCGCCTCGATCCCCATCGTGTCGGCGCCGCGGGCCAGCGCCCGCACCCCATGACCGCGCGACAAGGCGTGATCCACCACCTTGCGGCCGATGCCGCGGCTTGCGCCGATGACCGTGATCTTCATGCCGGTCCCTCCTTTGACACGAATATAGCGCGCCGCGGTGACAGGCCCAAGACGCGCCCGTCAGGCGCGCCCCGCCTCGGAGGACAGCGTCAGCGGCGAGATGCCGAGCGAGGCCAGCGCGGCCGCCCATTTCCCTTCCATCCTTGGGCCAAAGACCAGATCGGGCGTCGCATCGGCGGTCAGCCAGCCGTTTTGCCCGATCTCGTCCTCGATCTGTCCCGGGCCCCAGCCGGCATAGCCCAGCGCCATCAGGGCACGGTCCGGCCCGGCGCCGCGGGCCAGATCCTCCAGCACGTCGATGGTGGCGGTCATCGCAAAGCCCGCGTCGACGTCCAACCTGTCGTCTTGCCGACCGCGATACTCGGCGGAATGCAGCACGAACCCACGACGCAGTTCGACCGGCCCGCCATAGCAGACCGGCATATTCGGCGTGGCGGCACCGCGCTGGATGTCGAGCTGGTCGAGCATGTCGGCAAAGCGCACGTCGCGCATGGGCTTGTTCACGATCAACCCCATCGCCCCATCGGCGGAATGGGCACAAAGGAACACCACACTGCCATGAAACCGCGGGTCGCCCATGTCGGGCATGGCGATCAGCAGCTTGGCGGTCAGGTCTTCGCGGGGCGGGGCACTGGGCATGCGCACAGGATGGGGCTTTGCCCCGATGCAATCAAGCGCGACACCGGCGACACGGTCACGCAGGCGTCGCCAAAACGTGACTTTCCAAACTGCGCGCAACTGCCTACGTCCGATCAATCATGAGCTTTCGCAGCCGCCTCCTTGCCACCCTTGTCGCTTGTGCCGTTCCGCTGACGGCAGCGCCTGCGTTGGCGCAGTTCGAAGGGCGCACCGCCGCCGATGTCGTGCAGGTCACCTTCCTGCCCGGCTGGCGACTGCCCAACGGGAATCACATGGCCGCCGTGCGCATCACACTGGCGCCGGGGTGGAAGACCTATTGGCGCGCGCCGGGCGAAGGCGGGGTTCCGACGGTCATCAGCCTGACCGAGGCGCAGGGCGTGAGCGGCATGGCGATCCACTGGCCACGCCCACAGGTGTTCTTTGCCAACGGCATGCGGTCCATCGGCTACCATGACGACGTGATCTTGCCGGTTGAATTCGCCTTGAGCGAAACCGGCGAGGTGTCGATCGCGGGGCAGATCGACCTGGGCGTCTGTCAAGATGTCTGCATGCCGGTGACGCTGGATCTGGCGGGTCTCCTGCCCCCCGGCACCGACCGCGTGCGCGAGATAGGGGCGGCGCTGTCCGAACGTCCGCTGACCGCGACCGAGGCGGGCGCTGGGCGCGCCACCTGTTCGGTGGAGCCGATTGCCGACGGCTTACAGGTGACGGTATCGGTATCGCTGCCCCCGACCGGCAATGACGAGACCATCGTGGTGGAACACCGCCACCCCGACATCTGGGTCTCGGAAGCGGTCACCCGGCGCGAGGGCGGCACAGTCAGCGGCACGGCAGACATCGTGCCGGCCGACCATGGGCCCTTTGCGCTGAACCGGTCCGACCTGCGCATCACCGTGATCGGCAGCCGGATGGCGGTGGAACTGGACGGCTGCACCGGCTGAGATGCGCCGTCAGGCCGCGCGCCGCTGCCTGAACGCCATGGCGCCCGCCGCGACCAGCCAGCCGATCACGCAGATCAGTGCTGCCCCCGCGACAAAGACGCCAAAGGCCGCGCCCATGCCCGGCCCGATGCCCGCAAGCGGCCCGGCCATCGACCCGGTCACGATGGCGCTTCCCAAACTCGCCGCGAAAAGCGCAGCAAGCGCCAGACCCAAGCCGCCGATCCCCATCGCTACCCCCTTCTGGCGCGACATCGACCCCAGCGCGCGGCGCAGCGCGGTGATCTGCTTGCCGAAATCCTGCTGCATGGCGACGATGGCGGGCACGACCAGCAACACGATGACCATCCCGAACCCCAGACCATAGACCAGCGTGATGACCGTTGGCTTGAGGAATTGCGCATCTTGTGACCGCTCATAAAGCAGCGGCGCAAGGCCCAGAACGGTCGTCAGCGTGGTCAGCAGCACCGGGCGCAGCCGGTCGCTGGCCCCGTCGATGATGGCCGGGATAAGCCCGCGCTCCTCGGCGTATTCATCGATGGTGGTCACCAGCACGATCGAATCGTTGATGATGATCCCGGTCATCCCGATCAGCCCCACCACGGTGAACATCGACAGCGGAACATCCCAAAGGATATGGCCGTAGATCGCGCCCACAAGACCGAAGGGGATGATCGCCATCACCACCATGGGCCGCGTCCAGCTGGCGAATACCCATGCCAGCACAAGATAGATGCCGATCAGGCACAGCAAGAACCCCGTCATCGCATCGCTGAGGAATTCCCGCTCCTGTTCGGCCAGACCCGACAGTCGGGTGGCCACGCCATAGCGTTCCTCGATCTGCGGGATGATGACCTGCGACAGCTCGGCCATGATCTCGGTGGCGCGCGCCGGATCATCCTCGGACAGATCGCCCGTGACCGAGATCAGCCGCACGCCGTTTTCGCGCTGGATCGACGAAAACCCCTGCCGCGCGGTCACCGTCACGATATCGGCCAGCGGCACATATTGCCCCGAGGATGACCGAAGCAGTGTCCGGTCAAGGAAATCGGCGGTCAGTTCGCCCTCGGGCAGTTCCACCCGGATCGACGCCGTGCGCGGTCCGTCGGGATAGGTCGCGGCCTCGATCCCGCCCAGACGGTCGCGCAGCACACGCCCCAGCGACCCGATGTCGAAGCCCAGCGCCTCGCCCTGCGGGGTCAGCATGAGGCTCAATTCCTCCCGGTCGAAGGCCATGCTGTCTTGCAGCCCCGAGACCTCGGGGAACCGCGCCAACTGGGTCTGGAGCGACAGGGCGGCCTCCTTGAGCGTCGCGGTATCGGCGCCAAAGATCTGCACGTCGATCGCATCGCCGCCCGGCCCACCGCGAAAGCCACGGAAGCTGACCACCTCGCTCATCGGCAGTTGGCGCACCTCGTCTTGCAGGTCGGAGACGAAGGCGAAGGCGGAATAGGGGCGAAGGTCGGCGTCGATCAACTCGATGGCGATGGAGCCCAGAAGGTCGGCATCCTTGTTGTCGACCCCGCTCAGGCCGGGGCCTGTGTTGCCACCCACTTCGGCCAACACATAGACCAGCGGGTTCACGCCATGCTCGGCCTCGTAGCGGGCGGCCACGGCTTCGGTCGCGCGCTGCATCTCGCGCACCATGGCCATGCTGTCCTCGCGCGTGGCACCGTCGAGCATGGCGAAATTGCCCGAGACCGAGGACAGTTCCGGCGCGTTGAAGAACCGCCATGTCACATCGCCCCGGATGACGCTGGCCACCTGCGTGGCAAGGATCAACACCATCGCCGCCAGCACCGGGTATCGCGCGGCGATGACAAGGCGCATCGCGGGGCGGAACAGCCGCGCCTTGACCCAGTCGAACCCGCGATTCACCACGCGCGAGGGCCAGTCGTACCAATGTTCCTTGGCCGAATGGGCCAAGGCATGGGCCATGTGGTTGGGCAAGATCAGGAAGCATTCCACGAGGCTGGCGATCAGCACCACGATGACGGTGAAGGGGATATCGGCGATGATGCTGCCGAAGCGCCCCCCGATTACGGTCAGCGCGGCAAAGGCCAGCACGGTGGTGATCGTGGCCGAGAACACAGGCGCTGCCATGCGGCGGGCCGCGGTTTCCGCCGCCACCACGGGGCTTTCGCCCAGATGGCGGGCGCGATAATCGGCGTGTTCGCCCACCACGATCGCGTCATCGACCACGATGCCCAACGTGATGATCAGCGCGAAAAGCGAGATCATGTTGATCGTCAGCCCCGCCACCCACATCAAGCCGATGGCCGCGATCAGTGCCACGGGAATCCCCGCCGCCACCCAGAAGGCCGTGCGCGCGTTCAGGAACAAAAAAAGCAGCGCCACCACCAGCAACAGCCCCGTCAGCGCATTGTCGAGCAAGATGTTGAGCCGCCCGGAGATCGCCTCGGACTGGGTGCGGATCAACTCGATGGTGGTGCCCGCGGGCAAGGTGGTCTGCAGCGCGGCCGCAACCTGTTCGACAAGGGCCTGAATGGCGATGGCGTCGCCATCCTCGGATCGGTCGACCCGGACCGAGATCGCCGGGCTTTCGCCCACGAAATAGGCGCGTTCCCGGTCGATGCCTTCGCTGCGCACAAGGGCCACGTCGCCGATGGTCAGGGTCGACCCATCGGCAGTGCTGCGCAGCGTAAGTGCCGCGATTTCCGCAGCGCTGCGTTGCGCCGATCCGGTGCGGATCCGGGCATTGGCCCCGTCCACATCGCCCGCAGGCGCGGTCGAGGCTGCGGCGGCGATGACGGCGGCGATTTCCGCCATCGACACGTCATGGCGCACCAGCGCGGCCGAGGGCACTTCGACCACGGTCTGGGGGGCGGCGACGCCCCGGATCGTGGCACGCGTCACGCCGACCTCGAACAGGCGGGCGACGAATTCATCGGCGAACCGGCCCAATTGCTCGGGCGCGACGGGGCCGGTGATCACCACATCAGTCACACGGTCCGACCATGATCCGCGCCGGATCTCGGGGTCCTCGGCATCCTCGGGCAGGTCCCGCACGGCGTCCAGCGCCGCCTGCACCTCGTCGGCGGCGCGCGCCATGTCCCAGCCCGGGTCGAATTCGAGGCTGAGGCTTGCGCGCCCCTCGCGGCTGGTCGCCTCGGACCCCGCGACGCCGGGCACGGCCAGTAGAACGGGTTCCAGCACGGCGACGATGGCCTCGTCGACATCCTCGGCCCCGGCGCCGTCCCATGCGACGGTTATGGTGACATCGTCCGAGATCACATCGGGGAAGAACTGCGCCCGCATCTGCGGGATGGCGGCAAGCCCCCCCACGACCATCATCACGAGCAGCAGATTTGCGGCGGTGCGATGACGGGTGAAATAGCTCAGGATGCCGGCACCGCCGGGGGGAAGGCTGCGCATGATCAGCTGCCCATCCGGCTTTCAAGGCGCGTGACCATCTGGGCCGGCACCGCGTCTTGTTGCAACTGGTCGAGCATGCGCGCCCGCACATCGGCGGGGATGAAGCCATTTCCCTCGACATAGGCGATCAGCCGCGCGCGGCGGTCCGGGTCGAGGAAAATGGTCTGCGGCTCGGGCGCGGCCTGTTCACCGGTGGGTCGCACCGGGTTCACCCGGATGCCCGCCCCGAGAACCGGCGTGCGCGCCAGCACAATCTCGCGCCCGTCAAGGTCGGGGGCGCGCACCAGCACATCGTCGCCTTGTCTGCGCAACAGATCGACCGCCACCGCCTCAAGCCGATCCTCTGCCCCCAGCGCCAGAAGCTGACCGTCCGACCCCAGCGCCGCGGCAGGCAGGCGGGCAACGTTTTCAAGCGGCGGTTCCTGCACCTCGACCCGAACGAAATCGCCCACGCGAAGGCCGCGGGGCGCGTCGATCCGGGCAAAGAGCAACCGGCCCGATTGCCCTGCCTCCACCGAGCCGCTTTCGCGCGTCAACACCGCCTCGGCCGTCAGGTCGAGCCCGAAGACATCAAGGATCACGTCAACCCTGGCCCCTGGCAAAATGCCGTCCGCGCCGACCAGCTGCGCATAATGCGCGGTCGAGATGCGGAACGCGACCTCCAGCGCCTCGGGGTCGATCAGGCGCGCCGCCTGTTCGTTGCGGTTGACCAGACGGCCTGCGACCACGCTCACCTCGGACAAGATGCCGTCGAATTCCGCGCGCAGCACGGTCTGGGCCAGCTGCCGCTCCGCCTCGGACAGCGCGATGCGGCGACGGTCCAGCGCGGTTTCCGACTGGGCCACCCGCGCCACGGCCTGCGCCAGCGCCTGCCGCCGCGACAGGACGGCCTGATCGGCGCTGGCGGCGGCCAGCTCCGCGGTGTCCACCGCCGCCGCACTTCCCACGCCGCGACCCAGTAGATCTACCTGCCGGTCAAGCGCGCGCTGCCTGAGCGCGGCCTGCGCCTGCGCCGCCGCGACATCGTCGCGCGCCAGATCCAGCGCTGCCACAGCCTCGGCCAGTTCGTTCTCGGCATCGCGCAAGTCGGCAGCCGCCGTGTCGCGGGATGATTGCGCCTCGGCCGGGTCGATGCGCATCAGCACCTGCCCTGCCGTGACCGCGCCGCCCTCCTCGAACCCCTCGGCCAGCTCGATCACCGTCCCCTCGGCGGGCGCGCGCAATTCCAGCGTGCGGCGCGACCGGACTTCACCAAAGGCCGTGAGAACCGGGGTTTCGGTGCCGACGGTTACGGTCATGACTTCGGCAGAAAACACGCGCTCGCGCTGGGGTTGGGACGTGCCTGTATCGGCCCAGCGTGCTTCCAGCGCGCCATAGATGGTGTTGCCCGCCATCGCCAACAGGCCGACAGTCACGGCCAGCAGGAACAGCCCGACGAGGGCGCGGCGGAAAAATCGCATGTGTCAGTGCCTCAATGGGTGCCTGCACCATAGGTAGAGGCAGCGCGCGACAGGTCCAAGTGACAAGGTCACCAAGCTGTCACGCAGGGCCGCGTCATTTCCGTCGCAGATGTTCGTCGAGACGCGGCATGATCTCCACAAAATTGCACGGAAGGTGCCGGGAATCGAGCTGGAACTTGAGGATCTCGTCCCAGGCATCCTTGCACGCGCCCGACGATCCGGGCAGCGCGAACAGATAGGTGCCCCCCGCCACACCACCCGTGGCGCGGCTCTGCACCGCAGAGGTGCCGATCTTGGCCATGGACACGATGGTGAAGACAGTGGCGAAGGCCTCGATCTCCTTCTCGTAGACGTCGCGGTGGGCCTCGACGGTCACATCGCGCCCCGTAAGGCCCGTCCCGCCCGTGGTCAGGATCACGTCGATACCGGGGTCGGCTACCCAAACGCGCAACTGGTCGGCGATGGCCGCGCGGTCGTCGCGCAGGATATGGCGGGCGGCAAGGACATGACCTGCCCCGGTCAGACGTTCGACCAGCACGTCGCCCGATCTGTCCTCGGCAAGGCTGCGGGTGTCCGACACCGCCAGAACGGCAATGCGGACGGGGTGAAAGGGGCGGGTTTCGTCGATGCGGCTCATGGGCCTATGGCCTCCCAACCGATGCGGGCGGCCAAGGCCGCGAAGATGGTGGAACTGGCGCCACGCAATCCCCGCTCGGCGCGGGGCGATTGCACAAGCACCCGCCCGATCCGGCCCGAGAAGACGCCGACCAGCCCGTTGACCACAAAGCCCCCGACAGCCAGCACCGCGCCACAGGCCAGGAACTGTGGCAGCACCGGCAGGGCCGGGTCGATGAACTGCGGCACAAGGGCCAGGATGAACAAGATGACCTTGGGGTTCGAGAGGTTGACGATGAGGCCGTCCCGAAAGGCGCGCGACGATGGGCGCACATGGCCGCCCCCTTCGGTCAACGGCGTGTGCCACGTCTTCCACGCCAACCAGACGAGATAGGCCGCCCCGATCCAGCGGATCGCCCCGAAAACCCACGGAAAGGCCACGACCAAAGCGCCAAGGCCCATCCCGGCCAGCGCCACATGCACCAGCGCCCCCGCCGAGATACCCGCCGAGGCCGCCAGCGCCGCACGCGGTCCGCTGCGCGCACCTTGGGCGAAACAAAACATCATGTCGGCGCCGGGCGTCAGGTTCAGCGCCAGCGCGGCGGGGATGAAGGCCAGAAACAGGATCGGGTCGATCATGGCAAATCCCTGAGCCGCGCCTTGAGCGACAGCAGATCCGCCCATGCCTTTGCCTTTTCGGGCGGTTTGCGCAGCAGATAGGCGGGGTGGAACATCGGGATCGCAGGGCGGCCCATCACCTCGGTCCATTGTCCACGCAGCCGGGTTATGCCCATGCGTCCCGTCAGGCCCTGACAGGCGTGGTTTCCCATCAGCACGAGGATATCCGGATCGGCCAATTCGATGTGACGACGCACGAAGGGGCCCAGCATCGACAGCTCTTCCGGTGAAGGGTCGCGGTTCTGCGGCGGACGCCAGGGCAGCATGTTGGTGATGTAGACGGCATTCGCCGGATCGTCCGACGCACGGTCAAGCCCGATCGCCGACAGCATCCGGTCAAGCAACTGCCCTGCCCGTCCGACGAAGGGGCGGCCCTGCTGATCCTCCTCGCGCCCCGGCGCCTCGCCCACGATCATCACGCGGGCGGCCGGGTTGCCGTCTGCAAAGACCAGTTGCGTCGCCGTCTGGCTGAGCGGGCAGTGGCCGAACCCCTCCATCGCGGACCTGAGCGACGGAAGGTCCGTGGCGCTGGCGGCGGAATGGCGGGCAAGCTCGGTCGCATCGACGGCAGGGGCTGCAACAGCAGGCGCGGCGGCAGCCGGCGTCGCTGGGCGCGCGACAGGAGCTGGCACGGGGGCGGCCTGCGCCTCCTCCAGCGCGAAGCGGTCGACGGGCGAATCGAGGATGGCCTCATCGGCCCCCAGCTCGATCTGCCAGTCCAGCATCGCCAAAGCGTCGTGATAGCCCAGATCATCCATGACGCGCAGGCTATGCCCGCTGGACGCCAAGGGGAAGGGGTGACAGGGTGCCGCCATGCCCACCGAACTGACCGTTTCCGCGCATTATTCCCGCTCGGCCGACGCCGTCTTTGCCGACGCAATCTGCTTTGCAGCAATGGCCGAGGCGACGCGCGGCGTGGCCGTCTACAAGGACATGCCGCAAGGGTCGATGGAGGAGGGGCGGACCTACACCCTCAACGTCACGGTCTGGGGCATCATGCGCAACCCGAATTATCAGGTGCATGTCGAACGCGTCGACCCGGTGGCGCGCACCGCCCAAAGCCGGGAGTTCGGCTGGATGATCCGGCAATGGGACCATACCCTGACCGTCACCCCGGACGGTGAGGGGTGCGTCTGGACCGACCGTATCGTGATCGATTGCAGTTGGGCCACCGGCTACATGAGCTGGGTCGCCAAGGTTCTATACCGCACCCGCCACCGGAACAGGCAAGGGCAAGACATCAACGCGCATCTGCGCAGGGTCTGATGCCTTGCCGCCCCGCCCTGCGCGCACCTATAAGCGGGGAACGCGCAAGCCCGGGGCGGACCGATGAAATTCAGCCAGACGCATCTGTTGGGGATCGAGGATCTGCACCCGCTTGAAATCACGATGCTGCTCGACCGTGCCAATGTGCATGCCGAGGCCGAGCGCGGCAGCCGGCAGCACGGGCAGCCGCTCAAGGGCCTGACGCAGATCAACATGTTCTTCGAGGCCTCCACCCGCACGCAAGCCAGCTTCGAGATCGCGGGCAAGCGGCTGGGCGCGGATGTGATGAACATGGCGATGGCGGCAAGCTCGCTCAAAAAGGGCGAGACACTGATCGACACCGCGCTGACGCTGAACGCGATGCACCCCGATCTGCTGGTTGTCCGCCACCCGCATTCCGGCGCGGTGAAACTGCTGGCCGACAAGGTGAATTGCGCCGTGTTGAACGCGGGCGACGGGCGGCATGAACACCCTACGCAGGCGCTGCTCGATGCGCTGACGATCAAACGCGCCAAGGGGCGCATCCACCGCCTTGTCATCGCGATCTGCGGCGACATCGCGCACAGCCGCGTCGCGCGGTCCAACATCCACCTTCTGGGCAAGATGGAAAACCGCATCCGCCTGATCGGCCCGCCCACGCTGATCCCCGCAGGCGCCGCCGAATGGGGCGTGGAGGTCTATGGGGACATGGCCGAGGGGCTGAAGGGCGCGGACGTGGTGATGATGCTGCGGCTTCAGAAGGAACGGATGGACGGTGCCTTCATCCCGTCGGAGCGCGAATATTTCCACCGCTTCGGGCTGAACGCCGAGAAACTGGCCCACGCCAAGTCTGACGCCATCGTGATGCACCCCGGCCCGATGAACCGAGGGGTGGAGATCGACGGGACCATCGCGGACGACATCAACCGCTCCGTCATTCAGGAACAGGTCGAGATGGGCGTCGCGGTGCGGATGGCGGCGATGGAGCTTTTGGCCGAGAACCTGCGGGAGCGGCGGGAGAAGGGGGCCCCATGAGCGACGGCTGGTCCAGCTACTTGGCATCGGGCGAGCGCGTGATCTGGGAGGGGCGGCCCTCGACGCGGTTGTTGGTGCTGCGCAAAATCGATGCGTTCCTGATTCCCTTCGCAGTGGTCTGGACAGCCTTCGTCGCGTTGATGTTTTTCGGCCGCGTTGCTTCCTCCGGCGGTTTTTCCGCGATCCCGTTCCTGTTGCTGCTCGCAGGTCTCTACATTCTCATCGAGCGCTTCGTGTACGACCGCCATGTCCGCAGTCGGACGGCCTATGCGCTGACGAACAAGCGCGCCCTGATCGCAAGGTCGGCCTTCGACGCATATTTTCGGCAACAACCGCTGACCGACACCCTGACGATGTCGTTTCAAGACGGACGAAACGGACGGGTCACCTTCGGACCGACGGTCCCGCCCTTGGCGCTATTGTTGAGCTTCACGCTCTGGAGCGGTGAGGACCGGTCCTTCACCTTCCGGGCGCTTGATGATGCCAAGACGGTCTATGACCTCGCCCAACGTATCATCCGGGGCGACATCGCGTGACCGACACCCTCCACATCTTCGCCGTCACAGTTGCGCCCGACCTGCGCCACACGCACCTGACGCGGGCCGAGGGGTTGGCGCCCGACCTGCCGCCCCTGACCGATTGGCTTGGGGCCGAGGTGGACACCGGAGAGATCGAGCTGTTCCCCGTCCGCGATCTGGGCGACATGGCGCTGTCCGATTACATCACCATGGCCTTCGCGCCCGAAGCAATCCCTCCGCAGGCCCAGCGCAAGATCAACGCGCTCAAGGGCCATGTCCTCTTGGTGCCCGAACGCGCCCTGTCCGAGGAACCCGCGCCGGGCAAGCAGGCCACGTTGATCGCCTCTGTGCCGCTTGCGAGCGCGGATCATGTGGCAGAGTTGCCCAAGGCCGATGTCCTGACCATGCCCCATCCGGCCCCCACACTACGCCCTGCGCCCAAGCGGCGCGGTTCGCTGATCTGGGTGCTTGGGGCGCTGGCGGTTCTGGCCCTGATCGTGCTGATACTGGTGACGTGATGGATGACCACTTGCCCACGCGCAGCATCTTCACCCCGCAAACTCCGCTGGAGACGGACGAACGGGTCGTGACGAGTTTCACCCCCGACCGCGCGACCTATTGGCGCGAGAATGCGTGGCTCGCCGTCATCGCCATGGCGGCGGGTATGGGCATCCTCTGGGCGCTCGGCAACGAGCATGTCTGGACGGGCGCGGTCGGCGGCCTCTTCGCCATCGGCGTCCGGTCGCTCTACCTGTCGTCGGATGAGACCAAGATGCGCTGGGACCTGACCGACCGCCGCCTGCTGGGCCCCGGCCCGCGCGCCGTCGCGCTGGAGAACATCGCGCAGGTCAACACGATCTTTTCCGCCGTGCAGGTCGTGACTGTAGCGGGCGACAAGCACTTGCTGAAATATCAGGCCGATGCACAGGCCGTGAAGGCGCGGATCGATGCCGCACGGGGGCGGCCATGACGCAAGGATCGGGCTGGGACGGCATCCTCGAGCCGGGCGAGACGATCTTGTGGCAGGGCCAGCCGGTGCCCGACATCGTGTGGCGCGACATGATCAGCGGCCGCTTGCCCATCGGGATCATCTTCACCGCCTTTTCGACGGTCTGGATCTCGGTCGCCGTCTGGATCGTCGCCTCGATCGACGCTCCGATCCTGTTCCGCCTGTTCTTCCCTCTCGGCGGGCTGCCCTTTCTGGCCATCGGCCTCTACATGCTGGTGGGCCATCTGTTTTGGGACGCGCGGCGGCGGCGGGGGACATGGTACACGCTGACCGATCGCCATGCCTTCGTCGCCACCGACATCTTCGGGCGACGAAAGCTCGACAGGTACCCGATCGCCGACATGGCCGCGTTGGAACTGGTCGACGGCAGCCCCGGCGACGTGAACTTCGGCAGCGTGACCCACCACATGCCGCGCCGCGCCCCCGGCCCGCACAAATCTCGCAACCGGCTGGGGGGCAGCACGACCGTCAAGACCGGCTTTCGCCATATCACCGAGGCGCGCAAGGTCTGGCGGATGATCCGGGATCGGCAGGCGGCCACGACTGCCGCCACGTGCGACATGCAAGAGGACGGGACCCCATGACCAACGCGCTGCTCCGCAACGCCCGCCTGATCGACCCCGAGGCGGGGACCGAGACGCTGGGCTGGCTCCGCATCGAGGGCGGGCGCATCGCCGAGACTGGCGCGGGCCCGCGCGCGGGCGGCATCGACTGCGGCGGGGCCTGTCTTGCGCCGGGCATCGTAGACATCGGCGTCAAGATCGGCGAACCGGGCGAGCGGCACAAGGAAAGCTTCCGCACGGCGGGCCGCTCGGCGGCGGCGGGGGGTGTGACTACCATGGTCACGCGGCCCGACACCGCCACGCCCATCGACACACCCGAGGTGCTGGAATTCGTCACCCGCCGCGCGCAACAGGATGCAGGCGTCAAGGTCCGGCCAATGGCCGCCCTGACCCGCGCCCGTCACGGCCGCGAGATGACCGAGATCGGCTTCCTGCTCGATGCGGGCGCCGTGGCCTTTTCCGATGGCGATGCCGTCTGCACCGATCCGAAGGTGCTGTCGCGCTGCATGACCTATGCCCGCTCGCTCGGCGCGCTGATCGTGGGCCACCCGCAAGACCCGGGGCTGAGCGCAGGCGCCGCCGTCACGAGCGGCAAGTTCGCCTCGCTCCGCGGCTTGCCCGCCGTCTCGCCCATGGCCGAGCGCATGGGGCTGGAGCGGGATCTGGCCTTGGTCGAGATGACGGGCGTGCGCTACCACGCCGACCAGATCACCACTGCCGCCGCGCTTCCGGCCCTCGCCCGCGCCAAGGCCGCTGGCCTCGACGTGACCGCCGGCATCTCGATCCATCACCTGACGCTGAACGCGCTCGACGTCGGCGACTACCGCACCTTCTTCAAGGTCAAGCCACCCTTGCGCGACGAGGACGACCGGCAGGCCATGGTCGAGGCCGTCCGCGACGGGAAGATCGACATCATCTGCTCCATGCACACGCCGCAAGACGAGGAAAGCAAGCGCCTGCCCTACGAGGCCGCGGCTTCGGGCGCGGTAGGGCTGGAAACCCTGCTGCCCGCCGCCCTGCGCCTTGTCCATGCCGAGGCGCTGGACCTGCCCGCGCTGTTCCGCGCGCTGGCGCTGAACCCGGCCCGACGGCTGGGGCTGGAGGGCGGGCGTCTCTCGCCCGGCGCGCCCGCCGATCTGGTGCTCTTCGACCCGGATGTGCCCTATATCCTCGACCGCTTCGGGCTATATTCGAAATCCAAGAACACGCCCTTCGACGGTCAGCGGATGCAAGGCCGCGTGCTGCGGACATGGGTGGATGGCGCCGTGGTTTATGACCGCGCGCGGGAGACGGCGATATGATCCCTGCAATCGAGACGGTGCCCGCGCTTCTGGCGCTGACGGCGGTGCTGGCCTACCTGCTGGGATCGGTGCCCTTCGGCATCGTGGTGACACGCGCGATGGGGCTGGGCGATCTGCGCCAGATCGGGTCGGGCAATATCGGCGCGACGAATGTCTTGCGCACCGGCAACAAGCTGGCTGCAGCGCTGACGCTGATCCTCGATGCGGGCAAGGCGGGCCTTGCGGTGCTGGTCGCGCGCGCGACGCTGGCCGAGGATGCGGGGCAATTGGCGGGCTTCGCCGCCTTCCTCGGGCATTGCTACCCGGTGTTCCTGCGATTCAAGGGCGGCAAAGGGGTGGCGACGTTCTTTGGCACGATCCTCGCGCTATCGTGGCCCGTGGGGCTTGCCGCTTGCGCGATCTGGGTGGTGGTCGCTGCGCTGGCGCGCATCTCGTCGCTGGCGGGGCTGGTCGCCGCCGCGCTGGCCCCTGTCGCGGCGCTGGCTCTTGGGCGGGGCGATGCGGTGGCGCTTCTGGTGCTGCTGGGCGTCCTGATTTTCCTGCGCCATGCAGGCAATATCCGCCGGCTGATCGCCGGGACGGAGCCGCGGATCGGGAAAAAGCCCAAGCCCTGAGCAAGACGCGGCAGAGCGCGGCGGTTTTCCTTACCGACGCATGTTTTCCGTTGCGTCACCCCGAACCGGACGTGCACCCTTTGGCCACACCGGCGAAAGGACATGTCGCCAGCATCAACCCGGACTACACCAAAAAGAGGATTATTCTATGGATTTCATGACGTCCGTCCGCACCTGTCTCGGAAAATATGCCACCTTCTCGGGTCGCGCGCAGCGCTCGGAATACTGGTGGTTCGTGCTGTTCAACTTTATCGGCTCGATCATCCTCAACATTATCGACACCGCCATCATCGGAGTGCCGGCCTTGTCGATCATCTGGGCGCTCGGCCTGCTTCTTCCGGCCCTTTCGGTGTCGGTGCGCCGCATGCATGACCTCGACAAATCGGGGTGGTGGATCCTTGTTGCGTTCATCCCCCTGCTCGGCTTCATCTTGATCATCTACTGGTTCGTGCAGCGTGGCACCGAAGGTCCGAACCGCTTCGGCTCCGACCCTCTGGCCTCGGGGCGCTACGCCGCCGCCTGAGTGCACGATCTACCGCAAAGCCCCGCCGGACCAAGGTTCGCGCGGGGCTTTTTTGTCGTCTATGGGCAGCCGATCCCAGTATTTTCAAACCTTGGCCCCGCTTCTGCCGCTTTGCCCCGCGATCACACCGCGCAAGCAGGCGCACGCAAGGTAAGGTCGCATGGGTCCCATTTCGGCAGTGATCAGTTGCTACATCAACATCCTGAATTTCTCGGGCCGCGCGCGGCGCGCGGAATACTGGTGGTTTTTCCTGTTCCTCGTGCTGGCCGGTATGGCGGTGCAATTCGGGTTCATTGCCGTGTTGTGGCGCGATCCAGAATTCATCGAGGCCCTGCAGGACCCTGTACGCCTGAACGCCTGGTTGAAAGAAAGCGACCAGATGCTCACCTACACCGCCTATGCGGCCGTCGCTTACATCGTGTTCGCATGGTTGCCGCAATTGGCGGTGACCGTCCGCCGCCTGCACGACACCAACCGCAGCGGTTGGTTTTTCTTCATGCCGCTGGGCGTGGCTGTTCTGGCCGGGATTGCTGGCGGGATCGTGGCGGCAGCCATGGGCAATGCAGCGGGTCTCTCGCTGATGCTCTTGATCTTGTGCTTGCCGGTGATCGCAAGCCTCTGGTTTCTCGTGGTGCTATGCCTGCCCGGCACACAAGGCACGAACCGCTTTGGTCCCGATCCAATCAAAGGCCGCAAGCGCCGCACGCCCGATCACCCGGCCTTTGCGCAAGCCATTGAGCCCGAGGAGCGCGCCGCCCGCGAGGCCGCGCGCCGGGCCGAGATCGCAGAATATTACCGCAAGAATGTCGCGCCTAAAGCGCGCCGGGTTTGACGGAGCAATTTGAGCCCAAGGCCCGCCGGGCCTGAAGGCTCAGTATTTGTAGGCGTCATAGATGCGGCTCAGATCACCGGCCCATTCGCCGCGATAGGCCTCGAGCAATTCGTCGGCGGGAACCCGGCCCGTTTCCACGCTGTCTTTCAGCGCGTTGAGGAAATGCGTCTCGTCGGGGATCAGGCCATCGGCACCGGGGCGCGCGCGGGCCTTCAGCCCCGCCTCGGCGATGGACACCACCTCACGCGCCAGCGCATGCATGTCGACGCCGCCGACCCGCGCCTGCAACCCGTCGATCGAGGCTGCCACGCGCAACGCATCGCGCGTTTCCGCATCCCAGCCCTTGACCAGATCCCAGGCCGCATCCAGCGCGGTCTGATCATACATCAGCCCCACCCAAAACGCCGGCAAAGCGCACAGGCGCCGCCAAGGGCCGCCATCGGCACCGCGCATCTCGATGTATTTTTTCACCCGCGCCTCAGGGAACACGGTTGTCATGTGATCGGCCCAGTCGCTCAGCGTGGGGATTTCACCGGGCAGGGCAGGCAGTTGCCCTTTCAGGAAATCGCGGAAGGACTGGCCAAGCGCGTTGATGTATTTGCCGTCGCGGTAGACGAAATACATCGGCACATCGAGGACGTAGTCGACCCAAGCCTCGAACCCGAATCCGCTTTCGAAGACGAAGGGCAGCATGCCGGTGCGCGCGGGATCAAGGTCGCGCCAGACGCGGGCCCGCCAGGACTTGTGCCCGTTGGGCTTGCCGTCGAGAAAGGGCGAATTGGCGAAAAGTGCGGTCGCCACCGGTTGCAGGGCCAGCGCCACGCGCATCTTCTGCACCATGTCCGCCTCGGACCCGAAATCAAGGTTCACCTGCACCGTGCAGGTGCGCCGCATCATCGTGGTGCCCATGGTGCCGACGGTCTGCATGTAGCCGTCCATCAGCTTGTAGCGCCCCTTGGGCATGAGCGGCATGTCCTCGTGCCGCCAGATCGGCGCGGCGCCCAGACCGATGAACTCCACTCCGATGCGGTCTGCGACCTCGCGCACCTCGCGCAGGTGCTCGTTCACCTCGTCGCAGGTCTGGTGGATGGTCTCCAGCGGCGCGCCGGACAGTTCGAGCTGTCCGCCGGGTTCCAGACTGACATTCGCGCCATCCTTGGTCAGGCCGATGATGGTGCCGCCTTCCAGCACCGGCTCCCACGCGAAGCGCTCCTGCAACCCTTCCAGCACCGCCTTGATCGAGCGGTCGCCGTCATAGGGCAGCGGGTTCAGCGTGTCGCGGCAATAGCCGAACTTCTCATGTTCGGTGCCGATCCGCCAGTCTTCCTTGGGCTTGCAGCCCGAGGCGAGGTATTCGGCCAGCTGATCTTGATGCTCGATCGGGCCGCCGCCGGACTGGGGGATGGACATGGGTGGTTCTTTCGCGTTCGGGGATGTGTCGCGGCCGAGACGTGGCCCGAGGGCTCTATCGTGTCAAGGCCAGAGGCGACGCGCGCCGCCACAGCACCTGTTCGCCACTGCGCGATCCCTGCCGCGCCGCCAGCAGGCGTTGGGCACCCAGACCGGGCAGGGTGGTGAACGCATCGAACAGCACATCGGCCCCCGCGGCATCGACAGGCACCATCAACACTTGCCCCGGTTCGGTCAAAAGCCATGCGGCGGTGCCGTCGGGATCGCGCCGCACGGCCAGCGCGGTCAGGTCGCCCAGCGAAACCGCCCCGCCCGTCAACGGCCCCATGTAGAGAATGCGCCCCTCGATCACCTGCACCACGCCCGGCCCCTGCCCGTCGGACGCAAAGCGCGCACGGCGCACAGCCGGGATCAGCGCCAGCGCCGCCACGACCGCCAGCACATAGCCGAAGCCCTGCACGATAGGGCCGGGGCTGGCCGCGATCCAGAGGCCCAGCACGACGACGGCACAGGCCCCGATCACCTCGCGCCAGCGCACCAGCAGCGCCACCACCTCGGGGCGCAGAAAACCGCTCATGTCCAGTCCCCCAAGCTGGTCTGGAAAAGCGTCAGCGCCGCGACCGCCGCCGTATCGGCGCGCAGGATGCGCGGCCCCAAGGCGATGGGCACCACGAAAGGCAATGCGTGCAACCGCGCCCGCTCGGCTTGCGAAAACCCGCCCTCCGGCCCGATCAGGATGGCCCAGCCCGCGCCCTGCCCCTCCCGGGCAGCCTCGGCCGCGACAAGCTCCGGCAAGGTCGCGGATCGTCCCGCTCGGCCCTCGTCGCACAGGATCAACCGCCGCCCTTCCGGCCAGTCCGCCAGCACAGTTTCAAGCCGTTGCAGATCGCAGACCTCGGGCACGAAGGTCCCGCCGCATTGCTCGGCCGCCTCCACCGCATGGGCCTGCAACCGGTCCTGCCGGATGCGTTCGGAATTGGTGAATTCGGTTTGAACCGGCAAGATGCGCGCGACGCCCATCTCGGTCGCCTTTTCCACGATGAAATCCGTGCGCGCCTTCTTGATCGGCGCAAACAGCAGCCAAAGGTCCGGCGGCAGCATCAGCGGCGCGGTCTGGCCTTCGCACACTAGGCTTCCGCCGCGCTTGCCCGCCGCGGCCACGCGCCCACGCCATTCGCCATCGCGCCCGTTGAACAGCGCCACCTCGGCGCCCGGCCCCAGCCGCATGACGTTGAACAGGTAGTTTGCGTGATCCCGCGACAGGTCAACCGTTTGCCCCGCCCCCAAAGGCTGGTCTACACAGAGGCGTATCTTGGGACGGTCCGACATGAGGGGCAGACTATGAGCGAGGCCCGCGAAACGCCAGAGGGGCAGGTGGCGGATGCCGTTCGCGGCAACTGGGTCGACCGGCTGGCCCCCGCGACCACGCGCCCCTATCTGCGGCTGAGCCGCGCCGACCGGCCCATCGGCACATGGCTGCTGCTTTTGCCCTGCTGGTGGGCGCTGTTTCTTGCTGCGGCTTCCAGCGGGTCCGGACTCGGTGCCTTCGACCTCTGGCTCTTTGCAGGGTCGGGCCTTGGGGCCTTCCTGATGCGCGGTGCGGGCTGCACCTGGAACGACATCACCGACCGCGACATCGACGGACAGGTCGCGCGCACCCGCTCGCGCCCTATCCCGTCGGGTCAGGTCAGCGTGAAACAGGCGCTTGTCTGGCTGGTGGCCCAAGCGCTGGTCGCATTCCTGATCCTGCTCACCTTCAACCTCAACGCCATCTTGTTGGGCATCGCCTCGCTGGCCACCGTTGCCATCTACCCCTTCGCCAAGCGATTCACCTGGTGGCCGCAGGTGTTCCTTGGCCTTGCCTTCAACTGGGGCGCGCTGCTCTTGTGGACTGCGCAATCGGGCAGCCTCGGCTGGCCGGCTGTCGTGCTCTACCTGGCGGGCATCTCATGGACGCTGTTCTACGACACCATCTACGCCCATCAGGACCGCGAGGATGACGCGCTGATCGGGGTCAAATCCACTGCCCGCCTGTTTGCCGACAACACCAAGCTCTGGCTGCGCGGCTTTCTTGTGGCAACCGTGCTGCTGATGGGGCTCGCGGTCCTGATGGCCCTGTCCGAGGCGTCGGTTCTGGCGCTCGCGCTGGCGCTGGCGGGGATCTGGGGCATGGGCTGGCACATGTTGTGGCAATTGCAACGGCTCGATATCGACGACGGGGCGGTCTGCTTGCGGCTCTTCCGCTCGAACCGCGACACCGGCCTGATCCCTGCGCTGTTTTTCGCCACTGCGGCGCTGGTCTGATTGAACCCGGTCCACCAAGCCTGTAACCCGACTGCAACGCCTTTCGACAGGCCCGGACGAAACGGTACATGATCCGCATCCAGACCTTCATTGCGACCGGCTCCTTCGCTCTGGCGGGGGCGCTTGCCGTGGTGACCGCCGGCTTTCTTGCACTGGCGATGGAGAACCGCTCGGTCGAGACGATCGAGCAGGTGCTGCATGAGGGTGGCATGGGCTGGGCCGAGGTGTCGGCCAATGGTCTTCAGGTCTATCTGGACGGCACCGCCCCAAGCGAGGCTTCGGCCTTTCGGGCGGCCAGCCGGGCCGGAGCGATCATCGACGCGGATCGCGTGGTCAACCGGATCGAGATCGCCCGCCGCGATGCCGCCACCCCGCCACGGTTCTCGGTCGACGTGCTGCGCACCCCCACCGGCATTCAGGTGATCGGCCTTGTGCCTGCCGAAACCGGGCTCGATCCGATCAATGCCGCCATCGCCGGGATCGCCAATGGTGGCGACGTCGCCAATCTGGTCGAAACCGCGGACTTCCCGGTTCCCGAGACATGGACGATCGCCTTGGACTACGGGCTGCGCGCGCTGCAGGAACTGCCCCGGTCCAAGGTGACGGTCTATGCCAATCGGGTCGAAGTGCAGGCGATCAGCGAAAGCGCTGAACAACGCGCGCGCTTTCTGGCGACGCTGGAGCGGGGCCAGCCGCAGGGGGTGACAGTCATCCTCGACATCTCCGCGCCCCGCCCGGTGGTCACGCCGTTTGTCCTGCGCTTTGCCATCGACGCCGAAGGCGCGCGGTTCGAGACCTGCACCGCCGACACGCTTGAGGCACGAAACCGGATCATCGCCGCCGCCGCGGCCGCCGGCGCCGAGGGGCTCTTGACCTGCCAGATCGGTCTGGGCGTGCCATCGCCGCAATGGGCCGACGCCGTGATCAGCGGGATCAGGGCGCTGGCAAGTTTGGGTGCTGGAACGATCGCCTTTTCCGATGCCGACGTGACCTTCATCGCGGCGGAGGGGATCGGACAGGACGAATTCGACAGGGTCATTGGCGAGTTGGGTGCAGCCCTGCCGGGCGTCTTCTCGTTGCAGGGAATTTTGCCCGAACAGCGGGCCGACGGTGGCACCGTCAGTACAGGGCCGGCTCGGTTCATCGCCACGCTGGCCGATGACGGCCAGGTGCGGTTGCGCGGACGCCTGCCCGAAGGACCTGTCGGCCGCTCGGTAGAAGCCTATGCCCGCGCGCTGTTCGGCGCGGCCCGGACCGATATCGCAACCCGGTCGGTCGAAGATCTGCCCGAAGGCTGGTCGGTCCGGGCCATGGCGGGGCTGCAAGCGCTGTCGATGCTGCATGACGGAACCATGACGCTGGAACCCGACACGCTCCTGCTGCGCGGCCAGACAGGCAATTCCGAAGCCATTTCGGACCTGACGCGTCTTTTGACCGAGGAACTGGGGCAAGCGGCGGCCTTCGATCTGGAGGTCAGCTACGAGGAATCGCTCGATCCGGTCGCCTCGCAACTGACCCCCGAACAATGCGTGGCGCGGATCCAGGAGATTCAGGCCGAGGGCAAGATCACCTTCGATCCCGGTTCGGTCGAGATCAACCAGGCGGCCGGGCGCGTTCTGGACCGGATCGCGCAAGTGCTACCCGATTGCCGCCATGTCCGGATGGAAATCAGCGGCCATACCGACAGCCAAGGCCGAGACGAGATGAACCTCAACCTCAGCCAGTCGCGCGCCGATGCGGTGCTGAACGGCCTGCTGGCGCGCAACGTGCTGGTGTCCAACCTTGTCGCGCAGGGCTATGGCGAAACCCGCCCCATCGCCTCGAACGAGACGGAAGAGGGCCGCGAGCAGAACCGCCGCATCGAATTCCGGCTGCTGGCGGGGGGAACTGTCGGCGCGGATGGCGATGCCACGGCAGAGGACGAAGAGGTGATCGACGAAACCGGCGACGGGGCCATGACGGCAACGACCCGGCCCCTCCCCCGCCCGGCCAGCGTGCTCGAGGCGGCCGCCGAGGCGGAAACACAGGAAGACAACCAATGAACCGGATCGAGTTCATCATCGTGATTGCCATCATCCTGTTTCTGGCCTTTGTGCTGGGATGGCTGGCGCATTGGCTGGTGGCCCGCTTCAACCAGGTGTCGAGCGCGGATCTCAACGAGATGGAGGCGCTTGCGAAGGCGCTGCATGATGCCGAGGAAACCCGCGATCAGGCCATCGCCTACCTGCAGCAGCGCGAGGCGGAACTGACGGCGCAGTTGAGCCAGACAGAAGCGGAATTGCGCGCGGCAATGGATGGCCTGCGCGAGGCGCGGCATGAATCCGAAGAGATGCGTGTCTATATCGAGCGGATCAGCCAGCGGCAGGAATGACACGGGCAGTCGCACGGGTGACACTCTGCGCTGGGGGCTTTGCCCATCGGTATTGTCGCCCGGACCCGGGACGCGACACCGGCGTATCTGGACCGCAACGATAGGCCGCGGTCAGGCCCGAGACTGCCAGCGTGCCAGCGCGTCCTCGTCCTCGTCCCGGGCCGCGACCCAAGCGGAGCCTCCGGCGGTGACTTCCTTCTTCCAGAACGGCGCGCGGGATTTGAGGTAGTCCATCAGGAATTCAGCCCCCGCAAAGGCATCTGCGCGGTGGCGCGCGGCGGTGGCGACCATCATGATCGGATCGGCGGGGCCGAGGCGGCCGAAGCGGTGCAGGATCATCGCATCGACCAGACCGAAGCGGGCCATCGCCTGATCGCGGATGTCGGCCAGCGCTTTTTCCGTCATGCCGGGAAAATGCTCTATCTCCATCACCTGCAGGCCACCGCCCGCCAGATCGCGCGTGATCCCCGAAAAGCTGACCACTGCCCCCGCCCCCGTGACCCGTGAGGCAAAAGCGTTCAGCTCTGCCCCCATGTCGAAGGCGTCCTGTTGCACCCGAACCGGCACGGCCATCGCCTTAACCCCCGGTCATCGGCGGAAAGAACGCCACCTCGCGCGCGCCCTCAAGGCTGGCATCCATGTCGACAAGGGTCTGGTCGACCGCTGCCCGGATCGCGGCGATGTCGGAAAAGGCCAACGCATAGCCTTCGTCTCGCGCGCTGAGTTCGGCGATCAACTCGGCCACCGTGGCGGCCTCTGTCTCGATGCTCTCGGTCGCGGTGCCGACTCGCTCGCGCATCCAGGCGAAATAGCGGATCTGCAATGTCATGCCGGGTCTCTTAGAAAGGGCAGCGCCTTGCGGAAATAGTCCAGACCGGTGACGAGTGTCAGCCCCGCCGCCAGCCACAGCAGCACCAGCCCGCCATATGAGGTCAGCATGAGCCCGTTGTATTTCCAGATCAACCCGACGCTATCGGGAATGTCGCCGTTCAGGATGCCCGACACAATGGCCCCGTTCATGCCGAAGGTCTGCATGATGAAATAGTGGTCGAACAGGCCCCATGCGAACAGCATGGTGATGGCAATCATCTGCACCATGGTTTTCCATTTCGCCAGCGGCGTGACCTTCAATGTCCCGGCCTGATGTCCAAGAAATTCCCGTAGACCCGAGACGAAGACCTCGCGGAACAAGATGGCCACGACCGGGATCAGCGTCCAGGCGGTGATGCCATGGACACCCAGCAAAACTGCCAGTGCGATCACCACCACCGCCTTGTCGGCGATCGGGTCCAGCATCGCGCCAAAGCGGCTGATCTGGTTCCAGGCACGGGCAAGGTAGCCGTCGACATAGTCGGTGAGCGAGGCCGACAGGAACAGGACCATCGCGACCCAATCCGCAAAGGGTCGAGGCAGGACCAGAAAGACCAGCCCCACCATGGGGGCTGCGATCATCCGGGCGACGGTCAGGATGTTTGGCAAGGTCCAGCGCATGAACAAGGTGTAACGCGCGCGCGGGGCAGAGGGAATAGATCAAACCGCCAGCGCAAAGGCATCCTCGTCCAGATCCTCCTCTTGAACCTCTTGCGGCTCGCCCTTGTAGGCCAGCAGGAGAGAGTGAAGTTCGGGGAAATGCTCGAACCCTTCCAACACGGCGCTGGCTTCGGGGATCGGGGCTTCGACCGGAGGAAACTCGAAGCTCTTGGGATCCAGATCGGACGGTTTGACCCCGCTCAGGACGATCCCGCCGAGCGACTTGTCGACCGCACCATCCGCGTCGAGAAACCGGATCAGCGTCGAGGGCTTGGTGTCGTGGGTGTAGCTGATCAGACGCAGATCCTCAGGACCGGTAAGGTCGGTACCTTCGAAGCTCAGCGTGTCGATACCGACCTCGAAATCGAGAATGATGTCGAAGCCGCGGTCAAAATCGCTGTGCACGAAACGGTCGGCTCCGAAACCTCCGATCAGGGTGTCGTTGCCCGACCCGCCATTCAAGACGTCATCACCATAGCCGCCATCGAGGTAGTCACCTTGCGCGCCGCCCAGCAGCGTGTCCCGGCCCAGATCGCCGAACAAAGTATCCGCCCCACGCCCGCCCTCGATCCGGTCATGCCCGGCGCCACCGCGCACGAAATCATTCCCCGCGCCTGCGGCAATGTGATCGTTGCCAGCAAGCGCAAAGATCACGTCATCGCCCTGTCCACCCAAAAGCGTTTCGGACTGATCGGTGCCGCGCAAACGCAGCGGCTGCAGGGTGGTCAACGGCCCGGGGGCAGTTGGCAGCTCGGGGGTCGTCTGCAATTCGGGGGTCGACGGCAGCTCGGGCAGGCTCGGTTCCTCGATCGGAAGTACCGCGATAGTCATGGCAGCAGCGGCGACTTGCACCGCTTCTTCGGCCGGCTCGGACGAAAAGATGAACTGCATCACTTCAAATGGCCGCAGCGGGATCCTGAATACGGCGTCATCCCCGATCCGGGTCGGCGTGATCTCGGATACGATGGCGTCCCGCATGTTCCCGCCCGCTTCCTCGTAAAAGATCGACGTCACGCGCAACTGGTCAAACTCCGTCACGAAGCCCGACAGGTCGACCTCCAGCAGCATGGTTTCCGCCGACCGCGACGAGAGGAAGGCGATCTGCTCGTTCAGACCGCTGGCAGTGACCCCGGCCTCGCCTTCGAACAAGGTGACCTCGACGCTGTTCGAGGGGCTTTTCAGGTCGGATGAGATGGACCAGTCGGTCGTGACAAGCTCATGGGATGACACCGTCTGGCGCAGCAGGTCGATCATCGCGCCACGGGTCGTGTTCGTGGAAATCTCCAACCCGTGCACCGTCTGGGTCGTCACCTGCTCGTCGCGAAACAGCAGGGCGTTTTGCGTGTTGTGGGTGATCGGCCAGAGAAAGGCCTGATCCACCCCGGCCTCGACCATGTTGGCCACATGTTCCAACATGTAGGAAGCACCGTGGATACCGATGTCGACACCCTTCTCGCCCAGCGCGATGTTCTTGTTGATGTTGTATTCACCAACCATCTTCACGAGGTCGCGGCCAATCCAGTCTTCCCAGTTGTTCTTGCCACCATCCAGGTTCTGCCCAAGGCCGCGGTCCTCGGCGAAGATGCCCGAACTGTTGTCGAACCCGTCCAGATCGGCATCGCGCCAGTAGAAGTTGCGGATGATGCCGTCGAGCGCATCCTTGGCGCCGTTCACCCGATCGAACCCGGCTTGAATATCGCCATTGGCCTTGTCGAGGTCATTGCCGAAACTGCCGCGCAGATTGCCTGCGGCCTGCAAGAACACCTGCGCGTCATAGCCTGCCACCTGCATCCCGGCGGACAGGGCAACGGCGACCTCACCGGCGTTCATGCCATATTCGAATTCCAGCGAACTGTCGAAGGCGACCCGGCCGCCCCAGTACTCATTGCCAAGCTCGAAGGCGCGCACGACGCCCGGAAACTCCGTCTCCAGCGCGGTGGCGAATTGCGTCATCTGGTCGAGGAAGGCGGCGCGGCTGAACCCGGCAGGGGTCTCCACAGGAACCACCATGTTGACGGCGATACCCTCCTTGATCGCAAAGGTCAGCATGTTGACGACGTTTTGCGACAAGGCACCGTCGATCATCATGCCTTTGGAAAACACGGCATTGGTTTCCCCACCCGGAAAGCGGACCATCTCGATGCCGAAGTGATCCAGCGCGGTCTGCGTTCCTTCGGTCGGTACACCGAGCGGATTGTCGGCACTGTTGGCGAACCAAGGCGATCCGGTGTTGGATGTCTGCACGACATTGGTCTGGAACAAGGTCGACGAAACATGCTCGCCGCTGGGTGCCCAGTTCTTCAGACTGAGATTATGAATTGCCAATTCCATTGTCGTGCCCTTCTGGCGATACGTTTCACGCGCAGTTCGATCCGGGCTGCACGGGCGCCGTTTGCCTGCCTGCCGCCCCGAAAACGGGGGACCATGTGGCAACCGGGCCTGTCAGGCCGAGGGTCGAACTCGGGGGATGGACTGCAAAGGCTGTGCCAATCTCGGATTGGCAGGACCAAGGCTCCGCAAGACGCACGCCGGTCGCACACCGGAATTATGCCGGGCGGATCAGGTCAGGTCAGGTCGGGAAACGTTTCGGACAGCGTCGACTAAGATCGATTAATATCTATCGATACATATCGCTTGGAGGATTTGGGTGTTGCGATCGCGCAGTGACCCACGCGTCATCAGCGCATTGTAACGGAGGATCGAAGCAAGAGTGGATTGGCCAAGAAGGCCCCCCCAAACCGGGCGGGCCTGCGCCTTCGGGGCGGCCGCGTCCTTATCGCCGGACGCTCAGCCGCGGGCGTGGAAGTGGTCGTAGATCTTTTGGGCCAGCCCCTCGTTGATCCCGTCGACCGCAGTCAGATCCGACAGGTTGGCGCGGCTGACGGCCTTGGCGCTGCCGAAATGGGCCAGAAGCGCGCGCTTGCGGGTGGCGCCCACGCCCGCGATGTCGTCGAGCGGTGTGGCGCTGACGGCTTTCGACCGTTTGGCGCGGTGCGCGCCAATAGCAAAGCGGTGCGCCTCGTCGCGCAGGCGCTGAATGAAATAGAGAACCGGGTCATTGCGTTGTAGCGCCATGACCGGCTGGCCGGGGCGGTGGAATTCCTCCTTGCCGAGGTCGCGGTCGATCCCCTTAGCGACACCGATGAAGGGCACATCGTCGATGCCCAGATCGTCCATGATCTGTTTCACCGCCGACACCTGCCCGGCGCCGCCGTCGATCAGCAGCAGGTCGGGCCAGGCCTCGCTCTCCCGATCCGGGTCTTCCTTGATCAGGCGCTGGAAGCGGCGGGTCAGCACCTCTTTCATCATGCCGAAATCGTCGCCGGGGGTCAGGTCGTCGCCCCGGATGTTGAACTTGCGGTATTGCGATTTCAAGAAGCCGTCGGTCCCCGCCACCACCATCGCACCAACCGCATGCGCGCCCTGAATGTGCGAGTTGTCATAGATCTCCACCCGGCGCGGGGCGGCATCCAGATCAAAGGCGTCGGCCAGCCCGGCCAGAAGCTTGGACTGCGCCTGCCCTTCGGCCATGCGTCGGGCCAGGCTTTCCCGGGCATTGCGCATGGCCCCGTCGATCAACTCGGCCTTTTCGCCGCGCTGGGGCACGAGAAGCTCGACCTTGCGGCCCAGCTTTTGGCTCAGCGCGTCGATCATCAGGTCGGCATTCTCGATCTGATGGCTCAGGATGATCTGCGGCGGCGGGTCCTGCTGGTCGTAGAACTGGCCCAGAAACGCCTCCAGCACCTCGGGCTCGTCGATGTCGGGGCCTATGCGGGGGTAATAATCCTTGTTGCCCCAATTCTGGTTGGCGCGGATGAAGAAGACCTGCACGCAAGCCTGCCCACCCTCCATATGGAGCGCGATCACATCGGCCTCGCGCACGCCGCGCGGGTTGATGCCTTGGGCTGATTGCACATTGGTCAGCGCCCGGATCCGGTCGCGCAGCGCCGCGGCGCGTTCGAATTCCATCGCCTCGGAGGCGGCGGCCATCTGACGGGCAAGCTGTTCCTGCAATTCGGTGCTGTCACCCTTGAGAAAGCGCATCGCGTCGGAGACGGAGGCCGCGTAATCGGCGGAGGTAATGTAGCCGGTGCA
Organism: Roseicyclus mahoneyensis; assembly: GCF_003148775.1. Taxonomy (GTDB): domain Bacteria; phylum Pseudomonadota; class Alphaproteobacteria; order Rhodobacterales; family Rhodobacteraceae; genus Roseicyclus; species Roseicyclus mahoneyensis. Next base: position 179,278 of record NZ_QGGW01000006.1, read on the forward strand.
GGGCGCGGAACAGCGCTTGATCTGGTAGAGCAGGCACGGCCGCGTGCGGGATTCAAAGGTCGCGTCGGTGCAATTGCGCAGCAAGAACACCCGCTGCAACTGGTTGAGCGTGCGGTTGACCGCGCCCGCACTGGCGAAGGGCCCGAAATATTCGCCTTTCTCCGTCTTGGCGCCGCGATGCTTCTTGATCTGCGGAAAGGCGTGGGTGCGGCTGACGAGGATGTTGGGAAACGACTTGTCGTCGCGCAGCAGCACGTTGTAGCGCGGCTTGAGCTGCTTGATGAGGTTTTGTTCCAGAAGCAGCGCCTCGGTTTCCGTGCGCGTGGTCAGGAACATCATCGAGGCGGTTTCGCGGATCATCCGCGCGATGCGGGGGCTGTGGCCGCCGGGCTTGGCGTAATTGGCCACCCTCTTTTTCAGCGCACGCGCTTTGCCCACATAAAGAACGCGCGATTGCTCATCGAGCATACGGTAGACGCCCGGCGAATTGTCGAGCGTCTTGAGGTAGCCTTGGATCACCTCGTGCCCGGTTTCAGGGCTGGTTCTGGACGTGTCAGGCATCTATGGCGGATCTTTCTCGATTCCCCCACTCGCTGCAACGGATCGGGAGCCGGATCAAGAGGTCAGGTATCCACCAAACCTGTGGATAAGCTTGCGGAGAACTTCGGGGCGAGGTGAAATTTTCCTTGTTCTGGGGCTGGTTCTATGGTTTGCCCAGTTTTTAGGCACATATGTAATGCACTGTTATATCAGAATATTTTTTTGCAAAAATCCGCCAGTCACACCCATGTTACCCGGATTTAACAAAAGCTTTACACGGCGCGGCCCGGTGGAAAAGTCAAGTTGGCTAGCCGGTGTGCCTTACTCGACGCCCAGCACATCGGGGGTCTGCCAGGCAAGATGCTGGCCACCGTCCACGCAGATCAACTGCCCTGTGACCGCCCGCGCCGTCAGGAAATAGCGCAGCGCGTCGCAGATGCCCTGCGCATCCGAACCGCGCTGCAGAATCGTCGCCGCGCGCTGGCCTGCGAAATGCTCGGCCGACTGGCGCGCGCCCTGAAGCGTCGGGCCAGGGCCGATGGCATTGACGCGCACCCGCGGCGCCAGCGCCTGCGCCGACGTGCGGGTCAGCGCCCAGAGCGCCATCTTGGCGATGGTGTAGGTCATGAATTCCGGCGTTGGCTTCAGAACGCGCTGGTCGATCATGTTGACGACAAGGCCCTGCGCCACCGGCTCGCCGCGCTCGTCATGCAGCGGGTCCGGCACCTGCGCGGCCAGCGCCTGCGTCAACACGAAGGGCGCGCGCAGGTTCGATTCAAGATGCCGGTCCCAGCTGTCCCGGGTGGCAGTGGCCATGTTGTCATACTCGAAGATCGAAGCGTTGTTGACCAGCACCACGATCGGCGCACCCAGCGCTTCGGCCGCGCGCGGCACCAGCGCCTGCATCTCTGCCTCCACGGTCAGGTCTGCCCGCAGCATCGCGGCGCGGCGGCCCATGGCGCGCACCTCGGCCGCCACCTGCGCGGCGTCATCGGCGCTGCCGGAATAGTGGATCGCCACGTCTTGCCCTGCACGGGCCAGCTCCAGCGCCATCGCCCGCCCCAGACGCCGCGCCGCGCCCGTTACCAATGCCGTCATCACCCCGCCCCTTATGCCAGCAGCATCACGAGATAGGCGACATAGAGCGACGTGAAGATCACGCCAACCAGCCGCCCCATCGACCAGCGCAGGAAAACGAAAGGTGCCAGCACCAGCGAGGCCGCCAGCATCACCCAGACGTCCAGCCGCAACAGCGCCGGATCGACCGGGATGGGTCCGACCAGCGACGCGACGCCGATGATGCCCAAGAGGTTGAACATGTTGGACCCGATGACATTGCCCATCGCTACGTCGGAATGCTTGCGCAAGGCCGCCATCACGGTCGTGGCCAGTTCCGGAAGCGACGTGCCGACGGCCACCAGCGTCAGGCCGATGACCGTCTCGCTGACGCCATAGGCTTGCGCGATCACGATGGAACTGTCGACCAGCAGGTCCGCACCAAGGGGCAGGCCGATCAGACCCAGCACCAGATAGAGCGCGATCTTCCACCACGGCATGTCGGGGTCGGCCTCTTCCAGCACCTCCTCTTCCTCGGGGGCCGGGGCGCCGTTTGCGGCGCGGCGATGCGCCTGCGCGGCCCGCGCGCTGTCGATCAAGATCAGCGCAAGCGCCCCTACGAGGATCAGGCCCGACCACCAATGATAGGGCCCAAGGAACCCCAGCACGATGAACAGCAGCGTGCCTGCGATCATGATCAGGAAACTGCGGCTGGTATCGCTGCCCGCCGCGATCCCAAAGATCATTGCCGGAATCCCAAGGATGAGCAGCACATTGGCCGTGTTCGACCCGATCACATTGCCCAGCGCCAGCCCCGGAACTCCGTCAAGAACCGCCTTGATGGAAATCAGCAACTCTGGCGCCGAAGTGCCGAAAGCCACCACCGTCAGGCTGACGATCAGCGCCGGAATACCCAGCCGCAGGCTGAGATTCACAGCCCCTTTCACAAGGGTGTCGCCGGCCAGCAGAAGAACGATCAGTCCAAGGCCGGCATAGACGAATTCAAGGATCACGGTGTCAGCCTTGTCCCTTGTGGCAATGGCGGCATGGGCCGCCGCGCAGGTTGTAGCGTCCACAGTCCGGGCAAAGCCGCGGCTTGGGCAAGCCGCCAGCCCGGTCGCCCTTGCCTCCGATCCGGGGCCACCGCAACCGGCCGAACATCGCCAGCACAACCATGAAGATCAGGAACAGGCTGACGATCTTGAGCATCACGTGAGACCATACCGTGACCAAAGGGCACGATCCTCGATGCTGGCCTCGATCCCACCGGTCAGTTCGGCCGATAGGCTGGCGCCGAAACGCTGGAACAATCCGCGTCGGGGGCCAAAGCGCTGAAACCGCACCTTGTCGCCATAAAGCTCCTTGAGCTTGGGGACGATATGGCCGAGGCCATCGGCAAGCCCCAGATCGACACCGCGCTGACCGACCCAGAATTCGCCGGTGAACAGGTCGTCACCGCCCACCAGCCGCGCACCGCGCCGGGCTTTCACATGGGCGATGAAAGCCTCGTGGATCTGCCTGTGGATGCCCTTGAGCCGTTCCACATCCTCGGCGCGTTCGGGGCGGAACGGGTCGAGCATCGATTTGTCCTTGCCCGAGGTGTAGACGCGCCGCTCCACGCCGATCCGGGCGATCGCCTCGTGCAGACCGAAGCCCGCCGAGATCACGCCGATGGAGCCAACGACAGAACTGGCGTCGATCCAGATGTCATCGGCGGCGCAGGCCAGCCAATAACCGCCCGAGGCCGCCACATCCTCCACGAAGGCGTGGACGGGGATCTTTTTCTCATCGGCCAGCCGCCGGATACGCCCCGCGATGAGCGAGGATTGCGCGGGGCTGCCGCCGGGCGAATTCAGCACCAGCGCCACGGCTGCCGGTTTGCCCTTGGCAAAGGCCCGTTCGATCGCGGGGGCGAGCGCGCTGTCACTGAGCGTGCCGCTGCGGTTTGAGGCCGCGATGACGCCCGACAGCGTGACGACCGAAACCACGGGGTCCTTGGCGATGAACGGAATGAAGCGCTTCATGCGATGCGATGTAGAGTGCGTCTTGGGACGGAACAAGGCGCGGCACGCGTTTGGCAGCGATTGTGCCCGGGCGGAACCGGATCAGGGGGGCGCTGCCCCCCGCCGCCTGCGGCGTCTCCCCCCGGGATATTTGCGAAACGAAGAAGCTGGCGTCAGGGCGCGTCCTGCAGACGGCGACGCAATTCGGTCTTGAGGATCTTGCCGTAGTTGTTCTTGGGAAGGCCTTGCACCGTCACATAGGCCTTGGGCCGCTTGAACCGGGCGATCTGGTTCAGGCAATGGGCGTCGAGCGCCGTCGGATCGACCGTCACCCCGGGGGCGGGCACGACGAAGGCTACCACCTCTTCGCCCCATTCGGCCGAAGGGCGACCGACGACGGATACCTCGTGGACGGACGGATGGGTCAGCAGCACCTCTTCCACCTCGCGGGGGTAGATGTTGCTGCCGCCCGAGATGATCACATCCTTGGACCGATCGGCCAGCGTCAGGTAGCCGTCGGGGTCCAGATGCCCCATGTCGCCGGTCATCAGCCAGCCATCCTTGAGGGTTTTCGCCGTCGCCTGCGGGTTCTGCCAGTAGCCCGGCATGACGGGGGCGCCGCGCACCATGATCTCGCCGATCTCGCCCGCAGGCAGCGTGGCACCTTGAGCGTCCCCTATTGCAACCTCGACAAGGCTTTGCGCGCGACCGACCGAAGCGAGGCGCGCTGCCCAGCGCGGGTGGGCGCGGTCTGCCACATCGGCGCGCGACAGGGCCGTGATCGCCATGGGGCATTCGCCTTGCCCGTAGATCTGCACGAATTTCGGGCCGAACCAATCCACCGCCTCCTCGATATCGGCGCGATACATCGGGCCGCCTCCATAGACGATGGTGCGGATGCCGTCGCCGCGCATGCCGCTGGCTTTGGCAGCGTCGGTCAGGCGGCGGACCATGGTGGGCGCGAGGAACATCGAGGTCGGGCCATGGGCGGCGGACAGGTCCAGCACCTCGCCCGCGTCGAACCCGCCCGAGGGCGGCACGATGTGACGCGCGCCCATTCGCACATGGATGGGCGCGTAGATGCCCGCGCCATGGCTCATCGGGGCGGCGTAAAGGGCGGCATCCTTGGCGCTGATGGGGTCCACGTCGACAGGATAACACAGCGAGGTCGCGGCCAGCATGCCATGGGTGATCCGGACGCCCTTGGGCCGCCCCGTGGTGCCGCTGGTGTAAAAGAGCCAAGCCAGATCGCTTGGCCCGCGGTCGGCTACCGGGGCAGGCGCGCCGCGGGTCATCGCGGCGAAGGCGTCGGCTTCCAGCACGGTTGCGGGCAGTTCGGCCTCGGCGGTCAGATCAGGGGCAAGCCCCGCGCCCACGAAGACATGCCGCGCGCCGCTGTCTTGCATGATGAACGACGCTTCCTTGGGGTGAAGCTTGGCGTTGATCGGAACGGCGGCGGCGCCCGCCATCCATATGCCGTAGAAGGCGATGAGATACTCGGGGCTATTGCCGGCGAAGATCGCCACCCTGTCGCCCGGCTTGATCCCCCTGCCCATGAGCGCCCCGGCGAGGGCTGCGGCGCGGGCGTGAAAGCCGCCATAGCTCTCTACCACAACGCCGCCCCGCATCAGCGCCGGGCTGTCGGGCGCTGTCTGCGCGCTGCGCTCCAGCCAATGGGCGATGTTCATGGGCTGCTCCCCCTCCTGATCGGGTCCCAGTCTTCCGCGCCATCCCATCTGGCGCAAGGGCCACTGGCGGGACGATCTGGGGGCCGGTAGGCTGGAGGCCGACACCCCTGCCGGAGACTGCGCGCCCCATGCCCCCAGACATCGTGATCCTTGGCGTTTTCGTCGCCGATGCCGCCTTTCGCTGCGACCGTCTGCCGAAACTGGGCGAGACGCTGATCGGTACGGGTTTCACCCTCGGCCCCGGCGGCAAAGGGTCCAATCAGGCGGTGGCGGCGGCCAAGTCTGGGGGCGACGTGGGGTTTTTGACCCGGATCGGGGATGACACCTTCGGGGCGATGGGCCGCGCCGTCTGGGCCGAGGCGGGCGTGCGGTCGATGGCGATCACCGATGCGGCGCGCGCGACCGGCGCCGCCGGCATCTTCATCGAGGAAACCCAAGGCCGGAACGCCATCGTCATCAGCCCGGGTGCTGCGGCGGCACTCAGCGTCAGCGATGTGGAGGCCGAAGCGGTGGCCATCGCAACTGCGAAGGTTGCGATGACGCAACTGGAACAGCCCATGGCGGCGGCCCTGCGCTTCTTGCAGATCGCGGCAGCGGGCGGGGCCGTGACCATCCTCAACCCCGCCCCTGCGACGGCCTTGCCCGACGGCATGCTGGCGCTGTGCGACTACCTGACCCCGAACGAGACCGAGGCCGAGGCGCTGACCAGCATCACCGTGACCGACATGCCATCGGCGACACGGGCGGCAAAGGCGTTGCTGGCGCAAGGCGTGCGCCGCGCGGTGATCGTGACATTGGGCGGCGCGGGCGCGGTGGTTGTGGATGCGGATGGGGCGCGCGGCGTGGCCCCGATGCAGGCGGGGCCGGCTGTGGACACGACGGGCGCAGGCGATGCGTTCAACGGCGGGTTTGCGACCGCGCTGGCAGAGGGGCAGCCGCTGGATGATGCGCTGCGCTTTGCCACCGCTGTCGCGGCCCTGTCGGTGACGAAGCCCGGCACCGCGGCGTCTATGCCCGCGCGCGCCGAGGTCGGGGCGCTGCTGGGACGCTAGCGCCAGTGCAGATCCATCACTTGGCGCAGGAAATGCCGGTCGCCCGACACGGCCAGACGCTCGGCCGCTACATCCCATGGCAAAAAGACCGCCGTGTGGCCGGGTTCGGTCGGGTTGCCGCGGCGGGGGCCAAGCTCGGCCAGATAGATGTGGCACTGTTTTTGCGCGAAGAGGTCGTATTCAGGCATGTAGGTATAGCGGTGGAACATCCCGAGCCGCCGGGGCGAATGGATCGCATAGCCGGTTTCTTCAAGCACCTCGCGGTGAAGCGCGCGCAGGGGCTGTTCGCCGGGGTCGATGCCGCCGCCGGGCAGTTGCAGTTCCGGGCGCGGGGCCTCCTGAAAGGTGGCAAGGATGCCGTCGCCCGCCGCGATCACGGCATAGACACCGGGCCGGGGCGTGTAGGGACGGCCCGGTTCGGGCTGGGTTCCGAAACGTCGGTTCATGGGGCACTCCACTGAGGTGCTTCCTTGTGACAGAGGCGCGCGCGCCGCGAAATCCCCCCTCTCGCCAAGTCCCGCCCCTTGCGCTAGGGGGATGTCATGACCGACGACCAGATTGCCGCCATCCGCGCCACCGCCGCCCGTGTCCTGCGCACCGAGGGAGAGGCCGTGACCGCCATGGCCGACGCCCTGCCCGAGGATTTCGTCCCTGCCGTCGAGGCGATTCTGGCCACCAAGGGCCGCGTGATCCTGTCAGGCATCGGCAAATCGGGACATGTGGCGCGCAAGATCAGTTCGACCTTCGCCTCGACCGGCACGCCCTCGGCCTTTGTCCATCCTGCCGAGGCGAGCCATGGCGACCTTGGCATGGTCATGCCGGGCGATCTGACGATCCTGATCTCCAATTCCGGCGAGACGGCGGAATTGCGCGACATGGTCGCCCATGTGGCCCGCTTTGCCATTCCGATGGTGGCGATATCCGGCCGGGCCGACAGCACGCTGATGCAGGCCGCCAATTACCGGCTTGTCCTGCCGCAGGCGCCCGAGGCCTGCGTGATCGGCATGGCGCCCACCACCTCGACCACTCTGACGCTTGCCTTGGGCGATGCGCTGGCGGTCGCCACGATGGAACGGCGCGGGTTCCTGCCTGAACAGTTCCGCACCTTTCACCCCGGCGGCAAGCTGGGCGCGCAGCTGTCCAAGGTGGCGCAGCTGATGCACAAGGGCGACGCGCTGCCCTTGGTGGCCGCCGACATGCCGATGCCCGAGGCGCTGATCGTGATGAGCGAGAAGAGCTTTGGCATCGCGGGCGTGGTGCAGGACGACAGGCTGGTGGGCGTCATTTCGGATGGCGACCTCAGGCGCAACATCGCCCATCTGATGGACCGGACCGCCGGTCAGGTCGCCACGCGCAGCCCCCGTGTCATCGCGCCCGAGGATCTGGCGGCCGAGGCGATGGCGGTGATGTCGGCCAACCGCATCACGGCGCTGTTCGCGGTAGACGCTGCGATGCGGCCCGTTGGCCTGCTGCACATCCACGATTGCCTGCGCGCGGGCCTCGCCTGACGGCGGTCAGCCGAGGTAATCAGAGTCACTCACAGGCTCTTGCCAGTCGGCGGCGGCGCCATCGACCGCTTCTTGCACCGCGATATGGGTCATTGCGGCCGCTGCCGTCGCCCCGTGCCAATGCCGTTCGCCAGGCGTGATCCAGACCACGTCGCCCGGCCTGAGCACCAGCCGCGGCTGTCCCTCGGTCTGGGCCCAACCCTCGCCGTCGGTCACGATCAGCAACTGGCCCAGCGGATGCGTATGCCAAGCGGTGCGCGCGCCGGGCGGGAAATGCACTCGCACCGACGCCGCGCGGGAGGGCGGCGTGGATTCGTGCAACCGTTCGATGATCACGGCGCCGGTGAAATAGGCGGCAGGGGCGGGGCCGGTGGGGATCTCGGCCTTTGGGATCAGTTTCATCTCAGACCTCGTAATAAGTGCGATACCACTCGACAAAGCGGGTCACGCCATCGGCCACCCGTGTCTGTGGACGATAGCCGGTCAGGCGCATCAGAAGCGCTGCATCGGCCCAGGTTGCGGGCACATCGCCCGGTTGCATGTCCATGAGATTGCGCTGCGCCTTTCGACCCGTCGCGGCCTCGATGGCGGCGATGAAGTCGGTCAGCGGCACGCTGTCGGAATTGCCGATATTCACGACCCGCCAGGGCGCGACCGGGCTGAGGCTGTCGCCCGGCAGGATTGCCTCGGGCGATTCTGGCCGGATGGGCACCGCGTCGATCAGGCCCATGATACCCTGCACCAGATCGTCCACATAGGTAAAGTCGCGCCGCATGTCGCCGTGGTTGTAGACGTCGATAGGCCGCCCCTCGAGGATCGCCTTGGTGAACTTGAACAGCGCCATGTCGGGCCGTCCCCATGGTCCGTAGACGGTGAAGAAGCGGAACATCGTGGTCGGCAGGTCATAGAGATGGGCGTAGCTGTGCGCCATCGCCTCGTTGGCCTTCTTGGTGGCCGCGTAAAAGGACATCTGCGTGTCGGCCTTGGCCGTTTCCGCGTAAGGCAGATCGGTGTTCGCGCCATAAACGCTGGAGGTGGAGGCCAGAAGGCTGTGAGCGGGCGGAAAGGCCCGCATCGCCTCGAGCAGGCGGAAAGTGCCAAGAATGTTCGCCTCGACATAGCTTTCGGGGTTGTCGATCGAATAGCGCACGCCCGCCTGGGCGGCGAGGTGGATGACTGCGTCGGGCCGCACATCGTCCATCAGGCGATGCAGCAGTCCCGGCGCCTCGATCCGGTCGTTGACCACGCGAAAGCCGGCGTTTTGCAGCAGCATCGCCTGCCGCCGCTCCTTGAGGCGCACATCATAGTAATCGGTCATCGCATCGACGCCGATCACCTGCCAGCCATCGGCCAAAAGCCGGGCACAAAGATGGTAGCCGATGAAGCCCGCCGATCCGGTGACGAGGGCCGTCCGTGTCATGCGTCACCCTCGGTGGTGCAAACCCAGCGCCACGAACTGGCGCACATCTCGTCCAGCGTCTTCTCGGTGCGAAAGCCCAGCACCTCGGCGGCCTTGTCGGCGCTGGCGACAACGGTCGGCACGTCGCCCGGGCGGCGCTCGGCAATCGTGTAGGGCAGATCGCGGTTGCAGGCTCGCTTGTAGGCGGCGATCACCTCCAGCACCGAATGGCCCGTGCCTGTCCCAAGGTTCACGCAATGGCCCTGCCCGGTCTCGAACAGCTTTTCCAGCGACAGCACATGCCCACGCGCCAGATCCTCGACATGGATGTAGTCGCGCACGCCAGTCCCGTCGGGCGTATCATAGTCATTGCCGAAGACGGCGATCCGGTCCAGCTCGCCCCGGGCTACCTTGGCGACGAAGGGCATGAGGTTGTTGGGAATGTCGTGCGGATCCTCACCGATCAGGGCCGAGGCATGCGCGCCCGCCGGGTTGAAGTACCGCAACACTCCGACGGCCCAGTCTGGGTTCGACCGCCCCAGCCAGTCCAGCATCTGCTCACCAAGTATCTTGGTCTGCCCATACGGGTTCATCGCCCTGAAGGGCGCTGTTTCCGGTGTCGGTGTCACGTCGGGCACACCGTAGACCGTAGCCGAAGACGAGAACACCAGCCGTCTGCACCCCGCCCCGTCCATCGCGCGCAACAGCGCGGTCAGCCCCCCGACATTCACGTCGAAATAGTCCAGCGGACGCGCCATGCTCTCACCCACGGCCTTGAGCGCCGCGAAATGCACCACTGCGTCGATCGCGTGTTCGCCAAACACCCGGGCCAATGCAGCGCCGTCGCGGATGTCGCCTTCGACGATGGTGACAGGCCGCCCCGTGATCCGGGCCAACCGTTCGCGCACCGAGCGGCGCGCATTGCTGAAATTGTCGAGAATCAGCACGTCGTAGCCTGCCTCGACCAGCGCCACATAGGTGTGGGACCCGATGTAGCCGGCACCGCCCGTCAAGAGTACACGTCTGGTCATGATACGCCACATCGCCTTTGATCGTGGCGACGCAATCACGCTTCGCGGCGGCGATGCAACCCCTGTTGCCCCACGCGCCATGCGAAAGCATGACCGATCCGACACGCATGCCAAAGAAGTCGCGCGGTTTCGCGCAATCTGACCGTGCGAGATTGACCGCGTCATCCGGGGCCTTATCGTGGCGCCAACAAGACATGCGTCAGACCTGGGGGTTGGATGTTCTGTGCACCATCAAGAGGCTTCGGCCTCATGCTTGCGGCTGCGATGGCGCTTGCGGGCTGCGAGCAGCTGCCGCGCGGTGCTGCCGTAGAGCGAGAGATCGTCGCCGTCGCCCAGGGCGAGATCGCCGATTTCGCCGTCTATCCCGTCGACCGTGCGCTTCTGGCACAACTTGCCGACTGGCCGCAGACCGGTGAGCGGCGGCTGAACTGGATTCCGGCCAGCGGCGGAGCGCGGACACAAGTGATCGCGCCGGGCGATGTGCTGGAAATCACCATCTGGGACAGCAACGAAAACTCGCTCCTGTCCTCGAACGGACAGCGACAGGTCCAGATCCAGGCGCTGACCGTGGCGCCCGATGGGTCGGTTTTCGTGCCCTATGTCGGCAACACGCAGGTTTCGGGCCTGACACTGCAGCTGGCCCGCGAACATCTGCAAGACGAGATCGACATGGTCGTGCCCTCGGCGCAGGTGCAGCTGACGCTGGTCGAAGGGCGCACCAATTCCGTCGATCTGGTAGGCGGCGTGTCCGCGCCCGGAGCCTACCCACTGCCCGACCGAAATTATACAGTGCTGAATCTGCTGGCAGCGGGAGGCGGAGTTCAAGCCGGCCTCGCCAATCCGCAGATTCGTCTGCGCAGGGGCGGCAATATATACGGCACGTCGGTCGAACGGCTGTACGACAACCCCGGCCTCGACACTCTGCTGATCGGCGGCGATCAGGTCATCGTCGAGGAAGACCGGCGCCGGTTCCTGTCGCTGGGTGCCGCGGGCCAACAAAACCAGCACGCGTTCACCCAAGACACGGTGACGGCACTGGACGCAATGGCGATCATCGGCGGCGTCGACAGCCGCAGGGGCAATCCGGGCGGCATCTTGATCTTGCGCGAGTATCCGACCAGCGCGGTGCGCACGGACGGGCGCGGCCCGACCCAATCGCGGGTGGTCTTCACGCTTGACCTGATTTCGGCGGACGGTCTGTTCAGCGCGCGGAACTTTCACCTTCACGGCGATGATCTGGTGCTTGTCACCGAAAGCCCGATCACGTCGGCCCAGACGATCTTTGGCCTGATCGGATCGGTCTTCGGGCTTGCGAACCAGACCTCGAACCTCGCTGACTGACAAACGCTCAGCTTGGCGGGGAAATTGCCATGGTGCGCGGGACAAGGCTGTTGATCCGTGCCACATGGGCGGGCAGGCATCGCGTCATGAAATCGTAACGCTCGACCATGTGCGCCCGCGCGTTGCGCCCCAGATGTGCGACATCGCCGGGGCGCTCCAGCACTTCGATCACCTGCCGGGCCAGCGCCTCGTGATCGTGGAAATCGACCAGCATGGCGGTTTCGCCATGCGTCATCACCTCGCGCACCGGAGCCGTGTCCGAGGCGACGATCGTGGCCCCCATCGACATCGCCTCCATGCTCGACCACGACAGGACGAAGGGCACGGTCAGGTAGATGTGGCAACGGCTGACCTGAATGATCTTCTGATACGCGGCATAGGGCACCTTGCCCAGGAAATGCACGCGGTTCCAATCCACGCGGTCACCCACCTCACGCTCCATCTCGGCGCGGTAGCCGCCCTTTTCGGGACTGGCCTTGCCATAGGAGACCTCGTTGCCGCCGATGATCAGCGCGCGGGCGTTGGGCCTTGCGGCAAGGATATGGGGCAGCGCACGCATGAACTTGTGAAACCCCCGCGTCGGTTCCATGTTGCGTGCCATGTAGGTGAAGATCTCGTCTTGCCGCGTGACAGACCTGCCCAACCGGCCCAGGGGCACAGAGGCCGTGGGGTTGGGCACCAGCCGGTCGGTCCGGATGCCGTCATGTTCGACATAGATTTTGTCTTGAAAACTGGCCGGGAAAGTATCGCGCTGGAACAATGTGGGCGACTGGCCCAGATCGACGGTCTGGATATTGGCGAAATTCACTGCGTTGCGCGCATGCATCAGGAACGGCGCATGCTCCGAGGCCGGAAATTCCGGGTCAAAACCGATCGATCCGCCGTTCGCGAGGAAGTAGTACTCGAAAAACCCGATGATCGGCGCATCTGGCCAGACCTGTTTGAAAAAGGTCAGCTCCCCCCACCCGACATGGCCAAGGATCACATCGGGGCGAAATCCATCGGCCGCCAGTTTTTGCGCCGCAAACCCTGCGCCCAATCCGTTGCCGACGCATTCCTCCCAGTATTTGGTCGGCGCATAGGCGGCGTCCGCCGGGACGTGATGCGGCGCATAGGTCACGATATGCGCCCCTTCGATTTGCGGCACACCCTTGCGCTGGGTAAGGAACACGATCTTGTGCCCGCCCTGCGCCACCAGCCACTTGAACAGTTCGCGGTACTGGCCCGGGAAATTCTGGTGCACGAAAAGGATGTTCATCTGCCTGCTGTCCGATCTGCCGTCGTTTGCCGGCAGTGTCGACGATGACGGCGCGGCGGGCAAGCCATGGTGGATTTGCGGGCGCATTTGGGATTGCAGACCGCGCCCCTATATGAAACCCAAAATCCGCAATTCAGGATGACCAACATGACCCTGACGACCAAGATCGCATGGGACGACACGGTTTTGCCGTTCCAGCTGGACCTGTCCGACATCCGCGGCCGGGTGGCACGGCTTGACCACACGCTCGACCAGGTGCTGGAACAGCATGACTACCCGCCCGAAGTGGAGGCGATGGTGGCCGAGGCCGCGCTGTTGACCGCGCTGATCGGCCAGACGATGAAGCTGCGCTGGAAGCTCTCGCTTCAGGTGCGCGGCGATGGGCCGATCCGGCTGATCGCCACCGATTTCTTCGCGCCCGCCGACACCGACACGCCCGCCCGCATCCGCGCCTATGCCGGTTATGACAAGGATCGGCTCGTATCGGGCAGCCACCCCTTCAGCCAGATCGGCAAGGGCTATTTCGCCATCCTGATCGACCAGGGCGCGGGCACCACGCCGTATCAGGGCATCACACCCTTGGCGGGTGGCTCGCTGTCGGCATGCGCCGAGGCCTATTTCGCGCAATCCGAACAACTCCCCACGCGGTTCCAGCTCAGCTATGGCCTCAGCCGAGAACCGGGACAGGCGGCGCGCTGGCGCGCGGGCGGCGTGATGCTGCAACATATGCCCAAGGCGTCACCGCTGATGGCGGGCGGCGAGGGTGGATCGGGCGAGAACGGCCTGCTCGCCGCCACCGACCTACTTGACGCGGACGAGGGCGAGAACTGGAACCGCGCCAACATCTTGCTCGACACCGTCGACGAACTGGAGTTGATCGGCCCCACGATCGGCCCCACCGACCTTTTGCTGCGCCTGTTCCACGAGGAAGGCCCGCGCGTCTATGACGCCCTGCCGGTGCAGTTCGGCTGCACCTGTTCGGCCGAGCGGGTGCGCAACACCTTGTCGATCTATTCGGCGCGCGACATCGGCCACATGACGACCGAGGATGGCCGCGTCACCGCCGATTGCCAGTTCTGCGGCGCGCATTACGACTTCGACCCCAAATCGTTGGGCTTCGAGGCCGAGCTTCCGCCGGAGGGGGGCGATGACCGGGCCGACTGACCTCGACCGGTTGCTTGCGGCGCTGGACCGGGTGCCGCAACGACCTTCGTCAGACTATGACCTGAACCGCGATGCCTTCTTGCCCGAGGGGCGCGTGCTGATACCGGCCGCCGTGCTCATCGGTGTGATCGGTAACGAGGTGATCTTGACCAAACGCGCCTCGCATCTGAAGCACCATCCCGGCCAGATCGCCTTTCCCGGCGGCAAGATCGACCCCGGCGATGCGGACCCGACCGCCGCCGCCCTGCGCGAGGCGCAGGAGGAAATCGGCCTCGACCCTGCCCAAGTGACCGTGCTGACCGACCTGCCAAGCCACGAGACCGTGACCGGCTACACCATCACCCCCATCCTTGCCCGGATCGAGCGAGAGTTTGCCGCCACAGCCGAACCCGGCGAGGTCGCCGAGGTCTTCCGCGTGCCTCTGCCCATTTTGCTCGACCCGGCGCGCTATCGGATCGAGCGGCGGCGCTGGCGCGGGGTCTGGCGCCGCTACTATGTCGTGCCCTTCGGCCCCTACTACACGTGGGGCGCCACTGCGCGCATGCTCAAGGCGCTGGCTGACAGGGTGACGGCATGAAGCTCGTTGCGGACTGGATGATCGACCCGGGCACACAGGCGGTGATGGGCGCACTCGCCGACGCAGGCCATCATGCGTGGTTCGTGGGTGGTTGTGTGCGCAACGGGTTGATCGGCACGGAGGTCCGCGACATCGACATCACAACCGACGCCCACCCGGGCGGCGTGATGGCCGCAGCCAAGGCGGCAGGGATCAAGGCGGTGCCTACGGGCATTGATCATGGCACCGTCACGCTGGTGTCGGCGCATCGCCCCTACGAGATCACGACACTGCGCCGCGACCTGACCACCGACGGCAGGCGGGCCACCATCGCCTTCACCGACCGTCTGGAGGAAGATGCCGCGCGCCGTGACTTCACCATCAACGCGCTTTACGCAACTGCCGATGGCACCGTCCTCGATCCCAATGGCGAGGGCCTCGCCGACCTCGCGGCGCGCCGCTTGCGCTTCATCGGCCAACCTGCTGACCGAATCGCAGAAGACTACCTGCGCATCCTGCGCTTCTTCCGCTTCCACGCATGGTACGCCGACCCTGCAGGCGGAATCGACGCCGAAGGGCTCGCCGCCTGCGCCGCCCTGTCCGACGGCATCGCCAGACTGTCGCGCGAGCGCGTTGGCGCCGAGATGCTCAAACTCCTCGCCGCCCCCGATCCCGCCCCCGCGGTGGCTGCCATGGCCCAGTCTGGCGTGCTGGCGCAGACCCTGCCGGGGGCCGATGCACGCCTTGTTCCCATTCTGGTCGCCTTCGAGGATACGGCGCCCGATCCGATCCGCCGCCTTGCCGCTTTGGGGGGCGATGACGTGCCAGACCGCCTGCGCCTGTCCAAAGCCGAACGCGACCGTCTGGCAAGCTTGCGTCAGGGCATGGCCTCCGCCGTTCCGCCCGGCGCACTGGCCTACGCCCACGGCGCCAGAACGGCGTGGGACATCGTGGTGCTGCGCGCGGCGCAGTTCGAAACCCTGCCCGATCCCGCCCTGCGCGACCCGATCGTCCGGGGTGCCGGAGCGGTCTTTCCGGTCAAGCCTGCCGACCTCATGCCGGACCTGCAGGGCCCGGCCCTAGGGGCGACCCTCAAGAGCCTCGAGGCGCGCTGGATCGCATCGGATTTCACCCTGACCCGTCAGGACCTTCTGGCGCAGCCCCGTTAACCCTGCAACAAGGTTAACGCGCACCGCCGCCCTTCTTCGTTTCAGAAACACGCCCGCCGGAGGCGTCCCAAGCGTCCGACACGCGGCCCTGCTTGACAATCCGGGCGCCGCACCCCGCGCGCGCCCTCACCGTCCTTGAGGCGATGCTGTACCATTGGGACGATGCCAAGGTCTGGGCCATCGCGCTGGCGGTGGCGTCGGCGGTCATGGTCTTTGCCTGAACACCGGACTATATGTCGGCCTCAGGACTGTGAGCCCCCGATGTTCCGCTTTTTCGAAAACCTGGTCGATCCCTATGCGGCCTATCCTGAAACCGACGCGCCTCCGCGCCGGCTGTGGCCGTTCCTGTGGTCCT
This sequence comes from Roseicyclus mahoneyensis, assembly GCF_003148775.1. Classification (GTDB taxonomy): domain Bacteria; phylum Pseudomonadota; class Alphaproteobacteria; order Rhodobacterales; family Rhodobacteraceae; genus Roseicyclus; species Roseicyclus mahoneyensis. The sequence goes on from NZ_QGGW01000006.1 coordinate 195,398, forward strand.
ATTCTCAACCCTTCAAGCCCGTCTTCGCCATCACGGCCCTGATGTCGGTCGTCGTCGCGGTGATCGAGATCGGGCTGATCTGGTACATGGGCCGCGTCGTCGATCTGTTGTCGGGCGGCGATCCCGCCGCCATCCTCGCCGCCCATGGCTGGGAACTGATCGCCGCCGCCATTTTCATCCTGACGCTGCGCCCGCTTTTGCAGGGCCTGTCGGTCGCACTCCTGAACAACGCCATCCTGCCGCAATTCGGCGCGCTGATCCGCTGGCGCGCGCATCGGCAGGTGCTGCGCCAATCGGTCGGCTGGTTCGAAAACGATTTCGCCGGCCGCATCGCCAACCGCATCATGCAGACCCCCACCAGCGCGGGCGACGCGATCTTCCAGATCTTCGACGCGATCACCTTCTCGCTCGCCTACCTGATCGGCGCGGCCATCTTGCTGACCGGCTCCGACCCGCGCCTGGCGATCCCGCTGCTGGTCTGGTTCGCACTTTACGGTGTGCTCCTGCGCTGGACCATCGCGCGCGTCGGCCCCGCCTCCAAGGCCAGCGCCGATGCACGCTCGATGACCACGGGCCGGGTCGTGGACAGCTACACCAACATCCATTCCGTCAAGCTTTTCGCCCACCACGACCGCGAGATCGACTACGCGAAAGACGCCATCGAACAGACCCGCGACACCTTCGCCCGCGAGATGCGGCTGTTCACGATCATGGATGTGGCGCTGACAGCGCTCAACGGCTTCCTGATCGTGGCCGTCGTCGGCTGGGCGATCTGGCTCTGGTCGACCGGTGTCGCCTCGGTGGGTGCGGTTGCCGCCGCCACGGCGCTGACGCTCCGGCTCAACGCCATGACCGGCTGGATCATGTGGGCGGTCTCCACGCTGTTCCGCTCGCTCGGCGTCGTGACCGAGGGCATGGAGACGATCACCGACCCCCTCCGCCTCACCGATGCGCCCGGCGCCAAACCGCTGGTCATGGACCGCGGCACCGTCACGTTCGACGATGTCAGCCACCATTACGGGCGCGGCGCGGGCGGGCTGGACCGGTTGTCGCTGACGGTCCGACCCGGTGAGAAACTGGGCCTGATCGGGCGCTCGGGCGCGGGCAAATCCACCCTCGTCAAGCTGCTCCTGCGCTTCTACGACGTGGAGGATGGGCGCATCTTGATCGACGGACAGGATATCCGCACCGTCACCCAAGACAGCCTCCGCCTTGAGATCGGGATGGTGCAACAGGACTCGAGCCTGCTGCACCGCTCCGTGCGCGACAACATCCTTTACGGCCGCCCTGACGCCACCGACGACCAGATGATCGCCGCCGCAATGCGGGCCGAGGCGCATGAGTTCATCCTCACCCTCGAGGACCCGCAGGGCCGCCGCGGCTATGACGCCCATGTGGGCGAGCGCGGGGTGAAACTCTCGGGTGGTCAACGCCAGCGCGTGACGCTTGCCCGCGTGATCTTGAAAGACGCCCCCATCCTCGTGCTGGACGAGGCCACCAGCGCGCTCGATAGCGAGGTCGAGGCCGCGATCCAGGACACGCTCTACAACGTCATGCAGGGCAAGACCGTGATCGCCATCGCCCACCGGCTGTCCACCATCGCCCAGATGGACCGCATCGTGGTGCTGGATGCCGGTCATATCGCCGAAGAGGGCACGCATGCCGACCTTTTGGCGCAGGGCGGGCTTTACGCCGGGTTCTGGGCGCGGCAATCGGGCGGGTTCATCGGCACGGACGCGGAAACGGAGGCGGCGGAATGACGACCATGTTCCGCCCGATCCTGCTGTGGCTGGCCGATTTGATCGACGGCTTCGCCCCTGCCGAAGGGGCGCCGCCCCGCGCGCTCTGGCCGTTCCTGCGCTGGTGTCTGGCTGGGACATGGCCGGTGATCTGGGTCGCCACGGCCTTTTCCGCCATCGCCGGCGCGATGGAGGTGGCCTCGGCCTGGCTCTTGGGTGTGGTCATCGACGCGGCGCTGACCGCCGGGCCCGAGGCCTTCTTTGCCGACCACGCCCTGCTCATCGGCGTCTATGTCGGCTTCTACCTGATCTTTCGCCCCTTCTTTTTCGGCGCCTCGGCGGCCTTCAACGGCATCGTGCTGCCCCCGAACCTTGCGCCCCTGATCCAGTCCCGCCTGCACCGCTGGTCTATGGGCCATGCTGTCAGCTTTTTCGACAACGACTTCGCCGGGCGGATCGCGCAAAAGCAGATGCAGACGGCAACCGCGCTCGTGAACGTCGTGACCGAGGTGATCAACGCCGGTGCCTTTGCCATCGCAACACTGGTCGGAGCCGTGGTGATGCTGGTGGCCATCGACTGGCGCATCGGATTGATGCTGCTGGTCTGGACGGCTGGCTATGCGTGGATGATCGGCTGGTTCATGCCGCGCATCCGGGTGCTGTCCAAGACACGGGCGGCGGCGCGCGCGAATGTGACGGGCCAGATCGTCGACACGATCACCAACATCAAGACCGTCAAGCTGTTCGGCCATGTCGAATACGAGGACGAGACCGCCATCGAGGCCATGAAAGGCTACCGCAACGCCGCGCTCGACTTCGGGTATCTGTCCACCGGCTTCCGCTTCGCACTGATGGCGACGGCGGGCATTCTGCCCGTGGCGCTGGTGCTCGGGGCGGTCGCGCTGTGGCAGGTGGGCACGGTCACCGCAGGCGAGATCGCGGCGACCGGCGCCGTGTCGATGCGGATCGCGCAGATGACCGGCTGGGTCAGTTTCACGCTGATGGGCATCTACGCCAACGTCGGCGAGATCGAGGACGGGATGCGCACGCTCACCCCGCCTCATGACCTGACCGATGCGAAAGGCGCGGTGGACCTGCCATCCTCGACCGGTCGGATCGCCTTTGAAGGCGTCAGCTTCGCCTATGGCCGCGAAACCGGTGGCGGGGTGGACGGGATCGATCTCGTGGTGGAACCCGGTCAGAAGGTCGGGATCGTCGGTGCGTCAGGTGCGGGCAAATCGACCCTCGTGGCGCTACTGCTCAGGCTTTACGACACCGAGCAGGGGCGCGTCACGCTGGACGGCATCGACGTGCGCACGATCAAGCAAGACAGCCTGCGCCGCCAGATCGCGATGGTCACGCAAGACACCGCGATGTTCAACCGCTCGGCCTTTGACAATATCCTCTACGGTCGCCCTGCCGCGTCCGAGGAGGAGGTCTATGCGGCGGCGAAGCGGGCCGAATCCCATGAGTTCATCGAGAAACTGATCGATCACCGCGGTCGGCGCGGCTACGGCGCGTATCTTGGCGAACGCGGGGTCAAGCTGTCGGGTGGGCAGAGGCAGCGCATCGCATTGGCCCGCGCCTTCCTTAAGGATGCGCCGGTGCTGGTGCTGGACGAGGCGACATCGGCGCTGGATTCAGAGGTCGAGGCGGCGATACAGGACACGCTGCTTGACGTGATGGAGGGCAAGACCGTCATCGCCATCGCCCACCGCCTGTCGACCCTGTCGGCGATGGACCGGATCGTGGTGCTCGATCAGGGCCGCATCGTCGAGGACGGGACACATGACAGCCTGCTGACCAATGGCGGGCTCTATGCGCGCTACTGGAACCGGCAGTCGGGCGGGTTCATCGGCCTGTCCGACGCCGCTGAATGAGGCTGGCCAAGCAGTTCGGGATAGGGCAGCTTTCCTGACATAAGGGAGGGCGCCATGGATCTTGAAACCGTTTCCGCCGACACGCTGGGTCTTAGCCTGTCGGGCATCGGACTGAACCTGCTGACGCGTGATGTGCGGGCACTTGCGGCGTTTCTGTCCGGGGTCTTCGGCCTGTCGGCGCATCGCCTGTCCGACGATTTCGCAATCCTGCGCCATGGGGCGATGATGCTACAGCTTCACTCCGACACGAGCTTTGCGCGCCACCCCTTGCCCGGCCTGATCCCGGAAAACCCGCCGCGCGGCGGGGGCGTGCAGATCTACCTTTTCGGCATCGACCCAGACGCGGCCATTGCATGCGCGCAAGCCGCGGGGCACATGGTGCTGGAAACCGCCACCGACAAGCCGCACGGCCTGCGCGAAGGCACGATCCTGTCCCCCGAAGGCTACGCCTTTTCCCCGGCGGTTCCCAGCGCATGACCGATACGCAACTGACCATCCACCGCCTCGGCCATCAAGGTGACGGCATCGCGCCGGGCCCGGTCTTCGTACCCCTGACTCTGCCCGGCGAACTGGTCGAGGGCGTGGTCGAGGGCGACCGGATGGAGACACCGCGGATCGTCACGCCGTCGTCCGACCGGGTCCGCGCGCCGTGCGCGCATTACCGGAGCTGCGGGGGGTGTTCCCTGATGCATGCGGCCGATCCATTTGTGGCCGCATGGAAAGCGCAGGTCATCGAGACGGCGCTGGCGGCCCATGACCTTGCGACCGACATCCGCCCGACCCTGACCTCGCCCCCCCGGTCGCGGCGGCGGGCGACGCTGGCCGGGCGGCGGACCAAAAAGGGTGCGCTGGTGGGGTTTCACGGGCGGCGGTCCGATGTGATCGTACCGCTGACCGAATGTCATGTGCTGGCGCCCGCGCTGGTCGCACTGATCCCCACGTTGGCAGAGATCACGCAGATCGGCGGCTCCCGCTCGGCCACGCTGTCCTTTGCGCTGACCCTGACTGACACAGGCGTGGATTGCGCGGTGACGGGCGGCAAGCCGCTGGACGGACCTCTGCAGGCAACCCTGCCGCGGTTCCGGGACAAGATCGCGCGGCTGACATGGGGCGACGAGCCTGTCTATGCCGACCATGCTCCGACCCTCCGGTTCGGTCCGGTCACGATCGCCCCGCCCCCCGGGGCCTTCCTACAGGCCACGCCCGAGGGCGAAGCCGCCCTGCGTGCTGCCGTGACCGCGGCGCTGGAGGGTTCGACCCGCATCGCCGACCTATTCGCCGGCTGCGGCACCTTCGCCCTGCCCTTGGCAACCCACACCCCTGTGCACGCCGTCGAAGGCGACGAGACCCTGACCGGCGCCCTGTTGCTGGCCGCCCGACATGCGCAAGGTCTCAAATCCGTGACCGCCGAGACGCGCGACCTGTTCCGCCGCCCGCTGTTGCCCGAGGAGCTGGCGCGCTTCGACGGCATCGTCATCGACCCGCCGCGCGCAGGGGCCGAGGCGCAGACCCGCGCACTGGCCGAGGCACAGGTCGCCCGCATCGCCACGGTGTCATGCAACCCCGTGACCTTCGCCCGTGACGCCGCGCTGCTCGTGCAGGCAGGCTACCGCCTGAATTGGGTGCAACCGGTCGACCAATTTCGCTGGTCCCCGCATGTGGAGCTTGCAGCCAGCCTGTCGCTGCCCCATCTGAGCGGAAACTGACCGAGGGCCAGAATGAGCGACACGATTTCCCAAGACGCGGGCTTCCGCGCCGGTCTGGCCGCATGGCTGGAACGCCCTGTGGTGCGTAACACGATCATCGGCGTGATCTTGTTCAATGCCGTGATCCTCGGGCTGGAAACCTCGCCGACGGTGATGGCGGCAGCCGGTCCCCTCATCCTTGCACTCGATCAGGCGTGTCTTGCGATCTTTGTGGTCGAACTGGTGCTGAAACTGGTGGCGCTCGGGCCAAGGTTCTTCCGGTCGGGGTGGAACATCTTCGACTTCATCATCGTCGGCATCGCGCTGGTGCCGGGTGCGCAAGGTCTGTCGGTGCTGCGGGCGCTGCGCATCTTGCGGGTGCTCAGGATCATTTCGACGGTCCCGTCCCTGCGCCGGGTGGTCGAGGGGCTCTTGACCGCGCTGCCGGGAATGGGCTCGGTTTTCTTGCTGATGTCCATCATCTTCTACATCGGCGCGGTGATGGCGACCAAGCTGTTCGCGGGCAGCTTCCCCGAATGGTTTGGCTCGATCGGCGCGTCGCTCTACACGCTGTTCCAGATCATGACGCTGGAGAGTTGGTCGATGGGCATCGTTCGCCCGGTGCTGGAGGTCTATCCATATGCTTGGGCGTTCTTCGTGCCCTTCATCATGGTCACGACTTTCGCGGTGGTGAACCTGATCGTGGGTCTGGTGGTGAATTCAATGCAAGACGCCCACGCCGAGGAAAGCAACGCCGCGACCGATGCCTACCGCGACGAGGTGCTGGAACGGCTCAGGCAGATCGAGGAGCGGCTGAAGTAGGGTGGGCAATCTGCCCACCTGACATTCGGGGCGGGCAGATCGCCCACCCTACGCTCGCTTCTCCAACCTCGCCACGCCCAGCACATCCAGCACCTTGGCCTCGATGTCGGAGGCGTTCATCTTGGCCACGGCATACATATCCGTCTGGCTGGCCTGATCGATGAAAATGTCGGGCAGGACCATGGAGCGGAACTTGAGTCCGGTGTCGAACACGCCCTCCTCGGCCAAGAGATGCGCGACATGGGAGCCGAAGCCGCCCACCGCGCCTTCTTCCAGCGTGATGAGGGCCTCGTGGTGGCGGGCCAACTGCAGGATCAGGTCGCGGTCGAGGGGTTTGGCGAAGCGGGCGTCGGCGATGGTGGGGGTGATGCCGCGCTGGGCGAGTGCCTCGGCGGCCTCGCGCACCTCTTTCAGCCGCGCACCGAAGTTCAGGATGGCGACGCGGTTGCCTTGCGTGATCAGGCGGCCGCGGCCGATCTCCAGCACCTCTCCACGCTCGGGCAGGTCGACGCCCACACCCTCGCCGCGCGGGAAGCGGAAGGCGGACGGGCGGTCGTCGATGGCAAGTGCGGTCACGATCATATGGCGGAGGTCCGCCTCATCGGCGGCGGCCATGACGACGAAGCCGGGCAGGTTGCACAGAAAGGCGATGTCGTAGCTGCCCGCATGGGTCGCGCCATCGGCCCCTACAAGCCCCGCGCGGTCGATGGCGAAGCGGACCGGCAGGCGCTGGATCGCAACGTCGTGCACGACCTGATCATAGCCGCGCTGCAGGAAGGTGGAATAGATCGCGGCAAAGGGCTTGAGCCCGCCCGCCGCCATGCCCGCGCAGAAGGTGACGGCATGCTGTTCGGCGATGCCGACATCGAAGGTGCGGCCCGGGAAGCGTTCGGCGAAAAGGTCAAGCCCGGTGCCATCGGGCATGGCGGCGGTGACGGCGACGATCTTTGGGTCGCGCTCGGCCTCGGCGATCAGGGTCTGGGCGAAGACTTTTGTATAGGAAGGAGCATTGGCCGGGGCCTTGGCCTGTTCGCCGGTGCGAATGTCGAATTTCGCGGTGGCATGGCCCCGGTCTGCGCGGTGTTCGGCGTACCCCTTGCCCTTTTTCGTGATGGCGTGGATCAGCATGGGGCCGTCGGCGCGCGCCTTGACGGTGCGCAGGATGGCGAGAAGCTGGTCCATGTCGTGGCCGTCGATGGGGCCGACATAGGAAAAGCCCAATTCCTCGAACAGGGTTCCGCCTACGGTCGCGGCCTTGAGCAGTTCCTTGGCGCGGCGCGCGCCTTCCTGAAACGGTTCGGGGAGGAGCGAGACTGCGCCCTTGGCCGCCGCCTTCAGTTCCTGAAACGGCGCACCTGCGTAGAGCCGGGAGAGGTAGGAGGACATGGCGCCGGTGGGTGGCGCGATGGACATCTCGTTGTCGTTGAGGATGACGATCAGGCGCTTGCCCAGATGGCCCGCGTTGTTCATCGCCTCATAGGCCATGCCGCCCGACAGTGCGCCGTCGCCTATCACCGCGATGGCATCGCCATGGCCGGTTGGGCAGTCGCCGCCGAGGTCGCGGGCGACAGCGAAGCCGAGTGCTGCGGAAATACTTGTAGAAGAATGTGCCGCGCCGAACGGATCATAGGGCGATTCCGAGCGTTTGGTGAAGCCCGACAACCCGTCCTTTTGCCGGATTGTGCCCATGCGGTCGCGCCGTCCGGTCAGGATCTTGTGGGGGTAGCTCTGGTGGCTGACATCCCAGATCAGCTTGTCGCGCGGCGTGTCGAAGACGGCGTGGATGGCCACGGTCATTTCCACCACGCCAAGGCCCGCGCCGAAATGGCCGCCGGTCTGGCTGACCGACCAGATGGTTTCCGCGCGCAGTTCGTCTGCAAGGCGGCGCAGCTCGGCGTCGGTGAAGCGCTTCAGATCGGCGGGCGAGGTCACGCGGTCGAGGAGCGGGGTGGTGGGGCGGGTGGTCACTGGCTTGGCCTCCTTGGGCCGGGCTGAGGCGTTACTTGTCGCGCGCGATGATGTAGCGGGCGAGAGCGGCAAGGTTATGCGCCTTATTGCCGTAGGGCGCTAGCGCGGCCTCGGCCGTGTCGACCAGCGCCTGCGCCTCGGCCCGGGCACCGTCGAGACCGAGCAGCGAGACAAAGGTGGCCTTGCCCGCCGCCGCATCCTTTTGCAGCGCCTTGCCCGCGGTAGCGGCATCGCCCGTGACGTCGAGGATGTCATCGGCGATCTGGAAGGCGACACCGATGGCGCGGGCGTATTGGCGCAATGGCGTGGGATCGGCACCGCCCAGAATGGCCCCCGCCAGCGCGGGCCATTCGATCAGGTGGCCGGTCTTGTTGCGCTGCAACTCCTGCACCTGCGGCAGGGTGAGGGGGGTGGCGGCGGTCTCAGCCGCGATATCCTGCGCCTGACCCAGCACCATGCCTTGCGCGCCGCTGGCCCGGGCGAGGGTGGCGACGAGGTCGATGCGCTGGTCTGCGCTGCCCGCGCGGGGATCGGCGAGACATTCAAAGGCGAAGGTCTGCAGCGCGTCGCCGACCAGAACGGCGGTCGCCTCGTCCCATTTCACATGGACGGTGGGCTGGCCGCGGCGCAAATCGTCATCATCCATGCAGGGCAGGTCGTCATGCACAAGGCTGTAGGCGTGCAGGCATTCCACAGCCCCCGCAGCGAACAGCGCCTGCGCAGGCGGAACGTCGAACAGCGAGGCGCTTTCAAGGGCGAGAAAGCCGCGCAACCGTTTGCCGCCATTGGTGGCGTAGCGCATGCCTGCGGCCACGCGGTCATCCCCGAGGCGGGCCAGTTCTTGTTCAAGAAAGTCCGAGATGGCCCGCTGGGCCGTGTCGAGCGCCGCCGTGAACACCTGTCACAGACCTTCGACCGGGGTGGTGCCCGTAGGTTGGCCGTTGGCGTCTAGCGTGATCTGCGCGACCTTTTCCTCGGCCTCCTTCAGCTTGGCCTCGCAACGGGCTTTCAGCGCCGCGCCGCGTTCGTAGAGCTTGATGGAGTCCTCCAGCGCCACATCGCCGCGATCAAGCGCGGTCACGACCTGTTCCAACTCGCGGATGGCCTCCTCAAAGCTCATCTCGCCGATCGGTTTGCCCTCGCTCATGCGCCTCGCTCCTTCAATTCCGTCAGATGCACCGCGACCGAGGCCGCCAGCGCGGGCAAATCATACCCCCCTTCGAGAGTCGAGACCACGCGCCCGCCGCAAACCTCGTCCGCGATGTCGCACAGGCCCCGGGTGATCCAGGCGAAATCCTCCTCCGTCCACATCAGGTTCGCCAGCGGATCACCGGCATGGGCATCGAAGCCCGCCGAGATCAGGATCAACTCGGGCTGCCACTCCGCAAGACGGGGAAAGGCGTGGGTCTCATAGGCGCGACGCATCTCTGCGCCACCCGATCCGGGCGCAAGCGGCAGGTTCAAGACGTTGTTGGACCCGCCGCGCTCACTGGCCGCCCCCGTGCCGGGGTATAGCGGCATCTGGTGCGACGAGACGAAGAGCGCGCGGGGTTCGTTCCACAGCACGTCTTGCGTACCATTGCCGTGATGCACGTCGAAATCCACGACCGCGACGCGGTATAGCCCATGCACCTCAAGCGCGTGCCGGGCGGCGATAGCGACATTCGAGAACAGGCAAAAGCCCATGGCGCGGGCCTTTTCGGCGTGATGACCGGGCGGGCGGGTGGCGACAAAGGCGTTTTTGGCACCGCCACTCACAACCGCGTCGACGGCGGCAATGCATCCGCCGACACCGCGCAAGGCGGCCTCCCACGTGCCGGGGCTCGCCCATGTGTCGGGGTCAAGGCCGTGCATCCCGCTGTCGGGGATCTGGCGGCGCACAGCGTCGACGTAGTCCTGCGGATGACCCAGCAGCAGCGCAGCCTCATCTGCCATGGGTGCCAGCATCCGGGTCAGCCCGTCGAATTCGGGCGCCGAGAGCGCAGCGTTGATTTCTTGCAGCCGCTCGACCCGTTCTGGATGGCCGGGGGGCGTCAGATGGTCCAGCCCCGCAGGGTTTTCGACAAGTAGGGTCATGGAGACGGCTCCCGTATCAGTCCGGTGCCAGCATGTAACCCGCTCCGCGCACGGTCTGCAAATAGCGCGGCTGTTTCGGGTTGGTCTCGATCTTGCGGCGCAGGCGGGTGATCTGCACATCCACCGCGCGTTCCTGCACCTGTTCGCCACCGATCTTGTCGCGGTTCAGAAGCGTCACCAGATCGCCACGGCTGAAGGCCTTGTGCGGACCTCCGGTGAAAATGCGCATCAAGGCTGCCTCGGTCGCGGTCAGGCGCACTGGGTCCGCGCCGCGCCACATCTCGCCGCGTTCGAGGTCATAGCGGATCGGCCCGAGGTGCAGAACCTGCGGCACCTCTGCCTCGGCCGCGGGTTTGGGCATCCGACGCAGGATGGCATTGATCCTGAGCAGTAATTCCTTGGGCTCGAAGGGCTTGGCAAGGTAGTCATCGGCCCCTGCTTCCAGCCCGGTGATGCGGTCGCCGGTCTCGCCCCGCGCCGTCAGCAGCAGGATCGGGGTCGCATGGCTGTCGCGGATGGCGCGGCACAGGCTCAGCCCATCCTCGCCGGGCATCATCACGTCGAGCACGATCAGGTCAAAGGACAGGCCCATCAACAACCGCCGCGCCTGGCCTGCGTCGCGCGCAACCGTCGCCATGAAGCCGTGACGGATCAGGAATTTCTGCAACAGGCCGCGGATGCGTTCATCGTCATCCACGATCAGCAGATGGGCGCCGATATCGACCGTCATCGCGGGCCATCCCCGCCGTCGATGTAATGGCGCCGCATGTCGGGGTCCATCATCTGTTCCAGCACCGCGCGAAAGCCCGACACCGCGTCGGGCCCCGCGGCACGGAACGCATCGCGCATGCGGTTGCGCTGCGCCTCGGACAGGGCACGTTCCAGATCGGCACCCTTGGGCGTCAGGAAGAGATGACGCTCGCGCTTGTCGCGCACACCGACGCGGCTGTCGACGAGCCCATCCTCGACCAGCGTGCGCAAGACCCGGTTGAGCGACTGTTTGGTGACGCCAAGGATCGACAATAGGTTGTTGACGGTGGTGCCGGGCGAGCGGTTGATGAAATGGATCGCCCGGTGATGCGCGCGCCCATAGCCGTATTCCTGCAAGATCCGGTCGGGGTCTGCGGTAAAGCCGCGATAGGCAAAGAACATCGCCTCGATCCCGCGGCGCAACTGATCGTCCGTCAGGAAGAGGAGGCTTTCGCCACGTCCCATCGCATTCGCGAGATTGCGATCCGCCATCAGATTGTCCCTCCCGTCCTGTCCCATTCGGGATTTGAATCCAGTTTAAGTCAGCCTTGTTGACTTTCCAAGAATCAATTGCTAGCGAAGAGGGCGTTTTGCGCAACTTTATGTCCGTATCGGACGTAATTCACGCAACATTCGAAAACCAACCGGTTGGAAGAGCCGGTCAACTGGACGAGGATCAGCGAGATGGCCGGTGGCTATGACGACCGTGACGGCAAGATCTGGATGGATGGCAAGCTGGTGGATTGGCGGTCGGCCAATGTGCACATCCTGACCCATGCGATGCATTACGCCTCCTCCGTGTTCGAGGGCGAGCGGGCGTATAACGGCACCATTTTTGAGTCCCGCAAGCATTCCGCCCGCCTGCTGGCTTCTGCCGAGATGATCGACATGCAGATCCCGTGGACGGTGGACGAGATCGAAGCCGCGAAATACGAAGTGATGCAGGCCAACGGGCTGACCGATGCCTATGTCCGCCCGGTTGCCTGGCGCGGGTCGGGCGAAGACATGGGCGTGTCGTCCAAGCGCAACCCGGTCCATCTGGCCATCGCGGCCTGGAGCTGGGGCAATTACTACGGCGACGCCAAGACCAAGGGCGCCAAGCTCGACATCGCCAAATGGCGCCGCCCCGCACCCGAAACCGCGCCCTTTGCGGCAAAGGCGGCGGGCCTCTACATGATCGCCACCATGTCCAAGCACGCGGCCGAGGCAAAGGGTTGCTCGGACGCCATGATGTTCGACTATCGCGGCTATGTGGCCGAGGCGACGGGGGCCAACATCTTCTTCGTCAAGGACGGCGAGGTGCACACGCCCAAACCCGATTGCTTCCTGAACGGCATCACCCGGCAGACCGTCATCGGCATGCTGCTTGAGCGTCAGATCACCGTGCATGAACGCCACATCATGCCCGAGGAGCTGGAAAGCTTCGAGCAATGCTGGCTGACCGGCACCGCCGCCGAAGTCACGCCGGTGGGCCAGATCGGCGATTACAATTTCGAGGTGGGTAGCCTGACGCGGCACATGTCCGAGGCCTACGAGACGCTGGTTCGCGCCTGACGGTCAACTCATCGACAGGAAAACGGCCCCGTCACATAGCGGGGCCGTTTTGCGTTCCGCGCTTGATTTCCGCGGCCAGCGCGCCCACAATCAACGAATGGTGATGCATGTCCAGCCCATGGGGCCCGCCGCACGCACGGAACAGGTTGCTTTCGACCGCCGGGAACTGGGCGTTATCCTGACCCTTTACGGTCGCATGGTGGCGGCTGGCGAATGGCGCGACTACGGGATTTCCCATCTGTCTGACGTGGCGATCTTTGCCATCTTTCGCCGCACCGCCGAATACCCGCTCTATCGGATCGAAAAGCGGCCCAAGCTGCGCGAGCGTCAGGGCATGTATTGCGTGATCGGAATGGACGGGCAGATCCTCAAGCGCGGCCATGACCTCAAGACCGTGCTGCGCGTGCTGGAACGCAAGCTGATCCGCGTGGTCGACCCCTGAGGGCCGGCAGGTCAGGCCAGCCCCAGATTCAGCAGTGCCCTTATGTCCGGCTCGCGCGTGCCGGCCACGATGCGGCCCAGTTCCCGATCGCCGCGCAACACCACCAGCGTCGAGCGGCGCGGGATGTTGAGACGGCGCGACAGATCGCCATCGCCATGCTGGTCCCAATCTACCCGTACGAAACCCATTGCCGCGTCATAGGCGGGGTTTGCAGCCCGCAACCCCTCGATCACACGTTCCTGCGCGCGGCAGGTACTGCACCAGCTGGCCCAGAAATCCACCAGCAAGGTCTCGCCATTGGCCAACCGCTGATCGACAAGCCCGGGGGTGTAGTCGACCATTGCGGCAGCAGGGCGGGCCAACGGCGTCAGGGCCAGCGCCGCGGCACCGATCAGAAAGGGGCGTCTTTGCATCTTGGGGAACTCCATGGGGATTAGAGGGCGACCGACAGGTCTTGCAGCCAAATCGGCAGCCGATCGAGCAGCCAGATTTCTGCCATCTGGTGCCAGCGCATCAGGATGGCAAAACCGACGAAAACGAAGACCGCGCCCAGAACAGGCCGCGAGGATTGAGCGAAGCGGCGGAGACGCCCCATGTGGCGCTGCATCAGCCCGCGCGCGCCGTAGCCAAGTGCCACGACGACGGTGCCGATCCCGAGGGCGAACCCCGCCATGATGGCAAAGGCGCGAAGCAGATCCTCACCCTGCGAGGCGAGCGAGATCGCACCGCCCAGCGTTGGGCCAACGCAAGGGCTCCAGACCGCGCCAAGCAAAAGGCCGCCAAGGAATTGCCCCTGCCAGCCGTCGCGCGGCAGCTCGTTCATCCCCGTATCGGCGCGCGCGGCGACGCCAGAGGTGGCAAGAGCGAACCGGGCCTGCGCCTGCGGCACCAGCAGCACAAGGCCGAAACCGATCATAAGGACGGCGCCCGCACGGGCCACCGTCTCCTCGGTCAGGCCGACCAAATGGCCGGCCGCGATCACGCCGAACCCCAGCGTGACAAAGGCCAGCCCCATTCCCGCCGCCAAGGCCAGCGGGCCGAAGCGGCTGGCCTGCAAGGCACCGGCCAGCACGATCGGCAGGATCGGCAACACGCAGGGGTTGATCAGCGTCAGAAGGCCCGCGGCATATGCAAGGATGATGTCCATGGCGCGAGTGATGGATCAGCCGCGCGCGCCTGTCATCAAACATGCCCGTGATTTGGCGTGATCTCAGGTGACCTTGGCCCGCGACAATTGCACGGCCAGAATGCCCGCCGCCACGATGGCCACACCCAGCCCGTCGATCCAAGACAGCCGTTCGCCCAGCAGAACGGCGGCGATGGCGACCCCGAAAACCGGGTTGAGGAAGTGAAAGGTCGCGGCCCGCGTTGCCCCGATGCGGCCCACCAGCCAGAACCAGATCAGCGTCGCCACAAGCCCTGGCATCAGGGTCGTGTACACAAAGGCCAGCACCAGCGGCGTGGACCAGGCCACGCTGAGCGTCTCGGTCAGCGCGGCGACAGGCACCAGCGCGGCGGAGCCCACCAACATCTGCAACCCCACGATCATCAGCAGGTTGCCGCCACCCTGCGCGGCAACCCGCACGGCCAGCGTGGCAACGCTGAGCGCCACTGCCCCGATCAGGCACAGCGCGATGCCAAGCCCGTCCGCCCCGCCCGACAGGCGTTGCAGCATGATGAGGCCGACACCAAAGAACCCCGCCGCCAGCCCTGCCAAGCCCAGCGGCGGCAGCCGGTCGCGAAACAACCCCCAGGATGCTGCGGCGACCAGCAGCGGCATGGTCGAGGCGATGATCGCGGCCAGCGACGCCTCGATCCACTGCATGGCAACGAAGTTGAGGCCGAGATAAAGCGCATTCTGGCAGATGCCGAACACCACCACCGCCCGCCATTGTGCTGCAGACAGGCGCATCGACTGCCCCATGGCCAGCGCGATGCCCACGCCGATCGCCCCGGAGATCAAGAAGCGCAGCGCCAGCGCGGTCAGCGGCGGCGCGGCCTCGACGATGATCCGGGCCGAGGCAAAGGCCGACGACCAGATGAGGGCGAACACCAGCCCAGCAAGCAGCGCGCGAATATCCATGATGTGCCTTACCGTCCCCGGCGTCACAAAACGCGGATCGCCGGGCCGGGGCAAGCCGATTCCGGGTCGCGCCGCAGGTCACACCCTAAGCCTGCGCGCAGAAAAAGGCCGCGACGCCGGTACGGGCGCGCGGCCTGTAGGACCCTGAAGGGCCCGATGGCTCAGCCGTTCACGCTGTCCTTGAGCGCCTTGGCAATGGTCACCTTGACCTGCTTGTCGGCTTCTTTCTTGATCGTCTCGCCGGTGGCGGGGTTACGGACCATGCGCTCGGGGCGCTCGCGGCAATAGACCTTGCCAATGCCCGGAAGGGTGACGGCGCCGCCTGCGGCGACTTCCTTGGTCACGATGGCGGTGACGGCGTCCAGCGCGGCCCCGGCGGTTTTCTTGTCCCCACCCATCTCTTCGGCGATGGCCGCGACAAGCTGGGTTTTGGTCATGGGTTTTTGTGCCATTGTCTTATTCTCCTGACGACTGCCCGAGCCCTTGGGCCCGTTGGCGGGAAACTAACCGAATATTGTGGGTCCACACAACGCTTCGTGTGCATGAAAAGCCCAAAAACATGGCCTTTGTGGCGTTTTTTCGCCCCTCAGAGAAAGGCCGTCTCCTCGAAAGAGCGCAATTTCCGGCTGTGCAGCCGCTCAAGGGGCATGTCGCGGAGCGTTTCCATGGCCCGGATTCCAATCAGAAGATGCCGCGCAACTTGGGTCTTGTAAAAATCGGAGGCCATGCCCGGCAGTTTCAATTCGCCGTGCAGCGGCTTGTCGGACACGCACAACAACGTCCCGTAAGGCACCCGGAACCGGAACCCGTTGGCCGCGATCGTGGCGCTTTCCATGTCGAGCGCGATGGCGCGCGATTGCGACAGGCGCTGCACCGGCCCGGTCTGGTCGCGGAGTTCCCAATTGCGGTTGTCAAGACTGGCCACCGTGCCCGTGCGCATGATCCGCTTCAGCTCGAAACCTTCCAGCTCGGTCACATGCGCGACCGCATTTTCCAGCGCCACCTGGATCTCGGCCAGCGCGGGCACGGGAACCCAGACCGGCAAGTCATCATCCAGCACCTTGTCCTCGCGCAGATAGGCATGGGCGAGGACGAAATCGCCCAGACGCTGCGAATTCCTGAGCCCCGCGCAATGACCCACCATGACCCAGGCATGCGGACGCAGCACCGCGATGTGGTCGGTCGCGGTCTTGGCGTTCGACGGCCCGACGCCGATGTTGACCAGCGTGATGCCGTTCCCGTCCGCCCGTTTCAGATGATAGGTCGGCATCTGCGGCATCTTGGGCGGCTGCGCGATGGGCGTGTCGGGGTCGGCAATCTCGACATTCCCGGTCGCCACGAAGGCCGTGTAGCCGCTGGCGGGGTCGGCCAGCATGGTGCGGGCATAGGTCTCGAACTCGTCGACGTAGAACTGGTAGTTGGTAAACAGGACGTGGTTCTGGAAATGCACCGGGTCGGTCGCGGTGTAATGCGCGAGCCGCGCCAGCGAATAATCCACCCGCTGCGCGGTAAAGGGCGCCAAGGGATGCGCGCCATCCTCGTAGGTAAAGCCCAGGCCATTGACGATGTCGTCATGGGTCGTCGAAAGGTCGGGCACGTCGAACACGTCTCGCAGCGTGAAATCGCCCGCCCCTTCCTGCGGCACGCTGATGGCGTTGTCACCCGCCACCGCGAAATGCACCGGGATGGGCGTCAAGGACGGCCCGATCTCGACCGGCACACCGTGGTTCTTGAGCAAAAGGCCGATCTGCTGGCGCAGGTAGTTGCCGAACAGGTCGGGCCGCGTGATCGTTGTAGAATAGCTGCCCGGCTCGGCCACATGGCCAAAGCTCAGGCGGCTGTCGGTCAGCGCATAGGTTGCGGTCGTGATCCGGATTTCCGGGTAGTACGCGCGATAGCGCGTATCGCCCGGAGCACCGTCGCGCAGCGTCTTGGCGAAACGGTCGCGCAGGAACTCGGTCGCCTCGATGTAGAGCGCCTGCAGATGCGCGACGGCCTTGTCGGCATCGGTGAACACCTGTGTCCTCTGGCCTTGGTCGGGGGTGGAAATGCTGGTGGTTGCCACGGTCATGTCTCGATCTTCACAAAGGGATAGGCCGACCTGATCGCCGCAAGCCCTTCGGGGCCCAGCTTGGCGGCAAGGTCGGCGGAAACGACAAAGGGGTTGTCTGCGGTCAGGCCCGGCACCGTGGACGGGTCGGGATCTTGGGTTTCGGCCTCCATCCAATCGCGCAGCGGGTCGGAGTCGTCGAAGGCGGGGATGCGGAGGCCCAGATCGGCGGCGGTTCGGGGCAACGGGCGACCGAACCGGGCCGTCAGAAAGTCGCGATAACCCAGCGGCAACATGAGCGGCGGCGCGCCCGGAAAGGCCATCTCTTCCTCGGGCGAAATGGTCGGGTCCTCCAGACAAGCAGGCTCCGGATAGCCAAGGCCAAGGAACTGCACTGCCACCACCGGGTCAGCGGTCAAAACGTAAGGGATGCCATGGTTGAACACGACGATCTGCTGCACACCATCCGCGTCACACCAGAAGCCCAGCCGCCCGCCATCGCCTGCAATCTTCGCCACCGTGGCGATCCGCGCCAGCATCGCCTCGCCTGGCGCATGGATGGGTGGACCGGCCTCGAAATTGAAGATGACGTAGCTGGCCCCTGCGGCCTCCATCTGGCCCGGCGGATAGATCGACAGGTAATGGCTGCCGAAATCGGCGCTGTCGCCGCGCCGGAACACGTCCCTTTGCCCCTGCGCCTCGGCCCAGTCGAAGACGGCGGCGAAGGCATCGGGCAGATGCAGCGCGGCAGGGAGGCGGGCGCGCACCTCATCGGCGAAGCTGGGGGTCATACGTGCGGCTCCACGATCAGGTCGGTCAGGGCAAAGCGCGTCACATCCACCAGTCCCAGATCGGAAATACGCAAACTGGGAATGACGACCAGCGCCAAGAGCGAATGTTGCATGTAGGCGTTGTTGAGGGTGCAGCCGCAGACCTCCATCGCCGCGACCATGGCTTGTGCCTTGGCGGCCACCTCGGCCGCCGGGCTGTCCGACATCAGGCCCGCGATGGGAAGTTCGACCAGCGCCAGTTCCGCGCCGTCCTTCCAGACGGTGACACCGCCACCGACCTCGGCCAGCCGGTTGGCGGCGCGTGCCATCATCGCGCGGTCGGTGCCCACCACGATCATGTGGTGGCTGTCATGCGCCACGGTCGAGGCCATGGCCATGCCGGGCCCATAGCCGAAACCCGAGACGAAGGCGTTCACCACCTGCCCGGTGCCCCGGTGCCGTTCCACCAAGGCGATCTGGGCGACGCCGTCGCGGCCTTCGATCACACCCGCCATCACCGGCAGCACAGCCTCCAGCGCCTCGGTCGGCGCCTGATTTTCGACGACGCCGATCACCCGCACCCGCACTTCGGCGGCGCTTGCGGGCGCGGCGATCTCGAAATCCGCGGCCTCCAAAACCTTGCCCAGATGCACCGATCCGCGCGTGTCGGCGGGCCAGTCCAGATGCGGACACTCGGCAAGGCAAACGCCGCCCTCGGCCACCTTGCGACCGCGCGCATAGACCCGCTCGATGGGTAGCGCACTCAGGTCCGAGGTCACGATCATGTCCGCCCGCCGCCCCGGCGCGATCTGGCCGATCTCACGCTCCAAACCGAAATGGGTGGCGGTGTTGATCGTGGCCATCTGCAGCGCCACCAACGGCTCGCAGCCACAGGCAATGGCGTGCCGCACCGCCCGGTTCATGTGCCCCTCGTGCACCAGCGTGCCGGAATGGCAATCGTCTGTGCACAAGATCATGTTGCGCGGATCAAGCCCCCGTTCGGTGATCGCCGTGATCTGGCTTTCGATGTCGAACCACGCCGACCCCAGCCGGATCATCGACCGCATCCCTTGCCGCATCCGCGCAACCGCGTCATCCTCGCAGGTGCCCTCATGATCATCCGCAGGCCCGCCCGCGACATAGGCGTGAAACGCAGGCCCCAGATCGGGCGAAGCGTAATGCCCGCCCACAGTCTTGCCCGCCTTCTGCGTCTCGGCGATCTCGGCCAGCATCTGCTGGCTGCCATTCACGACGCCCGGAAAATTCATCATCTCGCCCAGCCCGATGATGCCGGGCCAGCCCATCGCGTCGGCAACATCCTCGGGCCCGATCTCGTAGCCCGTGGTTTCCAGACCGGGGGCGGAGGGCGCGCACGAGGGCATCTGCGTCCAGATGTTGACGGGTTGCATCAGCGCCTCGTCATGCATCAGCCGCACCCCGCGCAGACCAAAGACATTGGCGATCTCATGCGGGTCGGTGAACATGGAGGTCGTGCCATGCGGGATCACCGCGCGGGCAAATTCGGCGGGCGTCAGCATGCCGGATTCAATATGCATGTGCCCGTCGCACAGGCCGGGGATCAGGTAGCGCCCCCCGATATCCTCGATCTCGGTGTCAGGCCCGATGCAATGACTGGCGTCCGGCCCGACATAGGCGAACCGGCCATGGCGCAGGGCAACCTGCCAACCCTCAATCACCTCGCGGGTCTGCACCAGCACGACGCGGGCGCCGATCAGCACCAGATCGGCGGGCGCGCGCCCTGCCGCGGTTGCCACAAGATCAGAGGCCACATCGGGCCAGGCCGGAAACGGGGGGATATGTCGCTGTTCCATGTCGCAATTTCCCCTATCGCGCCGCCCTTCGCAAGCAACCGTTGGGTGACGCGACCCCTCAGGCGAAGCTCAGCGCGCGGGCCCGCATCGCTTCATACATCGGTAGCGCGCCGTCGAGCAGCGCCCGGCGCTCCTCCGGCACCTCGGGCAGCGGCCCCTCGGCCCCGGCAAAGCCGGTGGAGCGATGGACGGCATTGTACCAATGCGCCGCCCAGACCCCGTCATAACTCCGCGGCCCCGCGGGCCAGTGCAGCATCGCATCGTGGAACGGCAAGCCGATCTCGGCGCACAGCATCCCCAAGGCGCGCGCAGGGTCAGTGCGGATGTCAGCGCTGTCGATCACCGGCCCGGGCAAGGCCTGCCACAAAGCCAGTTGCTGCGAGAAGCCGATATCCTCCAAGGTCATCTCGCCCCGCTTTTCGGCGTAGCTTGCGATCACGCGGGCCGGGTGGCGAATGAGGTGGACATTGACGCAAGCCCCCGCCCAGTCCAGCGGGAAACCCGCGATCATGTGGTGCGGCATGTGCTTCATGTACCAATGCGCCTGCCCCCCCGGCACCGGCCCGGCGCAGGCGGCGGCAACCCGCGCGGGGTCGGCTTCATGCGCCGCGACGATCTCGGCGGCCATCGGGTGATCGGCGCCCGTCGCCGCCAGATAAGGCGCGTAGAACGGCTCGTCCCAGACCGCGCAATCGCCGCGCGCCGCAAAGGCATACATCATCGCCGTCGACAGGTTGCGCGGCCCCGACCACATCGCGATTTTCATCCCGTCCCTCCCGCTGGTGCCCGGGCATAAGGCCGGGCAAGCGCAGAAGGCGCAAGGGGTCACTCTTGCGTGAGATCACGCACAGGTTGCTTGCACCGCGCGCCCTGCCGCTATGCTTTGTCTTGCGTCCCACGCGAAAGGACATGCCATGCCCCGCCTGCCCCACTCCGCCCCGATCAAGGCGCTGGCCCTGACCGTTGGCATCGTCGCAGCCCTCGCCGCCCAGACCAGCCGCGCGCAGGCGCAAGACATCCGCACCGCCGTCGTCGCGGGCGGTTGCTTCTGGTGCGTGGAAAGCGATTTCGAGCGCGTGCCCGGCGTGGTCGAGGTCGTGTCGGGCTTTGCGGGCGGATCGGTGCCCAACCCGTCCTACCGCGATGTCGTGGCGGGCGGTACCGGCCATCTGGAGGTGGTGGAAATCACCTATGACGCCGACATCCTGCCTTATGACCGGCTCTTGCATCTCTTCCTGCGCTCGATCGACCCGCTGGATGCAGGCGGGCAGTTTTGCGACCGGGGCGAAAGCTACACCACCGCCATCTTCGTCGAAACCGCAGCCGAACGGCAAGCGGCGCAAGCAGCGCTGGCCCAAGCCTCCCGTTATCTGGGCCGACAGGTCGTGACCCCAATACGCAATGCCGCGCCGTTCTATCCGGCCGAGGCCTATCATCAAGATTACTACCGGTCCGAGGACGTGATCCTCACCCGGTTCGGGCCACGACGGAAATCGGTGGCTTATGACCTCTACCGCAATGCCTGTGGGCGCGATGCGCGCGTCGAACAGCTTTGGGGCGCGGATGCGCCCTTCATCCACCAAGGCGCGGGCTGAACGGTCCTGTCCAACATGCCAATGGCGTGGCGGACAGGACCCCGTTCAGGCTCAGGACTTCAGTGCGCAGGTATTGATCCCGAGCAGACGGTAGAGCGGGCAAAAACCCACGAGGCCGGTGGCCAGCGGCACGATGCCGACCCAACCCCAAGCGGTCTGGGGCCCGATGAATACGAGCGAGATCAGCACGAGGCCTGCGATGATGCGCAAGGCGCGGTCGATGGTGCCTTCGTTGCGGGGCATGATGTGCGTCCTTTCCTTTTTGATAGAAGCACTCTGGCACATACGGGCTGTTGCGCACGGTGACACTGTCACCGGTTGTCTGCGGCAATCCGTTCCAACCCGCTCCGGTCACGGATGCGCACACCGCCCTTTTCCTGTTCCACCACACCTGCCCGCGCGAACTCGGCCAACCTGCGGCTTACAAAGGCGCGGCCCGAGGCGGTTTCGGCCGCAAGTGCCGCGTGGGTCGCGGCGACAAAGCCCGCCGCATCGACCAACCGCAGCAACACGCGCGCCAGCCGCGCATCAAAGCCCGTCAGCGCCACCTCCTCGACCAGTCGCTGATATTCCGCGAAACGCTGCGCCACCCCGTCGAACACCAGCGTGCGAAAGGCATCGTCGCTGGCCAGCCGGGTCTGGAACTGGTCGGCCGGCACGATTTCGCCCGCCACATCGGCCTCCACCACGCCTTCGGCGCTGTAATGCGCGCCGCTGACCAGACAGGTGAAGGTCTGCAGGCAAACCGTGCCTGCGGCCACCCGATAGAGCACCACCTCGCGCCCGTTTGCTGCCGTCAGGGTGACCCGGATCGTGCCTTGTTCAAGGATCAGAAAGCCGGGGCAGGCCGCGCCGGGATGGAACAGCACATCGCCCGTGCGGGCGGCAAAACGGCGGATCATCTGCACTGGCCCTTTACGATCTGACACGGGCGAACTGTTTCGCCTGTCCGCATCGCGGTCAACACCGCTTGACAGGCCGGGCCCGCCCGCGCATCGAAGGCGCCATGACCGACGACACCCCCAGCCCCCGGACCCGCGAGGTCTTTACCCTTGTTGTCGAGGTCGGCCGCAAGACCGGCGACGGCCTGCCCGACAAGGCGACCGGCGCGGCGCTGATGTGCTACGCCGCCGGCATCGACGAGGCCGAGGCGGTGCGCGAAACCGTGGCGGTCCTGAAACAGGCGGATCTTGCGCCGCTCGACGTCAGCGGCCACGGCACCCGCGCCGAACGCGAGGCGGAGGGTGAGGAAATCGACCCCGAGGAAATCGCCCTGATGGACCGCGCGCTGGACGAAAACTCCGTGATCGTGGCGCAGATGACGGCCTTCTACGACTGACGGCGGATCAGGTCAGCGACCTGCGCCCCTTGGCCGAGGCCGCGACCAGCGCTTGCGCGCCGGCCCGGTCCAGCACCGGCAGGCAGGGCGTGCGGTCGGCCTGCGACAAGTTGCACGGCTGCCCCGCGTCGCCCACGGCCACGACATCGGCCAGAAGGGCCGTTTCCACCCCGCAGCGGTCGACCATGACGCAGGCGTGATCATCGAACATCAGGTGATGGAACGCCCGGACAGGTCTTTGATTGTCCCGATGCGCGCCGGGGCTCGAGGTCATGTCGCCCGCGCGCGCCAGAACGCGTTCCTCGCCGAAGATATATTCGACCGCAGGCCCCGACCGTACCACCCGCGTTTCGGGCGTGACGCAGATGTCATGGCTCAGCCCGAAATAGGGCGCGCGCAGGCGCACCGGCGACTGACGGCCGAGGCAAAGCCGCGACCGCCGTTCGATCCAGCGCAACGGCAAGGTCTCACCGGTCGCACTGACCAGAAGGTCGCCGGGTGTCAGCGTTTCAACCGGCCGCGCGCCTGTCGTTGTCGTCACCAACGCCCCGCCGGCAAGCGCCGGAAGGTCGCTCGACGCAAGCCCGAATTCCGCGATCGCCGCGACGTGACAGGTCTGCAAGAACCGGTTGTCGCGGGGCAGCAATTCATCCAGCCGCGCGGCATGGGCCAGCCCCGACCGGCAACGATGCTTTTGCAGCCTGTCATGGTTGGTGAAATCGGCGATATCACCCCGCCCCCGCGCGCAGGTCCGATACCTGAGCGACAGAGTTTCGCCCGCCCGCGCCATATCGGGCGGTGTGACAAGATCAATGTCACCATGCACCAACCGCAAGGCGCCGTCCGGCAGGGCATAAAGCCCGACCGCCCGCGCCGTTTCTGCCGCGCCTTGCCACAACCGGACAGGAACGCGCGCCGCGACCTGAGGCAAGGTGAATTCCAGACACAGCGTCAGTTCCGCATGGGCCAAGACATCCGGCACGAAACCGGACCCCCGCAGGAGCTGGCCCGATTGCCAGATGGCCGCCCAGTCATCGCGCGCGGGCGCAAGTTTCACCCATGCGTCGGACGCCAGACCTTGCGAAAGCGCAGGGATCATCAGCTGGCCAATCGCCGCAAGACCCGCGCCTCATAGGATTTCAGCGCCGCCCGCGCCGCCGGGCCATAGCCAGCATGCGTTGCCGTGTCGATCGCGGGGAACAGCGCCAGCACCTCGGCCCGTACACGATCCTCCAGATCCGACATGACCTGCGGGCCGGGCAGAAAGCTCTCGGTCTGCAACCCTTCGGACCAGATGATCTGATGCTGGTCGAACAGGAGGTGGATGTAGGTCACTTCACCGCCTTCGATGACGCGCACCGAGCAGTCGTTGACCAGATCGCGGGCGGCGACCAGCACCTCGTCCTCCCCGAACATCAGCTCGGCCATCCAATGCGTCAGCAACACACGATGCTGCGGCGACACGACAAGCCGGCCGTGATTGCCGAACACTCCCGCCTCGATCGCCACAGGCGCATGTGGCCCAATGGCCGCGACCTGCCTCTGCCCGATCCAGCGGATCGGCTGCAGCCCGTTGTCGCGCGTCTGGACCAGATCGCCAACCGACAAAAGCTCCACCGGCACCTCGCCCCGCTCGGTTCGGATGCGCGTGCCGGGGGTAAAGCAGGGCACCGTGGTCACCGAGACGAAGGCCGTATCGCTGATGCCCGCAGCATTCTGGGCGGTGTAGGTGAAATTGACCGTCACCGGACCGGTCAGATTGGTCAGGCTGGCGGGCGGCGTGATCTGCAGCGTGCCATCGGGCATCAAGGTGATCTGGTGCCCGTTCGACAGCGTGACCGTATCCCCGACGCTCACGGCGATGCCATTGATATGGGTGATGATCATCACCCCAACCCCGTTGCCGTCATTGCTCAGGACGTCGATGGTAGCGACCTGCAACTCGTTGAGCGTAATGACATCGTCATTGGCGATGAACACGCCCTGCACCGAATTCGCCGCGATCAGGACCGCGCTATCGTACTGGTTGTCCGCGACATCCGCGATACCGATGATCAGCGTGTTGCTGACCCCTATGTTCACCGGAATCAGCACCGACAGCGTCACGGTAAACCCGTCCATCTCGGTGTTGTGGGCATCGCCGGTGTTGTCGACAAACAGTGTCGCGTTCTGGGTCTGGTTGACCGAATTGATCTGCGCGATGTTCATGATGGGCGACGTGACGACCTGCCCGTTGATCCAGATCCCCACCACATCGTTGAAGATCGATCCGGTGTATTCCGGGTATTCTTCCGAGGCGAAGGTGAACTGGATCGACAGAAACTCGGTCGTCGGCACGAACCGCGTGGTCAGGATCGAGGCATCGAAGGTGCTACGCCCCGCGAGCGCGTTGAACAACGTATTGTTGTCCTGACCCGACGTGTTGCCCGAGGTGCTGGGGCTGCGGTTCGGGTCGCCGCTGGCTTGGGTGAAGTCGCGCAGGAACCCGGTGCTGAGGATCACGCCGGTGTCGCCCGGCGTCACGGCGGCCGATACCGCATCGCCATTGCTATAGGTGCCCGACGACAGCGGATCGCCGGAATAGGTCGCGCTCTGAACCGTCACGCCCGGCCCGAAGATGGTCTGTGCCATCTGCAACGCCGTGGCGCCCGTGTTGATCGGTAGTTCTTGCCCCGTTGCCATGTCCTGCCCGCCTTGCCCAATGGCCGGGTGCATGGTCTGCGCGACACGGAATGCACGCTCCGGGCGCATGTCGGCCCGGTGGTCGTGGTGGTCTGCATCGTTGCGGTCGAGCCGCTGCCTGCCCCGGCATCTTTTATCTTTGCAAGAACGATACCATCCAGACGCTGCAAGGTTAACAGTTTGATAAGTCTGGACCGGCCGCACAGCCCCATTGTGCCTTCATCGCCACAGCGCTACCCATCCTCAGACACTGCACCGAAGGCCAAAACATGCCCACCGATCCCGCCCGCCTGACCGCCGACCTTGTCCGCTGCCCCTCGGTCACCCCAGAGGAAGGCGGTGCGCTGGTCTTGCTGCAATCGCTCCTTGAACCCGCTGGCTTCTCCTGCACCCGCGTCGACCGCAACGGCACGCCCAACCTCTTCGCGCGCTGGGGCGCAAGAGGGGCGGCCCGAAGCTTTGGCTTCAATGGTCATACCGACGTCGTGCCTGTGGGCGACGAAGCTGCATGGACCCATCCGCCCTTTTCTGCCCATGAGGAAAACGGCTGGCTCTACGGGCGCGGTGCCACCGACATGAAATCGGGCGTCGCGGCCTTTGCCGCCGCCGCCATCGACTTTGTCGCCAAGACGCCCCCCGACGGCGCCATCCTCCTGACCATCACCGGCGACGAGGAAGGGCCCGGGCGCGACGGTACGCTGGCGCTGCTCGACTGGATGCAGGCCCATGGCGAACGCATGGATATCTGCATCGTGGGCGAGCCTACCTCCGTGGAAACCATCGGCGACATGGTCAAGATCGGCCGCCGAGGCTCCATGACCGCGCGGTTCACCGTGACCGGCAAGCAGGGCCATTCCGCCTATCTTCACAAGGCGTTGAACCCAATGCCCGCCGTGGCCTTCCTTGCCCACCGCCTCTCCACCCACAGTCTCGACGACGGCACCGACCATTTCGACCCCTCCACCATCTCCGTCACCACCATCGACACCGGCAATGCGGCCTCCAACGTGATCCCTGCCCGCACCCGGATGACGGTCAACATCCGTTTCAACGACCGCCACTCTGGCGCCAGCCTTACCGACTGGCTCCGCGCCGAGGCCGAGGCCGTTGCAGAGGCCACAGGCACAACCATCCAGATGGAAAGCCAGATCTCCGGCGAGGCCTTCGTGACGCCCCCCGGCCCGCTGTCTGACCTCGTGCGCCGCGCCATCGGGCAGGAAACCAACCAGTCGCCCACCCTCTCGACCACCGGCGGCACCTCGGATGCCCGCTTCGTCCGCGATCACTGCCCGGTCGTCGAGTTCGGCCTTGTCGGCCATCGCATGCACGAGGTCGACGAGCGCGTCTGGGTGCAAGACATCCAAGACCTCAAGCGGATCTACACCCGCCTGTTGACAGAGTATTTCGCACTACCGCGTTAATCCGGCGTCAAGCTTGCAGCACGTCCCTTTCCCTTCTCCGTTTCAAAAATATCCCCGCCGGAGGCTCCCGCACCCACAACCCGCGCCTCCGCCGACCAATTCCCCCATGACGCCCAGCGCGCCCCATGCTAGGCCAATTCCATGGCCATGATCCCCTCCAAAGACCAGATCCGCACATGGATCGCCGACAACCCCCACGCGACGTCCAAACGCGACATCGCCAAGGCCTTCGGCATCAAGGGTGCCGAGCGCATCGACCTCAAGCGCATCCTCAAGGAGCTGGAGGCCGAGGGGCTTGTGGAAAAGCAGGGCAAGACCTACCGCGACCCCGACAAGCTGCCTCCCGTTTCGGTCCTGCAACTTTTGGCCCCCGACGATCTGGGCGACATCTTCGCGCGCCCGCTGGAGTGGCAGGGCGAAGGTCCCGAGCCGAAGATCCTGTTTTCCCCCCGCGCGACCGATCCCGCCGTGGGTCAGGGCGACCGGATACTAGCCCGCATGCAAGAGGTGGAGGGCGAGGATCACCAGTATGTCGCCCGCCTGATCCGCCGCATCGGCACCAACCCGCTGCGCGTGCTGGGCGTGTTCCGCAAGGGGGCCGAGGGTGGGCGGATCGTGCCGATCACCAAGGGCGCCGACCGCGACTGGGCCGTGCGCCCGGGCGAGACGCATGGCGCGCGCGACGGCGAGCTGGTCGAAGCCGAACAGGTCGGCCCCAAGGGTCGCATGGGCCTGCCGCGCGCGCGCATCGTCACGCGCCTTGGCGACCCCGGCGCGCCCCGCGCGGTCAGCCTGATCGCCATTCACGACCACGCCATCCCCGATGCCTTCCCCGATGCCGCCATCGAAGAAGCCGATGCCGCGACACCGGCGGGCCCTGATGGCCGGGACGACCTGCGCGACATGGCCCTTGTCACCATCGATCCGGCCGATGCCCGCGACCGCGACGAT
Organism: Roseicyclus mahoneyensis; assembly: GCF_003148775.1. Lineage (GTDB taxonomy): Bacteria > Pseudomonadota > Alphaproteobacteria > Rhodobacterales > Rhodobacteraceae > Roseicyclus > Roseicyclus mahoneyensis. The sequence goes on from NZ_QGGW01000006.1 coordinate 223,037, forward strand.
GCCGTCCTCGCCCATCTCGACGATGACCCGAAAAACCCGGGCGGCCATGTCATCTGGGTCGCCATCGCAGATGTCGCCCATTACGTCCGCCCCGGATCGGCGCTGGACCGCGAGGCGAAAAAGCGGGGCAATTCCACCTATTTCCCCGACTGCGTCGTGCCCATGCTGCCCGACCGCCTGTCGGGCGACCTGTGTTCGCTCCACGAAGGCGTGCCGCGTGCCTGCCTTGCCGTGCGCATGGTCATTTCCGCCGATGGCACCAAGATCGCGCACCGTTTCGTGCGCGGCATGATGCGCTCCATCGCCTCGCTGGAGTATGCGCAGGTGCAGGCCGCGCAAGACGGCCAGCCCGACGACAAGACCGCGCCGCTTGTCGACGACGTGATCCACCCGCTTTACGCCGCCTATGACGCGCTGACGGCGGCCCGCACCCGCCGCCAACCGCTCGATCTCGATCTGCCCGAACGCCGGATCGAGCTGAGCGAGGAGGGCGAGGTGACGTCCGTCGCCTTCAAGGATCGTCTCGACGCCCACCGCCTGATCGAGGAATTCATGGTGCTGGCCAATGTGGCCGCCGCCGAGGAATTGATCTCGCGCCGCCAGCCGCTTTTGTTCCGCGTCCACGAGGAACCCGCCCCCGAGAAGCTGGAGGCACTGCGCGAGGTTGCCCTCGCCAGCGGGTTCACCTTGGCCAAGGGCCAGGTGCTGCAAACGAGCCATCTGAACCGGCTATTGGCGCAGGCCGAAGGCTCGGATTTCGACGAGCTGATCAACATCACCACCCTGCGCTCCATGCAGCAGGCCTACTATTTTCCGCAAAATTTCGGCCATTTCGGCCTCGCGCTGAAGGCCTATGCCCATTTCACCTCGCCGATCCGGCGCTACTCGGATCTCGTGGTGCACCGCGCGCTGATCGCCGCCCATGGCTGGGGGCAAGATGGGCTGAGCGTTGAGGACGCCGCGCATCTGGACGAGACCGCAAAACACATCTCCGGCACCGAACGCAGGTCCATGGCGGCCGAACGCGACACCGTCGACCGCTACCTTGCGGCCTATCTCGCCGACCGCGTAGGCAGCACCTTCACCGGGCGCATCTCGGGCGTCGCGCGGTTCGGGGCTTTCGTGAAACTGGACGAGACGGGGGCCGATGGCCTGTTGCCGATCCGCTCGCTTGGCAACGAATATTTCCACCATGATGCCGACAGCCAGACGCTGATGGGCTCGGAATCCGGCCTGACCATCGGCATCGGCGACCGCGTGACGGTGAAGCTGGCCGAGGCGGTTCCGGTGACAGGTGGCCTGACGCTCGAACTGATCGAGATCGACGGCAAGCACACCCCCGTCCGGCGCGGCAGGCCCGGCACCAGCCCCCGGCGCAAGGCCGGGCAGGTGGCTAAAAAACGCGCAGGCCTGCGCAAGAAAACGCCGGGCAATCGCAGCGGGCGTTGAGGTTCTGTTAACAGTGTTTCGGCCAAGATACGCTTGCACGCGGGTAAAACCCGCATGAAACGCTGCGCCGCCGCCGGATTTGCGGTATACTGTTTTCAAATCGAGCATAATCGGGCTTCAGAAAATCACATGTGGCGATCCCGTCTTGTCCGTCTGGCCGGTGCACTGGTCCTTGCCGTTCCGACCATGGTCATGGCCCTGCCTCCGGCCACGTCCCTCAGGCCCGAGATGCGGCCCGATCCGCGCGCGGACAGCCTGCCGCGCGTTGTCACCGTCTCGACGCAAGCCAGCCCGCTGGCCGTGCCCCGCTCGATCCGCCCGCAATTGCGTGGCGCCCTCACAGCCACCCTGCCGACTGCGACACCCCCCGCCACGACCGCTGCCGCCGACGCGCCCACGACGGAGGGATTTTCCGACTGGCTGCGCGGCTTTCAGGCCCGCGCGCGCAGTGCCGGGATAAGGCAGGCCACGCTGGATCAAGCCTTTTCCGGCGTCTCCGTCCTGCCCCGCGTGCTGGAGCGTGACCGCAACCAGGCCGAGTTCTCCCGTGCGCTGTGGGATTACCTCGACAGTGCCGTGTCTGCGACGCGAGTCGCCAACGGGCGGACGGCGTTGGCCCGGCACCGGGATATCCTGACGCAGATCGAACGCCGCTACGGGGTCGAGGCCGAGGTGGTGGTGGCCGTCTGGGGTCTTGAATCCGCCTATGGTGCGATGCGTGGCGACACCGACATCATCGCGGCGATGGCGACGCTGGCCTATGACGGCCGCCGCCGGGACTTCTTCGAGGAACAGCTGATCGCGGCGCTGCGCATCTTGCAGGCGGGCGATGTCAGCCCGCGCCAGATGACCGGGTCATGGGCCGGCGCGATGGGCCACACCCAGTTCATGCCGACCTCGTATCTGGAACATGCGGTGGATTTCGACGGCAACGGGCGACGCAACATCTGGTCCGACGATCCGGTCGATGCGCTCGCCTCCACCGCCAATTACCTGCGCCATTTCGGCTGGACCACAGGCCAGCCCTGGGGGCTGGAGGTGGTGCTGCCGCAAGGTTTCGATTTCAGCCTGACGGGTGAACAGGTCAAGCGCCCCGCAAGCTTCTGGAATGCCCAAGGCGTGCGGCTGGCGGCTGGCGGGCAGATCCCCGACCATGGCGATGCCTCGATCTTGCTGCCCGCCGGTCATCGCGGCGTGGCGCTGGTGATCTTCAACAATTTCCATGTGATCGAACGCTACAATCCCGCCGACGCCTATGTGATCGCCGTAGGCCATCTGTCTGACCGGATCATCGGCGGGGAGGCGTTCCGTGGCTCGTGGCCGCGCGAGGATCGTGCGCTGACCCGCGCCGAGCGGGAGGAATTGCAGCAAAGGCTGGTTACTGCCGGGTTCCACCGCTACGGCGTCGACGGGATCATAGGGCCCCAGACCATCGACTCGGTCCGCCGCTTTCAGGCTTCGGTCGGTTGGGTGCCGGATGGCTACGCATCGCTGAGAGTGCTTGAGCGGCTGCGGTGAGTCAGGTGCGCCTCGGGGCGCACCCTTTGCACCGCCCCGACATCAATCCCGCAGCAATTCGTTGATCGATGTCTTCGATCGCGTCCGCTCGTCCACCCGCTTCACGATCACGGCGCAATAGAGATGGACCCCGTTCTTCGACGGCATCGAGCCCGCCACCACGACCGACCCCGCCGGCACCTCGCCATACATCACCGCACCGGTTTCGCGATCCACGATCTTGGTCGACTGGCCGATGAACACGCCCATCCCCAGAACCGAGCCTTCGCGCACGATCACGCCCTCGACCACCTCGGACCGCGCCCCGATGAAGCAATTGTCCTCGATGATCGTGGGGCCCGCCTGCATCGGCTCAAGCACGCCGCCGATGCCGACACCGCCCGAAAGGTGCACGTTCTTGCCGATCTGAGCGCAGGACCCGACCGTGGCCCAAGTGTCCACCATCGTGCCGCTATCGACATAGGCGCCAAGATTGACGAAGGACGGCATCAGCACCACGCCCGGCGCGATATAGGCCGACCGGCGCACCACGCAGTTGGGAACGGCGCGGAACCCCGCCGCCTTCCACTGGGTGTCGCCCCAATCCTTCCACTTGCTGTCGACCTTGTCCCACCAGGACCCGCCCTGCGCCGATCCGCCCTGCAGCTCCATGTCCTTGAGCCGGAAACCCAGCAGCACGGCCTTTTTCGCCCACTGGTTCACATGCCAGTGCCCGTCGGCCTGCCGCTCGGCAACCCTCAGGCTGCCGCTGTCCAGCGCGCTCAGCGTCTCCTCGATCGCCTCGCGGGTCTGGCCCGTGGTCGCTGGGGTGATCTGGTCGCGCGCCTCCCAGGCGGCTTCGATGGCGGTCTCCAGGCGGGCGTTGGACATGGGCGGCAATCTCCTGCGGCAAAGGACGTCCCGGCGCTTCTAGCGGGCACACCCGCGGCTGGCAATCGCGCCGCCCGCAAGCTAGGTCTGATCGCAACCGATCGCAAAAGGACTGCCCATGAAGGACGACCCACGCAAAGGCCCCTTTCGCCACGCCGATCAGGATCTGGAATCGACCCGTCACGCCCCGGACACGCCGCAGGCGCGCTCATCGGCCTACCGCCTCGCCTTCGCCGACCCCGAGTTCTTGTTGCGCGACGAATTGCGCCCGGTGCGGTTGCAGCTGGAACTGCTGAAACCACAACTGGAGCTTGACGCCCGCGGCATACGCTCGACCGTGGTGCTGTTTGGTGGCGCTCGTATTCCCGACCCGGATGCGCAGGCGGGCAAAAGCGCGGCCTTGCGCGACATGAGCCACTATTACGACGAGGCGCGGCGCTTTGCGAAACTGATCACCGAACGTTCGGTCGCCACCGATTGCACCGAAAATGTCATCATCACCGGCGGTGGCCCCGGCGTGATGGAGGCGGGCAACCGTGGCGCCGCCGATGCCGGGGGCTGTTCCATCGGCCTGAACATCGTGCTGCCGCACGAACAGGAACCCAACCATTACGTAACGCCCGAGCTGTGCTTCAACTTCCACTATTTCGGCATTCGCAAGATGCATTTCCTGCTGCGCGCCAAGGCCATCGCGGTCTTTCCCGGCGGCTTCGGCACGCTGGACGAATTGTTCGAGGCGCTGACCCTGATCCAGACCGGCCGGATGGAACAAGTGCCAGTGCTGCTGTTCGGCGAGGCGTTCTGGCGCAGCATCGTGAACTGGGACGGACTGGCCGAGGCCGGCACGATCTCGCGCGCCGATCTCGACCTCTTCCGCTTTGTCGAAACCGCCGAGGATGCGGTGGCCGCCATCGACGGATGGACCCTGACCGGCAAGCGCGGCACGATCCCGGGGCGCTAGGGCACGAACGGACAAGGGGCGCGCCATGGCAGCGGCGCGCCCCCGTCGCCCCAAGCAAGGCTTAGAACCGGTAGGCGATGTTGATGCCGAAGGTGGTTACGTCGAGGTTGCTTCCGGCGACACCGGCAAAGTTGCTGAATTCATGACGCAGGATCTCGGCACCCAGGGTGATGTTGTCGGTCACGAGGTAATCGATCCCGATCCCGTAAAAGAAACCGTCATCGCCGATCGAAATGCCACCGATATTCAGGTCCAGATCCACATAACCCAAGGTGCCGTAGATCAACGTGCGTCCGGCATCATAGCCAGCCTCGATCCCGACACGCAGCAGGCCGTCGACATCGACATTGAAAGGCGGCACCGCGAAATCGAGCGATCCGACCATATAGTCGATCTCGCCACCCAGAACGAATCTGCCGAAATCGTGGCGGTATCCGCCGAAAAGACCAAAGGCATCGCCGTCGAAACCGCCACCGACCACGGCGCTGCCGTCGATCATGTCATATTGCAGACCGATATAGGGGCCGGACCAATCCACCCCCACAGAGGTGGGGGTCACGATGACAGGTGCCGGGGCAGGCGCAGGGGCAGGGGCAGTGCCACCGGCAAAGGCGGGGGCGGCGGCAAGGATGGCGGCAGATGCAAGAAGGGTCTTGTACATGGGGTCACCTGTTATGCGTTGCATGGCGGTGGGCGCAGGATCGCACCCGATAACCCGAACAATCTACCAAGCCCTTGTCTGTCACCAGTAAGTAAAACCGGTAGCAACCGCGGCAGACGGGTCAGGAAATCCCGCCCTCACCCGCCGCTGAGCAAGGCCGCACATTGCCGGGGCAATTCACCCAGTGTCAGCGGCCCACGCGGCGGCGGCGGCACGTAGTCAGGATCGGGCGGCGGTGGATTGAGGATATTGGCCGCCCATTGCCGCGCCTCGTCGCAGCCGTCGCCGGGCGGGGGGGCGGCTTGGTTTTCGCAATCACGCGACCCGGCCGGGCAATTCAGGCGCACATGGAAATGGTAGTGGTGGCCCGCTGCGGGTCTGATGTTGCGCAACCACGACCGGTCGCCGGTGGCATTGTCGCACATCCACACCTTGGCACCGGCAAAGACAAAGATCCGCGCCACCCGCGGGTCGCTGGCGGCCAGCCGCATGACCTCCATATGCTCACGCGTCCAGGTCTCGCCCACCCGCGCACCACCCGCCGACCGGGTCGAGATCGACGACAGGTTTTCCCGCTCGGCGGCCGACAGGTCGAACCGGGTCGGCGGCAGCATCCAGATGTCGACATCCAGCCCGGACTGGTGGCTCACATGGCCCGACAGCATCGGCCCGCCACGGGGTTGCGACATGTCGCCGATGTAAAGCCCGTTCCACGAGGTTTCCGCCGCCACACGCGCCGACAGGTCGCGCACATAGTCCAGCAACTCCGGATGGCCCCAGTTGCGGTTGCGGCTCAGCCGCATGGCGGCCCATGTCGGCCCGGTCTCGGGCAGACGCTCCGCCCCCGCAAGGCAGCCCCGCGAATAGCCCCCGAACACCTCGGGCGCGCCCCCGGCAGCCACCCGCTCGGCACCGAACAACAGCCGCGCCTCCTGCCCGGAGACGGTCGCGGTCAGCGGCGGCAGGCTCGACCCGCTGTCGCGCGGACCTCGGTCGCCCGCCGGCGAACAGGCCATGGCCAAGAGCAGCCCGGCAAGCGCAATGGCCGGTATCGTCTTCATGCGGTTTCCCCTTCTGCACGGACCCAGATCAACAAGACAAGGCCCACAACAAACAGCCCGATCAACGGCGCCATGCCCAACCGTGCGCTTTCCGTAACATAGGTGGTCAACCCGATCAGCGCCGGCCCGATGAAGGCCGTGGCCTTGCCCGACAGCGCATAAAGGCCAAACGCCTCGGTCGGGCGCGCGGGCGGCGCATGGCGGCACATCATCGAGCGTGACGCCGACTGCAACACGCCACCCGCGCCCCCGATGATCGCACCGCAGATGTAGAAGGTGATGTCGGGCACTGCCGATCCCGGGGCCAGCGCGATGCCCCAGAGGCTTTCGCGCGTCATGCCCAGCACCAAACCGCAGACCACGATCAGCGTCACGATCGACCCGATGATGACGGGCTTTGGCCCCAACGCGCTGTCGGCCTTGCCGCCCAGCCATGTGGCGATGGCCGACGTCACCGCGCCGATGATCCCGAAGATGCCGACCTGCGTGATCGACCAGTTCAGCACCAGCACCGCATAGGTGCCGCCGAACCCGTAAAGCGCGTTCAGCGCGTCGCGGTAGAACATCGACGAGCCGAGATAGGCGAACAAGCTGACGCGTCGGGGCAGGCTTTTGACCGTGACCCACAGGTCCTGCAACGCCGCCTTGAAACTTGGATGCGTCGCTGGCCTGCGCGGCTCGCGCACCCACAAGAAGAACGGGATCATGAACACCGCATACCAGACCGCCGTGAACGGCCCGACGAACCGCGTCCCCTCCCGCATCTCGGGGTTCAGGCCCAGCGCGGGCTCGAACCCCACGAAGGTCCGCCCGCTTTCCCCCTCGGCGAAAAAGATCAGCATCAAGAACAGCGCCAGCACACCGCCGACATAACCCCAGGCAAAGCCTGTGCCCGACAGCCGCCCGATGGCGCTGTCATCGCCCAGTTCGGGCAGCATGGAATTGGTGAAGATCGTGGTGAACTCCGCCCCGATCAGGCCGATGCCAAAGGCGATCAGCGCCCCCACAAGGAAAGAGCCGTCGGGCACCATGAACCACAGCGAGGTCGCGCCGATGAGATAGAAGGCCGAAAACAGCACGATCCACGGCATCCGCCGCCCGGTGTTGTCGGCAAAGGCCCCAAGGATCGGCGCGCAGAGCGCGATCACGATCCCCGACACTGTCTGCCCCAGCGACCACAGGCTCTGCGCGCGCGCGTCGGCCACCTGTTCGCTCAAGCCCTGCGCCATGAAACTTTCGGTGGCGACGGCAGCGAAATAGGGACCGAAGACAAAGGTCAGGCACAGCGTGAAATAAGGCTGGCTTGCCCAGTCAAAGGCCCACCAGCCATGAATGCGCCGCCGCGCCGCGCGCAGGGCGTCGGGCGACAGGGATGCCGGTTCAGGGGATGCCACGCTCATGGCGCGTAGCATCGGGTATCAGCCCCCGGCTTGTCTACCGGCTTGATGGGGCGCGTCGGCCATGGGCGGCCATGGCCTGTGGCCATCCGCCTCGGCCCATGCCAGCACCCAGTCGGGCAGCGCGGGCGACGGCGCGGCATGGCCCATCGCCTGCGCGACATCGGCCACCGGGGCCAGCCGCCCCTTTTGCGTCACGCCTGTGCGCAACAGGGCGTGGTTGCAGCAGGTCTCGCCCCGCCACATGCCCTGTTCGATATAGAAAAACCGTGCGTCCCAGCCCACAAGCCGCGTGCGCATCTCGAAGCGCTGCAGCCCGGTGATCCGCGCGCGATACCGCACCGAGGAACCGGCAACGACCAGCCCCCAGCGCTGCCGCCGCAGCACATCCATCAGCCCGATCCGGATCGACAGCGCAAAGCGGCCAAGATCGAACAGCGTCAGGATGCGACCGTTGTTCATCTCCATGAACCCGTCCAGATCCTGCGGGAGGCAACGCATCGGCAGGTGGTGCGTGTCGAACAGCCCCAAGGCCGGCTTGCGCCGCTCGGACAGGGTGATGGTGGCAAGGCGCAGGAAAGGATACATGACCTTGCCAGACCGCACCCCGCAGCCGCGGTCAAGCGCGCCGCCACGTCACTGAGTCGTCTTCTCTGTTTCGAAAATATCCCGGGGGAGGCGTGGCCCAAGGGGCCGCGGCGGGGGCAGAGCCCCCAACCCCGGCTTGCACCCGCCACCCGGCCCGACTATCTGGCACGGGCAGACACCTCAAGGACGCCCCGCCGATGACCTCCATCTTCCAGATCCTGATGCTCCTGATCGACGTGGCCTTCTTCATCGTCATCGCCCATATCATCATGAGCTGGCTGATCAATTTCGGCGTCCTGAACCTGAATCAGCCGATCGTGGCGCAGCTCTGGGACGGTCTGAACCGGATGCTGGAGCCGGTCTACGGCCCGATCCGCCGCCGGCTGCCGATGATGGGCGGGCTCGACCTTGCGCCGCTGATCGTGATCCTCGCGCTCTATGTGACCGAGATCCTCTTGCGCAACAACGTGGCGATGTTCCTCTGACAGCCGCGGCCCGCGGCCGGACTCGACTCCGCCGATGGCTCGCGCTAGATTTGGAACAAATCATGAACTCCGTGATCTGCCCACGCCCATGTCCACCGCGACACCCCGCCCCGCCCGGCCGGTCAACCGCCGCATCCTGTCGCTGTGGTTTCCACGGCTGGCCGCCGAACGCCTTCTGCGTCTGGAACCCGCCCTGGAAGACAGCCCGCTCGCCGTGGTGGGCGAACTGGGCAACCTGCGCCAGATCACATCGCTGACCCATGCCGCCAGCGCCCGCGGCCTGTCGCGCGGGCAGGCGCTGGCCGAGGCGCTGACGCTGTGCCCCGATCTCATCACCCGTCCCCATGATCCCACCCGCGAGGCCCAAGGCCTTGGCGCGCTGCGCCGCTGGGCGGGCCGGTTCAGCCCCTGGGTGGCCGAGGAGGGGCTTGAATCGCTGATGATCGACCTGACCGGCTGCGCCCATCTGTTCGGCGGGGAAGAGGCGCTGTTCGCACAGGTCCATGACGATTGCGCCGATCTGGGGCTGAGCGTGCGGGCCGGCATCGCCGACACACCGGGCGCGGCCTGGGCGCTGGCGCGCTACGCGGGCGGCGGCGGTCTGGCCCAGCCCCGCAGCGGCGACGCCATCGACCAAGAAGCGCGTGCGACACGATCCCGCGCCGAAAAGCGCCATTGGGTTCGGAGTGGCCCCGCCCCCACCCCCCGCACCGGCGCAGGCAGCATCGCCCGCATCTCGCCGCCCGGTGGCCTGCGGCAATCGCTTGCCCCCCTGCCCATCGCCGCGCTGCGCGTCGCGCCCGACACCGCAGCGGGCCTTGCCCGGCTGGGCCTGCGCCGCATCGGCGACCTGATCGGCATGCCGCGCGCGGGGCTCGCCCGCCGCTTCGGGCAGGATCTGGTGCGCCGTCTGGATCAGGCGCTGGGGGTGGAACCCGAACCGATCTCGCCCGCGGGCGCGCCGCTCCATTTCGCCGTGCGCCTGACCCTGCCCGATCCCATCGGGCTTGAGGCCGATATCCTCGCCGGTCTCGACCGGCTTTTGCCGCCGCTCTGCGACAAGCTGCGCGCGCGCGGGCGCGGCGCACGGCGGCTGAGGCTCGAGATGATCCGCGCCGAGGGTGGCACACAAGCCATCGAGATTGGTCTGGCCCGCCCCGCCGACCGCCCCGACAGCCTGCGTCCCTTGTTCGAGCTGAAGCTGGGTGGCATCGACGCGGGCTTCGGCTTTGACGTGCTGCGCCTTGTAGCAGCTGTCACCGAACCCTTGCACGCTACCGAGCACAAGGGCGGCTGGGCCGTCGCGGAGGAGGCGCGCGCAGATCGCAGCGCCGGTCAGGCGCTCGACGACCTGATCGCCCGGATCGGCGCCCGCGTCGGCCTTGACCGGATCACCCGCGAACACCCCGCCGACAGTCATGTCCCCGAGAAAACCCAATCCACCCAAGCCGCCGCCTACAGCGCCCCCGCGCCCGACTGGCCCGCCCACACACGCCCCCGGCCGCTCACGCTCTTCCGCCCGGAACCCGTCACCGCACCCGACGCACCCGATGTGCCTGCGCACTTTCGCTGGCGGGGCCGTGTCTTCGAGACACAGGCCGCCCATGGCCCCGAACGCATCGCGCCGGAATGGTGGCTGGATGATCCCAACTGGCGATCAGGCGTGCGCGACTACTGGCGAGTCGCGACAACCGGGGGGCAGCGCATCTGGCTTTTTTACGCCCATGGCGGCGCGATGTCGGGCGGTTGGTTCGCGCAGGGCGATTTCGGCTGAGCCCACCCGCCGCGGATCGTTGACCAGACAGTGAAGGTCAGGCCAAAGGCCCTAAGATTGTTCGAAAAATCAGAAACAATTCACACGTAAATCTATCTAAAGGCAGAACAAATATAACTAAAGTTTGACTCTGAGCACTGAGACAGATCAAAATGTTAATGCTCCGTAAATGAGTATTTCGGCCGCGCGGCACGAGAATGGCAGCGCGCCCATCGTAACGATCTGGGGGTCAAAATCATGCTGTTTGGTGTGTTGCCACTGCTGTTTGCGGCCCTGGGCCTGAGTTTTCTCCTCGGCGGCGATGACACCCCCCCCCCGGAAGACAGTGACGAACTGACCCTCACGGACGACGATGACGTCCTCAGGCTAGAAGACACCACCGCCACCACCATCAACACCCTCGGCGGCAACGATACGGTCACCTCCTTCGCGCCGCAGGACGTCGTGATCCGGCTTGGCGAAGGCGACGACTATGCAGACCTGCAGGGCGGCGGCAACGCCACGATCTTTGGCCGCGACGGCAACGACACCATCACCATGACCGGCGAGGGCTCACTGCTCGCCTATCTGGGCATGGGCGATGATGTCGTGGGCGGTTTCGAGGGCACGGTCGAGGCCTATGGCGGCGGCGGCCACGACACGATGAACGGTGGCGCGGGCGACGACACGCTGGTCGGGGGTACCGGGAATGACGCGATCTCGGGTGGCTTCGGCAATGACAGCCTTGATGGCGGGTTCGGCGACGACGAGATCTTCGGCGACGACGGCGAAGATACCCTGATCGGAGGCCAGGGCAACGACACGTTGAATGGCGGGTTCGACAATGACGTTCTCTTCGGCGGAACCGGCAACGACTCGCTCGACGGCGGCTTTGGCGACGACCGCCTCGACGGTGGCGCGGGCGACGATACCCTCGTCGGCGGCGGCGGTGTCGGCAACGACACGCTTCTGGGCGGCGACGGCAACGACAGCATCCAGGACCTGACCGGCAACGACCTGCTGATCGGCGGCGCGGGCGACGACACGATGTCGACCGACGGCTATGGCGACACGATCCTCGGCTATGGCGGCAACGATCTGATCTTTGCCAACCTCGAAAATAGTCAGTCCTCGGGCGGCATGTATGTGGATGGCGGCGCAGGCGACGACCGGATCACCGGCGGCAACGGCGACGACACCCTGCTCGGCGGGGGTGACAACGATACGATCCTCGGCGGACTCGGGGATGACAGCATCGAGGGCGGCGACGGCGATGACCGTATCGAAGGACAGGACGGCGACGATCTTCTGCTGGGTGGCAACGGCAATGATCGGCTTCTGGGCGGTGACGGTCAGGACACCCTCGAAGGCCATTTAGGCAACGACACGCTGAGCGGTGACGCGGGCGACGACCTGCTGATCGACTTCAACGGCAATGACATGCTGATGGGCGGTGATGGCAATGACACGATCGAGACCGACGGCCGTGGCGATACCATCTTCGGCGGTGCGGGCAACGACCTGATCTACGCGGTGACCTCTTTCTCGGCCGGCACGCTGGGCTCCGTGATCGATGGGGGTGACGGAGACGACACCATCTTCGGCGACATGAACGCCACGATCACGGGCGGGGCCGGGGCGGATGACATAACCCTGCTGACCACCTTCGGAAGCATCGCCAACCCGGCGGTCATCACCGACTTCGACCCGGCCATGGATCGGCTGACACTCGATACGCAAACCGGCACGGCCAGCGCTATCACGCCTTGGCTCGATCTGCGTGCCGCGGCCAATGGCACGGATGTCGAGGTTCTGCTCGATGGCGAGGTTCATGTTCTGCTCCGCGACGTCGCCCTGACCGACGCGCTCAGGGCGCAGGTCGGACTGAGCGTCGATCCCATCCCTGGAACCGATGGCAACGACACCTTGTCGGGTCTGGGCACGGATACGCTGATCGGTGGCGCGGGTAACGACCTGCTGATCGGCCAGGCCACCGGCAACACCGTGGAACTGTCGGTGACAGCGCCCGGCGTCTTGCTGGGTGGTGACGGCGACGATACGCTGATCGGCGGCCCCGGTGACATCCTGACGGGCGGCGAGGGCGCGGACAGTTTTGAGGTTGTCAGCACAAGCGGCGCGAGCGGCCCGACCGTGATCATGGATTTCGACAACGCCAACGATCAGTTGACTGTCACCTATTTCGTGGCTGAAGGCGAGGATGCCAGCCTCTACGAAGGATCGCTGCGCCAGAACGGCGACACGCTCGAGGTTCTCGTGAACAATCAGGTCGTGGCCCAACTCCCTGGGATCACGGGGAACATCGGCTGGGGGCTGACCGTTGTCGTCGATAACGCCTCAAGCGAGCCTGTGCCCCTTATCGGCACAGATGGGGCCGATACATTGACGGGCACGGGGTCCGATACAGTGATCGGGGGCGCGGGTGACGATGTGCTGATCGGCCAGATGACCGGCAGCACAACAGCCCTGGCGGTGACAACGCCCGGCATCTTGCAGGGCGGTGACGGCAATGACACCCTGATCGGTGGACCGGGCGACCTCCTGACAGGCGGCGACGGCGCGGACCTTTTTGAGGTACACAGCACAACCGGCGGCATAGGCCCGACCGTGATCACGGATTTCGACAACGCCAACGATCAGCTGAATGTCACCTATTACATCGGTGAGGGCGAGGATGCCGGCCTTTACGAAGGATCGCTGCGCCAGAATGGCGACACGCTCGAGGTCCTCGTAAACAACCAGGTCGTGGTCCAGCTTCCCGGGATCACCGGCCCTGTCGGCTGGGGGCTGACCGTCGCCCCTGATGGAGCCACAAGCGGGATTGTGGGCGGTACCGATGGCAACGACACCCTGATCGGACTAGGGGCTGAGACGCTGCTGGGCGGGGCGGGTGACGACGTGATCTACAGCTATGCCCCCGACGGCGAAGGGCGCAACGACGGACCCGCGCTGATGCAGGGCGAGGCAGGCGACGACGTGCTGTTCGGCAAGCTCGGCGACACCATGATAGGCGGCCTCGGCAGCGACCAGTTCGAGGTTCTGCTGCCGCTGGGAAGGCCGGACACCGATGAGCCGGCGGTGATCACCGATTTCGATCCCGAGGCCGACACCCTGATGATCACGATCGAAGTGGGCCAGGACATGGGTGGCGTCTTCCCCTACGAGATCGAGCAGCGCGACAGCGCAAACGGCCTCGAGGTCGTGGTCGACGGGCGCGTCGTTGTGGTGGTGCTGAACGTAACCCTGGGCGACGGCATCGATGTCGGCTTCGGCGAGGCCTCCTTCGGCCCCGCCTGACGACCCGGCCCAAGGGGCCTGTCCTCATCGCGGCTACCCGCCCACGGGGCGCGCCGGGGGGGCGGCCAGACTGCCAGGACCCGCGCGGTGCCTCAGATGGCCGCGCGGCGCATCTCGTCCAGATAGATCTCACGCAGCCGGGCCGTGACATGACCCGGTTTGCCCGTCCCGATGGGCGCGCCGTCCATCTCCACCACCGGCATCACGAAGCTTGACGCCGAGGTGATGAACGCCTCATCCGCCGCTTTCGCCTCATCGACGGTAAAGGGGCGTTCCTCGACCGTCATCTGTGCCTCGCGCGCGAACCGCAGCACGGCGACCCGCGTGATCCCGTGCAGGATCTCGGTGCCCAGATGGCGGGTGATGATGGTGTTGCCCTTGACGATATAGGCGTTGTTCGACGTGCCTTCGGTCACATGGCCATCCTCGACCATCCAGGCATCATCGGCGCCTGCGGCCTTGGCCATCATCTTGCCCAGCGAGGGATAGAGCAACTGCACCGTCTTGATGTCGCGCCGGCCCCAGCGCTGATCCTCGATGGAAATCACCTTCATGCCGGTCTTGGCCATCGGGTTCTGCGCCAGCCCCGGTTTGGCCTGCGTGAACAGAACGATGGTCGGCACGGGATCCTTGGGAAAGGCGAAGTCGCGGTCGGCGGCGCCGCGCGTGATCTGCAGGTAGATCAAGCCTTCGTCGATGTCGTTGAGCCGCACCAGTTCGCGGTGGATGCCCAGCAGCTCATCTTCGGTCACCGGATTGGCCATCTGCAATTCATCGAGCGAGCGCTGCAGGCGTTTGGCATGGCCCGCGAAATCGATCAGCTTGCCGTCCAGAACGCTGGTGACCTCGTAGACGCCATCGGCGAACAGAAAGCCGCGGTCGAAGATCGACACTTTCGCCTCGGTTTCGGGCAGGTACTCTCCGTTCACGTAGACAGTACGGGCCATTGCAGGTTCATCCCCAAAGTTCGGGCCGGGCCGGGTGTACCCCGGCGGCGTCATAGTCCAAAGGCGTTGCGCGGTCTTCGGCCAGCAGAAGCGGCCCGTCAAGATCGACAATCGCCACGCCTTGGGCCACCAGCACCGCAGGCGCCATCGCCAGCGACGATCCCACCATGCAGCCGACCATGACCGCGTAGCCTTCGGCCTGCGCCAATTCCCTCAGCGCCAGCGCCTCGGTCAGGCCGCCGGTCTTGTCGAGCTTGATGTTGACCATGTCGTATTTGCCCTTGAGGCCCGGCAGGCTGTGCCGATCGTGGCAGGATTCGTCCGCGCAGACGGGCAGCGGGCGCGCGATCTCGGCCAGCATGTCGTCGGCCCCGGCAGGCAGGGGTTGTTCCACCATCTCGACGCCAAGGCGCAGCAGATGGGGCGCGAGATCGGCATAGACCTCCGCCGTCCAGCCCTCGTTCGCGTCCACGATAATGCGCGAGGCGGGCGCACCGGCGCGCACCGCCTCCAGCCTCGGCATGTCGTCGGGCGTGCCCAGCTTGATCTTGAGCAGCGGGCGATGTGCGTGTCTTGCCGCCGCCGCGCGCATGTTGTCGGGCGTGTCGAGCGACAGGGTGTAGGCCGTGATCACCGGCCCCGGTGCGGGCAGGCCCGCCAGATCCCAGACGCGGGTAATGGCGCGCTTGGCCTCCAGATCCCACAGCGCGCAATCGACCGCATTGCGCGCGGCCCCTGCGGGCAAGGCCGCTTGCAGGGCGTCGCGGGTGACGCCTTCGGGCAGCCCCTCGATCTGGGCGCGCACGCTGTCCAGCGTTTCGCCGTAACGGGCGTAAGGCACACATTCACCCCGGCCCGTGATGCCATCGCGGGTGACGGTGACGGTCAGCACCTTGGCTTCGGTCCGCGACCCGCGCGAGATGGTAAAGACCTGCGCAAGCCGGAAGGTGTCGGCACAGACCCGGATCATAGCGCTGCCAGTGCATCAGCCAGTTTCGCCGCACCCTGCCGGAACGGGTCGCAGGCGGGCAGGCCCATCCGCTTTTCGGTCGCTTCCAGATAGCTCAGCGCCTCATCCTCGCCCATTCCGGACGTGTTGATCGACACGCCCACGATCTGACAGGCTGGGTTAGCGATGCGCGCGATCGGCAGCGCCATGTCGCGCACCGCCTCGAGGCTGGGCAGATCATAGCCCGGCAGGCCCCGCATATGCGCCCGCGTGGGTTCATGGCACAAGATCATCGCATCAGGCTGGCCACCATGGATCAGCGCCATGGTGACCCCGGAATAGGAGACGTGGAACAGGCTGCCCTGCCCCTCGATATGATCCCAATGATCGGCATCATTGTCGGGCGTCAGCCATTCCACCGACCCCGCCATGAAATCCGCGATCACCGCATCGAGCGGCACACCATTGCCTGTCACCAGAATGCCGGTCTGCCCCGTCGCCCGGAAACTGGACTTGAGCCCGCGCGCCTTCATCTCGGCATCAACGGCGAGCGAGGTGTACATCTTGCCCACCGAACAATCCGTGCCGATGGTGAGACAGCGCTTGCCCGTCCGCTTCACGCCATTGGCGATGGGGTATTTCACCGACGGCACCCGCACATCGTGCAACTGCCGGCCTGTGGCGCGCGCTACGGCTGCTAGGTCTTCCTCATCGCGCAAGAGGTTGTGCAGGCCCGAGGCCAGATCGAAGCCTTCCTCCAGCGCCTGCACCAGCACCTTTTTCCACGCGGCCGAGATCACGCCGCCCCGGTTCGCCACGCCAATGACCAACGTTTTCGCCCCCGCGGCCTTGGCTGTGGCAAGATCCATGTCGGGCAGGCGCACATCGGCGCGGCAGCCCTCCATCCGGAACTGGCCCACGGAATTGTCGGGACGCCAGTCGCGGATGCCTTGCGCCACCTTGGCAGCCAACTGGTCGGGCGCATCGCCGAGGAACAACAGATAGGGGGTCTCGATCATGGCGGCGCCTCCGGGCGGTCACGTTTGCGGGGATTCGATGAAGGAAGGATAGCCCGCCCATCCTGCAGAACGGTCGCGTTTCACGCGCCAGCTTGCGGGAGTTGTCGAAGATATATGCGCGGGAGCGCCCAAACGCGGGAAATTCCCGCGCCAATCAGGCCGAGGGCAGCAGACCAACCGGGATCTCGACCGTGGTCTCGAAATCCACCGGCGCCCGTGTCGTGGCGGCTGTGTTGCGCTTGAATTCATAGCGCATCAGATCGCCCGCCTGTTCCGAGGCGACGATCAGCGCCTGATACAAGTGCCGGGGGCCATCATAGATGTCGATCAAGCCACGCAGGTGAGGTGCATCCTCGGCGTCCACGGAGAACCCGCGATCCGTCATCTCGAGGATCGGATAGGCCTCGTCGCCCACATGCACGAGCCGCGTTGCGCGACGGCGGCGCGCCTGTTTCTGTGCGGCGGCAAGTTCGTCGCGGACCGACTGGGGCAGAAAGCTCGACATCTGGATGTCCCTCCAAGGACCTTACGAGGCAAAGATGGAACATCGCCCGATTAAGTCAATGATTTGAGTATGCTGCAGTTGCATCCGTCACGAAACAGCCACATCGGCGGATCAGGTTCGGCACTGGACGCGCGCAGGGGAAACCACCATCTTGGCGCCTAAAGGTCGACCACCCGTCGGCATGATCCCGATCTGTGCAAGGCGCTTTCGATGATTTCCGGCGATCCAGGCCACCCGGCCCTGAGTTTCGTGAACACCGTCATCGACGACGGAAAGACCCGCTTGCACAACAGCTTTGCAGGCGGTGCGGATCTGGTCGAGGGGCTGGGCGCGGCCGGCTTGGTGCCGCGCGGTTCGGCCCTGCCGGGCACTGCCCAGATGACGGCACTGATCGGACTGCGCGAAGCGGCCTATGCCGTCCTGTCGGCGATGGCGGCGGGGCGCAGACCGGGGCGCGAAGAGGCGCTGACGCTGGAAACGGCGATCAAGTCGACGCTGCAGGATTGCGGCTTCACCTTTCGCGCAGGCGCGCTGGACCTGATGCCGGGGCCGCTGGGTGGGGTGCATGATCATGTGGCGTTGGGGCTGTTCGACCTCTTGCGGCGCGACGATCTGCAGCGTCTCCGGGAATGCAAGCGCTGCACGCATCTGTTCCTCGACCACGGGCGTGGGCAAGGGCGGCGCTGGTGTTCCATGGCGCGCTGCGGCAACAAGGTCAAGGCCGCGACCTTTCGCGCCCGCCAGCGCACCAGTCTCTGACGCCGCGCTTGCGGGATTGCTCAGCCTTGATACTCTCGGGTGCAATATCGCACCAACAGGGTTTTTAACATGATGCGTTTTCTCACCGCCGGGGCCCTCGCCCTCGGCCTTTCCACGACGGCCGCCAGCGCCCAGCAATGCGGCGGCGATTTCGGCCAGTTCGTGCAGGGCCTTCGGTCCGAGGCCGTGTCGCGCGGCTTTGATCAGGGCACGGTCGATGCCTTCTTTCGCAGCGCGCGGTTTGACCAGCGCACTCTGGATGCCGACCGAAGGCAGGGGTTCTTCCAGCAACCGTTCATCGAATTCGCCCGCCGCCTGATTTCGCAAAACCGGATGGACGCGGGCCGTCGTAATGCCGAGCGTTTCAATGCCGTCTTTTCCGAGGCCGAGCGCCGTTTCGGCGTGAGCCGGGGCATCTTGCTCGCCTTCTGGGCCTTTGAAACTGACTACGGTGCCTTTCAGGGCGATTACAACACGCTCAACAGCCTTGTGACGCTGGCCCATGACTGCCGCCGCCCGCAACTGTTCCGACCGCAGATCTTTGCCGCGCTGGAACTGTACCGGAACGGCGATTTCGACCCGGTGAACACCCAAGGCGCATGGGCGGGCGAGATCGGGATGGTTCAGATGCTGCCCGAGGATATCGTGGAAAATGGCATCGACGGGGATGGCGACGGACGTGTGGACCTGCAGACCTCCGCCCCGGATGCGTTGATGTCGGGCGCGAATGTCCTGTCCTCGCTGGGCTGGCGACCCAACGAGCCATGGCTGGTGGAAATCACGGTGCCAAACGACCTCGACTGGTTCCAGACCGGCGTGCAAACCACGCGCCGCGTCAGCGACTGGGAGGCGGCGGGCGTGCGCGCCCGGGCGGGCGGGGCCTTGCCGATGCCGGGCTCGCAGGCCTCGGTCGTGCTGCCGCAGGGGCGCAACGGGCCGGCCTTCATGGCCTATCCGAACTTCAGCGTTTTGTTCGAATGGAACCAGAGCTTTACCTATGTCCTGACTGCCGCCTATTTCGCGACCCGCCTTGAAGGCGCGCCGGTCTTTGACGCCCGCAACCCCGATCCGGGCTTGTCGGGCGACCAGATGCGGGTGTTGCAGCAACGCCTGCAGGCGCGCGGCCATAACGTTGGGGCGATCGACGGCATCCTTGGCGCAGGCACCCGCGCCGCTGTGCGCGCGGAACAGCAGCGTCTGGGTCTGCCCGCCGATGCCTGGCCCACCACACAGCTGCTCAACGCGCTGTGAGGGAGCGAAGCTAAAGCAGGTCGCGGACCGCCCCTAGGTCGTCGATGACGGTTTCGACATGCAGCGACATGAGCAGGTCGCGGTGTTCATCTGTGCGTCCGCGCAGGTGGGCACCACCGACGAAGCCCAGCGCGCGCATTCCCGCCGCATGGGCGGCACTTGCGCCTGCGGGGGAATCCTCGATCACCAGACAGCGCTCGGGCGCGATCCCCATCTCTCGGGCCGCATGCAAAAAAATGTCGGGCGCGGGTTTTCCGCGCGCGACCATGTCTGCGCTGTAGACCCTGTCGCCAAAGCGCGGCGCCAGCCCCGTCACCGCCAGCGCGACGCCCAGCCGTTCCATCGACCCACCGGAGGCGATGCAATAGCCATGGCCCCGCGTATCGAGATGGTCGAGCAGCGCCAGAGCTCCGGACATCGGCCGCAACTCGGCCCGGAAGCGGGCGAAAAGATGCGCGTACCACCGCTGCTCGAAATGGTCGGGCGGATAAGCCGGGTTGGCGACGGTCTGCAAAAAGGCGTTGATCTGCCGGATCGAGCCGCCGAGGAATGTCTCGCGCACTTGCGCCTCTGTCATCGCGACGCCGAATTCTTGCAGGCTGTCGCGCAGCGTGCTGAGCGAGATCACCTCGCTGTCGACCAGAACGCCGTCGAAATCGAAGATCACGACCGTTGGCACCTCGGTCTCCTGTGCGGCCTTTTGCAGATGCTGTGTCACGCGCGGCCCCGTCAGGACAGGGCCCGGCCGTCGGCATCGAAGCGATGCAGCCGATGTGCGGGAATTTCCAGCCCGATCCGCGTTCCGGGCGCGGTGCTGTCATCGCCATCGGTCCGCACCACGAGGGTCAGGTCGTCGGAGACGCACGCGTAAAGCAGCGTCTCTCCACCCAATTGCTCGCGCACAAGGATCGTGCCGTCCAGATGCCCGGTCCCTTCGGGCTGGATCATGAAATGCTCCGGCCTGCATCCGATGTAGGCCGTCGCACCATCCAGCGTCAGGCCCCGCAGCCCCGGTACCCGGGCCTGCGCGAAGACGTTCATCGCGGGCGAGCCGATGAATTCCGCCACAAACTTGGTCGCGGGGCGATGATACAGGTCCATGGGCGCGCCCACCTGTTCGATGCGCCCGCCGTTCAGGACCACGATCTTGTCGGCCATGGTCATCGCTTCGACCTGATCATGGGTGACGTAGATCATCGTGGCGTTCAACTGCTTGTGCAGCGCCTCAAGCTCTACGCGCATCTGGACCCGCAGCTTGGCGTCGAGGTTCGAAAGCGGTTCGTCGAACAAGAAGACCTTGGGGCTTTTCACGATCGCGCGCCCGATGGCGACGCGCTGGCGCTGGCCGCCCGACAATTGCGAGGGTTTGCGGTCCAGGTAGTCGGTAAGTTGCAAGATGCGCGCGGCCTCGGCAATGCGGCGGGTACGTTCGGCGGGATCGACCTTGTTCACCTTCATCCCGAATTCCATGTTCTGGCGCACCGTCATGTGCGGGAAGAGCGCATAGGACTGGAACACCATCGCCACGCCGCGATCGGCGGGGTCGGTGTCGGTCACGTCAGCCTCGCCGATCCGCACCGCGCCTGAGTCGATCCCCTCCAGTCCGGCGATGGCACGCAGAAGCGTGGATTTCCCACAACCTGACGGCCCTACAAAGACGACGAACGCGCCATCCTCGATATCGAGCGATACGTCGAACAGGGCCTGGGTCGCGCCGTAGAACTTGTTGATCTGGCTCAGGTTGACAGTTGCCACGCTGATCTTCTCCCCTGTTCCGCGCCGCGCCGCAGGTCGCGGACATATGTATCGGCTGCGAGACTTGTGTTGACTTTACGTCCATTTCATACATTTGTATTTACGTCGAGACAAATGATTTCCACGCTGTCACGACTAGGGAGGATACCAATGAACCTGAAATCCATGCTCTGCACTACGGCGCTTGTGGCTGCGACCGCAACCGCCGCAAACGCCCAATCCAGCACCTGGAGTCTGGCCGAGGCCGCCGCGCCCTATGCCGGCACGACCGTCGATGTCGTGTTCCTGCTGCGCCCGGGCTATGACGCCATCCAGGAAATGCTGCCCGCCTTCACCGAGGAAACGGGCATCAACATCAACATCGTTACCCACCCCTACGAGAACGCGCTGGGCGAACAGGTCCGCGATTTCGTGGCGGGCGGCGATCTGGATATCGCGCTGATCGACCTCGTGTGGATCGGCAACTTCGCCGAGAACGAATGGATCGTTCCGGTCGAAGACATCATGGCGCGGTTCCCCGAACTGGTCGATCCGGCACTCGACATGGATGATTTCTTTCCGCTGGTGCTGAACGCATTTGGCGGCTGGGATGATACGATCTACGGCCTGCCCTTCGACAACTATTCCGGCCTGATGTTCTACAACCGCTGCATGCTGGAAGAAGCCGGGTTCGACCGTCCGCCCGAGACCTGGCAGGAGCTGATGGATGTCTATGGCCCCGCCCTGACCGGCGATGGCCAATACGCCTTTGCGCTACAGTCCAAGCGCAACGAAACGCAATCGGCCGATAGCTTTGCCCGGATGCTCTGGCCGTTTGGCGGGTCCTTCCTCGATGAAAACTTCCGCTCGAACCTGCTCAGCCCCGAAAGCCAGGCTGGTCTCAACTTCCGGCAGGACCTTATGCAGTTCATGCCCGATGGCATCGTGGCCTGGGACCATGCCGAAACCGTCAACGCTTTCGCTCAGGGCGAAGTGGCGATGATCACGGAATGGTCGGCCTTCTACTCCTCGATCGTCGATCCCGAAACCTCGCGCGTGGTCGATTGCGTGGGCGTAGCACCCGAGCCGACCGGCCCCGCAGGGCGCCGTCCGGCGCTGGGCGGCTTCTCGCTGGCCGTGGCCGCACAGGCCGATGAGGCCGAACAGGCCGCCGCATGGCTGTTCATCCAGTGGGCCACTTCGGCCGCCAATGCCGTGGAATACCTGCAGCGTGGCGGCGTGCCCGCGCGGGCATCGGCCTATGCCGACCCGGCGCTGGCCGAAACCTACACCTTCATCCCCGCGCTGGTCGAAAGCTGGGCAGAGGGCGTGCCGGAATTCCGCCCGCGCTTTGCCGAATGGCCGGAAATCTCGGAAGTGGTGCAGGAATGGGGCACAAGGATGATGCTGGGCGAGGTCAGCGTCGAGCAAGGCGCGACCGAGATCGGCACCCGGATGGAGGCGATCCTCGAGGCATCTGGCTACTACAGCGGCGACAAGCCCCTCGCGCAGTAAGCGCGCGGATGAAATGACGGATCGGGGCGGCCCATGCGCCGCCCCGTTTCACCTTGGGGAGGGGAACAGGACATGCGCGGCAGAACCTCGCGAAAGACGATCTTCGCCTTCATCGGGCCATCGGTGATCGCGCTTGCGCTGATCGGCATCGCGCCGCTGATATACGCGGCCTGGACCTCGCTGCATTTCTTCAATCTCACGCGGATGCGCCAGTTCCGCTTTGTCGGGTTGGACAATTACCAGACCGTCCTGACCGATGGGGCCTTCTGGCAGGCGATGGGGCGGACGTTCTTCCTGCTGGGCACCTCGTTGCCGCTGCAACTGGCGCTTGGCCTTGGGATCGCGCTGGTCCTGCACCAGCCGGGGCTGACGCTGGTGAAAACGCTCTGCCGCCTCAGCCTCGTGCTACCGATGGCGACCACCTATGCTGTCGTAGGGCTGCTGGGTCAGGTGATGTTCAACCAGCGTTTCGGTGTGGTGAACCAACTGATGGGCGGGGCCAACATCAACTGGATCGGTGACCCGACCAATGCCTTTGTCATGATCATCTTCTGGGATGTCTGGCAGTGGACGCCCTTTGTCGCGCTGGTGCTTTTGGCGGGGCTGACCATGGTGCCCGGAGAGGTGGAGGAGGCCGCGCGGCTGGAAACCAAGAACTGGTGGACCATCCTGCGCTACGTGCAGTTGCCGTTTCTGGTGCCCGGCCTGGTCGCGGTTCTGATCTTGCGCACCGCCGATACGCTGAAACTTTTCGACATGGTCTTTACCCTGACGCGGGGCGGACCCGGCGCCTCGACCGAGTTCATCTCGCTGATGATCCAGCGCGTGGGGTTCCGTGCCTTCGACCAAGGGCTGGCATCCGCTCAGGCGATCATCTTGCTGGCGATCACCATCGTTCTGGCGCGCATCTACATCCGCGTCTTCTACAAGGAGGTCTGAGGCGATGACCCGCACCCAACGGTCCTACGCCATCCAGCTTCTGCTGCTGGCGGCCATCATCGTGATCTGTGTCTTTCCCTTCTACTGGATGGTCACGACATCGCTGAAAACGCAGGTCGTGGCGCTGCAGGCCCCGCCCGCGTGGATTTTCGAGCCCACGCTGCAAAACTACCGCGAGGCCCTGTTCGAAGACGGGGTCGGCCGGTCGCTGATCAATTCGCTGATCATCGCCGTCTCGACCACGGCGCTGGCGCTGGTGTTGGGGGTGCCTGCCGCCTTCGCGTTGGCGCGGTTCGAGTTTCGCGGCAAAAGGGATCTGTGGTTCTGGTTCATCACCAACCGCATGGTGTCACCCATCGTGCTGGCGCTGCCCTTCTTCCTGATTGCGCGGAATCTCGATCTGCTCGACCGGCATATCACGCTGGTGCTGATCTACCTGACCTTCAACCTGCCCATCGTGATCTGGATCGTGACCGACCAGATCCGCGGCATCCCCTATGAGCTGGACGAGGCCGCCCGGATGGAGGGCGCGTCGCAATTCACCATCATGACGCGCATCTGTCTGCCGCTGGCGATGCCGGGCGTCGCGGTCTCGGCGATCTTTTCCTTCATCTTTTCGTGGAACGAATTGATGTTCGGCCTGATCCTGACGCGCAGCGAGGCCCGAACGGCGCCCGCGATGGCCGTATCCTTCATGGAAGGCTATAACCTGCCCTACGGCAAGATCATGGCCACCTCGACGCTGATCGTCATTCCGGTGCTGATCTTCGCGCTGCTTGCCTCCAAGCAACTGGTGCGTGGCTTGACCATGGGGGCGGTGAAATAACCTGCCGGGCCTTGACGGTTGCCATGTCGCGCGGCGTTCTACATCACGGCCTGAGCCAGTAGCGGGAGCCGCATGTCGCGCAGCATCAAGACCGAACAGATCGACGTCGAGGAACAGCTTCTGGTCCGGCTGGCCTATGCCTGCGAGATCGAGGGGCTGACGCAGGCCGAGGCCGCCGAGCGGTTCGGCCTGACCCGTCTGCGGGTGAACAAGGGCCTGAGCGACTTGCGCCAACGCGGCATCTTGCGGGTATCGATCGACAGCATCTATGCGGCCAGCGCCGAACTGGAATGGCGACTGGCCGACCGTTTCGGCCTGACGCGCGCGGTGGTGGTGCCAAGCCCGGAAAAACCGTCCGCGGTCACGCCGCTGGTCAGTGCCGGGCTGGGGGGGCATCTGGGCGGGTTGTTGCAGGACCCCGCGATGCGCCGCTTCGGCATGTCCTGGGGCAATACACTCAACCTTGCGACGCGGCACATGCAGCCGATCAACCGGCCCGATCTGGAGATCGTGTCGGTGATGGGCGGCATCTTGCGCGGGTCTGATGTGAACGGCTACGAGATCACGACGCGGCTGGCCGATCTGTGCAACGCCCAGCACAGTTTCTTTGTCGCACCTGTCTACGCGGGCAGTGCTGCCAGCCGACGGATGTTCATGGAACAGGATGTGATCGTTGAAGGGCTTGAGAAACTGCGCGGCTGCGATGCGGTGGCGCTGGCGGCGGGCGACCTGAGCAGTTCGCTGCTGGTCCGCGATGCGCTGCCGCGCGATGTCGACCTTGCCGAACTGGTGGCGCTGGGGGGCGTGGGCGACATCATCGGCCATATCCTCGATGCCGAAGGGCGGCTCGTCGATCACGACATCAACCGTCGGCTCGTGGGCCTGACGCTGGATGATCTGCGCGCCATTCCCAACGTGATCCTTGCCGCGGGCGGGGCGCACAAGGTGCCGGTGATTTGCGCCGCGCTGCGGGCAGGGTTCGTCGATACGCTTGTCACGGACGAAGCGACAGCCGAGGCTGTGCTGGCCTCCTGCGGTCAGGCGTCGGCGTAAAGCCTACGCCATTGGCGGTGCGCCTCGGCATAGGCCGCGCTGCGCCCTGCATCGGGCTGGATCACCTGCGCCACGGCAGGCTTGCCGAAAAGCGACGGATCATAGCCCCCCGCCACCGCCGCCTGCGCCAGCCGCGCCGCGCCAAAGGCCGCACCATATTCGCCGCGTTCAGGGATCAAAAGCGTCACGTCGCAGATATCGGCGATGATCTGCAGCCAAATGCGCGCGCGTGATCCGCCGCCCACCGCATAGGCCTGATCAATCGTCGTCCCCGCTGCCGCCAAGGCATCGACGCAATCCTTGAGCGCGAAACCCACGCCCTCAAGCACCGCCTGAACCAGATCGGCGCCATCCGTCTGCGCTGTCATGCCATGGAACGATGCCTGCGCCATCGGGTCGTTGTGCGGTGTGCGCACGCCCGTCAGGTAAGGCAGAAATCGTACCGGCGACGGGCCGTCGATCCGCTCGGGCAGCAGGGTCAGCATCGCGGCCACATCGCGCCCCATGATCCGCGCCAGCCAGTCCAGACAACTTGCTGCCGCCAGGATCACCCCCATCTGGTGCCATGTGCCGGGCACTGCGTGGCAAAAGGAATGGACGCCCTGTTTCGTATTGGGCCGGAATGTCTTGGTCGGCGCAAAGACCACGCCTGACGTGCCGAGCGAAACAAAGGCCCCATCCTCGACGATGCCCATGCCGCAGGCCGCAGCCGCATTGTCGCCCGCGCCGCCCGCGACGATGGTGTCGGGCGCAAAGCCCCATGACCGGCACAGCTCAGCACGAAGCCGGCTGCTGGCCTCGGTGCCTTCGACCAATCGGGGCATCTGCGCCTCGGTCAGGCCCGTTGCCTCCAGCAAGGCCGGTGACCATGCGCGGCCCCCAACATCCAGCCAGAGCGTCCCGGCCGCATCCGACATCTCGGCCACGTGGTCGCCCGTCAACCAGAGGCGGACGTAATCCTTGGGCAGCAGAACGCAGGAAATCTTGCGAAACATCTCCGGCTCATGGCGCTGCACCCACAGCAGTTTCGGCGCCGTGAAGCCTGCCATGACAAGGTTGCCGCCAACCCCCTCGAAATCAGCCCTCGCGGTCAGGTCGGCGCATTCCTGCGCCGCGCGCCCGTCGTTCCACATGATGCAGGGGCGCAAGACATTGTCGGCGGCATCGAGCAGCACCGCGCCATGCATGTGCCCCGACAACCCGATGCCCCTGACCTGTCCCAGAAGCCCCGGATGCGCGCCCACGATCTGCGACAACGCCTGTTCGATGGCGGCGATCCAGTCCTGCGGGTCTTGTTCCGACCACGGCGCGGGCAGCTTTCGGCTGGCGACCGGGGCATGCGCCTCGGCCACGACGGATTGCCGGTCGTCGGTCACCAGAAGCTTGGCCCCCGAGGTGCCCAGATCGATTCCGAGGAACATTGCCGTCTCTCCCTGCCGCCGCCGCGCTTGACCTAGAGGATTACATTTGTAATCTTGCCGATACTTATGGATCAATCCAGCGGCGGGCTCAACCGCGACTCTACCGTCGCAAGCCGCGCAGCGGGATACAACAGGCAAGGCACAGCGCAACATGGCACGCGCCCTCGTATTGGAAGAGACCCGCCGGCTTTCGCTGCGCGACATCGACCTGCCCCAGACACCGGGTGAAGGCGCGGTGCGCATCGCCATCGACACGGTCGGAATCTGCGGCAGCGACGTGCATTACTA
The DNA here is from genome assembly GCF_003148775.1 of Roseicyclus mahoneyensis. Lineage (GTDB taxonomy): Bacteria > Pseudomonadota > Alphaproteobacteria > Rhodobacterales > Rhodobacteraceae > Roseicyclus > Roseicyclus mahoneyensis. The sequence continues at coordinate 250,301 of NZ_QGGW01000006.1, forward strand.
CACCCACGGACGCATCGGCCCCTTCGTGGTCGAAGCGCCAATGGTGCTGGGCCATGAGGCCGCGGGGGTGGTGGTGGAATGCGGACCGGGCGTCCACGACCTGTCGGTCGGCGACCGCGTCTGCATGGAGCCGGGCATTCCTGACACGACCTCGCGCGCCTCCAAGCTGGGGGTCTACAACGTCGACCCTTCGGTGCGGTTCTGGGCCACGCCGCCGATCCACGGCTGCTTGACGCCGCATGTTGTGCATCCGGCGGCCTTTACTTACCGCTTGCCCGACAGCGTCAGCTTTGCCGAGGGCGCGATGGTCGAACCCTTGGCCATCGGGCTGCAGGCGGCGACGCGCGCGCGGATCAAGCCGGGCGATGTGGCGCTGGTGACGGGCGCGGGCCCCATCGGCATCCTGACCGCGCTGGCCGCCTTGGCGGGGGGCTGCGCGCGGGTCTACATCAGCGATCTGGTCGATGCGAAGCTGGGTGTGGCCGCACAATATGGCAACATCATCCCCGTCAACGTGACGCGCGAGGATGCGGCAACGCGCATCCGGGCCGACACCGGAGGCTGGGGCGCCGATGTGGTGTTTGAATGCGCGGGCGCTGCGGCCTCGGTCAACACAGCGCTGCAGGCCGTGGCACCCGCGGGCTGCGTGGTCTGGGTCGGCATGCCGGTCGACCCGGTGCCGGTCGATCTGGTGCTGGCGCAGTCCAAGGAAATCCGGATGGAAACCGTGTTCCGCTACGCCAATATGTATGATCGCGCCATCGCGCTGGTGGGATCGGGCAAGATCGACCTCAAGCCGCTGATTTCAGAGACATTCACCTTCGAGGACAGCATCAAGGCCTTCGACCGCGCGGTCGAGGCGCGGCCGACGGATGTGAAAATCCAGATCACCATGGGGCGCGCGTGATCATGGACCTCGCCGACCGCCTGCTGAGCGAACTGCGCCCCGGCCTTGCGCCTGACGTACTGGCGCAGCTTGGCCCGGTGGCCGAGGCATTGGCGCAGGCTGGCCGCATCGCCTGCTACGGTGTCGGGCGCGAAGGGCTGATGATGAAGGCGCTGGCGATGCGCCTCTATCATCTTGGCTGTGACGCGCATGTGGTGGGGGACATGACCACACCGCCCTTGGCTGCGGGCGATATCCTGATGGTCAGCGCGGGGCCGGGCGAGTTTTCGACAGTCGCGGCGCTGGTCGGCGTGGCACAAGGCGCGGGCGCACGGGTGATCTGCGTAACGGCCGAACCGGGCGGGACGGTGCCGCAAGCCGCCGATCTGGTCTTGCACATCCCGGCGCAGACCATGGCCGCCGATCAGGGCACAGCCACCACCTCGATCCTGCCGATGGGCTCGCTCTATGAGGCGCTGATGTTTCTGGTCTTCGAACTGCTTGTGCTCGACCTGCGGGACCGTCTGGGCATCACGCCCGAGGCGATGCGCGCCAATCACACGAACCTTGAATGACCCTGCCCGACTGGACCCGGCGTTTCAGCCTGACGGGGCGCACCGCGCTGATCACCGGCGCGTCGTCAGGCATCGGGCAGGCCATCGCGGCGGTCTTTGCCGATGCGGGCGCCGATATCGTCGGACAGGGGCGCGATGCGGTGCGATTGGCCGAAACCGGCGCACGGGTGACGGCCAAAGGGCGCAGCTTCACGCCCATCACTGGCGATCTTGCCGATACGGGTGAGACCCAAGCCATCGCCACCCACGCGCTGGAGGCAGCGCCCCGGATCGACATTCTGGTCAATTCCGCAGGCATCGCGCTGACCGGCCCGGTGGTGGGCTACAGCCTTGACGATTGGACCCGCACGCTCGCCGTGAACCTGACGGCACCCTTCGTGCTGGCGCAGGCCCTGTTGCCCGGCATGATGGCGCGGCGCATGGGCAAGATCATCAACATCTCGTCGCAGACCGGGGTAATCGCGCTGCAAGATCACGCGGCCTACGCCACCTCCAAGGGCGGGCTGAACGCGCTGACCAAATCCCTGATGGTCGAGGCCGCGCCGCATAATGTGCAGGTCAACGCCATCTGTCCCACGGTCGTCCTGACCGAGATGGGGCAAAAGCTCTGGTCCGCGCCCGACCGCCGCGATCCGTTCATCGCCCGCACGCCGCTGGGCCGTTTCGGAGACCCGGTCGAGATTGCGGATCTGGCGCTCTACCTCGCCTCGCCCGCTTCGGATCTGATGAACGGCGAGATCGTGATGATCGAAGGGGGGTATTCCAGCATATGAAGGGCTTTGGCGTTCACACCAGCATGTGGACCATGCGCTGGGATGCGGAAGGGGCCGCGCGCGCGATTGCGGCGGCCAAGGCATCGGGCATGGATTTTCTGGAAATCGCGCTGCTTGACCCAAGCTCCACCGATGCCGCGCTGGGCCGTCGTCTGCTGGAACAGGCGGGCCTGCCTGCCGTCTGTTCGCTGGGCCTGCCGCAAGCCGTCTGGGCGTCGCACAACCCTGACGGCGCGATCGCGTTCCTGACGCTGGCGTTGGATCGCTGCGCGGGTCTTGGCGCGCTGGCGCTGACCGGCGTGACCTATGGCGGCATCGGAGAGCGGTCTGGCCTGCCGCCGACGACGGCGGAGTTGGACAACGTCGCCCGCGTGATCGACGCCGCGGCGCGCATCGCGCGGGGGCATGGTCTGGCCTTCGGGATAGAGCCGGTGAACCGCTACGAGACGCACCTGATCAACACCGCCGCCCAAGGGGTCGCGATGATCGAAAGGGTGGGGGCCGACAACCTGTTCCTGCACCTTGATACCTACCACATGAACATCGAGGAAAAGGGTGCCGCCAACGGCATCATCGCGGGGCGCGACCACCTGCGCTACATCCACCTGTCGGAATCGGACCGGGGCACGCCGGGCGAGGGGACCTGCGACTGGGACGAGATTTTCGGCGCGCTGGCCGCCATCGGGTTCGAGGGCGGGCTGGCGATGGAAAGCTTCGTCAACATGCCGCCGGAGATCGCCCATGGCCTGTCGGTCTGGCGGCCCGTGGCCGACAGCGCCGAGGAGGTGATCGGGCGCGGCCTGCCCTTTTTGCGCAACAAGGCGCGGCAATACGGGCTGATCGAACGGGAAAGAGGCGCGGCATGACGGAGCGGTTGCAAGGCAAGACGGCGGCGATCACGGGCGCGGCGTCTGGCATCGGCCTTGCCTGCGCGCGGGCGATGCTGACTGAGGGGGCCGAGGTCATCTTGATCGACCGCAATGCCGGGGCGCTTGCAGCTCTGACCGCCGAAATGGGTCCGGGCGCGCATGCCGTGACGCTCGACCTGCTGGACGGGGCGGCCGTATCGGCGATGCTGCCGCGCCTGCTGGCCTGCACCGGGCGGCTCGACATCTTCCACGCCAATGCAGGCGCCTATGTCGGCGGCCCGGTGACCGACGGTGACCCCGACCAATGGGACAGGGTACTGACCCTCAACGTCAACGCCGCCTTCCGGTCTGTCCACGCCGTGCTGCCGCATCTGGTGGCGCAGAAATCCGGCGACGTGATCTTCACCTCCTCCATCGCGGGTGTCGTGCCGGTGGTGTGGGAACCGATCTACACCGCCTCGAAATTCGCCGTGCAGGCCTTCGTCCATTCCACGCGGCGTCAACTGATCCCGCACAATGTGCGCATGGGCGCGGTGCTGCCTGGTCCGGTCATCACGGCCCTTCTGGATGACTGGCCAAAGGCCAAGATGGACGAGGCGCTGGCCAGCCGCAGCTTGATGGAGGCGCGCGAGGTGGCGGACGCCGTGCTCTTCATGCTGACCCGACCCGAAGGCGTGGTGATCCGCGATCTCACGATCCTGCCGCACGGGTGCGACCTGTGAGCGGTGCCCATGTCATCGGCGTCGATGTCGGAACCGGCAGCGCGCGGGCCGGTGTATTCGACCTTGAGGGGCAGCTTCTGGGCACCGCCAAACAGGACATCACCGTGTTCCATGGCGACGGACACCGGGTCGAACAATGCTCGACCGAGATCTGGGCAGCGGTCTGCACGGCCACGCGCGGCGCCGTGGCGGCGGCGGGCATCGACCCTGCGACCGTGGCGGGCATCGGGTTCGACGCGACCTGTTCGCTCGTGGTGCTGGGTCCGGGCGGCGCGCCCCTGCCGGTCAGCCCCGGTGGCGCCCCCGCGCGCGACATCATCGTCTGGATGGATCACCGCGCATTGGATCAGGCCGCGCGGATCAACGCGGGCGGGCACGGCGTGCTGCGCTATGTCGGCGGCGTCATCTCGCCCGAGATGCAGACGCCCAAGCTCTTGTGGCTCAAGGAACAGAACCCCGACAGCTACGGCCGCGCTTGGCAGTTCCTTGATCTGACCGATTTCCTGACCTGGCGTGCGACCGGCTCGCTGGCGCGGTCGATCTGCACCGTGACCTGCAAATGGACCTATGTGCTAAAGGATGGCGGCTGGAGCGCGGGGTTCTTTCGCGATGTTGGTCTGGGCGATCTGGCCGAGGACGGTTTTGCCCGGATCGGGACCGAGATCGTCGATGCCGGAACAGCCTTGGGCGCAGGGCTGACGCCCGAGGCGGCGGCCGACATGGGCTTGCCTGTGGGAACCTGCGTGGCAGCGGGCCTGATCGACGCGCATGCGGGGGGCCTTGGCACCGTGGGCGCGCCGGGCGCGACATCCGAGAAGCGGATGGCCTATGTCTTCGGCACATCGTCTTGCACCATGACCACCACCCGCGATCCGGTCTTTGTGCCCGGCGTCTGGGGTCCATATTTTTCGGCGATGGTGCCGGGCATGTGGCTTAACGAGGGCGGCCAATCGGCGGCGGGGGCAGCCATCGCGCATCTCTTGCGCCACCATCCCGCCAGCCTTGAGGCCACCGCCGCCGCAAAGGCCAATGGCCTGTCCCTGCCCGACTGGCTGGCGCGTCGGGCGATGGCCGGGGGCGACACGCCCGAGGTGATCTTGCGCCGCGCCGCCCGCTTGCATGTTGTGCCCGAATTCCTTGGAAATCGCGCCCCCTTTGCCGATCCCATGACGCGCGCCGTCGTCGCCGGGCTGGGGATGGAGGACAGCATCGACAGCCTTGTCGATCTCTATCTTGCTGGCCTTCTGGGGTTGGCTTACGGGCTGCGCCAGATCATCGAAACACAGGCCCGCGCGGGCGCCATGATCGAGTCCATCGTCATCAGCGGCGGTGCGGGCCGCAGCGATCTGGTGCGCCAGATTCTTGCCGACGCGACCGGCATTCCGGTCGAAGCACCCCAGACCGAAGAACCCGTGTTGCTCGGCTCCGCCATTCTGGGCGCGATGGCGGCAGGGCTCTTTCCCGATGGCGGATCCGCGATGGCGACGATGTCGAGTTGCGCGCGACGCCATGACCCCGCGCCAGACACCGCACAATGGCATGCCCGCCGGTTCGACCTGTTCGAACGGTTTCAGGCGCTCGCCCGTGAGGCCGCCCGGGACGCCTAGACCTCCGGCGTCCCGATGGCCTCGGCCCCGGCATCGGTCACCAGAACCGTGCGCAGGCTGTCCAGCGTGACCGCGTAATGGTCCGCCAGCAACGCGCAGGCCCGCGCCGTGTCATGGTCGAGCACGGCATCAAGGATCGCGCTGTGTTCGGCCGCAGCCCCTTCGCGCCGTGCCTTGTTGGGGTTGGTGTTCATCGACAGGTTGCGGTAGCGCACCGCCTGATCCATCAGCGTGGAACAGAAATCCAAGAGCCACGAAGACCCGCAACGCGCCAGAAGCAGCATGTGGAAATCCTTGTGCCGGGCTTCCCACTCCTCGCTGGTCTCGCGGCTGCTGTCGTCGGGCAACAGGCGCTGGGTGCGGGCCAGCCGGTGGAAACTGACCACCAGCTGTTCCTCCCATGCCTCGTCATGGTTCTTCATCGACTCGGTCAGGGCCAGCGTTTCCAGCCAGATCCGCGTTTTCACCAGCTCTTCCAGCTCAGCCATGGAAATCGGCATCACGTTGAAGCCACGATGGCTGCGCCGTTCCACCAGCCCCTCGGACGACAGACGGTTCAGCGCCTCGCGCACGGGGACCGCGCCGATCCCGTAGCGCTCCGACATCCCCTCGATCGTCAGCTTGTCACCGGGAAAGAGATCGCCTTGCAAGATGTCGCGCCGGATCTGGTCATAGGCCTGTTCCGACAGGTTACGCACACCGGAAACGGAGACAGAGGCACCGCCCATGTCAGCCGATCCCGCCGGGGGTTTGGGACTTGTTCCAGAAGACAAGACGTCGCTGCAAGAAGACCACCATGAAATAGAGCGCGAGCCCCAGAAGGCTGAGATAGAGGATCAGCGAGAAAACGCGCGGCGTGTCAAGCTGGCTGGCCGATTGCCGGATCAGCGCGCCGAACCCGCTGCCGCCACCAAGGAATTCCCCGGTGATCGCCCCTGCCATGACGCCGACGGCGGCAATCTTGAGGCCGGTGAAGATGTAGGGCAGCCCGTTGGGAAGCTTGAGCCGCACCAGCGTCTGCATCCGGGTGGCACCGATGGATTTGAAAAGCATGCGTTCATTCTCGGACGCGGCATAAAGGCCCGCAGCCGTCGCGACCACGATGGGAAAGGTCGCGATGAAGGCCGCCAGCGCCACCTTGGAGGCGATGTCGAACCCGAGCCATGCGATGAACAACGGGGCAAAAGCCACCTTGGGCATGGTGTCGATGGCGACCAGATAAGGCATCACAGCACGCTCGCCGAATTTCGTCTCTCCGACCAGAACGCCCAGTGAAAAGCCGATGCCGATGGCGATGGCAAAGGCATAAAAGACCGTCCGCGTCGTGGTCCAGAGCGCCTCTAGCATATAGCCGCCGGATGCCAGATTCCGACCCACGAAGATCAGGTCATCGAGCGTTTCGCCCGGCGTGGGCAGGATGATCCGCGACACCCATTCCAGACGTGTCGCCAGATCCCAGATACCCACGACCACGATGAACAGCAGCGTCATCGCCACCCAACGCGGGATACGGTCGATCAGTGCCTCGTGTTCGACCCAGATCGTGTCGGCGTCGGTGTCGGTGTCCTGTTGTGTCGCGTCGGTCATGAATAGGCCTCCCGTCCAAGCAGGTCGCGGATATGGGCGACGATTTCGCCGAACTCGGGCGTGTTGATCATCTCGAGCGTCCGGGGACGCGGCAGGTCGATGCGGATATCCTCGACAATGCGGCCGGGGCGGGCCTTCATCACAAGAATGCGGTCTGACAAGAATACCGCCTCGGCCAGCGAATGGGTCACAAGGAACGCGGTGGCGTGGCGTTCCGAACAGATCCGCTGCAACTCCATGTTCATGAAATCGCGGGTCAATTCGTCGAGCGCCGAAAACGGCTCATCCAGCAGCAGCATCGCCGGATCGCTGACCAGCATCCGGCAGATCGAGGCGCGTTGCGCCATGCCGCCCGACAATTCGCCGGGATAGACATTGGCGAAATCGCCCAAGCCCACCAGCGTCAGCAGGTCCATGGCACGGTCGCGCGCATCGCGGGCGGCGGCGCGGCCGTCGCGCATCTCGATGGGCAGCAAGATGTTCTCGATCGTGGTTTTCCACGGTAGGAGAGTCGCTTGCTGGAACATCATCCCGATGTCGCGCCTTGGCCCCACGACTGGCTCGCCTTCCAGCACGACGCGGCCCGTGGTCGGCGGCATAAGGCCGGCCATGATCTTGAGAAGCGTCGATTTTCCGCAACCCGAGGACCCCACGACCGAGACGAATTCGCCCTTGTTGATCGTCAGATGGACATCCGACAGCGCCACCAGCTGGTTGCGGGCATAGGTCTTGGACAGCCGCGCGATCTGGTAGACCGGCCGCGTCTGAGACGCGGCCGGGACGGATTTCAATTGGCGGGTTTCAACCGGCATCCTCAGGCGTTCCAACCGGCCACGAACTCGTTCGTGTAGGTGGCCGACAGATCGTCGAGCGGGGCAGACAGCGCGCCCGAGGCGACGGCGCTGTCGTGGATCGCCTGCCAATGCTCGGGCGGCTGGTAGCCAAAGCCCTGCGGCATGAAGGCGTCGGTCGGCGTCATCCGGTTCATCACACCGTCGAAGAGCGACGCGGCATAATCCTGTTCGCCTTCTTGCGGGTTGCCGGTGGCGCAATGCGCCAGACAGGTGTCCTTGTTCGCCGGGTCCATCGCGAACCGAGTGCCGCGCACCAGCGCCCGGCCGAATTTCGGCGCAAGGTCGGGCATGGCGGCAATCTGGCTTTCAAGCATGGCAATGCCGTTGCCGAAAAAGCCCAGATAGGCCTCGGGCGTGATTTCCCGCAGGTTCATGCCCCGCGACGCAAGGATCGCCGCATCCGACACGGCGCCGGCATAGGCGGCCACGTCATCGCGCAAGAAGGCCACCGCTGCCGTGCCGCCGTCGCCGATGGGCAGGTAGGTGAAATCGGTGCCCGGTGCCATGCCCAGATCGGCCATGATCGCACTGGTGAAAGACACCTCCGCGCCATCCGCCGTGCCCACGCCGATCACGCTGCCGGCAAGGTCGGAGGGCGTCTGGAACGTGCTCTCGTCCTTGACGAGGATGCCGAAGACCGACTTGGGATAAAGATTGTAGATGAATTTCACATCCACGCCACGGGCGCGTGCGCCCAGCGTCGGCCCCGGCCCCGGTGCGCCGATCTGCGCCTGCCCGGCCGTCATCGCCTGCAAGACCGCCGACGATCCGTCGATCGCCTCAAGCCGCAGATCGAGGCCTTCTTCCGCGAAATAGCCTTCGCCGACCGCAACCCAGTAGGGCAGCCAGGTCAGTGCCGAAGGGTTGGGTACGGCAAAAGTGATGGCAGTCTGCGCGCGCAGGATCGACGGTGCGCCCAGCGTCGCGGCTGCGAAACCGCCGACCGCAAGCTGGCCGAACGTCCGGCGGGACAGTGTCCGAGTGGTCATGTTGTCTCCTCCCATATGTCTTGGTTGACCCTGCGGCACGAGGCATCTGAGGGCCTTTTGTCACCCTATATGATTCTTACTGCATGGCAAAATAATATATGAAATGATCTTTAGGGTCGTTTCATATCTTGATCTGAGGGGCGAACCGCTAAATGCTGGGCTGTCCTGACTCGGCCCGGCGCACCGTCGCGCAGCCTGGTCGCCCCAATCTGAGGATTTTCAACATGGTCGCTTTTGCCGTCACCCCGCCGCCGCAGGCCCATCTCGATATCACCGGCTCCGACGAAAAGTTTCCGGTGCGCCGCATCTACTGCATCGGCAAGAACTACGTCGCCCACATCATCGAGATGAACGCCGACGAGCGTGACCCGCCGGTCATCTTCATGAAACCTGCCGACGCGCTGGTGAAAAACGGCGGCGAGATCCCCTATCCGGTCTTCACCAACAACTTTCATTACGAGTGCGAACTGGTCGTGGCGCTGAAGTCGGGCGGCTACAACATCCCCGAGGCCGAGGCGTCGGGCCATATCTTCGGTTACGCCGTGGGTCTCGACATGACGCGGCGCGACCATCAGGCCGCCGCGCTGGAAAAGGGCCTGCCGTGGGAGATCACGAAATCCTTCGATCAGTCCGCGCCGGTCGGTCCGGTCACGCGGGTCGAGGATACCGGCGTGATGACCACGGGCCATGTGCGCCTCAAGGTGAACGGGCAGACCAAACAGGATGCCGACATCTCGCTACTGATCTGGAAGATCGACGAGATCATCGCCAAACTGTCACAGCAGCATGAATTGAAGGCCGGCGACATCATCATGACCGGAACGCCCGCGGGTGTGGGTGCCGTGGTAACGGGCGATGTGCTGGATTGCTCGGTCGACGGGCTGGAGCCGATGCAGGTGCGGATCGGCGGGCCTGCGGCCTGAGCGGCGGAAAGGGGAACAAGATGACAGGGATCGCGATTGCAGGAACGGGGCGCATGGGCACGGCCTATGCGAAACGTCTTATCGAATGCGGCCATGCCGTGACCGTCTGGAACCGGACGGCCGACCGGACCAAGGCCGCGGCCGAGACGGGGGCGAGCGTCGCCGCCGATGTGGCGGCGTTGGCAGGCTGCGACGTGATCCTTGTCTCGCTGACCGATGCGGCGGCGGTGGGAGCGGTCGTCGATGCCCTGATCGCCGCAGGCATCGCGGGCAAGCTGGTCGTGGACCTGTCCACGCTTCTGCCCGAGGAAACCCGCGCTATGGCCGCCCGTGTCACGGCGGCTGGGGCCGATTTCGTCGATTGCCCGGTGGGCGGCACGGTCGCCCCGGCGCTCAAGGGGCAGCTTCTGGGCATGGCAGGCGGGTCGGATGCCGCATTTGCCCGCGCGAAACCGGTGCTCGACCAGCTGTGCAAGCGCGTCGAACACATGGGGCCCGCAGGCAACGGGGCGGCAATGAAGCTGGCCGTGAACCTGCCGCTTGCCGTCTACTGGTCCACATTGGCCGAGGCGTTGGCGATGGTCGCCGGGGCGGGCATTCCCGCAGACCTTGCCGTGTCGCTTTTGGCGGACAGTTCCGGCGGGCCGAATGTGCTCAAGAACCGCGCACAAGTTGTGATCGACACACTGAACGGGACAGACCAGCCCGGAACGTTTGACATCGCAGGATTGGCAAAGGACCTCGCCCTTGCTCTGAAACAGGCCGAAAGCATGGGGCAAACCCTGCCGCTGGCCCGAGGCGCGCTGGACAGCTACCGTACGGCACAGGACGCCGGGCTTGGCCGGTTCGATGGGTCCAGCCTGACCCGCCACCTTCTGGGCAAGCGCTGAGGTGGAGATCCTCAGCGATCCCGCAACACTTCTGACCCTGATCGGCGCGCTGGCCTTGGCTGGTGCGTCGATCGGCTTTCTGGCGGGCCTCTTCGGCGTCGGCGGCGGGGCAATATCTGTCCCGGTATTCTTCGAGATCTTCAGGGTTCTGGGCTACCCGGCCGAGATCGCGATGCCGTTGGCCGTCGGCACGTCGCTGGCGGTCATCATCCCGATCTCGGTCAATTCCGCACTGGGCCACCGCAAGCGCGGAACGCTCGACATGGACACGTTGCGCATCTGGGCCTTGCCGATCCTTGTGGGTGTCAGCCTTGGCGCGGTCATCGCGCGCTTTGCGCCGCCGGCGGTGTTCCAGATCGTGTTCGTGATCGTCGCCACGATCAACGCCACCAAACTATTGACCGGCGGCAAGGGCTGGCAGTTGGCCGAGACGCTGCCGGGTCGTTGGGCGATGCGCGCGGCGGGCGCGGTCATCGGGCTGGTCTCGGCGATCATGGGCATCGGCGGCGGGGCGGTGTCGAACCTTTACCTGACGCTGCATGGCGTACCGATCCACCGGGCGATTTCCACCTCGGCGGGTGTGGGCGTGCTGATCGCGATCCCGGGAACCATAGGCTACATTCTGGCCGGTCTGGGGCAGGACGGGTTGCCGCCGACATCGCTGGGCTTCGTGTCGGGGGCAGCATTCGCGCTGACCATCCCGACCTCGCTGCTTACAACGCGGCTGGGCGTGGCCTTGGCCCACAAGATGTCGCGCCGCAGCCTCGAGATCGCTTTCGGCAGTTTCCTTGCGCTCGTGGCGCTGCGCTTCGTCTACGCGTTGGTGTTCGGGGCGACCTAGACCGCCACCGGCACCCTCAGCCCAAGGATCTGGCGCGCCTCCGCCCAAGTGGCGACGGGGCGTTCGTGTTTCTCGCAGATCTCGACCGTGCGGC
>NZ_QGGW01000007.1 GCF_003148775.1 Roseicyclus mahoneyensis
CGCACAGGCCGAAACCGCCCGCCGCGATCAGCATGCCGTCGAACAGAACCCCATCCAGCGCATCCGCCGCCGAGCTGTAGACCTTTTTCATGCCGGTTTCCCCTTGCTGAGTTGCTTGGCGCGCACCCTGCCGCCGCAACGCGGCGAAGTCAACGCGGGCTCAGGCCTCGAGCGCGGCCTCCATCTCGGCAATCAGGGTGGAACAATAGTGTTCGAACCGGGGGCCGGGTTGTTGCCGGTCAAGTCGGGGCTTCATCGGGTCGGGCGCGATGATGGCGCTGCCCGACATCGCCTCCAGCACGGCATGGCCGCAAAACGGCACATGCGCCTCTGAATAGCCGCCCTCATGTGTCAGCATCAGCTTGCCCTCGCACAGGTCAGCCGCCGCCTCCATCGTCATCTCAGTCATCGCGCGGAAGGTGTCCGATCCCGCCATCATCCGGCCCAAGGGGTCCACGCCCGAGGCGTCGAAGCCGCAGGCCACCACGATGGTGTCAGGCTGAAAGGCGTAGAGTTGCGGGATCACCAGCCGCTCGAACGCCTCCAGATAGGTGGCATGCCCGCCGCCCGGAGGCAGGGGGATGTTGAGGTTGAACCCCTCGCCCGCGCCCGCACCCCGATCCTCGAAATCGCCCGAATCCTGCGGATAGTTGCGTTCCTGATGGATCGAGATGGTCAGCGTGTCGGGGCGTTCGTAATAGATGGCTTCCGTCCCGTTGCCGTGGTGCACGTCCCAGTCGATCACCGCGACCCGGTCGGCAAGGCCCGCTGCGCGCGCCGCCTCAAGTGCAATCGCGATGTTGTTGAGCAGGCAGAACCCGTTGGGGAAATCGGGCAGGCAATGATGCCCCGGCGGGCGCGACAGGGCATAGGCGTTGTCGAGCCGGCCCTGCAGCACGTCGATGAGCGCGGCCCTGGTCAGCCCCGCCGAGATGGCCGCGATCTCGAATCCGTCGGGACCGAAGGGGGTGCGCAGGCCCAACTCGCCGCCGCCCTTGGCGGCCGTTTCGCGAAACAGGTCGATGTAGCTTTGCGGATGAATGCGCAGCAGGTCTTCCTCGGTGGCAGGCTGCGCGCCCGGCGTCGCAAGCTCGGCCATCAGGCCCGTCACCTCGACAAGGTTCTTGAACCTGCGCTTGGTCTCGGGGTTCTCGGGCAGGCCACCGGCGGTCGAAGGCTGCATCAGCCCGCCCACAGGCACCATGAAGCTGTAGTTGCCGCCCGAATGCCAGAAGCACCGTTCGTTGACGAAAAATCCGGTGGTCATGCGCATCCCCCTTGCCCGGTCCGGCGTCGGTCTGGCCCTGGGCAGAGTATGGGGGTCTGGAAGGGCACCTGTCCATAGGGCTCAAGCTGGGTGTGGACAAGGGTGTGGAACGATTGCAAAATCACAAGGATCTGTCCCTGCGCGCCCGCGGAGAGGGAAAAGGATACCGGATTTGTGACAGTTGCGGGTCAGTCCCGCTCCAGCCGGTAGACCCCCTCGGGCAGATCCAGAGCCGCGGCCAGGTCGCGCAATTGCGCCATGGACAACGTCACCACCTGCTCGCGGTCGGTGCGTGCGTCATATTGGGTGAGCGTGACGCATTCGGCGAAGGCTGCGATGGCCACATCCTCTTGCAACGGCTGGCCATCCTCGCCTTCGTCGACAAGGGTGATGACGGTTGCGTCGAACTCGTGCTCGATGGTGAACATGAGCGCGAGCCTAGGCGCGCCGATCCGGACCCGCAAGCCCTCGCGCCTCACGCCGCATCTGCTTGCGGTAGAGCCACGGTGCGGCCAGACGGTTGTAGGCCAGATCAGCCAGCGGGCGCATGCCGGGCGCCATGACCAGCCGCGCAAGCCAGCCCATGCGCGGCAGCGTTGCCCAGATCGCGGCAAAGGCGGGGATGCCGCTGACGATGGTGCCATCGGGAAGGGCCGCGTGCATCCGACGCTTGGCCTGATCGGATGTCAGGCTCCAGCCGCCCAGATCTGCGGTATTGAGATCCTCGAACCGCAGGGGGGCGCCCGCGGCCTCGGCCCGGGCGCGGTAATGGGCGATCTCGGCCCGGCAGATCGGGCAGCGGTCGTTGTAAAGGATGCGTGTGGTCATGCTCCCACAGCTAAGCTGCGCCGCCGCCGCGTCAACCGGCCACAAGCCCGTGATCGGGGCTGGACCGTCCGGGGTGGGCCGCTAAAACTGGCACGGAGATCGGAAAAAGCTCCCATGCGCCTGACAGTGATCGCCCTTTGCGCCGCCGCCCTGTTGTCGGGCTGCGTGCAGGTCGTGCCCCTCCCACAGGCCTCGCCGCCACCGGTCGATATGGCCGCCCGCGCGCGGCAGGCGGTCGCGAATTTCGATGAGGTGGTGACGCGGGTGGAGCCTGTCGCCGAACAGGTCTGCCGCGAACAGACGCCCGACCAGATTTGCGATTTCATCATCTATGTCGACCGGTCGCCCCAAAGCGGCGTCAACGCTTTTCACACGCTCGACCCGCAGGGGCGGCCCGCGATCATCTTCACGCTGGGCCTGATCGCGGTGGCGCAAAACACCGACGAGCTGGCCTTCATCATGGGGCATGAGGCTGCCCATCACATCGCCCGACACCTGCCCACCGGCCGATTGCAGGCCGAGCAGGGCGCGCGCGTCTTCGCCGATATCGCCCGCGCCCGCGGCGCAAGTGCCGCCGAGATCGGCGAGGCGGCGCAGATCGGATCCTTCGTCGCCTTCCGCCAGTTCGGCCAGCAGGCCGAGCTTGAAGCCGATGCCATCGGCACCTTGATCGCGGCGCGCGCGGGCTATGACCCCTTGATCGGGTCAGCCTTCTTTACCCGCATCCCCGATCCGGCGCAGGAATTCCTGTCTTCCCATCCCCCCAATGCGGCACGGATCGAGACGGTCCGCAGCACCCTGCGCGCCATGGGCCGCCCCGGCGTTTGATCTGCGTCAAGGCGGTCCCGGCGCGCGAGGCTAGATTTCCCAAAGGATCAGAAGCCTCACCGAAGGCCGCACAAGGGGTGCCACGCATGCAATCCAACATGACAAGCGACCGCCACGCGGCGTTGATGGCCAAGATGGCCACCATTCTGGGCACCGATCTGGACGATGCGGAACTGCGCGGCGACCTGCCGCCCGAGATGCGCGACGACATGCTGAGCGCCTGCACCGGCTGCGCCGAGCCGGGCAATTGCGCCCGCTGGCTTGCCCGAACGGCCCAGGCCGAGGCCGCGCCGGACTATTGCCGCAACCGCGACATCCTGCACGCGTTGGCGGCGGAATGACCGATCCGCGCCCTCATCCGCTTGGCCCCGAGAACCGCCATTACTGGCTGGCCGTGACCATGGCTCGGAAAACCGGCGCCGACATGCAGCGCGCGCTGGAGGATGGGGTGATCGCTCACGCAGACTGGGCCGCTTTGGTGCAGCGCTGCCGTGGCTGCGGCTGGGCCGAGGGGTGCAATCACTGGATGAGGTCGCAAGATGCGGGCGCGGCCGATGTGCCGCAGGCCTGCCCAAACGCCCCGACCTTCGAAAAGGTGCTGGCGGCGTTCGGCGCTGTCTGACCTCTCAGGCGCGGATACGGCCCCAGAGATCGTATTCGCTGGCCTCTTCCACCTCGACGGTCACGAAATCGCCGGGGGAAAGCCCCTCGAACCCTTCGTCGATGAAAAGATTGCCGTCGATCTCGGGCGCATCCGACATGGTGCGGCAGGTCGCGCCTTCTTGGTCCACCGTATCGACCAGAACGGTCAGGGTCCGGCCCACCTTGGCGGCCAGCTTGGCCTCGGAAATTGCCTGCGCCTTTTGCATGAAGCGGTCCCAGCGGTCTTGCTTGACGGCCTCGGGGACATGATCGGGCAGGGCGTTCGACCGGGCCCCGGCGACATTTTCATATTGGAAGCAGCCGACGCGATCGAGCTGCGCCTCGTCCAGCCAGTCGAGCAGTGTCTGGAACTCCGCCTCGGTCTCGCCGGGGTAGCCAACGATGAAGGTCGACCGCAGCGTGATGTCGGGGCAGTCCCGTCGCCATGCCGCGATCTCGTCGAGGGTGCGCGAAGCTGCTGCGGGCCGCGCCATGCGCTTCAGAACGTCCGGGTGGGCGTGCTGGAACGGGATGTCGAGATAGGGCAGCAGGCCGTTGGTGGGGTCGGCCATCAGCGGGATCAGATCGCGCACATGGGGGTAGGGGTAGACATAGTGCAAGCGAACCCACGCCCCGAGTGTGGACAAGTCTCTGGATAGATCGAGAATCGGAAACTTCGCCTCGCGCCCTTTCCAGTCGGTGCCATAGGCGCTGGTGTCCTGGCTGATCACCAGCAACTCGCGCACGCCCGCCTCGACCAGCTTTTCCGCCTCGCGCAGCACCGCCTTGGCCGGGCGCGACTGCAACCGCCCACGCATGTCGGGGATGATGCAGAACTTGCACTTGTGATCGCAGCCCTCGGCAATCTTGAGATAGCTGTAATGGCGCGGGGTCAGCGACACGCCGCGCGCGGGCAGAAGGTCGATGAACGGATCGGGCGCGGGTGGCACGGCGGCATGCACGGCATCAAGCACCTGCTCGTACTGGTGTGGCCCCGTCACGGCCAGCACGGTCGGATGCGCGCCGGTGATGTATTCCGGTTCCGCCCCCAGACAGCCCGTCACGATCACCCGCCCGTTTTCGCGCAGCGCCTCGCCTATGGCGTCGAGCGATTCCAGCTTGGCGCTGTCCAGAAACCCGCAGGTGTTCACGATCACCGCATCCGCACCGGCATAATCGGGCGAGATGGCATAGCCCTCCGCGCGCAGCCGCGTCAGAATGCGTTCACTGTCGACCAAGGCCTTGGGACAGCCGAGCGAGACCATCCCGATCCGGGGCTGGCCGGGGCGGGCGGTGTCGGGAATAGCGGCGCGCGCAAGGTCGGGCCGCAGGGCGGGCGGGTTCTGGCTCATGGCTGCGGCAGATAGCGCGGTCTGCGCTTGCGCGAAAGGGGTCAGCGCCGCTTTGCCGATCCGCCCGCGGCCGAGCGCAAAAAGGGGTGCACAAGGACCTTGGCTTCGCGTTAGACTCGCAAGAAACGGGCAGGGGCACCCCTCATGCGGTGGTTGATACGAATTCTGGGCGTCTTGGCGCTCTTGGCTCTCCTTTCGGTCGGCGCGATCCTCGCGGTGCCCGCCGACCGGATTGCGTCGGTCGCGGCCGACCGCTTGGGTCAGGCGCTGGGCCGAGAGGTCAGCCTGTCGGGTGCGGTGCGCCCCACGCTCTGGCCGCATCTGGGCGTCCGGGCCGAGGGGGTGCGCGTCGGCAATCCCGACTGGGTGACGCAAGGCCCCCTGATTGCCGCCGAGGCGCTGAGCCTGCGCGTGCCATGGTCGGCGGTCCTGTCGGGCGAGGTCTTGATCGACGAGATCACGCTGGTCGCCCCCCAGATCATGCTGGTGCGTGCCGCCGACGGGCGGGTCAGCTGGGCGCTGGCCGCCGAGGCGATATCCGATGCAGGCCCGGCGACGGCCCCGGCGGAAACCCGCAACATCGGCATCACCTCTGTGCGCATCAGCGACGGCAGCTTTGCCTATATCGACAGCACGACGGGTCAGACGCTGCGCATCGCCGAGCTTGACGCCCGTCTCGGACTGCCCGCCGATGGCCCCGCCACGGTGGAGGGCACGGCCGAGGTCAATGGCACGGCCCTGACCCTCGCCGCCACGCTGGGCGCCCCCCGCGCGCTGATGGATGGGGCGACCAGCCTCCTCGATGTGGCGCTGGACTGGCGTGGCGGCAGTGCCCGCTTCGACGGGCGGGCAGAGCTTGCCCCGGCCTTCAGCGGCGATCTGCAGGTGGATGCCACCGACCTCGACCCGCTTCTGGCGATTCTTGGCGCGGCGATGCCGGACCTGCCGCAAGGCTATGGCCGCGACCGGCTGGCCTTGGCGGGGCAGGTGACGCTGACCGAGGCGGGCACGGCCCATCTGCGCGACGGTCGGCTGACGCTGGACGACACGCAGCTGACGCTCGCGCTGGACCTGACACCAGGCGCGGAGCGCCCGATGATCCGCGGCACCGTCACGGGCGCGCGCCTTGTGCTGCCCTCGGACGGTTCCGCGACCGGGGGCGGGTCCGGCACCGCGTCGGATCCCCAGCAGGGCTGGTCGCGTGTGCCTATCGATGTCTCGGGCCTGTTCGCTGCCGATGCCGAGATCGCCCTTGTCGTCGAGCGGATCGAGGGGGCGGGCGTGACGCTTGGCCCGGTCGATCTGCGCGCCACGCTCGACCGCGGGCGTCTGGTGCTCGATATCGAACGGATCGGCACCTATGGCGGTGTCCTTGCGGGGCAATTCGTGGTCAACGGGCGCAGCGGCCTGTCGGTGCGCAGCGATGTCATCCTTGCAGGCGTCGACCTGAACCCGCTCATGACCGATCTGGCCGATTACGACCGGCTGGAGGGCAGGGGCAGCATCAGCCTGCAGCTTCTGGGCGTGGGCAATGACATGGCCACCCTGATGGCCAGCCTTGAGGGCGAGGGCGATTTCGCCCTTGGGGCAGGCGCGATCCGGGGCCTCGATCTGGCCGGCATGATCCGCAACTTCGATCCCTCCTTCCGCGGCGAAGGGGTGCGGACTGTCTTTGACAGTGTCGAAGCGAATTTCGCCGTCGCGGGCGGCATCTTGACCAATGACGACCTCTTGCTGGATGCGCCTTGGGGCGATGTGACGGGCGAGGGGACGGTGAACATAGGGGCGCAGACGCTGTCCTACCGCCTGACGCCGGGTGTGCTGCGTGGCGAGGGGGGGGCGCGTATCCGGGTGCCGATCCTCGTCTCGGGCGCTTGGGCCAACCCCAGCATCCGCCCCGACCTCGAATTCCTCGCCGAGCAGGAATTGGCCGAGCAGGCCGAACGGCTGGAGGCCGAGGCCCGCGCCCGTCTTGACGCCGAGGCCGCGAGGCTGGAGGAAGAGGCGCGCCGCCGGATCAACGCGGCGCTCGGCACCGAGTTCGACGCCGAGACCACCGAGGAGGCCGCCCGCGAGGTGCTGGAACAGCGCCTGCGCGAGGAAGCGGAACAGCAACTTCTGCGCCTACTGGGGCGCAACTGAGGCGGGGAAATGCGATGCAGCGTGTGACGGGTGTGGCAATGGTTCTTGCCGCGATGATGCTGGCGGCCTGCGGCGGCGGGCGCGAGACGGCATCGACATCTTCGGTGCCGGCCGGCCTCTATCCCGGTGAAACGCCACAGATGCGCGCGTTGGTGCAGCGCTACGCCCGCATCCACGACATCCCCGAGCCGCTCCTTCACCGGGTCATCCAGCGCGAAAGCGATTACCGCGCCGATGCGCGCAACGGGCCCTATTGGGGCCTGATGCAGATCTTGCCTCAGACGGCCTCGACCATGGGGTTCGATGGCCCGCCCGAGCGCTTGCTCGACCCCGAGGTGAACCTGCAATATGCGGGCCGCTACCTGCGCGGCGCGTGGCTGGTCAGCGACGGCGACATCGACGAGGCGGTGGGCTGGTATGCGCGCGGCTACTATTACGAGGCGCGCGACCGCTGCTTGCTGGTCGAAACCGGCCTGAACAGCCGCGAGATCGCGCGACACTGCCGGTAGGGGGTTGGGTGTTGGTCCTGTGCGGACCTTTGCGGCATTGCGAGACCGAGGACCGTTCAGTGCCCTTCCTGGACATTGAGTCACGCATGCATACACATTGACCCATGTCGATGATCCATGACCTTGAGCAAATAGAGAGAACGGTCCTGCCGACGGACCCCAGCTTTCGGGCAATCGCACGCGAGGAAGTGGATCGTCACATCTTTGAGGCCCGGCAAAATGCCCTTGCGGATGCGAAGGACGAGTTCCTCCTGTCATTGATGCGACTTCTGGCGCTTCCGGGGAACGGGCATACACGTCTCATCCCGAACAATGCCATCTCGGTTCTGCCTCTCAGGTTCGTGACCATCGGGACCGCTGTACGACTGCTTGGCGCCCCGTCCGGTTTCGCCGGGGCGATTGGCACAGATTTGATATCCATCAACGGCATTCCTGTGAGCGAGATCGAAGTCGCCGCAGAGAAGTTTCTGGCGGGAACAAGACAACGAAAACGCGTCATCGGACCAATCCTTTTCGCTTGGCCGAGCGCATTGGTTCGCTTGGGCGTTTTGTCCGGCAGCGGCACAATCGAATACCGGATACGCAATGAGACGGGCCGGATCAGCGAGCTTGTTCCGGATATGGCAAACAGGGTTCCCGGTTCTGCGCTCTACCCGCGAAACGAGCATGGAAAAGCCTGCGCGCTCTGGTCTCCCACGACCTTTCTGGAGATCAGGGATTTCGGCCCACGCGGTCTGCTACTGGTGCTTCCGAGCTTCTTCGATCCCGGCGAAACGGAACTTTCGAATGCGGTTTCCGAGGCGGCAAGCTGCGCAAGATCGCACCCCTACACGCCCCTTCTTTTGGATGTTCGAGGCAATACGGGCGGCAACTTTCTCCGGACCATGCCATTGATCGACGCGATCATGGAGGGTGCGCAAGATCGCCGGGTTGGCGTGCTTGTCGATAAATTCACCTTCTCTGCCGCGATCGTCTTCGTCGCCATCCTGAAGCACCGTCTCGGAGCGCGGCTCAAACTTGTCGGGGAAGAGATGGGGGATGGTCTGACCTTCTTTGCAGAAGGGGGAACGATCGACCTGTCGACCGGTGGCGCGGTCGTCCGATACGCATCGGCCTTTCATGATTGGGCGGAAGGGCGCATCGACGAGACCACTCCGAGCGAGATCGCGGAAGAGATCGTCCCGGTCGGAACACTGGAGTTGGACACTACCCGGATCGCAAATTCAGACGATGCTGCATCGCGGGATCGGTTCTGCCGGGAGGTTCTCATTAGCCTAAGCGTCTAGACGAACCTCCGGTCCGTCTAGCAACTCGGGCGTTCGTGCCGCGCGGGTAGGTTCCGCGTCCGCCTCCCGGGTGTCCTTGTCGCCTACCGCCGCCTGTCGCGGCGGCTCGACATCGGCTGGAACGCCACGCCCACATGCGCCTCGCAATAGGGTTTGCCCTGTTGCACCGGCAGGCCGCAGAAATAGAAATCCTCGGTCGCGGGGTCGCCGATGGGCCATTTGCAGGTGCGTTCGGTCAGTTCCATCAGGCTGATGCGCTTGGCGGTCTTTTCGACCTCCTGCACCTTTGCCAGCGCCTCGGGGCTGATTTCATTGGCCGAGGGTTGCGGCGGCAGGGGCTGGCCCGCGGGCACGATGGCCTTGCGCAGCGGCGTCACGTTCGACGGGCGCGGCGTCGGCTCGGGCTCGGTCATGTCTTCGGGCGTCGCGGGTTCTGCGGGTGCCTGCCGCGTCTCGGGCTTGCGCGGGCGCAGGGGCTGGGCGGCCTCCTCGGTCTCGGGCGTGGCCTCTGGGCTGGGCTTTGGCGCGGTGCCCGCCGCCGCAACCGGGGCGCCGGTGGTGCGGTTCGACAGGCCAAGGCGATGGACCTTGCCGATCACCGCATTGCGGGTCACGCCGCCCAGTTCCTTGGCGATCTGGCTGGCCGACTGGCCCTCGCCCCACATCTTCTTTAGCAGCTCGACCCGTTCGTCGGTCCAGGACATGCCTGTCTCCTGATTGCTGGGCCGCCGTGGCCCGTCCCCAAGGTCCCGCCCTATGACGGGTCTGGCGCGAAATTTGAACCCCCATTCTATCCTTGCGGCCTTGGGCGGCGCAAGGGCAGGACCGCGATCAGCTGTTACGGCGGTTGACCGCCTCGCGCCACGCCAGTAGCGCCGCGCCTGCGATGATGGTCAAGGCGCCGATCAGGCTGACCGCCGTCGGGACCACCCCGAAGAGCAAGGCATCGTAGCCCGCTGCAAAGACCAGCGTGAGGTAGGAAAACGGCGTGATGAAACTGGTGTCGGCACGCGCCAGCGCATTGATGAAGAACACCTGCGCGCAGGCCATGAGCAGGCCGATGCCCGCCATCCCCGCCCATTGCGCGGGCGCGGGCGGTTGCCAGACCCAGACCACGGCCAGCGCCGCGATGGCCAGACCGATGGAATTGTTGACGATCAGGATTTGGAGCGGCCTTTCGCGTCCCGACAGCCGCTTCATGAAGATCAGTTCCAGCCCCAGCGCCAAGGCGGCGCCAAGGGCAAGCAACGCACCGGGCTGCACCGCCTCGGTTCCGGGCCGGATCAAGATCATCGCACCGGCCAGTGCGATGGCGGCGGCAAGCCAGCGCCACGGCCCCACCTTTTCCCCCAACAGCGGGATGGCAAGGATCATGGCGAGGACCGGGTTCAGAAAGGAAATCGCCGTCGCATCCGACAAGGGGATGGAGGCGGCCGCCGCAAACATCAGCGTAACACCGCCCCAGCCGCAGGCTGTGCGCAGCACGTGGGTGCGGTAATCTGGTCGGGTCAGCACCGGGCGCAGCGCGACGATCGCCGTTGCAAAGACCAGCCACGCAAAGAGGAACCGCCCGAAACTCACCTGCATCGGATGAAGCGCAGGCCCGAGCGCATCGGTGCCCAGCGCCTTGGCGATCAGCGTGGTGGCGGCCAGAAAGGCGGTGGCGCAGATCATCAGCACCACCGCCAGCCCGGGCGCGGCCCGGTGCAGCGGCGCAGGGATCGCCGCGGGCGGGATGGCGGCCTGCGGCGTCGACGCCGAACGGGGCGGTGTTGCGGTCATCGCGGGGCGGTCATACCCCCAGGCACCAGCGCAAGATCGCCTTTTGCGCATGCAGCCTGTTCTCCGCTTCGTCGAAGACAACCGATTGCGGGCCGTCCATCACCGCATCCGTCACCTCCTCGTTCCGGTGCGCGGGCAGGCAATGCATGAACAGCGCGTCGGGCTTGGCCTGCGCCATGAGAGCCTCGTTCACCTGATAAGGGCGCAGCTGGTTGTGGCGGCGTTCCCGCGTGGTCTGGCTGTCATGCATGCTGACCCAGGTGTCGGTCACCACCAGATCCGCGCCCGCGACCGCGCGCGCGGGGTCGCGCTCGATCGTGACGGTAACGCCCTTGGTGCGGGCCTCGTCGAGAAAGAGCCGTTCGGGGTCGAGCGTCGGCGGCCCGGAAAACGTCAGGTCGAAGCCGAACTGCCCGGCGGCATGGGCGAGGCTGGCAAAGACATTGTTGCCGTCGCCGCACCAGACGACCTTTTTCCCAGCGATGGGCCCGCGATGTTCCTCGAAGGTCAGGATGTCGGCCATGATCTGGCAGGGGTGGGTGCGGTTGGTCAGCCCGTTGACGACCGGCACGCTGGCATGATCGGACATTTCCAGCAGCACATCCTCTTCGAAAGTGCGGATCATGATGAGATCGACGTAGCGCGACAGCACGCGGGCGGTATCCGCGATGGTCTCGCCATGGCCGAGCTGCATCTCGGAGCCCGTGAGCACCATGGTCTGCCCGCCCATCTGCCGTACGCCGACGTCAAAGGACACCCGGGTGCGGGTCGAGGGTTTCTCGAAGATCAGCGCGACCATGCGGCCCGCCAGCGGCTGATCGTCATCGGGCG
Source organism: Roseicyclus mahoneyensis (assembly GCF_003148775.1). Lineage (GTDB taxonomy): Bacteria > Pseudomonadota > Alphaproteobacteria > Rhodobacterales > Rhodobacteraceae > Roseicyclus > Roseicyclus mahoneyensis. Next base: position 11,468 of record NZ_QGGW01000007.1, read on the forward strand.
CGCCCTTTGGGCGGCCGGTCCGGTCCGTCTTCATCGCGGCGGCCTGATCGATCATGGCCCGCAGGTCTGCCGGGGCGGTCTTGTTGATATCGAGGAAATGGGGCATGCGAAAACGCTTCTTGTGAGCAGCGGGGCCGGTGGGGGGCTGCCTGCCCCCCACACCCCCCGGGCATATTTCCGGAAAGATGAAGGAGTTACGCGGCCGCGATTTTTCGGCTGACGGCAGAGGCGGCTGTGTCGAGGCGGGCGACACCTTCGGCGATCTCAGCCTCCGAGATGGTGAGCGCGGGCAGGACTCGCACCACGTTGTCGGCTGCCGGAACGGTCAGAATCTGGGCGTCATAGCCCGCCGCGACCACATCGGTGTTGGTCGCCTGGCACTTGAGGCCCAGCATCAGGCCCGAGCCGCGCACGCCCTCGAACACATCGGGATGGGCTGCGACGAGGCCCTCGAGCCTCTGGCGCAAGAACCCGGCCTTCTGGCGGACCTCGTCGAGAAACCCCTCGCGCGTGATCTCGTCCATCACCGCAACGCCCACGGCGCAGCCGAGCGGGTTGCCGCCATAGGTAGACCCATGCGTGCCCGCCGTCATCCCGCGCGCGGCGCGTTCAGTCGCCAAGAGCGCGCCCAGCGGGTAGCCGCCGCCGATGCCCTTGGCGACCATCATGATGTCGGGCGTGATGCCCGCCCATTCATGCGCGAAAAGACGGCCCGTCCGGCCGACGCCGCATTGGATCTCGTCGAAGATCAGCAAAAGCCCGTGCTCGTCGCACAGATCGCGCAGGCCCTTGAGGCAGGCATCGGGCAGGGGGCGGATGCCTGCCTCGCCTTGCACCGGCTCGACCATGATCGCGCCCACATCCGGGGCGGCCGCGGCCGCGCGCAGCGCCTCATGGTCGGCGAACGCCAGTTGGCGGAAGCCGGGCAGCAGCGGGCCGAAGCCCTTGGTCAGCTTCTCCGACCCGGCGGCGGAAATCGCGGCGATGGACCGCCCGTGGAACGCACCCTCGAAGGTCAGGATCGTGGTGCGTTCGGGCGTGTCGCTCTCGGACCAGTATTTCCGCGCCATCTTGACGGCGAGTTCTGTCGCCTCGGTGCCCGAGTTGCAGAAAAACACCGTGTCGGCGAAGGTATGCTCCACAAGCCGTTCGGCCAGCGCCTCCTGCTGCGGCACGACGTAAAGGTTCGACGTGTGCCACAGCGCATTCGCCTGATCGGTGAGCGCGCGGACCAGCGCCGGATGCCCATGGCCCAGCGACATCACCGCGATGCCGGAGGCGAAATCGATGAAGCGTCGCCCGTCGGCCTCGACCATCCACGAGCCTTCGCCTTTGACGAATGACAGCTTGGCACGGTTGTAGCTGGGCAGGACAGGCGAGATCATCTCCGTCTCCGATGCTGGACTGAAAGGACCTGCATTGCGCAGGCCGCATCCCAAGTCAATTCACGGAAGATGATGGGGTCAAGTGCGCTGCGTGATGAGGACGCTGTTTTATTGCGCCCTTCTGTGTTTTGAAACTACCCTTTGGGGGGCCGGAAGGGGCCGGGGCAGGCCCCCCACGTCTCAAGCGACCTCGGATAGCGCGACCTTGGGGGTAACACCCAGCGCGGCACATACATCGCGGGTCAGGTCCGGCGCGTTGAGTGTGTAGAAATGCAGATCCTCGACCCCGCCCTCGATCAGGTCGGTGCACAGTTCGGTCGCCAGTGCCGTGGCCAAGAGCTGCTCGCGCCCATCGCGGGCGGCCTTGTCGAAGGCCTCGTCCAGCCAGCCAGGAATCGGCGTGCCGCACATCTCGGCGAATTTGCGCACGCCCTTCCAGGAATTGATCGGCAAGATGCCGGGGATGATGGGCGCGGTGATGCCAGCCGATGCGCAGGCGTCACGGAAGCGGAAGAAGGTCTCGGCCTCGAAGAAGAACTGCGTTATCGCGGAATTCGCGCCGGCATCGATCTTGCGCTTGAGGTAATCGACGCAATCCTGCACCGAGCCCGCCTCGGGGTGCGGGTCGGGGTAGGCGCCGACGCGCAGGTGGAACTTGCCGGTCTTGGCCAGCGCCTCGATCAGCTCGATGGAATTGGCGAAGCCGTCGGGATGCGGGGTGAACCGGCCCGCGCCCTTGGGCGGATCGCCGCGCAGCGCCACCAGCTGGGTCACGCCGGCGGCGGCATAGCTCTGTGCGATTTCAAGCGTCTCTTCGCGGGTGGCGTCGACGCAGGTCAGATGCGCCGCGACATCGACGCCGTAATTGGCATGGATCGTCTTGACCGCGTCATGGGTCAACGCCCGCGTGGTGCCGCCCGCGCCATAGGTCACAGACACGAAGGTGGGCGCCAGCGGAGACAGCACGCCAAGTGTTTCCCACAGGCGAAACGATGCCTCCAGCGATTTGGGCGGGAAGAACTCGAAGGAGACGCGAGGGGCGGTCATGGCGATTCTGATCCTTGATGTGTCGCCACCGGATGTCGCATAGACTACCCCTTGCGACAAATTCATAATCCTCAAGATCAATATGAGTTTCACATGCATCTCGAGTTCCGGCACCTGCGCACGATCAAGGCCATCCACGAGGAGGGCGGGCTGGCGCGTGCCGCCGACCGCCTGCACATCACGCAGAGCGCGCTCAGCCACCAGATCAAGGGGCTGGAGGATCAGGCGGGTCTTGATCTGTTCGTGCGCCGCTCCAAACCGATGAAGCTTTCGCCCGCGGGGCTGAAACTGCTGCGGCTGGCCGAAGAAGTGCTGCCGCGTATCGCGGCGCTCGAGGATGAGTTCGACAACCTGCGCAAGGGCAAGTCGGGCCGGCTGCACATTGCCATCGAATGCCACGCCTGTTTCGATTGGCTTTTGCCGGTGCTGGAGGCCTTCCGCACCGGCTGGGCCGATATCGACGTGGATATCCGCCCCGGCCTTCAGTTCGAGGCGCTGCCTGCGCTTTTGCGCGAAGAGGTGGATCTTGTGGTCTCCTCTGATCCCGAAAAGATCGCAGGCGTCGATTTCACGCCGTTGTTCGACTATGAGCCGGTCTTCGTCTGCGCTGCCGATCACCCGCTGGCGGCCAAGGACTGGATCGAGGCCGAGGATTTCGCCGATCAAACGCTGATCACCTACCCGGTTGACCGCGCGCGGCTTGATGTGTTCAGCCAGTTGCTGTTCGCGGCAGGGGTGGAGCCGAAATCGATCCGGCAGGTGGAACTGTCCGCCGTCATCTTGCTGCTGGTCGCCTCGGGGCGAGGCGTGGCGGTGCTGCCCGACTGGGTGGTGCGCGATACCGGGCGGCATCCCTCGCTGGTGACGCGGCGCCTGACCGAGGGCGGCATCACCCGGCGGCTTTACGGTGCGACGCGGGCCGATGACACCGCCAAGCCCTTCATGGCGCAGATGCTGAAACTGTGCCGGACCGAGCCGCCCAAACTCCAACGGCGGGGCTGAACGCCTCGGCCCCTTGGCACGCCCGCGCGCGGGGTCTATAGGCTCGCGCCTGTCCGATCCGAAGGAAAGACCGATGCAAGGCTCCGCCAATCTCAACATTATGCTCAAGGCCGCTCGCAAGGCGGGGCGGAGCCTCGTCAAGGATTTCCGCGAGGTGGAGAACTTGCAGGTCTCCACCAAGGGCCCCGGCGACTTCGTCACCCGTGCCGACCGCGCCGCTGAGGAGATCCTGAAGACGGAGCTGATGTCGGCGCGTCCGAACTACGGGTTTCTGGGCGAAGAGGGCACCGTGATCGAAGGCACCGATCCGACGCGGCGCTGGATCGTCGATCCCTTGGATGGGACCACGAATTTCCTGCACGGCATGCCGCATTGGGCGGTCTCCATCGCCTTGGAGCACAAGGGCGAGATCGTCGCGGGCGTCGTCTACGACCCCGCCAAGGACGAGATGTTCTACGCCGAAAAGGGCGCGGGCTGCTGGCTCAATGACAGCAAGCGGTTGCGCGTATCGGGCCGCACCAAGTTGATCGAAAGCGTCTTTGCCACCGGTGTGCCCTTTGCGGGCGGCCGCTACCTGCCCGCCACCTTGCAAGATCTTGCGCGCCTGATGCCTGCCTGCGCGGGCGTGCGGCGCTGGGGGGCGGCGGCGCTCGATCTGGCCTATGTCGCGGCGGGGCGCTACGAGGGCTATTGGGAACGCGGCCTAAATGCCTGGGATATCGCCGCCGGCATCATTCTTGTCCGCGAGGCGGGCGGTCTGGTGCAGCCGATCCGCGAGGGGCAGGACATGCTCGAGGATGGACAGGTCGTCGCCGGCGCCGAGCCGATCTTCGACCAGTTCGCCAAGATCATCCGCGACCGCGAGGCCTAACCCCGCGCCGGGACCATTTGCTGCACAATGCCTGCAAGCAGCAGGTAGAGAGAGGTCGCGGTCACGATCCCCGTCAGCACCGGATTGGGCGCAAAGCCCGTCCAGGCGGCAAAGGCGATGGACAGTGTCCAGAGGATGGCCACCGGCAGCGTCACCATCCTCCAGCGCGCAGTGCGCACGGGATGGACGAATTTCAGGTTCAGGAACTGCGCCACGCTCAGCACGATGACCAACGCGAGGATGGCTTCCCATGGGGGGACCATCACCAACAGCGCCAGCGTCACCATGTTCCAGCAGCCGGGGAAACCGCGAAAGCTCTTGTCTGCGGTCTTCATCCGCGTATCGGCGAAATAAAGCGCCGAGCCAAACGGGATCAGCAGGACCACGACCCAGCCAGACCATCCCGGCAACAGCCCCGAGCCATAAAGCGCGTAGGCCGGGATCATCACATAGGTCAGGAAGTCGATGATGAGGTCCAGAAGAACGCCGTCGATGATCGGCGCATTCTCGGTCACGACGTAGCGCCGCGCGAGCGGACCGTCGATGCCATCGACGATGAAGGCCACGGTCAGCCAGATGGTCATCATCGCCCAATCCTGCTGCGCCGCCTCCAGCAGGGCCAGCATGGCGAGCGAGGCGCCTGCCGCAGTAAAGAGATGAACGGAATAAGCCCGGATACGCATCTGGTCCAGATGACCTGTTGCGCGGGTCTTGGCAACAGGGCCGTGACGGTTTTGTGACGTCAGGCCTTGGGATGGGCCATGGCATAGACTTCGAGCAGGCGGGCGGTGTCGACCGCCGTATAGGCTTGCGTTGTCGACAGCGAGGCATGGCCCAGCAATTCCTGGATCGCCCTAAGGTCACCGCCCGCGTTCAACAGGTGCGTGGCAAAGCTGTGGCGCAGGGCATGCGGCGTGGCCGTGGCGGGCAGGCCCAGTTGCATCCGTGCGTCTTCCATCACCTTGGCCACCAGTCGTCCGTTCAGCGGCCCGCCCCTTATGCCACGAAAGATCGGCGTGCCGGGGCGCAGGTCATGGGGGCAAAGTTCCGTGTAACGGGCCACCGCGTCGCGGGCGGCGGGCAGCACCGGAACCTCGCGGTCGCGGCCGCCCTTGCCGCGGATGCGCAGGCCCTCGCCCAGCGGCAGCACCGCGGCGTCAAGCGCCAGCGCCTCGGACCGGCGCAGCCCGCAGCCATAAAGCAGCGTCAGCACTGCCACGTCGCGCGCCCCGACCCAATCGCGGGCGTCTTGCCCGCCCACCGTCTCGATCATGTCGCGCGCGCCCTCGATGCTGAGCGGACGGGGCAGGCGGCGGCCGTGTTTCGGCGCGCGCATCGACAGGACGGGTGTGGCGTCGAACCCCTCGCGCTCGGCCCACCAGCGGTAGAAGCCCTTCACCGCCGAGAGCCTGCGCGCCAGCGAGCGCGATCCGACGCCGCGCGCCCGCTGCGCCGCCATCCACGCGCGCAGGTCCGACGCGGTCAGCGCGCGCAAGGCCGCGGGGCCGGGGATGTCGCCCGCATGCTGCGCCTGAAAGCTCAGGAAATCTGTCAGGTCGCGCCCGTAGGCGTCGACCGTGGCATCCGATGCGTCGCGCAGGCTGCCGATGTCCGACAGCCAGCGCTGCATCAGGTCGCGAAGCCCGGGGGCAAGCGCGAGGCTCATCTCAGTCGAGCCAGCGCCGCATCAGCCGCTCGAAGGCACCGGCAAAGAAGGTCAGCAGGTCGGTGCCCTGGCTTGGGCGGAACTGATGCGGGTCCTCGGACCCCATGACCAGCAGCGCGGGAAGGCGGCCGGGACCGAGGTTCAGCGCCATCAGCGCCTCGGACTTGATCCAGACCGCATCGGCGCCAAAGATCATCGGGCTGCCGTCGCCGACCTGGCGCAGCGTCACCTGCCGGTGCGGCACGGCGCGCCCGCCGGTGATGTAGCTTTCGACGAACCCGGGCGCGACGACGGTCAGCACATCCTCGAGCTTTTGCACATGGGGGGCTGCGGTGGCCGTCGCCTCGGCGCTTTCGAGAACGAGGCGCACCCGGTCGACCCGCAGCGTGCCCGCCACATCGGTGCCGAGCGCGCGCAGGAAGCCGGTGAACTCGGTCTGGTCCAGCAGCGTCAGGATCGCCCGGTGCAACTGGTTGGTACCCGCGAGGTTCTCATAGGCCGCAGCGATGACCGACCGGTGGGTATCCTCCAGCCGGTCCAGCCGGTTTTCCAGCCGCTCCATCGCGATGCCACGCATGTCGACGATGTTGCCGCCCATCTGCCGGTCGTTGGCGGCGATCAGGGCGCGCATCAGGTCGCGGTCGTCAAGGATAAGGTCGGGATCGGACATGATCCGGTCCCGCCAGTCGGCTTCGGCATAGGATGACAGATCGTCGGGTTCAACGCTGCTCACGGGTGCTGCCCCTCTTGGTGTTTTTGTCGTTGTCCGCGACCTTACAGGAAAGTCACAGAATTTTCTGCCCCGTTTTTGTCCAATCTTTCAGGAAGGCGTCCAGCCCCTTGTCGGTCAACACATGATTGGCCATCGCTTTGATCACGGCAGGTGGCGCGGTGGCCACATCGGCACCCAGCAAAGCGGCCTCTTTCATGTGGTTGGCGGTGCGGACCGAGGCTGTGAGTATCTCTGTGGGGAAATCGTAATTGTCATAGATCTGACGGATCTCCGCGATCAGTTCCATGCCGTCGATGTTGAGATCGTCCAAGCGCCCGACGAAGGGCGAGATGAACGTGGCCCCCGCCTTGGCCGCCAGCAGCGCCTGGTTTGCGCTGAAACACAGCGTGACGTTGACCATGCGCCCTTCGCCGGTCAGCACCTTGCAGGCCTTCAGCCCGTCCCAGGTCAGCGGCACCTTGATGGCGATGTTGTCCGCGATCTTGGCCAGTTCGCGCCCCTCGGCAATCATGCCCTCGGCGTCCAGCGCCACAGTCTCGGCCGACACCGGGCGGCCCGGGATCATCGCGCAGATCTCGGCGGTGACCTCCTTGATGTCGCGGCCCGATTTGGCGATCAGCGAGGGGTTGGTAGTGACACCGTCGACCATTCCCAGATCGTTGAGTTCGCGGATCGCATCGACTTCGGCAGTATCCACAAAGAATTTCATGGCGGCTCTTCCTTTCGGGCTGAGGTCATGGTGAGTTGGCCGTCTTCTATCGCAGCGACCCCCGGGCGAAAAGCCATGAGTGACAGCTATTTCGACGAAGGCGCGCTGATCGGCGTCCTCACGCCCGAGCCGCTGGACCGGGTGCTGGACTACCGCGCGCCCGAAGGCGGGTGCTGGCCGGGTGCCTTTGTCGAGGTGCCCTTGGGGCCGCGCAAGGTGCTTGGCGTGGTCTGGGGGCCGGGGCAGGGCGATTTCGACGCGTCGAAAATCCGCGCCGCGACCCGCGTTCTCGATGCCGCGCCGATGCGCGACGAGTTGCGGGTTTTTCTTGAAAAGGCAGGGGCCTACACCCTCACGCCGCTGTCGCAAATGCTGCGGCTTGCCACCCGTGTGCCGGGCCTGTCGGATCCGCCGTCGATGCGCAAGGTCTACCGGCTGGGTCATGCCACCCCCGCCAAGATGACCGATGCGCGGGCCCGGGTAATCGCGGTTCTGGTGGAGTATGGCGGCCTCGCCTTCACGCTCAAGGAACTGGCCGATCTGGCAGGCGTCACCGCCTCCGTGGTCAAGGGGCTGGCCGCCCAAGGCGTGGTGGAGGAGGCCGACACCCCCCGCGACACGCCCTTTCTGCCGCTCGACCCCGACCGTCCGGGCAAACCTTTGACGGATGACCAGCAGGCCGCCGCCGACGCCCTGCGCACCGCCATCACGTCCGGGCGCTACGGCACGACGCTGCTCAAGGGCGTGACCGGCTCGGGCAAGACCGAGGTCTATCTGGAGGCGGTGGCTGACTGCTTGCGACAGGGTCGTCAGGCGCTGGTGCTTTTGCCCGAAATCGCGCTGACCTCCGAGTTTCTCACGCGGGTCGAGGCGCGCTTTGGCGCCAAGCCCGCCGAATGGCATTCGGGCGTCACCATGACCGAACGCCGCCGGACGTGGCGGATGGTGGGGCAGGGGCACGCGCAACTGGTCGTCGGCGCGCGCTCTGCGCTGTTCTTGCCGTTTCAGGATCTTGGCCTGATCGTCGTGGATGAGGAACACGACACATCCTACAAGCAAGAAGAGGGCGCGCTTTATAATGCGCGCGACATGGCCGTGCTGCGCGCCTCGCTCAACGACGCGCAGGTGGTTCTGGCCTCGGCCACACCGTCGCTCGAGACTTGGGCCAATGCGCAGGCGGGCAAATACGCGCGCCTCGACCTGAGTGCGCGTTTCGGCACCGCCGTCCTGCCCCAGATGCGCGCCATCGACATGCGGGCCGAGGATCTGCCGGGGCAGGCGTGGATTTCCCCTACTCTCAAGCGCGAGGTTTCACAGCGTCTGGACAAGGGCGAACAGTCCCTTCTCTTCCTCAATCGCCGCGGCTATGCCCCCGTCACACTCTGCAGGGCCTGCGGCGCGCAGGTCGGCTGCGACCATTGCGACGCGCGGATGGTCGAACACCGCTTCCAGAAGCGGCTGGTCTGTCACCAATGCGGCGAGACCAAACCCCTGCCCGAGGTCTGCCCGGCCTGCAACGTTTCGGGCAAGATGGCCGCCGTCGGCCCCGGCGTGGAACGCATCGCGGAGGAGGCCGCGCGCGTCTTTCCCGACGCGAAGCTGGCGATCCTGAGTTCCGACCTCTTCGGCTCCGCCCGCGCCCTCAAGGCGCAGATCGAACAGATCGCATCGGGTGAGACTGACATCATCATCGGCACGCAACTCGTCGCCAAGGGGCACAATTTCCCCCGCCTGACACTGGTAGGCGTGATCGACGCCGACCTCGGCCTGCAAGGCTCCGACCTGCGTGCCGCCGAGCGCACGTTCCAGCTGATGCGGCAAGTCTCGGGCCGCGCGGGCCGGGCAGAGGCACCGGGCGTGGCGCTCCTGCAAAGCTTCCAGCCCGAGCACCCGGTGGTCCGCGCCATCCTGAGCGGGGACGAGGAAGGCTTCTGGCGGGCCGAGGCGGCGGAGCGCGAAGCGGCGGGCATGCCGCCCTATGGCCGGCTCGCGGGCATCATCATAAGTGCCGAGGATGCAGCGGCGGGCTTTGACCTCGGGACGCGGCTTGCCCGCAACGACCAGCCCATCCGCGACATCGGCGGCATCGTCTACGGCCCCGCACCCGCCCCCATTGCCCGCGTGCGCGGCCGCCACCGGGTGCGCCTGCTGGTCAAGGCCCCCAAGGGCGCGCCGCTGCAATCGGCCATCGCGCGCTGGATCTCGCCGGTAAAGGCATCTGCCAAACTGCGGCTATCGGTCGATATCGACCCGCAAAGCTTCTACTGATAGCGGTTTTCCACAGCGCAAAACCCCGCTAGGTAGACCCGATCAACTCCAAGCCTCCGGTGCATCCCATGTCCGCCCCGATCCGCCCACAACCCGGCATCCTCGACATCGCGCTTTATCAGGGCGGGCAATCCGTGCTGGAGGGTCATGCCGAACCGCTCAAGCTCAGCTCGAACGAGAACCCCTTCGGCCCATCCCCCGCTGCGCTCAGGGCGATGGCAGCGGCGCTGGGCGACAGCCACCGCTACCCCTCGACCGACCACGCCACCCTCCGCGCCGCCATCGCAGAGGTGCATGGGCTGGATGCGGATCGCATCATCTGCGGCACAGGCTCGGACGAGATCATCCACCTGCTGTGCCAAGCCTATGTGGGCGAGGGGCTGGAGGTGATGCACACCGAGCACGGCTTTGCCATGTATCGCATCAGCGCGCTGGCTGCGGGCGCGACCCCGGTGGAGGTCCCCGAGCGCGACCGCGTCGTCGATGTGGGCGCGATTCTTGATCGTGCGGGGCCGGAGACCCGGCTGGTGTTCATCGCCAACCCCGCCAACCCTACCGCGACCTTCCTGCCCATGGATGCCCTGACCCGGCTGGCCGATGGTCTGCCCGAGACCTGTGTTCTTGTGCTCGACGGCGCTTATGCCGAGTTCGCGGAAGGGTATGACGGCGGCAAAGCGCTGGTCGAGGCACGGCAAAACGTCGTCATGATGCGCACCTTTTCAAAGGCTTACGGCCTTGGCGGCTTGCGCGTGGGGTATGGCTATGCGCCGCGCGACATCATCGATGTCCTCAACCGCATCCGCGGCCCCTTCAACCTTTCGGGCGTGGCCCTTGCGGGGGCAGAGGCCGCGGTGCGCGATCTGGATTGGGTCGCCAAGTGCCTGCAAGACAACGCAGAGGAACGCGCCCGGCTGACGGGCGGCTTGCGCCAGCTGGGCATCGCCTGCGACGAGAGTTTCGCCAATTTCGTCCTTGCCCGCTTTGCAGACGAGGCCGAGGCGCTGGCCGCCGACGCTTTCCTCAAGCGTCACGGCATCATCGTGCGCCACCCGAAAAACTACGGATTCCCTCAGGCGCTGCGCATCACCGTAGGTCGGCCCGAGGACAATTCCCGCGTGCTCGATGCGCTGGCCAGCTTCAAGGGGGCGGCATGAGCGCGCTTTACAACCGCGTCGCCCTGATCGGGCTTGGCCTGATCGCGGGCTCTATGGCGCATGCGATGCGGCGTGGCGGGCTGGCGGGGGAAATCGTGGGCACTGCCCGCTCCCCCGAAACCCGCTCCGTCGCGGCCGAGATCGGGCTGTGCGACCGCATCACCGAGACCGCGGCCGAGGCTGTGGCAGGTGCCGACCTTATCGTGCTTTGCGTCCCGCCCGGCGCCATGGGGGCGGTGGCCGCCGAGATCGGCCCCCTTCTGGCACCGGGCGCCACCGTGACCGATGTCGGATCGGTCAAGCGCGATGTCATCGCACAGGTCGGTCCCCATATTCCCGCAGGCGTCCATTTCGTGCCGGGCCATCCGCTCGCGGGCACGGAACATTCCGGGCCGCGCGCGGGCTTCGCGGAGCTGTTTGACAACCGCTATGTCCTGCTGACCCCCGAACCGGGCACGGATGCCGCCGCAATCGCCCGCCTGCGCGCGCTTTGGGAAGCCTGCGGCGCCCGGGTCGAGGAGATGGACGCCGATCACCACGACCTTGTGCTGGCCGTGACCAGCCACACGCCGCACCTGATCGCCTATACGATGGTGGGCGTGGCCGACGACCTGCGCCGCGTCACCGACAGCGAGGTCATCAAGTATTCCGCCGCCGGTTTCCGCGACTTCACGCGCATCGCCGCCTCCGACCCGACCATGTGGCGCGACGTGTTCTTGACCAACAAGGATGCGACGCTGGAAATCCTCGGCCGATTCACTGAGGAACTCTTCGCCCTTCAGCGCGCGATAAGGCGCGGCGATGGCGATCACCTGCACGCCTATTTCACCCGTACCCGCGCGATCCGACGAGGGATCATCGAGGCCGGGCAGGATACCGACGCCCCCGATTTCGGCCGCTCCAAGCCCAAGCGCGAGGTGCCCGGCGCGTGAAGGCATGGGCCGGAACCATGGCCGCCTGCGTGGCTGTCTTGTGTGCCGCGACGGTTGCGGCAGACCCCGTGGACAGCTCGCCCAGACCGGCCCTGCGCCCCGGGCCGCCCGCCGTCGCAGCCGCCCAAGCACCGACTGTTGCGCGAGTCGTGGTGGCAGGCAGCGCGCAGGCACCCCGTGCAGCCCTCCGGCCCGTCCTCCGGCCCAGCGGCCCGGTTGCGACGGAGCCGGCACCGGCCCAAGCCCAATCCGCCGTCCCCGCCCAGCCTGCCCCGCCGCCCTCCGCCACCCTGCCCGATGCGCTTGCAGGGCTGGTGTTCAACGGCGGCGTCGCGTCGCAATTCGCCCTTGCGCAATCGCCGCGCCCGGCCCTGCGACCGGATGGGTTGGAACAGCGGGTGGCCGCGGCCACGACCGCGACACGACCGGGCCGCACCCAACCCTCTGGCAGCGGCGGTCAATTGTGCGGCGTTCCGGGCCTTGTCGGAGAAAGGCTGGAGCCGATCACCGTGCGCGGCAGCGCCTGCGGCATCGCCGAACCCGTGCGTCTGCGCGCCGTCGACGGGATCGCGATGAGCACGCCCGCCACGGTCAATTGCAACACCGCCCGCGCGCTTCAGACATGGGTGCAACGCAGCGTGGTTCCCAGCGTGGGACGCACCGGAGGCGGAGTGTCATCGCTGCGGGTCGTCGCATCCTACGCCTGCCGGACGCGCAACAACCAGCCCGGCGCGCGGGTGTCGGAACATGGCCGGGGCAATGCGATCGACATCGCAGGCATCGGGCTGGCCGACGGGTCCGAGCTGACGGTCCTGACCGGTTGGCGCGACCGCCGTCAGGGCCAGATCCTGCGCGCGATGCACAGCGGTGCGTGCGGGCCCTTTGGGACGGTGTTGGGGCCCAATGCGGACCGTTTCCATCAAGATCACTTTCATCTGGATGTGGCCACGCACCGGTCCGGCACCTATTGCCGTTAGCGCAGGCGCAGCCGTGGCGCGTCGCCCACCGGCAGCGGGCCGAAATACATGAAGCCGGCGTCCAGCCGCAGCGTCACGTCCAGATCCTCGCGCCGGCCCGACAGACCCGCAAGAAACCCCAGCGCGGTCTCGACCGAGCGCCGCATGCTCGCCCCCAGCGCGCCCGAGCGTTCGGCCATGTCCAGCATCGCGGGCCAGTTTTGCGCCCGGATCGCCACCTCGCCCGTCGCGCGGCCCTCGGCATCCACATCGACCGCACCGGACAGGCGCAACATCAGATCGCCCCATTCGGCCCGTGCCTCCGACAGGTCGATGCGGGTGGGCTGCGGGCGCCTCACCTCGAGCGCTGACAGGTCCCATGGCCGGTCAAAGGTCACCACCGCCTCCGACAGCGCCACGGGGATCGCCGCAGGCATCACGCCCGCTGGGTCGAGCAGTCGGGCCACATCCTCGGGCGGGGTAAGGTCGCTGGCCCTGAACGAGATCGTATAGGTAGCGTCGGTGTCGGTCTGGCGGATCATGCTCAACTGCCCCTCGGCCAGATGGCTGCGCCAGCCAGCGGTGCTTTCGATGGCCAGATCGCGCATCCGCGTCTGCGAGGCATCGAGCGCCAGATTGGCCGCGGGGCGCAGATCCAGCACCGAGGCCAGATCGGCCGCGCTGATGGTCAGGCGCTCATGGGGCGAGGCAAGGCTGTGGCTGGGCGGCCAGATCGCCTCGATCCGCCCCGGATCGAGCGTGGCTTGCCGCAAGGTGAAGGACGGGGCCGACCAGACCAGCCCCGTGGCCGGATCGGCCAACGTCAGGTCGGTGAAGGCGGTCACGAATTGTGCCGGAAAGCCCGTCACGCCCACATCGGCGCGGGTGACCACCCAGCCTTCGGCCTCGCGGGCATCCAGCCATCCGGTCACTGCCCGTTCCGTCAAGGCGGCCCAGCCGAACCAAGCGCCCGAGGCAAGCGTCGCCAAAACCAGCAGTGCCGCAAACAGCCGTTTCATGCCACATCCCCTACCGTCTTGACGCCCGTCCCGCTATAGCGCCGTGCAAGGTGGCTGACCATGCAAGAGGCGACGGGCAAATGGGCGATCTTTGGGTCTTTGGATACGGATCGCTTTTGTGGAACCCCGGCTTTGTGGTGGCCGAGACGCGGGTGGCGCGGTTGCACGACTGGCGTCGCAGTTTCTGCATGTCCTCGATCCACCACCGCGGCACGCGCGATGCGCCGGGCCTTGTGCTGGCGCTCGATCATGCGCCGGGCGCGGTCTGCCACGGCATCGCCTTTCGCGTGGAGGCCGGTCATGCACAGGACACGCTGGGCTACCTGCGCGACCGCGAACTGATCTCCTCCGCCTATCTCGAGACGCGACAGGAGGTGGAGCTTGCCCAAGGCGGGCGGCAGGCCGAGGTCCTGACCTATGTCATCGACCCCGCGCATGAGCAGTATTGCACCCTGCCGCTGGAGGATCAGGCGCAGATCATCGCGCGCGCGGTGGGCGGGCGGGGGCCGAACGACGAATACCTCACTAATACCGCGACCCATCTGCATGCGTTGGGCCTACCCGACCCGGATCTCGACTGGCTGGTCGCCCGTGTGCGCCAGATCAAGGCGGGCTGAGGGCGGCGCGGGCGCATTGCGCCATTGGCTTATGCACGCAGCGCTTGTAGATTGACCGCAGGCAACATCAAGAACCGGGCCGGAGCCATGGCGAGCAGAGCAGACACGGGCGCCCCGGCGCAAGGGCCGCGCATGACGCGCACCACGCCGCAGGGGCCGCGCATCACGCGACCGACACAGCAGATCGTCTTGATGCTGATCATCTGCGCTGCGGTCGCGGCGGGCGGCGTGCTGGTCTGGCCGCAGGTGCAGCCCGTTTTCCTTGCCTCGCCCTATCTCAACGGCACCATCGGCGTCGTGTTCATCGTCGGCGTGCTGGCCTGTTTCTTTCAGGTGTTCCAGCTGTTTTCCTCGGTCGCCTGGATCGAGGCGCTGGCCGGCACTGCCCCGCAAGACGCCACCGAACGCCCGCCGCGCCTGCTGGCGGCGATGACCGGCATCGCACGGGTGCGGGGCCGCGGCCTTCAGGTCACGGGACCCGCGGCGCGCTCGATGCTCGACAGTGTCGGTGCCCGGATGGAGGAAAGCCGCGACATCACGCGCTACATCGCCAACCTGCTGATCTTTCTAGGGCTTCTGGGCACCTTCTTTGGTCTGGCAACCACCATTCCCGCCGTGGTCGATACCATCCGCTCGTTGCAACCGGGCGAGGGTGAGGCGAGCGTGGCCGTCTTTGGCCGGCTGATGGACGGGCTCGAGGATCAGCTGGGCGGCATGGGCACGGCCTTTGCCTCCTCGCTTCTGGGCCTTGCGGGCTCGCTGGTCGTAGGCCTGCTGGAGCTTTATGCGGGGCACGGCCAGAACCGGTTTTACCGCGAGCTTGAGGAATGGCTGGCCTCGATCACCCGGGTCAGCTTCGCCAGTGGCGAGGGCGAGGGGGGCGGCGTCGATCGCAACGCCATCGCCACGGTGCTCGACCACATGGTCGACCAGATGGAAACGCTGCAATCGCTCTTCACCCAGTCCGAGACCCGCCGCAGCGCGACCGAGGACCGGATGCTGCGGCTGGCGCAAGCGGTTGAGGGGTTGACCACGAAATTGGGGCCCGGACCCGTTGCTGCGACCGAACGTCTGGCCGAAGCACAAGAGCGTCTGAGCCAAGTGCTCGAGGAAGGCCAGCGCGGCGGCGGCATCGACGACGAAAGCCGGATGCGCCTGCGGTCCATCGACGTGCAACTGCTCAAGATCTACGAGGATCTGGGCGCAAGTCGCAATGACGAGGTGATGGCGCTGCGCGGCGATCTGAACGAGCTGACGACAGCGATCCGCGATCTGGTCAACGCCGCCCGCGCGCCTGCCCGTCGCCCGCAGCCCGCCCCCCCGCCCCCCGTCCAAAGCGGGGAGTGACCCGCGATGGCCTTTCAGCGCCGCGCGTCCAACAAGATGTCCGGGGTCATCTGGCCCGGCTTCGTCGATGCGATCACGTCGCTTTTGATGGTGATGATCTTCGTCTTGTCGATCTTCATGGTCGTCCAGTTCGTTCTCTCCGAACAGATCACCACGCAAGACGAGGAGCTGAACACGCTCAACGCCCAACTCAACGCGCTGGCCGACGCGCTGGGGCTTGAGGAAAACCGCGCTGCGGCGCTGGAAAGCCGGGTGGCGACGCTGACAGGCTCGCTGGCCAGTGCCGAAAGCGCACTGGCCGAGCAAGACGCGCTGATCGCCTCGCTCACCGCCCAAGGTGAGGCGCAAGTCGCCCTGATCGCCGATTTCGAGGCGCGGGTGGCCTCGCTCATTGCGGCCAATACCCAACTTGAGGCCGACCGTGACGCGGCCGCCGCCGAATTGGCCGAAACGCTCAGCGCCGCCGAGGCGCTGCAACTGGCGCTGGCCACGGCCCGGTCCGAGATCGACAGTGCCGCCGAGGAGGCCCGTCTTGCCGCTGCCCGCCGCGAAGCGCTCGAAGCGCTGATCGCGGACCTTCGGACCGAGACAGAGACGCAATCGGCCACCATCGCCACGCTCGAGACGCAACTGAGCGAAGAGGAGGCCGCCCGTCTGGTCGAGGCCGCCGCCGCCGAGGCTCTGCGCGCGCGGCTGGAAGACGCTGGCGCTGAGCTGACCGCGATGACCCTTGCGCTGGAGCAACAGCGCCGCCGTGCCGAGGAAACGCTGACCCTGCTGGCCGCCGCGCGGGCCGCCGAGCAGGATCTGGCGGCCCGCCTTGCCGCCGCCCTTGTCGCTGCCGACGAACGCGGCAGCCTTGCCGACCAGCTTGCCGCAGCCGAGGCCGAGGCCGACCGGCTCGAGGCGTTGGCGGGTGATCGCGCGCGCGACCTGACCGAGACCGAGGCTGCGTTGGCCCTTGCGCTGTCGCGCATCGAAAGCGTCGAGGCCAGCGCCGCCGCGCGTCTGGCCGAGCTAGAGGCGCAGATCGCGGCGATGGAGGCCGAGGCGCAAGGGCAGGCCGAGGCCGCGACGAGCCTTGAGGCTCGTGCCGAAACGCTGGAGGCGCAACTGGCCGCCGCCCTCTCCGCGCGTCTGGCGGCAGAGGCGTCTCTCGAAAACGCCCTGTCCGAGGCCGAGGCCCGCGCCGCCCTGCTGGCGCAGGCCAATGCGGAACTGGACCGGACCGAGGCCGCATCCGCCGAAAGCCAGCGGCAGGTGGCTTTGCTCAACGAGCAGGTGGCCGCCCTGCGCACACAGCTGGGCGGATTGCAGGCCCTGATCGACGCCTCTGCCGCCCGCGACGCGGAGGCCGAGGTGCAGATCGCCACCTTGGGCGCACAGCTCAATCAAGCGCTTGCGCGCGTGGCGCAGGAACAGACCGCGCTGGCCGCCCAGCAGACCCGGCTGGCGGAACTGGAAGCCGCCGAAGCGGCGCGTCTGGCTGCCGAGGCGGAAGAGCTGGAACGCTACCGCTCGGAATTCTTCGGTCGGCTGCGCGCGTTGCTGGAGGGGCGCGAGGGTGTCAGGATCGAGGGCGACCGCTTCGTCTTTTCCTCCGAGGTGCTGTTCGATCTGGGCTCGGCCGATCTGGCGCCCGAGGGGTTGGCGCAGATCCGCAGTGTCGCCGAGCTTTTGTCCGAGGTGGCGGACGACATCCCCGAGGGGATCGATTGGATCGTGCGAGTCGACGGACATACCGACAATCAGCAGGTTCGCGTGGGCGGGGCTTTTGGCTCGAACTGGGAATTGAGTCAGGCGCGCGCGCTGTCGGTCGTCTTGTTCATGTCCGAGGAACTGGGGTTTGCGCCCGACCGGCTGGCTGCCACGGGATTTGGGGAATACAGCCCGATCGCCGACAATGCGACAGCGGATGGCCGGGCGCAGAACCGCCGGATCGAGTTGAAACTGACCGAGCGTTAGAGACCGGCCGCTCAGGGCGTGACGATCACCGCTGCGTCAAGCCTGTCGATCTCCACCCCGTCGCGGATCAGCGTCACGGCACCCCGGTAAAGGCCAGGCGACCATCCGCCTGACGGTGTCCGCAGGCCCGTGGCGCGAAACAATTGCGCCTGCGTGCGGTCGAGCGCGACGTCATGCGCATGCACCTCCGCCCCAGAAGCGTCGGCGATGCGCAAGCGCAGCGTGTCGCCCGCCCTGCCGCTGTGGATATAGGCCCAGAGCACCAGCGCCTCTCCCCCGGCCGGCACCGCCCCTATCGCGGCCGCGCCGGCTTGAATGGCCTCGAATTCGGGGATGGACGCGGCGAAGCCGGCCGACAAGATGCCCCCGCCGGGATGGTCCAGCGGCTCGGCCCAGAGCGGGGTCGCCGACCCGCCGCAGTTGGCAAGATCGGAGGGGTCGAAGGGATCGACGACGCGCCCCTCGTGACGGAGGATGAATTCCAGATGTGGAAACTCCGTCCGGCCGGAATAGCCGATCAGGCCAAGGGGTGTGCCCGCGGCGACCTGTTGTCCTTCGACCACCGCGATGGAGCCTTGCATCAGGTGGCAATATTGCGTCTCCCAGCCGCCAGGATGGGTCAGCACCACGCCGTTGCCGCAGTCCTGCCCCTCTGGCCGTGTCGCCGTCCCGCCATCTGGCACACCGTCGCGCAAGGCGCGTACCACCCCATCGGCGGCAGCGATCACCGTGACACCGGCCAGCATCGCGGCCAGATCGGCGGTGCGGATGTCGGTGCCGGTGTGGGTGTCGTAGCTTTGCGGCCCGCACGCGTAATCGCGCGCGCCCGGTCCCGGATCACGATCAACGAATTGCTGCAAAAAGCAGGTCTCGCCCAAGGTGCAATCGACCGGAAAGAGCAGGCGGGGCGCATCTTGCGCCATTGCGGGCAGGGCGAGGGCGATCAGAGCCGTGGCGAGACTGTGACGCATGATGGGGCAGGGGCCTTTGCCGTCAGGGGAAGGAAAAAGGCCCGGCCCACACGGGACCGGGCCTTTTTGTCGGATGTACTCTCGTTCGCCGTCAATCGGCGGTCAGCAGCGGCGGCTTTTTCGAGGTGATACGGCGGCTGCCCGGTTCCTCGATCTTCAGGTCGATCTTGCCGTCCTTCACGCCGACCGTGACGTTGCCGCCCTTTGCCAGCTTGCCGAACAGCAGTTCCTCGGCCAGCGGCTTCTTGATGTGCTCCTGGATCACGCGGCCCAGCGGGCGGGCGCCCATCCGGTCGTCGTAGCCCTTTTCGCCCAGCCATTCGGCCGCCGGTTTGGTCAGTTCGATGGTCACGTTGCGATCCATCAGCTGCGCCTCGAGTTGCAGCACGAACTTTTCCACCACCTGCAAGATCACCTCTTTCGGCAGCGCGCCGAAGGAGATGACCGCATCCAGACGGTTGCGGAATTCGGGCGTGAAGGTCCGCTCGATGGCGGCGGTATCCTCGCCCTCGCGCTTGTCGCGGCCAAACCCGATCGCGGCCTTTTGCATGTCGGCCGCGCCCGCGTTCGAGGTCATGATCAAGATTACGTTGCGGAAATCGACCTTGCGCCCGTTGTGGTCGGTCAGCGTGCCATGGTCCATCACCTGCAAGAGGATGTTGAACACATCGGGATGCGCCTTTTCGATCTCGTCAAGCAGCAGCACGCTGTGCGGATGCTGGTCGATCCCGTCGGTCAGGAGGCCCCCCTGATCGAAGCCCACATAGCCCGGCGGCGCGCCGATGAGCCGGGAAACGGCGTGCTTCTCCATGTACTCCGACATGTCGAAGCGCAGCAGTTCCACGCCCAGCGTGTCCGCCAATTGCTTGGCCACTTCTGTCTTGCCGACGCCCGTGGGGCCGGCGAACAGGTAGTTGCCGATGGGCTTTTCGGGCTCGCGCAGACCGGCCCGCGCCAGCTTGATCGACGAAGACAGCGCCTCGATTGCGGCGTCCTGACCGAAGACCACGCGCTTGAGCGACACTTCAAGGTCCTTCAGAACCTCGGCGTCGTCCTTGCTGACGTTCTTGGGCGGGATGCGGGCGATTTTGGCCACGACATCCTCGATCTCTTTCGCGCCGATGGTCTTGCGCCGCTTGCTTTCGGCCACAAGGTGCTGCGCCGCGCCGGCCTCGTCGATCACGTCGATGGCTTTGTCGGGCAGCTTGCGGTCGTTGATGTAGCGCGCGCTCAATTCCACAGCCGTCTTGATCGCGTCGGCCGTGTATTTGACGCTGTGGTGTTCCTCGAAATAGGGCTTGAGACCCCTGAGTATCTTGATCGCATCCTCGACCGAAGGCTCGTTCACGTCGATCTTCTGGAACCGGCGCGACAGCGCGCGGTCCTTTTCGAAATGCTGGCGATATTCCTTGTAGGTGGTCGATCCCATGCAGCGCAGCTTGCCGCCCTGCAACGCCGGTTTGAGCAGGTTCGAGGCATCCATCGCCCCGCCGCTGGTCGCGCCCGCACCGATCACGGTGTGGATCTCGTCGATGAACAAGATCGCGTCGGGGTGATCCTCAAGCTCTTTCACCACGGCCTTCAGCCGCTCCTCGAAATCGCCGCGATACCGGGTGCCGGCCAGAAGGGCGCCCATGTCGAGCGAGAAGATGGTGGATTTCGCCAGAACCTCGGGGATTTCGCCCTCGACGATCTTTTTGGCCAGACCTTCGGCAATGGCGGTCTTGCCCACGCCGGGGTCGCCCACCAGAAGAGGGTTGTTCTTGCGGCGGCGGCACAGCACCTGGATGCAGCGTTCCACTTCATGGGCGCGACCGATCAGCGGGTCGATGTCGCCCTTGCGGGACTTGGCATTCAGATCGACGCAATATTTCGCAAGTGCCGATTCCTTCGCCTCGCCCCCCTCGTTGGAGGAGGTTTGGCTGGCGCGTGTTTCCTCTTCCATGTCGGTCGCGCCCGTGACCGGGCGGCTTTCGCCGTAGGACGGATCCTTGGCGACGCCATGGGCGATGAAGTTCACCGCGTCATAGCGCGTCATGTCCTGTTCTTGCAGGAAATACGCGGCGTTGCTCTCGCGCTCGGCAAAGATGGCCACCAGCACGTTTGCCCCCGTCACCTCGGTCCGGCCCGAGGACTGGACGTGGATGGCGGCGCGCTGGATCACGCGCTGGAAGGCAGCCGTCGGGACCGCCTCGGAACCGTCGATATCGGTTTCCAGCGTCGACAGGTCATCGTCGATGAACGCGGTCAGCGTCTCGCGCAGCGCGTCGATGTCGACCGAACAGGCCAGCATGACTTTGCGGGCTTCGGGTTCGTCGATCAGAGCCAGAAGCAGATGCTCCAGCGTTGCAAGTTCGTGGCGGCGCGCATTCGCGTTGGCCAGCGCCGCGTGAATGGCCTGCTCAAGTGTTGTCGAAAAAGACGGCACCAGCGTGCTCCTTTCCTCGTGCATCGGTCCGGCCTGTGCCTGACGCGATCATGGCCTCATTGTCTTAAGCTTTGCTTTCTCCGGGCGTCTTTCAAGGAGAAACTGCTCAAGGTCTCGTGTGCGGGCGCGGCCGTGGCCTCTATACCTTGGCCGCGGCGTCGTTGCTCAAATTTTGTGCACTTGCCCGGGGGATCTCAGAACGCATCCTTCAGGCTTCGGATGCGGGCAAACACGGTTGTGGCGTCGGCCCCCGAAAGATCGAGGGTCCGGGCGATGGATGGGTCTGTGGCGCGCAGAAACGGGTTGGTCGCCAGTTCCTCGGCCAAGGTGGAGGGGACTGTGGGACGGCCCGCGGCACGGGCCGCCTCGATGGACGATA
This sequence comes from Roseicyclus mahoneyensis, assembly GCF_003148775.1. GTDB lineage: Bacteria > Pseudomonadota > Alphaproteobacteria > Rhodobacterales > Rhodobacteraceae > Roseicyclus > Roseicyclus mahoneyensis. The sequence continues at coordinate 32,917 of NZ_QGGW01000007.1, forward strand.
CCCGAGAGATAAGCGCGGAATTGCCGGGATCAACCGTCACCGCGAAACGGGCGTTGCCGGTGGTGTATTCATGCCCCGAGCAGACCAGCGTCGCAGGCGGAAGGGCAGCCAGTTTCGACAGGCTCGCCCACATCTGCGCGGCCGTCCCTTCGAACAGGCGCCCACACCCCAGCGCCATCAGGCTGTCGGCGGTAAACACTGCCTGTGCTTGCGGAAAATGAAAGGCGATATGGCCAAGCGTATGCCCCGGCACGTCGATCACATGGCCGGTCAGCCCGCCGATGGTAACGCTGTCACCTTCGGCGAGCGGATGGTCGAGCGCGGGCAGGCGGTGGACATCTGCGGCCGCGCCCCAGACCTGCGCGCCGGTCGCGGCGCGCAAGGCGTCCACGCCATCGACATGGTCCCAGTGGTGATGGGTGATCAAGATGTCGCTCAGGGTCCAGCCGCGCGCTGCCAGAACGGCCTCGATCGGGGGCGCCTCGGGCACGTCGATCACGGCGGTGGCCCCCGTCGCGGGGTCATGCAAAAGGAAGGCGTAATTGTCCTTCAGGCAGGGGATGGTCACGATTTCTGGCGCTGAGGCGGTCTCGGGCATGGAATTCCTGTCTGCGTTCCGTAAGGTGCGGGGGTGCCACCCTCGCGCACCCAACCAGCTAGTGCAATGCATCTCGACGTCACTGACCTGCGCCAATTCTATTACCGCACCCGTCTGGGCCGCATCGCGCAAAAGGCGATCCGCGACCGGATGCTGGCACTCTGGCCCGAGGCGCAGGGGCAGACGGTCGTGGGGTTCGGCTTTGCCGTTCCCTTGCTGCGCCCCTATCTGGCCTCGGCGCGGCGGGTCGTGGGCCTGATGCCCGCCGAACAGGGCGTGATGCCGTGGCCTGCGGGCCTCGACAACGTGTCCGTCCTGTGCCGCGAGGGCCTCTGGCCACTTCAGACGGGTGTCGCCGACAAGATCGTGTGCCTGCACGGGTTGGAGACCTCGGAACATCCCTCTGCGGTTCTGGAGGAATGCCAGCGCGTTCTGGGGCCGGGCGGCAAGGCGCTGTTCATCGTGCCCAACCGGTCTGGCATGTGGGCGCGACGCGACGCCACGCCCTTCGGATTTGGCCGACCCTATTCGCTGAGCCAGCTCGAGGCGCAAATGAAGCGGCATGATTTCATGCCCGAACGCCACGCTGCCGCCCTGTTCGCGCCGCCCTCGCACCAACGGTTCTGGCTCCGATCAGCCGAGCTGTTCGAGCGGCTTGGCGCCACAATGTCGAGCTATTACGCCGGTGGCGTTTTGCTGCTGGAGGTGTCCAAGCGCGTCTATGCCCCCACGCGCCCCGGTTTGGCCGAGCGCGTGCGCCAGCCGCTCAAGGTGCTGGAAGGCAGTCCTGCGCCCGCAGGGGCCAGCAACCGGGATGGCGGCGGACCCGTGTGACCATCCTGCGCGTCATGCAAACACTGCCTGATCCGTCGTGATCGTCCGGTTCGAGATCACCTGAGGCGCAATTTCCTGCCGGGTGTCCTCTAGGATCGTGATCTCGCCGGTGTTGGGGTCGGTCCGGGTCACCAGTTGCCCCAGATCAATCTCGCCCAGCCGGATGAGGCCCAGTTCGGCGATCAACGCCTCCTCGGTGGTCGCGGTGATGTCGGCGGGGGGCGTCACGCCTTCGGGCAGGATGTAGATGGCGCGCGACAAGAAGGTCTGGTCGGGGTCGGTGCCGGCACCCAGCGCGACATTGGCAATGTCGAGCACGAAGAGAGATCCTTCGACGTCATCGGCAAGGATGATTTCCAGCGTATCGCCGCTGTCGAGGAAGGCGGTGAACCCATCCTCGGGCGCGTCCGGGTCGGTGGCCAGCGTTTCGAGCGACGCGTTGCTGATGTCGATCGTGATGAGCGCGTCCTCGCCGTCGGCCTCGTTGATGAGGTCGGGAAACGGAGGGGTGTCCGGTTCGGCCAAGGGGGCCGGGTCGGTCGTGCCGGGGTCGGTATCGGTATCCCGCACCGGGTCGGGTGCGGGGACCGGGTCCGGTTCGGTCTCGGGCGGGGTGTCGTCCAGATCGTTCACCGGCGGTACGGGTTCAGGCGTGGGCTCGGGCATGACGCCACCGCCGACATCGACGGGGTCGAGATCATCGGGATCGGGTTCCGCAAACTCGTTGTCGCCGCCGTCCAAAAAGGCGGGGGCGGCAAACGCCACAAAAAGAAGTGCGGGCAGAAGCCCGATCAGACCGAACATTGAGGTTTCCTAGCATCTGCCGTCAATCATTGGGGGGGAGATAGCAGGCATTTGAGGCAACTTTTCGACCGACCGGGAAAAAAACAAGGAGTCCGATCTTGGATCTTGCCGGGTTTCGGGGCCACCGGCTCAGGGTCGGACGCGCCAAGCGGTGTGCGGTCCCGGATGGTGCGCGATGCCCTTGGCGGTGCCGAACTCTCGGGGCACGGCCGGGAAACCGGTGCCGAAGGCCATGGCATCCCCCTGCAGGTCGGCCAGAGGAAGGCCCGGGTCATTCGCCTCGACCTGTCGCGGTGCGGTGCGGCTGTCGCGGATGTTGGCGGGATCGCTTTCGTCGACGCGGCCCAATTGGCCCAAGGCCAACAGCGGCACTCCGGTCGCAAGGTGGACCTCCTGGAGCATCGGCTGGGCGAACCCTTCGGGCGCGTGCATGATGTGCAAGATATACTCAGTGATGCCGTCACCCCTGTCGATCCCTTAGGTCACGACAAGGCTGTCTTGCGGTTCGATCTGCGCGATATCTTCGGGGCCTGCCTGCGCGGCCGGCGCCTTGGCGCAGATCGGCGCAAAGCTCGCAGACGTAGCGTTGGTGACCATGGTGTCGTTGAGGCCCGCATCCATGGCGGGTTGCAGCACTGGTTCAGGCGTTTCGGGCGAGGTGCCTTGCTTGCAGGCGCTGTCGTCATGATCAACGCTCAGGGCGCTGGCCGCGACCAGCACCACGCCGAAAATGCAAAGCAAGAACGACCTGCGCGCATGATCACCGTGTTTCCAGTTTCCATCAAGATCTGTTCTGCGCGACCCGTCTGAATCGAAGCACCGAATCCCGGGGGATGTGTTGCCGGGACGCGGTCGGATTCTCGCCCGGCTCTGGCACGGCCGTCGTTTGCTGCAAGGTCAAAGCGTCGCAGATGCCGTCTTGTCGGCGACGCCCTTTCCAGCAAGGTGATCTCGATGCGGCAAACGCATCCTATCGCGGTTGCAGCATTGCGGGGGCTCTGCTACATGACCGGCGATTTAAGGGGAAACGGCTGCCATCCGCTGCCGCTATGCGAAAAGCCCGGAAGCGCCGCAGCGCTTCTGCCGGGTTACCTTTATGATGAAAGGGTGGACGTGAGCGAACCTGTTTCAATGTCGACTGGCATCGCCGCGCGCTATGCGACCGCGTTGTTCGATCTCGCCTCGGAAGAAGGCGCACTGACCGCGCTCGAAGCGGATGTCGGGGCGCTGGAAACAGCGCTTGCCGACAGTGCCGATCTGCGCGACCTGATCACCTCGCCGATCTACGGGCGCGGTGTCAGCGCCATGGCCATCGGCAAGGTCGCCGAGGCGATGCAGCTCAGCGCGATCACCGGCAACACGCTGCGCCTTATGGCGTCCAAGCGCCGCCTGTTCGTGCTGCCCGCCCTGCTGACAGCACTGCGCGCCAAGATCGCCGACCACAAGGGCGAGATCAGCGCCGAGGTCACCTCCGCCAAGGCGCTGACCAAGGCGCAGTCGGACAAGCTCTCCAAGGTTCTCAAGGCCGCCACCGGCCGTGACGTGACCCTGAAATCGACCGTCGATGAAAGCCTCATCGGCGGTCTTGTCGTCAAGGTTGGCTCGACCATGATCGATACCTCGATCAAGGCAAAGCTCAACGCACTCCAGAACACGATGAAAGAGGTCGGTTAAGATGGCGATCCAAGCTGCAGAAATCTCTGCGATCCTGAAGGACCAGATCAAGAATTTCGGCCAGGACGCCGAAGTGGCCGAAGTGGGCCGCGTGCTGTCGGTCGGTGACGGGATCGCCCGCGTCTATGGTCTGGACAATGTCCAGGCCGGCGAGATGGTGGAATTCCCCGGTGGCATCCGCGGCATGGCTCTGAACCTCGAAGCCGACAATGTCGGCGTCGTGATCTTCGGCTCGGACCGCGACATCAAGGAAGGCGACACCGTCAAGCGGACCAAGTCCATCGTGGACGTGCCCGCAGGCAATGCGCTGCTGGGCCGCGTTGTCGACGGTCTGGGCAACCCGATCGACGGCAAGGGCGAGATCAAGGCATCCGAGCGTCGCATCGCCGACGTCAAGGCACCGGGCATCATCCCGCGCAAATCCGTGCACGAACCGATGGCGACCGGCATCAAGGCCATCGACGCCATGATCCCGATCGGCCGTGGCCAGCGCGAACTGATCATCGGCGACCGCCAGACCGGCAAGACCGCCGTGGCGCTCGACACGATCCTGAACCAGAAATCCTACAACGACGCCGCAGGCGACGACGAGAGCAAGAAGCTCTATTGTGTCTATGTGGCCGTCGGTCAGAAGCGCTCGACCGTGGCGCAGCTGGTGAAAAAGCTCGAGGAAGCCGGCGCGATGGACTACACCATCGTGGTCGCCGCCACCGCATCCGACCCCGCGCCGATGCAGTTCCTGGCGCCCTATGCCGCGACCGCCATGGCGGAATTCTTCCGCGACAACGGCCGCCATGCGCTGATCATCTACGACGACCTGTCCAAGCAGGCTGTCGCCTACCGCCAGATGTCGCTGCTTCTCCGCCGCCCGCCGGGCCGTGAAGCCTATCCGGGCGACGTGTTCTACCTCCACTCCCGCCTGCTGGAACGCTCGGCCAAGCTGAACGAGGACAACGGATCGGGCTCGCTGACGGCCCTTCCCGTCATCGAGACGCAGGGCGGCGACGTGTCGGCCTTCATCCCGACCAACGTGATCTCGATCACCGACGGCCAGATCTTCCTTGAAACGGAACTGTTCTTCCAGGGCATCCGCCCCGCCGTGAACACCGGTCTGTCGGTGTCGCGCGTGGGCTCCTCCGCCCAGACCAAGGCGATGTCGTCGGTCGCAGGCCCGGTGAAACTGTCGCTCGCGCAATACCGCGAAATGGCGGCCTTCGCCCAGTTCGGTTCCGACCTCGACGCCTCGACCCAGCAGCTGCTGGCACGCGGCGCACGTCTGACCGAGATGATGAAGCAGCCGCAGTATTCGCCGCTGACCAACGCCGAGATCGTGACCATGATCTTCGCCGGCACCAACGGCTATCTCGACAAGCTGCCGGTGGCAGACGTTGGCCGCTTCGAAGACGCGCTGTTGAACTTCATGCGCACCAAGAAGGCCGATGTTCTGGAGTGGATCACCAAGAACGATCCCAAGATCAAGGGTGACGATGCCAAGAAACTGAAGGCTGCCATCGACGAATTCGCCGCCGATTTCGCCTGAGGGGTCTGACAGATGCCCAATCTCAAGGACCTAAAGAACAGGATCGCGTCGGTCAAATCGACCCGCAAGATCACCAAGGCGATGCAGATGGTCGCCGCCGCGAAACTGCGCCGGGCGCAGGACGCGGCGGAGGCTGCCCGCCCCTACGCCGAGAAGATGGAGGCCGTGATGAGCGGCCTCGCACAATCGGTCGGCAATTCGGATGGCGCGCCTCGCCTTCTGGCCGGAACCGGCAAGTCTGATGTGCATCTGCTGGTCGTGATGACGGCCGAACGCGGCCTGTGCGGCGGCTTCAACTCGACCATCGTGCGCAAGGCCCGCGCGCAGGTCGAGACGCTGCGCGCGCAGGGCAAGACGGTCAAGATCCTGACCGTCGGCAAGAAAGGCCGCGAACAGCTCAAGCGCGACCACGCCGACAAGTTCGTCGGCCATGTCGATCTGTCGGACGTCAAGCGCCTCGGTTATGCCGATGCGGCAAGGATCGCGTCCAACGTGCTGGGCCGGTTCGATGCGGGCGAATTCGATGTCGCCACGATCTTCTTCAACCGCTTCCAGTCGGTCATCAGCCAGATCCCGACCGCGACGCAGATCATCCCGGCGCAATTCGATACGCCCGATGCAGGCCAGGACAGTGGGTCGCTCTACGATTACGAACCCTCGGAAGAGGCCGTGCTCGAAGACCTGCTGCCGCGTGGCGTCGCCACGCAGATATTCACTGCGCTGTTGGAAAATGCCGCCTCCGAACAGGGCGCGCGGATGTCCGCGATGGACAACGCGACCCGCAATGCGGGCGACATGATCGAGCGGCTGACAATCGAATACAACCGTTCGCGTCAGGCCGTCATCACCAACGAGCTGATCGAAATCATCTCGGGCGCCGAAGCGCTCTAAGAACCGGAGACACGACATGGCAAATGCAGTCGGCAAAATCACCCAGGTCATCGGCGCCGTCGTCGACGTGCAGTTCGGCGACCACCTGCCCGAGATCCTGAACGCGCTGACCACCGACAACGGCGGCAAGCGTCTTGTGCTCGAGGTTGCCCAGCACCTTGGCGAAGGTACCGTGCGCACCATCGCGATGGACGCGACCGAGGGCCTCGTGCGCGGTCAGGCCGTGACCGACACCGGCGGCCCGATCATGGTCCCCGTGGGCAACGCCACGCTCGGGCGCATCCTGAACGTCGTGGGCGAGCCCGTGGACGAAGGCGGCCCGGTCGAGGCAGATGAATACCGCTCGATCCACCAGCCCGCGCCCGAGTTCAACGAGCAGTCGACCGAGAGCGAAATCCTTGTCACCGGCATCAAGGTCGTCGACCTGCTCGCCCCCTACTCCAAGGGCGGCAAGATCGGTCTGTTCGGCGGCGCCGGCGTGGGCAAGACGGTTCTGATCATGGAACTGATCAACAACATCGCCAAGGTGCACTCGGGCTATTCCGTGTTCGCGGGCGTGGGTGAACGCACCCGTGAGGGCAACGACCTTTATCACGAGATGATCGAATCGAACGTGATCAAGCCCGACAACCTGACCGAATCTCAGGTGGCGCTGGTCTACGGCCAGATGAACGAGCCGCCGGGCGCGCGTGCCCGCGTGGCGCTGACCGGCCTCACCTTGGCCGAACAATTCCGCGACCAGTCCGGCACCGACGTTTTGTTCTTCGTCGACAACATCTTCCGCTTCACCCAAGCCGGTTCTGAGGTGTCGGCGCTTCTGGGCCGCATCCCGTCGGCCGTGGGCTACCAGCCGACGCTGGCCACCGACATGGGCCAGATGCAGGAACGCATCACCTCGACCAAGTCGGGCTCGATCACCTCGATCCAGGCCGTCTATGTGCCCGCCGACGACCTTACCGACCCGGCACCGGCCACGACCTTTGCCCACCTCGACGCCACGACCGTTCTGTCGCGCGCCATCTCGGAACTGGGCATCTACCCGGCCGTGGACCCGCTCGACAGCTCGTCGCGCCTGATGGACCCCCAGATCCTGGGCGATGAGCATTACAAGGTCGCCCGCGACGTTCAGGGCATCTTGCAGCGCTACAAGTCGTTGCAAGACATCATCGCGATCCTCGGGATGGACGAACTGTCCGAAGAGGACAAGCTGACCGTGTCGCGCGCCCGCAAGATCCAGCGCTTCTTGTCTCAGCCCTTCGACGTGGCCAAGGTCTTCACCGGCTCCGACGGCATCCAGGTGCCGCTCGACGTGACGATCGACAGCTTCAAGCGCGTCGTCGCCGGTGAGTTCGACCACCTGCCCGAAGGCGCCTTCTACATGGTCGGCGGCATCGAGGACGTGATCGCCAAGGCCGAGAAAATGGCGGCCGACGCCGCGTAAGGGGGCCTTATGGCAACGAAGATGCAATTCGATCTGGTATCGCCCGAACGCAGGCTTGCCTCGGTCATGGTGGAGGCGGTGCAGATCCCCGGCGCGGATGGCGACATGACGGCGATGGCCGATCATGCGCCCCTGATCACCACGTTACGTCCGGGCATCGTGCGTCTGGACGGGGTCGAGGGCGCGGCCGAAAAGGCCTATTTCGTCACTGGCGGATTTGCCGATGTGGCAGGGCCCAAGGTGACGTTGTTGGCCGAACAGGCGATGCCCGTCAGCGAGGTCACGGCCGAGATCATGGACGGCCTGATCGCCGAGGCGCGCGCCGCTCAAGACAAGGCACGCAACGCGACCGATGGCGGCACCGGCGTGGATACCGCCGGCAAACTGGTCGCCGATCTTGAGGCCGCCCGCGCCAGCACGCTTGGCTGAGCCTATTTCAGCGCTCCGACAAGATGGCCCTTGCAGCGTGCTGCGAGGGCCTTTTTCATGGCCAAAGCCGTGGAAAAGCCGGTATCTGTCCACAGGCTCGGCAAAATGTGGCGATAGCGCCGGATTAACGAGCAAAACAAACCGCAGGACCGATGAAACGTCTGAACCATCATCTGATCGGCGCCGACCAAGGGTCGGTCATGATGTTCAGCGATTTCGCTGATAACGGCCCGATGTGGACGGGAGACGGCCCGCGCGAAAAGCGTCGCTCCGTCACCTTCACCGAACCGTTTCGAAGCCTGCCTCTGGTGCAGGTCGCCATTTCGATGTGGGATATGGATGGCGACACCAACCAGCGCGCCGACCTGAGGGCCGAGAAGGTCACCGAAAAGGGCTTTGACCTCGTGTTCCGCACATGGGGCGACAGCCGCGTCGCCCGCATCCGCGCCGATTGGCTGGCGCTGGGCGAGATCGCGGGCGAGGACGACTGGGAATTGTATTGATCGCCCGGTGCGCTTATCGCCCCCACATGCCCTTGGGATACAGACCCTCGTAGATCGGCACGAGTGTCTCGGTGTCAAACAGCGACGACACGCTGGTGCCGTTCCAGATGTTCAGGATGGCTTGGGCGAACATTGGCGCGGTCGGCACGACGCGAATATTCGGGCAGGCCTTGGCGGCCGCCGTCGCTTCGATCGTGTCGCTGATGACCAGCGATTTCAGCACCGAACCGGTGATCCGTTCCACCGCAGGTCCCGACAAGACACCGTGCGTGGTATAGGCGTGCACTTCGGTTGCACCTGCCTCCATCAGCACATCGGCGGCCTTGCACAAGGTGCCTGCCGTGTCGCACATGTCGTCCACGATCAGGCATTTGTGGCCCGCGACATCCCCGATCACCGTCATCCCCGAAACTTCGCCCGCCTTTTCGCGGCGCTTGTCGACGATGGCCAGCGGCACCCCGATCCGGGTCGCCAGTTCACGCGCGCGCGCCACACCGCCCACGTCGGGCGAGACCACCATCACATCCGATACGTCGCCGTCGAACTGGTGCAATATGTCGAGCGCAAAAATCGGCGACGCATATAGGTTGTCGACCGGAATGTCGAAAAAGCCCTGGATCTGCGCGGCATGCAGATCCATCGTCAAGATCCGCTCGATCCCCGCCGTGACCATCATGTTGGCCACCAGTTTCGAGGAAATCGGCGTGCGGGCCTTGGTGCGTCGGTCCTGCCGCGCGTAGCCGAAATAGGGGATCACCGCCGTGATGCGCGCCGCCGACGACCGGCGCAGCGTGTCGGTGATGATCAACAATTCCATCAGGTTGTCATTGGCGGGCTTGGACGTGGGCTGGACGATGAACATGTCCTCACCGCGGACATTCTCGAAGATCTCGACAAAGATCTCACCGTCGTTGAACCGTTCCACACGGGCATCGACAAGCGACACCTGCATGCCGCGGTGCATCGACATCCTCCGCGAGATGGCGTTTGCCAGCGTGCGGTTGGCGTTCCCGGAAATCAGTTTCGGGTCTTGTGCAGGCATTGTGTGATGTCCCTTGTGGCAGCCGTCCCCGGCCCCCCGGCGCGGGATGTTGACACCCCCTAACACCCGTCTAGGGTCGGCGCAAAGCCGAAAAGGAAAGGCGCTGACCGTGGCCCATATCGATTACTACTTCTCGACCGTCTCGCCCTACACCTATCTTGCAGGCACAAGGATGGAGGCCGTTGCCGCCCGCCATGGCACGACCATCGCCTACAAGCCCGTCGACCTGACCGGCGGCATCTTTCCCCGCACCGGCGGCGCCCCCGTGGCAGAACGCCCGCCCGCACGGCTGGCGCTCAGGGCGCAGGAATTGCGGCGGCAGTCGCGCAAGCATGGGCTGCCGATGGATCTCGACCCGCCTTACCGCGCGGTCAATCCCGCGCCGTCCTCCTATGCCTTCATCGTCGCGCTGCGGGCGGGCGGCGGCGATCCGGGCAAACTTGTTCATGCCTTGACCGGCGCGGTCTGGCGCGACCGCCGCGACATCGCCGAGGATGAGGTCATCGCCGATTGCCTTGCCGCAGCGGGATATGACCGTAGCCTTGCGGGCATGGCGATGCTGGCCGGCGCGGACGAGTATGTGCGCAACACGGAACATGCGGTGCTGGCGGGCGTCTTTGGCGCGCCCTTCTATATCGTCGATGGCACCGAAAAGTTCTGGGGACAGGACAAGATCGAGGATCTGGACCTGTTCCTTGCCGGGACATTGTGACGGGCTTTGCCAAGGTCTGGGGGCAGGGGGACGAGCCTGCACTTTTGCTGCATTGTTCCCTCGCCCATTCCGGCGCATGGGACGGTGTGGCGAGTGCCCTGTCCGACCGGCTGCGCGCGACAGCGCCGGACCTTGTCGGCCATGGCCGCGGCCCTGCCCGTGACGAAAGCCGCGACTATCACGACCATTGCACCGAGATGGCGCTGACCCATCTGCCGGACAGGCCCTGCCACCTCGTCGGCCACAGTTTCGGGGCAACCGTCGCGCTGCGTCTTGCGCTCGATCATCCGGGCCGGGTGGCGAGCCTGACGTTGATCGAGCCGGTCCTCTTTGCCGCCGCGCGCGGGCAGCCCGGCTGGCGGCGCCAGAGAGAGGTCGACGCCAGCCTTGATGCCGCCTTCGCCACGGGCGATCCTGCCGCGGCCACCCGCAGGTTCCTGTCAGTCTGGGGCGACGGGCCGGCCTTCGACAGCCTCACTGCGAAACAGCGGGCCTATCTGCAGAACCGTATCTGGGTGGTCGCCGCCAGCAGCGCTGCGCTCCACGACGATACCGCGGGCCTCTTGCCGCGCCTTGACCGGCTCACCTGTCCGGTCCTCTTGATCGAAGGCGACCGCTCGCCGCTTGTCATTGCGGAGATTCAAACGGCCTTGGCGGCGGCGATCCAGCAAGCGCGGCGTGTCATCATTTCGGGTGCGGGCCACATGGCGCCCATCACTCATCCGGACGCGGTGGCGAGCGAATTCCGGCACCTGCTGGCGTGAGGGGGCGGAAAACTGCAGTTTTCCGCCCCGTTTTGCTGCCGCAAAACGCTAGCCCGCCCAAGCCTCCAGCAAGCGCTCCACATCCTCGGGCGTTTTGGCCCAGTCGCACACGATCCGGCAGCGCAAGGGTGCGTCCGTCGCTCCATCGTCCACCGTGCCGCCAAAGAGGTAATACTGCGCCCCCGCTGCAAAGGCGCGCGCATGGGCTGCCCGCGGCACCTCGATGAAGGCAAGGTTGCCCGCCGCCGGATGCACCAGATGCGCACCGTGCACCCGCGCCAGACCCTGTACCAACTGCGCCATCCGCGCATTGGCCGCCCGCGCCATGTCAAGCCACAGGTCATCCGCGCAATAGGCCAGCATCTGCGACGACAGATACCGGTGTTTGGAAAACAGATGCCCACCGCGCTTGCGGCGCAACTCCAGCTCGCGGCCATGTGCGGGGTCGAAGAACACCACCGCCTCCACCCCCATGCAGCCATTCTTGGTGCCGCCGAAACTGACAGCGTTCACACCCGCCTTCCACGTCATCTCGGCCGCGCTGCACCCCAGCGCCACGCAAGCATTGGCAAAGCGCGCGCCGTCCAGATGCACGGCCAAGCCATGCGCCTTGGCCACCGCAGAAATCGCCCGGATCTGGTCGAGCGAATAGACCGTGCCGCGCTCGGTCACATTGGTGATCGTCACCGGCCCCGGCTGCGCGCCATGCACGCCCCGCGCCTTGCACTGCAGGATCGCGGCCTCCAGCGCCTCCGGGGTGAAACGGCCATCGGCGCCGTCGATCAGAACGGTCTTGGCCCCCGAGTAGAAATCGGGCGCGCCGCATTCATCCTCTTCCACATGGGCGGTGCGGTGGCAAAAGACGCCGTCCCATGGCTTTGCCAGGCAGGCCAGCGCCAGCGCATTGGCCACACTGCCCGTTGCCACGAACTCCACCGCCGCGTCCGGCGCCTCGAACACCGCACGCACGGCCTGACGCGCGGCTGCGGTCGTGGCGTCATTGCCATAGGGCATAGCGTAGCCGTCATTGGCCGAAGCCACCGCCGCCATGATCGCCGGATGCACCGGCCCGGTGTTGTCGCTCGCGAACATCATGTGCCCGGCTCCTCGATGATATAGTCTTCCCAGTCTTCTTCCGGCACCTCGAATTCGGGAACCGTGATCCCGCGCACGCTGACGCCCGCCTCATGCACCGTCTCGGTGTCGCCCGACACCAAAGGGTGCCACCAGTAGAGCGGCTTGCCCTCATGGATCAGCCGATAGGCGCAGGTCTCGGGCATGAAATAGGCGACATCGCCCATGGTCTGCGGCGTCAGGCGGATGCATTCGGGCACCAAAGTCTTGCGGATCGCGTATTGCCCGCAACGGCAGGTCTCATCGTCGAGCAACCGGCAGGCCACGCGCGTCAGCGCGACTTCGCCCGTCTCCTCATCCTCAAGCTTGTTGAGGCAGCACTTGCCGCAGCCGTCGCAGAGCGCCTCCCATTCCTCGGGCGTCATGCGTTCGGGGCGCACCTTTTCCCAGAATCTGTCCCTCATGACCGGGCGAGCGCCTCGCGCGCTTGCGTAGAATCGCGGTCCATCTGGACGATCAGCGCGTCAAGACCGTCAAACTTCATCTCGCCCCGCAGCCACGCGACCAGCCCGACCGAGAGCGGCCGGCCATAGAGGTCGCCCTTGAAATCGAACAGGAAGGTCTCGAGGTTCGGCGTCGCCCGCTCGAACATCGGCCGGATGCCAAGGTTGGCGACGCCTTGGTAGGTGCCCCGATGCGGCCCCTCCAGCACATCGACCAGCACGGCATAGACGCCCAGCCGCGGCACATGCAGCCCATCCAGCGCCATGTTCGCGGTCGGATAGCCCAGCTCGCGCCCGCGCTTGTCGCCATGCAGGACCGGCCCTTCGATCCGGTGCCAATGGCCAAGCATGCCAGCGGCGTCGCGCGGACGGCCCTCGCTCAGCGCGGCGCGGATCGCGGTCGACGAGACGGCACCATCCGCCCCCTCCAGCAACTCGGCCACTGTCACGTCGAACCCGTAGCGCGCGCCAAGCTCGCGCAAGCTGGCCGCCGTGCCGGTGCGCCCCTTGCCGAAACAGAAATCCGCGCCGACCACGACATGGGACAGGCCCAGCCCCTCGGCCAGCACGATACGCGCGAAATCCTCGGCTGACAGCGCCGCCATGCGCGCGTCAAACGGCAGCTCGGCCAACACCTCGACGCCCAGCTTCTCCAGCCGGTGCGCGCGGGCAGCAGAGTTCATCAGGCGAAAGGGCGGGGCGGCGGGGGCGAAGAACTCGCGCGGATGCGGCTCGAAGGTCACGACGCCAAGGGGCGCGCCGAGGCGACGGGCGAGATCGATCACATGACGATGGCCGCGATGGACGCCATCGAAATTCCCGATCGCGGCGCTCGCGCCACGATCCTCACGACGGGTGTACTGGGGGTCACGCAAGATCCGCATGGGCAAGGGCGTAGCCGCCCACGCGCAGATAGGCAAGAAGCGGGCGTCAGTCGAACTTGCGCGACGGCGCCAGCACGGTCGCCTCGCCCTTCAACACGACGATCTCGCCCACCTTGCAATGTGTTGCCAAGGTCACGCGGCGGCGCGAATGGTCGATGGCCGTCACCTCCACCTCGGCGTGGACCATGTCGCCGGGCCGCACGGGGGCCATGAATTTCAGCGTCTGGCCAAGGTAGACCGTGCCATGCCCCGGCAACTGCTCGCCGATCACCGCCGAGATCAGGCCCGCCGTCAGCATCCCATGCGCGATCCGCCCCTCAAAGATCGTGTCGCGGGCATAGTCGTCATCCAGATGCACCGGGTTCCGGTCGGTCGAGACCTGCGCGAACAACTCGATATCGGTATCGGTGATCAGCTTCTGCAAGCACCGCGTCATCCCGATCTCCAGATCCTCGATGACGATCGTGCCGGTCATGATGTTGTCGAGCATGGGGGGCGTCTCCTGCATGATGAGGCCTCATACCCGATTCCAGGGGGCTTCTGCAATGCAGAAAGTAATAAAACTGCGCGTGATACCCAAATTTTCGCAACTATCTTGCGTGCACGTTATCCTTCAACTTTCTGCAAATATGCGCGGGGGGCAGGGGGGCGGCAGCCCCCCGGTCGGGCGCTGCCCTTTGGCGGCGGAACCGTGGATCAGCGCAGCATGCCGATCGAATAGCTTGGTTCCATCTGAACATCGGTCAGAAAGCGCGCCAGCTTGGCCGGGTCGGGCTTCTCATCGGTCATGGTCTCCTCGCGCGCCAGCCCGCCGGTGATGAACAGCGTGTCGATGTTCTCGCCCATGCCGCCCATGACATCAGTCAAGATGCCATCGCCCACCGCAAGGATGCGGTCATCCGATATGGATCTGCCGAGCTGCTGCAACCGGCGGCGGGCCAGATCGTAGATCGGCGGGTGGGGCTTGCCGAAATACAGGCTCTCACCGCCCATCGCGGTGTAAAGCCGCGCCAGCGCGCCCGCACACCATTCCCGCGTCTCGCCACGGTCCACGACGATGTCGGGATTGGCGCACAGCAGTTTCAGGCCGCGGGTCTTGGCCAGCAGGAACTGCGGTCGCATCACCGCCGGGTCGGCCATCGGGTCGAAGGGCCCGGTGCAGACGATCCCTTCCGCTTCCTCCAACGCAACCCGAGTGATCTCGACAGGATTGTCCAGCAAGGCGAGCGGCTCAAAGAACGGAGCGTCGTGTTTTTCGCCGATGTGCCAGACCTTGTGGCCCACCACGCCTTGATACATCGCCGCCCGCGCGCTGTCGCCCGAGGTGGCGATCACGTCCCAGCTATCGCGCGGCACGCCCATTCGGGTGATTTGTGCCTCGACGCTGGCGCGGGGGCGGGGCGAGTTGGTCACCAGCACCACGGTCCCACCCTGCGCCTTGAAGGCGCGCAAGGCCTCGACGGCGGCTGGAAAGGCGCGGATGCCGTCATGCACGCAGCCCCAGAGGTCGCAAAACAGCGCGTCATAGTGCTCGGCAATCTCGGCAAGGTTGTCGATGATGCGGGTCATGGGGCGTGTCCTGTCTGTCTTGTCGGCGTCCCCGTCTCGTTACGACAGGCGGCCCCGTTGGGCCAGCCCATGCCGCAGCATCCGCGCAGCACAAGGGGCGGCCCGTGACGGGGCCGCCCCTTGTGCGCATCGCAAGTGATCAGAGCGTCAGGTTGGGGATGATCTGCTTCTTGCGGCTGACGACGCCGGGCAGAACGATGGTGTCGCCTGTCCCACCCTCAACACCAAAGCTTTTCACCGCGACCTGCCGGACCAGATCATTGGGCACCAGTAGCGTCGCTTGCTCGCGCAAGATGTCGACCACAAACAGCAGGACCTGATCGGCGCCATCCTCGGTTGCGACGACGGGCATCGTGTCCATCAGGCTCGCCTTGCGGTTCAGCACCGTCTCGGGCGAGGTGGTTTCCAGCACACTCACACGGAAGGTCTTGCCGCCGACCTCATAGGTCTTGCTATCCATGCGCAGCAGTTCCGCATCCGAGAAGGCCGAGACATCGGATTTTGCCGCGAACATCTCGGCGGCGTAATCGGGGATCGAAATGCCAAGATCGCCCGCCAGAGCTTCGGCCACAACACGATCCTCATCCGTGGTTGTGGGCGAGCGGAATTCCAGCGTGTCCGACAAGATGCAGGTCAGGATCGTGGCCTTCACCCACTCGGGCGCCTGCGTGATGTCGGCGCCGATCATCTTGTGCATAATCGTCGCGGTGCAGGCGAGCGGCTCCATCCGGATGTCGATCGGGCCTTTGGTTTCCAGACCGCCCACCAGTTTGTGATGGTCGATGATGGCGCGGATGTCGGCGTCGTTGATCGACTTGGGCAATTCGGCGGGGTTGTTGGTGTCGACGATCACGACCGGCTGGCCTGCGTCCACATCGGCGATGATGCGCGGCTTGGGCAGGTTCCAGCGCTGCAGCAGGAAGGCCGCCTCGGTGTTGGGTTCGCCCAGCAACACCGCTTCGGCGGGCTCGTTGCGCACCTCGCTCAGATACCAGGCCCAGATCAGGGGCGAGCCGGTGGAATCCGTGTCGGGGGAGGTGTGGCCGAAAACGAGCGTGGTCATGGGAATTTTCCGCGAATGGGGGCTGGTATTGCGCGCCTCATAGCGAAGCTGACGGGCCTTGTCAGGGGGCAAGTGCGCCGCAGGCATCTGCAACTTTAGATAGCTTTGTATACTTTGGGGAAAAATTGTGTCAAAAACTCGACATAGCCGGGGCACACCGGCGTCTGAGGCGGTTTCGAAAAAGGCGGGCGGTTTTCTTGCCCAATATCGATGGCACATGGCAAGACGACACGCTGTCGGGCGGGTCCGGGGATGACAGCATCCGCGGGTTTTCCGGCAACGACAGCCTGTCGGGCGGCGACGGCGATGACACGCTCATCGGCGCCTCTGGCAGCGACACGCTGGTCGGTGGCTCGGGCGACGACCTGCTCGACGGCGGCAGCCAGAACGACCTGCTTGTCGGCGGTGACGGTGACGACACGCTTATCGGCGACTCGGGCGCGGACACTCTGGAAGGTGGCGCCGGCAACGACCTGATCGACGGCGGCAGTCAGGATGACGTGATCTCGGGCGGTGACGGTGACGACACCATCCTCGGCCAGAGCGGCGGCGACATCATTTCCGGGGGAAACGGCGACGATCTGCTCGACGGCGGATCGCAAAACGACACGCTGTTCGGCGGGGCGGGCAACGACACGCTCATCGGCGGATCGGACAATGACTGGCTCGACGGCGGCGCGGGCGACGACCTGATCATTGCCGGCGGCTATGGCGGCGGGTCCGATACCATCGTTTTTGGCCCGGGCATGGGCAATGACACGATCGAAGGGTTCAACCCCTCGACCGATTTCCTGCATATCGGCGGCGTGGACCGGGATGACCTGATCTTTACGCCCACCGCAGATCCTCGGATCTGGGTGCTGACGATCGATGGTGTGCCCGATACCAGCCTGACCATCGATTTCACCTTCTACTGGGATGCCGGGGTCAACATCGCCGAACTCGATGACCGCGTCCTGACCGATACGGATGTGACGCCCCCGGATGACCCTTATGAAGACCCCATCTGCCTGACGGCGGGTGTTCTGGTGCAGACCGCGCGCGGCCCGGTTCCGGCTGCCGCGCTGCGCGAGGGCGACCGCGTGCAGACGCGCGACGCAGGCTGGCAACCGGTGCGCGCCGTGCTGCGGCGCTGGTTCCCGGCGACCGAGCTTGCCGCCGATCCGTCGCTGCGCCCGGTGCGTGTCGCTGCGGGCGCTTTCGGCAACGGGCTTCCCTTGCGCGACATGCGGGTGTCGCTGCAGCATTGCTTTCTGGCCGCAGATCCGGCGGGCCGCCACCCCGAGGCGATCATCCGCGCGCGCCATATCGCCGTCACACTGGGGCAGGCAGACTTGTCCGACGACGCGCCAGCGCAGGGCGAGAGCTATGTGCATATCCTGCTCGACGCCCATCACCTGATCCTTGCCGAGGGCGTCTGGACCGAGACGATCTTTGCCGGTCCGTGTGTCTTGGCCGCCGACGCGGTGCTGGCGCGGATGCTGGGCGGGCGGCGTCTGCCCGCCATGGAGGCACGGGTGCGTCCGGCGCTGACCCGGCGCGACCTGCGCGGCTTTGCGGGCTATGTGCTGGGCGGCGCCCATGAGGCCGCGAGCCCATCCCGGCGCGCCGCCTGACGATCGCGCATTTTCCTGAAATCCACCCTGTTGACAGCCTGCCGCCACCTGCCTATCTGCAAGGTGTTGGCACTCGCCCCGGCTGAGTGACAACACCAGAGATGAAACCGAACCCTAAAGGAGTGTTCGACAGATGGCATTCACACCGCTTCACGACCGCGTGCTGGTCCGCCGCATCGAGTCCGAGGAAAAGACCAAGGGCGGTCTGATCATCCCCGATAGCGCCAAGGAAAAGCCTGCCGAGGGCGAAGTGATCGCAGTCGGCGCAGGGGCCAAGGACGAGAACGGCGGCCGCATCGCGATGGACGTCAAGTCCGGCGACCGCATCTTGTTCGGCAAGTGGTCCGGCACCGAGGTCACCGTTGATGGCGAAGAACTTCTGATCATGAAGGAAAGCGACATCCTCGGCGTGATTTCGGCATCTGCCGCCGCCGCCGCCGCCTGATCCGCATCCAAAGCTGAATCCAATTTAGGGGAGCTATTCAATATGGCTGCTAAAGACGTAAAATTCTCCACCGATGCCCGCAACCGTATGCTGCGCGGCGTCAATATCCTCGCCGACGCGGTCAAGGTCACGCTGGGCCCCAAGGGCCGCAACGTGGTGATCGAAAAGTCCTTCGGCGCGCCCCGCATCACCAAGGACGGTGTGTCGGTCGCCAAGGAAATCGAGCTCGAGGACCGCTTCGAGAACATGGGCGCGCAGATGGTGAAAGAAGTCGCCTCGCGCACCAATGACGAGGCCGGCGACGGCACCACCACCGCCACCGTGCTGGCTCAGGCCATCATCAAGGAAGGCATGAAGTCGGTCGCCGCCGGCATGAACCCGATGGACCTCAAGCGCGGCATCGATCTGGCCACCGCCAAGGTCGTGGCCCACATCAAGGCCGCTGCCCGCGACGTGACCGACAGCGACGAAGTCGCCCAGGTCGGCACGATCTCGGCCAATGGCGAGAAGGAAATCGGCCGTCAGATCGCGGATGCGATGCAGAAGGTCGGCAATGACGGCGTCATCACCGTCGAAGAGAACAAGGGCCTCGAGACCGAGACCGAAGTGGTCGAGGGCATGCAGTTCGACCGTGGCTACCTGTCGCCCTATTTCGTGACCAACCCCGACAAGATGGTCGCGGAACTGGATGATGCGCTGATCTTGCTCCACGAGAAGAAGCTGTCGTCGCTCCAGCCGATGGTTCCCCTGCTCGAGGCCGTGATCCAGTCGGGCAAGCCGCTTCTGATCATCTCCGAAGACGTCGAGGGCGAAGCGCTGGCGACCCTCGTGGTCAACAAGCTGCGCGGCGGCCTCAAGATCGCCGCCGTCAAGGCACCGGGCTTTGGCGACCGTCGCAAGGCGATGCTGCAAGATCTCGCGGTTCTGACCGGTGGTCAGGTGATCTCGGAAGATCTGGGCATGAAGCTTGAGAATGTCACGCTCGACATGCTGGGCAATGCCAAGAAGATCCTGATCAAGAAGGACGACACCACGATCGTCGACGGCGCCGGCAACAAGGCCGAGATCGAGGCCCGCGTGGCTCAGATCCGTCAGCAGATCGAGGACACCACCTCGGACTATGACAAGGAAAAGCTGCAGGAACGTGTTGCCAAGCTGGCAGGCGGCGTTGCAGTCATCCGCGTCGGCGGCATGACCGAGATCGAGGTGAAGGAGCGCAAGGACCGCGTCGATGACGCGCTGAACGCCACCCGCGCCGCGGTGCAGGAAGGTGTCGTGGTCGGCGGCGGTGTGGCTCTAGTGCAGGCTGCGCGCGCGCTGGACGGCGTGACGGGAGACAACTCGGACCAGAACGCCGGTATCTTGATCGTCCGCAAGGCGCTCGAGGCACCGCTGCGCCAGATCGCCGAGAACGCAGGCGTCGACGGCTCCGTCGTGGCCGGCAAGATCCGCGAATCGAACGATCCCAAGTTCGGCTTCAACGCCCAGACCGAGGAATATGGCGACATGTTCAAGTTCGGCGTGATCGACCCCGCAAAGGTCGTGCGCACCGCGCTTGAGGATGCAGCGTCGATCGCGGGCCTGCTCATCACCACCGAAGCGATGGTTGCCGATCGTCCGAAGAAGGACGAAGGCGCCGGCGGCGGCATGGGCGGCATGGGCGGCATGGACGGCATGATGTAAGAGAGAATTTCCCTCGGGAAATTTGCTCGTCACCCCGGCAGGGTCGTTTCCATCGGAAACGATCCCGTGAGGGGTAAGCCTTCGACCAGATGCAAAGGGGCCTTCGGGCCCCTTTGTCATGTCTGGCCCTTTCCTTCCGAGGCCCGCCGGGGCAAAACCGCGGCGCGACGGATGGCCGGAGGCGACAAGATGGACAGGATCGGCGTGATCGGCTTGGGCCGGATGGGCGCGGCGATGGCGATGCGCCTGTCCGTGCAGGGCGTGCCTGTGACCGGCTGGACCCGCAGCGGTCGCACGGTTCCGGGCGTGACACAGGCCCCGGACCTCGCCGCGCTTTTGGCGGCCTCCGACGTCATGATCCTCAGCTTGTTCGACGATGACGCCGTGGGCGCGATGCTGGACGCATTGGCGCCCTTCGATCTGTCGGGCAAGCTGGTCGTGGAGACCAGCACCGTGACCCCGCGCACCCTGGCCGCGCGCGTCGATAGGCTGGGCGCAGCGGGCGCGGCCCTTGTCGATGCGCCCGTATCGGGCGGGCCGGAACTGGTCGCGCAAGGCGCTTGCGGCTTTTTCATCGGTGGCCCGCCCGAGGCCGCGGTTCGCGCGCAGGCGGCGCTCACCCCGCTGTCGACACGCATCTTTCATGTCGGCCCGCTGGGCACGGGGCTGGTCATGAAGACCGTTAACAACGCCCTGATGCAGACCTATACCGCCGGCCTTGTCGAACAATTGCGGGTCGCCGCCCGCGCGGGCCTGCCGCTCGAGACGGCGCTGACGATCCTGTGCGGCGGGCCTGCGGGTCTGCCCATGGTGCGCGACCGGGTGCCGCGCATCCTTGGGCAAGACACCAGCGTCGGCTTCCCGGTCCGCGGCGTGGCCAAGGACAATGCCGTCTTCCGCCGCGTGGCCGCCGAGGCCGGGGTTGCCACTCCGACGCTGGATGCCTTCGCCGACATCCTCGCAGATGTGATCGAGGCGGGCCTGTCGGATGCCGATATCGCCGCTGTCATGTCCCGGGCCTACCACGATGCCTGATCTGCCGCCGCTGCGCCTGACCGGAGCGGAGGTGCTGCTGCCGGGCGGCTTCGCGCACGAGGCGCTGTCCATCTCGGGCGGCCGCATCGCGGGCGAGGGCGGGCGCGACGTCGACCTGAGCGGATACCGCATCCTGCCCGGCATCATCGACCTGCATGGCGACGGGTTCGAACGCCACATGGCGCCCCGCCGGGGGGCGGTGGAAACGCCCGCGATGGGTCTGGCCGCGCTCGACGCCGAATGCGCCGCCTGCGGGATCACGACCGCCATGCTGGCCCAATTCTGGAGCTGGGAAGGCGGCATGCGCGGCCCTGCCTTTGCCGCGGCGCTCGCGGAAGCGCTGGACGCGGCCGAGACGCTGACCGACATGGACCTGCAATTGCGGGTCGAAACCCACATGCTCGACACGCTGGACGCGATGCAGGCCTTGGTGGCGCGCCATGCCATCCGCTATGTCGTCTGGAACGACCACCTGCCGCACCGCGAACTGGCCGCCGGCAAGCGCCCGCCGCGCCTGACGGGCCAGGCCCTCAAGTCGGGACGCTCGCCCGAGGCGCATGAGGCACTGTTGCAGGCCCTGCACGCCAACGCCCCGCAGGTGATGGCCGCGCTGGCCGATGTGGCGCGCGATTTCCGGGCCAAGGGCGTGCGGATGGGCAGCCATGACGACCACAGGGCGGCGGATCGGGACATGTTTCGGGCGATCGGGGCCGATATCTGCGAGTTTCCCGAGACGCTGGAGGCCGCCCGCGCGGCCAAATCTGCGGGCGAGCCGGTCATCATGGGCGCGCCCAATGTCGTGCGCGGCGGCTCGCACAATGGCAAGATCGCCGCCGAGACGCTGATCGAGGCAGGGCTCGTTGATGCACTGGTCTCCGACTACCATTACCCCTCGCTCGGGCGCGCCGCCGTCAAGCTGAGCGCGCGCCACGGCTGGCCCGCCGCATGGGATCTGGTCTCGGGCGGCCCCGCGCGGGTCATAGGCTGGACCGACCGGGGCCACATCGCCGAGGGGTTGCGCGCCGATCTGGTGATTCTCGATGACGCTGGCCGCGTTGCGGGCACCATCGCGGGCGGGCGGGTATCGCAGATCTCGGGCGCCTTGGCCGTGCGGTGGCTGGCATGAGGCTGGTCGCGATGACGGCGCTGGTGATGGTGGCCTTTGCCGCAAATTCGGTGCTGAACCGCGCTGCAGTGGGGGGGGCGCAGATCGGCGCGCTCGATTTCGCGCTGGTGCGCGCGGTGGCGGGGGCGGCGGTGCTGGTGCTGCTGATCCGGCTGCGCCATGCCCGCCTGCCGCTCATGGAACCGCGCCGCATGCTCGGTGGCCTGATGCTGACCACCTATCTGATCGGGTTTTCCGTGGCCTATCTGGCGATGGATGCAGGCCTTGGGGCGCTGATCTTGTTTGGCGGCGTTCAGGTCACGATGTTCGCGGGTGCGCTGGTGACGGGTGAACGCCCGCCCGCGCGGCGCTGGATCGGTGCGGGGCTGGCGCTGTCAGGTCTGGCCTGGCTGGTCTGGCCGGGTGGTGCTGTCGCGGCGCCCCTATGGTCGGTCGCGGCCATGGCGCTGGCGGCCGTCGGATGGGGCGTCTATTCGCTCATCGGTCGCGGGTCGGCTGACCCCTTGGGGGACACGGCGGCTGCCTTTGTCTGGGCGACGGTCGCGGGATTCGTGGCGGTCGTGATCCAGACCGGGGGCAGCACGGTGAACACCGCGAGCCTGCCCGGTCTGGCGTTGGCCGTCACCTCGGGGGCGGTCACATCCGGCCTTGGTTACGCGCTGTGGTATGGGGTCTTGCCGCGCATCGGGGCCTCTGTCGCGGGGCTGGTGCAACTGTCTGTGCCGGTGATCGCGGCGCTGGGCGGCGTGGTGTTTCT
The DNA here is from genome assembly GCF_003148775.1 of Roseicyclus mahoneyensis. Lineage (GTDB taxonomy): Bacteria > Pseudomonadota > Alphaproteobacteria > Rhodobacterales > Rhodobacteraceae > Roseicyclus > Roseicyclus mahoneyensis. The sequence continues at coordinate 55,904 of NZ_QGGW01000007.1, forward strand.
CGCCGAGGCACCCAGCCTGCGCATGCTGGGCGCGGCCGCGCTGGTGCTGGGCGGCATCGCGTGGGGTCTGTGGCCTCAGCGGACCAGAGGTTCAAGCGCGTCATAGTGAATGATATCCGACCACGCGACATCGGGCAGGCTGTCGGGCTTGTAGCGGTGCCGGTGCATGTCGGCGCGCGCGATCAGGTGGCGCTCGGTCACGATGCCTTCGGGGTCGGTCCAGGGGGCCAGCGGGTCGCCCGCCAGCAGCGTGACACGGAAATAGACGTCGACCTGGTGGAAATCATGCCCCGGCGCGTGAAACTCGTTCACCAGACAGGGCGCGCCCACGGCCACGGTCAGGCCGGTTTCCTCGTGGAATTCCCGGATCAGGTTGTCGGGCAGCGAACTGTGCATCTCGACCCCGCCACCGGGCGCGCACAAAAGGTCGCTTTTCCCGCCGCCCCAGGCGTTGACCAGCAAGAGCCGGTCGTCGATCAGCAACAGGCCGCGCACGGCCAGACGGGGGCGATTGGGTGACATGGGCAAAGAGTGGCCCGCCCCGCATCCGCGCGCAAGTGCCCCCTCGCCGCGCTGCCGCAAGATCCCTATGTAACCCCCCATGCGCCGCTTTCTTGCCCCGATCCTGATGTTGCTTGCCCTTGCGAGCCCCGTACGCGCCGGGGATTGCGTGATCTTGCTGCACGGGCTGGCGCGGAGCGAAACCTCGCTTTTCTTGATGCAAGAGGCGCTGGAGGCCGAAGGCTACCGCGTCGTCAATCAAGGCTACCCTTCGACCCGTGCCTCGATCTCGGAACTGGCGGCGGTCACGCTTGCCCCCGCGATCGAAGCCTGCGGGACAGAGCAGGTTCATTTCGTCACCCATTCGATGGGCGGCATCTTGCTGCGCTACTGGCTGGCGCGCCGGGCGCGGCCCGATGATCTGGGGCGGGTGGTCATGCTGGCCCCGCCCAATGCCGGATCGGAACTGGTCGATGTGCTGGGCCAGCTGGAGCCCTTCGAGTGGATCAACGGCCCCGCCGGTCTGCAGCTGGGCACGGGCGTCGGTGACATCCCCAACCGCCTGCCGGCGGTCGATTTCGAGCTGGGGGTGATTGCCGGAAACCAGTCGCTCAACCCGATCTATTCCGCGCTGATCCCCGGCGAGGATGACGGCAAGGTGGCCGTCGACAGCACAAGGGTGGAGGGCATGGCCGATCACATCGTGCTGCCGGTGACCCATACCTTCATGATGAACAACCCGCTGGTGATCGCGCAGACGCTGGCCTTTCTGCGTCAAGGTGCCTTTGTGGCGGACCTCAACTATCTCGGGGCGATCGAAACGATCATGGAGTGAGGGGGCGGTCGACCTCGGGCGGCCCTGCGGGCGCCGTCGGTCGACCGCATTGCCATGGACGGGCGCTGGGGTGTTTCCCTGCCCGGGTGTTGCATGGGCCCTGCGCGGCGGATTGTGCATATTTGGGGAAAGATGAAGGAGAGGTGTGGCGCTCAGGCCGGGCCGGTCACGCGGTTGACATGGCCCATCTTGCGGCCCGACCGCGCCTCGGCCTTGCCGTAGAGATGGACCTGTACGCCGGGTTCCGCCGCGAGGGCCGCAGCGCGCGCAATGTCGTCGCCGATCAGGTTTTCCATCACCACATTGGCGTGGCGCGCGCCATTGCCCAGCGGCCAGCCCGCGATGGCGCGGATATGCTGTTCGAACTGGTCGACGGCGCAGCCCGCCTGCGTCCAATGGCCGGAATTGTGCACGCGCGGGGCGATCTCGTTGACGATCAGGCCCTCGGGGGTGACGAACAGCTCGACCCCCATGACGCCGACATAATCGAGCGCGGTCAGGATGCGCGAGGCGATCAGCACCGCATCGGTGCGCAGTTTCAGCGGCAGCGCCGTGGGAACGGACGTGGTGGCGAGGATGCCATCTTGGTGGACGTTCTCGCCGGGGTCATAGGCGGCCACACGGCCATCGCGTCCACGCGCGGCGATGACGCTGATCTCGCGCGAGAAGCGCACGAAGCCCTCGGCTATGGCGGGGGCGCCTTTCAGGCTGGCAAGGGCTGCAGGTGCGCCCTCGGGGTCCATCACACGGGCCTGGCCCTTTCCGTCATAGCCGAAGCGGCGCGTCTTGAAGATCGCCGGCGTGCCCGTTGCCGTCAGCGCCGTCGCCAGATCGGCGGCTGTGTCGATGGGCGCGAAGGAGGCCGTGGCAAGGCCCAGACCGGCGAGGAAGGTCTTTTCGACCAGCCGGTCCTGGCTGGTTTCCAGCGCGCGGCGGTCGGGGAAAAGCGGCGTGGTCCTGGACAGAACGTCGAGGGCCGGGGCGGGGATGTTCTCGAACTCGAAGGTGATGAGATCGCAGCCTTGCGCAAAGCGGCGCAGCGCGTCGAGATCGTCATAGGGGGCCTGCGTCCAGCCATGGGACACATCGGCGGCAGGGGCCGCGCCGGGCTCGAAGATGTGGCAACGGTAGCCCAGCCGTGCGGCGGCCATCGCCAGCATCCGGCCCAGTTGCCCGCCGCCGAGGATGCCGATGGTGGCGCCGGGCGCGAGCGGGTCAGTCATCGGCGGGTGTCTCGGGGATCGATGCCGACAGGGCCGCGCGCCAGGCGTCAAGCCGGGCGGCCAGCGCGGCATCCGACAGGCTGAGGATGGCGGCCGCCATCAGGCCTGCGTTCGCGGCCCCGGCAGCACCTATGGCCATGGTGGCGACCGGGTAGCCTTTGGGCATCTGGACGATGGAGTAGAGCGAATCGACCCCCGACAGCGCCTTGGTCTGCACCGGCACACCGATCACCGGCACGCGTGTCTTGGAGGCCATCATGCCGGGCAGATGCGCGGCCCCGCCGGCACCCGCGATGATGACCTTGAGGCCGCGCTCGGCGGCGCTGCGGCCATAATCCCACAACCGGTCGGGGGTGCGGTGGGCCGACACGATCCGCGCCTCATGGGTCACCCCAAGTTCGTCGAGGATGCTGGCCGCCTCACGCATCGTGGGCCAGTCGGACTGGCTGCCCATGATGATTCCGACCTCGATCTTCGACATGCCTCGCACCCTCGCGGCCCCAGTTTGAGCGCCGCACTATAGCTGCGCTTGGCCGGGGCGCAATGAGGCCTCGCGCGGCCCTCAGGCGATGATGTCGGGGGTCAGTTCATCCTCGATCCGGGCGATCTTGTCCTTGAGCAAAAGCTTCTGCTTTTTCAGGCGCTTGAGGGCCAATTGATCCGGGTTCACGGCCCCGTGCAGCGCCTCGATCGCAAGGTCGAGATCGCGGTGTTCGCGCTTGAGCACCTCCAGCCGGATGCGCAGCACATCCTCGTGCGTCATTTCGCTGGGGCCTTTGGGGGCGTTCATGGCCGGGCGTGTCCGATCGCTGGGTCAGGCTGTTGCGGGCATTGCACTCTAGCGCGCCGCCTGACGCGCGCCAAGCCTTGCACGCGCGGCGGTGCGTCTCCATATCCTGATGGTGTGCGCGTTGCCGGAACCGGGATGCGCCGCGGATTGTGCAGATCGCTTAATCGCAAGGATGTGCCCCGGATGACGAAACTGACGCTTGGCTCGCACCCGTTCCTGTTGGGGTTCGATCAACTGGAACGGCTGGTGGAACGCACGGCGAAAGCCGGAAATGATGGCTACCCGCCCTACAACATCGAAAAAAAGGGCGACAACGCCTACCGCATCACGCTGGCCGTGGCGGGCTTTGCCGAAACCGATCTGACGATCACGCTCGAGGATCGGCAATTGGTGATCCGGGGTCGTCAGGGCGAGGATGGGGCCGACCGCGTGTTCCTGCACCGGGGGATCGCGGCGCGCCAGTTCCAGCGCAGCTTCGTGCTGGCCGACGGGGTCGAGGTGGCGGGGGCGTCGATGGCGCATGGCCTGCTGCACATCGACCTGAGGCGCAGCCTGCCCGACACTATCGTGCGCACGATCAAGATCACGCCCGCTGCGGCAGGGTGAGGGAAAGGGGACCACGATGACAAATAAGCATGATGCTGCGACCGTACGCGACCGGCCAATCGTCTATGTCCTGCCTGTGCCGGTCGCCGACCTGCCCGACGATATCCGCGAGCAGGCCCGCGGGCTCGACACGATTTACGCCATCCGCAGCGAAACGGGCGAGCGGCTGGCACTGGTGCGCGACCGCAAGCTTGCCTTTGTCGTCGCCCGCCAGCACGACATGACGCCGGTGAGCGTGCACTGAGGCGCGCGCGCCTCGCGATGAGGGCGCCCTTGGGCGCCCTTTTTCATTGGGGTGCGTCCTTTGTTGCCGCAAGGATGGGGCGCTCACCCAGCGCAGGGACATACCTTCGCGTTTCGCCCTAATTGAAGCCCGGCCCGTCGGGTGGGGTCATCACCATGCCTGCATCCGCGGCGCGGCGCACGAGTTCCCATGTGATCCAGCCGGTCCCGCGGTGAAGATCGATCCGCCGTATGTCCCGCGGTGGGGGCGAAACACTGCCCCGGCTCATCCTCACCCTCTCCAGCTTGCAGAAGGGACATGAAGGTGCGGTCGCGTGCGTGGAGCCGGACATGGGTGCACAGGGACACGCCATGATCGTCGACCCGCACGATCACCCGCTGCGAGGGACAGCCGCAGATCAAGACAGCCGTCGCACCGAGGACCAGCGCGGCCAGCAGGTAGACCGCGCTATCCGATCCGCTCAGAACGCCGCCACCTTGCTTGGGCCGGGCCGGCCGGAACAGACAGGCCAGCGAGAGCCAGAAAAAGACGTAAGCCCCGCGTTCATCGTTGCGCCCACGCCCCGGCCCGAAGATGCGGGGGTTGCCGGTGGGCGGGTAGGACAACGGCGTGTCCCGCAAAAGGGCGGTGCCGCCATAGGGGACCATAACGGGCGTGTCACACTACGCTCATGGCTTGCCCGCAGCGTGATAATCCGGCGGGTTTCGGGCTGAATGCGGTCAGGTCCCGCTTTCGTCGCGCCAGCGGTTCACGATCGGGTAACGCCGGTCGAGCCAGAAGGCGCGTTCGGTGAGCCGTGCGCCGGGCGCGGACTGGAAGCGCTTGTATTCGCTGATGTAGATCAGGCTTTCTATCTTCTTCACCGTGGCGCGGTCATGGCCCATGGCGACCAGATCGGCGACCGAGGCCTCCTTGTCGATCAGCATCTCGAGGATCTCGTCCAGCACCGGATAGGGCGGCAGGCTGTCCTCGTCCTTTTGGTTATCGCGCAACTCCGCCGTGGGCGGCTTGTCGATCACGGCGGGTGGGATCACCTCGCCGCCCGGGCCTTGCATCCAGTCGAAATGATGCGCGTTCCGCCAGCGGCAGGTCTGAAACACGCGCGTCTTGTAGAGATCCTTGATCGGGTTGTAGCCGCCCGCCATGTCGCCATAGATCGTGGCATAGCCAACCGCGACCTCGGATTTGTTGCCGGTGGTCAGCAGCATCTCGCCGAACTTGTTGCTGAGCGCCATCAACATCACGCCGCGTAGGCGGGATTGGATGTTCTCCTCGGTAAGGTCGGGGTTCGAGCCCTCGAACAGCGGCGCAAGCGTCTCCAGCACCGCCTCATGCGCCGCCCCGATCAGCACGGTATCGAGCCGCACACCCAACCGCTCCGCCACATCCGCCGCATCATCCAGCGAGGCCTGAGAGGTAAAGCGCGAGGGCAGCATGACGCAGCGCACGTTGCCTGCCCCCAGCGCATCCACCGCGATGGCGGCCACGATGGCCGAATCCACGCCGCCCGACAGGCCCAGCAGCACGCGTGAAAATCCCGCCTTGGCGACGTAATCGCGCAGGCCCGTGACCATCACGCGGTAATCTGCCTCCCACGCATCGGGCAGGGTGGCTTTGTCGCCCGGCACGGCCTGCCAGCCATCATCCCCACGCGCGAAATCCACGTGGTAGAGCCCCGTGTCAAACGCGGGCATCTGGCAGGCCAGCACCCCATGCGGGTTCAGCACGAAACTTGCGCCGTCGAACACCTGATCGTCCTGACCGCCAACAAGGTTCACATAGGCCAGCGGCAGCCCGGTCTCGATCACGCGGGACACCATGATCGCTTGCCGCGTGTCCATCTTGCCCCGGTGATAGGGCGAGCCGTTGGGCACCAGCAAGATCTCGGCGCCCGTCTCGGCCAGCGTCTCGGTCACGTCCTCGAACCACGCATCCTCGCAGATCGGGATGCCGATGCGCAGCGGGCCGACGCGGACCGGCCCCGCCGGATCGCCGGCGTGGTAATAACGCTTTTCGTCGAAGACCTTGTAATTCGGGAGGTGGTGCTTGAGCACCTGCGCCGCCACCTTGCCGCCCTGCAGCACGAAATAGGCGTTGAAGGGCTTGTCCCCTCCCGGAAGCGGTCCGCCGATGCCGATGGCGGGGCCGTCGGCGCAATCGGCCGCTAGGTCCGCCAATACCCGCTGCACATCCGCTGCAAAGGCCGGTTTGCGCACCAGATCCTGCAACTGGTAGCCGGTCAGGAACATCTCGGGGAACGCCACCATATCGGCGCCCGCGTCCTTGGCCTGCGACCATGCGGCGCGCGCCAACGCGGCATTGCCGCGCAGGTCGCCCACCGTGGGGTTCAGTTGTGCAAGGCTGAGGCGGAACCTGTCGGCCATGGCGAGCCCTTTCGCGGTCATGTCGCGGCAGATGTAACAGAAACAACCCCGAGGCCAAGGGCGCGCATCCTCCGTCCGAGCGTGCCAAACCCGTTGCGCAGCCGCGCTCGACCCCCTAGCTTGAGCGGCGCAGACTGACCGACAGGCCCCGGACAACAGGGGGGCAACAGAGGGGCGACAGCCGTGTCCAGCAAGACCCAGACCATGGCGATGCTCGCCATGCTTCTTTCCTCGACCGCCGTCATGGCGCAAGATGCAGCAGCGCCCGCCGATGCCGTGCCCCAAGCGCAGGCCGAGGTCGAGGCCGTGCCGCTGGTCACCGACATCCAGCAATACGACAACGGCGGCATCTACGAGGGCGAGTTTCGCAACGGCGTGCAGCACGGACAAGGCACCTACCGCCTGCCCAACGGCTACCAATACACGGGCGAATGGGTCGATGGCGAGATTCGCGGCCATGGTCGCGCGACCTTTCCCGACGGCTCGATCTATGAGGGCGCCTTTGTCGCGGGCCGACCCGAGGGGACTGGCCGCATCACCTTTTCCGATGGCTCCACCTACGAGGGCGACTGGGCAGAGGGACGCATCCACGGCAGCGGCACCGCCTCCTATTCCAACGGCGTCGCCTACACGGGCGAATTCCGCAACGCGCTGCACCACGGGCAGGGTGTCATGACCGGCCCGGGTGGCTACCGCTACGAAGGTCAGTGGCAAGACGGCATCAAGCAGGGGCAGGGCACGATCACCTATCCCGACGGCGCGACCTATGCGGGTGGTTTCGTCGCGGGCCAACGCTCCGGCACCGGCCGGCTGGTGATGCCCGATGGCGTCACCTTCGATGGCGAATGGGCCGAAGGGCAGATCAACGGCACGGGTGTGCTGACCCAGCCCAATGGCGATGTCTACGAGGGTACGCTGGCGGCTGGCCAGCGTCAGGGCACCGGCACCGTGCGCTACGCAAATGGCGACATATACGAGGGTGAGTTTGCCGACGACCAACGCCATGGCACCGGCACCTTCACCGCGACCGACGGCTACAGCTACACCGGGCAATGGGCCGAGGGTCGCATAGAGGGCCAGGGCCGCGTGACCTATCCCGACGGGGCGGTCTATGAGGGCGCCTTTGCGGGTGACCTCGCGCATGGCACGGGCACCATCACCTATCCAGATGGCTCAAGCTACACCGGCGACTGGGTCGAGGGCGTAATCCAGGGCACAGGCACCGCAACCTACGCCAATGGCCTGACCTATGTCGGCCAGTTCCTGAACGCGCGCCAGCACGGTCAGGGCGTGATGAGCCATCCCGACGGCTACCGCTACGAAGGCCAGTGGGAAGACGGGCTGCGCCACGGGCAGGGCCGCGCGACCTATACCGACGGGTCGCTCTATGACGGAACCTTCGTGCGGGGCGACCGTTCGGGGCAGGGGCGGCTCACCATGCCCGAGCCCAACGCCTTTTCCTATGTCGGCGAATGGGCGGACGGCGAAATCAACGCCTTCGGCATTGCCACGTATTCCAATGGCGATGTCTACGAGGGCCGCTTCGTCGATGGCCGCCGCGAGGGCGAAGGCACGATGCGCTACGCCACCGGCGAGGTGCTCCGCGGCACATGGGAGGGCGGGTTGCCCACCGAAGGCGCGGCGGTAGATGGCCCTGCACCCGCGGCGGACCCCGACACCACCGAGGCGACGACAGCCCCTGAGGCACCCGCGCAATAAGGGCCGGAGCCTGCGCTCCGACCCGTCCGTCATCAACCGCGCAACAGATCCGCATTGGCGGCGAGCCATGCCGAAAGCCGCTGCGGGGCACGACCCGACAGGCGCTCCACATGGCCGGTGACAGTGGCCATCCGCCCCTCGCGCGCGGCGCGGTCCGCGCCCACCAGCAGGGCCGCCAAGGGTGCGGGCACGCCTGCGCCGGTCAGCGTCGCCTCCAGTGCGGCATCCTCCATCGGCACGACAGCGATGTCGGTTCCCAGCGCTGCATTGATCGCGGCGAATTGCTCGGGCACGGTTTGCGCCTCGGGGCCGGACAGCTCGTAGGTGGCACTGTCTTTCTCTTCCAGCAGGGCTCCGGCGGCGGCGGAGGCGAAATCGGCGCGCGCGCCATGGGCGATGCGCCCCTCGGCCGCCGAGGTCAGATGCGCGCTATGGACCAGCGCCGAGGGCAGGCTGAGGGAAAGGTTCTCGAAATACCAATTGTTGCGCAGGATCGTGTAGCCCAAGCCGCTGGCCTTGATCGCCTGCTCCGTGGCCAGATGGTCGGGCGCGAAAAAGATCGGATGGTCGGCCGCAGGCGCTGGCATCGAGGTATAGACCACATGGCCCACGCCCGCGCGGGCGGCAGCGGCCACGGCGGCCAGATGCTGGCGCTGCCGCGTGCCCGCGCCGTCCAGCGCGTCCGTTGAGATGATCAACAGCCGCTCGACCCCGGCAAATGCGGCATCGAGGCTGGCGGGATCTTCGAAATCGACGCGAACGGGCGTCGCGCCGGCGATGGCCAGCGCTGCCGGACTGCGGCTGCCCGCGCGCAGGTCGGTCGCGCCGCGCGCCATCAGTTCGGCCAGCACGAGCCGGCCAAGCGCCCCGCCCGCGCCGGTGACGAGGATCGGGGAAGTGAGGTGGTCCGTCATCGTGGTCTCCGGTCTTGTTTTGGTTTCTGGTCTCAGTTAGAGACTGCAAGCGGAGACCGCCAGAAGGCACGTTCACCTGCCAAGGTAACATCGAAGGAACCGCCCATGACGACCAAGACATCGGCGGCCGTCTGCATCGACGGCTGGTCGGGCGATCTTGACACCTGCCCGGTCCGGCAGGTGCTCGATCGCATTGGGGATCGCTGGTCGCTCCTGCTTTTGCTGACGCTCAAGGACGCGCCGCATCGGTTCAACGCGCTGGGCCGTGCCATCCCCGACATTTCGCGCCGGATGCTGGCGGGGACGCTCAAGACGCTGGAGGCCGACGGGCTGATATGGCGGTCGGTCGAGGCGACGACGCCGCCATCGGTGACCTATGGCCTGACCGCGCGTGGTCTGTCACTGATCATGGCCCTCGGTCCGCTGGTCGAATGGGCTTTTGCGCAGGCACCTGCGATCCTTGCGGACCGCAGGCGTGCGGGCGGTGCGGTCAGTGGCGTAGCTATCGCACCCTAGCGTGACGACGATCCCTGCGCGGAGCGATTCGTCGACGGCCGGGGCCCGCCGCCGATCCCTCCGCACCGACAAAAGTGTCGGGTCCGATGCGGTTGCAACACTGGCCCAGCCGCGTGTTTCACGGCTGCGCCAGTCCTGCCGCTCAGTTCAGGCGGTCGACCACCGCTTGCGCGAAGGCGTCGACCAGCAGGTGATAGGTCACGCTGTCGTCGGCGTTCAGCATCATGGTCTGCCCGGCTGGGACCACCACGTTGGCGGTTTCCAGCGACACGCTCAACTCGTAGCCGTCGGCGTTGCTGTTGTCGGCGAGGTCCACGATATTCACCTGTCCGACCAGGACCGCATCCCCGAGGTTCAGAGCCCGCCCGAAAGAGTTGGTCAGCTCGACCTCGCGGATGTCGACGAGGATGGTCGATCCGTCCTTTGGCTCGGAGTTATTGGCGCTGGTGATGTTTTGCGTCGCCGCACGCTCCTCTTCGGTCATCAGGCCGCTGACCCGCGCAGCGATCGCGGCTTCGAGATCGGCCTCCAGGTTGCCCCAGTACAGGGCGGCCGCTTCGTTCTGGATCGCGGAGACGTCGGCCGTCACGTCGATTTCCCGGATCTGGTCGACAGCGGCAAAGGCCGCCGTGGACAGCAGGAGGGCAAGCGCGGAGGCGCCGAATTTCATGTGGGTTTTCATGTCATGTTCCATCGTAAGCGCGCGCGGACATGCTCGCCTTACGTGATCCAACCCGCCCGAACGCCGAAACGTTCCCCACCGCGTCGGGCTTTACGCAAAAGGGCGACCCGCAGGCCGCCCTTCGTGCAATCCGGGAAACGCGCGCGTCAGGCCGCGATCAGGCCCATCGATTCGAGCTTCAGCAGCACCTGCTGGGCGCAGTAATCCACGTCCATTCCCTCGGTATCGACCACCAGTTCGGCCGCTGTCGGCGCCTCGTAGGGGTCGGAGATCCCGGTAAACTCCTTGATCTTGCCTTCACGCGCCAGCTTGTAGAGTCCCTTGCGGTCGCGGCGTTCGCATTCCTCGAGACTGGTGGCCACATGCACTTCGATGAAGGCACCGAAGGCCTCGATCATCTCGCGCACGGCGCGGCGCGTGGCGGTATAGGGTGCGATCGGTGCGCAGATGGCGATGCCGCCGTTCTTGGTGATCTCGGAGGCGACATAACCGATGCGGCGGATGTTGATGTCGCGGTGTTCCTTGCTGAACCCCAACTCGCTCGACAGATGCTTGCGCACCACATCGCCATCGAGCAGCGTCACGGGGCGGCCGCCTTGTTCCATCAGCTTGACCATCATCGCGTTGGCGATGGTCGATTTGCCCGACCCGGACAGGCCGGTGAAGAACACCGTGAACCCTTGCTGGCTGCGCGGTGGTGAGGTGCGGCGCAGTTCCTTGACCACCTCGGGGAAGGAGAACCACTCGGGAATATCCAACCCCTCGCGCAGGCGGCGGCGCAACTCGGTGCCGGAAATGTCGAGGATCGTATCGCCCTCGGGCACCTCGTTGGCAGGGTAATATTGCGCCTTTTCCTGTACGTAGACCATGTGCTTGAAGTCGACCATCTCAAGCCCGATCTCGGCCTCGTGGGTCTTGAACAGCACTTGCGCGTCATAAGGGCCGTAAAAATCGACGCCTTGGCTGTTCTTGCCGGGGCCGGCATGGTCGCGGCCGACGATGAAATGGGTGCAGCCGTGGTTCTTGCGGATCAGGCCGTGCCAGACCGCCTCGCGCGGGCCGGCCATCCGCATGGCAAGGTTCAAAAGGCTCATCGTGGTGGTGGCCGAAGGATACTTGTCCAGCACCGCCTCGTAGCAGCGGACGCGGGTGAAATGGTCCACGTCACCCGGCTTGGTCATCCCCACGACGGGGTGGATCAACAGGTTCGCCTGCGCTTCCTTGGCGGCGCGGAAGGTCAGTTCCTGATGCGCGCGGTGCAGCGGGTTGCGGGTCTGGAAGGCCACGATCTTGCGCCAGCCCAGCTTGCGGAAATAGGCGCGCAACTCGTTGGGCGTGTCGCGGCGGGCGCGGAAATCGTAGTGCACCGGCTGCTGGATGCCGGTGATGGCGCCGCCCAGATAGACCGGGCCCGCGACATGGTGCAGGTAGTTGACGGCCGGATGCGCCACATCATCGGCGCCATAGACCATCAGCGCCTCGCGCGCCTTGTTGGGGATGTATTTGTCGCTGATCGACAGGATGGCAAGGATCACACCCTCGGCGTCGCGCAGCGCGATGTCCTGTCCCGGTTCGACCTTTCCTGCGAAATCCTCGGACACGTCCAGCGTGATCGGCATCGGCCAGAGTGCGCCATCGGCCAGCCGCATGGTTTCCACGACGCTTTCGTAGTCGTCTTTCCCGAGGAAGCCCTTGAGCGGGTTGAACCCGCCGTTCATCAGCAATTCCAGATCGCAGGTCTGGCGCGGCGTCAGGTCCCACGACACGAGGTCTGCCGCCTCGCGCTTGAGCTTTTGCGCGCTGTCGGCGGAGACATAGAGTTCCGGGATCGGGGCAAGGTGGTTCTGCATCATCAGGGTCCTGGTCTTGAGGGAAGGAAGGCCGCTGCCCGTGCCGGTCAGTTCGGCGTGAAGGGCATCGTATTCGGCTAGCTTTCGGGCAAGGAAACGGTCGGTCAGGCGCGCCTTTTCTGCGGCCCCGCGCGCGGTCAGTGCATAGGCCACGCGCGACCGGCGGTCGGCACTGTCGCGGTCGGAAAGACGCACCAGCCCGGCGTCGGTCACCGCGCGCAACAGCGCGTTGAGCCGCCCGAGGCTGATATCGAGCGCCTGTGCTGTCGCGCGCTGCGACGCCTCCGGCGCCAGATCGAGCTGGCGCAGGAGACGGAAGAGCAGGTCTTCCTCGGGCAGGGTGGTCGCGGCGGCGGGCATGGGGTGCTCAGAGTTTGTTCATGATTGAACATACATGCGAGGCGCAGCTATGAAAAGGGGTATGTTCAAACTTGAACAGATTGTTGCCGAATCCGCACGAAACGCTCTTGATCGCGCTGCTCAGCCCAGCCCATGCGCTGCGATCGCCGCCCAGATCCGGTCCATCACCGGATCGTCGCTGCGCGCGGTTGCGCCGCGTTTGACCTTTGGCAGGTCCAGCGGCGTGCCATTCCGGTCCAGCCGCCCGGTGCCCATATGGATATGCCCACCGGCTGCCAGCAGCAGCCAGCGCCCGCCGCACCGTGCCGCGGGGTGCGTCAGCTCCAGCAGGGCGCGCCGCATCGCAAGGCTCTGCGCCCCGGGCCAGAGAATGCGAAACGTGTCGGGGTGTGGAATGGGCGCGCTGTCGGCAAGGCCTGCGGCCCCGGTTCCTCGATCAGCCGCCGAAGGACCAGCCCTGCAAGATGGCCAAGCCGCGCGTGCCACCTTTGGCGGGGTGTCGTCCTCAGGCCCGGCACCTCCCGGAAGACATGATCGGGCGGCCTGCAGTCGATATTGACGGCCAGGCCCTTCAGCGCCACATCCGCTGCCGCGCCATCGAAGATCGGGGCGGTGCCGCGGCTGTCGGACAGCGGGCTTTCCAGCGCAAAAAGCACGGTGTGGAGCGCGCGGGGGATTTCACCGGGATTTCGCGCAAGGTGCGGGCCCCAGAGCGGCGCGAGCAGGCGCGCGCGGTCAAGGCCCGACAAATCGTCGACATGTGCCCGGATGGACGCCGGGTCGATATTGTCGCGAAGCGGGTCTGCGGTGACGCTGCGCAGCCACGCAACGGCCGCAGACGAAGGGAAGGGTTGTGGCGTCTCTGTCCTGTCGCGCACTCCTCCCGTTGCAGACGCGGATTATTCCGCAGCGGCGGCGGTCTGATCCGCCTCGTGCTCGGCCAGCCATTTCTCGGCATCGAGTGCCGCCATGCAGCCCATACCGGCACTCGTCACCGCCTGCCGGTAGACATGATCGGTCAGATCGCCCGCCGCGAAGACACCGGGGATCGAGGTGCGGGTCGTGCCCGGTTCCACCTTCACATAGCCGCCATTGTGCAATTCCAGCTGATCCTTGACCAGTTCCGTCGCGGGCGCGTGGCCGATGGCGACGAAAAAGCCCTTGCAAGGCACTTCGGTGATCTCGCCCGTCTCGACATGTTTCGCGCGCACGCCCTCGACGCCGCGCGGATTGTCGCCGCCGATCACCGCGTCGATCTCGTGGTTCCACAAGACCGCGACCTTGGGGTTCTTGAACAGGCGGTCTTGCATGATCTTTTCGGCCCGCAGGCTGTCGCGGCGGTGGATCAGCGTGACCTTGGAGGCGAAATTGGTCAGGAACAGCGCCTCCTCGACGGCCGTGTTGCCGCCGCCGACCACCACGATCTCCTGCCCGCGGTAGAAGAACCCGTCGCAGGTCGCGCAGGCCGACACGCCGAAGCCCTTGAAATGCTCCTCGGACGGCAGTCCGAGCCATTTCGCCTGTGCCCCCGTCGCCAGGATCACCGCATCCGCCGTATAGGTGGTGCCGCTGTCGCCCACGGCCCGGAACGGCCGCACCGACAGGTCAAGCGACATGATGTGGTCGGAAATGATCTCGGTCCCCATTTCCTTGGCGTGATGTTCCATGCGCACCATCAGGTCGGGGCCCATCACCGATGCGTCACCGGGCCAGTTTTCCACATCAGTGGTGATGGTCAACTGCCCGCCCGGCTGGATACCCTGCACGAGGATCGGGTTCAGCATCGCGCGGGATGCGTAGACGCCGGCGGTATAGCCCGCGGGCCCTGAGCCGATAATCAACAGGCGGGTGTGGCGGATGGCGTCGGTCATCTGTGGCTCCTCGGGCGGCACGGGGTCTGGTGCTTGGTCTGACTCGGATATATTTCCGTCCCGCGCCGGGCGAAAGCCCTGCGTCAGAGGGTTGCACGCCGGGCCGATATGCTCCATTTGTTGCGCGGGTGTGAAATAAAGTTGCGCGAGTGGCGATTTCTGCGTTCAGAATCGAAAATCGCTCGAGGGGACCGGACAAGATGCCACAGACCAAGCTCGACCCGATCGACCGGAAAATCCTGTCCGAACTGCAGGACGATGGCCGCATGACCAATGTCGAACTGGCCAAGCGTGTGGGCATTTCCGCCCCGCCCTGCCTGCGCCGCGTCCGCACTCTGGAAGAGGCTGGCTTCATCCGCGGTTATCACGCCGATGTCGATCCTCGCATGTTGGGATTCGAGGTGCAGGTCTTTGCCATGGTTGGTCTGCACAGCCAGGCCGAGGCCGATCTGATCGCCTTCGAGAACCGCTGCCGCGACTGGCCGCTGGTCCGCGAATGCCACATGCTGAACGGCGAGATCGATTTCATCCTGAAATGCGTTGCCCCGGACCTCTCCACCTTCCAGAGCTTTTTGACCGGTCAACTGACCGCTGCGCCCAATGTGGCCAGCGTCCGCACCTCGCTGGTGATCCGCGGCGCCAAGGATGCGCCGGGCGTGCCCTTCGATGTGCTGGAAGACCGTCTGGGCCAGACGGCATGAGCGCAAGCCAGACCCCGGTTCAGGCCCAACAGATACAGGCAGCCTATCAGCAGGCCGTGCGGTTGCAAAACGCAGGCCAGATCCAGCAGGCCGCCCAGATCTACACCGCCATCCTCAAGCAACGCGAACTGGCCGAGCCCTGTTTCCAGATGGGCCGCATCGCCGCCCGCGCGGGCCGCAAACCCGAGGCCGCGACCTGGTTCCGCCGGGCGCTCAAGCTCAAGCCGAGACAGATCGAGATCTGGGCCGCCCTGATCGAGGTCCTGACCGGGCGCGACAAGGCCGAAGCCGTGGCCGAGGCGCGGCGGCTGGGCGTGATCTTGTCCGAAAAGACGACCACGACGATCCAGAAAGCGTTGGCCGAGGTCAGGGCGGGCTGCGGGGCAAAGGCGGAAAAGCTCTTCTTGCAAGCGATCAAGGACGCCGCCGATCCCGTAGCGGTCTGGGAAGCCTGGTCGCGCGGTCTCTACGAAAGCCATCACGTCGACGCGGCGCTGGCCGTGATCGGGAAGGGGCTGGCTGCCCAGCCCGGCGAAGCAAGGCTGCTGGTCATGCGCGCCTCCATGCTTGAGACCTCGGGCAGGCTGGACGCGGCCGAGGCCGATCTGCGCGCCGTGCTCGACACCAAACCCTACCATCCGCGGGCTTGGCTTGCGCTGATGCGCCTGCGCAGGCAAGCCCCCGGCGCGCCCGAGGTGGACACACTGGAACGGCGGGTGGCCGAGGCCGGATCGGACCCCGAGGCGGTGCGCCACATGTCCTTTGCGCTGGCCAAGGCGTTGGAGGATCAGGGGCGCGACGACGAGGTGTTCCGCCACCTCGACCGGGCCAACAGCATGACGCGCAAGAGATTTCCCTGGGGGTTCGACGAAGACCACGGTTTCTTGCGCGACGCCATCGCGGCCTGGACCCCGCGCGAGGACGGCCATGCCGGGTCGGCGCCGATCTTCGTGACAGGTCTGCCGCGGTCGGGCACGACCTTGGTCGAGACGATCCTCGCCGCCCATCCGCAGATTGCGGCAGGTGGTGAGGCGGGCCTACTGTCGCCGATCCTGCATCCGGCCGTCCGCGACTGGTTCACCGCCAGAACGCCTTTCGACGCGGCGGCCATCGGGCGCACCTATGTCGAGGGCATGACCGCCAAGCTGGGTGATGACGCGCAGGGCAGACGCATCACGGACAAGTCGATCTCGACCTATGCGGCGCTGGGCTACACCCGAGACGTGTTGCCGGATGCCAAATTTGTCGTGCTGGAACGCGACCGGCGCGACGTGGGCCTGTCGATCTACAAGAACCTTTTCCGCGACGGCACGCATCGCTACGCCAATGACCTGACCGACATCGCGCGCCAGATCCGCCTGTTCGACGCCGCCATCGCCGCATGGCGCGCGCGGATGCCCGAGGCGATCCATGTCCTTGATTATGACGCACTGACCGCCGACCCTGAACCGCATGTCCGCGCCCTGCTGGAGTTCTGTGGCCTCTCGTGGGACCCGGCCTGCCTTGCGCCCGAGCGGACGGATCGCAAGGTCATGACGCTCAGTTCCGTACAGGTGCGCCAGCCGATCAATCGCGGGTCGGTGGGGGCATGGCGGCGCTTCGAAGGGTCGCTCACGCCTCTGATCGAGGCGTTGGAGACGACAAGGTACAGCTTCGGATAGGAAAAGGGCGGCCGTTCTGGCCGCCCTCTTGCAAGCATCCGCGCCGGGTTCGCGCGGGTTCCGGTCCGCCTTATCCGGCGGCCTTGACCTGGACGGGCTTCGCCGCCCGCCGCTTGGCACGCTTGGCGCGCGCCCAGGGCATTTCGATCTGCTCTTTCTGGGCCTGGGCCAGAACCGATTTCATCCAGCGCTGCGTTTTCATCTGCCTCGTCCTTTGCGTTCTTCGTGACCTTGCCCGTGGCCGGGCTTGAGACGAAACTGCACCGGGTTTCAGGCAGGGATAGGGCGAAAGCTTCAACGTGCGGTAAATTCTCGGGGCGATTTTGTGGCGAAGAGGGGTCGCATTCCGGCCTTGTTTTCTTGGATTTTCCGAGAACTTTACGGATCATCCGCGGCGCATTGCGGCAAGCGCAGGGCCTTTGCCGTCACGAAGCCGCCCAGATTGGCGACGGAGGGGGAACAATCGGGTTGGTGCGACCCGCTTTGCCGTCCTTCAAAGCCGAATCACAGAGATCAACCGCCCGTAATCGGCCTCGCCGCGATGGGTTGCGCGGCGATAGGAATAGAATCGCTCAGGGTCGGCATAGGTGCAATGGCGTGTCCATTCGGCGGCCGCCACGCCAGCCTCGCGTAGCCGTCCCAGACCATAGCCCGGCAGGTCGAACAGATATTTGCCATCCGCGCCATTGACGAAGAAGCGGGCGTTCGCCCGGTCGTCATCGATGAAGCGCTCGAAAAACTCCTGCCCGACCTCATAGGCGCGCTGGCTGATCGAGGGACCGATGACGGCATGGATGGCGCTGCGCCGGGCGCCCATGCCGACCATCGTGTCGATCGTGACCTCGAGCACGCCATCCTGCGCGCCGCGCCACCCGGCATGGGCCGCGCCGATCACGCCCGCCTCGCGGTCGGCAAAGAGCACCGGTTGGCAATCGGCGGTCAGCACTGCGATGGCAAGCCCCGGCGTCGCGGTCACGATCGCATCGGCGCGCGGCCGGTCGACGGGGGGGGCATCCAACGTCACGGCTTGCGCGGAATGGACCTGATGCACGGTGATCAGCCGGTCGGGCGAGACCCCCATCGCATCAGCCACCCGGTCGCGGTTCATCGCCACGATTTCCGATTGGTCCGACGATCCGCCGCCACAGTTCAACCCCTCGAATATCCCCGATGACGCCCCCCCGCGCCGGGCGAAAAACCCGTGCCGCACGCCATCCAGAAGCGGTGAGGTCAGGATGTCGAGGGTCACTGTCAGGGGCATGTGGGGCCGGGATCGAGGGCAAGGGGCAGCGGCGCGGTGGCAGACGTCAAGGCGAGCGCCCGGAAAAGGTGTCCCATCTCCGACGGGTGCGTCAACCGCCTGTGTGCGGCGACGTGGCTTTCGAGGCCTGCCCCGCGCAAGTTTCGGGCAAGTGCCTGCGCGCGCGCCGTGATGCCCAGCCGTTCCAGCATCACGCCCTGTGGCGTCAACCCGCTGGCGCGCGCCGGGTGTGCTGCCCGCGCAATGGGGCCAAAGGCGACATGGGCGGTCAGATCGGCCGTGCCGGGGCTGTCCAGCGGATCGACGGGGGCATGCGCTGCGAGCGCCTGAAACGTGTCGCCGATGCTGTCCCACCCGCCATAGTCGATGATGAGGGCTGCGCCGCCATGGCTCGCGACGCGCCGCCCGATCTCGCCCGCGATGGCCTCGGCCGGGGCGCAGGTCTCGACGATCTGGCCCTCGGTGACGGTCGCGGCCCGCCCAGACAGCGCGGCATGCGGGGCGGCAGGGGCCAGCCCCCAGATCAGGCGGTCACCTTCGGCGCCGATCATCCGCTCGTGCCATAGGGCGCCTTTGGCCTTGAGGAACTGGCGGATCGGCAGGGCGTCGAAGAACTCGTTGGCGATCAAAAGGAACGGCCCCTCAGGCAGGTCGGCGATACTGTCGTGGAACTGCGGAGCGTGACTCGCAAGCGTCGAGGCCTGAACGGCGCGAAGGGTGGGCGAGGCCTCGACCAGATGCAGGCGGGCCGCGTAAAGAAACCCCGGCACCGACCGCGCGGCCCGCAGGGCATCGGCCATCAGCGTACCGCGCCCCGGCCCAAGCTCGGCCAGCACGAAGGGGTCAGGCGCGCCCTGATCCAGCCAGACCTGCGCCAGCCACAGGCCGATCAATTCTCCGAACATCTGGCTGATTTCGGGCGCGGTGGTGAAATCACCCGCCACCCCGAGCGGATCGCGGGTGGCGTAATAGCCATGCTCGGGGTGGAGCAGACACTCGGCCATGTAATCGGCCACCGTGATCGGTCCGGTCCGCGCGATCCGCGCGATCAGCTTGTGTTTCAGCCCCGTCATGCGCCCCGCCGCGACCGCGCCACCAGCCACAGACCGGCCGCGATCATCGGCAAAGACAGGATCTGCCCCATGGTCAGCCCGACCGAGGGCGACAGGGCCAGCGCGAATCCGACGGGATTGTCGGGCGTCATGAATTGCGCGTCGGGCTGGCGGACGAATTCCACTGCAAAGCGCGCCACGCCGTAGATCGCAAAGAACATCCCCGTCAGCGCACCCGGCGTCCTCAGCCAGCCGCGTGACCACGCAAGCCACAACAAGACCGCGCCCATCACCAGTCCCTCGAGGCCCGCCTGATAGAGCTGCGAGGGGTGACGCGCGCACATCTCGCCCAATTCGGTCGCCACGATGCCCACCGGACCGCGGCAGGCTTGCGCAGCCTCGCCCGGAAAGATCACACCCCATGCCACATCGGTCGGGCGCCCCCAGAGCTCTGCGTTGATGAAATTGGCCAGCCGCCCGAGGCCCAGCCCGATGGCCACGACCATCGCCATCGCATCGGCCACCTGCAGCGGCGGTACCTTGTTAATCTTGCAAAAAAGATATCCCGCCAGCGCCACGCCGATCAACCCGCCGTGAAACGACATGCCGCCCTGCCAGACCTGCAGGATCTGGCCGGGGTTCTGCAGGTAGTAGCCGGGTTGGTAGAAGACCACAAAACCGATCCGCCCCCCAAGGATCACGCCCAGCACCACCGCCGTCAGCAATCCCTCGACCCGGTCGGGGCGCATCGGGGCCGTGTCGCCGGGCCACAGCGCGGGGCGTTTCACCGCCTGCACGATCAGCCACCAACCGGCCACAAGCCCCACGATATAGGCCAGCGCATACCAGCGCAGCGCAAACTGGAAACTGCCGATGGAGATCGTGAACAGATCGGGCGACAGGTCGGGAAAGGGGATGGCGAAGGGCATTGGGGGGATCACGCTCCAGTGTCTGGGTCGGCGCCATGGGTGGTCGGGGGCTGCGGCGAAGTCAACCTTGATCCGGGACGCGCGCGGGGCCATATCCGCATCGAAAGCCAAGGAGCGTGCGCATGCAGACCCGCAACAAGATCATGGAAGACATCAGCCAGCTGATGACCAACGCCATGGGCGTGGCCCAGGGCGCCAAGGAAGAGGCCGAGACGGCGATGAAGTCGCTGATCGACCGCTGGCTGGCCGACCGTGATTTCGTCACCCGCGACGAATTCGAAGCGGTGCGCGCCATGGCGCAGAAGGCGCGCGAAGAGAACGAGGCGCTGAAGGCCCGGATCGCGGCGCTTGAAGCGAAGGGTTAGTCTTCCCTGCGCCCCATCATTCGTCCTGATCTCTCCGCAACTCGACCACAGTTTTGGCGCAACAAACGTCGAACCTGCCGTCGTGTTTCCATGAGACGGGTCCGATGATAGAATTCTTCTTTCAATTCAATACGATCATGATCTTCGTCATGATCGGTCTATTTATTGCGCTGAGCGCGCTCATGAGCGGGCTCAAGGCACAACGCGACATGGCGCGGCGCGAGTGCGAACGTCTGTCGCAAGAACTGAGTAAAGCGAAGTCGGCCGGTGGCGAACTGGCACAGAAGGTCGGTTGGAGAAAGAAGCGCCTGATGAACAAGCCGGAATTCGCGCTGTATCGTGAATTGCACGGCCTTGTCGGTCAAAGCGGGGCCGGGCACCGCCTGTTTGCACAGGTCGCATTCGGTGCTTTCCTTGAAGCGACGGCGCGCGCCGATCTTGAAGAGATCAAATCTGCAGCTTTCTACGCCGTTCAGCGCAAAGTTGCAGACTTTCTGATCATTGATCGTTACGGGCAGCCTGTCGCCGTCATCGAATATCAAGGTAGCGGTCACTTTCTTGGCAACGCTCATGATAGGGATCACGCCAAGCGCATTGTTTGCAAGTTCTCTGGCCTCCCCTACATCGAAGTCCCTGCCAGCGGCCTCACCCACGGTCAGCGAGGCGATCTTCACCGCCTCCTCGGCATCCCCACACAGTTAGCGGCAGAATAACCCACACCCCGCAATATCTTGTGGATACCCCTGCCCATGGGGGAACTCTCCCTGTCCGTCACAAAAATACTGCTTTACAGACTGCCTCAACCGCCGCACCATATTTCGTAGGTGATGGGCAATCAGCCCCCACCGGTATGAAAGGCACCCAGCCATTAGCGGGCGTCTTGGACAGGAACCCAAGGCCTGCTCGGCTGCCACAACACGAGGCCTGGGCAATGTCGCATTCCGAGCAGTATCTGGACATCGAAGACCTGCATCCCATTGATATCGTGGAGACGCTGGCAAGCCATCACGAGTGGGATTTCGACCGCATCACCGATGACCAGATCGCCATGGCGATCGAAGGCCAGTGGCGCACCTATTCCGTGACGCTCGCCTGGTCGGCCTATGACGAGACGCTGCGCATGATCTGCACCTTCGAGATGGAACCGCCCGAGGATACGCTGCCCGCGCTCTACGAGACGCTGAACCTGACCAATGACCGGTGCTGGGCAGGCGCCTTTACCTACTGGGCCGGGCAAAAGCTGATGGTGTATCGCTACGGCCTTGTTCTGGCGGGCGAACAGCTGGCCTCGGCCGACCAGATCGCCTGCATGGTGGAAACTGCCGTCATGGCGTCGGAACGCTATTATCCGGCCTTCCAGCTTGCCTGCTGGGGCAATCGCACGCCCGAACAGGCGATGCAGGTCGCCATTGCGGAGACCTACGGCCGCGCCTAACCTCTGCCCCCGAACAAGACGGGGTACGGGATGGATTTCGCAGATATTTCAAGCCGCGGGCTGGTCATGCTGGGCTGCGGCAAGATGGGCTCGGCCATGTTGGAGGGCTGGCTGAACCGGGGGCTTCCGCAAGCTTCGGTGCATGTGATCGACCCGCACCCGTCCGACTGGCTGCGCGCGCAGGGCGTGAAGGTCAACGCGGACCTGCCTGCCGACCCGGCTGTGCTGATGGTGGCGGTCAAGCCGCAGATGATGGGCGATGCCCTGCCGCTGGTGGCCCGTTTTGGGGGCGGGGCCACGCTGGTTCTTTCGGTCGCGGCGGGAACATCCATCGCAGCCTATGAGTCCGCCTTCGGTCCCGCCACCCGCGTGATCCGCTCCATGCCCAACACGCCTGCCGCTGTGGGCAAAGGGATCACTGCCATCATCGGCAACACCGCCACAACGCCCGCCGATCTCGATCTGGCCGAGGCGCTGCTCAGCGCCATCGGGCAGGTCGTGCGGCTGGACCATGAGGACCAGATCGATGCGGTCACCGGCGTCTCGGGCTCCGGTCCTGCCTACATCTTCTACATGATCGACGCACTGGCCGCGGCGGGCGAGGCCGAGGGGTTGCCGCGCGATCTGGCCATGCAACTGGCCAAGGCCACCGTCGCGGGCGCGGGCGCTTTGGCCGAGGCCGCCGCCGAGACGCCCGAACAGCTGCGCATCAACGTGACCTCGCCCAATGGCACGACGCAGGCGGGGCTTGGCGTGTTGATGGACGCGGGCACGGGCCTGATGCCGCTGATGCGCGCCACTGTCGCCGCCGCAACCTATCGCAGCCGGGAGCTGAAGGGATGAGCGACACGATCACCTTCGACGATTTCCTCAAGGTCGACATCCGCGTGGGCACCGTGACCCGCGCGGAACCCTTCCCAGAGGCCAAGAAGCCCGCGATCAAGCTTTGGGTCGATTACGGGCCGGGGATCGGCGAGCGGAAAAGCTCCGCCCAGATCACAGCCCATTACACGCCCGAGGCGCTGATCGGGCGGCAGGTGCTGGGCGTGGTGAACTTTCCCCCGCGCCAGATCGGCCCCTTCATGTCCGAGGCGCTGGTGCTGGGCCTGCATGACGCGGCGGGCAATGTTGTCTTGATCGGCCCCGATCACGCCGTGCCGAACGGAGAAAAGATGTGCTGAAATTGCTGATCTCCCGCCGCCTTCCCGAAAGCGTCATGGCCGATGCGGCGGCGCGCTTCGACGTGACCTGCCGCCCCGTGACCACGCCGATGGATCATGCCGAATGTGTCGCCGCACTGCGGGATTACGACCTGATCCTGCCGACGCTGGGCGATGCCTTTCGCGCCGCGGCCTTTGCCGAGGTGCCCGCGCCCCGCGCCAAGCTGCTGGCCAATTTCGGCGTCGGCTACAACCACATCGACGTGCCCGCCGCTCGCGCCGCTGGCCTTGCCGTGACCAACACACCGGGCGCCGTGACGGAGGCCACCGCAGACATCGCCCTGACGCTGATCTTGTCGACCGCACGCCGCGCGGGGGAGGGCGAGCGGATGCTGCGGGCGGGCCAATGGACCGGCTGGCACCCGACCCAGATGCTGGGCATGCATGTCTCGGGCCGCACGGTCTGCGTCATCGGCATGGGGCGCATCGGGCAGGCCATCGCGCGGCGGTGTCATTTCGGGTTTGGCTGCAAGATCGTCCATGCCAACCGGTCGCCCAAAACGGTCGAGTTTCCGGCCACGCAGATGGCGCTTCCCGACGCGCTGGCTCGCGCCGATATCGTCGTCCTTGCCACGCCGGGCGGGGCCGCGACTCATCACCTGATGGGCGCGCCGGAATTCGCGGCGATGCAGCCCCACGCGATCTTCGTCAACATCTCGCGCGGCGACGTGGTGGACGAGGCGGCGCTTGTCGCGGCCCTTAAGGCGGGGACCATCGCGGGGGCGGGCCTTGACGTCTACGAATTTGAACCCGCCGTTCCGCCCGAACTGATGGCGATGGAGAATGTCACCCTCCTGCCGCATCTTGGCACCGCCGCGCTGGATGTGCGCGAGGATATGGGGCGGATGGCGCTCGACAACTGCATCGCCTTCGCCGAAGCGCGCGCGCTGCCCAATCCGGTCTAGCGATCCGGGCAGGTCGTGCCCGGACCGCTGGCATAGGTCCATGCGGCCATGCAGCCCTGCGCGTCAAAGCCGATATAGGCGGCGTTCTCGCCCTCGCTGGAAAACGGCAGCGGGGGCGAGATATCGACATGCAGCCAGCCCGACAGGCCCGCCGGTCGGATGCACCACGGGAAATCCTGTTGCGGGCCACGATACCAGCCGCGCGCCTCGGCGGCGGCGATCACCGCCTCGGGGCGCACGCAGCCCTCGTAGGCGAGATCGACGAAGAACGCGTTGCGTGCCGCCATATGGGCGTCGCTGGAGAGATCCCACCAACCGGACATGCTTTGGCTCAGGGTATGGTATCCCATCGCCAAAAGGCCCAACCAGGGCAGCGCGATCAGCGCCCACCTAAACCCGCGGCGCATCGCCCGTCGCCTCGCGGAAGTGACGGCGGCACAGCGAGATATAGCGGTCGTTGCCGCCGACCTCGACCTGCGCGCCTTCGGTCAGGGCGTTTCCGTCCGCGTCGACGCGGATCACCATCGTGGCCTTGCGTCCGCAATGGCAGATGGTGCGAACCTCGCGCATCTCGTCGGCCAAGGCCAGCAGGGCGGCGGAGCCGGGGAACAACTCGCCGCGGAAATCGACGCGGAGGCCGTAGCACATCACCGGCACGTCGAGGTCGTCGACAGCGCGGGCAAGTTGCCAGACCTGCGCGCGGGTCAGCCATTGCGCCTCGTCGATCAGGACGCAGGCGCAGGGGCCGGCGGCGAGACGGGTGGCGATCATGGCGAAAAGATCGCTCGACGTGGAATAGGTGTCGGCCGCGGCCTCGATCCCGATGCGGCTGCCTATCTTGCCGGTGCCGGCACGGTCATCGAAATTCGCGGTCATCAGGTAGGTCCGCATGCCGCGTTCGATGTAGTTGTAGGAGGCCTGCAACAGCAGGGTCGATTTCCCTGCGTTCATCGTCGAATAGTGGAAATAAAGCTTGGCCATGCCGGGTCTTCTGCCCCAAGGCGACGGGGCGGGCAAGATTGACCGCGGGGGCCAAGCGGGTTTCGTGGCCTGATGTCTGGGGCCGTGGACGAGGGCACAATGGGCGACAAGGCAAAGACCTATCTCAAGCGGCACACGGAACGCCTGATCAAGGACGTGGGGTTTGCGGCGGCCTGCGACCTGACGGGACGGTCAAAGGCCACGCTGGGGCGCTATTTCTCGGAGGCCGAGGAACATGCCGACCGCTTTATTCCGGTCGATGCGGTCGCGGCCCTTGAGGCGGCGGCGAGCTTTCCGCATGTGACGGCAGCCTTGGCGGAGCTGAACGGCGGGCAGATCGCCTATGGCTCGGCTCGGCGCAATTCGGTGCGGGCACCGGGTGAGCCGGGCGTCAACAGCCATGTGATCGCGCTGAGCCAGCGCTTTGCGATCTTGATGGCGGAATACCACCTGTCGATCGAGGACGGAGTGATTTCCGTCAACGAGGCCCGGAGGCTCTTGGAGGAGACGCTGGAATTGCAGCGGGTGCTGGTGGACATGAAGCTGCGGCTGGAGGCCGACAGCCGGGGGTGAGGGCCGGTTTCGCCGCCTTTGGCTGCGATCCGCCTTGGAGCTCTGCCCCGGTCGCCATTGTCGCTCGGACCGATGGCGCGTCAAAGGCGACCCACCGGGATAGTCTTGACACACAGAAGAGGGGCGATCAGAGCTTGCGAGCGACGATCACCGATCCCACCGAATAGCCCGCCCCGAAGGAACAGATCAGCCCCATCTGGCCATCGGACATGTCTGCCGAATGCTTGGCGAAGGCGATGATCGAGCCCGCCGAGGAGGTGTTGGCGTAATCTTGCAAGATATTGGGCTGTTCGCCGGGCAAAGGGTCGCGGCCCAGCACCTTTTTGCCGATATAGTCGTTCATTGTCTTGTTGGCCTGATGCAGCCACAGGCGCGACAGGTCAGCGGCGGTGATGCCGTCCGCGGCCATGTGGTCCGCGATATGGGCGGAGACCATGGGCAGCACTTCCTTGAAGACCTTGCGGCCGTTTTGCATGAACTGCATGTCGCGCCGGTCGTCCATGTGGCCCTTGCGGGTTCGGCGCAGAAAGCCGTTGTTGTTGCGGATGTTGTTGGAGAATTCGGTCGCACAGCGGGTGGAGCGGATGGTGAAGCGCGGGCCGCGCGCGTCTGCGTCGCGCTCGATCAGCACCGCGGTGGCGACGTCGCCGAAGATGAAATGGCAATCGCGGTCGCGCCATTCGAGATGGGCCGAACAGATCTCGGGCGAGATGACAAGGGCGCGGTTCGCGGAGCCCGACCGGATCATGTCTGCGGCGGCCTGTATGCCGAAGGTGGCGGAAGAACAGGCGACGTTCATGTCGAAGGCAAAGCCACCCGCCCCCAGAAGCGCCTGGATTTCCACGGCAATCGCCGGGTAGGCGCGTTCATGGTTGGAGGCGGCGCACAAGATCAGGTCTACCGCGCTTGCCTCTACACCCGCCATGGCGAGCGCGTCCTTTGCTGCGGCCAGTCCCATTTCGGCCATCACGCCTGGTTCCTCGTCGGCGCGTTCGCGCAGCCAGGGATGCATCACCTCCGGATCCAGCACGCCCGTCTTGTCGAGGACGAAGCGCTGTTCGATGCCCGAGGCGGCGAGGATGAACTCGGAGGAGGAATGGGCCTTGGCCTCCATCGTGCCCGCCGCGATGGCCTGCGCATTCTCGAGGTTCCAGCGGTCGGCATAGGCGTTGAAGGTCGCGACAAGTTCGTCGTTGGTGATGACGTGGCTTGGCGTGAAGACGCCGGTTCCGGTGATGGCGGGCTGGTGCATGGTGTCTCTCTGTACTCCCGGGCATCAAGGCGGCGAAAGGCGGCGGGGTCAAGACGCGCCGCAGCGGCACGGGTGGGGCAGCGCTTGACAGGGCGGCGAAAGACGGCAGGTTGCGCGGCAACCAGAAGGAGCGCCCCTTGCCCCAGACGCCACCGCCCTTTGCGCGTTTCGAGATGATGATCGCCTGGCGCTACCTGCGCGCCCGCCGCGCCGAGGGCGGCGTGAGCACGATGACGGTGATCAGCTTTCTGGGCGTCACGCTGGCCGTGGCGGCGCTGATCGCCACGCTCGCCGTGCGCACCGGGTTCCGGCACGAATTCGTCGGCACGATCCTAGGCGCGAACCCGCATATCAGCCTCTACGATCAGGTCGAGCTGGACCCCGACGGCCGTCAGAACCGCGTGTTCGAGGACTATGCCGAGGCGGCGGCTGCCGTGGCCGCCGTGCCGGGTGTCAGCCATGCGGCGGCCGTCATCCGGGGGCAGGTGTTGGCCGCGCATGACGGGCGCAACGCGGGCGTCGAGGTCACGGGGATCGCGGCGGCGGATCTGGCCACCGTGCCGCTGGTGGCCGAGCCGGAGCTGGCCATGGGCGATCTGGCGCGGTTCGGCGAGGGTCAGGGGGTGGCCATCGGCATCGGCGTCGCGCGCGAACTCGGGTTGCGGGTCGGCGACCGGGTGCGGCTTATCTCACCCGACGGGGCGCGCACGCCCTTTGGTACCAGCCCCCGCGTGTCGGCCTATGAGGTGGTCTACATCTTTCAGGTCGGGCGCTGGGACATCGACCGGGTCAGGGTCTACATGCCCTTTGCCGAGGCGCAGAGCTATTTCAACCGCGACGGCGTGGCGGACGAGATCGAGGTCTATCTGGACGACCCCGAGAATGTCGGCGCGATGATCCTGCCGGTGCTGCAGGCGGCGGGCGAGGTCTCTGTCTGGACATGGCGGGACAGTTCGGGGGCCTTCCTGCAAGCCTTGCAGATGGAAGACAACATCATGTTCATCATCCTCTCGATCCTTGTGCTGATCGCCACGATGAACATCGTCTCGGGCCTGATCATGCTGGTGAAGAACAAGTCGCGCGACATCGGCATCTTGCGCACCATGGGCCTGTCTGAAGGATCAGTGCTGCGGGTGTTCTTCTTGTGCGGCTCGGCCATCGGGGTGGCGGGGACGCTGGCGGGGGTGGCCTTGGGCTGCGCCTTCGCGATCTGGATCGACCCGATCTTCGATTTCGTGAACTGGGTCGCGGGGGGTGGCGTCTGGGACCCATCGGTGCGGATGATCTCGAGCCTGCCGGCAAGGCTGGAATGGGAGGATGTCGCCTCGGCCATGGCGCTGTCGCTGGGTCTGTCCTTTGTCGTTACGATCTTTCCGGCGCGCCGTGCCGCGCGGATGAACCCGGTCGAGGCGCTGCGCTATGAGTGACGCGGTCATGCGCCAAGACACGCAGGGTGCGATCCTCCGGCTCGACGGGATCGAGAAGGGCTACAACCTCGGTCGCCCGAACGAGGTGCGGGTGTTGCGCGGTGCAAGCGTTGAGATCACGCCGGGCGAGGTGGTAGCGCTGGTCGCGCCGTCGGGGGCGGGCAAGTCGACCCTGCTGCATATCGCAGGTCTGCTGGACAGCCCGGATGCCGGTGCCGTCGTGATCGGCGGGCAGGACCTGTCGCGGGCCGGTGACCGTTCGCGGACGGCGGCGCGGCGTGGCCTGGTGGGGTTCGTCTACCAGTTCCACCACCTGCTGCCGGAGTTCACGGCGCTTGAAAACATCGTACTGCCGCAGCTGGCCAATGCTGTGGCGAAACCGGAGGCGGAGGCGCGGGCGCGCGATCTTCTGTCCGCGGTCGGTCTGGCCGCAAGGCTCCATCACCGGCCCGCGGCGTTGTCGGGGGGCGAACAGCAGCGGGTGGCATTTTGCCGGGCGCTGGCCAATCAGCCGCGCCTGCTGCTGGCCGATGAGCCGACCGGCAACCTTGATCCGGCGACCTCGGATACGGTGTTCGACACGCTTATGGGGCTGGTGCGCGATACGGGCATGGGGGCGCTGATCGCAACGCATAACCCGGGCCTTGCCGCGCGCATGGATCGCACGCTCAGGCTTGAGGGCGGCGTTTTGCGTCCCGCCTAGGCGTGGGCGTCGAACAGCTCGACAATCGCCGCAAGGGTCATGGCGCGCTTTGCCGGTGCCTCCATCAAGACCTCATGCTCTGCCCCGTCGATGACACTGAACCGCCCCTTGGGCCAGCTGCGCATGCGGCGTTCTATGGCCTGCGGCTCGACGATCTTTTCGCGGCTGCCGACCACCGCGATGCAGGGCAGATCGGGGGCCGGCATGTCCATCAGCGCGGCGCTTTCCGTCAGCGCGGCCTTGAGCCAGCGGTTCGAAGGGCCCCCAAGCGCCAGATCGGGGTGTGTGGCTGTCTGGCGCGCCATATAGTCGAACTGGTTCCGATCGGTGGTCAGCTGGTTGTCCTCGAAAACCATCGGCTTGTAGGGGCCGGTGGTCAGAGCGAAGGATTTCTCGTAGCCCAAGGGTCCGGACAGTCCCAACACAAGGCCGCGTATCGCCTTGAGATGGGGTTTCATCTGGATGCCCCACATTGGCGCAGTGAAGGCGGCAGCGCGGACCGACAAGCCGTCATGCAGCGCCCGCAGGCCGATGGCCCCGCCCATGGAATGCCCGATCAGGAACCATGGCTTTGGCACCCCCAGCGCCTCAAGCGCGCCGTGAAAGGCTGCCACATCCTGCCGGTATTCGTCGAAATGGACGACATGGCCCATGTCGCGGCGGTGCTGCGGACGGTCGGCCAGACCCTGTCCGCGCCAGTCGAACGACGCCATGCCATAGCCAGCCGCGGCCAGATCGGCCGCGACGCGCCCATACTTCTCGCAATATTCCGTCCGGCCCGGAAACATCAAGACGCTGCCCTTTTGCCCTTTGGGCCAGACGGCCATGCGCAGGCGCGTGCCGTCGGCGCTGTTCACCCACCACGCGCCGACGCCGGTGGGCCCTTCGGCCACATCGGCAAGGAACGGGGCGGGGGGCAGGCCCATCGGGGACGCGCCGGTCAACATCAAGACAGCGCCGAGCCGAGCTTCATGGCCGTGCCCATGTCGCCGTCGAGCTTGAGCTTGCCCGACATGAAGGCCATCGTCGGGTTGAGGTTGCCCGCGAGAATGTCCTGAAACGTGTCGGCATTTGCCGTCATGGTCACATCGGCCTCTTCGCCGTCGAGGGCTGCACGCACGCCAGCGCCATCCACGATCACGGCGCCTTCCCCCTCGATGACGAATTTCGCAGACCCGTCAAAGCCGCCCCCAAGTTTTGCATCCAGCTGGCTCACCGCCTCGTCGATCACGCTCATCTCTTCCGGTCCTTTCGTCCATGTCCCGTGCGCTCGCACGGGATTGATATGGACCCCCCGCGCAAACATGCTAGCTTTTGATCATGCGAATGAAGCGCGCTTTTCACAATATTGCCCTTGCGGCACTCCTGTGCGGGGTTCCCTTACTTGCGGCCGCGCAAGACGGGAATCGCGTCGATACGCTGCTCGACCGGCTGGCGCAGCCAGACCTGCGCAACTGGTCGGTGATCGAGGAAGAAATCTACATGCTCTGGTTGCGGTCGGGCTCTGCCTCGGCCGATTATCTTCTGTCGCAGGGGCGCGCGGCGCTGGCAGCTGGGGATATGGAGGCGGCCTACAACCACCTGACCGCCCTGACCGACCATGCCCCCGAGTTCGCCGAGGGCTGGAACGCGCGGGCCACGATGTTCTTCGAGGCGAATCGCTACGGCCCTTCCATCGCCGACATCCAGCGCGTGCTGGCGTTGGAGCCGCGCCATTTCGGGGCACTGACGGGCCTTGGTTTCATGCTTGAGGACATGGGTCAGCTTGAGGATGCGCTGCGCGCTTTCCGCGCGGCGCAGGCTATACATCCCCACCGCGACGAAATAAACGAGGCGGTGAACCGGGTCGAACGCGCGCTTGGGGGTCAGACCCTCTGATCCGCCCCGCCCGCCGTCGGGGGCGCGAGGAAAGTCAGCCAGAATGATGGACGGCAGCACGACGGGCACCGGGCGGGATCGCGGCCGCATTGTCGCGGTTCTGGGCCCGACCAACACCGGCAAGACCCATTACGCCATCGAACGGATGCTGGCGCACAGGACCGGCGTGATCGGCCTGCCGCTACGGCTTCTCGCGCGCGAGGTCTATGACAAGATCGTGGGCCTGCGCGGCCCCTCGGTCGTGGCGCTGGTGACGGGCGAGGAACGGATCGTGCCCGACCGCGCGCAATACTGGGTCTGCACGGTCGAGGCGATGCCAGTGGGTCTTGGTCCCGAGTTTCTGGCCGTGGACGAGATCCAGCTTTGCGCCGACCCCGAGCGCGGCCATGTCTTCACCGACAGGCTGTTGCATGCCCGCGGCCATCACGAGACGCTGTTTCTGGGCGCTGCCACGATGCGCGGGGCGATCGCCGCTCTGGTGCCGCGCGCGCAGTTCGTGGGGCGCGAGCGGTTTTCACAGCTTGTGTATACGGGTTCGAAAAAGATAAGCCGGATGCCCACGCGCAGTGCCATCGTCGGGTTTTCGGTTGAAAACCTCTATGCCACAGCCGAGCTGCTGCGCCGGCAAAAGGGGGGCGCGGCGGTGGTCATGGGCGCGCTTTCCCCGCGCACGCGCAATGCGCAAGTGGAGCTGTATCAAAACGGTGACGTGGATTTCCTTGTGGCGACCGATGCCATCGGGATGGGCCTGAACCTCGACATCGGGCATGTCGCCTTTTCCGGCCTGCGCAAGTTCGATGGCCGGCGCATGCGCGACCTGATGCCTAACGAGCTCTCGCAGATCGCGGGACGCGCGGGGCGCTACACGCAAGACGGCACCTTCGGCGTCACTGGCGAGGCGCCACCGCTCGACGATGATCTGGCCGAGGCGATTCAGGACCACCGCTTTGCCCCGATCCGCAAGCTCTCCTGGCGGAACTCAAATCTGGAATTCGGATCGGTCGGTCGCCTGATCGGCTCGCTCGAGGAACATACCAGCGATGAATGGCTGACGCGCGCGCGGGAAGCCGACGACCTGATGGCGCTCAAGGCAATTGCCGAGCGCCCCGATCTGCAGCCCCGCCTGTGCGACGCGCGCGACGTGCGACTGCTCTGGGATGTCTGCCGTATCCCCGATTTCCGCGGGATCAGCCATACCGAGCACGCCGAGTTGCTGGGTCGCATCTTCGAGTTCCTGCACAGTCTGGGCCGCGTCCCCGACGATTGGCTGGCCGCGCAGGTCAAGCGCATCGACCGCACCGAAGGCGATATCGACACCTTGTCGAAACGCCTCGCGTTCATCCGCACATGGACTTATGTGGCGCAGCGGGATGGGTGGGTGGACGATGTTGCCCATTGGCGCGACGCCACGCGTGCCGTAGAAGACCGACTGTCCGACGCGCTGCACGGCGCGCTGACGCAAAGATTTGTCGACCGGCGGACGAGCGTGCTGCTCCGCCGGTTGAAACAGAAGGAGAGCCTTGTGGCCGATGTGAACGACAAGGGTGAAGTGACGATCGAGGGCCAGGTTCTGGGTCGGATCGAAGGGTTCCGCTTCCGGCAGGACCAAACCGCCAGCCCCGACGAGGCAAAGACCCTGCGTCAGGCTGCCATGGCCACGCTGCGCCCCGAGTTCCATCTGCGTGCCGACCGGTTCTACAACACGCCCGACACGGAATTCGACGTCACCGAACAGGGCGGGCTGATGTGGGGCGATCAGGCCATCGGCAAGCTGGTGAAAGGCGATGATCCGCTGAAACCCACCGCCGAGGCTTTTGTCGACGATGAAGCCGGGCCCGAGGTCATCACCAAGGTCCAGCGGCGGCTGCAGCACTTCATCGACCGCCGCATCGCCGCCCAGTTCGAGCCGCTGCTTGCGCTGTCGCGCGACGAGACGGTGACGGGTCTGGCGCGCGGCGTGGCGTTTCGGATGATGGAGGGGTTCGGGATCATCCCGCGCTCCGACATTGCTGATGACATCAAGTCGCTCGATCAAGATGCCCGCGGCATGTTGCGCAAGCATGGCGTGCGCTTTGGTCAGTTCACGATCTTTCAGCCATTGTTGCTGAAACCAGCGCCGACGCGGCTGCGCCTTGTGCTCTGGGGGCTGTGGCAGGGGCTGGATGTGTTCCCCGAAAGCCCGCCGCCGGGTCTGGTCACGATCCTGCACGACACCCAGCAGCCGCAAGGCTATTTCGCGATGTCGGGCTATCGTCCGGCGGGGGCGCGCGCGATCCGGATCGACATGCTGGAACGGCTGGCCGACATGCTGCGCGGACAGGATACGCGGGGCGGGTTCGAGGCCAAGCCAGACATGCTGTCGATCAGCGGCCTGACGCTGGAGCAATTCGCCGACCTGATGGGCGGCTTGGGCTACCGGGCCGAGCGGGGCGAGCGGGCCAAGGTCAAGGCGGCGCCTGCCGTTGCGTCTGCCCCCGAACCGGCGGCCACGGATGCGCCCGAGACCATCGACGAGACGGTTCTGGATGTGGCGCCACCGACCGGGCTGGAGGGTGCCGAAGCGCCCGCCGCAGCGGCCCCTGCGCCCGAAGCCGAGCGCGAGGCCACGGCGCAGGCTGCGCCGCAGGCCGAGGGTGCTGAAGATGGCGCCGCAGCGGCACAGGACGATGGCCCCGTGGAGGTTGTGACCGCGCCGGCCGAGATGGAGGTGTTCTACACCTTCACTTGGTCCCCGCGTCGACAGGCGGGCGGGCCGAAAGGTCCCCGCCGGTCGGAGGGTGGGCGTCAGACTGCCGAGGGTGGCCCGCGCGCCCCCCGCGAGGGCGGCGGCCGGTCAGAAGGCGGCAAGCCGCGCGGCGATGCGGGCCGACCCGAGGGGGGAAAGCCCCCCCGTGGCAAGGGTGGCAAGCCCCAGCGCGGCAAGGGCGGCAAGCCCCCGCGTGAGGATGATGGGCCCAAGACCTTCACCGCCCGCCCCGAGCGCAAGGCCGACCGGATCGACCCCGACAATCCCTTTGCGCAGGCACTGGCTGGCTTGAGGACCAAGACCTGAACGACCCCCGACCGACTGGCCGCATCGACAAGTGGCTGTGGCAAGCGCGGTTCTTCAAGACCCGTGGCCTTGCCACGCGGCTGGTGGGGGATGGCCATGTGCGGGTGAATGGCGCACGGGTGGTCAAGCCCGCCAGCGCCATAGGTGCGGGCGATGTGCTGACTTTCGTGCAGGGCGACCGCATTCGGGTGATCCGCGTGACCGCTCTGGGGATCCGTCGCGGTCCCGCGCCTGAGGCGCAAACCCTCTACGAGGACCTGACACCGCCCGAGACCGAGGCGGCGCCGGTGACGCGGACAGGGCCGCGCCCGACCAAGAAGGATCGCCGCGCGCTGGACGATCTGCGCGGCGAGGGCGGGGTCCATGACCCGGAGTGACCGCGCGCGAAATACCGCTTGAAACCTGTCAACTCAAGTTTACAGTCCTGCGACAGAAGCGCCGTCGCCGTGGTCTTGCAATGGTCAGACCCGTGGCGTAGCAGACGAACCAGCAGACCAGCCGAGGATGATCGATGACCTATGTCGTGACGGAAAATTGCATAGCCTGCAAATACACCGATTGCGTGGAGGTCTGCCCCGTGGATTGTTTCTACGAGGGCGAGAACATGCTGGTCATCCACCCCGACGAATGCATCGACTGCGGCGTGTGCGAGCCCGAATGCCCCGCCGATGCGATCCGGCCCGACACCGAGCCGGACATGGAGAAATGGGTAGAGTTCAACCGCAAGTATTCCGAGGCTTGGCCGGTCATCATCACCAAGAAGGACCCGCTGCCTGACGCCGAGGCGATGGACGGCAAGCCGGGCAAGATGGACTTGTTGTCTGAGGCTCCCGGCGAAGGGGGCTGAGGAACCGATTCGCTCCGATCACTCGGGGGCACCGGCCGCGCTTGGGCCGAAGACCGCCTGCATTAACAGGCGTTGGGCGTGGTATGCTGGCAGATATCTGGAAATGCGCTGCAAGATGTGTTATGTGTTGCGCAGGTAATCACCGTCTGTCCGTAACGCATCAGCAGGTCTGCCAACCTGCCCGGTTTTCATCGTGACATAAAACGACTTGTGGAAAACTCTCGTTTTCCTCGGGTCTTTTTGTCGCCTGTCGTCCGGGAAATTGGAAAAGGAATCACGAATGATCAAGACCCGGAAGTCGCAAGAGTTCAGCCCCAACGACTATGTCGTGTATCCCGCCCACGGGGTCGGCAAGATCGTGTCGATCGAAGAGCAGGAAATCGCTGGTCTGCGGCTGGAGCTTTTCGTGGTCTCCTTCGAGAAGGATAAGATGACGCTGCGCGTGCCCACCGCCAAGGCGGTCGAGGTCGGCATGCGGTCGCTGTCCTCGCCCGATGTCGTGTCCAAGGCCATGGACACGCTCAAGGGCAAGGCGCGGGTCAAACGCGCGATGTGGTCGCGTCGGGCGCAGGAATACGAGCAAAAGATCAACTCGGGCGATTTGATTTCGATCGCCGAAGTGGTGCGCGACCTGCACCGCGGCGACGACCAGCGCGAACAGTCTTATTCCGAGCGTCAGCTTTACGAGGCCGCGCTGGAGCGTCTGACCCGTGAACTTGCCGCCGTGAAGGGTGTGGACGAGGCCGGCGCACAGAAACAGGTCGATGACGTCCTGACCGCGCGCGCAGCGTAAACCCGCCGGATTTCCTTACCTTAAGGCCGTCGCACCTTTGGTGCGGCGGCCTTTGTGCTATATGATGCATGGGGACCTGTTCATTACAGGCGGCCGTACGCCGTCAAAGACGAAGGAAAGACCATGAAACTCAAGATTTCGGCAGCCGTGCTCTCCGCTGCCATTGCCGTGTCGGCCTGCCAGCCGACGCCGCAGAACCAAGCCGCCGTTGGCGCTGTCTTTGGCGGTGCCGCCGGGTTCGCGCTTTCGGAACTGGTCGATGCCAATCCGCAGTGGACGGCTGTCGCCGTTCTGGGCGGCGCAGCCGCCGGTGCCGTGGTCGCGCAGAATCAGGCCACCCGCGAATGCGCCTATGCCGACGGGCGTGGCGGCTACTACGTCGCGCGCTGCTGATCGCGCCTCTGCCCACGGTCCGGCGGCACATGCCGTCCGGGCCGATGGGGCGGGGCGTCTGACCCCTTGAGCTTGCCGCGACTTTCGGCCCAGATGCGGCGCAGTCTGGCACGGAAGGGCAGGTGGATGAAACGCTCCGAGATCAACGAGATCATGGCCGAAGCCGATGGCTTCATGCGCCGCTTCGGCTTTACCCTGCCGCCCTTCGCCTATTGGACCCCGGATGAGATGCGCGCCCGCAAGGATCAGGCCGCCGCCGTCATCGAGGGCCGGATGGGCTGGGACATCACCGATTACGGACAGGGCCGTTACGACGAAATGGGGCTGTTCCTGTTCACGCTGAGGAACGGAAGGCTGGCCGACCTGCAGCGCGGCGGCGGCATGTGCTACGCCGAGAAGCTTTTGATTTCAAAGCACGATCAGCTGTCGCCGATGCATAGCCATTACCTGAAGGCCGAGGATATCATCAACCGCGGCGGGGCGACGCTGGCCGTCGAGCTGTTCGGCTCGGCGCCCGACGGGTCCTTCGACGGCAAGGCCGGTGGCCGCGTGATGTGCGACGGCATTGCCCGCGATTTTGCCCCGGGCGAGGTGCTGATGCTGGCGCCGGGAGAAAGCGTGACGCTGATGCCCGGCGATTGGCACGCCTTCTGGGGCGAGGGGGGGGATGTTCTGATCGGCGAGGTTTCGACCGTCAACGATGACGAGACCGACAACTGGTTCCGCGAGCCGATCGGGCGCTTCGCCGAGATCGACGAAGATGTGGCGCCGACGCATCTGCTGGTGTCTGATTACGGCCGGTGGTTGGCGTGACGAGTCTGGGGTGGTGCGCCTGACGGCGCACTGCTCCCCTCACAACGCCCGCCACCCGATATCGCGGCGATGCACGCCCTCGGGCCAATCGATCCCCTTGATCATCCCATAGGCCCGGTCGCGTGCTTCTTGCAGGGTCGCACCGCGCGCGGTGACGTTGAGGACCCGACCACCGTTCGCGCGCCACAGCCCCTCGGCCCGCGCTGTGCCGGCGTGAAAGACCATGTGGTGCGAATCCTCCGGCAGGGCGTCGAGCCCACCGACAACGCTGCCCTTGCCGTAATCACCCGGATAGCCCGCGGCGGCCATCACCACCGTCAGCGCGTGATCCTCGGCCCAAGTCACCTGCATGTCGGCCAGTCGCCCCTCGGCGCAGGCCAGCATCAGGTCGAGCGCCTGCCCGCCCAGCCGCATCATCAGAACCTGACATTCCGGGTCCCCGAAGCGGACGTTGTATTCGACCAGCCGCGGCGCGCCGTTCTCGATCATCAGGCCGACATAAAGCACACCGCGGTAAGGCGTGCCGCGGCGCGCCATCTCGGCCACTGTGGGGCGCACGATCCGGTCGAGGGCTGCCTCGGTCACCGCCGCCGTCATCACCGGCGCGGGGCTGTAGGCCCCCATGCCGCCGGTGTTGGGGCCGGTGTCGCCCTCGCCGATGCGCTTGTGATCTTGTGCGGTCCCGATGGGCAGCACCGTTTCGCCGTCCGAGAGCACGAAGAACGATGCCTCCTCGCCCGCCATGAATTCCTCGATCACCACCTCGGCCCCTGCCGCGCCAAACGCCCCGCCGAACATCTCGTCGATGGCGGCGTGGGCTTGCGCGATGGTCTCGGCCACCACCACGCCCTTGCCGGCCGCCAGCCCGTCGGCCTTGACCACGATCGGCGCGCCCTGCGCGCTGACATGGGCGCGCGCCGCGGCCGCATCGGTAAAGCGCGCCCAGGCGGCCGTGGGCGCGCCGCAGGCATCGCAGACCTCCTTTGTGAAGGCCTTGGAGGCCTCGAGCCGGGCCGCCGCCGCAGAGGGCCCGAAGGCCGCGATGCCCGACGCCGCCAAGGCATCGGCCACGCCGGCGGCCAGCGGCGCCTCGGGGCCGATGATGACGAAATCGATCGACTCCTCCCCCGCGAAAACCACCACCGCTTCGGGGTCGGTCACATCCAGATCGGCGCAATCGGCGATCATGGCGATGCCGGCATTGCCCGGTGCCACGATCAACCGGTCGCATTTGGGGTTCTGCAGCACGGCCCACGCAAGGCTGTGTTCGCGCCCGCCGCTCCCAAGGATCAAGATGTTCACCTTTGCCGCCCCTCTTGCTAGTCTTGCCCTGCATTACAAAGCGTCGGGGGCGTGCACAACATGGCTGAGGGGAATTTCCGGTCGCGCGCCGTGCGCCTTGCCCGGTCCGAGGCGGGATCGGCGCGAATCTCGGCGGCACTCTTTGCCATCGCGCTGGTCTGCACCGGGGCCGTGGCTTTGCTGGGGGCGTTGGGCCTCATGCAGCCGCCGCCGCTGGTCTATCTCGTGTTCGCGGTGATTTTGCTGGCGGCGGGTTGGGACCTGTGGCGTGAGTGGCGCAAGGACGGGGGGCGTTAGGGTATGGACGACCTGATCGAGGATGCGGGCCCCGGCCCCGGTCCGGGCAACGCGCCGGAATTCACTGTCTCCGAGCTTTCGGGCGCGGTCAAACGCGCCATCGAGGGCGGGTTTTCCCATGTCCGCGTCCGGGGTGAGGTCGGGCGGCTGTCCTTGCCACGCTCGGGCCATGTCTACCTCGACCTCAAGGATGACCGCAGCGTTTTGGCCTCGGTGATCTGGAAGGGGACGGCCGCGCGCCTTGCCCATCCGCCCGAGGAAGGGATGGAGGTGATCGCCACCGGGCGGCTGACGACCTTCCCCGGCCAGTCGAAATACCAGCTGGTGATCGAGGATCTGCGCCCCGCAGGGGCGGGCGCGCTGATGGCGATGCTGGAAAAGCGCCGCGCGATTCTGGCGGCCGAAGGGCTCTTCGACGAGGGGCGCAAGCAGCCGCTGCCGTTTTTGCCCGAGGTGATTGGGGTCGTCACTTCGCCCTCCGGCGCGGTGATCCGCGATATCCTGCACCGGCTGCGCGACCGCTTTCCGCGCCATGTGCTGATCTGGCCGGTCGCGGTGCAAGGCGCCAATTGCGCGCCCGAGGTGGCGCGTGCGATCCGCGGGTTCAACGCCCTGCCCGAGGGCGGTAAGATCCCGCGACCCGATCTGATCATCGTGGCGCGGGGCGGCGGGTCGCTGGAAGACCTGTGGGGCTTCAACGAGGAAATCGTGGTCCGCGCGGCCGCCGAAAGTGTAATCCCGCTGATCTCGGCGGTGGGGCACGAGACCGACACGACGCTGATCGATTTTGCCTCGGACTACCGCGCGCCCACGCCCACGGCGGCAGCCGAACGCGCGGTGCCGGTGCGGATGGACCTGCTGGGCTGGTTGCGCACGCAAGACGGTATCCTGACTCGCGGCGTGACGCAGGCGCTCGCCCGTCGCAGCCAGCGGCTGGCCGACCTGTCCCGCGCGCTGCCCCGCCCCGACAGTCTGCTCGATGCGGCCCGCCAGCGGCTCGACCTGGCGGCGGCGGGCCTTGCGCCTGCGCTGCGCCACCGCGCGACGCTGGCCCGCGGTCGGCTGGACGGGGCCGGTGCCCGGCTGTCACCCGCGCTGGACCGGGCGGTCGCGCGCAAACGGCTGACGCTTGGCCAGACCGCCGCGCGTCTCAGCCCCGTGACGCTGCAGGGCCTGATCCGGCAGGGCCGCCGCGATCTGGCGGCCCTTGACCGCCGGCTCGATCCCGCGCGGCAAGCGCGCAGCCTGTCAGAGGCACACGACAGGCTCGACACCCTCTCGGCGCGTTTCGCGCGGGTGGCACAGACCGGGCTGGCCACGCGGCGCGACCGGCTTGCGGCGCTCGACCGGCTGCACCAGACGCTGGGTTATACCGAGACGCTCCGGCGCGGTTATGCGGTGGTGCGGGCGGGCGAGACGCTGGTGACCCGCAAGGGGCAGGCCGAGGGGCATGCGGCGCTGGAGGTGGAATTCGCCGATGGCAAGCTCGCGGTGACGCCCCTGGGCGCCACGACGAAACCGGCACCAAGGACAGTTCCACCGGGCAAACCGGGTCAGGGCAGTCTTTTCTGACGTCTTCTCTGTTTTCCAAATATCCCGGGGGTTCGGGGGCTGGCCCCCGAGCCGAATTTTCGTACGAAAATTCGCACCCCCTCAGACCACGAACCGCATACGCCGATTGAACGGCAGGTCGCGGATGCGCTCGCCCCTCAGATCATAGATCGCATTGCCAAGCGCTGGCGCGGCCGGGGGCGTCGACGGCTCGCCCACGCCGCCGATATGGCCGGACGTCTCGAGGAGTCGCACCTCGACCTGCGGCATCTGGCTGATCCGGAGCGCGTCGTAGTCGGTGTAGTTGCCCTGCTGCACCTCGCCACCTGCAAAACTGATCTCCTCCATCATCGCCGCCGACAGGCCGTAGACAAGGCCGCCCACCATCTGCGCCTCGATGATCGCGGGGTCGAGCGCCGTGCCCACGTCGCAGGCGATCCACGCGCGGGTGAGCGCAATGGCGCCGCCCCGGTCCGCGACCTCCACCACCACGGCCACCGGCGTGTGGAAGGAATGGGTCATGGCCACGCCCTTGCCCGTCCCTTCGGGGCGGGGCGCGGCCCAGGCCGACATCTCGGCCACGGCGCGCAGCACGCCCGCCGAAGGGGCGTGTTCCCGTTCCGCCAGATCCAGACGGAACGCCAGCGGGTCGCGGCCTGCCGCATGCGCCATCTCGTCCATGAAGCTTTCCATGAAGAAGCCGTTGAAGGAATTGCCGACCGACCGCCAGAAACCGATGGGCACATCAAGATCGGCCAGATGCCCGGTCACGCGGTAGTTGGGGATGGCATAGGGTTGGTTGAACATGCCCTCCACATGGCCCTTGTCGGGGCCGGGGGGCGCGGTGCCGGTCATGCGCAGCATGGATTGGCGAGTGACAGAGGGGGCGGCCACGCGTCCGTCAAGCGATTGCGCAAAGCCCGCGCGCAACACACCGCGCATCCGGGCCACGGCGGCGGGGCGGTAGAAATCATGGCGCATGTCCTCTTCGCGCGACCAGGTAACCTGCACGGGCGTGCCCTGCATGGCCTGCGCGATGCGGGCGGCCAGCACGACGAAATCGGTTTCGCCCCGTCGCCCGAACCCGCCGCCCATAAAGGTGACGTGGCAGGTGACCTGCGCGGGATCGAGGCCCACCGCCTCGGCCGCCGCCCGCTCGGCAAAACCCGGCGCCTGACTGCCTGCCCAGACCTCGAGCCGGTCGCCCATGTGATGCGCCGCGGCGCTCATCGGTTCCATTGTGGCATGCGCGAGCCAAGGCACAGTATACTCGGCCTCGATCACCCGGTCGGTGGGGTCGGCGGCGTTGTCCACATCGCCGTCGTCGCGCAGGCTGGAGTCCGCAGGCCCGTCCAGCGCGGCTCGGATGATGTCCAGCATCGTGTCGGATGTCTCGGGGTAGGGGGCGGGGCCCCAGGATATCTCCACCGCTTCGGCGGCCTGCATCGCGGCCCATGTGGTGTTGGCCACCACCGCGATGCCGGTGCCCAGATCGATCACCCGGTCCACGCCCGGCATCGCCTCGGCCGCGCCCGCGTCATAGGACAGCATCGCGCCGCCCAGACGCGGGGTCATCCGCACTGTCGCGAAACGCATGCCGGGCAGGCGGATATCGGTGGCAAAACTCGCTGTTCCCGTGGCCTTCGCCACCATGTCGAGACGCGGCATCGACCGGCCAAGGTATTTCCATTGCGACGCGGGGCGCAGATCAACGCGGCGGGGCGGGTCGATGGCTGCGGCCTCCTCGGCCAGATCCTGATAGCTCAGTTCGATGCCGTCCGGCGCGATCACGCGACCATCGCGGGTCAGCAGGCTGGACGTCGTCAGGCCAAGGCGAACGCTCGCGGCCTGCTTGAGGGTCTCGCGCGCCGTTGCACCCGCCATGCGCAACCGGTCATAGGCATCGAGCGTGGAGGTGGAGCCGCCGGTGACCTGGAGCCCGATCATCTTGGGAATGACGGACATCGCCTCCACCATCATCTCTTGCCAGGCGGTCCGGTCATAGTCGGTCGACGGCAGCGCGTGGCTCATCAGACCGGCGTTGTAATAGGCCTGCGCGGCGGGGCCGTGGATCACCCGGATCTGGTCCCAGGCGACATCCAGTTCCTCGGCGACCAGCGCGGGCAGCGTGGTGTAGACGCCTTGCCCCATCTCGGCGCGGGCAGCTACGAGCGTGACGCCTTGCTGGTCGATGATGATCCAAGGATTCAGCGTCACCTCACCCTCGCCCGGTCGCAGCGGGTTGGGCAGCTCGCGGCGGTATTGCCAGACGCCGAAGGCCACGCCGCCTGCCATGGCGGCCGAGCCGATCAGGAAGCTGCGACGCGCGATCTTGCCCCAGTCGGCCATGGCTTACGCCCCCCGCAAGGTTGCTGCGGCGGTGTGGATCGCGCTTCGGATCCGGGGATAGGTGCCGCAGCGGCACAGGTTGCCCGCCATGGCGTCGTCGATGTCGGCATCGGTCGGCGCAGGTGTCCGGTTCAACAGGTCGGCGGCCTGCATGATCTGGCCAGACTGGCAGTAGCCGCATTGCGCAACCTGATGCGCGACCCATGCCATCTGCACCGCGTGCAGCGTCTCGGGCTGGCCCAACCCCTCGATCGTCGTGACCGGCCCCCAGACATCGGCCAGCGCGACCTGGCACGACCGCACCGCCTCACCGTCTATATGCACGGTGCAGGCCCCGCAGGCCGCGACGCCGCAGCCGTATTTCGTACCGGTAAGGTTCAGTGCGTCGCGCAGCACCCACAGCAGCGGCACGTCGTCCGGCAGGTCGACGCTGTGGACAGTTCCGTTCACGGTGAGGGGGGTGGGCATGGCCTGCGCTCCTGCTTTGGTCACTTTGACACTTTCAGACGATTCTGTCAGAGATGTCAATTGACATTTTTGATGATTTTTGTCATTTCGTCCTATATGACTGTCGAGCCTTCACACTCCCTGACCGAGCGCCTTCTGACACTTGCCCCCGAACGCTCGCGGGGCGTTTTGGTTGCCGCCTACGAGACCTTCTTGCAATTCGGCGTGCGTCGCGCCTCGATGCAGGACATTGCAAAGCAGGCGGGCATCAGCCGCGCCGCGCTCTACCTGCACTACCGCAACAAGACCGACATCTTCCGGGCCTTGATGGCGCATTATTTCACCGCCTCCAGCGGGTTGGTGGCTGAGGCGTTGGAGGAGGGCGGCAGCGCGACGGAGGCCTTGCGCCGCGCCTTCGCCGTGCAGACCGGCGAGGCGGCGGCCGTGATGATGGCCTCGCCCCATGCCGAGGAACTGCTGTCGCTCAAGCAATCCGTTGCCCGTGACATCATCGCCGAGGGAACGCAAAGCCTTGCCCGGGTCTATGGCGCATGGCTGCGCAAGGGGGTAGCCGAGGGGTGGATTTCGAAGGTGGGGGCAGGCACCGACCCGGAAGCTACTGCGCAGGCCATGCTGGCGGCGCTTGACGGGTTGAAGCACGCGGGATTACCGCCCGCGGGGCATGTAGCTGCGCGCGACCGGTTGGCGGAATTGTTCGGGCGCGCCTTGACGCCGTGACGCTCAGTGCGCCGCCCCGGACCACAGGTTGAGCACCAGCACGCCTGCCACGATCAGGCCGATCCCGAGTATGGCGGGGCCGTCGAGGCGCTGCCCGTAGATCAGCCAGCCGATGATCGTGACGGCGGCGACACCTGCGCCCGACCAGATCGCATAGGTGATG
This sequence comes from Roseicyclus mahoneyensis, assembly GCF_003148775.1. Taxonomy (GTDB): domain Bacteria; phylum Pseudomonadota; class Alphaproteobacteria; order Rhodobacterales; family Rhodobacteraceae; genus Roseicyclus; species Roseicyclus mahoneyensis. The sequence continues at coordinate 99,487 of NZ_QGGW01000007.1, forward strand.
CCCAATGGTATGGTGCGCAGGACCTGCGCCAGCAGGTAGAAGGCGATGGCGTAGCCCAGAACCACAAGCAGGCTGGGACCGAGGCGGGTGAATCCGTCAGAGGCCTTGAGCGCGGTTGTGCCGATGACTTCGCCCACGATGGCGAGGGTGAGGTAGAGCCAGGGCATGAGGCGCGCCTTTGTGGTGAGGGGGAAACCGCAGTTTTCCCGGACGAAAAACTGCAGTCTTTAGGGCCGGAAACCGCGCGGTTCCGGTGCCGTCTATCGCCCCCGGATGCGCGGGTCGAGCGCGTCGCGCAGGCCATCGCCGATGTAGTTGACCGACAGCACGGTGAGCGAGATGGCCAGCCCTGGCCAGATCACCCGTTCGGGGTTCTGCGTCAGCCAGTCGGTCGCGTCGAACAACAGCCGCCCCCAGGTCGGGAAGTCTGACGGGAAGCCCAGACCGAGGAAGGACAGCGCGGATTCCGTGATGATCGCATTGGCGATGCCCAGCGTGGCCGAAACCATGATCGGCGACATCACATTGGGCAAAAGGTGGCGCGTGATCATCCGGTGTGGCGGGGTGCCGATGGATCTCGCGGCCAGAACGAACTCCCGCTCCTTGATTGCCAGCACGTCGCCGCGCACCACGCGGGCTGTCTGCATCCACGAGGTTGCGCCGATCACGACGACGATCAGCACGAAGATGCCACCCTCGGGGCCAAAGGCTGCACGCAGGTTGTCGCGGTAGAGCATGATGATGACGAGCAGCAAGGGCAGCAGCGGCAGGGCGAGGAAGAGGTCGGTGGTGCGCATCAACAGGCCGTCGATCTTGCGGAAATAGCCCGCCAGAACACCGATCAGCGTGCCCAGAAACAGCGCCAGCAACATCGCCGTCAGCCCCACCGCAATGGATGTCTGGCCACCCGCCATCATGCGGGCAAGCGTGTCGCGGCCCAGCTGGTCGGTGCCCAGCGGATGCGCGAGGCTCGAGCCGGCATTGCGGGCGCGGATGTCGATGAACTGCGGGTCCATCGTCCAGATCAGCGGCCCGACGAAGACGAAGAGCAGCATGAAGATGAAGAAGCCCAATCCAAAGAGCGCCCCCTTGTGCGTCTTGAACTGGTCCCACACGTCCCACCACTGGTTGCGGGCGGCGCGGTAGGTTTGGAACTCCATCACCGGGGCTGAGGCCTTCTGGTCGGTGGTGTCAGTCATAGCGGATCCTCGGGTCGAGCACGCCGTAAAGCACATCGGCAAGAAGGTTGAAGAGCACGATCAGCACCGCGAAGATGAAGCTGACCGTCTGCACCACCGGAACGTCGCCACCCTGGATCGCGATGATCAGTAGCTGGCCGATGCCGTTCACCTTGAACACCTGTTCGGTGATGATGGCGCCGCCGAAGACGGCGGGAATGTTCAGCGCGATGACGGTGACGACCGGGATCATCGAGTTTCGCAGCACATGAACCAGCACCACGACCTTTTCGTTAAGCCCCTTCGCGCGCGCGGTCCGCACATAGTCCTGATTGAGGTTGTCGAGCATGGAGGCGCGCATGTAGCGGCTGATCTGGCTTGCGTTGTACAGACCCAGCACCATTACGGGCATGATGATCTGCTTGAGCTGGACCACGAAACTGTCCCAATCGGTCACCACATGCGTGGTGTTGTAGACGCTCGGGAACCAGCCGAGGTTCACGGCGAAGATCACGATGAAAAGCACGCCGGTGAAGAAGGTGGGCACCGAAAACCCGACCATCGAAATGAAGGTGCCGACCTGGTCGAAGATCGAGTACTGCTTGTAGGCCGAGATGATGCCCAGCGGCAACGCGATCAGGATGCCGACGATATAGGAGGTTCCGACGACCCACAGCGTCTGAGGCATGCGCTGAATGATGAGGTCCATCACCGGGCTGCGGGTCTGGTAGGAGATGATGCGCGCGCCCCCCTCGGGAGCAACGTTCCAGCCGGTCCAGCCCTCGATCAGATGCAGGGGCTCGTCCCACATCATCAGTTTGAGCCATTTGAAATACTGGATCAGGATCGGATCGTTCACGCCGAGGCTCTGGCGGATCTGTTCGCGGACCTCGGGCGGGATGGTCAGCGGAAGGCCCGCCGTCGGGTCGGATGGCGACAGCTTGACGATCAGGAAGATGATGAAACTGATGAACAGAAGCGTCGGGATCGCAAGGATCAGTCTGCGGATCGTGTAGGTCAGCATTGCCAACGCCTCGGGTCAGAAGTTTGGGTCCGTGAAATGGCCCGCGCCACGGGGGCGGCGCGGGCCGGTCTTTCAGGGCAACGGCTTATTCAGCGCGGCGCCAGTCCATGATGTTCCACAGTTCCGAATCCCAGTCGGACATGCGGATGCCCTCGAGGGTTGTGGCATGCGCGGAGACGCCGCCACGGTGCACCAGCGGGATGATCGAGTAGCGCACGAGCATGTCGTTCATCTCGCGCGCGAGGCGGCCACGCTCGTCCAGATCTGCGGTGCCGGCCATCTCGGCCACCAGCGCGTCATAGGCAGGATCGCAGAAGCGCTGGATGTTGGAACCCTGCCACTGGCTATCGGGGCTGGGCATGTCATCGCAGAGCCAGCTGGCCATGTAGGCCTGCGGGTCTACACCAGCGAAGTTGTTGGTGTACATCTCGATGTCGGCATAGAACTTCTGGAACGTGTCCGGGGATGCCGGATCGCCGCCGAAGAAGACCGAAGCGTCGATGTTGCGCAGTTCGGCGTCCACACCGATTTCCGCCCACCACTGCTTGATCAGCGCCTGTGCGTCCTGACGGACGGCGTTGGTCGAGGTCTGGAACAGCACGCGCATCGGGATGCCGTTGTATTCCCGGATGCCGTCGCCATCACTGTCGACGATGCCCGCCCCGTCCAGCAGCGCGATGGCGCCGGGGATGTCTTGGACAAGGCAGCCGTCATTGGCGGTGGAGGCATAAAGCTCGGGCGCGGGCAGCACGTTGCAAGTGGCCTGACCACCGGCACCATAGCCGATATCCACCAGCAGTTGGCGGTCGATCGACATGGACAAGGCCTGTCCCACGATCGGATCGGTCAGGAACGGGTGCGGACCGCCCGCGACGGTCGAACGCACGTCGCCCAGTGCCGGATCGGGGTTGGTCTGGTTCAGGTGCAGACGCTCGACCGAGGTGCCGAAGGCCACGACGACCTCGCAGTTGCCCTGCGCTTCCATGCCCGCAAGGATCGTCGGGTCGATCTGCAGGTTCCAGGCGTAGTCGAATTCGCCGGTCTCGCAGACGGAGCGCGCCGCCGCCGTTGCATCGCCGCCGCCCTTGAAGGTCACGGTCGCGAAATACGGCCGGTCGGGGAAGCGGAAGTTGGGGTTGGCCGAGAGTTCGATCACGTCGTTGGGCCGGAATTCATCGACCACGAAGGGGCCGGTACCGATCGGGCCGAAATTCGCACTGGTGCATTCGGGCGCGCGCGCACCGAGGCATTCGGCGAATTGCGCGGCCTGCAGCACCGGAGATTCCGAGCCGACGAAGGCGGTGTAGGGGAAGGGCGTGGAGTTTGCGAAGTTCACCCGCACGGTGCGATCATCCACGGCCTCGACCGAGCTCACGCCGTCGAAGAAACTGGCCTGCGCGCAGCCGCCTTCGGGATGGGTGCAGTATTCCCAGGTGAAGATGAAGTCGGCAGGCGTCAGCGCGCTGCCATCCGACCAGGTGACACCTTCAGCGATGGTCCAGGTGATCGAGGTCAGGTCCTCGGACACGCCGCCGTTCTCGACCGTGGGGATCGATTCAGCCAGCCACGGCACCATGGTGCCAGAGTCATCGAAACGCGCCATCGATTCGAGGATGAGCGAGGCGGATTCGACTTCCTTGGTGCCGCCCGAAAGGTACGGGTTCAGCGTCGAAGGCGCTTGCCAGTAGATGATGTTGAGATGGCCCGACGAGCCGCGTTCGGCCAGTGCCGCCGCGGGGGCAAGCACCAGCGCGGTCGCGCCGAGCAGAAGGGAAGTCCGTGTCATGTCTGTCTCTCTCTCCTTGTTGGATGCTCAGGCCCCAACGGTTTGTGCCGCGTTGGCCGCGGTCTGGCTTGTTGTCTCGGAATACAGATGGCAGGCGACGAAGCGGCCCGGCTTGACCTCGGCCACTTCGGGGTCGAGGCGGCGGCAGATGTCCATCGCCACCGGGCAGCGGGTCGAGAAGTTGCAACCCTTGGGCGGGTTCGCGGGGCTGGGGACGTCGCCTTGCAAGATCGTGCGGTTGGCATTGTCATGGCTGACGGGATCGGGTTCGGGAACGGCCGACAACAGGGCCTTGGTATAGGGGTGCAGCGGGTCCTCATACAGCCCGTCGCGCGGCCCGATCTCGGCCACCTTGCCCAGATACATCACCACCACGCGGTCCGCGATGTGGCGGACCATGGAAAGATCGTGGGAGATGAAGAGGTAGGTAAGCCCCAGCCGGTCCTGCAGGTCCTCAAGCAGGTTCACCACTTGCGCCTGAATCGACACGTCGAGCGCTGCGATGGGTTCGTCGCAGACGATGAACTTTGGGTTGAGCGCCAGCGCCCGGGCGATCCCGATGCGCTGCCGCTGGCCGCCGGAAAACTCATGCGGGTAGCGATTGGCGAAATCGCGGTTCAGGCCGACGGCATCCATCAGTTCGTAGATGCGTTCGGTGCGTTCCTTGGCGGACATCTTGCTGTGTTCCATCAAGGGCTCGCCGATGATGCCCGCGACCGTCATGCGCGGGTTGAGGCTGGCCTGCGGGTCCTGGAACACCATCTGCATCTTTGGACGCAGACGACGCAGCTTGTCGAACGGGGCATGGGCGATTTCCTCGCCGTCGAGCTTGATCGACCCACTTGTGGGCTCATACAGCCGCAAGACGGCGCGCCCGCAGGTGGATTTGCCGCAACCGCTTTCACCCACGAGGCCCAGCGTCTCACCCTCGTAGATGTCGAAGCTGACGTCATCGACGGCTTTCACCGCGCCGGTGACGCGGCGCAAGAGGCCCGAACGGATCGGGAAATGCATCTTGAGGTTCTTGACCTCGACCAGCTTCTTGGCACCGCGAATGTCAAACATGGCGCGGCGCCCCTGTCTTGAAGTCCCAGAAACAGGCCGCGTCGTGCGACGGGCCGACATCGAAGCGGGCGGGGTTCTGCGACGCGCAGCGGTCGAAGGCCTGCGGACAGCGGGCGCGGAAGGGGCAGCTTTCGGGCGCTTTCGACAGCATCGGCGGCTGGCCCTCGATCACGCGCAGCTTTTCGCTGCGCTCGCCGGTGATGCGGGGCACGGTTTCGAGCAGCATTCTTGTATAAGGATGCTGGGGGTTAGCGAACAATTCGCGCACCGGGGCCTGTTCCACCACCTGCCCGCCATACATCACCATCACCCGGTCGGCGATGCCCGCGATCACGCCAAGGTCATGGGTGATCCAGACGATGGCCATGCCGAGTTTCTGCCGCAGGTCCTTGATCAGCTCGAGGATCTGCGCCTGAATCGTCACGTCAAGCGCAGTGGTGGGCTCGTCCGCGATCAGCACCTTGGGGTCGCAGGCAAGGGCTATGGCGATCATCACGCGCTGGCGCATCCCGCCCGAGAACTGGTGCGGGTAGTCGTCCAGACGTCGGCGGGCGTCGTTGATGCCCACCAATTCCATCAGTTCGACCGCGCGGTTTGCGGCCTGCGCCTTGTTCAGGCCCATGTGGGTGCGCAGCGGCTCCATGATCTGGTAGCCGACGGTGAAGACCGGGTTGAGCGAGGTCATCGGGTCCTGGAACACCATGCCGATGCGGGCGCCGCGGATGGCGCGCATCGTGTCCTCGGGAACCTTTGCAAGATCCTGACCCTCGAACATCACGCTGCCGCCGCGGATTTCGGCGGGCGGCATCGGCAGCAAGCGGATCAGAGACATCATCGTCACCGACTTGCCCGAGCCGGATTCCCCCACCACACCCAGCAACTCGCCGGGCTTCAGCGTGAAACTCACGTCGTTTACGGCATGAACCTCGCCGCCGCGGGTGCGGAAAACGGTCTTCAGGTCCTTGACATCAAGGACAAAGGGCGTGGCCCCATCGGGCATCGGCAGATGCTCCCCAACCTGTTGGTGCGCCGCCTCTTGTCGAGACTTGGGCGGCTGAAAATCAGTGTGACGCTACCATGAAAATCGGGCCCCACAAGCGGCAATCGACCCCGCCCTGCGCGGGGTTTCGGCAAACGCCCAAGTGTTGGGCACCTTTGCGCGCCCGGGCTTGACGACCCGGCGGTGCTGGCACAGGGTCAGGTCGCAACCATCCGGAGCATATCATGACCGATGTCTTGAGCCCGCGGGCTCTGCTCGACAGGCTCGTGTCCTTTCCCACCGTCAGCCGCGACAGCAATCTGGCGCTGGTCGATTGGGTCGAGGACTACCTTGCAACCCATGGCATCGCCTGCCACCGCGATTATGACGAGACCGGCACCAAGGCGAGCCTTTACGCCCATGCTGGCCCCGAGGTGGCGGGCGGCGTGATCTTGTCGGGCCACACCGATGTCGTGCCGGTCGACGGGCAGGCCTGGGTCACGGACCCGTTCACCGTCGTCGAAAAGGACGGAAAGCTGTTCGGGCGCGGCACCTGCGACATGAAGGGCTTTGACGCGCTGGCGATCTGGGCTTTGGTCGAGGCTCACAAACGCGGCGTCAAGCGCCCGCTGCAACTGTGCCTGAGCCGTGACGAGGAAATCGGCTGCACCGGTGCGCCGCCGATGATCCAGGCGATGCAGGCCCACATGCCGCGCGCGGCGCTGGCCATCATCGGCGAGCCGACCGAATGGGGCATCGTGAACGGCCACAAGGGCGGCGTGGGGTTCGATCTGCATTTCCACGGTTTCGAGGTGCATTCCTCGATCGCCTACAAGGGCGTCTCCGCCATCATGGAGGGCGCGCGCCTGATCGATTGGGCCAACCGCGTGAACGCTGAGAATGCCGCCAAGGCCGATCCGTCCAACGATTACGACCCGCCCTATACCACGCTGCATGTCGGCATGATCCAAGGCGGCACGGCGCATAACATCACCGCCAAGGATTGCACCTTCGTGCTGTCGGCGCGCACGGTTCCGGCCGAGCCCAACGCCGAATGGGCCGAGCGCATTCTGGCCGAGGTGCGCCGGATCGAAGACGGCATGAAGGCGGTGCGGCCCGAGACCGGGATCACCGCCCTGCCACGCTGGGACGTGCCGGGGCTGAAGGCCGAAGAGGATGGTCAGGCCGAGGCGCTGATCCGACGGCTGACCGGCGAGAACGGAACGGGCGTGGTCAGCTACGGCACCGAGGCAGGCCAGTTTCAGGCGGCGGGCTATTCCGCCATCGTCTGCGGGCCGGGCAACATCGCGCAGGCCCACCAGCCCAACGAATACATGTACGTCGAGCAACTGACCAAGGGCCAAGGCTTCATGGAGCGGCTGCTGGGCGTGTTGAACGAAGGATAACGCCTATGCCCGTCAAGAACCGCCTCGCCGACCTGCATGCCGAGATCACCGAATGGCGGCGTGACCTGCATGAGAACCCGGAGATCCTCTATGACCTGCCGCGCACCTCGGCGCTGGTGGCGGAAAAGCTGAGGGCCTTTGGCTGCGACGAGGTCGTGCCGGGGATCGGGCGCTCGGGCGTGGTGGGCGTGATCCGGGGCAAGACGGACTCGCGCGGGGCCTGCGTGGGCTTGCGCGCCGACATGGACGCGCTGCCGATGAGCGAAAAGACAGGGCTGCCCCATGCCTCCAAGGTCGCGGACAAGATGCATGCCTGCGGCCATGACGGGCATACGGCGATGCTGCTGGGGGCGGCCAAATACCTCGCCGAGACGCGGAATTTCGACGGCACGGTGGTGCTGATCTTCCAGCCCGCCGAGGAAGGGGGCGCAGGGGCCGCCGCGATGATCGAGGATGGTTTGATGGAGCGTTGGGGCATCCGCGAGGTCTACGGGATGCACAACGAGCCGGGCCTGCCGGTGGGCGAGTTCGGCGTGGCGCCGGGACCCATCATGGCGGCGGCGGATGAGTTGCGCGTGGTGATCCGGGGGCGTGGCGGCCATGCGGCCCAGCCCCACAACGTGATCGACCCGGTGCCGGCGGCCTGCGCCACGGTCATGGCGCTGCAGACGGTGGCCAGCCGCAATGTCGACCCGATCCACTCGGTCGTGGTGTCGATCTGCGTGATGCAGACGGAATCTGCCGCGACCAATGTGATCGACGACACGGTGACGCTGGCGGGCACGGTGCGCACACTCGACGAGAAGGTGCGCGATCTGGCCGAGGTGCGGATCATCGAGATCGTGCAGGCGACCGCCACGGCCTATGGCTGCACCGCCGAGATCACCTACGAGCGCGGCTATCCGGTGACGGTGAACCACGAGGATAACGCCCGTCTCGCCGCAGATGTGGCCGAGGCCGTGGCCGGGCAGGGCAAGGTGCGCTACGGCCGCCCGCCGCGCATGGGGGCCGAGGATTTCAGCTACATGCTGCAAGCCCGCCCCGGCGCCTTCGTCAACATCGGGAACGGCGACACGAAAAAGGTGCATCACCCCGAATATGACTTCAACGACGCGGCGATCCCCTATGGCTGTTCCTTTTTTGCCGAGCTGATCGAACGCCGGATGCCTGCCGCCTGAAGGGACCCCAATGCCGATCAAGAACCGCTTCGCCGAGATGCTGCCGGAAATCACCGGCTGGCGGCACCACCTGCACCAGATGCCCGAACTGCTTTACGAGGTGCATGAGACGGCGGCCTTCGTCGCCGACCGCCTGCGCGAGTTTGGCGTGGACGAGGTGGTGACGGGCGTGGGGCGGACCGGCGTCGTCGGCATCATCCGGGGGCGGGGCGCCTCGGGTCGCGCCATCGGGCTCCGCGCCGACATGGATGCGCTGCCGATCGAGGAGGCGACGGGGTTGGAGTACGCCTCGAAGGTGCCGGGCAAGATGCATGCCTGCGGGCATGACGGGCACACCTCCATGCTGCTGGGGGCCGCGAAATACCTGTCGGAGACGCGGAATTTCGACGGCACGGTCGTCTTGATCTTTCAGCCCGCCGAGGAAGGGGGCGCAGGGGCCAAGGCGATGATCGACGATGGCTTGTTCGACCGCTTTCCGGTCGATGAGATTTACGGCATTCACAATGCGCCGGGCGTGCCCGTGGGGGTTTTTGCGACACGGCCCGGGCCCTTGCAGGCCAGTTCGGACGAATTCGAGATCATCGTGCAGGGCAAGGGCGGTCATGCCGCCGAACCGCACCGCGCCATCGACACCACGCTGGTTGCCGCCCATATCCTGATCGCGCTGCATTCCATCGTGTCGCGCAATGTCGATCCGCTGAAACGGGTGGTGCTGACGGTCGGCACGTTCGGAACGGATTCGGGTGCATCGAACATCATCCCCGACGAGGCGCGGATGGAGGGCACGGTGCGCACGCTTGACCCCGAATACCGCGCCATCGCCGAGGGTCGCATCCGCGATGTCGCCACCCATACGGCGGCGGCCTTTGGCGCCAGCGCGCAGGTGATCTGGCACCCCGGTTATCCCGTCACCGTCAACGACCCCGAAGGCGCCGCGCGCGCCGCCGATGCCGCCCGCGCGGTGGGGCGGGGTGTGATCGACAACGCCGACCCGATCATGCCGTCCGAGGATTTCAGCTACATGCTGGAAAAGGTGCCGGGCGCCTATGTCTTTCTCGGCAATGGCGACAGTGCCATGTGCCACCACCCGAAATATGTGTTCGACGACGAGGCCATCCCCTTTGGATGCAGCTTTTTCGCCGAACTGGTCGAGCGACGCCTGCCCGTCGCGTGAACCCCCAAGAAGGAGAGCCAAGATGCCCGTCAAGAACCGTTTCGCCGAACTGATGCCCGAGATTACCGAGTGGCGGCGCGACCTGCACGAACACCCCGAAATCCTGTTCGAGACGCATCGCACCAGCGCGATGGTCGCCGACAAGCTGCGCGCCTTTGGCTGCGACGAGGTGGCGACGGGCATCGGGCGCACGGGTGTGGTGGGGATCATCAAGGGCAAATCCAATACCTCGGGCCGCACCATCGGATTGCGCGCCGATATGGATGCGCTGCCGATCCTCGAGGATACCGGGCTGCCCTATGCGTCGAAAACGCCCGGCGCGATGCATGCCTGCGGGCATGACGGGCACACGGCGATGCTGCTTGGCGCCGCCAAATACCTGTCGGAGACGCGGAATTTCGACGGCACCGTCGCGGTCATCTTCCAGCCTGCCGAAGAGGGCGGCGGCGGTGGCAAGGAAATGGTCGATGACGGCATGATGGAGCGCTGGAAGATCGAAGAGGTCTACGGGATGCACAACTGGCCCGGTGTGCCGACAGGCAAGTTCGCCATCCGCTCGGGCCCGTTCTTTGCTGCCGCTGACCAGTTCGACATCTACGTCACCGGCAAGGGTGGCCATGCCGCCAAGCCGCAGGAGACGATCGACACCACGGTGGTCGCGTCCCAGATCGTGCTGGCGCTGCAGACCATCGCCAGCCGCAACGCTGACCCGGTGAAACAGGTGGTGGTCTCGGTGACGTCCTTCGAGACTGCGTCCAAGGCCTACAACGTCATCCCTGAAACCGTGCATCTCAAGGGCACGGTGCGCACGCTCGACCCCGCTATTCAGGACATGGCCGAGCAGCGGCTCAAGGAAATCGCCGAAGGGGCTGCGGCGATGATGGGTGGTGCGGCGCGCGTCGACTATCGGCGCGGCTATCCGGTGATGGTGAATTCCGACGCGCAGACGGAATTCGCGGCCGATGTCGCGCGCGCCGTCGCGGGCGATTGCGCCGAGGCACCGCTGGTCATGGGCGGCGAGGATTTCGCCTTCATGTCCAACGCCCGGCCCGGCGCTTATATTCTTGTGGGCAACGGCGATACGGCCAATGTCCACCACCCGAAATACAACTTCAACGACGAGGCGATCCCGGCGGGCTGTTCGTGGTGGGCCGAGATTGTCGAGCGGCGGTTGCCTGCCGCCTGACCCATGGCGCGCCCCATTGGCTAGGCACATCCGTCCATCCCCGCTATGCTGACGCCCGAATGCAGCACAGCGGGGAATACCATGCGCCTGCCGGTCAGCCTTGTCGCCGTTCTCGTCACCCTTGCGGGCGGACTTGGCGCGCAGGCGCAGGGTTGCCAGACCCTGTCGGGCAGCGTGACCTATCTTGATCGGATGGCCCTCCCCCCCGAGGCGGTGCTGCTTGTCGAGGTGACCGACCATGACCTGAGGATCGAGGCCGAGGCGCGCATCGTGACCGAGGGGCGGCAGGTGCCTGTTCCCTTCACCATCGAGATCCCCGAGGGTTCCGAGGGCACCTTGCGCGCCGGGATCGCCACAGGCGGCAGGGTCGTCTGGCTGGCAGCGCCCGTCGCCATTGATCTGGGCGATGACCTTGATCTGGGCGAGATCGTTCTGGCCCGCCATCAGCCGATGGGCTTTGTCGCAACCTATCGGTGCGGGGACATGCCGGTCCGGGTCGGCTTCACCGAAACGGCAGAGGCGGTGATGGATGTGGGCGACCAGCGTCACCTTCTTGCACCCGTGCCCGCCGCCTCCGGCGCGCGCTACGAGGCGGCGGTGGACCCCACCACCTTTTTCTGGTCACAAGGCGAGACCGCGCTGGTGTCCGTCGCGGGGGCCGAACGGCCCGAATGCCGGCTTGCCTTGCCGCTGGAGGACATGTCGTGGCACGCGGGCGGAAACGAGCCCTTCTGGTCGGTGACGGTCGAGGCTGGCATGTTGACGTTGACCCGCCTTGGCATGGAGGATCTTGTCCTTGCCTTGCAAGATCCGCTGATGACCGAGGCGGGCGAGATCCTTGTCCTCGCCGACCATGCCGATATGCCGCTGCGCGCGGTCATGCTTCGGCGGCCGGCGATGTGCCGCGACACCATGACGGGTCTGCCCCATCCCGAAACCGTGGAGCTGAGCATGGGCGACCAGACGATCTTCGGCTGTGGCGGCGCGCCGCTGTCGCTTCTGACCGGCCGCAACTGGGTGGTCGAGGATATCGCGGGAAGCGGGGTGATCGATACCTCCGAGGTGACGCTGAGCTTCGGCACGCACGGCAGGGTCGCAGGCTCGGGCGGCTGCAACCGCTGGTTCGCAAGTTACGAACTGACCGGCGAGGGGCTGTCGATCGGGCAGGCGGGATCGACGATGATGGCCTGCACCGAGGCGCTGATGACGCAGGAACGCGGGTTTTTCGCGGCCTTGGAACAGGTGACCGGTTTCGACATCGACGCGACCGGCAGGCTGGTCTTGCTTGGAGACGGCCCAACTGCGATCACGGCGCGCGCCGACATCGATGGCTGAGCCTCGATCGGGACTGTCGTGAAATCATGACCTTTCTGTCGCGCGCCGGTCTTCTGTCGCGCTTATCCGGTCGCCATGAAACACCTGAGCGTCAGCCCGAGACCGCAGTTTTCCATTCGCAGATGGAGGACGGGTTTCGATGTGGTGCCGGTCTGCCCGTCCTCAGCACGGCTGGCTCGCATCTACATGCGTTGGTTCGACCACGAGATCTTGCGCCATGTCTGGACCAATCAGGCCGAGATCGCGCCGGGTGTGTTTCGCTCGAACCAGCCCACCTTTGCCCGGCTCGAACAGCTTCAGCGCAAGGGGCTTGTCTCTGTGCTGTGCCTGCGGGCAGCGACGGCCGCGCCTTATGCGTGCATGAAGGCGCATTGCGACAGGCTGGGCCTTGGATTGAACGTCATTCCCTTGTCGGCCCGCCGTGCACCCGATCGCGACAGCCTGCTGGCCTTGATCGCCTATTTCCGCGCGGCGCAGCACCCGTTTTTGATGCATTGCAAATCGGGTGCTGACCGCGCCGGCCTTGCCTCTGCAGTCTATCTGTTGACGGCCGGAGGGCAGGATCTTGCCTCGGCAAAGCGCATGCTGAGCCTGCGGTACCTTCACCAGAGCTGGTCACGGGCTGGGGTGCTTGACCGCTTCCTCGAAGCCTATGGCAAAGACGGGGCCGGGCGCAGCTTCGAGGACTGGGTGCGCGGCGCCTACGACCCTGTGCGCCTCGGCTGACGCGCGAGCAACCGGTCGACCCCGAGAAACATCCCAAGCCCCACGATCAGAAGGGCAGGGGTCAGGACGGGGCGCCACAGCAGTTCAACCATGGGTTCCCACCAGCGCCATGTCGTCCCGAAATTCGACCGATACGCCGAGGCGATCCCGACAAGACCCCAAAGGTATTGCACGGCCCAGAGCGTCGCAGCAGCCCGCAGCCGGGCCGGACCCATCGGCAGCAGCGCGCCCAGCAGCCCGAGCGCCAGCCCCGCCCCGATGGATTTGGCCGCAAGCCCGGTCAGGACAGCCGCCATCTGTGGGCACAGCGACGGGGGGCAATTCGCCAGTCCGATGATGCCATATCCATGGATCCCGAAAACACTAATCTCATGGGCGGCGAAGGCGACGAAAAGCGACGTGGCCCCGGCCACCGTCAAGTTCACCGCCGAGCCGAAGCGTGCCCGCCCGTTCCCCAACCGCGTCAGCCGCCCGTATGGCTCATGTGGCGGGTCATCTGCCCGTCCACCGCCTGTCGGGAATAGTCGAAATCATGGCCCTTGGGCTTGCGCGCGATGGCGTGGCGGATCGCCTGATCCAGCACCGTGTCATCGCCCGAGGCGCGCAGCGGCGTGCGCAGGTCGGCCATATCCTCCTGCCCGAGGCACATGTAGAGCTCGCCCGTGCAGGTCAGCCGCACCCGGTTGCACGATTCGCAGAAGTTATGCGTCAGCGGGGTGATCAGCCCGATCTTTTGCCCCGTTTCCTCCAGCCGGATGTAGCGCGCTGGCCCGCCGCTGCGCTCGGTCAGATCGGTGAGCGTGAAGCGTTCGGCCAGCCGCGCGCGCAGGTCCTTGAGCGACCAGTACTGGTCCAGCCGGTCCTCGTTGCCCAGATCGCCCATCGGCATGACCTCGATAAAGGTCAGCTCCATGTCGCGGGACGCGCACCACGCCTGAAGGTCGAACAACTCGACCTCGTTGAAGCCCTTGAGCGCCACTGCATTGATCTTGACCCGCAAACCCGCCGCCTGCGCGGCATCGATCCCGTCAAGCACCTGCGCCAGCCGCCCCCAGCGGGTGATCGCCGCGAATTTGTCAGCATCGAGCGTGTCGAGCGAGACATTGACCCGTCGCACGCCTGCATCGAACAGATCGCGCGCGAATTTCGCCAGCTGACTGCCGTTGGTGGTCAGCGTCAGCTCCTTCAGCGCGCCACTGTCCAGATGTCGCGTCATGGCGCGGAAGAAGGTCATGATGTCCCGTCGGACCAGCGGTTCGCCCCCGGTGATGCGCAGCTTCGACACGCCCAAGCGGACAAAAGCTGAACACATCCTGTCCAGTTCCTCGAGGGTTAGCAGTTCCTTCTTGGGCAAGAAGGTCATGTTTTCGGACATGCAGTAGACGCAGCGGAAATCGCAGCGGTCGGTGACCGAGACGCGCAGGTAGCTGATCGCGCGCTGGAAAGGGTCGACAAGGGGTGCGGTCGTGTCCATGACGCGACACTAGGGGCGACGCGCCGCTCAGGCAAGGGATAGCCCGTCGTGCCGGTTGAAGCGGACGAAGTTTGATCCTAGGGTGCGCTGCATGAAACACGCGATTGCTTTCCTTTCCGTTCTTGCTCTGGGTGCCTGCGCCACAGCGCCCGAAGATCCCGCGCCGCAGATCACGGCGCTTGACCCCACCGAAACGGTCGAGGGCGGCACCGGCGCGGGCCTGCCCGATGGGGAGGGGCGGTTCATGGGCTTTACCGTGGCCAGCCTCGGCGATGCGGCCACCCCCGGCCTGTGGATCGAGACGCCGCTGGTGACGAGCGAACAGCCCGGCCGCGTGGTCTCGGAAAACGGAATGCAACTGTTCCTGACGCTGCGCCCCTCGGGCGGGGCGCGCAATTCCGGCTCGCGCCTGTCCTTGCAGGCGTTTCAGGAACTTGGCATCCCCCTGACCGCACTGCCGACCGTCACCGTCATCAGCGATGCCTGACACGGCCTCGCGCCGGCTGCTCGGGCGGATCACCGACTGGGACAGCCTGCGGGCGGGCTTTCGCTGGGATATCCCGGCGCGTATGAACATCGCCCATCTGTGCTGCGACAGCTGGGCGGCAGCCGAGCCTGACCGCACTGCCATCATCCACATCCCTGCCGATGGGGCGCGCGAGATCTGGACCTATAGCCAGCTCAAACGCGCTTCGGACGGGCTGGCCGTTGCGCTGGCCGCGTCCGGCGTCACGCGGGGCGACCGCGTGGCCGTGCTCTTGCCGCAGACACCAGCCGCCCTGATCACGCATGTCGCCGCGATGAAACTGGGGGCGGTGTCGCTGCCGCTTTTCACGCTCTTCGGGGCGGATGCGCTGCGCTACCGCTTGCAAGACGCAGGCGCACGCGCGGTCGTGACAGACCCCGCCACGCTCGACCGGGTGATGGCGCTGGCTACCGATCTGCCCGATCTCCGCACCATCATCACCACCGGCGAGGCGCGCGCGCCCGTCCTTGCCTTCGACGCGCTGATCGCAACCCCGGCCAGCGGCTTCACCCCCGCAGATACCACGGCCGAGGATCCGGCGGTGATGATCTATACCTCCGGCACCACGGGCGATCCCAAGGGCGTCTTGCACGCGCACCGCTTCTTGTTCGGGCATCTGCCGTGCCTTGAACTGGCGCTGGGCGATTTCCCCCAGCCGGGCGACACTGGCTGGACGCCCGCCGACTGGGCCTGGATCGGCGGGCTGATGGATATGGCGCTACCCTGTCTGTACTACGGCGTCCCGCTGGTCGCGCACCGCTTCGCCAAGTTCGACCCTGACGCGGCCTTTCGCCTGATGACCGCCGAGTGCGTGACCCGCGCCTTCATCCCGCCGACGGCCCTGCGCCTGATGCGTCAGGCCCCGACACCCAAAGGCCTTGGCCTGCGCGCCATCGGATCGGGCGGCGAGGCGCTGGGGGCGGATCTGCTTGACTGGGGACGAGAGGTGATGGGCTGTCCGATCAATGAATTTTACGGTCAGACCGAGGCCAATCTGGTCCTTGCCGCCTGCACCGGCCCGATGGCCCGTGTGCCCGGCGCGATGGGCCTGCCCGTGCCGGGCCATGACGTCAGTTTGCGCGATGCACGGGGCGAGGTCGGAACGGGGCAGGTGGGCGAGGTCTGCGTGCGCGCGCCTGACCCGGTGATGATGCTGCGCTACTGGAACAAGCCCGAGGCGACGGCGAAGAAGATCACCGATGGCTGGCTGCGCACCGGCGATCTGGCCACCCAAGGCGCCACGGGCCAGATCACCTTTCACGCCCGCGACGACGATGTCATCACTTCGGCCGGATACCGCATCGGCCCGGTCGAGATCGAACAGGCGCTGGCCACCCACCCCGATGTGGTGATGGCGGCTGTGGTGGGTGAACCTGACCCCGTCCGCACCGAGATCGTGGTGGCCCATATCGTCTTGCGCGACGGGGCCGATTGGTCGGGGATGGAGGAATCGCTGAAAACCCTCGTCCGCGACCGCGTCTCGGCTCATTGCGTGCCGCGAAGAATCATCCGCGCCGACAGTCTGCCGATGACGGCCACCGGCAAGATCCTGCGCCGCGCCCTGCGGACTTGAACCTGACCCCTTCTGTGTTTCAAAAATATCCTCGGGGGTCGCCGTTGGAACGCCATTGGTCCGAGTGACAATGGCGACCGATGGGGCAGACAGCCCCCTCGCACGGGTCGACCGCGTCAGCGGGCGAAACCGCTCACTTCTCCATCGACTGCCGGATCCTGCGGACCATCAACCAGACCGCACCCACCACCGGCACCACGGCCAGCGCCGTCAGCAGCGTCTTGGACACCCCCAGCGGATCGGCCAGCGGGCTGATCATGTAGACCACGAGGCTGACCGCGTAATAGCTGATCGCCACCACCGACAGCCCCTCCACCGTCTTTTGCAGCCGCAGCTGCATGTCGGCGCGCCGGTCCATGCTGGCCAGAAGGTCCTGATTCTGCGCTGAACGGTTCACATCCACTTGCGTGCGCAACAGATCGCCCGCCCGGATCGCGCGTTCCGACATCGACAACAGCCGCCGCTCGGTCGCCTTGATCGTGCGCATCGCCGGGTCGTAGCGGCGCATCATGAATTCGCCGAAGGTCTGCCGCCCGAGGAACCGCTCCTCGCGCAAGACCTCGATCCGCTGGTTGACCAGCGCCTCATAGGCCCCGGTCGCGCCGAAACGAAAGACGCTTTGCGTCTGCAGCTTTTCAAGTTCCGCCGAGATCGCCAGAAGCTGGCTCAGCGTCTCGTCGGGTTTCGCCAGATGGCCGGTCATGGCATTGACCAGTTCCGCAAGGCTTTCGTCCATCTCGCCCATGCGGGTCGAGATCTCGCGCGACATCGGCAAGCCCAGCATGGACATCGACTTGTAGGTCTCAATCTCGCAGATGCGCTGCACGATCCGGCCGACGCGGCGGCTGTCGGTCCCGGGCTGGCAGAACATGGCGAACCGCATATGGCCATGGCTGTCGATCCGGAAATCACCGGCAATCACGGCGGTTGCGTCCAGCACATGGCTGACCGCAAGGCTTTCGGGCACCATCCATTCTGCCAGCTTTTCGGCGATGTCTTCCTTGTCCTCGGGCGCGGTCTCGATCCGCAGCTGGGCCGAGGTGATACGCACGCCCGGTGCCTTGGCCAGCCAATCCTCGGGAAAGACCTCCCATGCGGCGGGGTCGAAGGGGCGCGCGTCATTGGCGGGCAGAAAAGCCGTGTAAGTCACGAATTCGGTGTGCTGTTCCCACTTGAGACGGAATTTGCCCAGATCGCCGAAGAAATGCGTGGCGTCAGGTGCCGGATGATCCGCCCCGAACCGGTCGAGCAGCGCCAGCAGATGCGCCCGGTCAAGGCCCCGGTCGCGCTTGGCGGCATCCTTGGGCTGCTTGATCGCCAGAAAGATCGCCTGCGCGGGCGAGGACACATTGGGAAAGGGGCGCGCATGAAGCTCGTTGGCGAGACGGTAGCGCAGCGGGTGGTCTTCGATGGGCATCACGCAGGGTCCTGAAGGTTTGCGTCAGCAGATAAGCACTTGGCCGCCAGAGTAAACCGAAAAAAAGCAACAAAATTGGGGGCTTGCCGGGATGCCACGGCATACGGGCCGCCAAGGTCCGGACAAGTCAGGGTTTTTTGCTGCGCTGCGGCATTGTGCGTTGCCCTTATGCCACCTGACCGCCCGCGATCTGGATCGACTGTCCGTTCACACTGCGCGCAGCATTGGAGCACAGCCACATCACCGCGCCCGTGACTTCATCGGTTTCAAGCAGGGTCTTGTGGCGATTGCCGCGCGCCAAATAGTCCCGCGCCTCGGCTTCCGATATGCCCTGCCGCTTTGCGATCTCGGTGGCGTTGCGGGTGACGATGGGGGTGTCCACATAGCCGGGGCAGACCGCGTTGAAGGTGACGGGGCCGCCGATGTATTCCTCGCTCAGGGCATGGACCAGTCCGATCACGCCGTGTTTGGAGGCCGTGTAGGCGCTGCCGCCTTTCAAGCCCCGCACACCCGCGATCGAGGAGATGGCGATCATCCGGCCCCAGTCGTCCGGGGCCAGTGTCGCCAGCGCGGCTTGCAGCGTCAGGAAAACGCCATCGAGGTTCGTGGTCATGATCTGGCGCCAATGCGCCAGCGTTTCCTTGGGAAACGGCATGGCTTCGGCGATGCCTGCGTTGGCGATGCAGATCGCTATGGGCCCGCGTTCCGCTGCGGCGGCCGAAATGCCACCCCGGACCGAGGCCTCGTCGTCGACGTTCATGTGCAGCGGATAGAGGCGCGGGGTCTCGTTTGCCACCGCTTCCAGCCGCGCCAGATCGCGCCCCGTGATCGTCACCTCGGCCCCGCTGGCGGCCAGCGCCCGCGCGATATCCAGCCCGATGCCGGTGCCGCCGCCCGTGACCAGCGCGTGCCGTCCTGCGTGTTCCATGTCCTGCCCTCCGGCCCTTGCCGGGTCAGCCTAACCTACGCAGGGCGCGGCGCAAGCCGACCTTGGGTCACGTAGGGGCATTGCCGAAAGTTTCACAAACTGTATGCCGTGGCATGCGCAATAAACTGTCGCGCCTTGCCCAGTTGTGGACGGCGGCTTGTGTTGCTATGGGGCTTCGGGACACGGCCATGTCGAAGAGGGGATGACAGTGAAAATAGGCGCTCCGAAGGAGATAGAGGCGGGCGAGGCACGGGTGGCGATGACCCCCGACAGCGCGCTGCAGCTGCAGAAGCTTGGATATGACTGCGTGATCGAGACTGGCGCCGGTCAGGCCGCGGGTTTCACCGATGCCGCCTACGAGGCCGCGGGCGTCGAAGTGGTCAAGACCGCCGCCGCCCTGTGGAAAGACGCCGACATCGTCGCCAAGGTGCGCCCGCCGACCACGGCCGAGGCCAAGAAATTCCGCGAGGGCCAGCTGGTCATCTCGTTCTTCTATCCGGGCCAGAACGAAAAGCTGATGGAAACGGCCAAGGCGGCCGGGACCAACATCATCGCCATGGACATGGTGCCGCGGATTTCACGCGCTCAGAAAATGGACGCGCTGTCGTCCATGGCCAATATCGCGGGCTACCGCGCGGTGATCGAGGCGGGCAACAATTTCGGCCGTTTCTTCACCGGTCAGGTGACCGCTGCCGGCAAGGTTCCGCCCGCCAAGGTGCTGGTCGTGGGCGCGGGCGTCGCGGGTCTGGCCGCCATCGGCACGGCCACCAGCCTCGGTGCCATCACCTATGCCTTCGACGTGCGGCCAGAAGTGGCCGAGCAGATCGAATCGATGGGCGCGGAATTCGTGTTCCTCGAGTTCTCGGCCGACGAACTGCCCGACGGGGCGGCGACGGGCGGCTATGCGCCGCCGCAAAGCCCGGAGTTCCAGGCCAAGCAGCTGGCCAAGTTCCGCGAGATCGCGCCGGAGATGGACATCGTCATCACCACCGCGCTGATACCCGGACGGCCCGCGCCCAAGCTTTGGACCAAGGACATGGTCGAGGCGATGAAGCCCGGTTCGGTCATCATCGACCTTGCGGCCGAGCGCGGCGGCAACTGCGAGTTGACCAAGGCGGATGAGCGGATCGTCACCGACAACGGCGTGGTGATCATCGGCTACACCGATTTCCCCAGCAAGATGGCGGCGCAATCCTCGACGCTCTATTCCACCAACATCCGCCACATGATGACCGACCTGACGCCCGGCAAGGACGGAACGGTCGTGCACAACATGGAAGATGACGTGATCCGTGGCGCAACGGCCGTTTTCGCGGGCGCGATCACCTTCCCGCCGCCGCCGCCCAAGGTCGCGGCTATCGCGGTGCAAAAGCGCGAGAAGCCCAAGGAGCTGACGCCCGAGGAAAAGCGCGCGGCCGAAGTGGCGGCCTTCAAGGCGCAGACCAAGAACCAGATCACGCTTCTGGCTGTGGGTGGCGCGTTGCTTTTGGGTGTGGGCCTGATCGCGCCCGCCTCTTTCATGCAGCATTTCATCGTCTTCGTGCTGTCGGTCTTCATCGGCTTCCAGGTGATCTGGAATGTCGCCCATTCGCTGCACACGCCGCTGATGGCGGTCACGAACGCGATTTCCTCGATCATCATCCTTGGTGCGTTGATGCAGGTGGGATCAAGCTCGGTGCTGATCACGGTGCTGGCGGCGCTGGGCATCTTCATGGCTTCCGTCAACATCTTTGGCGGCTTCCTCGTGACACGGCGCATGCTCGCCATGTTCCAGAAATCTTGAGCGGGCAGGGGTAGGACACATGGATTTCGGATTCACCATTGCGGCCTATGCGGTCGCGGGCGTGCTCTTCATCCTGTCGCTGGGCGGCCTCTCGGGGCAGGAAAGCGCAAAGCGTGCCGTGTGGTACGGTATCGCGGGCATGGCCATTGCCGTCGTGGCGACGCTGGTCGGGCCGGGCTCGGGCCTGTGGCTGATGTCGCTGATCCTGATCGCGGGCGGTGCGGCCGTCGGTTACCAGCTGGCGACCAAGGTGCAGATGACCCAGATGCCCGAGCTTGTGGCGATCATGCACAGCCTCGTGGGTCTGGCCGCCGTCTTCGTCGGCCTGAACGCCCATATCGAGATCGGCAATGTCGCCGCCGTCTTCGGCGAGACGGGGCTGCCCTTTCCGCAGCCGCAGGGGCCGCTGTCGACCGAGGCCTACGCCCTTCTGGGCACGCTGTCGAATTTCGCCGAACTGATCGGCAAGAAGACGGCGGTGGAAATCGGCATCCTGCGCGTCGAACTGGTGCTGGGCGTCTGGATCGGTGCCGTGACCTTCACCGGGTCGGTTGTCGCCTATGGCAAACTGTCGGGCGCATCGAGCATGCTGCCGTTCAAGATCGACACGGCTGCCAAGCAACTGCCCGGCGGTCACATGCTGAACGCCGCCGCTGCGGCCGGGTCTGCCTTGCTTTTGGTGCTCTACCTCACCGGAGCGGGCGGCTGGGCGCTGGTGCTGCTGGCGATCCTGGGCCTGTTCATCGGCTATCACCTGATCATGGGGATCGGCGGCGCGGACATGCCCGTGGTCGTCTCGATGCTGAACAGCTACTCGGGCTGGGCGGCGGCGGCGATCGGCTTCAGCCTAGGCAATGACCTGCTGATCGTGGTCGGCGCGCTGGTGGGCTCGTCGGGCGCGATCTTGTCCTACATCATGTGCAAAGCGATGAACCGCAGCTTTGTCTCCGTCATCCTCGGCGGGTTCGGCGGCGCGGCCAAGGGCGACCAGCTGGCGATCGAGGGTGAACAGATCGCCATCGACGCCGATGGTGTCGCAAGCGCGCTGAACGAGGCCGACAGCGTGGTGATCGTGCCGGGCTACGGCATGGCCGTGGCGCAGGCGCAGCAATCGGTCAGCGAACTGACCCGCAAGCTGCGGGCGCAGGGCAAGACCGTGCGCTTTGCCATCCACCCCGTCGCGGGCCGTCTGCCGGGGCACATGAACGTGCTTCTGGCCGAGGCCAAGGTGCCCTATGACATCGTGCTCGAGATGGACGAGATCAACGAAGATTTCCCCTCGACCGACGTGGTGATCGTCATCGGCTCGAACGACATCGTGAACCCCGCCGCACAAGACGACCCCAACAGCCCCATCGCCGGCATGCCGGTTCTGGAAGTGTGGAAAGCCAAGCAGGTCTTCGTGTCCAAGCGCGGGCAGGGCACCGGTTATTCGGGCATCGAGAACCCTTTGTTCTTCAAGGAGAACACGCGGATGTTCTACGGCGACGCCAAGAAATCGCTGGACGAGCTGCTGCCCAAGATCGGGTGAGCCAACCGGCTGCCGCAAATGCACAGGGCCCCCGTGGGGGCCCTGTTCCGTTTTTGCGGAGTGCCATGGTCTGTCAGGCGATCGTCGTCGCCGCTTCGCGGTTAAAGACATAGACCGACACCGCGGTGTTCTGTGTCATCTCGCGCAGCTTGAAGACATCTTGAATGCCCGCCAGCACCCGGCTTTGTTCCTGGGTGAAGCGGTTCATGTCCTCGAGGCTGTCGAAGCGCACGACCATCGTGACCTTGCCTTCCTTGTGCAGAAGGATGTTGAGGCTGGCGATATTGGCCTGCGCTATGGCCCCGCCGATTTCCGTCGACAGGTGCCCGACACCGATCTTGGCCGCGTCGAGGGACTGGAAGCAGAATGTGAAGATCCGCGAATACATTGTCAGCCCTCCGCCTCGGTGATCATGTCGAACATGGCATCCAGCATGTCCGTATCCCTCAGTGGGGAGGTTCTGGTCTTGTATTCGGCAGGGCCAAGTCCATGCCCGGTCTTGAGCGTGTTGCCCGCCGCACTCAGCAACAGTTGCCCATCGGATCTGGTGGCAAGGCCAGTGGCCAGCAGTTGGGCCTCCTGCTCCGGTGTGACCGGAAGCTCGCGACACAGGCTGAAGAAGCCGCGCGCCGCCGTCAGCCCCTGAACTCCTGCGCCCTGAAGCGATGCCAGCACCGCGTCGCATGCGCCCGCCACCCGTTCCTGATGGTCGGTCTGCAGTTGGATCGACAGGGTCAGATCGGCTGCGACACCGGTCAGCAGATCAAGCTGTTCGGCCGTCAGGTCACGGGCCACGAAATCCACCGCGCATATCGTGCCGAGGATGTAGCCCTCCTGCGTCACCAGCGGGAAACCGGCCCAGAACACCCAATGCGGGTCGGATGTGACCAGCGGATGCGCCTCGAAAGTGGGATGAAGGCGCATGTCGGGCACGACGAAGGGTTTTGTATCCAGCAGCGCATGCTGGCAAACGGTGTTTTCTCGCGCCACTTCGGTCGCGCCGGTCAGGCATCCGGTGAAATTCTCGGACAGGAAATACTGCCGCGCCTCGTCGAGAAGCCCGGTGTAGGAAACGGGCACGCCAGCGATGTGTCTGAAAAGCCGGGTGTAGATCTCAAAGCGCGCCAGCGCCTGACTGCCCATGAGGCCGGTACGCCGCACGGCGGACAGGCGGCTGTCCTCGTTCGTCGGCAAACGGGCTGGTTTGAAGTCTGGACGTTCCACAAAGGTCTCCTGTGATGCTCCGCCCGTTGAACGGTGCGAAACGAGAAGCCTTTAGCGCCTGCGTCGGAATGGCCCGGCCTTGTGGCGGGGTAGACATACCCCGCCACAAGGTCGTGCTATTTGGTCAAGATCAGTTTGCCCGCCCGCGTGATGCGCAGCTGGTAGGCCTTGTCGTCAAGCACGATGGTCGCGGTGCCGTCGCCGTCGGTCAGGCGGCGGGCGTCGTAGACCGGCAAGGTGCGTGCGGGGGCCGCCGTGCGATGGGCGTCGGCGGGGTCGGTGATCTGTCCGTGAAAGCTCATAGCGGGGCTCCGGGTTGCTGTTGCGCGGGGTGGTCTTACCCAGAAAGGTGACAAAAAGAATCGGATATGTCAATTCCAGAGTCTTTCACTCAGGAATAATGCCCCGCGCCGCGGGTCGTTGGGCGAGTAGTGCGAGGCGGTCCGCGACCTCGGTCCGGAGCTGCCCCGGACGGCGCGCGTCACGCAGCGTGGTGAACCAGTGCTCGGGTGGGATGCGCCCGGCCTGCGGCGGCCTTTCCCAGCGCAAGGATCGCAGCACGCCTTCGGCCGTGTCCGGCAGGCGATCTGGGATCTCGTGACCGTTCAGCGTGGCCCAGACCCCGGTCCAGAGGCGCCCGACCGACCACGGGTTGTAGCCGCCGCCGCCCAGCACCAGCAACCTCGGGCAGCCAAGCGCCATCAGCCCGCGCACCACGTCCCAATGCGCGTTGTTGGACAGCGTCAGCCGCGACAGCGGGTCCTCGGTCACGGCATCGGCGCCGCATTGCAAGACGATGGCGTCGGGGGCGAAGGCGGCAAGTGCAGGCAGGATCAGCCGGTCGCGGATCGCTGCCATTTCGGTATCGTTGAGCCCGCGCGGCACCGGCAGGTTCAGACAATTGCCGCCGCCGTCATCGTCGAGCGTGCCAGTGAAGGGCCAACGCTTTTCCTCATGCACCGAGATCAGCAGCGACTGCGGATCGCCCGCCAGCCCGTGCTGCACGCCGTCCATGTGATGCGCGTCGATGTCGACATAGGCGATGCGCGCGGCTCCCGCACGGCGCAGCGACAAGATCGCCAACACCGGATCGTTGAGGTAGCAAAACCCGCCCGCCCGGTCGGGAAAACCGTGATGCGTGCCCCCGCCGGGATGGTAGATCATGCCGCCCTGTGCCAGCAACTCCCCCGCCAGCAGCGAGGCGCCCGCGGCGGTGGCGGGGCGGCGGAACATCTCTGTGTAGATCGGATTGGCAACTGTTCCAAGGCCATGTCGCGCGCGCACGGCCTCGCTGACGGCCTGATCGGCCTCGGCCCGTTCCAGTGCCGCGACATAGTCGGGCGTGTGCCAGATCGTCAGGGCCTGCGGCTTGGCACGTGGGCTGGTCAGGTATTGCGCCGCCGGAAGCCAGCCCATGGCGCGGGCCAGATCCATCACGGTCGACACGCGCGGCACACGCAGAGGATGCCAGTCGCCATAGCTTGACCCGCGGTAGATCTCGGATCCGAGGAAGAGGGGCAGGCTCACGCGCCCAGCCGCGCCTCGATCTCGCGGCGGATGGTGCGGCTGTTGGGCCGGGTGTTCGACCCATATGTGCCCACCACGCGCCCGTCGCCGTCCAGCAGCACCTTGTTGAAATTCCAAGCGGGCGCAAAACCATGCGCCTCGCGCAGCCAGCGATAAAAGGGATGGGCATTCGTGCCGCGCACCGGCGTGATCGTGGTCATCGGCAGTGTGAGGTTGAAATTCACCTCGCAGAACTCTGCAACCGCGGCATCGCTGGCCAGTTCCTGCCGGAAGTCGTCGGACGGCACGGCCAGTACCACCAACCCGCGCGGCCCGTATTCTTCGTGCAGGGCCTGCAACTCGTCATATTGGGGCTTGTAGCCGCACAGCGACGCGGTGTTGACCACCAGAACCGGCCGCCCGCGCCACGCCGCCATGTCGTAGCGCCCGCCGTCAATCGAGTCGAAGCTGAAGGTTGTCTGCGCCATGGATGGTCGGGCAAGCATCGTCAGGGGCAGAGCGGCAAGGGCGGCGAACAGGCAGCGGCGGTGCATCGGACAGGCTCCATCGGTCGGGTGCCGCACAGGTATGGCCCGGGCACGCCCCGTCAAGCCGGGCTTGGCAAGGCAGGGTGCGG
The DNA here is from genome assembly GCF_003148775.1 of Roseicyclus mahoneyensis. Lineage (GTDB taxonomy): Bacteria > Pseudomonadota > Alphaproteobacteria > Rhodobacterales > Rhodobacteraceae > Roseicyclus > Roseicyclus mahoneyensis. The sequence continues at coordinate 125,123 of NZ_QGGW01000007.1, forward strand.
CATGGCATACCGCCACGTCATGGCCCGCAAACCCATCCTTCAGGCACCCCTGCGCATTCCCGCCGCAGCCAAGCGCGAGACGCGGACGCAATTCGCCGTGCTGCCGTTCCGTGTGAAGAAGAAGGGTGATGTCGAGATCTTGCTGATTTCCTCGCTCGACACCGGGCGCTGGATCATCCCCAAGGGCTGGCCGATGGACGGCCTGCGCCCGGCCGAGGCCGCGGCACAAGAGGCCTGGGAAGAGGCGGGGTTGCGCGGACGGGTGCATGACACGGTGCTGGGCCTCTATTCCTATTCCAAATGGCTGGACGAGGAATTGTCGATCCCCTGCGTGGTTCTGGTCTTTGCCATGGAAATCTCGCAGATCGACGAGGTGTTTCCCGAGGCGGGCCAACGCCGGACCAAGTGGATGAGCCGCAGGAAGGCCGCGCAGCGCGTCGATGAGGTGGAACTGAAACAGATGATCGAGACCTTCGATCCCGAACGCCTGCGATGACGGCACCGCTTGAACCCGGCCCGCGACCGCATAGTTTGGCACGACGATGATCCGTTACGCCCTCAGATGTTCGCAAGACCACAGCTTCGACAGCTGGTTCCAGTCTGCCGCCGCCTATGACGCGCTGGCGGCAAAGGGCCTTGTGTCCTGCGCCATCTGCGGCGGGAGCGAGGTGACCAAGGCGCTGATGGCGCCGCGCGTGGCGGGCACGGATGCGCCCGAGGCGCCGCTACCGGCCCGACCGCTGTCCGAGCCCGCCCATCCGGCCGAGCAGATGCTGCGGGTGCTGAAGGAGCATCTGGCGAAAAACTCCACCTATGTGGGCGGGCGCTTTGCCTCCGAGGCCCGCGCAATGCATCTGGGCGAGGCCGATGCCCGCCCGATCCACGGCGAGGCCGCCCCCGAGGAGGCGCGCGCCCTGATCGAGGAGGGCATTGCCATCGCCCCCTTGCCGATCCTGCCGCCCGACAAGACGAACTAGAAACCGTTTGCGGGCGTCACGCCCATGGCGCGCAGTTGTGCCGCCTCGCGGGCGTCGCGCTCGGCCTCCAGTGCCGCCACGCGGGCCGCGATCTGGCGGGCGATGACCGCGTCGGGCAGGCCGCGCGCGCGCATCTGGGCCACCAGCGCCTTGCCTGCCGGCGCGAGCGGCTGCACGAACAAGACGTCGTCAAGCGCGGATATCGGCGTGTCGGCGGCGCGGGCGAGTTGGTCCATCCGCGCTGCAAAGCCGGGGGTGGCGCGCAACTGGCCAAGCCGCGCGGCGTGCCAGTCGCGGCTGGCCTCGTGCAGACGGTTGAGGGTGTCGTCGGTCAGCCAGTCCGCGACCAGCGCCGCAACCCGCGCAGACCACGTGGACAGGCCCGGCAAGGCCACCTCGTTGCGGTCAAAGACGGCGAAATAGGTCGCGTCATACTTGTCTTGCTTGAGGTTCACGTTGCCCCGGTCGCCGCGCAAGAGGTACGCCTCGCGGCTTTGCACCGCGAAATGGGCGATTTCTGCTAGGGCATAGCCCACTGTCGCCGCAGACCCGCGCCAGCCATCCGCCATGAAACTGGGTGGCATCGGCTGGCCCGACCCGTTGACCCACGCCTGTGCCATGAACCCGGCCAGCCGCTCGGGGTTCTCCTTACCGCCCTTCACGCCGGGACGGTGAATGCCCAGTTTCACATGGCGGTAGGGCCGGAACAGCGTCTTGACCCCCCAGCCACGACGAAAATCCTCGGGTGCTGCGCGGGTGAACTGCGGCAAGACCGGGTCGGGGGACCACGACCCGATCCCGTTCGACCCCATCATGCGCCAATTGATCGCCACGCCCTCGGTTCCATTCGGGCAAGCGTCCAGCAAGGCGGCCAGCGTCTCGTCGCCGGTCTTCACATGCAAGAACTCGTCCGCGTCGCTCACCAAAAGCCAGTCTGTGTCGAACAGCGCCCGGTTCTTCTCGGCAAGGCTCAGCGCGTGTGGCTGAGGCTTCTTGCCCGGCGGCACGACGTTGCGCAGGTGCCGGCAGAGGCCAAGGGCGTCGAGCCGGTCGAGAATCGCATCGCTGCCGTCACGGCAATCGTTGGTGTAGACCCAGACCGCATCGAACCCGATCAGCCGATGGTAGGCCAGCCATTCCAGCAGGCGCGGCCCCTCGTCCTTCATCATCGACAAGATCGTGGCGCGGGCCATCAGTAATTGATGTAATGGCTCTGGATCACCGGTTTCGGCGGCCCGTCACGGTGTTTCTTCTGCACGACGTAAAACAGGAACTGCGGCACCTCGAAGCGTTTTTCGGCGCCCCGGCGCCGCTCGGTCGGGTCGGGCACGCGCGATGGCCGCTCCGTCCCCTTGCGCGAGAGTGTCCAGCAGCCCAGCACCTCATAGCCGAGCGAGGCATGCCAGTAGCGCCACGGGATATCGGGGCCGACCTGATAGAAGCCATGGCCATACCAGCCGTCCGTGCCGACGCAGGAGACGAAGATGCCGCCCTCTTTCAGCATCGCATCGACGTTGCGGAAACTTTGCGCGATGTCGAAGACATGTTCGGTCGTGCCGCCGTCATAGATCAGCTCGAAACGGTCCTTGAGGTCGTCGCCCACGGGGTCGGAGAGGTCATGGACATGTTCCGCCCCCTCGATCGCCGAGAAATCTAGGCTTTCGAGTTTCGGCCAGCCGATGGTCTTGAGATAGGCCTCGCAGAACCCGTCTTCCTGAAACAGGTCCTGGGGTGTTGCCTCTATCCCCAGCCGCGACAGTTTCTTGATCAGCCGGTCGGTCCAGCCGGGCGGGTTGAAATGCATCTTCTGGCGGCCCAGCATGATGCCGTTCCTGCACTCCTTCACCAGCGGTGCGATATAGGCCAGTTGCAGCGCGATGTTGATGCTGATGCCCATGGGTTGGTCCTCTCGAAGCTCAGAGCAGACCGGCGAAGCGGTCGGGCACCATCACCGGAAAGCCGCGGTCGGTCGCGGCGGGGTGACGTGGCGGTTTGGGGCGGGCGGCAGGGCGGCCCTGCTTGTCGACGGGAAATTCGGCCAGTGCAATGTCGCGCGCCGCGTCGAAGGGCAGGGCGGTCGCAGGGTCGATCTCGCCGATCATGCGCAAGCGGCCGAACTGGTGCTTGCGCATGGAGCGGTGCTGGTCGCGCCCGCCGCGCGCCATGATCCGGTCCTCGGCGACTTGCGTGTCCGCCAGCGCGAGGTGGAACAAGATGAAATTGCCCGTCATCTTGACCGGCAGGTTCAGCAGCCGATGTCCGCCATTGGCCCAGTTGGCGTGGCGCGAGATGACGAAAGGCTTGGAATAGGGCGGCGTCACATAGCCGTGCCGCCGCTGCGACAGGATCGGGGCGGTGCGGTCGATGGGAGAGCTTTCGTCCCCCGACTGGATCATGTCGACGCCCGTGGCAAAGAGGTATCCGGCCTCATCCACTTCGGCGAGCGCTGCTTGCCAATCCAGCCCCGTCGCGGGATCGACCACGACATATTCGTCGACATCCATCCGCATCACGTAGCGATACCGCTCGCGCAAAAGGTCATTGGCGCGGCTCGACATCTTGCGGGCCATGAAACTGTCGTTGTCGGCCCGTTCGCGTGGCGCGTCCGTCAGAACCTCGGTCTGTATGCCGGTCAGGTCAACGGACGGCTGCCAATCCTCGCCATCGATGACCACGAAGAGGTTCTCGCGTCCGACGATCGCGCCGTAATGGGCGATCCACTTTTCCAAAAAGAACCCCTCGTGCCGGACATGCGTCATGGCGGCGACGAGGGATTTGCCCATCGCGCTCATCCTTGGGTCGTATCGGTGGCAGCAATGCCGTCGGGCGGGGGCACGTCGAAGATGCGGCGGATGCGCTTGACGCCGACTTGCGCCTTCAGCCCGTCATAGCCGTCATTGGCCAGCCCCGCCTCTTCCAGCACCTCCCATTTGCGGTAGTGAACGGCGGTGATGGCCCGGTCGCGCGGAAAGGGTTTGCCGCGCAATCGCCCGCCGAGAATGTAGTGGTCGTTCTCTTCCAGTTCGTTCCACGCCATCCCCGCGCGCCGGATCGCCACCGGCAGGCTCATCTGGTCGAGGTAGGGGCGGCGGTGGGGTACGAGCTTTTCGACACGGTCGAGGCTCTGTGCCGTGTCCATCCAGACCCCGGCAAACCCGCTATCCTCTGGGAAAAGCACGAAACCAGAGGAAAAATAGGGCACCACCTGACGGCGGCGGTCGCGCATCAGGGTGATCCGCTCTTCCGGTACGGGCAGACCGAAATTGCCGTAGACGGTTTCCCAAAGATCGGCGGGCGCCCACAGGATCGAGGCGGCGGGCGAGCAGGTGACATGGCCGGGCTTGAGCAGGCGGGTGATGTCATGGGCGGCCATAACAAGGATATCGCTGTCCATGAACCCGGACCATTGGGTGTCGCGGGGCTGAAGGCAGGCGATGATCTTGTTGCCGTGCGGATAGGCCGGGTCGAACACGCCTTCGGTCACCATCGGCCGCACCTCGCAGCGCATCCGGCGCAGCGTTTCGGTGACGGCGGGGTCCAGCTCCTCCATCCGGTGGGCAGGGCAGTAGCCGACGAGTTGGACCTCAGCGTCGAGATGCTGACGGATCGAGGCGGCAAGGTAGCACGCGATATACTGGTAGGTCGGCGGTTCCACCACGAAGAAAAGCGTGAGCGAGGGCGTCATGATCCGCCCCCTCAGTCTTCCAGCGCGAGGCCGGGGTCGATGCCGACCTCCTGGCACATGCGCCACGCGTAGGAGTTTTCCAGCGGCACGTTGCGCCGCCACCAGGGCTTGGTGCCGTTCGTGTAGAGATGGACGGAGGTGGTGGCCTCCGTGAACCAACCCTCCACCCGGCCATGGGGGTCGTAGAAGATGTCATTGAGCTGGAAGGGCACGGGGTAGAGCACGTCAGGCGTCATCGCGCGCTCGTAGTCGCCGGTCTGCTGGGCGAAATAGGTAAAGGCCTGCGGGCCGAAGGCGGTGCGCTCGGTGCGGTAGATCTTGACCGCGTGGGGCGCATCCTTTTGCTTTTCAAGCTTCTTGCGCTGCTGCTTGTTCCACCATGGCGGGGCGTCGGGCAGATTGTCGTAATAGTCGAGCAGGCGGTCCATCAGTTCGCAGTGTTGCGGCAGGCCCACGACCCCGCAGTTCAGTGCGCCGCGCATACCGTGACCGGCAAAGATCCATTCCCATTCATCGGGGAAGGGCCTGTGGCAAAAAGCGTCGCAGTCGATCCAGATCGCACCGGTGGCACGGATCATCTTGTAGCGAAAGACGTTGGACAGGAAGCTGGCCGAGGTCTCCTCGACGATGTCCATGGGGATGTCCATGATCTCGGAGGCGGGGCGGACCACGACGCCCTCGGGCGCGTTCTGGACATTGTCGGTGCAATAAAGCGTCACCGGATGGCCGTGGCGCAGGTGGGATTTCAGGCAAAGCTGGTTGAGATACTGCAGCTTTTCCCCGATCCAGAGAGAGGCCACGGGTCGACGGTTCAGTTCCACTGGCATGCCCTTTTCCTGCTCGAAACAGCGCGGGTTGGTCCGCATCTTTCGTTGATCCGTTGTCGCCTGTTTCGAAGATCAAGGCAAAGGATTTCCGGGAACAGGCAAAGGGGGGTGTTGCGGGGGTGCACGGGTGTCAGCGGCGGATGCTTCGGGGGTGCGGGGTGTCGCGACCGGGCGCACGGCTGCATGCCGCAAAGGCCTGTGGCTGAGGTGTCTCCAAACCCTTGGCGTCCCCCCTCTGACCGTCATGGATGTGTCATGATGCCTTGATAGGCGACCCGGAGTGTTCAACCCGGGAGACACCGACACATGCGCAGACTTCACTTCACCGCAGCACCTCTTGCCGTCGCGGCCGTCCTTTTCGCTGGTGCAGCCACTGCGCAATCCGTGGCCGACGCTTGCCCTGCCACCCTGCGGATGGCGGATACCGGCATCGAGGGCATGGGTGATCTGACCGAAGCCTTCGGCCCTTTCGCCGAAACCTTCGAAGAGCTGACCGGCGTCGAGCTTGCGCTCTTCTCGCTGTCCAACCGGACCGCCGCAGGCACCGCCCTGCAGTTCGACGAGGTCGATTTCGTCTTTGCAGGCCCCTCTGAATTCGTGCTGTTCCAGCAACTGACCGAGATGGACATCTTGTTCTCCATCGTGCGTCCGCATTACGGCTCCAGCTTTGTCGTGCGGGCCGACAGTGACATCCAGACGCTGGCCGATCTGGCCGGTCGCCGCGTGGCGCTCAAGGATGTGGGCTCCACCTCGGGGCATATCTTCCCGATGATGCTGATGGCCGAAGCAGGGCTCGATCCGGAAAACGACGTCGAGATCATCATGGCAGGCGACGCGCGCGTCCAGGTGCTGATCAATGGCGATGTCGATGCGATGGGCGGCGGCAATTCTGACTGGGATGCCGTGCGCGAGCAAGATCCCGATACCGAATACCGCCTGCTGGCGCAGACCGACACCCTGCCGGGTGATCCGGTGGTGATGCGCGCCACCCTGCCGCAAGATTGCCGTGACGCCCTGCGCGCCACGCTGTCCGAAAACGCGGATGCGCTGTGGAACAGCCTGACCTCGACCGAGCGCAACGCCGACAAGTTCATCGAACGCGACGCCTACATGTCCTTCGACACCGACCCGGCCATCTACGACGTCGTGCGCAGAGCCTACGAGGTTGCAGGCATCGCGCTGGACGATTGATCCTCACCGATCCGTCACAGGCGGGCGGCCATCCATTGGGACAGGCCGCCCGTTTCCTATTTGCACCGGACGTTCACGCAAGGAGCCGACGATGAGTTCAGCCATTACCTGTGAGGACGTGCGGGTCAGCTACGGCGACCTGCAGGTCCTGCGCGGCGTGTCCTTCGATATCCCCGCCGGTCAAGGTGTGGTGTTGCTCGGGGCAAATGGCTGCGGGAAATCAACCCTTATGCGCAGCCTGAACGGGCTCGAGAAACTGCAGTCGGGCCGCATCCGCATCCATGGCGACAGCCTGGCGGATGCCTCGAGGGTCGATCTGCGCCGCATCCGGCGCTGCATGGGCTATGTGTTTCAGCAATTCAATCTGGTGCCGCAACTCAGCGCATTTCAAAACGTCCTTCTTGGGGCGATGGGGCGGCATCGTCTTGGGCTCCTGTCTTGCCTCGGATTGACGGCATCGACCGAGGAGCGCGCGCGCGCGATGGCCTGTCTCGAACGGGTCGGCATGGCCGACCGCGCGCAGCACCGCCCATCCCAGCTTTCGGGCGGCCAGCAGCAGCGCGTCGCCATCGCGCGCATGCTGATGCAGGCCCCCAAGGTCGTGATCGCCGACGAACCCATCGCAAGCCTTGATCCCAAGGCCGGGCGCGAGGTGCTGGACCTGTTGTGGCGGATCGTGCGCGAGGAAGGGTTGAGCATGCTTTGCACGTTGCACCAGCTTGATCTGGCGCGGGAATATGCGGACCGCATCATCGGAATGAAGGCCGGACGGGTCGAGATCGACGCCGCCATCGCCGACATCGATCCCCTGCACCTGAACACACTTTACGTCGGCATGACCCGCGTCGATGCCCAGCCACAGGAAGACGCCGCATGAGCGAGAGCAGCCGCATCCCCCCGCGTTTTCGCGCGCCCTCGGCGCTGGCTTGGGTGCTGGTCGTGGGCTTCGCGGCCTTTTTCATCCAGGGTCTCATCGCCTCGGAAATCTCGCTTGACCGGCTGGTGCGCGGGGCCAGCAACCTTGTGCGCTTCATCGGACAGGCTGTGCCGCCGGATTTCTCGCGCGCGCCCAACATCGCCGATGCCATGCTCGAGACGCTCAACATCGCCATCGTGGGCGTCACCTTCGGCTGCCTTTTTTCAATCCCTCTGGCGCTGCTATCGGCGCGCAACACCGCGCCGAACGCGGTCGTGCGCGTCCTTGCGCGGTTCGTCATCTCGGTCTCGCGGACCATTCCCGATCTGATCTGGGCGCTGATCTTCGTGGTGACCGTCGGGCTGGGGCCGCTTGCGGGGATTCTCGCCATCATCATGGACACGATCGGTTTTGCCGCGCGCTTTTATTCCGAACGCTTCGAAGAGGTTCAAAAGGGCCCGTCCGAGGCGCTGACCTCGACGGGGGCGGGCCGGTTATCGGTCATCTTCGGCGCCATCTTGCCCGAAAGCTTCGCCTCGATGACCGCGACATCGCTGTTCAGCGTGGAAAAGGCGATCCGCTCGGCGGTCACGCTCGGGCTGGTGGGCGCGGGCGGGATCGGGGTGGAACTGTCCACCGCGATGCGCTTGTTCCGCTACGATCAGGCCGCAGCGATCATCCTTGTCATACTGGTCGTGGTCATCGTGTTCGAACAGATCTCCTCGAGCATCCGCAAGCGGATCATCTGACACCCGCAAGGGGCGGGCAGGGGCGTCGCGCACCGTCGATCAAGGCGCACGGCCCCGGCCCGGCTTGCCCGCCGACCCGGCGCAAAAGGCTGTCATCAAACCGTCATCCCGTCCGGGTAACCGCAGGTCTGCAAGGGACGGGGACAGCCGTGAGACAGGACACACCATCGGCAGGCGAGGCGCAGCACGCCATCGCCACACGCGCCCTGTCGCTGAGCTACGGTCAGACACACGTGCTGCGCGGGATCGACCTCGGCTTGAACAGGGGTCAGACGCTGGCCCTTCTGGGTCCGTCCGGTTGCGGCAAGACGACCCTTTTGCGTCTGGTGGCCGGACTGCTCGCCCCGACCAGGGGCGACATATTCATCGACGGGCGGCAGGTGGCGGGGCAAGGCGTTCTTGTTCCGCCCGAGCGGCGCGGTCTGGGCATGGTGTTTCAGGATTACGCGCTCTGGCCGCATCTGAGTGTTGCGGGCAATGTCGCCTTCCCGCTCGAAATGGCGGGGGTGGGCCGCGCCGAGCGTGACCGCCGCGTCATGGCGGCGTTGAGCCGGGTGGGTCTGGCCGAGATGTCCGCACGCCGCCCCTCTGCGCTGTCGGGCGGCCAGCAGCAGCGGGTGGCGATCGCACGGGCCATCGTCGGCGAGCCGCGGATCGTGCTGTTCGACGAACCCCTGTCCAACCTCGACCGCGAGTTGCGGGAAACCATGGTGGCCGAACTGGGCGCCCTGATCCGCGATCTGGGGCTGACGGCGATCTATGTGACCCATGACCAGTCCGAGGCGCTGACGCTGGCCGACCGGGTCGCGGTGATGGACGCGGGCGAGATTGCCCAACTGGCGGCCCCCGAGGATCTTGTCGAGCATCCGGCCTCTCCGAAGGTTGCGGAATTCCTGCGGCTCGGGGCGGTGCTGACGCTGCGGCGCGTGGCCGAGGACTGGCATCTGGGCCAGCATCCGCTGGGCCTCACGGGGGGGCCCGCCTCCGCGATGGCGCATGTGCTTGTCACGCCCCGTGCCCTTGTGGTGGCGGATGCCGCGGGTGCCACCCTGACCGGCGATGTTATCGCCATTCAGTACCGCGACACCGCCTATGCGATCACCGTCAGGCTGGCCGATACCGCCCCGGTCCAGACTGTCCAGATCGCCAGCAATACCCGCATGCGGATCGGAGACCGCATCGGGTTGACCCTCCTCTCCGACCGGCTGCGTTGGTTTCCCGCGCAGTCCCCACACCCCTTGAAAGAGACAAGATCATGTTGAAGACCACGCTTCGTGCCAGCGTCGCCACCGTCAGCCTTCTGGCTGCCACCAGCGCTTTCGCTGATGTCACCGTCTACACCGCCGGCCCCGCCGGGCTGATCGAACAACTCGCGGCTGGCTTCACCGAAGAAACCGGCATCGCAATCGAGTTCTTCCAGGCCACCACCGGCAACATCATGGCCCGCATCGAGGCCGAGGCCGCCAACCCGGTGGTCGATGTGCTGATCTCCGCTTCGTGGGACACCGCGACCGACTTCGCGGAGCGTGGCTGGCTCGCGCCCTACACCAGCCCGAATGCGGCCACCGTGCCTGATTTCTTGCAGACCGACACCGCCGTCGCGCAGGGCGTGGCGGCACTGGCCATCGCCTGGAACCCGACCTCGGGCACGCCGCGTCCGACCGAATGGTCCGATCTGACCGCGCCCGAGTTTCAGGGTCTCGTGAACCTTCCCGATCCGGCGCAGTCGGGCTCGGCGTTCGAACTGGTCGCGGCGCTCATGGCCACCAGCGGCATCGAGCTGTTCGACAGCCTCGCCGCCAATGGCGCCATCGTCGCGGGTGCCAATGCCGAGGCGCTGAACCCCGTGCTTCAGGGGGCCAAGGCCGCCGTGTTCGGCGCGGTCGACTATATCGCGCTCAACAACATGGCTGCCGGTGAATCGATCGAGGTGATCTTTCCGGAAAGCGGCACGGTCATCGCGCCGCGCCCGATGATGATCCTGAACTGGTCCGACAACCAGACCGACGCGCAGGCCTTCATCGACTATGTGCTGTCGGATGCCGGTCAGGCCATCGTCGCCGCGCAGAACCTGATGCCTGCCCGCGCCGACGTGGCGGCGGATCGCGCGCTGATCGCTGACCTTACGATCCTGCCGATCGACGCCGAGGCCGTCTATGGCGCGCGCGCCGAGACGCTGGACGCCTTCGCCGGCGCCTTCGCGCAGTAAGGCGCCCCGCATGGCCAAAAGCCGTGCCGCGATCAGCCCCACCGTCGCGCTTGCGGCGGTGGGGCTTTCCATCGTCGTGGCTGTCCCGTTCCTTGCGATCGTGCTGCAGGCGATCTTTCCGACGCTTGGGCGCGGCTCCTTCGCCGCGCCGTTCTCGGCCTTTGCGGGCGCGCTCGGGGATGCGGCGCTGATCGGCATGGCGGGCAACACGCTGCTGCTGGGGTTTTGCGTGGTGGTGCTGTCGGCCGTGGTCTCCGTGCCGCTGGCCATCGCCCGCGCCCTGTTCCGTGTGCCCGGTGCGGCGATCTGGGACGTGATGTTCCTGATCCCCTTCATGATCCCACCCTATATCGCCGTGTTGGGCTGGATCATGACGCTGCAGCCGCGCGGCTATCTGTTCCAGCTTGCAGGTTTCGACCTTGGTTCGTTCCTGTTCTCGCTGCCCGGCATCGTCTTCGTGATGACGCTCAACACCTTTCCGGTGGTCTATTTCGCGGTCTCGCGCACGGTGGAAACCGTAGGCTCCCGCTATGCGGACGTCGCGCGCCTGTTCGGCGCCACCCCCGCCCGCGCGTTCTGGCGCGTGACCCTGCCGCTGTCGACGCCGGGCCTTGCCGCCAGCCTGCTGCTCGTCTTCGCCATGGCGATCGAGGAATACGGCACCCCCGCAGCCCTTGGCCGCCGCGCGGGCTTTGACGTTCTGGTGACCGCCATCGACCTGCGCGTGTCCGACTGGCCCATCGACCTGCCCGGTGCCGCCATCCTGTCGCTGATCCTCGTGATCTTGTCCTTCTGTGCGTTCCTGTTGCAACGCTGGGTTCTCAACCGTCGCTCCTACGAGGCGACGACGGGCAAGCCGCAAGACACGTCCAAGCGCGAGCTTGGCGTCTGGACCTTTCCCGTCCTCGCCCTGTTTGCTCTGGTGGCCTTCGTCGCGACGATCCTGCCGCTGCTGGCGATCCTTGCAACCGCCCTGTCGCGGACCATTTCCGGCGGGCTGGCGTGGTCGAACCTGAGCTTTCGGCATTTCGCCGCGATCCTCGGCGATACGACCGGGGCGCTCAAGGCGTTGAGCACCAGCCTGTCGCTCGGCGTCGGCGCGGCGCTCATCACCGGCCTTTTGGGGGCGCTGTCGGCCTATGCGGTGGTGAAATCGCGCGCGCGGGGTCGCGGGGTGCTCGATGTTCTGACGATCCTGCCCAACTCTCTGCCGGGCATCGTGGTCGCGGTCGGGCTGATCCTTGCGTGGAACCAGCCGTGGCTGCCGATCACGCCCTACAACACGTCGCTGATCTTGCTGCTGGCCTATTGCTGCATCCTTCTGCCCCAGCCGGTGCGCTATGCCACCGCCGCCTTCCACCAGATCGGCGACAACCTCGAGGCGGCGGCGCGCGTCTCGGGCGCGTCTTCGCTGACCGCCTTCCGGCGCATCTTGCTGCCGCTGATCGCGCCAAGCCTGCTGGCGGCGATGCTGCTGGTCTTTGCCGTGGCAACGCGGGAACTGGTCGCCTCGGTCGTGATCGCGCCGGTCGGGGTTTCCACCATCTCGACCTATATCTGGCGGCAGTTCGAACAGGGATCGGTGGGACTGGGCATGGCGATGGCCTTTGTGACCATCCTGATCACCACGGCGCTGCCGCTGATCGTGTTGAGCCTGATGGGGCGGCGGGGGTCCTTGCTATGAGCCTGATCGTCCAGATCACAGATCCCCATCTGCGCAGCGACGGGGCCGATCCGTGCCACGACCCGGCGCAGGCGATGCAGCGGGCCTTTGCGGCGATTTCCGCCATGGATATCCGCCCTGACGCCATCGTTCTGTCCGGCGACATCATCGACCGCAGCGCACGCGATTACGCCCATGCGCTGCCGCTGCTGCGTCAGGCCCCGGTCCGGCTTTTGCCGATGCCCGGCAATCATGACCGTATGGTGGAATTCCGGGCGGCCTTTGGCGGATGGGCGCCTTATGTGCCCGATCACCTCAGCTTTGTGGAACCAGTGGGCGAGGTGCTGCTGATCGGGCTGGACAGCAACTTGCCGGGTGGGGGCGGCGGCGTGGATGAGGCACGGCTCGACTGGTTGTCCGCGGTGCTGGCGGAGGCCCGCGCACCGGTGCTGCTGGCTCTCCACCATCCGCCCTTTCCGACGCATGCCCCGCATCTCGACGCCTCGGGCTTTGCCGGCGCCGACGCGCTCGCGTCCTGCCTGTCGGGCAGCCGCGTGTGCAAGATCATCGCCGGCCACAGCCACCGCGGGATGCAGACACTCTGGGCCGGCCTTCCCGCCAGCACATGCACGGCCATCGGCCATGGGCTCAGCCTGTCGCTGTCCGGCAAGACGCCGCATCGGCCTGTCGGCACGGGACCGGGCTACGAGCTTCACCAGCTGCGGTCAGGGGCGCTTGTGAGTCATCAGGTTGCCTTGGGATGATCCGGTGTCCCCTTGCGGCAAGGCACAGCTGAACGGCACAAGGGGCGAGGCAGACGCCGATCCGCAGCCGGGAACCGCGTCGGATGACGCTCGCGCTTGGCCTTGAGCCGAAGGGCCCCGGACGTGGCGCAACCGGTCGGCAGCGGGTCGGCGCCCTACAGGATCAGCCCATCGGACCCATGCGGCAGGTGCAAGACGCGTGAAACCTCCACGACGCCCGGGGAGGCTGCGGACGCCCGAGGGGCCAAGGCCACATCGTGGGCCACCGATGCCGCATCCAAGACGCGCGGCGACATGGCCGTCATCACGAGTGTGAGCGCTGCAATTCTCGTGAAGATCTTCCCCTGCCGTCTCTTTCTCGCGTGCCGCCCCATCAAGGGATGGCATCGCGACTGGCTCAAAATTGCCTTGCACCACGGAGCCAAGTCCAGCGCATCCGCCGATCATGAACCGGGCGCGGCGCGCCGTTCACCTGCCGTTCAAGGACGCGGCAGGACCGGCTCGGACAGAGGGGCAAATCTTGGGGTCATCGCAACCCGAACCCAAGATTGGTCCACAAATGAAATACTTCAAGCGGATCCAGACCGACATCCCGACCGCATTCCTGTTGGACGAAATCGCCCCAGCCAGCGACGCCTGGGCGCAGATAGCGGGCCGTCACGACAAGATCGCGATGCAGCGCGAGGCGCTGGAGCTACTGCTGCGCGGGCTGCGCAAGTCGATGATGCACGGGCGAAAGGACCGCGACAGACATGAAATCCGCTGGATGACCGTCTCCGAGGCCTTTTTGCGGGCGCGCGCCTTCATCATCGATGCGGCGGCGCGGTTCCCATCTTTCGGTCGGGTCTGCCCGGCCTGATCTCGGATGCCTGGATCCTTGGGTCTGACTTTGGCCAGGGGATACCTGCCCATGCATCGGGCAGGCCCCGGCAGGTCATCGCAGGGCCGGGCACAGGAACTGTTGGCGATGTGTCCGGATACGAGTCCGCAATCGCGGCGGGCGTGCCAGACGTCACCGATGCGGGCACGGGGTCCATCCAACGGCAATCGCCCGACCAGATCGGGCTTGCGCGGGAGCGTTTGGGCCGTCTGCACGGTCATCTGGCCTCGACCGGGGCGGCTGTGATCATGATTGCCTTGGATGCCAAGGCAATCTTGCGGCTGCGTCCATCCCTGATGGTGCAGATGATACATCCTGTTCCGGACAAACCTTGGTGCGACCTGTGACAAGCCGATCGGAGATGGTGCGCGCCGGTCGGGCGCGGTCTCGCCGGCGGCACATCCGACAGGCGGCGGTCACCGGTCGGATGGCAGCATTGAAAGTCGTCTTTATGAAACTGTTCCACGTTCCGGCGCATCGAGTGCCACACCACCGACACCCGCGAATCAACAGCTTTCCCACATGCCCGACCCGTGCCCTCACGGCACGGCGGCGGTGGGCTGATGGTCGGGTCAGGATGGTCTTGTGGCGTCGCAGGCGTGGTGGCGTCCGTCCCCCGTCAGAAGCTGCCGAATGCGATCCCCAAGGCCATGATCAGCGCGCAAGCCAGCGTCGGCCCTAGCACCGCTACCATGAAGATATCGGCATAGGCTTGTCGGTGGGTCATGCCGCAAATGCCCAGCAGCGTGATGACCGCCCCGTTATGGGGCAGTGTGTCGAGCCCGCCCGTCGCCACTGCAACGACCCGGTGCAACAGCGCGGGATCGACCGCTTGCGCCGTCGCCTGCGCCACCAGCGACGGCCCCAGCACGTCGAGCGCGATCGACATGCCGCCCGAAGCGGATCCGGTGATCCCCGCGAGCGCCCCAGAGGACAACGCCGCAGCGACGACGACATTGCCGCCCGACAGCCCATCGAGGCTGGCGCGGAGCATCTCGAACCCCGGCAAGGACGCGATGACCGCGCCGAACCCCACGAGGCTGGCGGTGTTGAAAAGCGGCAGCAGGGCGGATTCGGCGCCTTCGTTCAATACCGCCATCAGCCGGGGCGGACGGCTGAGCGCAAGGGCAAGGGCCAGCGCGACGCCCAGTGCCGCGATCACCGACCACAGGCCGCCCACGCGCGACAGGTCGGTCGCGCCGTAAAGGGGCAGGGCGAGGTATCCGGTCTCCAGCGCGGGCAGCACCAGCACCCCCATCGCCAGCGTGCCGATCCCCACCGACGCGATCGGCACCAGCGCCACCCAAAGCGGCAGGGGCCGGTCGCGCGGCGGGCCGTCGGGCGCCTCGGGCGGTGCCTCGCCGGCAAGGGCGCGCGCGCGGTATCGTAGCCAGCCCAATCCCAGCGCCAGCATCACCGCCCCGGCGATCACCCCCAGCCCCGGCGCGGCAAAGGGTGTGGTGCCGAAGGTGGCCATCGGGATGGCGTTCTGGATCGAGGGCGTTCCGGGCAGCGCGGTCATCGTGAAGGTGAAGGCGCCGAGCGCGATGGTCGCCGGGATCAGCCGCGCGGGCAATCCGGTCTGTGCAAACAGCGCGCGGGCCAGCGGCCATGCTGCAAAGGCGACCACGAAAAGCGACACCCCGCCATAGGTCAGCACCGCGCAGGCCAGCACCACCGCCAGCATGGCATTGGCGGGCCCAACCGCCGCCGCGATGGCCTGCGCCAGCCGCTCGGCCGCGCCCGAGGCCTCCATCACCTTCCCGAACAGCGCGCCCAGCAAAAACAGCGGGAAGAAGGCCACGACAAAGCCCCCCGCCGCCGCCATGAAGACCTGCGTGTAGCCCGCCAGCACCGGCATTCCCGAGGCAAATGCCGCGAGCGCCGCCAACAGGGGCGCAAGAACCAGCACCGACAGCCCGGCCCAGGCCCCTGCGATCAGCAGGACAAGCGCAATCAGGATCAGGATGACGGACATGGGGCCTCTCGTGCTGCGGCGCAGCATAAGCCCATGTCGCCGGGGTTCCAAGTCTACCTCCGCGCCTGCGGCGAATGGCCGGTCAGTCCTGTCGGGCCAGTTCCGCCATCACATGCGCACGGAGCGCCGTCTCGGGCGTCTCTGTGGCTTGCGCGACCATGCGGCGCAGCCGGTCAAGTCGTGGGGCCATCACCGGCGGATCGCCCGGACCCGGCGCATGGGCAAGGCTCAGAAGGTCCGGCCGGCCGGCCGTCTCGGCCACGATCCGGGCCAATGCGCCAAGGCTGCGGGGCTGGCCCGATCCGATGTCGCAAGGCCCTGACAGGGGGCTGTCCATGAGTGCAACCAGCAGGCGGGCGACATGCGGGGTGGAGGCGACATCGCGGATCAGCTCGGCCGCGCGCACCTCGGCCGGGCGTCCCGCGCGGCAGGCGGCGATCAGACCGGGGATCAGGCGGCGCGGGTCCTCGTTCGGGCCGTAAAGATGGAACAGCCGCGCCCAGACAAGCGCATCGCCACAGATCGCGGCAAGTTCGGCATGAAGCGCGGCCTTGGCCTGCCCGTAGGGGGTCGCGGGCGCGATGGCGCGTGCCTCGTCCCATGTGCCGGGGACCGCGGCGTCATATTCCGCGCAGGTGCCAAGTGCCACCACGCGCACCCCGCTCGCCGCCATGAAACGGCCCACCAGATCGGCGGAGGCCTCCCGCCAGAGCGCATTGGCCGGCGCCGTCCAGAAGGCGCCATGTTCCACCTCCCAGGCGCAATGGATCAGGCGCGGCGCAAGGCCCGCCACTTCGGCACGATCCTCCGCGACCAGCAGATCGGCGCGGTGCCATGTGACGCCGGGCATCGGCGCGCCGGGGCGGCGGCTGACGGCATGGACGGGGATACGGGCCGCGCAAAGTGCGGCCAGAAGCTGTCGCCCGACAAACCCCGTCGCCCCGGTCAGAAGGACGGCGTCAGGCATGGGGCAGGTCCGGCCGGTTTCGGTCACGCTTTGAGATGGCGGCGGGGCGCGCGGGCCGACCGGTGTCGAGCGCGGACCCATCCCGGCACGCGTGCCGCCAGAGCCTGTGCCTGCAGCGAAAAGCGAGGCTTTCTGCGCGCAGGTCCACTGTCACGTCCCATATCGCGCCCGCAACACAGCGCAGTGGCTTGGCCCCGCGATGCGGTTCGGCCCGCCGGTGGAGGAGCCCGCGCAGGTTGGTCGAAAGGCTGGCCTGAGCCGAGGGGAAATCGAGCCCGATGGCGACAAGACCTTCGGCCCAACAGCCGTGGCGCGTGCCGCCCCTCGCGTCGATCTGCGCCAGACCTTCGACCTCCAAGACGCCGGGGATGTGGGTGTGGGCCAGCTGCATCCATGCCGCTCCATGCGGGACACCGCCGTCCGGGGTCCACCGGTCAAGATTCTCGCGACGCCCGAAGGCTCGATCCCGAGGCATGGGATGCCGGCCTTGCCGAAATTTCCAAGCAGGTGGCCGTCGTTCGAGGCCACCACGATCACGCGCGAACCCGGCCCGGGCGACGGACAGGCGTTCGGCACCGGGTGCAGTCCCGGATCGCGCAAGCCCGCTGTCCACGGCGAGCTTCGGCGCCGCGGGCAGCAGCGTCTTGGCGGGGGCCTCGGCACGCAGTGCGCGGCCTGTGACCTCCTGCGAGAGGCGCAGGAGGTCACAGATCGACATCTTAGCTCCGACCGGGCCACGTTTGAGAGCTTCTTGGGTCAGTCCGGTGAGCCGATCGTCGACAGGGATCGGGTGGTCCACGCCCGCGTCCAGCGCATGCTGGAACGCACGGGTCGCGCCCGGGTTGCGCAGGGCCGGCGACAGGCCAGCCGTCCCGGGGCGGCCCGGTCCGGGCGCGCGGTAAACCTTGTCGGAGGCGACGGTTAACGCCGCCGCGCACGGGCAGCGCAGGGCTTGCAAGACGGTCTTGGTGCGGGTGGGGTTGCTCGAACATCCGCGGACCGGGTCGCAGACCCCCTCGGACAAGGTTGCTTGGGCGGCCACGCGCAAGACAATGGCGTCACCGCTGGGGTCCACCCATACCTTCGCATCCGGGTGGGCAAGACCTGCGCGCAGGTCGGGCGAAAGCTCGCGTCCCGCGCACAACAGGTCATGGACGCCCTGTCCCGGCTTGTGGGCGAGCGGCTTGCCCGTCACCCGCGCCCTTTGTTCGACCAGCCGCCGCCCGGCCCAGGCTCCGTTGAACCCGGTGGTTCCGGTCAGAGGCCCGGCCCGGAAGGTACGCAGGGGACGGATCACCAGATCTTCCACGGTGCCTGCCCCCCGTCCCACAGCGCCTGGAGCGTATCGCGGTCACGCAGCGTGTCCATAGGTTGCCAAAAGCCGCGATGCTCCCACGACATCAACTGCCCGTCGCGGGCGAGCCCGCGCAGGGTGTCTTGTTCCAGCACGGTCGCATCCCCGGCGATCCGGTCCAGCACGGACGGCGACAGCACGAAGAACCCCCCGTTGATCAACCCTCCATCGCCGGCAGGTTTCTCGACGAAGGCTGTGACTTCATGGCCGTCTCGTTTCAGCGCGCCGAAGCGGCCGGGCGGCACCACGGCCGTCACCGTGGCCTCGCGGCCATGGGCGCGATGAAACGCGATGCTGCCGGCAATATCCACATCGCCCAGCCCGTCGCCATAGGTCAGGCAAAACGCCTCTTCGCGCTGCAACAGGTGGCCCACGCGCACCAGCCGGCCGCCGGTCTGCGTATCGTCTCCGGTGTCGATCAGGGCCACGCGCCAAGGTTCGGCGGCGGGGCGCAGCACTTCGAACGTACTGGTGGCCACATCGACCACGATGTCGGACGACAGCCTCGCGTAGTTGAGAAAGAATTCCTTGATCTGCCAGCCGCGATAGCCAAGACAGATCACGAAATCGGTGATCCCGTGGGCCTGATAGAGCTTGAGGATATGCCACAAGATCGGCCGCCCGCCGATCTCGACCATGGGTTTGGGGCGCAGACCCGTTTCCTCGGACAGCCGTGTGCCGCGCCCGCCTGCAAGGATCACCGCTTTCACTCGGACGCCACCTTTCGTGCCAGACCGTAGAAATGCCGGGCGAAGCGGTCGGGCTGGCCCAGCGGGTTTGCCGCGATCTGCGCGCGCAACCCGTGGCGCAGCTGCAGTCGCCGGGCCGGATCAGCGGCAAGGTCCGCGGCGGCGGCAACGTAGTCCTCGGGGGTCGATGCAGCCAGATCACCCAAACCTGCATTCGTCAGGTTCGAGTAGGACAGCCGCTCGGGGAAACCGGGGCCCACGAGGGTGATGGTGGGCACGCCCATCCAAAGCGCCTCGCAGGTCGTGGTGCCGCCGACATGGGGCGCGGTATCCAGCGCGATGTCGATCTCGTTGTAGTGGCGCATGTGATCGCCGCGCACGCCGATATAGTCCAGCCGGTCCGGGTCGACGTCGCGCCGCGCGAAGGCGGTGCGGGTGTTGGCGACAAAGCTCGGCGCACCCGCCTCGGGGCGCAGGAACACGAAGCGCGACCCCGGCACCGCGCGCAGAACCATGGCCCACAGGTCAAGACAGAACGGCGTATACTTGTAGGGATTGTTGGCGGTGCCGAAGGTGAGATGGCCCTTGCGCGCCTCGGGTGTGGCGTCGGTGATGGGGGTGGGCGCGAACATGCGCGACAGCGCCACCCAGGTTTCGGGCATCGCGAAGGGCCGTTCGATCAGCAGGCGCGGATCGGCAGGGTGCAGCCAAGGGTCGGTCAAGATGAGATCGATCCGCGACAGACCTGCCGAATGCGGATAGCCCAGCCAGCTCGCCCCGAGGCGCGCGGGACGATAGGCCATCACCTCGAGCTTGTTCATCGCCGTTGATCCGCCCAGTTCGAACAGGATATCGAGCCCGTCCGCCGCGATGCCTTCGGCCACCTGTGGCGTGGGCCGGCCCGGCCAATGGCGAAAGGCGGTGACCTTGCTTGCGAGATGGGTCTGCACCTTGTCGGCGGGTTTCTCGCTGAAGGAATAGCAAAACACCTCGACCGCGTCGGGGTCGTAGCCTTCCAGCAGCGGCAGGGCGAAATAGGTCACCGGATGGTGGCGCAGGTCCGAGGACATGAAGCCAACGCGCAGCTTGCGCGCGCCATGGAGCGCCGGGGTCACAGGCGGCAGCGGCGTGATCGCCGCCTCGACCTTGCGTCCCCAGTCGCGGTGCCAGTCCACCAGTGCGATCCGGTCCTCGAGCGTGGTCACCTGCCCCAACTCGTAATGCACCGAGGAATGGCGCCCCTCGGCCAGCCAATGTGGCAGAAGGTCGGACAGATCGCCGGTGGCGGCCATCCGGTCCTCGTCCATTACCCGCATCAGCACCGTGCGCAGGGTCCGGGCGGCTGGAGGCAGCCGGTCGGGGAAACGCGCCATCATCTCGCAAGACAGGGTATAGGCCTGTTCGATATGGGCGGTCTCGTCGTCGTAGCGGCTGCGCACAAGGCTGTCGATCCGGCGGTCGAGCAACTCGAAGGAGGTCGGATCGCCCTCGGTGGCGCGTGCAAGTGCCGCATTCGCGCCCCGTCGATCCCCGTCGCCCAAGATATGCGCCAGAAGGAAATTCGCGTCGACATGGGTGCGGTTGCGCGCGATCACCCGCTCCAGCAAGGCCAGCGCGCGGGCGCGGTTGCCCCGGCGTGAGGCATGGCGGGCGACGGTGACGGTCAGGGCGTCATCGCCGGGGGCAGCCGCCAGCGCCGTTTCGAGGGTGTCATCAAGCTCGGCCGGGCGGCCCGCGCCATGCAATGCCTGCACCAAAAGCGCCAGCGCGCGGCGATCGGAGGGTGTGATCCGCAAGGCGGTGCGCAGGCTGCGCTCGGCCTCATTCCAACGCTGCAGGGCCAGTTCCTCGGCCCCGAGCAGGCGCCAAAGCTCGGCAGATTTCGGCGCGATCCGCAGCGCCCCGCGATAGGTTTCGGCGGCGCGTGCATGATCGCCCATCTGCGCCAGCACATTGCCCAGATTGTGCCACGGCGAGATGTCGGAGGGGCGCATCCGGCGCGCCTTTTCCAGCACCTCGGCCGACTTGGTCAGCCGCCCGGCCCGCTTGAGCAGCACACCCATCAGGTTCCAGACCGCGACATCCTTGCGGTTGCGTTCGAACCATGGGCGGTAGACGGCCACGGCTTCCTCCGCGCGGCCCAGTTCGGACAGCGCCAGCGCATGGCCCTGCGCCGTCAGTTTGGGCGATGCACCCGCCGCGCGCGCCCGCTCGAAGGCCGCGAGGGCGCGCGCGGCGTCGCCATCGCGTTGGGCGGCGGCCGCAGCGGCAAGCGCGAGGTCCGCTTCGGTCAGGCCGGGTCGAGTCATCGCCGGCTCAAGACTCAGGCCAAAGTGCGATGGGTCCGACCCGCTGTCCTTGCCTGTCTGCGCCACCTCGCCGTGCCATCGCCTCAGTCCCTTTTTGCGGTTTCTCGAAGAACATACGGTCCTCTACCAGCCCTGCATCCGCGCACGCAGCATTTTTTTCCCGATGGGCAGGATGCAGGCCCGTGTCGGCACCGTATGCAAAAAGCAGACAAAAAGGCCCTGACCCATGGCACTGACCGACCTTCCCCGTCACCCGGCAGCGGGCGACCCGGCACCCAGTTTCATCCAGCGCACACCGGTGACACCGCGATTTTCCTTTGACAGCGCTGCGGGGCGCTATCTGGTGCTGTGCTTTCTCGGCAGCGGCTCGGACCCGCGCGCGCAGACCGTGTTCGAGACCGCCTTGGCCCGCCGGGACCTCTTCGACGACGAAAGGGCCTGCTTCTTTGCTGTCACGCAAGACCCGCAGGACGAAACGCTGGGCGTGATCGGCAACCGTCCCCCGGGCGTCCGGGTGTTTTGGGATTTCGACCTGTCGGTCGCCCGGCGCTATGGGGCCATCGACGCGGAGGCGGGGCCCTTCGGGGGCTGGCAGGCGGTTGCCCGATGCTGGGTCGTGATCGACCCAACGATGCGGGTGATCGACCGCATCGCGTTTCGGGACGACGGGTCGGACACAGCCGAGGTGATGGCCCTACTGGAAGCGCTCCCACCGCCCGACATGCACGCGGGCTTTGCCGTTCCGGCCCCCGTTCTGGTGCTGCCGCGGGTCTTCGAGCCGGAGCTTTGCCGACATCTGATCGCGCTTTATGACGCGCAAGGGGGCGTGGAGAGCGGCTTCATGCGGCAGATCGACGGGCGGACCGTGGGCGTGATGGACGCGGGCTTCAAGGTGCGCCGGGACATCACCTTGTCCGATGCGAGCCTGATTGCGGCGATCCAGACGCGGTTCATCCGCCGCGTGGTGCCCGAAATCGCAAAGGTCCACCAGTTCCACGTCACCAGAATGGAACGCTACATCGTGTCGTGCTATGCGGCCGAGGACGGTGGACATTTCTCGGCCCATCGTGACAACACCACGGCGGGCACGGCACATCGCCGCTTTGCCGTTTCGGTCAACCTGAACGCGGATTTCGAGGGCGGCGAGGTGAGTTTCCCCGAATACGGTCCCCGCGGCTTCAAGGCGCCACCCGGCGGGGCGGTGGTCTTTTCGTGCTCGCTGCTGCACCGGGTCAGCCGCGTGACGCAAGGGCGACGCTACGCCTTTTTGCCCTTTCTCTACGATGACGCCGCTGCCCGCATCCGGGAACGCAACGCGGGCCTTGTGGACGCGAGCGGTGCGACGGCTGCGTTCGATGCCCGGCAGAGCCCGGCCGGGGCGGACGCGAAATGAGCGGTGCTGCGCGGCTCGACGTGACCGCGCATCTGGAGGCACTGCGCCGCTATGCCCGCGTGCTGACGCGCAATGGCAGCGAAGCTGACGATCTGGTGCAAGGCGCCCTTTTGCGGGCGTTGGAAAAGCGGGCGAGTTTTCGGGACGGCGCGGATCTGCGGGTCTGGCTGATGTCGATCTTGCATAACCACCATATCGACCGCCTGCGCAGCACCAGCGCGGCAACCGCGCGCGAGACCGCATGGGCCGACCTTGCGCCGGGTTTCGCGCCTCCCGCGGGCGAGCATGCGGTAAGGCTGGAGCAATTGCGCGCCGCCGTCCTGACCCTGCCCGAGGATCAGCGCGAGGCGCTGCATCTGGTCGCCATCGAGGGGCTTTCGGTGGCCGAGGCGGCGGATGTCCTGTCGGTGCCCCCGGGCACCGTCATGTCGCGCGTGGGACGGGCAAGGGCCGCGCTACGGCGTTGGGAAGATGGCGGTACAGCGCGGCTTTCGAGCATCAGACTTGTGGGAGGTGCGGATGACGCGACCTGAAGACGGCATCACCGAAACCGAACTCGATGCCTTCCTGACCGGCCAGCTCGAGGCCGGGCGGCGTTTTGCCGTCGCCGACCATCTGGCGCGCCACCCCGATCTGGCAGCGCGCGCGATGTCGGACCTGCGCCTGCGCGAAGGTCTGCATCTGGTGCTTTCACAAGTGGATGGGCCGCCACCGCCCGCTTTGCGGCAGGCCGCCGACACCTTGGCGCGCGGGCTCGTGCGGCCGCCCCGATGGCCTTTGCGTGCTGCCGCCGCTGCCGCGCTGATCGCGTTGGGCTGGGCGAGTGAGGCGCTGTGGTCGGGCTTTCAGGAAATGCGCACTATGGCGGAACTGCGTCCCTTGGCCGAGACGGCGCTCGATGCACGCGACGCCGTGGAACTGCGCCGGTCGTTGGCCTTGACCACGGTGCAGGTCGACGCCGCGCAGATTGCCGAGCGGCTGGGGCTAGATCTGCCGACGCTGCCCACCGAGTGGCAGGTGCGCGATGTTCAGGTGGTGGCGACCCCACAGGCGCCGGGCCTTGCCCTGGTGATCGACACCCCTGACATGGGCGAGGTCATGCTGCTCAGCTTTCTTCAAAACGATGGCGGAAGGATCAGCCCGCTCAGGGCCTTCGATCACCGGGGAAGCGCTGTTGCCGTCTTCGAACATGGTCCCACGGCCTTCGTCTTGCTGGATGCCAGTGCAGGTGTCCGCGCCGAGGTCTCGCGTGAGGCCGAGCGCTTGCTCAGTCGCATGAACTGACGGCCGCAACGACGCGGCTTGCGGCCTTTCGGGCAAGGTGGTCACGACGGGGCGAGCCGAGCGAGGCGGGCTTGCAGGAACATTGCCTCGGCCGGGGTCGCAGCGCGCGCGATGGCCTCGCGGTAGGCTGCCGCGGCCGCCTCTGGCGCCCCCGTCGCGGCCAGCAGGGCCGCGCGGGCGGCGTGCCAGGGCTGGTAGTCCCACAGACTGTCGCCAAGCGTCTCCACAATGGCCAGACCTTGCGCCTGCTCGCCCGCCTCTGCGAGGGCGACGGCGGCATTCAGCCGGATCACAGGCGTCGGCTCGTGGCGCAGGAGCGCACCGTAAAGCGCGGCGATCTGTGGCCAGTCGGGACCGGGGTCGGCCATCTGGCAATCGGCGATGGCGGCCTTGATCTGGAACGGTCCGGGGCGGCGGCGTTCCATCGCGCGGGCAAGAACCGCGCGCCCCTCGGCGATGCGGGCCGCGTCCCACAAGCGGCGGTCCTGGTCGCCCGGCGGCAGGCTCGCCCCATCCGGCCCGATCCGCGCGGCGCGCCGGGCACCCGTCAGCAGCATCATCGCCAACGCCCCCTCGATCTCGGCCTCACCGGGGCGCAGTCGGTCGACAAGACGGATCAGGTATTCGGCCTCGAGGCAGAGATCGCGCGGCTCTTGCGGACCCGCGACATAGCCGGTGGTGAAGATCAGGTAGATCGTGGTCAGCACGGTCTCCAGACGCTCGGGCCAATGCTCGGGCTCGGGCACGGCAAAGGGGATGCCGGCGGCGGCGATCTTGGCCTTGGCGCGGCTGATGCGCTGGCCCATCGTGGCCTCGGCATCGAGAAAGGCGCGCGCGATCTCGGGCGTGGTGAGCCCGCAAACGGTCCGCAAGGTCAGCGCCACGCGCGATTTCGGCTCCAGCGCGGGATGGCAGCAGGCAAAGATCAGGCGCAGACGTTCGTCGGGGATATCCCGGGCGTCCGGCGCTGCCTCGTCTGCGGTCAGCGCGGCCAGAGCCTGCGCCTTGCGGCCATCGCGCCCCGCCGCGCGCAGCCGGTCGATGGCCTTGCGCCGGGCGACCTGCAGCAGCCAAGCCTGAGGGGATGCGGGCAGCCCCGACCGGCCCCAATGCGCGAGCGCCGAGATCGCTGCGTCGTGCAACACCTCTTCGGCCAGTCCAAGGTCGCGCAAACCTGCTGCGAGGATGGCAAGCAACCGCCCCCGGTCTGCCCGCATCACGCGGTCAAGCTCTCTTGACACGGCGATGGCGCTGGACGGGCCGGGGGCGGTCATGGCGTCAACTGGCCGGGTTGTAATCCATCAGCGGCCTGACCTCGATCGTGCCGAAATGGGCCGAAGGGATCAGCGCCGCATAGGTCAAGGCCGCATCCAGATCGGGCACGTCGACGATGTAGTAGCCGCCCAGATGCTCGCGCGTTTCGGCGAAGGGGCCGTCCATCGTCTCGACCTTGCCCCCCTTGATGCGGAACGAGGTCGCGGTCTCCACGCCTTGCAACCCTTCGCCGCCGCGCAAGACGCCATCGGCCTTCATGCGCGCGCTCGCGGCGAAATAGCCGCCCATCATCTCTGTGAACGCGGGCGTGCCGTAGGCCGGTTCAAGGGACGGATCATTGTAGATCAGAAGCATGTATTGCATCGATTGGTCCCCTTCACTGTCCCAGGATCTGCAAGACGATGGCGGCCATCGCGGCAAGGGCCGCAATGAGGTTCGTGCCATTGCCGACATAGCGCAGCGGATGGCCCGCGTTGCCCGCGACCAGACCGAAGGGATGCGCGATGCGCCCCACCACCAGCAGCCCGCCCGAGACATGCAGCCACAGCGCGGGCGCGCCCATGCCTTCGGCCAGCATCATCAAGATCAGCACGAAGCCCGCCCATTCGGCGCAATTGCCGTGCTGGCGGATGCGGCACAGCAAGTCGGCATTGCCGCCGTCGCCGAAGGAGACGCCCGCCGCCGAGCGGACGGAGGACACCCTGAACCACAAGACCAGATAGATCGCCGCCACCGGCAGCGCATAGAGGGGTGTTACCGCGAAAACCATGTGTACTCCTTACCATTTGAGGTTTCGATACCCCAGTGACGCGGGAGGTTTGCAGATTTCGACATCGGGCCGAAGAAAATTTTCACAGACGCGGAGTTTGCCCGATCACGCAAGGCCGGGGCCCCTTTGGGGGACCCCGGTGCCGCAGGGTCTGTGGCGCGCGATCAGCCGCGCCAGCGGGCGACGTAGGTGGTGACGGTCAGGCAGCCCATGCCGGCTGCGACGCTGGCGGGGTTCATGCCCCCCGGTGCGTTCAGGTTGAAGGCGAAACGGCTTTCGCCGCGGATCACCGTTGGGCTGACCAGCCGTGCAGTAAAAGTCACGCGGGCGAAGGCGCCGTCGATTTCCTCGTCCACAACGATGCCACGCCAGGACAGATCGCCGGTGCGCGACCAGGCCACCATGCCTTGGGTTTCGGGAAAGATCCGCTCGGGGTGGAACCGCCCGCCCCAGCTGACGGACACCGTGTGGCTTTCCAGCCCGCCCATGGCCGCCATGCCGACCATCGGGCATTGCGAGGCGTCGGTGGCAACATCGGTGATGAACCAGCGGCCATCGCGCGGCGTGATCTCCTCGAACAGCTGCAGGGGGCAGCTGCCTTGCCCGCCGTAAAGCAGATCGAGGTTATCGGGGGACATGTCGGTCCAGAACAGGTTGCCGTCCGGGTCGCGCAGGAAGGTCTGGTTTTCGGCATCGTCGGGCACCTCCATGTTCGCGGTGGCGGCAATCTCGCCCACGGTCAGATCGGTGACGCGGCAGGTGCAGCCGGAGCTGGTGCAATCGGCCATCTGCACCCGCGGCCCGGTCTGGGCGAGGGCAGCGAGCGTGGACATGAGCAGGGCGGTGGCAGAGGCAAGGATGAGGCGCATCTTGAATTACTCCGTTCAATTCGGCGGAAAGAGAAGGTCGATGACCTCGTCGGCATCCCGACCGCCAAGGTCGATCGGGATGAACCGAGGCTCGCTGGTGGCAGGTGCACCGGCCGGTGCGGCGTTGGCGAAAAAGCCGGTCGTGGCGCGCAGCATCCCGGTATTGTCGATCACGCGGATCTCGTGCGGGCCGGGGTTCGGGGGAACCGGCAGGACGTAATCCTGCGCCGACAGCATCTGTGCGGCGTCCATACTGAACACCACGCCGCCGCTCGGATCATGCAGCGAGATCATGCCTGCAAAGCCCGGGGGGGCCGCGATGTCGATGGGAAAGAACCCGCCCGACCCGGCGGTGATGTCGGCCTCGAAAAGGCTCACGGTCACGGAACCCTCGACCGCCATGGAAGAAGGTGCGGGGGCGGTCATCGTGAGGCTGGATGCGATCATGGCGGCGGCGGTGATGGCGGGGGGCGGCGCGTCCGCGAACCAGCAGAGCGCGCCTGCCTGCGTGCTCAGGCAAGGGCCATTGGAGGTCAGCCATTGATGCGGGTTCAGTTGCAACAGCTCGCCCATGGCGGGGCCATAGAAGCTCGCCATCGGCCAGTCCGAGGGGATGGCATGGCCCACGGCGCGGAAAAACAGCGGTTCGGTCATCGCCCAGCCCTCGGGCAGGATCAGGGACACGGTGCCGATGGTGACCGCGCAGCCGCCGGGCGTATCGCAGCGAGCCACGATCTCTGCGTCGACCGGGATGTTGCCCTGCGGGACGACACTGCCCTGACGCTCGGGCGGGGGCGTGCCTTCGGGCAGAAGCGCGATGGGAAAGACGCCGGTGCGCGCGATCAACTGCCCCTCGAACCCCGCGCCGCCCAAGGGCTGCATCAGCGCAAGACGCAGGGTTTCGGGGCCGGCCCCAAGGGGCAGAACCATGATGATTTCCAGCAACCCGTCATTGTCGATCGTCACGCTTTGCAGATCGCCCGACTGCACGCCCCCCATGGCGGCGGTGGTCTGGAAGCTGCCGGTGTAATCCATGCCCTCTGCCGTGGGGCGCAGGCTGATGCGGGCAAAGTTCATCGGCGCATCGGCGATGCCTTCGGGCGGCAGCGCCCAGAGCGTCCAGTCGCCCGTCAGCGCGCCGTCGACCTGCATGCTCTCCATTTCGACGGTGAAATCGTTGGGCTGGCCGGGGAAGATTTCGACCTCGGCGGACAGGATCGTGTCGGCCATGCCTTCGGCGATGATGCGCCAGCGGCCGGGTTGCAGGGTCGCGGTCACCACGGGGCCGGTGCCGTCGATCCGCACCCGCTCGGGCGGCAGGTCGGGGTCAAGCGGCTCGGCCCGCCAGTTCGCGCTGTCGAAGGGCAGACCGGGCGGCAGGCGGAAGGTGGCGGTGACCAGCGCCAGATCGTCTTGCGACGCGTCGCCTTGCATTGCGGCAGCGGCGCGGGCGGCAAGTTCGGCGCTGGTGGTCAGGTCGCTGTCGGAAAAGGGGATGCCGACACCGAAGCGACGCGAGAACATGACCTCGGTGCGCTCGCGGTTCAGATAGCGCAGCTCGTATTCGCCGGGCACGTCCGGAACCCTGAGGGTGACCGTGCCGTTGCGGCTGAGTGAAAAGGCCCAGGAATGGCGCTGATGCTCGTTCACGGGCTGGTCGAGATCGGCGATCACGATCCGCTCCTCCCCGCGTTCGGGGGCGCGGAAGGTGAAGCGCACACGGCTGCCGGGTTCGACCGACCCGATGGGATCGAAGCCCATGCTGGGGGGCACGACCTCGATCTCCTGCCGCGCGATCACCTCGCCCGAGGTGCTGCGGATGATCAGGTCATACAGGCCGGGCGTCGCCGGTGCCGTGCGCGTGACCGGATTGCGCGCCACGCCCGGCCCGGAGGTGTTGATCGTCCCGAAGGAGGACGAGGCGGGCGCGCGGGTCTCGCCCTGCGGGACAAAGCCCAACTGGTCGGTCGGACCTGCCGTGCCGTTCCATGTGATGGTGTAGGTGAACCCCGCCTCGGCCCGGTCGCCGATGTCGAAGGCGGCCGTGGGGGGCGCGGGTTCCGGCGGTGCCTCGGGAGCGGGCACAACCGCGCTGACCTGTTGCAACGCCTGCGCCAGTTCGGCGCCCGAATTGGTCTGAAACAGCATGCCGCCCGTCTGGTCGGTGATGCACGACAACGCCGCGACCTCGGCGGCACTCAGGCCAAAGCCCACGACATGGGCGCGGATGTCGATGCCTTCGTTGGCAAGGCTCGCGGCCAGCGCGCAGGGGTCGCCCCCGCAGGTTTCAAGGCCATCGGTGACAAGGATGATGTCAGCGCCCTCGGCGGCGGGCGGGATCTGGTCGCGCGCGAGCGCAAGGCTGTCGGTCAAGGGCGTCATGCCCCGCGGCATCAGCCCGCGCAGGCGCGTCTCAAGCGTGCCGGGCGCGGTCTGGCCCATGGGCGCCACCACCTCGATATCGCGGCAATCGCCGCGCCGGTTGTGGCCATAGGCGATGACCGACAAGGGCACGGCCCCGTCCCGGCTGGCGAAATAATCGCCCATCACGTCGCGCGCGACCTCGATCCGGGTCAGGTCACCCTCGACCCGGTTCCACATCGAGCCCGAGGCGTCGAAGACCAGAACCGAGACGCGGTCTGCCATCGCGGGGGCGGTCGAGAGGAGAAGCGCGGCAAGGGTTGGGTAAAGACGGGGCATGCAAAATCTCCGGAAAGCAATGAAGGGGGGCTGTGCATCCTTGGGGTCTGGGCGGTGGGTCACGGGGGGCGGGACCTGCGGGTTTGACCGCAAACGCCTCCTCGATACTCCGGACACAGCTTGATACATGCAGGCACCCTAACGGAGGACGCCGGCGATGGGATGTAGGGAATACCTTATCTTGTCATAGTTTTAGCCGTGAGATCCGCTGTCGCCCTCCGGTGCCGCCCGGCCTTGTGGCAGGGCGCGCGTGCCTTGGGGCAGGGGCGTTGAGGGTGGGCTGTCGGAGCGGCGCGGAGAGGGCCGCGCCGGGGGCACCGGGCGTACACAAGCTGTACACAGGGCGTACACCGGCGGGGCGCGGGGCAGGGCGGCTCAGACCCCGTCGATCAGCATGTCGAGGGCGCGCGTGAGCGCGTCGCGCTGGGGGGCAGCGTGCCGATGGGGTTGAGCAGCGCCGCCTCGGGCACGGAGCCGATCTGGGGGATGACGACGACCCGGCGGGTTTCGGCGAAGAGGACGCGCGGCATGAGGGCGGGCATCTGCGGCAGCTCGGCCACGGGCAGCATGGGCGCGACAAGGCGGGTGCCGATGGCCGCGATCAGGTCGGTTTGCAGGTCGCAGACAGGTTGGCCCCCGGCCAGACGGGAGATGTCGACCTGCGTCGCGGGTCAGAAGGTTCGGTATGTCTCGAGCAGGAGGCCGTGTTCGGCCACATGGCGGTTATGGGCCTCGATCCCGTCGCGGTTGTCCGCGGTCCAGCGGCGGTTGCGCTCGGCCTTGGCGGCGGCGGCCAGCGCCTCCTCGGTCCTGCGGGAGAGGGTGAGGCCAGCGTCCTTGGCGGCGGCGAGGACGGTTTTGGCGGTGGAGAGGGTGACGCGGGTGGGCGTGGGTGCGTTCGGGGTGGGGGTGTTGGGTTCAGCAGATAGGATACTTGCGTCGTCTTTGGTCCCGTCGTTTACGAAGGCCGTGGTGTAGCTGTGGAGAGCATTGCAAATTCGCCTCACAGTAACAGTTTGTTAAGGAATGTTCTGTCAGCGTGTGGACAGTATGGGCACCCCTTCTAATATCGGTGCAACACGGAGGTGTGCAAATGGCAGAGAGCATGAAGACCGAAGAGCAAATCTTTACAATAGGTTACGAGAAGTCATCGATTGGCGATTTTGTTAGCCGGTTAGCTGACGCCGAGATTGAAATGCTCGTGGACGTGCGGGAACTTCCACTGTCGCGCAAGAAGGGCTTTTCGAAGAAGGGGCTGAACGCGGCGGTCACTGAGGCCGGTATTGACTATCTGCATGTCAAGGCTCTTGGGGATCCTAAGCCGGGGCGGGACGCTGCACGCGCTGGTAACCATGATCTGTTTGTTTCCATCTTTACTCGACATATGGAAAGTGACATAGCCCAATCTGCCCTTTCTGAACTTGCTGACATTGTACGTGGCAAGCGGGTTTGCCTCACTTGCTTTGAGCGCCACCACGAAGGGTGCCATCGGAAAATCGTTGCAGAGCGACTATCTGCTCTGCTCGGCACTCCAGTTGAACATATCGCAGTGAACTGAACTTGAGCGCTTGGCAGGAACCCGTTGAGGTTTGTGTGATCGTCAAGGCCGCGCCGGAGTCTGGACAGACGCATGGCGAGACTGTGTGTGTTGCTGGAATCGACCTTTACGGAAATTGGCACCGGCTCTATCCGATGCCGTTTAAACTGCTCCAGCCCGATCAGAGGTTCAATCGTTGGGATATCATTCGCACCAGATGGCGAAGCGCTGCGCCAAAGGACTCGCGGCCAGAGAGCAAAAGAATAGATCACGAATCAATTATCAAGGTGCGCGAAGTAAAGAAATCAGAGCGCCACGAGTTTGCACGACGTGCTATCGTAAAGAGTTTGTCGGAAGAAAAAGCAAAAGGGCGTTCTTTTGCGCTTATCCGCCCAGAAAATCCCGAGTTTATTATTCGACCTCTCAGTGAAGAGGCAAGATCAAAAAATCAAAAAAGGCGAAATGTTATTTTAAATCAATTAGATATTTTTTCAGGTGATAACACGGTTTTAGCCAAGGAGGTTGCTCCATATTCTTTCCACTATCGCTTCACCCATGAGGGAAAAATTCTAACGCACACCTGTATTGATTGGGAGACTGAGCAAACCTTTTTCAAGTGGCGCGGGTTGTACGGCGAGGCAGAAACTCTTCGAATGATGCGCCACAGATGGGGGCAAGAAATGCCTGAGCGCGGTATTGCTTTTGCTATGGGAACACATCGCGTCACTAAATTTAATAAATGGCTGCTCTCTGGGGTGGTCCGAGTAGATCATTCATCACAAGCCAATTTTTTGTAGTTGAGATTTAAGAAGCCCATAGCAGCGATTATGCGACGGTACTTTACGGTTCTGCAATCCCCCCCCCTCACACCACCTGCCCCCGCAAATCCACCCCCTCGGCCACACCCGTCACCTCCACGATCCCGAGGCCGAGCCTCAAGCGCCAGACGCCGCCGCCCAACTCCTGCACCTCAGGCGCCCCCGGCCAGCCGGACAGGTCATAGACCGCGCGCGCGTCCCAGCCCTCGATCACGCAGACGCCGCCCCAGCGGATGCGGTAGCGCTTGGCGCCGGGGGCGGCCTCGATCCGCGTGACGCCCGTGCCGACGAAGATCTCGTGGTCGCCCTCGGCCAGCCGGACCAGATTGCGGCCCGGGCCGGGGTCGATGGTGGAGGCGCCGGTCCCATCCTCGATCACGTCATTGCCGTGGCCGCCCCAGATGCGGTTGCTGTTGGTGTGGCCGAAGATCACGTCATCGCCCGTGCCGCCGTCGAGCGTGTCGCGCCCCGGGCCGCCATGGAGCGTGTCGTTGCCCGCCTCGCCATAGAAGGCGTGGCGGCGGTTGGCCTGTTTGGCTTTCGCGATCAGCAGGTCGTTGCCCGCGCCGCCGTAGAAGGTGG
Organism: Roseicyclus mahoneyensis; assembly: GCF_003148775.1. Classification (GTDB taxonomy): domain Bacteria; phylum Pseudomonadota; class Alphaproteobacteria; order Rhodobacterales; family Rhodobacteraceae; genus Roseicyclus; species Roseicyclus mahoneyensis. Next base: position 157,508 of record NZ_QGGW01000007.1, read on the forward strand.
CCGCCCCGTGTTTGGGGCCGATCATCACGTCGTCGCCGTCACTGCCCCGCAGGTCGATCTCGACCCGTTCGGAGGTCTCGAACTCGATCGGGCTGTCGGGGTGGGCGACGATGCGGATCACCTTGCCGGTCTGGCCATCGGCCTCGGCCCGGCTGACGACGGTGGCGATGCGGATCTTTTCGACATTGGCGGGGAGGTGCAGGACGTAATCGTCGGGCCCGGCCATGTACCACAGCGTGTCGGTGCCGCCGTCACGCTCCTCGACGATCTTTTCGGCGTCGGCGCCGTAGGCCCAGTAGTCGGTGTCTCCGCGCCCGCCCGCAAGGATGACGGAGCCGTCGACGGCCATCATGGCGTTGACGCCATCGGCGGGGTTCTCATGCCCGCGCAGGTCGAGGCCGAGGTTGAGCGCGCCCTTGACGAGGTCCGCGCGGAGCTGGGCAAGGGGGGCGGTGGCGGCGATGTTCGTGGTCTCGCCGGGGTCGTTGGCGAGGTCGTAGACGTGTTCCTCGCCATTGGGGTAGCGGAAGTAGCGGTAGTGGGTGAGGCCCTCGGTCGAGGGGCGGACGGACAGCGTGCCGAAGACGCAGGTGACCGGCGACCATTGGCGGTCGTAGGTGCCGAAGGAGGGGTCGATCAGCGGCAGCAGCGATTGGCCCGAGGTCCAGTCGGGGCGGGGCGGCAGGCCCGCGATATCCATGATCGTCTTGGGGATGTTGTGGAGCGAGACGGGGAGGGGGATTTCCTGTTCGGCGGTCATGGACGGGTGGCGGATGCCCAAGGGGATATGGGCGGCGCTGTCCCATTGCGACATCTTGTGGAAGCTGTCGTGGGTGCCGAGGTTGAAGCCGTTGTCGGAGAAGAAGATGGTCGTGGTGTCAGGTCCGAGCGGCGAGGCGTCGAGCGCGGCGAGGAAGCGGCCAAGCTCGTGATCCATGTGCGAGATGGCGGCGAAATAGGCGCGCACGACCTGTCGCCATGCCTCGTCGCCCGCTTTCTCGGGGGTCCATTGGCCGTTGGCGATATAGGCGGCCTCGTAGACGGCGAAACCGGGTTGGGGGCCGTGGTAGTCGTCGGCATGCGCGATGGAGGGCCAGCGGATCTGGGCCGGGTCGTATTGGGCGTAGAAGCGGTCGGGCGTGATCAGGTTGTAATGCGGGTGCTTGAAGCCAAGCTGGATCAGGTGGCGGCGGTTCGGGTCGGCGCGCGTGACGAAGTCGATGGCGTTCTGGGCGACGCGGTGGTCGTAGAAGCGGTCGTCTTGCGACCCGTCGTCATCGGGGTGGTTGACGCCTTTGATGCCGGGGCCGTGGGCGAGATAGGTTTTCACGCCGGCGCGCTTGCCGATGTCATCGGCGGCCGGTTCCTCATGGAAGAGGATGCGGCGGTAGGCTTCGGGCATGGGCTGGTAGTTGCTGTCGACCTTGCCGGTGGTGAAGGTGTGCCAGCCCGCGCGGCGGAGGTCGTATTGCCACGCTTTTTCTGGCCGGTAGACGTCGCGCCAGAAGCGGTTGAGATCGACCAGACCCGAGCGGAAGGGGCTGATGCCGGTCGCCACCTCGGCGCGGCAGGGCGCGCAGAGCGGCACGGTGGCATAGGCGTTGGTGAAGCGGGCGGCCTGCCCCATGAAGCGGTCGAGGTTCGGGGTCTGGATCGGCAAGCCAAAGGCGTCGCGCCACGTGTAGACGTCGATCAGGTCGTCGACCCAGATCACCACGATATGGCCGCCGCCGAGGCTGTCCCGGGTGAAGGTCATCCCGCGTCGTCCGACCAGAGCACGAAACGGCGCAGTGCCATCAGGGCGGCGCGGTCGGCGGGGGCATCCGACATCAGCAGCGCGCGGCCGGGCCAGAGCCAGACATCGGCGATGAGCGCGCCGCCCAGCGTCTTGGTCAGGCCTGCACGCTGGTTGCGGCAGCCGATGAAGAGGTTGGCAGGACCGAAGAGGACAGGGGCGGAGGCTTGGGCCTCGGCCTTTGCCTCGCCCACCACCTCGATCGCCAGCCGGTCGCCCGAGAGCGATACGAGGATGACGCGGGGCAGGTCCGCATCGGGCGCGGGAAAGGTCAGGTCGACAAGGCCCTTGTCGTCCTTGACCGTGACGACGCCCGCGGTCTCCGACAGGAACAGGCAGTTTTCGAACTCTGATCGCTTGGCGACGCCGCCGCTGTTGAAGGCCATGACGGTTTTGGCGTCCTCGCCCCAGGGCGGCAGGTAGCGCGCGGCAAGGGTGGCGCTGGTGGCGTCTTTGGTCACTTTGCCGGCCATCAGCCCGCAATGCAGCCCGTCGCGGCATTGCAGGCCCACAAGGTCCCCGGCCGCCCCGGTCAATCCGTTGCCGGTACTGGGGCCGGTCGGGCGCGCCAGCGTGCCGCCGAGGCGGTCGGCCCAGCCCGTCACGGCGCCGGTGGCATCCGTGCTCAGGTCCGCACCCGCCCACCAATGTGCGCCCATGCCTGCAAGCGTCTCGGCCAGCAGGTCCGCGCCCCCATCGCAGAGCGCGCCGGGGGGAAGGTGGTCGGGCAACTCAAGCATGGCGGCCCTCATGAACCGGGAGGATCGCGGGCAGTGCCCAGCGGTGCAGCGGCGTGCCGGTGCGGCTGTCAAGGCTCCAGCCGTCGCGGAGCGCGCCGGGGATGCCTGCGGCATAGGTCAGGCGCAGGCCCTCGGCGCGCTGGCTCACGCGGACCAGCAGCGCCTGAGGGTCATCGGCGGCCAGCGTGACGGCCTCTACCACGATCCCCTCCGCCCCCGTGACGGCAAAGCCCGCCGTGCCGCCGCCGTCGATCACCAAAGGGCCATCGGCCTGCGCGGTGACGCGGATGACCGGCGCGCCCGGTTCCCATTCGGCCAGGAACAAGGTGGGGCAGCGCCAGCCCGCGCCGTCCGACAGGGCGGCGGCCGTCAACTCGGCCATGCGGCGGCGGGCGTCGTCAGACGGGCGGTCATAGGCGTCGCGGGCAAAAGGGTAGGAGGGGCTTGAGAAGATCAGCCGGTGATCGCCATGGTTCCACGCCAGTTCCCATTGGCCCTGCAAGACGGCCCCGGCGCTGGCCGGGTCGAGCCCGGCCTCGAACCGGGCGACAAAGAGCGGGCGGTCAAAGCCGAGCGCCCCAAGGCCCTGTTCCACGGCGCGCAGGGTGGCGAGCATCCCGTCGCGGTAGGCCACGGCATCGCCGGTGACATGTTCCAGCGCGTAATCGAGGCAGATGGCGAGGATCTTGGCGCGCTTGCCCATGCGGGCGGCGGCAGACTTGAGGTTGCCCGCCGCAATCAGCAGGTTCGTCACCGCGAGGCCCCGCGCCAGATCAGTGGCGCTGGCCGAGGCGTCGGTTTCCACGCGGGTGACGATCAGGGGCAGGGGGGCGAATTTCTCGATCTGCCAATGCAGGATCGTTTCGGCCACCAGCGCCTCATGCGTCGCCTCGCGCAAGCCTTCCAGCCGATCGGTCACGGGGGCGGGTTCGATCCCCGCCATGCCGACGGCGCCGATGTCATCCTCGGGTGCTGTGATGTGGTGGGGAAAGGCCGGGGCGCCGGGGGTTGCGAGCGCGGCGCGCGGGCCGCCGAGGCCGAGGATGCCCAGGACCGCGCCCGGCCCGTCGCCAAGCGTCGCGCCGCCGTCGATGTGGCGGCGAAAGCCACGCACGCCCTGCGCGCCGGGCAGGCGGGCGGTGAAGCGGAGCCAGTCGCCGTCTTGGGTGATGCCCCATGCGTCGATGCCGTCGAGCAGGTGGTCGATGTCGGTGGCGGGTTTTGGGGTGGCGGCTGCGGGGGGCGTCTGGCCGGGGGGCTGGCCGAGGCGCAGCGCGATGTCGGCGATGACCTTGTCAGACAGGCGCATGACGAGGCCGGTGGGGTCGTAGCGGATCACATCGCCATTCTGCGCGCGCACGATGACACCATGGCCCGCGATCGGCTGTTCGTCGTCCTGCGTGCTCACATGCTCCTCCGGCTTTTGCGTGCCACGTTAGGCGAGGCTGCGCCCAAGGTCACGCCCGGTCACGCCCCTGCGCGGTCGTATTGCAGGCTGCCGCCGCCCGCGCGCTCGACGTTCTCAGAGAAGCCCATGGCCGCCAGCACCCGGCCGTAGCCTTCGCGGAGTTTGCCCGCCTCTTCTTCGGTGACGAAGGGGACAAGGACGCGCCGCACGGTGCCGAGATCCTGGCCCGCCAGAACCTCGGGCGCGACATCGGCGGGGCGGTTGAGGCGCAGGGCTGCGGGGCGGAAATCGCGCAGGTAGGCGGCGAGGCCACTGGCCTGCGCGCCGCTGTCGGAGGGGAAGCGCAGCGGTCCGTCGGTCCATTTCAGCCGGGCCGAATTCTCCACGCCCGCGCGGCGCGCGACCTCTTGCCCAAGCGCCACCAGTTCCGGGCGGCTGTCTTGTGCCATGACCACGACGCCCTGCGAGATCTGCACCACACGGATGGGCAAGAAGCCCACGCCGGTCCCGATCTCCAGCACGCGGGCGCAGCCGTCGAGGTAGGCGGGGATGTTGCGGGCGTGGCGCCGCTCGAACCGGCCCGCGACGATGGCGCTGAGCGCCTCGGGGCGGAAGACGCGGGCATCCGCAGGCAGCGGGATCTCGTGGTTGGGGATCCAGTCGCAGGGGATGTCCAAGCTCAGGTCGATGGGGGCGGGCATATGGGGATCGCCCCCTTCGACGGCCCAGCCCGCGATGGTTTCGGTGCGCCGCTCATCCTTGGGGCGGGCTTGGGATTTCTGTTCCACCTCGCTCATCAGGGCGGCGATCTTGGCGGGGTCGCGGGCCTTGGGCGGTTTGGCCTCCACGTTCGTGATCGGCACCTTGGAGGCTTCGATCAGGCTGTTGCGAAGCTCCTGATAGGCGGGGGTCTTGCGGTAGTCTTCGAGCCGCGCCTCCACCCGTTCGAGGGCGGCATGGTGCAGCTTGTTCAGGACCGGGTCCTTGAGCAGTTCGGCCATGATCCGGGCGCGTTCGGGCGCGTGGCGCAAGATGGCGCGATCCTCGACCTCGTTGCGGTCCTGCAGCGACCAGTAGTCGGCGTTATATTTGTCGGCCTTGTTGTTCACGTTGCCGCGGAATTTGCGCACGGCGTAGCTGTCCACCGATTTCACCGCGTAATGGTTCATCTGCGCCCAGTTGTAGCCGATGGTGCGCCGGATCGACCGCCAGCCGCGGAACTTGAAGTAATCCTCCATCGGCAGGCCCGAGCCGTTGAGCCAGTGGACGGTGTCGGGAAAGCCGTCCTCGAGGTGCTTGTTCTTGATCGTCGGGCGGTGGATGCCGAGTTTCCAGTATTCGGGGTCGAACTTGAACAGCGTCTTGACGCCCCAGCCCTTGTTCCAGAGCGGGGGTGCCGCGCGGGTGTATTGCTCGGTCACGGGCGCGCGTGACCAGTCCACCACGCCGCCCGAGCCGAAGATGCGCCATGTTATGACGACGCCGGTGCCGCCGAGGGCCACGGTGTCATCGAGCATCCCCTCGAGATTGCCGGAGGGGTGATTGACGGACAGAAACTCGTCGGCGTCGAAGACCAGTACCCAGTCGGCGGCGCCCACCAGTGGCTCGTTCTGCGCGTGGTTCAGGGCGGAGGGCTGCGGCTTGATGCCTTCGGGGATCACATTGGGGCGGTGGTAGCCCAAGCCCAGTTCCTCGAGCCGCATCAGCATCGTGTCGGTGCCGTCGGAACAGTCGTTGGTGTAGACGAGGATGTCGGTGAAGCCCACGGCTAGATGGTGGGCGAACCATTCCAGAAGGAAGGGCGCCTCGTCCTTCATCATCGACACGGCCATGACTTTGCCGTGTTTCGACATGGGTTTGAGATGCTTCATGCCTGATCCCCGGGCCTTCTGACGGGCGTTGCAGCACGATCTATCACGGGCGCGGTCGGGTGGTCTACAGGGCCGCATTCCCAGAAATGACCGAAACGCTGCCGTGCGGGGGCCGCAATCTCCCCGCAGATCTGCACGCGACGGCGACAAGACCGACCCGAGGCACGGACCCAGAGATGAGCAACTTTACCTACGCATCCTACACCTCCTACCGCGAAGATCCCTTCTTTGGCGGCTTCATGCGGTTTCAATACAACGGCGCGGGCGGGACGATCACCGACCCGACGAACGGCAGCGCGTTGCGACCCGAGATGCGCAATGACGACACGTTTCAGGTCACCGAAAGCTTCACGCTTTATCCTGACCCCGACGATCCCTCCATCGAGGTCGCGCTGACCTATGTCGGCACAATCGAGGTGAACGGCGAGCTGATGCCGGTCTTCGAAAGCATCTTCTTCGGCGACCTCTACCTTTTCTCGCAAACCGCTGCCCCCTTGCCGCAGGCGCTGGATGTGACCACGATCAACGAGGGTGAGGAATTCAGCTTTGCCATGTGTTTCGCGGAAGGCACGCGGATCGCCACGCCTTCGGGCGAGATGGCGGTCGAGACGCTGGCGCCCGGGGATATGGTGCTGACGGCGGATGGCCGTGCGGTGCCTGTGCTGTGGGTGGGGATCCAGACGCTGCGGCGCGGCTTTGCCCATGAGGACCGCAGCCCGATCAAGATCGCGGCCGGTGCGCTGGGCGGGGGACTGCCGCTGCGCGATCTGGTGGTGACGGCCGATCACGGAATGATCTTGGACGGTGTGATCGTGACCGCCGGTGCGTTGGTCAATGGCGACACGATCCGCCCCGTCGCGCGTGAGGCCCTGCCGCCGCGCTACCGCGTCTGGCATATCGAGACAGAGGCGCATGAGGTTTTGCTGGCCGAAGGCGCGCCGACGGAAAGCTTCGTGTGTTACACAGGCCGCGCCGGGTATGACAATTTCGACGGCTATATGGCGTTGTTCGGGGTGGAACGGATGATCCCCGAGATGCGCTTGCCCCGGATCGCGGCCGCCCGGATGCTGCCGCCCGCCTTGCGTGCGCGGTTGTCTGGCTGTGTGGCGCAGATGGAAAACCGCGCGGCCTGAGGGGCCGCGCGGACGTTTTCTCAGGATCAGGCGGGTCAGGCGGTGCGCAGCGCGCCGCTTTGAGTGGCCCGGAAGTGGCGGCGGTGCAGGAAGATCACCAGCGCCACCGCGACGGCCTGAAGGGCAAGGGCCACGGCGGTCAGTGCCCAGTAGGCCACCCCGAATTTCTCGATCAGTCCGGCGGCCACCAGACCGTTGTTGACCCAGAATTGCGTCAGGACCGACATCGCCACGGGCGGGCAGACCAGTGCGTAGTTGCCGGGGCTGATCACCTCGCCGGTGAGAAAGCGGCGGGCGTAGCCGGTGGCGGCCAGAACCGTCAGGCCAAAGGCGGCGAAGAGAACCTCGACCGACAACAGGCGCGTCAGCATCATCATCCGGTCGGCGGCGGCCATTTCGGCCTCGAAGCTGACGCCAAGGCCATGGGCCTGACGCAGCATCAAGATGCCGAGGATCGTGGTGATCGGGACGACCATCATCAGCGTGGGCGCCTGTTCGGCGGCGACGCCGTTCTCCATGATCGAGCGCAACCCGAGGATCAGCCCGACGACGGTGATGAGGACGGCGGCGATGAAGAAGAAGCTCGAGAGGATCAGGGCGATGCCGGCGACGGTGACGTTCGCGCTCATGGCGGCGGGGGCGGACAGGCCGACGCCGGTCATGGCGAGCGCGAAGGCGGGCAGCATCTGGGCGAAGGAGTTGTTCTTGGCGCAGTCGAAGCCACCCGAGGCGGTGACCCGCGCGATGAACTGACCGAGTTGCTTGAAGGCGAGCCAGCCCACGGCGAGGAAGGCGACCATGGCCAGCGGAAAGAGGTATTCGACGACCGACCACAGGCCGGGGACAAAGACCATGCCGAGGATGAAGCCGCCATTGATCGACATGGCAAGCGCCAGCGGCAAGGCCATCATCTGGGTCTGGGCGTTGGAATTGGCCAGCGCCCGGCCTTTCTCGGAGGCGGCAAAGCCGCGCATCTTGCGCAGGTTCCAGATCAGGAGCGACAGGTTCAGCGCGCCGAAGATGGCGATGCCGGCCAGTGCGATTGCGATGGCCACTGTCAGCGCCGGGTTGCCCGAGGCGAGGGCGGCGGTGATGTCTTCGAACACGGCGACGGTTTTGCCAGGGTGCGGCACCCAGTGCATGAGATACATGTAGAAGGTGACGCTCAGGCCGCCTGCGCCGACGGAGGCGAGGAAGTAGAGCGGCGACCATTGGTCTGCGGGGCGTTTGAGGGTGTTGGGCATGGCATTTGTCTCCTTGATTGGAGACAGGGTTACGCCCTGCGGGTCGGTGGTGTCGGTGACTTTGTTACCAGCGTCAAACGAATTGAGGGGGGGAAACGCGCGTTTTCCGGCTGCCCCCCCGGTTACAGCAGCCCGTCGGGCATCTTCTGTTCGGCGGCGGTGTTGGCGCGGCGGAAGACCAGCGTGACCAGCGTGGAGACGATCACGATGAAGAGCGAGTAGAGCGCAGGCACCGCCATGTAGCTTTGCGCCTCGTCGCCCGAAAAGGTGAAGGCGATGATGGCGATGGCAAGCGGGCCGTTCTGGATGCCGGTCTCCAGCGCCACGGTGCGGGCATTGCGCGGATGCAATTTCAGCGCGCGTGCAAAGCCATAGCCGATGGCGATGCCCACAAGGCCCAGCGCGATGGCCGCTACATAGGTGGCGGGGGTGGTGGACAGCAGGAATTGCCAGTTCTGCGGCACCCATGTCACCATGATGAAGACGATGAAGAAGAGCGCGAGGATGGACCCGCCGAACTCGATCACCGCGCCGACATTGGCGTTGAGCTTGCGCAGCCCCATGCCGATGGCGACGGGCACGAGCAGGACGATCAGCACGCGGATGATGTCCTCGCGCGGGATCTCGAGGCCCAGGACATTGGCGTAAAGCACAAGGATGATCGGGATCAAGATCACGCCCGTCACGGTCGAGGTGACGGTCATCAGGACCGACAGCGCCAGATTGCCCTTGGAGAAGTAGGTGAAGATGTTCGAGGTCGTCCCCCCCGGCATGCAGGCCATGATCAAGACACCCACGGCGATGGCATCGGGCAGGGGCAGGAAGGTCACGAGCAAGAAGCCCAGAAACGGCATGATCCCGTATTGCGAGACCACGCCGATCATCAGGCCATAGGGGCGTTTGAGCGCAAGGTAGAAGTCGCGCGGCGTGAGCGAGGCACCCATGCCAAGCATGATGACGGCGACCATGATGCCCAGCAGGGTCTGGGTAAATTCATCGACCATCTACGTCACTCCGCCGCCACTTGCGTCAAGACCTCGGCGCGCAGGTCTTTTCTCAGGATCTTGCCGACGTTGGATTTCGGCAGCTCGTCGCGAAATTCCACGCGCTTGGGCACCTTGTAGGCGGTCAGGTGTTCCTTGGCATAGGCGCGCAGGGTTTCCGCCGTGATGCCGGGATCGGACTTCACGACATAGGCCGCGACGGCCTCGCCGGTGCCGGCATCGGGCACGCCGATCACGGCCACCTCCAGCACGCCGGGATGGGCGGCCAGCACATCCTCGACCTCGTTGGGATAGACGTTGAAGCCCGAGACCACGACCATGTCCTTTTTCCGATCGACGATGCGGATGTAGCCATCCGCGTCGATCACCCCGATGTCACCGGTCAGGAACCAGTCGCCGCGCATGGTCTTGGCGGTTTCCTCGGGCTTGCGCCAGTAGCCCTTCATGATCTGCGGCCCGCGCGCCGCGATCTCGCCCGGCTCGCCTTGCGGCACGGGTTGTCCGTCCTCGTCCATGCAGACGATCTCGGTCCCCGGCACGGGCACGCCGATGGACCCCGGACGCGCCTTGCCCAGAGGCTCGAAGGTCAGGACGGGCGAGGTCTCGGTCAGCCCGTAGCCCTGGATTACGGGCGCGCCGGTGATGCGTTGCCATTTTTCCGCGACCGAGGATTGCAGCGCCATGCCGCCCGCAGAGGCGAATTTCAGGTGGCGCGGCGGGGCGTCGGTGAACCAGATCTCGTTCGTCAGCCCGTTGAACAGCGTGTTCACCCCGCTCATCCAGGTGATCTTGTAATTCTCGAAGGCGCGCTTGAGCGACGTCAGCGGTCGCGGGTTCGGGATCAAGATGTTGCGCGCGCCCAACCACCAGAAGCCCAAGAGGTTCACGTTGAAGGCAAAGATGTGATACATCGGCAAGGCGGTCAGCGCGACCTCGCGCCCCTTGGCCAGATGGCCCGTCAGCAGCTCCATCACCTGCTCCATGTTCACGAGCAGGTTGGCATGCGTCAGCATCGCGCCCTTGGACACCCCCGTCGTACCGCCGGTATATTGCAGCACGGCCACGTCATCGCCGGTGACGGACTGGTGATAGGCATCGACCTCGATCCGCGCCTGTGCCGCCTTGGCGCGCCCGGCGGCCAGCGCCTCGGGCAGGCGGGTATGAGCGATGTCGATGGGTTTGACGGACTGGTCCCAGTATTTCTGCACCAGCCCCACAATGCCGCGCGGCAAGACGGGCAGAAATTCGGCCACGCGGGTGACGATGATGTTGGGGATCGGGTGGCCCAGTGTTGCCGCCGGGATCTTGTCGGCGAACATGTCGACGATGATCAGCGCATGCGGCTCGGCGTCGGCGAACTGCTTGGCCATTTCATCCGCGGTGTAAAGCGGGTTGACGTTGACCAGCACGCAGCCCGCCTTGAGCACGCCGAAGGCCGCCACCGGAAAGGACAAGCCGTTGGGCAATTGCACCGCCACCCGGTCGCCCTGTTTCAGCCCCGCCACCTCGCGCAGGTAGACGGCAAGCGCATCCGACATCTCGTCGACCTGCGCGAAGCTGAGCGTGCCGTTCATGCCGTTGGGCAGGCAGCAGGTGAAGGCGGGGTTGCTGCCATAGGTTTCGGCCACGGCACGGATCATGTCGGCGAGGTTGCGATAGGCGGTCGCCGCGATCTCGGCGCGCGCGCCCGCGGGGTAGAAGGCCGTCCACGGCCTGTCCGGATGTTGCATGAGCCTCCCCTCTCACCGCGTTCCTGACCGGGGACGCTAGCCTATGTTCCCGCCCCCGGGAAACGAATTCCGCAGGGACGTCACGTCAGGGGGGCCGCGCTGAGCCGGGCGCGCGTCAGCTGCCGCGATAGGTCGAATAACCATAGGGCGATAGCAGCAACGGCACATGGTAGTGATCCTCAAGCGCCATGCCGAAGCGGATCGGCACCTCGTCGAGAAACAGCGGCTCCACCCCCGACTGCCCGCTGGCGCGCAGGTAGTCGCCGGCAAAAAAGACCAGCTCGTACTGGCCTGTCCGGAACTGGTCATGGGGCAGGATCGGCGTGTCGGTGCGCCCGTCGCCATTGGTCACCATCTCGGCGATCTTGCGGTGCGATGTGCCCGCGACACGGTACAGCACGATGCGCACCCCCTCGGCTGGGCAACCGCGCGCCGTGTCGAGGACATGGGTCGTGAGAAATCCGGGCATCTGACACCTCCTGTGCACGGCGCGACAGTTCCGCAAGGCCATGCCCCTTGCAACCCCCCCTTGCAACATCCGGTGCGCTTGGCCAAAGCTGAGCCGCCAACACCGGAGACCCCATCCATGCAGCGATACCCCCGCGACCTGACCGGCCATGGTGCCACGCCCCCCGATCCGCAATGGCCGGGCGGGGCGAAGATCGCGGTCCAGATCGTGATGAATTACGAGGAAGGCGGCGAGAACAACATCTTGCACGGCGATGCCGCCTCCGAAGGCTTCCTGTCCGAGATCACCGGCGCGCAAGCATGGCCGGGGCAGCGGCACTGGAACATGGAATCGATCTACGAATACGGCGCGCGGGCGGGGTTCTGGCGGCTGCACCGGATGCTGGGGCACCTGCCGGTGACCGTCTATGGTGTCACCAGCGCGCTGGCCCGCGCCCCCGGACAGGTCGCCGCGATGCATGAGGCAGGCTGGGAAATCGCCTCTCACGGGCTGAAATGGGTCGAACACAAGGACATGTCCGAGGATCAGGAGCGCGCCCTGATGCACGAGGCGATCCGGCTCCACACCGAGGTCACGGGCAGCCCCCCGCGGGGCTGGTACACCGGACGCTGTTCGATGAACACCGTGCGGCTGGCGGCGGAAACCGGGCTGTTTGCCTATATTTCCGACGATTACGCCGATGACCTGCCCTATTGGCGGCGCTTCGGCGACCGCGACCAGCTGATGGTGCCCTATACGCTGGATGTGAACGACATGCGCTTTGCCATTCAGGCGGGCTATGCCGAGGGTGCGCAATTCGAACGCTACATCACCGACAGTTTCGACTGCCTCTTTGCCGAAGGGGCTGCGGGGCGTCCCGCCATGATGTCGATCGGCCTGCATTGCCGCCTTGCCGGGCGCCCCGGCCGGGCGCAGGGCCTCAAGCGCGCCATCGCCCATATGGCGGGCCACGCGGGCGTGTGGTTCGCCACCCGCCTCCAGATCGCGGAGCATTGGGCAAAGGTCCATCCGCCGGTTGCCCGCACCCGCCCCTCCGAGATGGACCGCGCCAGCTTTGTCGCGGAATTCGGGGCCATCTACGAGCATTCCCCCTGGATCGCCGAGCGCGCCCACGGGCTGGAACTGGGCCCGACACATGATACAGCCGCAGGCGTCCATTCCGCGCTGGCGCGGGTGTTTCGCAGCGCCTCGCCCGAGGAACAGCTGGCCGTTCTGAACGCCCATCCCGATCTGGCTGGCAAGCTGGCGGCGGCCAAGCGGCTGACGGCCGAAAGCACGGCCGAACAGGCGAGCGCGGGGCTGGATGCGCTGACCGACGCCGAGCGTGCCGAATTCACCGCCCTCAATACCGCCTACATGGAAAAATTCGGCTTCCCCTTCATCATCGCGGTGCGCGACAACACCAAGGCCTCGATCCTCGACGCCTTTCGCCGCCGCACCCTTCAGGACCGCGACACCGAATTCGCCGAGGCCTGCCGACAGGTCGAACGCATCGCAGAACTCCGCCTGAAGGAGAAGTTGGGATGAGCACCGATATTGTGATCGAACCGCTTACCGCCCGTGCCTTCGCGCCCTTCGGCGAGGTGCTGGAAACCGAAGGCGCACCCGACAAGATCATCAACGCGGGCCTCTGCGGCCGCTGGCACGACCGGGCGACCCTCGACATTCTCGACGGACAGCCGGGGATCAGCCTGTTTCGCTCGGAATCCCGCGCGCTGCCCTACCGGCTCGAGATGGTGGAGCGTCACCTGTTGGGCAGCCAGGCTTTCGTGCCGATGTCGCATGATCCGTTCCTCGTGATCGTCGCGCCCGACGCGGGCGGCAGCCCGGGCACCCCGCGCGCCTTCCGCACCGAACCGGGTCAGGCGATCAACATCGCGCGCAACACGTGGCACGGTGTCCTGACGCCACTTCACGCCCCCGGACTTTTCGCGGTGATCGACCGGATCGGCGAGGGTGCCAACCTCGAGGAATACTGGTTCGACCAGCCCTGGATGGTGCGGAACGCCTGAGCGGCCAGGCGCCCCCCGACTTCTCTGTTTCAAAAATATCCCCGCCGGAGGCTCCCGCAGTCGACGCCCCGCGCAGGCGTCGGATGTGGCGCGCGACCGCACCCGCGCCGTGGCGCGGGTGCAGGGCCCAAGTGGTGAGGCAGATCGCGCAGCGATGGCCAAACCCGCGGGAGCGCGCCTTCCTATGCTCAGAGCGGAACGAGCGTAGCCATGCCGCGTGCGACGGCCTCGGTCACGATGGCGTCGGCCACGGCCAGATCCTGCAAGCCCACGCCGGTGCCATCAAAAAGCGTGATCTCGTCGTCGGACGTCCGTCCCGGATGCGCGCCATTGATGACGGCGCCGATGGGCGTGACGGCCTCGGCCCCGATCAGTCCCGCCGCGACCGCGTGCTGCGCCTCGCCGATGGTGACGCTTTGCGCCACCTCGTCGCAAAACACCGTCGCGAGGGCCAGCAGGGCCGCCTCGACCTCCTGCTTGCCCTTGGTGTCGGTTCCCATGCAAGCCAGATGCGTGCCGGGGCTGACATGTGCGGCCATGAGCGAGGGGGCGAAGCTCGAGGTGATCGTGATGATCACATCCGCCTCGCGCAGGCCCGGCAGGTCGACCGCCTGAAACGGCACGCCCATTTCCTCGGCTACCGCACCAAGACCCGGAAGCATGTCGGGGTGGTAGTTCCAGCCGATGACCTTTTCGAAGGCGTGCGTTTCCAGCGCCGCGCGGAGCTGGAACTTTGCCTGATGGCCTGCGCCCACCATGCCCAGCACCTTTGCGTCTTTCCGCGCCAGATGCTTGATCGACACCGAGGACGCGGCCGCCGTGCGCAGCGCCGTCAACAGATTGCCGCCGACCATCGCCTTTACGCGACCACTGTCGGGGTCGAAGAGGAAGACGCTCGACTGGTGGTTGATCAGCCCGCGCCGCTCAAGGTTATGGGGCCAGTAGCCCCCCGCCTTGAGGCCCAGAACGCCACCCACAGCGTCGAAGCCGCCCTTGAAGCCGTAAAGCGCATCCTCGTGTCCCAAGGCTTCGCGCACCACGGGAAAGTTCACCGCATCGCCGGAGGCCATGGCGGCAAAGACCTTTTCCACCGCGTCGAAGGACGCCTTGCGGGTCAGCAGATCGGCGATCATCCCCTCGGGGACGATCGCCAGTTCATGGGCGGGGGATTTTCCGCCGTCCATCCTCAGTAGGCCTTGCCGCGGGCCGACACGGGCCAGACCACCTCGACCTTGCCGTTCCGCACGCCGACATACCAGTCGTGCACGTTGCAGGTCGGGTCGCAGTGGCCGGGGACAAGGCGCAGCTTGTCGTTGACCTTGAGCACGCCCTCGGGGTCGGCAACGACGCCGTGCTCATCCGAGCATTTGACATACTTCACGTCGTCGCGGCCGAAGATGACCGGCAGGCCAGAGTCGACCGATTGTGCCTTGAGGCCGGCATCGACGATGGCCTTGTCGGCCTTGGCGTGGGACATGACGCTGGTCAGGATGAACAGCGCGTTTTCCCATTCGCCGCGGTCGATGCGGTTGCCATCCTTGTCGAGGATGCGGCCGTAATCGGCATCCATGAAGGCGTAGCTGCCGCACTGAAGCTCGTTGTAGACGCCGGAATTTGACTCGAAGTAGTAGCTGCCGGTGCCGCCGCCGCCGACGATGTCGCACTCCAGCCCCTCGGCCTTCAGGCCTTCGACCGCATCGCGCACCATGTTGATGGCGATGGTGGTCTTGGCCATCCGCTCGTCATAGCTGTCGAGGTGCTGCATCGCGCCTTGATAGGCCTGGATGCCGGAAAACTTCAGACCCGGCGCCGCGTCGATCGCCTTGGCGATCTCGATCACGGCGGGCGTGGTGGTCACGCCACAGCGGCCCGCGCCGCAGTCGATTTCCACCAGACACTCGATGGTTGTGCCATGCTTGACGGCGGCAGCCGACAGGTCGGCCACGTTGGCGAGGTCGTCGACGCAGCAGATCGCGCGCGCGCCGAGCTTGGGGATGCGGGCAAGGCGGTCGATCTTGGCCGGGTCGCGCACCTGGTTGGAGACCAGAACATCCTTGATGCCGCCGCGGGCGAAGACCTCGGCCTCTGACACTTTCTGACAGCAGACGCCGACCGCGCCGCCAAGGCTTTCTTGCAGCTTGGCCACATCGACGGACTTGTGCATCTTGCCATGCACGCGGTGGCGCATGCCGTGCGAGGCCGCGTAATCGCCCATCTTCTTGATGTTGCGCTCCAGCGCATCGAGGTCGAGGATCAGGCAGGGCGTCTGGATATCCGCCTCGTCCATGCCGGGCAGGGCGGGGATGTCGTAGCCGACTTCCAGGGTTTCGATGTCGATGACGTCTTTCATGGGTTCTCTCCCGGTTTGCGTTTCCGGCCCGGTCAAGGTGGGCGGATCGCCCACCCTACGGGCGGTGTAGGGTGGGCGATCCGCCCACCGATGATGGTCTTGCCCTTACATCCAGGGCAGCTTGTCGAGGTCCACGTTGCCCCCCGTGACGATGACGCCGACGCGCTTGCCGCGGAAGACGTCGGGGTTCTTGATGATCGTGGCCAGCGGCACCGCGCAGGACGGTTCCATCACGATCTTCATCCGTTCCCAGGTCAGCTTCATCGCGTCGATGATTTCTTGCTCGCTTGCGGTCAGGATGTCGGTGACGTGGTGCGACACGAAATGCCAGGTGTTTTCCTTGAGCGGCACCTTGAGGCCATCGGCGATGGTGTTGGGCGCGTCATCCGCGATGATGTGACCGGCCTTGAAGGAGCGGTAGGCGTCATCGGCCTGTTCGGGCTCTGCGGCGTAGATCTTGACGTGCGGCGCGATGTTGGACAGCGTCAGGCAGCAGCCCGACACCATGCCGCCGCCGCCGATGGGGGCGATGACCGCCTCCAGACCCTCGACCTGTTCCATCAGCTCGCGCGAACAGGTGGCTTGTCCCGCGATCACGCGGGGGTCGTTGTAGGGATGCACGAAATCGGCACCCGTGCGAGCGTGAACCTCGGCAAATACCGCCTCGCGCGAGGTGGTCGAGGGCTCGCATTCGGTGATGATGCCGCCATAGCCGCGCACGGCGGCCTTTTTCGCCTCGGGTGCGGTGCGGGGCATCACGACATGGCAGGGGATGCCACGCCGGCCCGCCGCATAGGACAGGGACAGCGCATGGTTGCCCGAAGAATGGGTGGCCACCCCTTTGGCCGCCACATCGTCGGACAGGCCGAAGACCGCGTTGCACGCCCCGCGCACCTTGAAGGCACCGGCTTTTTGGAAGTTCTCGCATTTGAAGAACAGGTCCGCGCCGGTCAGCTCGTTCATGAATTGCGAGGTCAGGACCGGCGTGCGGTGGATGTAGGGCGCGATCCGCGCGTGGGCGGCCAGCACGTCGTCATAGGTCGGGATATGGGTCTCGATGGCGTCTTTCATGGCGTTCCCCTCACTCAGCGGCCAGCGCGACGGGCGCGGCGGTCCTGCGATACACCTCTTGCGCGGCGGCGACGCCGGAGCCGAGGCGGATGTCGAGGCCAAGATCGGCCATGGCCATTTCCGCCGTGGCCAGACCCGAGAGCATCAGCACATCGGTCAGGCTGCCCAGATGCCCGATGCGGAACACCTTGCCTGCGACCTGACCCAGACCCGCGCCGAAGGCCACTCCATACCGCTTGCTCGCGTGGCTGACGATGCGGCCGGCGTCGAAGCCCTCGGGCGTGCGGATCGCGCTGACCGTGTCGGAGTAAAGATCGGGGCGGATCGCACAAAGCTGCAGACCCCAGGCCTGCACTGCGGCGCGCACGCCGGTTGCGATGCGGGTATGGCGGGCGAAGACATTGTCGAGCCCTTCTTCCATAAGCATCTCCGACGCGGTCTTGAGTCCGTTCAGCAGGCCGACGGCGGGGGTGTAGGGGTAGCCATTGATGGCATAGCCCTTCACCATGTCGCGGATGTCGAAATAGGTGCGCGGCAGGCCGCCGGTTTCCACCGCCGCCATCGCCTTGGGCGAAAACGCCGCGATGCCGAGACCTGCGGGCAGCATGAAGCCCTTTTGCGACCCGGTGACGGCCACGTCGATCTTCCAGCCGTCGAATTCGAAGGGCATGGAGCCGATGGAGCTGACCCCGTCGACAAACAGAAGCGCGGGGTGCTTGGCCGCATCCATCGCGCGGCGGACGCCCGCAATGTCAGAGCGCACGCCGGTCGCAGTCTCGTTATGGGTGGCCAGAACCGCCTTGATCTTGTGCGCTGTGTCGGCGGTCAGGATCTCTTCGAACCGGGCGGTTGGAATGCCCTCGCCCCAAGGCGTTTCGATGATCTCGACCGTCAGGCCGTGACGTTGGCACATGTCGATCCACTTCTGGGAGAACATGCCGTTGCGCGCCGCCAGAACCGTGTCTCCGGGGGTGAGCGTGTTGGTGATGGCCGTTTCCCAGCCGCCCGTGCCGGTGGAGGGGAACACGAACACTTCGGCCACGGCCGATTTCAGCACGCGCTTCACGCCGTCACGGGCAGGGTGCAGGATATCCTTGAACAGGTCGGATCGGTGGTCGATCGTAGGCATGTCGCAGGCCCGGCGCAGGCTTTCGGGCATGTTCGTCGGGCCGGGAATGAAAACCGGGTTCTGCAGGCTCATCAGGGTCTCTCCTCATCTCTCGTCTCCACATTAGTCTTTGCGGCCGCCGCGCACAATTTTTTTGAAAAGGTTTTTCAGAAATGCTAGTATGCGTCGAAGTTGTTTAATATCAAACGCTTGTATTTTTTCACAGGGTGAAAGTGTTTTTCACTGCACTGCAGCGAGGCCAAAATGCGTGACGATCCAGAGGTCGAATCCCCCCGTCCCGGGGCGTCGCGCGCCCGGGGACGCCCCAAGGCTTGGGACGACAAGACCGACCAGAACACGATCAAATCACTCGACCGGGCGATGGCGGTATTCGAGCATCTGTCGACCATGCCGGGCGCCACCCTGTCGGAACTGGCCGCCGACACCGACCAATCGCCCGCCACGACCTACCGCATCCTGACGACGTTGGAATCGCGCGGGCTGGTGGAATTCGACGCGGGCGCGCAACTGTGGCACATCGGGCCGCGCGCCTTTCTGATCGGGGCGCGGTATCTGCGCCGCACCTCGGTCGTGGACCGGGCCCGGCCGATCCTGCGTCGGCTGATGGAGGCGACGGGGGAAACCGCCAACCTCGGCATCGCGCGCGAGGCGCATGTGCTGTTCGTCAGCCAGGTGGAAAGCCACGCCTCGATCCGGGCGTTCTTTCCGCCGGGCTCGCTGTCGCCCATGCATGCCTCGGGCATCGGCAAGGCGCTGCTGGCCCAGATGACCGACGACCGTCTTTCGCGCTACATTGCCACGGCACCGCTTGACCGTTTCACCGTGCGCACGCTGACAGATCCCGTCGATCTGCGCGCAAACCTGCAAGAAACCCGCGCGCGCGGCTATGCCATCGACGACGAGGAGAAGAACGAGGGGATGCGCTGCATCGCGGCCCCTGTCTTCGACCACCATGGCGAGGCGGTGGCGGGCCTGTCGGTGTCGGGTCCGGTCAGCCGCGTCTCGGTGCGCGAGACGCCCCGTCTGGCCGAGGCTGTCGCGCGGGCGGCCGCGGATCTTTCGGCGGCCTTGGGGGCCGAGGCGCGGGGATGATGCGCGGTCGGATGGCGGCGGGTGACCGACCCGCTGACGGTTTCCCGGATCACCGGCGGGCGTGACCCCACGCCTGCAAGCATGAGGTCTGTCCCGCGTGACTTGCCTCACCCCAAACGGCAGCTTATCAACCCGAAGCGATGTTCAGGTGGACACGCGATCCACGAGCGCCACGGCACAGGCTCACTGGCCATGGTCCGGGCGAGCCGAACGAGCATCAGCTGTCGGACTTTTTCCGGCTGCAGGGACGGCTGGTTCCTTCGCAAAGATGAGGCGAGAGCATGACGAAACGCGCGCTGATCACCGGGATAACCGGCCAGGACGGCTCCTACCTCGCGGAGCTGCTGCTCGGGAAGGGCTATGAGGTCCATGGCATCAAGCGCCGGGCGTCGATGTTCAACACGCAGCGGATCGATCACATCTATGAGGATCCGCATCAGACCGACCCCAAGCTGCGGCTGCATTACGGTGATCTGACCGATACGTCGAACCTGACCCGCCTCCTGGCCGAGGTGAGCCCGGACGAGGTCTACAACCTGGGCGCCCAGTCTCACGTCGCGGTCAGTTTCGAAGCGCCGGAATACACCACCGATGTCGATGCCATGGGCACCTTGCGGCTGCTGGAAGCCATTCGGTTTCTCGGCCTCGACAAGACGACGCGTTTCTATCAGGCGTCCACCTCCGAACTCTACGGTCTCGTTCGGGAAACCCCTCAGACCGAGACGACGCCCTTCCACCCGCGTTCGCCCTATGCCGTGGCCAAGATGTATGCGCACTGGATCACGGTGAACTACCGCGAGGCCTATGGGATGTATGCCTGCAACGGCATCTTGTTCAATCACGAGAGCCCGCGCAGGGGCGAGACCTTCGTCACCCGCAAGATCAGCCGGGGGCTGGCCAATATCGCCCAAGGGCTGGAACAGTGTCTTTACATGGGCAACATCGACGCATTGCGCGATTGGGGTCATGCGAAGGACTATGTCCGCATGCAGTGGATGATGCTGCAGCAAGATGCGGCCGAGGATTTCGTGATTGCCACCGGCGAACAGCATTCGGTGCGTGATTTCATTACTTGGGCGGCGGCCGATCTGGGCATTGCGCTGTCCTTCGAGGGTCACGGCGTTGACGAGGTGGCCCGGGTGAGCGCCGTGGCGGGGGACAATGCCCCCGCGGTTCGTCCGGGTGACGTCCTTTTGCGCATCGACCCCAAGTACTTCCGCCCTGCCGAGGTCCAGACGCTACTTGGCGATCCGTCCAAGGCCAAGGCCAAGCTCGGCTGGAAGCCCGAGATCACCGCCCGCGAGATGTGCAGCGAGATGGTGGCCGAGGACTTGAAGACGGCGAAACGCCATGCCTTTCTCAAGTCGCATGGCTACAATTTGCCGGTGGCCCTTGAAGGGTGAGGCCGCCTCATGACCAGGATTTTCGTAGCAGGGCATCGCGGCATGGTCGGCTCGGCCATCCTGCGTCGGTTGACGGCGCGACGGGCGGAAGGCGAGAAGATCGACCTTGTCACGCGGACGCATGCAGAGCTTGACCTGACCGACCAGGCCGCCGTGAGAAGGTTCATGCAATCCGAACGTCCGGATGTCGTGATCCTCGCCGCGGCGAAAGTGGGCGGCATCCATGCCAACAACAGCTATCCCGCCGATTTCATCTACGAGAACCTGATGATCGAGTGCAATGTGATCCATCAGGCTTTTGCCGCCGGGGTCAGACGCCTGCTGCAGCTGGGGTCGAGCTGCATCTATCCGCGCATGGCACCCCAGCCCATGGCCGAGGCGGCGCTCCTGACCGGGACGCTCGAGCCTACGAACGAGCCCTACGCCATCGCCAAGATCGCGGGCATCAAGCTGTGCGAGAGCTACAACCGTCAGCATGGCACCGACTACCGAAGTGTCATGCCGACCAACCTCTACGGGCCGGGCGACAATTTCCACCCCGACAACAGCCATGTTCTGCCCGCGCTCATCCGCCGATTCCACGAGGCGGTCCGCGATGGGCTGGGCGAGGTGGTGATCTGGGGCACCGGCACCCCGCGACGTGAATTCCTGCATGTCGACGACATGGCCGAGGCGTCGCTTTTCGTGCTGGATCTGGACCGAACCATCTATGACGCGAACACCGAGCCCATGCTGAGCCATATCAACGTAGGCTCAGGTTCGGATGTCAGCATCGGCGACCTTGCGGCCATGGTGGCGCAAGTGACGGGGTTTCAGGGCGAGATCCGCTGTGACACGACCAAGCCCGACGGCACCCCGCGAAAGCTCATGGATGTGAGCCGGCTTTCCGCGATGGGCTGGCGGGCGCGCATAGAGCTGCGCGACGGAATAGGCGGCACATATCGCTGGTTCCTTGAGAACGCTGCCGAAGCGCGCATGTGATGCCGTCCGCACTTTCCCGGCGTTTATGAAGTCCGGGGAAATCGGTGGCAAAGGTCCGCTTCAGGGCGTTACCCCGGGATCTTGATCCAGCTTGTCGGCCAGATGTCCGGGTTCTCGAATTCGGGATTGGCGAACCATCGCTCCGGCGCGGCGACGATCTTTTCCGGGTTCGGGTTCAGCCACGCCCCCCACCACGAGAACGAGGAATTGGCGATGATGTGATGGCGGCACGAACTCATGAGCCGGAGGTCCTCGTAGTTCCGGTCCGGCCCATTGTGCCCGACGACCCTGATCTCGGCTGGCAGGACAAGGTTTTCGCTGACCCAGGCGGGATCATCGGAAAAGGCAAAGACGACCGGCTCTTCGCCCATCTGCGCCGCGACATGATCGAGAGCGGCCGTGTAGTATGCCGGTGTGCAGGTGCCGTGGAGAGCTGCGAATTTCGCGTTTTGCACGTAATCGCCACGTCGCACGTGCAGGGAAACGGCCCGCGGCTCGTCCTTGATCCGGGAGAGCCAGCGGGCATTCTCGGGGTCCGGCGGCATCTTGACCGTCAACTCGTCCCGGATGACCGAGCGGTGCTTTGCGAAATACCGTTCAGACTGGAAATACCCCTCCAGCCAGACCGGCCCTGTGACTTGCGCCACGCGTGGGTCATAGCCGGGACCGGCTTCGCGCAGCCGCGCGGGTCCTCGTCGGGCCAGTCTCCAGAGCATGTGCGCAAGGGGGCGCTCGCGTGGGAATGGGGGCATCTCTGCATCCGGCACGGGCCGATCAGCAAGCTCGAACACATCCATCGCATAGCCGTGTTCGCGCGCGCGGCGATAATGACGGCGGTCGAGGACAAGATCCTGTCCCGTTGTGAGCGCCAAGGAGCGTCCGGCGGCATATTGGAACATCTGGTTTCCAAGGCCGCCAATCAGCGTCATCATGATCATTCGCGTTGCCCCTCTGAACGGCTGACGTCAACGGAGTGGCGAAAGCGCCGATGGCAAGCAGCGTCCCGACACCGATGCGATGGTGTTCCGGCTCGCTTGTCCCGTGTCACCGGTGGCCGACTGGTCGAGAGCGTGTTCACGGGGCGCGTTGAACCTGCATGGTCCTTGACAGTTTCGGGCAGGCGGCCGGCACCGGGCTTTCCGTTTACGCGGCGATTGCCTCTTGCTAAGACCGTCCTTCTAGGCGGGGTTGAACTGGTGATCAAGCAAATCGAAACCTATAGTTTCAGCCCCGCGCTTCTGGCGCCGGCCGAACGCTTGCCGGGCGTTTCGGCCTTCATGCGGATCCGCAACGGGGCCGATTTCCTCGAGGCGACGATCCGCAGCCATATCGACGCCTATGACGAGATCGTCGCGGTCTACAACCAGTGCACCGATGCCACGCCCGACATCCTTGACCGGCTGGCCGGCGAATACGGGCCGCGGCTCAGGGTTGTCCACTACCTGCCCCGCGTGCACCCCGCCGGCAGCGAGGGCCATGCGAGCACGCCGCCGTCCTCGCCGCAATCGCTTGTGACCTATTACAATTGCGCTTTGGCGATGACACGTCACCAATGGGCCGTGAAACTTGACGACGATCACCTCGCCATTCCCGAGGCGCTGGGCGGCATGGTCCGCCGCATTCGCACCGGCGAGGCCGATGATCGGCGTCTGCACTGTTTTTCGGGTCCGAACCTGATCCGTGACCGGGCAGGGCGGCTGGGCATCGCCTCGGCTGATCCGGTGTCGGGCGGCGGGGACATCGGGTATTTCCGGGTCCGGACCGACACCTATTTCACCCATGATCCGCGATTCGAACGCTTTGCCCGCGGGCCTCTCACCCGGGAGTTCGCGGGCTGGTTCTACTGGCATCTGAAGTTTCTCAAGCAGGGCGGTGGCTTTGCCAATTACGAACTTGATGCCAATCCCGGCTCTCGCTACGCGCGCAAACGCGACAAGATGGCGGGAGCTGGCATCTGGGACATGTCGCAGATGCGGCAGGCCCGCGCGCCGGGCCTGATCCGGCGGCTGCGCGCGCAGATCGATGGCAAGGAACGGCTGTCGGCGGCGCGCGACATGGCCCTTTCCCGGGCCTTTCCGCAAACGAGCGTCGAACAGGCGCTGGATGACAGCACACCGGGCTGGCGAGACTGGCTGGAGCGCGCAACATGAACGACTGGCCCATCTACGTGATCAACATGGCGGCCAACACGACCCGCATGACCCGCGTCACGGATGAGTTGGCGCGCCGGGGCCTGTCCTTTGACCGTTTCGAGGCGGTGGACGGGCGCGCCCTGACCGAGGCCGAGCGCGCCCGCGTCTACGACCCGCAGGCCAATGCCCGCCGCGCTCGGCACCCCATGATCGGCCCCGAACTGGGCTGCTACCTGAGCCATGTCGCCCTGTGGGAAAAGATCGCCCAAGGGCCTGCCGGTGGCGCGGTGATCCTCGAGGATGATTTCGCCGCGCAAGATGACCTGCCGCAGGTGATAAAGGCCCTTGCAGCGGATGGCGGCGATTGGGACATAGCCAAGCTTTTTTCGCTGAAACAGGCGCAAGGCGTTATGGCGCGCCGCCCCCTCAGCGCCGGGCGCGAGATCGTGACACCCTACAAGGTGCCGACCACGACCCTTGGCTATGCGATCCGCCGCAAGGCCGCCGCGCGGCTCGCGGCCCGCGCCCTGCCGGTGTCGCGCCCGATCGACGAGGATCACAAGCATTTCTGGGAACTGGACCTGCGTGTGGCCCTTGTCATGCCGCCGCCGCTGCGCTTTGGGGATGAAACGGCGGAAACCGGCTCGATCCAGAGCGCCCGACGCCGCGCCCGGGGCTTGCAGGGATGGGCCGCCTTGGCGCAGGGCTGGCGCAGCCTGCGCTACCGTCTGCGCTATGTCGCCGGGCTGCATTGGCACCGGCTTGTGCGGCGGGTGCGGTGAGCGGGCGCTAGCGCCGCGTCATCCGGCTGGCGATCCGCCTGAGCGGGATCAGCGTGGCCGCGACCGGAAAGGCCGCGATCAGGGCGGCCTGCTCGATGGGGGAGGACAGGGTCAGATAATCTGGCAGTTGCGTGCGTCTGAAGCGCATGCGGGTTGTTTCCGTCATCGCGGCGCTGGCCTGATGGTGCCGTTTGTAGATGTACGGGCCCTTGACCGAGACGAGCTCCGTTTGGCGCAGAAGGTGGTAGAGCGTCAGCATGTCGGCCCCCCGCCCGCCGCGCCGGAACGGCGCAAGCGCGTCGTCGGTCAAGAGATCGCGGGGAAAGATGCTGTAGAACGGGTTGGCTTTGCCCATGAAGGCGGGTTGCACGAAATAGCGCAACCGCCGCAAGGCGGCAGGCCCGGTAAAGGACAGGTTGCGCCCGTTGACCGCATGTGCGCGCGGCTGGCCATCGACCTCGGTCATCTGGACGCGTCCGAAGGCCATGCAGCGGCGCGATTGCGCGACGGGCAACAAGGTCTCGACCCAATCGGGCGACCATGTATCATCGGCGGCAGCCCACATGAAATGAGCGGCCTGCGCCGCGTTCAGCACGGCGATGAAGTTGCCGATTGCACCGAGGTTCTTGCTCTGGCGAATGACGCGCAGTCGGGGGTCTCGGGCCGCGTGCTCCGCGATGATCCGGGGCGTCTCGTCGGTCGAGGCGTTGTCGGACACGATCAGTTCGAAATCACCACGTGTCTGCGTCCGCAGGCTCGTCAAGGCCGCGTCAATATAGGCCGCTCCGTTGAAGACGGGCAGTCCGATCGAGAGGCTGTGTTGGCTCACAAGGCCACCGCAGCGTGGTCCAGCAATCGTTCTACGTCGACGACCCTGTACCCCTTGGGGAAGTGTCCCGGGCGCATTGCTTCCATGATCACCCTGAGTTCCGACACGGCCCAAGGAAAGGCCACTTCGAGGACTGGAACACTTCGCGCCACGTCGTTTCGGAAGTTCGCCTCGCGTCTTTGCGACAGTGGAACAGCACGCCTGATCCAGCTGCGAACGAGGCCCCAGCGCTTAAGAAAGGGGAAACCAGCGATCACTTTTCCTTTGGCCCTCCCCACACAGACGGCTGCGAGGACACCATCGTTTTCCAGCCCTTGCGACTGTATGGCCTGACGCATGAACTCTGTTCGAAAGAGCGAATACACAATGTTGCACTTGTGCGAAAAATGCAGCGCGAGGAAATGCAGCAGCCGTGCGCGGCTGTCACGGGACTCGACAAACGCAAATATCCCGGGGTCGTACTCATCAAGGAACCCAAAGATCTGATCCTTGATCGCAAAACTGGGAAAGGCGAAGCCGATCTCGGGCTCTGCATCCAGCGCCGCGACGGCACGTTCCAGCCAGAAGGGGCGCCACAGGTCGTCATGGGCAGCCCATTGAAAGAAGTCCCCGCGCGCTTCGCCCAAGACATAGGCGAAGTTTCCCGCCGCGCCGATATTGCGAGGCTGTCGCACGTAGCGGATGCGGGGATCGCGCGCGGCATAGCGTCGGGCGATGTCGCCCGTGCGGTCGGTCGAGGCATTGTCCGAAATGATCAGTTCGAAATCGGCAAACCCCTGCGCCAGAAACGAGTCGATGGCCCCCGGCAGATGTTTCGCGGCATTGTAGACCGGCATCCCGATGGACACCCGGGGCGTCGCACCTGCCGCGATATCCACCGACCCCGGCACGTCCCGCCCTCAGCCCTTGCGCCGCAGGTAGCCATCGGGCGCGACGGAGACCAGCAGTTTGGCATCCATGCTGCGGTCGATCTCGAAATCGGGGTTCCCGGGCAGCCAGTGATGCACGGCCGTCTTGGGATTGTCGCCCGGCCCCCAAGGGCGATCACCCGCCATCTCTGCCGGCAGATCCTCGACCACGGTGTCGAAAACGATGCAATAGCAACCCGGGGTGACAAGCTCGGCATAGGCCTCAAGCTCGGCCAGAACGTGATCATGGGTATGATTGCTGTCGAGGCAGACCATCACCCGCCCGGCGCCTTCGGCGCGCGCGCGGACCTGCGCCACGATGTCGGGCGCTATGGCGGAGCCTTCGATCATCTCGATGCGGCTTGCCATGGGATGTGCCTCGATCGCGGCGCGGTTATGGGGCCGGATGTCGATGTCGATGCCCAGAACCTTGCGGCGCGGCTGGCGCGGGTCGATCACCCCGCCTGCCTCGGCGGCATCGCAGTAGTCCAGCATCGCCAGAAGCGAGGCCGACAAGATCAGCGATCCACCATGGGCGATGCCCGTTTCGATGATCAGGTCGGGGCGCGTGGCCCAGACGATTTCCTGCAACGCGACCATGTCTTGCGGATACTGGATGATCGGCCGTCCAGCCCAAAAGAAGTTGTAGGAATACTGCGCCGGGATCGTCGCCTCGGCAAAGGCCTGACCGGCCGCGCGCAGGCCCTTGTCGGTCTGGGCCGCGGCAAGGCGGTCGGCCACCTCTTTTTCGAAAGGTGTCATGCGCTCACTCCCACATAGGTAAAGGCGTTGCCCGTCATCTGGCGGATCTCGTCGAGATAATTGGGGTTCATCACAAGGATCGTCGCCCCGGGTTCGATACCGCGCAGCCCCTCGTCGGGGGACAGCACGCGCAGGCCCGTCGCGGGCAGGTAGCGCCCCTGTTTGGCCGGGTTGATGTCGATCACCCTGCCCACGGGACGGCCCGCGCGTTCCCGCAAAAGCGAAAAGATCACGCCTTTGGAGGCGCCGCCCCAGACGATATCGTCAGGGCCACCCGTCTCGGTCTGGGCCTTCAGGCGTGCGGTGATGTCGTCGGGGAAGCGGACCGTGTCGCCGGCGTCGCGGCGTGGTGTGCGCAGGGTCGACAGATCGGCGACCACCCGAAGGTATTGCCCACCAAAGGCCCGGTCGGCATGCACCACACGCGCGAAGATCCGGTTGAAGTCCGTCAGCCGGAAGTAGTTCACATGCTCGAAGAAGATGTCGAACCAGGATTTGTGGGTGCAGATCCAGTCGAGGCAGGGCACCTCGATATAGATGAGGCCGCGTCCACCGTTCGCCTCGGCCAATTTGCGCAGGAACGCAACAGGGTCGGGGATGTGTTCCAGCACATGTCGCAAGATCAGCCCCTCGCCGCGCAGCCCGAGGCCGGGACTGAAATAGGCGCGCTTCACCAGCGGGCTGTCGCCCTCGTAGGTAGGATCGAAGCCGGTCACCTTTGCGCCCCGGTCCGATAGCAGTTCCAGAAAGGTGCCCTTGCCGCAGCCAACCTCGATCAGCCCGGTGCGTCCCATCTTGTCTTCGACCAGATCGGCCACGGCGTCCATATGTGCCCTGAACTGCGGCGAGCCGGCCTGTTCGTTTTGGTAGGCGGCGTCGTAATCGACAAACTCCGGGTTGAAGGCCGCGTTGTGCACCAGCCCCGTTTCCAGATCCTCGACCAACCGCATGTCGCCCTTGGGGCAATCGCGCCCCTCGGCTGCGCTGTCATACATCCGGTTCTGGAAAACGGGCAGCGCGTCCTGTGCATACAACAGACGGGTCTGAGGTGTCATGTTCTCTCCTCATCGGCGGGCAGGCAGGCGGGTATGCCCAGCTCGTGACCGGTCGCCACCAAAGTGTCGCCCCGCACCCCGAACCGCCACATGTCGCGCCGCGCGTATCCCTGCGCGATCCGTTTCGCAAGCTGGCGCGTGGCGATCAAGACGCCCGTGCGGACATTCGCCACGCCTTGGTCCGGCCTGATCATGCCCGTCCGGCAGTCACTGCTGCGGGGCGAGGTCAGACAGGCGCCGGGGCGCGCGCGCCATGTGCCATGGATCACCTTGGCGATACCGGTGCAGGCCGCCTGCCGCCTGCCCATGCCTTCGGTCAGCGCATCGGGCCTATGCCGAGCCAGGCATATCGCCCGACCATGACGGGCGGGATCGGCCAGAACCGGCCTCACGACGAAACCTGTCACCGCGGTCGGAAAGACCCGGTCCGTCATCTCACTCGCAACTCCGGCACTGCGGTCACGAAGCGCGTGCCTGAGGCGCGCAGCGGATCAAGCTGGGCCATCACCTCCTCGGCGATGTTCCAAGGCAAGATCAAGACGTAATCCGGCGCGGCCGCGCTCAACGCGGCGGGCGCAAGGATCGGGATACGCGAGCCGGGCAGGAACTTGCCCTGCTTGGCCGTTGCCGCATCGCACACGAAGTTGAGCAGGTCGGGTCGCACGCCGGCGAAATTCAAAAGCGTGTTGCCCTTGGCCGCCGCGCCGTAGCCCGCCACCGTCTTGCCGTCGGCGCGTGCCTTGAGCAAGAACCGCAACAGGTCGTCCTTGATCGTCTCGGCCCTGGTCTGGAACCCGCGGTAGAAGTCATCCCCCGCCATGCCGCGGGCGCGTTCCTCGGCCAAAAGCGCGGCCACTGCCCCACGTTCGACATGTGGCGCGCCGTCGAGACAGCCC
Organism: Roseicyclus mahoneyensis; assembly: GCF_003148775.1. Taxonomy (GTDB): domain Bacteria; phylum Pseudomonadota; class Alphaproteobacteria; order Rhodobacterales; family Rhodobacteraceae; genus Roseicyclus; species Roseicyclus mahoneyensis. The sequence continues at coordinate 186,304 of NZ_QGGW01000007.1, forward strand.
CAGACGCGCAGGCTTCCGCCATGTGTCGGGATCTGCTCGACATCGAAAATTCGCAGACCGGCCTTGGCAAGGATGCGCGCGACGCTGAGCAGCGAGAGATAGGAAAAATGCTCGTGATAGACGGTGTCGAACTGACCGTGTTCCACCAGTTCCATCAGATGCGGAAATTCCAGCGTGACAACGCCTTCGGGCTTCAGCAGTGCCGCGATCCCCGCCGTGAAATCATTGATGTCGGGGACATGGGCAAAGACATTGTTGCCTGCGATCAGGTCGGCCTGCCGCCCCTCGGCGGCCAGTCGCGCGCCCACGGCCTCACCGAAGAATTCCTGCAGCACGGGGATGCCGAGCGCCTCGGCCGCCACGGCGGTGCTGTTGGTCGGTTCAATCCCCAGACAGGGGATGCCCGCTTCGACGAAATTGCGCAGAAGATAACCATCATTGCTCGCCAGTTCGACGACATGCGAGGCGGGCCCAAGCGCCAGCCGGTCGATCACCATCGCGGCATAGCGCGCGGCATGGGCGAGCCAGCCCTTGGAGGTCGAGGAAAAATAGGCGTAATCATCGCTGAACAGAGCGTCCGCCGTTGTGAAATCCTCTGTCTGGACCAGTCGGCAGGTGCCGCAAACGAACAGCCGCAAGGGATAATGCACCTCGGGCGCGCGCAATGCGTCGCGCGTCATGTAGGCGTTGGAGGGTGGGGCCGCACCCAGATCCAGAAAGACGTCTCTGAGCGGAGCCTGACAATGGCGGCAGTTCATGTTGCAAGAGGCTCCAGGTCGTGCAGCCGGGGCAGGGCAGCGTCCCGGGGCGAAAGATTTGCGACGGGCAAGGCCCAGTCGATGCCGAGTTCGGGATCGTCATGGGCGACGCCGCCTTCGTGAGCAGGGCTGTAGGCCGCCCCATGCAGGTACAACAACTCCGTATCGGGCAACAGTGTCTGGAACCCGTGAGCAAACCCCGGCGGCACATAGACCATGTCGCGGTTTTCTGCGGTCAGGTCCACAGCTTCCCATTGACCGAATTGCGGCGAGCGGGCGCGAAGGTCGACGATCACGTCCCGGATCGCGCCGCGCAGACACCGCACCACCTTGCTGTCCGCGGCCGGTGGCCGCTGGAAATGAAGCCCCCGCACCGTCCCCGCCGCGCGGCTGAAGGAGGTGTTGATCTGTGCGATTTCGGGCAGAAGCCCCTGCGCACGGAACTCCTCGGTGCAAAAGAACCGTGCAAAGAACCCGCGCGTGTCCTCCCTCGGGTTCAGCGCGATGCGGAACGCGCCATGCAGCTTGAGCGGGTGAAAGATCATCTGTCCGACGCCTCGAAGGCTGTGATCTGGGCATCGGTCAGCGCCACAGGGTCGGCGCCTTCATGAAGGCCGCGATACCATTCGATGCTGCGGGCCACCGCATCCTCGAGACCCCAGCGCGGGGCCCAGCCCAGCGTGGCGCGGGCCAGTTCGATCGACAGGGCCAGTTGCCCGGCCTCGTGCGGGGCGTCAGGGTCGGAGGCGTCGTGCCATGTGCCGGGCCAATGCCGAAGCGCGATCTCGACCAGTCGCCGGACGGGCGCCAGATCGGTCAATGCAGGGCCGAAATTGACGGCGTCAGGCACGGGGGTATCGGCCAGCATGCGTTCGGCCATGGTCATGTAGCCTGCCAGCGGGTCCAGCACATGCTGCCACGGCCGGATCGCGGCCGGGTTGCGCAGCGCCAGCGGCCGACCTGCGGCAAGCGCGCGCGCCAGATCGGGAAGAATGCGGTTTTCCGCCCAGTCGCCGCCTCCGATCACATTGCCTGCCCGGGCCGTGGCCAGCCGCACTGGCCCACCGCGCAAAAACGCGCGGGCATGGCTTGCCACCAAAAGTTCGGTTGCGGCCTTGCTGGCGGAATAGGGATCATGGCCTCCGAGGCGGTCTGGTTCCCGGTAGGGGTGGGGCCATTCGCGGTTCTCATAGACCTTGTCGGTTGTGATCACGACCAGCGCGCAAGGGCGCAACAGCCCACGCGCCGCCTCGAGCACATTGAGCGTGCCCATGACATTCGTGCTCCAGGTCTCGACCGGATCTGCGTAGGACCGAAGGACAAGCGGCTGAGCGGCGAGGTGAAAGATCGCATCGGGCTGCACTTCGGCGACGCGCTCGGCCACCAAGCCCGGCGTGCGGATATCGCCGATCCGGTGGTCCAGCCGGCCGGCAAGCCCAAGCTGGTCGAACAGCGCCGGCGTCGTGTCAGGCGAAAGCGACAGGCCGAACACCTCGGCCCCCCGGCGCAACAGCCAATGCGACAGCCAAGATCCCTTGAACCCGGTATGTCCCGTGATCACGACGCGCCGACCGTGCCAGTCTGCCGTCATCCCCAGACCCGCCACGGCGCCTTGTCCGATGCCCAGAGGGATTCGAGAAAATTCTTGTCACGCAGCGTGTCCATTGCCGCCCAGAACCCGGGATGACGGTACACGGCAAGCGCGCCGTCGGCGGCGAGACCTTCCAACGGGCCGCGCTCCCAGATTGTGTCATCGCCCTCGATCCGGTCGAAAACCGACGGTTCGCACACAAAGAACCCGCCCGAGATCCAGCGCCCGTCGCCTTGCGGCTTCTCGAGAAAACTGCGCACCCGCTCGCCCTGCAGCTCCAACGCGCCGAACCGGCCGGCGGGCTGGATCGCCGTGACGGTGGCCTGCGCGCCCTCGGCTCGGTGATGGGCCAGCAGCGTTGGGATGTGGACGTCGCTGACGCCGTCGCCATAGGTCAGGCAAAATGTGCCGTCGATATAGGGCCGCACACGCGCCAGACGACCACCGGTCTGGGTCTGTTCACCGGTATCGACCAGCGTCACCTTCCACGGCTCCGCGGAGCGGTGATGCACCTCCATTCGGTTCTCCGACATGTCGAAGGTCACATCGGACATGTGCAGGAAATAATTGGCGAAATATTCCTTGATCACGTACCCTTTGTAGCCACAGCAAATCACGAATTCCGTGATCCCGTGATATCCGTATAGCTTCATGATGTGCCATAAGATCGGCTTGCCCCCGATCTCGATCATCGGCTTGGGTCTCAGATGGCTTTCTTCGCTGATCCGAGTTCCCAGACCACCGGACAAGATAACGGCCTTCATGCAAGTCCTATTCTCGAACGATCAATCAGCTTTGCGAGTTCGCTGTCGCGTATAAAGGTCGAGAATGAAGCTGTCCATGGCTCCGCCGCACCAAACCCGGGAGGGACCGATGCGGGATTCATCTTGTGAGTCCAGCGTGGTAGCCGGCTTGCACGCGAAGACCTGCCCCCTGTTCCGCAGGTCGGGCAGCCGGGAGGTCCACACCCAAGCGCGGTCGCGCCGCGCTCGCCGATCCATGGGATCGACCTCGAGATGAGCAAGGATATACCGTGCCGAAAAGGGGGCGCTGTCGCCAGCAGATCTGCAGCGATGCCGCCATCCGGATATGAACTTCAGGGCAAGCACTGTGCGCAAGAGCCCTCAGGCCGACGGCCGTCCTCGTCGTGACGCTGTCGCGACAACCAGGTGCACGGCGCATCCGCGACCTTCAGGGGAAAGCGTGCTCACCGTCGTGCCAACGATGCTCCATCTCACCAAAGAGTTGGAGCCTTTCGCAAACTTCGCATGGGTCAGCCTGCCGGGCCGAAGGTATCTTGATGCACTTGGCTTAGCGGAACGCCCGAAGACACGAGACAGCGCTGAATGCCGGATTGAACGGCCACCGGGCCACACAGTAGGTAGCGCGCGTTTGGACCGGCCCCTAGGGCAAGAAGGAAACCTGCGTAAAGACGGCCCTGAAGGTCATCGTCTATGTCCGGTCGGTGGCCTTGGGCTGGCTGTAGAATACACGTTTGCGCAGCTTCGGGTTGGCTTGCACAAGGCCGTTCACCTCATCGCGGAGAGCGTGGGTCGCACCGTTTCGTGTGCCGTTGAAAAACCAGATATCCCGGTTTTTCTGGCCGACATTGGCCCAGAGCGCGGAAATCACGGGCGTGAGACCGACACCTGCGCTGACCAACACCAGCTGGCAGTCCCAGCCCGGCGCGACGAAGTCGCCCGCGCGCCCGCGCGCTGCGATAGCATCGCCCTCGTGGCTATCGTCATGCAGGAACCGCGATACCAGCCCCTTGTCTTTACGCTTTACGCTGATCCGATAGAAGCGGCGGTCCTGCGGCGGCCCGGACAGGGAATAGGAGCGCTTGGAGGTGCCGTGCTGGCGAGGACCCTGCACTTCGATCAGAAGATGCTGTCTGACCCTGAACGGGTCTGGCGGGCGGTCATCGACGGGGACCAAGTAGACGGACGTGATGTCCTGTCTCTCGTGCAGCTTCCCCGCAATCCTCAGCTGCCGCGACAGGTGATCTATCCGGAAGTGGCGGCAGATCTGCTTAAGGTCGACCGGATCTTGAACCTGGTCGAGGAGGGCATCGACGTCGCCCTGCGGATCGGTGATTTGCCGCCCTCGGACATGATGGCGGTGCGTGACGGCGAAACTGCGCTGCTTTCTCGACTTTGCCCGCGACAGGTTACGGGACTTGCCTGTTCTGCAGGATTGGCCGGTTTGGTCGGCCTCCCGACAGGGGGGAGCCGACCATTTTGTGTGAAGACCACGGAAGGTTTGCCACCGTGACCGCGATTACTTCCGAAAGAAGGTCATCCCGGCATGCTGCAGCACGTCGGGTTCGACGAATTCACCGTCGGCGGTAAAGCCGCTGTCGTCCCAGTAGTCGATATGCGTGCCAGTGATCTCGTAGCGGCCTTCGTAGGCGCGTTCCTGATTGCCGCGGGCCTCGACATAGCGGCCGTTGGGAAGCAGTTCGTGCCGGATGCGGTTGTCGGCGGTGACCCACAGCCCGGAATAGGGGTGCGGGTCGTCACGCCGGGCGAATTCCGCGACGGTGGCCAGAAGGGCGGCGGTAAGCATGGTCGATTTCTCCATTGTAAGCCTCAATTTGCGGATGCGGTGGGGCGGATGGTGATTTCGGTCGTGTCGACGGACGCGGGGGCGTCGATCAGCTGGCCGATGGCACGCGCGACATCGGCGGGTTTCAGCGCGATGGCGCGGTAACCGCCCATAAGCGCCTGCGTCTCCTCATGGGTGATGGAGGAGGCAAGCTCGCTTTCCACCACGCCGGGATTGACGCAGGTGACGCGTATGGCGCTGCTTTCCTGGCGCAACCCGTCCGAGATCGCGCGCACCGCGAATTTGGTGCCGCAATAGACCGCCGCCGTCGGCGAGGCCTGCAGGGCACCGATGGAGCCGATGTTGATGATCTGGCCTTCGCCCTGCCGCTCCATGATAGGCAGAACGGCGCCGATCCCCCACAGGACCCCTTTGATGTTCACGTCCACCATCCGCTCCCATTCGTCGAATTTGAGGGCGGACATGGGCGACAGGGGCATGACACCGGCATTGTTCACCAGCACGTCGATGCGGCCCCACAGGTTGAGGGCGGTCTGCGCGAAGTCCTGCATGGAAGCGATGTCGGTCACATCGAGTTGCCATGTGGCGACATCGGCGCCGTTCCAGCGCAACTCTTCGGCGATGGTCTCCAGCCGGTCCGAGCGGCGTGCGCCCATGAGGATCTTCGCGCCGCGGGCCGCAAGCTCGCGGGCGATGCCTTCGCCGATGCCGCTCGACGCTCCGGTGATCAGAATGACCTTGTCCATGACGTTCTCCTTTTCAGATTGATCGCACGGAGGAACATGGACCAAGGCGGCTGTAGAGAGTATTGAGCCAGTGCTGGACTGGATGGTTAGCGCTGCGCGACAACGGAGGTGTTGGATGGACCTGAACCTGCTGCCGCTCTTGCTCGCCGTCGCGGAGGAGCGGAACTTCCGCGCCGCCGCCGACCGGCTTGGCGTCACGCGGTCCGCTGTCAGCCAGGGGATACGCCGGCTCGAGGATACGGTTGGGGTGCAGCTGGTGATGCGGACGACCCGCGCCGTTCGCCTGACCGAGGCAGGGGAGCGTTTGGTCGAGAGCCTACGCGCGCCCATGGGGGCGGTTCACGACGCGCTGGAGGTGAACAGCGATGCCCCGAGCGGTCGGCTGCGGCTTGCGGTCACCTCCATCGCCGAGGAGTTCCTGTCCGGCCCCCTGCTGGCCCGTTTTGCAGAGGCGTATCCCAAGATCATTGTCGATGTGACGGTGACCGATGAAGAGCTGGATATCGTCGAGCATGGCTATGATGCAGGTGTTCGCCTGGGCGAAGTGATCGAGCAGGATATGATCGCCGTGCCCGTCAGCGGTCCGCAAAGGGAGGTCGCGGCGGCCTCCCCCGGCTATGTTGCGAAACATGGAGCGCCGGAGCATCCGGGCGATCTTCTGCATCATCGCTGCATCGGCTGGCGGCCCGGTCCCAACACGGCGCCCTGGCGATGGGAATTCGAGCGAGATGGCCAGCCCTTCGACGTGATGGTCGATCCGCAGCTCACGACCAATGACCTCCGGCTGATGCTGCGGGTTGCGCTGGCGGGGGGCGGCATCACCTTTGCCCCGCGGGATTGCATGAGGGAGCATTTCGACAGCGGCGCGCTTGTGCCGCTGCTGACGGACTACCTTCCGCCCTTCGCGGGGTTCTACCTGTATTTCCCGCAGCGCAAGCACATGGCGCCCAAACTGCGGGCGCTGGTCGATCACGTACGCCGCTGGCGGCTTGCGGATTGAGCGGCGCGGAGACTCTCGGCGCTTGCAGGCGCGGACAGGTCGGCGTAGCCGCCTGACGCTCGCTGTGTCTGGCCGGAACGCCCGCAGTCGAACAGACGCCGCTTCAGGCGTCACATCCAAATGTCCCGCACCCGATCCGCAAAGCTCCGGAAGGGGGTTGGGGGCTGCCCGCTCAGGTGTTCGACGTGATCCGTTGTGCGAGCTTCCGCGCCCGACCTGATGGCACTGTCCAGGTTCGTCAGAGCCTCGGCATAGTCCAGCGGGAGGCCCTGTGCCAAAAAGCGGGCCGTCAATTCGGCAGGCTCTAGCGGGATGTGCCGGACCGTCTGGCCGGTCACCGCAGAGAGGATCGCCGCAGTGTCGTCGTAGCCGAGGGATTCCGGTCCTGTCAGGACGAAATCACGGTTGAGGGGCGTTTGGGTCGTCAGGGCCGCAACGGCAGTGGCGGCGATGTCTTCGGCATCGATGAAGCCGACGCGGCCGGTGCCCGTGGCGCTGTAGAGGGCGCCTTCCTCCCGGATCGTCGATGCGTGTGGCCCTTCCGAGAAATTTTGCATGAACCACGAGGGGCGGAGGACCGTCCAATCGTTGGAATTGGTCGCCAACCAGGCGTGAACCTCCCCCATCATGGGGCCACCGGGGTGCAAAAGCGACGAACTGAGCAACACGAAACGCCGCACGCCCCGCGTCATCGCCGACTCGAGCATGGGTTGCATCACCGCCAGATGATCGGTCCGGTCGGTGGGGGCCACAACGTAAGCCGCCTTGCAGCCGTCGAAGGCCGTAGCGGTGGTGAGGTCCGACCAATCGAACCGCTTGTCCTGTGCGGAAGCGGGCGCACGGGTGCCGATGACCGTCTCGATCCCTGCCGCTGACAGCCGCGCCGCAATGCGACGGCCCGTCTTGCCCTTGCCCCCGATGACGAGAATTTTCCCGATCATGCCGGCACCTCTTCCGCATAAGCAGCGGCGGCCGCTTCTCGTCCGCCGAGTGCCGTCAGGACCACCGTTGGGTTCCAGTAATCGCGGTATCGCATGATGCGCCCGTCGCGCAGGGTCACGACCGAAATGTAGTCCTGATCGTAGGGGGCACCGGTCCGGACGCCTTTCCCGGTGCAGGAAAACTCAAAAATGATCGTGTCGCCCGCGGCGTGAACGGTGCCCAGAACCATAGGGCCGAAATCGATCAGCGGGCCAAGCTTCTGCAGATGGGCGTCCAGCGCCCCGACCCCGTCGAGGCGTTTGGGAAGGCCCTCCGGCGCATAGGGGAATTCGAAGACGACATCCTCGTCAAACATGCCCAGCAGGCTGTCCGAAGGCGCGAGCTTTTCGCCAAGCGCGGCACGAAGCAGGTCGGAAAAACTGTCGAACTTGTGGTCCATGGCGGAACCTCATATGGATGGAACGTTAGCGTATCGACCATATGGGGAGAATTTCGTTGGAACGCAACCGTTCCGTTGAAAAGAGCCGCCGGAAACCCTCCGGCGCGGCCGTGATGAGCGCCGACCTTACCATCGCGCTCTACCGCGCGTTCTTCGAGGAATGGGCCGAGCGCGGACTGGCCGCAGTCAGCCTGGAACGGGTTGCGGCGAAAGCCGGTGCCGGTAAGGCCGCGATCTATCGGCGGTTTTCGTCGCGCCAGGAGTTTGCGGCGGCGGCCCTGTCGGAGCTTGGCCTGACCCTTGCCATGCCCGAGGATCACGGCAGCCTGAACGCCGATGTTCTGGCCTTTCTGATCCGCCTACGGGCCGTGCTGCGCCACCCGGTGATCCGGCGCATCCTGCCCGATCTGCATGCCGAGGCGGCGCGATCCGCCGAGATGCGGGCCCTGAATGCGCAAGTGGCCGAAGCGCGGCGGGGACAGGGGCAGGTCATTCTCGACCGTGCGATTGCGCGGGGTGAACTGGACGGGGCCGTGGATCGCGACCTTGCGCTCGATCTGCTTCCGGCGCCGCTCTACTGGCGCATGGTGGTCTTGGGCCAGACGCCAACGCGCCGCCAGCTTGCGGTGGAAGCGGCCGCGATCACGGCCGGTTTGCAGGCCCTTGGCGACGGCCGTTGACGCTGGGTGAGGTCTCGGGGCAGCGCGCCCTGAAAGGCAGTAGTGCCGCAGCAAAAACCAGATTTTTATCCTGAAGATCCCGGCTGGACCTTACTGGGGGCATCCGAAGGGCACGAATGTGCTGGCCATGCCTTCGTTCATCGTCATCAACGTCAGGATGTCGACAAGCCGATATTCCTGCGCCGAGGTGGGACAGATCCGAAGGTATTCGGTGCAGCCGCCCGCGACGAAGGCCTCGTTCTGCGCAAGAAACGCGGCGCTCAGACCTTTGGCATCGACCTTTCCGACCGCATCGTCGAAGGCGCGGTCATAGAAGGCGCATTTCTGTTCTGTCCAGGTCATCCCCTCGAGATCAGCCCCCTGGGCGAGACCTTGGACCGGCAGCAGGGCAGCTGCGGCACAGGGAAGTAGCATGCGCCTAGTCATGGCTTGTCGCCTCCATCGGTTCTTGGATGTTGTCCGTCGCGATGCGGGCAAGCTCTGCGAAATAGCGATCCTGTGCGCCCGGGGCGCGTGGTGAACGCCCGAAATAAACGGCCATAAGCAGTGGTGTGCGATCCGGTGGAAAGATCGCGGCAAGTGCAGAGGTTTCGCCGTAAGCCCCCTGACCCGTCACGTCGGCCACAATCCACCCCTCGGGCGACCCCGCCCGCAGCCTGGACGCGCCGGTGGTGTTGGAGGTCTTCCAGTCCAGAAGTCGCGCCTTGCCATCTGCGGTCAGGCCATCGCCCAAAAGAAGCCGCTCGAGGTTCCGGAGCATCTGGCAGGGCGTCGTCGTGCCCCGGATGCTGCCTGGCGTGGCATCGTCGCCTTGCGCTGCGGTTGCGGCGACCTCAGTCTCCACATCGCCGATGTCCCGCAGGAAACTGGTGAGCCCATCCGATCCGCCGACGACACCCAGCACAAGGCTGGCCGCCGTGCTGTCGCCGCGGGTCATCATCGCGGCACAAAGGGCGTCCACGGTCATCTTCTGTCCGATCAGCCCTTCCGCTGCGGGAACGTCTCGGTCCAGAACATCGCGACCTTCGGCGACACGGCGAAGGACTGCGGCGGCCAGCAAGAGGCTGACCGTCCCGTCGAGGTTAATCCGCGCCGTGTCGTTCCATTGGACGCTGCGGGCGCTTGCCGTATCCAGAAGGGCGACGGAAATGTCGGTTCCCGCCGATATCTCGATCAGCTCGAGGGAAAAGTTCGGGATGATCCCGTCGTCGTAAGTGCGGGGATACAGGTCCCGAACCGCGTGACCCGATGGTTGTGCAGCAGCGCCCCGCGACAGGGCCGCGGCCATCAGGGCCAGAAAGATCCGTCTTTTCATATCCCTTCACCTCGGCGTTCGATGCTTGGTCACGATGCGCGCCCCAAGCGTCGTTTCCTTGCGTACGGGGCGGCCTTACCGGCTCGTCACGACCTGCATGACGGCGTCGGAGAGGGCGATCACGGCGGCGTTGCGGGTGTCGAAGTCGGCCTGCGCGTCCGAGAGGAAGATCGCGATGAAATAGGGCGCCCGATCCGGCGGTGTGACCATCGCCACGATGTTGCGGTTGAAATTGCCGCTGCCCGACCTGTCGGCGACATGCCAGCCCTCGGGCGTGCTCGCGCGGATCAGGGCGCCCGTGACGCCGCCTGCGCTCATCCAGTCGACCAGTTGCGCGCGCGATTGCGGGGACAGGGCGTCGCCCGCGAGCAAGACTTCCATGGTCGAGGCCATCGCCGCGGGCGTGGTCGTGTCGCGCGGATCGTCCGGGGCGAAGGTGTTCACCTCGGGCTCGCGGCGGTCCAGCCGGCTTACCGGATCGCCGATCTCGCGCAGGAAGGCGGTGACGCTCTGCGTGCCGCCGATCCGGTCGATCAGGAGGTTTGTCGCCGTATTGTCGCTCATGTCGAGCGCGGCGTGACACAGGGCGCCCACGCTCATCGTGTTTCCGACCATCGTTTCGGTGACAGGCGCATAGTCGAGGATATCCGCTGTCTCGATCGCGATCCGTTCCTCAAGGTCTATGTCGCCTGCGTCGACGCGATGCAGGACGGCGCCGCACAGCATCGTCTTGAACGTGCTGGTCATCAGGAAACGTTCGTCGGCCCGGTAGGTGGCGGACCAATCCGACCCGCTGTCGCGGATCAGAAGCCCAACGCGCGCATCGAGGTCCTGTTCGATGCGGTCGATGGTTGCGGCAAGGGTCTGCTCGGGGTCCTGCGCAAAGGCAGGGGTGCCAGCCAGCAATCCGAGGGCAAGGCCGGCGGCCAGCAGGAGCAGCTTGGCGGAATGGGTCAACATGGGGTCATCCTTGTCGGCATCGATGGCGCACGGCTCCGCTCCGCCGCCTGCACGAGGCGGGGAATGACGCGCGGCCATGATGGGTTGGAACATGCAAGACATCAGGTGATGTCACGCCGCACCCCTTAGCCTGCCGCTTTACGGCCATCAAACGACAAAGTATCACCATCAACATTAGCTGGAGTAATGCCTATGGATCGCCCGGACCTTCCCCTGAATGGGTTGCGCGTGTTCGAAGCGGCCTACCGGCAAGGCAGTTTCACGCGTGCCGCCATAGAGTTGCGCGTGACCCAGGCCGCGGTCAGCCATCAGATTGCGCGGCTTGAAGATCGGCTGGGCGTCGCGCTGTTCGTGCGTGCCTCCGGCGGATTGGTGCCGACGGATGAGGGGAGGGCGCTTTACCCAGTCCTCGAACATGGCTTCGACGCCATGGCGCGGACCCTCGACCGGATCACGGGGCATCGCAATATCGAGACGTTGAAGATCGGTGTCGTCACGACCTTTGCCGTCGCCTGGCTCTTGCCGCGCTTGCCCGCGTTCCGGCGGGACCATCCGTCGATCGACCTGCGCATCTCGACCAACAACAACCGCGTCGAGATCCTGCGCGAAGGGCTCGACATGGCGATCCGCTACGGTGCCGGTTCCTGGCCCGGGCTTGAGTCCGAGGTGCTGCTCGAGGCTCCGCTGGCACCGCTGTGTGCGCCGGAGGTTGCCGAATATCTGACGAAGCCCGAAAACCTCGGCCGTGAGGTCCTGCTGCGGAGCTATCGCAGCGATGAATGGCCTCGCTGGTTCGCAGAGGCGGGCGTACCCTGTCCACCGCTGACCGGTCCGATCTTCGACTCGTCGCTGGCCATGGCCGAGATCGCGGCGGAGGGCGGGGGCGTGGCGCTGCTTCCCGTCGACATGTTCACGCGCCACACCGCGGATGGGCGGCTGGTTCAGCCGTTTTCGACGGTGGTGACGGTTGGCAGCTACGCCCTCACATGGCCCGCGGACCGGCCGCCCACACCCGCGATGGTGGACTTCCGAAGATGGTTGCGGGCGGCATCAACAGGGCTGACGGCCAGCAGCGCTGGCTAGCGGCTGTATCGGTCAGGACGTCGGGCCGCCCGGTCTGACGGTCGCGCACCACACACTCATGTCCATGCCTTGGCTGTGCATCTTGTCGGGGCATCACAGGCGGAAAGGCTGGCTGTCCTCTTGCATCGTCTGTCACTAAGTGACATCTAACATGTGTGTCACTTAGTGACTCGATTGGTTGATGGGTCGATATCCCCCAAGAACCTGACGAACAGGACCCAGCACTGGTATCACCGTGCGTGAACGGAGGTCACAGAGTGTCAGACGGATCGAGACTGGAGGATGCGCGGCTCGACGTCTCCCGACATGCCGCAAGGCTGTTCTGGGAGAAGGGCTTCGATGCGACCAGCGGTGACGACATAGCCGCCGCGGCGGGCCTTTCGACGCGAACGGTCTGGCGATACTTCCGGTCCAAGGAAGCCTGCGTCGAGCCGGTGCTGAAAGTCAGCGAGCTGCGCTTTGCCGCTCTGCTTGGGCGATGGCCGAAGACGGATAGCATCGACGAGTTCCTGGCCCGGTCCATGACGGCCTTCGCTCTTGACGATGCCTTTATCCGGGACGGCATCGCCGCCGTCCGGATCCTAGCAGTTCTGGATCGCGAACCAGCCCTGCGCTCGGCCTGGCTCATGGCGTGCCACGCCGCCGAGATGGAGCTGCGCGGCGTCGTCGCCGACCGTGCGGCGCGGAGTGCGGAGGATCTTGAGGTCAAGCTCTGCGCAGCTGCAATCACGGCGGCCATGCGCCTCGTCGACGAAGAGATCAGCGCGGCCGTCATCAACGACGGCGTGAAGGTGAGTTCGGAGGAGGCGACCGCCCGCATCGTCGCGGCGATCCGGACGGCTGCGACACTCCCGATCTGCGACGCCGTCGCCTGACAGCGGCGGCCGACCCGGGACAGCGCTGGATGGCGCGCCCGAAAAAGAAGGAAACAACACCATGGCAGGACGAAAAAGCCGGCTCACCGGGCGCATATCCATCCGCCCATCGCGCCGAAAGATGACCGAACGACAGGGCCCGCTCTCGATGGCGATGCACCTTTCCGGCGCTGCCGCAACAGCGCTGCTCATGTCGATCGCCCCGGCAGTGGCACAGGAGACCCCGCCGATGACCTACCCGGAAACACGTCAGACCGATATCGAGGAGACGCATTTCGGCGTCACGGTCGCCGACCCGTTCCGCTGGCTGGAGAACGACCCGCGCCAGGACGCCGAGGTTGCGGAATGGATCGAGGCGCAGAATGCGGTTTCGGCGCCTTACCTCGAGGGTCTGGCTGGCCGGGATGTCTTCCAGCGCCGCCTGACGGCGATGTTCGACCACGAAACCCTGACCCCACCGTTCGAGCGCGGCGGTCTCTACTTCTTCACCCGCAGCGGCGGTCTCGACAACCAGGCGCAGCTTCTGGTGCGGGAAGGGGCAGATGGCGCGAACCGTGTCCTGATCGACCCGAACACCTGGTCGGAGGATGGCACTGTCGCCCTGGCCGAATGGGCCGTCTCTGGCGATGGCGCCTTCGTGGCCTTTGCCGTGCAGGACGGCGGGTCGGACTGGCGCACCATCCGGGTGATCGACGTGGCCACCGGCGAGATGCGGGAGGACAGCGTCGAATGGGCACGGTTCACCACAATCGCGTGGCATCCCGATGGTTCGGGCTTCTACTATTCCCGGTTCCCCGAGCCCGAAACGGGTGCCGCCTTCAGCGCCAGTGTCGAAGGCCACGCTGTCTATTTGCATCGACTGGGCACGAACCAGTCGGAAGATCGGCTGATCCATGCGCCGACGCCGGGTCAAGCGCTGTTGCACAATGTCGAGGTCACGCCGGATGGCCGCTATCTGATCGTCTATACCTCCGCGCTGACGGGGGGTGTTGCGGTCACGGTGACGGATCTGAGGGCAGCCGATCCCGCGCCAAGCGCCATCGTGGAAAGCCATGATGATCGATGGATCTTGTTGGGCAACGTCGGCACGCAGCTTGTCTTTGCGACGCAGATGGATGCTCCACGGGGTCGGGTCGTGACGATAGACTTGGCGGAGCAGGAGCCGGAGTTTTCCGAACTGATCCCGGAACGGCCCGATGCCGTTCTCCGCGAAGGCGGGTCTTTGTTGGTGGGCAACCGGATCCTGTTGTCCTACACCGTGGATGTCCAGTCGCATGCCGAGCTCTACCGGCTGGATGGAACCTTAGACGGCCCTGTCGCTTTGCCGGGGCCGGGCAGCACCGGGATCGTCCGCGGCCGCCCCGGCGAGAACGAGGCCTTTTTCGCCTTCACCAGCTATGACGCGCCGCTGACTGTGCTGCGCCTCGACGTCGCCGCACATGACACGACTGTCTGGGCGGATCCCGAGATCGCGGTCGATCTCGACACGATCCGTGTCGAGCCACATTTCTACATGTCCGAGGATGGCACGCGCGTGCCCTTGTTCGTCGTCCGGCGCACGGATGTCGACGGCCCGGCACCGACGATGCTCAATGCCTATGGCGGTTTCGGGATCAGCATGGTGCCGCATTTCTCGCCCGCCGCACTGGCCTGGGTCGAGCAGGGCGGCGTCTATGCCGTGGCGAACATTCGGGGCGGTGGCGAATACGGCCAAGCTTGGCACCGTGCCGGCAGACGCGCCAACAAGCAAAACGTCTTCGACGACTTTAATGCTGCCGGTGAATATCTGATCGAGCAAGGCATCACGCCCTCCGACGGGCTCGCGATCCACGGGGAGTCCAACGGCGGACTGTTGATCGGGGCCGTCGTCAACCAAAGGCCGGACCTGTTCGCGGCAGCCTTGCCGGGGGTAGGGGTGCTCGACATGCTGCGGTTCGACCGCTTTACCGGCGGCGCGACCTGGGTCCAGGAATTCGGCAGCCCCTCCGTTGAGGAAGAGTTTCACACGCTGCTGTCCTATTCGCCCTTGCACAGGATCCAGGACGGGGTGCGATACCCGGCTGTCCTCGTCACCACGGCGGATACCGACAACAGGGTCGTGCCGGCCCATTCGTTCAAATACGCGGCTGCATTGCAGGCGGCGGACATCGGGAACCGCCCGCATCTCTTGCGCGTAGAAGCCCGCGCCGGTCACGGGGCAGGCAAGCCGACCGCGATGGTCATCGACGAGTTCTCCGACATGTGGGCCTTTGCCGCCCATTGGACCGGGCTCGAGGTGACGGAAACCGAATGAGACGATCGGACCGGAAGGATGCCGCTGGCCGGGGCGGCGGAACATTTTGATTGACGTATAGGATCGATCGGACTTTCCCGAAGGATCACCAGGTCGACCAAGAGAAGAGGAGTGAGCCCGATATGGAAAGATCGGAAGAGATTATGCGCATGAATGGCGTAAGGCTCGCCGAGCGCGTCGTTCCGGTGCCGAAATCCATCAGCCATTCCGCACAATTGATGCTGCATGGATCGGTCAGCAAGGACGGGATCCCGATCAACGCTTCTTACGAGATGCCGATGCCGGACGATCATGATGCTTGGCGCCGCCTGAGGTCGGCGACAGACGCACATTACGCATCCATGCTGAAGGCACACCGCTCCGACGTTGCCGCACGGGCGACGGCCGCTCAGATCGGGTCCGCCACGGTTCATATTGCGACCCCCTCCGACCTGCGAAACAGCGAAATCGTCTATATCGACTTGCACGGTGGAGCCTTTGTGTTCGGTGGTGGGAACGCATGCCGGGAAAATGCGCGCAGTATTGCCGACCTTCACGGCATAAGGTGCTATGGGATCGACTACCGGATGCCCCCCGATCACCCCTTTCCGGCAGCGCTGGACGATTGTCTGAGTGTCTATCGGTACGCCGTTCAGAAATACGGTGCTGATCACGTCATCATTGGCGGTCGGTCTGCTGGTGGCAACCTTGCCCTCGCAACCGCGTTGCGCGCGCAGGACGAAGGCCTGACGCTGCCCGCCTGCCTCATCCTGCTCTCGCCCGAAATCGACCTGACGGAATCGGGCGACAGTTTTTCTGCGAACAGGACGCTGGATGTAAACCTACCGAACCCGCTGATATCAGCGAACCAGCTTTACGCGAATGGCGCGGACCTTGCGCATCCGTACCTGTCGCCTCTGTTTGGAACCTTCACTGCGACGTTTCCGCCGACCTTCATCCAGAGCGGCACCCGGGATCTGTTCTTGTCGAATGCTGTTCGCCTGCATCGGAAACTGTGCAAGGCGGCAGTTGTCACGGAATTGCATGTCTTCGAGGCAATGCCGCATGGCGGGTTCGGCGGAACGGAGGAGGATGAAGAAATCGCACAGGAAGTTGGCCGGTTCCTGCGAGCCAATGTTCGCGGCATGCCGGACAGTTCAGTTCGGTGATGCGGATATGGAACCGATACGTCCGGCGGAGGGTCGTGGGATCACGCACAGCACACGTACCCGGCGAAGCGAGCGACTGGTTTTCGCCAATTACCGATGAGAGGACACCACAATGACCGAGATCCATCCAGCCCATGGTTCCGAGGATGAAGTACGAGGACGCATCTTGGCGCTTCTCGATCACCATTCCAAGGCGGCCGGGAAATCATTCAGGTCTGAGATGGTGTTCCTCGAGGCGCGTGAAGGCGATCTTTACCTCGGTGGTCTTGCCGCCCGGTTTTCGCTGGATCTGAAATGGGTGTTCGTCGAGCTGTTGGCGGTGGCCGAGGAGGGGCGCGGCAAGGGGATCGGCGGCCAGCTGATGGCGCGCCTCGAGGAGGAAGCACGCTTGAGGGGGATGGGCGGGATATGGCTCGACACATTCTCGTTTCAGGCGCCCGGGTTCTACAGGCGTCTGGGCTACAGCGAATTTGGTCGGATCGACGATTATCCGGAGACCGAGGCGAGACTGTTTTTCGTCAAGCGGCTCTGAGGTTTCGTGGATCGGTTCTTGATACGTGGTGGGCGGACGCACCCGCGGAATTCTCTCCAAGTGTCATGGTGGGACGAATGAAAGAGAAAACGCGCCGGAAAGGCGAAAGCTGGCTCCTGGAACCGGACGATGATCTATGCCTACCTCGGGTTCCTGCCGACCGTGAATACCATCGCGCCTATGTCGGCGAAGACCGGAAGATTGTCCGAGGCGTCGCCGCGATTGTCCTGCTCTTTGCAGGTCTCATTGTCTTTGCGCAATTGTGCCTCGCTGTGGCCGCGACGATCGACACCCGGCTTCTTGGGCGGACAGGCTTCACGCCTTTGACGCACGCGGCAGGTGTCTTTTCCCTCGTTCTGCTCATTCCCTACAGCATGCTGCTGCAGCGCTGGCTTTATGGCCTTCCCGCCCGCTCCCTGCATTCGGTTGCCGGACGCTTCCGGTTCGGTGTGTTTGGCCGTGCATTGCTGGCCTTCGGCCCCTTCGTCCTCATCGTCATGTCGGTCGGATTTCTTCTGACGCCCGGTGACCCGGTCCCATGGAGCACGGCCGATCTGGTCGCGGTCTTCATCATCGGCATGACGCTCACCCCGCTGGCCGCCGCCGGGGAGGAATACGGGTTTCGCGGCCTGATGTTCCGAATTGTTGGCAGCTGGACTCGTGAATCCCTGTCCGGCGCAATGCTCGGTATCGGCGTCACGACCGTCCTCTTCTCGCTTTTTCACGGCACGATCGATCCTTACATCCTCGGCTCGTATCTCGTGCTGTTCGGCGCAATGGGCATCATCACATGGAGGGCCGGGGGGCTTGAGGTCGCCGTCGTGTTGCATGGGGCATACAACGTGAGCGCCCTTGTCCTTGCGACGACGCTCCACCTCGACCTGGGAGGCGACCTGAGCAGCCGTGGCGAGATCGCCGGAACGCCTGCCAACCTTGTGCCGAGCGCCGGGCTTTTGGTCATCACCGCGATTGTCTGGTGGACAACGCGAAAGTCTGGCCCCGCGCGGACGCCGAAGACATCGGGCACATGATTTGTATCAGGTGTTTTTCGATGCATCTGGCGATCAGAGATGTCCAATGATCGAGGCGAACCCGTTTTCGGGGACCCGCATCGTCCTGTCGTCAGATCACACGTCAAGAATGCACTTGCCCGCGCCAAATGACACGCTGGGCTTGGGTCTATTGCTGCTTGATGCCTTCAACGAAGTCCGTAACCGCATCGAGGACAGAGGGCGCAATCGGAATGTTCGGGTCGGCATAGGTCGCGAGGTTCGCCAAGGGGTCTTCAGATGCCACGGTCTTGAGGACGTGATTGACGTCTGGAAGCAAGGCGAGGGTGGCGTCGGGCGCCGCATCCGCCAGCATCCGTGCGTCCGCCACGCTGACTTGCAGGTCGCGCGTGCCTTGAACCACGAGCATGGGACGCTCGACCTGGGCCGCAAGCTCGGTCGGATCGTAGGACATGGCGTCGATCAGGAAGCCCTGAACCTCCTCGCCAAAAAGGGGCCGCAGGGCGGGGCTGATGGTGCCCGCATCGACACGCTCGCCGCGCCGCAGCGTGGCAAGGGCGGCCTCGGCCTCCTGCAGGAAAGGTGCATTCGCGGGGTTGGCGCGCAGCTGTTCGCGGATCACCTCGTCAAGGGGGCGGCCGATGCTGGCGATCAGGATCAACCCGCAAGCTTCGGGCATGCGCGCCATGGCGGCCAAGGCGACCAGTCCGCCCTCGCTGTGGCCAATGGGGATGATGCATCGCGTGCCGTCTTCCGCCGGCAGCCGGTCCCGGATGGCGGCGGTCCAGGTGAGAAGGTCGTCGCCATAGAGCGCGATCGTCACATCGTTCGGGTCCGAGGCGGCACCTGCGGAGCCGAACATGCCGCGCTTGTCGATGCGGACCGAAGGGTAGCCCCGTTCGGCTAGTGCCTCAGCCAGCAGCCTATAGGGCGCGGCCGTGATGCCGAGGGGCGAATTGCCGTCGCGGTCCGTGGGCCCGGAACCGGGCACGATGAGGAATACCGGCACCTCCGGCGGTAGCGCTGCACGCGCGTTCGGCAGGGTCAGTGTCCCCGCGAGCGGACCTGTGGGGCCCGACGCGGTGATGTCTTCCTCGATCAGCATGCTGTCTCCTGTCTCCAGATTACCGCCTGTTTGGGCGCTTGCGAGCGACGTCATGGTGAAGCCAAGGGACATCGCGATCAGATGGGCGATGATGATGCGCTTAGGTTGCATGGGGATGATGCTCCATCGAGTCTTTGGGTGGGAACAGGGCCAAGCGCGCCGCGGTCTGACCACGGGCCCGGATCGCTCAGCTGTGTGCCGCCGCCAGTTCGACGCCCGGCGCGTGCAGGCCTTGGGCCGAAAGCGTGAAGATCTCGAATCCGTCCGCGGTTACGCCGATCGAATGTTCGAACTGGGCCGACAAGGACCTGTCCCGCGTCACGGCGGTCCAGTTGTCGGTGAGCATCTTCACCTCGGGCCGACCGAGGTTGATCATCGGTTCCACGGTAAAGATCATCCCTTCGCGAAGCTCCGGTCCCGTGTTTCGCGTGCCGACATTCAGGATGTTCGGAGAGTCGTGAAAGACCTGCCCGATGCCGTGACCGCAGAAGTCGCGGACGACGGAGCACCGCTGGGACGTAGCATAACTCTGGATGGCATGTCCGATGTCGCCCAGCCGCGCGCCGGGACGGACAGCCCGGATGCCGCGCATCATCGCCTCATGCGCGATGCGGATCAGCCGCGCGGCGGCGATCTTGGGTTTGCCTACGGCGTACATCCGGCTGGCGTCGCCATACCAGCCGTCCAGGACAAGCGTCACATCCACGTTCACGATATCGCCCTCGCGCAGCTTTCGTGAGGTAGGGGCACCATGGCACACCACGTGATTGACCGACGTGCAGCAGGCGTATGCGTAGCCCTTGTAGCCCAAGGTGGCTGGTCTGGCGTCATGTGTTGCGGCGAAGTCGAGCACGAAGGTGTTGATCTCGGACAAGGGCGTGCCGTCCCTCACGAGGGCGGCGATCTCGTCGAGGCATCGGGCGGTCAGGGCCCCCGCGCGGCGCATCCCCGCGAAGGCGTCCGGTCCGTAGAGCTTGATGCGTTCCGTCCTTCGGGCGCTCGGGGCGGGTGGAGCGACAGGGACGTTGATATAGGTGGCCACCTGGTGCCCCTCTCTGGTTGGGATTTCCTCTTGCCGGTGACGCCCGATTGAAGGACGATCACATTGAATATGCGTTTCGTATATGATTCGTATAGCGACGAAAAGGAGAGATCCCGATGGGCATCGTGAAGATCGCCGAGGACCTGCATGAGGAGCTGCGCAAGTCGAGCGCCGTCATGTGCCGCTCGATAAACGCTCAGGCCGAGTTCTGGATGAAGGTCGGTATGCTGGCCGAGGCGAACCCTGGCCTGTCCTTCACCGAACTCATGGCCGAGCAACGCAAGCTTGCCGATGTGAGGGTGCCCGAGATCGACGCCGCCTGAGGGGCCTATTTTTCCGCCATGGTTGCCAGGTCCGAGGCGGCACCGCTCAAGGCCATTCGACCCTTCTCCCACGTGTCTGCGTCGATGCCGAAACGTCTCGACAGCCAGGCGAGCGTCAGACGCCGCGTCGCCTCGAGCGCGTCGGGGCTTTCCGCTTCCGTCTCCTTTGCATCCAGACCGGCGACACCGCCAAGTCCGTGGCCCACGCCTGCGATGGTCAGAAGGGCGTTTGCCCCCGGCGCATCGGTGAAGGCATCGGCATGCCATTCAGGACCGCGCTGCGTGAAATGGGGATTATCATCGGCCCCGCAAACCACGAGGATTGGCGTTCGGATCGCGGTGTAATCCACGTCGAAGAAGGGAAACCGCGCGGCGCTGTCCGGGGTCAGGTCGTCCCCACCGCGACCGGGCGCGGCCAACAGGATACCTGCGCCGATCCGCGGGTCCGAGAAATCCTCCCCCTGCAGCCGCGCGCCAAGCAATAGCGCCGAGGTGTGGCCGCCAAAGGAATGCCCGGCGACCGCGATCCGGTCATGGTCCAGACGGCCCGCCACGGCCGGGGCCTGACGTTCCACCTGCGCAAGCTGGTCGAGGATCGCGCGCATCTCGGCAACCCTCTCGCGCCAGTAGAAGGGTGCCCCCGGCCGATCGGGTCCCAACCCGCCGAGGCGGGAACTCGCGTGGGTCGGCTGGATGACGGCAAGGCCGCGTTCCGCCCAGAACTGGACAAGGGGGGCGTATCCGTCCTTGGAGGGAATGTAGTTTGACGGCCCGTGCCCGTGCGAGAAGAGCACGATGGGCAGGTCACGGCCCGCGACCGGCGCGGTCAGCCGTAGCTCGAGGGCAGGGCGGTCGGGCAAGGGCAACCGGATCGGTGTGTAGGCCACGGTTGGGGCGGGGTCGGGCGTCGGCAGATGCCGGGCGAGGTCGATCAGTCGGTTCATTCCTGAGGTCTCCATGAGGGATCTGGGCAGGGTGCTCCGGTCAAGGTGATGCAACGCGCTCGTCAGGCTGCGGAACGCGCCGTGTCCCGGAACATGGCCTCGGCATCGGCCCCCGCGGGCAGCATCATCGGGGCGTCGGGATCGGTGACGGCGCGCCAGACGGCCTGCGCCACGTTCAGGGCCGAGGTTTTCGCAGTCACGTTCCGCAGCGACTGGACATAGGCTTGGACAAAGGGGCCATAGGCTTCGGGCGTATCCATGCCCATGCGGGCCACGGCGTTCTTGCCGAACGATGTTTCCGGCGCGCTGCCGGGCAGGACGAGGCGGGCGCGCACGCCGAATCCGGCGGCCTCAAGCGCGAAGCTTTCCGTGAAGGCGTTCACCGCCGCCTTGCTGGCGGAATAGATCGACAATGCGGGCAAGGGGCGCAGCGTGACGCTGGAACTGATGTTGACGATCACACCGGCGCGCCGCTGGCGCATCGCCGGCAGCACGGCCCGCGTCATCGACATGGTGCCGAGCACGTTGACGTCGAAAAGCTCGCGCACCTTGTCGATCTCGGCACCTTCGAGGACGTTCAGCATCCCGACACCGGCATTGTTGACGAGGGCGTCGATCGGCCCGGCCTCATGCAGCGCCGCCGCGATGCTCTGCGGCTGAGTGACGTCGAGCGGGAGGATCCGGAGGCGGTCGGAGGCAGGCAAGCCCTCGGTGGCGGGCCTGCGCATTGTCGCGATCACCTCCCAGCCCTCGTCGAGGAAGCGTGCGGCGATGGCTTGTCCGAAGCCCGAGGAACAGCCGGTGATGAGGCTACGGGGCATAGGGTCTCTCGTTGTCTGAATGACCGGGAGATAGACACGGGTGGCCGGACTAAACATATTTTAAGTTCCTAGATGATATATCAAAAGTCCGGAAACATGCCCGACCTTGCACCAGACCCGCTGTCCAGCGTTGTCGCCCTTCTCAAACCCCGCCCGGACATCGCGAAGATGGTCGTGGCCCGGGGGCGCTGGCAGGTCGAACGGAGCGAGGTGGCGAGCCCGTTCTATGCCGCCATCATCGAGGGGCGCGCACGTCTGGTGGTGAAGGGGCAAGAACCGGTGCTGTTGGAAGCGGGGGATTTCGTGATGGTCCCGGCGATGGACAGTTTCACGATGACAAGCGAGGTCCCGCCGCCATCCGGCACGGCGCGGCTGCCGCTGGAGACCGGACCGGGCGTTTTCCGCCTTGGACCGGCTGACGGCCCGGTCGAGATGCGGGCCCTTGTCGGGCACTGCCGGTTCGGCGCACCCGACCGGGCTCTTCTGCTGTCGCTGCTGCCACGGATGATCCATATCTCCGGGCAAGATCGGCTGATGTCCCTCGTCACCATGATCCACGACGAGACAGGTGCAGACCGGCCCGCCCGCTCCATGATCCTCGAACGCTTGCTCGAAGTCCTGATGATCGAGGCGTTGCGCTCAAGCACCGGTCACGCGCTTCCGCCGGGCCTTTTGTGCGGATTGTCGGACCCGAGGCTCGCCGCTGCCCTGCATCGGATTCATGACGCCCCGGACAGCGCCCTGTCCGTGACAGGGCTGGCCCGCGACGCGGGCCTGTCCCGCTCGGCATTTTTCGACCGGTTCCGGTCTGCGCTCGGCTGCACGCCGATGGATTATGCGAGGATGTGGCGCATGGCGGTCGCGCGGGGCCTTCTGATGCGTGGTGGTCTGAGCAATGCCGAGATTGCGCATCGGGTCGGCTATGGCTCGGCCAGCGCCTTCGCCATGGCTTTCGTCCGCCAGGAAGGGATGTCGCCGGGTGTTTTTTCCGACCGCCAAGGCAAGGCGCAACGCGATCAGGATGCCTGATCCGACGCCATCACCACGGGCCGGCCCAGGGAACCCCAAGGGCTGACCGCACGCCCGGCGGGCCGACCACACCCACCTGACCAACCGTTGACGCGAGGTGAGCTTGGCGATGGCTGCCATTTTCCCAACCGCGCCATGTTCCCGCAATCTTCACCGGCATCTTGCGCGGCGACGGCGGTTCGCAGCGATGCGGACAGCCGCCGCAATCAGCCACACAGAACTCCGAAAGGAAACCAAGATGCGAGTTTATCCCTTGTCACACTGCCCTCAAGCGGCACGCTTTTGCTTCATGGCCGTAGCCGCCGCCCTGGTGGCCGGGTGCGTGTCGGAAAACAGCGCTGCCCTCGAAAGGGCCCAACGGCAGAACCTGACCAGCGAGACCGCGCTCAATGCCCAGATCATGTACGATCGGGGGCGCGAGCAGCGCTGCAGCCGCGACCCGAGCCGGTGGGAATGCTGACGCGGTCCGGTTCTTGGACGCAATCCGACAGGTTTGCCGCTCGACCGGCGACGACTGAGCATCCGGATGTCGCCGGGGCCAGCGTCGAGCGCCTCGGACTCACCCGGGACCACATGCGTGGAACGGGCAAGGCCAAATCGAGCCTTGTGGTTTGCCCGTTCCTCAAACCCCACCCAAGTCAACGCGAAAGACGGTGCCGCCCCCGGGCGCATCGCGGATCTCGACCTTGCCACCATGTTGGTCCATGACCTCCCGCACGAGGTTGAGGCCAAGGCCGGTTCCTGTGGCGCGTGGCCGAAGGCGGTGAAAGGGCTCGAACACGCGTTCACGTTCATGGGGCGGGATGCCCGGGCCGTCGTCCTCGACCTCGAAGGCCGTGCCAAGGACACGGACGACAATATTGGTCCCGCCGTGGTCCATCGCGTTTTGAACCAGGTTCATGAGCACCCGCTCCAACGCTGCCGCGTCGCCGGTGCAGGTTTCGCTGTCCACGACGTCAAGCGAGATGGACCCTCCGCTGGCGATGACGAGCGGCGCCAGATCCGCGACAACCCGCCGTCCGACGGCGGCAAGCTCGAAGGCCATTTCCTGGCGGTTGTTTTCGAGGCGGTGCAGGTCGAGCAGTTGTTCGGTCATGGTCGCCAGCCGCTGCACATCGAGCGCCAAGGCCCGGACGGCCCTGCTTTCGGCCGTATCAACCTTGCTCGCCAGAACGGCGATGGGCGTGCGCAGCTCGTGCGAGGCCGAGGCGATGAACCGCCTTTGGCGCTCATATCCGTCGTCAAGGCGGCTGAGGGCGTCGTTCACCGCCCGCACCAGTGGCGCGATCTCTTGCGGGACATAGGTTTCGCTCAGACGGCGCCCGCGGCTGTCCGCGTCGATCTCCTCCGCCTCCCGCGCGATGCGCGACACGCCTGCGAGCGATCGCCTGACGATCCAGGGTGTGACGAGGAGGGAGGTCAGCGTCAGAAGCGCGAAGATCGGAAGGATGATCGTGTTGGTCGCGAACACCACCATGAAGCCCAGTTCCGACAGCGCGCCATGGCCGAGGATGGTCAGGGTGCCGATCTCCGTGGTCTCCCTCCGGATCACGGCTGCCAGCTCGTAGGGCGCGACGCGGCCCCGCAGCTGTGCATAGGACAGGTCGCTCAGGCGGCCCAGCAGCGAGGCGTAGTGTTCGGGAACCGTGCCGAAGACCACCCTTTCCCCTTGGTCGTCCTCGGCCACGAACCAGAGGTCGGGCGCCTCGGTGCGCAGATCGGCCAAGTCCCACGTCATCACCACGGAAAGGCCGCCGGCGGCGTCGCGTTCCACCGCGTCTGCGATGATCGGGATGATCCGTTCATCCGTGTAGGGCCCGCCACTGTCGATGCGGAGTGCGACCGCGATCAGGATCGAGAAGGACACCAGAAGCGTGACGAAATGAAAGACCAGCGGATAGACGATCAGGGGTCGTTTCAGTGACGGCGACCGTGTCATGGGGCTTCGCGCAGCAGGTAGCCGACCCCCCGGATGGGGTGGATCTCGATCCTTGCCCCGGCGGCGGTCAATCTTCGCCGCAGACGGGAGATATGGCTGTCGAGCGTGTTGGACTGGATTTCGTCATCGAAGCCAAACACCGCGTTCTCCAGCGTCTCGCGCTGCACGGTTCGCCCGCGACGCCGGATCAGCGCCGCAAGGACCCGCAGCTCCCGCCGCGGCAGGTCGATCCGCGCGCCATCCACCTCCACGTCCTCGTGCGCGAGGTCGAAAACGAGCGATCCGGCCCGGATCGTCGCGCCGGCCAGTTCGACAGGACGGCGACGGACTGCCCGGATGCGTGCGAGCATCTCGTCGATGGAAAAAGGTTTGGTGAGATAGTCGTCCGCCCCGCAATCAAGCCCCGCGACACGGTCATCTACCCCGTTGCGGGCACTCAGCACGATGACATGGACCCCGGGGCTGCCAGCCCGCAGGGCGGGAAGCAGCGACAGGCCTTCGCCGTCGGGCAAAGACCGGTCGAGCAGGACGAGATCAAACGATCCGAGCCTGCTGGCGTCCCGGGCGGCCTCGACCCCGTCGGCGTGATCCACGACGAACCGTTCCCGTTCGAGGACCTTTCGCAACGAGTCTGCAAGCCGAAGCTCGTCTTCGACCAGAAGGATCCTCATGGCGCTGCCTCAAACTGTTCGGATTTTTTGAGTAGGGGGCATTTCCCCTGCTTTTTCGGGGGCGACCTAGGCCAAGTCGCCCAAGACCTGCAAGCGGCAACCGGCCAAGATCGAAAACACGCGGATTTTCTCCGATGGGTGGTTGCGGAGCTGGCTCTGCGCAGGGGCCGTGGTGCCGTCAGGTGGCTCGGTCAGCTTTCGTGGGCAGATGCGGCGCGCCGCCGCTCGACCTTGAGCAGGAAGATGAGGGATGCCGTCAGCAGGAGCGCCGCGTTGAAGGGGTGAAGGGCAAGGGCGCCCGGGCCGAACGATGCGAGCGCGAGTTGAAGCGCATAGAGAAGCCCGATCACACCGGCCCACCATCCGAAGCCCCGAAGACGCCGCATGGCTAGGGAATAGCCGAGGAGCGTGAAGACCGGGATCGCGATGAGGCCGCCAAGCGCGCCGTGCAGGTCCCAGGGCAGCCCGGCGAAGAGCGACTGTCCGGCGAGAAGGAACTGACAGGCGAGCAGCGCGGGCAGGGCGAACGCCGCGGCGGTGAACGGGGCGGGCGTGCCGAGGTCAAGATCGGCCAGCGTGTCGTGGGTCGCTTTTGTCATGGTTCAGGCCGCCGTCTGATCGAGAATGGTTGTTGCCGCGATGAAGTCCGTCAGGGCGCGGAGGTAGCTCTCTTGGGCCGCAGCCAGTTGCGCCGGCTCCAGCCTGTCGGCCCGGAACACCAGATGCGGCGGATGCCACGGCAGGCCGCAGCGTAGGGCTGTCGCCTTGAGCGGCGCCATGAGTTCCTCCATCGTGAAGTGGTTGGCGCCACCGGGGCCGTAGGCATCAGGTGTATTGCCCGCCGTCGCGGCGATCATGAGCGGCGTTCCGGCCAGCCTGTCACCCTCTGTCGCGGCGTGGATGTAGTACATCCGCGTCAGCACGACATCCTGCCATGCCTTAAGCAGAGCGGGGGTCGAATACCACTGGATCGGAAACTGGAGAACGATCCGGTCGGCTTCCAGAAGCGCGCGCGCCTCGGCTTCGCCATCGGCGTGCATGTCGACACGGCCGCCGGGATATCGGGCGTGCATGTCCACCACTTGCACACCGGCAACTGTCCGGGCGGCGGCTTGCAATGCGGCATTCGTCTTCGATTTCGCGAGGTCGGGGTGAAAGAGCAAGATGAGGGTCTGGGTCATTGGAGCCTCCTTAGGCTTGGAAATGCTCCGAAGATGGTCTCGTCAAAAAATTCTTCCAATGGATATAAAAGATATTATATTATTCTTTGGATGAATTTACGCAGCATCGACATGAACCTTCTCGTCGTCCTCGACGCGCTGCTCGACGAGGCGCATGTCAGCCGTGCCGCGCATCGGCTGAACATGTCTCAGCCGGCCGTCTCGAGCGCCCTGCAGAGGTGTCGGGACCTGTTCGGGGATCCCTTGCTCGAGCGCGGACGCGGCGGCATGACCCGCACGCTGTTGGCCGAGAGGCTGCGCGCGCCGCTCAGGTCGATCCTGTCGGAGGTGGAGGCGCTGCTCGATCGCGGGGACGTGCCGTTGGACCGGATCGAACGCGTTGTGCGCATCACGACAGCGGACGATCCCGCCGCGATGCTGGCCTGCCCCTTGATCGAGGAGATCTCAAGGACTGCACCGGGCATCACCATCGTGTTCAAGCCGTGGCAGGGCCAAGATGCCGTGATACGGGAAATTCTGGACGGGGCGACGGACCTTGCCATCGCTGTCCTGGATCGGGAGATCGAGAACGTCGAGATTCGGAAATTGCTCGACGTCGACTATGTGGTTGCCATGCGCCGGAATCATCCGGCTGCTGCCGACTTCACTCTCGATGCCTGGCTGGCCTGGCCGCATGTCGTCGTGTCCGGTCGCGGCGATCTTCGAACGCCCCTCGATGCGCAATTGGCGGCATCCGGACGACGGCGACGCGTCGGTCTTTCGGTTGCGTCATTCCAGCTTGTGCCGAAGGTTTTGGCCGAGACCGACCTGATCGCCATGCTTCCACAGCACAGCTTGGCGGCCCAGTCCGAATTCGATCTGGTCCTTCACCGACCGCCGGTCCCGGTCGAGGGCTTCCCGTTGCACATGGCCTGGCACGCCCGTCAGACGCGCGACACAGCCGTGCAACATGTGGCAAATGTCATCCGCGCCGTGTTTCAGCGGGCAGGCGGATGATCTTCAGCCAATCGCTAGGCTTGGACCGCTACCGTCACCGATGAGCGGGGTCAGCGCTGGATGGGGCCTGACGAGTGCCGGGGCGGCTGACCATTGAAGCGCTCGGGGAGCTTGCTTCCCTTGAACGCTGCATCGATCCAGTCGATGAACGCGCGCGTCTTGGCCGGGAGAAAGCTGCGAGAGGCGTAGTAGACCGAAATCCCGCCATCATCGGCATACCAGTCCGGCAGAAGGCGGATCAGTCGCCCCTCTTCGAGATCCGACAACACCTCGGCCACGGCCAGAAGGGCTACTCCGAGCCCAAGCTTAGCGGCCTCGCGGATTGCGATGGGCTCGCTCAGGACGATGGTCTCGTTGAGCGCGGGCACCATCTCGCGGCCGGCTGCGTCGCGCAGGGTGAAGTGCCGGATGCGTCCCGTCCGCAGCACGCGCATCGCAATCCCGTCAAGATCGGCAAGTTCCGCCGGATTGGTCGGACTGCGCCTGCCCGTCATGTAGGCAGGCGACGCGACGGCTATGATGTGGAGCGGCGCAAGCGTGCGGGCGACCGTACCCGGCGCACGCTCGATGGCCCCGCCGATGGCGGCATCATAGCCTTCGGCGACCAGATCGACGACGCGGTTTTCGAAATGCCACTCGGCCCGGATCAGCGGATAGCGCGCGAGAAACCCGGGCAGAAGCGGCAGCACATGCGCCGCACCGAAGGAAGGTGGCATGCTGAGCTTGAGCGTGCCTGCTGGCGCCGGTCCATCGGCGCCGACGGTGGCGATGGCGCCCTGCAGTTGGTCAAGCGGGCCGCCGATCGAGGCCAGAAAATTCTCTCCCGCCTCGGTCAGCCGCAACTTGCGGGTCGAGCGGTGGAACAGCCGGACGCCCAGATTACGCTCCAACATGGCGACGCTGCGGCTGACCGCGGCGGGTGTCAGGGCAAGCCTGCGGGCGGCAGCGGAAAAACTGCCCGCCTCGGCGCTGCGCACGAAGGCTTCAAGGTTCGAGAGCGTTTCCATCCCCAGACTTTCAACCATCCATTGAAAGAAAAGCAAGCCGCCTTGGACTAACGCGAATAGCCAACGCCGCAGATATTCCGGTCAATCGCGGCCTGCTGTGCCGCGGGACCGGACCCTGCCCGACAGGGGGGCAGGCGCGCTTTGCCAGTGTTCCACCTGTCGCCTGTCGTCGCGCCGTCCCGTCAAACGCCAATGGAGCAAGATCGTGCCTGACACACCCAAACCGAGCTTTCCGCTCAGCCGCCGCACCGCCCTCATCGCGACCTCGGCGCTCGCGGCCAGCGCCGGCCTTCCACTGAAGACCGCCCATGCCACCGAATTGACCACAACCGACCTTTCCCAAGGAGGAAAATCAATGGGTTATGTGACCACCGACGATCACGTTCAGATCTTCTACAAGGACTGGGGCCCGCGAGACGCCCAGCCCGTCGTCTTCCACCACGGCTGGCCGCTCAGCTCGGACGACTGGGATGCGCAGATGCTCTTCTTCCTCGCCCACGGGTATCGCGTCGTCGCGCATGACCGGCGGGGGCACGGACGCTCCGGTCAGGTGACCGAGGGCCATGATATCGACCACTACGCCGCCGATGCCTTTGCTGTTGCACAGGCGCTGGACCTGACCAACGCCGTCCATATCGGCCATTCCACCGGTGGCGGAGAGGTGGCGCGCTACGTGGCGCGGTATGGTGCCCCGGCGGGGCGGGTCGCGAAGGCCGTTCTGGTCGCCGCCATCCCGCCGCTGATGCTGCGGACCGAGGCCAATCCCGAGGGCACGCCGATGGAGGTCTTCGACGGGTTCCGCGCAGCGCTTTCCGGCAATCGCGCGCAATTCTTCCGCGACGTTCCCGCAGGGCCCTTCTACGGCTTCAACCGGGAAGGCGTTGAGGCGCAGGAGGGCGTGATTCAGAACTGGTGGCGTCAGGGCATGATGGGAAGTGCGAAGGCGCATTACGACGGCATCAAGGCCTTTTCCGAGACCGATCAGACCGAGGATCTGAGGGCGATGACGGTGCCCACCCTCGTGCTGCATGGCGAGGACGATCAGGTGGTGCCGATCGCCGCATCGGCCCTGAGGGCCGTCGATCTTTTGCCCGATGGCACGCTCAAGACCTATCCCGGGTTCTCGCACGGCATGCTGACGGTGAATGCCGATGTGCTGAACGCCGATCTGCTCGCCTTCATCACCGGTTAGGCGACCAACGGCGCGGCGTCGGCGCCGCGCCGTCCCCAACTTTGCCACCGCCAACAATCTTCCTCATCAAGGGATACGATCCATGTCCAAGCGAGAAGCTATCTTCCCCGCAAACCGGCACGCGCTTTACGAGGCGCATGGCTACTCCGCGGCAGTTCGCTCCGGCGATCTCCTCTTCATCTCCGGGCAGGTCGGCAGCCGCACTGACGGCTCTCCAGAGCCTGATTTCGCCAAGCAGGTCGAGTTGGCGTTCCAGAATCTCGACGCCGTGCTCACGGCGGCTGGATCGAGCTTCGACGACATCATCGACGTGACCACCTTCCACACCGACCCCGAAACGCAGTTCGGGACGATCATGCCGGTGAAGGATCGGTATTTTCCGGCGGCGCCACATCCGACATGGACGGCGGTCGGGGTGAACTGGCTTGCCGGTTTTGATTTCGAGATCAAGGTCGTGGCCCGCGTGCCTGAAGCTCATTGAAGCGGAACTGAGCCCCGCATCTTCCTCCAGTTTGAGGTAGAATCCGCTCCAAACGAGGAGACGGACAATGAAGCGATCGAGGTTCAGCGAGGAGCAGATCATCGCGATGCTGAAAGAGCAGGAGGCCGGAATGCTCACGGCTGATGTCTGCCGCAAGCACGGGGTGAGTTCTGCGACGTGAGCTACCCCCCGAAAATTGGACAGTGACGGAAGCTACGATCTGAGGTCTGCTGATCCCCAAGACGAGGAGATCAGAATATGTCGAAACGCAGG
>NZ_QGGW01000008.1:0-191569 GCF_003148775.1 Roseicyclus mahoneyensis
GAGGTGGAGGAGATCGTGCCGACCGGCAGCCTCGACCCCGACACCATCCACCTGCCCGGCATCTATGTGCATCGCGTGATCCAGGGCGAACACGAGAAACGGATCGAACAGCGCACGGTTCGCCAGAGGGAGGCCCTTTGATGGCTTGGGACCGCAACCAGATGGCCGCCCGTGCCGCGAAGGAACTGCGCGACGGGATGTATGTGGACCTTGGCATCGGCATTCCGACGCTGGTGTCGAACTACATCCCCGACGGTATGACCGTAACGCTGCAATCGGAAAACGGGATGCTGGGCATGGGCCCCTTTCCGATCGAGGGCGAGGAAGATCCCGACCTCATCAACGCCGGCAAGCAGACCATCACCGAATTGCCCCACACCGCCTATTTCGACAGCGCGACCAGCTTTGGCATGATCCGCGGCGGCAAGATCGCCATGGCGATCCTCGGCGCGATGGATCTGGTCGCGGGCGTGGGCCGCGTGGTGGTGGTGATGGATCACGCCAACAAGCATGGCGAGAGCAAGGTTCTGAAATCCTGCACCCTGCCGCTGACGGGCACGGGGGTGGTCGACCTGATCATCACCAACATGGGCGTGCTTGAAGTGGTCGAGGGCGGCCTGAAGCTGCTGGAACTGGCAGATGGCGTGACCGAGGAGCAGTTGCGCGCCGCCACAGAGGCCATTTTGGTTTGAATCTAATATGCCAGTGCGCCCATGGAATGATGGCGCATTGGTCTCATTTTGTGTCCACGAGTTGGGGCAGGTTCTATCTCAAACTGGATTGGGTGGAGGGGGCAACGTCACCCCCCGATCTCATGGCCTGTCGCACTCACTGCCATGGGTATCAGTGCGCGTGGCGACTGTCCGCTTGCGCAAGATTGTTCGGCTGCCGTGCTGCGCCGCCGCAAGGCCGATCTCCGCCCCTTGTGCTCGTGGACCCCGACGTGACGTACCCCGGCCCGGTGCGAAGGTGACAGTGTGGCCGTCGATCTTCGGGAAAAGCGTCAAGCTTGCCAAGAACATCCTTCCTGGTGACATCATCCGCCGCGGTGTTCTGGACCTTGCTCAGGCGGAATGCCGATTCACGAAATCGGACGTCCGGAGTTCGATGACCCCCTTCCATCCGGCAGATTGGCCAGAGGTGAGGCAGGAGTTGGAAGCCATGGGGTGGGCACCTAAATGACCGCCGCAAGCTGATCGAGATCACGCGCACCGGACCCGCGCCGATTGCCGAGGAAGGCGTGGCCCTCATCCGCGATCTCTACGCCATCGATGCCGGGATCCGCGGCAGCGACCCTGCCACCCGCCTGTCTGTCCGGCAGGACCGCTCCGCCCCGATCCTCGCCCGCATCGACGACTGGCTGGCCCACCACCGTGCCCGCGCCTCGGCCAAATCGCCCTTGGGCGAGGCGCTCGCCTACATCGCGCAATACCGCGAGGGCCTTGACCGCTTCCTCACCGATGGCTGCATCGAGATCGACAACAACACCGTCGAACGCACCATCCGCCCCATCGCACTGAACCGAAAGCACGCCCTCTTTGCAGGTCACGACGCCGGTGCCGACAACTGGGCCGTCATTGCCTCGCTCACTGCAATCGTTCAAGGCCACAAGCAGAGCCTGATCGACGACCTGCTCCCGTGGAATCACGCCGTCACGGTGTGATTGGAATACCGCTTACAGATCACCGAAAGACGGTTTCACAACCTGCAGAGCCTGTCTGCCGAAGTTGGGATAGAACGGCCGCGCCTGTCCCGCCTCCTGAAAAAGATGGGTGAAATCCCCTAGCCGGTATCTGAGCCGCGATTGCGCAACATGGTGTTCGAGGTCGAAAGGACGATGCGTCTGATCGACGCCTTCAAGACCGCGGTGTCCTTGTCGGATGGTCTGGCGTACATCGACGCCAGCAAGAGGCAGGTTGAGATCCTCTATCGCAACGGTATCCTCAAACCTCTTGTTCCCAGCACGAGCCGCGGATCCGTCCGTCATGAGGTCTTCGGCAGAGATCATCTGGATGACCTTCTGGAGCGGCTGGGTCGCCTGCCGAAACTTCCGCTTCCCAACCCTCCGGAGCATCACCCGATTGCCTACGCTTGTCAGCATGGGGCAGGGCCTTTCGGCGAGTTGTTCGCTGGTGGTCTTTCGGGAGAGAGCGGCATTTGGCGCCATCCTGAAAAGGTCGGCATCCGGTGCGTCTATGTTGAGGCCAAAACCGTCGTACGGAAGAACGCCCGCGTCTGACCCTCTCTCGCGCCGACAGATCCAAGCCCGCTTCGGCGGGTTTTTTGTTGTCTGGTGCATCGGTTTGCGAAATCCTTGCCCCGATTTCCGCTGGATCTGTGCACTGATTGCCATGTGGCGAAAAATAAGCCACGGTTATTGAATAATTATTCGGAATAGTTCGAGATAACTTTACCCGATCTTCAGGTTGTAGACGTCCAAGCGGTCGTGGGCCGACGTAAAGCCGACTGTCGGCTGTCTACGAGCGCCGCCCTGCTTTTTTTCCAAGATCGGCCCATCGCGACTTTCGCGGTTGTCCGAGCCGCATTCATAGCCCCGACCCGTCGAGGCCAAATCATGCGCTCGACGTCGGCGATACGAGGGCGTGACAAGGGAAAAAGTTCAGCGGGAGACGCCGGGTGCGATTGCTGCCCGCTCGACTGCCGACATCAGGTCTTCGACACGCAAGGGCTTGCTCACGTAATCGTCCATTCCGGCCGCCAGATAGCGTTCCCTGTCGCCTGCCATCGCGTTAGCCGTCAGGGCAACGATCCAGGGACGTCCCGACTGCAGGTCCGCCCGAATGCGTTGCGTGGCGGTGATGCCGTCAAGCTCCGGCATCTCGATATCCATCAAGACTAGGTCGTAGGGCTTGGCGGCACAGGCTGCCACAGCCTCCAGCCCGTTCTCCCTCAGATCGATGTCATAGCCGAGCCGCGCAAGAACCCTGCTTCCGACCTTGCGGTTCATGGCGTTGTCGTCGACCAGCAAGATGCGCAGCGGGAAACGCAGGGCGAAGCTGGCTTCCAAAGGAGTTTGAGCGGGCGCGCGGGGGAGAGCCTTTGCCGCCTCGCCCTCGACCAGCCGCACCAGCGCCGCCAGAAGTTGGCGCGGCTTGATCGGCTTGACGAGAAGTTCCGCCCGCTCCAGCCGCTCCAGCCGCATCCGTTCCTCGGGCGACAGGAGTGCTACAGAACTGTAGAGCAGGATCGGCATGTCGCGCCCGCCCGGCATGGCGCGAAGCGCGTCGGCCAGTTCCAGTCCCGTCATTCCCGGCATCCGCATGTCGAGAATGGCCGCCGTCGGCGCGGGGCCATCTGCGAGCAGGGCGATCGCCTC
The DNA here is from genome assembly GCF_003148775.1 of Roseicyclus mahoneyensis. Taxonomy (GTDB): domain Bacteria; phylum Pseudomonadota; class Alphaproteobacteria; order Rhodobacterales; family Rhodobacteraceae; genus Roseicyclus; species Roseicyclus mahoneyensis. The sequence goes on from NZ_QGGW01000008.1 coordinate 3,338, forward strand.
GGACGGGGTCGCGGCGTCCAGCGCCGTGGCGCCCCAGGACTGGGCATTGCGGTGCAAGATCAGGCGGTTGGTCGCGGAATCGTCGACGAGAAGAAGCCGCGCCCCTGCGGGGAGGCTGCCGGTCGGAGTCGGTGCTGCGGGGGCCGCGACCTCGGCCGCGCGCAGGGTGAAGGCAAAGACCGAGCCTTTGCCGGCTTCGCTTTCGACGCGGATCGCCCCGCCCATCAGTTCCACAAGGCGGCGGCTGATCGCCAGGCCAAGGCCGGTGCCGCCGTAGCGCCGGGTGGTTGAGGCGTCGACCTGGCTGAAGGATTTGAAGAGCCGGTCCATGCGGTCAGCGGGGATGCCCGGGCCGGTGTCGCGGACCGAGATCTGCAAGTCCCACAGGGGCGCGGCAACGTGGCTGCCCGCCACCTTCGCGCCCTCCACGGTCAGCACCACCTCGCCCGCGTCGGTGAACTTGACCGCATTGTTGAGCAGGTTCAGCAAGATCTGGCTCAGCCGCGTCGGATCGACAAGGATGGCAACGGGCAGGGCCGGATCAATCACATAGGCTAGGTCGAGCCCTTTCTCGGCGGCGCGCGACGCGATGAGGTCGAGTGACCCTTCGATGCACTGGCGCAGGTCCGTGGGCGTGGGATCGAGTTCCAGCTTGCCGGCCTCGACCTTGGAGAAGTCGAGGATGTCGTTGATGATCCGCAAAAGCGTCTCGGCGGCCTCGTCGATGGTGCCGCAAAAGTCGCGCTGTTCTGGCGTCAACTCGGTTTCCAGCATCAGCCGCGACATGCCGATGATCCCGTTCAGCGGCGTGCGGATCTCGTGGCTCATGGTGGCAAGAAAGGTGCTCTTTGCCTCGTTGGCGCTTTCGGCGGCATCCTTGGCGACGACCAGAGAGCTTTCCAACTCACGCATGCGGGCAAGGTCGGAGGCGGTGACGGCCAGAAGCCGCTCTGTCTCTTCGACCAGTCGGGTGCGCTCCAGCGCCACGCTCATCGCGGCGGCGATGGAGGACAGGAGCCGGACATCATCCTCGTCAAAGGCATTCTCGCGGTCGAGGTTCTGGATCGAGATCACCCCGCGCGTCTGCCCGTCGCGGGTCAGCGGCACGAAGACGAGCGATTTCGCAGGCTCGCCCTGCCGGACCGGCGGATTGCCGTAGGCGACGCCGGCTGCCTCGACGTCGCTGCCGATCAGCAGCGGCGACCCGGTCGCAAGCACATGGGCGCGGAACCCGACGCGGGGGTAGGGTTCGTCGGGATAACGAATGCCGCGCTCGATCGTATAGGGAAAGCGGAAGGCATCGCTGGCCTCGTCGTAAAGGCCGATGTCCAGCACATGGGCATCGAAGATCTCGTTGATCTTGTCGCCCACCACCTCCGAGATCTGCGCGAGGCTGAGACCCGAGGCCAGAGCGGACTGGATGTCGGCCATGTAGGCCAGTTCGGCGTTGCGGCTTTCGGTCAGGCGCAGCAGGCGCTGCGTCTCGTCGAACAGCCGCGCACTGCGGATCATCACGCCAAGACTGCCGCACAGCGCCTGCAACAGCCGCACATCCACATCCGAGATCGCATAGGGGCGATAGGACTGCACACTGACGACCCCAATGGCTTTCCCATCCACAAGGATCGGAACCCCAAGGTAGCTTTCGGTGACGTCCTCCTCGAACAGGAGGTAGGAGATACCGGCCTGTTCCTCCTTGGTGTTCAGAAGCACCGGCTGACCTGTCGTCAGAACCTGCGAGGTCATCCCGAGGCCGAGGGGGAACGGGTCGACCGTCATGTACCGTGTTTTGAAAAACGAGTAGTGGACGTGGATCATGCGGGTCTCGGGATCCAGCATCAGGATTTCGGTGGCATCGGCCCTCAGGGTATGGCGCACCCGGTCGCCCATCGCGCGGTACACGCCGTCAAGGTCGAGACCGGCGGTCAGAACCCCTTGGATCTCGGACAGGAACTCGATCTCGCTGCGTTGGGCGCTGACGGTCTCGGCCAATCGCGTACTGCGGATGCCCTCGGCGGCCAGCGCCGCGACCAGACGCGCCGCGTCGGTTTCAGCCGGGTCCATGGCTGCGGCGGCGTGGCGGGCGACCGTCAGCACGCCGAGGTGTTCATCCCCGGAGCCGATGGGAAGGCAGATGCCGCCAAGGCCAGGCGCGTCGGCGGTTCCGAAGGGCAGTTCGGCTCCGGCCTCGTTGGTCCGTTCGGCAATCGGCACGGTGGCGGCCCGCGTGACCTCGGCCCCCTCCGGGCCCCCAAGCGGCGGCAGCGGGCGCAGCCGCCCGCCCTCGACAAGATCAACGAACAACCAGCAATCGGGCAACAGACGCCGTGCCGCCTCGGTCACGGGCGCGAACCGTGCCGGGAGTTGCGCAGGCCGCTCGTCATTCTGCGGCGTCGGCGTGTTCATGGCATGCGCTCCTGTGCGGAAGACGGGTCTGCAGGCACCTCCGCGGGGGGCAGGCCTTGCCCCGTCCGTTTGCGGCGGGGAACAAAGCGCACCTCGACATCCTCGGCCTCGCGCTTTGGTCCGACCATCGCGAGGCCGATGAAGATCAGGGCCAGCGCGGTGAGCGTCACGAGGCTGAGCGCCTCGCCCAGCAGCAAGATGCTCCAGCCGATGCCGGCAGCGGTCGAGACATAGGCCGCCTGGCTGCCGAAGACGGCACCCGCCACCGCGATCAGATAGACGAAGCTCACATAGACCGCCGCCGTGCGTAGACCCTCGAACACGATCAGAAACGCGCCCGGTCCCATGGCGGGGGAAAGCACGAAAAATTGCCCACCCAGCACAGCCACCGGAAATGTCAGCGCCGCCGAGATCAGCAACATCAGACCAACGCCCGCTGTAGGGTCCAGCGCCGCAGGGTGCCGCTGGTCCAACAAAACATCCATCAATCCGTACATCACCGGAATGGTCAGTGCGACAAGGATCCAGAGCCAGTCGTTCACGCCCTCGATCCGGTCACGGGCAACCAGCAAGAACAGCACGCCCGCCATGCCCGCCAAAAGCCCCAGAAAGCGCCGGGTCGAGGTTTCTTCGATCCGCATCAGGGCCGCGATCAGGAAGACGGTAAAGGCCTCTAGCGCGAGGATGATGGACAACATGATACCGGTTACCCGCCCAGCCGCTTCCAGCATGATGACGGTGCTCAAGCCCTTCAGCACTGCCCAGGCGAAAAGGAAAGCCAGCAACGTGTGCGTCAGGGGTCCGACCTTGCCGCGCGCAAGTGCGACACAGAAACAGATGAGGCCAGCTACGAGGTTGACCCAAAAGGCAAGGCCGAGCGCCAGTTCGGTCTCGGCATAGAGCAAGATCGAGATCGGCGCCTCCAACCCTGCCATTACTCCCATGAACAGCAAAAGCGCCGTGCCCTTGGCGGTGCGGATGTTGCGCTGCAACTGCCGCTCCCGGTCGTAGACCTGTTCGGCCATGTCGCGGAACACCCGGCCCAGCCGCCCGACCGCGTCCGCGCGCGCCGCCACCTCGGTCAGTCCCAGCCGGTCGGGGTGGAAGGTCGAGGATTCCATCCGTTCCGCCGCCGTGATCAGCCTGTCGACCTGCCGCAGATGGTCAAGCTCGGCCCGGCGCAGGCGTGCTTTCTCGATGCACGACTGCACCCGCGCGCGGAACACCGCAGGCTCGAACTGCTTGGGCAAGAAATCCGATGCGCCAAGCTCGATCGCCTGCGCCACACTGTCCGCGTCGCCATCGAGCCCCGAGATGACCAGAACGGGGATCTCGGCCAGCGCCGGGTCGGCCTGCATGTGCCGCAGCACCGCGAAGCCGTCGATGCCCGGCATCAAGATGTCGAGCAGCACAAGGTCAAGTTCGGCCCCAGCCATCTGCGCCAGAGCCGCCTCGCCCGATGCGGCCTCGGTGGCATCGTGACCCAGATTGCGCAGCGCCAGCACCAGCTTTCTGCGGCTGGACGCGCTGTCATCGACGACAAGAACCCGCGCGCCCATGTCTCTGGCCTATCGGTCGAGTTCGGCTTCGAGCGCCGCGCAGACATCGGGCCAGAGCGCTAGCAGCGCCGCCACCCGCCCGGTCATGTCGCTGGCCGTCTGACCGGAGATAAGGTCGACCTCGATCGCGGCGCACAGATCGGCAAAGCCCAACGCGCCGAGCTCGCGCGCGTTCGACTTGAGGCTGTGCGCCGCGCGCTTGAGAACGACCTCGTCGCCCGTTGCCGCCGCGGCCCTGGCGTCGTCCAGCATCGTTTGACCTTCCTCGAAGAAGCCGCGCACGAGGTCTTCGAGGTCCTCGGGGCTGCCCCCGATAAGCTTCTGAAGAGTGTCGAGAGCCTCGCGACGGATCAGCATGTCAAAGGCTGCCGATGGAGGGTTGCGGCCCTCTGGGCGCTCTGGGCGCCGCCGACCGCGGGCCGGTCATGGCAACGGTCGGGCGACAGGTCGAATCCGACCAGCGCCACCAAATTGGCACGATCCCATCCCCGAAATCGCGGCATCTGCTGCGACCGGAGTTGTGCCTATGTAGGTCGAATGGATGCAGTCCGGGCCACCCATGCATGCAGTGCAATGGCCTCGTGAGAGGTGAAATTCCTTTACCCGCAAGACTCATTACTACCCGCCTGACTCACCACTTGCCTGTGAAGCAATCAAAATTTTTTGGATATCGAAACTTTGATTCCCGGCAGTCCTGAATGCATGCAGCGTTGATGCGCGCTGACCGGCTGTCAATTCTCCATTCGGTCGAACCTGAAGAAACTGGCCGTTCCGAGGTCATGGGGCAGTGGAAGTGCCACACTCGTGAACATGCGTGTCGCGCCCTGCGCCGCGCTTCAAGGCCGCAACCATGCTATCCCGAAGCCGTCGTGAAGACCGAAGAAGGGGGTCGTTGGACAGAAGGTTCTCCCATGCCCATCGGTCTTCTTCCCGCGCTCCGTCCTGCTCGGGTCGCCCGAAAACGGCTGTATCGTCGGTCAAGACCCTGCCTTGCCGCTCCGGTACGTCCGGATCCGTCTCGAAATGGCCTGCAATGGCGGTGCCCATACGCTGTTCAACATGGCCGCCGCGGCCCAAGTTGTATGGCTGCGACGTGGTCGCGGCTTGGGACATGCAAGAACGCGAGCCATTGCTCGCCCGCTCCTCGCAGCGAGATGAAAGGTCGATCGTAGGCCCGGCGCAAAAGCGCCGACTTGAAGCTGTCGGATCATTCGTCCTTGTCGGTGCAGACGATCCTCGTGCCCCAGCCGCGGCAGGCCTCCAACAGCGCGGGCGGCGGGGGGGCGTCGGTGTAGAAGGTGGCGATCTGGGCCAATGACCCGATGCGCGCAGGGGCGCGGCGCTGGAATTTGGACCGATCCGCGACCAGAAAGCTGCGGCGCGACTGGCTCAGGATGGTCTGGCTGACCCCGACCTCCTGAATGTCGTAGTCCAGCATGTCACCATCCCCATCGAGGGCCGAGCAGCTGATCACGGCAAGGTCGAACTTGAACTGTCGGATCGCATGCGTCGTGATCGTGCCCACAAGACCGCCATCGGATCGCCGCAGCAGCCCGCCCACCACGATGATCTCGCAGGCCGGGTTCTCGACGAGGATGTTGGCCACATTCATGTTGTTGGTCAGGACCATGATGTCACGATGTTTCATCAGGGCATGGGCGACCGCCTCGGTGGTGGTGCCGATGTTGAGAAACAGCGAGGACCCGTTCGGGATGTCGCGCACGCAGCGCGCGGCGATGGCGGCCTTTGCGGCGTCATGCAGGCCGCGCCGGTCCTCGTAGCCGATATTGGTGATCGTCGACTGAAGCACCGCACCCCCGTGCACGCGTTCCAGTTTGCCCTGTGCGGCCAGTTCGGAGAGGTCACGCCGCACCGTCTGCAGCGTCACGTTGAAATGATCCGCCAGCGCGTCGACAGAGACCCGCCCATCGCGCCGCGCGATGCTGAGGATTTCGGGCAGGCGCAGGCTTTGCGACATTGGAGGGCTCCGGGCGGCGGAATGATTCGCGCCGCTGGTCGCGTGTATTTTCGTATCGAGGGTATTTCCGCGGGCGTCGGTCAGGCAATACGGAACAAAAAAGAAACATTTAGACCGTTTTGGTTCGATTTATTGTATAGCGAAAATATAACTGTGAAAATTCATTCGTTCTTGTGCGATATGGTTCGGTTTCGCTATTCTGCGTGTAGGAACGGACGCGGATCATAGGGGGCGCGGATGGCACGGCATCACCACGCAAGTGACCCTTGCGACCTGCTGATCATCGGCGGCGGGATAAACGGGTGCGGGATTGCGCGCGATGCTGCCGGGCGGGGCTTGTCCGTGGTGCTGGCCGAGAAGGGCGATCTTGCCGGCGCGACCTCGTCGGCCTCGACCAAGCTGTTCCATGGCGGGCTGCGTTACCTTGAGTATTTCGAATTCCGGCTGGTGCGTGAGGCGCTGATGGAGCGCGAGATCTTGCTGCGCGCCATGCCCCATATCAGCTGGCCCATGCGCTTCGTGCTGCCCTATCACGCCGAGATGCGGTTCGAGAGCGCAACGCCCACCTCAAGGCTCCTGTCCTTGGTCCTGCCGTGGATGAAGGGGCGGCGCCCGGCATGGCTCATCCGGCTGGGCCTGTTTCTCTATGACGGGCTCGGCGGGCGCAAGATCTTGCCCGCGACGCAGACCCTGTCGCTCAAGGGCACGTCCGAGGGGGCGCCGCTGCACGACCGCTTTGCCAAGGCTTTCGAGTATTCCGATTGCTGGGTCGAGGACAGCCGCCTTGTGGTCCTGAACGCCCGCGATGCCGAGGCGCGTGGCGCCACCATCCTGACCCGGAGCGAGGTCATCTCGGCCGAGGCACTGGACGGGCTGTGGCATGTCACAATTGCGCAAGGCGAGGAGCGCAGAACGATCCGCGCGCGCATGCTGGTGAATGCCGCGGGACCGTGGGTCGGCGATGTGATACATGGCAAGCTGCGTCTCAACATCCGCGAAACCGTGCGGCTGGTGCGCGGCAGCCATATCGTGACGCGCAAGCTTTACGATCACGACAAATGCTATTTCTTTCAGGGCAAGGATGGCCGGATCATCTTTGCCATCCCCTATGAGCAGGATTTCACGCTGATCGGCACGACCGATGCCGAACATCATGATCCCGCGCAAGAACCGGTCTGCACCGATGCGGAACGCGATTACCTCTGTGCCTTTGCCAGTCAGTATTTCAAGCGACCTGTCACGCCCGCGGATGTGGTCTGGTCCTATTCCGGCGTCCGCCCGCTCTATGACGACGGCGCAAGCTCGGCCACCGCCGCGACCCGCGATTACACGCTCAAGGTCGACCGGTCGACGGGGGCGCCGGTCCTCAACATCTTTGGCGGCAAGATCACGACCTACCGCCGTCTTACCGAAGCCGCGCTGGACAAGATCGGGGCGCACCTGCCGCTCGCCGCGGGCGCATGGACAGCGGGCGTGCCCTTGCCGGGCGGGGATTTTCCCCATGACAAGGTCGACGCCCTCATCGGGGACCTGATGCACGACTATCCGTTCCTGACCGATGTCTGGGCGCGCCGCCTGATCCGGGCATACGGGACGCAAGCGCGCGAGGTGCTGGGCGATGCCAGCACGGCGGACGGGCTGGGGCGCGATTTCGGCGCGACCTTGACCGAGGCCGAGGTTGTCTGGCTCATGCGCCACGAATATGCCCGCTCGGCCGAGGATATCTTGTGGCGTCGCAGCAAGCTTGGCCTGCGTTTGGACGCGGCCGAGGCGCGCGCGCTGGGGGACTGGATGGCTGGCCATCCGACGCAGGACGCAGCGGATCAGCCCCGAACCGCACGGCGCGCCGGCGGCGGGCTGGTGTGATCTGGACAGGGGCGGCCGCGTAAGCTGAAACCGGGTCACGGACCAATTCGGGGGAGGAGGACGGACATGGGGCATATTCTGGCGCTCGATCAGGGCACGACGTCGAGCCGCGGCATCGTTTTCGACAGCGCAATGCGGATCGTCGGCCTTGCGCAGGAGGAATTTCCGCAACACTATCCTGCCTCCGGCTGGGTGGAGCATGACCCCTCCGACCTCTGGGCCACCGCGGCCGCGACGGCGCGTGCCGCGATTGAGAAGGCGGGCCTGCATGCGTCTGACATCGCGGCCATCGGCATTACCAACCAGCGCGAGACGACCCTGATCTGGGACCGCTCGACCGGCAAGCCGATCCACAACGCCATCGTCTGGCAAGACCGCCGCACCGCCGATTTCTGCGCCAAGCTGCGCGAGGGTGGCCATGAGCCGATGATAACCGCCCGCACAGGGCTTTTGGCCGATCCCTATTTCTCGGCCACCAAGGTGAAATGGCTGCTCGACCACGTGGATGGCGCGCGCGACCGGGCGCGTAAGGGGGAACTGGCTTTTGGCACGGTCGACAGCTGGCTGATCTGGAACCTGACGGGCGGGCGCGCGCATGTGACCGATGCCACCAATGCCGCGCGCACGATGCTTTACGACATCCACAAGGGCCGGTGGAGCCGCACGATCTGCGATCTTTTCGACATTCCCATGGCGTTGTTGCCCGAGGTGCGCGATTGCGCCGCCGAATTCGGGATGACGCGCGCGGATCTGTTCGGGCGCGAAATCCCCATTCTGGGCGTTGCGGGCGATCAGCAGGCGGCGACCATCGGACAGGCCTGTTTCACTCCCGGGATGATGAAATCGACCTATGGCACCGGCTGTTTCGCGGTTCTCAACACCGGGGATGCCGCCGTCGCCTCGACCAACAAGCTACTGACAACCATCGCCTACCAGCTTGACGGCAAGCCGACCTATGCGCTGGAAGGCTCGATCTTCATCGCGGGCGCGGTGGTGCAATGGTTGCGCGACGGGCTCAAGGTCATCCGTGCCGCCCCCGAGACGCAAGGGCTGGCCGATATCGCCGATCCCGCGCAGGACCTGATCCTTGTGCCTGCCTTCGTTGGACTTGGCGCGCCCTATTGGGCGCCCGAGGCGCGCGGGGCCATTTTCGGGATGACCCGCAATTCCGGCCCGGCGGAGTTTGCCCGCGCGGCGCTGCAATCGGTGGGCTACCAGACCCGCGACCTGCTCGAAGCGATGCAGGCCGATTGGGCGCGGGATGGCGCGCAGCCGTCCTTGCGCGTCGATGGAGGAATGGCCGCGAATGATTACGCGATGCAGTTCCTGTCCGACATCATCGGTGCCCCCGTGGACCGGCCCGCTGTGCTGGAGACGACGGCGCTGGGGGCGGCATGGCTGGCGGGCACACGCGCCGGCGTCTGGCCCGACATGGACGGATTTGCCGCCACATGGGCGATGGAACAGCAGTTCACCCCTGCTATGGCCTGCGACACCCGTAACGCACGCTACACGCGCTGGAAGCGGGCGGTGAACGCCGTGCTGAGCGTCTAGGGTCTGTTTCGGGCTCTTGCCACCGGATAGACCAGTCGCCTTCCGGTTCAGGTCGTCTTGTCGGCCTTGCGCCCGCGCTGCAGCAGTTTCACCAAGGGCAGGAAAATCAGGATCAGGGCGATCACGGTGATCGGTCCGGCCACAGGACGGGTGAAGAAGATCGACGGATCGCCTTGCGACAGCAAAAGCGACTGCCGCAGCGTCGGCTCCGCGATCGGACCAAGGACGATGGCCAGAACGGCGGGCGCCAAGGGGTAATCCAGACGGCGGAGCACAAAAGCGGCGATGCCGAAGATCAAGATCAGCCAGATGTCGAACATGTCCCGCGTCGCGGCATAGCCCCCGGCAACGGAGAGCACGAAGATCATCGGCGCAAGGATCGTGAAGGGCATGCGCAGCATCCAGATGAAGACCGGGATGAAGGCAAGGTTGATGATCAGCGCCGCGATGTTCGAGATGTAGAACGATCCGATCAGGCCCCAGACAAACTCCGATTCCTCGATGAACAGGCGCGGGCCGGGCGTGAGGCCCCAGATCACCATGCCGCCGAGCAAGATCGCCGTCGTGGGCGAACCGGGGATGCCCAGCGTCAGCATCGGCAGCATCGATCCGGTCGAGGCGGAGTTGTTCGCAGCCTCAGGCGCGGCCACTCCGTCGGGCGTGCCGCGGCCGTAGTCCTGGGGATTGCGCGACATCATCTTGGCCACGCCATAGGACATCAGCGAGGCGGGTGTCGCGCCTGCCGCCGGCAAGATGCCCACGAAAAACCCGATGCACGATCCGATGGCCGTGCCGCGCCAACCGCGCCGCGTGGCCTCGGCCGCGTCGGCGACCATGCCGCGCGCCGTCATCTTGGGGGGGGTGCTTTCGGCCTCGTCGCGGGATTGTTCGATCGTCCAGAGCATCTCGCCGATGCCATAGACACCGATCGCCAGCACCAGAAAGCCGATGCCCTGCAAGAAGCCGGTGATGTCGAACAGCACGAGACGCGGCGCCCCGGAAATCTGGTCGAATCCGACCGCCCCCAGCACCAGCCCCAGACAGATCGACAAGATCGTCTTGGGAATGTCGTCGCCGCCCAGACCGACGAAGGTGGCAAAGGCCAGCAGCATAAGGGCAAAGATTTCGGGCGGGCCGAAGGACAGGGCGACGCTGGCCAGAACCGGCGCGAAGGCGGTGAAGATCACGTTGGCGACCGTGCCGCCCACGAAGGAGGCCAGCGCCGCTGTGACCAGCGCAAGGCTGGCCCGGCCCTGTCGCGCCAGCGGTCTGCCGTCGAAGGTGGTTGCCACAGCGGTTGAGGCGCCCGGAATGCCCAGCGTGATTGACGAGATCGCCCCGCCATACATCGCGCCATAGTAGATCGCGGCCAGAAAGATGATCGCCCCGCTGGGAGGCACGAGAAAGGTGATCGGCAGCAAGATCGCCACACCATTGACCGACCCAAGGCCCGGCATGGCGCCGATGAACAGGCCGACCGTCACGCCGATCAGGATCAGAAGAAGGTTCAGCGGCTGCAGCGCGACCAGCATGCCGCTGCCCAGCAGGGAGAGGATTTCCACGGTCAAGCCCGCCTTAGTAGATGATTTCGTACAAGATGTCGAAGATCGGGTCGGTGAAGGGCATGCCCGACGGCATGGTGATCTGCATCGCGCCTTCGAAGAAGAAGAAGAACAGCAGCGGGACCGAAACCGCCAGCCCGAGGCTCAAGGCCCAGGAATGGCGGCCAAGAAACTTGAGGTAATAGAGCAAGAAGACCGCGATCGCGCCATACATAGAGATCACATCGATCAGCGCGACAAACACGACCAGCCCGCCGCCGACCAGCCCCACCATGCGCCAACCGTAGCCGTCCAGAAACGGCTCGTCCGACTGCGAGGGGGGGCTGGTCTTGCGCCACCAGTTGAAGGCGATGAAGCCGCAGCACACCAGCATGACCCCGGACAGCCAGAAGGGCCACAGACCGCCGCCGGGACCGCGCCCGCTGACAAATCCGATCGGCAGTTCCGTGCTCTTCACCATCAGGTAGATGGAAAACAGCGCAAGAACTCCGGCCGTCACGATTTCAGCGTAGCGCATTCAGCCGCCCTCCCCCCTGCCGTCCTTCAGATCGTCATCGACGGGTGATCAGCCGTCGAGCTGTGCCAAGAGCGCGCGGTGGGTTTCAACCTGCGTTTCCCAGTACCGGCGCTGCTCCTCGGCATCCATCCACAGGGGCGACATGCTTTCGGATTCGAGATAGGCCTGCCATTCCTCGGTCTCGTAGATCTGGGTGAAGAGCGTCTGATAATAGGCCGCCGCTTCATCGGACATGCCGGGCGCGCCGACGACCGCACGCTGGTTGTAGTACGAGAAATCATGGCCCAGTTCGCGCAGCGTGGGCACGTCGGGAAAGCCCGGCATCCGCTCGTCCGAGAAGGCGAGCAGGGGCACAACATCCCCGGATTCAAAGAAGCCTTTGGCCTCCGAGGGGTTGTTCACGGTCGCCATGACCTGCTGGCCGGCAAGGTCACGCGCCACGGCGCCACCGCCGTCATAGGGAATGTAGGTGACCTCGAGATCATAGGCGCTGGCCATGAAGGCGATCACGATCGAATCTTCCTGGCCCGTGCCCGTGCCGCCCATGACGTATTCGCCGTTCATCGACCGTGCCTGTTCGACGAACTGATCCATGGTGGTGATGCCCGAGTCGCGGTGCACCCACAAGATGAACGGATCGACGCCCATCATCGCGATCGGCGTGAAGGTCTGGATGTCTATGCCGAGGTTTGCTTGCCGCAGCGGCGTCGTGAAGAACGAATTGAGCGTCACGAGGATCGTGTGGTCGGGATCTGAGGTGTTGTTCAGATGCAAAAGCGCCTCGGCACCCGACCCGCCGCCCTGGTTGTTGGGCACAAGCGGGCGGTTCGTCAGGTCGTAGCGTTCCGCCACCGACTGGATGAACCGGGCGATCTGGTCGGCGCCGCCGCCCGGGCCCGCCATGATCACGAAATCGATCGGTCGCCGCGGTTGCCAATCTTGGGCAAGGGCCGCCATCGGTGTGGTTGCAAGAAGTCCCGCGCAGGACATGGTCAGGAAAACGCGTTTGGTGATCGACATGGCAACTCCTCCTCCATCGAAGACACGACCGCGCGACCCGAACTCCCCCCGGGCCGCTGCGGCTTCGTGAGGGTAATTATCTTTCAACAGAGTATGTTCAAGTATTATTTCCTTGCGTGACGAAATTTTATTTCAATGACCCATGACAACAGGGATGTTTGCTTTGTCCACAACGGATTGTGTGTTGCCTCCGAACAGCGTCTCGCGCTCGTGGCTTTGGCCATAGGCACCCATGATCAGCAGGCTCGCGCCAGCCTCGACGGTCTTGTCCAGTAGCGCCAGACCGGGATTGCGGGCCTCGAACCTGTGCACCTCTGCCGTGATGCCTCGAAGCCGGTAGTAATCCACGAGGTCCTCTGGGCTTGCCGTATGATGCTCGCCCCGCCCGGCAGTCAGGACCGTGACCTTTTCGGCGGCGCTGGCCAGATCGAGGGTCAGCGCCACCGTTCGCGCCGCCTCCAGCGATCCGTTCCAGGCGACAGCGACATGGGCCCCGAACTGCGGTCCGACCGCGGCATGGGGCTGGCACATGAGGATCGGACGACCCGTCTGGAAGAGCCCTGATTTCAAGGCATTGGTTCCAAGGTTTCGGTCTCGGTCGGGCTTGGCCACGACGATGAGATCGGCCAGCCGCCCGTTGTGCTTGATGACATCGGCCATGCGCCCGAATTCCTCGATGAACTGGACGCTGGCATGGCTGCCATCGGGCCGGTCGGTCTCGTTCAGGTCAAGAGCGCCCGCCATCTTGTGCAAGGCCTCTCGCAGCGCCGTTTCCTCCTGATTGGCCAACTCGGCCGCCTGCGCGACGATGTTGGCCCGTGCGAAGGACGGCAGCGACAGGCCCTGGGGCATCATGTCCTCGGGGCGCGCGCGGCAATGGGCGACGATGATGTGCGCCCGATGCCTGTGTGCAAGCGATGCCGCATGAGCCAGTACGGTTTCGCCCATGCCATCCCCGCGCACGGGAACGAGTATTCGTGCAAGCATCCCTGTTCCTCCCCTGTGGTGCCGCGCACCCTCCTCCGGGCGCCGGACAACCGTTTCACGTGCAAGGTATAGCGCGAATTTTCTGGGAGCGATGAGGAAAACTTGGCCAAGCTTCGCTGGGGCTCACGGCTTAGGCTGACCACCGCGCTCCGCCGGTCGGCGCGATGGTCCAGTTGACCTTGTTATGCGAAAGGATTTCTGGCTGGGGTGGTAGGATTCGAACCTACGGTACACGGTACCAAAAACCGCTGCCTTACCGCTTGGCTACACCCCAACCGTGCCGCGCTAGTTACGCTGCAAGCCGCGGGGGATCAAGACCCTGAAACGACAATTCTCACGCTTTCTAAACGCGGCTTTTCCAGCGCCCCGAGGTGGCTCAAATCCGGATGGGATCCGCCTTCGCCAGCCGGTCGAAGGCCATCAGGCTGGCGATCAGATCGGGCATGCGGGACAGGGGGATCATGTTCGGCCCGTCGGACGGTGCGTGATCGGGGTCTTCGTGGGTTTCGATGAACACGCCCGCAATGCCCAGCGAAACTGCTGCGCGCGCCATAACCGGGGCAAACTCACGCTGACCGCCGGTGCTGCCGCCCTGACCGCCCGGTTGCTGCACGGCATGTGTTGCGTCCATGATGACGGGATAGCCCGTCTTCATCATCTCGGGCAGCGAGCGCATGTCGGTGACAAGCGTGTTGTACCCGAAACTCGCGCCGCGTTCGGTCAGAAGGATGCGGGTATTGCCGGTGGATTCGATCTTGGCCACCACATTGGGCATGTCCCAAGGGGCAAGGAACTGCCCCTTCTTGACGTTAATCGCAGCCCCGGACTCGCCTGCGGCCAGCAAGAGGTCTGTCTGACGACAGAGAAAAGCGGGGATTTGCAAGATGTCGCAGACCTGCGCCACCGGTGCGCAGTGGTCGGGGGCATGCACATCGGTCAGGACCGGGCAGCCGATCTCGGCCTTGACGGCGGCCAGCACGGCCAACCCCTCGTCCATGCCAAGGCCGCGCTTGCCCGACAGGCTGGTGCGGTTGGCCTTGTCGTAGCTGCCCTTGAACACGTAGCCCGCGCCGACGGCCGCGCAGGCCTCGGCCATGGTGCGCGCGATCATCAGGGCGTGGTCGCGGCTTTCCAGTTGGCAGGGGCCCGCGATCACGGTCAGGGGCAGGTCGTTGCCAAAGCCCACCGGGCCTGCGTCAACGGTTTTCATCATGTGGCCTTCCGCGTCTGTCTGGTCAGGAACTGATCTGCTCGCGCAGGATCGAAACGGTCATCGAGATCATCAGATAGACGCCGGCAAAGACCAGAAACGCAAGCAAGGTGTTCTCGAAGGCGCGCGGATAGGCGGCGCGGTCTGGTTGCACCGGAAAGACGCCCATCGACAGGTACAAGGTCTGGCGGTTGGCCTCCATCCGGGCGGATTCCTGCGCTTGCAGGGCCTGGGCCAGCATCATCTGCCGCGTGTCCAGATCGGCCTGCGCGATCAGCAATTCCGACTGGATGCGTGCCAGCGACGCGTCGCCGGTCTGGGTTTCGGTCAGGCCGCCGCGCAATTGTGCCAAAAGGGTTTCCAGCCGCGCGATGTTGTTCTCGGCGACCTGCACACGGGTCGCATTGGGGCGTGAGGCGGCCATAATCTCGGCCAGCCGCAGGCGTTCTTGCTGGAGTTCAAGCTCGAAGGTCGAGATCTGCTGGAAGATGGTCGAAACCTCGGCCTCGGCCGACAGGACACCGCGCCGTTCCTGCAAGGCCAAAACGCGCGCCTGCGCCTCGGCCACGCGGGTCTCGGCCTCCTCGTAGCTTTCGCGCGCACCCGCCATCTGGTCCTCGCGCAGGCGCTGGCTCATCTGGTCGACGCGTTCTTCGGCGTAGCGGATCAGCGCCTCGGAAAACGCCTGGCTGGTGGCGGGATCGGTCGCCAGCATCTCCATCTTGATCACGCCCTCGGTCGGGTCGTAGCCGATGGTCAACTGGTTGCGGTACGTGCTGTAGACCGCTTCGACCGCGGCGTCCGGCGCCAGTCGCACCAGCGGGTCGATCGATGGGTCCGAGAAATGCGCGCGAAAGTTCAGGTCCTCGTCCAGCCGCAGCATCGCCTCGCGACTTTCAAGGTAGCTTTGCACCACGATGCTTTCTTGCACCGTGGCAAAGCTCGATCCCCCAAGCAGACCTCCAAGGCCTCCGGCCGACCCGGCGCTGCTTTCGGCTTTCTGGATCACGAATTCGGTGTTGGTGGCATAAAGCGGGGTCGCGACGAAATAGAAGTAATAGGCAACCAGCAGCGTCGGAAGCAGGACGAAGATCGACAGGCGCGAGGCGAGCAGCACCAGCCGCTTGCGACGGCGCCGCGCGATGTCGCGCTGGACTTTCATGATCTCGACGGCGCGCTGGTCCGCACTGGGCGGTCGGGGCGGGGCCGGCGGGGCCATCGTGGCGGGCGGCTGCACCGGCTGGGTTGGCACGGGCAGGTTCGCGCCCCGTGCCATCTCGGGGCTGGGGGTGCCGCGCGCATCATCCACGACCAGTTCCAGCATGTTGGATTGCGCGAAGGGATCGACGCCGCGCGCGCGCAACAGGCGGACCGCATCGAAGTCAGATGTCGGGTTCAGCCCGTGCTTTTGCGCCGTCCGCCGGGCCATGCGCAATTGCCGCCCGGTCAGGCCTTCGGCGCGGATGGCGGCCAGTTCCTGCGGTGTGGCGGCTGTGGTGCCGCTGGCTGTTCCTTGCGGCTGGAACTGTGGTTGAAGTTGAGGGCGTTCCTGCGGCTGAACGGTGGCGGCATCTGCGGTGTCCCTGCGGGCGGCCGCAGGTGATCCGGGCAAGGCAAGATCGCCAAACCCATCTTCGGGGGTGGCCGGTTCAGCCAGCAGGTTCTCGGCGGTATAGGTGGGCTGCGCGCGCGCAGGCTGCGCCTGGACCGGCGATCGGGCGGGTGCGGCTTCAGCCGCCGGTTCCGACATGGGCTGCGGTGCGTCGCTGCGCCGGATGCGGAATTTACGCGCCTTGGGTCTGGTAGTCATAAAGCTGCTTCGCCTCTTCGAGCGTGTCGAACTGGTACAATTGGCCGTCGCGCAGGACCGCGGCGCGGTGCGCGAATTTCTCCAGCGTCTGCGCCTGGTGGGACACGATCACCACCGTCGCATTCTTCAAACGTTCTGCAAGGATGCTGCCAGCCTTGCGGTTGAATTCGGCATCCGTGGTCTGCGGCATGCCTTCGTCGATCAGGTAGATGTCGAAATCCAGGGCCAGCAGCAGGGAAAAGTTGAACCTTGCGCGCATGCCTGCCGAGTAGGTGCCCACGGGCATGTCGAAATATTCCTCGATCCCGCAGACCCAGCGGCAGAAGGCTTCGACATAGTCGGGATCAAGGCCATAGAGCTGCGCGATATAGCGGCTGTTCTCGCAGGCGGTCAGCTTGGAGATGATGCCGCCCATGAAACCCAACGGAAACGATATGCGCGCGCCGCGGTAGATATGCCCTTCGTCGGGTTTCTCGAGGCCCGCCATCATCTTGATCAGCGTCGTCTTTCCAGCGCCATTGGGCGCAAGGATGCCCAGCGACTGCCCAAGCTCCACCTTGAAGGAGGCTCGGTCGAGGATCACCTTGCGGCGCTCGCCCGTCCAGAAGGATTTCGAAGCCTCGACGAATTCCAGCATCTTTTGGTCTGCTTTGCCCTTGCCCGAGTCTGCCTGTCGACCGGATGGTCTGTCGCCATCCCTTACTCTACCTTATCATCCCTGACAGGAATATGGGGCGGTATTATGTCCAATGCATCCCGATTGAGCGGGATTGATGACAATTTGCAAGGGCAATGGGCCATGGGACCTGTCCGTTGTCTCTGTCCGCAGGGCGGCTAGCGTTGGATCGATGAACGACCTGCCCGCCCGGATCGCTGCCTGCAGGCTTTGTGCCGACCGTTTTGCCGCCACGGCGACAGCCCATGCGCCGCGGCCGGTCGTCTGGCTGCGACCCGGGGCGCGTATCTTGATCGCCGGGCAGGCGCCAGGTCTGCGGGTGCACAAGGCCGGGCGGCCCTTTGCCGACCCGTCTGGCGACCGCTTGCGTGACTGGATGGGGATCGGGCCCGAGGTCTTTTACGACATCGACCGCATCGCCATCGTGCCGATGGCGTTTTGTTTTCCGGGCTATGACACAAAGGGTAGTGACCTGCCGCCGCCGCCTGTCTGTGGGGCGACATGGCGGGCGCAGGTCATGGACTGGCTGGGGCCCGTGGATCTGAAGCTGCTTGTGGGTGGCGCTGCGCAGGCGTGGCACATGGCGGGCAGCGCCAGCGTGACCGCGCGCGTGCGCGACTGGCGCGACCATGCGCCTGCGGTCTTTCCCTTGCCGCACCCATCGTGGCGCAATACGGGGTGGCTCAAGAAAAACCCGTGGTTCGCAGCCGAGCTTGTGCCGGCGCTCAGGGCCCGCGTGCAGGAGGTGCTGTCCCCATGACCCCGCTCGATCAGGCGCATCAGGCGATGGAGGCCGCGCCCGAAGATGGCGCCCTGCGGTTGCGGTTCTACGACCGGCTTGCCGCGTCGGAACTGGTCTTGCTGCTGGAATCCGAGGCCAAGGGCGATCGTATCCGCCCGGCCGTCTTTCCCGTCGATGGGCAGGAGTTCGTGCTTGTTTTCGACCGCGAGGAGCGTCTGACGGAGTTTTCCGGCGGTCCTGCGCCTTATGCCGCCCTGTCGGGTCGGCGTCTGGCCGAGATGCTGGCGGGGCAGGGGATCGGGCTGGGGGTCAACCTTGGCGTGGCGCCATCGTCGATCCTGATCGAGGCTGGGTCGGTCGACTGGTTGGCCGCGACCTTGGCCGAAGCGCCCGAGGAGGTGGAGGAACGGCCAGAGGAACTGACGGCGCCCATTGGCGTGCCCGAGGCCCTCTTGACGGCCCTCGATGCGCGGCTGGCGGCGGCCGAGGGTCTGGCGCGAATGGCCTATCTGGTAGGCGCTGTCCATGCCGGTGGCAGACGCGGGCACCTGATGGCCTTCATTGATGCGGTGCCCGGCTCCGAGCCTGCGCTGGCCCGCGCCGTGGGGGCGGCGCTGACCTTTTCGGGGATCGAGGCTGGCAGCCTTGATGTGGGGTTTTTCCGAGCTTCCGATCCGATGGCGGCGCGGCTGGCGCGGGTGGGCCTGCGCTTTGACCTGCCCGAGGCCCCGAAGGCCGATCAGGTGCCGGGAGCGGCGCCGGGGATGGACCCGGACCGCCCGCCCCGCCTGCGCTGAAGGTGGGGGGCGCCGCGCGTCAGGCGCCGCTGGCGCCCTCCTTGCGGCGCATTGCCATGTCGGGCGGGCAGGGCGGTCAGATCACCCGCGGTGGCACCCTTTGACGCGGTCGGATGCCTCCGGCGGCCATATTTGGGGGATGAAGATGGAGGGGTCGCGTCCTGCTCAGTAACCCAGTGTCCGGTCGACGAGATGGCGGAACGGCTCGCCCGCCTCGCCGCGGCGGATGTTCTCGACGATGGTGCGCGACGCGCTCTCGGTCCGGGTCGCGGAGGCGATGTGGGGCGTTACGGTGACCTTCTGGTGTGTCCAGTAGGGGTGGCCTTTCGGCAGCGGCTCGACGCGGAAGGTGTCGAGCGTGGCATGGCCGACCTGACCCGAGGCCAGCGCTGCCAGAAGCGCGTCATCGTCGATCAGTGCGCCCCGGCCGGGGTTCAAGATCACCGCGCCGCGCGGCAACAGGCCCAGTGTCTCGGTGTTGAGCGTGTTTTCCGTGGCGGGGGTGTTGGGCAGGAGTAGCACCACGATCTGCGCCTCGGACAGCGCGTCGCACAGGCCCTGCGCGCCATGGTGGCAAGCTACGCCGGGCACCGTCTTGGCGCTGCGCGACCAGCCCAGCGTGCGGAAGTTGAGCCGCGCGAGCATTTCGGCGCAGGCCGTGCCTAGTACACCCAGACCCAGCACCACCACGCTTCTGTCGCGGGCCAGCGGTGGCGGGGAGTCGCCGCGCCAGGTGCCATCTTGCCCCTGGATGTGGGTGTCCATGCCCAGATGGTGGCGCAGCACATGGCCGGTGACCCATTCGACCATGCCTTCGGTCAGACCATCGTCGACCATGCGCGCGAGCGGCACGGTGAGGGTCTGGTTGCCCACGACATCCTCGACCCCGGCCCAGAGGTTCAGCACCGCCTTTAGCCTTGTGTAGGGCGTGAAGTCGCTCAAGCTGCTGTTGGGCGCATAGACGATGTAGTCGACCTCGGCCGGATCGGCCTCGGTCGTCAGGCGCGCATGGCCAAGGCCCGCATCTGCGAGCGCCGCGCGCAGCGGGCCTTCATAAGCGGTCCAGCGCTCGGATTTTGCGGCGAAAAGGATCGTGGTCATTGCGGGTCCTGTCAGGTCTGGTGCGATGCCGCGCATCAGCGCGGGCGGTGGATATGGGCTGATTGCACCAGACCGAAGGCCACCATCAAGACCAGCATCGCAGATCCGCCGTAGCTGACCAATGGCAGGGGCACCCCGACGACGGGCGCAAGACCCATGACCATGGCCATGTTGATTGCGAAATAGAGGAAGAACGCCACCGCGATCCCCATCACCAAGAGCGACGCATAGCGGTCGCGGTGTTGCAGCGCGGTCACGATGCAGAACACGAGGATGAGGACATAGAGCGCCAACAGCGAGGCTGCGCCGACAAAGCCGAATTCTTCGGCGAGGGTGGTGAAGATGAAATCCGTGTGCTTCTCGGGCAGGAAGTTCAGGCGCGATTGCGTGCCTTCCATGAAGCCGCGGCCGGTCCAGCCGCCCGAGCCAAGCGCGATCTGGCTTTGCGTGATGTGATAGCCAGCGCCCAGAGGATCGTTAGTGGGATCCAGGAACGTGTCGATGCGGCGATACTGGTAATCTTGCAGCAATTGCCAAGCCGTCCCGCGCGACGCGAACACGGCGCTGACGGTGCCTACGCCCGCGGCGATCACGGCCACGAAATAGGCCCAGTGAACGCCTGCCACGAACATCACCGCCCCACCCCCCAGCGACAGCAAGATTGCCGTCCCCAGGTCGGGCTGCATCACCGTGAGAAAGGTCGGCACCAAGATCAATGCCAACGGGATTGCGACATAGAGCGGACGGGATTTCTTACCGAGATCCAGCCAATCGTAATAGGCCGCAAGCATCATCACCAGCGTGATCTTCATGAGTTCCGAGGGTTGCAGCCGCATGAACCCGAGGTCGATCCAGCGCTGCGCGCCCATACCGACAGTGCCGAAGAATTCAACATAAAGCAGCAGCAGAAGGGACACTCCATAGGCCAGTGCCGACATGTTGCGCCAGAACCAGATCGGCACCATCGCCACCACGAACATGGCGGCAAGCCCAAGCGCAAAGCGTTTCATCTGCGGTTCGGCCCAGCGAGACAGCTGGCCGCCCGCGATGGAATAGAGCATCAGGAACCCGACGCTCGCCACCGCGATCAGCAGCAAGATCAGCGCCCAGTTCAGATAGAGCACCTTGCGCCAACCCGAGGGCGTGGTCTTCACATTGTATTCGAGAAAACTCATGCTTGGCTCCGGACCGTGCGCCCCGAAGGGACCAGCGGCGAGGGCAGGATCGGAAGCTCGCGGTGCATGCGTTCAATGTCGCGGCGCTGGTTGGACGGATAAAGCTCAGGCGGGGGGATCTCGCCCAGCTGCGCGCGCAGCAATATGTCGCGTGCGATAGGGGCGGCGACCGCCGAGCCTCCACCGCCATGTTCCACGATCACGGCACAGGCATAGCGCGGAGTGTCATAGGGCGCGTAGCCGACATAAAGCGCGTGGTCGCGCCGTTCCCATGGCAGGTCGGCGTTAGAGATCACGCCCGATGCGCGTTCGGCCGCCGAGATGTTGCGCACCTGGCTGGTGCCGGTCTTGCCCGCGACGCCGTAGGCGGACACATCCACGCGGCTGCCATAGGCCGTGCCGCGCCGGTCGTTGTTCACCTGCCACATCCCACGGTGAATGTAGTCGAGATGGGTCGGGTCAAAGCCCATGTCGGGGGCCGGGGCCGGCAACTGGCTGATGCCGTCGATGGAGCGGATGATCGAGGGCTGGACCGCGCGGCCGGTTGCAAGGCGCGCGGTCATCACCGCAAGGTGCAGCGGCGAGGACAGCACGAAGCCCTGCCCGATGGAGGCGTTGATCGTATCGCCCACCACCCATGCCGCGCCCCGGTTCTGCGCTTTCCATTGCATCGTCGGGGCCAGCCCCTCGGCGATGCCCGAGAGCGGCAGGTCGTGGCGCACACCGCAGCCGCACCGCCGTGCCATGGCCGAGATCGCTTCGATACCCACGCGCTGGGCGACGTCGTAGAAATAGACGTCGCAGCTTTGGGAAATGGCTTGCACCAGATCCATGCGTCCGTGCCCGCCGCGCCGCCAGCAATGGAACCGGCGGTCGCCCAGATCCATGTGGCCGGGACAGTTGACGGTATCCCCGGGCGTCACGACGCCTGCCTCAAGCGCGGCCAGCGCCACGATCATCTTGTAGGTCGATCCCGGCGGATAGAGGCCCTGCGTCGCCTTGTTGGCAAGCGGCCGGTAGGGGTCGGCGTTCAGCCCGTTCCAGGCGGCGGTCGAGATGCCGCGCACGAAAAGGTTGGGGTCGAAGGTTGGCGCCGAGGCCAGCGCGAGGATCTCGCCGGTCTGGCAATCCATCACGACCGAGCCCGCGCTTTCGCCCGTTAGCCGCGCCTCGACGTAATTCTGCAGGCCGGCGTCAACGGTCAGCTGCACATCCGATCCGGGGTCGGGGGCGTCGACGTCAAGCTCGCGCATGACCCGGCCACCGGCATTCACCTCGACCCGCTTGGTCCCGGCGC
This sequence comes from Roseicyclus mahoneyensis, assembly GCF_003148775.1. Lineage (GTDB taxonomy): Bacteria > Pseudomonadota > Alphaproteobacteria > Rhodobacterales > Rhodobacteraceae > Roseicyclus > Roseicyclus mahoneyensis. The sequence goes on from NZ_QGGW01000008.1 coordinate 25,595, forward strand.
TGCCGCGCAGCGTGTGTTCCAGCCGGGCCTCGACATTGTTCCGGCCAACCTGAAAATCGGGGATCTGCAGGACCGGGTCGGTGTCGCCGGTCTGTTCCAGATAGTAATCAGACACCGGGCCGACATAGCCCACCACATGGCTGAAATCCCCGCCCATCGGGTAGATTCGGCTGAGGCCCACCTCGGGCGTGATGCCGGGCAGGGCAGGGGCATTGACCGCGACCGCGCTCAGTTCCGCCCAGGTCAGCCGGTCGGCGACGGTGACGGGCACGAAAGGAGGGCGGCGGGCGATCTCGGCCCGGGCACGGTCCAGCGCCACCATGTCGAGGTTCACGATCCGGCCCAGTTCCGCCAGCACGGCATCGACATCGCCCGCATCCTCGCGCACCAGCGTGATGCGGTAATTCTGTTCGTTGCCGGCCACAATCACGCCGTTGCGATCGAAGATCAGCCCGCGGGCCGGCGGCAGCAGGCGTATGTTGATCCGGTTTTCCTCGGCCAGCAGGCGGAAATCATCGGCGCGCTCGACCTGAAGGTAGCGCATCCGGGCGGCCAGCACCGCGCTTGTGGCGACGAACAGACCGCCCACGACAAGGCTGCGCCGTCCGATCTGGCGGGCGCTGTCCTCGGTCTCTCGCTGGGTGCGCTTCATGGGTCTACAGCGCCTCGGCTTCGGCTGGCCCGATCTTACGCAGACCGAAGATGAATTTCGAGATACCCACGACCAAAGGGTAAATCGCTGCAGTGACAATACCGTGAGCGAGCGACAGGCCAAGAGGGGCCAGATCGACCATCAGGACCCACATCACGACACGCTCCAATACGATCATGGTCAAGATTGCGCCGGCAAAGGCCGACCATTCCACGAGAAAGGGAAACTCCGTCATGGTCAGCCGACGGTGCCGCAGGCTTTCGGATACCAGCAACACCAACAGCGTCCAAAGACCTGGGGGGCGCTGGAACAGGAAATCCGCCAACAAGAACACAACGAGGATCGACCCGATCGGTACCACCGCAGGCTGTCGCAGCAGCCACGCCAGTGTCAGCGCCAGCAACAGATCGGGGCCCGGCAGGTCCTGATCGTTCAGGCCAAGCGGCAGAAGCTTGTAGGCTATGATGACGGCGCAAAGCCCGAGAAACAGCGCCCGGTAGCCCCAGACATGGCGGGTGGAGGTCAGTGCCGTCATTCCAGCACCTCTTCACGTCTCAGGCCAGCGGCCTGGTCGGGGCGCTGAACCGGCTGCACACCGGGCGGCAACACAAACCCTTCTGGCGGTGGCCATGGCGGGCCGATCAGGCTGCCCGGATCATCGAGCGACGTGCCGGGATGGCTGCGCAGCACGCGCAGAAAGCTGAGCCGGGCCAGATCCGCCGAGAGCCGCGCGCGCAGGCGGCGGTCGGTCGTTTCCACCACCTGACCCACAAGCAGGCCGGGCGGAAAGAGCCCGTCATCGCCCGAGGTCACGATCCGGTCGCCCGCGCTGATATCCTCGGGCGCCTCGATGAATTCGAGGATCGGGGCCTGCGTGTTGTCGCCCATCAACAGCGCCTGTTGCCCCGAGGGTTGGATCGTCACCGGCACGCGGCTGTTCGAATCGGTCAGCATGAGCACACGGGACGTCCGCTCTCCCACGCCTGCAATGCGGCCAACCACGCCCAGCCCGTCCATCGTGGCCCAGCCATCGAGGATGCCATCGCGCGCACCCACGTTGATCAGAACCGAACGCCGAAACGGACTGCCCGCATCGGCCATGACGATGCCGGTCACAAAGGTCAGCTCCGGGTTCAGCTGCACCCGGTTCAGGTCGAGCAGTCGGGCGTTCTCCTGTTCCAGTTGCAGCGCCGCCTCGCGCCAGGCGCGCATTTGCTGCAACTCGCGCCGCAACTGCTGGTTCTGCTCATAAAGCCGCGCATAGCTCTGAAAATCGTCGAGCATCCGCGCAAGCCCCGTAACCGGCGCCAGCGCCCAGTCCATGTTGGGCACCACCGTGTCGACGACGGCCGCCCGCAGCCGCTCGATGCGCGGATTGTCGATCCGCCAGACCAACACCAACGCAAACAGACACAGCACCAGTACCGTGACCAGCAAGCGCCGGACGGGGCGGGAATAGGCGGCGTCTGCACTGTCGCGTGCCATGTCGCTCTTTCATCGAGGCGCGGTGCGAACCCGGGCGGGCGGTGTCAGCTGTCGTAATCTATCGCATGACGCAGGAGTTTTTCATACTCCAGCGCCTTGCCGGTGCCGATGGCGACGCAGTTCAGGCATTCATCCGCCACCGAAATCGCCAGCCCGGTCTGCTCGCGCAGCGCGAGATCCAGATCACCCAGCAGCGCACCGCCGCCGGTCAGCATCACGCCCCGGTCGACGATATCCGCCGCCAGATCGGGCGGTGTCGCCTCAAGCGCGCCCATCACCGCCTCGCAGATCGCCTGCACGGGTTCGGCCAAGGCCTCGGCCACCTGCGCTTGCGTGATCTCGGTTTCCTTGGGCACGCCGTTCAGCAGGTCGCGGCCCCGGATGCGCATGGACGCGCCGCGCCCGTCATCGGGCATGCGCGCTGTCCCGATCGAGGTCTTGATCCGTTCGGCCGTCGCTTCACCGATCAACAGGTTCTGGTGGCGGCGCAGATAGCTGATGATGGCCTCGTCCATCCGGTCGCCGCCGACGCGGACAGACCGCGCATAGACGATGTCGGCCAAGGACAGCACGGCAACCTCGGTCGTGCCGCCGCCGATGTCGACCACCATGGAGCCTGTGGGGTCGGTGATCGGCATCCCCGCCCCGATGGCCGCCGCGATGGGTTCCGCGATCAGCCCCGCCTTGCGCGCGCCCGCCCCCAGCACCGATTGCCGGATCGCGCGTTTTTCAACGGGCGTCGCGCCATAGGGGACGCAGACGATGATCTTGGGCTTGGTGAATGTGGTGCGCTTGTGGACCTTGCGGATGAAATGCTTGATCATCTCTTCAGCGACGTCGAAGTCGGCGATGACCCCGTCGCGCATCGGCCGGATCGCCTGGATGCTGCCGGGCGTGCGGCCCAACATGAGCTTTGCATCCTCGCCAAATGCCAGCGCCTTCTTCACCCCGTCTTTGACCTGATAGGCCACGACGGAGGGTTCATTCAAGATCACGCCGCGTCCCTTGACGTAGACCAGCGTGTTGGCCGTGCCGAGGTCGATCGCCATATCCGACGAAAACAGATTGCCCCACAAAGCCATAGACCGTTGCCCCTTCAAATAGTCCAAAGGGCATGACCCGTGTCCCCGACAGGAGACTCGGCCACGCCCCGACTGATCTCATATAGGCGCTGACGCTTGGGGGCGTAAAGGCCCCCCGCCGCCGATGTTCAGCGCTATTCCGCCGGAGGAGGAAGCGGAAATGTCGAGATTTCCGGTCGAGGAAACTCCAGTTTTCCCAAGGGAAAACTGCAGTTTTTCGGCCCTCCGCGTCAGCCTGCGTCCTTGTAGGACACTTCCTTGGCGTCCGATCCCAGCTTTTCGCGCCGCACAATCAGGCGGTTGAGCGCGTTCACATAGGCCTTAACGCTCGCCACCACCGTATCGGTATCCGCCGACTGACCCGTGGCGATGCGCCCGTCCTCCTCGACCCGCACCGTCACGGTCGCTTGCGCGTCCATGCCTTCGGTCACCGCGCTGACCTGAAACAGCTGCAACACCGCCTCGTTTGGATAAAGCGCCTTGACCGCGTTGAAGGCCGCATCGACGGGCCCGTCGCCCTGGGCCGTCGCCTGCCGGTCCTTCTCGCCGACGCGCAGAGTGATGTCGGCCGATTGCGGCGCCTCGGTCCCGCAGATCACGCGCAGGAACTTCAGTTCCAGATGGTCGGCCTGGCCTGCGGCGGCGGCATCGGTCACCAGCGCGATCACGTCATCGTCGAAAACTTCCTTCTTGCGGTCGGCCAGCGCCTTGAACCGCACGAACAGGTCGTTCAGCTGGTTGTCGACCATGTCGAAGCCCAGCTCCCTGAGCTTCGCCCGCAGCGCGGCCCGGCCTGAATGCTTGCCAAGCGGCAGTGAGGTGCCCGACAGGCCCACGTCCTCGGGGCGCATGATCTCGAACGTGTCCGCGCTTTTCAGCATCCCGTCCTGATGGATGCCGGACTCATGCGCAAAGGCGTTCTTGCCAACGATGGCCTTGTTGGGCTGCACCGCGAAGCCTGACACGGTCGAGACCCGGCGCGAGATGTGCATGATCTTGGTCGTGTCGATGCCGGTCGTGTAGGGCATGATGTCATGGCGGACCTTCATCGCCATCACGACCTCTTCCAGCGCGGTGTTGCCCGCGCGCTCGCCCAGCCCGTTGATCGTGCATTCGATCTGCCGCGCGCCGCCAGCGACAGCGGCCAAGGCATTGGCCGTCGCCATGCCCAGATCGTTGTGGCAATGCGTGGCAAAGATCACGTCCTCCGCCCCGGGCACGTCCGCGATCAGGCGACGGATAAGGTCGGCCGATTCCACCGGCGCGGTATAGCCCACGGTATCGGGCACGTTGATCGTCGTGGCGCCCGCCTTGATGGCGATTTCCACCACGCGCCTGAGGTAATCCCACTCCGTCCGGGTCGCGTCCATCGGCGACCATTGAACATTGTCGCACAGGTTGCGGGCATGGGTGACCGTCTCGTGAATGCGTTCGGCCATCTGGTCCATGGTCAGGTTCGGAATCGCGCGGTGCTGCGGGCTGGTGCCGATAAAAGTATGGATACGCGGGGATTTGGCGTGGCGGACGGCCTCCCAGCAGCGGTCGATGTCTTTGAGGTTCGCGCGGGCGAGGCCACAGATCGTGGCGCGCTTGGCCAGTTTGGCAATCTCGGACACGGCGGCGAAATCGCCTTCGGAGGCGATGGGAAACCCCGCCTCGATAATGTCGACGCCCATGTCGTCAAGCAGCGCCGCGATCTCCAGCTTTTCCTCGTGGCTCATGGTCGCGCCGGGCGATTGCTCGCCGTCGCGCAGCGTCGTGTCGAAAATCAGGACGCGGTTCTTTTCGGTGGTCATGTCGTGTTTCCTTAGCGGTGTTTTGGCTGTCTCATCCGGCGCTGTCCCTCCCCTGAGCGGTCGCGCCGAAAGGCACGCTCAGAGGCGGCTAAGGAGCAGAAGGCCAAGCAGGGCGGTGCTGCGCGCAAAGGGCGCGGCACGGGTATCGATATGGGCCTGCATGGTCATGGCATTGAAATTACCCATCCGGAGACATTTGAAAACCCCCAATCGGGTCAAGGGGATTGACCGATCGCCACCGCGCCATAGCTGATCGGTCATGGAACATGCACTCGTCATCGGCGCCTCGGGCGGCATTGGCCGCGCCGTAGCTCAAGAACTGCGCGCGCGCGGCGCGACCGTCACCACCTTGTCGCGCGCGGCGGACGGGCTTGATGTGACCGATGCCGCCAGTGTCGCGCAGGCAATGGGCAGGCTGGAGGGGCCGTTCCAGACCGTCTTCATCTCGGTCGGCATACTGGCCCCCGAGGGCGCCAGCCCCGAAAAGCAGCTCTCCGCCATCGACCCCGCGAGCATGGCGCGCGTCTTTGCCGTCAACACCATCGGCGTGGCGCAGGTTCTGTCAAACCTGCCACGTCTGTTGCCGAAAAAGGGGCGGTCCGTTACTGGTGTGCTGACCGCCAAGGTCGGATCCATCGGCGACAACAAGATCGGAGGCTGGCATTCCTACCGCGCCTCCAAGGCCGCGCTGAACCAGATCGTGCATGGTGCGGGCATCGAACTGGCCCGTTCCCACCGCGACGCGGTGATCGCGGCGCTCCACCCCGGCACGGTCGATACGTCCTTCACCGAAGGCTACAACCCCGGCTACGGCAAGACCGCGCCGGATGAGGCCGCGCGCAACCTTTGCGACGTGATGGCACGTCTGACGACCGCACAATCGGGCGGGTTCTACGACTATTCCGGCGCGGAGCTGCCGTGGTGAGCCGCCTCGTTCTGGTGCTGGGCGACCAGCTGACCGAAAGCCTGTCCGCTCTGCGCGAGGCCGACCGAGACCGTGACATCGTGGTGATGGCCGAGGTCATGGGCGAGGCCGCTTACGTCCCCCACCACCCCAAGAAGATCGCCTTCCTGTTTGCCGCCATGCGCAAGTTCGCCGCCCGGCTGGAAAGCCAAGGCTGGAGCGTCCGCTACACCCGCCTCGACGACCCGGACAACACTCAGACCATCCCCGGCGAGCTGATCCGCCGCGCCTCGGAAACCGGCGCGCATGAGGTGCTGGCCACTGAACCCGGCGAGTTCCGCCTGATCGCCGCGCTGGAGGAGTGCCCGCTTCCCGTCCACATCTTTCCCGATGACCGCTTTGTGTGCAGCCACGCCGAATTCGAGGCATGGGCCGTAGGGCGCAAGGAATTGCGCATGGAATGGTTCTACCGCGACATGCGCCGCAAGACCGGCCTGCTGATGGAGGGAGACAAGCCCGCGGGCGGCAAGTGGAACTATGACCACGACAACCGCAAGCCTGCCCCCGGCCAGATCACCTTTGACGGCCCGCTGCACTTCCAGCTCGACGCGGTCGTGATCGAGGTTCTGGACCTCGTGGAGGCGCGCTTTGCGGGCAACTTCGGCACGCTGCGCCCCTTCTGGTTCGCCACCGACCGCGACGGCGCGCGCGCCGCGCTCGACCATTTCATCATCCATGCCCTGCCGCGCTTTGGCGATTTTCAGGATGCGATGCTGGACGGCAACCGTTTCCTCTACCATGCCGTCATTTCGATGTATCTGAACGCGGGCCTTCTGGGCTGGCAGGAGGTTTGCGAGGCCGCCGAGCAGGCCTGGAAAGCCGACAAGGCCCCTCTCAACGCGGTCGAAGGCTTCATCCGCCAGATCATCGGCTGGCGCGAGTACATGCGCGGGGTCTATTTCCACGAAGGCCCCGATTACACACGCCGCAACGCCCTCGGGCATGATCGCGCCCTGCCGGAGTTCTACTGGACGGCCCAAACCGACATGCGCTGTGTCGGCCGCGCCGTCGAACAGACCCGCGACGAGGCCTATGCCCATCACATCCAGCGCCTCATGGTCACCGGCAATTTCGCGCTGCTCGCGGGCATCGACCCGCATCAGGTCCACGAATGGTATCTGGCCGTCTACGCCGACGCCTATGAATGGGTCGAGGCGCCCAATGTCATCGGGATGAGCCAGTTCGCCGATGGCGGTGTGGTAGGGTCGAAACCCTATGTCTCGGGCGGCAATTACATCCACAAGATGTCCGATTACTGCAAGCACTGCCGCTATAAGATTGGGGAAAAATCTGGGGATAAGGCCTGTCCGTTCAACTACCTCTACTGGGCCTTCCTGCATCGGCACCGCGACCGGTTCGGAAAGAACCCGCGCATGGCGCAGATGTACCGCACCTGGATGAACCTGCCCACCGAGCGGCGGCAGGCCACGCTCGACAGCGCCGAGGCCTTTCTTTCAAAGCTCGATCGCGGCGCCCGCGTCTGACACCCCCTTGACCGCGCGCAGGCGCATGATCAACTGGGCGCGCAGCCGGCGGGGTGGACGTCATCGACGCCACCCGCGCGCTGGACCTTCTGGAGAGCCTCATAATGATCGCCGTCCATTCCGTGCGCGACGCCTTTTCGGGTGCAGATTGCGCGCGCCTGCTCGACCTGATCGAGGATGCCCCCGCCCGCGATGCCGGGCTGGTGCGACAGGCCCGCGACCACAACCTGCGCCGCGCCGATCTCGTCTGGCTCGACGAGGTCGAGGGGACCGGGTGGGTGATGGACCGCATGATCGACCTCGTGCGCAGCGCCAACCGCGATGTGTTCGACTTCGACATCACCGATTTCGCCGAAAGCCCGCAGGTCGCCCGCTATGGCGCGGAACGCGAGGGGCATTTCGGCTGGCATTCCGACGTGGGCGAGGGCAGGCTGGCCGAACGGCGCAAGCTGACCATCGTGGTGCAGCTGTCCGACCCCGACACCTACAGCGGCGGCGATCTGGAGGTGATGCCGGGCGCGAACAGTCTGACTGCCGAGCGTGCGCGCGGCGCCGCCACCCTCTTTCCCGCCTTCGTGCTCCACCGCGTCACGCCCGTGACGGCGGGCCAGCGGCATTCGCTCACCGTCTGGTGCCACGGCGCGCCGTTTCGCTGAGCGCAATCGCATAGGCCTGTGCGCCGCCGAACAGCGCGCTTGCGCCCGCGCGGAGTTGAGACCGCTGCACCGCAGCGACATGTCTGTCCCACACCGCAACCCGCGAACAGGGAGACAGCATCATGTCCCAAGTCAAACTCGCCATCGTCTATTACTCGACCTACGGCACGAACCACCAGATGGCCGAAATCGCCGCCGCAGCCGCCCGCGCCGCAGGCGCCGAGGTGCGCGTTCTGCGTGTTGCCGAGACCGCGCCCGCCGATGTCGTCGCAGGTCAGGACGCCTGGGCCGCGCAGGCCGAGAAATCCGCCGACATTCCCGTTGCGACCCCTGCCGACATGGAATGGGCCAACGCCTATCTCTTCTCCGCCCCCACCCGCTTCGGCACCGTGGCCAGCCAACTGCGCGCCTTCATCGACACGCTGGGCGGCCAGTGGTTCTCGGGCGCGCTTGCCAACAAGGCCGTCAGCGCGATGACCTCGGCCCAGAATGTTCACGGCGGGATGGAAACGACGCTGATGGGGCTCTACACCACCTTCATGCACTGGGGCGCGATCATCGTGGCGCCGGGCTATACCGACCCGTCGATCTTTGCCGCTGGCGGCAACCCCTACGGCACCGTCGCCGTCGCGGGCAAGGTGACCGACGAGACCAAGGCCGCGATCGAGCATCAGGCCAAGCGTCTGGTCGAAGTGGCAGCCAAGCTCGCCTGAGCCATTCCCTGAAACGAAAAAGGGCCGCGCGATCCGCGCGGCCCTTTGTGTTTGCGGATCTCTCGCCCCTCAGCCCATGAGCTGGCCTGCCTCGGGCACCCAGCGGAATTCCGCGCCATCGCTGCCCGGCGCGACATAGCCCACGGCAGGGAAGGGCATGTGGTAGCCCACCGCCGGGATGCGGTCGGCCGCGATCATGCCCAGCACGTTGCGGCGGCTTTGCGCGGCCATGGCCTTGTCGGCGTCAAAGCGCACCTCCCAGTCGGGGCGCGCCAGCGACCAGACCGGGTGGTTGGCGAGGTCTGCAAAGATCACAAGGCCCGCACCATTGCTGTCCAGCCGATAGACCATATGCCCCGGCGAATGCCCGAAGGCTGCCATGCCGGTGATGCCGGACACCACATCGCCGCCATCGCCGATGAAGGTCATCTGGTCTGCCATCGGGCGCACATTGGCGTCGAAGCCTTCGTTGCCCTGAGCCGCCCAATGGTCGAATTCGACCTGCCCGGTGACGTAACGCGCATTGGCAAAGGTCGGTGCACCATCGGTCATCATGCCGCCGATATGGTCGCCATGCATGTGGGTCAGCACCACGATGTCGATCTGGTCGGGGCTGTAGCCCGCGCTTGCCAGCGCCTCGGTGGTTGCGGCGCCATTCAGGCCGGTGTCGAACAACACCAGCTCCGATCCCGTGTTCACCACCGTGGGCGTAAAAAAGAATTGCGACACGGTCGTCGACAGGAAATTCGTCTCGCTCACGGCGGCGAATTCCTCGGGCGAGACGTTCAGGCCGAAGATGCCCTGCGGCTCCTCGCGCGGTGTGGTCCCGGCGAGGATTGTCGTCACCTCGAAATCGCCGATCATGAAGCGGCGGTGGCGCGCGAAGCTTGCCCCCATCAGGGGCGCCTCGGCGCCGGCGGGCCCGGCAAACGCGCCGGCAAAGGGCAGGGCAGCACCCGAGGTCAGGATCATGCGGCGGCTGAGATTGGTCATTTTCTGTGCGCTCCCTTGGCTGGTGATGCACTAAGGATAGAGCCTCGGGCGGAAATTGTTCTCACGCCTGCGTGATCCGTCCGCGCCGCGGCGCAGGGCAGTTGTGCATCCGTGCCGAAGGCGCGCTCACTCCCACCACGGGTCGATGCGCGCGATGTCGTCATCCGACCAGCCGAAATGATGCGCCAGTTCATGCACCAGCACATGGGCCACCATCTCGCCGAGGCTCACGTTTCCCCGGTCGGCCCATTCATCGAGGATCGGGCGGCGGAACAGCCAGATCGTGTCGGGCCCCATCGGCTGATCCATCACCGATTTCTCGGTCAGCGGGATGCCGTCATAAAGGCCCGTCAACTCGAACGGATCCTCCATCTCGAGGTCAGAGAGCATGTCGGGGGCTGCGAAATCCTCTACCCGGATCAGCACCCGAAGTGCTGCGCCGCGGTATGGCTCCGGGATCGTCTCCAGCGCGGCCATGGCCAGCGCCTCGAAGGCGGCAAGATCGGGTGCGGTAAGGTCACTGAAGTCGGGTGTTTCGCTCATCCCCCCGATATGGACAATTCCGCCCCGATCTGAAAGACCACCCCGCACCTGACCAAAGGCCGTGCCATGACCGTCACCACCCGTTTCGCGCCCTCGCCCACCGGCTACATCCATGTGGGCAACCTGCGCACCGCGCTTTTCAATCATCTGATCGCGCGCAAGGCGGGGGGGCAGTTCGTGCTGCGCCTCGACGACACCGACGCCGAGCGGTCGAAGCAGGAATATGCCGACGCCATCCAGCGTGACCTCGAATGGCTGGGCCTGACGTGGGATCGGATCGAACGGCAGTCCGACCGTCTCGACCGTTATGCCGAGGCCGCCGATACCCTGCGCGAGAAAGGCCGCTTCTACGAGGCCTTCGAGACGCCCACCGAACTCGACCTCAAGCGCAAGAAGCAGCTGAACATGGGCCTGCCACCGGTTTATGACCGCGCGGCGCTGGCGCTGTCGGACGCCGACCGCACCCGCCTGCGGGCGGACCGGGGCGCGGGCGTCTGGCGCTTCTTGCTCGACCAGACCCGTATCGAGTGGACCGACGGCATCCTCGGGCCGCTCTCCATCGACGCGGCCTCCGTTTCCGACCCGGTGCTGATCCGCGCCGACGGTCAGGTGCTCTATACCCTCGCCTCGGTCGTAGACGACATCGACATGGGCATCACCCATGTCGTGCGCGGTTCGGACCATGTGACCAACACGGCGACGCAGATCCAGATCATGGCGGCGCTCGGCCACGGCCACCCGAGCTTTGCCCACCACTCGCTGCTGACCGGCGCGCAGGGCGAGGCGCTGTCCAAACGCCTCGGCGCGCTCTCCCTGCGCGACCTGCGCGCAGGTGGGGTGGAGCCGATGGCGCTCTTGTCGCTCATGGCGCGCCTCGGCTCCTCTCAACCGGTTGTGCTGGCGGGCTCTCTCGACGAGCTGGCCGAGGGGTTCGACCTGGCGCATTTCGGCTCTGCGCCCACCAAGTTCGACGAGGGCGACCTCTACCCGCTGACCGCCCGCATCCTGCACGAAACCCCCTTTGCCGAGATGGCCGCCGAGATCGCGGCGCTTGGCGTGCCCGAGGCCATCGCGCCTGATTTCTGGGAGGTGGCGCGCGCCAACATCACCACGCGGGCCGACCTGCCGGGCTGGTGGGCGGTGTTCCGCGATGGCGGTGTCCCGGTGGTCGAGGACGAGGATCGCGCCTTTGTCGCCGAGGCCTTCGGGATGTTGCCCGATCTGCCTTATGACGGCGAGACTTGGGGAAGCTGGACCAACGCGGTCAAGGAGGCGACGGGCCGCAAGGGCAAGGGTCTGTTCATGCCGCTGCGCAAGGCCGTGACGGGGCGCGCGTCTGGCCCGGAAATGGCCGATGTGATGCGGCTTTTGCAGAAAAAGCCGACGCTCTGACGGGAAAAGCCGACGCTCTGGCGGGACGGGCGGCAACGACCACCCAGCGGTGTGCAGGGCAGGGGATGGCGGCACCAAGGCGGCTGGCCGAGGGGCCATCCGCTGCCCGGGCGGCTTTGCGGCTGTGTTCCGGGTGGGACGCAGTCCGAGGTTGCGGGCCATGGTGGGCGGATTGCCCACCCTACATCCCCAGATCCCGCAGGCCCGCATCAACCATCGCGCGGTCCGGTGCGGTCGTGACCTGCGCGCGCGGGTATTGCGGCGCGGCACGGTCATCCAGCACCCCCACCTCCCAGCCGCGCGTCGTCTCGAAGAACCGCGCCACGCCGCCCGGTCCGAATTCGCGCAGGTAGCCCTGTACCACGACGTCGAGATAGCTGAGCAGGATCGGATGCGGCCCGGCGGTGGAGACGTGGTGCGCCTCCACCTTGTAGATCATGACCGAAAGACGCCCCGGCAGGTCATGCTCGACCATGGCGAGCGGATGGCGGGCATAGGCTGCCTCGCGCCGGTCGAGCGCGCGCCAGTCTCCGCCCGGCACGGCCGCGATCAGCCCCTCGATCTCCACCCCCGGTGCTTCGGTCGCGGACAGATAGGCCACTTGCCTGAGCGATGTCCCCCGCCAGACCCGCGCCCAGCCCCGAACCTTGGCCCGTGCTGCACGCGGATAGTCATGAGTCGCCCGGTTCACCAGGCTGCCGTAGCCGAAGAAAAAGGGGTCGCCTGCACGTTCCATGTCGGTTTTGATGACCAAAGCGCCGGGATTGCACAAGGCCCCTTGCGGCCTGCCCGAAGCCTGTTATTTTCCCGCCATCGACGCAGGGAGACGCTGGCCGGGAACGGTCAGGGCCGAAGGAGCAACCGCCCCGGTAAACTCTCAGGCAAAAGGACCTGCGCCGGTACGACAACTCTGGAGAGTGGTGCGCCAGACGCATCCGCCGACGGGATAACGATCTCAGGCGACAGGACAGAGGGGGCATCACCGTGGCGGCGCAAGCCGCGCAAACCGATGCCGGGCCATGCGCCCAAGACCGATACGGGGACCAATGGCCGATACTGCCACCGACAGCCTGACCGAGTTGCCCTTGGCCGGGCTGCACACCGAGTTGGGGGCGAAGTTCGTGCCCTTCGCGGGATGGAACATGCCCGTGCAATATTCCGCCGGCGTGATGACCGAGCATCTGTGGACCCGCGACAAGGCGGGTCTTTTCGATGTCAGCCACATGGCGCAGGTTCGCTTGCCCAAGGGAGCTCTGGAGGGGCTGGAGGGGCTGGTGCCCGCCGACCTTCTGGGTTTGCCCGAGGGGCGGCAGCGCTACGGGGTATTCACCAATGCGGCCGGCGGGGTGCTGGACGACCTGATGATCGCGCACCGCGCGGCCGACGTGTTCCTTGTTGTGAACGCGTCGCGCCGCGCCCATGGCCTCGCCCATCTGCGCGCGCATCTGCACGGCGTGGAGGAGGTGACGGACCGGGCGCTTCTGGCGCTACAGGGCCCGCTGGCCGAGGCGGCGCTGGCCGCTTTGGTGCCCGATGTGGCCGCGATGCGCTTCATGGATGTGGCGGTGGTGGATTGGCAGGGCGCGGATCTGTGGATCTCCCGCTCGGGTTATACCGGCGAAGACGGGTTCGAGATCTCCGTGCCGGCGGCGCAGGCCGAGGGTTTCGCCCGCGCGCTTCTGGCCGACGAACGCGTGGCACCTGTCGGGCTTGGCGCCCGCGACTCGCTCAGGCTCGAGGCCGGGTTGCCGCTCTACGGGCAGGAGATGGATGTGGGTATTTCCCCGGTCGAGGCAGGCCAGGCCTGGTCCATCGGCAAGGCGCGGCGTGCGGGCGGGGCGCGGGCGGGCGGCTTTCCCGGCGCCGATGTCATCCTCGACCAGATCGCCCATGGCGCGCCCAACCGCCGCGTGGGACTGAGCCCCGAGGGCCGCGCGCCGATGCGCGGCGAGGTCACGCTCTACGCCACGCCCGAGGGCGGAGACGCGGTGGGTCGCATCACGTCGGGCGGGTTCGGCCCGACGCTTGGCGCGCCCATCGCCATTGGCCTGATCACCGCTGACACGCCCGCCGATGCGACGCTATATGGCGACGTGCGCGGCAAGCGCCTGCCCGCCCGGCAGGTGCCGCTTCCTTTCGTTCCCCCTGGCTACAAACGCTGAGTGATGAGGCCCAGATGAAATATACCGAAGACCATGAATGGCTGAGCCTGGATGGCGATATCGTCACCGTAGGGATCACCGAATACGCCGCGACCCAACTGGGCGACGTGGTGTTCGTCGAGTTGCCCGAAATCGAGACGCAGGTCGCCAAAGGTGACGAGATCGTCGTGATCGAAAGCGTCAAGGCGGCCTCCGACATCGTCGCACCCATCGACGGCGAAATCGTCGAGGTGAACGATGCGCTGGTGGCGAACCCCGCACTGGTCAATGAGGACCCGACCGGTGACGCTTGGTTCTTTCGGATCAAGGTCGACGATCCGTCGCTTCTCGACGAGTTCATGGACGAGGACGAATACAAGGACCACATCGGGGAGTGACGGCAAGAGGGGGCTCTGCCCCCGCCACGGCCCTAAGGGGCCGCGTCTCCACCCGGAGTATTTTTGAAGCAAAGATGGAGCGGGTCAGGGTGTTGTGCCCGCCCGAATGCATAGGACGACCCCGATGCCCTGGACGCCCACCGCCTACGACCCGACCGATTTCGCCAACCGCCGCCACATCGGACCCTCGCCCGCCGAGATCGCGGCGATGCTGAAGGTGGTGGGGGCGGACAGCGTCGATGACCTGATCGACCAGACTTTGCCCTCCTCGATCCGGCAGAAGGAACCGCTCGACTGGGCACCGATGTCGGAGGCGGCGCTGTTGGACCACATGCGGGCGATCGCGGGCAAGAACAAGCCGATGGTCCAGATGATCGGGCAGGGCTACTGGGGCACCCACACGCCGCCCGCGATCCAGCGCAACGTGCTGGAGAACCCGGCCTGGTACACCGCCTATACCCCCTATCAGCCCGAGATCGCGCAAGGCCGGCTGGAGGCGCTCTTGAATTTCCAGACCATGGTGGCGGATCTGACCGGCCTTGATGTCGCCAATGCGTCGCTGCTCGATGAGGCGACTGCCTGCGCCGAGGCGATGGTGATGGCCGAGCGCGTGGCGAAGTCCAAGGCCAAGGGGTTCTTCATCGACGAGAATTGCCATCCGCAGAACATCGCGGTGATGCGCACGCGGGCTGAACCCTTGGGGATCGAGGTGATCGTGGGCGCGCCCGAGACGCTCGACCCCGCGGCGGTTTTCGGCGCCATTTTCCAGGTGCCGGGCACCTTCGGTGGGCTGGAAGACCCGACCGCCCAGATCGCGGCGCTGCATGCCGCGAAGGCAGTGGGGATCGTCGTGGGTGATCTGCTGGCGCTGACACTGATCAAGGACCCTGGCAGCATGGGCGCGGATATCGCCGTGGGCAGCGCGCAGCGTTTCGGCGTGCCGCTGGGCTATGGCGGGCCGCATGCTGCCTTCATGTCCTGCCGCGATGCGCACAAGCGGGCGATGCCCGGCCGTATCGTGGGCGTGTCGGTCGACGCCCATGGGCGCAAGGCCTACCGCCTGTCGCTCCAGACGCGCGAGCAGCATATCCGGCGCGAAAAGGCCACGTCGAACGTCTGCACCGCGCAGGCATTGCTGGCGGTGATGGCGAGTTTCTATGCGGTCTTCCACGGACCCGAGGGGTTACGCGCCATTGCGCAGGATGTGCATCTCAAGGCGGTGCGTCTGGCCGACAGCCTGCGCGCGGGTGGCTACGCGCCTGAGGCCAGCGCCTTCTTCGACACCGTGACCGTCCCTGTCGGTGACAGGCAAAGCCGCATCATGGCTGCCGCCGTTGCACGCGGCATCAACCTGCGCGACGTGGGCTCCGACCGCATCGGCATCTCGGTGGACGAGACCACGACCGAGGCGCATCTGGCGGCCGTCTGCGCTGCCTTCGACGTGGCGCTGGTCGCGCCCGCCACAGCGCCGGCCATCCCTGAGGCGTTGCTGCGCACGACCCCCTACCTGACCCATCCGATCTTTCACATGAACCGGGCCGAGTCGGAGATGATGCGCTACATGCGCCGCCTCAGCGACCGCGATCTGGCGCTTGACCGCGCCATGATCCCGCTTGGGTCGTGCACCATGAAGCTGAATGCCGCCGTCGAGATGATGCCGGTGACCTGGCCCGAGTTCAATTCCATCCACCCCTTCGCCCCCGCCGATCAGGCGCAGGGCTATGCCGAGATGCTCAAGGACCTGTCGGAGAAGCTGTGCGAGATCACCGGCTATGACGCCATGTCGATGCAGCCCAATTCCGGCGCGCAGGGCGAATATGCGGGCCTTCTGACCATCGCCGCCTATCACCGGGCGCGGGGTGAGGGGCACCGGCGTGTCTGCCTGATCCCGGTGTCAGCACATGGCACCAACCCCGCCTCCGCGCAGATGTGCGGGATGGAGGTCGTGGTGGTCAAGGCGGCCGAAAATGGCGATATCGATCTGGTCGATTTCCGCGCCAAGGCCGAGGCCGCGGGCGACAATCTTGCCGCCTGCATGATCACCTATCCCTCGACGCATGGTGTGTTCGAGCGCACGGTGCGCGAGGTGTCGGAGGTCACGCACCAATATGGCGGGCAGGTCTATCTTGATGGGGCAAACCTCAACGCCATGGTGGGCCTGTCGCGGCCCGGCGACATCGGGGCCGATGTCAGCCACCTGAACCTGCACAAGACGTTCTGCATTCCCCATGGCGGTGGCGGGCCCGGCATGGGCCCGATCGGGGTCAAGGCGCACCTGGCCCCCTTCCTGCCGGGCCATCCCGAGACCGGGGGCAGCACCGGGCCGGTTTCGGGCGCGCCCTATGGATCGGCCTCGATCTTGCCGATCTCCTACGCCTATGTCCGGCTGATGGGCGGCGAGGGGATCACGCGGGCGACCAAGGTGGCGATTCTCAACGCCAATTACATCGCCAAGCGGCTTGAGGGGGCGTTTCCGGTGCTTTTCACCGGCAAGTCGGGACGCGTCGCGCATGAATGCATTCTCGACACCCGCCCCTTTGCCGAGGCGGGCGTGACGGTGGATGACATCGCCAAGCGGCTGATGGATTGCGGGTTCCATGCGCCCACGATGAGCTGGCCCGTGGCGGGCACCTTGATGGTGGAGCCGACCGAGTCCGAGACCAAGGCCGAGATCGACCGGTTCTGCGACGCGATGCTCGCCATCCGCGCCGAGATCGCCGAGGTGGAGGCGGGCCACATGGCCATCGAGGCCAGCGCGCTGCGCCATGCGCCGCACACGATGGAGGATCTGATCCGCGACTGGGACCGCGCCTATAGCCGCGAACAAGGGTGTTTCCCGCCCGGCGCCTTTCGTGTCGACAAATACTGGCCGCCGGTCAACCGGGTGGACAATGTCGCGGGCGACCGCAACCTGATCTGCACCTGCCCGCCGCTGGAGAGTTATCAGGAGGCGGCGGAATAGGGGGCGGCCGGGACACGGCGAGGGCTTTGGTCTTTCCGTGGCGATGAACGCGCGAACGGTGCCACTTTAAGCAGGAAAGCTTGACCTGAAGCCCCTGATGGCCAAGCCTTCCCGTCAAAAATCCGGGTGTTGAGGACGTGTGCCTCGGTCCACAAGCGGGCATGCAGGGATTGGAACAAGTCCTCGAAGCGAAATCGACCTACCTGTTTGTCGCGGTCGCTGTGGTTGTGGCCGCGGCCGTCTACAGCCGGCATCGGGACAGGGTGCGGCGAAGATCGCTGAAAAGAGGCGAAGATGGTCTCTACACCTGGATCGATTGGCCTGGCGGCAGGCGGAGTTCTTTCACGGATCCGTCCAAGCCAGGCGGAAAATGGGACAGGGAGGGCGAGTGAGGCCATGGGTCTTGCTGACGTGACGTGTTGGCCGGGGTGAACCCAGCGGACGTCGGCCCATCGGCAACTCCCTCTGGCTTGTTCGAAAGGGGCGCAGTCAGACGCGTGTGCCTGACGCGCCCGACCCGAAAACCGCCAAGGCGTTCAAGCCAGATCCAACGGCTTGACCCGAGGTGTTCTTCCGCCCTTACCGTGTCCGTCCGAACCGCGCGTAGAGACTGTCGAGCGTGTAGGTTTCCCCCACCGGGCCGAAATCCTCGGCGCCGAACGCCTCGTCTACCGGCAGGCAGCCGCGTCCGCAGACCTGCCGCATGCTGCCTGTCTGGCCGTCCACGAACCACAATCGCCCGCCCGGCGTGCCAACCCAGCCGTTGACGCCCATGCGCATGTCTCCCTCTACGTCCTGGATCGAGGGCACTTCGCCATCATAGGCAGGGTCCCAGGCCGCGTGGGTGTGCCACGACGAGGCGACCTCCAAGCCGTCTTGTACGGGCAGCGACGCGCAAGATGCCTGCCCGCCCCAGCTGACTTTGGTCGAGGAATAGGCACCGTTCGAATGTCGCAGGACATAGCCGCAGACCTCGCGGTTGAACCGCACCGAGAGCGCGTTCATCGATTCCATCAAGCCCATGATGAAGGCGGTCTCCTGCGCGCTTTGCGCGGGGGCCTGAAGCGGCACGAGCGCCAGCAGTGCGGCGCAGAGCGTCGAGGTCATTTTGGCGGCTAGTCGCATCATCGGCACACTCCTGTCACGGCATACTCACGCGGGATTGTTCGAAAGATACAGAGAATTTCCGCTCATTCCAGCAAAACGGATGCACGGCACTGGACCGGGCCGCCAAGGCCATTATGTTGGCGTCAGGAAACGGTCGCGTCAGCCAAGGAGGCACCCGGATGTCCCGCATGGAATCCATTCTTATCGAAGCATCCACGCCCACGACGACAAACGCGGAGTTCGCAGCCGATCGTGATATCCAGCTGTGGCTCAAGATGGGCCGCGCGGCCTTTTTCTTCTGCCTCTGGTCGTCGATGGCGATCCCTGTCGCGCTGATCTACTACGCCCGGTTCTGACCGAAAGGATCGCGACGCATCATGTGTTCGGGCGCGTTCTTCGCTGCCTGTAATGCTGCCAGAGCTTGAGCGGCAGGCGTCGCGCCAAAAGCCCAAGGATCTGTCCGTATTCGCAGTCACCCGCCAGCATGGCGAGATAGGCGTGTCGCATCGTTCCTGATGCCCCGAACCCGCCGAGGAACATGGGTGCCAGACCCGACGAAAACACGATCGGACGCAGCATTCGCGCGGTCGCAAGGCTATGCCTGAGATCACGGGTCGCCATACGATAAACGGCCGCCGCATCGCCTTGACGCCCCTCGCGCAGAGCCAAGACCGCAGCCTCGGCCGCAAGCCGTCCGGATGTCAGGGCATGGCCGATCCCTTCTCCGGTGATCGGATCTACAAAGCCCGCGGCATCGCCCGCCAGCAGCACATTGCCCCGCCCCGGCCTGCGGCGATGATCGCCAAACGGCAGGAAATGCCCCTTCATGCCATCGGCATCGCCCTGTTGCAGTAAAGCGGCGTAGTCATGCAGCCGCGCCTTCATATCGGGGTTGAGCCGGTGGAGCCCGCCGACCCCCACGGTGGTCGAGGCCCGTTTCGGAAAGCTCCAGCCATACCCCCATTCGGCGGCCCCGAAATCGACCCGGACGGTACGCAGGACGTCCGCGTCGGTCTGGGGCGGCATCTCCTTTTCCAGCGCGAAGCCGATTTTTTTCGGATCGAAGGGGCGACCGAAGAGCGTGCGGGCAACGGCGGACGTGACGCCATCGGCCCCGATCAGCACGCGGTAGGCCAGCGTCGTGCCATCCTCCAGCACCACCCGCTCCGCCGCCAGATCAATGTCAGCGACACGGCAGCCCGTGCGCAACTCTGCCCCGGCCTGAGCGGCCAATGACAGCAGATGCGCGTCGAGGCTGCGGCGCATGGTCAGATACATGGGCGGAACATCCTCCATCCGGCTCAGGGTGCGGTCACCCAGATGGAAGGATATCGCGCGGCGTTCCTCGAATAGCCCGGGGTCCGGGGTGCACCCGAAAATCCTGACGTATTCGCCGCGCGCGCGGCCCGTGAACAGGCCCCCGCACAGCTTGTCGCGGGGAAAGCGTGCCTTGTCGATGACGACGACCCGCAGCCCCAGACGCGCGGCCGTGGTCGCAGCAGCAGATCCGGCGGGGCCGCCGCCAAGGATCACGACATCATGGGACGCGGGCACAGGCATGCACGCAGCATAGGCGGCTTTGGCGCCGGGAAAAGGGGCGGACTGCGTGGGTGGGGCGGGTCCCCGGCCCTCAACTGGCGCGGCGCTGGCCGTTCTGCCGCACGAAGGCTTCGATTTCCGCAGCCGGACGCGCCCCGGTCAGACGCCCGACCTCGTGCCCGCCCCTGAACAGGATCAGGAGCGGGATGCCCCGGATGCCGTAGCGTTGGGACGCGTCGCCATGGACCTGCGTGTTGACCTTGGCCAGCCGCGCCTGCGGGGCCAGCGCCTGTGCGGCCTTGGCGAATTCGGGGGCCATCGCGCGGCAGGGCCCGCACCATGGGGCCCAGAAATCCACCAACAAGGGCAGGGTGTCCTTCAACTCGGCCTTGCGCAGGGTGGCGGTGTCGATCTCATGGACCTTTGGCTCGACCAGTTTCGCGCCGCAGGTGCCGCATTTGGGATGGGCGGTCAGGCGCTCGGCGGGAACCCGGTTGACGGTGCCGCAGTCAAAGCAGGTGATATGTTGAGACATGGGGTGCTGGCCCTTTGTGTGACATTGCCAATGATCTGGGGCTGTGTATTGCGCTGCGCAAGCCCCCGGCCTGCGGCACTGGGGCGCTTGCGGTTGACCCTGTCAATATCCGATCCTCTCGTAGACGGCGGGCGCGGACGCCCGCCCGCGCAACAGGAGACCGCCCGATGAGCCTTGACCGTGCCGTGCTGGCCTTTGCCGGAGTGATGATCCTCTTGAGCGTGGTGCTGACCGCCTTTGTCAGCCCGCTCTTTGTCTGGTTCACCGTGTTCATCGGCCTGAACATGCTGCAATCGGCCTTCACCGGCTGGTGCCCCGCGGCGCTTGTGTTCAAAAGGCTGGGCGTGAAGGAAGGGTGCGCCTTCCGGTAAAGCCGCTCATGCACCCAAGGCCCAAGGGCCACGTCAGGCCGTGACCATCGGGGGCGCTGCCGTGATGCGAGACATCGACGGCAAAGGCTTGAACCGGGGATAGTGCCCCCGGTTGAAGTCCGTGATCCCTTGGCCAAGCCACGGCGGCTGCCATGCGGCCCCCAGCCGTTCGTCCAGTTCCGCAGACCGGATCGGGCGCGTGGCCCCGTTGGGCACCATCCCGATCTCGCCCAGATAGACGCGGTCGTCCTTGAGGAAGAAGTCGACTCGGATGAAATCGAAGCTCTGGCCGATGGCCTCTGCGACCTCGATCATCGTATCCAGCTGCGGCGGCATCTCGACCGGCGGGCCGCTGTCGAAGAACAGCTCCACCGGAAGGAAGGTGCCGTCGCGGTCGTAGAGCGTCTGGATATGGTTGGCGCTGCGGTCGATGTCGACCTGAAACACCTCGACCCGGCCGTTGCAGACAAAGAACTTCCAGTCGGGCGCATCGCGCATGGCACTGCCCAGATGCTCTTCGACAAAGACCTGCCGTTTGATCCTTTCATACCACCACAGCGACAGCCGGGGCTGGTGCGGATCAGCAAGCCAGCGCCCGGTCAGGCGCGTCAGGCGGCGCCCGGTCAGGCGCGTCAGGCGGCGCCGGGTCTGGGCGTCCATCGGCAAGGTGATCGGCCGATGCGTCGACCAGCCATGGTTCGACTTGAAATAGTAGCGCCCGGGCGGCAGCGCGTCATCGGCGGGCACCTCGGGCCGGTCGCTGATCCAGTAGCGGTCGGGCAGCGTGACCAGATGGCGATGGCTTTCGGGCACGAAACACGAGGCCAGCAGCTTGTCGCTGGGGACAGGGTCGATGGGGACGAGGCCGAAGAATTTGAAGAGCAGCTGTTTCTGGGTGAAGCCCTTGGGGTCGATCAGGTTTGGCTCGAACCCGTGATGGTGGGCGAAAACCTTGCAGGACTGGCGGAATTTTTCCTCCCAGCCGTCCAGCACGTCTATTCCGCGCGCGAAGCGTGCGGGGACAGCCACCTCGATCCCGTGAAGCCCACGATCGCGGATTTCCGCGATCGCGGCCTTGATGGTGCCTTTCGACATATCTGCCCCCTCACCCATCTGCTCGGGGACAATTTGCAGATCGTGTCAGTCCCTGTCGAGCGGGCCGCCCCAAGGCGGCACCGCAGCGATGCACGAAAGACTCAGCGGTGCGCCCTGAGGCGCACCATGCTCAGCGGCTGAACTTCTTGTGCTTCAACCGTTTGGGTTCGACCGCGTCGGGGCCGAGGCGGCGCTTCTTGTCTTCTTCGTAGTCCTCGAAGTTGCCCTCGAACCATTCCACATGCGCCTCGCCCTCGAAGGCGAGGATATGGGTGCAGAGCCGGTCGAGGAAAAAGCGGTCGTGGCTGATGATGACGGCGCAGCCTGCGAAATCCTCCAGCGCATCTTCCAGCGCGCGGAGCGTTTCGACGTCCAGATCGTTGGTCGGCTCGTCAAGCAGCAGCACGTTGCCGCCCTCCTTGAGCAGCCTGGCCATGTGGACCCGGTTGCGTTCGCCCCCCGACAGCAGGCCGACCTTTTTCTGCTGGTCGGTTCCCTTGAAGTTGAAGGCCCCGCAATAGGCGCGGGAATTGATTTCGGTGTCACCAAGCTTGATCAGTTCCGCACCGCCCGAGATCGCCTCCCAGACGTTGTCGTCCTTGTTGAGGTCGTCGCGCGACTGGTCGACATAGGACAGCTTCACCGTGTTGCCGAGCTCGACCGTGCCTTCGTCAGGTTGTTCCTGTCCGGTGATCATCTTGAACAGCGTGGATTTCCCCGCGCCGTTGGGGCCGATCACGCCCACGATGCCGCCGGGCGGGATCGAGAAGGACAGGTTTTCGATCAAGAGCTTGTCGCCCATGTGTTTCTTGAGGTTCGTGACCTCGATCACCTTGGACCCAAGGCGTTCGCCATGGGGGATGACGATCTGGGCCTTGCCGACGCGTTCCTTAAGACTCTGGTCGGCAAGCTTTTCGTAGGACGAGATACGCGCCTTGGATTTGGCCTGACGCGCCTTGGCGCCCTGACGGATCCATTCCAGTTCGCGTTCCAGCGTCTTTTGCTTGGCCTTGTCCTCGCGGGCTTCTTGCGCCAGGCGCTTGGCCTTTTGGTCGAGCCACGAGGAATAATTGCCCTCGTAGGGGATGCCGCGACCACGGTCGAGTTCAAGGATCCAGCCGGTGATCGAATCAAGGAAATAGCGGTCGTGGGTGACGATCAGGATCGTGCCCTTGTAGTCGATCAGGTGCTGTTGCAGCCAGGCGATGGTTTCGGCGTCGAGGTGGTTGGTCGGTTCATCCAGCAGCAGCATCTCGGGCGCATCCAGCAGCAGCTGGCACAGCGCCACGCGGCGGCGTTCGCCGCCCGACAGCGTGGTGACATCGGCATTGTCATCGGGGCAGCGCAGCGCCTCCATCGCGATGTCGATCTGGTTGTCGAGTTCCCACAGGTTTTCGGCGTCGATCTGGTCTTGCAGGGATGCCATTTCGTCGGCGGTCTCGTCCGAGTAGTTCATCGCCAGCTCGTTGTATTTGTCGAGGATGGCCTTTTTGGCGGCGACACCCAGCATGACGTTTTCGCGCACGGTCAGGTGCGGTTCGAGATGCGGTTCCTGCGGCAGGTAGCCGACGCGCGCGCCTTCTGCGACCCAGGCCTCGCCCTGAAAATCCTTGTCCATGCCGGCCATGATCCGCATCAGGGTCGACTTGCCCGAGCCGTTGACGCCGACAACACCGATCTTCACGCCGGGCAGGAAGTTCAGCTTGATGTTTTCAAAGCATTTCTTGCCACCCGGATAGGTCTTGGAAACGCCATCCATGTGGTAGACATATTGATAGGAGGCCATGTGCCGCTCCGTTCCGGTGATGCGTGGTTTGAACGCCATGTAAGCCTTTGGGCGGCGATGGGCAATCGGGGGCGGGCGGTGGCGTTGACTTGACCCGCGCGACACCCCATCAAGGCACGCCATGCCCTTGTAAAAGGCCCACGTGCCCTTGCGATCCGATCTGCCCCTAGCGCTGCCCGGCCAGACCATCGGTCTGTTCGGTGGTTCCTTCGACCCGCCGCATGCTGGTCATCTGCATGTCAGCCGCGAGGCGCTGAAACGGTTCGGGCTCGACCGGGTGTGGTGGCTGGTCAGCCCTGGAAATCCGCTGAAGACCAATGGGCCGGCGCCGCTCGATCGCCGGATGGCGGCCGCGCACGCGCTGGTCACGCATCCGCGCATCGAGGTGACCGACATCGAGGCGCGGATCGGCACGCGCTACACGGCCCAGACGCTCGATCGGCTGATCTCGCTTTACCCCGGTGTGCGCTTCGTCTGGCTCATGGGGGCCGACAATCTGGCGCAGTTCCATCGTTGGCAACGCTGGGACTGGATCATGCGGACCGTGCCGATCGGCGTTCTGGCCCGCCCCGGTCAACGGATTTCGGCCCGAACCGCCAAGGCTGCGCAGATTTTCGCGGCGCAGAAACTGCCTGCAAGCCACGCCCCGCTTTTGGCGCGCGCCCGCGCGCCCGTCTGGTGCTTTCTGAACCTTCCCATGGTCGACCTGTCGTCCAGCGCGATCCGCGCCCGGGGGGATTGGTAGAGCCCCCGCTATCCCCTTGCACCGCGTCAGAAAAACAGCCGCTCACACAGCTGTGAGATGGCGAATCCCTTGAGTGCGCCCACGCGCTGAGGTTTAGTCGGCGGTGATTTGAACCAGATGGCCTTTTTTGATGCAGTCACGACGCGCATTTCTGACATGTGCCGCAGGGCTTGTGGCTGCGCCTGCCTTGGGTGGAGCGCCCGAGACATCCTTGAGGCCGATCCTTCGCCCCGAAGGCTTCTTTCGCCGCGCGATCCCGACAGGGGTCGATCTGGTCGCACAGGCGCGGCTTGGCGGGCGTGTCGGCTATGCGGTCGCGGATGCCGCCACGGGCCAGATCCTCGAGGTGATGCATCCCTATTACGCCTTGCCGCCCGCCAGCGTCGCCAAGGCGGTGACCTGCGCCTACGCGCTGGACCGGCTGGGGCCGGGCTACCGGTTCCGCACCCGGATCGTGGCCGATGGCACCATGGCGGATGGTCGTCTGGACGGTGATCTGTGGCTGGTCGGCTCGGGGGACCCGCTGCTGGACACCGACACGCTGGCCGCAATGGCGGCCGAGCTGCGAAACCTTGGCTTGCGCGAGGTCACCGGGCGGCTGCTGCTGGCCGAAGGGGCCTTGCCGCAGATCTTTCAGATCGATTCCGAGCAGCCAGAGCATGTCGGCTACAACCCGGCGATCTCGGGGCTGAACCTGAATTTCAACCGCGTCCATTTCGAATGGGCACGGCAGTCAGGGGATTACGCCGTCACCATGGATGCCCGGTCCGAGGCCTTGCGACCGCAGGTGCAGATTGCCCGCATGCGGATCGAGGATCGCAGCGATCCGGTCTATACCTATGCGCAGGTGGAAGGGCGCGATCACTGGACCGTCGCGCGCGGTGCGCTGGGCGATCAGGGTGCGCGCTGGCTGCCGGTGCGCAGGCCCGGTGCTTATGTCGCCGAAGTGTTCGAGACCTTGGCCCGCGCCAACGGCCTGACCTTTCGGGGCGTCGAACTGGCCGATGCCCCGCCCGAGGCACCGACGGTTCTCGTGGAACATGTCAGCGAGCCGATGGAGGAGATCTTGCGCGGCATGATGCGCTGGTCGACCAACCTGACGGCCGAGGTGGTGGGGCTGTTGGCCACGCAGGCGGGCGGGACAAGGCCCGGGGACCTGAGGTCCTCGGCCGATGCGATGTCCGTCTGGATGCGCGACCAGCTGGGCGCGCGGCAGGCGCAGTTCGTCGATCACTCTGGCCTTGGCGATCAAAGCCGTCTCAGGCCGCATGACATGGTGGCGGCCCTTGTCAGCGCCGGGCCGAACGGCATGCTGCGCCGCTTGATGCGCGACATCCCGATGCGCGATGCGCAAGGAAACCTCCGCGAGAACCACTTCGTCGAAGTGGTGGCCAAGACCGGCACGCTGAATTTCGTCAGCACGCTGGCAGGCTATGCCCGGACCCGGACGGGCCGCGACATGGCCTTTGCGATCTTTTGCGGCGATGTCGATCGGCGCGCGGCGCTGAGTGTGGCCCAGCGCGAACGGCCCGATGGTGGGCGCGACTACAGTGCCCGCGCGCGGCGTCTGCAGCAGCAATTGGTCGACCGCTGGGCCATCATGTACGGATGATCGGCCGTCGTCATCGCAGTGACTCAGAATTGTCACGCCACTTTCACCGATCTGGGTCACGAGACAGGTGCCGCACCCCGTACGGAGCCTGGGAATGCTAATTCGCAAGCCGATTGTGACTTTTGGCATTGACGTGATCCCGGCCGGTGCCGGGCTGGAGCAGGATTTCGATCCGTTGCCGGGCTTTGCCATGGCGCTGAAAATGGCCCGTCATTCCGAACCGCAATGGGTTGACGGGACCTTGAACGGAGACATCCGCGAAGAGCGGTCCGTGAACATGGGCGTGGTGTCCGAGGGCGGGGATGCCGCCAACGTCTGCGGCGTGGCGGTGACGGCCCTGCAGGCCAAGCGCGACGCGGTCATCGGCCCTGACGAAATGACCGCGACCGGTGGGCATGTGCTGGACACGGTCGGCGGTCTGGCCATCGCGGCCGATGTCATGATCTGGCTCTCGACCGACGTCGACGAGGTCGTCTTCCGTTCGGGTCGGACGATGCCTTCCGCGAGCCCGCCGATGTGACGGCGACACGGCATTTCAGCCCCGCATTTCAAGGCGCGTATTTCAGCACGAAACAGACCCCTGCGGCCCGTCCGCAGGGGTTTTTCGATTTCGCCACGAACGTGCGAACAGTCTCCGACATGCTGCCGTTGCCCACCCAAAAAGCAAATGGCGCAGGGACAAGCATGCGACGCATCAGTCACGACACCCCTGGTAAGGAAGACCGCAAGCTTCAAGCCGCCGCGCAGGCATTGGGGATGTTGGCTGTCGCGCTTTTCTGGGTCTCTGACTTGCCGTGATCATCCTGAGGCGATCGTTCAAAGGCGGATCACGAAATCCTTGGTCGTGGTCTCGACCACGTCCCATGTTCCGGTGAAACCCGGACGGATGACCCAGGCATCGCCTGCCACCAGGCGGATCGGCGCGCCGCCGTCGCGTGTCAGGATCGACACGCCTTCAGTCAAGCGGAAGTACTCCCACTCATCATAGATAACGCGCCATGTGCCCGGCGTGGATTGCCATACGCCGCACCACAGTCCCGGTGCCTCGTCGGTCAGCCATGTGCGATGTTCGGGATCGCCCGCGATAAGCCGCGCGGGATCAGGTCGCGAGACCTCGGGTTGGCCATCGGGCCGGACGGGGCGGACGAACGACATGGGATCAGCCTTGAAGCGGGCGCAGGACGCCTGTTGAACTCTTGCGGTAGCGGCTGGCCCCAGCGTTGGTCAAGCGTGGTCAGCCGCGCGACTTGCAACCCACCAAGGACCGGCGTGACACAGACTTGATGCGCTGGTCCGGTCAGGCCTGGGTCGAGCCGGATGTTGCGGTCAATTTCGATCTCGGCAAGGTGCACGCCTCCCGCTGACAGGGCAGCTGTCGCAATCGCCCCGGTTGTGGTGTAAAGGCAGCCGTCGCCGCGATCGCAGGCCTCGTAATCCAGCGTCAACGGGCTGGACTAGACTGGGTCCATTCCGTCGCCCGTGATCCGCAGGGGCAGGTAGCGCGGCACGGCCAAGTCGAGCCAGGGCTATGCTGCCAGCACGAAATCGCCATGCGGCAGCGGGTCGGCAAAGCTTGTAAAGCCCGACAGGCCAGCAAAAGCGACAGCAAGACTGCGTGTCATGGCCGCGCTTCGGTTTCTCATCCGGGTCAAGACCTCGCCGAGGGACCCACCCCGGCGAGGGGAAGTCACTGGGTCCAGCGCACACCAGTCAGGTCATTGGCCTGTGTGGGCGAGTTTTCCCATAGGCCTTCGATGCTGGCATTGGCGACGCCCGTCTTGGCCAGCTGGAAGAGGTAGCCATTGACATAGTCAGCCGCGATCATCTGTTGCATTTCGGCCAAGAGGGCTGACCGTGCCTCGGGTGCGGTGGTGCGCGCCAGCTCGTCGTTCAACGCCACGAATTCGGGCCGCGCATACTGGAAGTAATAGTCTTCGCGGGCGTAGATGCCGATGTCCATCGGCTCGGTGTGGCTGATGATCGTCAGGTCGAAATCACGGCCCCGGAACACCCGTTCCAGCCAGTCGGCCCATTCCATGTTGGTGATCTCGGTCTCGATCCCCACCTCGCGCAATTGCGCCGCGATGATCTCGCCGCCACGGCGCGCGTAAGCGGGCGGCGGCAGGGCCAGCCGCAGGGTCAGCCCGCCCGGCGCGGCCTCGGCCAGCAGGGCGCGCGCGGTGTCCGGGTCGAAGGCCGATTGGCCGGTCAGGTCGACATAATCAGGGTGATGGGGCGCGAAATGTGTGCCGATGGGCGTGCCATAGCCGAACATCGCCCCGTCGATGATGTCTTGCCGGTTGATGGCATGCGTGATCGCCTGCCTTATACGGATGTCGTCCAGCGGGCCGGCGCCGTTGTTCATCGCCAGAATCGTTTCGCCCTCGGTCGAGCCGACGATGACGGAAAACCGCGGATCGGCCTCGAACTGCGCCAGCGTCTCGGTGGCGGGAAAGTTCGGAAAGGCATCGACATCGCCCGCCATCATGGCGGCAAAGGCGGCATTCGGATCTGTAATGAATCGGAAGGTCACGGCCTCGAGCGCCACGGGGTCACCCCAATAGGCGTCGTTGCGGACCAGATCCACCCGGTCGCCCTGCGCCCAGTTGGCAAAGCGGAACGGGCCGGTGCCGACGGGGTTGGTCGCGTTCGTCTCGGCGCTTTCGGGGGCCACGATCACGGCATCCCCCCAGGCCATGTCGAAGGGAAAGGCCCCGTCCGGCCCGTCTAGCGTGACCACCACGGTCAGATCATCGGGCGCGTCCACGCTGACGATATTGGCGAACAATCCGGGCTGGGCATTGGTCGATCCCTCGGCGCGCGCGCGATCGAGGGTAAAGACCACATCCTCGGCCGTCATCGCGCTGCCGTCATGGAAGGTGACGCCCGCGCGCAAGGTAAAGGTGTAGGTCGCACCATCCTCGGACACGGTCCAGCTTTCGGCCAAGGCAGGCAGGATCGCCCCGTCGGGGCCAAAGCGTGTCAGCCCCTCGAAGACATTGGCATAGACCACCTCGTCGATGGCGGCGGCCGCGCCCGAGGTCGGGTCAAGGTTCGGCGGTTCCAGCACCATGCCGATCGAGATGTCGGTCTGCTGCGCCAGCGCCGACCCGGCGCAGAGCGCCCAGATCGCCACGCCCCGGCGAAGGTGATGGATCATGATCTGTCTCTCCCTGGAGGTGTTCCTGCCCGCATCATGGCGGTGCCGGAAGAAAAAATCCCGCAAAAAATGCCATGCATCGGCTGGCGATTGCCCTCTCCGGCCCGCGTTGCGGCATGACCGTCAAAGCCGCCGCCGCGGGCGAAACGGTGTCGCAGTTTCATCAAACGTTAACACGCGATTGCCGAATCGCGCTATCGGCTTCATCCATAGATAGAAGCGGACGCTTGGGGGACACATGCGGTTGCCGAATTCCAACGACATCTTGTCGATCGCGCCCGATGCGGTGGGCGATTTTATCATGCAGCATGCGAGCGAAAAGACCTTGAGCCGTCTGGTCAAGGGCCTGAACGAGGACCTTCTCGAGGGTGACGAGACCGCCAGCGCCATGGCAGAACGCGCCTTGGGTCATCTGGGTCTGATGGTGCGCGGCTAAGAGACCCTGTCCGGCACCAGCAATTCGGCCAGCGTCAACGCCATGACCTTTGCACTGTCGACCATGTCGCGCACGCCCACCCATTCATCGGGCTGATGCGCCAGATCCAGAATGCCCGGTCCATAGGCGATGCAGTTCTTCAGCCGCCCGATCCGGTCGATATGTTTCTGGTCATAGGTGCCGGGGGAGACCACGAAGTCTGCCTGCCGGTGCAGCACCCGCTCGATCGCGGCGGCGACCGTCTTGACGATGGGCGCATCGCGTTCAGTCATCACAGGCTGCACTTCGAACAGGTCGCGCACCTCGTAGGCAAAACCGGGACGGCGGGCGCGCACGCGCTCCATCATCGCGGTGATCTCGGCCTTCACCTCGGTGATATCCTCTTCGATCAGGAAACGGCGGTCGATGGTGATGCGGCAACGGTCGGGCACGCAAGGGGCGGGCAGGCCGGTGTAATCCGCGTCCTGCACCGGCTCGCCGCCGTGAATCGCGTTGATGTTGAGCGTCGATTGCTTCGCGCCTTCGGGCACGACCGGCATGGTCGTGCGTTTGCCTGCCAGCAGCGGGAACAGCGTCGCCTCCATCTCGGCCAGAACGGCCCCCATGTGGCGCACGGCGCAATCGCCCAGAAACGGCATCGAGCCATGGGCGATGCGGCCTTGCGTCTCGATCTCGGCCCACCAGACGCCGCGATGGCCAAGGCAGATCCGGTCCTTGTTCAGCGGCTCCGGGATGATGACATGCTGCACGCGCGCCGGGTCGAAATACCCCCGTTCCGCCAGCCATGCGACGCCGCCATAGCCGCCCGATTCCTCATCGGCCGTCGCGCTGATCTCGATCGCGCCCGCGAACTCGGGGCAGACCTCCAAAAAGGCCTCGGCGGCGATGATGCTGGCCGCAAGCCCGCCCTTCATGTCGCAGGCCCCGCGCCCGTAGACGCGACCATCCCGCAACGCGCCGCCGAAAGGGTCGACGCTCCAGCCATGCCCGGCCTCGACCACGTCGTGATGGCTGTTGAAATGCACGCAATCGCCGGGCCGCCCCCCCTCGCGCCGCGCGACAAGGTTCCAGCGCGGATAGAGATCGCTGTCGGCGGGGGCGCCATGGGCGCGTATCATCTCGACCGCAAAGCCGGATCCCGCCAGCCGCGCGGCCAGCATCTCGCAGATCTCAAGGTAGTTGCGCCCCGGCGGGTTCAGCGTGGGGATGCGGATCAGATCCTGCGTCAGCGCGACCAGATCGTCCTCGCGCGCCTCGATGGCCGCGATCAGCCTCGTGTCATTCCCCATGACCCACAGACTGCGACGTCCTTTGCATGACCGCAAGCCCTGCCAATTCGCCGCACAATCCCCTATATGGGAAGCGGAGCAAGAAAACGGGGTGAACCGCATGATCCTTGGGCTTGGACGGATGCTGCTGATGATGCTGGTCCTTCTGACTGTCGTCTATGTCAGCCTGTTTCTCTACTGGCGCGCGGGCGTGCGGATGCGGCTGGAAGAGGATTGGGTGATGCAGGGCCGCCCCGGCGACCGCGACGACTGGATCGAGGACCGCATCGCCCCAACCGCGCGACGCATCCGCACATGGCTGATCTTTCTCGTCTACGTGCTGCCCATCGCGGGTCTGTCCCTGTATATCTATCTCACGAATTAAGGAGCGCGCCCCATGCGCTGGCCCCGGATCATCTTCATCGCCCTGCTCGTCCTGATCTTCGGGGCCTTCCTGCATTACACCCTGCCGCAGCGCGACATCGTGCGGATCACCGGAACCGAGATCATCCGGCAGGATTTTTCGGGGCTCAACCGCATCTTCTACGCGCAAGGTGACAGCGGCAACGCCCAGCCCGACAGCCGCGACCTGCGCCTGATCAACGCCGTCTTCCCCGACAGGGTGAACGAGGCGGGCGAGGTGACGCGCGCGGGGTCCGTGATGGTCTACCGCAACGAGGATACGGGCTTTGGCTGGCCGCCCTATTTCAAGCTCGACAGCGCCGATCTGCATGCCGAGGCCTCGAACCTGACCTCGACCGGGGCAGACCCGCGCTGGGTGGCGATCACCCATTACGGCTGGCGCTCGCGGCTGCTCACGACCTATCCCAACGCCGTCGAAATCCGGCTGGTTGACGGGCCGGACGTGACGCTGATCCCGTGGCTCAGCATCTTGATCTTGCTGGGTCTGGCCTTTGTCGCCTTCATGGCTTGGCGCATCTGGGAAAGATTCGAAGACCGCGTGATCGACCCGATCCGGGATCGGCTGGCCGTGCAATGGGCCAAGCTCAAGGATCGCGCCGCCGGTCGCGGCTGATCGTGACCAGAGCTTCTTCGTTTCAAAAATATCCCCGCCGGAGGCATCCCGCATCCTGCCACAGGTCGCGTCGGTTGCCTTATTCGCCGTAGGGCACCCAGATCGTGCGCACCTCGGTCGCCTGATCGAGGAACGCGCGCCCCTCGGCGTTGCGCGCCAACCAGTCGGGCGCATCGCTGTTGATCCATGTCCGCTTGAGGTTGCCGCTCGAGGCCGCCTCCAGCCGCGCCGCATCGACCCCGCCCGCGAAACTCCACAGCGCGTCGACATCGGCATGCGCGGCCAGCGTCTGGCCCAGATCCTGCACATCGCCGGTCACCATGTTGACCACCCCGCCCGGCAGATCCGAGGTGTCGAGCACCTGGTAGAGGTCGGTCGCCGCCAGCGGATAGGCGCGCGAGGGCACCACCACCACCCGGTTGCCCATGGCGATGGCAGGCGCGAACAGCGACACCAGACCCAAAAGCGGTGCCTCGTCGGGCGCCAGCGCTCCGATCACGCCCACAGGCTCGCGCATCGCCAGCGCCACGCCCCGGATCGGCACCTGCGCCACGCGCCCGTCCATCTTGTCGGCCCAGGCGGCATAGCTGAACAGCCGCTCGATCGTGGCGGCGACTTCGGCCTCGGCTCTGGCCTGCGCACAGGCGGTCAGGTCGCGCAGGCGGCGGGCAAATTCGTCGCCGCGCGCCGACAGGTTTTCGGCGATGAAATACAGCACCTGCGCCCGGTTGTGCGCGGTCGCCTTGGCCCAGCCGCCTGCACCCCGCGCCGCCTCGACCGCGTTGCGGATGTCCTTGCGGTTGCCGATGCCTGCATGGCCCAGCAGCTTGCCGCGCCTCGACCAGATGGCTTGCGAATAGCCGCCATCGGGGCGGGCCTGCTTGCCGCCGATGTACAGCTTTGCGGTGCGGTCAATGCCGGGGGCCTCGGGGGCCGTCGATGCCTCAGGCGCGGGGAAGGGGGCGATGGGCCTGATCGGCGCCTGCTTGGCCGTAGGCTTGAGATAGGCCGAAAGCCCCTCCCAGCCGCCTTCGCGCCCGAACCCGCTTTCGCGCACCCCGCCAAAGGGGGCGGCCGCGTCGAACAGGTTGGTGGCATTCACCCAGACCACGCCCGCCGCCAGTTTCGGCGCGATATCGAGCGCAAGGTTGAGGTTTTCCGTCCAGAGCGTCGCGGCCAGCCCGTAGCGGGTGTTGTTGGCAATCTCGACCGCCTCAACCGGCGTGCGGAAGGTGGTGGACACCAGCACCGGGCCAAAGATTTCGTCCTGCATCAGGGGTGATGCCGTCGACAGGCCGGTGATCAGCGTGGGCGGGTAGAAGCAACCGCCGTCTGGCAGGGCGACAGGCGCGTGATGGGTCTGCCCTTCGGTATTGGCATCGACCATGCGTTTGATCGCGGCAAGCTGTACGGGGTCCACCAGCGCGCCCATGTCGATGCATTTGTCGAGCGGGTCGCCGACGCGCAGTTTCGCCATGCGGGCCTTGAGCCGCGTGTGGAAATCTCCCGCGATGCCTTCTTGCACCAAAAGCCGCGAGCCCGCGCAGCAGACTTGGCCCTGATTGAACCAGATGGCGTCGACCAGCCCTTCGATGGCGCTGTCGATATCGGCGTCGTCAAAGACGATGTAGGGGGATTTGCCGCCCAGTTCCAAGGTCAAGGACTTGCCCATGCCTGCGGTCTGTTCGCGGATGCGGCGGCCCACGGCGGTCGATCCGGTGAAGGCGATTTTCGCCGTGCCCGGATGGGTCACGATGGCCTCGCCCGTGCGCCCGTCGCCGGTGACGATGTTGACGACGCCTTTCGGCAACCCCGCCTCCTGACAGATCTGGCCGAACAACAAGGCTGTGAGCGAGGTGTATTCGGCGGGTTTCAGAACCACCGTGTTGCCTGCGGCCAGCGCCGGCGCGATCTTCCACGCCAACATCAGGAGCGGGAAGTTCCACGGGATCACCTGCCCGCAGACGCCAATGGGAGCGTGGCCGGGCAATTCCGCGTCGCGCAATTGGGCCAGCCCTGCGTGGTGGTAGAAATGCCGTTGCGCCAGCGGGATATCGATATCGCGCGCCTCGCGGACAGGCTTGCCGTTGTCGAGCGTTTCCAGCACCGCGAACAGGCGCGCATGTTTCTGCAACAGGCGGGCCAGCGCATAGAGATATTTCGCGCGCGCATGGCACGACAGTTTCGCCCATTTGGGAAAGGCTTTTGTCGCGGCCGCAATGGCGGCATCCACGTCATCTTGCGTGCCTTGGGTGATCTGCGCCAGCTCCACGCCCGTGGCGGGGTTGCGGGTGGCGAAGGTCTGGCCGGGGCGGGTGAAGCCCCCGTCGATGAAATGGCCAAAGGCCGGGCCGCGCGTGGCGATCCAGTCCAGCGCCTCGGCAGCACTTTCGGGGGCGGGGCCGTAGTCCATCGTCTCGAAGATCTCGCGGGTGGTCATGTTGTCCTCACGCCATCGGATGCCGCCAGCCCGCCGAATAGGCGCCGGTGACGTGGTGTTCGAGTTGCCGTTCGATATCGCCCAGAAGGCTTGAGGCGCCGAAGCGGAACAGGTCGGGGCGGAGCCAGTCGTCGCCCAGTTCTTCCTTCATCAGTGACAGATAGACCAGCGCGTCCTTGGCCTTGGAAATGCCGCCCGCGGGTTTGTAGCCGATCTTGATCCCCGTCGCGGCCTCATAGGCGCGGATGGCGCGGATCATCGTCAGCGAAACCGGCAGCGTGGCGTTGACGCCTTCCTTGCCGGTGGAGGTCTTGATGAAATCGGCCCCTGCCATCATGCAGACCAGCGAGGCGCGCGCGACATTGCGCAGCGTGCCAAGCTCGCCCGTGGCCAGGATCGCCTTCACATGCGCGGGCCCGCAGGCGGCCCGAAACTCCCGCATCTCGTCGTAAAGCGCCTGCCAGTCGCCGGTCAGGACATGACGGCGGGAGATGACGATGTCGATCTCTGCCGCGCCCGCCTTGACGCTTTCCCCGATCTCCTGCACCCGCAGGTGGTAGGGCGACAGGCCAGCCGGAAAGCCGGTGGAGACGGCGGCGACCGGGATGCCCGTGCCCGCCAGCGCCTCGACGGCCACTTCGACCATCTCGTGATAAACGCAGACAGCGCCCGTGGTGATGGCGGGCAGGCCAAGGGCCGACAGCAGATCGGCGCGCACCGGCTGGCGCGCCTTGGCGCAGAGCCGCCGCACGCGCCCCGCCGTGTCGTCGCCCGCCAGCGTCGTCAGGTCGATGCAGGTCACGGCGCGCGCCAGCCATGCCGCCTGATACGCCTTTTTCACCGTGCGCCGACCGGGCAGGGTGGCAGCCCGCCGTTCGATGGCCGACGTGTTGGCCTGCACCCGCGCGACCCAATCCAGATCGAGCGGCAGCCCCGGATTGCGCGGGCGGTGCAGTTGCGGCAGGTGGTCCTGCGCTGTGGTGTCGTGAGGCGCTGTCATGGCGGTATCGGCGGTCTGGGACATGGGCAAAACCGTGTCACGCGGCCCCACGCTTGGCAAGCGTGACCCGGCGGCGGGGATGGCCCCGTGACAGGGCGCGGCGAAGGGGCTAACAGGGCGGCGATTGCCAAAGGGGTGCCGCCGATGCCGTTCGACCGTTCCATCAAGATCGCGCCGTCGATCCTGTCTGCCGATTTCGCAAATTTTGGCGCCGAGATCCGCGCGATCGAGGATCAGGGCGCCGATTGGGTCCATGTCGATGTGATGGACGGGCATTTCGTGCCGAACCTGACCTTCGGACCCATGGCGGTCAAGGCGTTCCGCCCGCATGTGAAAACGGTGATGGATGTCCACCTGATGATCGCCCCCGTCGATCCCTCTATCGACGCCTATGCCGAGGCAGGCGCCGATGTGCTGACCGCCCATGTGGAGGCCGGGCCGCATATCCACCGCACGCTGCAGGCGATCCGCACGGCGGGCATGAAGGCGGGCGTGGCGCTGAACCCCGGCACGCCGGCCGAGGCGGTGGCGCATCTGATGGACCTGACCGATCTGGTCTGCGTGATGACGGTAAACCCCGGTTTCGGCGGGCAGAAATTCATCGACATGACGGCCAAGGTGCGCACCTTGCGCGACATGATCGGGGACCGCCCCATCCATATCGAGATCGACGGCGGGGTGGATGTCACGACCGCGCCGCTGGTTGTGGCGGCGGGGGCCGATGTGCTGGTTGCGGGCTCGGCCGTGTTCAAGGGCGGATCGGTCGACCGGGCACAGGTCTACGGCGCGAATATCGCGGCGATCCGGGCCGCCGTGGCCTGACCGCGCCGGCCGGGGCGCGCCCCTCTGCATCGCGCGCAAGCGTGGCGCGGCAACTGGGCGCGGGTCTTTTCGCCAGTGGGTGCTGGACGCGGCGGGTTTGGTGTACTATCGCATACCAAAATTCCTGAGCCTCCGAGGGACACCCCGATGACCGATCAGACCACGCCCGACATCATCTACACCAAGGTCGATGAAGCGCCCGAGCTTGCCTCGGCCTCGCTCCTGCCGATCATCCGCAGCTTTGCCGCCGCCGCCGACGTCAGCATCGGCACGCGCGACATCTCGCTGGCGGGCCGCGTTCTGGCGGCCTTTCCCGATCATCTGACCGAGGCGCAGCGCGTCACCGATGACCTCGCCATCCTTGGCGAACTGGTCAAGACGGCCGGTGCCAATGTCATCAAGCTGCCCAACATCTCGGCCTCGGAGCCGCAGTTGGTGGCGACGATCAAGGAACTGCAGGGGCAAGGGTATGCCATCCCCGATTACCCGGAAAACCCGGCGAGTGAGGCCGAAAAGGCCGCGCGCGCGAAATACGATGCGATCAAGGGCTCGGCGGTGAACCCGGTCCTGCGCGAAGGCAATTCCGACCGCCGCGCGGCCAAGGCTGTCAAGGCCTATGCACAGGCCAACCCGCACCGCATGGGCGACTGGTCCAAGGACAGCAAGACGCGCGTCGCCTCGATGCCCGGCGGCGATTTCCGCGCCAACGAGACCTCGTCCAGACTGCCTGCCGCCGCCAAGGCCAAGATCGTGCTGACCACCGCGGACGGTGTCGAGCATGTGCTCAAGGACGGCGTCAGCTACCCGGCAGGCACCGTCGTCGATGCGACCTACCTGAGCGCCAAGACATTGCAGGCCTTCCTTGCCGAGGAAATCGACCGCACCAAATCCGAGGGCGTGCTGTTCTCGCTGCACCTCAAGGCCACTATGATGAAGGTCAGCGACCCGATCATCTTCGGCCATGCCGTGCGCGCCTATCTGGCCCCCGTGTTCGACGCCTTTGGCGAGCGCATGGCGGCTTTGGGCGTCAACCCCAACTCGGGCCTTGGCGATCTGATGGAGCGGGTGAAGGGCGAGGCCGACATCATGGCCGCGATCGACGCTTGCATGGCCGACCGCCCGCCGCTCTACATGGTCGACAGTGACCGCGGGCTGACCAACCTGCATGTGCCCTCCGACGTGATCGTCGACGCCTCGATGCCGGCGCTGATCCGCGCGGGCGGCAAGGGATGGGGCCCGGACAACAAGGAACATGACGCCGTCTGCGTCATCCCCGACAATTCCTATGCCGCCGTCTATGACGAGACGATCAAGTTCTTCAAGGAACACGGCAAGATGAACCCGGCCACCGCCGGCACGGTCCAGAACCTTGGCCTGATGGCGCAGAAGGCCGAGGAATACGGCTCGCACCCCACCACCTTCGAGATGCCCGCCGATGGCGTGGTGCGCATGGTGCTGGAGGACGGCAGCGTCTTGCACGAGCACAAGGTGCAGAAGGGCGACATCTGGCGCTCGGCCAGTACGCGACAGGCGCCCATCGAGGATTGGGTGACGCTCGCCATCGAGCGTCAGGCGCTGACCGGCTATCGCTCGATCTTCTGGCTTGACGCAACGCGCGCGCATGACGCGCAGCTGATCGCCATGGTCAAGCCTATCCTCGAAGCCAAGGGCGTCGCCGACAAGTTCGAGATCATGGCCCCGCGCGAGGCGACGCGCGCCAGCTTCGAGACCATCACCAAGGGCGAGAACTGCATCGCGGTCACCGGCAACGTGCTGCGCGACTACCTGACGGACCTGTTCCCGATCCTCGAGCTTGCGACCTCGGCCAAGATGCTGTCGATCGTCAAGCTGATGCAGGGCGGCGGCATGTTCGAGACCGGCGCGGGCGGCTCGGCCCCCAAGCATGTCCAGCAGTTGCAGGCGGAAAACCACCTCCGCTGGGACAGCCTCGGGGAATTCTGCGCTTTGGGCGAAAGCTTCAAGTTCCTCGGCCAGACCAAGGGCAACACCAAGGCCATCGTTCTGGGGGACGCGGTCGATACGGCGACGCAAGGCGTGCTGGACCATGACCGTGGTCCGGGGCGCAAGCCGGGCGATCCCGACAACCGCGACAGCCACTACTGGTTCGCGCGCTACTGGGCGGAAGCCTTGGCAGCCCAGACCGAGGACGCCGAGCTTGCAGCCCATTTCGCCCCCATCGCGGCGGAACTGGCCGGCAAGGAGGCCGTGATCCTGGCCGAATTGCAGGCCGGTCGTGGCAAGGCCGTGGATCAGGGTGGCTACTACCACACCGATCCGGTCAAGACGGCGGCGATCATGCGCCCCTCGGCCACACTGAACGCGATCATCGGCTGAGCAAGGCCCGATCACGCCAAGCAGGGGCTCCGGAGAGATCCGGGGCCCTTTCTTGTTGACTGGCGTGGCAGACCTTGGTCCGTTGGGCTTGCGTGCTTGCCGCCTGTACAAGCTGTAATGAGGGTCTTTCGTGCCATGGCTGAACCCGAAGGTCTTCTGCTCGAGGCGGATCTGAGCGAGGCCGGTCTGGCCGCGTGGTTTCGCCGGAAGATCTTGACCGCCGAGGGCAAGGTGACGGTGGGCCGCGCGCTCTGCCTCGTGCTGGACGGGGGCGAACCGGCTGATATCGTGATCGTTCACCATGATCCGGCCAAGGGCCGCCTGTTCTTTGCCTGGATCCTGAATCACTACGCAGATGGGGCGCTTGCGCCGGTCTGGCCGCTGATGGCGGCGCTGGCCAGCGTGCTCGACCGTGAATCGCGCGCTCTGGGGGCTGTCGCCAGCACCTTTCCGTTGCCGCGCGAAGGGGTCCGGCTGTCAGGCGGCGCTGTTGACCGCTTTGCACCCGACAAGGTCGCGCCCGAACTGCTGACCGGCCTGTCGGACAGGCTGTGGGGCTTTGCGCGCAAGGGCGTCTTTCCAGATGCCGCAGGGTCCATGGCCGCGCGGGGGATGCAGTGCAAGCCGTTCCGGGCAGCGTGGAAATCCTATCGCGCCTGGTGCGACGAGGTCGAAAAACCCGCCCGGATCGCCGCCGCGACATCTGAGGCGCCCTTTCGCCTCTTCGATGACATTTTCACCGCGGAAGGGGCGGTGTTCCGTCGAGACGGCTTCAGCGGCCGGGATATTCCCTTTCCGGGCGCTGATCCTCTGTCTTTCCGGATCGAGGCAGGGTTTCACGCCGACCGCACACAGGTCTGGGATCGGCGGCTTGCGTCCGGCTCGCCGCCCGCGGTTGTCCGGCAGGGCGGCTTCGTCGTGAACAACCGTGCCGCGATCTGGAACCATGTGCCGGTAGTTGGCGCCGAAGGTGCGAGTTTCCGCTGGCTCTTCGACCGCT
Organism: Roseicyclus mahoneyensis; assembly: GCF_003148775.1. Lineage (GTDB taxonomy): Bacteria > Pseudomonadota > Alphaproteobacteria > Rhodobacterales > Rhodobacteraceae > Roseicyclus > Roseicyclus mahoneyensis. The sequence continues at coordinate 65,163 of NZ_QGGW01000008.1, forward strand.
GGGACACGATCTATTGGGCCGACCGAACCCGTGTCTATGCCCGCGAAGTAGGCGGTATGCTGGTGGTGCTGCCCGGCGCTGACGCAAAACGGTTCCGCGCGCTTGGTCCGTGTTTCGGAACGGACGGCGCGGGCGTTTTCTTCGGTGCCCGCCGCCTGCCGCTCGACCCCGCAGGGGTGCGGTCCGAGGGGCTGTTCCTCTGGGATGACGACAAGGTGTTCTTCCGCGATCAGGAGTTGCCGTTGAAGGGCGCGGAGTTCCGTATCCTCGGGCAGAAGAGGTCGGAACATTCGAGACAGACATGCTATCGCCTGAGCGACGGTGCGCAGGGGCTGGTGCTGGAACTGAGTGGACAGATCCTGCCCGATGATCCGGCATTCTGAGCACGATCAAGGCGCCACGACACGCGATGTGGGGCTCTTTGCCCTTCGGGCGTGGGATGATCTTAAATTTTGGTGGAGCCTAGGGGGATCGAACCCCTGACCTCTTGCATGCCATGCAAGCGCTCTCCCAGCTGAGCTAAGGCCCCGAATGAGGGGCGCTTACGCCCCGTCGAGTGGTCGGCGGTGTATGCGAGGGCGGGGGGGTACGCAAGGGAAAAAACACCGTTTTCCACCACGCTGCCCCGCCCCCGCGGGTGGTCAGTCGTCGTCGTTTCCGGCGACGTCGGTCAGATCGTCAAGCGCGACGGTGTCGCCCTCATCATCATCGTCCAGCACATCGTCATCGTCGATATCGACGTCCGCATCGTCGTCATCGATCTCGATGTCGTCGTCCAGAACCAGATCGTCATCATCGACGACGACCTCCTTCACGGCCTTCTTGTCGGCCTTGTCGGCAACCATGCTGCGACCGCCCTTGCCGGTGTCGAGCGTGACGACTTCGCCGGTGTAGGGGCTGATGATCGGGTTGCGGCCCATGTCATAGAACCGCTTGCCGGTTGTGGGGCAGACGCGCTTGACGCCCCATTCCTCTTTGGGCATTGAACCCCCTCAAAATAACTCTTCGGTATCGCAGGATGCGGACCTCTGCCATAGTGTGCGGATGGTGTCAAACCCCGTCCGCGCCTGTCATCGGGTGCGGGGTTCAGGACGGTCGATCCGGTGTCGAAAACGCGCGCTTCCACACATGTTCTGCCCGGCGATCCGCCGGTCGTGGTGTCGCTCAGGCGGTCCACCCGCGCGACGCGTTACAGCCTGCGGGTGTCGCGGTCTGACGGGCGGGTGAGCCTTTCGCTGCCGCTTTGGGCGTCCGAGGCGGAGGCGCTGGCCTTTTTGCGCGACCGCGAGGCCTGGGTGCGCCATCACCTGAGCGCCGCTCCACGCCCCGCGCGGGCCCGGATCGGGGTGGATGTTCCGGTCTGCGGCGTGCCGCGTCCGGTGGTGGCCGGCGGAGGGCGTGCGGCCCGGTTCGAGGGTGGCGTGATCGCGGTGCCGCCGGGTCCGCGCGAGGGGCCGCGAATCAAGGCGCTGTTGACGGCATTGGCGCGCGACCGGCTGGCGCGCGCGGTGGCGGTGCATGCAGGCACGCTGGGTCGGGTGCCCGGTCAGCTGACACTGCGCGATCCCAAAAGTCGCTGGGGCAGTTGTTCGTCGAAAGGCGACCTGATGCTTTCCTGGCGACTGATCATGGCACCGCCCTCGGTGCTGGATTACGTCGCTGCCCATGAGGTCGCGCATCTGGTCGAGATGAACCATTCCGATGCCTTCTGGCGGGTCTGCGCCCGCCTGCGCCCAGATTACCGTGAGCACCGCGACTGGCTACGCCGCCACGGGTCGGAGCTTCTGGCGCTGCGCTTCGATCTTGTGGAAGAGGATGCCCCATGCTGATGAACCCCCGCCCGACCGAGACCGGAGCGGCGGTGGCCCATGACCGGGTCTATCGCGCGCTCAGGACCCGGATCATGCATGGCGAGGTGGGGCCGGGCGAGGCGATGACGCTGCGCGGCCTTGGCGCGGAATTCGGCGTGTCGATGACGCCCGCGCGCGAGGCGGTGCGGCGGCTGGTGAGCGAGGGCGCGCTGTTCCTGTCGGCCTCGGGCCGCGCCTCCACCCCCGAACTGTCCAATGAGCGCATCGAGGAACTGGCGGCCCTGCGCGCGCTTCTGGAGCCGGAACTCGCCGCCCGCGCGCTGCCCCGCGCCCATCCCGCGCTGATCGAGCGTATGGAGGCGATCAACGCCACCATCGGGCAGGCGATCGCGCGTCGGGACGCCGTGGCCTACATCAAGCGCAACCTCGAGTTTCATCGCACGCTCTACCTGCGTGCTCAGGCGCCCGCGATGCTGGCGCTGACAGAAACGGTGTGGCTGCAGCTGGGGCCGACGATGCGGGCGCTCTATGGGCGGCTGAACCGGACGGAACTGCCGCAGCACCACCGGTTGATCGTGGCAGCGCTGAAGGCCGGGGACGAGCCGGGGCTCAGGCTGGCGGTGCGAGCGGATGTGACGCAAGGCTTGCGGCTCTTGGCGGGGTAGGGCCTGTGGCCGGTCGCCGGGGGTCGTCCATTATGCGCCATTGGTTCGAGAACAATGGACGACGCCCCCGGACCCCGGGGATATTTTTCAAACACAGAAGTGGTCAGAGGGACATGAGGTGGCTGTCGGGCAGCCAGCCTGTGGTGCCTTGAGGTGTTTCGCAAAGTGACCAGCCGTTCAGGCGCAGGAGGCGGACGACGGGAGTGCCTGCTGCAATTGTCAGCTCGGTGCTGTCGAAATCTGCTGTCGCGCAGCCGTCTACCACCAGCCCCTCGGGCAGCCAGCCGCCGAGGCCCTCGGCATTGGTGGTCCAGCGCCAGCCGGGGTTGTCGGGGTCGGTGTGGTGGGAGGCGAGGCGTTGGCCCCGCGCCACGCTGAGCGCGGGGGTGTAGCTGGCCTGCCAGTCCTGCGTGAGGGTGGCGCGCTCAGGCGTGGATCGCGCCATCGCCGCAAGCCAGCGCCGCCTCGCGCACCGCCTCGGAATAGGTCGGGTGGGCGTGGCAGGTCAGCGCGAGGTCTTGCGCGCTTGCGCCGAATTCCATCGCCACGCAGACCTCGTGGATCAGGTCGCCCGCCATCGGCCCGATGATATGGGCGCCAAGGATGCGGTCGGTTTCCTTGTCGGCGAGGATCTTGACGAAGCCGTCGCCCGAGAAATTGGCCTTGGCCCGCCCGTTGCCCATGAAGGAGAACTTGCCGACCTTGTAGGCGCGACCGTCCTTCTTGACGCTTTCCTCGGTGGCACCGACCGATGCCACCTCGGGGTGGGTGTAGATCACGCCGGGGATCACGCCGTAGTTCACATGGCCATGTTTTCCCGCGACCACCTCGGCCACGGCCATGCCTTCATCCTCGGCCTTGTGGGCCAGCATTGGGCCCACGATGGCATCGCCGATGGCGTAGATGCCCTTGATGTTGGTGGCATAATGGCTGTCGGTGGCGATCTGGCCGCGGTCGGTCATCTTGACGCCGAGCGCCTCGAGGCCGAGGCCGTCGACGTAAGGCTTGCGGCCGGTAGCGACGAGGACGGTGTCGGCCTCTACGATGTGGGTGCTGTCGTCCTTGCGGAGCTTATAGGTGACCTTGGCGCCGCTTTTGGCCGTGTCCACGGATTGCACGGCGGCGCCGAGCGTGAAGGCAAGCCCTTGTTTTGAAAGGATGCGCTGGAAGGTCTTGGACACTTCGGCGTCCATGCCGGGCGTGATGTGGTCGAGATATTCGATCACCTGCACCTCGGCGCCCAGACGGGCATAGACGGAGCCAAGCTCCAGCCCGATGACGCCCGCGCCGATCACGACCAACTTTTTCGGGATCTTGGCCAGCTCCAGCGCGCCTTCGGAGGTCACGACGGTTTTCTCGTCGATCTCGATGCCGGGGAGCGCCGATGGCGTGGAACCCGTTGCGATGATGATGGTTTTCGCCTCATGCGTGTCGTCGCCGACGCGGACCTTGCCCGCCTCGGGGATGGAGCCCCAGCCCTTGAGCCACGTGATCTTGTTCTTCTTGAACAAGAACTCGATGCCCTTGGTGTTCTGGGCGATCACGTCATCCTTGTAGGCCAGCATCTGTTTCCAGTCGACCGACGGCGACTTTCCCTTGAGGCCCATGGCGGCGAAATTGTGTTCGGCCTCGTGCAGCATGTGGGAGGCGTGCAGCAAGGCCTTGGAGGGGATGCAGCCGATGTTGAGGCAGGTGCCGCCCAGCGTCTCGCGCCCCTCGACGACGGCGGTTTTCAGGCCGAGCTGCGCGCAGCGGATGGCGCAGACATAGCCGCCGGGGCCGGAGCCGATGATGATGACGTCATAGCTGGACATGGGGTCCTCCTGTCGGGAATAGGTCGGTCACGGGGCGTACACACCCCGTACACAGGCTGTACATACGCGGATCACGCACCGCTGCCAAACAGGGCGGCGAGCAGCATGACGAGGGTGGCAAGAAAACCCACGGCCCAGATCACGCTGCGCCATGGCACGAGCCCCTGCGCATAGGCGGGGATGTAGAGCACGCGGGAGACGAGATAGGCATGGGCGCAGATCTCGGTCAGGGGCGAGGACCGGCCCGAGAGGGTGACGACGACGACCGCGATGGCGAAGAGGATCAGCCCCTCGAAATGGTTGTTCATCGCGCGCTGGAGGCGGCCGGCCACGCCGGTCAGTTCCACCTTGGCATCGCGCGGGCCCATGGCGGCCTTGGTCCCCGCCTGCGCGTTGCCGGCGACGGAGTAGAGCGCGATCTGCAGGTATTGCAGGAGGGCGGCGAGGGTGAGGATGTAGAGTTCGGTGGTCATTTTGGACTTCCGTCAGGATGGAGGGAGGCCCTCGGGTCGAGCCCGAGGGTGACGGTGAGGGTGACGGCGTTGCGGGAAGTGGAGACGATCATCGGGCCACACCTTCCGTCATCGTCGGGCTTGACCCGATGATCTCGTCCCACAGGTCGCGCCAGCCCGGATTGGCCGTTTCTATCAGATCGACCTTCCATGCACGGTTCCAGCTTTTCAGGGCCTTTTCGCGCCGGATGGCTTCCGTGGGGCTATCATGCGGTTCGAACCAGACAAGGCGTTCGAGGTTGTAGCGATCCGTGAAGCCTTTCACGGCATGGGTCCGATGCTCGTGCACACGCCGGACCAAGTCATTGGTGACGCCGATATAGAGCGTTCCGTCTGGCTTGTTGGTCATCATGTACACGAACATCCTGCTGGCCCCTTGGGTGAGAGGCCCTCGGGTCAAGCCCGAGGGTGACGGGTCGGATCATCGAGCCCGAGGGTGGCGGAACACATCACAGATCCATCAAGAGCCGCCGCGGATCCTCCAGCGCTTCCTTTACCCGCACAAGGAACGTCACCGCGCCCTTGCCGTCCACGACGCGGTGGTCGTAGCTGAGCGCCAGATACATCATCGGGCGGATCACGATCTGACCAGCCACGACCATCGGCCGGTCCTGGATCTTGTGCATGCCCAAGATGCCAGATTGCGGCGGGTTGAGGATGGGCGAGGACATCAGCGAGCCGTAGACACCGCCGTTGGAGATGGTGAAGGTGCCGCCCTGCATCTCGGCCATCGACAGCTTGCCGTCGCGGGCGCGGCGGCCTTTCTCGGCGATTTCCTTTTCCAGATCGGCAAAGGATTTCTGGTCGGCGTCGCGGATGACCGGCACGACGAGGCCCTGCGGCGTGCCCGCCGCGATCCCCATGTGGACGAAGTTCTTGTAGACGATATCGGTGCCGTCGATCTCGGCGTTGACCTCGGGGACCTCGCGCAGCGCGTGGACGCAGGCCTTGGTGAAGAAGGACATGAAGCCCAGCCGCGCGCCGTGCTTTTTCTCGAACAGGTCCTTGTATTCGTTGCGCAGGTCCATGACGCCGGTCATGTCCACCTCGTTGTAGGTGGTCAGCATCGCGGCGGTGTTCTGCGCGTCCTTGAGGCGGCGGGCGATGGTCTGGCGCAGGCGGGTCATCTTGACCCGTTCCTCGCGGGCGGCATCCTCGGCCGGGCTGGGGGCGCGCTGCGCGCTGGCCATGGGGGCGGGGGCTGCGGCCACGGGCGCGGGGCTTGAGGCGGCTTTCATCACGTCTTCCTTCATGATCCGCCCGTCGCGGCCGGTGCCCTGCACCTGCGCAGGCGTAAGGCCCTTTTCGGCCATCAGTTTCTGCGCTGCGGGGGCGTTTTCGATATCCTTGCTGGTCGCCGCTGCTGCAGGCGCGGCGGCGGCGGTGGGCGCGGGCGCTGCGGCTGCAGCGGAGGCACCGCCGATGACGCCAAGCTTGCCCGAAGCCTCGACCGTCGTGCCCTCGGGGGCGAGGATTTCGGTCAGCACGCCTGCGGCCGGGGCGGGCACCTCGACCGAGACCTTGTCGGTTTCCAGCTCGCACAGCATCTCGTCTTGCGCGACGGTGTCGCCGACCTTCTTGAACCAGGTCGAGACGGTTGCCTCGGTCACGGACTCGCCAAGGGTCGGCACCATGACGGTGACGGCCTTTCCCTCGGGGGCGGCGGCGGCTTTGCCGGGGGCCTCGGCTTTGGCCTTGGCGGGGGCGGCACTCGTGCCTTCGGTCAATGTGGCGAGCAGCGCGTTGACGCCGACCGTTTCGCCCTCGGCGGCGACGATGTCGCCAAGGGTGCCTGCGGCGGGCGAGGGAACCTCGACCGTCACCTTGTCGGTTTCCAGCTCGCACAGCATTTCGTCGATGGCGACGGTATCGCCGGGCTTCTTGAACCAGGTGGCGACGGTGGCTTCGGTGACGCTTTCGCCCAGGGTGGGCACGCGGACTTCTATGGACATGGGATTACCCTTCGATGGTCAGCGCGTCGTTCACGAGCGCGGTTTGTTGGGCCTTGTGCATACTGGCAAGCCCCGTGGCGGGCGAGGCGCTGGCCGCACGTCCGGCATAGCGGGGGCGGGTGTGTTTCGCACCGATCCGGGTCAGGACCCATTCGAGGTTCGGCTCGACAAAGGACCATCCGCCCTGGTTCTTGGGCTCTTCTTGGCACCATACGATTTCGGCACCCTTGAAGCGTTCCAACTCCTTCATCAGCGCCAGCGCGGGGAAGGGATAGAACTGTTCCAGCCTGAGCAGGTAAACATCGGTGATGCCGCGATTGTCGCGTTCTTCCAGAAGATCGTAATAGACCTTGCCCGAGCAGATCACGACGCGACGGATCTTGTCATCCGATGCCAGCACGGTGTCGGAATGGCCTTTTTCGGCGTCATCCCAAAGCACCCGGTGGAAGCTGGAGCCGGTGGTGAAATCCTCGGCATCCGAAATCGCCAGCTTGTGACGCAGCAGTGATTTGGGCGTCATCAGCACCAGCGGCTTGCGGAAGCTGCGGTGGATCTGGCGGCGCAGGATGTGGAAGTAGTTGGCGGGCGTGGTGCAGTTGGCCACGATCCAGTTGTCCTCGGCGCACATCTGCAAGAAGCGTTCAAGACGTGCGGAGGAGTGTTCAGGCCCTTGCCCCTCGAAGCCGTGAGGGAGCAGCATGACAAGGCCCGACATGCGCAGCCATTTGCGTTCGCCCGACGAGATGAACTGGTCGAACATGATCTGCGCGCCATTGGCGAAATCGCCGAACTGCGCCTCCCACATCGTCAGGGCGTTGGGTTCGGCAAGGCTGTAGCCGTATTCGAAACCAAGGACGGCGTATTCAGAGAGCGCGCTGTCGATCACCTCGTAGCGGCTTTGGCCTTCGCGGACATGGTTGAGCGGGTAGTAGCGGTCTTCGGAATCTTGCTCGACCAGCGCGGAATGGCGCTGGCTGAAGGTGCCGCGCGCGCTGTCCTGACCGGCCAGACGCACCGGGTAGCCTTCGGTCAGAAGGCTGCCAAAGGCCAGCGCCTCGGCGGTGGCCCAATCGAAGCCGTGGCCGGTCTTGAACATCTCGGCTTTGGTTTCCAGCAGGCGCGCGACCGTCTTGTGCAGGTTGAAGCCATCGGGCGCGGTGGACAGCGCGCGACCGACCTCGGCCATGGTCTCGGGCCGAATCGCGGTCTCGCCGCGCTGGTATTCCTCGCCCTCGCGGTTGAGGTGCGACCAGCGGCCATCGAGCCAATCGGCCTTGTTGGGCTTGTAATCCTTGCCGGCCTCGAATTCCTCGTTCAGGCGGGCCTGAAACGCGGCTTTCGCATCCTCGATCTCACCTTCGGGGATCAGACCATCCTTGACCAGCCGTTCGGTATAAAGCTGCAGCGTGGTCTTTTGCGTTTTGATCTTCTTGTACATCACCGGGTTGGTGAAATTCGGCTCGTCGCCTTCGTTGTGGCCGAAGCGGCGGTAGCAGAAGATGTCGAGCACCACGTCCTTGCCGAATTTCTGCCGGAACTCGGTGGCGACGCGTGCGGCATGGACCACGGCCTCGGGGTCATCGCCGTTGACGTGGAAGATGGGCGCCTCGACCATCAGGGCGATGTCGGTCGGGTAGGGGCTCGACCGGCTGAAATGCGGCGCGGTGGTGAAGCCGATCTGGTTGTTCACCACGATGTGCATGGTGCCGCCGGTGCGGTGGCCCCGGATGCCCGAGAGCTGGAACCCTTCGGCGACGATGCCCTGACCGGCAAAGGCCGCATCGCCGTGCAGCAAGATCGCCATGACGCGGCGGCGTTCACTGTCGCCCATCTGGTCTTGCTTGGCGCGGACCTTGCCCAGAACAACGGGGTTCACCGCCTCGAGGTGGGAGGGGTTGGCCGTCAGCGACAGGTGCACGCGGTTGCCGTCGAATTCCCGGTCGCTGGATGCCCCGAGGTGGTATTTCACGTCGCCAGACCCGTCGACATCCTCGGGCTTGAAGCTGCCGCCCTGAAACTCGTTGAAGATCGCGCGGTAGGGCTTGCCCATCACATTGGCCAGAACCGACAGACGGCCGCGGTGGGGCATGCCGATGACGATTTCCTGCAGACCCAGCGCGCCGCCGCGCTTGATGATCTGTTCCATCGCGGGGATCAGCGCCTCGCCGCCGTCAAGGCCGAAACGCTTGGTGCCCATGTATTTGACGTGCAGGAATTTTTCGAAACCCTCGGCCTCGACCAGCTTGTTCAGGATCGCCTTGCGGCCCTGCTTGGTGAACTGGATTTCCTTGCCATAGCCCTCGATCCGCTCCTTGAGCCAGGCGGCCTGTTCGGGGTCGGAGATGTGCATGTATTGCAGCGCGAAGGTGCCGCAGTAGGTCCGCTTCACGATCTCGACGATCTGGCGCATGGAGGCCATCTGCAGACCCAGCACGTTGTCGATGAAGATCGGGCGATCCATGTCGGCCTCGGTGAAGCCGTAGGATTTGGGATCAAGTTCGGGGTGTGGCGTGGTTTCGCGCATGCCCAGCGGGTCGAGATCGGCAACCAGATGCCCGCGGATGCGGTAGGCGCGGATGATCATCAACGCGCGGATACTGTCGAGCACGGCGCGCTGGATCTGCGCGTCGGTGACTTCCACGCTTTTTTCTTGCGCCTTGGCCTTGATCTTGTCGCCCGCACCCTTGATCTCGGCGGCGGCCTGGGGCCATTCGCCGGTCAGCGCGTTGGTCAGGTCATCCGAGGGCGTGGGCGGCCAATCGCGGCGCGCCCAGCTTGGCCCTTGCGCCTCGGCCTGTGCGTCCTGCGCGCTGTCACCAAGGGCCGCGAAAAACGCGCGCCACGCCTCGTCGACCGCGTTCGGGTCGCGGGCGTATTGGGCATAGAGCTGTTCCAGATAGGCCGCGTTGTGGCCTTGCATGAAGCTGGAGGCGTGGAACTGGTCGTTCGGGCTCTGGTCGGTCATGGCTGCACCTTTTTCAGCAGGTGTGATACCCACTTCTACTGTGGTTCGTTGGCATAGTCACAGTTATCGAAAACCCACTTATGGCGCTCAACAACCATTTTTACTGAGTCTTCATCGTAGTAGTCCCGCACTTCATATCGTCGGGTTGCAGCCATGCTCTTTGTATGAGGCAGGCTATCTACTGCAATGTCTACGCCAAGTTGCGCACCTAGCGATTTCAGATCGTCGCGCAAATTTTCAAATCGAACAATAAAGTCTACACACAACTTGCCGTCGATTGTGACAATACTTTCGTCGGCGTCCCAACGTCCACTTACAATCCACGTCTGAAAGTTTTTTCGAATACCATCAAAGTCGCCCCCCAAGAAAGGTGCGTTCCGATGACCATAGTGAAACATGGAAACCATGCGGTCAAATGGGTTGCGCACCGTAGTAATCTTGGTGGATTGCCGCCACTTGATCATGCCAACAAGCTGCTGGACCATCGCCGCCGGTTTATGATTGTGCCAAAGTCCATAAATTTTGGATAGCTCATCTGGCAATTGCGCACCTTTAAGTCGTGAGCCGATAATGCCTCGATCTGACACGATAACGTCCACTTTCTCTAAAACCGCATGCCCTTCTGGTGCGCAGAAGGGTTCGAGTAGCATCTCAACGGATGTGCCTGCGGTTTTCTTCGTCTTTAGGAAAATGAATTTTGGGTCATTGCAAACCAAAACCATGACTAAATTTCCTTTTTCAGACACCAGGTCGGGCAGTTCTTTCGCTTGTTAGGCGAAGGTTTCTTGATGTCGCGTGCGGTGTGGCATCGAATGACGCTCGAAGCGTATAACCGCCATTTGGAGCTTGGATTGGCCAATTGTGCACCTGACTTGGGTTGAGCGCCCGGACGGGATCACTTGCCGCCCGGGGATGTGTGGGTTCTCTTGTCAGCCGATCGCCTTCAGCACGGCCTCGCCAAGGCCTGCGGGGCTGTCGGCCACCACGATGCCTGCGACTTTCATCGCCTCGATCTTGCTTTCCGCATCACCCTTGCCGCCGGCGACGATGGCGCCAGCATGGCCCATGCGGCGGCCCGGAGGGGCGGTCCGGCCGGCGATGAAGCCGGCGGTGGGCTTCCAGCGGCCGCGCTTTTTCTCGTCGGCGAGGAATTGGGCGGCTTCTTCTTCGGCCGATCCGCCGATTTCGCCGATCATGATGATCGAATGGGTCTCGGGGTCGGCCAGGAACATTTCCAGCACGTCGAGATGTTCGGTGCCCTTGATCGGGTCGCCGCCGATGCCCACGGCGGAGGATTGGCCGAGGCCCACGTCGGAGGTCTGTTTCACAGCCTCATAGGTCAGCGTTCCCGAGCGGGACACAACGCCCACCGACCCGCGCCGGAAGATGGAGCCGGGCATGATGCCGATCTTGCAGGCATCGGGCGTCATAACGCCGGGGCAGTTGGGCCCGATGAGCCGCGATTTCGACCCTTCCAGCGCGCGCTTGACCTTCATCATGTCGAGCACCGGGATGCCTTCGGTGATGCACACGATCAGTTCCATCTCGGCGTCGATCGCCTCGAGGATGCTGTCGGCGGCGAAGGGCGGGGGCACGTAGATCGCGGTGGCGTTGGCGTGGGTCGCATGCTTGGCCTCATGGACCGAATCGAACACCGGCAGGTTCAGGTGGGTCGAGCCGCCCTTTCCGGGCGTCACGCCGCCGACCATCTTGGTGCCATAGGCGATGGCCTGTTCCGAATGGAACGTGCCCTGTGAGCCGGTGAAGCCTTGGCAGATCACCTTGGTGTTTTCGTCGACGAGGACAGCCATCGTCTTTCTCCTTAAATCTTGTGCGGGTCGGAGGGCGAAGGCCACTCCGGACTGGGGGATATGGCCGCGCCCGTCCCGATGGGGGTGGGCGCGCTGTTTGGCCGGGCCTGTGCCAGATGCGTGATCATCGCCAGCACGAACAGGCCCGCGCCCAGAAGGTGAAGCGCCGACCAGATCGCGCGCCGCCTGCCGATGCCGGCGGCCGGGCGGGCCAGCGCGTGCTGGCCTGCTGCCGTCGCTGTCGTGAACAGGGTGGCGGGGATCGGGTTCAGGCGCATCGCGGGGGTTCCCGGTTCAGCCCTTGACCGCTTTCACGATCTTTTCCGCCGCGTCCGACAGGTTGTCGGCGGCGATGACGTTGAGGCCGGAGGCGTTGATGATCTCCTTGCCCTTCTCGACGTTGGTGCCCTCGAGGCGGACTACAAGCGGGACTTGAAGGCCGACTTCCTTGACGGCGGCCACCACGCCCTCGGCGATGATGTCGCAGCGCATGATGCCGCCGAAGATGTTCACCAAGATGCCCTTCACGTTGGGGTCGGAGGTGATGATCTTGAAGGCTTCGGTCACCTTTTCGCGGGTGGCCGAGCCGCCCACGTCGAGGAAGTTGGCGGGTTCCGAGCCATAGAGCTTGATGATGTCCATCGTCGCCATGGCAAGGCCCGCGCCGTTGACCATGCAACCGATCTGACCGTCGAGCGCGATGTAGTTGAGGTCATACTTGGAGGCCGCCAGTTCCTTGGGGTCTTCCTCGGTCTCGTCGCGCAGGGCTGCGATATCGGCATGGCGGTAGACCGCGTTGCCGTCGAAACCGACCTTCGCGTCGAGCACCTTGAGGCTGCCCTCGTCGGTGACGATCAGCGGGTTGATCTCCAGCATCTCCATGTCTTTTTCGGTGAAGGCCTTGTAGAGCAGGCCCATCAGGGACACGCATTCCTTGACTTGCTTGCCGGTGAGGCCCAGCGAAAAGGCGACGCGGCGGCCATGGAAAGACTGGTAGCCGGTGGCCGGATCGACCGAGAAGGACAGGATCTTTTCGGGCGTGTGGGCCGCGACCTCTTCGATGTCCATGCCGCCCTCGGTGGAGCAGACAAAGGAGATGCGGCTGGTCTGGCGATCCACCAGAAGGGCCAGATACATCTCGCGCTCGATGCCCGAGCCGTCTTCGATGTAGATGCGGTTGACCTGCTTGCCGGCGGGGCCGGTCTGGTGGGTGACGAGGGTGCGGCCGAGCATGCGCTTGGCTTCCTCGGCGGCTTCCTCGACGGATTTCGTCAGGCGCACACCGCCCTTTTCGCCGGCGTCGGCTTCCTTGAACTTGCCCTTGCCGCGGCCGCCGGCATGGATCTGAGCCTTGACCACCCAGAGCGGGCCGTCCATTTCGCCTGCCGCCGTCTTGGCTTCTTCGGCCCGCATGACAACGCGGCCATCGCTGACCGGTGCGCCGTATTGGCGAAGCAGCGCCTTCGCCTGGTATTCATGAATGTTCACGAAACTGTCCCGTCGTTGGTGGAGTTTGGTCAGGGCATAAGCACAACCGACGCGGGCAATAAACCGGCTTTGTGCCGCAGGAGCAGGGTTTTCGGGAAAAAAGCGACATTTGTGATCACAGGCTGAAAACGTGTGATCACAAGCTGCCGATGTTAGTGGTATGCAATCGTATCCCGGCACGACTCAGGTGGGTTTCGTCCCGGTCGCACGGGCCGCGATCTGCATCATGAGGCGTGTTGCAAGCGCCATGTCCTGCACCGACACGAATTCGAGCGGGCCGTGCACATTCTGCATGCCGGTGAACAGATTGGGGCAGGGCACGCCCATTTCCGTCAGCCGCGAGCCATCGGTGCCGCCGCGGATCACGGCCTCGATCGGCTCATGTCCCAGATCGCGCAGCGCGTCGCGGGCAAGATCGACGGGCGTCATGTCATCCTCCAGCCAGTAGCGCATGTTGCGGTATTGCGGCGTGATCTGCACGTCGATTTTCGCGCGCGGTTCGGTGGCGGCGATGGCGGCGCAGACCTGCCTGACCAGATCGCCCTTGGCGGCCAGCCCGTCACGTTCGAAATCGCGCAAGATCAGCCGCAGCACCATCTGGTCGGCGCTGCCCTTCATGTCGACGGCGTGGATGAAGCCTTCGCGGAGCGATGTGGTCTCGGGCGTCATGGTCGCCTGGGGGAGCGTTTCGACGATGCGGGAGGCGAGGTGGATGGCGTTCACCAGCTTGCCCGTCGCCTCGCCGGGATGGATCGAGACGCCGGTGATGGTGACGACCGCGAAATCGGCGCTGAAGGTCTCGTAGACGATCTCGCCCGCGTCGCCGCCGTCGAAGGTATAGGCGAAATCGACGCCCAGATCGGCGGGCAGGCGTTTATCGACGCCGCGCCCTATTTCTTCATCGGGGGTGAAGGCGATGCGGATCGTGGGGCGCGGCAGGTCGGGGTTTTCGATCAGGTGGCGGGCGGCGGTCATGACGATGGCGATGCCCGCCTTGTCATCAGCGCCCAGCAGCGTGAGGCCCGAGGCGGTCACGATATCCTCGCCGATCTTGGTGGCGAGGTATGGGAAATCCTCGGGGGTGAGCGTCAGGTCGGGGGCGTCCGGGAAAGTGATCGCGCCGCCGTTGTAGCCGCGGATGACGCGGGGTTTGACGCCGGTGGCGTTGAATTGCGGGGCGGTATCGACATGGGCGAGAAAGCCGATGGTGGGGCCGGGGCGGTTGCCGGGAATGGTGGCCAGCACCGTGCCATAGGGGGTTTTGGTCACATCCGCCGCGCCGATCTCTTGCAATTCCTGCACCATCAGGTCGAGCATCGCGTGCTGGATCGCGGTCGAAGGTTGGGCGGGGCTGTCCATGTCGGACTGGCTGTCGATGGCGGCGTAACGGGTAAGGCGGGTTTCCAGCTCATGGTCGAAATCGCGCATGTGGGGCTCCTGTCGAGGTTGGGGGGATCAGGGACGCGAGATCGCGGGATGTCAACGGGGGGCGGAAATCTGCAGATTTCCGTTTGGAAAAACTGCAGTTTTTAGGAGCGTTTTCCTGCAGGAAAACGTATCTCACGCCCGGAACAGGACCTGTCCGCGCGGCAGGCGGTCAGGCTGGCGTTCCAGCGTCAGGCCCGCAGCATCGGCCATGCCCCGCAGCGCCGTCTCGGTCAGGTGCCACGGCGGCCGGTCGGGGTGGGTGACGACGCCATCGGGCTGGCGCAGGCTTTCGCCGGCGTGATCTTCGGGTGCCAGAAAGACGGTGAACAGCAAAACGCGGGGCTCGGGCCAGCGGCGGGCGATCCGGGCCAGTGCATGGGCGGTTTGTCCGGGGGGCAGGTGGGTGAAGAGGCCGAAGGCGATGAGGCAATCGACGCGGAGCGGCAGGTTTGGGAAGGCGAAATCGGCATCTTCGACCAGTCGATCCTCGGGCAGACGGTCGGGGTCCGGCAGTTCCATCTCGCGGCCGCGCAGCATGAGGGCGCGGCTGGCGTCGGTCGCCCAGTAATGACCGGGATCGAGGTAGGGGACGGCCTTACAGCCCAAGCGCAGCGATCCCGCGCCGATGTCGAGAAGCGTTTGGTTGGGCTGCAGGCCGTGGGCCTGCAAAAGCGCCATTTGCAGCCGCCCGGTTTCGTCCCAGCGGCCGCCGACGATATCGCGGTGACGGCCATCACGGAGCGCGCGGTCGTAGAAGCCGGACACGAGATAGGGAGAGGGCGCGCGCGTCATGGGGTGCGGCGGCCCCTCGGTCCGGGGGCCGCCGCGAGGTGCATCAGGCGAGGCTTTCGTCGATCGCCTTGCAGGCGTCGACCAGCCCTTTGACCGCGGCGACCGAATTGTCGAACATCGCCTGTTCGTCCTTGGTCAGCTTGATCTCGACGATGCGCTCGATCCCGCCTTTGCCGATCACGGTGGGCACGCCGACGTAGGTCTTTTTCAGGCCAAACTCGCCGTCGCAATAGGCGGCGCAGGGCAGGACGCGCTTTTGATCCTTGAGGAAGGCCTCGGCCATCTCGATGGCAGAGGTGGCGGGCGCGTAGAAGGCGGAGCCGGTTTTCAGCAGGCCCACGATCTCGGCGCCGCCGTCACGGGTGCGCTGGACGATGGCGTCCATCTTTTCCTTGGTGGTCCAGCCCATCTCGATCAGGTCGGGCAGGGGGATGCCCGCGACGGTCGAGTAGCGCACCGACGGCACCATCGTGTCGCCATGCCCGCCCAGCACGAAGGCGGTCACATCCTTCATCGAGACATCGAATTCTTCGGCGAGGAAGTGGCGGAAGCGGGCGCTGTCGAGAACGCCGGCCATGCCGCAGACCATGTGCGGGGGGAGGCCCGAGAATTTCTGCAGCGCCCAGACCATCGCGTCGAGCGGGTTGGTGATGCAGATCACGAAGGCCTTCGGCGCATGGGTCTTGATGCCTTCGCCGACCGACTTCATCACCTTGAGGTTGATGCCCAGAAGATCATCGCGGCTCATCCCCGGCTTGCGCGCGACACCGGCGGTCACGATGCAGACATCGGCGCCCGCGATATCGGCGTAATCATTCGTGCCCTTCATCTTCGCGTCGAATTTCTCGGACGGGCCGCTTTCGGCGATGTCGAGCGCCTTGCCCTGCGGAACGCCTTCGGCGATGTCGAACAGGACGACGTCGCCCAGTTCCTTGAGTGCCGCGAGATGGGCGAGCGTGCCGCCGATCTGCCCGGCGCCGATCAGCGCAATCTTGGGTCTGGCCATGAGATTGATCTCCAGGTGCCTCGTTGATATCGGCGATGGGCGTAGACCTGCGGCGTGTCTGGTGCAAGCCCGCTGCAGGGCGGCAAGACACGCCAGTGGTCGCAGCAAGACCACGCGGCGCGGAACAAGCCGTTGAAACCCTTGGGAAAGGAAAGCCCATGCTGGAAGGATGGGTGTTCGCGCTGGCGGCGCTTGGGGCGTTTCTGGCGGGTCTGTCCAAGGGCGGATTCGGCGGATCGCTGGGGTTCGCGGGTGCCGCGATTCTCGCCATGGTGGTGGAGCCGGGGGTGGCGCTCGCCCTGATGCTGCCGGTGCTGATGGCAATCGACGTGGCCGCCGTGCGGGCCTTCTGGGGGCAGTGGCATGCGCCATCGGCGGGCGCCATCCTGACCGGCGCTGTGCCGGGACTGGCGCTGGGGGCGGCGCTGTTCTTTGTCGTGTCGGCCGATGGCATCCGCATCTTGATCGGCGTGCTGGCGGTGGGGTTTCCGCTGTTCCGGCTGGCCTTGGCGCGGGGCTGGATCGCGCCCCGCCCGCAGGGGTTTGACCGCCGCAAGGGCTGGATCGCAGGGGCTGGCGTGGGGTTCACCAGCTTCGTGGCGCATGCGGGCGGACCGCCCTTTGCCGTGTTCATGCTGGGGCAGGGCGGTATCGGCAAGACGCAGTACCACGCCACATCAGTGATCGTGTTCTGGGTGGTCAACGCGCTGAAGGCTGCGATCTATACCATGATGGGGCTGTTCACGCTGTCGCTTCTGGGGTGGAGCGCGGCGCTGATCCCCTTTGCGCTGATCGGGGCTTTCGTCGGAGTAAGGGCGCACAAGGTGATCCCGGAACGCCTTTTCTTTGCGGTGGCCTATACGGCGCTGGTGCTGACCGGGCTGAAGCTGTTGTGGGACGGGCTGACCTGAACCATGGTCTACATCGGTTCACCGGCGGGCAGGGCGGCGATGGCTTCGTAATGCTGCCCCGAGGCCATCAAGCAGGTGATCCCGTCGACCGAGGTGACAGTGATTGTCCAGCTTCCGGTCTCGGACGACGCGAACACCTCCACGATGCGGGTCTGACCTGCAAGGCCGACCGCGCGGACCTGTTCGCCGAACCGCGCGCGCAATTGGCCCACGATCTGGGCGCGCTGGCCGCAGATCATCGACCCCGCGCCCTGCGCATAGCCCGCCCCGGCCAGCGGGACGGTCGTGGTGGCAGTGGCCAGAAGGATCGTCATCGCCCGGAAACGCAGTTCCTGTGTCATCCCGGTGCCTTTCCCGGTTTGGGGCGCAGGGGGGCGTTCGCGGCCCCGCTGAGCCGGTCTCGAACATCGCGCCTGTCGGACGGGCGCCTCTGATCCACAGGCTGCCGTGGCGCGGTTAATATCGGATGAAGGATGCGCGGGTCGTTTTCTTGCGCCCAAGACCCCCGCGACGCAATTTTTTTGCTGCGACGCGGCGCAATGATCTTGCCATCGCGGCAAAGCTGTGGTCCCTCAGGCGTCCAGACGCCCCCCGCACCTGCAAGGAGATGGCCCTTGGACACC
Source organism: Roseicyclus mahoneyensis (assembly GCF_003148775.1). Lineage (GTDB taxonomy): Bacteria > Pseudomonadota > Alphaproteobacteria > Rhodobacterales > Rhodobacteraceae > Roseicyclus > Roseicyclus mahoneyensis. Next base: position 82,941 of record NZ_QGGW01000008.1, read on the forward strand.
CTCGAAATCCGCGCGCGACCCTACCGATCGGTCCTCTACATTCCCGCGTCCAAGGACCGGGCGATCGAAAAGGCCAAGGGCCTTGCCGCAGATGCGATCATCTTCGACCTCGAGGATGCGGTTGCCGTCGAGGAAAAGGCCCATGCGCGCGATCTGCTGACCGCGCGGCTGACCGAGGGAGGATTCGGCAACAGGGCGTTGATGGTGCGGATCAATGGGCTCGACACGCCATGGGGCGAGGATGACCTGAGCGCCGTCATGGCCATCGGCCCGCAGGCGATCTTGCTGCCCAAGGTCGGCTCGGTGACCGAGGTCGCGGCGCTGGCCGCGCGTCTGCACGGGGCGGCCGCGACACGGAACACGCAGATCTGGGCGATGATGGAGACGCCCATGGGCATCTTGAACGCGGCCGAGATCGCGCGCGCGCCGCGCATGACGGGCTTTGTGATGGGCACCAATGATCTGGCCAAGGAACTGGGCTGCCGCACGCGGGGCGCGATGCACATGGCGTTGCAACACTGTCTGCTGGCGGCGCGGGCCGCGGGCATCCTCTGCATCGACGGGGTCTACAACGCCTTTCGGGATGAGGAAGGGCTGGCGGTCGAATGTGCCGAGGGGCGCGATTTCGGCTTTGACGGCAAGACCCTGATCCACCCGTCTCAGATCGCCATCGCCAACACCGCTTTCGCCCCGAGCCAAGCCGAGATAGACCTTGCCCGCCGCCAGATCGCGGCATTCGAGGCGGCGACGGCCCAAGGTCAGGCGGTGGCGGTGGTCGACGGGCAGATCGTGGAAAATCTGCATGTCGACACGGCGCGTGCCACGCTGGCCAAGGCAGACGCCATAGCACGGCAGGAGGCTGCGTGATGGGCTACATTCTACTGATCCTCGGGATCGCACTGTTCGCGGGCGGGCATTGGGTCAAGCGGCTGGTGCCTGAAAAACGCGCCGCATGGGGCGACAAGGGCAAGGGCGTCCTGGCTCTCGCCATGCTCGCTGGCATCGTGCTGATGGTGGTGGGCTACCGCAGCGCGGACGTGGTGAACCTTTGGTTCCCGCCCGCCTTCATGACCCATATCGCCAATCTGCTGGTGCTGATCGGCTTTTGGTTCTTTGCGCTGTCCTCGATCAACGGGACCATGGCGGCAAAGGTGCGCCACAAGCAGTTGACCGGCGTCAAGGCATGGGCGGTCGCGCATCTGCTGGTGAACGGCGATCTGGCCTCGGTGATCTTGTTTGGCGGCATGCTGGCATGGGCTGTCGTGTCGGTCATCCTGATCAACCGGGCGAACCGCAGCTGGGACCGGCCCGCCAATGTCAGCGTCAAGAACGACGCGATCGCCTTTGGTGTGGGCCTTGTCCTTTATGGCATCGTCGCGGCCATCCACACCTGGCTTGGCTATTACCCTTTCCCTGCGTGAGGCATCCATGAAGATCTATCGCCTGCTGACCGAGGATGACACCTCGGCCTTCTGCCACAAGGTGTCCGAGGCGCTGTCGAAGGGCTGGGTGCTGCACGGCGACCCGGTGATGTCCTTTGACGCGGCCCGCGGCGTGATGCGTTGCGGGCAGGCCGTGACCAAGGAGATCGACGCGGCCTACAGCCCCGACATGAAGCTGGGCGCGCAATAGCATGGCCAAGGATATTGGACATGCCACCAAGACCAATCCCGGCCGGTTTTTCGAGGATTACCGGCTGGGCGAGGTGATCGAACACGCGGTGCCGCGCACCGTGTCAGGGGGCGAGCGGGCGCTTTACCATGCGCTTTATCCGGCGCGGCATGCGCTCTATTCCTCGGATGAATTCGCGCGGACCTGCGGGCTGCCTACCAGCCCTGTCGATGACATGATCACCTTTCACACGGTGTTCGGGAAATCGGTTCCCGACATCTCGCTGAACGCGGTGGCCAATCTGGGCTATGCGGAGGGGCGGTTTCACCAGCCGGTCTATCCGGGCGACACGCTGCAGGCCACGTCGCAGGTGATCGGCCTCAAGCAGAATTCCAACGGCAAGACCGGGGTGGTCTATGTCCGCACCGAAGGGCGCAACCAGCATGGCTCTGTCGTGCTGGATTATGTCCGCTGGGTGATGGTGCGCAAGCGCGACGAAGGGGCGGCGGCGCCCGATCCTGTGGTGCCGGATTTGGCATCCGTCGTCGACCCTGCGACGCTGATCTTGCCCGAGGGTTTGGATTTCACCCATTACGACCTGACTTTGGCCGGTGAACGCCACCGCTTGGGCGATTACGCGGTGGGCGAGGTGATCGACCATGTCGATGGCGTGACGATCGAGGAAGCCGAGCACATGATGGCCACGCGGCTGTGGCAAAACACGTCGAAGACCCATTTCGACGTGACGCCCCGCGCCGATCGGCGGCGGCTGATCTATGGGGGCCACGTCATGTCGATGGCCCGCGCGCTCAGTTTCAACGGGCTGGCCAATGCGCAGATGATCGCGGCGATCAATGGCGGCAGCCACGCCAATCCCTGTTTCGCGGGCGACACCCTGAGGGCATGGTCCGAGGTGCTTGCGACCGCGCCGACGGCAGCGCCGGGGGTGGGGGCGATCCGATTGCGGCTGGTTGCGGTGAACGAGGACGGACGAGCAGGCGCGTTGAAGGATGCGGCGGGCAAATACCTGCCGCATGTGCTGCTCGACCTCGACTACTGGGCCTTGATGCCTGTCTGATCGTGATGCCTACATTTTGTGATCACGGATTTCAAGGCTGTGATCACAAAGCTCTGATCTGCGGCGTTTGGACCCAAGATCACGCAGCGAATCCGCGACGCTTGCTGGTGACAGCGCGGCAAAACGCGCTATGCATCGCACAAGACAACCGCCAGACCTTTGAGAACAACCGGAAGGGTCCAAGCCATGGCCGACGTGAACCGGGGAAACCGGCCGCTTTCCCCGCATCTGACGATCTACCGCCCGCAGCTGAACTCCATCACTTCAATCTTCGTACGCATCACCGGCAACGGGTTGATCGTGGGCGCGATCCTCGTCGTGTGGTGGCTGATGGCGGCGGCCTCGGGTGCTGCCTATTTCGATACCATCGACGGTCTGATGACCTCGGTCCTTGGTGACATCGTGATGACGCTGTCGGTTCTGGCGCTGTGGTACCACGCGCTGGGCGGCGTGCGGCACCTGATCTGGGACACGGGTCGCGCGCTGGATGTCGAGACGTCCGACAAGCTGGGCTGGGGCATGATCATCGGGTCGGTCGTGCTGACCGCGCTGACCGTGGTCGTGATCTGATGGAGGGCAAGATGGCCTATGTGACCGACCGCAAGCGCGTGACCGGCCTTGGCTCCGCCAAGAGCGGCACCGAACATCACTGGGCGATGACCGTCACCTCGGTCGCGCTGCTGATCCTGACGCCGTTTTTCCTGTGGATCGTGGGTGGCCTGCTGGGCCAGCCGCATGAGGCGGTGGTGGCCAGCCTGTCGCGCCCGATACCTGCGTTGATCGTGGGCGCTTTCCTTGTCGTCGGACTGCACCATATGCGACTGGGCATGCAGGTGCTGGTCGAGGATTACCTGCGCGGCCTTGGCCGCAAGATCGGCCTGATCGTGACCACCATCCTGTGCTACGCGCTGGCCGCGGGCGGGGTTGTGGCGCTGGCGCAGATTGCACTTTGAGGATCAGATGAAAGATACCGTTTCCCCCAGCTACGACCTCAATACCCACAGCTACGACGTTGTCGTGGTCGGTGCCGGCGGCGCGGGCCTGCGCGCCACGCTGGGCATGGCCGAACAGGGCCTCAAGACCGCTTGCATCACCAAGGTCTTCCCGACCCGCTCGCACACGGTGGCGGCACAGGGCGGCATCGCGGCCAGCCTCAGCAACATGGGGCCAGACCATTGGCACTGGCACATGTACGACACCGTCAAGGGGTCGGACTGGCTGGGCGATACCGACGCGATGGAATACCTTGCGCGTGAAGCGCCCAAGGCGGTTTACGAGCTGGAACATTACGGCGTGCCGTTCTCGCGCACCGAGGATGGCAAGATCTACCAGCGCCCCTTCGGCGGACACACCACCCAATTCGGCGAAGGCCCCCCGGTGCAGCGCACCTGTGCCGCCGCCGACCGCACCGGCCACGCGATGCTGCACACGCTTTACGGGCAGTCGCTCAAGAACAACGCGGAATTCTACATCGAGTATTTCGCCACCGATCTTTTGATGAACGACGAAGGCCAGTGTGTCGGCGTTGTGGCGTGGAAGCTTGACGATGGCACGATGCATGTGTTCCGCGCCAAGATGGTGGTGCTGGCGACCGGCGGCTATGGCCGGGCCTATTTCTCGGCCACCTCGGCGCATACCTGCACGGGCGATGGCGGCGGCATGGTCGCACGGCAGGGCCTGCCGCTGCAAGATATGGAATTCGTGCAGTTCCACCCTACCGGCATTTTCGGCGCGGGTTGCCTGATCACCGAAGGCGCGCGGGGCGAGGGCGGCTATCTCACCAATTCCGAGGGTGAGCGGTTCATGGAACGCTACGCGCCGACCTACAAGGATCTGGCGTCACGCGACGTGGTGAGCCGCTGCATGACCATCGAGATCCGCGAGGGCCGTGGCGTGGGCCCGAACAAGGACCATATCCACCTCCACCTCAACCACCTGCCCAAGGAGACGCTCGACCTGCGGCTTCCGGGCATTTCCGAGTCGGCGCGGATCTTTGCGGGTGTCGATCTGACGCGCGAGCCGATCCCGGTTCTGCCGACCGTTCATTACAACATGGGCGGCATCCCCACGAATTACTGGGGCGAGGTTCTGAACCCCACCGCCAGCGACCCCGACCGCATCGTGCCCGGCCTGATGGCCGTGGGCGAGGCCGGCTGCGCATCGGTTCACGGGGCAAACCGTCTTGGCTCGAACTCGCTGATCGACCTTGTCGTCTTCGGTCGGGCCGCCGCGATCCGGGCGGGCACCATCGTCGATCCTGACGGCGCTGTGCCCGATGTCCCGCGCGCCTCACTTGATCATGCGATTTCGCGGTTTGACGATATCCGCCATGCCTCGGGCAATATCTCCACCGCGGAATTGCGGCTGGAGATGCAGCGCACGATGCAGGCTGACGCCGCCGTGTTCCGCACGGACAAGACGCTGGCCGAAGGTGTCGAAAAGATGCGCGGCGTCGCCTCCAAGATGGATGACATCAAGGTTACGGATCGCTCGATGATCTGGAACTCGGACCTGATGGAAACGCTGGAGCTGACCAACCTGATGCCCAACGCGATGGCCACCATCGTGTCGGCCGAGGCGCGCAAGGAAAGCCGGGGCGCCCATGCGCACGAGGATTATCCCGACCGCGACGACGTGGAATGGCGCAAGCATTCGCTGGCGACGGTCGACGGCGAAAAAGTCGATCTGAGCTATCGGCCGGTTCACCTCAACCCGCTGATGGGTCACAACGAGGGCGGCATCGATCTGGAGCGGATCAAGCCAAAGGCGCGCGTCTATTGATGCGGGTTGCCTGCATCGTGGCGCTGGGCCTGCCGCTGGCGGGCTGCGTCGCGGTGCAGGATGCGGCCGATCAGATCGCGCGCGAACAGGCGCGCGGTTATGTGAACGGTGAGGTGGAACGCCGCTTTCCGGGCGTGAATGCGCAGCCGATCACCGATTGTGTGATCGACAACGCCAGCGCGCAGGAGATCGTCGCCATTGCCGGTGGCGTGGCGCTTGGCCGGACAGAGGCCGCGACCGAAACAGTGTCGACCGTGCTGTCGCGGCCCGAGACGATCCGCTGCGCGGCCGAAGGCTCGCTCAGGGCGGGGCTGTTTTGATGATGCGCGCTTTGCTCGTCGCGCTGGCCCTGCCGCTGACGCTTGCCGCCTGCGACACCACCGTCAGCCCGGAACGCGCTTACGCCGACTGCAGCGAACGCGCGCGCTTGGCCGAGCGGCCGCGCGGCACCGTGGGGCTGGGCGTTGGATCGGGCGGGCGCGCGGTCAGTTCCTTCGACGTGACTGTGACGGGCGATTTCCTCTCCGGGCGCGATCCCTACGTGGTCTATGACCAGTGTTTCCGCCGCCTGACCGGTGCTGGTCCGACGCGACCCCTGATCCTGTGACGCCCGGCGCGCGTGTTCGGCGCGCCACGCCCCGGCCTGCTTGCAGCCGCGGGGCAGGGATAGCGGTTGAAAAGGCGCCTTGCCCCTATATCCTGCGGTGCAACAAGACCGATCCGGGCAGGAGAGCAGGCGATGAACGCACAGACCCGCGCGGGCACGCTGGCAGCCGAGGGTGAGGCCGAGGGTCGGCGGGTGCTCTTCACGGCAGTGCGGAACGAGGCGCCGTTTTTGCTGGAATGGGTCGCCTATCATCAGGTCATCGGATTTGATACGATCATCGCGGCCTCAAACGACTGCGACGACGGCACGCATGAAGTGTTGCAGGCGCTTCAGGCGGCGGGCCATCTGCGCCACCTGCCCCACGAAGTGCCGGTTGGCAAGCGACCGCAAGGCAATGCGGCCAAGCTGGTCAACGAGATGGGGCTGATCGCGCATGGCGATTGGGTATTGTGGCTGGATGCCGATGAATTCCTGAACGTGCGGGTTGGGGACGGGCGGCTCGACGACCTGATCGCGGTGGTGGGGGATCATGACGGGGCGCTGATCAACTGGCGCGTCTTTGGCGATGGTGGCAACGCGCGCTTTCCGGGGCGGTTCATCTCGGACGCCTTCACCGGCGCCTCGCGTCCGGGGTTCCGCAAGAACCTTGAGGTCAAGACATTGTTCAGGCACGGGCCGGGCGTGGCGGGGCTGGGCCTGCATGGCATCTACCGGCCTGCGCTTGTGCCGGGCGGTGGGGCGCGGTTTATCGCACCCTCGGGCGCTCCGCTCGATGGGGCCGAACGTGTGACAGCGCGCTGGCTCGACGGGGCGGACAGTCCGAAGAACTGCAAGGTCGCGGCTCATGAGGCGGGACATGCGCTGGCGCAGGTCAACCACTACATCGTGCGCACACCGGAGTTCTTCGCGCTGAAACAGGCGCGCGGACGGGGCTGGGCGCGCAAGCAGGCTGAGGCCGCGAACGCGCGCCATACCGAGGATTTCTACGAGGCCCATAACCGCAACGAGGTAGAAGACGCGACCATCCTGCGCTGGGCCGATGCGGTGACGGAGCGGATGGCGGTTCTGGCGACCGACGCCGGGGTCGCGGCTGCCCTTGCGCTTGTGCAGGCACGCCTTGGCGAGCGGCTCGCGCCGCAAGCGGTGGAGACTGAGGTGGTCCCCGCGGAGACGGCGGTTGTCGAGGCCATGCCGACCTTTGAGCTGACCCTGCCCGGCCCGGCCGCCGAGATGCTGCGCGCGGCCTATGCGCAGGCGGATGTGGTCTTGGAATACGGCAGCGGCGGGTCGTCCTTTGTTGCGATGGAAGCTGGCGCGCGCAAGCTTTTCACCGTGGAAAGCGACGCGGCTTGGGCCGCGCGCATCGCGTCCAGCCTCAGCGCCGCTTTTCCCGGCCGTGCGGCGCATGTCCACCATGTCGACATCGGCCCGACGGCCGATTGGGGCCGCCCCGCCGACACCAGCGGGTTCAAAGCCTATCCCGATTACGTCACGACCGTCTGGGACCGCCCCGATTTCGAGATGCCCGATGTGGTGCTGATCGACGGGCGGTTCCGGGTCGCGTGTTTCCTGACGGTGATGCTCCGGGCGACCAAGCCCGTCACGGTCCTGTTCGACGACTATCACAAGCGCCCCGAATACCACTGGATCGAGGAATTCGGCGCGCCAGTGGATCGTGCCCGCCGCATGGCGCGGTTCGAGGTCACGCCGCGCGGTTTCCCGCCCGAGGCGATGACGCGCATCCTGCGCGCCTTCGTCGATCCGCGTTGAGCCGCCCGTTGCGACATTATGCGGCGCAGCAGTGGCTGTGGCCCCGGTGAAAAACCGGTATACCTTGGTTCACATACTGAACCGGCACTGAACAGGGCACCGCAGCATGGTCGAACTCGCGCTTCCGAAAAACTCCCGCATCCGTACGGGCAAGACGTGGCCCAAGCCCGAGGGGGCGACCAATCTGCGCAAATTCCAGATCTACCGCTGGAACCCCGATGACGGTGAAAACCCCCGTGTCGACACCTATTGGGTCGACATGGACACCTGCGGGCCGATGGTTCTGGATGCACTGATCAAGATCAAGAACGAGATCGACCCGACGCTGACCTTCCGCCGGTCCTGCCGCGAGGGGATCTGCGGGTCTTGCGCGATGAACATCGACGGCATCAACACGCTGGCCTGCATCTACGGTATGGACGAGATCAAGGGCGACGTGAAGATTTACCCGCTGCCGCACATGCCGGTGATCAAGGATCTGATCCCCGATCTGACGCATTTCTATGCGCAGCATGCCTCGATCATGCCGTGGCTCGAGACCAAGACGCAGCGCCCCGAAAAGGAATGGCGCCAGTCGATCGAGGATCGCAGCAAGCTTGACGGGCTTTATGAATGCGTGATGTGCGCCTGTTGCTCGACATCCTGCCCGTCCTACTGGTGGAACGGCGACCGCTACCTTGGGCCGGCGGCCCTGTTACATGCCTACCGCTGGATCATCGACTCGCGCGATGAGGCGACCGGCGAGCGGCTGGACGAGCTGGAAGATCCCTTCAAGCTCTACCGCTGTCACACGATCATGAACTGCGCCAAGACCTGCCCCAAGGGCCTGAACCCGGCCAAGGCAATCAGTGAGATCAAGAAGCTGATGGTGGAGCGCCAGCACTGACAGAGCCGGATCAGGAGCATCATGACACCGGTTCACCTGACCCAGATCACACAGACGCGACACCTGCGCATCGCGGAAAATCTGCCCCGCGATGCGCGCTGGCTATTGCCCGATATCCATAGCCGTCTGCACAGGGCCGCAGAAGCGTTGCCCGAGGGCATGACCCTTCTGGTGATCGAAGCGTTTCGTACGCAGGCCCGGCAATTCGCCTTGTGGAACGCGCGGCTCGCCCAGCTCGCACGCCTTGCGGCGTTGGATGCGGTGCAAGCGGCCATGTCCGCAGGCACCGACCCGGCAGGCGCCATCGCATCCGTGCGCAGCGCCCCGGACGACATCGGCGCGCTGCGCAGGGCAACCCGCGTCACCGTTGCCGACCCGGTCGATACCCCCTCGGGCCACCAATGTGGTAGCGCGGTCGACGTCACGATCCTGGGTGCGGGCGGTCCGCTGGACATGGGCACCCAATGGGCGGATTTCGCGGAGATTACCGCAACCGTGAACCCGCTGCGCACCCATTCCCCTGACATCACACCCGAACAGGCTGCCAACCGCGCGATCTTGCTGGGTGTGATGGAGGGGCAGGGGCTTGTGAACTACCCCGAGGAATGGTGGCATTTCTCTTATGGTGACGCGCTCTGGCACGAGGTCATGACCGCGCGCGGGGGCGCGCCCGGCCCGGTCGTGCACCGCCCGATCTTTGACAATCCCGCGTTTTCTCACCACCGCGCCGACTGATCCCGCGATCTGATGGGGCCGACGCGGGCCGTGGGGGACAGCATCGCCCTGTTCAGGCGCAATCTGCCTTGGAGGACATGAACCATGTCCCGCCCATGCTCGGGCTTGGGCGTAGCGCGGTCCGCCTTGCGCTATGGTCATGGGCGGCATGCGGCAATCCGGGGGTGTCGCAGCACATGGGCAGGCATAGGTGTGGTTCCAGGGGAGGCACGACAAACCCGCAGGAGGTTTTGCGATGCCCGAGCACCACACCGTACACAACCCGCTTCACGACGCCTTGGACCCCGACGCGGCTCTGAGGTTGCTCGATGAGGTATGGGCCTATTACACGCCTGTCCGCGAACCGGTCATGCCCGATGATCAGTACGCGGCGTTTCCGCATCTGGGCACGCAACTGATTTCAGCCTCCATCATGCCGATTCGGTGATAACATCCCTCCGCATCGAGGGAGGCTCACCATGTGCGGCATCGTCCATCTGTTGGTCGGCACCACCAAGGGGGCCTTTGTCCTGACCGGTGAGGCGGGGCGATGGATCGTCTCCGGCCCGCATTGCGATGGTTGGACGATCAATCACATGGCGGGCGATCCCGCGACCGGCAGGATCTGGGCAGGCGGCGGTGGCGACTGGTTCGGCGCGGGCGTCTGGCGGTCAGGCGATGGCGGGGCGACATGGCAGCTTGCCAAGCTGTCGTCCGGCCAGATGGATCAATGGGCCGCAAACGACCCGGATTTCGCCGCGATGATCGGGTGGGAGGATGTGGCCCCGCCCTTTGGTGACACGCTGCATTCCGTGTGGTCACTGCATCACGCGCATGGCGTGCTCTGGGCCGGGGCGAAACCCGGCACTTTGTTGCAAAGCCAAGATGGCGGCGCGACATGGGCGCGGAACGAAGCGCTGGCTACGTTTCCGGGGCGCGAGGAGTGGAACGGGGGCGCGGCCGGCCTGACGCTGCACACGATCGTCACAGCGCCAGAGGACCCCGGAAAGATCTGGCTGGGGATTTCCGCCGCAGGTGTCTTTGCCTCGGAGGATGGCGGGCACAGCTGGGACCGGCGCAACCGCCTGTCCAATGCCGCCGCCTGCGAGGGGCATGACCACCCTGCCGCCCCCAAGGACGGCGAGACCGGGCATTGCGTGCACAATATGGTGCGCGCGCCCGGCTCGGACCTTTTGTATCAGCAAAACCACCACGGCGTCTGGCGCTCGCGCGATGGCGGGCGGCACTGGGACGACGTCACCGACGGCCTGCCCTCGACCTTCGGCTTTCCCATCGCGGTCCATCCGCATGATCCGCTGACGATCTGGACCTTGCCCTTGAATGGCGACATGGCGGGGCGCTATCCGCCCGAGGCCAGCGCCGCCGTCTGGCGCTCGCGCGATGGCGGCGCGACATGGGCGGCGCAGCGCGATGGCCTGCCGCAAACGGCGTGTTTCTTTACCGTGCTCAGGCAGGCGATGGCAACCGACGACAGCCCTGCGGGCGGCGTCTATTTCGGCACCAACACCGGGTCCGTCTTTGCCAGCGACGACGCGGGCGAGACGTGGGAGGAGATCGCGCGCCACCTTCCCACGATCTTGTCGGTCGAGGCGGTGCGGATGGGCTGAGCCCTCAGCTGCGCAGCATGCCGATGATGTCGTAGGTCTGCGCAAGGATCGGGGCCGCGATGTCGCGCGCACGTTCGGCCCCGCGGCCCAGAATGCGGTCGATCTCGGCCGGGTCATCCATCAGGCGCGACATCTCGGTGGTGATGGGGGCCAGTTTCTCGACCGCCAGATCGGCCAGTGCGATCTTGAAATGCCCGAACAGCGCGCCCGCGTGCTGGTCCAGCACCGCCTGCGGCGCGATATCGGCCAGCGCCGCGTAGATGTTCACGAGGTTGCGCGCCTCGGGGCGGGTTTCCAGCCCGGACAGCGCCTCGGGCAGGGCGTCGGGGTCGGTCTTGGCCTTGCGGATCTTTTTCGCGATCTCGTCGGCGCTGTCGGTCAGGTTGATGCGCGTCTTGTCCGACGGGTCGGATTTCGACATCTTCTTGGTGCCGTCTTGCAGGTTCATCACGCGGGTGGCCGCCCCTTCGATCACCGGCTCGGTGATGGGGAAGAACTCCTGCCCGTAGTCGTGGTTGAACTTGGCCGCGATGTCGCGCGTCAGCTCAAGGTGTTGTTTCTGGTCCTCACCCACCGGCACATGGGTCGCGTGATAGACAAGGATGTCGGCGGCCATCAGCGCCGGATAGGCAAAGAGGCCAAGCGAGGCGGCCTCGGCGTTCTTGCCCGCCTTGTCCTTCCACTGGGTCATGCGACCCATCCAGCCCATGCGCGCGATGCAATTGAAGATCCAGGCCAGCTGGGTGTGCTCGGGAACCTGGGACTGATTGAACAGGATGGATTTTTCCGGGTCGATGCCGACCGCGATGAAGCCCGCGCACAACTCGCGGGTGTTGCGGCGGAGCGTCTGGGGGTCTTGCAAGGTGGCGGTGATCGCGTGCAGGTCGACCATGCAATAGATCGTCTGGTGCGTGCCCGCGTCTTGCATGGTCACAAAGCGTTTCATCGCGCCGAGGTAATTGCCCAGTGTCAGACCGCCCGAGGGCTGGATGCCCGAGAATACGCGCGGTGCGAACTGCGTCTGTGCCATGGTCCATCCCCGGTCGGTCGCGCGCCAAGGGCCCCTCTGGCCAAGCGCCGTCGCATCGCTTACCCACGGGGGCAGATGGCGTCAACCGAAGGTGGCCCGCGATGGACAAGCACAGCGTTTCCCCTTTCAATGCTCTGCCCCCCGTCGTGGTGGCGCTGGCGGTGGTGATCGCCGGGCTGGAACTGATGTTCCAAGCCGCGACAGCGGGGGTTCTGGGCGGGCAGGGGGGCGTTGGCTGGCGGCTGAACGCGATCCGCGATTACGGCATCTTTGACGAGATCGGGCGATTCATGTGGGTCAACAACGTCTGGCCTGCCTCGGAGCTGCTGCGGCTGGTGACCTATCCGCTGATCCACACAGGCTTTGCCCATGCGGCCTTTGTGGTCGTCTTCATCCTTGCCATCGGCAAGATGGTGGCCGAGGTGTTTTCGCCGCTGGCCTTCGTCGCCCTTTTCCTTGGATCGGCCATCGTGGGCGCGCTGGGGTTCGTGACCCTGATGAACAGCCCCTATCCGCTGGTCGGCGGCTATCCCGGCGTCTACGGGTTGATCGGGGCCTTCACCTTCATCCTCTGGACGCGCGAACACCTGCGTGGTGGACCGGGCTACCGCGCTTTTGGTCTGATCGGGGCGCTTTTGGCGATCCAGCTTTTGTTCGGCGTGATCCAAGGCGAGTTCGGCAATGTCGCGGCCGACCTGTCGGGGTTCGTCGCAGGCTTCACGATGTCCTTCGTGGTCAGCCCCGGCGGCTGGCGGCGTGTTCTCGACAAGCTGAGGCTGCGTTAACCGCGCCGCAGCGCGTCGCGGAATTCGGCAATGCGGAAGGCGCCAAGGGCTTGGCCCGTAATGGCGTAAGCCACCAGCCCGCTCGCAACAAGGATCGTGAGGGCCACATAGCGCCAACCCGGCGTGCCCAGCAGTGGCGACAACAGGGTGGCCATGACCACAAGCACGACGCCCATCAGCATCGCGGCCAGCACAATGCGCCCGACCCGTTGCCGGTAGCGATCGTCGAACGTCGCCACCTCGCCCATAGCGCGTTTTCCGCGCATCAGTTGCCAGACCATCGTCCAAGCCGCGAGGCTGGTGGCAAGCGCCGCGCCGACAAAGCCGATGAAAAAGGACAGGCCGATGGCGACAACGGCGTTCACCACCATGGCGACCAGTGCGAAGCGGAAGGGGCTCTTGGTATCCTCGCGCGCGAAATAGAGGGGCTGCAGGACCTTTTGCAGGACAAAGGCCGGAAGCCCGAGGCCATAGGCCGCCAGCGCCAGCGCGGTGTTCACGGTGTCGTCAGGTCCGAAGGCCCCGCGCTCGAACAGGACCGATACCAGTGGCGTTGGGATCACGCATAGCGCCACGGCGGCGGGTACGGTCAGTGCCAGACAGATCTCGCCCGCCCGGCTGAGGGCGCCGCGCCCGCCCTTGGCGTCATCGGCGCGCAAACGGCGCGACAGGTCGGGCAAGAGGACCACGCCGATGGCGATGCCCACGACACCAAGCGGCAGCTGATACAGCCGGTCCGCAAGCGATAGCCAGACGATGGCGCCGTCGAAAAAGCTGGCGACCTGACGGCCGACCAGAAGGTTGATCTGTACCACGCCGCCCGCCAGCATCGCGGGCAGCATGATGATGGCAAGCTGCTTCATCTCGGGCGTCAGGCGTGGCAGGCGCGGGGTCAGGCGGAACCCGATGCGAGAGGCCACGACCCAGACCAGCGCCATCTGCGCCACACCCGCCAGCAAGATTCCCCACACCAGCAGCGTGCCGTGGTGCAGCCCGGTCAGGTCATCGCCCGGCGCGGCGGTGTCTACCGCGATGGTGACGCCTGCCACCAGCCCACTTTCGGCCAGAACCAGCACCCCGATCAAGATCAGGTTGAGCAAGATCGGCGCGGCGGCGGCGGCCGCAAAGCGCCCCGAGGCGTTGAGGATGCCCGACAGCAGCGCCGCCAGCGAGATGAAGAGGATGTAGCCGAAGGCCACGCGTCCGAACCCCACGGCGAGCTCGAAGCGCACGTCGCCCGCAAAGCCCCCCGCCATGGCCAGCACGAACCACGGCATCGCCAATTGTGCCACCAGCGTCAGCACGATCAGCACGGTGGCCAGCCCCGCAAAGGCGTCGCGGGCAAAGCCCAGCGGGTTGTCGTCGCCCTCCAGCTTTTTCGAGAACATCGGCACGAAGGCGGTGTTGAACGCGCCCTCGGCGAAAAAGCGGCGGAAGAGGTTGGGCAGCGAGAAGGCGACGAAAAACGCCTCGGCCACCGGCCCCGTGCCCATGAAGGCCGCGATCATGATATCGCGGACGAAGCCAAGGATGCGGCTGCCCAGCGTCCAGAAACCGACCGTGATGAACCCCGAGATCAGGCGGATCGGCCGGGCCACGCTGGCCACCTCAGGCGCCCGCCCGTTCGGCGACGCGCGCGATGGCGTCGCGCAGCTTGCGTTCCAACGCGTCTTGCCGGGATTTCGCGTGCAGCTTCAGTCCGAACATGTCCTTGACATAGAAGGTATCGACCACCTGCGCGCCATAGGTCGCGATCACGGCGGACGATATGTAGATGTTGGAGGCCGCCAGCGTCTTGGTCAGGTCGTACAGCAGGCCGGGCCGGTCGCGGGTATCGACCTCGATGATCGTGTAGATTTCCGAGCCGTCGTTGTCGAAGGTGATGTTGGTCGGTACCTTGAAGGGGCGTTCGCGTTTCTTGATCTTTTCGCGGGTTTCCAGCGCGCGGGACGCCACAACCTCGCCCTTCAGCGTCTTGTCGATCATGTCACGCAGACGGGGCAGACGGCGCGCCTCGTAGGGGTTGCCGTCGGCGTCCTGCACCCAGAAAACGGCGGTCGCATAGCCGTCCTTGGACGTGTAGGTGCGCGCGTCCACCACATTCGCGCCCACCAGCGACAGCGCGCCCGCCAGCCGTGAGAAGATGCCGGGGTGGTCGTTCAGCGCAAAACAGACGCGCGTTGCGTCGCGGTCGAGGTCTTCGCGGGTGTCGATGCGGATCTCGTCGGCGCCGATGCCGCGCAACATTTCGGCGAAGGTGACCTGCGTGGCAAGATCCAGCCCCTGCCAATAGGGGCCGTAGTGGCGATCCATCTCGGCCTTGAGATCGGGCTTGGGCCAGTTGGCCAAGGCGTCGCGCAATGCGCGCTTGGCCTCGCCCTCCAGCTTCTCGCGGTTGAGATCCTCAAGGCCCGTATCAAGGGCCGTGGCCGTCGCCCGGAACAGCCCGCGCAGGAGCGTCGCCTTCCAGTTGTTCCAGGTGTTGGGGCCCACGCCGCGGATATCGCAGACGGTCAGCACGGTCAGCAGTTCCAGCCGTTCGCGCGTTTTCACCGCCTTGGCGAAATCGCGCACGGTGCGGGGGTCGGCGATGTCGCGTTTTTGCGCCATGTCCGACATCAGCAGATGATAGCGCACGAGCCATTCGAGCGTGTCGCATTCGGCCTGTTTCAGGCCAAGCCGAGGGCCGACGCTGCGGGCGATGCGGGCGCCGACGACGGAATGATCCTCTTTCCGGCCCTTGCCGATATCGTGCAGCAGACAGGCGACATAGATGATCTTGCGGTTCACCCCGCGCTTGAGGATGTTCGAGGCGACCGGCAATTCCTCGACAAGCTCGCCCCGCTCGATCTGCGCCAGCGTCGAGATCACCTGAATCGTGTGCTCGTCCACCGTGTAGCTGTGATACATGTTGAATTGCATCATCGCCACGATGGGCGCGAATTCCGGCAAGAAGGCCGCCAGAACGCCCAGTTCGTTCATGCGGCGCAGCGCGCGTTCCGGGTTGCCCTGTTTCAGCATCAGGTCGAGAAAGATCGCGCAGGCCTCGGGGTCGCGGCGCATCTCGTCGTCTATCAGGTGCAGGTTCGCGGTCAGCGCCCGCATTGCGTCGGGGTGGATCAGGTAGCCGGTGCGCAGCGCCTCTTCGAACAGGCGCAATATGTTGAGCTTGTCCGCAAAGAATACCGCGTCATCGGCGATGGCGAGGCGGTTTTGCTTGAGCGTATAGCCGTCCTTGAGTTTCTTGCGCCGGGTGCGTCCGCGCAAAAAGCCCAGAATGCTGGGTTCTTGCTTGACGTGGCGGGCCTCAAGCTCGGTCAGGAAGATGCGCGTCAACTCGCCCACGCGGGTGGCGTGGCGGAAATAATCCTGCATGAAATGTTCGACCGCGCGGCGGCCCGAATGGTCGCCGTAGCCCAGCCGTTCGGCGACCTGCACCTGATTGTCGAAGGTCAGCTGGTCCTGCGCGCGATCGGCGATCAGATGCAGGTGGCAGCGCGTGGCCCACAAGAACCGCTCGGCCGCGTCGAAGGCGGCGAATTCCTCGTGCGTGAACACGCCCAGCCCGACAAGCTCGGCCGCCCGCGCGACGCCATGTTCGTATTTCGCGATCCAGTAGAGCGTCTGCAGGTCGCGCAGGCCGCCCTTGCCTTCCTTGACATTGGGCTCCAGCACATAGCGTTGGCCGCCCTGCTTTCGGTGGCGGGTGGCGCGTTCTTCCAGCTTGGCCTCG
The DNA here is from genome assembly GCF_003148775.1 of Roseicyclus mahoneyensis. Classification (GTDB taxonomy): domain Bacteria; phylum Pseudomonadota; class Alphaproteobacteria; order Rhodobacterales; family Rhodobacteraceae; genus Roseicyclus; species Roseicyclus mahoneyensis. The sequence goes on from NZ_QGGW01000008.1 coordinate 99,564, forward strand.
ATGAATTCGCCGACCGTGCCCCGGAACAGCTGGTCGCGGAGCGCGCTGCGCAGCTCGTCGGCGATGGCCTCGGCACCGCAGAGATAGCGCATTTCCAGCAGACTGGTGCGGATGGTGATGTCTTGCTTGCCCAGCCGCAGGCATTCCTTGATCGTGCGCGAGGCGTGGCCGACCTTCATGTGCAGATCCCACAGCATGTAGAGCGCCGATTCGATGACGCTTTCGACATGCGGCGTGATCTTCCACGGCGTCACGAACAACAGGTCGACATCTGAAAAGGGCGCCATCTCGCCCCGCCCGTAGCCACCGACGGCCATGACGGCCACCCGGTCCGTTTGTCCGGGCATTGGGTTCTTGTGCAGATGGGTCTGCGCAACATGCAAGACAGCCTGCACCAGCCCGTCGGTCAGGTAGGTATAGGCGCGCGTGATGCGCCGGGCCGTCAAGGGATGGGCCGAGATGCCCGTCTCGATGGCGCAACGCCCGCGCGTCTGGGCGTCTTGCAGCACGCGCACGGCTGCGGCCCGGATTGCGCCCGGGTCGTCCAGACCCGCAACGGCCGCGTCCAGCCGGTCGCGCAGCGCGACCGGGTCAAGGATGTCATCTGCCGGTGCGATCAGCTCGCCCGGCTCGGACGGGGTCGGGGGAAGGGTCGGGTTCCGGTCAGAGACCGGGACCGCCAAGGAGTCTTGGGGCGGGGTCAATCATGGCCACCTGGTTCTGGGTCACTTGGGCGATGGCCATCGCACGCTGGTTCGTGCCATCGGTGAGCAACCGGAATACCCCGTTCGCGCCCTGGAAGCCAGCACTTGCGGTCAGATCCGCCGCACCAACCCTGCCTGTGGCCGCAGCGGTCTCGCCCACGGCACGGATCGCATCATATCCCAGCGCGCCGAGGATATGGGGCGGGGTGCCGTAAGCGGCCTCGTAACGGGCGTTGAAGGCGGCGGCGGCCTGCGGATCGGGAACAGCGAACCAGCTGCCCTGAAGACCGGAAAGTTCGAGCGTCTGCGGTGGCGTGTCCCAGCGCGTCAGGCCCATGATCCGCACCGCTTCGATGTCCAGACCGTTTTCGGGCAGAAGCTGCGCAAAGAAAGGCAGGGCACCCGCGCTGTCCGAGGTCAGCATCAGCGAGTTTGCGGCATTGCCGCGTACGGCCGACATGATCTGCGGCACGGCATTGATCACGCCGTTTTGCGAAAATTCATACGGCACGCTGGCGACAACTGTCGCGCCGGACCCTTGCGCTGCGCGCAGCACCGCGTCGCGCGCGACCTCGCCTGCCAGGTTCTGGGCATGGGCAATCACGATCCGGTTGCGGCCTTGCGCTGCGGCATAGCTGACCACGCGGGCCGCCGTGTTCTGAAAGGTATGGCCCAGAACAAAGACATTTCCGCCTGCGATCTCTGTGTTGTTCGAGAAACTCAGAACATTGACGTTCGATCCGGCCACCGCGACACTTACGGCCGCCGCGGAATCCGACCGCAGCGGGCCGATGATGATGTCGGCACCCGCCTGCACCGCCTCGCGCGCGACCGATGCCGCCTGCGCGGATTGGCCGGCGGTGTCGTAGACCGTGATCTCGATCGTGACGCCGGTCAGTTCGGCCGCGGCCAGACGGGCCGAGTTTTCGAGGCTGCGGGCGATGGTCGCGTCGCCGCCTTGGCTGGAGCTGACCGGCAGGAGCATCGCGACCTGCACCGTCTGCCCGCTGACGCTGGGGCCCGCGCCCGTTCCCGGGCCGGCGACCTGGCAAGCCGACAGGGCGGCTGTCACACCCATCAGGGCAAGCAGGCGCAAGGGGTTGCAGAAAACACGCAAAGCGGAAAACATGGAACACGAACCTCCGTGGGGGCGCTGGCGGATACGGTCTCGTAGGCTAGAGCGTCCGCTACGGCAAGTAAACGGTGCCCGCGCATACCGCGATGGGCCGGCAGGACTCCACCCATGGACCAGACACCCGAGCACATCGGCGGCCCCGCCCGCCCGCTGCCACTGACCCCGGGATTGTGGTTCGTCTCCACCCCGATCGGTGCCGCGCGCGACATCACCTTGCGCGCGCTCGATATCTTGGCCTCCGCCGAGGTGCTGGTGGCCGAAGACACCCGGACCCTGCGGCACCTGATGGAGATCCATGGCCTGCGGCTGGGTGACCGGCCGATGATCGCCTATCACGACCACAACGGGGCCGAGGCCCGCCCCCGCATCCTGCGCGCGCTGGCCGAGGGCCGGAGCGTCGCCTATGCCTCCGAGGCGGGCACGCCGGTTGTTGCCGATCCCGGGTATCAGCTTGCGCGGGCCGCGATCGAGGCCGGTCACCTTGTCAGCGCTGCCCCGGGGCCGACGGCCGCCATCATGGCCTTGAGCGTCTCGGGCCTGCCGTCGGACCGGTTTCTCTTTGCCGGTTTCGCATCGCCTCAGGCCGGCGCGCGCGCCCGCTGGATCGAAGAGATCGGCAGCATTCCGGCAACACTCATCCTCTATGAAAGCCCCAAGCGCGTTCACCGACTGTTAGGGGAATTGTGCGACCACTGGGGCGAGATGCGGCCGGCGGCGCTATGCCGGGAATTGACCAAGCGATTCGAAGAGGTGCGGCGCGGTACGCTTGGCAGCCTGCGTGACGGGATCGGCGATGTTGCTCCAAAGGGTGAGATCGTGTTGGTCGTCGGTCGCCCGTTGCCGGTTGTGCCCGAAGCGGCGGATGTGGATGCGGCGCTGGTCGCGGCGATGGCCCGGCTGCGCGTCAAGGATGCCGCTGCAGAGGTGGCCGAGGCACTGGGCCTGCCCCGGCGGGATGTCTATCAACGCGCATTGGCGCTGAAGGAAGGGAACGAGGCATGAGCGGGCTGGTGTCGTATCTTTCGGGCAAGGCGGCCGAGGATCGTGTGTTGTCGGCGTATTCCGCACAAGGCTACCGGCTGGTCTGCCGCCGCTGGCGCGGCCCGGGCGGAGAGATCGACCTTGTGCTGTCGAAGGGCGATGAGGCGATTTTCGTCGAGGTGAAATCCTCGCGCAGCATGGCCGAGGCGGCGGCGCATCTGTCGCGTCGGCAGATCGGGCGGTTGCTGGCCAGCGCGGAGGCGGCGCTTGGGTTCTTCGCGCGCGGATCGCTGACGCCGATGCGTTTCGACGTTGCGCTGGTCGATGGTGCGGGGCGGATCGACGTCATTCCCAATGCGCTGATGGTGGGCTGACCACGCGGTCTTGCACCCGGCCGCGGCCCGCGCCAAACAGGGCGCGACGCAAGCGCCGGGAGAACGGGCCATGAAGATCGCCTTTCAGATGGACCCGATCGGGTCGGTCAATATCGACGCCGACAGCACGTTCCGCCTCGCCGAAGAGGCGCAGGCGCGCGGCCACCAGATGTGGGTCTATACGCCCGATCACCTGAGCTACCGCGAGGGGCGGATCATGGCGCGCGCCCAGAGCGTCAAGGTGCAAAGGGTGAAGGGCGACCATGCCCGGCTTGGTGCGGTCGAGGATCTGGATCTGGCCAAAGTCGATGTCGTCTGGTTGCGGCAAGACCCGCCCTTTGACATGGGCTACATCACCACGACACATCTGCTGGACCGCTTGAAGGGCAAGACCCTCGTGGTCAATGACCCGTTCTGGGTAAGGAACTGTCCCGAAAAGCTGCTGGTGCTCGATTTCCCTGACCTGACGCCGCCCACGACCATCGCGCGCGACCTGTCGGTGCTGCGGGAGTTCAAGGACCGGCACGGCGACATCATCCTCAAGCCGCTCTACGGCAATGGCGGCGCGGGGGTGTTCCGGCTGACCGACAGCGACCGCAACCTCAATTCCTTGCACGAGCTGTTCACCGGCATGAACCGTGAGCCACTGATCGCACAGAAATTCCTGCCCGACGTGGCGGCGGGCGACAAGCGGATCATCCTTGTCGACGGGGAGGCCGTGGGCGCGATCAACCGGGTGCCGGCGGTGGGCGAGACGCGGTCGAACCTGCATGTCGGCGGGCGCGCGGAAAAGATCGGCATGACAGCGCGCGAGCACGAGATTTGCGCCGCCATTGGCCCGCGTCTCAAGGAGATGGGGCAGGTGTTCGTCGGCATCGACGTGATCGGTGGCTACCTGACCGAGATCAACGTGACCTCGCCCACCGGCATCCAGGAGCTGGAGCGGTTCGACGGCATCAATGTCGCGGGCAAGATCTGGGAGGCGATCGAGGGCAAGCTCTAGGCTGTGCTCGATCCGATCAGGCGGTAGCCCAGCGCCTCGGCGATATGGGGCGTCGCCACCCTTGCGTCACCTTCCAGATCCGCGATGGTGCGCCCCAGCCGCAAGATGCGGTGATAGCCGCGCGCGGTCAGTCTGAAGCGGTCGGCGGCCTTGAGCAAAAAGGCCTTTCCCTCCGCATCGGGGGTGGCGATTTCGTCAAGCAGCGCGCCCTCGGCATCGGCGTTGACGCGCGCGCCCGATCCCAGTGCTGCGAAACGGTCGGCCTGCACCCGGCGGGCGCGGCCCACGCGGGCGGCGATATCGGCGCTTTTCTCGCCATTCGCGGGCAGGTCGAGGTCGGCGTAGGCCACCGGCGGCACCTCCAGCCGCAGGTCGAACCGGTCCATGAGCGGCCCCGAGATGCGCCCCATGTAATCGTCGCCGCAGAGCGGCGCGCGCCCGCAGGCCTGCGCGGCGTCGTAAAGCTGCCCGCAGCGGCAGGGGTTGGCGGCGGCCACCAGCAAGAAGCGGCAGGGGTAGGTGACATGGGCATTGGCGCGCGCCACCACGACATCGCCGGTCTCGATCGGTTGGCGCAGGGTTTCGAGTACCGCGCGGGGGTATTCGGGAAACTCGTCAAGGAAGAGCACGCCGTTATGCGCAAGGCTGATCTCGCCCGGTTTGGCGCCGCGCCCGCCGCCGACGATGGCGGCCATGGAGGCCGTGTGATGCGGGGCGCGATAAGGCCGCGTGCGGGAGATGCCCCCCTCGGTCATCAGGCCCGCGAGCGAGTGGATCATTGAGGTTTCCAGCGCCTCGGGCGCCGAAAGCGGCGGCAAAAGGCCCGGCATGCGGGCAGCCAGCATCGATTTTCCCGACCCGGGCGAGCCCACCATCAAAAGGTGATGGCGTCCCGCTGCGGCGATTTCCAGCGCGCGTTTCGCCCGTTCCTGCCCACGCACTTCGGAGAGGCATTTGAGATGCGCCTCCGCCGTCACCTCGCCCGGGCGGGCAGGGTCCAGCGGCGCGCGGTCGGTCAGGTGGCCGATCAGCTCGGCCAGGCTGCGCGCGGCGAAGACCGGCGTGGCGCCGACCCATGCCGCCTCGGCCCCGCACCCTTGCGGACAATAGAGCACACGACCGTCCTCGCCCGCCGCCAGCGCCGTGGGCAGGGCGCCGATGACAGCGACCAAGGTGCCGTCAAGCGACAATTCCCCCAGAGCCATGGCCGTTTCGACCCGTTCGCGTGGAATGATGTCGAGCGCCGCCAGCAGCGCCAGCGCGATAGGCAGGTCGAAATGCGACCCTTCCTTGGGCAGATCAGCGGGCGACAGATTGATCGTGATCCGCTTGGAGGGCAGCGCGATGGCCATGGCCGAAAGCGCGGTGCGCACCCGCTCGCGCGCCTCGCTGACGGCCTTGTCGGGCAGACCGACGACGGAAAAGGCCGGGATGCCCGGCGTCACCGCGCATTGCACCTCGACCCGGCGCGCCTCGAGCCCCTCGAAGGCGACGGTGTGGATGCGGGACAGGCTTTCGGGGCGGGCGGCGTCGAACATGGTTAACCGCTACGCCAGAGGCGTTACCGAATCGTAAACGACGCGGTGCGGTCAGGCGTCGGGTGGCGCGATCGGAAAGGCGCGCCGCGGCAGGCCCATCTCGTAGGTGGGTTGCTCGGGGCCGTCGGTCTGGCCCAGCGCACGCCAGAGGCGCAGCGGACCATGATCGAGATGCGCATCGACATAGCCGCGCGCGCGGTTCGAGACCGGTAGCCCGTAGCCGGCGATGCGCATGGCGACGGGGGCATAGAAGGCATCGGCGAGCGTGTAGTCCCCAAACAGGAAGGGCCCTCCGGATCGGTCGAGCGCCGAGGTCCAGAGCGTCTCGATCCGGGCAAGGTCTGCCAGGACCGCCTCGGACGGCGTGACCCCTTCCCAGGCGGTGCGCAGGTTCATCGGGCAGGCGCCGCGCAGGGCCGAAAAGCCGGAATGCATTTCGGCGATCATGCTTTGGGCGCGGGCACGTTCGACCGAGTCCGCGGGCAGCAGCCCACGGTCGGGAAAGGCCTCGGACAGGTGCCAGGCGATGGCGATCGTGTCGGTCAGCAGGCCACCGCCGGGCGTGCGGACGGCCGGCACGGTGCGCAGCCCGGGGGCAAAGACGTGGCGATCTTGCGCGAACTCGGGTCGATACATGATCGTGGCCTGCACCCGCACCGGGATGTCGAAGGCCGCAAAGGACAGCCAGCCGCGCAAGGACCAGCTGGAATAGGATCGGTCACCGATGAGGATGTCGTATGTCATGGAGGGCATCGCACCCGGATCGGCCGGATCAGTCAATCGCGAATTCGTGATCTGCCCCATCAGCCAGCAAAATCGGGCCTGACGGCGCCGTGTCGGAATTTTCTGTCCTGCAAAGTGAACCGAACGGTCTTTCGCTGCGTAACGGATATGAAACGCTCTGTGAAAAGGCGTTCGCAACACCAACCGGGGGGTGCAACATGGCACTTGATATGGGTGGAGACCACAGCCTCAGCCGCCGCGCGATGCGGGCGGAACTTCTGGATGCCGAGACCGAATTGAAACTGGCCTATGCGTGGCGCGACCAGCGCGACGAAGAGGCGCTGCATCGCCTGATCACCGCCTACATGCGCCTGGCGATTTCCATGGCCGCCAAGTTCAAGCGTTATGGCGCCCCCATGAATGACCTGATCCAGGAGGCGGGGCTTGGCCTGATGAAGGCCGCCGACAAGTTCGACCCCGACCGTGGCGTGCGTTTTTCGACCTATGCCGTGTGGTGGATCAAGGCCTCGATCCAGGATTATGTGATGCGCAACTGGTCGATGGTGCGCACGGGTTCCACCTCCAGCCAGAAATCCCTGTTCTTCAACATGCGCCGGGTGCAGGCGCGTCTTGAGCGTGAGGCGATGGCAGCAGGCCAGTCCCTCGACAAGCATCAGATGCGCCAGATGATCGCGACAGAAGTGGGCGTTCCCCTGCATGATGTCGAGATGATGGAGGGCCGTCTTGCCGGATCGGACTATTCGCTGAATGCCACGCAATCGGTCGATGACGAAGGGCGCGAATGGATCGACGCGCTGGAGGATACCAGCACGCAGGCCGCCGAGATCGTCGAGGAAGCCCATGACACCGAGCAGTTGCGCGACTGGCTGATCATCGCCATGCAGGCGCTGAACGACCGCGAACGCTTCATCGTGCGCGAGCGCAAGCTGCGCGAGGAGCCCCGCACGCTCGAAAGCCTTGGGGCCGAACTGGGCCTGTCCAAGGAACGGGTGCGCCAGCTCGAAGCCGCCGCCTTCGCCAAGATGCGCAAGACGCTCGAGGCGCAATCGAAGGAGGTCCGGTCATTCTTCGCCGCATGATGCTTCACGCGCCGCTGGCCTTGCTGGCGGTGCTTTTCGCTTATTCGCTGGCAACCGCCTCGCCCGAGGCGAGCGGGCCTGTAACGGTTGACCGGCCCTTGGTCTTGATGACCTTCGCCGCCTTGCGCTGATCCGTGGGGCGGCTTTCCCTTGTGCTGCTGGGTGGTCTGGCCGCCTTTGCAACTGATGCCGCCGCGCAGGCGACGGCGCAAGACGTTGTGGCTGCGGCCGAAGGCGCGCAGATCGTCATCCTTGGCGAGGTGCATGACAACCCCGGTCACCACGCGGTGCAGGCCGAGGTCATGGCAGGCCTTGGACCAAGTGCCATCGTGTTCGAGATGATCTCGGCCGAGGGTGCTGCGCGTGTGACGCCCGATGTTGCCACCGATCCCGTTCGTCTGGCCGATCTGCTGGATTGGGCCAACTCCGGCTGGCCGGATTTTGCATTCTACGCGCCGCTCTTTGCCTTCGGAGCAGAGGTTCCGATCTACGGGGCGCAGATTGACAGAAACGCAGCGCAGGGCGCATTCGCCGAGGGTGCGGCCGCCGTTTTCACGGGCGACGCGGCGCGTTTCGGGCTCGAGCAACCGCTTCCCGCCGAGGAGCAGGAGGCGCGTGAGGCCGAGCAGTTGGCGGCCCATTGCGACGCCTTGCCACCCGAAATCCTGCCCGGTTTCGTTGAGGCCCAGCGGCTGCGCGACGCGGCGCTGGCCGAAGCGGCGCTTGCGGCGCTGGCGGCGCATGGGGCCCCGGTCGTGATCATCACCGGAACTGGCCACGCGCGCCGCGATTGGGGCGTGCCTGCGGTGCTGGCGGTGGCCGCCCCCGGAACGACGGTGTTTTCGCTTGGCCAGTTCGAGGTGGCGCCGCAAGGGGATGTTCCTTTCGATCTCTGGGCGCTGTCAGACCCGGTGGACCGGCCCGACCCCTGCGCGGGTTTTCGTTGAAAGAGATTGCCCTTGCCGGGGCGGGCCCCTACGCTTTTCCCGCGTGGAACAAGGTGGGCCATCATGCTGGCGGGCAAGCGGATTCTCCTCATTATCGGCGGCGGCATCGCGGCCTATAAATCGCTCGACCTGATCCGGCGGCTGCGCGATCAGGGTGCCTCGGTCGTACCGGTGCTGACGCGGGCGGGCGAGGAATTCGTGACGCCGTTATCAGTTTCGGCGCTGGCAGGCGAAAAGGTCTATCGGGACCTTTTCGACCTGACCGACGAGGCCGAGATGGGCCATATTCAGCTTTCGCGCGCGGCCGAACTGGTGGTCGTCGCACCCGCGACGGCCGATCTGATGGCCAAGATGGCCAACGGACATGCCAATGACCTTGCGTCCACCTTGCTGATGGCGACCGACAAGCGGGTGCTGATCGCACCCGCAATGAATGTCCGGATGTGGGAGCATCCGGCCACGCGTCGCAACCTTGCCACGCTGCAGGGCGACGGCGTGCTGGTGGTGGGGCCCAATGACGGTGCCATGGCCTGCGGCGAATTCGGGCCGGGGCGGATGGCTGAGGTGCCCGAGATCATGGCCGCCGTGGGGGCTGCGCTGACCGAGGGACCGCTCAAGGGGCGGCATGTTCTGGTGACGTCGGGCCCGACGCATGAACCGATCGACCCGGTGCGTTACATCGCCAACCGATCCTCGGGCGCGCAGGGGACTGCGATTGCGGCGGCGCTGCGCGATCTGGGGGCGAGGGTGACCTTCGTGACCGGGCCTGCAAGCGTGCCGCCGCCGGGTGGCGTCACCGTGGTGCGGGTGGAAACGGCGCAGGAGATGGCAGGCGTGGTCAAGGCGACCTTGCCGGTTGATGCGGCCGTCTTCGCAGCCGCGGTTGCCGACTGGCGCGTGGCCAATGCGGCCGGCCAGAAGATGAAGAAGGACGGCACCGGCACATTGCCCATGCTCGAATTCGCGGAGAACCCCGACATTCTGGCGGGGGTGGCGCAGATGGGCGCCGGGCGGCCCCGGCTGGTCGTGGGCTTTGCCGCCGAGACCGAGACGGTGGAGGCCCACGCCACGGCCAAGCGCGCGCGCAAGGGTTGCGACTGGATCGTGGCCAATGACGTCTCGCCCGGCACGGGCATCATGGGCGGGTCCGAGAACGCGGTCGTGCTGATCACTGCCGACGGAGCCGAGGTTTGGCCGCGGATGGCCAAGCCCGAGGTGGCGCGGCGTCTGGCCGCGCGCATCGCGGCAGCCTTGGCCTAAGCTTCCAGCGACGCATATGCATATTTGGGGAAAGATGAAGGGGGCGATGTGGTCGTTCTGATCGAGGTTTCGCGCGAGGATTGGGCGGATCATGCCGTGGCCTTGCCCGATTACGCGACCGCCGGGGCGGCGGGCGCCGATCTGCGCGCGAACCTGCGGGCTGAGGATCGGCTTGTTGGGCTGTGGCTCAAGCCCGGGGCGCGGCTGCTGGTGCCCACAGGGCTGCGCGTGGCGATCCCGCCGGGATTCGAGATGCAGATCAGGCCGCGGTCGGGGCTGGCGTTGAAACATGGGGTGGGCCTGCCCAACAGTCCCGGGACGATCGACAGCGATTATCGCGGGCCGCTGGGGGTGATCTTGGTGAATTTCGGCGAGACGGCGTTTCGGGTGCGTCATGGCGCACGGATCGCGCAGGCGGTGGTGGCGCCGATGGTGGTGGCACGGTTCGAGGCGGTCGCGGGGCTGGACGCGACAGCACGGGGCGCGGGCGGTTTCGGCTCCACCGGGGTGGGCTGATGCTGTTTGTTCTGATCCTTGCCGCGGGTCTGTGGGGGCTTGGCCATCTGATGAAGGCGCCCGTGCAGGCACGTCTCTACATGCTGGGTCTGTTGTATCTGGCGGTACTGGCGGTGCAGGTCGCCTTGCCACAAGGCAATGCGCTGCGCGCCACCGTCGGCGGATCGCTGGCGGAATGGCTGGTACTAGGCGTGCTGGTGGCGGTGGTGATCGGCTATCGCGCGGCTCTGGCGCGCGTCCGGGCGCGGGCCGAGACGGTGGAGGCCGGGCGCGCCGTGCCGGTGGTGCAGCGCGGGTCCTTCGCCGACGAGGAACTGGAGCGCTACGCCCGCCACATCACGCTGCCCGAAATCGGCGGGACGGGACAGCGGGCGCTCAAGCAGGCGTCGGTTCTGGTGATCGGGGCGGGGGGGCTTGGCTCGCCCGCGATCCTCTATCTCGCGGCGGCGGGCGTCGGGCGGATCGGGGTTATCGACGCCGACAGCGTCAGCCTGTCGAACCTGCAGCGGCAGGTGATCCATACCGACGACCGGCAGGGCATGCCCAAGGTGTTCTCGGCCCAGAAAGCGGTAGGGGCGCTGAACCCCCGGATCGACCTGCGCCCCTACAACCGGATGTTGACGCCCGAGATCGCCGAGGGCCTATTCGCCGAATACGACCTGATCCTCGACGGCACCGATGCCTTCGCCACCCGCGCCATGGTCAATGCAGCCGCAGTGGCGGCAGGCAGACCGGTGATCGCGGGGGCCATTTCGGCCTGGGAGGGGCAGGTGACGCTCTATGATCCGGCGGGTGGCGCGCCCTGCATGGCCTGCATATTTCCCAAGGCGCCCGCGCCGGGCCTGTCGGCGACCTGCGCCGAGACCGGGGTGATTGGCGCGCTTCCCGGTGTGATCGGCGCGATGATGGCGCTGGAGGCGGTAAAGGAGATCACGGGCGCGGGGCGAGGCCTGCGCGGGCGGATGGTGATCCATGACGCTCTGCATGCCGAGACCCGCGAGATCGCGGTCAAGCGTCGCCCCGATTGCCCGGTCTGCGGCGGCGATTGAGGCCGGATTGGACTTTTGCGCGGCGTGACCCAGATTTCCCTTACGTCAAGGGAGGACGCTGCCATGAAACATCTTTTCACTGCCATTTTGCTTGCCACTGCTGTCCCCGCCTTCGGACAGGGCATGCCTGCGCCCGAGGGGGCGGAGGTCTATTTCATCAGCCTCGAGGACGGGGCCAGTGTCACGTCGCCGGTGACCGTGCAATTCGGTCTGTCGGGAATGGGCGTTGCGCCCGCTGGCACCGATGCGCCGAACACCGGGCACCACCACCTTTTGCTCAACCGGCCGCCGCTGGGCGAGGGGCCTGACGGGGCGGAGGAGTTCCTGTACGGGCTGCCCGCCGATGACAACCACCGCCATTTCGGCGCGGGCCAGACCGAGGTCACGCTGGAGTTGCCCCCGGGCAGCCACACGCTGCAATTGGTGCTGGGGGACATGAACCATGTGCCTCATGATCCGCCGGTGGTCAGCCCGGTGATTACCATCACGGTGCAGTAACCCCTCGTAGCCATGGGCCATGCGGCCTATCTATCGGGGCAAAGGAGATTTGCCCCGATGACCAATCCGCTGCTAGAGACCTGGGAAACCCCCTTCGCCCTGCCGCCCTTCGACAAGATCGCGGACGACCAGTTCGCGCCCGCTATGGAGACAGCGCTGGCAGAGGGGCGAGCGGCGATTGGCGCCATCGCGGACAACCCCGATCAACCCAGTTTCGCCAATACGATCGAGGCGCTGGAACTGGCGGGCGACACGCTCGACCGGGTGGCGGGGGTTTTCTACAATCTGGCAGGTGCGGACTCGAGCCCCGTGCGCGAGGCCTTGCAGCGCGAATTTGCCCCCAAATTCTCGGCCTATTCCTCCGAAATCACCAATAACGCGGCCCTTTTCGCGCGGATCGACGATCTGTGGCAGCGGCGCGATACCTTGGGTCTCTGTGCAGAACAGATGCGGGTGCTGCGCCTTACCCATCGCGGCTTTTCCCGTTCGGGTGCCGCCCTTGAGGGGTTCGCGCGCGACCGGCTGACCGAGGTGAAGAGCCGTCTGGCGGTGCTCGGCACGACGTTCTCGCAAAACCTGCTGGCCGATGAGCGGGCGTGGGTCATGCCCCTGTCAGAGACCGATCTGGAGGGCTTGCCTGATTTCGTCATCGCCGCCGCGCGCGAGGCCGGGCGTGAAAAGGGGCATGATGTCCCGGTCGTCACCCTGTCGCGGTCGCTGATCGTGCCGTTCTTGCAATTCTCGCCCCGCCGCGACCTGCGCGAGATCGCCTACAAGGCATGGGTCGCGCGCGGCATGAACGGGGGCGAGACCGACAACCGCGACATCGCGGCGGAGGTTCTGGCGCTCAGGGCGGAACGGGCGATGCTCTTGGGCTACGACAGTTTCGCCGATTACAAGCTTGAGACCGAGATGGCAGGCAATCCGCATGCTGTGAGGGACCTGCTGATGCAGGTCTGGGAACCGGCGCTTGCGCAGGCGCAGGCGGATGCGGTCAAGCTGACCGCCATGCTGCATTCCGACGGCGTGAACGGCGAGTTGGAGCCGTGGGACTGGCGCTACTATTCCGAAAAGCGGCGGCTGGCCGAGCATGATCTGGATGAGGCGGAGCTGAAGCCGTATTTTCAGCTCGACGCGATGATCGAGGCGGCCTTCGATTGCGCGCGCCGCCTGTTCGGGCTGGAGTTCCGACCGCTTGACGTGGCGCTTTATCACCCAGACGCGCGGGCGTGGGAGGTGATGCGGGGCGGCAAGCATGTCGCGGTTTTCATCGGTGACTATTTCGCGCGCGGGTCGAAACGCTCGGGCGCGTGGTGTTCGGCGATGCGCAGCCAGAGGAAGCTGGGTGGGGATGTGCGGCCCATCGTTGTGAACGTGTGCAACTTCGCCAAGGGTGATCCCTGCCTCTTGTCCTACGATGATGCGCGCACGTTGTTCCACGAATTCGGCCACGCGCTGCACCAGATGCTGTCGGATGTAACCTATGGCTCGATCAGCGGCACGAGCGTTGCGCGCGATTTCGTGGAGCTGCCAAGCCAATTGTACGAGCATTGGCTGGAGGTTCCCGAGGTGCTCGAAAAACACGCCCTCCACGCAGTGACAGGCCAGCCGATGCCCCGCGCCCTGCTCGACCGGCTCTTGGCGGCGCAAACCTATGACATGGGGTTCCAGACAGTCGAATATGTCGCTTCGGCGCTGGTCGATCTGGATTTCCACACCAGCGAAGAGGCCCCCACCGACCCGATGGCTGCACAGGCCGTGACGCTGGAAGGGCTGGGAATGCCGCGTGCCATCGGCATGCGGCACGCGACGCCGCATTTCGCCCATGTCTTCAGCGGCGACGGCTATTCCAGCGGTTACTACAGCTACATGTGGTCCGAGGTGATGGATGCCGACGCCTTCGCCGCCTTCGAGGAGGCGGGTGGTCCCTTCGACACCGAGACGGCGCAAAAGCTGGAACGCTTCATCTTGTCGGCCGGCGGCAGCCAAGAGGCGGATGCGCTTTACACCGCATTCCGGGGCCGGATGCCGGGGGTCGAGGCGCTGCTGAAGGGCAGAGGTCTGCAGCGGGTGGCCTGAGCTGTTCGGCGGGCAGGGCGCGATCAGACGGTCGGCCCTTGGTGCCTCTCGTAACCCTTCTGTGCATGGCTTTTGCGCTGCATGTCACGCCTGTCCGGGCCCAAGAGGCGCTCCTCCGTGAACTTCTGAAAGCCTTCGGCGCAGGTGTCGGGGGGCGTGTCGTCGGGCGGTTGCAGAGCATCGGTGGGCGGAGTGGCGTGACGCGGCCGAGAGCCCGTCCGCCTTTGCCTTTGTCAACGAGATCATGGCGGGGATCACCACGGTCGACCCGATCATCGAGAGCGGAGGCAACGCGCATTTTGTTCACTCGTTTCAGGCATGCGGCCAATTGGATGATCCGTTGGCTGCCCATTTCGTGCCCGGAGGCGTCGCCGCGGATACGGAGGTCGCGCTTGTCGAGATCTTGCGGGGCTGCTTTGCGGCGCTGGCGACAGACGGCGTAGCGCCCTGGTGTGGACTCTCAGCGGGCGATGAGGCGGGCGGTAAGCGGAAAGGCCAGCATCAAGATGGCCAGAGCTCCAAAGGCCATGGCAAGGCTGCTCGCCTCGGCTACGAAGCCCACCAGCGCGGGGCCAAGCAAGATGCCCGCGTAGCCCGTGGTGGTGACGGCGGCGACGGCGAGGCCGGGGGCCATGTCGGGCTGGCGGGCCGCAAGGCTGAAGACCACGGGTACAAGGTTGGCGCAGCCCAGCCCGATCAGGACGAAGCCCAAAAGCGCCACGCCGACCATGCCCGGCACCAGCGTCAGCCCGATGCCCGAGATGGCGATCAGACCGCCCACAATCAGCACCGCGCGTTGACCCAAAGCCGCGACGATCCTGTCGCCGGTCAGCCGCGCCACGGTCATCGCCACCGAGAAGAGCATGTAGCCGATGCCTGCCGTCGTCGGCTCCAACAGGTCTTGGGCCACGATCAGCAGTGCGCCCCAGTCAAGCACTGCGCCTTCGACCAGAAAACAGATCGCCGCCAGCACCGCCAGCAGCAAAACCATGCCACGCGGCAGGGCCAGTTTGGGCGGGGCCCCACCTGCAGCGCGCAGAAAACGCGGGGTGGCGACGATCATCATGGCCAGCGCAAGGGTGCTGCCAACAGCGGCCGCCATCAGCGGCGAGGCGCCCGCCCAGAGCAGGCCGGTAACGCCGCCCGCGCCCAAGATGCCCCCGACGCTCCACATCGCGTGAAAGCCCGACATCATCGGGCGTTGCGCCCGGGTCTCCACCTCGGCGGCATGCACGTTCATCGCCACGTCGATGGTGCCGAGCGCCGCCCCGAAAAAGGCCAGTGCAACACCCAGCACCAGCACGGAGGGTGCCAGCACCAGCATCGGCAACAGCAAGACAAGGCCGTACCCCCCCAACAAGATCATCGGCCGCGCCCCCATGCGCGCGCTGATATACCCCGTCACCGGCATCGCCACGATCGACCCCAGCCCCAGACACAGAAGCAGCAGGCCAAATGTGCCTTCGCCCGCGCCGACCTGATCCTTGGCGAAAGGGATCAGCGGCGCCCAGCAGGCCATCACGAAACCCGCCGCCAGAAAGGCGAGGCGGGTGGCAAGGGCTGCCGCCGGAAGGGTCCGCGCTACGGGGATCATGTCGGGACTGCCAGACGAAGGGGGTGGGGGCTGCGCATCGCGCTTGGGTCAGTCGAAACTTTCGCCCGGGTCTACGCCCCAAAGCCCGCGGGCCTCGACCCAGCCGCGAAAGCCGCCAACTTCCATTTCGCACCAATCGACGCGGCATTGCCGCAGCGTGCCGATGACGCCCTGTTCAGCCTCCGCGCGCACCATCGAGGCACGGTCGGGCCGTTGATGCAGCGTCAGGCGTTCGGCCTCGACAATCGCGGTGCGTTCCCCGGACAAAAGCGTGTAATGGACCCAACCGCCTGCACCGTCCCGGTCGATGACGCGGCGCCAATGGCCGTGTTCGGCCACCACCATCACCGGCATGTTGCGGCGCTGAAACACCCAGTCGATCCTGTGGCTGCGCGACGGTCCGCGGCGGGCATTCGCCTCGGCCGCCTTGATCGAGACATAGCGCGGGATCGGAAAGCCGGTGACGGAGCCGACGGCCGGATCGCGGGGGGGGCTTGTGGCGGCGACATCCTCGATGGGCTGGGCCTCGTCGGGCACGGCGGCACTTGCAGGGGCAGGTGTCGGGGCGGGTTGCGCGGTCGTCTCGAGTGCCGCCAACGTCAGAGGTCGGGGAACCGGATCTGTCCTGGGCCTGTCCTGTGCAAGCGCACCCCCCGCCAGCCCAATCAAGACCGAGGCCGTCAGAAGGCCACGCCACACTGCTTTTTGCATCCCACTCGTCCTGCGCTTGCCCGCCCCTTTTTGCATGGGGCGCGTCGTTTTTCTGCCTGCCGTCCGGGGGCTGCGGCGGCCACGCGGCTTGCGCCCCCGGTTCGGACCTGAGAGTGTCACGGCAGGCGCGCGAATGCCAGAAAAGGGAAGGGTCCGATGCCAGCTCAGCGGTTGAGTGTTGTCCTGACGCGACGGTTGCCCGAGATCGTCGAGACGCGGATGACCGAATTGTTCAACGTCCAGCTGCGCGAGGATGACACGCCGATGTCGCGCGCCGAGCTTGTGGCGGCGATGGCGCAGGCCGATGTGATCGTGCCCTGCATCACCGACCGGATCGACGGCGGGATGCTGGGGCAGGCGGGCGACCGGCTGAAACTCGTCGCGAATTACGGCGCGGGCGTCGATCATATCGACGTGGCGACGGCGCGCCAGCGCGGCATCCTCGTTTCGAACACGCCCGGCGTGATGACCGATGACACTGCCGACATGGCGTTGGCGCTGATCCTCGCCGTGTTGCGCCGGTTGCCCGAGGGCATGGCCGCGATGCAGGCGGGCAATTGGGACGGCTGGGCGCCCACCGCCTTCATGGGCGGGCGCGTCGCGGGCAAGCGGCTGGGCATCCTTGGCATGGGTCGCATCGGTCAGGCGGTGGCGCGGCGCGCGTCGGCCTTCGGGATGCAGGTGCATTACCACAACCGCCGCCGCCTTCATGCCGATATCGAAACGGCGCTCGAGGCGACCTATTGGGACAGTCTCGACCAGATGATCAGCCGGATGGATGTGATCAGCGTGAACTGCCCCCACACGCCCTCCACCTTTCACCTGATGAACGCGCGGCGGCTCAAGCTGATGAAACCGCAAGCCGTGATCGTGAACACGTCCCGCGGCGAGGTGATCGACGAGAACGCGCTGACCCGCATGCTGCGCGCGGGCGAGATCGCGGGCGCGGGTCTGGATGTGTTCGAGAAGGGCCGCGAGGTGAACCCGCGCCTGCGCGAATTGCCCAACGTTGTGCTGCTGCCGCACATGGGATCGGCCACGCGCGAGGGGCGGATCGAGATGGGCGAGAAGGTGATCATCAACATCAAGACCTTTGCCGATGGGCACCGGCCGCCGGATCTGGTCGTGCCGAGCATGTTGTGATGCGCCACCGCTGGCTTTGGGCGGTTGCGGGTCTGGTTAGCCTCGCCATTGGCGTCTTCGATGTGACAAACGAAAGGCCGCTGAACCCGACGCTTTGGCCCGCCACGGCGGCAGCCGAGGACATCGCCCTGTCGGCAGGCGCGGTCTATGTTTCGCTGCGGGTCATCAATGCGGCCCTGTCCACCGCGCAGGAGGTCGAGATCGGCGCTTCGATCGGCGCGCAGGCCAATCTTCAACCGCTGAAGTTCCTCGAGCCGCTGGACGACACCGTCGAACGGGTTGCAGGCGTGGTTTTTGTGATCGCGGCGGGGGCGGCGCTTGCCGGACTGGGTCTTGCGCCTGTTGCCGGTCTTGGGCTTTGTCTGCTGGGGATTGGTTGCCTGATCCGGGCAGCAGGTGAAGGCAGGCCCCGCCTCGCCGGGATCGAGGGCGCAGGCGCCTACGCGATGCGCATGGGGGCGGTGTTCGGTCTTGGTCTGCCGGTGATCTTTGCCCTTGGCGTCGGGCTCGGGGATGCGCTGACCGCCTCACGATGGGACCGTGCAATGTCCGACCTTGCCGGTGTCACCGAAGAGGCGCGCGTTCTTGTGGGCGCTGTTGTGGACGCCGAGCTTGCGGCGAGTGGCGTAGACCCCGGCGTTTTTGCGGAGGACGCGCAGACCGAAGCGGGGGGCGGGTGGTTCGACTGGATCGGATCCGGCGTCCAGTCGGTCGGAGAAGGGTTCGGCGGTGCGGTCGAGGCAACACGTCGCTACATCCGTGCGGGCGGCCTGCTCATGTCGCGCGCCGATGACGTGTTTTCGGCCTCGCTCACCATCATCGGTGTCTTCGTCCTGCGCACGCTGGTGTTGCCGGGGCTTCTGCTCTGGGCGCTCGTCGGGCTGATGCGCCGCGTTGTTGCGGCAGGCTAGACACCGCCCCGCACCCATGCCACCCCTCTGCCCATGACCCATGACTTCCTCATCGTCGGCGGCGGCATCGCGGGCCTGTCCGCCGGCGCGCGCCTGTCGGAGCTTGGCACCGTTCTGCTGCTCGAGGCCGAACCCGCGCTTGCCTACCACGCCTCGGGTCGGTCCGCCGCGCTCTATGAGGCGCAATATGGCAATCCCGCCACCATCGCTCTCAACCTCGCCTCGCGCGCCGATCACGAGACGCTGGGTGGCGGTGTGCTCAGCCAGCGCGGGTTGATGTTGCTGGCAGGCTTGGGCGAGGAGGAGGTCTTTGCCCATGACGCGGCGCAAATGGGTCTGGAGGTCATCGGGGCGGCTGAGGCGGTGGCACGTGTGCCCGCGCTGAACCCTGACGGCATCGCCGGGGCGGCGGTGCATGACGACGCCTGGGACATCGATACCGACCGGCTCATCCAGCATTTCGCCCGCACCATCAAGGCGCAGGGCGGCACCGTGCAGACGGGCGCCGCCGTGACCGCAATCCAAAAGACCGTCGGCGGCTGGCGGGTGCAGACCGCCGGGGGCGATTACACCGCCCGCCTTCTGGTCAATGCCGCCGGCGCATGGGCCGACGGTGTCGCCGCCATGGCCGGCATCGCGCCCATCGGCATCACGCCCTATCGTCGGTCGGTCGCCCGTGTGCCCGCCCCCGGCGGCCTTGACGTCTCACGCTGGCCCATGTTGCTGGGCGCGGGCGAGACATGGTATGCCAAGCCCGACGCGGGGCAGATGATCGTCTCTCCCGCCGAGGAAGACCCGGTGGCCGAACCTCATGACGCCTGGCCCGAAGACCTGATGCTGGCCGAAGGGATCGCCCGCTATCAGGCCTTTGTCACCCAAGAGGTCACGCGCCTGACCTCCTCCTGGGCGGGGCTGCGCAGTTTTTCGCCCGACCGCGCGCTGGTGCTGGGGCCCGAGCCTGCCGATCCCTCCTTTGTCTGGGTGGCGGGGCAGGGTGGCTACGGCTTCCAGACCGCGCCCGCCGCCTCGCGGCTGGTGGCCGATCTGGTCGCGGGCCGCGCGCCCGATCTTGATCCCCACATCGTGCAGGCCCTCTGCCCTTCGCGCTTTCGCTGAGGTCGGGGAAACCTGTGGTTTCCCACGGCCCGCGCGCCCACTAGACTGTTCCCATCCGTGACCACCAAGGAAAACGCCATGACATTTCCCCGCGCCCTCGCCCTTGCCACAGCCTTTTGCATGTCCGCCCTGCCTGCCGCCGCGCAATCGCAGCTCGACCGGATGCAGGTCGTGTCCGAACGGGCCAATACCCTCATGAACGAGGCCATGATCATCGAGATCCCCGCGCTTGCGGGCAACATGCCCGATCCCACATGGGATGACCCCATGCGCACGGCCTATGCCTGCATCCTCGATGGGTACGTCGCGGCCAGCAGCACGGGCGCGGTTGACAGCATGCTCGACGAGATGGAGGCGCTTTTGGAAGATGCCACCGCGGACTCGATCCTGAATGGCGATATGGCCGAGGATGCGATGCTGCCCGAAGGCGTAGACGAGGCGCAGGCGCAGGCGATCTTGATGAATTGCGGACTGATGGAGCTGATGATGACGCGCATGGCCGAAAGCGGTGCGATGGGCGTGATGATGCAGCAATCGCAGTGATCCGGCGGCTTGACCTGCCTGACGGGGGCGGCGCGGAGGCGGGCGATGCCCGGCTCTCGGCGCCCTCGGCCTTGCGCAACCGCGACCTGATTGCGGCGGAACTTGTGCGCCTGGCCCCTCCGCGGGGACGCGCGCTGGAGATCGCATCGGGCACGGGCGAGCATGTGGTGGTCTTTGCCGCCGCCATGCCGGGGCTGGATTGGCAGCCGACCGATCCCGATGCCGCGCGACGCGCCTCCATCGCCGCATGGGCACAGGATGCGGGCTTGCCCAATATCTTGCCGCCGCGACCGCTGGATGCCGCGCGGCCGGGCTGGTCGGATGAGCACGGCCCGGCCGACCTCATCGTGCTGGTCAACCTGTTGCACCTGATTTCCACGCCCGAGGCGGCGACGGTTCTGACCGAAGCGGCTGCGGCCCTTGCTCCGGCAGGGATATTCGCGCTCTACGGCCCATTTCTCCGCGATGGCACAGCGACCAGCGAAGGTGACGCCGCCTTTGACGCCAGCCTGCGCGCGCAAGACCCCGCCATCGGCTACAAGGATGTGATCTGGACCTGCGCGCAACTGGTCGCGGCGGGCCTGTCCCATGTCGAGACCGTTGCGATGCCCGCCAACAACCTGCTCTTGATCTTCGAGCGACGGGCCGCAACGTAACATCCCGAAAACCGTCGCTTTTCGGGCTACGTCCGCCTATGGTTGCGACCGGCCGGGCGGGGATAAGGCCCGGAGGAGAGATTTTGATGACGATTGCGGACGAGTTTGCCCCGCAAGGCCTGTTTGCCGTTCTCGAAGGGGCGGCGCTTGCGCTTTTGCCGCAACAGACGGTGCGCCGTGGTGATGTCCTGATTGCGGCGGGCACCTCGGCGGATGCGATGTATCTGGTCCGGACGGGCCGGTTTCGCGTGGCCCGCGACGGGGTCGATCTGGCCGAGATCGGGCCGGGATCGGTGATCGGCGAGATCGCGTTTTTCACCGGCCAACCCCGGACCGCCGATGTGATCGCCGCCCGCGACAGCGTGGTGCTGCGCGTCAGGCAACAGGATTACGAGGCGCTGTGCCGCGACAACCCCGGCCTCGCGCGCGCCATCTCCGGGGAACTGGCCGACCGTCTGGCGCGCACCTCGGCGCGGGTCGTGCCGGACCCCGGCCGCCCGCCTGCCCGCACCTTTTGCATCCTGCCCTGCGGTCAGGCACCCCTGCCGGCGCGCTTTGTCCCCGATCTGGCCGCAGCCATCGCGGCGCATCATTCGGTCGCCATCGTGACCGAGCAGAGCTTTCGCGAGGCCTTGGGGCCAAAGGCCGACCCCACCGGCCCGAAGGCCGTGAGCTGGCTGAACGATCAGGAACGCCGCGCGGAGATCGTCATCTTCGTCGCCACGCCCGAGACCGAGGCATGGTCGGAGGCGGCGCTGCGGCAGGCCGATCAGGTTATCTTTGTCGCGCAGGCGGTGCATTTCACCCCGCCCTCCGAGATCGAACGCATCGCCCTGTCGATCCTGCCCGAAAGCCAGCGGCGTCTGGTCCTTCTGCACCCCCACAAGATGCAGCGCGCCGCCGGTACGGGGCGCTGGCTCGACAGCCGCCCGGTCTTCTTGCACCACCATGTCGCGCTGACCGGCGACGGGGCCGACATGGCGCGGCTGGGCCGGTTCCTGTCAGGGCGCGCCATCGGTCTGGTCCTTTCGGGCGGGGGGGCGTTTGGCGTGGCCCATGTCGGCGTCTGGCGCGCGATGCAAGAGGCCGGGCTGCCCATCGACATCGTCGGCGGTACATCCGTGGGCAGTGCCATGGCAGGGGCCATCGCGCTGGGCGTGCCCGCGCATGAGATCGGGCCACGGGTGGAACAGATCTTTGTCCGCTCGGGTGCGATGCGGCGCGTCACCGTCCCGAAATACGCCTTTCTCGATCACAAGGTTCTCGATGCCGCCTTGCAAGAGCATTATGGCAGCGAGCCGGTCGAGGACCTTTGGCTGCCCTTCTACGCCATCTGCGCCGATCTTTCGACGATGCAAAAGCGCGTCCTGCGCCGGGGTCCGCTGTGGGAGGCGGTGCGCGCCTCCTCGGCCATTCCGGGCATCTTGCCGGCCTTGTTCACCTCGGACGGCGGGATGCTGGTCGACGGTGGGTGCATCGACAACATGCCTTACCGCGACATGCACGGATTGAAATCGGGGCCGAATGTCGTGGTCAATGTGCAGAAGGATACCACCAGCCGCATCCATGTCGATTACGACAGCCTGCCGGGGCGGGCCGAATTGCTCAAACGCACGGTGCTGCCCTTCGGCAAGCGCGCACCGCGCGCGCCGGGCGTGGTCTCGACCGTGATGCGCAGCCTGCTGGTGGGGCAGGGCGCCACGCATAGCGGCATGAACCCCGATGACCTGCACATCCGCCCGCCCGGCCTGAAGGGCGCGGGGTTCCTCGCCTGGTCGCAGCACAGGCTGTTCTACGAGATCAGCTACCGCCACGCGACAAACGAGGTGTTCGCCGATCTGTCCACCTCGGACGATCCGGCCAAGATCGCCTTGCGCCGTGCGGCGGGTCTGACCCCCTAGCCGTCGGCGCGGATGCGGGCGTTTTGCGGGTCGTGGGGGCTGTCCTCGACGACAACGGCATCCCACAATTCGCGGAACATGCGGACCTTGAGCTTCGTGCCCACAGCCGCCAGGTCAGGGCGCACATAGCCCATCCCGATCTGTTTGCCGAAAGCCACGGACCAACCGCCCGAGGTCAGCCGCCCGATCTTTTCATCGCCGGAATACAGCGCCTCGCGGCCCCAAGGGTCTGCATCTTGCGGCCCGTCGATCAGCAGCGTGACGCAAGACGCGCGGATGCCTGTCGCCTGCATCGCGGCCTTGCCGGCAAAGTCCTTCTGCAGATCGACGAAGCGGTCGAGCCCTGCCTCCAGGGGCGTCGCGTCGCGGCCCAGTTCCGTGCCGAAGGCGCGATAGCTCTTTTCTTGTCTCAGCCAGTTTTGCGCGCGGGCGCCCACGGGTTTCAGCCCGTGTTTCTCGCCCGCCAGCATCAGCTGGTCCCAGAGGTAGGTCTGCATCTCGATCGGGTGGTGCAGCTCCCAACCAAGCTCCCCGGTATAGGCTACCCGGATCGCGCGGACCGGGCACATGCCCAGTTCGATCTCGCGCATCGAGAGCCATGGAAACCGTTTGTTGCCCAGCACCGTCGCGGGATCGGCATCCCTGACCAGTTCCTTGAGCACATCGCGCGATGCGGGCCCCGCGATGGCAAAGACGCCCCATTGCGTCGTGACATCGTGGATGTCGACATGGGCACCACCCGCCGCCATGAATTCCTCGGACGATTTCAGCAGGTAATCGCCGTCATAGGCGGCCCAGCCCCCGGCGGAGATGAGGGTATAGGCGGTCTCGGCCTGCCGCACGATGGTGTATTCGGTGCGCACCGTGCCGGTTTGCGTCAGAGCATAGGTCAGGCTGATGCGTCCAACGGATGGCAGCTTGTTGGTGGTGAAGCGGTCGAGGAATTCCGTCGCCCCCGGCCCGCGCACCAGATGCTTGGCAAAGGCGGTGGCGTCGATCAGCCCCGCGGCACTGCGGATCGCCTCGGCCTCGGTGCGGGCGTACTCCCACCAGCCGCCCCGGCGGAAACTGCGCGTGTCGTGATCGAACCCCTTGGGCGCATCCTTGGGGCCAAAGTAATTCGGCCGTTCCCAGCCGTTCACGCAGCCAAACTGTGCCCCCATCGCGCGCTGCCGGTCATAGGCGGGCGCGGTGCGCAAGGGGCGGCAGGCCTCGCGCTCCTCGTCGGGGTGGTGAAGGATGAAGACATGCTCGTAGCATTCCTCGTTCTTCCGCGCGGCATATTCGGTCGTCACCCACGGCCCGTAGCGCTTGGGATCAAGCGCTGCCATGTCGATCTCGGCCTCGCCCGCGACCATCATCTGCGCAAGGTAGTGGCCGGTGCCGCCCGCCGCCGTGATGCCGAAGCTGAACCCTTCCGCCAGCCACATGTTGCGCAGGCCCGGCGCGGGGCCGACCAGCGGATTGCCATCGGGCGTGTAGCAGATCGGGCCGTTGAAATCGTCCTTGAGCCCCACTTCCTCCGAGGAGGGCAGGCGGTGGATCATGCTCATGTATTCCTCTTCGATCCGCTCCAGATCGAGGGGGAAGAGATCGGCGCGGAAGCTGTCCGGCACGTCATAGAGAAACCGCGCGGGCGCGTTCCGCTCATAGGGTCCAAGGATCCAGCCGCCGCGTTCCTCGCGCACATACCATTTCGCGTCGGCGTCGCGCAGCACGGGGTGCTCGGGGTTGCCAGCCTTGCGCCAGTCCACCAGCGCGGGGTCGGGTTCGGTCACGATATACTGATGCTCGACCGGGATGGCGGGGATCTTGATGCCCAGAAGCCGTGCGGTACGCTGGGCGTGGTTGCCGGTCGCTGTTACCACATGCTCGGCATGGATCACGGCGGTCTCGTCCGAGGGCACGAGGTTGCCGCCCTGCTCGACCATCTTCGTTACGGAAACCCGCCATTCCGACCCGTTCCATGCGTAGCCGTCGACCTGCCATTTCCGCTCGATCGCCACACCGCGCTGGCGGGCGCCCTTGGCCATGGCCATGGTGACATCGGCGGGGTTTATGTAGCCGTCGGTCGGATGATAAATGGCACCCTTCAAATCCTCGGTCCGCACCAGCGGCCAGCGCGCCTTGATCTGTTCGGGCGTCATCCATTCGACCGGAATGCCCACGCTTTCGGCCGTCGCGGCATAGAGCATGTATTCGTCCATCCGGTCTTGCGTCTGCGCCATGCGCAGATTGCCTACGACCGAAAAGCCCGCGTTCAGCCCCGTCTCCTCCTCCAGCGTCTTGTAGAACCGGACGGAGTAGTCGTGGATATGGCTCGTCGCATAGCCCATGTTGAAGAGCGGAAGCAGGCCTGCCGCGTGCCATGTAGACCCAGCCGTCAACTCGTCGCGCTCGAGCAGCATCACATCCTCCCAGCCCGCGCGGGCGAGGTGATAGGCGATCGAGGTGCCTACGGCACCGCCGCCGACGACGAGGGCTTTGACATGGGTCTTCATGATGTGCAGGTCCTTCGTGGGCGCCTCGGAAAATCCTGACCCTACCTGCCTCAGCCGCGCAAGCCGCGCCACGCCTACCCGACGCTAATTCGCGCGAAAGCGACAAGGCCCCGCCGCGCCCCCTTCTCTGTTTCGAAAATATCCCGGGGGAGGCGCGGCACGCGCCGGGGGCAGAGCCCCCCGCGCCGCGCCAGCGGCGCGCACCCGGGCGATGGCGCAGCCAGCGCAACCAGATGAAATGAAAAAGGCCCGCCACCGGGGCGGGCCTTTCGCAGTCACGCCGGAGCGATCAGTTCGGGATATCGCCCGTCATGCCCTCGACGTAGAACATCATCCCCGCCAGCGTGCCGTCATCGGCCACTTCGCCCTCGGCAAGCCAGGCCGTGCCGTCCTGCCGGTTGATCGGGCCGGTGAAGGGGTGGTACTCGCCCGCCCCGATCGCGTCGATCATGGCTTGCGCGGATGCGCGCACATCCTCGGGGATCGCGTCGGTCATCTCGCCGATCACGACCATGCCGGTGTCGATGCCTTCCCAGATGTCGCTTTGCGTCCAGGTGCCGTCCATCGCCTCGCCGACGCGGCGGATGTAGTAGGGCGCCCAGTTGTCGATGATCGAGGCCACCCGGGGCAGGGGCGCGAACTGGATCATGTCGGAGGCCTGGCCGAAGCTGATGATCCCCGCCTCCTGCGCGACCGTCTGGGGCGCGGTCGAGTCGGTATGCTGCATCAAAACGTCGACGCCCGCGTCGATCAGCGCCTGCGCGGCATCTGCCTCAACGGCGGGATCGAACCAGGTGTAGGTCCAGACCACGCGCATCTCGACATCGGGGTTCACCTCTCGGGCGTGCAGGAAGGCCGAGTTGATGCCCTGGATCACTTCGGGGATCGGGTAGGACCCGATGTAGCCGATGATGTTGCTTTCGGTCATCTGGCCCGCGATGTGGCCCAGTACGGCGCGGCCCTCGTAGAAGCGCGCGTTGTAGGTGGACACGTTGGGATGCTCGCGCAGATAGCCGGTCGCATGCTCGAAATAGACATCGGGGAATTGCGCCGCGACCGCATTGGTCGCCTCGCCATAGCCGAAGGACGTGGTGAAGACCATGTCGGCCCCGCCCAGGATCATCTGGGTGATCGCGCGTTCGGCATCCGCGCCTTCGGGCACGTTTTCAAGGAACACGGTCTCGACGCGGTCGCCGAAATGCGCCTCGACGGCAAGGCGGCCCTGGTCATGTTCGTAGGTCCAGCCGTAATCGCCCGGCGTGCCGATGTAGATGAAGCCGACCTGGAACGGGTCGTCCTGGGCTGCGACAGGCAGGGCCAAGCCCGCGGCAAGTGCCGCGGAAGCCAGGAGTTTGGGCATCAGTTTCATGGAATATCCTCCGTGTTGGATGGGGTGGTTGGGTGGTGTGCCGTCTGCGCGCCTGTCCCTTGGGCGCGCTTGTCGGGGTCAGGGTCGATGGGCGCGGGCGGTTCCGTCTGCAACTTGCCTGCTTCGGTCAGGGCGGCTGTGATCAGGCCCGCGGGCACGGCGATGACGCCGATCCCGATCAGCAGCACTGCGCCGGTGAAGATGCGCCCGCCCGCCGTTATGGGGTAGACGTCACCATAGCCTACGGTTGTCAGCGTCGCCACCGCCCACCAAAGGCTTTGCGGGATCGAGCTGAAGACGTCTGGCTGCGCGACATTTTCGAAATGGTAGATGCCGACCGCTGCAAGATACAGTGCGGTGATGGCGATGAACAGGAAGATGCCGAATTCTGCCCGCACGCTATAGACCGCATTCACGATCCGGTCGAGCGCGCGGTTGGCCTTGAACAGCTTGAGTATCCTGAGCAGGCGGAGCAGGCGCAGCGACCGTACCGTGGCCAGATCGGGGATCAGGAACACGATGGCCGGGACGATGGCGATGAAATCGATAATCCCCCAGAAGCTTAAGGCATAGCGCAGCGGATGGGGCGAACAGATCAGGCGCAAGGTGTATTCCAGCGCAAAGATGGCCAGGATCACGATCTCGGCCATGGCCAGTGCAGCGCGAAGGCCATCGGGCAGGCTCGGCATGGTCTCGATGGCGATCACGACGGCTGACACGACGATCAGCGCGTAGATCGCCAACGCCACGCCCCGACCCGCATGCGGGTGCGTGCCTTCGAGGATGTCGATGATCTCGGCCCGCCGCATGACGTTTGTCCTCAGCTCGACGCGTGGAACACGCGACCGAGGGCTGCGGGCGCGTTCAGCGCCGCGCGCCTGCGGTCGGACGAGATGATGACCAGCACCACGATAGTCACGATATAGGGCGAGGCATCCAGCAGCGCGACGGGCACCCCAACGTCGGCCGCCTGCAGGCGCAGTTGCAGCGCCGCGATCCCTCCGAACAGCCACGCGCCGAGCAGCACGCGCCACGGTTTCCACGATGCGAAGACCACAAGCGCCAGCGCAATCCAGCCCGCGCCAGCGGTCATGCCGTCAAACCAGTTCTGCACGCGGACGACCGACAGGAATGCGCCCCCCAGACCCGCACAGGCCCCCCCGAACAGGATCGTGGCAAAGCGGATGCGCACCACCTTGTAGCCCAGCGCATGGGCGGCATCGTGGTTTTCCCCCACGGCCCGGATCACCAGCCCGATCCGGGTGCGCGTCAGCACATACCAAACGGCCGCCACGATCCCTATGGCGATATAGATCAGGATCGAATGGGAAAACAGGATCGGGCCGGCAACGGGGATATCGCGCAAGGCTTCGGGAAAGGGGCGTGTCACCGATGGCACCGGCAGGCCCGAGTAGCCCGCCCCCAAAAGCGCGGCAAGGCCCAGCCCGAAGAGCGTCAGCGCCAGTCCCGAGGCGACCTGATTGGCCATCAGGACCTGCGTCAGCACTGCAAAGACAAGCGCCAGCGCCATCCCCCCCCCCATGCCAGCGGCAAAGGCCAGCGCGACCGACCCGGTCTGTTGGGCCGTGATGAAGCCGCAGACCGCGCCCATGATCATCATCCCCTCGACGCCGAGGTTCAGGACGCCCGATTTCTCGACCACCAGCTCGCCGATGGCGGCCAGCAGGACCGGCGTGGCGACGGTGATCAGGGCGACGATGAGGGTGACGGGGTCGATGATCATGCGGGTCCTGTCTTCATGGCAAAACACCATCGGTCCAGACGCCATGGACCAACCATAGGCCGCCGAGGATGAAACCGATCCAGCCCGCATGGGCGGTCAGCCAAGGCTTGGTCCGGGGCAGCCGCTCCGGGGGCGGTGTCGGCAGTGGCGGCAGGCCCCTGATCGCGCGCCAGCCGCGCCGGACACTCCATCCGATCACGCGCCGGACGCCTTCGAACAGCGTCTGCAACACAGCGAGGAAAAGGAAAACGGGCCATAGTACCCAAAGCCCGGCGTAGAGCAGCATGCCGCCACCGACCACGCCGAGGCTGATGCAGAGGCCCAAGAGAAACCAGCCGAAGGTGGGCCAGATCTCTGCGCGGGTGAAGGGCGGGCGGGGGGATGTCATGGCGATCCCCGCGATACCGGCGCCGTCAGCATAACGCAGGCAAGGGTAAGGGAGGCCCCAACCAGCGCCCAAACTGAAACGGAGCTGCGGCAGAGCCATGAGATCCGCGAAGCCCATGGTTTGTCGCGTTGGTACCACCGCAGATGGCGATCGAAGCCGAGGCCCTTCAGCCTCCATGGCGTGTCGCCGGACTGGTAGGGGCGGACGCCGGTCACGCTGTCCCCCAGTTGGTCGTCAGCACCAAAAAGGCCACGTTGGCGCAGAGGCCAAGGGCTGGGGCGGTCAGGATCCAGCCATCGCGCCCGCTGGGCCGGATCACGAAATGATCCAGCGCGATGGCACCCAACAGGATCAGCGTCAAAACGGGCAGAGCGAAAACCGCCCCGCCGGTCAGGATCATCAAGCCCAGCAGCGGGCCGATCAGCAGCAGGTGGGCCGCCACGGCCGCGCCGATGAACAGCAAGATGTCCCGGACACGGGCGCTCATGCTGTTGCCTTCCGTCGCCATGTGACGCGGAAATTGGCCAGCACATCCAGCGCGAGCAGGAAGAACAGGAGCATCCCCTGAAACGCCTGGATGGCCGCCGCCGGGATGCCCAGCATCAGTTGCGCCAGTTCCCCTCCGATGAAGGTGAGCGCCAGCAAAATCCCCGCCAGCAAGATGCCGATGGGGTTGAGCCGCCCGAGGAAAGCCACGATGATCGCGGTGAACCCGTAGCCTACGTTGAAATCGATCGAGATGCGGGCCGCGGGTCCCGAAACCTCGAACAGGCCTGCGGCGCCGGCCAGCGCCCCCGACACGCCCATGCACAAGATCACCAACCGCGCGGCGTTCACGCCGCCAAAACGCGCGGCGCGGGGCGCCTCGCCCGCCAGCCGGATCTGGTAGCCCAGGATGTGGCGCGAGAAGATCACATAGGCCGCGATCACCGACACAAAGGCCGCCAGAACGCCCCAATGCATCCCCGTGCCCGCGATGAGTTCGGGGTTATCGGTGCCTGGATGGCGCGCGAGGTTACGCGATCCCGGAAAGCCCGAGCCTTCGGGATTGCGCAGCCAGCCAGTCGCCGCCGAGGCCAGCATCGCCTCGGCGACATAGACCAAAAGCAGCGAGACAAGGATTTCATTGGTCCGCGCGTAGACCCTGAGCAGCGCCGGGATCATTGCCCAGAGAAACCCGCCCAAAAGCCCCGCCACGATCATGCCTGGAAAGATCAGCGGGTGTGCCGACGGCCAGAAGGCAAGCCCGAAGGCCGCCCCGCAGATCGCGCCGACGATGTATTGCCCCTCGGCCCCGATGTTCCAGATGCCCGCCCGAAACCCCAGCGACAGCCCGATCGCGATCAAGATCAGCGGCCCCGCCTTGACCAGCAGTTGCGGCCGCGAAAAGCCCGCGAAGCGTTCGGAAAAAAGGGGGTCCCAGAAGATGATGCGGATCGCCTCCACTGGGTCCTTGCCAAGGGAGGCGAACATCAGCCCGCCCGCGATCATGGTCAGCACGACCGCCAGAACCGGCGCGCCCACCACCCAGAACCGAGAGGGCTGCGGGCGTTTTTCCAGCACGATCACAGCGCCACCTCGTGCATGTCATGCGCCCCGCCCAGCATCAGCCCGATGTCCTCCATGCTGAGACCACGGGCGGGCCGCGGCGGCGAAAGCCGCCCCTCGTTCAGCGCGCAGAACCGGTCGGAGATCTCCAGAAGCTCGTCGAGATCTTGCGAAATCACGATCACCGCAGCCCCCTTTTGGGCCAGATCGAGCAGCGCCTGTCGGATGGCCGCGGCAGCACTTGCGTCCACGCCCCATGTCGGCTGGTTCACGACCAGAACCGTCGGATCTTGCAGGATTTCCCGCCCGATCACGAATTTCTGCAAATTGCCGCCCGAAAGCGCGCGGGCCGCCACGCCCGGCCCCGGTGTGCGCACGTCGAAGCGCGCGATGATATCCTCTGCAAAGTCCCGCGTGCGGCGCCAGTCGACGAAGCCCCGCGACTCCAGTGCCTTGCGCTTCCGCCCGGTGAGCAGCGCGTTTTCGGTCAGGCTCATGTCCGGCGCCGCCGCATGGCCCAGCCGTTCCTCAGGCGCGCACAAAAGGCCCCTCTCGCGCCGCGCATTGGGCCCCAGCGTGCCCACGGCCACGCCCTTGAGCGTCACAGCACCGCCCGCCACCGGCGTTTCGCCCGAAAGCACCGCCAGCAATTCATCTTGCCCGTTGCCCGCGACGCCCCCGATGCCGAGCACCTCGCCGGCCCGCACCTCGAAAGTCACGTCGCGCAGGCTGGTGCCGAAGGGCGAGCCTGACGAGAGGCTCAGCCCTGCGACCGCCAGCAGCACCGCACCCGGTTCATGGGCGTCGCGGGCAGGCACGCTCAGCGATTTGCCAACCATCAGTTCGGCCATATGCGCCGCTGTCACCTCGCGGGGCGTGCAGGTTGAGACCTTCTTTCCCGTCCGCAAGATCGTGGCTGCATCGCAAAGCGCGCGGATTTCCTCCAGCTTGTGCGAGATATAAAGGATCGCTGTGCCCTCGGCAGCCAGTTTGCGAAGGGTGTGGAACAAGATCTCCACTTCCTGCGGGGTCAGCACGCTGGTGGGCTCGTCCATGATCAGCAGTTTCGGGTCCTGCAGCAGGCAGCGGATGATCTCGACCCGCTGCCGTTCGCCCGCCGACAGGTCGCCCACCAGCCGGAACGGGTCTAGCGGCAAGCCGTAGGTTTCCGACACCTCGCGGATGCGCGCGGCCAGATCGCGGGGTTTGGGCGGGTTCTCCATGCCCAGCGCGATGTTCTCGGCGACGCTCAGAGCCTCGAACAGGCTGAAATGCTGGAACACCATCGCCACACCGGCGGCGCGGGCCGCGCGCGGCTCGGGCGGCGCATAGGGCGCGCCCCGCAACCGCATCGTGCCGCGGTCGGGTGTAACCAGGCCATAGATCATCTTGACCAGCGTGGATTTGCCCGCGCCGTTCTCGCCCAGAAGCGCGTGGACCTCGCCTGGCTGGATGGAGAACGATACGTCATCATTCGCCACGACGCCCGGATAGGCCTTGGTCAGCCCCTCGATGTCGAGCAGCGCAGTCACGAGCGTGTCACTTTCCCCCGATGGATCGGCTTGGATGCCGATTCCTTGTGCAGATGCTCTTTCAGTAGCCGCGCGGTGACGCCGACGGCAATGGCCTGAGGGTGCTTTCCCAAAGCCGGGTCGCCGATGGGGCAGTCGATGCGCGAAATTTCGGCATCCGAATGGCCCAATTGGCCAAGCCGCGACCGGAAGCGCGCCCATTTGGTGGCCGACCCGATGAGCCCGCAACTCGCGAACCCGCGCGTCAGAGCCGCGTGGCAGAGCGCAAGGTCGATTTCGTGGCTGTAGCTCAGGATCAGGTGATGGGCATGGACCGGCGCATGCGGCATCAGGCGCGGCAGATCGGCGGCGATGACCGGCTCCACCCCCTCGGGCGGGGCGACGGGAAAGCGGCCCGGTCCGGTATCGGCCCAGGTGATGGACACATGGGGCAGCGGGGCCATGGTCGCCACGATGGCGCGCCCCACATGGCCCGCGCCCCAGATCCAGAGGTCGGCGCCGCGCGGTCTGTCCATCGCCGCGACCGCCTCGAAACGGAGCGTCACCGCGCCACCGCAGCATTGCCCGAGCGCGGGGCCGAGCGGAAACCGATGCTCGGCCATCTCCTTGGCGTCGGCCAGCATCTGTCGGGCGATGCGCATCGCCTCCCACTCCAGCGCGCCGCCGCCGATGGTCCCCGCGATACCGTCCGCGCGCACCAGCATGGCCGCCCCTTCCTCGCGGGGGGCGGAGCCCTGCACGGCGGCCACGGTGACGCGGATGCCCGTCATGCGCCGCGCGCCCGGTCCACTGCCGCCAGAACCGCCTCGGCTGTGGCGGGCGCTTGCAGGTCGGGGTAGTTCGGGCCGCAGGCGGCGCAGGCCTCCGACAGCGCCATCAGCACGGAAATTCCCAGCATGAAGGGCGGCTCGCCCACCGCCTTGGAACGGTAGATCGTATCAACCCGGTTGGGCTGGTCCCAGAGCGCCACGTTGAAGACGGGTGGGCGGTCCGAACAGGCCGGGATCTTGTAGGTCGAGGGTGCATGCGTGCGCAGCCGCCCTTTGGCATCCCAGACCAGTTCCTCGGTCGTGAGCCAGCCCGCGCCCTGCACGAAGCCCCCCTCCACCTGCCCGATGTCGAGCGCGGGGTTCAGCGACGCACCCGCGTCATGCAAGATGTCGGTGCGCAAGATGCGGTTCTCGCCCGTCAGCGTGTCGATCACGACCTCGGAGCAGGCCGCGCCATAGGCGAAGTAGAAGAACGGCCGCCCCTTGCCCGCGATCCGGTCCCAAAGCAGGCCGGGCGTCTTGTAGAACCCCGTCGCCGACAGGCTGACACGAGCCATGTAGCTCCGCTTCACCGCCTCCTCGAAGGGCATTTCAGCGACACCAGCGCGGACCATTCCGCCCTCGAACACCACCTGTTCCGCGTCGGCCTGCAATTCCGGCGCCACCACGGCGGCGATGCGGTCGCGGATCGTGTCGCAGGCGATCTGCACCGCCATGCCGTTCAGGTCGCTGCCGGAACTGGCCGCCGTGGCAGAGGTGTTGGGCACTTTTGCCGTATCGGTCGCGGTGATCCTGACCCTGTCCATGCCCACGCCGAACCTGCTTGCGGCCACCTGCGCCACCTTCTGGAAAAGGCCCTGTCCCATCTCGGTGCCGCCGTGGTTCATGTGGATCGACCCGTCTTGGTAGACATGCACGAGCGCGCCTGCCTGGTTCAGATGGGTCAGCGTGAAGGAAATGCCGAACTTGACCGGCGTCAGCGCGATGCCCCGCTTGAGCACCGGCTTCGCGTCATTCCACGCGGCAATCGCTGCCCGTCGCCCGGCATAGTCGCAGCTTGTGGCCAGCCGGTCGGTCAGCCCGTGCAAGATGAAATCCTCGACCTGCATGCCATAGGGTGTCAGCCCGTCCCTTGCTGTCACCGGCACTGGCGAATGGGCGCCTCCATAGCGGCTGCTACCCCCTGCGGTCTGCTTCACCTTAACCGCCCGCCGTCCGGCCAGATCCGCAGTGGCCAGTCGCTTCCTCTTCTCTGTTTCGAAAATATCCCCGCCGGAGGCTCCCGCACTCGCCACGGCCGCCTCGGCATAATAGTTAAGCCGCCGTACCTCCAACGGATCTCGGCCCAGCACATGGGCGACGTGGTCCATCACCCGCTCGATCCCCACCATTCCTTGCGGCCCGCCAAAGCCGCGAAAGGCCGTGGCGCTTTGGTGGTTGGTGCGCAGGCGGTGCGAGGTGATACGGGCGGCGGGCAGATCGTAGGCATTGTCGGCATGCAGCATCGCCCGGTCAGCCACAGGCAGCGACAGATCCATCGACCAGCCGCAGCGCAGGAAGTGGGTGAAATCGACCGCCACAAGCCGCCCCTCTGCGTCGAACCCTGCGCGGTAGTCGACCCGGATGTCGTGGCGCTTGCCGGTCACGGTGAAATCGTCGTCGCGGTCGTAACGCATCTTGGCGGGACGGCCGGTGCGGGATGCGGCGATGGCGCAGGCGATGGCCAGCGCATTGCCCTGGCTTTCCTTGCCGCCGAACCCCCCGCCCATCCGCCGCACCTCGACGCGGATGGCGTGCATGGGCACGCCAAGCGCATCGGCGACCTTGTGCTGGATCTCGGTCGGGTGCTGGGTCGAGGACTGGACAATCATGTCGCCGCCTTCTTGCGGCAGGGCCAGTGCCGATTGCCCCTCAAGGTAGAAATGTTCCTGCCCGCCGACCTCGATCCGGCCCTCGATGACATTGGGTGCACGGGCCAGCGCGGCCTCGACATCGCCCTTGCCATAGACCCGTGGGCCATCCTCGAAGCGGGACCCCGCCGCCAGCGCGTCATCGACGCTCAGGATCGGTGTTTCTTCGGCATAATCGACCTGTGCCAGCGCTGCGGCCTTGCGCGCGGCCAGATGGCTGTCCGCGATCACCACAAACATCGGCTGACCCGCGTAATGGATCGTTCCATCCGACAGCAAGGGCTCGTCATGCGCCGAGGGGGAGCAATCGGGGATCACCGCGAAATCCCCGCCTGTCATCACATCGACCACACCGGGTGCGGCGCGCACGGCGTCAATGTTCAGCGCGGTGATCTTTCCGCGCGCGATGGTCGACAGGCCAAAGGCCAGATGCACGCACCCCTCGGGCACGGGGATGTCATCGACATAGCGCGCCTGCCCGGTCACATGCAGGGTGGCCGCGTCATGGGGCAGGGGTTTGGCGACGCTCACTGGGAACCCTCCGGTTCGACACTCATGCCCGCACCGCCAGCACGTTCACCGCCTCGCCGCAGCTTTCGAGGAAATACCGTGTCAGCATGCCTTCGGCGGCGCGCAACCGATAGGCGGCCGAGGCGCGCATGTCCGAAAGTGGCGTGAAATCCTGCTCGACTGCGGCCTGCGCCGCCGTCACTGTCGCCTCGGTCCACGGCTGTCCGATCAGCGCTGCCTCGACTTGGGCCGCGCGCTTGGGCACTCCCGCCATCCCGCCAAAGGCGATGCGGGCGTCGGTCACCGTGCCGTCATCGAGCGTCACGTTGAAACAGCCGCAAACCGCCGAGATGTCCTGATCGAAGCGTTTGGAGAGCTTGTAACAGGCCAGCCGGTCGGGCTGAACGGGGATGCTGACCGCCTCGACGAATTCGCCGGGGGCGCGGTCCTGCTTGCCGTAGTCGAGGAAAAAATCCTCGAGCGGCAGGGTGCGGCGGGTATCGCCCTTGCGCAGATGCAGCGTCGCGCCCAGCGCGATCAGCGCGGGGGGGCTGTCGCCGATGGGCGAGCCATTGGCGATGTTGCCGCCGATGGTCGCCGCATTGCGCACCTGCACCGAGCCGTAGCGTCGGATCAGTTCGGCGAAGGCCGGGTGACGTTCAGCGATGAAACTGCCAAGCTCGGTCAGGCTGGTCATGGCCCCGATGCGGATTGTGTCGCTATTGGCAACAATCCCACGCAAGTCGGCGCATTGGTTCAGGAATGCTATGGGGGCGAGGTCGCGGAGCCCCTTGGTCACCCAGAGCCCCACATCGGTCGCGCCTGCGATCAGGGTGGCATCGGGGTGGGCTTGGTACCAGTCGGCGAGCGCATCGCTTGAGGTCGGGCAGGCGGGGGGCAAGCCCCCCGAAGTGCATATTTGTGGAAAGATGAAGGAAGCTGCGCGGAGTGTTTCGGCATCGCTCCGCATCCAGTCCGGCACCGGCGCGGATACCGCCGCCTCGGCCGCGCGCAGGATCGGGGCGTAGCCCGTGCAGCGGCAGAGGTTTCCGGCGAGCTGATCGTCATGGTCGGTGCGCCCGTTCAGATGCGCGACTGCCATGCTCACCACGAACCCCGGCGTGCAGAAGCCGCATTGCGATCCGTGATGCGCGACCATCGCCTTCTGCACCGGGTGGAGTGTGCCGTCAGGCCCGGCGATCCCCTCGATCGTGCGCACGGCGCGGCCCTGCAGTTGCGGCAAAAACAGGATGCAGGCGTTCAGCGCGCAGGCTGTGCCGTCGGGGTCTGTCACCATGACCGTGCAGGCGCCGCAATCGCCCTCGTTGCAGCCTTCCTTGGTGCCGGTCAGGTGCCGCGCCTCGCGCAGCCAGTCCAGAAGCGTGACGGTCGGCCCCGCCTCCACGTCCTGAGGTTTCCCGTTCAGAAGAAACCGGATGCTCATGTGATATGCCTGCCGCGATACCGGTTCGGGGTGGTCGTCCGGCGCTCGATGCGGCGTAGAGCGCGGGCCCGTGTGCGTGTTTGACCGGATGGTAGAAAAACCCGGTCCGCGCCGCATTGCAAGCCTTGTGCGGGGCGCGGCTGCGCTTGATCGAGGCAATCGCCCGTTTTTCGGGCGTTCGTCTGGAACGGCGCGCGCATCATGCTGGCGGCGGCTGGCAGCCGCACGGGGTCGATCCTGACGGTCCCGCCTGTGGAAAAGCGGACGGGCAGGCGCACCGCGTCGAAACCCGCCGCCGCGATGGCGTCGAGATGGGCGGTTGTAAGAGTGGGTCCCCGGACCTCGCCCCACGGCGATTCACTGAGTTTCGACAGGGTCGCGCAGCGCTCTGCCGGAAAGGCCGCCGCAACCGACGGCACAAGGCCCTGCACCATCCACAATATGATGTGGCTCAAGCCTTCCCATGTCGGCCTTGCGCGCCTAGCATGCCGATCCATGACCAGTCCCCGATTCATTCATCTGCGCGTGCATACCGAATATTCGCTGCTGGAAGGCGCGATGCGCGTCAAGAAATTGCCCGCGATGGTGGCCGAGGCCGGCATGCCCGCTGTCGCCGTGACCGACACCAACAACATGTTCTGCGCGCTGGAATTCTCGGAAACCGCCGCCAAGGCGGGCGTACAGCCCATTATCGGCTGCCAGATCGATGTGGATTACGACCCGGTGCGGCCGGGCGAGCGATCGGTGCCTGCGGCGGCACTTGTGCTGCTGGCGCAGGACCGGCAGGGCTACCAGAACCTGATGAAGCTCAACACCTGCCTCTATTTGCGCGGCGACGGCACGCTGCCGCATGTGACGCTGGAAGAGCTGGTCGCTCATGGCGCGGGTCTGATCTGCCTGACAGGCGGGCCCGATGGCGCTTTGGGGCGGCTGATCCGGACCGGGAACATGGCCAAGGCCGAGGCGCTCTTGACCCGGCTGGAAGCGATCTTTGGCGACCGCCTCTACCTCGAATTGCAACGCCATCCCGGCGAGAAGGGCCTGCCTGAGGCCGAGCGCGTGACCGAGCGCCCGACCATCGAACTGGCCTATGAGCGCGGCCTGCCGCTGGTGGCGACGAACGACGTGTATTTCCCGAAACCCGGCATGTTCGAGGCCCATGACGCGCTGATCTGCATCGCCCAAGGCGCCTATGTCGACCAGTCCGAGCCGCGCCGCCGTCTGACGCCGCAGCACCATTTCAAATCGCCCGAGGAGATGGCGGCGTTGTTTGCCGATCTGCCCGAGGCGCTGGAAAACACCGTCGAGATCGCGCGCCGCTGCGCCTATCGCGCACGGACCCATGACCCGATCTTGCCCCGCTTTGCCGAGGACGAGGTGCAGGAGTTGCGTCGTCAGGCCCAAGACGGGCTGGCCGCCCGGCTCGCGGTCGTTCCTCATGCCGCGCCGGTGGAGGAGTATCACAGGCGTCTCGAGTTCGAGCTGGGCATCATCGAGGGGATGGGCTTTCCGGGCTATTTCCTGATCGTCGCCGATTTCATCAAATGGGCCAAGGACGAGGGGATTCCCGTGGGGCCGGGGCGAGGGTCGGGTGCCGGTTCGCTCGTGGCCTATGCATTGACGATCACAGACCTTGATCCGCTGCGCTACTCGCTCCTGTTCGAGCGGTTTTTGAACCCCGAGCGGGTCTCGATGCCCGACTTCGACATCGACTTCTGCATGGACCGCCGCGAAGAGGTGATCCGCTATGTGCAGCAGAAATATGGCCGCGACCGGGTGGGCCAGATCATCACCTTCGGCGCGCTTTTGTCCAAGGCTGCGGTGCGCGACGTGGGGCGCGTCTTGCAGATGCCCTTCATGCAGGTCGACCGGCTGTCGAAGATGATCCCGCTCGACGGGGTGAAACCTGTCTCGATCAGTCAGGCCGTAGCACAAGAGGAACGCATCCGCGACGAGATGCGCGAAAGCGATCAGGACCGGCGCGAGGGGCGCACCAACCCGGTGCGCCGCCTGTTCGACTATGCCGAAAAGATTGAAGGTTTGCTCCGAAACGCCTCCACCCATGCGGCGGGCGTGGTGATCGGGGACCGGCCGCTCGACGAATTGGTGCCGCTCTACCGCGACCCGAGATCCGACATGCCCGCGACCCAGTTCAACATGAAATGGGTGGAACCGGCGGGGCTGGTGAAGTTCGACTTTCTCGGCCTCAAGACCCTGACGGTGGTGCAAAACGCGATCGAGCTGATCCACGCTTCGGGCCGCCAGCTGCATGAGGCGCCGGACGGCACGCGGCTTTATGACCCTGCGCCCGGCGCTGAAAACCAGATCAACGCCATCCCGCTGGACGACGCGAAAACCTACGCGCTTTATGCCTCGGCCAAGACGGTCGCCGTGTTCCAGGTGGAAAGCTCGGGCATGATGGACGCGCTGCGCCGGATGAAACCGGACTGCATCGAGGATATCATCGCCCTTGTCGCGCTCTACCGTCCCGGCCCGATGGAGAACATCCCGAAATTCTGCGAGGTCAAGAACGGCATCTCCGGGCGTGACATGCTGCACCCCTCCATCGACCATATCCTCGACGAGACGCAGGGCATCATCGTCTATCAGGAACAGGTGATGCAGATCGCGCAGGAGATGGCGGGCTATTCGCTTGGCGGGGCCGACCTGCTGCGCCGCGCCATGGGCAAGAAGATCAAGGAGGCGATGGACGCCGAACGCCCCAAGTTCGAGGCGGGTGCCGCGGCCAACGGGGTCGATGCCGCGAAAGCCTCCGAGGTTTTCGACCTGCTCGAGAAATTCGCCAATTACGGCTTCAACAAATCCCACGCCGCCGCCTATGCGGTGGTCAGCTACCAGACCGCCTGGCTCAAGGCCAATCATCCGGTCGAATTCATGGCCGCGGTGATGAACTGCGACATCCACCTGACCGACAAGCTGGGCATCTACCGCCAAGAGGTCGCGCGGCTGGGGATAGGGGTGGTCGCGCCTTGCGTCAACCGCTCCGCCCCCACCTTCACGGTGGAGGAGGGCCGCATCCTCTACGCACTTGGCGCGCTCAAGAACGTGGGCGTGGACGCGATGCGCCTGATCCACGCGGCGCGCCAGACGCCAACCGGCGAGAAACCCTTCACCACGCTGTTCGATCTCGCCCGCCGGGTCGACCTCAAGCGGGTGGGCAAGCGCTCGCTGGAAATGCTGGTGCGCGCGGGCGCCTTCGACACGCTCGACCGCAACCGTGCCCGCGTCTTTGCCGCGCTCGACGCGCTGACCGCCTATTCCGCCGCGATCCATGATGCCGCGGCTTCCGATCAGGTGTCGCTCTTCGGCGAGGCGGGCGAGGATCTGCGAGAGCCGCGCCTGCCCGAGTGCGACGACTGGCTGCCCGCCGAACGGCTGGCCGGCGAGCATCAGGCCATCGGCTTCTATCTCTCGGGCCATCCGCTGGACGACTACATGCCCGCGCTCCGGCGCAAGGGCGTGCAGACGCTGGAGGAGGTGACACGCAAAGTGCAGGGCGGTCCTTTCGTGGCGAAAATGGCCGGTGCCGTCTCCGCCCGGCAGGAGCGCAA
Source organism: Roseicyclus mahoneyensis (assembly GCF_003148775.1). Taxonomy (GTDB): domain Bacteria; phylum Pseudomonadota; class Alphaproteobacteria; order Rhodobacterales; family Rhodobacteraceae; genus Roseicyclus; species Roseicyclus mahoneyensis. The sequence goes on from NZ_QGGW01000008.1 coordinate 139,334, forward strand.
GTCGCAAAAGGGCAACCGCTTCGCCTTTGTCTCGCTGTCCGACCCCACGGGGCTTTACGAGGTCACGCTGTTCTCCGACGTGCTCGAGGTCGCGCGCCCCCATCTGGAAACGGGGATGAACGTGATCTTGCAGGTCGAGGCGACCTATGAAGCCGACCAGCTGAAACTCCTGTGCCGCCGGGTGGAGCCCATCGACAGCGCCGTCGCTGCCGAGGCCACCGGCCTGCGCGTCTTCGTCGAGGGCGAGACCGGCATCGCCTCGGTCCGCTCGCTCCTGACCCGCATGGCCAAGGATGCCGCCCGCGCCGCGCGCGGCCCGATCCACCTGTGCCTGATGCACCCCGACCTGCCGGGCGAGGTGGAGCTGGTACTGGGCGATGATTTCCCCGTCTCGCCCCAGATCAAGGGCGCGCTGCGCTCCATGGAGGGCGTGGTGACGGTGGAGGAGGTTTGAGCCCTTCCCATCCGCCCCGGGCCCGCCTAGCGTCGCGCCCATGACCGCGCCCCTTTCCCCCCTCGACAGCCGCGCCTCCTGGACGCGCCTCGGCTTGTCGCTCATGATCTCGCTCATCGGCAATGTCGGCATGTGGGCGATCATCGTGATCTTGCCCGCCGTGCAGGCGGAATTCGGCGTGGACCGGGCCGATGCGTCGATCCCCTACACGCTGACCATGCTGGGCTTTGCCTTGGGCAATTTCGCCATTGGCCGGGCGGTGGACCGCTACGGCGTCGCGCGCTCGCTCGCGGCCTCGGCGGTGCTGATGGCGGCGGGCTACGGGGCAGCGGCGATGGCCCCCAACATCGCCACGCTCTCGGCGCTGCAATTCCTGATCGGCTTCGGCACCGCGACCAGCTTCGGCCCGCTGATCGCCGATGTCTCTCAATGGTTCCTCAAGCGCCGCGGCATCGCGGTCGCCATCATCGCATCGGGCAACTACCTGTCGGGCGCGATCTGGCCGCTCATCCTTGCCGATATCCTCGCAGGCCCCGGCTGGCGCACCGCCTACCTCATCATCGCTGCCACGACGCTCCTCGTCATGCTGCCTGCAACATGGCTCTTGCGCAAACCCCTGCCCGAGGGGGCGCTGCTGGCCTCGGAAACCGCCGCATCGCTCAGGGCGCGCGACACCGGCCTCAGCCCGCAGGCGCTCACATGGTTGCTCGCCGCCGCGGGCATCGGCTGCTGTGTCGCCATGGCCATGCCGCAGGTCCATATCGTCGCCTATTGCACCGATCTGGGCTACGGCCCCGCCGTCGGTGCGGAAATGCTCTCGCTCATGCTGCTGGGTGGCGTCGCCTCGCGCCTTGTCTCGGGGCTTCTGGCCGACCGGCTCGGCGGGGTGCTGACCCTGCTCATCGGCTCCACGCTGCAGATGCTGGCGCTCATGCTCTACCTGCCCACGACGGGGCTGACCTCGCTCTACCTCGTCTCGCTCATCTTCGGGCTCAGCCAGGGCGGCATCGTGCCCGCCTATGCCATCATCGTGCGCGAATACCTGCCCGCGCGTGAGGCCGGCGCGCGCGTCGGCTTCGTCATCATGGCGACGATCCTCGGCATGGCGCTGGGCGGCTGGCTCTCGGGTCTGATCTACGACCTCACCGGCTCCTACCGCTGGGCGTTTCTCAACGGCATCGCCTTCAACGCGCTGAACGTGGGCATCATGCTGGTGATTTTGCTGCGATCCCGACCGCGCAGCCCCCGAATGGTTCAAGCGTAACCCGCCATTAAGGTTAACGCGCGCCCGCCCGCTTCTCTGTTTCGAAAATATCCCGGGGGAACGGCCAAAGGCCGTGGGGGCAGAGCCCCCCAGTCCCGTCCCTCACCAATGCGGCGGCTTCTGATCCGCCAGCGGCACGGTCCCGCTCGCGTCCACCTCGCGCTCGGCCTCGCGCTGCATCAGCATCTCGACCCGCCGGGTCAGCCGCGCGATCTCGGCATCTTGCCGCGCCACGACCTCCGACAGGTCATCGGCCACCCGTTCCAGATGCGCCATCCGTTCTTCCAGTGTCACCGCGTCGGTCATGGCTCGTCCCCGTCATCGCCCGTTTCCCCAAGGCTCTGCCCCGCCGCCGCCTTGCCGTCAACGCCCCCCTCGGATAGAGGTCGCGCGACCGCTCCCCGAGGCACGACGCACGCCATGGCCAAAGAGAAAAAGCAACCCCGCCCCAAGGCCGAGACGCCCAAAGGCTTCCGCGACTATTTCGGCGCGGAAGTGACCGAGCGTCAGCAGATGCTGGAAAAGATCGCCGAGGTTTACCGCCTGCACGGCTTCGACCCGCTGGAAACCTCCGCCGTGGAAACCGTCGAGGCGCTGGGCAAGTTCCTGCCCGACGTCGACCGCCCGAACGAAGGTGTCTTCGCTTTCGAGGAAGACGACACCTGGCTCGCGCTCCGCTACGACCTGACCGCCCCCCTGGCCCGCGTCGCCGCACAATACCGCAACGACCTGCCTTTTCCCTACCGCCGCTACGCGATGGGACCGGTCTGGCGCAATGAAAAGCCGGGACCGGGGCGGTTCCGGCAATTCTATCAATGCGATGCGGATACAGTGGGGGCACCTTCGGTCGCGGCCGATGCCGAGATATGCGGGATGCTGGCCGACACGCTCGAGGCCGTGGGCATCCCGCGCGGCGACTACATCGTGCGGGTGAACAACCGAAAGGTGCTGAACGGGGTTATGGAGGTCGCGGAAATTCTCGATCCGACCAATCCAGATAAGTTCGCATATGAAAGAGGCGTTGTTTTGCGCGCCATCGACAAACTGGATCGGCTCGGGGTGGACGGAGTTCGGGCGCTCTTGGGTGAGGGTCGCAAGGACGAGAGCGGCGACTTCACCAAAGGCGCGGGGCTGAACGCCGAACAGATGCTTCCGCTGATCGAGTTCGTCAATGCTCACACCGCCATCCAATCTGATCTTGCCTCGTATCAACAAGAAATAGACGCGCCCGGCGGGGAGCGTGTTCTTCAAGGAATGGTTGCCTTTCAGAAGCGGGAAAATGAGTTGCTGGGGCTTCCAAAAATGGAAGCCTTCAACCGCGTGAAGAACCAATTTGCGGCGGACTATCTGCGTTCGATTGTTAAATCCTCCATGTGCGGTGTGGAGGGGGTGTCGGAGCTAGAGACAATATCAAATCTTCTCGCCGCTCAAGGATATGGCGGGGACCGCATCGTCATCGACCCCTCCGTCGTCCGGGGCTTGGGCTACTACACCGGCCCGGTCTTCGAGGCCGAGCTGACCTTCGAAATCCTCGACGAAAAGGGCCGTCCGCGCCAATTCGGCTCTGTCGCCGGGGGCGGGCGCTATGATGACCTTGTGAAACGCTTCACGGGGCAGGAGGTTCCGGCCACCGGCGTCTCCATCGGCGTCGACCGGCTGCTCGCGGCACTGCGCGCCAAGGGGCGGCTGACCGGCGAGACGCAAGGTCCCGTGATCGTCACCGTGATGGACCGCGACCGGATGGCTGATTATCAGGCCATGGCCGCCACGCTCAGACAGGCGGGCATCCGGGCCGAGGTCTATCTGGGCAACCCCAAGAATTTCGGCAACCAGCTCAAATACGCCGACAAGCGCGCCAGCCCGGTTGCCGTCATTCAAGGCGAGGACGAGGCCCTGCGCGGTGTGGTGCAGCTCAAGGACCTGATCCTTGGTGCCAAGCTCGCGCAGGAGGCGACGCTGGAGGAATGGAAATCCCAGCCCGCGCAGGTCGAGGTGCCGCTGGCCTATCTTGTAGAAGAAACCCGCAAGCTGCTGGATCGACACAGGTGAGCGACAAGGCAACCCTCCGGGCCGAGGCGGCGACGCTTTTGGCGCGCTTCGAGGCTGCGGGCGCGCAGGCGGTGGAAACCGATCTGCTGCAACCGGCCGAGACGCTTCTGGACCTTTACGGCGAGGATATCCGCGCGCGCGCCTATGTCACCCATGACCCCGACCGGGGCGAGATGATGCTGCGCCCCGATTTCACCGTGCCGGTGGTTCAGATGCATATGGCGAACGGGGCCGACCCCGCGCGCTACGCCTACATGGGCGAGGTCTTCCGCACGCAGGCCGCGGGCTCGGGCCGCCCCTCCGAATATCTGCAGGTCGGCTTCGAGGTATTTGACCGCGCCAACCCGACTCGCGCCGATGCCGAGGTTTTTGCGCTGTTCTCCGACGTTCTTTCTCCCTATCGCTTGCGCGCGGTCACGGGCGACATCGGTCTTTTGCTGGCTGCCATCGACACGCTGACAACGACCACGCCGCGCAAGGCGGCACTCCGCCGACATATCTGGCGGCCGCGCCGGTTCCGCGCGCTGATCGACCGCTACACGGGCCGCGCGCCCGTGCCGCTTGCCCGCGCGGCATTGATCGCGGCGGCCGAAGGGCAGGGGGCCAGCGCGCTGGTCGCCGCCGCGGGCCCCGAGATCGGGCTGCGCAGCACAGCCGAGGTCGAGGCCCGCATCGCCACGTTGATGGAGGATGCCAAGGCCCCACCCATCCCTCCGGCGGAGGCCGAGGTTCTGGGCGTGATCTTGTCGCTCAAGGCGATGTTGCCCGATGCCTGCGAACAGCTGCGCGATGTCTGCGTCGATCTGCCGGGTCTCGTGCCTGCGGTCGACCGCTTTGCCGCCCGCATGGAGGCACTGGACGCAGCGGGCGTCGATGTCGCGCATCTGCCGTTCGAGGCAAGCTATGGCCGCACGACGATGGAATATTACGATGGGTTCGTCTTTGGCTTTCTTGCGCCGGGCCGCCCCGACCTGCCGCCAGCCGCGACCGGCGGGCGGTATGATGCGCTGACCCGCATCCTGGGCGCCGGGCGCGAGATCCCGGCAGTGGGCGGGGTGATCCGTCCCGGCCTTCTCGCTCAGATGGCCGAAGGTGGCGCGGCATGACGATCCGGCTGGGCATACCCTCCAAGGGGCGGCTGATGGACAAGACCTTCGGTTGGTTCGCCGACCGTGGCCTGGAGATGCGGCGCACCGGGTCGGAACGGGAATACGCGGCCGAGGTCGACGGCGCCGAGGTCGAACTGATGCTTCTGTCGGCGGGGGAGATCCCTCGCGAACTGGCGGCGGGGCGCATCCACCTGGGCGTGACCGGCTCTGATCTTGTTCAAGAACGCATCCCGGCCTGGGATCAGACGGTTGAGATCGTGGCCCCGATGGGTTTCGGCCATGCCGATCTGGTGATCGCGGTGCCGAAATGCTGGGTCGACGTCACGTCGCTTGATGACCTTGATGCAGTTGCCGCCGCCTTCCGCGCACGGCATGGGTTCCGGCTCAGGATCGCCACGAAATACCATCGGCTGGTGCGCGATTTCCTGCGCGGGGCAGGCGTGGCTGATTATCAGCTGGTCGACAGTCAAGGCGCGACCGAAGGCACGGTCGCGCATGGCAATGCCGAGGCGATTGCCGACATCACCTCGACCGGCGAGACCTTGCGCGCAAATCATCTGAAAGTGCTGGACGACGGTCTGATCCACCGCTCGGAAGCGACGCTGTTCCGCGCCCGCGGTGCGGTTTGGGGCACAGCGGAACGCGCGGCGCTGGCCGATCTGGTGGCGCGGATAGGGGCGGTCTGACGCGACGCCTCAGGGCCCGCGTTCGGCGACGATCCGGCAGGGCGGCTGGTCGATGAAGGCGCTGCGCAGGTCGAAGGCGCTGCTGGCACGGCGGCTGTGATAGGCGCACCAATCCGCGGCGTGCTGGCGGGCCTCCTCGATCGTGGCGAAGCCGCGCGAGGAACCATAGGCCCCAAGCGGCCCGATGGCGAACGCGCCCGCACCCTCCATCCCCTGCCACGTGCGGAAATCCGCGAGCAGGTCGGGTGTGACCGCCAGACTGCCCGCGCGCGGGCGGCTGGGCGGGACGCGCCGCAACCATATGGCGCAGGGCGGATCCCCAAAGCGGCGGGCCGCTTCGCACAGGGCGAGCGCCATTGCCTCGGCACCCTCGGGCCAGCCACCGCTCTGGACCAGACCTTCGGCGCCCTCGCCGTTGGTGGCCACCGTCCCGTTCAACCCGTCGGGCCACCACCGGGCGTCAGGGCCGTCCCAGTAGGTGCCATCGGTGCGCATCACGCGCAGGGCCTCGTCTGGCACCGCCGTCAGCGTGGCGAGATCGACGACAAAAGAGGCGGGGTAAAGCGGCGTCTCGGGCCGCAGATCTGTGATCTCCGCGTCGGTCAGGCTCATGATGCGGCAGGGCGGCGATACAAGCCCCGGCGGCGTACGCTCCGCGCTTCGGCGCGCCTCGCATTCCGACAAAGCGCGATCGGTTGCCACGCCGACGATACCCCTGCGCCCCTCGTCATGGCCGGTGCCCCAGGCGCCGGCCCCCCCGATGGCGAGGATATGGGCCCGCCCCGAATAGGGCCCCTGCCTCCCGATGCGCCGCGTCATCTCCGGCTGCAGGAGAATGGTGCGCAGGCGGGGGCCGTCGGGCGCGTGAAGCGGGCGGCGTTCGGCCAGAACGCTGCAGCCCTCGCCACAGGCGGCGAGCGCGTAATCGCGGGCAAGCTCGATGGTATGGGCGGCTGTCCAGACGCCGCTCCGGCCCTCGGGCCCTTCGGCATAGGCGGCGTGCCAGGCGGCATCAGAAACCGCCGCCTCGGCCCGCGCGCCCGTCTCGGGGGCGATGTCGGGCGCAAGGATCGTCACGGCCTCGGGGCCGGGATGGGCGAGGGTCTGGCGCGGCATCTGTGTGGCTTGCCCCTGCGCGGCGGACACGTCCGACAGGACGAGCGCCAGAAGCGCTAGGCCCATTGCGGCCGGACCTATCCGAACCGAAGGCGACGTGGTGAAGATCCGTTTCATGCCCCGCATGTGGCTGGGGACGATGGCGGATTTGGGGCGGTTTTCAGACGTGATGTCGGCTCAGAGAACCCCGATTTCCGCCAGCGCGTTCTGCAGCGATTGCGGCAGGGGCTCTTCGCTCTCGCGCCCTTTGGGCAGGTCGCGCGGCGCATCTTCGGGGGTCAGGTAGCGCCAGCCCTGAAAGGGGCGCTTGGGGGTGGCCGCGACGCGCACCGCCTCGCGGTCGAGCACGATGGCGCAGCGCGCGATGCCGTCAGCACCCGTCACCTCATCCAGCCGCAGCACGCGCTGCCGACACAGCACCAACCCCTTGAACACCCAGTAAAGCGAGCCGCCCGCCAACAGTTCGTCCACGCGCTTGGGCCACATGCGGGTGACACAGCGCGGCAGCCCATCTTGCCCCTTTGCGCGCGGATCGCGCTGCCAGTCGAGAAGGTCCTCGACCGTCTCGGCCCCGACGCAGAGCTTGATCAGATGGGTTGTCCCGGGTTTTCCCACAGCTCTCTCCACAGAATCCTCACACCACAGCATATCGTAGTGCTGTTACAGGGATCTGCAATCTGTTGATCGACCGGGCAGGGCGCGCTATCTTGCCCGTCTTCCCTCAGGAGAGTCCCGATGACCCGTTTCGCCGCCCCCATCGCCGAACAGATCTGGGATATGAAGTATCGCCTCAAGGAGGCGGGCGGCGCGCCGATCGACCAGTCGGTCGAAGATACATGGCGCCGCATCGCCCGCGCACTGGCCGAGGTCGAACAAGACAAGGCCGGTTGGGAAGACAGGTTCTACGCCGCGCTCGAGGATTTCCAGTATCTGCCGGCGGGCCGTATCGTGGCCGGTGCGGGCACGGGGCGGTCGGTCACGCTGTTCAACTGCTTCGTGATGGGCACGATCCCCGACAGCATGGGCGGCATCTTCGACAATCTGCGCGAGGCTGCGCTGACCATGCAGCAGGGCGGGGGGATCGGCTATGATTTCTCCACCATCCGGCCCAAGGGGGCTGAGGTGCATGGCGTGGCTGCCGACGCCTCGGGGCCACTCAGCTTCATGGATGTCTGGGATGCGATGTGCCGCACGATCATGTCGGCGGGCTCGCGCCGTGGCGCGATGATGGCCACGCTGCGCTGCGACCACCCCGATATCGAGGCCTTCATCGCGGCCAAATCAGACCCCGCGCGGCTGCGCATGTTCAATGTCTCGGTGCTCGTCACCGATGCCTTCATGGCGGCGGTGGAGGCGGACGGGCCATGGGATCTGATCTTTGGCGGTCGCGTCTATCACACGCTGCAGGCACGCGATCTGTGGAACAAGATCATGCGTGCGACCTATGATTACGCCGAACCCGGCGTGATCTTCATCGACCGCATCAATGCCGAGAACAACCTCAACTACGTCGAGACGATCGCGGCGACCAATCCCTGCGGCGAGCAGCCCCTGCCGCCCTATGGTGCCTGTCTGCTTGGCTCGATCAACCTGTCGCGGCTGGTCGAGGACCCGTTTACCGAGGCCGCGCGTATCGATCCTGCGCGGCTGGCCGACCTTGTGGCGACATCTGTCCGGATGATGGACAATGTGGTCGATGCCTCACGCTTTCCGCTCGAGGCGCAGGCGCAAGAGGCGCGCGCCAAGCGCCGGATCGGGCTGGGCGTGACGGGTCTTGCCGATGCGCTGGCGATGATGGGCTTGCGCTATGGCAGCGACGCCGCCGTGGCGCAGACAGGCGCATGGATGGAAGCCATCGCCAATGCGAGCTATCGTGCCTCGGCGCTGCTGGCTGCCGAAAAGGGCGCCTTTCCGCTTTTTGATGCGGTGGCCTATGCCAAGGCGCCGATGATCTTGCGGCTTGACCCTGAGGTGCAGGCGCTGATTGCCGAACACGGGCTGCGCAATGCGCTGCTGACCTCCATCGCGCCCACTGGCACGATCTCGCTGTTTGCGGGCAATGTCAGCTCTGGGATCGAGCCGATCTTCGCCAATTCCTACACCCGCAAGGTGTTGCAGCCCGACGGCACCCGCACCGAGGAAGAGGTGGTGGATTACGCCGTCGCGCTGTGGCGCGACCATATGGGCGACGCCCCCCTTTCGGATCATTTCGTGACCGCCCAGACGCTCGCGCCGATGGATCACGTGCGGATGCAGGCCGCCGCCCAGCCCTGGATCGACTCGTCGATTTCCAAGACGATCAACGTGCCCGCCGACATCTCGTTCGAGGATTTCAAGGATGTCTATGCCGAGGCCTACCGGACCGGCTGCAAGGGCTGCACGACCTACCGCCCCAATGACGTTACGGGCTCGGTGCTGACCGTCTCCGAGGCGCAGGACAAGCCCGACGGCCGCGAGGCCGCCGAGGCCGCGGGTGGCGAGATCATCTACATGTCCGAGCCGCTGGATCGCCCCGCAGCGCTCGAAGGGCACACCTACAAGGTCAAATGGCCCGACAGCGAACACGCGCTCTACATCACCATCAACGATATCATTCTGGCCGGACACAGGCGGCCCTTCGAGGTCTTCATCAACTCCAAGAACATGGAACATTTCGCATGGACCGTGGCGCTGACCCGCATGATCTCGGCGGTGTTCCGGCGCGGCGGCGATGTGTCTTTCGTGGTCGAGGAGCTTAAGGCCGTCTTCGACCCGCGCGGGGGCGCGTGGATGAACGGCAAATACGTCCCCTCGATCCTGGCGGCGATCGGCGGCGTGATCGAACGCCACATGGTGTCGATCGGCTTCATCGCTGGCGAGGGGATGGGCCTGAAATCCGACCCGCAGGCGCAGGTCGTGAACCTTGGCCACAAACCGGGCCCTGCCTGCCCGTCCTGCGGTCAATACGACATGCGCATGGCCGAGGGGTGCCTGACCTGCAACAGCTGCGGCTATTCGAAATGTGGCTGACGGCTGTTGCGCTCCTGCAATAGTCAGGGCGCGCAGTCGGTGTTAGGGTCACTCCGAACCAGCAGGCGGGTCAACCGCCGCGTCGCGTGAGGCAGTGACATGACGAAGACCCGCGCCCTTCTTGGGGCCTTTTTCCTTTACGCTCTCGTCCTTGCGCCAGCAGCACAGGCGCAAGAGCCCCGTGAGGCGCTGGGCCTCGTGCGTCTGTTCAGCAATGACGCGCTTGCAGACCGCCGCGACCGTTGGCGGTCGGGCGCTTTCTCGGTCAGTGCCTTTCGCGGGCCGGCTTGGACCGGCAGCCTGCCGACGCAGGCCTTCAGTGTCATGGAATACCGCTTTCGCGGAGAAGTGATCGCGCCGGACAACCTGAGCACTCCGGCGCCGGGCGACAGGCTTTACGCGGGCACGTGGTGGCTGGGCGCACATACCCATTATGATCTGCAAGGCTTCGAGGTCACGGCGGGCGCGGATATCGCGATCACCGGCGAACAATCCGGCATCCGCTCGCTGCAATCGAGCATCCATGACCTGTTTTCGATGCCGCGCGTGGGTCTCGAGAACTATCAGGTCGACAATGGCATCTATCTGCACGGCACGCTCGAGATGGGGCGCAGCCTGCGTTGGGATAGTGGCGAATTCCGCCCTTTCGTGGAACTGCAGGGCGGGGTGGAAAATCTTGCCCGCGCCGGGTTCGATGTGACCTTTGGCAGCATGGGTCAGGGCGGCCTGCGGGCGCGCGACCCGATCACCGGCCAGCGCATCGCCGCGATCACCGATATCGCCACCGAGGGGGGCTGGTCGCTGCTGCTGGGCGCCGACACCGCTTGGGTCGACAGCTCCGTTTTTTTGCCCGAAAATCGCGGTTTTCAGGCCGAGGACATCCGCCATCGCGCGCGCCTTGGTGTGAATTACGGCCTTGGGGACAGCAATTTCTTTTACGGCGTCACCTGGATGTCTGAGGAATTTGTCGGTCAGCCCGAGCCGCAGATCGTCGGATCGCTCAGTGTCGACATCCGTTTCTGACATTTTGTAGCTGTCGCCTCACCGCACGCTATACACAGCGAATCGCCTCTGATATGGTGTTTGGACGGCACGACCGATCAACGGTTGGCATGTTATAACCTGATGAGGCGGGGCAATATGGGCACGGGCTTTCGGGGCGCGTTCGTGATCTCATGGACGCAAACCTGGGTAGAGGGTTTTCCGGCAGAACCACAACAAGAGATGGTGGAAGGGATGGCGTGGAGCTGGCACGGCTATGCGCTGCCTCTCGAGGGTGATGGTGCCGCCCTCATCCTGACCGCCAGCCGGGACCATGCTGAGCTTCGTTCCCGTGCGGCGCGGGTGGTGCGCAAGCTGTTGCAGCGCCCCGCGCCCGGCCCCGCCGAATTTGCCGCCGACGAGGCTGATCCGGTGTTCCGCGGAGCCTTCGTCGTGTCGGATGGCACGCGCTTTTTCACCATCGTTCCCGTCGTCATCGAGGATGGATCGGTTCCGATCCTGATGTTTGTGGGCGACATGCCCCCGCCCAACCGGGATCTGACCATCGTCCAGTGTTCCGAGCGGATGCTGCGCCCGACGCCGTCCGAACGCCCCTCGGTGATCTGTTTCACGCCCGGCACGCGGCTCAGGACCGAAACGGGCGATATTCCGATCGAGGATCTTGGGCCTGGCGACCGTCTTCTGACCCGTGACAGCGGTCCGCAAGCGGTGCTGTGGGCCGGCAACCGCCGCATGTCCGGCGCGCGGCTTTTCGCGATGCCCGACCAACGCCCCATCCGGCTCCGGCGCGGCGCGCTGGGCCTTGACCGGCCCGAAGACGATCTGGTGGTCAGTCCCGAACATCGCGTGCTGGTCACCGGTCAGGCCGCGCGCGACCTGTGGGGCGAGCCGGAGGTTCTGGTCCGTGCCGCAGACCTTGTGGGCGACCGCTGGATCACGGTCGACCATTCCCTGCGGGAGACGTGGTACATTCACCTGATGCTGGAGCGCCACGAGGTGATCTGGGCCAATGGGCTGGAGGTGGAAAGCTTTCACCCCGGTTTCATGGGGCTCGACACCCTGTCCTGTGGCCAGCGCGATCTGCTGTGCGACCTGCGCCCGGAACTGGCGACAAACCCCGACCTCTATGGCCCGCCCGCGCGGCGCATGGTCAACCGCGCCGAGGCCGCGATCTTGCTGGGCGGGGTGCCCACGAAATCGGTCGCCGCACGGCATTGACAGCCCCTGCAGCGCTGCCTAGAAGGCGCGCAGATCCCCGGTCTGCATAGGCCGGGGTTTCATATTGGTGTTGGTGGCTCCCGCAAGGGAAAGCCTGTCGGCCGCAAGGCAAAGGACAACGCCCTTCACAGCGGCGCCCGCGTGGGTCCGCGCATCAGAAGGAGATCAGACGGTGACCAAACGCACCTCTGCCAAGTATAAAATCGACCGCCGGATGGGCGAAAACATCTGGGGCCGCCCCAAATCCCCGGTGAACAAGCGTGAATACGGCCCCGGCCAGCACGGCCAGCGCCGCAAGGGCAAGATGTCGGACTTCGGTCTGCAGCTGCGCGCCAAGCAAAAGCTCAAGGGCTATTACGGCGACATGACGGAAAAGCAGTTCCGCAAGATCTTTGCCGAGGCCGAGCGTGTGCGCGGCGACACTGGCGAGAACCTGATCGGTCTGCTGGAGCGTCGTCTGGACGCCGTCGTCTACCGCGCCAAGTTCGTGGCAACGATTTTTGCTGCCCGCCAGTTCGTCAACCACGGCCATGTTCTGGTCAACGGCGAACGCGTCAACATCCCCTCCTACCGCGTCAAGGAAGGCGATGTGGTCGAGGTCCGCCAGAAATCCAAGCAGATCGCCGTCGTGCTTGAAGCCACCCAGCTGGCCGAGCGTGACGTGCCCGATTACATCGAGGCCGACCATTCCAAGATGACCGCCACCTTCGTGCGGACGCCGGGTCTGGGCGATGTGCCCTATCCGGTTCAGATGGAACCGAACCTCGTCATCGAATATTACGCGCAGAACTGATATCTGCCGCACGCGACGTTATGGGGGCCGTGCCGATCAGGCGCGGCCCTTGTCATTTCAGGAGATCCTTGCCCGGAGGGTGCCATGACCCCAGCCTATCCCGTCTATGGCCGTATCGACGGCCCCATCGTGATCATCGGCTTTGGCTCGATCGGCAAGGGGACATGGCCCTTGATCGAACGGCATTTCGATTACGATGCGGACAAGCTGACGGTGATCGAACCCGACGCGGGCCAGCACAATTTCTTGCGCCAGCACCGGCTGAATTTCGTCGATACGGCGTTGACGCCCGAGAACTACCGCGAGGTTCTCGGCGGGCTGCTGGAACCGGGTCGCGGATTTTGCGTCAACCTGAGCGTCGATGTCTCCTCGCTCGATTTGATCCGCTTCTGCCGCGAACTGGGCGTGCCCTATATCGATACCGTGGTGGAGCCATGGGCGGGCTACTATTTCAACACCACAGACAATGCCGCGCGCACGAATTACGCGCTGCGCCAGGCCATGCGCGACGAGAAGGCGGCCAACCCCGGCGGCGCAACCGCCGTGTCGTGCTGCGGTGCCAACCCCGGCATGGTGTCGTGGTTCGTCAAGGAGGCGCTGCTGACGCTGGCCCGCGACACCGGGAGCGCGGTGGCGGTGCCGGTCGACCGCACAGGCTGGGCCGCACTGATGCAGTCCCTCGGCGTCAAGGGTGTGCATATCGCCGAGCGTGACACTCAGGCCCGCCGCGTGCCGCGCCCGCGCGGCGTCTTCGTCAATACATGGTCGGTCGAGGGCTTCATCGCCGAAGGCTTCCAGCCCGCCGAGCTGGGCTGGGGCACGCATGAGCCGTGGTTCCCGGAAAACGGCTACCGCCACGCAACCGGATGCGAGGCCGCGATCTGGCTGGACCGCCCCGGCGCCATCACCCGCGTGCACAGCTGGTGCCCGACGCCGGGGCCTCAGTTCGGCTTTCTGGTGACGCATAACGAGGCGATTTCGATCGCCGATTACTACACCGTGGGGCAGGGGCCCATGCCTGCGTATCGCCCAACCTGTCATTACGCCTACCATCCCTGCGACGACGCCGTGCTGTCCCTGCACGAGATGTTCGGGTCGGGTCGTGCGCAGGACAAGCACCACATCCTGACCGAAGACGAGATCGTCGAGGGGATCGATGAGTTGGGTGTGCTTCTGTACGGGCATGCGAAGAACGCGCTGTGGTACGGCTCGCGGCTGTCGAACGACGAGGCGCGCGATCTGGCGCCCTACCAGAACGCGACCGGGCTTCAGGTGACCTCCGCGGTGCTGGCGGGCATGGTCTGGGCGCTGGAGAACCCGCAAGCGGGAATCGTCGAGGCCGACGAGATGGACCACGCGCGCTGCTTGCAGGTGCAACGCCCCTATCTTGGCCCGGTCGAGGCACATTACACCGACTGGACACCCCTTCAGGACCGCTGGGAGTTGTTCCCCGAGGATATAGACCCCGAGGAGCCCTGGGCCTTCCGCAACGTTCTGGCCAGTTGAGGATCTGATCGAGCGGTGCCGCGTGCCGCGGCATGGCTTTTGCCTCGCCCTGCCTTTGGCAGGTCTCAGGCGTGGGGGCGCTGCCCCCGACGGCCTTTGGCCGTCTCCCCCGCCATATTTCGGGGATGAAGATGCAGGGGCGCTTGTGCGGTTTTGCAAGACTGTCTTGATGGACGGGCGTGGAATTCAGGCGTAAGGGCAAGGGCATGGCGCTTGGTGACACTTTCAGGGCGCTTCCGCTTGCGGAGGCCCAGAGACTGCCGTTCTGGCGGCGGCCGATCGCGCTTTTGGCGTTGATGGCCTTTGCCATGCCCGTGGCCTTTGCCACCTGGTCGGCGCTGTTGAACAATTTCGTCATCGAGCGCGCGCAGTTTGACGGGGCCGATATCGGCTGGCTGCACAGCATCCGCGAGGTGCCGGGGTTTCTGGCCATCGGAGTGATCTTGCTGATCCTCATGATCCGCGAGCAGGTTCTGGCGCTGGTGTCGTTGATCTTGCTGGGCGTGGCCACCGCGCTGACGGCGCAGTTCCCCAGCCTTGGCGGGTTGTTGTTCATCACGCTGCTCAGTTCGATCGGGTTTCACTATTACGAGACGGTGAACCAGTCGCTGCAGCTGCAGTGGATCGACAAGAAACGCGCGCCGCAGGTCTTGGGCTGGCTGATGGCGGTGGGATCGGGGGCAACGTTGCTGGCCTATGGGCTGATCGTGGTGACATGGCGCGCCTATGATCTGAGCTACGACCTTGTCTACTGGGTGTCGGGCGGCGTGACGGCGCTGATCGCGCTGGTCTGCCTGATGGCCTATCCGCAATTCGAAAGCCCCAACCCCCAGACCAAGAAGATGGTTCTGCGCCGCCGCTACTGGCTGTACTACGCGCTGCAATTCATGTCGGGGGCGCGGCGGCAGATCTTTGTCGTCTTCGCGGCCTTCATGATGGTGGAGCGCTATGGGTTCGATGTGCACCAGATCACGGCGCTTTTCATGGTGACGCTTCTGGCCAACATGATCGCGGCCCCCTTGCTGGGTGCGGTGGTGGCGCGCTTTGGCGAGAGGCTGGCGCTGGTGGTGGAATACGGGGGGCTGGGTGTGATTTTCCTGCTCTATGCCGGGCTCTATATCTTCGACTGGGGGCCTTGGGTCGCCGGCGTGCTTTATATCCTGAACCACCTGTTCTTTGCGCTGGCGCTGGCGATCAAGACCTATTTCCAGAAAATCGCCGATCCCGGCGACATCGCGCCCACAGCTGCGGTGGCCTTTACCATCAACCATATCGCGGCGGTGTTCCTGCCGGTCGCCTTGGGCTATCTGTGGCTGAGCTCGCCCACGACGGTTTTCTTTCTGGCGGCCGGTATCGCCTTTGTCTCCATGGCGCTGTCGCTTTTGGTGCCGCGCCACCCCGAACCGGGCAACGAGACCCTGCTGGTCCGGCCCGTCGCGGCACCGGCAGAATAGCGCATGATTGCCAAGACTGCCCGATCCGCGTAGGCCAGCGCCGACCGCCCCAACCGGAGCCCGCGCCCCATGCCAACCTGGACCGCCCTGACGACCCTTGCCGACAAGGATCTTGCCGAAGCGCTTGGCGAGGCTTTGGAGGATCTCGAGCCTGCGCCGAGCGGCGTGGGGGTCTTCGAGATGGAGGATGGATCGGGTCTGTGGGAAGTGGGGGGCTATTTCCTTGAGTTGCCCGACGACATCGCCCTGACGATCCTGGCGGTGGCGCATGAGGCAAAGCCCTTCACCGTGTCCGAGGTGCCCGAGACGGATTGGGTCGCGCATGTGCGGCGCGAGCTGCATCCTGTCGAGGCGGGGCGGTTTTTCGTCTATGGTTCGCATGATGCCGACAAGCTGCCCGAGGGGCGCGTGGGTCTGTTGATCGAGGCCGCGATGGCCTTTGGCACCGGTCACCATGGCACCACGCAAGGCTGTCTCGAAGCCATGGACAAACTGTTGACGGATGGCGTGAGGCCCGTTTGCGTCGCCGACATCGGCTGCGGCACGGCGGTGCTGGCGATCGCCGCGGCCAAGGTGCTGGACGGGGTCGTGATCGCGTCCGACATCGACCCCGTGGCGGTCGACGTGGCGGTGGCAAACGCGGTGGCGAACGGGGTCGGGGGGCGGATTGCCTGTGTCGAGGCGGCCGGGTTCGAGCATCCTCTTCTGGCAAAAAAAGCCCCCTATGACCTTGTTTTTGCAAATATTTTGAAGGGTCCCCTGATCGATCTCGCGCCCTCCGCCGCGGCGCATGTCGGTGCGGGGGGGCACATCATCTTGTCCGGCATCCTGAACCCGCAGGCCGAGGCGGTTCTTGCCGCCTATCAGGTGGCCGGGTTCACGTTCGAGGACCGGCGCATCATTGGCGATTGGACGACCCTGACACTGCGCCGGTAAGTGGCCATAGTCCGGCCGCATTTCGCTCGCAATTTGTGTCAATTATCGGTATGAACGCGTTTGGTGGGGGCGTTCAAAAATATTTGAGTCGCCCGATGAATCAGGACTATCCAAACTTTCAGTCCCGCGTGCAGCGGATAGACCAGTCCCGGCGCAATCGCGTTGTCGGGGAATTCGTGCTTCAATCAAACGGCTTGCTTGTGCCGAAACAGCGTCGCCTGCGGTTCGGCTTCCCCCTCAGGGGTCTGATCATGGCTTATGTGATCGCGGTGGCGGTCAAGGCATACCTGATCTGGTTCCTCGGGGTCGAAGTTTACAGCGCCGAGGTGATCGCGCTGTTGAACGGAACCGGTTTCCAGCAGGCTGCAGCCTATGTTCTGATGCCCGATCAGGTCACCATGTGGATGGTGGGAAATTACGACTGGCTCGCCGCACAGATCATCGCGTGGCAGTCCGCCGCCTGACGCGTCTTTCCTATCCGTGAACCATGAAAAACGCCCCCCGACGTGATCGAGGGGCGTTTCGCTCATTCCATGCTGTCGTGTCAGTCGCGGGTGAACGTGCCGCGCGCGATATCGTCGATATCGCCGCGCACGAGACCCAGATCGTCGAGTTCCCGGTCGGTCAGGGCCGACAGGCTTTTGCGGGTAACGCGTGCGTCATTCCAGGCTGCGATCCGGCCGACCAGATCGGCAAGAACACGAGAGGCGCCGAAGCCGGCGCCGATGGGGCGGTTCGTCATGATGGCCATCGGGTCTATCCTTTTCCGATCGTCGATTTAAAGGCGTGACTGCCCGTGTTTTGGGCGGTCCGCGAACAAGCGGCATCTAGAGAGCCCAAATGCGGCACACAAGCCGCGATTTCTGCATGGGTCACATGCAGTTTCCGCATGTCGGGGAAAGCCGCTTAACTTACCGTAAAACATGGCAAAAATCCGCCGACGCCTGTCGCATTCAGGCGCTGGAGCGACGTTTTTCGACATCGCAAATGCGACCACTTCCCAAAGCTTCGGACGGGTCGGCCGAAAACACCCGGCCTAGGCAATGTTCGCCTTTCGTGCTAGTGATGCACAAAGGCCGCAGAAAGCGGTGGAAATTCGGGCTTGGGCAGGCGGGAAACAGGCGATGCGGATCATCGGGATCGACCCGGGGCTCAGGTGCCTCGGCTGGGGGGTCATCGAGGCGGATGGCCCGCGCTTGCGCCACATCGCAAATGGCCAGTGCCTGAGCGGGACCGGCGATCTGGCGACGCGCCTTCTGGCGCTGCATGTCCAGCTGACCGAGGTGATCGCGCGCCATGCGCCCGAGATGGCGGCGGTGGAACAGACCTTCGTGAACCGGGACGGGGTGGCGACGCTGAAACTGGGGCAGGCGCGCGGCATCGCAATGCTTGTGCCCGCGCAGGCAGGATTGAGCGTCGCGGAATACGCGCCCAATGCGGTCAAGAAGACTGTCGTGGGCGTGGGCCATGCCGAGAAGCGGCAGGTCGAACACATGGTGCGCCTGCAATTGCCGGGTTGCGATCCGGTGGGGCCGGACGCGGCCGATGCGCTGGCCATCGCCATCTGTCATGCTTTCCACGCCCAGACCGCCGGGCGGCTGGCGCAAGCCATCGGGGCGGCGTCATGATCGGCAAGCTGACAGGTCGGGTGGATTACAAGGCGGCGGACCATGTGCTGCTGGATGTGGGCGGGGTGGGCTACACCGTGCATTGCTCGGACCGGACGCTGGCCGCGCTGCCCGGGGCGGGGCAGGTGGCGGCGCTTTATACGGAACTCTTGGTGCGCGAAGATCTGTTGCAGCTTTTCGGGTTCCTGACGCCCTATGACCGGGAATGGCACCGCTTGCTCACCACGGTTCAAGGCGTTGGGGCCAAGGCCTCCATGGCGATCCTTGGGACGCTGGGGGCCGAGGGCGTGGCCCGCGCCATCGCCATCGGCGACTGGGGGTCTGTGAAGGCCGCGCCGGGGATCGGGCCGAAGTTGGCGCAGCGGGTGGTCAACGAATTGAAGGACAAGGCGCCGGGGATCATGGCGCTGGGCGGCACGCTGGGTCAGGCGGCGGGCGTGATCGATCCGTTGATCGAGGTCGATTCTGGACCTGTAGCGCCCGCTTCGATTTTGGCTGCGGCGCCCGCGGGGGCGGCCACCGCCGACGCCATGTCGGCGCTGGCCAATCTGGGCTATGCGCCCTCCGAGGCCGCGCGTGCGGTGGCCGAGGCGGCGGGCAGCGCACCGGGGGCCGAGGCGCCCGCCCTGATCCGCGCGGCGCTGCGGCTGCTTGCACCCAGGGAGTGATCCGGGCGGCGGGCGAACCCGCCTCTGGCGGAGCCGCCCAGCCTACGGCATGAAGGACCGCGATGACCGACCCTGATCCCACGCTTCGCCCTGCACCCTTGCCCGAGGATGCCGACCGCGCGCTGCGCCCGCAGACGCTGGATGATTTCATCGGGCAGGCGGAGGCGCGGGCGAATCTGAGCGTCTTCATCGAAAGCGCGCGCCGCCGCGCCGAGGCGATGGACCACGTGCTGTTCCACGGGCCGCCCGGTCTGGGCAAGACCACGCTGGCGCAGATCATGGCGCGCGAACTGGGAGTGGGGTTCCGCATGACATCCGGCCCTGTGCTGGCGCGGGCAGGTGATCTGGCGGCGATCTTGACCAACCTTGAGGCGCGCGATGTGCTCTTCATCGACGAGATCCACCGTCTGAACCCGGCGGTGGAGGAAGTGCTCTACCCCGCGCTGGAGGATTTCGAGCTGGACCTGGTGATCGGCGAAGGGCCCGCGGCGCGCACGGTGCGGATCGAATTGCAACCCTTCACGCTGGTGGGGGCGACGACGCGGATGGGCCTTTTGACCACGCCGCTCCGCGACCGCTTCGGCATCCCGACACGGCTGCATTTCTACACCACCGAGGAATTGACCCGCATCGTCGCGCGCGGAGCGCGCCTATCGGGCATCGACGCCGATCCCGAGGGCGTGGCCGAAATCGCGGGCCGGGCGCGGGGGACGCCGCGCATCGCCGGGCGGCTTTTGCGGCGGGTGATCGATTTCGCGCTGGTCGAGGGCGATGGGCGGCTGACGCAGGCCATCGCCGACAGCGCGCTGACGCGGCTGGGGGTGGATCATCTGGGGCTCGACGGGGCGGACCGGCGCTACCTGAGCCTGATTGCCGAAAATTACGCAGGTGGACCGGTGGGCGTGGAAACGCTGTCGGCGGCCTTGTCGGAAAGCCGTGACTCGATCGAAGAGGTGATCGAGCCCTACCTTCTGCAACAGGGCCTGATCGCGCGCACCCCGCGGGGGCGGATGCTGGCCCACAAGGGTTGGACGCATTTGGGCCTTGCGACACCACCCACGCCGGGGCAGGGGCATCTGTTTTGACCGACCGTATGGCGGATCTGTCGGCGTTATCAATCAAGGTAGCCGCCATATATTCCGAGCGCTTCGGCGCGCCGCAGACAGCCGAGTTTGCCCTGCTGAAGATGACAGAGGAATTGGGTGAAGTGGCGGGTGCCCATCTGCGCTTGAACGGGCAAGGGCGTGGAACCGCAGAGCTTGGTGATCTTGCCGATGAAATCGCCGATCTGTTGGGCTTTCTTTTGGTGTTCGCCGCGCGCACGGGCGTGGACCCTGCCGCCGCATTGACGCGGAAATGGGGTGCACATCTGCCCGACCCGCAGCGCGACTGATCTGGAACCGGATCAAGCGGTCGTGACCGTGAGGCGTTGCTGCACAAGTGCCATACCGGTAGACCAAGATCATGACTGACACGACCCTCACCCCCCTCACCGCAGACGCCGTGGCCGCGATGTTCACCCGCGCCGACGGCCAGTTCCTGTTCGCCCGCTGGGGGCGACCCATCGTGCCCGTGGTTTTCGGGGTGGAGGATGCGACCGTGCGGGTCCTGAAGGGTGCGATCGAGGCCGTGGTGGCTTTGGCCGGGCACAAGATGGCCGAGACCGACCCGGAACTGGGCGCGAACCTGATGATCTTCTTCATCCGCGACTGGGAAGAGTTGACCGCAACGCCCAATCTCGACCGGCTGATCCCCGGCCTGCCAGAGGTGGTGGCCCGGCTGGACGCAGCTGATGCCAACCAATACCGCGCCTTCCGCTTTGAGGAGGGCGGCGCGATCAAGGCGGCCTTCGTCTTTGTCCGCATGGATGCCGCCATGGCGCAGGCCCCCGCCGAGACCATCGCGCTCAGCCAGATCGTGCAGACCATCGTGCTGTGGTCCGATACCGCCTTTCTGGGCGCGTCGCCTTTGGCCGTGCTGCAGCCGGACGGCCCTGCCATCCTCAAGCCGCAGATCGCTGACCTGATCCGCGCAGCCTATGATCCCGTCCTGCCGCCCCACGCGACAGATCCGGCCCATGCGCTGCGCCTGACCGCCCGCTTGCCGAGGCTGCAATGATCCATGTCTGGCCCATCCGCGTCTATTACGAGGACACCGACCTTGCGGGCATCGTCTACTATGCCAACTACCTGCGTTTCATCGAACGCGCGCGGTCGGAAATGGTGCGTGCGGCCGGCATCGACCAGACCGCGATGAAGGTGGCAGGGCTTGTCTTTGCTGTCCGGCGGGTCGAGGCAGATTACCTCAGCCCCGCGCGCTACGACGACCAGATCGAGGTGCGCACAAGGCTTGCAGCCCTGAAAGGTGCCAGTTTCGACATGGCGCAAGACGTCTGGCGCGGTGAAACGCTGCTGTTTCGCGCCCGCGTGGCCATCGTGGTCCTGTCTGAGCAGGGCCGCGCGACGCGGCTTCCGGCGGAACTTCGCGCAAGGGTCGCGTCGCTTGCGGCGGATATGGCGCCCTGACGCGGAAGTGTTCGCAATCCCTCTTCCAACCTGTTAAAATGCACCCCAAATGAGGCACGCAAAGTGCCCGTTACGTCTTGAGGCTAGGGCAGAGGACCCCGAATACCACCATGGAAACTGAAACGCTCGCTCTGGCGCAAGAGGCGGATTATACCCTCATTGCGCTGTTTTTCCGCGCAACCTTCATCGTGCAGGCGGTCATGCTCGGCCTGATCGTGGCCTCGGTCTGGGTCTGGGCGATCACCTTCACCAAGGTCAAGATGTTCCGCAGTGCCCGCAGCAATGCGGCGGCCTTCGATTCCGCCTTCTGGTCGGGCGAACCGCTGGACGAGCTTTACGAGCAAATGGCCGATGCCCCCGCCAGCGCCTATGAGCGCGTCTTTGTCGCGGGCATGACCGAATGGCGCAGATCATTGCGCGACGACGGGGGCTTGATCCCCGGCGTTCAGCAGCGCGTCGATCGGTCGATGGACGTGGCCATAGGGCGCGAAAGCGAACGCTGGACCAACGGGTTGAACTTTCTCGCCACCACCGGCTCGGCGGCGCCCTTCGTGGGCCTGTTCGGCACGGTCTGGGGGATCATGCGGTCGTTCCAGGAAATCGCCATTTCCGGCAACACCTCTCTGGCGGTCGTCGCACCCGGTATCGCCGAGGCGCTCTTGGCCACCGGCCTTGGCCTTCTGGCCGCCATCCCGGCCGTGATCCTCTACAACAAGCTCAGCGCCGATGCCGACAGCCTTGTCAGTGGTCTGGAAGGTTTTGCCGACGAGTTCTCAACTCTGCTGTCGCGGCAGCTTGACTGATGGGCGTCTCGGTTTCCAAGGGCAGCGGCACGCGGCGGCGGGGCAGGGGGCGGCGCGACAGCCTCAAGCCGATGTCCGAGATCAACGTGACGCCCTTCGTGGATGTCATGCTGTGCCTGCTCATCATCTTCATGGTGGCAGCGCCCCTGATGACCGTGGGCGTGCCCATCAACCTGCCCGACACCTCGGCCGAAGCCCTGCCGACCGAGCAGGAGGAGCCGCTGACGATCACCATGACGCCCGAGGGCGATGTGATGATCCAGACAACGTCTGTCCCGCTGGACGAGTTGGTTACGCGCCTTCAGGCGATCGCCGCCGAGCGGGATTCGACGCGTGTTTTCCTGCGCGCCGATGGCGGCATCCCCTACGAGGACGTGATGCGCGTGATGGGTGCGCTGAACGCCGGCGGCTTCCGCGAGATCGGTCTGGTGACCGATGCCGGTGGACCGCGGCTTGACGGCAGTGGACGGTGAGGGGGCAGCGAACGCGATGCGCCGGTCCCTTTACGCCTCGACAGCGATCCACGCCGCGATCCTTCTTTGGGTCGCGTTTGGCGATGGGCTGTTCCGCGAGAGCGACCCGGTGGACTTCGAGATTACCGGCGTCACCATCTTGTCCACGGCGGAATTCGAGGCGCTGACCGCCGCTGTCGAACCGACTCCCGCCGCCGTGGCGACCACGCCCGAACCGCGCCCCTCCACGCCCGAACCGCCCCCTCCGCCGCCCGAGCCCGAGCCCGCCCCGCCGCCCGAGCCGCAGCCCGAGGCGCCGCCCCCCGAACCCGCGCCCCAGCCAGAACCGACGCCGCCCGGCGAGGTGACGGACACGATCGCGCCGCCCGCACCTTTGGCGGGCGCGCCCGATCTGCCGCCCAGCACGCGCCCGACGCCGCGCGCCAGCGATCGCATCGCGCCCTTGCCAGCGCCTGCGCCCGAGGAAGACGTGGCCGTCGCGCCAGAGGTCGTTCCCGAAGCGGCCGAGCCCGCACCGGCCGAGGTCGTGGTCGAGGCCCAGCCCGAGGCTGCGCCCGAGGAAGCCACAACCGAGATCGTGACCGAGGCCGAAACGCCCTCAGGTGGCCCGCTCGGACCTGTCGCCTCGATCCGGCCCCCCACGCGACCCAACCGGCCCGAGCCGCAGCAGGCGGCCGCTCCCGCGCCGGACCCGACGCCGGCGCCACCCACGCCCACTCCGGACCCCGCGCCGACATCCGACCCGCTGGCCGATGCCATCGCCTCGGCCGTCGCGGATGCCGTCAGCGACCCCGGCCCGCCCGCGCAACCGTCGGGCCCGCCGCTGAGTGCGGGGGCGCGCGACGGGTTCCGCATCGCGGTGCAGACCTGCTGGAACGTCGGCTCGCTTTCGACCGAGGCGCAAGGCACGACCGTGGTCGTCGGTTTCGACATGGATCGTGAGGCCAAGCCGGTCGAAGGGTCCTTGCGAATGGTCACCTTCAGTGGCGGTAGTCAGGCCGCCGCCCAACAGGCCTTCGAGGCCGCGCGCCGCGCGATTTTGCGCTGCGGGGCGAACGGCTACGGCCTGCCTGTCGAAAGCTACGATCACTGGCGGCAGGTCGAGATTTCCTTCAACCCCGACGGGATGCGCCTGAGATGATCGCGAGGTTTGGCTGTACAGCTCTTTTGTCGCTAACCCCTTCGGTCGCAATTGGTCAGATTGTGACTGCGCCTGAGGGGTACGAAATCCTTGCCGCTACGGTTTCGTCTTGTTGGAATCTCGGCTCCCTAAGCACTGAGGCGCAGAACGTTAAAGTTACTCTATCGGTCGCTTTAGGAAGTGATGGGCGACCCAGTGACGGAACGCTCCGCCTTGTTGCTTTCAGCGGCACAAACAATGCCGCTGGTCAACAGGCCTACGAAGCTGCGCGTCGTGCGATGCTTCGGTGTGGCGTGAACGGCTACGACCTATCGGCAAATGAAGGGCCCTGGCCCCAGACCATCGAGATCACATTCGATCCATCCGGGGCATCCGACCGATGACCCGGACCCGTTTTCCCCTTATCCTTCCATCCGAAAGCCGCCCCGCGCGGCAGGAGGTGCTCCCCATGCCGACCCCCATACTGACCCGTCGCTCCCTGATCCTGACCGGCTCCGCGCTGGCCGCCAGCCCGCTTCTGCCAGCCCGCGCCCGCGCGCAGACCGGGCCGCTCAGGATCGAGATCACCGAGGGTGTGATCGAACCTCTTCCCTTCGCCATCCCCAGCTTCATCGCCCGCAATGGCGCTGCGGCGGACGCAGCGGCCGACATCACCCGCGTCATCGCTGCCGATTTGCGCGGCACGGGCCTGTTCCGGCAGATCCCCGACACGGCACATATCTCGACCGTGACCAGCTTCGACGCGCCGATCCTCTATCCCGATTGGCAGGCGATCAATGCGCAGGCCCTTATCGTGGGCGAGGTCGAGGAACAGGGCGGGCGCCTGATCGTGCGCTTCCGCCTCTTCGACGTGTTCAGCCAGCAGCCTCTGGGCGAGGGGCTGCAGTTTGTCGGCGCGCGCGATGGCTGGCGCCGCATGGCGCATAACGTCGCCGATCAGGTCTATGAGCGTATTACCGGCGAGACCGGCTATTTCGACACCCGCGTGGTTTTCGTGCATGAGGAAGGGCCGAAAAACGCCCGCCTCAAACGCATCGCGCTGATGGATTACGATGGCGCAAACGTCCAGTTCCTGACCGATAGCCGCAACCTTGTGCTGGCACCGCGTTTCAGCCCGACGGGCGACCGGATCATCTACACCAGCTACGAGAGCGGCCAGCCCCGCGTCTATCTGATGGATATCGCCAACCTGCAGCCCCGGCCACTGGAGGCCGTGTCGGCAGGCAACATGACCTTCTCGCCGCGCTTCACCCCCGATGGTGGCAGCGTGGTGTTCTCGATGGAGCAGGGTGGCAATTCCGACATCTACCGCGTCAGCGTCGGCGGCGGGTCGCGGACCCAGCTGACCAACGCCCCCTCGATCGAGACGGCGCCGTCGTTCTCGCCCGATGGCAGCCAGATGGTGTTCGAGAGCGACCGCACCGGCGGGCAGCAGATCTATGTCATGCCCGCCGGCGGCGGCGAGCCTGCGCGGATCAGCCGGGGCACCGGGCGCTACGGCACGCCCGTCTGGTCGCCCCGCGGCGACTACATCGCTTTCACCAAACAAGAGGCCGGGCGCTTCCACATCGGCGTCATGCGGACCAACGGGTCCGAGGAGCGGCTGTTGACGGCCTCCTTCCTAGACGAAGGACCGACATGGGCGCCCAATGGCCGCGTCTTGATGTTCACCCGCGAAACCGCAGGTGCCGATGGCGCGCCCGCCGTCTATTCCGTCGACATCTCGGGCCGGAACCTGCAACGGGTGGCGACACCCGGCATGGCATCGGATCCGTCCTGGTCGCCCCGCCTTCCGTGAACCCGCCCACCTATCCCCTGCATGGACGCCGTGCCGCACGCCATGCTAGACTGACCAAAAGAACAAGGACACGAGCATCATGACCATCCGTTTTCGCGCTGCGGCGCTCATTCTCATCGCGGCCCTTTCCGTATCGGCCTGTGCCCGTGGCGGCTTGTCCGATGGCGCTGCCGGCGGTGCCGGCTTCAACGGCGCGGGGGGCATTGGTTCCGCCTCCGACCCCACCTCCATCGCCTTCTTCAACCAGTCGGTCGGCGACCGCGTGCTGTTCGCAGTGGATCAGTCCACCCTGACCGTCGAGGCGCAGTCGATCCTGACCGCGCAGGCGCAGTGGCTGCTCACCAACCGTGAATACCTCGCGCTGATCGAAGGCCATGCCGACGAACAGGGCACACGCGAATACAACCTTGCGTTGGGTGCGCGTCGGGCATCCGCCGTGCGCGATTTCCTCGTGTCGCAAGGCGTGCCCACCAGCCGCCTGTCGACCGTCAGCTACGGCAAGGAGCGTCCGATCGAGATCTGTTCGGCCGAATCCTGCTACCAGCAGAACCGCCGCGCCGTGACGGTTCTGTCTGCCGGCGCCGGGGTCTGATCCATGCGGCGCGCCCGCGCTCTCACCCCGGTTCTGGCGATCTGCCTTGCCCTGTCCGCGCCCATGGGCTTGACACAGGACCGGACGCAGACGCTGGCCGACATCCGGCAGGAACTTTCGGTCCTCTTCGTCGAGATCCAGCGCCTGCGCGGTGAGTTGAACACCACCGGCGGCGTGCAGGGCGGCGGGGGTGGCGGCACGGTTCTCGCCAGGGTCGACGCCATCGAGGCCGAGTTGCGCCGCCTGACCGGCCTGACCGAGCAGTTGCAGATCCGCGTTGACCGGATCGTGACCGATGGTACCAACCGGATCGGCGATCTGGAATTCCGGCTGTGTGAACTGGAACAGGGGTGCAGCCTCGGCTCGCTCGGCCAGACGCCCAGCCTCGGCGGGGTCGAGGTGCAGCAAGGTGCAGGCGCTGTCGCGCCCGCCACCCCGTCGCAGCCGGGCGGGGCAAATCTGGCCGTTGCCGAACAAAGCGATTTCGACCGCGCCCGCACCGCCTATGAAAGCGGCGATTACGCGCAGGCCGCACAATTGCTCGAGGCCTTCACCCAGACCTACCCCGGTGGCCCGATGTCGGCCGAGGCGCATTTCCTGCGCGGCGAGGCCGAGGTGTTCCAGGGTGCGTGGAACCGCGCTGCCCGCGCCTATCTCGACGCCTTCACCGCCAACCCCGAAGGCCCGCGCGCGCCCGGTGCCCTGTTTCAACTGGGCCGGTCGCTGGCGCAGCTTGGCCAGACCGACGAAGCCTGCCTGACCTTGGGCGAGGTCGGCCTGCGCTATCCCGGCGATATGGCGGCGGGTCAGGCGGCAGACCTGCGCAACAGCCTCGGGTGTTCGTGACGACCCAGAGCAGCCTCGAGGCCCGGTTCGCCGCCCGAATGGGCAGCCTGCTGGGCCCCGATTTCCCCTCCGACATCGCGCTGGCCGTTTCTGGCGGGGGTGACAGCATGGCGATGCTGGCGCTGTCCCATGGTTGGGCGCGCGTCATGGGTGTAGGCCTGCATGTGCTGACGGTGGATCATGGGTTGCGCCCTGCCAGCGCGACAGAGGCCGCGATGGTGGCTGCCGAATGTGCGTCGCTGGGCCATCCGCACACCACCTTGTGCTGGCATTGGGACGGCAGCGGCAACCTGCAAGACGCCGCCCGCATGGCCCGATTGCGCCTGATCGACGGCTGGCGCGGGGACATCGTGCATGTGCTGTTTGCCCACACTCAAGATGATCAGGCCGAAACGCTGATGATGCGGCTGGCGCGAGGCTCTGGTGTGGAGGGGCTTTCGGGCATGTCCGGCCTGCACCCTGCCCCCGGCGCGGGGTTCTGGCAGGTGCGCCCGTTGCTGGACGAGGCGCGCGCCGATCTGCGCCATTACGCCGACACGTTGCGCCTGCCTGTCGTGGACGATCCCTCGAACGACGATCCCCGGTTCGAGCGGGTCCGCGCGCGGCAGGCGCTTGCCATCCTTGCCGGGCTTGGCATCGACGCTGCGACGCTGGCCGCTACGGCCGCGCGCATGGACCGTGCGCGTGTCGCGCTGGCGGCCCGTGCGGCATCGGTCGCTGGCACGGTGGTGCGGCACGACAATCTTGCGACCGGCGATCTGGTGCTGGATCGCGATTCCCTTGCCGGGGTGGAACGGGACACGCAATTGCGCCTGCTGGCGGCTGCGCTGCAATGGGTGGGTGGGGCGGTGTACCGTCCGCGCGCTGCGGCGCTTGAGGGATTGCTCGACCGGGTTCTGGGTGGGGCGGGCGGCACGCTTCATGGCGTCCAGGCGTCGGTCGCGGGCGACCTTGTCCATCTGTTTCGCGAATATGCTTCGGTTCGCGATGTCGCCACGATGGCCGGGACCGATGCGCTGTGGGATGACCGGTGGCAGATCGCCGGGGCGTCCATCGACGGCCTTGCGGTGCGCGCGCTCGGTCCCGATGGTTGGGCGCAGGTCAGCACGAAGCCGGCCGACGCGCCCCCGTTTGACGTCGCCCTTGCCCTGCCGGCTGTGTTTGACGCGGACCGGCTTGTCGCCTGTGCCGCGCTGGCCCTTGGTCCTGCCCATGAGGCCGTGTTGCTGCGCCCGGCTGCATCATTTGTCGCATTCCTGCAATTGCGTTGAACTCCGCGCCCGAGCGCTTATCTTAGCTGCAACCGCAGGCCGCCTAGGCTGTCTGCAATTCCCTGAAGGAGACAGCCTTGGGCAACGCGAGAAACGTCGCATTCTGGGTCATCCTGTTTCTGCTGATTCTGGCCCTGTTCAACCTGTTCTCGGGTGGTCAGAACCAGGTGTCGCAGCGTGGCGTGGCCTATTCCGAATTCATCAGCCAGGTGGAGAACCGTCAGGTTCTGTCGGCCACACTCGATGGCGAGAACGTTCAGTTCACCACCGCCGATGGTACTTATTCCACCGTGGCACCCGGTGATGCGAATACGACGGAGGCGCTGCTTGCCAACAACGTCCGGATCGAGGCACGGCCGCAGCAGACCTCGGGCTTCCTGAGCGTGTTGTCGCTCTGGCTGCCGGTGCTGGTGCTGATCGGCATCTGGATCTTCTTCATGAACCGGATGCAGGGCGGCGGGCGCGGTGGCGCGATGGGCTTTGGCAAGTCCAAGGCAAAGCTCTTGACCGAAAAGCATGGGCGCGTGACCTTCGACGATGTCGCGGGCATCGACGAGGCCAAGGAAGAGCTTGAGGAAATCGTTGAATTCCTGCGCAACCCGCAGAAATTCAGCCGTCTGGGCGGCAAGATCCCCAAAGGCGCGTTGCTCGTCGGCCCGCCGGGCACCGGTAAGACGCTGCTGGCACGCGCAATCGCGGGCGAGGCGGGCGTGCCGTTCTTCACCATCTCGGGTTCCGATTTCGTGGAGATGTTCGTGGGTGTCGGTGCGTCCCGCGTGCGCGACATGTTCGAACAGGCCAAAAAGAACGCGCCCTGCATCGTCTTCATCGACGAAATCGACGCCGTGGGCCGGTCGCGTGGCGTGGGCTACGGCGGCGGCAACGACGAACGCGAACAGACGCTGAACCAGCTGCTGGTCGAGATGGACGGGTTCGAGGCGAACGAGGGCATCATCATCGTCGCGGCCACCAACCGGCCCGACGTGCTGGACCCCGCGCTGCTGCGCCCGGGCCGCTTCGACCGTCAGGTGCAGGTGCCCAATCCCGACATCAAGGGCCGCGAGCGCATTCTGGGCGTCCATGCCCGCAAGGTGCCGCTTGGCCCCGATGTCGACCTGCGCATCATCGCGCGCGGCACGCCGGGCTTTTCGGGTGCGGACCTCGCCAATCTGGTGAACGAGGCGGCTCTGACGGCTGCGCGCATCAATCGGCGCTTCGTCACGATGGATGATTTCGAATCCGCCAAGGACAAGGTCATGATGGGCGCCGAGCGCCGGTCGATGGTCATGTCCGAGGACGAGAAGAAGCTGACCGCTTATCACGAGGCCGGCCATGCCATCGTCGGCCTGAACGTTCCCGACCATGACCCGATCCACAAGGCCACAATCATTCCGCGCGGCCGCGCGCTGGGTCTGGTGATGTCACTGCCCGAGCGGGACCAGCTGTCCGTCAGCTACCGTAAATACACTTCCAAGATTGCCATGGCGATGGGCGGACGCGTGGCCGAGGAACTGGTCTTCGGCAAGGAAATGGTCACATCCGGTGCGGCCTCCGACATCCAGCAAGTGTCCAAGATCGCGCGCGCCATGGTGACGCAATTCGGCTATGCCGAGGAACTGGGCTTTGTCGATTACGCCAATGAACAGCAATCCTACCTCGGATCCTACGGGGGCGGCACCAACCATTCTGCCGCGACGCAGAAGATCATCGACGACAAGGTCAAGGCGCTGGTTGACGAGGGCTACGAGACTGCAAAGCGCATCTTGACGGAAAAGCGGGACGATCTGGAGCGGCTGGCGCAGGGCCTGCTGGAATACGAGACGCTCACCGGCGTTGAAATCCAGAAGGTCATCAACGGCGAGCCACTCAACCGCGGCGATGACAGCAGCGGGGGCAGCTCGTCCAGTTCGGGCAATACGCCTTCGATTACGGCGATCCCCAAGCTCAAGCCGAAAGCGCGCCCGTCAGGTGACTTGGAGCCAGAGCCGACCGCCTGAACTGACGGGTCCGCATCAAAAAACCCCCGGTCGAAGGACCGGGGGTTTTCTTTTGTGCAAGCCTGTTTCGCATCAGGATTTCGAGTAATGGCTCCGCGCCTTGTCGATCCCGTCGGCCAGTGCATGGCGGGCCTTTTCGAAACCGTCCTTTAAATCGGCCCATGCATCGGCGCTGGCGCTTTTCAGGCGGTCGAGTTCCGCCTCTGCGGTGTCACGGTGCGCTTTCGCCGCGTCCAGCTGCCGGTGCAGTTCCGCCTTGCCCTCGCTTTGGGCGGCCTCTGCCTCGGCGCGGAGTTTCGTGATCTCGGCGTTCAGCCGGTCAATCTGGGCCTTGGCTTCGGCGACATAGGTCTCTTGCGTGGCCATCGTGCCCTCCTCTTTTGCGTTCGGGACCCCTTCCACGTAAGGACCATAGCGCCGCAAAAAAGAGGGTTGGCGGCCGAAATTCCGTCAACCCTTTGACGAGGCGTCAAAAAAATGGGGGGTTCAGCCGCCCATGAATTTCTTGCGTGCGGCCTCCATGGATTTCTCCATGTCCTTCCACGCGTCCTGCATGGTGGCCTGAATCTCCTTCATCGCCTCCATGTTGGCCTTGCCCAGCTCTTCCATATGTTTTTGCATGTGATCGCGCTGTTCTTGCAGCGATTGCATCTGTTTTTGCAGCTTCTCCTGCCCTTGCGCACCAGCCTCCATCATCTTGGCTTGCATGGTCTTCATCTCGGCGGTCCATGCGTCCATCTGGGCCTTGGACTGGGCCATGAAATCGGTCTTTTCGGGCATGCTTCGGGTTCTCCGGTAGGGGTGATGGCCGACGTTACCATGGAACGACAGGCTTGCGCAGCTTTTGGGTTGCGCAACGTCCATGGCCTGCTTCACATCGCCTGAAATTCGACAGGAACGGATCATGCCTGCCCTCATTCCCACCGACTTCACCGCCAGAGTGACCTGGCTTGGACACAACCCCGACCGTGACGCGGCGCTGGAAACCTGCGCCCTGACGCGGATGGAGCTGAGCTTTGCGGGCCATGTCGGAGAAAGCCGGGCCGGGCTGACGCGGCCGTCGGACAGCCGGGTGCTGGCGCAATACAAGCGCGGCACGCCGATCCGCAACACGCGGCAACTCTCGATCCTGTCGGCCGAGGATCTGGCCGCCATTGCTGCCCGGATGGGTCTCGACGCGCTCGACCCCGCGCTGGTCGGCGCCTCCATGGTGATCGAGGGTATTCCCGATTTCAGCTTCGTGCCGCCCTCGTCGCGCCTGCAAGACGAGGACAGCGGCACCACCCTGACGATCGACATGGAAAACCGCCCCTGCCAATTGCCCGCCAAACCGATCGAGGCGCGACACCCCGGCTTTGGCAAGGCGTTCAAGCGCGCGGCGGCGGGCCGGCGCGGCGTAACCGCCTGGGTCGAGCGCGAAGGCACGATCACGCTTGGCGCGACGCTGCGCCTGCATATCCCCGACCAGCCGGTCTGGCCGCATCTGGAGGCCGTACGCGCCAGCGCCCGGTGACGCCGCGGGGGGTGCATGTGTCGCATCGGAAACGCTCCGTGACGACAAGACCCGCGAATGTGTCGCAATCCGGCCTCACAGCGCCACCGCCGCCCGCTATAGCGGGGGCAATGATCATCCCCGCAAGGGAGAGGGAGCCTGCCGACCATGGCCTTCAAGACCGACATCGAAATCGCCCGTGCGGCGCAGAAGAAACCGATCCAGGAGATCGGGGCCAAGCTGGGCATCCCGACCGAGGCACTGCTGCCTTACGGCCATGACAAGGCCAAGGTGGGGCAGGAGTTCATCACGAGCCTAAAGGACCGCCCCGATGGCAAGCTGATCTTGGTGACCGCGATCAACCCCACGCCCGCGGGCGAGGGCAAGACGACGACCACTGTGGGTCTGGGCGACGGGCTGAACCGGATCGGGAAAAAGGCGGCGG
Organism: Roseicyclus mahoneyensis; assembly: GCF_003148775.1. GTDB lineage: Bacteria > Pseudomonadota > Alphaproteobacteria > Rhodobacterales > Rhodobacteraceae > Roseicyclus > Roseicyclus mahoneyensis. The sequence continues at coordinate 171,609 of NZ_QGGW01000008.1, forward strand.
TCTGCATCCGCGAGGCCAGCCTTGGCCCGAACTTCGGGATGAAGGGCGGGGCCGCGGGCGGCGGTTATGCGCAGGTCGTGCCGATGGAGGACATGAACCTCCATTTCACCGGCGATTTCCACGCCATCACCAGCGCGCACAATCTGCTGTCGGCGATGATCGACAACCACATCTACTGGGGCAACAGCTTGGGCATCGACGAGCGCCGCGTGACCTGGCGCCGCGTCATGGACATGAACGACCGCGCGTTGCGTGATGTGGTCGTGTCGCTTGGCGGTGTGGCCAACGGCTTTCCGCGCCAGACAGGCTTCGACATCACGGTCGCCTCCGAGGTCATGGCGATCTTGTGCCTTGCCTCCGATCTGGCCGATCTGGAGCGGCGGCTGGGCGACATGATCGTGGCCTATACCCGCGACAAGGCGCCGATCTATTGCCGCGACCTCAAGGCCGACGGGGCGATGACGGTGCTGCTGAAAGACGCGATGCAGCCCAATCTTGTCCAGACGCTGGAGAACAACCCGGCCTTCGTGCACGGCGGGCCCTTCGCCAATATCGCGCATGGGTGCAATTCGGTCATCGCCACCAGGACGGCGCTGAAGCTCGCTGACTACGTGGTGACGGAAGCAGGCTTTGGCGCCGATCTGGGCGCCGAGAAGTTCATGAACATCAAGTGCCGCAAGGCGGGGCTGGCACCTGCTGCGGTGGTGATCGTGGCCACGGTGCGGGCGATGAAGATGAACGGGGGCGTGGCCAAGGCGGATCTGGGCGCGGAGAATGTCGCGGCGGTCAAGGCGGGCTGCGCGAATCTCGGGCGGCACATCGAAAACGTGGCGGGCTTCGGCGTGCCGGTCGTGGTCGGCATCAACCATTTCGCAGGCGATACCGAGGCCGAGATCGCGGCGGTAAAGGACTATGTGGCCGCGCTTGGGTCCGAGGCGATCTTGTGCCGGCACTGGGCCGAGGGCGGCGCGGGGATCGAGGAACTGGCGCGCCGCGTGGCGGAACTGGCCGATGGCGGCGGGGCGGCGTTCAAGACGCTTTACCCTGACGAGATGGGGCTGATGGAGAAGATCGAGACCATCGCGACGCGCATCTACCGCGCAGGCTCGGTCACGGCGGATGCGGGCGTGCGCGCGCAGCTCAAGGCATGGGAAGAGGCCGGCTATGGGCATCTGCCGGTGTGCATGGCCAAGACGCAATATTCGTTCTCGACCGACCCCAACCTGCGCGGCGCGCCCGAGGGCCATGTGATCCCGGTGCGCGAGGTGCGGCTGTCGGCGGGTGCGGGCTTTGTCGTGGCGATCTGTGGAGAGATCATGACCATGCCGGGATTGCCGCGCGTGCCGGCTTCGGAAACCATCCGGCTGAACGCGGCGGGGTTGATCGAAGGGCTGTTCTGAGGGCAAAGGGGGCGCGGGGGCGGGGGCATCGAGCCCCCGCCCCCGCGCAGTCCGCCCTTGAGGGCGGCCCGGGCGCCCTGGCGTGACGACGGTGCGGGCTGGCGGGCGTCGGGCCATGCATATTTTTGGAAAGATGAAGGGGACAGGGATGGCCGCGACGATCATCGACGGGAAGGCCTTTGCCGCAGGGGTGCGGGGGCAGGTGGCGGCGGGCGTCGCGGCGCTGAAGGCGGGGCATGGCATCGTGCCGGGGCTGGCCGTGGTGCTGGTGGGCGAGGATCCGGCGAGTGAGGTCTATGTCGCGCACAAGCATCAGGCGACGCTGGAGGTCGGCATGCGGTCCTTCGAGCACAAGCTGGCCGCGGACACGCCAGAGGCCGACCTCTTTGCGCTGATTGATCGGCTCAACGCTGATCCCGAGGTCCATGGCATCTTGTGCCAGTTTCCCGTTCCGGACCATCTGAGCGAGCGGCGCACGGTCGCGCGCATCGATCCGGCCAAGGATGTCGACGGGCTGAGCGTGACCAATGCCGGTCTGCTGGCAACGGGCGAGCGGGCGCTGGTCAGTTGCACACCGCTGGGCTGTCTGATGCTGCTGCGCGACCAGTTGGGGAGCCTGTCGGGCAAGGAGGCGGTGGTCATCGGCCGCTCGAACCTGTTCGGAAAGCCGATGGCGCAGTTGCTGTTGCAGGAAAACTGCACCGTCACCATCGCCCATTCGCGGACGACGAACCTGCCCGAGGTCTGTGCGCGGGCCGATATTCTGGTCGCGGCCGTGGGGCGGGCGGAGATGGTGCGGGGCGACTGGGTCAAGCCCGGCGCGACCGTGATCGATGTGGGCATAACCCGGGTGCCGCATCCACAGACGCCGGGCAAGACGCGGCTGATCGGGGACGTGCATTTCGAGTCCGCCGTTGCGGTCGCGGGTGCGATCACCCCGGTGCCGGGGGGCGTGGGGCCGATGACCATCGCCTGCCTTCTGGCCAATACGCTGACCGCGTGTTGCCGCGCCCATGGGTTGCCCGAACCCGAGGGGCTGACCGTCTGAGGGTGTCAAGGCTGGCCGCGAGCCTGACAAGGATCTCGCATCAGGCAGGGATCATCGTGCCTTGCAAGATCGCCGTGGCTTTGCGTTCCCCGGTTGCATCCTCGGCCAGAACGGTCGCCCGCACCACGCTGAGCCTGCGACCCGACCGGATCACCTCACCCTCCGCGATCAGGCGATGGCCTGCGGCGGGGGCGATCAGGTTGATCTTCATCTCGATCGTCAGAACCTCGCTGTCCGGCGGCATCATGCTGAGCGCGGCATAGCCCGCCGCGCTGTCTCCCAAGGCGAAACTGGCGCCTGCATGGGCGAACCCGTGCTGTTGCGATATGACCGAGGTGATCGGCATGCTCAGGACCACGCGCCCGGCGTGCAGGTCATCGATCCGGGCGTCCATGGTTGTCATCAACCCCTGTCGCGCAAAGCTGTCGCGGATTGCCCGCGCCACGTCGCCGGACAGTGAAATATTCATGATTGCGCTCCACAACTATCGAGCCGTCGCTCTCTTGGGGTTGATCCTTGGTCTACCTGATGTTTAGGTCTGACGCGCAACTTTTGGTCATATGAACGCTCGAATGGCGAACGGAAACACCTCGGAAGCGTCGGCGGGGGGGCGCGCTACCTGGATCTATCGGTGGTCCGGCTGGGCTCTTCTATCGTGTCTTCTGGCCTTTGCCGCCCCTTACGGTGAGGCGATGTCGCTCGATTTTTTCGGGCGGCTCGGATACTGGGCGAGCATCAATGCCATGGCGATCATGATGGCGGTCTTCGTGCGCAACCTTGTACTGCGGTGGTTTCCAAGCGAGAGCCTTGCCGTGCTGATTGCCATCGCGATCTTGCAGGCGCTGACCCTTGGCCCATCGATCTGGCTGGTGAACAATTATGCGTTCGGCTTCGACATCTCGGGTCCGGTGTGGTTGGCCGAGCTGGTGATGGTTGTTCTCCTCGCCGCGCTCTGTGTCGCCCTGATCCGCTACGAGGTCGGCCGTGTTCGGGCCTTTGCCGCCGCCGAACAGGGCAGTGTGCTTTTGCCCGAGATTGACCAAAATCACAGGCCCGGGTTTCTGGACCAGCCCGACCCCCCCTTGGCGGGCGAGGTTTTGCTGGTGTCGGCCGCCGATCACTACCTTGATGTCGTGACCACCCAGGCGCAGGGTCGTGTTTTGCTGCGGTTCCGAGATGCGTTGATCGACCTCGAAACTGTGCCGGGGTTTCGCATTCACCGGTCGCACTGGGTCGCCGCGTCGGAACTGACCCTGGTCCGGCAGGAGGGGCGTCGTCATGTCGCCGAACTGCGCTCGGGCAAGTCTTTGCCGGTCAGTGACGCCTATGTCGAGGGGTTACGCCTTGCGGGGCTCATGGAGGAGTGCGCCACGGGAAAACGCATTGGGCGGGGGCCCAGCACAAGGATTTCGGCGCGCGGCGAAAAAAGGCACGCCAGTTCGGGGCGGTCACAAAGCATCCCGCCCGTGTAGGCGCCGTAGGCGGGCAAGATCACCCGATCGGCATCCAGCAGCGCGCAGCGCCGGACAATGGACCTGCCCCCCAGTACGATCCGCGCCTTGGGGTGGTAATGACCCGATACCTCTCCCCGTGCGTCCGGTTCCGCGATGTGGCGGAACACCAGCGGTGCGGCGCGGTGGTCGGCGCGGCAGGTGCCACCAAGATCGACCGGGCCCGGATCGTGATTGCCCAGAACCCAGACCCAGCCTCGCCCGGCCATCAGCCCGGTCAATCGGTTCTGGATCGTGGCGGGCAAGGCCCGGGACGCCGCCAGATCATCAAAGCTGTCGCCAAGGCAGATGACCTCGGCCGGATCGGTGGTGGCGATATCATGCGAAAGCCGGTCGATGGTTTCTTCGTTCTCGTAGGGGGGCAGGATAGGGCCGCCCAGCCGGGCCAAGCGCTCGGATTTTCCCAGATGGAGGTCGGCGACGCACAAGAGCCGCCGCGCGGGCCAATATAGGGCCCCCGAGGGCAACAGGTGCAGCGTTTCGCCTTGAAATTCGAAGGGCAGGTTGTTCATGATTTGTTCATAAGGCGGGCAGTGGCGCTGGCGCAAGGGGTCACGATAGGGTTGCACTCAGCCCGGCAGCTGCCATCAGACGCTGCGCCTCCTGCTCCAGCAGGCGTTGGTCTGCGCTTCCTGCGATGGGCACGCGGCCCGGTTCAAGAAACAGGGGGGCGGCCAGCGGGCTGACGCGGCTCAGGCGGGCGTGGTCGATGCGGCCGTCGATGCGGGCCAGCATCGCCTCGATCCGGCCGAAATCCACCAGACCGCGCATGGCCTCGGCCCGCGTGATGTCGAGCATGATGTGGCCGGGGTCGTATTTGCGCAGCGTGTCGTAGAGGATGTCGGTGGAAAAGGTCGCCTGCCGCCCGGTCTTGCGTTTGCCGCCGGGCTGGTTGCGGTCGATCAGGCCGGCGACGATGGCGCTGCCCTTGAAGGTGCGCTTCATCACGGCATTGTCGGCCAGCCACGCCTCCATGGTTTCCACGAGGTTGTCGCGGGTGAAGAGCGGGCGAGGGTCCTCCAGCGGGTCGAGGCCCCAGATCAGCGTCGCGTAATCGGTGGCGACAAAGCCCATCGGGTTCAGGCCCATGTCCTCCATCCGCTTGGTGATGAGAAGGCCCAGCGTCTGCTGCGCGTTGCGACCCGCGAAACCATAGGCCACGACATGTTCGCGCCCGTCATGGGGAAAACTTTCGACCAGAAGCCGGTCGCGTTCGGGCAGGCGGCTGACGCGGCGTTGCAGGTGCAGCCATTCCCGGGTGTGGGCGGGCAGGCCGGGCCAATCGTCCGCTCGGAACATCGCAAGGATGCGGTCGCTGAGTTGGGTGGAGGTGGCGAATTTCGTACCCATGAAGGTGGCGATCTTGGGTTTGAGGGTGGGGGTGCGGCTGACCTCCACCACCATCTCGCGCATTCCCTCGTAGCGCACGATCTGGCCGCCGATCAGGAAGGTGTCGCCCTTGCGGAGCATGGAGGCGAAGTATTCCTCCACCTCGCCCAAGGGCGCGCCGCCGCGCGTGCGTTGGTAGCGGACCTGCATCTTGTCGGCATCGACGATGGTGCCGATGTTCATCCGGATGCGCGTCGTGCTTCGCGGATCGCGCAACTGCCATTGGCCGTCCGCACGTTGTACAAGCCTTTGCCACTGGTCATAGGCCCGCAACGCGTAGCCCCCCGTCGCCGCGAAATCGAGGCAGCGGTCAAAGGTTTTGCGCGGCAGATCCGCATAGGCGCCCGCGGTGCGGATTTCCGCGAACAGCTCGTCGGCGGTGAAGGGGCCTGCGGCGGCGCGGATCAGGATGTGCTGACACAGCACGTCGAGCGGGCCGGTATGATCGGTGTCGCCGTCAAGCTGGTGCGCGCGCACAGCGTCGAGCGCGGCGGTGCACTCGATCACCTCGAACCGATTGGCGGGCACGATCAGCGCCTTGGACGGCGCGTTGTAGCGGTGGTTGGCGCGCCCGATCCGCTGCACCAGCCGCTTGACGTTCTTGGGCGCGCCGACCTGGATCACGAGATCGACGTCGCCCCAGTCGATGCCCAGATCGAGCGACCCGGTGCAGACGATGGCCTTGAGCCGCCCCTCGACCATCGCCTGTTCCACCTTTTCGCGCTGTTCGCGGGCCAGCGCGCCGTGGTGGATGCCGATGGGCAATTGATCCTCGTTGGCGAGCCAGAGGTGATGGAAAAAGATCTCGGCCTGCGCGCGGGTGTTGTGGAAGATGAGCGTCGTGCGGTGCTTGCGGATTTCCTCCAGCACGGCCGGGATGGCGTAGCGCCCCCCGCCGCCCGACCATGGCGGCGGCGTTTCGGTCGTGAGCATGGCGATATCGGGGTCGGGGCCGGGGTCGGCCAGCAAGATCTCGCAGGGGTCGGGGTGGCGGGCGAGGATGCGGGCGATGGCGGCGGGATCCTCGACCGTGGCCGACAGGCCGACGCGGCGCAGGCCCGGCGCAAGGGCGGAGAGCCGCGAGAGGGCGAGCATCAGCTGGTCGCCGCGTTTGGATTCCGCCAGCGCGTGGATTTCATCGACGATGATGCGTTGCAACCCGGCAAACGTGCGGTGCGCATCCTCGTAGGACACCAAAAGCGCAAGACTTTCCGGCGTGGTCAGCAAGATGTGCGGCGGGTCGGCGCGCTGACGCCGCTTTGTGTGCGATGAGGTGTCGCCGGTGCGATCCTCGACCCTGATGGGCAGGCCCATGTCGGTGATGGGGCCGGTCAGGTTGCGCTTTATGTCGGCCGCCAGCGCCTTGAGCGGCGAGACATAGAGCGTGTGCAGACCCTTGTGCGATCCATCCGCCAGATCGGCCAGCGTGGGCAAAAAGCCCGCCATGGTCTTGCCGCCGCCGGTGGGGGCGATCAGCAATTGGCAGGGCGCATCCTTCCGGTCCAGCATGTCTTGCTGGTGCGGGTGGATGGACCATCCGCGAGCGGAAAACCATCCGGCAATCGGGGGGGGCAGGGGGCGCATCATGCCCCCTAGATAGAGGATGGCGGGCGTTTGGAAACAGGGGCCCTTCCCCGCGCCCTTAGTGGACGATCTTTTCCGCCTTGACGTAGAGGTTTTCCCAAGCCCGGTCGATGAACTCCGGGCGCATCTGGTAGGGGATGCCCTCGAAATCGCAGATCGCCTTGATCTGGTCGCACAAGAACACCGGGTGATAGTTGGCGTAGATGTGGTTGATCGTCGGATACTTCGTCTTGAGCAGGTGGATCAGCGACGCCTCATCCAGCGGCACGCCCTTCTTCTTGGCGACCATGGCGAAGATCTTGAGGAATTGTTCCTGCGTCGGGCCGTCGATCTTGACCTTGAAGAAGATCCGGCGAAGCGCCGCTTGGTCGAAGATGTCATTGGGGTGGAAGTTGGTCGAGAACACCACAAGCGTGTCGAAGGGCACCTCGAATTTCTCGCCCGATTGCAGGGCGAGGATGTCATAGGAATTTTCCATCGGCACGATCCAGCGGTTGATCAGCGCCTGTGGCGGTTCCTCTTGCCGGCCAAGGTCGTCGACGATGAAGACGCCGCCGGTGGATTTGAGTTGCAGCGACGCCTGATAGGTTCGGCTGACCGCGTTGTAGTTGAGGTCGAGCATCGACAGCGTCAGCTCGCCCCCCGTCATGACGGTCGGGCGCGTGCACAGCGTGTAGCGCGTGTCGAACCGGGCCGAGGCCTTGCGCAGCGGGCTCTGGTCGGCCGCGTCTTCGGCCTGTTTGACGGGCGTGTGCACGATCGGGTCGAACATGGTGATGACCTGACCGGCATAGGCCAGCGCATGGGGCACATAGATATTGTCGCCCATCGCCGCGCGGATGCCCTCGGCGATCGAGGATTTGCCGTTGCCCGGTGGGCCATACATCAGCACCGACCGCCCCGAGCCCACGGCCGGGCCAAGCTGGTCGATCAAGCCGTTGGGCAAGATCAGATGGCCCATGGAGCGTTCCAGCATGTCGCGCGTCAGCTTGACGTCGCGGATCGACTGGCGCTTGACCTGTGCCTTGTAATCGGCCAGCGGCACGGGCATCGGGCCGTAATATTCGGATTGCGACAGGGCATCGAGCGCGCGCGCCTTGCCGCCATCGGTCAACTGAAAGCCCATCTCCGAGCTGGAGGTTGCGTGCAGTGTGCCCGTCGCCTGCATCAGACCCAGATCGCGCAGGTTGTCGATCAACTCTTGGGCCAATGGGATCGGCAGGGCGATCGCCTGTGCGATCTCGGATGCCTTCTCGACATTTTTGCGGAAGACGGTCTTGAGCAAGATGTCCCGCATCATCACGGGCGTCAGGCCCGTATCCGCCAACCTGCGCAGCGGCGGCGGTGACATCAGTTCGGATTGCGCGACCTGAACATTCATGTGATCGACCCCCGTTTACGCCCCGTTTGCGCGTCGTGCGATACCTTGCCGGGCGATTGCGGCGCTTTCACGGCGTGGATAGGAAAGCGTCGCGGCACTTACAGCCCTGCGCTCAGCCCCAACGCCAGATAGATCGCCAGCGCCCCGGCCAGGGCCACGCCCATCGGAAAGAGCTTGCCCTGTTCCCACGAGGCCCAATCCGGTGTCGCCCGCCGCACTGCGGGCACGCGCGCCGCGGTGCGATGGGTGATCCACGACCCGATCAGGACCAGCGCGAAAAGCATCAAAAAGAACAAGGCATCGCCCGGCGCGATGAAGGGTGCCATGGCTGCGGCGAATTTCGCGTCGCCGGCCCCAACCATGCCCAGCGAGGTGATGACGAAACCGATCACCAGAACGATGACCAGCGCAGCGAGCCGCCACAGATAGGCCTCGATCGGCAAAACCACGAGCCCGAGGACAAGAAACACACCGGTCAGCGCCAGAACGGCGATATTTGGAATGCGCATGGATCGCAGATCACTGAGTGCGACCCAGATGCAGATCGGCAGGGCCAGCGGCAAGAACCACAGCGCTTCGGCAAAGGTCAGGGACAGGGCCATCAGCCGCGAACCTCCGTCTCCAATGCGTCAAGGGCGCGCACGGCGGCGTCGAAATGCTGCGGATGGGTCTCGATGGCATCAGCCAGCAGGCCACGCCCCACATCGGTCTGACCCTGCCGGATCGCGGCCAGCGCTGCCGTATGCAGGAGTTGCGCCCGCTCCACCTCGGTCATGCGCACGAGCGGCATCTGGTAGTTGCCTTGGGCGGCCCGGGCCAGAACAAGGTTGTTCTTGGCGGTGAAGAGGTCCGGGTCATAGCTGATGGCGCGCTGGAACAAATCCTCCGCGCCGCGGAAATCGCCGCGCGTCAGGCGGGAATACCCCCAGTTGTTCAACACGTTGGCCGGGCGCGTTGTCAGGCCGACCGCGATCTCGTAAAAGGAGTCTGCCCGATCCCATTGCTGGTTGCTGTCGGCCACCATCGCCTCGAGCCGGTAGCGCTCGTAGGTCTCGAAGGTGGGCGGAACCTGATTGAGCTGGTTTTGCGCCTCGGCCCAGTTGCCGGCGCGGATCAGGGCACCGGCATAGTCGATCCGGTCTTGTTCGATCGCCGCGTTACCCTCGACGATGGCGCGCCAATGCGGCACCGCTTCATCCGCGCGACCCGCCCGCACCAGGCTTGCAGCCAGACCGCGGCGGAAATCGACCCGCTCGGGGCTTTCGCCATAGGCGCGGCGGAAGTAGGCAACTGCCTCTTCCGGTGCCGCAGCGGTCAGCATGATATCGTTGAGGTTGCTGTCGTCGATGACGCTGAGGGGGCCGTTGGCCCGGTTCACATCCGTGGACCGGGTTGCATCACAAGCCGACACGGCAAGTGCGATCACGACCACCGGAAGGAGCCGGGGGCTGAGAGCCATTTTTTGACCTCTTACTGCTCGATCTCTTAACCTCGGTTCTGATCACGGATCGACGCGGAGTTCGTAAACTCCGCCCCCACGCCGGATCAGCCCAAGGCCATTCTGGTTGTTGGGCTCACTATAGACGTTATTTTCCATTCGCGCGATAGCCAGTCGAAGGTTGTCACGAATCGCGTCCGAAAGGCCACTATCGAGCGCAAAAGCGTGTTCGAAGACGCGCCGGGCTTCGCCGTATTCGCCCTGTTCCATCAGGGTGACGCCAAGATTGTTCCAGGCGGGGACAAAACGGTCATTCTCGTCAAGCGCCTGCCGGAACAACGTTTCGGCCTGTCCGATCCGTCCCAGCGCCAGATTGGCCGCCCCTATCGATGTCAGAACGTCGGCATCCAGACCGCGATCCGCAGCCGCCCGGTAATAGGAGCGCAGTGCAAGTTCATGCTGGCCCGCATCCATCAGGCGGTCACCGACCAGGATCTGATCGACCCCCTCTTGGAGTACCACCGTGCCCGCAGGCGCGGCGATCTCGAGATCTTGCGCAAGCGGATCGAGCCGTCCGTCGTCAGATGTGCCGACACAAGCCGCAAGGCCCGTTATGGCTGACAGGATGATGAGCCCCCTCACCAGTCCCTCCCGTGGTTGCGCAAAGCGCGTGCGCGGCGGGGTCAGCCGCCGCTGCCTTGCAGGTTTTGAGCGATGCCGTAGATCGACGGACCGATCAAGATGATCAGAAGCGGCGGCAGACAGAACATCATCGTGCCCAAGGTCAGTTTCGTAGGCAGCTTGTTGGCTTTTTCTTCCGCCCGCATCACGCGCTTGTCGCGCATTTCGGCGGCATAGACCCTGAGCGCCTCGGCCACCGAGGTGCCGAAGGTCGCGGATTGAATGAGCGTGGTCACAAAGCTGTTCACATCCTGGATACCGACACGTTCGCCCATGTCGCGCAAGACGCGTGTCTTGTCCTTGCCTGCCTTCATCTCGTAGGCGACGATCTCGAATTCCTCGGAGAGCGCCGGGTAGCCGGTGCGCAATTCCTTGGCGACGCGGATGATCGCCTGATCGAGTGACTGGCCTGCTTCGACGCAGACCAGCATCAGGTCGAGCGAATCCGGGAAACCGCTGGTGATCTCGTCCGTGCGGTTCTGCACCCGGCGGTTCACCCAGTATTTCGGTGCGTAGTAGCCAAGGCAGCCAGGGATGAGAACGGTGAGGATCGAGCTTTGGGCCGATCCACCGCCGCCCGAGAGCAGCACGAAGAGCGTGCCCAGCACCAGCCCGCCGATTCCCAGCGCGAATTGCGCGAAATAGAAGGTCTGAACGGCCCCTTTGGAGCGGTAGCCGCCACGCACCAGCTGCAGTTGAACAGCGCTGTATTCCGCCTGATCTTGCGGTTCTAGATATTGGGCGAACCGGTCCAGCCTTGCATCCTTGCCGCCCGCCCGGCGCAGATTGCCGCCCGCGTCATTGGTGACGTCATTGCCAAGCCGCATGTCCTTGATGCGGTCAAGCGGGTCCTTCTTCTTGAACAGCATGGAGGGCAGCGCGATCAGCACCAGAAGCACGCCCAGTCCACCAGCCGCAATCAACGGGCCAAGATCGCCCATCTGCGCCACGAGGAACGCGTTGGCCTTGTCGAAGAGATTGATCAGGAATTGCATTGCGATAGCCCTTCGGTTCAGACCTTGATGTTCACGAGCATCTTCATGAAGATCATGTTCATCAGCAGCATGACGCCAACCACAGCACAGGCCGGGATGAAAACGGGCGACTGCATGACCTCGTCGTAATAGTCGGGCTGCATGATGTTGATGCCCACCAGCGCCAGAAGCGGAAACACCGACAGGAAGGTGCCAGACCACTTGGCCTCGCCGGTAATGGCCTTGACCTTGCGGAACAGTTTGAAGCGGGCGCGGATGACTTCCGACAGACCCTGCAGGATTTCGGCGAGGTTGCCGCCCGAGGTCTGCTGAATGCCCACCGCCACGGCAAGGAAGCGCAAATCCTGGCTGTCGAGGCGTTCGGCCATGGCCCGGATCGATTCCGAGATGTCGCGACCATAAGCGGCCTCATCGGCGATCACGCCCAGTTCCGAGGCCAGCGGATCGGCGATTTCCTTGGACACCGTGTTGATCGCCGAGATGAAGGGATGGCCCACGCGCAAGCTGCGCACCATCAGTTCGATCGCGTCGGGCAATTGCTCGTCGATCATCGCAAGGCGTTTCTTGGCCTTGGAGTTGACCCAGTAGAACACGCCGCCCACGCCCATCCCGACCGACACCAGCAGCCTGATCGGAAGCGAGGTAGCGGTCAGGATTGTCAGACCCAGAAAGGCCGCGACGCCCAAGCCCAGCATCACCAGCATCAGCTGTGGCGGGGTAAAGGCGATGTTGGCCTTTTGCGCCTTGTCCGCGATCAACGTGTAGAGCGGCAGTTTGACCGACCCCTTGTGCTGGTCCATCTCCTTGCGGAGCTTGGCCAGAACATCCTCGCGGGTGGCGCCCTTTTCCAGCATCGACAAGCGGCGGTTGACGCGCGCGTTCAGGCTGATCGTCTTGCCAAAGATGGCAAGGTAGATGCCTTCGACCAGCATGATGATGCCGACGAAGATCCCGATGTAAATCAGCGGTTCGATGGACAGCTGCATGATGCTTACTCCGCCGCTATGGGATCGTAGATGGAGGCGGGCAGGTCATAGCCCCATTGGCGGAACCGCTCGGAATAATGCGAGCGCACGCCGCAGGCGGTGAAATGACCGATGATGGTGCCATCGGGCTTGAGGCCGGTGCGCTGGTAGCGGAACACCTCCTGCATCGACACGACCTCGCCCTCCATCCCGGTGATCTCGGTGATCGACACCATCCGGCGCGAGCCGTCCTGCAGGCGGCTGGCCTGCACGATCAGGTTGACGGCGCTGGAGATCTGGGCGCGCACGGCCTTGAGCGGCATCTCGATCCCGGCCATGGCGACCATGTTTTCCAGACGCGACACGGCATCGCGCGCGTTGTTGGCGTGGATCGTGGTCATCGACCCGTCGTGGCCCGTGTTCATGGCCTGCAACATGTCGATGACCTCTTCGCCGCGGGTTTCGCCCACGATGATCCGGTCAGGCCGCATCCGCAGCGCGTTTCTGAGACAGTCGCGCTGCGTCACCGCACCCTTGCCCTCGACGTTGGGCGGGCGGCTTTCCATCCGGCCCACATGCACCTGTTGCAGTTGCAATTCGGCCGTATCCTCGATCGTCAGCACGCGTTCCTTGTCGTCGATGAACGACGACAGCGCGTTGAGCGTGGTGGTCTTGCCCGAACCCGTACCGCCCGACACGATCACGTTCAGACGGGTGGACACGGCGGCCTGCAGATAGGCGGCCATTTCCTCGGAAAAGGCGCCAAAGCGCACCAGATCGTCGATGCCGAGCTTTTCCTTCTTGAACTTGCGGATCGACACCAGCGATCCGTCGACGGCCACGGGGGGCACCATCGCGTTGAAACGCGAGCCGTCTTTCAGACGGGCGTCGACATAGGGGTTTGATTCGTCCACGCGGCGGCCCACTGCCGACACGATCTTGTCGATGATGCGCAGAAGGTGACGCTCGTCCTTGAACCGGACCTCGGTCAGCGACAGCTTGCCCGCGCGTTCCACGAACACCCGGTTGGGGCCGTTCACCAGAATATCGTTGACCTCGGGGTCTTTGAGCAAGGGCTCAAGCGGACCAAGGCCCGTCACCTCGTCGAACAGCTCCACGTTGAGGGTCTGGCGATCCTCGCGGTTGAGAACGATGCCAAGCTCGTTGAGCTGTTCGGACACGATGGCGGTGATCTCGGCCCGCAGCTCGATCTCCTTGGCGCCTTCCAGCGCCGAGAGGTTGAGGTTGTCGAGCAGACGGGAATGCATCTCCGTCTTGATCTCGTCCAGACGCTGGCGGCGCTTCACATCCTTGTCACCATCGGCGACCTGCGCCGGTGTGCGTGGTGCCTCGACCGCAGGGCCGGGCTTGCGCAGGACGCGGGCCAGCCCGCGCGCATCTTGCGTGTTCGCGGGCGCGGGGCCCGGCACGACCTGGGGCGACGCGGCGGCCTGATCGGGGCGGCCGGGTTTCTTGTATTTGGCGAACATCGTGCTGGGCCCCCTGATTATTTGGCTGCGGCAGCGTCGCTGAGCATTGCCTTGTGCAGACCATCGGCCAGCTTGGCGATCTCGCGGCGCAGCGCGTTCTTCTTGGCCGTCACAGCGAGCGGTTCGCCGTGATCGCCAGCCTGCGCCACGGCCTTGCCGCCATCGGGCAGTTGCGTCGAGATCTTCACGCCAAGGCTTTCGGCCAGCTTCTTGACGCGGCTCTTGCCGTTCAGGTCGGTCAGGCCCGGCGCGCGGTTCAGCACGAAGTTCAGCTTTTCGGCGGGCAGGCCTTCTTCGCGCAGCGCCCGCAAGAAGCGCATTGCGTTCTGCGCCGACCGCATGTCCATTTCCATGGTGGCAAAATAGACATCCGCCCGGTTCAGCACCGTTTCCGTCCACATCACCAGCGTGTGCGGCATGTCGACGATCACGATGTCGAAGCACTGCGTCGCAAGGTTTAGCAGCGCCTCGACCTCTTCGGGGCCAATGACATCCAGCGGCAACAAGACGGGCGGGGCCGGGAAGACCGACAGCTTGCCCTCATAGCCCAGCAGCGCCTGCTTGAAGGCATCCGCATCCATGCTTTGGGCGTCTTGCAACAATTCGATCACCATGTCGCGGCGCGGCAGGTCAAGGAAGGTCGAGACCGTTCCGGCCTGCAGGTCCAGATCCATCAGACAGACGGAGGGGGCCTTTTGCTTGTCGATGCTGGCCAGTTCCCATGCGAGGTTGACGGCCAGCGTCGAGGCTCCGGTGCCGCCGGCAAGCCCCTGAACCGCGAAGATCGCCGATTGACCGCCCATGCGGGGCGCGATCTTGGCCGGGGCCGCGGTTTTCGCGGCTTCCGCCGGATCTGAGGGTTCCGTCGCTGGGGCGAGCGCGGCGGCGAAGGGGGCCGCAGTTGTAGGCTTGGCATCTCTCATGCGCCCGATGGCATCATGCAGCGCGCCCTCGGCCAGCGGGTAGGGCACGAAATCATCCGCCCCGAGCCTGAGCAACTCATGCAGCGCCGCAGGGCTGAGGTCATGGGCCACGATCACCGTGCGCACCGCGCGGGCCTTGCAGGCCCGGATCACCTCGCCCACCTGGCCCAGATCGGCCGCATCCTCGGATGTCACGGCCACCGCGAAGAACCGCAGTTCGGCGGCCTCGGGTTGATCGAGGAAGGCGCGCGCCTCGTCGAAGGTCAGGTCGCCCCATGCTTCGCCCAGTTCCGCTTCCATATCCTCGATCAAAAGATCGAAGTGATGAACGTTACGCGACACCGTGCACGCCAGAATGGGTGCCGGGTCCGATCGCAATGCAAGTCCGCTACTCATTCCTCAAGTCCTATGCTGCCCGGATTTTCCGGATCGTCATTCTGCCGCAACGCGTCATGCGCCGATGATGCCCGGCCACATCGCAGCACGCGGCGTGGACTCGGCTCTCTATGGTCAGAGTGTCACCGTCAAAAGCGGCAACAATAGGACGAAATCAGGGGAATTCGTTTGCAGCTTCGCACCGAAACCCGGCCCGGTGGCGCCAGCGCACACCGGGCCGTTCAGGGTCACTCGGTGCCGCTGCTGCCGCTGCCGGCGTAGCTACGATAGACGATCTGCGCATAGCGCCCATCGAGCACAAGGGGGTGATTTTGCACGAAGCCGGTTACCTCGGTCACGGTGCGCCGGTTGCGGCGTTCCTCGGCCTCGGTGGCCACGATGGGCTGGGTTTCGCCCAGCGACACGAGCGCATCAAGCCGCGAGCGTTCGACCCCGAGGCTGACCAGATAATGGACCGCGGCGCGTGCACGGCGCAGGCCCAGCCTGTGATTGTATGCAGCGCTGCCGACAAGGTCGGTGTGGCCGTAGACCGAGAACCTCACCTCGGGGAAATTGCGGATGAAGGCCGCCTGCTGCTGCAAGATCGCCCGCGCCTCGGGGTCCAGTTCGGCCGAGTTGAAGGCGAAATTGATCGTCGTCGGCACTTCCTGGGCAAAGCGCTGCGCCAGCACTTCGGCGTATTGCAGACGCCCCGTGTGGTAGAGCGCGTTGTTCATCGTCGGGTTGCCAAACCCGCCTTCGTCGATCTGCGACCCGACCTCGCGGCCGCCGTCAAAGACCTGTCCGGGCCCACAGGCCGCAAGGCCAAGGCTTGCGGCCAGCAGCAGCGCTGCCGGACGGTTGATCATCGCGCTCAAACTCATGATCCGCATCATCTCAATCCATCACATAGCCATAGGAACCGGTGAAATCCTGCCTTGCCACATCTCCCGCCGCCGTTCCCGCGCGCGGCGCGCCGCTCAGTCGGCCTTGCAAGAACAGCTCGCGCTCGGTGGGGATGGTCACGCGATCGGTCGGCAGGGCCAGCGCTTCGCCGCGCACGGGCTGGACAAGATGCGCCGTGACGATGATGACCAGTTCGGATTGTTCGCGCTGATAGCTGGAAGACCGGAACAATGCGCCAAGGATCGGCAAATCGCCCAGCCACGGCACCTGACCCAGCGAATCGCGGAAATCATCTTGCAGCAAGCCCGCGATGGCGAAGCTTTCGCCGTCGCGCATTTCGACCGTGGTCGAGGCCCGACGCGTACGCAGACCGGGAACGCCTGTCTGCTGGTTGCCGACCGCCGCATCGATGGAGCTCACGGTCGCATCGAGGTTGAGGTTGATGATGGACCCGTCCACAACGGTGGGGGTGAACTCCAGTTCGATGCCGAAGGGGCGGAACTGGACCGTCGTCTCGCCATCTTCGCGGACCGGCACGGGGAATTCCCCGCCGGCAAGGAAATCGGCGGTGTTGCCCGACAGCGCTGTCAGGTTTGGTTCGGCCAAGGTGCGGACCAGCCCTTGGGTTTCCAACGCTTCAAGCAAGATGTTGAACTGAAAGCCGCTGCCGAAGGTGGTGCCGATGGACAACGCGCCAAGTTCATTGGCGATCCCGGACCCACCAAAGATGTCCCCCGTGGTGCTGCCACCTGCACTGCCGCCGTTCACGCCCAGACGCACACCCAGATCCTGACGGACCGTGCGGCTCATCTCGGCGAACCGCACCTGCAACATCACCTGCTGGCTGCCCCCGACAAGCATCAGGTTCGACACCCGGCCCGGCGTGTAGCGTTCGGCCAGTTCCATCGCGCGCTCGACCACGCGGCCCGAGCTGACCGTGCCCGATAAGACGACGCCGTCATTGGCGGTGCGCACCTCGATCGGCTCGTTGCGCAAGATTTCCCGCAGGCGTTCGCGCAGCTCGGCCACATCGGGCACGACCTGCACCTCGATGTTGGCGATCAGGGCGCCGTCGGGGCCCAGTAGCGTCATCGTCGTGCGGCCGGGCATCCGGCCCAGAACGTAGATCGTCCGCTCGGACAGGGTCGCGATGTCGGCGATGGCAGGATTGGCCACGCTGATCTCGGCAAACAAAAGATCGCTTTCGACGACCACGGCGCGGTTCATCGGAACCGAGAGGGCGGCAGATGTCTGCCCCTCGACCACCCTTAGCGCCTGCGCCTCGGACTGGAGTGCCGGAAAAAACGCGAGCGCGCCGCCGATCAGGCATGCGCGCATGAAACCCATCATGCTCATGGTGATCCTGCCTCTATGACCACTGGTTGTGTGGTGTCTTGCGCACCAACTTTCGACGCACCCTGCATCAAAAAAGGTTTTCGCGCAAGAATCAGTGCATTGCCCTCCAACGTTCATGTGCCTTTTGCACCACGGGGCCGCAAAACGGACACGGCCCTGCGGTGGGTCAACCGCCGGGCCGTGTCCGTTTTTTCTTTTGTTCGTCATTAGTTGGTGCAGGGCACCTGCATCTCCACGACATCGGCGCCGCGGCGGTGGCGGACCGTGCAGATCCGGGGTCCTTCGACCGCTTCGGCCACGGCGGCCCGTTCACCAAGCAATTCGTCGCGCGACACCTCGACGGTTTCGCTGGTCGTCTCGTCGTTCAGACCCACCAAGGCCAGCGTCAGCCGTCCGGCGGCCTGAGCCTGGGTCAGCGCGGCGATATCTGTGGGGCGCGCGGCGAATGTGATGGTGCGCGCGATGATCGGGTTGTTGCGGTCATTGTCGGCCGTCTGGTCAAGGGCCACAATCTGCAGGCTCGAGCGGATCAGGCGTGTGACGCTCTCGCCCTCGCGGCCCTGACCCGTCCAGTAGACGTCGACCCGGTCGCCCGGACGCAGAAAGCCCGACACGCCCGCGACCACGTCGATCTGCAACGTGAAGGCCTGTGTGCCTTCCTCAAGGCGCGAGGCGACGCCGGCATCCTCGCCGGGGGCGGTCACCTTGCCGGCCAGAAGGGGCTCGTGCTGCTCCATCGCGCGCAGAACGGTGCGCTGCGGCTGGCCCTCGGGGAAGATGTCTTCCAGCCGACTGAACGACCCCATGGGCACGTAGTCGGCCGGCCAGCGGATCGCCTGCACGTCGCCCGGCGCCAAACGCTCGCCATACCGCAGCGAGCGGGTCACGACGAAGACCTCGGTTGTGGGGATGATCGCGTCACGCTGCTGCGCCAGCGCAACCTGGTATTGGTTGAACCGTTCCATGGCGACCTTCACGGCAAAGCCTGCAAGGCCGATGCCGAGCAAAAGTACCAATCCGAAAACCAGTCTCATGCGTTTAGTCCTTTCGTCATCTGCTTGGGCTGTCCGGTATCGGTCCGGGCGCCTCTTTTCTGCTCGCCGTGAAACTGGGCGCCAATTGGGGCCGTTTGATGGTCAAAGCGCGAAAATCGCGGGGTTTTGTTTCCGACCGGGCAGCTCCGTCAGTTCGGAGGGTGGATCCCGCTGCATGGCGCAAACATGGCCTTGTTGCGGGCGGGATCGGGCGCTTGTCGAAAATGCCTGACATCCCCGGAGCACTTGCATGCAAAGGGGCCGCCCCTTTTGGGGCGACCCCGATTGCAGCCGCTGGACGGCGGAACGATCAGTTGGCGACCGTGTCCGTCGAAGCGCTGAAGTCCACGTTTGTGGGGAAGGGGTCGGCGGTCGGCTCAGCGTTGGCCAGCTCCTGCGCGATGTCGGTCGACAGGTTCTCGACGCCGCCCGAGACGACGACCATCACGGCCAGGCCAAGGCCGACCACGCCAGCGGTCAGGACGACCCAGTCAACGGTCACGGCGCCGGATTCGGATTTTGCGAAGGTGGTGAAAATGTTGCTCATGGTCTTTGCTCCTGCTCAGGTTGGTATCTCGTTGGGGTGGTGAGGGCCCATGCGGTCGCACCGTCATCGGCCATCCCTTGCTGGCATCTATCGCCTTGCACTGCGGCGCGTTTGGGGCCGAGGCAGGGAATTTCGCGGGTGTTCGTGCGGTGCTTTGCGGGCTGTTCGGCCAGCATGCCCCGCCCGGCCAGGATCACGGAATGCGAAAGGGCCGCGCCATGTCTGGCGCGGCCCTTGTCTGTCAGGCCCTGCGGCCGGATCTTGGATCAGTCGGGCGTCACGTCGGTCGAGGACGAGAAGGTGACGGCGGTTGCGAAGGGGTTGGCGGCCGGCTGTGCGTTGGCCAGTTCCTGTGCGATGTCGGTCGACAGGTTTTCCACACCGCCCGAAACGACGGCCATCACGGCCAGGCCCAGGCCGACGAGGGCTGCGGTCAGAACGACCCAGTCAACGGTCACGGCGCCGGATTCGGATTTTGCGAAGGTCTTGATCAGGTTGGTCATTTGGGGATCCTCGATGGGGTTGGTTTGCTCTGGTATCTGTATGCCCCCGGCTGCCTCTGCCCCGCGGGATATCCCTTGTCTGACCTCTGAATGCGGCGCGATAGTGACCCCTGCGTGCTCATTGTGGGTGTTTTGCGCGGTAAATTCCGGCATGGGCCAGACCGCCTAGCGTGCCATCGAACGCGCCCCGGCGACCCTGCCTGCCGCCAACGCGAAAGGGCCGCGCCATGTCTGGCGCAGCCCTTGTCTGTCAGGCCCTGCGGCCGGATCTTGGATCAGTCGGGCGTCACGTCGGTCGAGGACGAGAAGGTGACGGCGGTTGCGAAGGGGTTGGCGTTCGGCTGTGCGTTGGCCAGTTCCTGTGCGATGTCGGTCGACAGGTTTTCCACACCGCCCGAAACGACGGCCATCACGGCCAGGCCCAGGCCGACGAGC
>NZ_QGGW01000008.1:191668-196266 GCF_003148775.1 Roseicyclus mahoneyensis
GGCTGTGCGTTGGCCAGTTCCTGTGCGATGTCGGTCGACAGGTTTTCCACACCGCCCGAAACGACGGCCATCACGGCCAGGCCCAGGCCGACGAGCGCTGCGGTCAGAACGACCCAGTCAACGGTCACGGCGCCGGATTCGGAATTTGCGAAGTTTTGGATCAGGTTGGTCATGGTAGTTACTCCAGTCAGGGTTCAGGTCTAGTGTTCGCCCCGGCCACCGTGGCCGCTTGGGATGTGTATGTTTTGATGGTCAAACGGGGCAGGAATTGGGCCTGTTCGGGAAATTACTGGGAATTCTCTCGGGTTCTTTAAGGGCAGATTCACCCCGAAATCCGTGCTATACATCCCGCCAGACAGCGCCCGACCCAAAGAAAACAAGGGCGTAGAAGGCAGGACCGAGCAGGCAGACTGATGATGCGGCAGCGTTGGGCGCGCGCGTGCGCGATTTTTTTCGTGATGAGTTTTCCGATCTGCGCCGCCGCGCAGGAGGTGGCCGCGCCCCCCGGGCAAGGCGCGTCGATCCGGCGTGTCGTGGTGCCGGGGGCGGGCCAGACGGGCCCGCGCATCAACATCCAGATCACCGCCGAGGAACATGCCCGCAACACCACGGCGCCCGCGCCCGTCGCGCCCTCACCCGTCGCCCTCGCCCTGCAAGAGGATGCCCCCCGCCGCAGTACCGGTGGCCAGAGCGATTGGTTCTGGCAGGCAATCTCGCCCACGCTTCCCGCCGATCCCGGGCGATTTTGGGCCGCACAGGACCTTCTGGCGGCGTCCCCCGATGCCGCCAACCTCAGCGTGC
This sequence comes from Roseicyclus mahoneyensis, assembly GCF_003148775.1. GTDB lineage: Bacteria > Pseudomonadota > Alphaproteobacteria > Rhodobacterales > Rhodobacteraceae > Roseicyclus > Roseicyclus mahoneyensis. Next base: position 192,470 of record NZ_QGGW01000008.1, read on the forward strand.
CGCGCCTGACCACGCTCAACCGGATCATCGCGGACCATGGCGCCGATATCTTGATGGCCAGCATCGACACCGGCGTGTCGCCTGCGCTGGTTCTGGCGGTGATGGCAGTCGAATCGGCGGGACGGTCCGAGGCCGTCAGCCATGCGGGCGCACAGGGCCTGATGCAGCTGATCCCCGATACCGCAATGCGATTTGGCGTGACCGATCCCTTCGACGCCCGCCAGAACATCCGCGGCGGCGTGGCCTATCTGGACTGGTTGCTTGAGGAATTCGACGGTGACCCGCTTTTGGCGCTGGCAGGCTACAACGCGGGCGAGGGGGCTGTGCGGCGCAACAACGGCGTGCCGCCCTTTGCCGAGACGCGCGATTACGTGCCCAAGGTGCTGGCGGCCTGGATGATGGCGCGCTCGCTCTGCCGCAGCCCGCCCGAGCTGATTTCGGACGGCTGCGTATTCCAGCCGATCGCGGTCAACTGAGGCGTCAGTCGATCACATCGGCCCATTCTGGGTGACGCCGCGCCTGCGCCTTGACGAAGGGGCAAAGTGCCACGACGCGCACGCCCTCGGACCGCGCATCGGCAACCAGACGTTCCACCAGGCTCAGCCCCGCACCGGTGCCCCGCATCGCGTCGGGCACACCGGTATGATCGGCGATGATGCGGGTAGGCGAGAGGATGGAATAGGTCAGTTCCGCCTCTGCGCCGTCCTCGCGCAGGACATAGCGGCCCTTGGTGCCGGTTATCTCGCGTTGGATATCGGTCATGGCAGGTCCGGCGGCAGGGGGCGGGTGACACCCGAGCCCGAGATGGCGACAAAGGTGAAATCCCCCTCGGTGACCAGCATCCGCTCGCCGGTGCGCTGGCGGCGCACCCAGGCCTCGATATGCATGGTGATGGAGGTGCGGCCCGTGCGGGTGATCTGGCTGTAGACCGAGAACAGATCACCCACCAGAACCGGCGCGTGAAACCGCAGCGCTTCGATGGCGACCGTGGCACAACGCCCCTGCGCGCGGTCCATCGCCGTGGTGCCGGCGGCGATGTCCATCTGGCTTACGACCCAGCCGCCGAAAACATCGCCGCCCGAATTGGTGTCGGCGGGCATCGGCACGGTCTGCAGCGTCAGCGTGCCCTGGGGGGTCCGCCCCGCCGCGGATGCGGCTTCCACGGAACCAGGATCAGACAAGCGTGGCCTCTGTGGCGGCGCGCAACTGCTCCTCGGTCACGCCATCTGCCAGTTCCAGCAGCTTCAGGCCGCCCTCGACCACTTCAAGCACGCCCATGTTGGTGATGATCAGGTCGACCACCCCCGTGCCCGTCAGCGGCAGGGTGCAGGATTTCAGAACCTTGCTCTCGCCATGCTTGTTGGCGTGATCCATCACCACCACCACGCGGCCCACGCCCGCGACGAGGTCCATCGCGCCGCCCATGCCCTTGACCAGCTTTCCGGGGATCATCCAGTTCGCCAGATCGCCCTTTTCGCTCACTTCCATCGCGCCGAGGATCGCCATGGCGATCTTGCCGCCGCGGATCATGCCAAAGCTGGTCGCGCTGTCGAAATAGGCGGTGTGCGGCAGTTCGGTGATGGTCTGCTTGCCGGCGTTGATGAGGTCGGGGTCTTCCTCGCCCTCGATCGGAAAGGGGCCCATGCCCAGCATCCCGTTTTCCGATTGCAGCGTTACGGTCATACCGTCGGGGATGTAGTTCGACACCAGCGTCGGAATCCCGATGCCAAGGTTCACATACATCCCGTCGCGCAGTTCCTTCGCGGCGCGGGCGGCCATCTGGTTGCGGTCCCACATGGGCGTCACTCCTGTCTTGCTGGTGTCGGGGCAGCCCCGGTCATGTCGGGGCCAAGGGCTAGCGCAAAGGCGCGGAAAAGCGAAGCGCCAAACGCGGCGTTCATGTGCCGGTGATCGTCGAGCACGCGGCCCGCGGCGCGGAAATCCATCGCGTCCTTGCCGAACTCGGGGCGGGTCAGGAAGGGGGCGGCGATGGTGTCTTGTGGCTGCGCGACGAAGGCCATCTTGCGTTCGGCCAGTGCCCGGCTCAACGCCTCGGTGTAAAGCAGTTCGATCCGCGCCGCCTCAGGATGGCCCGCAACCGAGGCAAAGGGTTCAAGGCGGAGCTTGCCGCGCCGCGTCACCACCGTGGTGGGGTAGGGCGCGCGGGCGAGATAGAGCGGCGCCACGCCCCGGAACTGGCGCGCCAGATCGTCGGCGCGCGCGGCAATCGCCTCGTCCATGGCGGCGCGGAACCCCGGTTCGGACAAAAGCGGTTTGCCTCGCCGCGGCGGCCAGTCGATCACGTCGTAATTGCCCGCCACGAACAGGACGGAGGGCAAGCCCATCGTGTCGGCGATGACCAGCGTGGCGTCAAAGCGCGTCAGGTCGAGGTGATCGGCCCCATTGATGCGCTGCGCCAGCTTGCGGGTCTCGGTGTCGCCCGGCAGCGGCTGGAACACCCCCCCAGGATCGGTCGCACATTCGGCGAACTTGCCGCCGGGCAGGCCCCAGAAGGTGACGGAAAGGCCGGGATGGTCCAATGCGATGGACCCGGCCGCATATTTCAACGCGCCGATGTTGGAGGTTCCGACAACCGCGATACGCCTCGTCATGGGCGAAAGGCGTCCAGAAGAACATCCTCGCAGATCGCCTCATCCTCCGGGTCGGGCGTCTCGGCCTGCTTGCCCTCTGGCCGGTCGGCAAGGCCGTGAGCGGCTAGGAACAGGCCCATGATGCCGTCCACCACCTCGGGGCGCACGCTGCGCAGATCCTCCGCGAAGGCGCCGGTCGGATGGGCAGGCGACATCACCAACTCATAGGAGGGGAAATAGTCGATCCGGTCCGAACTGTCTTTCAGCATGTCGCAGACCACCCGCAGCACCGCCTTTGACCGCATAGTTGCCGTCAGCACGTGATCGTCGGTCGCCGTGGCCGCCAGCGGCACGGGCGACACCGTCAGAAGCCATTTCAGATCCGGGTTGATCTCGGCCAGCATCTCCTCAACGGCGGTGAAATCCTCAAGGATCTCGGCCACGCCGTGGTTGCGGAAGACAAATGTGTCGGGGTCATAGGCGCCCGCGATGGTGCCGGGCGCGGTGGGGTAAACGGTGCCTGTCGCGCGGTGTTCCCAGGCTTCGGTCAGCCCAAGGGTGAAGACCATCACCTCGGCGTCCTGCACCGCACGGGCCAGCGCGATCAGATTCTGGGCGCGCATTTCCATCACCTGCTCGGGGCTGGCCAGCCCCTCGGGCTCCACCCCGGGGCGCAACGCATCCCAATATCGGCCGCTCTTTTCCCAGACCGGCAGCGCGGGGGTGAAGAGGCCCAGCATCTCCTCCACCAGTTGGCGGAACTGGCGCACGGTGTAGATGTTGCCGAACCGCGCGGCATAGGTGCCATAGCCAAAGCGTTTGGCGGTCTCGGGCGGCATGCCGCGCAGGGCGGGTTCCGTGTCGATCACCCTTAGCCCCGCGCGTTTCATTGCGGCACCCACATGCTGCGCGAAACAAGAGCCGGCCGTGAAAACGCGCGTCTCGGGAGTCAGGGCAAAGCGCGGGTGGTAAACCTCGGGCAGGTCGAGCGCCCCAACCCCCGATACCCCGCCGCGCCAGAAGGCGCGCTGGGGCAGGCCGCTGTAGGGCGAGACGCTCACGGGCGCGTCAGGCGGCGCGGGGCCGCGTGGTGCGTTGCTCGATCCGCTTTTCGTGTTCGCCCTGGATCACGCGATGCACATAGATGCCGGGCAGGTGGATGGTGTCGGGGTCGAGGCTGCCGGTCGGCACGATCTCCTCCACCTC
>NZ_QGGW01000009.1 GCF_003148775.1 Roseicyclus mahoneyensis
ATAGCCGCCGTCAGCGTCGTCTTGCCGTGGTCAACGTGCCCAATCGTGCCGATGTTCACATGCGGCTTCGTACGCTCAAACTTTGCCTTTGCCATGATGGCCTCCTTGAAAGATGCGCTGCGCCTTGTAGGCCCAGCTTACGGGTTGGGACGGGCGGTCGGACCGCCCCGCCGTTATGCGTATTTCGACTGGATCTCTTCCGAAATGTTCTGCGGAACCGGCTCGTAATGGTCGAACAGCATCGTGAACTGCGCACGACCCGAGGTCATGGACCGCAGAGTGTTGATGTAGCCGAACATGTTGGCCAACGGCACAAAGGCGCTGATGACATTCGCGTTGCCACGGCCTTCCTGCCCCGTCACCTGACCGCGACGCGAGGTCAGGTCACCGATCACACCGCCGGTGTAATCCTCGGGCGTCACCACCTCGACCTTCATGATCGGCTCCAGCAGCTTTGCGCCGGCCTTCTTCATGCCCTCGCGCATGCCCATGCGGGCTGCGATCTCGAAGGCGAGAACCGAAGAGTCCACGTCGTGGAACTTGCCGTCGATCAGCGCGACCTTGAAGTCGATCACCGGGAAGCCTGCCAAGGGGCCCGAGTCCATGACGGACTTGATGCCCTTTTCGACGCCGGGGATGTATTCCTTGGGCACCGTGCCGCCGACGATGCGGGACTCGAAGGAATAGCCTTCGCCCGGCTCGGTCGGCGAGATTTCCAGCTTGACCTCGGCGAACTGACCAGACCCACCCGATTGCTTCTTGTGGGTGTAGGTATGTTCGATCGAGCGGCTGATCGTCTCACGGTAGGCCACCTGCGGCGCGCCGATATTTGCCTCAACCTTGAATTCGCGCTTGAGGCGGTCGACGAGGATGTCGAGGTGCAGTTCGCCCATGCCGCGCATGATGGTCTGGCCCGACTCGATGTCGGTCTCGACGCGGAAGGACGGGTCTTCGGCGGCAAGCCGCTGCAGGCCCATCGACATCTTTTCCTGGTCGGCCTTGGTCTTGGGCTCGATGGCGATCTCGATCACCGGATCGGGGAAGGTCATCGTTTCCAGAACCACCGGGTGCGCAGGATCACAGAGCGTGTCGCCCGTGGTGGTGTCCTTGAGGCCCGCCAGCGCAATGATGTCGCCCGCGAAAGCCTCGGCGATTTCTTCTTGCTTGTTGGCGTGCATCATCACCATGCGGCCGATGCGTTCCTTCTTGCCCTTGGTCGAGTTCATGAGCTGGTCACCCTTCTTCATCTGGCCCGAATAAATCCGGGTGAAGGTGAGGGTGCCCATGAAGGGGTCGTTCATGATCTTGAACGCAAGGCCCGCGAAGGGCTGGCTGTCTTCGGCCGAGCGCGGAATGTTGCGGGTTTCGGTCTCGTCGTCGGGGGCAAAGCCCATGTAGGCGGGCACGTCGAGCGGACCGGGCAGGTAATCGACCACGGCGTTGAGCAGGGGCTGCACGCCCTTGTTCTTGAAGGCCGAGCCGCCCAGCACGGGCACGAAGGTCATCGACAGGCAGCCCTTGCGGATCAGCTTGCGCAGGGTCGGCACGTCGGGCTCCTGCCCTTCGAGATAGGCCTCCATCGCGGCGTCGTCCATTTCGACGGCAGCCTCGACCAGAGTGGAGCGCCATTCGTCGGCCAGATCCTTGAGCTCGTCGCGGATCGGTTGGCGCACCCAGGACGCGCCCAGATCTTCACCTTCCCAGACCCATTCTTCCATCGTTACCAGATCGACGATGCCTTCCAGCTGATCCTCTGCCCCGATGGGGAAGTTGACCGGAATGGCCGTCGCGCCGGTCCGGTCCTTGATCATCTTGACGCATTTGAAGAAATCGGCGCCGATCTTGTCCATCTTGTTGACGAAGACCATGCGCGGCACCTTGTAGCGGTCAGCCTGACGCCACACGGTTTCGGTCTGCGGCTCCACACCGGCGTTCGCATCGAGCAGCGCGATCGCGCCGTCGAGAACGGCCAGTGAACGCTCGACCTCGATGGTGAAGTCGACGTGGCCGGGAGTGTCGATGATGTTGAAACGCACCTTGGTGTCCGAGGTGCCCTCGGCGGTCGGATCTTCCTGCCACTGCCAGAAGGTCGTGGTGGCGGCCGAGGTGATGGTGATCCCGCGTTCCTGTTCCTGCTCCATCCAGTCCATGGTGGCGGCGCCATCATGCACTTCGCCGATCTTGTGGGACCGGCCGGTGTAATAAAGGATACGCTCGGTCGTCGTCGTCTTGCCGGCGTCGATATGCGCCATGATGCCGAAGTTGCGGTAGCGCGTGAGCGGGTAGTCGCGTGCCATGGGGGAGGTCCTCAGGCTTGGGTTACATGTCGAAAGAGCGGCCCCCGGACGGGACCGCCCGGTCGCTTACCAGCGGTAATGGCTGAACGCGCGGTTGGCGTCGGCCATCTTGTGGGTGTCTTCGCGCTTTTTCACCGCGGAACCGCGGGAATTGGCGGCGTCGATCAGTTCACCGGCCAGACGCTCTTCCATCGTGTTCTCGTTGCGGGCGCGGCTGGCGTTGATCAGCCAACGGATCGCCAGCGCCTCGCGACGCTCGGGGCGGACCTCGACGGGAACCTGGTAGGTGGCACCGCCGACGCGGCGCGAGCGCACCTCGACCGAGGGCTTCACATTGTCGAGCGCTTCGTGGAACACGTCCACCGGGGCGCGCTTGAGCTTGGCCTCGACCCGCTCGAAGGCGTTGTAGACGATGCGTTCTGCGACCGACTTCTTGCCGTCGATCATCAGATTGTTCATGAATTTGGTCAGGACCGTATCGCCGAATTTGGCATCGGGCAGGACCTGGCGCTTCTCAGCGGCGTGACGACGCGACATCGTTGTATCCTCTTACTTGGGGCGCTTCGTGCCGTATTTCGAACGACGCTGGCGACGATCCTTGACGCCCTGCGTGTCGAGAACACCGCGAAGAATATGGTAACGCACGCCGGGAAGGTCTTTCACCCGTCCGCCACGGATCAGGACCACGGAGTGTTCCTGAAGGTTGTGGCTTTCACCCGGAATGTAGCTGATCACCTCGAAACCGTTGGTCAGGCGCACCTTGGCGACTTTCCGCATGGCCGAGTTCGGCTTTTTCGGCGTGGTGGTGTAGACGCGCGTGCATACGCCGCGTTTCTGCGGGCAGGACTCCAGGTGCTGGGACTTGGAGCGTTTCACTTTGGGCTGCCGCGGCTTGCGGATCAGCTGTTGAATCGTCGGCATTCGGTTCCCCGTCTTGCTCTCTCATGTCTGCGGCGCGCCCGTGCGATGCACGAAAACACCAAAACCGCACGCATCCCTTCCCTACCTGGAGGACGCTGCGGTGGAAGTTCCAGAGGATCGGGGCACCTCAAACGGCCCGGATCATGACCACTACAATTCTATGTTGGGCACGGCGCGCACCTTGCGGTCCGCTGGCCAAGTGTCGCGCCGTATAGGGGGAGTCGTCGGGGGTGTCAACCGCGCCACGGGTCCGGCGCGCGGTTGTCGCAGCGCCGGCACGTTGACCGCCCTGACCTGCCGCCCGCAGACCCTCACAGAAAGCCGAAATGATCCTCGGTGAGGTCTTCGAGATCAGTGTCGAGCAGCGCCAGGGACCCCACGCCATAGTTGATGATCACGGCGCTCTTCTCCTGGCTGAGGAAGATGTCGTCGAAGGTGAGATCCGCGAACAAGATCTCTATCCGGTCATCCTCGGGGTTGAAATCATGGATGGGCTCGCGCCAGGCCTGATCGCCGTCATTGATGCGGAACAGGTCGCGCCCGGCCCCGCCCCAGAACATGTCGTGGTTCGCCCCGCCGATCAGCGTGTCATCGCCATCCCCGCCATACAGCCGGTCCCGCAGGGCACCGCCGTCGAGAAGGTCATCGCCGCGACCTCCCTCCAGAACGTCGCTGCCTGCGCCGCCACGCAAGGTATCGTCGCCGTCACCGCCCAGAAGCGTGTCATTGCCGCCATTTCCGCGGATCAGATCGTCATGCAGGCCGCCATCCAGCCGCTCGGAGGCGCGGGACCCCAAGATGATGTCCTCGCCGTTGCCGGTCTCGATCACGGTCTGGACACCATCGCCCACGATCTTGTCCGTCCCGGCATTGAGCGACACCACCGCAACCTCCCATGGGTCGAGGGTCAGCCGCAGGACGCCATCCGCCACGGCCCGGGAAAACGGCACTTCTTCGATGAAGGTCCGCACATTGGGATCGCGCGGGTCCTGACCGTCGAAGGCAGTCAGGATCTGGACCCAGCCGCTGTCGACCGGACCGGTCAACCCCGACAGGTCGATCTCGAGCGTTTGCGTTTCGCCCAGACGCGAGTTGATGAACATCACCTGCCGGTTCGGGTCGGCAAAGGCGTGCAGGTCGAAATCCCGGCTGGGACGGTCCAGTTCGATGGCCTGCATCCCCTGCACGTTGCGCGACAGGATGCCGAAGATCTCACCGCCGGCGCGCAGCCCGGTTGTGGTCCCTTCGCGCAGGGCAAAGGACACGTCGTTCTGGTGCTGCACCGCCCAGAAGGCCGCAAGCTCGACATTCTGGACCGCCATTTCGTGAAACATGGCGACAACGGCGCCCGCATGTTTCAGTCCGGTATCAATATTTGCACGCTCGGCCTCCGTGGCGGTGGCCCAGCGAAATACACCGCCCTGCATGGAGCTGATGTTCCATTCCGTCACGATCAGTTCGAGGTCGCGTCCGGCAAGGGCTTCGGCCTGCTCGGTGCGCAACCACGGCATCTGGAAATTGTCGATCGAGTCGTAATGCCCGCTGACATAGCGGTGGATCGTGATCGCATCGACATTGGCCAGCGCTTCGGGGGTCAGTTGCTCGAACCGCTCCTGCAGCGATTCCTCGAAGGTCGCGATGCCGTCGCCATTGGTATCGGCGGTGAAGAAATAGGGCGTGGTGACGAGGCTGAGCATCGGGGAGATATAGCCGTCAGGCAGATTGGCCACCGCCTCGAAATCCTCGATGGCGTCATGCACGACAAGCGCCATCTCGTTGACGATCTTGCCGTAGTCGGCGTCGTTCACGCCGCACAAACAAGGTTCATTGCCAATTTCAATGGCGTGGATGGGCACGCCGCTTTGCAGCACGGTGGTGATGTAGCCGCGGATCGCCTGCTCATCCTCGGCGGTCAGGATGTTGGGGCGTGCACCATCCGCTGCGCGCCAGGCATTCAGGTAAGGTTGCACCGGCACAACGATGATCGCACCCAGATCATCCTCGAGCGCATATTCGAGGAAATCGCTGAGCGGCACGAGGTCGAGCGTAATCGTCTGCCCGAGGTCGTTGACGAAGGTGACGCTGTCGGCATCGGGATTGGCCGGGTCAAAGAACGCCTCGGTCGTATGGCCACCGGGAAAACGGATGATTTCCAGACCGGCGTCGGCAGCCCGCGTAGGGAAAGTGCCGTCAATCTTGTCCTGGCTGAATACGAAATTGCCGCCGAAAAGCCGCTCGCCGATTTCGTCGCCGCGCAAATACGGATTGGAAAGGGTAATCATGTTCTTTTTCCCCGCTGATCAGAAGGGAGGGAGGAACTTTCGGAAATCGTGAAAGGCCGTACGAACCAGGTGGCCAGGTCACTCACGCACAGACGCAAAGAGACGGAAACAGACGCACCAACTTGAGGCGATGCTGCGATTTGCAGATCGTCTCAATTGCAACGATAGTGAATTATCATGTCTTGTTCAAGGCTTTCCGGGCCACCACTGGTGCGACATGATAGGTGCCGTACCGCAATGTCAGACCTTACCAAGCCCGGAAGCTTCTGAGGCTTTGCGGGCGCGTTCCCGAAACAATGTATAGAGCCCGGCCGTGATTACGATGGAAACACCGCACAAAGCGAGAGTATTGGGAAATTCATTGAAAATGACAAATCCGAGAATCAGCGCAAAAACAAGCGACGTGTAGCGAAACGGCGAGACGAACCCGACTTCACCGATTCGCATGACCATTATGCCGAAGACATAACCGCCGATGATAAAGACCGACGCCGCAAGCGTCAGCGCCACCTCGTAGGCACCCATGGCGGTCCATGGCGTGAACACGGACGCCACGCCCCCAAAGATGCAGACCGCCGCGGCCGTCAGGACCGCCACGGTCATCGAGGGCACCGACGGGCTGAAGGCGCGGGTCAGCAGGTCGCGCCCGGTGATCATGAGAACGGACAAGAGCGCGAGCAGGGACCAGCCGTTGAACCCCTCGGCGCCCGGCTGCACGATCAGCATCACGCCAAAGAACCCGACCCCGATGGCCGTCCAGCGGCGCCAGCCGACCGGATCGCCAAAGATCAGCGCCGCCCCCATGGTCACGAAGAGCGGCAACGCGGACAGGATCGCCGTCGCATTGGCGATGGGCATGTTGGTCAGCGCCAGCAAAAAGGCTACCATCGTCGCCACTTCGGCCACGGTGCGCCAGGCCACCAGCGGCCGGTCGCGGCGCGGGATGGACAGGCGAAGACCCATGGTCATCTGCACCGTGACCGCCAGCAAGATCGTGGTGACCAACCCGCGCAGGAACACGATCTGGAACAGGGGTACGGTTTCGGCCACCAGCTTGACGCAAGCGTCATTCAGGGTGAAGGCGCCCATCGACACCGTCATGTAGAGCGCCCCCTTGAGGTTGGGGCTCAGCGGCGCTCTCATGTTTCGTCGTCCATCAATTGCTGGATCATGGGCAGCAGTTTCCGCGGCGACAGGCCAAAGCGGTCGCGGAAGACCTTTCGCGCCTGCCATGCGGGGATCGCGCGCGCGTCGGGCGGGATAGACCGGTCAGAGTCGTTGTGGCCGTGCAGGGTGCGCACGAACATGTAGTCGATGGGATCGATCCAGCAGCGCACCTGACTGGCCAGCCGACGATGGTTCCAACGGTAAATGTTCGACATGCCCTCGGGCGTGGTGATCATCGCCGAGGCAAGGCCCAAGGGTTCCTTTTCCGAAAAATCCCAGAACTGGTCCTCTTCATCACGGACCATGTCCCAATAGATGCCACGGTGAAAGCAGATCGCGGCGGGCGTGTCCTGATCGGCCCAGCCAAGCGTCAGCAACTGGTCGGCGATGGCGCGGGTTTTTGCGATGTAATCGACCGCCACCGCGTCATCGTCATCGATGCGAAACCCGGTAATATAGGGCGAGCGTTCGTTCCAGCCGCGGCGGAACGCGCGCCGGGTTGAGTTGAGCGGACCCGCCGCCTCCAGCGTGCAGACCTCGAGGAAAGGGTATTGCTCCATCAGTCCCTTGAGACGCTTGCGCCAGCGAAAGGGCATCGTGTCGCCGATCAGCGCCACAAGCTTGAAATCGGGGTCTGTCTGGGCGGCCAGCGAGGGCAGGCAGATATTCTCGAAATAGGCGAAGCGGCGCAGCATCCGGGGGATGGCGTAGAGGATCTCGGCCGCCTTCTCGAAATCCTGTTGCTGCGTCACGAACCCCCCTTCCCCGAGGTAGGAGAAGCGGCAGACGCCGATGATCTGGTTATCGTCCCGCGTGGTCATGGCGTCGCTGTTCTGCCCGATTTTGCCGGAGCCTAGGCGAAAGCCCGAGGGAACGGAACAGGGAAGCGATAGGCGGCAACTGCCGGATCACGAAACGGGTCTGACATCGGCAGGGACGGACCCGGAGCCGAATGAAAGCGGGGCGCCGACGGTCGGGGCCGACTGAAGGCAAACGCCCCGCCGAACCGGCGGGGCGTTTTCTTAATCTTGCGTCAGAGGCAGGCGGGGTTATTCCGCCGGGCCGCCCTCGGTCGCCATGACCTCTTTGGGCGCAGCCTCCACGACCGGAGCGGCCAGAGCGGCGGCCGCTTCGGCCTCGGCGCGGGCGGCCTCGATCACCGTCATGTCGCGCGCCTTGGCGATGCGCTCGACGTTCTGGGTCGCGCCGCCGGTGCCCGCCGGGATCAGGCGGCCGACGATGACGTTTTCCTTCAGGCCCACCAGCTTGTCGCGCTTGCCCTGAACCGAAGCCTCGGTCAGCACGCGGGTGGTTTCCTGGAAGGATGCCGCCGAGATGAAGCTGCGGGTCTGCAACGACGCCTTGGTGATGCCCAGAAGGATCGGCTGCGCATCGGCCGGACGGCGGCCATCGGCCTCCGCCTTGGCGTTCATCGCCTCCAGTTCCGCCTTATCGACGTGTTCGCCCTTGAGCAGCGTGGTTTCCCCGCTGTCGAGGATCTCCCACTTTTGCAGCATCTGACGCACGATCACCTCGATGTGCTTGTCGTTGATCTTCACGCCCTGCAGACGGTAGACCTCCTGCACCTCGTTGATCATGTAGACCGCCAGCGCCTCGACACCCATGATCGCAAGGATGTCATGCGGCGCAGGGTTGCCGTCCATGATGTAATCGCCCTTCTGGACGAAATCGCCCTCGGCCACCGGGATATGCTTGCCCTTGGGCACCATGTATTCCACGGGCTCGAGGCTTTCGTCTGCGGGCACGATGGTGATCCGGCGCTTGTTCTTGAAGTCGCGGCCGAATTTCACATAGCCATCGAGCTCGGCGATGATCGCGTGATCCTTTGGACGACGGGCCTCGAACAATTCCGCCACGCGGGGAAGGCCACCGGTGATGTCCTTGGTCTTGGCACCTTCGCGCGGGATCCGCGCCACGACTTCACCGGCCTGGATGGTCTGGCCATCCTCGACCGACAAGATCGCATCCACCGACATGGGATAGGTGACCGGGTTGCCCGCGTCGTTGCGGACCGGCTCGCCATCCTCGCCCACGATGATGATCTCGGGCTTGAGCTCGTTACCCTTGGGCGCGGCGCGCCAGTCGGACACGATCTTTTGCGTCATGCCGGTGGCGTCGTCCGTCTCCTCGCGCACGGCGAGGCCGTTGACGAGGTCGACATATTTCACCGTCCCGGCCTTTTCCGCGATGATCGGCAGGGTGTAGGGGTCCCATTCGAAGAGGCGATCGCCGCGGCTGACCATCTGGCCTTCCTCGACATGGACCTTGGTGCCATAGCCCAGCTTGAAGCTGGCGCGCTCGGCGCCCTGATCATCGGTCAGGACCAGCTGCATGTTGCGGCCCATCACGACCAGTTCGCCCGCCGGGTTCTTCAGCAGGTTCGGGTTGGCAAACGACACCTTGCCGCCGACATTCGCCTCCTGGAAGGACTGCTGGCCGCCCTGCGCCACGCCGCCGATGTGGAAGGTCCGCATCGTCAGCTGGGTGCCGGGTTCCCCGATCGACTGCGCCGCGATGATGCCGACCGCTTCGCCGGTGTTCACCTTGGTGCCGCGGGCAAGGTCACGCCCGTAGCAGGTCGCGCAGACGCCTTCTTCGGCCTCGCAGGTCAGGGGCGAGCGGATCAGCGTCGATTGCACGCCCGCCGCCTCGACCGCATCGGCGCGACGTTCGTCGATCAGCTCACCCTTGGCGACGATCACCTCGTCGGTGCCGGGCACGCAGATATCCTCGCCCGCGGTGCGGCCCAAGATGCGCTCGGCGAGCGACGCGACCACTTCACCGTCGTTCACGGCCGCCTCGGCGGTGATCGTGTTCTCGGTTCCGCAATCGTCAAGACGCACGATGCAATCCTGCGCCACGTCGACCAGACGGCGGGTCAGGTAACCCGAGTTCGCCGTCTTGAGCGCGGTGTCCGACAGACCCTTGCGGGCGCCGTGGGTGGAGTTGAAGTATTCAAGAACGGTCAGACCTTCCTTGAAGTTCGAGATGATCGGCGTTTCGATGATCTCGCCCGAAGGCTTGGCCATCAGGCCGCGCATGCCGCCCAGCTGCTTCATCTGGGTGACCGAGCCACGGGCGCCCGAGTGGGCCATCATGTAGACCGAGTTCGGTTCCTTTTCGGCGCCCGTCTCGTCGAACTTCTTGGCCGAAATCGTGCCCATCATGGCATCGGTGACCTTGTCGTTCGCCTTGGACCAGGCGTCGATGACCTTGTTGTACTTTTCGCCCTGGGTGATCAGGCCGTCCATGTACTGCTGTTCGAATTCCTTGACCTGATCGCGGGTCTCTTCGACCAGCTCCCACTTGGTGTCGGGCACGACCATGTCGTCCTTGCCGAAGGAAATGCCGGCCTTGAACGCCTCGCGGAAGCCCATGGTCATGATCTGGTCGCAGAAGATCACGGATTCCTTCTGACCGCAGTAGCGGTAGACGTTGTCGATGACCTGCTGCACCTCTTTCTTGCGCAAGAGGCGGTTGACCAGCTCGAAGGGCGCCTTGGCGTTGAGCGGCAACAGATCGCCCAGAAGCACGCGCCCCGGCGTGGTGTCATAGCGCTTCCAGACCTCGTTGCCTTCCTCGTCGATCTGCTTGACCCGCGACTTGACGGTGGCATGCAGATGGACCTCGCCCGCGTCGAGGGCATGCCGCACCTCGTCCACGTTCGAGAAGACCATGCCTTCGCCCTTCATGCCCTCACGCTCCAGCGTGACGTAATAAAGGCCAAGCACCATGTCCTGCGACGGAACGATGATCGGCGCGCCGTTGGCGGGCGAGAGGACGTTGTTGGTCGACATCATCAAGACGCGCGCTTCCAGCTGGGCCTCGAGGCTCAGGGGGACGTGCACGGCCATCTGGTCGCCGTCGAAGTCGGCGTTGAAGGCCGAGCAGACCAGCGGGTGAAGCTGGATCGCCTTGCCCTCGATCAGCACGGGCTCGAACGCCTGAATGCCAAGACGGTGCAGTGTGGGTGCGCGGTTCAGCAGCACCGGGTGTTCGCGGATCACCTCGTCGAGGATATCCCACACCTCGGGGCGTTCCTTTTCCACCAGCTTCTTCGCCTGCTTGACCGTGGAGGACAGGCCCTTGGCCTCAAGCCGCGAGTAGATGAACGGCTTGAACAGCTCGAGCGCCATCTTCTTGGGCAGGCCGCACTGGTGCAGTTTGAGTTCCGGCCCTGTCACGATGACCGAACGGCCCGAGAAGTCGACGCGCTTGCCCAGAAGGTTCTGACGGAAACGGCCCTGCTTGCCCTTGAGCATGTCCGACAGCGATTTCAGCGGGCGCTTGTTGGCCCCCGTGATCACGCGGCCGCGGCGACCGTTGTCGAACAGCGCATCGACCGATTCCTGCAGCATCCGCTTTTCGTTGCGGATGATGATGTCGGGCGCGCGCAATTCGATCAGCCGCTTGAGGCGGTTGTTGCGGTTGATGACGCGACGGTAAAGGTCGTTGAGGTCAGAGGTGGCGAACCGGCCACCATCGAGCGGCACCAGCGGACGCAGTTCCGGCGGGATCACGGGGATCACCGTCAGGACCATCCACTCGGGGCGGTTGCCGGATTCAAGGAAATGCTCGACGATCTTGAGCCGCTTGATGATCTTTTTCGGCTTCAGCTCGCCGGTGGCTTCCTTGAGGTCGGCGCGCAGGGTCGCGGCCTCGGCCTCGAGGTCGATGTTGGCCAGCATCTCGCGGATGGCCTCGGCACCGATGTTGGCGCTGAAGGCGTCGGAGCCATAGGCGTCCTGCGCGTCGAGGAATTCCTCCTCGGTCATCAGCTGGCCATAGCTGAGGTCAGTCAGGCCCGGCTCGATCACGACGTAGTTTTCGAAATAGAGGATGCGTTCCAGATCACGCAGCGTCATGTCGAGCATCAGGCCGATGCGCGACGGCAGCGATTTCAGAAACCAGATGTGGGCGACGGGCGAGGCCAGTTCGATGTGGCCCATGCGCTCGCGGCGGACCTTTTGCAGGGTCACTTCCACGCCGCATTTCTCGCAGACGACGCCGCGATACTTCATCCGCTTGTACTTGCCGCACAGGCACTCGTAATCCTTGATCGGGCCAAAGATGCGCGCGCAGAACAGGCCGTCGCGCTCGGGCTTGAAGGTGCGGTAGTTGATCGTTTCGGGCTTCTTGATCTCGCCGAAGGACCAGCTGAGGATCCGCTCCGGCGAGGCGAGCGAGACCTTGATCTCGTCGAAGGCCTTGGGGGGCGTCAGCGGGTTGAACGGGTTGTTGGTCAGTTCCTGGTTCATCTTGATACCTCGATCTGTGCGGAAAGGATGGGGCCGGCCGGGCGTTTCGCGCCGGCCAACCCGTCAAGCCGAAGGGCGGGGGCTACCCCGCCGGTTGGCTCACTCCTCATCCTCCGCATCCAGGAGTTCCATGTTGAGGCCCAGACCGCGGACCTCCTTGACGAGAACGTTGAACGATTCCGGGACACCGGCCTCGAAATTGTCCTCGCCCTTGACGATCGACTCGTAGACCTTGGTCCGGCCCGCCACGTCGTCCGACTTGACCGTGAGCATTTCCTGCAAGGTGTAGGCGGCGCCGTAAGCTTCAAGCGCCCAGACCTCCATCTCGCCGAAACGCTGGCCCCCGAACTGCGCCTTGCCGCCCAGCGGCTGCTGGGTGACGAGGCTGTACGGCCCGGTCGAACGGGCGTGGATCTTGTCGTCGACAAGGTGGTGCAGCTTGAGCAGGTATTTCACACCCACCGTCACCTGCCGGGCGAATTTCTCGCCCGTCCGCCCGTCGAACAGGTCCGACTGCCCCGAGGTGTCAAAGCCTGCGCGGGTCAGCGCATCGTTAACGTCGGCCTCTTTCGCACCGTCGAAGACCGGCGTCGCGATCGGAACGCCCTTGGTGACGTTGCCCGCCGCTTCCAGCATCTGGTCCTGATCCATGTCGCCGAACGCATCTTCATACGTGTCGTCGCCATAGGCGATCTTGAGCGCATCGCGCACCGGCGTCATGTCGCCCGAGCGGCGATATTCGTCCAGTGCCTCGTCGATCTTGATGCCCAGACCACGCGCAGCCCAGCCCATGTGGGTCTCGAGGATCTGCCCGACGTTCATGCGCGAGGGCACGCCCAGCGGGTTCAGGACGAAATCGACCGGGGTACCATCGGCGAGGAAGGGCATATCCTCCATCGGAACGACCTTGGAGATCACGCCCTTGTTGCCGTGACGGCCGGCCATCTTGTCGCCCGGCTGCAGCTTGCGCTTCACCGCGATGAAGACCTTGACCATCTTCATCACGCCCGGAGGCAGGTCGTCGCCGCGACGCACCTTTTCGACCTTGTCCTCGAACCGGTGGTCGAGCGCGCGCTTTTGCGCCTCGAATTGCTGGTTCAGGGCCTCGACCTCGGCCGCGTCCTTTTCGTCACCCAAGGCAAGCTGCCACCACTGGCCACGCGACAGCGTGTCGAGCAGTTCCTCGGTGATCTCGGAGCCGGACTTGATGCCCTTTGGCCCCTTAACCGCGGATTTGCCCAGGATCATGGTCTTGAGACGCGCGTAGATGTTGCGCTCGAGGATGGTGAGCTCGTCGTCCCGGTCACGGGCAAGACGCTCCACTTCCTCGCGCTCGATCTGCAGCGCGCGCTCGTCCTTTTCGACGCCATGACGGTTGAACACCCGCACCTCGACGACCGTGCCGAAATCGCCCGGCGGCAGGCGCAGCGACGTGTCGCGCACGTCGGAGGCCTTTTCGCCGAAGATCGCGCGCAGCAGCTTTTCCTCGGGCGTCATCGGGCTTTCGCCCTTGGGGGTGATCTTGCCCACAAGGATGTCGCCCGGTCCGACCTCGGCCCCGATATAGACGATGCCCGCCTCGTCGAGGTTGCGCAAAGCTTCCTCGCCGACGTTGGGGATGTCGCGCGTGATCTCTTCCGGCCCCAGCTTGGTGTCGCGGGCCGCAACCTCGAATTCCTCGATGTGGATCGAGGTGAAGACGTCGTCGCGCACGATGCGCTCGGAAATCAGGATCGAGTCTTCGTAGTTGTAGCCGTTCCACGGCATGAAGGCGACGACGACGTTCCGGCCCACGGCCAGTTCGCCCATGTCGGTGCAGGGGCCATCGGCGATAACCTCGCCCTTGGTCACCTTGTCACCCACCTTCACCAGCGGACGCTGGTTGATGCAGGTGTTCTGGTTCGACCGCTGGAACTTGCGCAGGCGGTAGATGTCGACGCCCGCATCGCCAAGCTCAAGGTCTTCGGTCGCCCGGATCACGATCCGCTGCGCGTCGACCTGGTCGATGATGCCGGTGCGGCGGGCCTGGATGGCGGCGCCGCTGTCGATCGCCACCTTGCTTTCCATGCCGGTGCCGACGAAAGGCGCATCCGCCTGCAACAGCGGCACAGCCTGACGCTGCATGTTCGAGCCCATCAGCGCCCGGTTCGCGTCGTCATTTTCGAGGAAGGGGATGAGCGAGGCCGCAACCGAGACCAGCTGCTTGGGCGAGACGTCGATCAGATCGACCTGCTCACGCGGGGCGAGCGTGTATTCGCCCGACTGGCGGGTGTTGACCATCTCGTTGAGGAACTGACCACCTTCGCTGAGGTTGGCGTTGGCCTGCGCCACGGTGTGTCGCATTTCCTCGGTCGCGGACATGTAGACGACCTCGTCGGTCACCTGCGAGTCTTTGACCTTGCGGTAGGGTGTTTCGATGAAGCCGTATTTGTTCACCCGCGCGAAGGTGGCGAGCGAGTTGATCAGGCCGATGTTCGGCCCTTCCGGCGTCTCGATGGGGCACATGCGGCCGTAGTGGGTCGGGTGCACGTCGCGCACCTCGAAACCTGCGCGCTCGCGGGTCAGACCGCCCGGCCCAAGCGCCGACAGACGCCGCTTGTGCGTCACTTCGGACAGCGGGTTGGTCTGGTCCATGAACTGCGACAACTGGCTGGAGCCGAAGAATTCGCGCACCGAGGCAGCCGCCGGTTTGGCGTTGATCAGATCTTGCGGCATCACCGTGTCGATCTCGACCGAGGACATGCGTTCCTTGATCGCGCGCTCCATCCGCAGCAGGCCGACGCGATACTGGTTCTCCATCAACTCGCCCACGGACCGCACGCGACGGTTGCCGAGGTGGTCGATGTCGTCGATGTCGCCCTTGCCGTCGCGCAATTCCGTCAGCGCCTTGATGCAGGCGATGATGTCTTCGCGGCGCAGCGTGCGCTGCGTGTCCTCGGCATCGAGGTCAAGACGCATGTTCATCTTGACCCGGCCGACGGCCGACAGGTCATAGCGCTCGCTGTCGAAAAAGAGCTGGTTGAACAGCGTCGAGGCGGCCTCGACGGTGGGCGGCTCGCCGGGGCGCATGACGCGGTAGATGTCCATCAGCGCGCCATCGCGGCCGATGTTCTTGTCCACCGCCATGGTGTTGCGGATGTAGGCGCCGACATTGATGTTGTCGATGTCGAGCACCGGGATGTCGGTGATGCCGGCATCCAGCAGCTCCTTGAGGGAGCCGCCCGACACTTCGCCGTCCTTGCCGATGTCCCAAGTCAGTTCATCACCGGCCTCGACATAGATCGCGCCGGTTTCCTCGTCGATGATGTCCTTGGCGACATAGCGACCGATGATCTGGTCGAAGGGCATCAGCAGATTATGAACATTGCCCGCGTCGATCAGTTTCTTGACCGTGCGCGGCGTCACCTTTTCGCCCGCCTTGGCGATCACTTCGCCGGTGTCGGCATCGACAAGATCGTAGGTCGGGCGCGTGCCGCGCACACGCTCGGGGAAGAACTTGGTGACCCAGCCGCGGTTCTTTTCCAGCTTGAAGCTGACGGTGTTGTAATAGGCATCCATGATGCCTTCCTGGTCCAGCCCCAGCGCATAGAGCAGGGTCGTAACCGGCAGCTTGCGGCGGCGGTCGATGCGGGCGAACACGATGTCCTTGGCGTCGAATTCGAAATCGAGCCACGACCCGCGGTACGGAATGATCCGGCACGCGAACAGAAGACGGCCCGAGGAATGGGTCTTGCCCTTGTCATGGTCGAAGAACACGCCGGGCGAGCGGTGCATCTGGGACACGATCACGCGCTCGGTGCCGTTCACGATGAACGTGCCGTTCGGAGTCATCAGCGGCATGTCGCCCATGAACACGTCTTGTTCCTTGATGTCCTTGACCGACTTGGCCCCGGTATCCTCGTCGACATCGAACACGATCAGACGCAGGGTGACCTTGAGCGGCGCGGCATAGGTAAGGTCGCGCTGCTGGCACTCTTCCACGTCGAACTTGGGCTGTTCGAGCTCGTATTTCACGAACTCCAGAACGGCGGTCTCGTTGAAATCCTTGATGGGGAACACCGACTGGAAGACACCCATGATGCCGTCGCCGTCCGAGGGCTTGGGGCCATCGCCGGATTTCAGGAACAGGTCATAGGAAGACTTCTGCACCTCGATCAGGTTCGGCATCTCCAGCACTTCGCGGATCTTGCCGTAGAATTTGCGGATACGTTTCTGGCCTGCGTAGGTCTGAGCCATGCTCTCGCGCACCTTTCGATGTGTTTCGCTGTGCCGCCCTCACCGCCGGGGCCTCGGGGGAGCAGCACCATGAAACAAGACGTGACGGATCAATCTGCTTGCCGTCCCACCGGCAAATCCCGATCCCGTTGCCACCGCCTTGGGAAATGCCCCGTGGGGCCCTTTCCAAGACGCGCATGGCTGGACCCGGAGAAGCTCCGGGCCCAGCCTTTCTTGGGTCCCGCCCGGCCACATGGACCGGGGGGATATCTGTTGGCCTCAGGCCAGATCGACCTCGGCGCCAGCTGCGACCAGCTTTGCCTTGATGTCTTCGGCTTCGGCCTTGGAGACCGCTTCTTTGACCTTGCCGCCAGCTTCCACCAGATCCTTGGCTTCTTTCAGGCCCAGACCGGTGATCGCGCGCACTTCCTTGATCACGTTGATCTTCTGTGCGCCGGCGTTCTTGAGAACGACGTCGAATTCGGTCTTTTCCTCTTCGGCGGCAGCTGCCTCGACGGGGCCGGCCATCATGACCGCGCCACCGGCTGCGGGCTCGATGCCGTATTCGTCCTTGAGGATGGTTTTCAGTTCCTGAGCCTGCAGCAGGGTCAGGTTGACGATCTCTTCTGCGAGTTTCTTCAGATCAGCCATTTTTCACATTCCGTATGTATGTATGGGGTTCCAACGCCGCAAGCGACGGGTCTCGATCGGTTGCTTACGCGGCCTTTTCCTCGATGGTCGTGAGGATGGACGCGATATTCGAAGCAGGTGCGCCAATGGCACCGGCGATGTTCGAAGCGGGCGCGCCGATGCAAGACACGATCTGAGCGATAAGCTCCTCACGCGACGGCATCTTCGCGACGGCCTTCACACCGTCGGCAGTCAGAACGGTCCCACCCATCGCGCCGCCAAGAATGACATACTTGTCATTGGCCTTGGCGTACTCGTCCGCGGCCTTGGCGGCTGCGACCGGGTCTTCGGAATAGGCGAGAACGGTCATGCCCGTCAGAAGGTCCGCGATGCCAGCGACATCGGTGCCTTCAAGGGCGATCTTGGCGAGCTTGTTCTTGGCGACACGCACGGCCCCGCCTGCACCGCGAACGCGGGCGCGCAGGTCTTGCATCTCGGCAACCGTGAGGCCCTGGTAGTGTGCCACCACCACGACGCCAGAGCTTTCGAAGATCTGGCCGAGTTCCTCGACCACTTTCTCTTTCTGGGCTCTATCCACAGGTTTACTCCAGTTTGGGGGTCACCCCCCGGCTCAGTTAACCGGATCGCTCCGGCGGTTTTGGTCCGTTAGTCAACGGAACCAGGACCGCCGCGCGCTCGAACGGTCGAGCTCGTGGTTGTCTGATCTGATCCCGCCTCAGGCAGGATTTACGGAGTGCTTGACACCCCACCCACCGTCTCGGACGAAACGCAAAAGAGCGCGTGACGAATCGCGCGCTCCGATGCATCTGCGGTCAATAGAGTCTGCGGCCGGATTTGCCAAGGGCCCGGAGACGTTTTTTCCACCGGGCAGTCCATGACACGCCCGAAGGCGTCCACGCAGCGGCATGACGAGGGGTCCGCAACAAAAAAGCGGGCCGCATGGGCCCGCTTTCGTGATCACCGTTGTTTGAGCGCCCTCAGGCGTTCGACGTCGCGCTGTCGAGGCTGACCGACACGCCCGGCCCCATCGTCGAGCTGAGCGAGATCCGCTTGAGATAGGAACCCTTGGAGCCCGTGGGCTTGGCGCGGCTCACGGCGCCCACAAAGGCGCGGATGTTCTCGACCAGCTGGGCATCGCCAAAGCTGACCTTGCCGACGCCGGCATGGATCACACCGGCCTTTTCGACCTTGAACTGCACCTGACCGCCCTTGGCCGCCTCGACGGCTTCCTTGACGTCCATGGTGACGGTCCCGATCTTGGGGTTCGGCATCAGGTTGCGCGGGCCCAAGATCTTGCCCAGACGACCGACGATCGGCATCATGTCGGGCGTGGCGATACAGCGATCGAAATCGATCTTGCCGCCCTGGATGGCTTCCATCAGATCCTCGGCGCCGACGATGTCTGCCCCTGCCGCCTTGGCCTCATCGGCCTTGGCGCCGCGGGCGAAGACAGCGACGCGGACCGTCTTGCCGGTGCCGTTGGGCAGGTTGACCGTGCCGCGGACCATCTGGTCGGCGTGGCGCGGGTCGACGCCCAGGTTCATCGCGATCTCGACGGTCTCGTCGAACTTGGCCGAGGCGTTCGCCTTGATCAGCGCGACGGCCGCTTCGACGGTGATGTCGGCCTTGCCGTCAAAGGCGGCGCGGGCGGACTGGAGACGTTTTGCAATCTTGCCCATGACTTACCCTTTCACCTCGATACCCATCGACTTTGCAGAGCCGAGGATGATCTTCATTGCCGATTCGACATCATTGGCGCTGAGGTCGACCATCTTGGCCTGTGCGATCTCGCGCAGCTGTGCGGGGGTGATCGTGGCGATGGTTTCGCGGCCGGGCTTGTCGCCACCGCGCGGGCGGTTGCGCTTGCCCTGCGGCTTCAGGCCGGCGGCCTTCTTGAGGAAATAGGACGCCGGCGACGTCTTGATTTCCATCGTGAAGGACTTGTCCTGGTAGTAGCTGATCACGGTCGGGCACGGCGCACCGGGCTCTAGGTCTGCGGTCTTGGCGTTGAACGCCTTGCAGAATTCCATGATGTTGATGCCGCGCTGGCCCAATGCGGGGCCGACCGGCGGCGACGGGGTGGCTTGCCCCGCCTTGATCTGCAGCTTCATCTTGCCAATTAGTTTCTTGGCCATCTCGGCCTCTCCTTTTCTCAACAGCCGCAGGGCGCGCCCTTTGGCCTTTGTCGATGTGGTCCGGTCTGGCGCACGCGTGCGCCTCGCCTCCCACATGGGATGTCGTCGCAAGACGACAGGCTGGGCGCATACGCCGCAAACTTGGCGAATGCAAGAGCAAGAACTGCCCGCGATGCGGTTCGGGGTCGGTCAAGGCAGCATCTTGAGGGTCAGCGCCGCCCCCTGCCCCGCAGGATGGCCGGTCAGCCCTGCTTGGACACCTGGGTGAACTCAAGCTCCACCGGCGTTGCGCGACCGAAGATCGACACCGACACCTTCAGGCGCTGGTTGACCTCGTCCACTTCCTCGACCATGCCGTCGAAATCCTCGAACGGGCCATCGTTGACCTTGACCTTTTCGCCGATGTCGAAGGTGATGGTCGACCGCGGCGCGGCCTCGCCTTCCTCGACGCGGTTGAGGATCGAATTGACCTCCTCGTCGCGCATCGGCATCGGGCGGCCCTGCGGCCCGAGAAATCCCGTCACCCGCGCAATGGAATTGATCGCGTGATAGGCGCGGTCGGTCATCTCCATGCGGACGAGCACATAACCGGGCATGAATCGGCGTGGTACGGTGACCTTCTTGCCGCGGCGGATCTCGATCACTTCCTCTTCGGGGACCAGAACCTCTTCGATCTCGTCTTGCAGGCCCTTTTCGGCCACGGCAGTCCTGATCTGCTCGGCGATCCGCTTTTCGAAATTCGACAGGACGCTGACCGAATACCACCGCTTCGCCATGGTTCTCTTCCTCTAGGTTCTGGCGGCGCGTGCCCTGCGCCGGCATGTCTGACGATGCCCGCCCACCGCGCGCACCCCTCCGTCCGGACATGGCTGGAGAGAGCACTGAGGCGGTCACCAGCGATGTCAGGGGAATTGTCGCCGTCAATACGCCGCAGAACGGCGGATGGCAAGCCCGGACGGGATCAGCCGAAAACGGTGAGGATCGTCTCCAGACCCCAGCGAATCATGAAATCGATGAAGAAGAAAAAGATGGCAAAGACCACGGCCAGCAAGAACACCATGGCAGTGGTCACCAGCACCTCACGGCGCGAGGGCCAGATGACCTTGGCGATTTCGCTGCGGGTCTGCTGGAGGAACTGGAACGGGTTGGCCATGTCTCGTCTCCGCTTTCGGATGCCGGGCATATACGCAAGGCACGTCCCCGGCGCAAGGCGGCCAAGGGTCATGGTCGCACACCGCGGATGCCAAAGCTCGTGCACCCGTGACACGCAGCCGATAGACATGGCCGGGCTGCCGTAGCGACGCGGCCGATGCGGATGGATTGACCGATGCGAGAGACCACGCCACCGACCGCCGCCCAAGGGATCGCCAGATCACTGCGCCTGTATCACCGGGATACGGCGCGCACCGCGCGGATGGACGCGCTGAACGCACGATTTGCGCGGCCGGGCGATCTGGTCTTCGATCTCGGTGCCCATGTCGGCGACAGGGTGGCGAGCTTTCGCCGTCTGGGCGCGCGGGTGGTGGCGGTGGAGCCGCAACCGGCTGCAATGCGCGCGCTTAGGCTGATGTTCCGGCGTGACCCGGATGTGACGCTGGTTCCAGCCGCCATCGGAGCGGCGGCCGGCGTGATCCGGCTCTATCTCAACACCGCCAATCCCACCGTCTCGACCGTGTCGCAGGATTTCATCGCCGCCGCCGATGGCGCCCCCGGATGGGAGGGGCAGACATGGGACCGGGCGGTGGACGTGCCGATGGTGACACTGGACGATCTGATCGCGGCCCATGGCCTGCCCGATTTCATCAAGATCGACGTCGAGGGCCTCGAGCCCGAGGCGCTGGCCGGTCTGAGCCATGCGGTGCCGGCGCTGTCTTTTGAGTTCACCACGATCCAGCGTGACCGGGCCTTGGCGGCGCTGGCGCGGGTCGATGGGCTGGGCGCGTATGGCTTCAACCTGTCTGTGGGCGAAGAACATGCGCTGGAGCTGCCCGAATGGGTCGGTGCCGACCGGGTGGCATCGATCATCACGACTGCGCCCGATGCGCTGAATTCAGGCGACATCTACGCGGTCCGGCGCTGAGGCCCGCGCGCGGCCGCTCAGAACCTCAGTGACGACATCGGAACCCAGCCGATGGAGCGCCCGAAGACCACGCCGACCCAGCCTTGGGTGACGCCTGTTGCCACCGAACCGCCACATGTTCCCTGAGGCAGCGTTGCCAGCCGGCCAAAGCCCAACCCCGGACCCGTGCGCAACGCGGCCCCACCGGTCTGCCCGACACAGACGGAGCCGGTGGCCTGCTGCGGCTGCGGCGCTGGCTGGGGCGTCGGCGGTACCGGGCGCGGCGCGCCGCCCATCGCGGTGAACACCAGCCGCCCGTTCGGGCCATCCATGCTGTTGTCGACGATCCGGCAGGTGGCGTCGCGCACCGGGGCTGCGCCGGTCAGGGTGAAACTCGATCCGGGTATCAGCGGGCCATATACGTAGTAGTCGATATTGCCGCAGCGGCGGCTGAACACCCAAGCCATGCCGCCAACGTAGTTGGGTCCCTCGGTCACACCCTCGAAAAGGACGGTTCCCGGCACAACGCCGACATCGGCAAGGCCCGTGCGCGGCCGGTCATAGGTGACGATGAAGCGCGCCCCGTCGATATCGAGCCGCATCACCGATCCGTTGTGGTCGTAGAACCACGGTTGCGCCATGGCTGGCAGCGCCCCGAATATCAGCGCCAGAAAGGCCGCCCTGACTGACTCAAAAGGTCTCATGTCTTGTCCATTCCCGTTCCGCTCCGCGATCAGGATGGCGGGACGAGGCCGCGCCGGCCTCACCCAAATGGGTGAGGCGGAAGGCCAAGCCGTCCGCCTAAGCAACCGCATCACTTCGGAGGAGCCACGATGCGCATTGCCGCCCTTGCCCTTGTCGCACTGTGTCTGCTCAGCCCTGCTGCTCAAGCGGACGCGTCCCGCGACGGTCTTGCCTGCGCCGCGGGCCTCAGCCGCTGCGAGGGGCTGGCGGTGACGGCAGAGGAAGCCTTGCTCGTGCTGGGGTTCGCCACGCAAGAGGACGCGCGCTTTCACTACGATGCGCTTTACGGGCACGGTGGCGAGGTCCGGCCCATCGCGGATCTGGGCCGCTACGAGGAGGTAGCGCGCCTTTACGACGTGATCTACGACCGCAGCAACTGCCGCGGCAACAGCAGCGTCGAACCCATCGGTCTGGAGAGGGTCTTGTCGCTGGGCGAGGGCGACGTGCTCACCTGGGGACAGAGGCAGCTGTTTCACTACGGCATGACGGCAACCGATGTTTTCCTGACCTTTGGCCATTGCGGCCCGCTGGCGCGGCTGGACGGACTGGCTGCGGTCGATTGGGCCGGACCGGTCGACCATATCCGCTCGGGCGAGGCGCCGGAGGCCTTTGGCGCACATTCCGGCTTTCTGGTCATTGGACAGGATCGGATCGTCAGCCTCGTTGCCGCCGACCATGCGGTGATACCGGTCGACGCCGGCGGGCGCGAGGCGTGGTCGGTCACGTTCTGGCAACGCATAGCGGCGGAGGACGGCAGCGCCGTCACACCGCGACCCCGTGTCGTGACCCCGGGCGGCGGTGGAATGGGCGGCGGCAGCACCCCGGCTGGGGCGGAAGCGGGCGGCACCGGCACATCAGGCCCGGCACCGCAGGGTTTGCCGCCCCTGCCGGTCCCCTTCTCCGAGATCGAGGAGGTCAATCGCAGCTCCGTCTCTGCCTGCCTCACGCTGGCGAATGTGATTGTTGGAATGCGCCCCTTTGGCACGATCGAGATACTGGTGCTGGCCGAGGCCAAGCTGAGGGCCGGCCCCATGGCGGATGAGCAGTGCGAGCAAGTGCTGACCTATCTGCGCGAGGCCTATGATCTTGAGCAAGGAACAGCCCCGCCGCCGGGGTCCACGCGCCCCTTTCCGTAGGCCGGAGGCGCTACCCTGCCCCCGCTAATCCCTGAACGATCAAAGGAGTTTCCATCATGCATCGTCGCCGCTTTGTCATCGGAACCGCCGCCCTTGGGCTTGGGCTGGCGCAAGCCGACCTGAGCTTTGCGCAACGTCTGGCCGGCAACATCTCCGTCCAGTTGGAGGATGCCCGGAGCCTTGCGGGACTGTCCGGCAATGATCTGCGACTTGGGCTGTTGCGCAACCTGCGGCTGGTGGCCGAGACGCGCGGGATGATGCCCGCGCAACTATATGCCATGCGGGTCGTGCAGGGGCGCGTCGCCGACGCCTTCGTCTCGCGCCGCTTTGATGTCGTGCCGGGTCTGGCGGGCCTGCCGGGGGCAAATCATTTCCCGGGCGAGATGGGCTTTCCCGGTGAGATGGGCTTTCCAGGGGAAATGGGTTTTCCGGGTGAAATGGGTCTGCCCGGCAGCGACCCGATGGCGCTGGCGCAGCAAATGGCGGTGCGCACGCTGGCGGAAGCGCGCCAGGAACAGGGGTTCTTCTTCGTTGTCTTCACCCCCGAGCCCGACGTCGCCGGTCAGGGCCTTGGCCTCGGCACAAGGCGGGTCTGAGCCATGCGTCTGTGCATCGCGGGGGCAGGCCCCGCCGGCATGCTGGCCGCGCTGATCGGGCAGGCCGCCGGTTGGCGGATCCTGTGGCAAGGCGATGGCCGCGACAGTCCGCAGGCTGCGCATCTGCATCTGGTGCGTGATGTGATCGGTCCGACCCTGACCAGCATCGACGCCGATCTCGGCGCGCGCATCGCCGCCGCGACCGACCCCGCGCATGACTGGCGCGACGCGGGTGGCAAGACAGGCCGCGCCCCGCGCCTGACGCGCGAGGGGCTGACCGCCGCATTGGCCGCGGCCTGCGCCGCGCGCGGTCTCGCCGCTTTGACCACGCCCCTCCCCGCGCCAGGTGACGGGGCCGAATTGTGGATCGACGCGACGGGTGGCGCGCGTGCGCTGGCGCGTCGGTTCGAGGCGGCGACGCTGGGCAGCCTGACGCTTGATGACATCGGCACCGGCCGGCTATGGCGCAGCGAGCAGTGGCACGATCGGATGCCCTCTGCCCCTTACACTCAGGTCGTGCCGGGCCGCGCCTATCTCGAGTCCGGTCCCGATGGCACGCGGCGCACCGGTCTGGACGGCGCGACCGAGGCGCTCGCCGGGCCTGACAAGACGCCCGTCGTCGTTTCGCGCATGGTGGCCCCACCCGTCCGCCTTGCGCGTTGGAAAGGCGCAGCCGGCGCGCCAGCCCTTATCTTGTTCGGCGATGCGCGCCTGCAGACCCCGCCTGACATGGGGTTTGGCCTGCTGGCCGTGGCGCAACAGGCCGTGATCTTGCACGAGGCGCTGACGTCGCGCAGCGATCCCGAGCGTCCGCTGGCGGGGTGGGCCGAGACGGTTTGGGTGAATGCGGGAATGCAACTGGCCTTCGCCTGCTGATCCGTCACGGCGGCAGTGACCGGTCGCCACCAAACAGGGTCGATCCGACAGGCCCAGCCCCGGCGATTGGAACGGGCTGCCCCGGACCATTCCGACCGAAGTACGGTGTTCGGACAGCCGGGGTGGATCCTGCCCACGCCCGTTATGCCCCTTGCATTCGCGCTCCTGTCGGCGAAACCTGTCGCTGCGCGGGAGGGGCGCACGGGGGGAGGCTTCGGCATGAAGGCATCGACACGGTTGCGCCAGCTGATGGCGGGCAGCGGGCCGGTGGTTGCGCCGGGCGGATATGACGGGATCTCGGCCAAGATGATCGAACGCGCGGGCTTTCCCGCCGTCTATGCCAGCGGCGGCGCCATCGCGCGCTCGACCGGCGTCCCCGATCTGGGCCTGATGAGCATGGCGGAGATCACCGACAGGCTGGCCACCATGGTCGATGCGGTGACCGTGCCCGTGATCGCCGATGCCGACACGGGCTATGGCAATGCGCTGAACGCGCAGCACATGGTGCGCGCCTTTGAACGCGCGGGCGTCGCGGGCTTTCACCTCGAGGACCAGACCTTTCCCAAGCGTTGCGGCCATTACGACGACAAGTCCATCGTGCCCATGCGCGAAATGGTGCAGAAGATCCGCGCGGTGAAGGATGCCGCGACCGACACCGATCTGGTCCTGATCGCGCGCACCGACGGGCTGGCGGTCGAAGGGTTCGAGTCCACGATCGAACGGTCGCATGCCTATATGGAGGCTGGCGCCGACGTGATCTTTGTCGAGGCGCCGACAAGCGTGGAGCAGATCGAGAAGATCGCCGCGCTTCTCCCCTACCCCAAGCTCATCAACATGTTCGCGGGCGGCAAAACTCCGCTGATCCCCTCGGAGCGGCTGGGCGAATTGGGCTATGCCATCGTCATCATCCCCAGCGACCTGCAGCGCGCCGCCCTGTTCGCCATGGAACAGACGCTGGCCGCGATAAGGCGGGATGGCGACAGTCGCGTGATGCAAGACAGAATGGTCAGTTTCGCCGAGCGCGAGGCGATCATCGGGACCAGTGACTGGCTGGACCGCGACCGCATCTATGCCGTGTAACCGCGCTCCGGGATATCTTGTATAAGAAAGACCGCAGGCATGACATACCCCACCAAGATCCGCGTTCCCGCCGTCTTCATGCGTGGCGGCACGAGCAAGGCCATCATGTTCCACGGCCGCGACCTGCCCGAGGACGAGGCCGATCGCCACTGGTTGTTCCTGCGCGCCATGGGCAGCCCCGACCCCGGCAAACGGCAACTCGACGGGATGGGCGGCGGGCTGTCGTCGCTGTCAAAGGTCTGCGTCATCGCCCCGCCCAGCCGCCCCGACGCCGATGTAGACTACACCTTCGTGCAGATCCCGGTGAGCGAGGGCGCGCCGGATTACAGTTCCAATTGCGGGAACATGTCGTCGGCCATCGGCCCTTTCGCGGTCGAGGAAGGTCTGGTGACGCCGCCCGATGGCGAGGCAGTCGTGCGCATCCACAACACCAATACCGGCAAGATCATTGAAAGCCGGTTCGAGGTGCGTGGTGGGCAACCCCTCGACATGGGCGATTTCGTCAACCCCGGCGTTGCGGGAACGGGCGCGCGCATCCAGCTGGATTTTCTCGATCCGGCCGGGGCGGCTACGGGGCGGCTCTTGCCCACGGGGCTGCCGGTCGATGTGCTCGAGGTATCCGGCTTGCCCGCACCCCTAGAAGTATCGCTGATCGACGCCACGAACGCCGTGGTTTTCCTGCGCGCGGAGGCGCTGGGGCTGACCGGCTACGAGACCCCCGCCCAGATCGAGGCGGACGACAAGATCATGGCCAAGCTGGAGGCGATCCGCTGTGCGGCAAGCCTGCGCATGGGCCTGACGCAAACGTTGAGCGAGGCCGGACTGCGCGCAGGCAGCCCCAAGATCGCCATGGTCGCCGCCCCCCGCGCCTACCGTACAACGGTGGGCGACGCGGTGGCCGAAGGAGAGTTCGACCTGTCCGTCCGGATGATCTCGATGGGTCAGGCCCACCGGGCGGTGACGCTGACAGGATCAATGTGCAGCGCGGTCGCGGCGGCATTGCCGGAAACTTGCGTGGCGGCGGTGGCCCGGCCGACGCAAGGCGGCATCCTGCGCATCGGGCATGCCTCGGGCGTGATGCCCGCGATGGCACGGGTGCATGGCGCAGACGATGCGTGGCAAGTGGAGCGTGCGACCGTGTTCCGCACCGCGCGCCGCCTGATGGAGGGGATGATCGTGATCCCGCCGCGGCCCGAGGCGTGATGCTAAGCCGGCGCAAGCCGTCGGGCGGTAAACGTTGAATTGCGGGACCTGATACCGCGCCTTCCCGGAGGGAAGCCAAGGCTTGACACCAACTGTCCAGTCCTGTCCAACGATTGGAATCGTGACCAAGAAGTGTAAGCAATGACCCTCTCGACCAGCGTTGGAACCGTGCTGCTCGCCGGCGGGGAGATTTTCGTTCACGCGGCACCCTCGGCCATAGCATCGGGTCTGAATCTCCTGCACGACGGCCGGATTGTGCCACTTCATCCCATCGACAAGCTGCCTCGTCTGATCGGTGACCGGCCCTTCAACGAGCCATTCAGCTACGGGAGGCCGACCAAATGCCTGAGCGAGGCTCGGCTGGACGGGACATACCTGCCGCAGACCACCGAGGCGATGGTCAACGGCTTGCAGGACTGGGCGGTCGAGCACGGGTCGACGCTTCAATTGCGGGTGGAAGAGTTCCGCGAAAGCCGCCTGATCCGTGTGCTCTCCGAGATCAAGGTGCCGGCATCGAAAGAACGACGCACCTTCCGCGCACTGATCGCCGCACACCGCTGTGACGCCGAACTGGTCGTCACTTTTGATTCCGGCACAGACGGCGAGGTAGAGACGGTCGTCTTCCCGTTTCAACGCAAATTCGGCGGCGGGCGCATGGCCGAGGGCTATCAGGCCGTTTCGGCGCAATGCCCGATCAAGGGTGTCGACGTCACCGTGTCGATGCAGCTTCGTTACATCGGCTACCGCGAGGACGAGCAGGAAAACTATCCCTACATCTTTGTCGCAAACGCCGAAGTCGTAGGCCCGGGTGCGTCGCAATCGCATGTGCAACCGCGCCAGAGGACCGTCGGCAAGGCCGAAGCGGGCCTTTGGCACCATGGGGTGGTACCGCTGTTTCGCGGCGCGGACGACCCGCCGCTGATCTTGCGCAAGGGCCAAGAGGAGATGATCCTGTTCGCCGCCGATACCACTGGCGTGACCCTGATCGATGATTACGGCCATACGCTCATGGTCAAGGCCGACAGCTCCCTGCCGATGATGCTGTTCATCGACGGCGCGCCGACCGCGACGGTGCATCTGGGAACCGCGGAAACCGCCATCCGCCTGCCCGCGTCCTGCCTGCGTGGCGAAATGATCGATGTGTCGATCCGCGACCTGTCGGGCAGCCAGGTATTCTTGTCCCTGCCCGTGCTTGCGCCCCGCGCGCTGACCCCGCAAGACGTGATGGTCCGCGAAAGCCGTGCGCCTTTTCCCACCGACCTGACGGTGCGCGCCAATCACCGCTACAAGGCGCTGCGCGCGCATCTGGACCATCCGGTACCCGGGCTAGACCCGGCCTCTCTGGCATGTGCGGCACGCACACTCGATTTCACCTTCGAGACACTCAAACTCAAGCCGATCGCTTTTCCCGAGGTCGCCGACCCCTTGGTCAGTGTCATTATTCCCGCCCACAACAAGGTGGAAGTGACCTACTACAGCCTCTGCGCACTGCTGGTGGCCCACAACAAGACCAGTTTCGAGGTGATCGTCGTCGATGATGCTTCGACCGATGCGACGGTCGAGCTGGAAACCATCGTCTCGGGCATCCGGGTCATCCACAACACAGAAGCGCAACGCTTCATCCGCGCCTGCAACGCGGGCGTCGCCGAGGCGCGCGGGCAGTATGTCGTGCTTCTCAACAACGACACGGAACCAACGACCGGATGGCTTGACGCGTTGATCGAGAGCTTCGCGCGGTTGGACAATGTCGGCTTGGCCGGGTCCAAGCTGCTGTATCCGGATGGCAAGCTGCAGGACGCCGGCGGGATCATCTGGAACACGGGCAATCCGTGGAATTACGGCAACCGCGCCAACCCGTGGGAGCCGCGCTTTTGCTACGCGCGTCAGGCCGATTACCTGTCGGGCGCAGCGATGATGACGACCCGCAAGATCTGGGACGAGGTCGGCGGCCTGTCGTCCTACCTTGAGCCGATGTATTTCGAGGACACCGATTTCGCCTTCAAGGTGCGCAAAGCGGGCTACAAGACGTGGTTCGTGCCCGCCTCGATCGTCTACCATTTCGAGGGCATGACCAGCGGCACCGATGTCTCGACCGGCTTCAAGCGCTTTCAGGAGGTCAACCGCCCCAAGTTCAAGCGCCGCTGGGCCCGCGACTACGCCGGGTTCGGCAAGGAAGGTCAAAGCCCCGACCTCGAGAAGGATCGCGGCATCGTCGGGCGCGTGCTGTTCATCGACTACACCACCCCGCGCGAAGACCGCGACGCCGGGTCCTATGCCGCGCGCCGCGAGATCGAGCTGGTGCAGTCGCTGGGCTACAAGGTCACCTTCATGCCCCATAACCTCGCCCATCTCGGCAGCTACACCGACGCGCTGCAACACAGCGGTGTCGAGGTGATAACGGCCCCCTTCTACATGTCGCTGGAGGCGTTCCTGAAAGAGCGCGCCGCCGAATTCGATGCCGTCTACATCACGCGCTACTACGTCGCGCAGGACACGATCCGCCACATCCGCGAGCATGCCCCCAAGGCGCGGATCATCCTCAACAACGCCGATCTCCATTTCCTGCGCGAGTTGCGCGCGGCGATGAGCACCGACGACCCCTCGCGCCTTGCCGCCATGCGCGCCATCCGCGACCAGGAGCTGGAGATGATGAAGGCCGCCGACCTTGTGCTGAGCTACAACGACGTCGAACATGCCGTCATCGCGTCGCATACCGACGGGCGGGCCCGCGTGATGACCTGCCCTTGGGTCGTCGACATTCCCGACGTCGTGCCGCCTTTGGCCGCGCGGCGAGGCCTGTCCTTTCTCGGCAGTTTCAACCACCACCCCAACGCCGAAGGCGTGACGTGGTTCTGCGCCTCGGTCCTGCCGCTGCTGGAGGGGTCGGGCGCGCATCTGACGATCTATGGCGCGGGGATGGATGACGCGATCCGGGCGCTGGCCTCCGACAGCGTGGACCCGGTGGGCTTTGTCGAGAATATCGCCGACGCCTATGACCGGCACCGGATCTTTGTCGCGCCGCTGCTGTCGGGAGCGGGGATCAAGGGCAAGGTGCTGAGCGCCATCGCCCATGGCATCCCCACCGTGCTCACGCCCGTCGCGGCCGAGGGGATCGGGCTGCGCCATGGCCACGACTGCCTGATCGCCGAGACGCCCGAGGATTGGGCGCGCGCCATCACGCGCCTGCAAAAAGATGACACGCTCTGGGCGTCGATGTCGGCGGCCGCGCGCAGCTATGCCGCCGAGCGGTTTTCCTTTGCCGAAGGGCGTGCCAAGATCAAGGCTGCCTTCGAGGCGGTGGATCTGTTTGGGGCGGTGTGAACGATGATCATCAACCAGTCGGTGGGGTTCACGTTCATTCATATTCCGAAGTCAGCCGGAACGAGTGTCACGCAGTTCCTGTCGCGGTTGAACGGTCCATTAGACCTGGAAATCGGCGGGACCGTGTTTGGTGAGGAAATACAACGCGCCTACGCCCAGCGTTACAAGCTGCGCAAGCACTCTACTTTGGCCGACGCGCAAAGCACGATCGCCATGGCGCGCCCGCCGCAGGACATGTTTCTCTTCACATTCGTGCGCCACCCATATGCGCGGCTGTCATCGATTTTCTCGTTTCTTCGGAAATGGGAGGCTTATAATCCAGATCTGCTCCGCACGATGAAATCCTTTTCAAACTTTGAAGAGTTCGTCGCCTCGGGAATATTCATGCACCGGCCCGGACCGGACAACATGTTCCGACCGCAATGTGATTGGCTCAAGGTGAACGGAGCACTTGCAGAAAATGTGAAGTGTTTTCATATTGAAGACGGTGTCACCGCTATCGAGTCCATTCGTGAGGAATTGGTGAAACGCGGCGCCGACGCCAAGCTGCTGCCCGAAACCTTTCCCCATGCCAACCGATCGGAAAGCCAGCCTATGGAAAAGCTGGGTCTGTCCGAGGAAATAATTGGCAGGGTAAATGATTTCTACGCCGAAGATTTCGAGGCTTTCGGCTATGAATGAGTGTGTTCTTGACTTTTCGATTGCGCAATTCTCAGAGAATGTGCCCTTAGTGCCTTTTTCGGGCCTGATGGACAGTCCCAGCGGCGGTTCGTTTCATAGAGGGGGGCCAGTGTGGGGAGACTGGGAGATTGCGGGTCGAAAGCGATACCTCAACCGTGGCAACCCTGCGGACGACAAACCTGATCTACTTAGAGAGCCGCAAGATAAATTAGGTGGACTCAGCGCGTGGATTGGGCCTCAATTTCCTCATTTCGGCCACCTCATCGCTGACGCCGCCACTCGTTTTCTTGCAACCAGCAAACAATCCGGCATTGACACCTTTCTTATTGGAGATAAGGAAGATAATCAATATGGTCTCCTGAGACCGACAACGAGATCCGTGCTTGATTGGTTCGATATAGACACATCAAGAGTCCGGGTGGCAAACAGACCAACCACTTCAGAAGTATTAGTTACGCTGCCACAATCCGAACAACGTGATAGGATTGGACCTTGTCCGAAGTATCTCGATCTGCTTACACAGCATCAGCACTCAAAGTTTTGGAACCACAGCGGCGCTATTTTTCAAAAATGTTTTGTCTCACGCGCTGGGATGCCCGCACACATAGCGGGCGAGAGTTATCTCGAAGCGGTGTTCTCGGAGTTGGGTTTTCAAATTATTCGGCCTGAGACAATGAGCCTATCAGACCAGCTCTGGATATACGTGAATGCGAATGAACTAGTATTCACTGAGGGATCAGCCTTACATTCGCTACAATTGCTTGGATCAGTGAGAGCCAGAGTGTGGGTAATAAATCGGCGCCCGAACGGACGACTTGGCGACCATCTATTTTCTCCGCGCGTTTCTGCAATCGACTACCTTGAGGCGGAAATTGGCCTAATACACGGTTGCCGGCTGAGTGGAGAACCCGCGCCCGAGACAGGCCTTGCAATACCAACATCCCACGGACTCAGTAAATGCCTATCCATTATAAGCGGAAAGAATGTAGCCATAAATTCGCAAGAATATGAGAAGGCAATAAAAACCGATGTAGAAATTTGGCTTAAACACGAGACCAAGCAAAAGCGCTATGGGCACTCGAGTTACCTATCAACCCTTATGAAATCCGTAAAAAACGCGGGCTTAGAGGGCCTCAGCTTGAGATTCTAGGAGAATACAATGGAGTGGACCACAAGAAGACTAAATACAATAATTGAAACATGCAAATTCTCTACATATCTCGAGCTAGGAGTTTCGAGCGGCGACACCTACCGAGAAATTGACTGCAATTCAAAAGTTGGAGTTGACCCGTTTTTTCGCTTTGATTGGCGCAACTATGAGGAGGCTGGCGCAGAACTTTATGAGATTACTTCGGACGATTTTTTTTCGCAGGATAGAGACCGTCAATTCGATTGTATTTTTATCGATGGGCTGCATACATTCGAGCAGACACTACGCGACCTAATAAATGCGATGGAGGCACTCAAGCCGGGTGGAGCCATCCTTATTGACGATACCGTTCCAATTGATGCGTTTTCAGCGATGCGTTCGCAAAGCGATGCAGTAATCGAAAGAAAGAAGGCCGGCTTGCAAGGGCAATTTTGGCATGGGGACGTTTACAAGCTTCTTTTTTTCCTGCACGACTTTTATAGAAGTTGGGACTTCACAACGATAATCGGCTCTGACAACCCGCAAACACTTGTCTGGAACCGTGGCGGAGTTTCAAGAAGGTCATCAATTTGCAACCGAATTTCGGAAATTGACGACATGACCTTCGAAACTTTTCGCGACATGCGCGCGAACCTTCCTGAGTGTTCTGAAGCAGAGGCTTTGGCAAGATTTTTCTCATCTTTCCGGTGACGCCCCCTCACCCCCTGCCATACCCATCCTCATACCTCACGATGTCATCCTCGCCCAGATAGGTCCCCGTCTGCACCTCGATCAGCACCATGGGGACCTTGCCGGGGTTCTCCATCCGGTGGGTGGCGCCAAGGGGAATGTAGACCGACTGGTTCTCGGTCACCAGACTGACCTCCCCGCCCACCGTCACCTTTGCCGTGCCCTGCACCACGATCCAGTGTTCCGCCCGGTGGTGGTGGCTTTGCAGGCTCAGCGCCGCGCCGGGGTTGACGTGGATGCGCTTGACCTGAAACCGCTCGCCCAGCACAAGGCTTTCGAACCAGCCCCAGGGGCGGTGATCCTTGGGAAACTCCGTCGCCTGTTTCGCGCCCGCCGATTTCAGCGCGGCGACCGCCAGCCGCAGGTCCTGCGCGCGGTCCATGGGCGCGACCAGAACCGCGTCGGGCATGGCGATGGCGATCATGTTCTCCAGCCCCAGCCCGATCAGCACCTGCCCCTCGCCCTCGGCCCTGAGCAAGGTGCCCGTGCAGTCGATGGCATGGACCGCGCCCGAGGTGGCGACGCCCGAGGCATCGGGCCCCATCTCGCGCCACACCGTCTCCCACCCGCCAAGGTCGGACCAGCCGCCGTCGAAGGGCACGACGCTGAGCGCGGGCGCGCGCTCCATCACCGCGTAATCGATCGAGATATCGGCGGCCTGATCCCATGGCCCCGGCGCCAGCCGCAAAAAGCCAAGGTCGGGCGTGGCCTGATCGACCGCAGCGCGGACGGGCGGCACGAGGTCGGCGGCATGTGTTTCGAAGGCCGCCAGCAGCGTATCGACGCGCGCGAGGAATATCCCGGCGTTCCACAGGTAGCGGCCTTGGGTCAGCATCGCCTCGGCACGCGCGCGGTCGGGTTTCTCGACGAAGCGCTGGAGGGGGGTGGCCGCCTCCGAGGTGACCTCGCCCGCCAGCTCGAGGTAGCCATAGCCGGTCTCGGGCCGGTCGGGCCGGATGCCGAAGGTGACGATGCGCCCGTCGGCTGCCGCCTCGGTCGCGGTGGCAAGGGCGGCGTGAAAGGCAGGCACGTCGCGCACGACATGATCCGAAGGGCTGATCAGCACGGTCGCTTGCGGATCGGTCGCCGCGATATGGATCAGTGCGGCCAGAACGGCCGGAGCGGTGTTGCGGGCCGCAGGCTCGAGCAGAACAGCGCCGGGGTCGACCCCCATCTCGGCCATCTGCTGGGTGACGATAAAACGGAAATCCGACCCGGTGACCACGACAGGTTTGGCAAAGCCCACCCCCGATACGCGCCGGACCGAGGCTTGGAACAGGCTTTCATCCCCGATCAGCGGCGAGAATTGCTTGGGATAGCTGCGCCGGGACAAAGGCCAAAGCCGCGTTCCGGACCCGCCGCAAAGCAGGATCGGGGTGATCTTGAGCTTCGGCGCCATTGGGAGAAAGCCTTGCGTGTTAACAGGATGGGCAAAAATGCGTGGCGTCACACCATCCTGATTCCGTTCCGATGTAAACCCGTCAGACCCTCACGGCACAGCGGTGATCGCCCCCGTGTCGCCGCTCAGGACCCGCCCGACGGCGGTGGCGAAAGTGGACATCTCGGGCGATCCGCGAAGACCCGCGTTCGGGGCTGCCCAGACGCGGTGGGGACTGACGACCGAACGCAAGGCAGAAACCGGCCGCAGCGTCACGTCGCATGGGTCACGGGCAGGGTCCGTCAGGCAGGTGGCCAGCGCGCGGGTCATCAGACCGGGCCCGGTCTTGAACCAGCGGTGGTCATTTTCGCGCGAGAGGCATGAGGCAACCGCCCGCTCCAGCGCCATGGCGATCACAGGATGATCGGGGGCTGCAATGACGACATCCATCGACACAGCCCCCGACCCCTCCAGAAACAGACCAGCGCCGACGACGGTGTCGACCAGACCGTCGACCCCGCCACGCGGCCATTGGTGGGCCGCAGCAGCGACCCCGCCATGGATCAGCAGCGCGCCCAGCAACATGAGATCGACCTTCTGGTCGGGGTCGGACACCATCGACAGCGCGCGCGCCGCATCCACGCCGACGCGCTCCTTGAGCCATCCCGATGCACTACGGGGATCATGCAGTCGCACCTCCCGCCGGGAGTTTGTCCGCCAGGCGGTCAAGATGCGCCCCACCTCTTCGGGCAAGGGCA
Source organism: Roseicyclus mahoneyensis (assembly GCF_003148775.1). Classification (GTDB taxonomy): domain Bacteria; phylum Pseudomonadota; class Alphaproteobacteria; order Rhodobacterales; family Rhodobacteraceae; genus Roseicyclus; species Roseicyclus mahoneyensis. Next base: position 34,659 of record NZ_QGGW01000009.1, read on the forward strand.
AGACGCCTGGCCAGATGAGGTGCACCAGATCGGGGGCGACCGGCAAACCCGGCACGTCCGCCCCGGCGCCCAGGGCTTGTCCGGATCGTTCCAGCAGCACGGCGCGGGCCGGAAGAAAGAAATCATGCGCTGCTGCCCTGTTTCCGGCGGTTGCGGCTTCTGCGGTGTCGCCCCCCGCCGCCGCAAGGATGCGCGCCTCATTCAGAAGGCTGCCGACGCGGGTGGCGCGAGGGCGGCAGATCAGCGCTTCCTCCAAGGGGCCGTCCGTGACCGACAGGGCCGACATGCTTGCCTCGGCCGCGGCCAGATTGCCGGACAGGACCTGCAACTCGATCAGCGCGACGCGCGGCACCGCTATGCCGCCCGCAGCCTGTGCCTGCGTGCAGGCCGCGACGGCCGCGTCAATCTGGCCCTGAGCCACAAGGGCCGAAACCTGACTGGCCAGACGATGACCGGCCGGGACAGCGCGACACGGTCCGTCGATCAGGCGCAGCGCGCGGTCGGGCCTGCCGCTGGCAACCAGAGCGTCTGTCGCCAGCGCGAGCATCTGCGCATCCTGCGGCCAGCGGTGACAACAGGCGAACAGATAACGCCCGGCCAATCGGCTGGCGCCGCCGTTGATCAAGACACGGCCCAGCCGCTCGCTGGCCTCGCGGTCGCGCCGCGCGACAGGATGCGCCCGCACCCAATCCAGCGCGGCCCGCGGGCCCCGGCGCAGCAGGAGATCCTCGATCGCAAAGGCTTGTCTGTCGGCTACGGGCCAATGGGCCGCGTCAAAGGCCGCACTCAGCGCCGCTGCCTCGCGTGCGGCCCCGGCTTGCCAGAGGCGCGCCACGAGGCGAAAGGCCAGATACCACGGCAGGTCGGGATGCGTGACAAGGCGGCGCAAGACCGCCTCGGCTGCATCCGGACCTTCGGCCAAGGCTGCTTCAAGTTCCGTATAAAGCGTCGCGGGGTCGGCGTCAGGCAAGACCGGCGCCGCGACCGGCTCACCCTGCATCTGCCCCTCCAGCCGTGCCAAGGCCGCCTGTGCCAACGGGGTCAGGTCAGGCAGGTTCAGGTCGGCAACCTCTGCCCAGAGCAGACGAGCAGCAGCAGACGCACCGATGTCCTCGGCCAACATCGCCCGCAGCACAGCCGCATCGCGTGCAAAGGGCGTATCGGGTGGCACGGCCTCGGCCAGCACGGTGGCCTTTGGGAAATCACCCGCAAGACGGTGGGCCTGCGCGGCGCGCAAGACGATCTCGGGATGGTCGGGCCGGTGGACCAGCGCATCCTCGGCAGCCGCGACGGCCAAAGCGCCATCGCCGGACTGAAGCCCGATCTCGATCCGGGCCAGCAGGGCCAGCCCATCGCCGGGCCGAAGATGGAGCAGCCGCGAGCAGAGATCCCCGGCGCCGATGACGGTGCCCGCAGCGCGGTGCAAGCCGATCGCATAGGCCGCGTCATCCGCGCCCAGATCCTGCGACGCGGTGAGAACATCCAGCGCTGCGGCGGGGCCTTCCGCACGCTCGACCGCCTCGGCTGTCTTGCGCCGCAACAGCACCACGTCCGGCAGATGGCCAAGGGCATCACGCCCGGTTGCAGCCGCCTTGACCACATCGCTTTGCGCAATCAAAACGTCGATCAGGCCGACCCAGGCCCACAGATGGCGTGGAGTGTCCGACAAGATACGCCGGAACCCGGCCTCGGCCAGCTTGTCCTCGCCCGCCTCGGCCAACCCACCCGCCACACCAAAGCGCAGCGATGCAAGCCAACCCTGGTCGCCTTCGATCCGCTCAAGCCTTTTGGCCACGTCGCGCAGCACGGTTGCAAGCTGCACCTTGTCGTCGTGTTTTGTCTCTTGCGTCACGCCGGCGCGGCCCCCCCCTGTCGGTCCCGCATATTCCCAAGCCCGGAACAGATTGCAATCGCGCCCGTCAGTCTTGCAAACCGTAGCCCATCCGCACCGGCACCAGCCGCTCGGGCGGGGCAATCCCCCAAGCCGGGATCTGGGCCCGCGCCCGCGCGACCGCCTCAAGATCGAGATCGAGGACACGGATCATCGGCGCCTCCTCCCCCAGATCGGCCAGCACCACGCCCCATGGATCGACGGCCAGCGCGTGGCCATAGGTCTGCCGCCCGTCAGCATGGTGGCCCGCCTGCGCTGCCGCCAGAACGAAAGCGCCCGTCTCGATCGCGCGGGCGCGCAGCAACACCTCCCAATGGGCGCGGCCGGTGGGCACGGTGAAGGCCGAGGGCGCGACCATCAGCACGGCGCCCGCCTGCGCATAGGCGCGGTAGAGATAGGCGAACCGCATGTCGTAGCAGATGCTCAACCCGATGGGGCCCCATGGCGTCTGCGCCAGCACGGCCTGCGTGCCGGGGGCAAAGCGTTTCGACTCGCCGATGGGCGCCTGCCCGTCCAGCGTCACGTCGAAGAGATGGATCTTGTCGTAGTCCGCCACGATCCCCCCACCCGCGTCGATCAGGCTGGAATGGTTCAGGAACCGCCCGTCGGGGCCGCGCACCGGGGTCGATCCGGTGTGAATCCACAGCCCATGTTGCGCCGCCAGATCGCGGCAGGCGGCGATGAAGGGGTCATCCCCGGCCGCTACCACCTGTTGTTGCGACGTCTCGGGGTTGCGGTTCATCAGCCCCGCCACTTCGGGCAGGGCCAAAAGATCGGCCCCTTCCCCCGCCGCCTGTTCCGCCAGCCGGGCGACGGTGGCAATATTGGCCGCGTGAGTATCGGCCGAACACATCTGCGCCAGCGCGGCGCGCAGGACGGGGGCCGCCGTCACGCTTGCACCCGCGGGTCAGGCCCGGTGTAGCGACCTTGGACTGGTTCGGAAATCATGCTGCCCCTCCCGGTGGTGCTCAGTCTCAGATTAGCGAGGCGCGTGGCGATTTGCCAACACCACGCCAGACCGGTCGGGCAAAGCGATCAACTCTGTGGCAGCAGCGCGATCAACCGCTCCACCTCCGGGCCCAGCACCTCCACGATCAGGGCGACGCCCGCCGCATTGGGGTGGATGCCGTCGCTTTGCATGTAGGCGACCATGGCCGCGCGCGTATCGGCCTCGGCGGCGGCATTCAGCGCATCGAAAAAGCTGCCCGCGTGCAGCACGCCGTAAGCCTCCGCCAGTTCCGGATACATCGCGTCGAAGGCCTGCTTGAATTCGGGCCCGTAATTGCCCGGCGCCTCCATCCCCACCAACAGCACCGCGACCCCCGCCGCCTCCGCTGCCTGCAGGATGCCCTCTAGATTCGCGCGGCTCGCCTCCGGCGGGATGGCGCGCAGCAGATCGTTGCCGCCCAAGGCCACGATCATCGCGTCCACCTCCGGCGTCAGCGTCCAGCCCACGCGCGCCAGCCCCCCCGCCGTGGTGTCACCCGACACGCCTGCATTCACGACCGCCACATCATGGCCCCGCGCCCGCAGCCAATCGTGCAACTGCACGGTGAACCCGTCTTCCTGCAAAAGCCCGTAACCCTGCGTCAGGCTGTCGCCCAATGCCGCGATCGTGATCTCCTGCGCCGCTGCGGGCGCGGCACAGCCCAGCACCAGCGCAATCACCTTGCCCATGCGGGCCACGGCCCCATATGCCAGACACACAAGTAAACCGAGGCGTTCAGTCATGTCCGATCCCGTCCTGTCCCCAGTCCTGTCGCTGGCCGACACCCGCCTGTCGCTCGATGGCAACGCGGGGCGCGTCGATATCCTGCATGGCATCACGCTGCGTGTGGAAAAAGGGGAAACCGTCGCGCTGACGGGGCCATCGGGGTCGGGCAAGTCGTCTCTCCTCATGCTCATGGGCGGGCTGGAACGCGCCACCGGCGGCAGCGTGCACGCCCTTGGCCGCGACCTGACCGCGATGAACGAGGATCAGCTGGCCCGCTTTCGCAGGGACAATATGGGGGTGGTGTTCCAATCCTTCCACCTGATCCCGACGATGACCGCGCTGGAAAACGTGGCCACGCCGCTGGAACTGGCAGGCCACGCCGACGCCTTCGAGCGGGCCGAGGCCGAACTGGCCGCCGTGGGGCTGGCGTCGCGCGCGCATCACTACCCCAGTCAGATGTCGGGCGGCGAACAGCAGCGCGTGGCACTGGCCCGCGCCGCCGCACCGCGCCCGGCGATCCTGCTGGCCGATGAACCCACCGGCAACCTCGATGGCGCGAACGGTCAGGCGATCATGGACATGCTGTTCGGCCTGCGCGACCGCCACGGCGCGACGCTGGTGCTCGTCACCCACGCGCCCGAACTTGCCTCCCGCTGCGACCGCGAAATCCGCCTGCGCGATGGCCGGCTCGAAGGCGACGCCCTGCGCGCGGCAGCCGAATGACCATCGCGATCCGCATCGCAAGGCGGGAACTGCGCGGCGGGCTGAAGGGCTTTCGCATCTTTCTGGCCTGCCTTGCGCTTGGCGTGGCCGCCATCGCCGCCGTCGGCTCCGTGCGCGAGGCGATCCAGTCCGGTCTGACCCGCGAAGGCGCGGTGATCCTTGGCGGCGATGCCGAAATGTCTTTCACCTATCGCTTCGCGGACGAATCCGAACGCGCCTTCATGGACCAGACCGCCACCCGCGTCTCGGAAACCGTCGATTTCCGCTCCATGGTCGTGGTCGACCGTGATGGCGCACCGGACCGCGCACTGACACAGGTGCGCGGCGTCGATGGCACCTACCCGCTCTACGGCAGCGTGGGCCTGTCGCCCGCGATCCCGCTGGCCGATGCGCTGGCCACCACCGATCTGCCCGGCGCGGTGATGGACCAGATCCTGATCGACCGCTTGGCGCTGCAGATCGGCGACAGCTTCCGCCTCGGCACGCAGGATTTCCAACTGCGCGCCGCCTTGACCATTGAGCCCGATGGCGCCTCCGGTGGCTTCGGCCTTGGCCCGCGCACGATCGTCACGCTGGCGGGGCTTTCCGGGTCCGGCCTGCTGACCCCCGGCACGCTCTACGAATCCCAGTACCGCCTTGCGCTGCCGCCCGAAGCCGACCTTGAAGCCACCGCTACGCAAGCCCGTACCCTGTTCGAGGATACCGGCATGCGCTGGCGCGACAGCCGCAACGGCGCGCCCGGCGTGCAGGACTTCGTCGACCGCATCGGTGCCTTTCTTGTGCTGGTCGGGCTTGCCGGGTTGGCCGTGGGCGGTGTCGGCGTCTCCTCGGCAGTGCGCGCCTATCTCGACGGCAAGATCGAAACCATCGCCACGCTCAAGACGCTGGGCGCCGAAAGCCGCACGATCTTTGCCGCCTACCTGATCCAGATCGGCCTGCTCACCGGGCTGGGCCTCTCCCTCGGCCTGATCCTCGGCGCGCTTCTGCCCTTCGTCTTTGCCCCCCTGATCGCGGCACAACTGCCCGTGCCCATCGCCTTCGCGCTCTATCCCGGCCCGCTGGCAGAGGCCGCGGTTTATGGCACGCTGACGGCGCTGATCTTCACGCTCTGGCCGCTGGCCCGCACCGAACAGGTGCGCGCCGCCGCCCTGTTCCGCGACGCCGCTGGCCCGTCGCGCGGCTGGCCCCGGCCCGTTTACCTGATCGTCATTGCGGTCCTGTCGGTCGCGCTGATCGGGCTGGCCACGTGGCTCTCTGGCATCCCCCGGCTGGCGCTTGGGACGGCAGGCGGCATCGTCGGCGCCCTGCTGCTGCTGACCCTCTCTGCGCGCGGCATCCGCGCCCTGTCGCGCCGCCTTGCCCGCGCGCGCGTCTTGCGCGGCCACACCGCGCTGCGCACGGCGCTGGGTTCCGTCGGCGGGCCGGGGTCCGAGGCCACCAGCGTTGTGCTTTCCCTCGGTCTCGGCCTAGCCGTGCTAGCCTCCGTCGGCCAGATCGACAGCAACCTGCGTTCAGCGATCCAGCGCGACCTGCCGACCGTCGCGCCCTCGTATTTCTTCGTCGACATCCAGCCCGACCAGCTGCAACCCTTTCTCGACCGTGTCACCAATGACCCCGCCGTCAGCCGGGTGGAGACCGCGCCGATGCTGCGCGGCGTGATCACCCAGATCAACGGCCAGCGCGCCCGCGATGTGGCGGGCGATCACTGGGTGATCCGGGGCGACCGGGGCGTGACCTATACCACCACCGCACCGCCCGCCGATCAGATCGTTGCGGGCACATGGTGGCCCGACGATTACGCAGGGCCGCCGCTGGTGGCCTTCGCCGCCGAGGAGGCGGGCGAGATCGGCCTGAGCCTTGGTGACACGATCACCGTCAATATCCTTGGCCGCGACATCACCGCCGAAATCTCAGCCTTCCGCGAGGTGAGCTTCGAGAACGCAGGCATCGGCTTTGTGGTGACCATGTCGCAAAACGCGCTGGCGGGTGCGCCCCACACCCATATCGCCACCGTCTACGCCGAGGAAGCGGCCGAGGCCGCGATCCTGCGCGATGTGGCGGGGGCTGCCCCCAACATCACCGCGATCCGCGTGCGCGACGCGCTCGACCGCGTGGCCGATGCGCTGCGCAGCCTTGCCGCCGCCACATCCTACGGCGCGGCGGCCACTTTGGTCACGGGCTTCATCGTCCTGATCGGGGCGGCGGCAGCGGGCGAGCGTGGCCGTGTCTTCGAGGCGGCCGTGATGAAGACAATCGGCGCAAGCCGTGCGGGCATCCTGACCAGTTTCGCGCTTCGCTCCGCCATCCTTGGCGCCGCCGCGGGGATCGTGGCCATCATCGCGGGGGCGCTGGGTGGCTGGGCGGTGATGACCTTCGTGATGGACGCGCCCTATGCGTTCGAGCCGGTCTCGGCCGTGGCTATCATCGTGGGTGGCGCGATGGCCACGCTGCTCTCGGGTCTTGCCTTCGCATGGCGTCCGCTGTCGGCGCGCCCGGCGCGGGTGTTGCGCGCGCGCGACTGATGGCGGCAGCAACGATGCCCCACCCCTTGCCAAGCCGCGTCGCAAGGCGCAGGTGACCACCATGTTGCGCCCGCTTCGGTCCCTTCTGAGCCGCAAACCCGCCGTCTCCGTCAGCCCGGCGCAAACCGCGCCGGACCTGCCCCGCCCGGAGCGGACGACCTATGTGGTCGGTGACCTGCACGGCCGGTCAGACCTGCTGGAACTGATGCTGGAACTGATCGACGCCCATATCGGTGGAACCGGCAGCATCGACCCCAAGCTTGTGTTTGTCGGCGACTACATCGACCACGGCCCCGACAGCGCGGGGGTGGTGGCGCGGATGCGGGAGTTGACGCGGGATTTCCCAGAAAACGTAACCTGTCTGATGGGCAATCACGAACGCATGCTTCTCGATTTCCTTGCGGACCCGGCGCTGCGGGGGCCGCGCTGGCTGCGCGAAGGCGGCGCGGCGACGCTGCGAAGCTACCGGATTGATGCCGCTGATCTTGACCCGACAGCCCCACCCGAGGCTTGGGCCGACGCCGCAAGACGCCTTGCAAAGGCGCTTGGAGAGGATGGGCAAGACTGGCTGGATCAGCTACCGCTCAGCTGGTCGTCGGGCAATCTGTGGGTGGTGCACGCCGGTGCAGACCCCGCACGCGCGATGCCCGACCAGACCGCGCGCGTCCTGTTATGGGGCCACCCCGAGTTCGACAGCGCCCCGCGCGGCGATGACGCATGGGTCGCGCATGGCCATGTCGAACGCGACACGCCCGAGATCCATGACGGTCGGATCGGCGTCGATACCGCCGCATGGTCGACCGGACGGTTGACGGCCGTGGCCATCAAGCCCAATGGCACCCACGCCTTTTTACAGACCTGAGGCGCCTAGCCGCGCAGCTTGTCCTCGGCACCGGCCTCGATCTTGGTGCGCCACAATGGCGTGCCGTCCCGAAAGGCCGCGCGGCCGATCATGTGGGCGGCGACGGGTGCCGTCAGCAGCAGGAACAAGATCGCCGCGATGGCCCGTGTGATCGTGGCCGCATCTCCGAAATAGATGGCAACCGCCACAAGGATCAGACCTGCCCCAAGCGTGCCTGCCTTGGTCGAGGCATGCATCCGGATCAACACATCGGGCAGGCGCAAGACGCCAAGCCCCGCGACAAAGCAGAAAAACCCGCCCAGCACCACCAATCCTGCCATGATCCACTCAGCCATTGGCGTCTTCCTTGCTGTCTGGGGTCTCCATCCGGGGCGGGTCATCGCCTCTCAGGGTGCGGCGCTCGACGAACCGGGCCAGCGCGACCGTGGCAAGAAACCCGACAAGGGCCAGCACGATTGCCACGTCCACAAAGGCCGTATCCTCCGACAAGATCGCGTAGAGACCGCAAAAACTGACGATCAGAACCGTCATCATGTCGAGCGCGACGATCCGGTCGGGCAGGCTTGGCCCCAAGACCAGCCGGATGAAGGCAAAGACAACCCCCAGCATCACCAGAACAAAGGACACGTTGATCGCTGTTCCCAGAATATCCATGGCGTCTACTCCGTTGCCTCGATGACCCAACGTTCGATGCCCTCGGTGATCTGGCGACGGATCTCGTCGGGATCATCGGCGAACATGGCGTGAATGTAGAGGGTGCTGTTGTCCTCTGTCACATCAAGGCTGAGCGTGCCCGGCGTCAACGAGATCAGGTTGGTCACCAGCAAGATATCCATCTCGCGCGTCACCTTCAGCGGCACCGAGATTATGCCGGGCCGCGCCTTTTGGGTGGGCGTCAGCACGTCCCATACCACCTGAAGCGAGGACACCACCAGTTCGCGCAAGAACAGGACGATCAGCTTGGTCCACTTGGCGGCACGGCGGAAATAGCTGTCACAGCCGGGATAGAGAGACCGGGTGAGATACAGGCACACCGACCCCAGCACAAAGCCCACGGCCAATCCGCTCAGCGTGATGTTGCCGGTCAAGGCCGCCCATGCCACCGCCAACGCCATGTTAAGGACAAATATGTTGATCATGGCGCGACCTCCGTCTCGGGTGTCTCGGGCAAGGCGTCGACGCCGTCCGGAACGGGCACGTCAGGGGTGGCGAACCCGGTGCTGCCCGACAGGTCAGGAACGTCAGACGTGCCCAGAACGGCTGCCACATAGTCGGTCGGATCCAGCAACTGGGCTGCCGCGCGTTCGGCGAATTGCACGAAGGGCTCGGGGAAGAACCCGATCACGCAGGTCATCCCAGCCAACACCGCGATGGGCGTCAGAAGCGCTGCACGGTCGGTGCCTGACAATTGCGACAGCCGCGGCTCGGCCCCGTCGGGGTGCGGCTTCCAAAACGCGTTGCCCCAGATCTTGGTCATCGAATAGATCGTGAGCAGCCCCACCGCCAGCGCCACACCAGCCAGAACATAGTGCTCGGCATCGAGCGAGGCCTTGATGAGCACATATTTCGCCCAGAAGCCCGAGAGCGGTGGAAAGCCCGCCAGCGAAAAGGCCGGGATCAGGAACAACAGGCCCAGCAGGGGCGCGTGGCGATAGAGGCCCCCGATCCGATCCAGATCGGTCGACCCCGCGATTCGCTGCGCGACGCCCGCGACAAGGAAGAGGTTCGCCTTCACGATGATGTGGTGGACAAGGTAGAACACCGCCCCCACCAGCGCCAAAGGCGTGTAGAGCGCAAGACCAAGGATCATATAGCCGATCTGGCTGACGATGTGGAACGACAAGATGCGGCGGAAATCGTTCATCGCGGCCGCACCCAGAACGCCCGTCACCATGGTGAAGCCCGCCACCCACAGCAAGATCGTATGGGTATAGGCCACATCGGTGGTGAAGATCAGCGTGAAGGTCCGGATCAGCGCGTAGACGCCCACCTTGGTCAGCAGGCCCGCGAAGATCGCCGAGACCGAAAAGGCGGGCGTGTGGTAGCTCGCCGGCAGCCAGAAGAACAACGGGAACACAGCCGCCTTCACACCGAAGGCGATCATGAACATCACCGCGATGACGACCAGAAGACCGGGGTTCTCGACCCGCTGCACAGCGCCATGCAGGTCCGCCATGTTGAGTGTGCCGGTCATCCCGTAAAGAAGGCCCACACCGGCCAGAAACAGGATCGTGGAGACCAGGTTGAGGGTCACATACTTGATGCCGCCATCCAGCTGCATCTTCTGCCCGCCAAGGATCAGCAGGCCAAAAGACGAGATCAGCATCACCTCGAACCAGACGTAGAGGTTGAAGATGTCGCCGGTCAGGAAGGCACCGCAGACACCGGCCAGCAGCACCTGGAACAAGGCGTGATAGCCCAGCGCCTCCTTGCGCTGGTCGATGTCGGACAGGGCGTAGACCGCGACAGCCAACCCGGTGATGCCGGTGATGACCACCATCACCGCGCTCAGCAGGTCGGCCACCAGCGTGATGCCGAAAGGTGCCGCCCATTGGCCCATCTGGGCCGCGACCACGCCGTCATCCAGCACCTCGATCATCAGCACGATCGAGGCTGCCAGCAGGGCCGCGGACCCGATGACGGACAGCCAGCGCCCTTCGGGTCCGCGCCGGAACAAGAAGGCCAGCACGGCGGTCGCAAAGGGGATGATGATGGGGCTTGCGAGAACCCAGCTCATTTCGTGGGCTCCGCCTTGACGTCGATAGGTTCGGCCAGCCGCATCTCGTCGGAATTGAGCGTGCCAAGATTCTGGTAGGTCCGGTAGACCAGCGTGAGCGCAAAGGCGAAAAGGCCGAAGCCGATCACGATGGCCGTCAGCACCAGCGCCTGTGGCAGCGCATTGGCGACCTCGGCCAGGGGCGCATCGGCGCCTTCGACGATCAGTGGCGGCGCCTCGGGGGTCAGGCGACCCGAGACGAAGATCACGAGATTGGCCGCATTCGAGATCAAGATCAGCCCGAACAGAAACCGAAGCACGCTGCGCGCGAGCATGAGGTAGACAGAGGCCGCGACCAGCACGCCGACCATGATGGCTATCAAGATCTCCATCAGACTTCCTCCTCCAGCGCGAGCACGAGGGTCAGGATCGACCCGAAGACGACAAGGTAGACCCCGATGTCGAAGAACAGCACCGAACTGATCGGCAGGCCCTTGTCGTCGGGATCTGATGGATCGGCGCCCGCAAACCACCATTGGCCGGTGAAGAAGGCTTCGCCAAAGAAGACCGCGAAGACACCCGAGGCAAGCGCGATACCCAGCCCGATCATGGCGATGTCCTGCGGCTCGTGGCGCAGGGTGTCGCGGGTGGCCTGCGCGCCCATGGCGATGGCATGGAGCACGAAGCCCGTGGCGCCGATCAGCCCGCCGATGAAGCCACCGCCGGGCAGGTTGTGGCCCCTGAGCAGCATGAAGACCGAGAAAAGCAGCAACAGCGCCACAAGCAGTCGCGTCGCCGCGTTGAGGATGATGGAATTCATTGTGCCCGATCCTCCAGCTTGGATTCCGGCCGCTCGTAGCGGGTGCCCCGCAGCAGCGCGTATGCTGACAGCGCCGCGATCACGACGACGCCAATCTCACCGAAGGTGTCGATGGCGCGGAAATCGACAAGAATGACGTTGACGATGTTGCGCCCGTAGGCCTCGGTCCAACTTGCTGTCTCGAAGAAGTCGGTCAGTCGGCGGTCCAGCTCGCCCTGCAAGACGCCCACCATCACCATGGTGACCATGGCGCCGATGGTGACCGCCAGCGCCGCATGCACCGGCCGCCGCTTGCGGTCGCGTGCCAGACCCAGCAACGGCAGCTTGAGCATGGCAATGGCCACCAGCACGACGACCAGAACCTCGACCAGCAGTTGCGTGATCGCGACGTCGGGCGCGCTGAAGATGATGAAGATCAGCGCCACACCGATGCCCACGACGCCCAGCGCCACGATGGCGGTCATCCGGCTTGACGTGATGGCGGTCAGGACGGCGCCCGCCGTTACGAAGAGAACGACAGCCCAATGCTTGAACTGAAGCCCGGCCAGCGCGTCATTCCAGTCAACGGTGAAATCCAGCGCATCCTTGAGCCAGATCGTTGCTCCGACGCCGACGGCCAGTGTGGCGAAGACCGTGAAGATGTAACGCTGCAAGACGCCGGATTGCAGGATGTTCGTTTGCCATGCCGCCAGCGCCTTGAGCCCGTCAAGCGTCCGGTCCCATCCGGCATCGAACTTGACCGGGTTGGCCTCGATGATGCGGCCAAGCCGGTCGCGCAAGGGCCGGTGCACCGCATAAAGCAACGCGCCCGTGGCGAAGGTCACCAACGACAGGACGAAGGCCGCGTTCACTTCGCGGAACAGATACAGGTCCACGGCATAGGAATAATCGCCATAGACGGCCCATGTGCCCGGCGCGACGAGCCATGCCTCGATGGTGTCGGGGAACAGGCCGAAACCAAGCGACAGGCAGCCGAGGATCAGCGGTCCGATCCACATCGCCCATGGCCCCTCATGCGGGGCCTGAGGTGTGTTCGACAGCTTGCCGGTGAAGGGTCTCAGCACCGAGATGCCGGCCGCGACGAACATCAGCACCGAAGCGGCAAAGATCGTTCCGGTGACCCAGATCATGCCGCGATCGAGATCGAGACCCGCCTTGTAGAGAAACTCCTTGCCGATGAATCCCACCAGCGGCGGTATGCCCGCCATCGACAGGCCCGCGATGGCACCGCCCAGAAAGGTCAGCGGCATCTTGCGGCCAAGCCCGCGCAACTGGTCCACCTCGCGCGTGCCGGTCTCGTGATCGACGATGCCGATCATCAAGAACAGCGCCGCCTTGTAGAGCGAATGGACGACCAGAAAGGTCATCATGCCGGTGATCGCGGCGGGCGTCCCCGCCCCGATGAACATCGTCAGCGCACCCAACGCCATCAGCGTCGTATAGGCCAGCACCTGCTTGATGTCGGTCTGCCTTATCGCCAGCAGGCTTGCGAAAACCGTGGTGAAGCCGCCCGCGATGACCAGCGTCCAGAACCACAGGTCGGTCGAGCCCAGCGCGGGGTTCATCCGCGCCATCAGATAGACCCCGCCCTTCACCATCGTCGCCGAGTGCAGATAGGCCGACACCGGCGTCGGTGCGGCCATCGCGTTGGGCAGCCAGAAATGGAACGGGAACTGCGCCGATTTGGTGAAGGCCCCGGCAAGGAACAGAATCACAATCGGCACATAATGCGGATGCGCCCGGATCGCGTCGCCCTGCGTCAAGATCACCGACAGCTCGAACGACCCCGCTGCCGTGCCCAGCAAGATGACGCCCGCCAGAAAGGCAAGCCCGCCGGTGCCCGTGACCAAGAGCGCCTGCAGGGCCGAGCGGCGCGATTTCGCCTCGTCCGACGAGAATCCGATCAGCAGGTAGGAAGAGATCGTCGTGATCTCCCAGAACACGAACAACGCAATCAAGTTGTCCGCCAGCACCAGCCCCAGCATGCCGATCATGAACAGCATCAGAAACAGCACGAAGCGCGGGTATTCCGGGTGGTTGCCGAGGTATTTCGTCGAATACAGCGTGACCAATGTGCCGATGCCCGAGATGAGCAACGCGAAGGTCAGGCTCAGCCCGTCGATGAGCACCGACAGGCGCACATCAAGCGATCCAACCCAGTCAAAGCCCAGCGTCACCGGCGTCCCGGCTGCCACGGGTGCGAGGAATTGCAGGAGATAGGCAAAGATCCCCGCAGGGATCGCCACCGAGATCCATCCCGCCGGCCCGCCATAGACCCGCGGCACGACTGCATCTGATTTGGCCACCTCGTTGTCCCTCTCACTTGCATCCGGCCCGGCTTGCCGGCGCCTTTTCTTTTGTCTTGGCCGGGCCGGTCAGATGACCGGGTTCAGCGTCACCGGCGACACGAAGCCGTCGGGCTTGACCGCGATCACCGCACACGACACCCGGCGCAGGATCGTCTCTGCCGTCGTGCCCATCACGAATCCCGACACCCCCGTGCGTCCGACCGTGCCCATGACGATCGCATCCACGCCACTGGCCTCGGCATGTTGGGCGATGACATCGGCCGCGATGCCCTGCTGCATGTGGATGGCGGTTTTCGGCACCTGCGGATGGTCGCTCATGCGCGCCATGACCCGGGCGCGTGCGGCCGTTTCCTCTTGCGCGATGAGGCTGTCGACTGTGCCTTTGCGCGCCTTGCCAAAGCGGCCTTGGCGCAAGGCACGTTCGCCGGGCAGGGACCATGCGTGCAGCACCTGCAGATCGGCGCCATCATGCACTGCAAGATCCGAGGCGATGCCCAGAACCTGATGGTCAAGGCTGTCGCGCGCTGGATCGTCCTGCCCGGGCGGATCGATGGTGGCCAGAACGCGGGCGAACCTCGTGTCGCCCTCGGCCATCAGCAGCCACACCGGGCAAGGACATTTTCGCAAAAGGTGCATGTCGAACCCCTTGAGGGTGCCACGCCCCTCCGCACTGAGGGTCGCGCCCTTGATCACGACATCATGCCCCTCGCGCAGCACCATGCGGATCACCTCAAGAAAGGGACTACCCTGCAGCACCGCTTCGGTCACCTCGATCCCCTGCGCGCGGGCCTTTTTTGCGAAACCGGACAGGCGCGCGCGGTGGAAGGCGATCACATCCTCCTCGATGGCAGAACCGCGTTGTCCAGTCAGCGCCGCCATCAATCGCCCGAGTTCCCCCGGCGCACCGTCGATCACGTCGACCAGAGTTAGCGCCGCCCGGCTCACCTGCGCCAGACTGACAGCGCGCGCGAGCGCGACGTCCGACAGGCTGTCGGCGGTCAGAACGGCCAGAATGGATTTCACGTGTCGCATTGCACCACCCTTCACTGTCGGCAGATAGGGACGGCACCCAGATAGGTCCAATCGAAACGAAACTGGCTTTTCATAGAAATTATCTATAAGGTGGCCAATATGCCAACGCTCCAGCAACTCCGCTATCTCGTCTTGCTGGATGAAACACTGCACTTCGGCCGCGCCGCGGATCGGGCGCATGTGACCCAGCCCACGCTCTCGGCGCAGCTTGCCGCGCTCGAGGCAAAACTCGGCCTGCAGTTGGTCGAACGCTCTCGTTCGCGGGTGCTGATGACACCCGAGGGGCACGAGATCGCCACCCGCGCGCGGCGCATCCTGCGCGAGGTCGACGAGATCGCCGAGCTTTCCAACCGCGGCCGACAACCTTTGGGCGGCACGATCCGAGTGGGCGTCGTGGCCTCGCTCGGGTCCTACTTTCTGCCCTTGGTCATTCCGGACCTGCATGCCTCGCACCCCAGTCTCAGGCTTTATGTCCGCGAGGGGGTTTCCGCAGATCTGATGACGCGGCTGGACGAGGGGACGCTGGATCTGTTGTTCATCCCCTTGCCAGTCCGCGGCAGCGAACTGGAGACCGCAAGGCTGTTTCGCGAGCCGTTGCTGGCGGTCGCGCCCAACGATCATCCGCTGGCGCAACTGGCCATTGTCCCGCGCGAGCGGTTGCGCGGGGAAACGATCTTGTCATTGGAACCGGGGCACAAGCTGCATGAACAGGTCAGCCAGATCTGCGCCGACACCGGCGCTGAGATCAGCCTCGATTACGGGGCGACCTCGCTCGACACGATCCGGCAGATGGTAGGAATGGGTCTGGGCCTGTCGCTCTTGCCGGCACTTTACGTCCGGTCCGAGGTGCAACCCAACCGTCTGGTGACGGCACGGCCGCTTTCTGGCCCGCAACCGTTTCGCACCGTCGGCATGGTCTGGCGCAGGCGCGCGCCGCGGGCTGAAGAATACGCCGAACTGGCGCAGGTCTTGCGGCGAATCCTGCGAGACACAGCACCCGAAGTGACGGTCATCGATTGAAGTGCCGGGTGCACCGCTTCGGTTGACGGCAGGGACCGAAGCGATGCACCCGATTTGGAGACCGACCAGGTCCGTGAGCGCTGGAAGGGACAACCACCAGCAAGGCCGTGTCTCCGGTCGCGGCCCGTGCGTGCCCACGTTCCGCTTCCCCGTTACCGGGCATGCTCCAGATGTAATACGGCTGTTTGATAGTTTGAAGCATGAAATATGTTGATCTCTGATTGGAAAAACCTAACTTGCCCGTCATGCCGATTTCAGTCCCCCCGATCACCCTTCGCCAGATGCGCTACCTGCTCGCTCTCGAGGAAACGCAGCATTTCCGGGAAGCAGCCGAAAGCTGTGGCATCTCGCAACCGTCCTTGTCTGTGCAGATCAAGACCCTGGAGGAGGCTTTGGGGCTGACCCTTGTCGAACGCGGTCACGGGCCGGTACGCCTGACGCTGGCGGGCCGGGAGGTGGCGCGACGCGCGCGTGAGATCCTCGACGCGACGCAAGGCATTCTGGATCTGTCGGTGACATTGAAATCGGGGCTGGGCGGCACCATCCGTCTGGGCACCTCGGTGACACTGGGGCCCTATTTAATGCCGCATGTGGTGGGCGACCTGCGCGCAACGAACCCCGATCTTCGGCTCTATATCCGCGAGGCGACGCCGCGCGACCTGCTGCGCGAGCTGCATGACGGGGTGCATGACCTGATCTTGACGCAGCTTCCGGTGTCGGGGGCCACCCTGTCGACCGCCCGGCTGTTTCGCGAACCCTTGTCCGTGGCCATGCCCAATGGCCATCCGCTGGCAGACCGCGAGATGCTGACGAACGAGGACCTGTCGGGCCAGACCATTCTGGCGCTGTCACCGGCTTATGCGCTTTATGACCTGATCTCGGCGGTCTGCGCCGAAACCGGAGCCGACCTGTCGCGTGACTATGAGGGCACGTCACTGGATGCGCTGCGGCAGATGGTGGCGATGAACATGGGCCTGACCTTCCTGCCCGCGCTCTACGTCGAAAGCGAGATCGAGGGGCGCGCGCGCGACGTGCAGATCCGCCCGTTCCGGGGACGGCGCTTTGCGCGTTCGGTCGGGCTTGTCTGGCGCACGGCGTCGGGGGCGGCCCCTGCCTATGAACGTCTGGCGGGCGCGATGCGCGACACCGCACGGCGTTTTCCGCAACTGGTGATCGAAGGGTGATCTTGCGCCATTGACGCCCCAAGGCACGGCGGCAAGACTGAGCCCATGATCGAGCGCCTGAGCCTGTCCGATGTCTGCGCCCTCGCGCAGGATTGCCTGACCCGCGCCGGGGCACCGGACGCGGTTGCGCAGGCCGTTTCCGCCGAGGTCGCCGCAGCCGAGGCCGCAGGCGAGCGCCAGCACGGCATAGAGGCCCTTTTGCGCGACATCCGCCTGATGCGCTATGGCCGGATCGAGGCCGGCGCTCGACCTCAGGTCAGCCGCCCGCGCCCCGGCCTGATGCATTGCGACGCCGGCCATGGCTTTGCTGCCGCAGCACTCGAAGGCGCGGTGGGCGCCCTGCACGATCTGGCGCGCCAGCAAGGCATCGCGCTGCTCAGGCTCGATCGGGCCAGCGATCCCGGGGCGATGATCGGCGTGTCCGGCGCGCTGGCGCGCTACGGCCTTGCCGTGCTGGCCTTTGGCGCGGTTGGGGCCGGGCGCATCGCCCACCCCGACATCGCGGCCCCGGCCACCTTGCGGCATCCGCCACGCGACGTGCTGGCCATGCTCTTGCCGCAGCCAATGGGCGGGCAACCCGCGGACGGGCCTCTCGACGGCCCGGTTTCCCATGGCGCTTGGATCGTGGCACTGGACCCCGCGGCGGCGGGCGACCGGATGCTGGCCGCCGACATCTGGTCGGTCGTGCCGGCCGCACCCCCTGCGCGCGAAATCGCCTTTTCCTCGGAACTTCTCGAACAGCTGGTGACCGCCTGATGCCCGACACGCTGCTCAAGGGGCTTACGCTGCGCGGTCTCGAGGTGTTCGAGATGCTGGCCCGCACCGGATCGGTGGCCGTGACTGCCGACCGTCTGGGCCTCAGTGCGCCGGCGGTGTCGCAGCAGATGCGCAACCTCAGCCAGACGCTGGGTGTGGACCTGATCGACCATTCGCGGCGCCCCATGGTGCTGACCCCCGCGGGGCGTCTGTTTCTTGGCCGCGCCGAGGCGGCGTTGCAGGCGCTACGCGCGGGCCAGCGCGGGCTGAACATGCTGGATCTTGCCGATCTGTCGGCGCTGTCGATGGGCGTGATCGAAGATTTCGAGAACGAGGTGACGCCGCATCTGGCAACCGATCTGGCCGACGCAATGAGCCAATGCGCCTTTCGCCTCGTGACCGGGGCCAGCCATGCGCTGCATGCCCAGATCGCGCGACGCGACCTTGACATCGCCATCTGCGCCGCGGGCCATCCTGATCCAAGCGGCAGCATGGTCCATCCACTGATCGACGACCCCTACATTCTGGCCGTGCCCAAGGGCATCGACGTATCAGGCGGTCTGGCGGGGCTGACCGGCCTGACCTTTTTGCGCCGAGACCCCGATCAGGTCATGGGCCAGCAGATCGAACGCTACCTCGCCGCTTCGGGGCTGAGCCTGCCCAACCGGTTCGAGATGGACAGCAACCAATCGATCAGCGCGCTGGTGGCGGGTGGGACCGGCTGGACCATCACCACGCCGCTGAGCCTGCTCAGGGCTGGCCGCTTCGCCGGGGCGATCGACGCCCACCCCCTGCCCGGCGCTCCGATGTCGCGGCGCATCGTGCTCTATGCGACAGAGGATTGGACGGGGCCGATTCCGGCTCAGATCGCTGGCCGCGCCCGCGACCTGATCGAGGATCATTTCGCCGCCCCGGGCCGAGCGCGCATGCCGTGGCTGGCAGATTGTTTCAGGGTCAAGACAGACGGCAGTGCCGCCGCACCAGAGGCTTGAGCGCCCCAGTCACTGCGGCCGAAGGGTTTCAAGCCGAAGCCGACGTCGAAGCTTTGGAGAGAAGGCGCTGAAATCCCTGCACAATTCTCGCTTTATGTAAAATTATTCACATTTTCTGCGCTGCACGGACAAATCCTTTTACACAAAAATCGTTGTCCCTCAGACAGATGTTCTGGATTCGTCACCGACCTGTCATCTTTCCGGTACTTTCCGCAACGGCACCCAATGGGCGTTCGCGGCGGATGTAGCGGCCGCAGCAGGTTGCGCCCCGGGGTCGGAGGGACAGAAGGACCACCCGGATCGCGCCACCAGACACAAGGCCGCAAGGTTGGGGGAGGCTGACCATCTGACATCGTCCCGGTCCGGGGCACAGGATAGCGGCGGGGCGCTGATGCGCGTCGCATGATCCTAAAGACCCGCGAAACGGTTCCGTTTCGAGGCCGCCCATCGTGTGTCCGACGTGCGCGCGCGTGCCAGTGCGCAAAAAACCTTGAGGGAGAGAGACCTTGACCACCGATACCCAGACCCATCCCAGCCTGCTGCCCGGCGCCCATGTCGACGCCGCCCTTTACGACAAGATGTATGCCGCGTCGGTCGACGACCCCGATGCGTTCTGGGGAGAGCATGGCAAGCGGATTGACTGGATCAAGCCCTACACCAAGGTCAAGAACACCTCTTTCGGTCCCGGCGCAGTGCATATCAACTGGTACGAGGACGGCACGCTGAACGTTGCCGCCAACTGTATCGACCGCCACCTTGCGACCCGCGGCGACCAGACGGCGATCATCTTCGAACCCGATGAGCCGACCGACCCGGCGCAGCACATCACATATAAAGAGCTTGCCGACCACGTCGGCCGTTTCGCCAATGTGCTCAAGGGGCTCGGCGTGAAAAAGGGTGACCGCGTCGTCATCTACCTGCCGATGATCCCCGAGGCCGCCTATGCCATGCTGGCCTGCGCACGGATCGGCGCGGTTCACTCCATTGTTTTCGCGGGCTTCTCGCCAGATGCCCTGTCAGCCCGGATCAACGGCTGTGGTGCCAAGGTGGTCATAACCTCGGACGGCGCGCCGCGCGGGGGCCGCGTGACCGAGCTCAAGGACAACGTCAACAAGGCGCTGCTCCATTGCGATGACGACGTGCAATGCCTTGTGGTCAAGCGCACCGGCGCGCAGGTCGCCTGGATCGCGGCGCGCGACCACTGGTATGACTCGCTGGCCGCTGAAGCCTCGACCGACTGCCCGCCCGAGGAAATGAACGCCGAAGATCCGCTGTTCATTCTCTACACCTCCGGCTCCACCGGCCAGCCCAAGGGCGTGGTCCACACCACCGGCGGCTATCTTGTCTACGCCTCGATGACCCACGAGATCACCTTTGACTACAAGGAGGGTGATGTCTTCTGGTGCACCGCCGACGTGGGCTGGGTGACGGGCCACAGCTATATCGTCTACGGACCGCTGGCCAATGGCGCCATCACTGTGATGTTCGAGGGCGTGCCGACCTACCCCGACGCAGGCCGGTTCTGGGCCGTGTGCGAAAAGCACAAGGTCACGCAATTCTACACCGCCCCCACCGCGATCCGCGCGCTGATGGGCAAGGGACCGGATTATGTGACGAAATACGACCTCTCCTCGCTGAAACTGCTTGGCTCGGTGGGCGAGCCGATCAACCCCGAGGCGTGGAACTGGTACAATGAGCATGTCGGCAAGGGCAAATGCCCTATCGTCGACACCTGGTGGCAGACCGAGACCGGCGGCCACATGATGACACCCCTGCCCGGCGCGCATGCGCTGAAACCGGGTGCCGCGCAAAAACCCTTCTTCGGGGTGAAGGCGCTGGTGCTGGACCCGACCACCGGACAGGTGATCGAAGGCAATGGCGTCGAGGGCGTGCTGGTTCTGGCCGACAGCTGGCCGGGACAGATGCGCACCTTGTGGGAAGATCACGAGCGGTTCGAAAAGACCTATTTCGGCGATTACGCGGGCTATTATTTCTCGGGCGACGGCTGCCGGCGCGACGATGATGGCGACTACTGGATTACCGGCCGCGTCGATGACGTGATCAACGTTTCCGGCCACCGCATGGGCACCGCCGAGGTAGAGAGCGCGCTGGTCGCCCATGAAACCGTGTCCGAGGCTGCGGTGGTGGGCTACCCGCACCCGATCAAGGGGCAAGGCATCTACTGCTACGTCACCCTGATGGCCGACGAGACCCCTTCGGAAGAGCTGAAGAAAACCCTCGCCGATTGGGTGCGGACCGAGATCGGCCCGATCGCCAAGCCCGACGTGATCCAGTGGGCGCCCGGTCTGCCCAAGACGCGGTCTGGCAAGATCATGCGCCGCATCTTGCGCAAGATCGCCGAGAACGACTTCGGCAGCCTTGGCGATACCTCGACGCTGGCCGACCCGTCGGTGGTGGACGAGCTGATCGCCAACCGGTCCAAGCAGTGAGCGCCGCCATGTCCGACTGCGCCACCAAGACCCGCCCCGTCAACCTGATCCTGCTCGGGCCGCCCGGCGCGGGCAAGGGCACTCAGGCCCGCATGCTGCAAGACGCCTTCGGCCTAGTGCAACTGTCCACGGGCGATCTTCTGCGCGGAGCGGTCGCGGCCGGCACTGAGGCCGGGCTTGCCGCCAAGGCGGTGATGGAGAGCGGGGCGCTCGTCAGTGACGAGATCGTGCTGGCCGTGCTGCGCGAACGCCTGGCCGATAGCGATGTGGCCGCGGGCATCATCCTTGACGGCTTTCCCCGCACCGCGGGTCAGGCCGCCGCACTCGACGAGTTGATGGCCGAGCGCGCGCAGCAGATCGACGCCGTCATCAGCATGGCCGTCGACGACGAGGCCATGGTGGGTCGCGTGTCGGGGCGCTACACCTGCGCCAGCTGTGGCGAAGGCTACCACGACCTGTTCAAGCAGCCGGCCACGGCTGGCGTCTGCGACAAGTGCGGCGGTACGCAGATGAAGCGCCGCGCCGATGACAATGCCGACACCGTGCGCACCCGTCTGGCGGCCTATCACGCCGACACCGCGCCGCTGATCGACTACTACGCCGCCCGCGGCACCCTGACCGAGATCGATGCGATGGCAGAGATCGGACAGGTGCGTGCGGATCTGGCCGCGATCGTGAAAAAGCTCACGACCGCCTGAAAGAATTCGCCGGAGGGGACAGACCCCCTCCGGCGATCACATGTCTGCCGGGCCACGGAGGGGCCGGCCGGCAGGAACCACTCGAAGGGAGTAAGCAATGGCCGAAAAGCCACATAACAACGCGTATTGGGCCGCGAATATCCGCCTGATCACGGTCTGCCTCGTGATCTGGGCACTTGCGTCCTACGGCTTCGCGATCCTGCTGCGTCCGCTGATCAGCGGTATTGCTGTGGGCGGCACGGATCTGGGCTTCTGGTTTGCCCAGCAGGGATCGATCCTCGTGTTTCTTGTCCTGATCTTCTTCTACGCTTGGCGCATGAACAAGATCGACAAGGAACATGGTGTGGACGAATAAGAGGGAACGGACCAGACCATGGATCAGACAACACTCAACTTCATCGTGGTGGGCGCGTCCTTTGCGCTCTACTTCGGGATCGCGATCTGGGCCCGCGCGGGTTCCACATCGGAATTCTATGCCGCTGGCCGGGGTGTGAACCCCGTCGTCAACGGCATGGCCACCGCGGCCGACTGGATGTCGGCGGCCTCCTTCATTTCGATGGCGGGTCTCATCGCCTTCGTCGGCTACAACAACTCGTCCTTCCTGATGGGCTGGACGGGCGGCTACGTGCTTATGGCCATGCTTCTGGCCCCCTACCTGCGCAAGTTCGGCAAGTATACCGTGCCGGAATTCGTCGGTGACCGCTTCTATTCCAACAGCGCCCGCGTGGTCGCCGTGATCTGCCTGATCGTGATCTCGGTGACCTATGTGATCGGCCAGATGACCGGCGCTGGCGTGGCCTTCTCGCGCTTTCTCGAGGTCAGCTCGACAGTGGGTCTGCTGACGGCATCTGCCGTGGTGTTCATCTATGCCGTTCTGGGCGGGATGAAGGGCATCACCTACACGCAGGTGGCGCAGTATGTCGTTCTGATCATCGCCTATACCATCCCGGCCGTGTTCATCTCGCTGCAACTGACCGGCAACCCGATCCCGGGTCTGGGCCTGTTCTCGAACATGTCCGAAGGTCAGGCCGGTGCGGGCACCCCGCTTCTGGTCACCCTCGACGGTCTGCTGACCGATCTGGGCTTCAACCAGTACACCACCGGCAACACGCCGTGGCTGATGGCTCTGTTCACGCTCTCGCTGATGATCGGCACCGCCGGTCTGCCGCATGTGATCATCCGCTTCTTCACCGTTCCCAAGGTGGCCGACGCCCGTTGGTCCGCCGGCTGGGCACTGGTGTTCATCGCGCTTCTGTACCTCACCGCTCCGGCCGTGGGTGCGATGGCGCGCCTGAACATCATGACCACCATGTGGCCCAATGGCGTTGAGGGTGAGCCTGTTGCCGTCGACGACCTGCCGGACTGGTTCCGCACCTGGTCGGCCACCGGCCTGCTCGGCGTGGAAGACAAGAACGGCGATGGCCTGATCCAGTACTACAACGAACGTAGCCCGGCGATGCAGGAAATGGCCGCCGAGCGTGGCTGGGAAGGCAACGAACTGGTGACCTTCAACCAGGACATCCTCGTTCTTGCCAACCCTGAAATCGCGCAGCTTCCGGGCTGGGTCATCGCGCTGATCGCCGCAGGCGGCATCGCGGCGGCACTGTCCACGGCGGCGGGCCTTCTGCTGGCCATCTCTTCGGCCATCAGCCACGACCTCATCAAATCTGTGATCAACCCCAACATCTCGGAAAAGGGCGAACTTCTGGCCGCCCGGATCTCGATGGCGGGTGCGATCGCGCTGGCGACATGGCTGGGCCTCAACCCACCGGGCTTCGCGGCCCTTGTGGTGGCGCTGGCCTTCGGTCTGGCAGCGGCCACGCTGTTCCCGACCCTGATGATGGGGATCTTCTCGAAGCGGATGAACGCAGCCGGTGCGACGGCGGGCATGCTTGCCGGTCTGATCCTCACCTGCGCCTATCTGTTCACCTACCTCGGGATCTTCTTCATCCCCGGCACCAACCTGCTGGAAAACACCGCGGCCAACTACCTGTTCGGCATCCCGCCGACCCACTTCGGCCCGATCGGTGCGCTGGCCAACTTCGCCGTGGCCTATGCCGTGTCCAGCATGACGGCAGCCCCGCCGCAGCACATCCAGGACCTCGTGGAAAGCGTTCGCATTCCGCGCGGCGCCGGTGGTGCGCTGAACAAGTAAGGCGAAAGCCGATCCCGGAGCCTGCGACACCGCGGGCTCTGGTCAATCACGCGGCGCATCCCGACCCTTCGGGGTGCGCCTTTTTCTTGGAAAGCACTGGCCATGACCGCCGACATTGCCGCCATTCTTGCCCAGACCCATCCCTATGACCTGCTGACGCCCGAGGAACGGCAGGCGCTGGCCGAACAATCCGGCATCCGAAAGGTGGCGCCGGGCGAAACGGTCTATGTCATCGGCAAGCCCGTGACCGCCCTGTGCCTGATCCTGAGCGGTCGGATCGAGATCACGGACGATGGTGGCGACCTCTTGTCGATCCTCGGCCCTCGCAATTCCTTTGGCGAACGCGGGCTTTTGCGCGACGGCATAGCACCCGTCACCGCCACAGCGACCGAGACCAGCGAGGTGCTGGCCATCCCCGCGCCGGTGTTCAAGGCGCTGGTTGCGGCCCAGCCAAGGGTGCTCAAATTCTTCGACCGCACCCGGCCCACCGCTGCGCGACGGCAAGACATCACCACGATGGCGCTGTCCGACCTGATGACGCGCGACCCGCTGACCTGTGCACCGGAGACCCCGCTGATCGAGGCGGCGCGCAAGATGCGCGACCTGCATGTGTCGTGCATCATTGCAACCGTCGATGGCGTGGCGAAGGGCATCTTGACCACCGGCGACATCACCGGCCGTGCCGTGGCAGAGGGACGCCCGACCGACACGCCCGTCAGCGCTGTGATGACCTTGGATCCCATCGCCCTGCCTCCGACTGCATTGGTGGCAGATGTGCTGCACGCGATGGTCGAACGTGGCATCACTCACATGCCCGTGGTCGAAGGCGGACTGCTGGTCGGCATCCTGACCCAGACAGACCTCACCCGGTTTCAGGCCACCTCCTCCGCTGCGCTCATCCGCGAGATCGCGGCATCACCCGACAGCGCGACGCTCGCCCGGATCGTCGCCCGCATCCCCGACCTTCTGGTGCAACTGGTCGGCGCGCAGAACCCGCATCAGACCGTGACGCGCCTGATCACCGATATCTGTGATGCCACCACGCGCCGCCTGCTCGTGCTGGCCGAGGCGAAACTGGGCCCGCCGCCAGTGCCCTACCTGTGGCTGGCTTGCGGATCGCAGGGGCGGCAGGAACAGACCGGCGTGTCCGATCAGGACAATTGCCTGATCCTCGACGATGCCGCCACGCCCCCCGATGACGCCTATTTCGCGGAACTTGCCAAATTCGTCAGCGACGGCCTCAACGAAGCGGGCTATTTCTACTGCCCCGGCGACATGATGGCGACCAACATCAAGTGGCGCCAACCGCTGCGGGTCTGGCGGCAGTATTTCCGCGGCTGGATCGCCACCCCCAATCCCGAAGCACAGATGCTCGCCTCGGTCATGTTCGACCTGCGCGCCATCGGCGGTACAACCGCGCTCTTCTCCGACCTGCAGGCCGAAACGCTGGCCGCCGCCTCGAAGAACTCGATCTTCGTCGCCCACATGGTGTCGAACTCGCTCAAGCATCAGCCGCCGCTTGGCCTTTTCAGGGGCTTTGCCACCGTGCGGTCGGGTGAGCACAAGAACACCATTGACCTCAAACACGCGGGCGTCGTGCCCGTGGTCGACCTTGGCCGCATCTACGCGCTGACCGGGCAGCTGACGCAGGCCAACACCCGCGCGCGCCTCTTGGCCGCGATCGAGGCGCGCGCCGTCTCCTCCTCGGGCGGGCGCGACCTGCTCGATGCCTATGACATGATCGCCGACACGCGGCTCGCCCATCAGGCCGCCCAGATCAAGCGCGGCGACAAGCCCGACAATTTCATGCCGCCCGCCGATCTCAGCGATTTCGAGCGCAGCCACCTGCGCGACGCCTTCGTCGTCATCAAGACCATGCAGAACGCCGCCGCTTCCGGCCGCGGCTACCTCAACTGAAAGAACCCCCAAACTCATGTTCTGGTCCCTTGTCACCGTCATTTTCGCAGGTCTCTCCGGGGCCGGCATCGGCCTTGTGCTGCGGTCTCTCACGCGCGACCGCCTGCCCAAGGGTATCATCCCGGTCTGCGCGGGCCTGACCATGATCGTGGCGACCATAGCCCTTGAATACAGCTGGGAATCCGGCGTACGGCGCACAATGGCCGGGGATCTGGTGACCGTGACCACCCGCGAGCAACAGGCCTGGTATCAGCCTTGGACCCTTGTGCGGCCATGGGTGCGCGGCTTCATCGGCTTCTCGCCGTCCGAAAACGTGGAAACCGCGCCCGGATCGGGCATACTTGCGGTGCAATTGCGCATCCAGGAGCGCTGGCAGCCGCAGATCGTCCGTCCGGCGCTGGTTGATTGTGAAAACGCCCGCTGGACCGACCTCATCGCTACCACGACCTTCACCGAAGCCGGAGAGCCCGAGGGCGCGATCTGGCGCGAAACCGGCATGGAAGATCCCATCGTCAGCGCCGTCTGCGGCGGGGAGACTGCAGGCAGCTGACACCGCAAGACCGGGCCGGGGGCGTCGCGCGGACCGCCACTGACCCACCCAGAGACCGGGGCAAGGAGGAGGCCCCCGACCGATGTTCACCCGGCTATCCCTGCGTCTGCGCATCTTTTTGTTCTTCGCCCTTCTGGCCTTGGGCGGCTCGGCCCTCGTGATTGCGGGCCTGACCATCGGCTACATCCGGCTGGGCGAGGCGCATGCGCTGAATTCCTTCGTTATGGCAGGCCTCGTCGCGGTCTTCGCCATCGGCGGTCTGACCACGTGGGTCTGGGTGCTGTTCGACGAGCATGTCGCGCGCCCCGTCGAACGGCTGGCCGCCGACCTGCGTGCCCGCGCCCATGCAGATGTGGACCAAGGCATCGACCACGCCATCGGCCGCTATCTTGGCGATCTGGCCCCCGCCGCCGATGCAATGGCCACCAACCTGACCCAGACACGCAATGCCATGGCCATGGCCGTGGGGCGGGAAACCGCGCGTCTGGCCACCGAAAAGACCCGTCTGGAAACCCTGCTGGCCGAGGTGCCCGACGGCGTCTTGTTCTGCACGCCGCATCATGCCATCGCGCTCTACAACGGTCATTGCCGCGAACTGCTGGGCGAGGCCGAGGGTCTTGGCCTTGGCCGCCCGGTCGGTGGCCTGCTGCGCATGGGCCCGATCCTGCAAGCCTATGATCGCCTCGCCGCCAAAGACACCGACGAGGGCACCGACATCCTTGTGACAACGCGCGCGGGCGCCCGCCTGCTTGAGGCGCGCTTGCGCCTGTTGCGGCTGGAGGGGCAGGAAACCGACCGCCCTGGCTATGTTCTGACGCTGCGCGATGTGACCGCCGACCTCAAGGTGCAGGCAGAGCGCGCGCATCTGCTCAACCAGTTGCTCGACGGCGTGCTGGCCCTGCTGCCTGAGCTTCCCGAGAGCCCGGCCCGGAGCCGCCTTGCCGGACTTGCCGCCACAACGGCCGCCCAAAAGGCCCGGACCGACACTGACTGGTGGCCGATGGAGGCGCTGTCGGCCCCGGATCTGGGCGCGGGCCTTGCCGACCGTCTTGCGCGCAAGGGCCTGACGATCACCTCCGACCTGCCCGATACGGCGCTGCGCTGCGACGGCTTCGCCATCACGCGCCTGTTCGAACGTCTCGCCCTTGACTGGACCGGCATCGGCGCGACAACCCTGACCCTGACGCTGGCCAGCCGGACCCCCGAGACCGCCATTCTCAGCCTCGAAGGTGCCGCCGCCCGGCCCGACGCGGCGCTGGATTGGCTGGCCGCACCCTTGTCGCCCGGCATGGTCGGATTCACCGGGGCCGATGTGCTGCTCAGCCACGGCACCACCCTCACGGTCGAACCCGCAGGGCCCGGTCGCCACGCCCTGCGGCTTAGCCTGCCGCGCGCGAACCCCCGCGCCACCGGGCCGGCACGCGTGGTGATGTATGATTTCGACCTGCTGAACGCGGCCATTCCCGAAAACCTCGCGGCGACCGCACTGAAATCGCTCAGCTTCGTGATCTTCGACACCGAGACAACCGGGCTGAACCCGCAGGTCGACGAGGTCTGCCAGATCGCGGCCGTGCGTGTGGTCAACGGCAAGATCGTCCCGGGCGAACGTTTCGACATGCTGGTCAATCCCGGTCGCACGATCCCGGCCGGCTCCACCGCCGTCCACCACATCACAAACGAGATGGTGGCCGATGCCCCCCCGGTGGAACAGGCGCTGGACCGCTTCCATGCCTTTGCCCAAGGTGCGGTGCTCGTCGCCCATAATGCGCCTTTCGACATGAGCTTTCTCAGGCGGCGCGAAATCCAGATCGGCAAACGCTTTGACCAGCCGATCCTCGACACGGTCCTGTGTTCTGCGATCCTCTACGGGCAGTCGGCGGAACACACGCTCGACGCGCTTTGCGCGCGGCTTCATATCGAGATCCCCGAGGCCGACCGCCACACCGCAATCGGCGACGCGCTTGCTACAGCGCAGGCCTTTCGCAAGATGATCCCGATGCTCGAAGCGGCAGACCTGCCCAATCTGGGGGCACTCATCAAGGCTTTCGACCGCCACAGCCGCCTGATCGAGCATCTGAATTGACCAAGGTGGCCGCATCGGCCAACCCTGCGCCAAAAGGACATTTGTAAGCACCATGGCCCGAACGCCGCTCTACAAGACCGCCGAGACCGAGATGATCCGCCGCATCCGTAGCGGAGATTGGGCCGTGGGCCTTCGCCTGCCCAATGAATTCGTTCTGGCCGAAGAATTCGGCGTCAGCCAAGGCACCATGCGTCGTGCGCTCATGTCGCTCGAGGGCATGGGCTATCTCGACCGCAAACCGGGACGGGGCACGCTGGTCGCCGATCAAGACAGCGTGGCCGCACCGCCGGCCCCCGCGGCCTGCCTGCGCGACATCACCGGCGAGGTGCCGGCTTTCGAGGTGTTCCGCGCCCGTGCCCTGACCCGCGGAGCCGATCCGGCCGAGGCCGATCTGTTCGGCACCAACCGCCTGTCGGTGCTGGAGCGGACCCTGCGCCGGGACGGCGCTCGCGCCGGTCTGGACAGCGTCATCATGCCCGAGGCGATCTTGCCCGCGCTAGACGAGGATGCCGCCGTGCCGCTGGAAGACCTGCTTGCAGATTCCGGGCTGACCTCAGCCGCAATCGAGGATCAGCTCAGCGCCACCGTCACCAGCATGAGCGACAGCGTGGCGCTGTCATGTGACCGCTACACAGCACTGCTGGTCCTGACACGCACCGCCCGCGACAGAATGGGCAGGCCCCTCGCGCGCCAGACAATGCGCCTGATCGCAGACGGTCTGACCTACGGCCGTTAACCCTGCATCAAGGTTAACGGCCCGGCGCGCTCCCGTCCCAGCTTCTCTGTTTCGAAAATATCCCCGCCGGAGGCATCCACGCTCACCCACAAGCGCAGCGCATAATCGCTGCGCCTCAGATCCCGTCGATGCAGACGTATTTCGTGTCGAGGTAATCCTCGAGCCCCTGGCTTCCGCCTTCCTTGCCCATGCCGCTCTCCTTTACCCCGCCGAAGGGGGCCTCGACGGTCGTGATCAGGCCCGAGTTGATGCCGATCATCCCGTATTGCAGCGCATCGTTCATGCGGAAGGCCCGACCGAGGTCGCGGGTGTAGACATAGGACGCAAGGCCAAAGACGGTATCATTGGCCATGGCCACGGCCTCCGCCTCCGTCTCGAAGGCAAAGACCGGTGCCACCGGCCCAAAGATCTCTTCGGTCGCAAAGGCCATGTCCTGCGTCGCCCCGGTCAGCACCGTGGGCTGGAAGAAGGTCCCGCCCAGCTGGTGACGCGATCCGCCCAGCACAACGGTCGCGCCCTTGCCCTTGGCGTCATCGAGCAATTCCTCGACCTTGGCCACGGCGTCGAGATCGATCAGCGGCCCTTGGGCCACGCCCGCCTCGCGCCCGTCGCCCACCTTGAGCGCCTTGGTCTTTTCAACCAGTTTCTCGACAAAGGCATCATGGACCGAGGCCTGCACATAGATCCGGTTCGCACAAACGCAGGTCTGCCCCGAGTTGCGGTATTTCGACACGATGGCCCCGTCGGCCGCCGCGTCCAGATCGGCATCCTCGAAGACGATGAAGGGCGCGTTGCCGCCCAGTTCCATCGACAGCTTCTTGACAGTATCGGCAGAGGCGCGGATCAGTTCCTTGCCGACCTCGGTCGAGCCGGTGAAGGTCACCTTGCGCACTTCGGACCGTTCCATCATCGCCCCCGCGATGGCGCGCGCCGATCCCGTGACCACGTTCACCACGCCGCTCGGATAGCCCACCTCTTCGGCCAGCGCCGCCCAGGCAAGGCCCGAATAGGGCGTCGCCGTCGCGGGCTTGGCCACAATGGGGCAACCCACCGCCAGCGCAGGTGCGATCTTGCGTGCCAGCATGGAGGAGGGGAAATTCCACGGCGTGATCATCCCCACCACGCCGACCGGATGCCGCGTCACAAGGATGCGCCGTCCGTTCACGCCCGCGGGCACGATCTCGCCCTTGGCTCGGCGCGCCTCTTCGGCGAACCAGCGGACGTATTGCGCGCCGATGGCGATCTCGCCCTTGGCCTCGGCCAGCGGCTTGCCCATCTCGATGGTCAGGAGTTCCGCCAAAGCGGTCTGATTGTCCATCAGCGCGTCATGCAGCTTCCAGAGCAGGCCCACGCGGCTCATCAAGTCCAGCGCCGCGAAGGCCGGGAAAGCGGCCGCGGCGGCGTCGATGGCGCGATGTGTCTCGGCCGCACCGCAGGCGGGCACGGTGCCGATCACCTCGCCCGTGGCAGGGTTCGTCACGTCGATCGTTTTGCCGCTATCGGCCTGCACCCAAGCCCCACCGACATGGTTCGCCTCACGCTTCCAACTCTGCCAATCGCTCATCGCATCTCTCCCATTCTCTCGGCCAAATCTAGCATCCGGCACGAAAATCCCCATTCATTGTCATACCAGCCAAAGACCCGCAGCATGCCGCCCTTGGCGCGCTTGATCTCGGGACCCTGCACGATCAGCGACTCGGGCCGCGCCCGTAGGTCGGTCGAGACCAGCGTCTGATCCGTGAAGCCCACGATCGGCCCCGCCCGGTCGCGGAAGAAGGCCTGCGCCACCTCGGCTTGCGGCTTTTCGCGGGTGATGACGGCCAGATCGACACAAGACACGGAGGCCACAGGCACCCGCACCGCCGACCCGGTGATCCGCCCCGCCAGATGCGGCAGCACCGCGTCGACCAGCGTGGCCGCGCTTGTCGTTGTCGGCACCATCGACAGGGCGGCCGCGCGGGATCGGGCGAAATCCTCGCCCATCGGCTGATCCACTGTCGGTTGGCTGCCGGTGTAGCAATGCACCGTCGTCATCAGCGCAGACTCCAGCCCCCATTCCGCGTCGATCATCGCGGCCAAGGGCGCCACGGCATTGGTGGTGCATGACGCGTTCGACACGATCTTGTGCGCCGCCGTCAGCGCGCCATCATTGGCGCCGATCACCACGGTGATATCCGCTTGCGGCGAGGGCCCGGAAACCAGAACCCGCGCTGCCCCCGCATCCAGCCCCGCCTCGGCGAAGCTGCGGGTCCGCGCCAGCCCTGTGCATTCCATCACCACATCGATACCGCGCAGGTCCAAAAGCGCCAGATCGGCCACCTGCGTGAAGGGCAACACCCGCCCGCCGACGCGCAAGACTCCCTCACCCACCGCGACTTCCTCGGGCCAGGGGCCGAAGACGCTGTCATACTGGAACAGGTAAGCGCAGGTTTTCAGCGGCGCGATGTCGTTCAGCGCCACGATCTCGATCCCGGGCCAGCCGCCCTTGAGCCAGGCCCTTAGAACAGACCGCCCGATACGCCCGAAGCCGTTGATGGCTACCTTGATGGTCATCCGATCCCCCCTGCCTGCGCTCAGTGATGCCCCTGCCCGAGCCGGGGCGCAAGGCCCCCTCCCCCCCGGCACAAGGCTGGGCTATAAGCGCCGCAGGTGACAGAGCGGAGACGGATCATGGACGGCGAGACCCGGCAAAGGCGCGTGACCTCAAGCCATTGGGGGGCCTTCGAGGTGGTGACGGAGGGCTGTCGCATCATCGAGGCGCACCCATTCGGACCTGACCCGCATCCGCCGTCGATCCCCGCGATCCTGCCTGCCGCCGTGCATCATTCCAGCCGCGTCGCCCGCCCCTCCATCCGCCGCGCCTGGCTTACCACGCGGGACAGGACGGGTCGTGGCGACGGCGATTACGTGACGCCGCCCTGGGACGAGGCGCTGGACATCGCCGCGCAGGAAATCGACCGCATCCGCAAGACCCATGGCAATGGCGCGATCTACGGCGGGTCCTACGGCTGGGCCTCGGCCGGGCGGTTCCACCATGCCCAAGGCCAGATCCACCGCTTCCTCAACTGCATCGGCGGCTATGTGGCCAGCTTCGGCAGCTATTCCACCGGCTGCGCGCAATCCATCATGCCCCATGTCTTCGGGGAGAATTTCCTCACCCTCACCTACGAGGCGCAGGACAGTTTCGCCACCATCGCGCGGCATACCGAAACGCTGGTCATGTTCGGCGGCATCAATCCCAAGAACAGCCAGGTCTCGATGGGCGGCATCACCGAGCATCAGACGGCGGGCTGGTTCGACCGCTTCACCGAGACGGGAATGACCCGCGTCAACATCGGGCCCCAGCGCACGGACGCGCCCGAGGGCTGCGACTGGCTGCCCTGCCGCCCCGGCTCCGACACCGCGCTGATGCTGGCCTTGGCGCATGTGCTGGAGACCGAGGGGCTGGCCGACCACGCCTTTCTCGACCGCTACACGGTGGGCTATGACAGGTTCCGCGCCTATCTGATGGGCGAGACGGACGGCACGCCGAAAAGCCCGGACTGGGCCGCGCCGCTGACGGGTGTCGCGCCCGCTACGATCCACGATCTTGCCCGCCGCATGGCCAGCACGCGCACGCTGATCACGGTCGCATGGTCGCTGCAGCGCCAAGAACACGGCGAACAGCCCTATTGGATGTCGGCCGTGCTTGCCGCGATGCTGGGGCAGATCGGCCTGCCCGGTGGCGGTGTGGGCTATGGCTACGGCGCCATCGGCGGCATCGGCAAGGATTTCAGGCCCTTGGGCGGTCTGACCCTGCCCCAAGGCACCAACGCCGTGCCCGACGTGATCCCGGTCGCACGCGTGGCCGACATGCTGCTGCACCCCGGCCAGCCTTACGATTTCAACGGCCAGCGCCGGGCCTACCCCGACATCCGGCTGGTCTATTGGGCGGGCGGCAATCCGTTCCATCATCACCAGGATCTGAACCGCCTGCACGAGGCCTGGACCCGGCCCGAAACGATCATCGTGAACGAGCCGTGGTGGACCGCCACCGCACAGCGCGCCGACATCGTCTTTCCCGCCACCACGCCTTACGAGCGTGAGGATATCGGGCGCAGCCCGCTCGACGACTACCTGTTCCACATGCCTGCGCTGATCCCGCCCGTGGGTGAGGCGCGCGACGATTATGCCATCTTCGCAGGACTTGCCGAACGCCTTGGCCTTGGCGTGACTTTCACCGAGGGGCGCGACCCTGCGCAATGGATCGGCCATCTCTACGACGGCTTCCAAGCCCGCGCGACCGCGGCAGGTGTCGAGGTTCCGACCCTCGACGCCCTGCGCGCGCGCAACTGGATCAAGCTCGACATTGCGGCGGAGGAACAACCCAAGCCGATCCTCCGCGCCTTCCGCGCGGACCCCGATGGCGCGGCCCTCAAAACCCCCTCTGGCCGGATCGAGATCTTTTCCGCCACCATCGACAGTTTCGGCTACGACGATTGCCCCGGCCATCCGGTCTGGCTTCCCCCGAAAGAATGGCCTGGCACGGCAAGCACCGATGCGCCCCTGCATCTCGTCTCGCCGCAACCGGGCGACAAGCTGCACTCCCAACTCGAAGCGGCCTTGGCCGATATCGAGGGGGCGCGGCCCGAGACTATTCTTATACATGAAACGGACGCTGCCGCGCGGGGCGTTGCCACGGGGGATCTGGTGCGGGCGTTTAACGCGCGCGGCGCGGTTCGGGCAAGGGCGCGGGTGACCTCCGACATCGTGCAAGGCGTTGTGGCGCTTCCTACCGGCGCATGGTTTGGCGCGCCGGGCGGCAACATGGATGCCAATGGCAACCCCAACGTGCTCACGCGGGACGTCGGCACATCACGGCTGGGTCAGGGCACAAGCGCACATTCGGCCTTGGTGGAAGTGGAGCGGCTTTGACAGCCGCAAAACCGCAGTTCTACCTGCCGCACATCTCGAGATTTCCGGCACATTTTCCTCCCGGAAAAGGTTACCGCCGCTCCGCCACATACTCTGCCACCGCCCTTTTGTAGAGCTCCCGGATGCGCGCCGTCACCGGCCGCGACCCATCGCCCACCGGCTTGCCGTCGATCGAGGCCACAGGCGTCTGCGCCCCGAACGTGCCGGTCAAAAACGCTTCTTCCGCACCGGCAACTTCAAAGAGCGAATAGTTCTTCTCGAAGATCTGGATGCCATCCTTGCGGCACAGGTCGATGACCTTTTGCCGCGTCACCCCATTCATGCAGTAATCGCCCGTCGAGGTCCAAACCTCGCCCTTGCGCACGATGAAGAAATTGCACGCATTGGTCGTGTTCACGAAGCCATGCGGGTCCAGCATCAACGCTTCATCCGCGCCCGCCTGTTCCGCCTGAAGGCAGGCCAGAACGCAGTTCAGCTTGGAATGGGAGTTGTATTTCGCATCCTGGCTCATCGGCAGGCCCCGCACCTGCGGGACCGTGGCCAGCCGGATGCCCGCCGAATGCAGTCGGTCCACGGGCTTCGAATGTTCCATGATGATGACCAGCGTCGGCCCTGACCGTGACAGCGATGGGTGCTGGAAGGGCCGCACCTTGACCCCGCGCGTCAGCATCAGGCGGCAATGCACATCCGTGTGCATCCCGTTGGCTTTGCGCGTCATCTCCAGCGCGTCCATGATGCCCGTGCGGTCCATGCCCACATCAAGGCTCACCGCCTTGCAGCTGTCAAAAAAGCGATCCATGTGCTCTTCGAAAAAGGCCCAGACGCCGTCGTAAAGACGCATCCCCTCCCACATGCCATCACCCAGCAAGAACCCGCTGTCATAGACCGAGACCGTCGCCTCGGGGCGGGGTTTCAGCGCGCCGTTGACGTAGATCACGATGTCGGCGTTGCGCGGGTCTTCCAGCGCGTCATGGGTGGTGGAATGGTCGGTCTGCATCTTGCGTCTCCGTGGACTGTCCTGTCAGGGATGACGCGAGGCGCGCGGTGGGTCAATCCGGGGCGAGCATGTAGCCTTCGCCGCGCACGCTTCGGATCGGGTCATGGCCAAGAGCCGCGCGCATCCTGCGGCGGGTGCGGTTGAGCTTGACATCGATGGTGCGCAGCCCGTTCTGGGTCTGTGAGCCATAGGCGAGGCGCAACAGTTCCTCGCGCGGCCACACCCGCCCCGGCATGTCGAACAGCGGCCCGAGCAGGCGGAAATCCTCGAGCGACAGGGTGGCCGAAGACCCTGCTACGCTCACCGTCATCGCCGCCTCGTCCAGCGTCAGGCCGCCCGCCCTGCACCGGCTGGCCAAGGCGACGGGACGGCAGCGCCGCATCAAGGCGCGCAGGCGAAGGGTAAAGGCGTCAGGACCATCGGCCGGGTCAAAGGTCTCGATCCCGAACTGCGGGCCAGGGGCGGGTGTGGCACCTTGCGGTCCGATCAGGACGATACCCAGTGTTGCCGTGTGCATCGCGGCGCGAAGGGCGGCAAGGTCGGCGTCTTCCGCCGCCGCGCCGAGGATCACGTAGTCCGGACGTCCGCGCGCCACGGCGTCCAGCAGCATCCTATGCGTGTTACAGCGCGCAAGGTTGGCCAGCCTGTCTCCCAGCCCGGTCAGGAACGTCCCTACCCCGACGCTCCCCGCATCGGCGACGCCGACGAGGGGCTCTGCTAGATGCACGATATCGCGATTGCACGGGTCCACGCCTGCCCGATCAGCCCAGCGCGTAGCCGGCGCCGCGAACAGTGCGGATCGGGTCGCCATGATCCCCGGCTTTCAGCGCCTTGCGCAAGCGGCCCACATGCACGTCCACCGTACGGCTGTCGACATAGATGTCACGCCCCCAGACCCGGTCGAGCAGCTGCTCGCGGCTCCAGACGCGGCCGGGGCGCTCCATGAAGGCCGTCAGCAGGCGGAACTCGGTCGGTCCAAGGCTGAGCTGTTCCTTGTTGCGGTAGACCCGGTGTTCGGCCAGATCGACAAGGATGTCGTCATATTCCAGCCGCTCGCCCACGGTGGCGGGGCGGACGCGCCGCAACTGGGTGCGCAGGCGCGCAAGCAGTTCGGCCACGGAATAGGGCTTGGTGATGTAGTCATCCGCACCGGTTTCCAACCCGCGGATCTTGTCGACCTCTTCCGAGCGTGCCGACAACATGATGATCGGGATGCGCGCGGTTTCAGCGCCCATCTTGAGCTGACGGCAGACCTCGATCCCAGAGACATGGGGCAACATCCAGTCCAGCACGATCACATCGGGCGGCGTCTCGCGCACCATGTCGAGCGCGATGTCGCCCGCTTCGGCGGTCATCACCTGAAACCCTTCGGCCTGGATGTTGTAGGCCAGAACCTCGCGCTGCGCGGGTTCATCCTCGACCACGAGCACCAGCGGTTCGCCAGCCATCGGCCTGTTCCTTGTTACTTCGTCACGCCCGCGTCATGCGGCGTGCGGTCTTGCTTGGGGCGGTCCTCGTCGGGCATGTCGCCGGTCACAAGGTAGATCACCTGCTCGGCGATGGAGGTGACATGGTCGCCCATACGCTCGATGTTCTTGGCCATGAAATGCAGGTGCATGCAGGTCGTGATGTTGCGCGGATCTTCCATCATGAAGGTCAGGTATTCGCGGAAGAGCGCCGAATACATCTGGTCCACGTCGATATCGCGGGCGCGCACGTCGGCCGCCAGCGCCGCATCGCGCTGGATATAGGCGTCGAGCGCATCCTTGAGCATCAGTTCCACCTGCCGAGCCATCCGCCGCAGCGAGGCGCCGGTGCCGTTGACGGGCGGCTGGTCGATGATCGTTTCGGTCCGCTTGGCGATGTTCTTGGCGTAATCCCCGATGCGTTCCAGATTGGTGGAGACACGGAAGACCGTCAGCACCGTGCGCAGGTCGCTTGCGATGGGCTGGCGCTGCGCGATGATGCGCGCCGCCTCGTCATTGACCTGTTCCTCGAGCGCGTCGATGGCCGCGTCGTTCGCCCGAACCTCGCGTGCCAGTTCGACGTCGCGCAATTCAAGCGCTTGCGTGGCCTTGGCGATGGCATCCTCGACCAGCCCACCCATGCGCATGATCTGCGCCTGTATACCTTCGAGGTCGCGGTCGAAACTTGCGACGATATGTTCGGAATGCGCCATGGTACCTGCCTGCCCTTGTGCCTCAGCCGATCCGGCCGGTGATGTAGCTTTCGGTCCGGGGATCTTCGGGGTTGGTGAAGATCTTGGACGTTTCGCCGAATTCCACCAGCGTGCCGAGGTGGAAGAAGGCGGTCTTCTGACTGACGCGCGCGGCCTGCTGCATCGAGTGGGTCACGATGACGACCGAATAGCTTTGCCGCAATTCGTCGATCAGCTCCTCGACCTGCGCGGTTGCGATGGGGTCAAGCGCCGAACAAGGCTCATCCATCAGCAAAACCTCGGGGCCGGTGGCCACCGCGCGCGCGATGCACAGGCGCTGCTGCTGACCACCCGACAGACCGGTGCCCGGCGCATCGAGACGGTCCTTTACCTCGTTCCAGATCGCCGCGCGCCGCAGCGATTTTTCGACGATCTCGTCCAGTTCGGCCTTGGTGCGGGCCAGCCCGTGGATCTTGGGGCCATAGGCGACATTGTCATAGATCGACTTGGGGAAAGGGTTGGGTTTCTGGAACACCATGCCCACTTTGGCCCGCAACTGCACCGGGTCGATGCGCGGGTCGTAGATATCTTCGCCATCGAGATGGATGTCACCCGTCACACGGCAGATGTCGATGGTGTCGTTCATCCGGTTCAGGCAGCGCAGGAACGTCGACTTGCCGCAGCCCGACGGGCCGATGAAAGCCGTGACGGTATGGTCCTCGATATCCACATCCACCGATTTGATGGCATGCGTGTCACCGTAAAACACCTCGACCCCACGGGCCTTCATCTTGATCTGTTTCGTTTCCACGCCACGCTCCGTCAGTCGCATATCGTTCATGTTGCTATCCTCCACGGCGGTCACCACCGGCGCTCGAATTTGTTTCTGAGGTAGATGGCCATTCCGTTCATCAACACAAGGAAGCCAAGCAACACCAGAATGGCCGCCGAGGTCCGGCTGACGAAGCCGCGTTCGGGGCTGTCGGCCCAAATGAAGATCTGGGTGGGCAGTGCGGTGGACGCGTCAAAGGGCGAGGATGCCGCCGAGGTGATGAAGGCGTTCATCCCGATCAGAAGCAGCGGCGCGGTTTCGCCCAGGGCCTGCGCCAGCCCGATGATCGTCCCGGTCAGGATGCCGGGCATCGCCAGCGGTAGGACATGGCCGAATACCACCTGCTGTTTGGATGCGCCGACACCCAATGCGGCCTCGCGGATCGACGGCGGTACGGCCTTCAATGCTGCGCGGGTGGCAATGATGATCGTCGGCATCGTCATCAGCGCCAGCGTCAGGCCGCCGACGAAAGGCGCGGACCGCGGCAGGCCGAACCAGTTGAGGAACACCGCAAGCGCCAACAGACCGAACACGACCGATGGGACGGCGGCAAGGTTGTTGATGTTCACCTCGATGAAGTCAGACAGTTTGTTCTTGGGGGCGAATTCCTCAAGGTAGATCGCCGCACCGATCCCGATGGGGAAGGAGATCAGGAAACAGGTGAGCAGAGCCCAGAAGGTGCCGACCAGCGCGCCGCGCAGACCCGCAAGCTCGGGAAAGCGCGAATCCGCGTTGGTGATCAGTCCCCAGTTGAGCGGGGTCGCGATCATTCCGGCCGTGTCGAGCGCGTCGAACCAGCCGATTTCCCGATCGTTCACGCGGCGCTGCGCCTCGGGCGTGGCGCGGTCCACGTTGCCCTTGTTGAGCTGGTCGAACGGGTCGGATACGGGAACCGTAATGCTGATGGTCTGGCCAATCAGCGACGGGTTGGCCACGATACGGTCGCGCAGGTAGAATTGCGCGCCGTTGGACAAGATGTTGCGCACGGCGCGGGCGTCGCTCTCGGGGTCAGCGTCAGGCAGGTTGGACAGCAGCGACGCGGTCAACACTTCCTGAAACCCGCCGCGCGGCAGACGCTCCTCGGCCACTTCGGCGGGATCGACGAAAACCTGCAGCGTCACATGGGTCTGCACGAAGGCGGTGTAGCCGGTGCTGACCAACGAGGCGACAAGGATGAAGAGCACCGTGAAAGCGGTCAGGATCGCGCCGATGCCGAAGCCCTGCAGGATCAGGTCGGCGCGCTTGCGCTTGGCGATCTTGGCCGAGCTTTCGGTCAGCGAGCTCTTGCGGGGGCCACCGGTGCCCGAATTGGTGATGTCAGCCATGGGTCCAGCGCCTCAATCGTAGATTTCGCGGTACTTGCGCACGATGCGCAGGGCCAAGATGTTGATCCCGAGCGTCAGGATGAACAGCATGAGGCCCAGCGCGAAGGCGGCAAGGGTTTTCGGGTTGTCAAAGGCCGTGTCGCCGATCAGCAGGGTGACGATCTGCACCGTGACGGTGGTCACACTGTCAAGCGGGTTGATGGTCATCCGCGCGATCAGGCCCGCGGCCATCACCACGATCATCGTTTCGCCGATCGCCCGGCTGACGGCGAGCAAGATGCCGCCAACGATGCCCGGGATCGCAGCCGGGAACAGGACCTTGAGCATTGTCTCGCCCCGTGTCGCCCCCAGCGCGAGCGACCCGTCGCGCAGGCTGCGCGGCACGGCGGTCAACGCGTCATCGGCGAAAGAGGAGATGAAGGGGATCAGCATGATGCCCATGACACCGCCGGCGGCAAGCGCCGTGTTGGACGACACCGCGATACCCAGATCTGCCCCGGT
The DNA here is from genome assembly GCF_003148775.1 of Roseicyclus mahoneyensis. Taxonomy (GTDB): domain Bacteria; phylum Pseudomonadota; class Alphaproteobacteria; order Rhodobacterales; family Rhodobacteraceae; genus Roseicyclus; species Roseicyclus mahoneyensis. Next base: position 74,516 of record NZ_QGGW01000009.1, read on the forward strand.
GCCGCGCAAGGCGGGGGCGACGACGAGAATGGCGAAGAAGCCATAGACGACCGTTGGCACACCCGACAGGATTTCGAGCACGGGCTTGACCACTGCGCGAACGCTCTTGGGGGCAAATTCGTTGAGGTAGATCGCCGTCAGAAGCCCGATGGGCGTGGCGATCAGCATCGCCACAGTGCCGATCACGACAGTGCCCAAGATCACCGGCAGCCAGCCGAAGGCCCCGACGGCGGCGACCTGGTCAGCGCGGATCGGGATCTGCGGCTCCCAGCGCGTGCCGAACAGGAAATCCATGACCGGCACCATCTCGAAAAAGCGATAGGCCTCGTAGACGAGCGCAAATACGATACCGACCGTGGTCAGGATCGCTACGAGGGAGCAGGCCACCATGAGGCCATGGACGATCCGCTCTGCCGCTTGCCGGGCGCGAAACTCGGCTGCGACTTGGCGGCGCACGAAGAAAAGGATGACGGCCGAAAGGGCTGCGACGACCACAACCATCAAGAGGTCGGCGCCGGCATAGAGCGATGTCAGGCGCTCGGCGGCGGCCAGTTGCCAATCGGGAGGCGTGCCGAAGGTCTGCCCGCGCGTGATCGACTGGATGGTGGCAAGGACCAAGTCCACTTGGCCCGCACTCATGTCATCCAGAACCCCATCGGGCAAACCGCCTATGACCATGCCGTTGATGACCGGTGTTTTCAGCACGAGGTAGACACAGATCACCACGAAGACGGGCACCAGCACGCTCAGCAGCGCGTAAAGACCGTGGAAGTACGCGAGGGAATGGGTCCGCGTGCCGCCCGCCTGAATGGCAAGCGCAGCGCTGCGGTTGAGCAGGAAGCCCGAGACCGCAAGGGCCGCAAGGATCATAAACGCTAGGAGGGTCATCGGGATCACGCCTGCTATGGTCGGGTCAATTCTGGCGGAAGAAACCTGCCCGGCGCATCGACCGGGCAGGCTGTTTCAGGGCGGTCCTGATTTACTCGGGACGTGCCATCGGGGTCAGTGCCAGCGTCGCCGCCTGTGCTGCAGCGCGGTCAGCATCCGGAAGCGGGACCATGCCGCGCTCGGACTGGTAGCCGCCCGGGCCGATCGATTCTTCGGAGATGAACTCTTCGATGAATTCCATCAGGTTCGGGATCACGCCGACATGTGCGTTCTTGATGTAGAAGAACAGCGGACGTGCAACGCCGTAGTCAAAGCTTGCGATCGTGTCGAAGCTGGGAGCGACACCGTTCAGCGCAACGCCTTGAATCGTGTCGAGGTTTTCGAACACGAAGGAATAGCCGAAGATGCCCAGAGCGTTCGGATCGGACTGCAGACGCTGGACGATCAGGTTGTCGTTTTCGCCGGCTTCGATGAACGGGCCATCGGTGCGCATGCGCGAGCAGTTCTCTTCAACCCAATCACCGTCGAAGCCGCCTGCCTGGACAAACTCAAGCTCTTCACAGCCGACATGCATTGCCAGTTCGACAAATGCGTCGCGGGTTCCGGATGTCGGCGGCGGGCCAAGCACGATGATTTCGATATCGGGCAGGGACGCGTCGATGTCGCTCCAGCGCTGGTAGGGATTGTCTGCCCAAACGCCGTCGACCGGAACCTGAGCGGCCAGTGCGAGGTAGACCTGCTCGAGGGACAGATCCCAGCTGAACTCGCTTGCGCGGCTGATAGCCAACGACAGGCCGTCAAAGCCGATCAACGCTTCGGTGATCTCAGTGACGCCGTTCGAGGCGCAGAGGTCGAATTCCGACTGTGTCATGGCGCGCGACGCGCCGGTCAGGTCAGCGTGTGCAACGCCAACGCCGCCGCAGAAGATCTGCATGCCGCCGCCGGTGCCGGTCGATTCTACGATCGGCGAGGTGGCGCCGGTGTTGTTGCTGAACTGCTCGGCAGCGGCCTGGCTGTAGGGGAACACGGTGGACGAGCCGACAACGCGGATTTCTTCACGGCCCTGCGCGAAGGCGACGGTGGCCGAAGCGGCCAGAACTGCGATCGCAGCCGTGGAAAGCTTGAGGTGAGACATGACTTCTCCTGATATCTGCACGGGACGATTTACGTCCTCGACCCGCTGGCTATCGGCCTTTGATGACGGTCATGTTTCAGAATTGTAACGGCTGTATGACAATGCGCGACGGACGTTGCATGAAAGACGGAAAATCAACCAAACTATTGACGTATATGCAAAAAAAGTTGCGCGCCCGGCAAAACCGGGCGCGCATACCGGGGCGAGGGGGCCCCAGCAAGGTATCCAGAAGCCAATGATGGTCCGGCAGTTCGCTGGTCTAAACGACCGTCACCATCAAATCGCCCACGCCGGACACATGGCCATGCATGACATCGCCGCGCAGGATCGGACCAACGCCCGCGGGCGTGCCTGTCATGATCACGTCGCCCGGCATCAACTCGTCATAGCGCGACAGGATCGAGATCATTTCGGCCGTCTTCCAGATCATCTGGTTCAGATCGCCCTGCTGCTTGATCTCTCCGTTCACCTTGAGCCAGATCGCCCCTTCGGAGGGATGGCCGATGCGCGAGACGGGCACCAAAGGCGTGCAAGGGGCTGATTGATCGAAGGATTTCCCGATCTCCCACGGACGGCCCAGTTTCTTCGCCTCGCCCTGCAGGTCGCGCCGCGTCATGTCCAGGCCCACGGCATAGCCGTAGACATGGTCGAGAGCGGTCTCCACCGGGATATTCCGGCCCCCCTTCGACAAAGCCACGACCAGCTCGATCTCGAACTGCACGTCGCTGGATTCGGGCGGGTAGGGAAAGTCGCCGAAGATGATGTTGTCGGGGCTTTTCTGAAAGAAGAAGGGCGGTTCCTTGTCGGGGTCATGCCCCATCTCGATGGCATGGGCGGCATAGTTGCGCCCGATGCAATAGACGCGCCGCACCGGGAATGTCGCGGTAGATCCGTCGACGGGGAATCGGCTCACGGGCGCGGGCGGGAAAAGATCGGTCATGATTTTTGGTCCTTGATGGGCTGCGACGGTCCTGCGGTTGTCTGCGGGACCGTCGCACGCGATAGCATCACGTTTCGGTCAGGGTCGAGGACTTGTGCCAGAACACGAACCGGCGCTGGGTCCAGACGACGGACATGAAAATCGCAAGGCCGATGAAGCTGAGATAGATGATCAGCGAGAAGACGCGCGCCGTATCGAGGTTGGTGGAGGCCACGCGGATCAGGTCGCCGAACCCGCGACCACCGCCCAGAAACTCGCCGGTGATTGCGCCCGCCATGACACCGACCGAGCCGATCTTGAGACCGGTGAAAAAGTGCGGCATCCCTGTAGGCAGCTTCATCTTGATGAGCGTCTGCCACCGCGACGCGCCCATGGTTTTGAACAGCATGCGCGCGTTTTCATCGGCCGCATGCAGGCCCGCTGCGGTACCGACGATGATCGGGAAGGTGGCGATAAAGGTCGCCAGAGCCACCTTGCTCTCGATGCCAAAGCCAAGCCACGCGATGAAGAGCGGCGCGAATGCCACCTTGGGCATGGTGTCAATGGCGACGAGATAGGGCATCACGGCACGCTCGCCGAATGTCGTCTCACCGACCAGAACGCCGAGCGAAAAGCCAATCCCAGTGGCGAGGATGAAGGCCCACATGACAGTCTTGAGCGTGATCCACAGTGGCGTCAGCATATAGCCGCCGGTCAGCAGGTTGTGGCCCACGAAATAGAGCTCTTCCGCCGTGTCGCCCGGCGAGGGCAACAGGATCGGCGACACGAGACCGGTCATATGCGTGCCCTGCCAGATCGCCAGAAACAGCACGAAGATTGCGGTCATCGACACCCAGCGCGGCACCCGGTCGAACCAAGAGACATTCTCCACCCAGACCGTGCTGGGCGGCGGGGCTTCGCGGTCTGCCCCATCATAGGTCATGGTCATGCCAGCGCTCCTTCATCCAGTTGCGAACGGATACGGTCCACCAGCGCCCCGAACCGGGGCGTTGTCATCATCTCGAGCGTTCGGGGGCGCGGCAGGTCGACCACCACCTCCTCGACGAAGCGGCCGGGACGGGGCGACATGACATAGACCACGTCCGACAAGATCACGGCCTCCTGGATCGAATGCGTCACAAGGAATGCGGTTGCATTGCGTTCCATGCAGATGCGCTGCAACTCCATGTTCATGAAATCGCGGGTCAGTTCGTCCAGCGCGCTGAAGGGTTCATCGAGCAGCAGGACCGAGGGTTGCGACACGAGCATCCGGCAGATCGCCGCGCGCTGCGCCATGCCGCCCGACAGTTCATTGGGGAACACATGTTCGAATCCGGTCAGGCCCGCCATCGCCAGCAATTCACGGGCGCGGCCATGCGCCTCTTTAGCGGCGCGCTTGCCATCCCGGATCTCAATCGGAAGGACGATGTTTTCCAGCACATTGCGCCACGGAAACAAGGTGGCCTGCTGGAACATCATGCCGATGTCCTCGCGCGTGCCAAGCACCGGCTTGCCTTCCAGCATGACGCTGCCCGACGAGGGCGGGGTCAGGCCCGCCATGATCTTGAGTAGAGTGGACTTGCCGCAGCCGCTTGCCCCGATCACCGATGAGAAACTCCCCTCGACGAGCGTCAGATTGACGTCATCGAGGGCGTGAATCCCGCGGCGGGCGTAGAACTTGTTCACCCCCCGCAGGACATAGACCGGCCGCGCGGTGTTCGCGGCCGGTTCCTGTTGGTGTGCGACGTTCACGGCAGGGTGTTCCACGCGTCGACGAAGGCGTTGGTATAGACCACCGAAAGATCCGCGATCGGTGCGTCCAGTTCACCGCTGGCCACGAGGTTGTCATGCCATTCCTGCCAATGCTCGGGCGTGTTGTAGCCCCAGCCCAGCGAAGGATCATGCGGCAGACCCTTGAGCAGCACGGCATCGAGCAGCGCATTTGCAAAGGCGCGATCCTCGATCTCCTGCGGGTTGGCGGCAGCCAGATGATCGAGGACCACGTCACGGTTGGCCGGGTCGCGGGTGAAGATCGTGGCCCGCACCAGCGCGCGGCCAAAGCCTTCGACGATCTCGGGGTTCTCGTTGACGTAGGAGGTCATCGCCGCGTAGCCGTTGCCGAACAGCGTGTCGAACTGCGCCGGCGTGACGTCCCGCATGGGCATGCCGCGATAGGTGATGATCGCCCGGTCGGCGAGTGAGCCGACATAGGCGACGATATCTCCGCGCTGCAGGCCTGCGGTAGCCGGTCCGCCATCGCCCACAGGGATGAAGGTGTAATCGGCAGGCTCACTCATCCCGTATGAATTCAGGATCGCACGCGCAAAGCCCACTTCGGCGCCATCGGCGGTGCCGACGCCGATGGTCTGTCCGCGCAGGTCCTCGGGCGTCTGGTAGGGGGCATCTTCTTGCACAAGGATGCCGAACGAGCTGCGCGGCAACGAGTTGTACAGGAACGTTACCTCGACGCCGCGCGCATTGGCGACGATCACGGGGGCGGGACCCGGCCGGCCGAATTGGGCCTGACCCGAGGCCAGTGCCTGAAGGATCGCGGAGGATCCGTTCACTGCCTGCGCGTCGATCGCAATACCCTCGTCGGCGAAATAACCCTCGCCGATGGCGACGAATACCGGGAACGAGTTGATGGCCGAGGGGCTGGGCGACACGTAGGTCACGGTCGTCATGTCCTGGGCCATTGCCGGAACGGCCAGCGCCACGGGCATGAGCCCGAGCGTCGCCGCGATAACACCCCTGCGGGTGAGCTGTCCAAAGGTCGTCATGGTGTCTGTCCTCCCTTTTTGTCCGATCAAACCGCATGCGACGTTGTCCCGCCGCATACGGGTCTTGCCAAGCGGGTCGATACGCGGATTTTGTCAGGCGGGCCGTCAGGCCTCGACCGCATCCTTTGCGTATTTTCCGCTGGTTTGCGGGGGCAGCGCGGGCAGCCCCTTCTGCGTCCGCTCCAGCCGCGTCTCACGCGGCCATGTGCGGTGCAGATCGTCCTTTACCGTGATGCGCAGCTGACCAAGCCCAGAGCATTCCAGTTCGATCGTGTCGCCGTTCTGGATGCTGCTGAGACCACGGTGGTTCGTGCCGGTTGCCAAGATGTCGCCGGGTTCGAGCGTATGGATCGAGCTTGCCCAGGAAATGCAGCGCGCGATGTTGTGAGCCATGTCGCTGGTGTTGAAATCCTGCTTCAGCACCCCGTTCACCCGCAACTGGATGGCCATGTCATAGGGGTCGGCAATCTCGTCGGCGGTCACGATCCAGGGGCCCGTGGGCGCAAAGGTCTCGCGCGATTTGCCTTGGAAGAACACGTTGCGTTCAGGCGGCAGACCACGGGCGGAGCCGTCCATGAAGTTCATGTAGCCGAAGATATGATCCATCGCTTCGGCCTCCGAGATGTTGGAGGCGCGCTTGCCGATCACCACCGCAACCTCTGCCTCGCATTCGAAGTTCGAGGCGGGCGCGTCGGGCAAGATCATGGTGTCGCCCGGGCCGATGATGGCGCCCATCACCTTGTGAAAGGCGTTGATCGGCGGCGGTTCGGGCAAGGTGCCGTCTTCCATGTAATTGGTCGCCATACACACGATGTTGCGCGGGCGCGGCAGGGGCGCCTGGATTTTGACCGAGGACAGGGGCACGCCCGTCGCCGCCTTGACGAAGCTCTCGATCTGGGCGCGGTAGGCGTCGAATTGCGCAATCAGCGCGGCCATCAGATCCTCGCGCGACAGGTGCGGCAGGTCGGTCAACAGGCTGGTCACATCCACCGCCTCGTCGCCGCGCAGTACGAACACGGCGTGGTCGTTTCCGTAGAACAGACGCATCCCATCCCCCCTTTTCTGATTGGTCGCAACTTTATCGACAATTTCAGGATTGTCGATTCTCTTGGATCTTGCAATACATTTTCGATGAAAGGTGTCGGGCCAGCCCGACGGATGCCGTGTAGGGGTATGCTCCGCCCGCTTGCCATGAGGGATCGAATGACTTACCTGCGGCCAGCCGTTGGCGCCCCGACCGCGTCGCCCCCCGGGAAAACCCTCATGTCTGACAAGCTTCAGTCGCTTGGCATATCCGTTTACCATGAAATCCGGCAGGACATCTTGATGGCGCGACTGCCGCCGTCCCAGAAGCTCGGGCTCAAGTTCCTGTCCGAGCGCTACAATTGCGGTGCCTCACCGATCCGCGAGGCGCTGAACCAGCTGACGGTCGAAGGCTGGGTGGTGCGCATCGACAAGCGCGGGTTCTTCGTGGCGGACGCATCGCCCGAGGATTTCGCCGACATCTTGCACAACCGCTGTTTCATCGAGGGCGAGGCCCTGCGCAGGTCCATCGCACTGGGCGGTGCAGCGTGGGAGGAAGAGGTGCTGCTGACCCATTTCCGGATGAGCAATCTCGACCGCCGGGAAGGCGATCCGTCCAGTGCGGATGTCGCGGCATGGGAAACGGCGCACCGGAATTTTCACAAGGCGCTGATTTCGGCCTGTGGGTCGCGGCTGATGCTGGAAAACTGCGCGCGGCTTTACGACCTCAACATTCGTTATCGCGTGCTGGCGCGGCGCAAGTCACACACAAGCCGCCGGGTCTCGGACGAACATGACGAGATCAAGACCCTGACCCTCAGACGCGATGCCGATGGCGCGGTCGATGCGCTGGTGCGGCATTACCTCGCGACGGGTGACTTCCTGTTTCCGAAAGACTGACCCGCGATCAGCCCCGTGATGCGGCATCGCGCGCGGTCATGCCTTTCATGATCGCACCCAGCACCCGCACGCGCCCCTGTCGTGGCAGCATCGCAAGCGACCATCCCAAGAGCTTTGCCAATCCGCCCGGCCGTACCGTGCCGCGTCGCCCCAATGCCGAAAGGGCCGCGCGCGCGACCGTGTCCGGGCTGGCCGACCGACCCATCTGCATGCCCGCGCGCGCGGCGAAACCTGTCCCGACCGGACCGGGCGCGACCGACAGGACATCGACGCCGCGCTGGCGCAATTCGGGCGCGATCCCTTCGGCGAAACTCTGCACGAACCCCTTGGTGGCGGCATATGTCGCCGACAGGGGCGCGCCGCTGAACCCCACGAGTGAGCTGAACACGATGATCCCGCCGCGCCCCCGATCCGCCATCCGACGCCCCGTGCCATGGACCAGTTCCACAACCGACCGGCAGTTGAGATCGACCATCCCCGCTTCTTGCGCGAGGTCTTGCTGCAAGAAGGTCCCGATCGACCCATAGCCCGCTGCCGCCACCACCAGCCCGATCTGCGCGGTTTCGGGGCGCGTCAGCAGGTCGCTGACCGCACCCGCTTGCGACAGGTCCAGCGCCACCACCGTGACGCGGACGCCGAAGCGTTCGCCCAGATCCAGCGCCAGATCCTGCAAGGCAGCCTCTCGGCGCGCGACAAGGATCAGGTCGAACCCCTGTTCCGCAAGGCGGCCGGCAAAGGCCCGCCCGATGCCGTCGCTGGCCCCGGTGATCAGGGCGGCGGGGCCGAAACGGGCTTTCAGGGCGCTGTCCTGGCCGGGGGTCATGCTCATCTGGTCGTCCTTTTCATGGCGTTTCATCTCATGCCCCGGCCAACCGGGACGGCATCGCGTCGATATCTGATGCGTCAGCGCGAACGCTCGCCGGCCGTGGTCGCGACAGCGTCAGCGCGAACATCTGCGGGGTGAAGGCAAAGGCCAGCGTGACCGACAGCGCCACGCCACCCGCCACCGCCATCGCAAAGGGCGGCCAGAACCCGCCGCCGCCAAGGATCAGGGGCAGGAAGCCGCCAACCGTAGTGATGGTTGTCGAGGTGATGTGCCGGGCCGATCCCGCCACCACATCGACCATCGCCGCGCGGTCGCCCTTTGCCGCGCGCGCGTCCGCCTGAAGGCCGGACAGCACGATGAGCGCCGCGTTGATCGACACCCCGATGGAGCCGATCACGCCGATGATCGCGTTGATCCCGAACGGATAGTCAAAGACCGCCAGAGCCAGCATCGACATCCCCGCCGAAAGGCCCGCGACGGCAAAGGCGATCCCCGTCAGGCGGAAGGAATTGAAGGTCATGACCACGACCGCGATCGACAGGGTTATGAGCAGGCCGAGTGGCGCGATCAGGGCCTGCACAGTGCTGTTGCGCGCATCGCTGTCGCCGCCGGTTTCCAACCTGATGCCTGCGGGCGGGCTGTAGCCCTCGGCGTCCAGCAGCGCCATCGCCTCGGCCAGCGCGACGGCGGGCAGGACGCCGGGCATGAGGAAGGCCTGAACTGTGTTGACCCGTTCGCCATTGCGACGCGTGATCGTGCTTTCCGAAGGTTCCAACCGCAAGCTGCCCAGCGTGGATAGCGGCACGGCGGGATAGCCGCCCGCAGCCGCTACCTGTGCGGCGCCGGGCGGCAGGATCGGCATGTCGCCGATGGCCACCGGGTCGCCGCGCAGGCCGGCACCCAGCCTGACACGCACCGGCAATTCCTCGGTCCCTTCCAGCAGCGAACCGCCGGTGACGCCCTCAAGCCCGGCCTCCATCTGGCGGGCGATCTGGCCAAGGTCGAGACCCAGAAGCCGCGCGCGGGCCTCGTCGACCTGAAGCGTCAGCTTGGGCGTTCCGCCCGCGACGCCTGTGCGCACCATGGCCACGGTCGACACTTCGGCCAACCGCGCCCGCAGATCGTCGCCCGCCAGCCGCAGCGCGTCGATGTCCTGGCCCACCAGCCGCAATTCCACCGGCGCATTGACGGGCGGGCCTTGGGTCAGACCCCGGATGACGAACCGCGCTTGTGGATAGGCAGCCGGCAGATCGGCCTGAAGCGTGCCCAGCAAGGCTTCCGTCGCGGCGGGCGATGCGGTGCGGATCAACGCCTGCGCGAAAGCCGGGGCCTGATCGCGGTCGCCAATCATGTTGTAGTAGAAGGCGGGGGCGGATCGCCCCACCACCCAGGCCACGTCGAGGATGTCGCCTTCGACCGCCAGCCGCGCATCGACGACGCGCACCACGCGCAGCGTCTCGGACAGGCCGGTGCCTTGGGGCAGGTCAAGCTCGATATGGAACTGGTCGCGGTCGACCCCGGGAAAGAATTGCGGCGTCAGGCCGGGCAGCGCCAGGAAGCCGATCAAGGGCATCACCAGCGCCAGCGCCACCGTCCGCACGGGATTGCGCATGGACAGGTCAAGCACGGCGCGGAAGCCGCGCAACAAGACGCCCTCGCGGGGCGGTGTGCCATCACCCGGGCGGAGCCAGCGACCGGCCAGCGCAGGCGTGATCGTGACCGCGACAATCAGCGACCACGCCAGCATGACGATGACCGAGATGGCGATGGAGCCCACAAAATCCCCCGCCGGGCCCGGCAACAGCAGCAGTGGCAGGAAAGACAGGATCGTGGTGATGGTCGAGGCCACCAGCGGCATGGTCAGCCGTCGCACCGACCCCGCCACGGCCTCCAGCCGCGTCAGCCCCGCGCGCAGCCGCTTGCCGACCTCGTCGGTCATCACGATGGCCGCATCGACCAGCAGGCCCAGCGCCACGATCAGGCCGGTCACGCTCATCTGGTGGATCGGCACGGCCAGCACGTTGAGCGTGGCGACCGAGGCCAGCGTGACCACCGGCAGAACCATCGCCACGATCAGCGCCGACCGCGCGCCGAGCGTGACGAACAAAACCGCCACCACCAGCGCGACGCCGATGGCCATGTTCAATCCCACCTCAGCCAACCGGTCGGACGTGTAGCGGCTCTGGTCAAAGACCGTCTCGACAGACAGGCCCCAGGGCAGCGCCTCGGACTGATCCGCCACCGCTGCGCGGATGTCGGCCATCCAGCGATCGACCTGCAACCCCTCGCTCAGCTTGGCGGAAATCAGGATCGCGGGTCGGCCCTGATGCAGCGCCGCCTCGGCCAGCGGCAGGCGCGGGCCGCGCGTGATCTGGGCGACATCGCCCAATAGCGTCACGCGGCCCGCCGCATCCTCGCGCAGCACGACGGCGCGCAGGCGGTCGAGCGAGGTGATCTCGCCGGTCAGATCCAGCACCAGATCGGTCTCGTCGCCCCGCAGCCGGCCCGCCTGCACCTTGGCATCGGCCGCGCCGATGGCGGCCGAGGCCTCATCGGCGGTCAGGCCAAGGGCTGCGGCCGCGTCTGGGTCGAGCGTCACCAGAACCTCTTCGTCGGGAGCCCCGTGCAGATCGACAAGGCTGGTGCCGGGCACCCGGCGCAACCGGTCGGCCAGCGCCTCGGCCTCGCGGGCGGCGCGGGTCAGGCTGAAGCCATCGGGCATCGCCAGAGCGAAGATCGCGGCATAGCCCCCTGCCCCGTCGCTGTCGAATTCGGGGGGCAGCACACCGGGCGGAAACTCGCTTTGGGCATCGGCCACCGCATCGCGGACCTGCGCCCAGATCTGTTCGATGGTGTCGGGGTCAATCGTCTCGATCAGTTCGACCGAAATGACCGAAATGCCGGTCGAGGAGGTGGACTCGACCGTGTCGATCTCGGGGATGGTGCGCAGTTCCGTCTCGATCTTGGCGGTCACCAGCGCCTCGACGCGGGCGGGATCGGCGCCGGGAAAGACGGTGGTGATCGTGGCGAAGATATTGGTGATGGTCGGATCTTCCTGCCGCCCGATCGACACCAAAGCCGAGACACCGGCCGACAAGATGACCAGAAGCGCCAGCATAACCAGACGCGGCTGGCGAAAGAACACGGTATCGAGGCCGGTCATCGCGCCGCACCCACAGCCAGCGCGGCCAGAACCAGTTGGCCCGAGGCCACGCGATCGGGCGATTCGGCCACGATGCGCGCGCCGGGGGGCAACTGACCGCGCAGGTAGACGCGCGCGCCCTCGGTATGGATCACCTCGACGGCTGCGGGCACCGTGCGGTCGCCCTGCGGCGTCTGCTCCAGCGCCATCACCGACCAGCTGCCCCGCACGCCTTCGCGCAGGCCCGAAAGCGGCGCCCAGAACCCCGGTTCTTCTACCCTTTGTTCGAGGATGAGGGCGACCGTGTTGCCCAGCACGGCTTCGGGTCTTGACGGCAAGGTCAGCACGACCGCCCGGCTACGGGTGGCGGGGTCCAGATCCGGGCGGATCTGGCGGATGGTGGCGGCCTGAACGCTTCCGCCCAGATCAACCATGACCGCATCGCCCACGGAAAGACCCGCCGCCAGATCGGGCGGCAACCCGATCCGCGCCCGCGCGGGCGCGGCATCAAACAGCACCAGCACCCTCTCGCCGGGGGCCACCGTCTGGCCAGGATCGGCCAGCCGCGCGCCCACGCGGGCGGCGAAGGGCGCGGTCAGGACCGACTGGTCGAGCCGCACATCCACGCCCGCGATACGCGCCCGGATCGCGGCCATGCCCGCCTCGGCCCGCTGAAGGGCAAGTCGCGCATCATCTTGCGCCGCGACCGACCGGACGCCGCGTTCGGTCAGGGCATCGCTCCGCGCAAGCGTCAGGCGGGCCAGTTCCGCATCGGCGGCCAGCGCGGCAAGGTCCGCCTCCAGCGCCGCGCGTTCGGGGATCAGGATGCTGGTGTCGAGCAGCGCCAGAACCTGCCCTTCGGCGACCAGATCGCCCTCTTCTACCAAAACCTGCCTCACGCGACCGCCCGGCTCGAACCCAAGATCGGTCCGCGCCGCGGCTTCGATCTGGCCAGTGAAGCGGCGGGTGACGGTGTAGCCAGCCGACATCTCGACCGCCATCGCGGCGACAGGCACGGGCGCGGGGGCAACATGCGAGACCGGGGCGGCTGATCCCGCGATCAGACCTGCGCCACCCGCCACAGCCCCGACCGACACGGCCACAACGGCAAGCGTCGCCAGCCCCTGCCCCAGCTTGCGCAGCCCGGACACGCCCCGCGCCATCAGACGGCCCGCCCCTTGGCCTGCAATATCGTGGGCACATTGTTCCAGTCCGGGGCCTGATCGGCCGCATAGCCCGCCACCCAACCGGTTGCGATGCGCCGAAACAGCCGCATGGCCCGCAGATGCGCCCCGGAACGCAGGTAGGCCAGCATCGCGTCGCGGTCGTGCCAGACCGAGACCGTGTGGTGCACCCCGGCGATGATGCGCGCCTGTGCCGAAAGGTTTCCTTCGGCCGCTCTGGCCTGCGCCATCGACCTGACGGCGTGCCACCAGAAGATCGGCGCAAGCCCCGGGTGACGCAGCCGCAGCCCGGTGATCGATACATGGAAACTGCCCGCTGGCATGGACATGTCCTCGTGGTTTCGACGCGGCATGGCACAGGCCATCGCCCGGGCGGGGCGTTGGCGGATAGCTTGCCGTCCGCGGTCTTGTGGGGTTTCATCAGGCTTCTGGAGCTGATAAGTAAGTGATGCTAACTTCGAGTCAAGCAAAAAGTAAGTGCCGCTTACACTGGAGCATGAGATGTCCAAGTCACCGCAGGCACAGACACGGCCCGGCTATCATCACGGCGACCTTCGCGCGCAATTGATCGCGGCGGTGCGCGATCTGGTGGAGACCCATGGCCCCGAAGGCTTTTCCGTGGCCGAGGCGGCGCGGCGGGCGGGTGTCAGTTCAGCCGCCCCCTACAAGCATTTCAAGGACCGCCCGGAACTGCTTCGTGCTGTCGTCAGCGAGGCGATGGACCGCCTGCACGCGGCCATGGCGCGCGGAGCGGCGGCGCATGCGCCCGGCTCGCTCGAGGCCATCGCGGCGATCGGCATGGCCTATGTCGATTTCGCACGCGGCGAACCCGGTGTCTTTCGGCTCGTGTTCGGCCTCACTGAAGGGCATGAAGAGGACGCCGAGTTGATCGAAAAGGGCGAAAGCTGCCTTGGCGTCGTGGTGCAAGCGGTCGCGGTCCGGATGGGGCTTGCCCCCGATCACGCTACGGTCGCGCGCAAGGCCTACATGCTGTGGGCCTTTGTCCATGGTCATTCCTTCCTGACCATCGACATGAAGAACAAGGACATGGGCACCGATACCGATGACTGGACCTATCTGCTGGAGATCAGCCGCGCTGTTCTCGGGCCCGGCTGACAGGTGCGGCGTGGCCGGGCTATTGTGCTTGCTTGGGAACCGGCGCGGGCGGTCGGCCGGCCGCGTCCAGACGGCGCTGCAGCACGGTCAGAAAGGCTTGGGCGGGGCGGATCATCGGCACGCGCGCCGCGCGCAGGATGCAGAGCTGGACCTGACCGAGGGCCAAAGGCAAACGACCGATCCCCTCGGGCAGGGTTGCAGGGTCAAAGACGGTTTCGGGAAAAATCGCGATCCGAGGCGCGGAGTACAGCATCTGCGCGACCTGCGCGGCGGGCAGGGCCGACACCGCACCGGCCGACAGGCGATTGCGGCGCAACAAGTGGCTGACCGCCACGCGCGAGCCCGTGCCCTCGGGCGGCAGCACCAGCCTTTGCGTCACCAGATCCCACAGACCCGCCGGAACCGTCACGGCACCCACCCCCTGCCACGCGACCAGCGCAACGGGCTGCGCATGCAAAACCTCGGTCGTCTCGTCCGTTTCGGGGTTCGTCAAGAGCGCCAGATCGGCTTCGCGCCGTTGCAGTACTGCGGGGCTGTCGGCTGTGGCGATCTCGACAGAAACACCGGGAAAGGCATCCTCGAACTCGCGCACCGCGGCCAGAATGACACCCGCGCCGATGTCAGACCCAAGGCTGAGCCGCAAGACACCGCTCAGCCCCTCGCGCAGGCTGGCCAGCTGGGTGCGGAAATCGTCGAACTCGGTCAGGTGCCGGTCGATCAGATCCAGAAACAACTCCCCTGCCGTAGTCAGCCGAACGCCACCGGGGATGCGGTCGAACAGCGGCAAGGTCATCTCATCCTCGAACGCTTGCACCGACCGGTTCAGAGCCGAGGGCGAAACCGCCAATAATTCCGCAGCCTTGCGGATCGACCCCGTGCGCTGGATCAGCCTGATCGCCCGATAGATCCTGAGATGTCGCATGCCATTTCCAGGGGTGATGCAGAAATTGCATCACGGTGCCGTCAAAATAACGGCAGACAAGACGGGGTCAATCCGTGTTGCCTATGCTGCGGTAGCGAAATGGCTGCCGTTTCCGGGGGACTCACCTATGAAAAAAATTCTTCTGGCCAGCGCATTGTCGTTGGTCACGGCCCATGCTGCATCTGCAGAAATCCGCGTCGGCATCCTGCATTCGCTGACCGGCACCATGGCCATCTCTGAGACAACACTGCGCGATGTCATGCTGATGCTGATCGAACAGCAGAACGCGGCCGGTGGCCTTCTGGGCCAGCAGATCGTGCCCGTCGTGGTCGATCCGGCCTCCGACTGGCCGCTGTTCGCAGAGCGCGCGCGCGAATTGCTGACCGTGAACGAGGTCGATGTGATCTTCGGCGCCTGGACCTCCGTGAGCCGCAAATCGGTTCTTCCGGTGCTTGAGGAACTGAACGGCCTGATGTTCTACCCCGTGCAATACGAGGGCGAAGAATCGAGCCGCAACGTGTTCTACACCGGCGCAGCCCCGAACCAGCAGGCGATCCCGGCGGTCGACTACTACCTCAACGAACTGGGCGTCGAGGTCTTCGCGCTGTTGGGCACCGATTACGTCTATCCGCGCACCACCAACCGGATTCTCGAGCAATATCTGCTTGATGCGGGCATCCCGCAGGAAAACATCTTCGTCAACTATACGCCCTTCGGCCAGTCGGACTGGTCTTCCATCGTGGCTGATGTCGTGGCACTGGGCGCGGGCGGCCAGCAGGTTGGTGTGATCTCGACCATCAACGGCGACGCCAACGTAGGATTCTACGCCGAACTCGCCGCACAGGGCGTTTCGGCCGATGACATCCCCGTGGTCGCCTTCTCTGTCGGCGAAGAGGAACTGGCGGGCTTCGACACCGCTCCGCTGGCGGGCCACCTGGCCGCATGGAACTACTTCATGAGCGCCGACACGCCGGAAAACGAGGCCTTCATCACCGCATGGCACGAATTCATCGGCGACACCAACCGCCCCACCAATGACCCGATGGAGGCCCATTACATCGGCTTCAACATGTGGGTTCAGGCGGTCGAAGCGGCTGGCACCACCGATGTCGATGCGGTCCGCGCGGCGATGTACGGCATCGAGGTTCCGAACCTGACCGGCGGCACGGCGGTGATGCTGCCCAACCACCACCTGACCAAGCCTGTCCTGATCGGCGAGATCCGCGCCGACGGCCAGTTCGACATCATCAGCCAGACCGAGCCCGTTGCCGGTGACGCATGGACCGACTTCTTGCCTGAATCGGCTGTGCTGGAAAGCGATTGGCCGGGTCTGGGCTGCGGGATGTACAACACCGTCACGCAGACCTGCGTGCAGATCGAATCCAACTACTGAGCCTTGCGTTCGAACGGGCGGCCCCGGTGCGGGGTCGCCCATCCTTTTCCTGCCGGGCAGTCCAAAATCATGATCCGACCTCTTTTCGCCGCCATGCTGGGGCTGCTCCTGCTGATCGCACCTGCGTCGCGCACGCAGGCGCAGGACACCGCAGCGGGGCCGCTTCAGACGCTTTTGCAAGCGCAGGCCGATCTGGTGGCCAATGCCTCGCGCGGGACCGTGCAGCAGGTGCTTGATGCCCTGATCGCAAGCGACCTTGACGGCGTGCCGACCCTTCTGACCCGATGGCAGGCGCGCGCGTTGTACCAGCGCAGCAGCGACGGCCTGTTCGTCTATGTCGAAACCGAGGGCGCCAACCCGCTGACCCTGATCGACATCGACACCGGCGCCGAAGTCGGCACCGCGTCCAGCCGCGAGGTTGCCCAGTTGCGCCCCAATCGCGGCGTGCAGACGGTGATCGCCAGCGCTCTGGTCGAATTCCAACTGTCCTCGGAAGACCCAGCCGACCGGCTGGCGGCCTTGGCCGCGATTTCCCGCGCGCCCGAGGATTTTCACCTGCCGATCTTGCAAGATCTGATGGCGACCGAGACCGATGACGATGTGCTTGAGGTGGCCGAAGTGCTGCTGCCGCGCCTGATCATCGCCTTTGATCGCGATGACGCGGACCGGGTCGCCGCAATCGAAAGCCTTGCGGGCAATGTTTCGATCGCCGCCCGCGCGGCGCTGAACCCGCTGCTGGTCACGACGACGGAAGTGGCGGCCTCCCTGCCCGATGGGGCCAACATCGCCCGTGTTCTGGAACCGGGCGCCGGCCTGTCGCGCGAAGCTGCCTATGCCATGTTGGTTGCGGCCGAGCTTGCGCCACCCCTCATCCCCCGCGCGCAGATCCGCGAAACGTTGGCCGCACAGGTGGTCGACGGGCGCGTCGGTGGCCTACCCGTGGCGCAACTGAATACCGAAGACGCCCGCGACCGTGCCTATGCCGCGCTGGTGGCCGAGGGTCTGGCGCCCCCCGCGCCCACCGACGCCGAGATCGACGCCGCGGTATCGTCCCATGTGTTCTACGAGGTCTACCGCGAGCCGTCACAGGCCGTGACCACTGCCGCGCGCGCCACGCTCGACGGGATCGAGACGCGCGTGGGGCTGTTCCGTGTGCTCGACCTGTCGCTCGATGGGCTGTCGCTGGCCTCGATCTACTTCCTGGCGGCCATCGGCCTTGCCATCACCTTTGGCGTCATGGGCGTTATCAACATGGCCCATGGCGAGTTCATCATGATCGGCGCCTATACCGGCTATGTCGTGCAGACCCTCGTGCCCGACTACACGCTGTCCATCGCCATCGCGATCCCGCTGGCCTTCATGGTCACGTTCGCAGGCGGCGTGGCGATGGAGCGGCTGGTGATCCGCTGGCTGTATCACCGCCCGCTGGAAACGCTGCTGGCGACTTTCGGTATCTCCATCGCGCTGCAACAGATCGTGCGCCAGATCTTCGGCACACAGGCCCGCCCGCTGACGCCGCCCGAATGGCTGGCAGGATCCGTTTCGCTCAACGACGTCGTCTCGATCAGTTCGATCCGCATCGCCATCTTCTTGCTCGGCGTGGTCTTCTTCGTAGCATTGTGGCTGACCCTCAATCGCACTCGATTGGGGCTGGAGGTGCGGGCCGTCACGCAAAACCCGCGGATGGCGGCATCGATGGGCATCAACCCCGACCGCATCAACATGCTGACCTTTGGCCTTGGGTCCGGCATCGCGGGGATCGCGGGCGTTGCCATCGGCCTGTTTGCGCAAGTCGTGCCCGACCTTGGGTCGAACTACATCGTGCAGAGCTTCATGACCGTGGTCGTGGGTGGCGTCGGCAACATCTTCGGCACGCTGATCGGCGCGGGGATGATCGGCGGCTTGCAGAAATACATCGAATGGCTGAACCCGACGAACACGCTGGCGGCCCAGACCTACATGATCCTCTTCGTCATCTTGTTCATCCAGTTCCGCCCGCGCGGCATCATCGCCTTGCGCGGCCGTGCGGCGGGGGATTGAGATGGAGAATTCGATCTTTGTCCGCAACCGGTCGGTTCCGATCTTCATCGGTGTGCTGACGCTTCTGGCCATCGCCGTCACCGTCCTGTCCGAAGGCTATGGCACCGGCGCCTTGTCCGTCAGCTTCACCAAGGTTCTGGGCATGACGCTGTGCCTGTGTCTGGCCGCGCTCGCCATGGATCTGGTCTGGGGCTATTGCGGCATCCTCAGCCTCGGGCATTTCGCCTTTTTCGGGCTGGGCGGCTACATGATCGGCATGTGGCTGATGACAGCCCGCACCGAACAGGTGGTGCGCGCCAACCTGCAAAATGCGGTGATCCCGCCCACCGAGGCCGAAATCAGCGCCGCCACCGCGTCGCAGATCTTTTCGGTCGTGGGCGCGACGGATTGGCCATGGATGTGGGCGGCCTCGGACAGCCTGATCCTGAGCCTGTTGCTGGTTGTGCTGGTGCCGGGACTGCTGGCGCTGGTTTTCGGCTGGCTGGCGTTTCGCAGCCGGGTCACGGGCGTCTACCTGTCGATCCTGACGCAGGCGATGACGCTCGCGCTGTCGCTTTACCTGTTCCAGAACGACACGGGCCTACGTGGAAACAATGGCCTGTCTGGCCTGCAGAATATCCCCGGTTTGGAAACAGTGGGTCAGGATCGCATCTCGATCTGGTTCTTCTGGGGCTCCGCCCTTGCGCTTGGTCTGGCCTATATCGGTGCTGCCTGGATGGTGTCGGGCAAGTTCGGCAGCATCGTCCGCGGCATCCGCGACGATGAGCAGCGCGTGCGGTTCCTGGGCTACCGGGTCGAGGTCTACAAACTGTTCATCTTCACCTTCACCGGCATGCTCTGCGGCATCGCAGGCGCGCTCTACTATCCGCAGGCGGGGATCATCAACCCTGATGAAATTGCCCCCATCGCCTCGATCTATCTGGCGGTCTGGGTCGCCATCGGCGGGCGCGGGCGACTTTACGGGGCGGTCATCGGGGCGGCGGTCGTGTCGCTTCTGTCGACCTATTTCACCGGCGGGCGCGCGCCCAACCTGAACCTTGGCCTCTTCACCATCGACTGGGTCGATTGGTGGCCCGTGCTCTTGGGTCTGGGCTTCGTCTTGGTCACGCTCTTCGCACCCAAAGGTCTTGGCGGGCTGGTCGACGTCATTGTGCGAAAGGACCGCAGATGAGCACGCTTCTGGAGGTGCAGGGTATCTCTGTCAGTTTCGACGGGTTTCGGGCCATCAACAATCTGAGCTTCGTGATCGGACTGCCCGAGATGCGCGCCGTGATCGGACCCAATGGCGCGGGCAAGACGACCTTCATGGATATCGTGACCGGCAAAACCCGGCCCGACAGCGGCACCGTGCGCTGGGGCGAGACGGGCACATCGCTGCTGTCCATGTCCGAGGCGCAGATTGCGCAGGCGGGCGTGGGCCGCAAATTCCAGCGCCCGACAGTGTTCGAGGATCAGACCGTCTGGGACAACCTGCGCCTGTCGCTGAAAAAACCGCGCGGGCCGATCGCCGCGCTGATGGACCGCGTGACCGAAGCCGACCGCACCCGCATCAGTGAGGTCGCTGCCGAGATCGGGCTTGCCGACCACCTTGACCGCCCGGCGGGCATCCTGAGCCACGGGCAGAAGCAATGGCTGGAAATCGGCATGCTGCTGGCGCAGGACCCCAAGCTCTTGTTGGTCGATGAACCCGCCGCCGGCATGACGACCGAGGAACGCGAACACACCACGGCGCTCTTGAAACGGCTGGCGCAAAACCATGCCGTCGTCGTGGTCGAACACGACATGGAGTTTGTCCGCCGGCTGGAGTGTCGTGTCACCGTGTTGCACGAGGGATCGGTCTTGGCCGAAGGATCGCTCGATCATGTGATGGCCGATCAACGCGTCATCGAAGTCTATCTGGGGCGCTGAGATCATGCTGGAAACCCGCGACCTCACGCTCCACTACAGCGGCAGTCAGATCCTGAACGGCGTGTCCCTGACAGCCGAAAAGGGGCAGGTGACCTGCGTCATGGGCACCAATGGCGTCGGCAAGACATCCCTGATGAAGGCTATTTCCGGCACGCATCAACGCTCCGGCGGGGAGATCCTGTTCGAGGGGAAGGCCCTGCCCAAACTGCCCTCGCACAAGCTGGCGCAGATGGGCGTGGGCTATGTGCCGCAAGGCCGGATGATATTTCCGCTGCTCACCGTGCGCGAGAATCTGGAAACCGGTCTCGCCTGCCTGCCGCGCGGGGGCCGCGTGGTGCCCGAGCGCATCTACGAGATGTTCCCGGTCCTGAAAGAGATGCAGAACCGGCGCGGCGGCGACCTGTCAGGGGGCCAGCAGCAGCAATTGGCGATCGGCCGCGCGCTGGTCACGCGGCCAAAGCTCTTGCTGATGGACGAGCCGACCGAGGGCATCCAGCCCAACATCATCCAGCTGATCGGGCGCGTGATCGAACAGCTGCGCGCCGAGGGCGAGATGGCGATCGTTCTGGTCGAACAGTATTTCGATTTCGCCTTCGATCTCGCCGACCGCTTCTATGTGCTGAGCCGGGGCGAGACCGTGTTTTCCGCGCGCAAGGCCGAAACCACGCGGGATGCCGTGCAGGCGGCGTTCAACCCGCACGGCTGATGCGGGGATCAGGCCGCCGCTTCGTTCTCGAAGGTCGCGGCGAATTTCTCGAAGAACGACGCCGACAGCTTCTTGGCCGTGCCCTGGATCAGACGGCTGCCAAGCTGCGCCAGCTTGCCGCCGATCTCGGCCTTGGCGGTGTAGCTCAAGGTCGTCACGCCCGGCTCCGCCTCTACCAGCGTCACATCGGCCCCGCCGCGCGCAAAGCCCGCGGGCCCACCGCTGCCCTCGCCGGTCAGCGAAAAACCACCCGGTGCGTTGGTGGTGTCGAGCGTCACCTTGCCGGTGAAGCGTGCCTTTACCGGGCCGACCTTGAGCACCACCTTGGCTTCCAATTCGGTCGGCGAATGCATGATCAGCTCTTCGCAGCCCGGGATGCATTGTTTGAGAATCTCTGGGTCGTTCAGCGCGGCATAGACGCGGTCGCGGGGCGCGTTGATGACGATCTCGTCGGCCAATTCCATGGGGTCAGTCCTTTCAGCAACAG
The DNA here is from genome assembly GCF_003148775.1 of Roseicyclus mahoneyensis. GTDB lineage: Bacteria > Pseudomonadota > Alphaproteobacteria > Rhodobacterales > Rhodobacteraceae > Roseicyclus > Roseicyclus mahoneyensis. The sequence goes on from NZ_QGGW01000009.1 coordinate 95,885, forward strand.
GGAAACTTGATCCGCGCCAGCACATCGGCCTGCGCAGGTGTCAGGGGCGGAAACAGACGGGCGAGCAGGCCGCCGGGGCGGGCAACGACCGGGGCGGGTGCGGGCAGAATATCTTGCATCATGCCACCGCGCCTGCGCGGCGGACCTGCACGATCTGGGCGAGGATCGACAGGGCTATCTCCTCGGGGGTCGTGGCGCCGATATGCAGGCCCGCAGGCGCGACCAGCTGGGCCAGCGCCTCTGGATCGGCACCCTTGGTGGCAAGGCTTTCCTTGAGCGTCGCGGATTTGCGCGCGCTACCGACAAAGGCGGTGAAGCGTGCGCGGCAGGCCAGCGCGCGGCTCAGCGCTGCGGCGTCGCCCCTGCCTTGTGTGGCCACGACCACGAAGATGTCGCGCGGGCTGTCCCCTTCGGGCAGATCACCGGCGACGCGGAAATCGAAGCTGCGCGCGAGCGTCGACAAGGCGCGGGCGACAGGACCATCGCCCAAGATCACAAGGTCGGGCGAGGGCACGAAAGGTTCCACATAGATGTCGAGCGATCCCTTGCTGGCGCAGCCGTTGCGCTCATAAACCATACCGTCGCGGATCTCGCAGGGCTCCACCCCTTCGGCGGCCAGCCGGTCATCGGGGCGCAGCGCGACCAGCACCGGCTCATTGCGCTCGATGGCCTTTTTCGCCGCCCGACCGATCGCGCCCCGTGCACAGCCGCCGCCGACCCAGCCTTCGAGGATCTCGCCCTCGGCCGAGACGATGGCCTTGGCGCCCGCCTTGGCCGATGTGGCATCAACCGTGCGCACGACGGTCGCAAAGGCATGGGGCGTGCCCGCGTCGCGCAACCGGCGGCGGGTGTCATCGAGCGCGTCCATGTCGGGGGGGGCCAGCTTCATATCCGGTCAAGCTCCTGCGCAAGCGCCGCGATGCGGTCGAGCGTGTTGGCGGGGTGAAAGGCGTCGAGATGCGGAAGGGCCGCGGCCATGCCCTGCGCGACCGGGGCGTAATCGGCCCAGCCGGCCAAGGGGTTCAGCCAGACGATGCGGCACCCCCGGCGCTTGAGTTCGACCAGCGCGTCGCCGATTTCGGCACCCTCGCCGGTGTCGTAACCATCAGACAAGATGAACACGATTGTCCGCCCATCGACGAAACGGCGGGCATAGGTCCGGGCAAAACGCGTCAGGTTTTCCCCGATCCTCGAGCCGCCGCCAAACCCATCGGACAGCAGCGTCAGCTTGTTCAGCGTGCGCATCGGATCGGGGTCGCGCATCGCCTCGGTGATCCGCACAAGGCGGGTGTGGAACAGGTAGGCATCGGCGGTGGCGTCGTGGCGCATCAGGCCGACCAAAAAGGCAAGGAAGGGCCGCGCATAGGCCACCATCGAGCCCGACACATCGCACAGCGCCGCAATCTTGACGGGGCGGTCCGGCCTTGTGCGGCGTGGCAGGTGCAGCGGCTCGCCCCCGGTGGCAAGGCTTTGGCGCAGCGCGCGGCGCAGGTCGATCTGCGCGCCCTTGCGTGCCGCGCGACGGCGGCGGGACCGGCGGTCGCGCAAGGCACGGCCAAGGGCTTGGGCCACGCGTTCTGCTTGTGCGATATCCTCGCGGCTGACGATGTCGCGCAGGTCTTTCTTCATCAGGCTGTCGACACCCGTGGCCACCAGCCGCCCCTCGCCGCCGCCCTCGGCCTGCCCTTCGTCACTGCCATCCGGCGCGTGGCGCTCGCCTGCCCCCGCAGCCTCGGGACCTTCGGCGGTGGCGGTGCTGCGGGTGTGGGACAGGTTCGCGTCGCCGCCGGGCGCCATGCGGGTCGCCACCCGCCCGCCGTTCAGCCAAAAAGCATCAAACATCGCGTCGAACGCCCGCGCCTCATCCGCCGATCCGGTGCAAACGGCGCGCAAAGCCATCCGCGCCTCGGCGGGATTGCTCGCCTGCACCTGCGCAAGGGCGGCCAGCGCGGTCTCGGCCTCGCCCACGCCCAGCCGCAAACCATTGCCACGCAGATGCGCCATGAAGCCCGCCACCCGCGCGGCGGGGCCCGCATCGCGCGTGGCGAATTTCGTGACGCGGGTCATGCCGCGACACCCGCCAGCCGCTGCGCGACCTCGGTGGTGAAATTGGCGCGGTCGCGCTGCGTCTTGAGCAGCGTCGCAAGGCTCGCCTGCAAGATCACCGGATCATCGGTCAGGTCATTGACGCCAAGCCCCGCAAGCGCGGCGGCGAAATCCAGCATCTCGGCGATGCCGGGCTTTTTCTCGAGTTCTTCCTTCCGCACCGATTGCACGAAGCCCACGATCTGCGCAGCCAGATGGGCTTCGATCTGGGGGCAGCGGCTGGCGATGATGGCGATTTCCGTCGCGCGGTCTGGATAGTCGACATAGGCGTAAAGGCAGCGACGGCGCAAAGCGTCCGACAGGTCGCGTGTGCCGTTCGCGGTCAGGATCACGATGGGCCGGGCGGTCGCGGTGATGGTGCCCAATTCGGGAATGGTGATCTGGAAATCCGACAGAACTTCCAACAGATAGGCCTCGAATTCCTCATCCGCGCGGTCGATCTCGTCGATCAGCAGGACGGGCGGCATCTCCTGCGTGATCGCTTCGAGAAGTGGGCGCTTCAGCAGGTAATCCTCGGAAAAGATCCGTTCCTCGACGGCCTTGCCGGTCTCGCCCGCCTCGGCGCTGGCGCGGATCGCCAGCAACTGCCGCTGGTAGTTCCATTCGTAGATGGCGTGGCTGGCGTCCAACCCCTCGTAGCATTGCAGCCGGATCAAACGCGCCTCGCGGGCTGCGGCCAGCGCGCGCGCCACCTCGGTCTTGCCGACGCCCGCCGCCCCTTCGAGCAGCAGGGGTCGGCCCAAGGCCACGGCCAAGGCAAGCGCCATCGCCAGATCGGGCGCGGCGACATAGCCCTGCCGGGCGAGGTCATCGGTGAGGGTTTGCCAATCTGCCATAAGTCAGTGGCGGGGACGCGATACGCCCCCGCCCTCCTGTTTCAGCCGTGCAGGCCAAGACCGTTGGCGATCTTCCAGATCCGCCAATGGTCGTGCGGCATATGGCTCTGGCGCAAGCCAAAGGCCCGGAACGCGTCATGCACCGCATTCGAGAAGGCCGGCACACCGCCCACGTTCGGGCTTTCGCCCACGCCCTTGGCCCCGATCGGGTGATGCGGGCTGGGGGTCGTCGTGTGGTCGGTCGTGTAATGCGGCGTTTCCCACGCGGTCGGCACGAAGAAATCCATCAGCGTGCCGGTCTTGCAGTTGCCCATCTCGTCATAGGCAATCTCTTGCCCCATCGCGATCGCCAGTGCCTCGGTCAGACCGCCATGCACCTGCCCCTCGATGATCATCGGGTTGATGCGGGTGCCGCAATCGTCCAGCGCGTAGAACTGCCGGATCTCGTGCACACCGGTATCCACGTCGATTTCCATCACGCAGATATAGGCCCCGAACGGGTAGGTCATGTTCGGCGGGTCGTAATAGCTGACCGCCTCAAGCCCCGGTTCCAGACCCGGAATGGCCTGATTGTAGGAGGCGAAGGCGATTTCCTTCATCGTCTTGAAGCGCTCGGGCGCGCCCTTGACCACGAAACGGTCCACGTCCCATTCCAGATCGTTGTCGTGGACCTCGAGCAGATAGGCCGCGATCATCTGCGCCTTGGCGCGGATCTTGCGGCCCGCCATCGCCGTTGCGGCACCGGCCACGGGGGTGGAGCGGGAGCCGTAAGTGCCGAGGCCATAGGGGGCAGTATCGGTATCGCCTTCCTCGACGGTGATGCTGTCGGCAGGCAGGCCGATTTCCGACGCAAGGATTTGGGCAAAGGTCGTCGCATGCCCCTGCCCTTGCGAAATCGTGCCCAGCCGCGCGATGGCCGATCCGGTGGGGTGGATGCGGATCTCGCAGCTGTCGAACATGCCAAGCCCAAGAATGTCGCAGTTCTTGACCGGCCCCGCCCCCACGATTTCCGTGAAATGCGTCAGGCCTATGCCCAGCAGTTTCCGCGTCTCGCCCCGCTTGAAGGCTTCGACCCGCTCGGCCTGTTCCTTTCGCAGCCCCTCGTAATCGACCGCCGCCAGCGCCTTGTCCCACGCGGTGTGATAGTCGCCACTGTCGTATTCCCAGCCCAAGGCCGAGTGATACGGGAACTGATCCGCCTTGATGAAGTTGATACGCCGCAGTTCTGCCGCGTCCATCCCCAGCTCGATGGCAAGGATTTCAACCATCCGCTCGATGAAATAGGCCGCTTCCGTCACGCGGAAGGAACACCGGTAAGCCACGCCACCAGGTGCCTTGTTGGTGTAGACGCCATCGACGGCCAGATAGGCTACGGGGATGTCATAGGACCCGGTGCAGATGTTGAAGAAGCCCGCCGGGAATTTGGTCGGGTCGGCGCAGGCGTCGAACCCGCCATGGTCGGCGGTGACATGGCACCAGAGGCCGGTGATCTTGCCTTCCTTGGTGGCCGCGATCTTGCCCTTCATCCAGTAGTCGCGGGCGAAGGCCGTGGTCATCAGGTTGTCCATCCGGTCCTCGACCCATTTCACCGGCTTGCCGGTGACGATGGAGGCGACGACCGAACAGACATAGCCCGGATAGGCGCCGACCTTGTTGCCAAAACCGCCGCCGATATCGGGCGAGATCACGCGGATGTTGTGTTCCTCGATGCCGGAAATCAGCGACACAACGGTGCGGATCGCATGGGGCGCCTGGAACGTTCCATAAAGCGTCAGCTTACCGTTCACCTTGTCCATGCTGGCCACGCAGCCGCAGGGTTCCAGCGGGCAAGGATGGGTGCGGTGGTAGTAGACCATTTCCTCGGCCACCACATCGGCCCCCGCCAGAACAGCCTCGGTTGCGTCCTTGTCGCCCTGTTCCCAGGTGAAGATGTGGTTGTGGTGTTTGCGGGGGCCATGCGCGCCCACCATCTTGCCTTCGAGGTCTTCGCGCAGCACCGGCGCATCGGGTAGCAGCGCCTTGAACGGGTCCACGACGACGGGCAGCTCAGAATATTCGACTTCGACGGCCTCGATCCCGTCGGCGGCGGCGTAGCGGTCGGTCGCCACGACGAAGGCCACCTCCTGCCCCTGATAGAGCACCTTGCCATCGGCCAGCACCATCTGCTTGTCGCCCGCGAGCGTCGGCATCCAGTGCAGGCCAAGCGGCGCCAGATCGGCGGCCGTCAGCACGGCCAGAACGCCCGGAACCTTCAGCGCTGCCTCGGTGTTGATCGACACGACGCGGGCATGGGCGTAGGGGCTGCGGACGAAGTCGCCAAAGAGCATGCCGGGCATCTTGATGTCGTCAACGTAGTTGCCCTTGCCTTGTGTAAAGCGCGCATCCTCGACGCGCTTACGCTGGGAACCCACGCCCTTGAGCTTCTCGACGCGGTCCTCGCGGCTGATCGGGGTCTGATCGGTCATTCCGCGGCCTCCTGGCTGGCATTCATCACCGCGGCGGCGGCGAGAATGGATTTCACGATGTTCTGGTAGCCCGTGCAGCGGCAGAGGTTGCCGGCGATGCCGAAGCGGACCTCTTCCTCGGTCGGGTTCGGGATTTCCTGCAGCAACCGGTGCGCGCGGGTGATCATGCCCGGCGTGCAATAGCCGCACTGAAGCCCGTGATGTTCCTTGAACATCTCTTGCAGGATATGAAGCTTGCCGGGTTCGCCCAAGCCTTCGACGGTGGTGATCTCCTTGCCCGCGACCTGCGCAGTGAAGACGGTGCAGGCCTTGATCGACCGCCCGTCGATATCGACGGTGCACGCACCGCAATGGCTGGTTTCACAGCCCACATGCGGGCCGGTGATGTTGAGCTGCTCGCGCAGGGTGTGGATCAACAATTCGCGCGGTTCGGCCAGAATGTCCTTGGCCTCGCCGTTCACGGTGATCTGGTAATGCTGCTTGCCCATGGCTGGCGTCCTCCTCAGGCGCGGCTGACGGCGCGCAGGATGGCGCGGCGGATGATGATGCCGGCCACGTGCATCTTGAACGCAACGGGGCCACGGTTGTCCTCGGTCGGGTCGATGGCGGCAGTCGCTGCGGCCACGGCCGCGTCGATGGCGGCGGTATCGCAAGCCGTTCCCACTAGCGCCGCGCCTGCCTCCTCCGACCAAATCGGGGTATCGGCAAGGTTGGTCATGGCGATCGAGGCGGCGGTGCAAGTGCCGCCTTCCATCGTCACCAGCGCGCCGCAGGCTGCGGTGGCATAGTCACCGATCTTGCGCTTCTGCTTCTCATAGGCGTAGCCGCCCGTGTTCACGTCGAAGGAGATCGCGGTCAGGATCTCATCATCGGCGCGCGCGGTCATGTAAGCGGCCTCGTAATAGTCGCGCGCGGCGACCTCGCGGCTGCCGTCCGGTCCCACCAGATGCAGCGTCGCATCAAGGCATTGCATCAACCCCGGCATGTCGTTGCCTGGATCGCCATTGGCGACATTGCCGCCGACGGTGCCCATGTAGCGCACCTGCGGGTCGGCGATCTGGAGCGCCGCTTCGCGCAAGATCGGCGCGGCCTGCGCCAGCCCGTCATGCACAATAAGATCGTGCTGCGTGGTCATCGCGCCGATGGTGACGCGGCCGCCCTCGATGCGGATGCCCGACAGGTCCGCAATGTCCTGAAGATCGACCAGATGCGAAACCGCCGCCATGCGGAGTTTCATCATCGGAATGAGGCTGTGGCCGCCGGCCAGAACGCGCGCCTCGTCGCCATGCTCCGACAGGAGCGCGATCGCGGACGCCACGTCTGCCGGTCGATGGTACTCGAACCGTGCAGGTATCATGTCTTCCTCCCTTGTGCGCGCTATTGACGCACTCGCCCCATCTGTATGCGGCGGTGTGCGCAGGGCGAGGCGGAAATGAACGACGCGAGACGGACGCTTCACGAACTGCGAAATGGCTGCACGAGTTGCGAGGTCACAGTCCCAGCAGGTCCCGCACCTCGCTCAGGCGCGAGCGGCTGACCGGAACCTTGCCAAGAGACGGGACACCTTCGAAATAGATCACGCCGCTGTCCTTGAGACGTTCAAAGCTGGTCACATGGGCGGGATTGACCAGATAACTGCGGTGAACCCTGACGAAATCAGTACCGTCCAGCCGCTTTTCCGCCTCGGATATCGACCAGGGGCAAAACACCCGCTCGGCCCCACGATAGAGAATCGTGTAATGCCCCTCGGCCCGGAATGCGGCGATGGAGGCAGGCTCAGCGAACAGGGTCCGCCCGTCGCGTTCATAGGGCACAGGCTGAAGGCGGCGGGCAGGCTCAGGTGGTTCGGGCGCGATGGGGGTCGGCGCGGGCACCATTCCAACATCGACGACCGCCTCTCCTTCCGCCGCTTCGGGAAAGAAAGTGGCACCTGCCAGCAAGAAGGCACCGCAGATCACAAAGGCCGCAAGCGTCACCACGATGGCCAGCGTTTCGTTGCCGAGGATCAGGTCGAACTCTGGCAGCGGCGCCTCGAGGAAACTGGTGTTCCAGATGGCGATATAATGCAACGCGACCACCGCAAGCGCGAAACACAGCGTACCCAGAAGGACATTGCGACGCGTCCGATCCCAATAGGCGATCCAGACCGCCAAGGTGGCCAGCACCAGCGAAATGGTGACCGAGATGACAATACCGCCAAGCGTGTATTCAGCAACACAGGCCTGCATCCCCGCCATGCCGGTGTAATGCATGCCGAGGATACCCGTGCCCACGACCAGACCCGCAACGGTGATGCGCACGGGCGTGCGTTTGCGAAAATGCAGAATGATCAGGCCCAGCCCCACCACAAGGATACCAAGCAGCGCCGAGATCAACGTCACCAGCGGATCGTAGAAGAACAGGATCGGCAGTTGCAGGCCCAGCATGGCGACGAAATGCATCGACCAGATGCCGCCGCCCAGAACGAGCGCGGAGAGCGCGACCCGCAGCTTGCGTTCGCCCGCAGGCACGCGGGACAGGCCACGCGCCATGGACAGACCCGTAAAGCCCGCCATCAGCGCAATCGCGAAGGACGCGAGCACCAGCCATGCATTGTGTGAAAAGTCCAATGGCACGACCTCGCCCCTCCCCTGGCTTGCCCGTGTCTGCCAGTGGCGCGATGCGCGATGCGCCCCCAGCCCGCCAACTGTGTCCGAGCGTCGGGCTACGCGCAAGAAGGCGATTGGGCAAAGGACCGGCTCTAGGGGCGGACAACGATCTTGCAGGGAGAAACGTGGTCCTAGGTTCCGCAGGCGTCACGCAACTGGCGCACGGCGGCCTGCGTACCGTCGATGATGGGGATCGGGCAGCGATCCTGCAGTCGATGGGCCAATCCGGCAAGGGGTCCGCCGCCCAGAACCACGCTTTGCGCCCCATCGACGGCGCAAGCCCGGCACAGGTCCAGGATCGCCAGACCAAGAGTATCGGCCACGTCAGCGGGATCATGCCGCAACGGGCCGGGGGGGCTCACGATCCCGACAAGTTGATCGAGCACGCCATGCTCATGCGACTTGTGATGCAAGGGCGCAGCGACCTCGGGGGCGAAGGTGACGATGGCAAAGGGGCCACCCCGGCGCCGAACCTCGGCAAAGGCGGCCTCGGCGATGCCGATAACCGGCAGATGCGCATGCGCCGCCCGGACCTCGGGCGCGCCAGTGTCCCCGAAGGAGGCAAGCACGATCCCGTCGAAATCACCCTCCTGCTGCGCAATGGCCGCCAGCACCCCGGCCACAGCCGCCCGCCCGTCTTCCTCGGTCACGATCAAGGATGGCCCGAAGGCCGCAGGAACGGTGGTAAAGCGGTCCCCCGGGTGCGCCACGGCCTGCGCGGCGGCATTGATGCGCGCCGTCACACCGGGCGACGTGTTGGGGTTCACGATCAACAGCCGCATCACAAGATGACCGATGGTAGCCACAAGACGATGGCGGGGAAGAGATTGACGAGGATCAACGCCACCAGCATCGCGCCGATGAAGGCCATGAGTGATGGAATGATCTTGGCGATGGAGATCTTGGCGATGGCGCATGTGATCAGCACGACCGAGGCCACCGGTGGCGTCTGCTGCCCGATGCCGAGGTTGATGGTCAGGATCAGGCCAAAATGCACCCGGTCGATGCCCAGTTGATCGGCCAGCGGCAGGAAGATCGGGACCAGCATCAAGATCGCGGGCGTCCCGTGGATGATCGTGCCCGCCAACAGGAAGAACACGTTGATCGCCAGCAGCACGACCCAGTAGTTGTCCGACAGGCCCAAGATCGCCTGCGCGATGGTCTGGGGGATCTGCTGGTTGGTCATGTACCAGCCCAGAAGCGTCGAGGTGGCCACGATGAACATCAGCATTGCGCTGCGCTTGCCCGCGATGCGGAAGGTATCGAGAAGATTGCCCAGCCGGATCGTGCGGTAAAGGAAGGCCGCCAGAACGATGGACCAGAAGGCCGCGATGGCGCCCGCCTCGGTCGCGGTGAAAATGCCGCCCAGAATGCCCACAAGAATCAAGATCGGCAGAGTCAGGGGAATGGCGGCATCCTTGCCGGTTTCCAGCACGCGCTTGAGGCGGAACTCGCCCTCGGTCGGATAGCCTTTGCGGACGGAGATGATGTAGGCCGTCGCCATCAAGAGCCCGCAGACAAGGATGCCGGGCAAGATACCGGCGGCGAACAGCTCGGCGATCGAGGCGTTGGCCACATAGGCATAGAGGATCAGGTTCAGCGACGGCGGCACGATGATCGCCATCGTGGCCGAGGTCGATGTTACGGCGGCGGCAAAGGCGGCCGGGTAGCCGCGTTTCTTCATCTGCGGGATCATCACCGAGCCGATGGCGGCAGCATCCGAGGTGGCGGTGCCCGAAATCTCGGAAAAGAACAGCGATGTCAAGATGTTGACATGCGCCAACCCGCCCCGGATATGCCCGACCAGACTGGAGGCGAAGGCGATCAGCTTTTCCGCGATGCGCCCCTGATTCATCACTTCGCCCGCGATCATGAACAACAGCGCCGCGACAAGCAGGTAGTTGTTGGCGCCGCCAAACGGGATCAGGCCGATGATTTGCGGCACGACGGCGGGATCGATGATGATGAGCGTGGCCGCCGTGACGCCCAGCACGAAGGCGATGGGCAGGCCCGCGATCAGCAAGACGACAAGAAGGATCAGGATGATCCAGCCGGGATCGAGAAACATCACGCGTCGCTTTCGGGCAAGAGGTCGTCAGGATGAACCTGCCCGGTCAGCAGACCGGCCAGACGGGTGACACTGATGAGCGCGATCAAGGCTCCGCCGACGGGCATCGTGTAGCGAAACAGCGCCATCGGCAGGTCGACCGAGATCATCATGCGGCTGCCGAAACTGGCCGCCGCGATACCGCCATACCAGGCAAGCAGCACACCGAACCCGGCGATCAGGATCAGGTTGCCCGCCATCACCGCGCGCTTGACGCCCGGCGGCAGGATGCGAACCACCGCATCGAACCCCAGATGTTCCGAGGTGCGGGTCAGGTAAGCGGCGCCGATGAAGGTCAGCGCGGCGAGGATATGGGCAGGCAACTCTTCCGACCAGGAGACGGAATTGTTGAACACGAAGCGGCTGACCACCGCGATGTTGAGCAGCACGAAGAGCAACCCGGCCAAGCCGATCACCGCCGCGTCCAACGCGCGCGTCAGCCAGAGATCGAGGCGGGCGATAAGGGTGGTAAGGCTGGCCATGGCCGGGTGCTCCTGTCGCATCACTCGATGCCAAGCGCCGCGCGGGTCGCTGCGATCATGTCGGCACCGATCACGTCAACGAAGGTCGGGCTTTCGTAAAGCGGTGCTGCAGCAGCCTGAAACGCGGCGAAATCGACCTCATTGATGGCGATACGGTCACCCAGCTCGGCGATCACGCGGGCATCGGTTTCCGTGCCCCAGTCAAAGGTCCAGGGCGCAAGCTCGGCCGCGACGGTCATGACGGTTTCCCGCAGGGCAGGGTCGAGCCCGTTCAAGTAGGGTTCACCGAAAACCAGAAAGGTCGGCAGGTAGACATGGTTGGACAGCGACATGTAATCCTGCACCTCGTAGAGGCGCGCGCTTTCCACGATCTCGGCCGGATTTTCCTGCCCGTCGATCACACCCTGATCAAGCGCGGAATAGACCTCGCCAAAGGACAGCGGTGTGGCGTTCGCGCCCAACGTGTTGAACATCTCGACGCGCTGGCGGCTGGTGGGGGTGCGGATCTTGAGACCCACCAGATCGGCGGGCACCACGATGGGGCGCACGTCATTGGTGATCTGGCGGAACCCGTTGTCCCACATCGCGGCCAGCATCATGCCGGTGCCATCGAAACCCGCGGCCATCATCTCGCCCGCAGGGCTGGCCGCAAAGGTCTGGACCGCGGCGCGGTCCTCGAACAGGTAGGGAAGGTCGAAGATCGCAGTGCGCGCATTGATCTGCGCGATGGCCGAGGCCGAGAGCGAGGCGTGATGCGTACCAAGGCCAAGGCCCTGCAGCACGTCTTCCTCGGAGCCGAGCGTGTTCGACATGAAGATCTGCACGTCGATGGCGCCTTCGGTGGCTGCCTCGAGGCGGGATTCGTATTCGAGCAAGAAGACATGCGCGAACGACCCATCCGGCAGTGAGGAATTGATCTGAAGGACGGTTTGCGCCGAAGCGACGCCCGGCAGGGCGAGGCTCGCGGCCGCGATGAAAAGCGAATTTCTCAGGAGCGTCATGTCTCGATCCTTTCGAGGGGAGGCGGGGAAAAACAATGCCCACCCATGCAAAAATATTTTCCGTTGCCCGCCATGATAAAAATGCATTTTCATGGCCAGCCGGCGCCAAGGATTCTCCGACGCTCAAGAAACGGGCAACAATCGGGGGGGTCTGACCAAGCAATCCGCTCTGGACCGGGTCAGATCTCGTCAAGCGAATCATGGATGGCTTCGATGGCGCTCAGCCTTTCGCGTCCAGCCGGACCCGATCTTTCGATCGCGGCGGCCGCCAGCAGACCGCAGATCGCCATGACGCCGACATGATCGAACAGGGCCCCCGCGCCGGTGGTGCTGCACGGCAGGGTCCACCTGACTGGCCCCGCACCAAGCTCGGTCAGGTCGCCGATCAGGGCCACATCCGCGCCGCAGCCCGTCACATGCCGCAGCACCTGATCGAGCTGGCGTGGCGGCCTGCGCAGGGCGAACACGATCACGCAATCGCCCGGACCGATCCCGGCAAGGCTTTCAGCCAGTGTCTCCCCGTCGCGCGGCAGGGTCGCCACGTCGGACCGGACCTGCATCACCTGCCATGCAAGGTAGCGGGCAAAGCCCTGACCGGCCCGAAAGCCGACCACCCACAACCGGCGCGCCGCGACCATGGCCGTCACGAGGCCCGCGATCTCGGCCTCGTCCAGCGCCGCAAGGCTTTGCTCAAGGTTGCCGTGGCACTGTGCGAGGTGACGGGCCACCAGCCCTTGCGAGGGGGTTCCATCCCCCCCGACCCGGAACAGCGCAGTTCCCGCCACCTGTTCGGCCCGCACGGCTTGCCGCGCCTCTTCAAAGGACGCGTAGCCGATCTTGCGGACAAAACGGGTCACCGTGGCGTTGGACACGCCAGCAAGCTTGGCGATTTCCGTGGCGGTATATCCTGCCAACTGGCCGGGGAAATGCACGATGGCATCGGCAAGGCGCTTTTCGCTGGGATGAAATTCCGGCGTCGCCTTGCGGATGCGGGTCAGAAACGAGGTCTTTGGCGCTGGCGACATGGCGATGAAAATATCCTTTCGCGGCGCGAACCCGCAAGCTCTTATGCGCGTCGCGATCGGGCAGAATCGTCCCGCCGGGCCCTCCGATCATGGTCGGGCTGCCCGCTGCAGGCAGCGCTCTGTCCCCGCAGCGCTCAATTTCCAAGCACCCGATCGCGTGCAAGCCCACAAAGCCGACGATTTCCAACATCGGCCCGGCCGACATCCAAACGCTTTTGACCCATCCCCAAGCGCCATGCAGCCTGTTGGTGCGCAGAGCATTTAGGGTTCCGCCCGGGTTCGGGGTCTGGTCCGAGAAATGCGGCCGCGTCGGCAAATTCCGGCACGGTACACGGCGGGCCAAAATCCCGGGAGAGCACTGCGCATCTTGTTCGGCCGCTCCCCTCGAACGTCGCTGTCTTCGGTCGGACGTCTGCCATCATCCTGTCGGAGGACCCGAAGTTGACGAAAACAACCCTCGCCGCGACCACCGCCCTTGCCCTGACCCTGTCCACAGGCCTTGCCACTGCGCAGGAGCGCACGGAGTTTTCCGTCGCATGGTCGATCTATGTCGGCTGGATGCCCTGGGGCTATCTGGACGAAAGCGGCATCATGGATGCTTGGGCGGAACGCTACGGCATCACCGTCGATATCGTGCAGATCAACGATTATGTGGAATCGATCAACCTTTACACAGCGGGCGAATTCGACGGGGTGTCGGCCACCAACATGGACACGCTGTCGATCCCGGCAGGATCGGGCGTGGACACCACGGCACTCATCGTCGGCGATTTCTCCAACGGCAACGACGCGGTGATCCTCAAGGGCGAGGGGACACTGGAAAGCCTTGCGGGCATGCCCGTCAACCTCGTGGAACTGTCGGTATCTCACTACCTGCTCGCCCGTGCGCTCGACAGCGTGGGACTTGAGGAACGCGACCTTGCGGGTGTCATCAACACCTCCGACGCCGACATGATCGCGGCCTTCGCCACCGATGACGTGCAGGCGGTCGTCACCTGGAACCCGCTGGTCTCCACCATCGCCGAGGACCCTGCCGCCAATATCCTTTTCACCTCCGCCGACATCCCCGGCGAGATCATCGACATGATGGTGGTCAACACGGAAACGCTCGCCGCCAACCCCGATTTCGGGCGCGCCTTGGTGGGGGCGTGGTATGAGTTGATGACGATCATGTCGTCGGACACGCCCGAAGGCGTCGCGGCGCGCACCGCCATGGCCGAGGCCTCGGGCACGGACCTTGCGGGCTATGACGCGCAACTGGCCTCCACCCAGATGTTCTGGAACCCCGCCGATGCGGTCGCCTTCGTGCAAAGTCCGGCGCTGCCGGAGACCATGGTGAGCGTGGCCGAGTTCCTGTTCGAGCGTGGCATTCTTGGCGAAGGGGCACCGAGCGCCGATTTCGTCGGTGTCGAATACCCCGGCGATGTGGTCACGGGTGATCCCGCCAATATCCGCCTGCGCTTCGATCCCAGCTTCATGCAGATGGCGGCCGACGGGGCGCTGTAACGGCAAGCGGACGGGGTCCGGGTCATGCGGCTGATCAACCGATATCCCGGCCCCGTGGGCCGCGTGGCACTGGCCGCCCTGCCCTTCGTGCTGGTGGGACTTGTCTATGCGCAAGCCTCGGCCGCGCGGCTGGCCGAGAACCCGCAGGACCGCATCCTGCCCTCCTTCGCCACCTTGGGCGGAACCGCGTGGCGGCTCTTGACCGAGGAAGACCGGCGGTCGGGCGAGATCCTGTTCTGGGGCGATACCCTGTCCAGCCTGTCGCTTCTGGCGGCGGGCGTTGGCATCGCCGCGCTTTTGGGGCTGGTGCTGGGGGTAGCCATAGGGCTGATCCCGCTGATCCGGTCCAGCCTGCAGGGTTTCGTCGCCGTCGTCTCGATGATCCCGCCGCTGGCGGTGCTGCCGATCCTCTTTATCACGCTGGGCGTGGGCGATACCGCCAAAATTGCGCTGATCGCCATCGGCATAACGCCGTTCCTGATCCGCGACCTCACGGCGCGCACGCTGGAATTGCCGCAAGAACAAGTGGTAAAGGCGCAGACGCTGGGCGCTTCGACGCTGGGCATAGCCCTCTCGGTCGCGCTGCCGCAGATCCTGCCGCGCCTGATCTCGGCGATACGCCTGTCGCTTGGCCCCGCATGGCTGTTCCTGATCGCCGCCGAAGCGGTCGCTTCAGACAGCGGGCTTGGCTACCGCGTGTTCCTTGTCCGCCGCTTTCTGGCGATGGACGTGATCCTGACCTATGTGGCGTGGATCACGCTGCTGGCCTTCCTGATTGACTGGGGGCTGGCGCGCCTGTCGCGCTGGCTGTTCCCGTGGGCGGAGGCGCGGGGATGACGCTGGTTCAGGTCGACGGCATCTTTCAAAGCTACGGCCCGCGCCCAATCTTGGAGCGGGTGTCGCTGTCGGTGGGTGAAGGCGAATTCATCTCGATCGTGGGCGCGTCCGGCTGCGGGAAATCCACCTTCCTGCGGCTGCTCTTGGATCAGGAACGCCCCACGCGCGGCCAGATCACGGTCGACGGCCAGCCGTTGAAGGGAGAGCCAGACCGCACGCGCGGCATCGTGTTCCAGCGTTATTCAGTGTTCCCCCACCTGACCGTCCGCGACAATATCGTGGCCGCCGAAGGCTTGTCGCGCCCGCTGGGCCGCTTGTTCGGCCCCGCCCGCCGCGCCGCGCGCGCCCGCGCCGATGCCACGCTCGACCGGATCGGGCTGGCGCATGTGGCCCACCAATATCCCGCCGCGCTGTCAGGCGGCATGCAACAGCGCCTTGCCATCGCACAGGCGCTGGCGGCCAAGCCCCGTATCTTGCTGCTCGATGAACCCTTCGGCGCGCTCGACCCCGGCACGCGCGAGCAGATGCACGCTTTTCTGACCGATCTGCGCCAGGAAACCCCCATGACCGTCTTCATGGTCACCCACGACCTGCGCGAGGCGTTCAAGCTGGGCGACCGGGTCATCGTCTTCGACAAGACCCGCTGGGACCCCCATGACCCCGCCGCCTATGGCGCGACGATCACCTATGATTTTGACGCCCGCAACGGCGGCATCCCCTATCAACTGAAAGAGGACCAAGATGGATCATCTCACCCCGCGGCGCAGCCGGCCGCATAGCCCGCGCCTTGCGCCGCGCGACGACCGGCGCGCGCATCACCCCGACCTGACGAAGCTGCGCGGCTGGCGCGCGATGCAGGCTGAGGCCGACATTCCCGGTGACCGCTGGGACGAAGAACGCCGCTGGGCGCTGCGCATGGGGCTGACCGGCGCCGACAGCATCGAGGACAAGTCGATCCCCACCTTCGCGCGCGGCGAGCTGCCCCATTACGCGGGCATCAACACCTTCCTCAAGGCGCCCTACGCCGAGGATGTGACCGAGGTGAAGCATTACGACGCCACCGTCCTTGGCATCCCCTTTGACGGCGGCACCACCTACCGCCCTGGAACGCGCTTTGGCCCGCAAGGCTTGCGCAAGATCAGCGCGCTTTACACGCCCTACAACTATGAGCTGGCCGTCGACCTGCGCGAACAGATGACGCTCTGCGATGCGGGCGATGTGTTCACCATCCCCGCGAACCTCGAAAAGAGCTTCGACCAGATCAGCCGTGCAGTCAGCCACGTGTTCAGCTCCGGCAGCTTCCCGATCATGATCGGGGGCGATCATTCGATCGGGTTCCCTTGCGTGCGCGGCATCGCGGAATGCACCTCCAAGAAAATCGGGATCGTGCATTTCGACCGCCACGCCGACATTCAGGAAAAAGACCTCGACGAGCGGATGCACACGACGCCGTGGTTCCACTCTACCCTCCTGCCCAATGTGCCGGCCAAGAACCTCGTGCAGGTGGGCATCGGCGGCTGGCAGGTCCCGCGCGAGGCGGTGAAGGTCGCGCGCGAGCGGGAAACCAACATCATCACCATGTCCGACATGGAGAAGATGGGCATCGACAAGACCGCCGAGATGGCGCTGGAAATGGCATGGGATGGCGTCGACATGGTCTACATGTCCTTTGACATCGACAGCATCGATTGCGGCTTTGTCCCCGGCACCGGCTGGCCCGAACCCGGCGGCTTCCTGCCGCGCGAGGCGTTGGCGCTGGCGTCCAAAGTGGCCGCCGAAGGGCTCTGCGGCATGGAACTGGTCGAGGTCAGCCCGCCCTATGACACCTCCGACATCACGGCGCTGATGGGCACGCGGGTGATCGTGGATGTGCTGGGCTCGATGGTGGCGGCAGGCAAGATGGGCGCGCACAAGCGCCATATCGACAAGCCCGTGACCATCCCGCATGGCGAGTTCACCGGGCGGAGGTGGTCCAATGCCCCATGATCACCACCACCACGGGCACGGGCACCACCATCACCCGCATGATCACAACCATGCACACGGTCCCGCCGATCACCTCCATTCGCACCTGACGCCCGAGGATAGCGCCGCCGATCTGCAGATCCTGACCGCGCAATTCATCGACGGTTTCGTGACCGCCGCCGACAAGGCCGCCTATCTGCAGCTCGCGGGCGTTCCGCTGGAACGGCCGGGCAAGGCCGGGGCCAGCACGCTGAAACTGGTGGATGTGGAGTTGAAAACCGAATGGCAGGTCGGCACTGCTTCGCCGTCCTTTGGCACGCGGGAACTCAGCTACCTGCCCTTTCCGGGGTCGATGATCCGGGAACGCACCAACATGGCATTGGTCTACGTCTCGATGGACGAAAAGGACAGGCTCGACATCCGCGATTTTCTGGCGACGCGCGACCTGCCCTGATGACCCGGTCGGTTTGCCCCTAGCGCTGCGGCTGGGGCAGACCCTCGGGATACTGGCGCGTCACGATGGCCAGCAGATCGTCCCAGACACCGGGTGCCGCCCCCAGCGTCAGGCCAAGCGTGGCATCGGCCGGATAGGCGAATGTGACCCCGCCAGCCTCGCGGATCATCAACAGGCCCGCCAGACTGTCCCACGGGTTCATCGCCGGCTCCACATAGGCGGCAAGCCTGCCCGCCGCGACATTGGCCAGCATGTTGGCACCCGATCCGTTGCGGTAGAACATTCCGCCCGCCTGCATCAACCCTTGGATGATGCCCACGATCGGTTCGGGTTCGGACCGGTTCGAGGCACCTACTGCCACAAGGCCCTGCGTGATCGCCCGCGTCGGATCAAGCGTCAGGCGTTTGCCGTCAAGGGTAACCCCCCGCCCCGCGCGCGCCGCGAAATGTTCGCCCGCCATCGGCACGTCGATCACGCCCAGATGGGTTTCCGTCCCTTCGATCAGCGCGATCACCACGCACCAATGCGGCAGGCCCATGAGGAAGGGCACGGTGCCGTCGATGGGGTCGATGACCCATGTCAGGCCGGACCGCCCGGCCATGGCGCCACCTTCCTCGCCCAGAATTGCGTCATCGGGAAAGGCCGCTGCGATCTCGGCCCGGATCATGTCCTCGACCGCGCGATCTGCGATCGACACGAGATCGAGCGCGCCGGTCTTGGTCTCGATCTCAAGACTGTCGCGGCGGCGATAATAGTCGAGCGCAATATGCCCGGCCCTTTGCGCAAGGTCAGAGGCAAGGGCCGCACGAGCGGCGATAGGGTCGGTCATGGAAAGGGTCTTTCAGCGGACAAGGACAAGGTCTGCGGGATCGATCTGCAGGTCGACGCTATCGCCTGCGGTCAGGCGCGGCTCGGAAATCGGGCGCGAGACGAGGAACTCAAGGTTTTCGTCCTGCACGACATATTCCATCCGGCTGCCCAGATAGCTGGCAGACCGGATCGTGGCGATGCCACCCTTTGCCAGCCGGATGCGTTCTGGCCGGATCGTGGCGGTGACGATGCCATCCGCGGCCCTGACCGGCAGGGCCAGATGGGCGGCATGGAAGGTTCCAGAGGAAACCTTTCCCTCGATCAGGTTCGCATCGCCGATGAAATCGGCAACAAAGGACGATGCAGGCTGTTCATAAAGCTCCGCCGGCGTGCCGATCTGGGCGATCTGGCCCATCTTCATCACCACGATGCGGTCGGAGACAGCCAGCGCTTCCTCCTGATCATGGGTGACATAGACGGCGGTCAGGCCGAAGCGCTGCTGCAACTCGCGGATCTCCGCCCGGACCTTGCGGCGCAGTTTGGCATCGACGTTGGAGAGCGGCTCGTCGAACAGAAGAACATCGGGCTGCTGCACGATGGCACGCGCGACCGCGACCCGCTGCTGCTGGCCGCCCGACAATTCCGAGGGCAAGCGCGCCTCGTAGCCCGCCAGCCCCACCTGATCGAGGATGGCGCGCGCGCGGTCGCGCGCCTCGGCCTTGGGAACGCCACGGATCGTGGGGCCGTAGGACACGTTGTCGAGCACACTCATATGCGGAAACAGCGCGTAGGATTGGAACACCATGCCGACGTTGCGTTCCGACGCAGGGTCGCGGCTGACGTCGCGGCCTGCGATCTTGACCTGCCCCTCGGTCGGCAGCTCCAACCCCGCGATCAGGCGCAGCGACGTAGTCTTGCCGCAGCCCGAGGGACCAAGAAAGGTCACAAGCTCCCCCTTGGCGATAGAAAAGCTCATCTTGTCGACCGCCACGGCACTGCCGTAGCGCTTGAGCACATTCACGAATTCGATCGCCGTTTCCGTCATGCCCTGTCCCTTATTCCGCGGGGTCCGCCGCCGGGCGGCCCTGCAATTCCTGTCTGCGCCCCAGCCTGCGCGTGCCCACCGCCAACTGGATCAGCGCGACGCAGCCGATCATCACGATCATCAGCACCGCCGAATAGGCGATGGCGAGCGCGTATTCCCCCGCCTCGACCCTGCCCATGATATAGGCCGTCGCCATGTTGTGCCGCGCCGAGACAAGGAAGATCACGGCAGAGACCGCCGTCATCGCCGTGACGAAGGAATAGACCAGCGCCGTGAAAACCGCAGGCCGGATCAGGGGCAGGACCACGCGGCGCAGCGTCGTGGCCCCGCCCGCGCCCATGGTCTGCGACGCCTCCTCCATCGACTTGTCGATCTGGGCCAGCGCCGCCAGTCCCGCCCGCATGCCCACCGGCATGTTGCGAAAGACAAAACAGATGATGAGGATGGCCGCCGTCCCGGTGATGTCGACCGGCGGCACGTTGAAAGCCGCGACATAGGACACACCCACCACGGTGCCGGGAACCGCAAAGGACAACATCGTGCCGAATTCAAAGGCACGGCGACCGGCAAAATCCTGCCGCGCGACCAGCCATGCGGTCAGGATGCCCACCAGCGTCGTCAAGGGCGCAGCCAGCCCTGCGACCCAGAGCGTGGTAATCATCGAATCCCAAGCCGAGCCATAAAGCTGAAGGCCGTTCTCGGCGATCTCGAAACGGAAGGCGGTGACCAGATGGCTCAGCGTCGGCGTCAGGTCCCAGCGCCCGATATCGGTGACGAAGCCGCCTGCCGCGATGATGATGTAGACCGCCAGCGTGAACAGGACCCAAGGCAGCACCACCGCAAACACCGCGATCTTGAGGATTGGCGGCAGCGGTGCGGTCAGGCCAGCGTCGGATTTGCCGGTGACCGTGACGTAGCTTTTCTTGCCCATCCAGCGCATCTGCAGCCAGAACGCGATCAGCGTCAGCGCCAGCAGGATCATCGCAAGTGTCGCAGCGTTGCCCAGATCGTAGCGCGCGCCGACCACGGCGAAGAAGATCTTGACCGACAGCACCTCGTAGCCACCACCCAGCACGATCGGGTTGCCAAAATCCGCAAGGCTTTCGATGAAGGCCAGCAGAAAGGCCGCCGCTAGACCAGGACGCAACAGTGGCCATGTGATCTTGCGGAAGGTGGTCATCGACCGCGCGCCAAGAGTGCGCGAAGCTTCCTCAAGCGTGGGATTGATCGCCTCGAGCGTGGACAGCAGCACAAGAAAGGTCACCGGCGCAAAGGCCAGAACCTGCGCGATCAAGATGCCGGGAAGGCCGTAGATCCAGCGGGTTGGCCGCACGTCCATCAGGTCGGCGACGAAGCTGGTGACCAGCCCGGTACGCCCGAAGAGCAAGATGATGGCGACGCCCACGACGAAGGGCGGGGTGATGATCGGCAGGATGGAAATGGCGCGAAGCGCCCGCTTCATCCGGAAATCGGTGCGGTTGACCAAAAGTGCCAGCGCAAGGCCCAGCGCGGTCGCAAACGAGGCCGACAGCACGCCCAGAACCACGGTGTTCACGACCACGCCACAGCGCCCCGCGCCTGCGAAACAGGCCACACCCCAAAGATCAGGCGCCGAGATCCGCGCCCAGAAGGTGCCCAGCGCCAGCGCGCCCGTCGGATCAACAAAAGCAGCAATGCCAAGGCGCAGGATGGGGAAAAAGACAAACAGCGTCAGCAACGCGACGATGGCCGTGATGCAGAAAGCCGGGAAGCGCTCACCCCGGCAGAAGCCGCGCGCGGCGAAAAGGTCGGACAACAGGCCCGTCAGCGCGATCCCGGCCAGAAACCCGCCCCAGCCTAGACCAGTCTGCCCGTCGGCCGCGCGTGGGAAGGCGGACCCGACCCAATCGGCGGAGGGGCCGCGCAAGCCAACGGCAAAACCTTGCCAGATCAGCAGCGCAAACGCCCCCAGCGTCAGGCCCAGCGCAAGATTGGACCTTTGCCAGCCGCGCGTCAGCGCGGCGATGGACAGGGCCGATGTCACCGCGATCATCGGCCAGAGCCAGCCGCGTCCAGCCAGCGCCTCGGTCAGGGCCGAAGCGGCAGGGCCGGCAAAAAGGTTGTTACCCTTGTACCAAGGCACAAGACCCAGCGCTGCGGCCAAAAGACCGAGCCAGGCAAGCCCGGCTCGGTCCGATGTCAGGGAAAAGCGACCCACGGGGATGCGCTGCCGGTTACTGCGGCAGCGACCCGATCTCGGCATCCCAGCGCTGCAGCAGGCGGGTGCGTTCCTCGCTCGACCCGTAGAGGGCAAAGTCGTAGTCGATCAGGTTAACATCCTCCAGCCGCGGGGCGGCATCGGGCGTGACCGAATTGACGTTCGACGGGATCTGGAAGCTGTTCGCCGTTGCGCCCAGTTCCTGCGCCGCAGGCGTCAGCGCCCAGTCGTAGAAAGCGCGCGCGGCATCCGGGTTCGGACCGCCCGCAATGATCGACATGGACCCCACCTCGTAGCCCGTGCCCTCGCAGGGGGCGACGGTCACGATGGGCGCGCCGGTCACGGTCTGGGCTACGGCGTCATGCATGAACACGATGCCGATGGCCGTTTCGCCGGTCGCCGCCGCCCGGATCGGGGCGGAGCCCGACTGGGTATACTGGCTGATGTTGCCATGAAGCTGGGTCAGATATTCGAAAGCCTCTTCCTCACCCATCAGCTGCACCAGCGTGGCCAGCATGGTGTAGGAGGTGCCCGAGGAGTTCGGGTTCGCTACCTGCACGTCATCCTCGAACCGCGCGTCCAGCAGGTCGGCCCAGCAGGCGGGCGGGTTCTCGGTCACGAGATCGGTGTTGTAGCCAAAGCCAAGGCCACCGGCGTAGATGCCGACGGTGCGGTAGCCCGAGGTTTCCGCCTGCTGCAGCGCCCAAGGCTGCAGTTCGGCCAGCATGTCCGAGCGGTATTCCTCGGTCAGCCCCTCTTGCGCAGCCTGCAGATGGGGGTCGCCGGTGCCGCCCCACCACACGTCGCCGCGCGGCTGGCCGCTTTCGGCAGCGATCTGGGCATAGGTCTCGCCCGAGGACCGGCGGGTCATCAGGACGTTGATCCCGGTTTCGCGCTGGAACGCCTCGGACATGGCACGGCACCATTCCTCCTGCACCGAGCAGTAGAGCACAAGCTCGTTGCCCTGCGCGCTGGCCGGAACGGCCGGTGCCAGCATGATGGCCGCCGCTGCCAGCAAAACGGATCTTTTGGTCATCTTTGTCTCTCTCCCTTTGGGTGTGTGGCGGTGCGTTGACCGTCCGGTGCAGGTTCGCCCGCATCCCGGCAGACGTTTGCCGATCCTTGGGCGGTCGTAAAGATATTTACGCAGCGAAGGGCCCTTGCTGCCTCAGATGATGGCATGGCGTACCCTCGCCGAGACCCATTCGCTCAGCACGACAGTGGCAAGGATCAGCAACAAGATCACTGAGACCTGGCTCCAGGCCAGCGTGTTGAGCGAGGCCTCCAGCTTGAGCCCGATGCCCCCCGCGCCCACAAGCCCCAAGATCGCGCTTTCGCGGATGTTGATGTCCCATCGAAACACGGTGATGCCCCAGAAGGCCGGCATGATCTGCGGTACGATCCCGTAAGACAGCACCTGCGCGCCGCTGGCCCCGGTGGCCTCGATCGCCTCGATCTGACTGGCGTCCGTCTCCTCGATCGCCTCGTAGAGCAGCTTGCCGATGAACCCGATGGAGCGCAGCGCGATGGCCACGATCCCCGCCAGCAGGCCCGGCCCGATGATCGCAACCAGCAAAAGCGCCCAGATCAGCGAGTTGATCGACCGCGAGGCGACGATGATGAAAAGCGCGACGGGCCGCAGGAAAAGGGCTGATGGCGTCGTGTTGCGCGCAGCAAGAAAGGCCACCGGCACCGCCATGATGACCCCGCCCAGCGTGCCCAGCGTCGCCATGTTGAGCGTGTCCCACAGCGGCACCCACAACTCGTTCAGGTAGGACCAGCGCGGCGGCACCATGCGTCCGCCGATATCGGCGGCTTGCCGGGGCGCATCGTAGACGAAGGCCCAAATGGTGCGCTCTGTCATGATCTGCCAGCACCAGACGAACAGCGCCACCAGAGCCAGCCAGCCGCCCCAGAGCAACAGGCGCCCGCGCGTCGTGCGGTAGGACCAGACCTGGCTGTAATGCGTGATCTCGGTCATTGCAGGAACTTCCGCAGGTAGCTGGAACTGTATTCGGCGACCATCACGATGGCGATGATGATGAGCAGGATCGCCCCCGCACTGTCATATTCGTAGCGGTCGATGGCGGTATTGAGCGTCGCCCCGATCCCGCCCGCGCCGACGATACCGATCACGGCGCTTTCGCGGAAATTGATGTCGAGCCGATAGAGCGACAGGCCGATCAGGCGCGGCATCACTTGCGGCTGCACGGCGTAATTCAGCAATTGCCCCCAAGATGCGCCGGTGGCGCGCACCGCCTCGGCCTGCGCCTCGTCGATTTCCTCGATGTCGTCGGCCAGCAGTTTGGCGATGAAGCCGATGGTGGCGAAGGACAGCGTCAGGAAACCGGCGAATGTGCCGAAGCCGAACATCGCCACGAAGAAGATCGCAATGATGACTTCTTGCAATGCCCGGCTGACGGCGATGATCCCGCGGCAGATGTAGTAGATCCAGCGCGGTGCGATATTGCGCGCGGCCCCGATGCCGATCGGGATGGAGATGGCCACGCCCACCACCGTCGAGGTCAGCGTCATGGTCAGGCTTTCGATCAGCCCGCGACTGATGTCACGCCAGCGCGTATCGAAATCAGGCTGCAGGAAGCCCAAGACGAAGCGCTGCCCGCGCTCCAGCCCGGTATAGACACGCGCCCAGTTCACCTCGACCGATCCGATGGCGAGGATCAGGTAGACCACGATGCCGATCTGGAACGCGATGCGCCAGCGCCGATCCCTGATGATCTGCGGTGGGCGGCGCCAGGTCGTGGGATAGTCGGGCGCGCTCATCTGGCCAGCGCCGCCATGCGGTCACGGGCGTCGGCTTCGGCGCGGGTCTGTTCCTCGTCGCCACGGCGCATCTCGTTCCAGTCTTCCGCGCCGTAGATCGCGGTCAGCGCCTCATGCGTCAGCTGTTCGGGCGTGCCGTCGAAGACCACGCGGCCCGCCCGCAACCCCACGATGCGCTGCATGAATTGCTGCGCCAAAGGCACGTCATGGATGTTGACGATGGCGGGGAGGCCGCGCTCGGCGCAGATTTCGGTCAGCAGGCGCATGATCTGGCGGCTGGTCTTGGGGTCGAGGCTGGCGGTCGGTTCATCGACCAGCAGCAGTTCGGGGTCCTGCGCAAGCGCGCGCGCGATGCCGACCCGCTGGCGCTGCCCGCCCGACAGCGCGTCGGCGCGCTTGTCGGCCTGTTCCATCAGCCCCACCCGGTCCAGAAGCTGATAGGCGCGCTGGATGTCGGCGGGGGGGTATTTACGCAGGAAACTGCGCCAGAAGGGCACGTAGCCCAGCCGGCCGGACAGGACGTTTTCCATCACGGTCAGCCGTTCGACCAGCGCATATTCCTGAAAGATCATCCCGATGCGGCGGCGCTGGCGGCGCAGGTCGGCCTTGCCCAGCCCCACGAGATCCACGTCTCCCAGAAGCACCTTGCCCCCGCTTGGCTCCACCAGCCGGTTGATGCAACGGATCAGCGTCGACTTGCCCGCGCCCGACGGCCCGATCAAGCCCATGATCTGCCCCTTGGGAACTGTCAGCGACACGTCGCGCAGCGCAGCGTCGCCGGTCTTGTAGGTCTTTGTCAGGCCTTCGAGAAAAAGCATCCGGGGGCACCCTCTCGTGCAAAAACCCACGGGCGGCGCGGGGCCGCCCGTGACGTCATCGTGAAAGATAAGGGCTCAATTGCACTCGTAGACGACGCCGGTCAGCTCGTCGATCGTGCGGATCACGGCCCAGTCTTCCTGGAAGGTGATGGGGATGAACTGCGCCTCGCCGGAGTTGGCAAATTCCGCCTCGAGCGCGCTGCCTTCCCACTCGAAGCTGAAGAAAGCTTCGCGGATCTGTTCTTGCAGTTCCGGGGTCAGGTTGTGCGCCGTGCCGTAGCCCGTGGTCGGGAAGGTCTGCGAGGTGTAGATCGTCACGACCTGATCGGACGTGATCACCTCGCGCTCGATCATGCGGGCCATGACGGAATTGGCGATGGCAGCCGCAGGGTAGTCGCGGTTGGCCACACCGAGGATGGAGGCGTCATGCGCGCCCGAGAACACCGGTTCGAAATCCGTGCCCGCGACCATGCCGAATTCGCCCTCGAGCAGGGCGGAGGGTGCCTTGAAGCCCGAGTTCGAGGTCTCGGAGGTGAAAGCCAGCTGGCTGCCACGCAGGTCTTCCACGGCAGCGATGCCGCTGTCGGGGAAGGTGATGATTTCCATCTCATAGCCGAACGACCCGTCCTCAGCCGCCATCATGGCGAAAGGACGGAAGCCTGCACAGGCCACGGCGAGCGGGTTCGACCCTGTGTTGAAGCCCGCGATGTGCAGCCGGCCTGCGCGCATGGCCTCGATCTGGGCGGCATTGGACTGGACCGGGAAGAACTGCACCTCGCGGCCGGTCACTTCGGCCATGTGATCAAGGAAACCCTGCCAGACCTCGGCGTAGACGGCGGGGTCTTCGACGGGGGTGTAGGCGAAGATCAGCGTGTCGGGATCGGCCAGCTGGGCCGGATCGGTCGGGATGTCGGCGATCAGGTCGCCATCGGCATCCGTGAAGCGCGTATCGAGCGCGAACTCGGCAAAGGCGGGCCCGGCCAGCAGCAGGGCGGCAACGGACGTGAGGGTCGTGAGCGTTTTCATGATGATCCCCGGAGTTGATATGTTCCGGAGCGCGATATGTTCCGTGCGTGACAGGTGCGTGACAGATGGATGAAAGACCCATGACAGTTTGGGCCGCGCACTCATTCGCGGGCCGCGATGACCACGCTGCGGCGGGCGTCATGCCCCTTGAACAGATTTCAGTCGGCCCGACGCCTCAGACCAGCCAGTCACGCACCGACGGGCGCGAGACAAGTTCGCGCATCCGCGCCTCGGCATCGGGAACGCGGGACGCAAGCGGCGCGCGGGTCGGGCCGCAGTCGATCCCGCAGGCGCGCAGCGCGGCCTTCATGCCGGGCAGCACGCCGACGTCGAGCAGGCCGGTGACGAACTCGGCCGACACGTCTTGCAACGCGCGGGCGCGGTCGAGGTCGCGCGCGCCCACCGCCTCGTGAAGGGCGGCATAAAGCCGGCCGAGGATGTTGTAGGTCGTGCCGATCCCGCCATCAGTGCCCAAAGCGGCGGCGGACAGGTAGATTTCGTCGAAGCCAAAGAAATAGGTGCTGTCCGGCCGCTTGACGCGCAGCATTGTCAGCTTGAACAGGTCGGTCGAGGTGAACTTGATCCCCGCCACATTGGGCAGGTCCAAAACATCGATCAGCAGCTCCAGCGGCAAGGGACGGCCGGTGCGGATCGGCACCTCGTAGACGATCAGGGGCAGGTCGGTCTCGGCGGCAAGACCCTTGTAGTAGCCAAGGATCTCACCGTCGCTGAACGGATAGGAATGGGGCGGCAGGGCCGAAAGCCCGTCGTACCCCAGAGACTTGGCGTTCCGCGCCAGCTTGCGCGCATCGGCCAGCGCGGGCACGCCCACATGGGCGATCAGCGTCGCGCCCGAGCCCTTGGCATCGCGGGCGACCACCGCCTGCTGCTCCAGAAGCGCCTCGGTTTCCATGAGGCCCGATTCCGCGCTGCTGCCGCCGACATAAAGCCCCGTCAGCCCCTGCCGCAGCACATAGGCGTTCAAGGCAGACTGCCGTTCAGGACTGAACGCGCCGTCATCGTCGAAGGCGGACATCAGAGCGGCATACATTCCGGACAGGGGTTTCGACATCGGCGCGGCCTTTGGGTTGGTCAGGGTTGTTTGACCAAATTCGTAATATGGCAGTTATTGTTTGTCCATCTGCTTAATCAGGTTTGACAATGGTCGATTCTGGTAATACCAAAAATTGGAAACCAAAGCTGTGGCCATTGGGGGGCCTTGTCTTGCGGGAAACGGATGTCATCGACGCGCCACGCAGCAGCAGCGACGCCATCGCCGAGGTGCTGATTGCCGACATCAAGGCGGGCCGTCAGCCCAAGGGAGAGCCGCTGCCGACCGAGCGCGAGTTGAGCGAACGCTTCGACGCCTCGCGCCCCACCGTGCGCGCTGCCTTGTCGCAGATGCAGATGCGCGGCTATCTTGAGGCGCAGCCCGGCCACCGCCCCCGCGCCAGCAGCCCTTCGCTTGACAGCATCCTGCGCGGGGCCGCCGACCATATCCGCGACATCCTTGGCGATGCCGAGGCGGGCGCGCATCTGGAACAGATGCGCCAGTTCATCGAGACTGGCGCGGCCCGCGCGGCCACCATGCGCGCCGATACCGTGCATCTGGCCAAGCTGAACGAGGCGCTGACCCGCAACGCAGAGGCCATCGGCACCCCTGATTTCGCGCAGACCGACATCGCCTTTCACCGCGCGCTGGTGTCGGTCGTGGGCAACCCCATCTTGCTGACTCTGCACGACATGTTTGTCAGCCGCTTGTTTGCCGACCGCCCGCCGGTCGCCGACCCCATCGCCAATGACCGCATCTCCCACGAGGAACACCGCGCGATCTATACCGCGATCCTCGATGGAGACGTTGCCGCGGCGACCGACGTGATGGAGGCGCATCTTGCCCGGTCACTGCGCCGACGACTCAAGGCCGCGGCGCTTGGGTCACAGGCCCCCGCTGCCCCACAGGCGTGAGGCCGGACCGGGCCGACCCGGACACATCATCAGGAGGAGGACCAAGATGAGACCCTTTACGACAACGATCCTTGCCGGAGGTCTGGCGCTGGCCATGGCCGCCCCGGCGCTGGCCGAACGCGAAGTGACGCTGGGCATGCAGGACAACGAGGTATCGAACCTCTTTGCCGGTGCGCAGGCGATGGCCGAAACACTGGCCGAGGTGTCGGGCGGCGAGATGACGCTGACGATCTTCCCGTCGTCACAGTTGGGCGATTTCCGCGCGATGGTTGCACAGGTGCAGGCGGGCGAGTTGGACATGGTCACCGTCGGCTACCCCGACATGAGCTATGTCATTCCCGAACTGAACCTGATCGGCGCGCCTTATGTGGCCGATGATTTCGCCCATCTGCAGGAAATCGTGGCGGGCGACTGGGGGCAGGAGATGTCGGCCCGGTTCGAGGAACAGGGCATCCGCATGCTCGACCTGTGGTATTATGGCACGCGCCAGACCACGTCGAACCGCCCCATCGAAAGCATGGCAGACATGGCTGGCCTCAGGATGCGCACCCCCAACGTGCCCTTCCTGATCGCCTATGCCGAAAACACCGGTGCAACCCCCGCGCCTGTCGCCTTCGCAGAGGTCTATCTGGCGCTCCAGACCAATCAGGTCGATGCGCAGGAAAACCCGCTGCCCACCATCGAGGCGATGCGCTTTTACGAGGTGCAGAGCCATGTGGCCATCACCAACCACTTCATCGCCTCCATCGCGATGATGATCTCGGACGAATTGTGGGGCAGCCTGTCGGAGGAAGAACAGGGCTGGATCGCCGCCGCCGTCGCCGCCGGCGGTGAGGAGAACAACAGCCGCACCAATGCCGCCGAAGCCGAACTGCTGTCGACCTTCGAGGGGCGCGGCCTGACCGTCACCCGGCCCGATCTCGCGCCCTTCCGCGCGGCGATGCAGCCCTATTACGACACGCTCGAGGCCGAATTCGGCGCAGGCGCCATCGCGCGCGTCCGTGGCGACAACTGAGCCCACACCCCGCGCGCGCCCGGCATGGTCCGGGCGCGCGTTTCCCAAGACCCAAGGACGGACCCCATGAGACCGAGCCGCAAGTACAGTCTCGAAGGGACCATCGCCGCGATCCTGTTCCTGATCCTGATCGCCATCGTCGCTGTGCAGATCCTCGGGCGCACGCCCGTGATGCGCGGCCCGGTCTGGACCGAAGAGGCCGCGCGCTGGGTCTGGGTCTGGATGGCCTTCATCGGCATCGCCGAAGTCGAACGCCAGAACCGCCACCTGCGCATGGGGTTCATAGGGGCGATGCTGCCGCGCCGTATCCGCACCGTCGTGTTCACAATCGTCGATCTCGCCTATCTCGGCGTCATGGCGCAGCTGTGCTGGATCGGCTGGAAAACGGTCGACCGCACATTGGCCGCGAGCTCGGTCACCCTGCCCTTTCCGACGGCGGCGCTTTATGCCTCGGCCTTCCTCTGTTCGATCCTCGTGATCCACCGCATCCTGCGCCGCATCCTTTCGGGGCGCAGCGGTGACATCGAAGGGACCGAGGCCCCATGACCCTCATCATCATCGGCGGCCTGTGGCTGCTTCTGGTTCTGGTCGGCGTGCCGATCGGGATCGCCATGATCTTCGTCTCGGTCGGCTATTTCTGGTATATGGATCGGGGCATGTTCCTCGCCGTGCAGCGCATGGTCGACGGGCTCGACAGCTTTCCGCTGCTGGCCGTGCCACTGTTCATCCTCGCCGCCGCGATCCTGAATTCCGCGGGCATCACGCATCACCTGTTCGGCTTTGCCCGCGCCCTTGTGGGCCATGTGCGCGGCGGGCTGGGTCATGTGAACGTGCTGGCCTCGCTCTTCTTCTCGGGCATGTCCGGATCGGCGCTGGCCGACGCCGGGGGCCTTGGCAAGATGGAGATCGAGGCCATGCGCGAGGCAGGCTATGACGATGATTTCTCGGGCGCCATCACCGCCGCCTCCTCGCTGATCGGGCCGCTGGTGCCGCCCTCGATCACCATGGTGCTCTACGGCGTCATCGCCAATGTCTCGATCGGGCAATTGTTTCTGGGCGGAATTGTGCCGGGTGTGCTGTGCGCCGTGGCGCTGATGGTCATGGTGTACATCGTGGCGGGGCGCAGGAACTACCCGCGCGACCCGCGCCAATCCCTGCCACAGATCACGCGCCTGTTCTGGCGGTCGCTGCCCGCGCTGCTGACGCCGCTGGTCATCATCGGCGGCATCTTCTCGGGCTATTTCTCACCTACGGAAGCCGCGGCGGTGACGGTGCTTTACGCCATCTTGATCGATCTCGTGTTCTACCGCGAACTGACATGGCAGAGGCTCTGGGATGCGGTCTACGAGACCTCGGTCACCTCGGCCTCCATCGCCACAATCGTGGCGGGCGTGTCGCTCTTCAGCTTCATCTTCGCCCGCGAACAGGCCCCGCAGCAGATCGCCGACATGTTCCTTGCCATCGCGGACAGCCCGTTGATGTTCCTGATCGCGGTCAACCTGATGATCTTTGTGCTGGGCTGCTTCATCGAGGCGTTGGTGATCTTGCTGGTGATCGTGCCGATCCTCGTGCCGGTCGCGACAGGCTTTGGCATCGACCCGGTGCATTTCGGCATCATCGTGATCTTGAACCTGATGATCTCGATCATGACGCCGCCGATGGGCATGGCGCTGTTCGTGGTCAGCCAGGTGGGCAACATCCCCTATCAGAAACTGGCTTGGGCGATCTTGCCGTGGCTGATCCCGCCCATCGTGGTGCTGATCTTGGTCTGCGCCTTTCCGGTGCTGGCGACGGGCTTGCCGGGGCTGATGCGATGACGGGCGTCCTGACGAGACTGAAAGGCGGGCTTGTCGTGTCCTGCCAGCCGGTGCCGGGCGGCCCGATGGACCGGCCCGAGATCGTCGCGGCGATGGCCGCCGCCGCCTTGGCCGGGGGCGCCTCCGGGGTGCGGATCGAAGGGATGGCGAACCTGCGCGCCACGCGCGCCGCCACAAGCGCGCCGATCATCGCCCTGATCAAGCACGACCTGACGGGCAGCCCGGTCCGCATCACACCCTTTGCGCACGATGTCCGCGATCTGGCTGATGCAGGCGCCGATCTGGTCGCGGTGGATGCGACCGACCGCGCCCGTCCCGAAGCACTGGCTGATCTTGCTGCTGCTGTCCGCGCGGCGGGTGTCCTCGGCATGGCCGATTGTGCGAGCGAGGCCGACGGGCTGCGTGCGCGCGACTTGGGCTTTGCTATCCTGGGGACAACACTTTCGGGCTATACCGAGGCTACCGCAACCGCAGGGGATGGCCCTGACCTGAACCTTGTCGCCCGGTTTCGCCAACTGGGCGGTTTCGTGATGGCCGAGGGGCGGTTCCACACCCCCGAGGCCGCCGCCGCCGCGATCCGGGCCGGGGCCGATGCGGTCACGGTCGGCACCGCGCTGACCCGGCTGGAGGTCATGACCGGCTGGTTTTGCGATGCCGTGACCGACCCGCGGGGCTGAGCGATGCTGGACCCGGACTATGCCCCTGACGGGTTCGCCGTCGATCTGGGCGGCACCAAGATTGCAGCCGCCCGCATCGTGCAGGGCCAGATCGTCGCGCGCGCGTCCTGTGCGACCGACGCGCATGCCCCCCCGGAGGCGCAAGTCGCCGTGATGGCAGAGCTTGCCCGGCAGGTCGGATACCAGACCGGCGCGGCTCTGGGCGTCGCCGTGGCCGGGCGCATCGACGACAGGGGGCATTGGCATGCCGTCAACACCGGCACGCTGAGCGCGATTGTGGAGGTTCCGCTGACCGATCTGATCACCCGCGCCTTGGGACCGGCCAACTGCATGAATGACGCCGCCGCCGCCGCGCTGGCCGAGGCGCGGCTGGGTGCGGGTCGAGGGCTGCGCAACTTTGGCTACCTGACCGTCTCGACAGGGGTTGGCGGGGGCTTCGTCCTCGGCGGACGGCTCCTCGAAAGCCGGTCGGGTCTTGCGGGCCATGTCGGCTTCACCACAGCGCCGGGTGCCGATGAGCCTTGTGGCAGCGGCAGGCGCGGCACCGTCGAAAGCCTGGCAGGCGGTCGGGCATTGGCCGAGGCCGCCCGGAGGGCGGGACAAGTTGCCGACGCCCGCACCATCTGCGACGCCGCGACCCAAGGCGAAGCTTGGGCCCTGCACATCGTCACTGTGTCCGCCCGTGCCATCGCCACACTGATTGCCGACCTGACCGCGACCCTCGGGCTTGATGCCGTCGCGATCGGCGGAAGCATCGGCTTGGCGGATGGGTATATCGACTTGGTTCGGGACGCCCTCGACGAAGCGCCCGCCGTGTTCCGCGTTCCGATCACGCCCGCCGCACTGGGCACAGACGCGCCGCTGTTCGGGGCTCTGCTGCGGACAACAGACAGGCAGGGCGCATGAAGGCCCTCAAGCGGCAGACCCGCTGGTCAGGACAGCCGAAGGGGTCGTCCGGACCGCAAGCTGCACATGCCGCATGAAGGCCCGCACCGGTTTCGACAACGGCCGCACTGTCGAAACCGCAAAGGACGCGCGATAGACGAATTCCGGCACAAAGGGACGGATCACCAGATCGGGATCGTGCTGGCGCAGCAGCGGGAAGGGGCAGATCACCGCGACGCCCACGCCCGCGCGCGCCAGCGTGATCGCGCTGACACCGGTCGCCACCTCGGCCACGGTCTTGGGCCGGACGCCCGCGCGGGCAAAGACCTGATCGAGACGCGTGCGCACCATGTGGCGCCGCATCAGCGCGATGTGGTCCTGCCCATGCAGGGTTTCAGGGGTGATGACCTCATGGCGGGCCAGCGGATGGTCGCGCGCCATGACGCAGACGGCCAGCGTCTGGTGAAACGGGATCAGTTCCATCGCCGAATGGGTCAGCTCGGCCAGCGTGAAGCCAAGGTCGATCGTGTCATCCACCAGCCGGCTGACCAGCCCGTTGGAGGTGCAGGTCTCGAGCGAGATCATCTGTCCCGGGTTCTGCTTCATGAAACTGGCCATCAGATTGGCGAGAAAGCGGTGGCCCAGCGTCGGCGGCGCGGCCAGCCGCAACGGCTGGCTGGCCGGGTCGGCGGGATCGGTTCCGTCCAGATAGGCCAGCGCGTCGAATAGTCGGTCGAGCTTGCCGTTGAGGCGAATGGCCTCGGCGGTCGGGCGCAGACGCCCACCGCGCCGTTCGAACAAGGTGACGCCGACGTTGGCCTCAAGCTGTGCCAACATGCGGCTGACGGCGGGTTGCGAGATAGCCAGACGATGCGCCGCTGCCGTCACCGAACCCGAGGTGATGACGGCGCGCAGAACCTCGTATTCGCGGATGGACGCGCGTGGCCGCATCGAAACAACCTCCCTTTCAGTGGTCATGTCATTTGGTCATGGGTCCATAACATTTGTGCATGCTGTTTCCAATTCCCGCGTGGCGCCCATCGGATACGGTGCCGATCGTCATAGGACAAAACGATACCGGACGCCGTGTCCTGCGCGACAAAGCCGGTGCGCCAACAGAGGAGTTACCAAAAATGTCCAGCCCCGTCTTCCGCGGCCTTGCCGTCGCGGCCCTTGCCGCCGCGATCCCGGCGCTGCCGCTCGCCGCGCAGGAGCTGCGGATCGGTTTTGCATCCGAACCATCCTCGGCCGATCCGCATTTCCACAATGTCGGCCCCAACAACCAAATGCGCCGTAATCTCTTCGAATCGCTCGTCGGCACGGACGAGGCGCAGCAACTTCTGCCGCTTCTGGCGACAAGCTGGGAACCGATCAGCGACACCGCCTGGCAGTTCAACCTGCGTCAGGACGTGACCTTTTCGGACGGATCGCCCTTTGATGCCCATGACGTGGTCTACACCGTCTGCCGCATCCCCGGCGTGCCGGATTCGCCCTCGCTCTTCACCACCTATACCGGCGGCATCGTCGACATGGAGGTGCCCGATCCCCATACCCTGATCGTGCACAGCGCCGAACCCTATCCGCTGATGCCGACCGAGTTTTCGACCTTCGGGATCATCTCTGCGCGCGCCAATGGCGTCGACGGCGCGGCAATCGAGTTCAGCCCCGACGGCTGCGGCGACCTGAACTATCCCGGGACGCAGGCCTTCAACGACGGCTCAGCCGCGATCGGCACGGGCCCCTTCCTGATGGAAAGCTTCCGCCGCGGCGAAGGCATCACGCTGGTGCGCAACCCCGATTACTGGGGCGAGCCCGCGGCCTGGGAAAGGGTGACCATGCTGCCGCTGACCTCGGCCGGGCCGCGTGTGGCCGCGCTCATCGCGGGCGACGTGGACCTGATCGAGAACCCGCCGCTGCAGGATCTGGAACGCCTGCGGTCCGATGACAG
Organism: Roseicyclus mahoneyensis; assembly: GCF_003148775.1. Lineage (GTDB taxonomy): Bacteria > Pseudomonadota > Alphaproteobacteria > Rhodobacterales > Rhodobacteraceae > Roseicyclus > Roseicyclus mahoneyensis. The sequence goes on from NZ_QGGW01000009.1 coordinate 130,304, forward strand.
CCTGCGCGTGGTGCAGGGCATTTCCAACCGGGTGATCTACATCCATCTCGACCACGAACAGGTGCCTTCGCCGATGATCACCGGCACCGATGGCGTGAACCCGCTGCAAGACATCCGGGTGCGTGAGGCCCTCAGCATCGCCGTCAACCGCGACGCCATCGTGGAGCGTATCATGGGCGGCGTGGCCGTGTCGGCGGGCGAATTGCTGCCCCCGGGCATGTTTGGCGCGCATGAAGAGGGCGACCTGCCGCCGCAGGCCTTCGATGCGGAACGGGCGCAGGCTCTGTTGGCCGAAGCGGGCTATCCGAACGGGTTCGGTATCACGCTGGGCACCCCCAACGACCGCTACATCAACGACGCGCAGGTCTCTCAGGCTGTGGCGCAGATGTGGTCGCGGATCGGCGTGACGACCGAAATCGACGCCTCCACCGCCTCAACGTTCTTCTCGCGGCGGAACGCGCAGGAATTTTCGGCCTATCTTGCGGGCTGGGGTGCGGGCACGGGCGAGATGTCCTCGCCGCTCCGCGCGCTGCTGGCGACGCGCAACCCCGACACAGGCATGGGCGGCACCAATGCCGGGCGCTATGCCAACCCCGAGATGGACGCCATCTTGATGGAGGCGCTGCGCACCGTGGATGACGCCGCGCGCGAGCAACTGCTGCGTGACGCGTCGCGGATGGCGATGGAAGATTTCGCCATCATCCCTCTGCACTACGAGGTCAGCCCCTGGGCGATGGTCGCCACCGTGGACTACACCCCGCGCGCCGACCAGTACACCTTGCCCTATGACGTGCGCCCGGCACAGTAAGCGCTGAAAACCCTGTGCCCCGCGGGCCCCATCGCCCGCGGGGCACACCCTTTCGCCCTTCGCCTCACCCTTCGACACCGGGATGCACTGACGATGCTGGTTTTCCTGCTGCGACGCCTTGCGCAATCCGTCTTCGTGCTGATCGCGATGATGATCGTCGTGTTTTTCGGCGTCTACATGGTTGGCAACCCGGTCGACATCCTGATTTCGCCCGATGCCACGCCGCGCGAGATCGAAGAGACGATGGCGCGTTTCGGCTTTGACCAGCCGGTGCATATCCAGTTCCTGAGCTTTGTCGGCAACGCGCTGCAAGGCGATCTGGGCCGCAGCTTCGTGCATGGCGAAAGCGCCGTCTCGCTGATCCTGTCCTACATGCCCGCGACGCTGGAACTGGCGCTTTTGGGCCTGATCTTTTCGGTCCTGATCGGCGTGCCGCTGGGCGTCTATGCCGGCTACAAGGCCGACCGCTGGCAAGGCCGCGCGATCATGACCGGGTCGATCTTCGGCTTTTCGCTGCCCAACTTCTGGGTCGGCATGCTGTTCATCCTGATCTTTGCTGTAGAACTGCGCTGGTTGCCCTCCACGGGCCGTGGCGACACCGTCGAGGTGCTGGGCCTGCGCCTGTCGATCTTCACCGCCGATGGCTTGAGCCACATGATCCTGCCTGCCCTCACGCTTGCGCTCTACAAGGCGTCGCTGGTGACACGGCTGGCGCGCGCGGGCACGCAAGAGGCCTTGATGCAAGATTACGTCAAATTCGCCCGCGCCAAGGGCCTGTCGGAAACACGCATCCTTGTCGTGCATGTGCTGAAAAACATCATGATCCCGATCATCACCGTTCTGGGGCTGGAGCTTGGGTCGATGATCGCCTTCGCGGTTGTCACTGAAACCGTCTTCGCCTGGCCGGGCATGGGCAAGCTTTTGATCGACAGTATCCTGACGCTCGACCGGCCGGTGATCGTCGCCTACCTGATGCTGACGGTCATCATCTTCATCGTCATCAACCTGATCGTCGACGTGATCTACACGCTGCTCGATCCCCGTGTCCGGGTGAAGGGGGAAGCGGCATGAGCGTGACCGATCAACCCGTTGCAACCGCCATCGCCGTCGATCCCGGCAAACGCTGGCGCATCGCGCGGACCGTGGCGGGCGTGGCCGTTCTGGGCGCTCTGGCGCTGCTGTTCAGCGGGTTCGGCGTGGCCTCTTTCGCGGTGCGGGTCGTGCTGCTGGTCGGGCTGGTCGTTCTGGCCGCAGGCCTGTTGCAAGGCCGGATGCACAAGTTCTTTTCCAGCCCTTCCGCCTATGTCGCCACGGCCTGCCTGCTGCTGCTTGTGATTTTGGCGATTTTTGCCACCGAGATTTCGCCGCAGAACCCCTATGACCTGCGCCAACTCGACATCATGGATGGCCGCCAACCGCCGGGATCGACCAATTTCAGCGGCACGATGACCTATCACCTCGGCACCGACGAACAGGGGCGCGATATCTGGTCGGGCATCTTGTATGGGCTGCGCGTCTCGCTGTCGGTGTCCATCGTCGCCACGCTGATCGCCATGGCCATCGGGGTCGTCGTCGGAATTTACGCCGCATGGGCCGGCGGGCGGATCGAGGCGGTTCTGATGCGGATCGTCGATTTCCAGCTGTCCTTCCCCTCGATCCTTGTGGCGCTGATGCTGATGGCGGCCTTTGGGCGCGGCCTCGACAAGATCGTGATCGCGCTCGTCATCGTGCAATGGGCCTATTACGCCCGCACCGTGCGCGGCACCGCCCTGTCGGAGACGCGCAAGGAATACATCGATGCCGCGCGCGGTCTGGGCCTGCCCGATTGGCGGATCGTCTTCGGGCATTTGTTGCCCAACTGCATCCCGCCCTTGATCGTGATTTCCACTGTGCAGGTGGCCAACACCATTGTGCTGGAAAGCTCGCTGTCGTTTCTGGGCGTCGGCGTGCCGATCACCCAGCCCTCGCTCGGTCTGCTGATCGCCAATGGCTATGACTACATGCTGTCGGGCCAATACTGGATGAGCATGTATCCCGGCGTGGCCCTGCTGGCCATCGTCGCCTCGATCAACATGGTCGGCGACCGGCTGCGCGACACCCTGAACCCGAGGTTGACCCGATGAGCGTTCTGGATGTGCGCGATTTGCAAACGCATTTCTTCACCGATGCGGGCGTGGTCAAGGCGGTGGATGGCGTCAGCTTCTCGCTCGACGCGGGCGAAGTTCTGGGGCTGGTCGGCGAAAGCGGCTCGGGGAAATCCGTCACCGGGTTCTCCATCCTGCGCTTGGTCGATCCACCGGGGCGCGTGGTCGGCGGGCAGATCAACTTCAAGGGTCAGGATCTTGCGACGCTTTCGGCCCGCGAGATGCGGAGCTTGCGCGGCAACCGCATCGCGATGATCTTTCAGGACCCGATGATGACGCTGAACCCGGTGCTGCGGATCGAGACGCAGATGGTCGAGGCCGTCCGCGCCCATGACCGCGTCAGCCATGCCGCCGCGCGCGACCGCGCCATCAGGGCATTGTCCAAGGTCGGCATCCCCTCGCCCGCCGAACGGCTGGCCGCCTATCCGCACCAGTTTTCCGGCGGCATGCGCCAGCGCGTCGCCATCGCCATCGCATTGCTCAATGGCCCCGATCTGATCGTCGCCGATGAGCCGACAACCGCGCTGGACGTCACGATTCAGAGCCAGATCCTGGCCGAGGTTCAGGAACTGGCGCGCGAGACCGGCACGGCGCTGATCTGGATTACCCATGATCTGGCCGTGGTGGCAGGATTGGCCGACAAAATCTCCGTCATGTATGCAGGGCGGATCGTGGAAACCGGCCCGACCGATGCGGTGCTGACCGCGCCGGGGCACCCCTATACGGAGGGGCTCTTGGGCTCGATCCCCGGCCATGGGCGGCGGGGCGAGCGGTTGACGCAGATCCCCGGCATGGCGCCCAACATGGCGCGCCTGCCGCAAGGCTGCGCCTTTGCGCCGCGCTGCCCGCGCGTGAGCGATATCTGCCGCAAAGACGCGCCCGTGATCACCGACATCGGGCCGGGGCGCGGCTTGCGCTGTCACCATCCCACCTTGGCGGCGGAGGGTGTGGCATGACCGCGATGCTTGAGCTTGATGGCGTTTCCCGCCGGTTCGAAAAGAAGCTCGACGGGGTCGAACGCTTCGCCCGCCGTCTGGGTGCCGATCTGAAAGAGACCTGCGTCAACGCCGTCGACAGCGCCAGTTTCAGCATCGCGCGTGGCGAAGTGGTGGGACTGGTGGGCGAGTCGGGCTGCGGCAAGTCCACGCTGGGGCGCATGGTGGCGGGGCTTTTGCCGGTGTCGGATGGAACGATCCGGTTCGAAGGCACCGACGTGACCGATGCCAAAAGCGCACAGGCCCGCGACAAGCGGCTGCGCATCCAGATGATCTTTCAAGACCCGATGTCGTCGCTGAACCCGCGCATGAAGGTGGCCGATATCGTGGGCGAGGCTGCGGTCTATCACGGCCTGACCACGCGGGCCGGGGTGACGGGCTATGTCGATGCGCTGCTGGCCAAGGTCGGGCTCGATCCGGCCTTTGCGCATCGCTACCCGCACCAGATGTCGGGCGGCCAGCGTCAGCGCATCGGCATCGCCCGAGCGCTGGCGGTGCAGCCCGAATTCCTGATCTGCGACGAAAGCATCGCGGCGCTCGACGTGTCGATCCAGGCGCAGGTCATCAACCTGTTCCAGGACCTGCGGCGCGAGCTGGATCTGACCTATCTGTTCATCAGCCATGATCTGGGTGTGGTCGAACATATCGCCGACCGCGTGGTGGTGATGTATCTGGGCCGCGTCGTCGAGATTGCCCCGACCGAAGCGCTGTTCGATGCCCCCCGCCATCCCTACACCCAAGCGCTTCTCGATCAGGTGCCGCGTCTGGGCGCGGGGCGTCAGACCTTCCGCACGGTGAAGGGGGAAATCCCCTCGCCGCTCAACCCGCCGCCGGGCTGCCATTTTCACCCGCGCTGCCCGATGGCCGGCCCCCGCTGCTCGCGCGAAGTGCCGCGCACCATATCCCAAGGCGGCCATACCACCGCCTGCCACCTGCATGACGGGGGAACCGCATGAGAGAAACCATTGCCGGCGTCCTGAGCGTTGCGGGCGCGGACAGCCAGCGCCTGCCGCTGATCTTTGACAGCCCGCATTCCGGCACCGATTACCCCGAGGATTTCGGCCACATCGCCGACCCCTCGATCTTGCGCAATGCCGAGGATACGCATGTGGCCGACCTTTGGGCCGGGGCGGTGAATGCGGGGGCGCTGCTGCTCGAGGCGCATTTCCCCCGTTCCTACATCGACGCCAACCGCGCCCCCGACGACATGGACCCCGACCAGATCGACGGCGCCTATCCCGGCACGCTCAACCCAACGGTCAAAAGCCAGCTTGGCATCGGCCTGTGCTGGACCCGCGTGCCCCCCGAGGGAGGCCCGATGTATGACCGCCGCCTGACCGCCGATCAGGTTGCCGCCCGCATTGCGCGCTACCACCGCCCCTATCAATCGCGGCTACGCCAGCTTCTCGATGAGGCCCATGGCCGTTGGGGCGGGGTCTGGCACGTCAACTGCCATTCCATGCAGGAAGTGGCCTCTGCCATGTCGACGCAGGATCGCGGCACGCCACGGCCAGATTTCGTGCTGGGTGACCGGGATGGTGCCGCCTGCGAGGCGGGTTTTACCGAAACCGTGCGGGCCTTTCTGACCGCGCGGGGCTATTCGGTCGCCGTCAACGACCCTTACAAGGGGATGGAATTGATCCGCGCCAATGGCGACCCGGCCAACGCCCGCCACTCGATGCAGATCGAGGTCAACCGCAAGCTCTACATGGATGAGACGACGCGGGTGCCCAATGCCGGCTACGCGGACCTCAAGGCCTGTTTCACGGCACTCGCCGCGCATCTGGCAGATCACGTCGAAGCCCGGCTCGAAAGGACACCCGCACAATGACCCAATCGCGCAAAGGATCGGCCACCGGGCTGCCCAACCCGTTTCCGGTGGAACTGACGCCGCCCGACATCAGCGCCTATGCCAAGGGCACGGACGGCATCCCCTATATCTGGACCTTCGACAGCGGCCTGCCCGGCCCACATGTGGCGATCACCGCCATCGTGCATGGCAATGAGCCCTGTGGCGCGCTGACGCTGGATTGGCTGATGCGCCACGAGGCGCGCCCCGTTCAGGGCAAGCTCTCGCTCGCCTTCATGAATGTCGCCGCGCACGAAGCCTTTGACCCGGCCGTGCCTGACGCCTCGCGCTGGATCGACGAGGATCTCAACCGCCTCTGGTCGCCCGCCATGCTGGACGATGCCGACAAGCCCTTGACCGAGGAATTGCGCCGTGCGCGTGAGGTGCGGCCATGGCTCGACACGGTCGACATGCTGCTCGATATCCATTCGATGCAGAACCGCAACGCCCCCCTGACCATCGCGGGGCTTTTGCCAAAGGGCCGCGATCTGGCGCGCGGCGTGGGCTACCCCGATCTGGTCATCAATGACCACGGCCATGCCGAAGGGATGCGGATGCGCGATTATGGCGGGTTCTCGGACCCGGCATCGTCGCGCAACGCCATGCTGGTCGAATGCGGCCAGCATTGGGAGGCGGCGGCCGAGGCCGTGGCGATGGAAACCGCCATCCGCTTCTTGCGGTCGACAGGCGCCGTGGCCCCCGATTACGCCGCCGACTGGATGGCCGACCGCCCCGCGCCCGATCCGATACAGTTCTTTCAGGTCTCGCGCGCTGTCACCATCGAAACCGACGAGTTCCGCTTTGCCGAGAACTGGACCGGTCTGGAACGTCTGCCAGAGGGCACGTTGATCGGCCATGACGGCGCAACCGAGATCCGTGCGCCGCATCCGGTGACGGTTCTCATCATGCCCTCGCGGCGCTTGTGGCGCGGCAAGACGGCGGTGCGTCTGGCTGAACCCGTTACAGCCTGACGCCACGCGACGATGCGATCGCTGGGCTGAGGCAGAGCGAAGCACCGAAGCAAAAGGCCGCGCCGGGCGTCAGGTCTGGGTCAGGGTCTGCACCATGGCGCGCGCGCCACGTGCGCACAGCCCCTCGGTCGCTACGGTCAGCGCCTGTGACAGGCGCGGGTCACGGGCGAGGGCGGGGGCAAAGACCTTGTCGATGGCGAGAAAGGCGGCCACGCGACCACCGGCGCTGTCTGACCCGGCCCACGCAGCGGCGAGGCGCGGGGCCAGCGGATCGCGGACATCGATCGTGCCCCCCGCCTCGTCGGTGCCGCCCGTGTAGCGGAACCAGGCCGCAACGACGAGCGCGAGACCGGCGATCGGCCGGTTGGCGGCAAGCTGGTCAGCCACGGCGCCGAGCAGGCGCTGCGGCAGTTTCTGGCTGCCGTCCATGGCGATCTGCCATGTCCTGTGGCGAATGGCGGGGTTGGCGTAGCGTTCCAGCAGGGCGTCACAATAGGCAGGCAGATCCTCGCCCTCGGGTTGGGGCACGGTGGGAAGGATCTCATGGTGCCACAGGTGTCGGCAAAGCGCCGCGAAGGGTGGGTCGGCGACGCTGGCGGCGATGGTCTCGTGCCCGGCCAGATAGCCCAGATAGGCCAGCGCGGAATGGGTCCCGTTCAGGCAGCGCAGCTTCATCGTCTCGAAAGGGGCCACGTCGCGGACCAATTGCGCGCCCGCCAGATCCCACGCGGGGCGCGCGCCGCCAACGAAATCATCCTCGATCACCCATTGGCGAAAGGGTTCATGCACCACGCAGGCCGGGTCGTGATATCCTGTCGCGGCGGCCAGAGCCGCGACATCGGCGGGCGTGGTCGCAGGGGTGATGCGGTCCACCATGGTGGCGGGGAAGCGGCCGTTTATGGCGATCCAGTCGGCAAGCGTCGCGTCACGGGCGCGCGCCATCTCGAGCACGACGGCGCGCACAAGCTGACCGTTGTGAGGAAGGTTGTCGCAGGACATGACCGTGAAGGGGGCAAGGCCTGCGGAGCGACGGCGGGCCAGCGCCTCGACCAAAAAGCCCGGTGCCGTGATCGGGTTTCCCGGCGTGGCCAGATCGGCGAGAATGCCCGGATGATCGAGCCGTAGCCGCCCGGTGGCGGGTTCATGGCAATAGCCCTTCTCGGTCACGGTCAGCGAGACGATGCGCACCTCTGGCGCAGACATGGCATCCAGCACAGCCTGCGGGTTCTCGGGCGCGACCAGCACTTGCGCGACCGCGCCGATCACCCGATGAGACGGTCCATCGGGCGCCAGCGTAACCGAAGTATAGGCACAGCCTTGCGGCGCCAGTTGGTCGCGCACCGAGGCGCTGTTGAGCGAGACGGCGCAGATGCCCCAGTCGCCGCCTGCCGCCGCTACCGCGTCCTCGGTATAGGTGGCGTTGAAGGCGCGGAAAAACGCGCCGGGTCCAAGGTGGACCATGCCGACACGGGGCGCGGGTGTCTGGCGCGTCAGGCGCGGTTCAACGGGCAAGCAAGCCTCCATCGGCTTTGGCAACGGTAGATGCGACATGGCGCCGGCGAGCGAAGCGGGTCTTTAAAATCTTGTATATGATCTGCGGCACACTGGCGAATTCGATGAGGACGCCGGATCGCATCAGCCGGAAGCTCGGACCCTGCATGTCCCCGGTAGCGGCCAGCCCGGTTTTGAATGCAGATACGGTCATTGCTCCCCTCGATTTCGGTTCACAGGCGATAGGCCTCTTTTGCCAGCCGATGGGTGAGGTCATGCGCGACCTCGAACGCCTCGGCCTCCCTCAAACGGCCCGTGCCGACGAGAGTGGCCAGATAGGCACAATCGGACCGTCGCGCCACGTCATGGCGGGCGGGGATCGAACAGAAGGCACGGGTGTCGTCGTTGAAACCGGCGGTGTTGTAAAAGCCGCAGGTTTCCGTCGTCAGCTCACGGTAGCGCCGGATGCCCTCGTAGCTGTCGAAGAACCACCATGGGGGGCCGAGCCGCAGGGCGGGATAAGCCCCCGCCAGCGGCGCAAGCTCGCGGCCATAGGTGGTTTCGTCCAGTGTGAACAGGATGACGGTCAACTCGCGTTCCATGCCGACGGCATCAAGCAGCGGCTTGAGGTTGCCCACGAAATCCGTGCGGCGGGGGATATCGAAGCCCATGTCGCGGCCATGGGCCTCAAGGACCGTGCGGGAATGGTTGCGCCATGACCCGGGGTGGATCTGCAGCGTCATCCCATCCTCGAGGCTCATCCTGGCCATCTCGGTCAACATCTGCCCGCGGAACGCTTCGGCCTCCTCCGCCGTGCAGGTGCCGCGCAGCGCTTTGTCGAAGAGCGCCGCGGCATCGGCCTGTTCGAGATTCTCCGTGCGCGCAGTCGGGTGGCCGTGATCGGTCGCCGTTGCCCCATGCGCACGGAAGAACGCCCGCCGCGCCCGGTGCGCGTTCAGGTATCCGGGCCATGTGTGGGCATTCTCGCCGGTCGTCTCGCCCAGCCGGGCGATGTTGTCCGCAAAGCCTTCGAACTCCGGGTCAACCACGGCATCGGGCCGGTAGGTGGTGATGACCCGGCCGTGCCAGCCGCTTTCGGCAATCATCTTGTGCCACCGCAGATCGTCGAGCGCGCCTTCAGTCGTGGCCAGTGCCTCGATCCCGAACCGTTCGAACAGCGCACGGGGGCGAAACTCGGGCCGGGCAAGGCAATCTTCTATACGATCGTAAACCACATCGGCATTGGCGGGCGTCAGCGGGTCGGTCAAGCCAAAGACATGCTCAAAGGAATGGTCCAGCCACATCGCCGATGGCGTACCGCGGAACAGGTGGATGCCGGCGGCAAACCTGCGCCAGATCGCGCGCGGGTCGGCCTCGACCGGGCCACCGTCGCTGCGCGAAACCCCCAGCTCGGGCAAGGTCGCGCCTTGGCTCACGAGCATGCGAAACACGTAATGATCGGGCACGACGAACAGTTCGGCCGGATTGGGAAACCGGGCGTTCTCGGCGAACCAGCGCGGATCACAATGGCCGTGCGGGCTGAGAATAGGCAGGTCGGCAACGCTGAGGTAAAGCGCGCGGGCGAGGTCACGCAGGCGCGGCTCGGGGGGAAACAGTCGGTCGGGATCGGTCAGCGCCATCGGCCTTGGTCCACTGAAATCGGGGCTCGATGTATCGGTATTCTGTTATGTTAGTTGTTGAAAGCGGGGATTTCCGCTAGAGCCGAGGCCATCATGTGCGGCAAGGAATGGACTCAAGACGAGGCTCATGCCGCTTGTGCAGGCCCCGTCCCCATGGGGCCTGCGCGGTGCCTGTTGCTGTCTTTCAACCACGGCGCAGACCATGTGGGCATTCTCCGCGCGCCGGACGCAGTCGCGGCGCCTCTCGCCCTAGGGTATCTCGATCGTCACCTGAGCAAGCTGCGTGCAAACCTGCCCCGGATCCACGCCGCCCGCCCCGACCATTTGGAAGAGAATTTGCGATGACGCGCCTGCTTTGCATCGGTGAGTGCATGCTCGAACTGGCCCCCGCTGAGGCACCCGAGACCTTTCGGGCGGGCTTTGCGGGCGACACGTTCAACACCGCGTGGTACGCCCGCCGTCTTGCGCCGGCGGGGCTGGAGGTCGCCTACATGACCGCCGTCGGGCAGGACACGGTGTCCGAGCGGCTGGAGGTCTTTACCCGCGCCGCAGGGATCGTGCCGGACTTTATCCGGCGGCCCGATCGCACATTGGGTCTGTACATGATCGAATTGACGGAAGGTGAACGCAGCTTTGCCTACTGGCGCGGCCAGTCGGCTGCGCGCACGCTGGCCGATGATCTGGACGACCTGCCGGGGATCGGGCCGGGCGACATGGTCTACCTGTCGGGCATCACCTTGGCGATCTTGCCCGAGGCGGGGCGCGCACGCCTGCTGGCGGCGTTGGACCGGGCGCGGGCTGAGGGTGTGCGTGTCGCCTTCGACCCGAACCTGCGCCCACGGCTCTGGCCCTCGGCGGATGTGATGCGCGCGGTGGTGATGGAGGGCGCGCGCCGGGCCGATATCGCCCTGCCCTCCTTCGATGACGAGGCCACATGGTTCGGCGACAGCGATATCGCGGCCACCGCCGACCGTTATGCGACGGCCGGGGCGCGCATGATCGCGGTCAAGGACGGACCGAGGCCCGTCCTGCTGCGGACGCCGGATGGTGCGGCTTGGGTTGCCCCCCGGCCCGTGGACCAGATCGTCGATAGCACGGCGGCTGGCGATGCCTTCAACGCCGGTTTCCTGATCGGACTGGAGGCGGGACTGCCCCCGACCGAAGCCGTGCAGCAGGGCTGTGACATTGCCGCCAAGGTCGTTGCCCGACGCGGGGCGCTTGCCGACATCTGAGCCGCCGCTATCGCGCGGGCGACATCAATCGTTCATCCGGCTTACCGGCAACAACTGGAAAAACCGGAAGATCGAACGGCCGGGTTTCCGCAGAGAAATCAGCACGTGTGTGTTCGAGTGCGCTCAGTGTCCCGACGTCCCTCCAGTAGGGGGCCGGACCAGTAGCCGGTTCCATGAAACAATACACGCTGACCTCGCCCCGGGTGACCGCGGCGGGAAGAACATCATGTCCGAAATCGAGCGGCCGATTTGGGTCGTCCGGACGGTCGCACCCGAGCACATTACGTAGCCACAGCCAGTCGAAAACGTATATCCCCATGCTGATGAGGGCGCGATCTGGATCCCCGTACATCGCTGGCGGCTCTGCCGGTTTTTCCAGAAATCTACGGGCATGGCATGGCCCTTCCGTCTCGAAGACGCCAAAACCGCTCGCATCGGAGCGCGGCACTGGCAAGGCGGCGACAGTGACCGGCAATCCGACCGCGCGATGTGCCGCGATCATCTTGCGGTAGTCCATGTCATAGACGTGATCGCCCGCAAGAACCAGCAGCTCGCGGGTGCCGGCCGCCTCAAGCTCGGGCGCGTTGCAGGCCACCGCATGGGCCGTGCCACGGTAACCATCGGGCGCGGCCAGCCGGTTTCCGTCCCGGTAGACAAGACCTTGAGAGAACCCGGCCCGCCAGTTGCATTCGAGATGGGCAACAAGGGTTGCGGGATGCCATTGCGTGCAAACGAGCATCGACGAGATGTTCGACCGATAGGCATTGTGCATCGCAAAGTCGACGATCAGCCGCCCCTCGGCGAAAGGGACCGCCGGTTTTGCTTCGGTTCGGGTCAGCGGACCGAGCCGCGTACCCTTGCCGCCGGCCAGAAGCACAGCGACCAGCCCGTCCGGGCCGGCCGCTATTGTGTCGTTGGGTTCAGGTTTGGACACGGACAGACCAGCCTATTGCCGCGCGTCGATCATCTTGATCAAGGTCGAAGCCAGAAGATGGGCATGTCCCCCGGTCCGCGCGGTGACGAGATCGCCATCGACGACCACATCCTCGTCAACAAACTCGGCACCGTAGGCAATCGCGTCCCCGTGCAGGTTCGGATGGCAGGTGAGGCGGCGACCGCGCACCACCTCGACCACCGGTGCCGCAAGCCAGAGCCCATGGCAGATGATGCCCTTGAGTAGGTTGGGCTTGGCAAAAGCGCGCTTGAGCAGATCGGAGGCGGGCGGGATACGGGTAAGGTCGTCGGTATAGCGCAAGCGGTCCGATACAATGCCCGAGGGGACAATCAGGGCCGCGTAGTCATCCAGCGCCTTGTCGTCCAGCGCCTCGAGGTCGCCGCGGCACTCGAATGGGGCATGATACTCATGCCCCTTGAAGGTAATGGCTTCGTTGCCCCAGAGGCGCGTCACGAATTGTGCATCGTAGCCGGCCTCGAGAAAGCGATAGTGATAGTACCAGATCTCGTGTTCGTAGAAGTCGCTTTCGATGAGGATGGCGATCTTGGGCGCAGGCATGGGGACGAACTCCGAAATGGGGCGCAGGAAGGGAAAGCCTGGCGACGCGGAACCGCCAGGCGTCTTGTGCGAAATCAGAGAAGCGTGATCTCTTCGTCGAATTCCGCCGCCTTGATGGCGGCAGTGACGACCGGGTTTGCAGCCGTGATCGAGATCGCGAAGTCACTGCCCGCTTTTTGCTTGCGGAAGATCAGGTAGCGCAGACCTTCCGAGCAGATGCTTTCGAGCTTGGACGCGTCAATCGCGAGACCGGTCGCCCCTTGGCCCATGGCATCATTGACGGCCTCGTCCAGGTACTTGAGGTCGAGCGGCGTCAAATTTCCGATCAGCGCGATATTCCCGATGGCGTCGGTCACCCCGAGCAGATCAGCGTCGAAGCGGATAGAATTGGGCGCCAGCCGGACGCGGACACGGATGTCGTCGTGGCCTGCCGGCAGGTTGACCGTCAGACCCTGCGCGTCAAAGTCCTCGTAGGGATTGCCGTCGATCCAGACCTCGTCGATGCGGACGGAGCCCACAGGCAAGATATCGGGCTGAACCCTCAGCACGCCATCCTTGAAGCCGCCGGACTTTGGCCGGAAGTGGAAATCCATCGGTTCCATGTGGACCAGCAGGTTGGTGTAGACCGAGGCGAGGTAGCACAACTCGAACGAGTGGTAGCCCGCCATGGAGTGACTGCCCTTGCCGCGTTCGGTGCCAAGCGAGTAGGGCTGGCCGTTTGCGAGAACGTTGAAGTAGATCCCGCCTTCCTCGACATCGAGGAAGAACGCGTTGTAGAAGGCCGACCCTTCGCGCGCATACTGCAGGTACTCGTCCTTGCCGAGGACACCGTGAAGGATGAGGTAAGCCAAAATACCTTGTTCTTGCTGCCACCAGGCCTTGCGGTCATGCCAGGCAAAACGGTGGAAGGTCTGGCCGGGTTCCAGAACACGATCGACCACATCATACCACCCGCCGCGCTGCCGGTCGGTGCCATGATCGGGGATCAGGCCTGCGATCTTCTCGGCGAGTTCGACATAGGTGTCTTTCGGGCGCAGGCTGTTCATGCGCATCAGGTTCCACGCGATCTTGAGGTTGTGACCAACCACTGCGCGGTTCTGCTGCCAGCCCCAGGTCTGGTCCTTGGACCAATCGTCGTAGAACTTCTCCTGCACGAAGGCGCTTTCCGCGTAGTCGGGGAAGCGGGTCGCGATCGTGTCGAAGGTGTATTCGAGGAAATCGGCGTGCGCTTCCTCGCCGGTGGCGAGCCACAGGTTGATCAGGTAGGCCGGCGCGTGGTCGCCCACCGAATTCCAGTTCTTCCGGGCGCGGTTATGTCCCAGCGTTTCAGCGTGAGCGTCCAGCGTGATCGGGTCGATGTGGCTGTAGTAGCCCCCCGCCGCGCTGTGGTCCTTGTAGAACCGGTTGAACAGGTTGATCGTGCGGCGCGCGTCCTCGTGGATCGCGGGGTCGCCGGTGATGCGATACGTCTGCACCGGGCCGGCGAGAGCATAGATCTGCTCGTAGCACGGAAGGGCATCGTAGTCGTCGCCAAATTCCGAGGCGAGGATCTTCTGCTCGGTGCCGTCATGCTTGATGTCGACGGCGTGGTACCAGTACACGATGTCCTCGCCCGCATCGGCGAAGCGAAGGTGATCGCGCAGATACTCGGTACCCTTCTGAGCGGCCTCGAGATACACGTCCTTGCCGGTCAGCATGTAGGCCGAGGCAAAGCCGTAGACGAGGCGCGAGATGGTGTCGGTTTCTTGCCGACCGCTCTGCTGGTGGGCACCAGAGGACGACAGGTTGGTGCGGTAGTTGCGGTAGTCGATCGGCCCGTCACCGAATTCCGCGTTGATGTAGAACTTGCCCAGCTGGTCGATCTGCTTGACCCACCAATCCGGCTTTTCGAAATCGTAAGACGTCTCGGAACGCCCGGCAAAGACGATGTGCTTGGCGTCGAACAAGACTTTTGCATCCGGACCGTCGGGATAAAAGACGCCATAGGCGAACACGAACCGTCCAGGCGACAGCATGTCTCTCATGTGGTCGGTGGCATTCTTGAAACCTTCGCCGAGGTTGCGGATCACCTCGGCATAGGTGTTGCCGGTCAGGCCGATCTCGTAATCCCTTCCATCGCTGGTCTTCAGCGTGAAACGATCCGTTTTGGCATCGTACTGGACTACGTATCCGGCAATGAGATCGGAGAACGTGAAGTCGATGTTGTTCATGTTGGCACTCTCTGTTCGCGGTTTATCGGTCATTTCGAGATCAAGACGATGATCGATCGTCCCTCTGCGGTAATTCTCTCGTCCGCGACCAAGGTTTCGGACCCTGGTTTCAGGATGTCGTCGGGCGAAGTCTGGAAGGTGTCGATGGCGCGGTACCAGTTCCGACCAGTCTGGTGGGGCACCGCGAAGGACAGAGCGTCCCAATACATGTTCGCGATCACATGGATGTCCGCGCCGCCGTCAAAGGCAGCAACCGTCCACGAAAGGGCTCGTGATTGCGGATCATCCCAGCCCGGCTTGCCCAATTCGGTGCCGTGCCATGCGATGTCCACCAGTCCGCGTTCGTTCAGCGCCCCGGTGAAGAACCTTCCGCGATGCACGGCGGGATGAGCCTTGCGGAAGGCGATAAGTTCGCTCCAGAAGCGCAACTGACCTGCGTGGCGATCCGGCAGCGACCAATCGAACCAGCCGATCTCGTTGTCCTGGCACCAGGCATTGTTGTTGCCGCCCTGACTGCGCCGCACCTCGTCGCCCATCACGAACATCGGGACACCTTGCGACAACATCAGGAGCGTCGCAAAGTTCTTTACCTGACGATCGCGGAGCGCTTCGACAGCCGGGTCATCGGTCGGACCCTCGACGCCGCAGTTCCAAGACATGTTGTCGTCGACGCCGTCCCGGTTGCCTTCCCCGTTCGCATCGTTGTGCTTGCCGTTGTAGCTGACGAGGTCGTTGAGGGTGAAACCGTCGTGGGCCGTAATGAAGTTCACGCTGTTTACGGGCAGGTGTCCGCTGGACTGATAAAGCTGAGCACTTCCCGAAAGGCAGTCGGCCACGTCACCGACAAGCCCAGCGTGACCGCGCACGAAACGGCGGATGTTGTCACGGTAGACGCCATTCCATTCAGCCCACCGGAAGCCCGGGAAATGGCCCACCTGATAGAGTCCGGCGGCATCCCAAGCTTCGGCGATCACCTTCGTGGTGGCGAGCGCCTCGTCGAGCTCAACCTGCCAGAGCGCCGGCGGAAACTCCATCGGGGCGCCGTTCGGACCGCGCGACAGCACTGAACCTTCGTCGAAGCGGAACCCGTCGACATGCATGTGCTCGACCCAGAACCGAAGGCAATCGAGGATCATCTTCGAGCCGATCGGGTGGTTGCAGTTGAAGGTGTTTCCGCAACCCGTGTAGTCGAAATAGAAATCCCGGTTCTCGGGGACGAGGTAGTAGTAGTTCAGGTTATCGAGGCCACGGAAGCTGAAGGTCGGGCCTTCGTGGTTGCCTTCGTCCGTGTGGTTGAACACGACGTCGAGGATGACCTCTATCCCGGCCTTGTGCAGAGCCTTGACCATTTCGCGGAATTCGTCGAGATGCGCGGCCTCGCCGGGAGCTTCGCAATATCCGGCATGGGGCGCGAAGTAGGCCATGGTCGAATAGCCCCAGTAATTGGCGAGTTTCCGGCTGTCGAATTCCCAGGACTGCTTGTCATCGAACTGGAAGACGGGAAGCAATTCGACAGCGGTGACCCCGAGTGACTGCAGATAGGGGATCTTTTCGATCACCCCCCTGAAGCTGCCCGGTGCCGCAACCTTCGCCCCGTCGGAACGGGTGAAGCCGCCCACGTGCATCTCGTAGATGACCGTGTCCTGCATCGGCCGGTTCAGCGGACGATCGCCTTCCCAGTCATAATCAAGCGGGTCGATGACCACCGAACGCATCGAGCAATGCATGTTGTCGCCGGGCCGGCAGGCGGCCGCGCGATCCCACAGCTTCATGGAATTGCCGAAGGCATAGGGGTCGATCAGGATCTTCTCGGGATCGAAGCGCAACCCTTGGGCGCGCGCATCCGGCCCGGCCACGCGATAGGCGTAGTGCAGCCCCGGCGTCGCGCCCTCGACGAAGACGTGCCAGAAGTGAAACGACTTGTTCGCCTCCGAGGTCATCGGGACGACCTGCATCGGATCAAGTGCATCTTCCGACGCGAAAAGAAGCAGTTCCATCGACAGGGCGTGCTCGGAGAAAATCGAGAAGTTCACACCGTCGGGAAACACGGTCGATCCCAAAGGATGGGGAATGCCCGCACGAACGCTGAACCCGGAAGGTTTGGCGGAAGTCTTTGTCCGGGGAGCTCGGGCGGGTGCGCGCTTGGCGTTGATTTCGACGGTCATTGGCCGCATTTCACTCCGATCAATTCAGGATGGACGTTGCTTTCAAGCAAAACGTCGAGAACGAAGGGCCCGTCATGCGCGAGCGCTCTCTCGATGGCGGGCACGATGTCGGCAGCCGTTTCGATGCGGGCGCTTTCGACGCCAAAGCCCCTCGCGAGATGCGCGAAATCCAGCACGGGTTTCGACAGATCAAAGCTCAGCGGGAACGGGCGGTCCGTGATCCCGCGCTCGGCCCAGAACTGGCTGATATTTGCCTGCAAGAGCCTGTAGGATCGGTTGTTGCAGACCACGAACTTGATCGGAAGATCGTGCCGCGCCGCGCTCCAGAGCGCTTGCAACACATACATGCCGCCACCATCGCCCGAGACGGAGACAACGGTACGCCCCGGCGCCGCCGATTGCAGACCAAGCCCGCCGGCGATCGCCGTGCCCAAAGAGCCGCCGCGCGTCTGAAAGAACTGCCCGGGAACCGAGGGTTCCAAAAAGGAGGTCAACGCCGGAGAGTTCGTCAGGGCTTCGTCGAAGACGATGGCATCGGACGGAAGGCGGGCAACAAGTTCCTTTGCAAATGTCCCGAAATGCAGCGACCCCGGCGTGTCGCCCACGCCTTGGGTGGTGCTGGCGCGGACCGCGTCAAACTCGGCCGTGCGGCGCGTGGCCCCGACCTCCATCCGTTGTGCGGAAATGCGCGCACGTTCCGGGGTAACACGCTTTGCCAGAACGTCGTGCAACGCCGCCAGCACAAGCGCGGGATCGCCCAGCAGACCAAGATCGACCCCATGGTTTTTCGCGATCGAGCCGGTATCGAGGTCGATATGGATCGTGCGGGCGTCGGGCGCGTAGATCGGACCCAGCTCAGGGAATACCTCGGGCAGCATGTAGGTGCCGACGACAAGGTTGACGTCTCCCGACTGGGTGATGGGGAGGCTGTGGCTGCCGAACATGTGGCCGGTCTGACCCCGCCAGAGGGGGTGACGATAGGAGAAGTTCAGATCCCCGCCATCGACGCCCCAGACATCCGCGCCCAGCAATTCGGCCAGCTTTGTAAGAGCGGCCTGCGCGCCGGACCATGCGATACCATCGCCGATGTAGAAGGTCGGGCGCTCGGCCTCCAGAAGCATGTCGGCCGCACGCTCGATCTGCACATCGCGCGGCATGACGCGGCAGTCAGGGACCGACGTCGGCTCGACCATCTCGGTCGAGATCGCGTCCAGCACATCTTGCGGGAGGCAGACATAAACCGGGCCCATAGGCGGGGTCTGCGCCACCTTGATCGCCCGCCGAAGCACGCGCAGCAGCGAAGCGGGATCGCTGACCATCGTGGACCATTTCGTGACGGGTCGTGCGATGGCCACCAGATCGGCGGCCATCTGAGCATCCATCGCCTGATACTTGATGCCGGAATCCCCGCCGAGCACCAGAATGGGGCTGTTGCCCCGCATTGCCTGATACAGGGCACCCACGGCATTGCCGAGGCCGGGGCTGGAATGGATCTGCGCGACCGCAAGCCCCTGGGTCGCCCGGGCATAGGCATCAGCCGCATAGATCGCGATGCTTTCCTGAAGCGTCAGGACGTAGTGCAGTCCGCCCCGGTCGCCAAGCGCGTCCAGCAAGCCCTGTTCGACGGTCCCCGGATTGCCGAAGATCTTCGTTACACCATCGGCCAGAAGCTGGTCGAGGACTGCATAGTGTCCGGTCTGCTGCATACGATTTCTTTCCATGAAGGAGACTTGCTGGAAGAAGGTCGGCGACTGTTACCAGCCGGACCGGGTCACGCCCTTGGTCAGCACATCCACGAAGCGATCGCCAAATTCGTGCGAACACTGCAGCGACCGCGCGGTGATGAACGGATAATCGACGATGACCGAGGTGCGCTTGCCGAAGTTCCCGTGATATTGGCCGGTCGGGCCCACGGCGTCGGACAAGATGTGCTCGAGACAGTAGGGCGGCGGACCCATGTTGAAATCGGTTCCCATGAACCCGGTTCCGTCGTGGTAATCGTACTCGATGCAATGGCCGGTCACGTGCTTGCCAGCGATGATCGATCGCCGCTCGTTGAAGTCGCGGGCGAAGACGAGCGTTGCGACGCCGTAGCAGATGGCGCCGATCGCGCGTCCGCCGGCATGGAACCCAAGCACGAGGTCATGCACACGCTGGTTGTTCACCATGTCCACGATGGGGCCGGACCCACCGACCAGAAGCACGGCGTCATAGGTTTCCAGCGCCTTTTCCTGCGCGGCCTTGCGCGCCTCATAGTAGGCTTCAAGTTCGCGCAGGAAATTCGGATGCGAATAGTAGGGCCGCTCGGGGAACATGGACGACAGGTTCAGGGTCGCCTCAAGCGCGTCCGTAGCCTCGAACGCATCGACAAGGGCTTTGTCCTCGGCCGTAGTCACGCATGTGCCAAGCGGAGGATCGACATAGGTCGTGTCACGGCTGGGCGGCAGGCACGGCGCGCGCGTTCCCTTGGGCGTGACGAAATCGACGGAATAGCCCGCAGCCTCGAGCTTGCGCAGCGGTCCCACGAGTTCGACGCCCCAGTAGCCAAACTCGGACATCACGGCCAGAATGCGCTTTGTAGTCATTTTTTCTCCTATCCCGCAGATGCGGTCATTAAGTCGGTGGCGATCAATCTGACGGGCGGTCAGCCTTTGATCGGATGGCGCTTCAGGAATTCGACGACCGCCTCACCGACGGCTTTGGGGTTCATGCTTTGCAGTCCGTGCGTCGCGCCCGGAATGCCTGCACGCTCCACGTTCGGAAGCCAGCGCATCAAGAAGTCCTGCGTTTCTCGGAAGCCGGGCATCGCCGCCTCGCTTTGCAGGCCCATGCAGGCAAGCACCGGAACGGTGGTCTTGTTCGGCGCATAGTCATCGGCCTTGCTGGGCACGAACCCCCAGCCTGCGATCGCCGGAAAGTCGATCTCGAAGGTGGTCTGCATCGCAGCAGCGGCGCGATCCCACACATCGAGGGGGCCGGTCATCTGAACAGCAGACAGGAAATCGGGGCCGCAGACGGCTTCCATGTATTTGAGCCCGGCGCCCAGCTTGTCACCCGCCCGGTACAGCTCCATCGCGTCCATGTAGGCGCGCGTGTTCGCCTCGATTGCGGCTGCACCTTCGCGCGGAAGATAGGCCTCGAGCAGAACTGCCGACGCGAAGCGGTCAGGGTATTTCAGGATCGCGTCGAACCCGATGACGCCGCCGAAGGAGAAAGCGACCAGATGCGCCTTCGCAATCCCAAGATGGTCCAGAAGGGACACGGCATGCCGTGCGCCATCGGCAATGCTGACGGCACCACCAGAGCAGGTGGAGCCGTTGTAGCCGGCCCGATAGTAGCTGATCACGCGGTGTCTGGCGTAGAATTCCGGGTAATGGCCCAGCGGCGCCGCAAGGCTGTCGGCGAGGCTGGTACCGTGGATCAAGAGAACGGGCTCACCTGCACCGCGATCGAAATATCGCAAGTCCGCATCGCCAAGTGATGCGGTCTTGTCGGGCTCAATGGTGTAATCCTTGTATGGGCCAAGCGCGTGTTGCATTCAGACGTCCTCTGCAAGGATTTCAGCAATCACGCGGTCGATGCCCTCGCGGTCGGCATCGGACAGCGAGAACGTGCCCAGATGCCCACTGTTGCTTTCGATGTGACGGAAGATCGCGTTGGGCATGGCGGCGCAGTCTGCCTCGCCCTCTTCGGGCGGGAACATCGCGTCGCCGGTCAAGGCCGCCACCATTGCCCGCGCCCGGATGCCTGCCAGTGTTACAGCGAGATCGCCGCCCCCCGACGGATCCGCCAATTGCGCCTTGCGCGCCTGAAGCACCAAGTCGTTGGCGTCATGTGGCAGCCAGAAAGCTTCCCAGAACCGGGCAACGAAATCATCTACCGACGAGAACCCGAGGTTGCGCCAAAGCTCCAGCCGATAGAAGACCTTAGGCGGCAATGTCAGCGCCGCAAGGTGACCCACGCGCCGCTTGCCGACCTGCAAGGCCCCCGGGTCGGTGTAGTTTCCCCCGGCCCAGTGCGGGTCCGACGTGAGCGGCTCCTCTATCACCGACCGTAGCCAGAGGCGGGTCCATGCCGAGGGGCGCGGGGCACCGGCGATCGACGCCATGCGCCGCACCATGGCCGGAAAGCGCGTTGCCCATTCATAGGTCTGAAGGGCACCAACCGACCAACCCAGGACGAGCTGAAGTTCCGTGATCCCGAACATCTCGCGCAGCATGCGCTCCTGAATGATCACGTCATCAGAAATCCGTGCCTGCGGGAAGCATGAGCCATTGTATGGCGCGTCCGTGTTTGACGGCGATGACGACGGCGGAATACCAAACTGACCCGGAAGAATTATGAAATACTTCTCAGGATCAAGCGGCCGCCCCTCCCCAATCCAAATCTCCAGAGCTTCGGGAGCCCCCCCGAGAAACCCCGGGAACAAGATGGCGTTTGACTTGTCAGCGTTCAGCTTGCCGTGTGTCCGCACTGCCAATTTGCAATTTGGCAATGTTGCACCACTGGAAAGCTGCATTGAATCGATTGAGAAAATTGCGTCTTGCATCAGCGTAGCCATCCCACCCACATGTTTAAGTATGCACATTGTATTAACGAACTGTCCGCGGATTAACCCGAAATCGTTAAATAAATCAGTTATTTACTAATTATGTCAATGTGTTACGCGATGCTTGCCCGGATCAATCGCTGGATTTACAGTTCCGTTGTGTGCTACCAGATCCGCAACCTCATTGGAAATACTATTTAGATTGCCAAATCGCGCTAAAGTTTAACTATTACATCTAAAAAAGCTTTGACAATCATCGCACGATTTACAAGAGTTGACGAAAGTCGTGGGATCCCGCCGGGAGTCGGCATGATCTTTTTCGAAATTTCCGAAAATAAGGCAATACGCAAAATCATGATCCATCAGCACATTTTCGCTGCGCCCAAACCCGGCATGACGGAGAGCGATTTCCAGGACTACTGGATCAATCTTCATGCACCGCGCTATGCGATGAAGATACCTCAGATAGCGAAATACAGGCTGAACCTCCGTCTGTCATGCAGCGTCGATCCCGCTCCCATCTGGTCTGGATGCGCCGAGATCTGGCTGCGCAATGATGCGGAACAGATTGCGTCGATGCAGACGCCTGAGTTTTTGCAGGGTGCCAGGCTGGATGAGCCGAATTGGGCCGCCTTCTGGATGACCGCGGTTCTGGATTGCGAGACCGAAACCTTGCTTGACGGCACAGTGCCGGACGGCGCCGTCAAGCTGATCGTCATGTCCAAGCGCGATCTGGCGCACGACGTGACCGATTACAGGATTCTGCGCAGGGCGGATCTCAAGGAACATGCTGAGAGCGTCCCCGGCCTGCTGCGCGTCGACATGGCCTCTGCGCGGGACGGGCTCTACGCGGTTGGCGAAGCCCGCTTTGACGAGGTTGCGCATTTTTGGTTCGCATCGGTCGAAGCAGCAGAGCGCGCTTTCGCGGCGCCCGAGCGTGACGTGATGCTGCCAAGCACTGCCGCGAGGGGTCTCAACCCGGCTCAGGTCTTCCCGATGCTCGTGCAGCCACACTGGCTCATCGGACCGGAAGAAAGACCGTTGGCGGGGGCGGCCTGACTCCGTCGCCGCTGGACTAAGTGCAAAAGCGAAAACGTCGCGCATGTCCTCAACCCAGTGAATGGCAGCGCCGGCCATAGGAGAGCAGTACGTGGACAACGTGGATTTCATCATCGTTGGAGCGGGCGCGGCAGGCTGCGTTCTGGCCAACAGACTGGTCAGTCTTGGCGGTGCGAGGGTCGCGCTGATCGAGGCGGGTGGGCGCGACGATGCGCCGACGATCCACGCCACCGACATAGGCTCGATGACATCGATGTGGGGGCCGTGCGATCAGAACTGGGCGTTCCAGACTGTTCCCCAAGCCGGCATGGGCGGACGCCGTGTGGACATCGCGCAAGGGCGCGGACTGGGCGGTGGAACATCCATCAACGCAATGATGTATGTTCGCGGAAATCCGAAGGATTTCGATCGCTGGGCCCAAATGGGCGCGCGCGGTTGGGCGTATAAGGACGTCTTGCCCTATTTCATGCGTGGGGAAAGCTACGACGGCGGTGATGACGCCTATCGCGGGCGCTCGGGCGGCCTTCGGGTGATCGACATGGACAAGAAGTCCGCGGCGGCGGCGGCCTTCATGGCGGCGACACGCGACCTTGGACACTCTCGCGCGGAGGGCGATTTCAATGGCGCTCAGCACGAGGAAAATGCCTTCCTCTACCAATCCACTCGGCTGACCACGTCTGAGCGGTGCAGCACCGCCACGGCATTCCTCGATCCGCTGCGCAACGATCCGCGCTTGATCCTTGTCACCGACGCACAAGTCTCGCGCATTGTGATCGAGGGTGGCCGGGCGGTGGGCGTCGAGTATGTCACGGGCGGGCGCCGCGAGGAGATCCGAGCGTCGCGCGAGGTCATCTTGACGGCAGGCGCCTTCCTGTCACCACAGTTGCTGATGCTTTCAGGCATCGGGCCTGCCGATCATCTGCGTGCGCACGGCATCAACGTCGTGTCGGATCTGCCGGGCGTTGGTCAGAACCTGCACGATCATCTGCTTCTGCCCGTCTGCTATCGCGCTTCACTGGTGCTGGACGCGCCACAACTCTTGTCGGAGGCGGGGATATTTCTTTACACCGGCGTGTCCGACCGATCGACCAGTTCGCCTGATCTTCAGTTCTTCTTCGGACCCATACAGTTTGCCGATCCGCAATATGTCGACGGCGGGCCCGGCTTCACCTTGGTACCGATCCTTGCCCAGCCCCGCAGTCGTGGCACCGTGCGGCTGGCGTCGGCGGACCCGATGCAAAAGCCGGTGGTCGACCCGGCTTACCTCACCGATCCCCGCGATGTGGAGGTGTTGTTGCGCGGTCTGCGGATCGCCCGCGATCTGGCAGCGGACAAGGCATTTGACGGCATGCGCGACAAGGAACTTGCTCCGGGTTCGGACGCCACGAGCGAGGAGTCGCTGGTGGCCTATATCCGGGCTTCGGCGTCGACGGTGTGGCACCCGGTGGGCACCTGCCGCATGGGCGACCCGACAGACGCGACGACGGTGCTGGACTCAGCTTTGCGCGTGCGCGGCGTCTCGGGCCTGCGCGTGGCAGATGCATCGGCCATGCCGATGATCACTTCAGGCAACACCAATGCAGCCGCCATCATGATCGGCGACAAGGCGGCCGTCCACATACTCGCATGATCACCGCGACAAGTTTTCAAAAGGCTGGAATGACCATGAATACATTTGACTACATTATCGTTGGTGGCGGCACTGCCGGCTGCGTTCTTGCGAACCGGCTGACGGCCGACCCCTCAGTTTCCGTGCTCGTGATCGAGGCCGGCGGCGACGCGATCACCGACGCCGTCGAAAGCCCATCGCGCTGGAATGAGCTACTTCTGACTGACCTCGACTGGGCCTACATGGGCGTGCCTCAGCCTGGCCTGAACGGACGGCAGGTCTATTCCGCCTCGGGTCACGGCATCGGCGGCACATCGAATATCTATCACATGATCCACACCCGAGGCCGTCGCGAGGATTACGACAGTTGGGCCGCGCAAGGCGTGGAGGGCTGGTCCTACGATGACGTTCTTCCCTACCTGCAGCGCCTTGAAAACCAGCATGACGATACCAACCCGACCGGCGGAAAGGGCGGCCCGATCAACGTCACGAATGCGGGCGACCTCGGGAACCCGGTCTCGCGCGGCTTTATCGAGGCCTGCACCGAGTTGGGCTACCAGGAAGTTGCCGATTTCAACGTCGATAACGAAGGGGCCGGCTGGCACCATGTCGACGTCGTCGATGGCAAAAGGTCCGGCGTCTATGCCGGATACTTCGAGCCGATCCGGGAACGTCCGAACCTCACGGTCGTCTGCCGTGCCATGGCATCGCGTATCGTGCTGGACGGCAAGCGTGCGACCGGGGTCGAATATATCAAGGATGGCATTGCCGTGACGGCCTTGGCCGAACGGGAGGTTCTCGTCACGTCAGGGACGATCCAGACCCCCAAGCTCTTGATGCTCTCGGGGATAGGCCCCGAGGAGCATCTGTCGTCGCTGGGTATCGAGTTAAAGCACGCCCTTCCGGGTGTTGGCCAAAACCTGCAGGATCATCCGCTCGTGATCGGTCCGATCGGGTACCTGGCGGAACCCGCCGATCCGCCGCGTGGAAATGTCACCGAGGTGGCGCTGTTTTGCAAAAGCGACGAAAGCCAACCGGTTCCGGATCTCGAGATCTGTCTGGTGCACCGCGCACCATTTGGTCCGAAGTTTTTCGAAAGCGTGATCCAGCGCGTCCAGACGGGCCAGCCGGTCGGCAACGCCACCGAGCTTGTGGATCCGCATGTCGTGTTGATGCTGCCGGGTCTGGTGCGTCCGGTTTCGCGGGGCGCGATCACGCTCAAGGACGCGGATCCCGCATCCTACCCGAATGTGGATTGCAATTACTTCGGAGACGAGACCGATCTGGAGCGCACGGTCGACATGATCGAAATCTCGCGCAGGATCTTCGCCACCAAGACTTTTGCCGAGGGCTTTGGCCTCAACGAGCTTTCTCCGGGACCCGAAGTCACGACCCGCGACGCGCTGCGGTCATGGGTCATCGAGAACGTGGGTTCGTATTACCACTTCGTTGGAACATCGAAGATGGGAGCGGATCCGCTTTCAGTGGTTGATGCCCGGCTCAAGGTGCACGGGATCGAGGGTCTGCGGGTTTGCGATGCATCCGTGATGCCGACGATCGTATCGGCAAACACGCACACGACCACGGTCATGATCGCAGAGCGTGCGGCAGACTTCATCCTGGGACGCGGCTGATGGAAATTTGGTCCGGACGACGGGCAGAAGGGGGCACTTGCAATGTCAGAAATTGAACTCGGTCGTTTCTTCGAGGCGTGCGCAGGCTCCGAAACGATGATGGCCCGATACGAGGCCATGCCGCTTCCGGACCTGATCTTTGCCGCGCGGTGTTCAGGTTTCGACATCCGCGGCCAGGATTTCGGCAAGCTTGTTGGCGGCATGGAAGTCTGGCGCATCACTGTTGCCGACGGCGAGGATATCGCCGCGGCCAGTAAGCTTTGGCGCCACATGTGGGGGCGTTCGCACCTTGCTTATGTGGTGAAGGAACTTTGGGGCGGTATGGATCCCGAGGCACGCACAGCGCTTGTGACAGGGAACGGCAGCAATGGGTAATTCCGACGTCCTCCGGTTCCTGAGCGAACTCGGCCACAACCCTGCCCTTCTGGCAGAGTATGCCACGGCACAAAAAGAAACCGTGCTCGCTCTTGCCGCGCGGCAAGGCTACGGCTTTGACGAAGCCGAATTCAACGCGACGATTTGGGAAGCCGAAGCCGCCCTCGCGGCGCTGATCGGCGAGCCCTTCGATTTTTCATGCTCCCTGTGGGAAATCATGTGGGGCAAATCCTACCTCGAGTTTCTTGCCCTGACCGTCGCGCCCTTGGCTCTCGGTGCGAAACTTTCCGAGAAAGCCTAACCGGTGCGCACAAGCTCCCACATCTCAAGGCGGGCGGGCCGTTCCCGTGGGTCGAACAATCCCCCCGCTGCAAGGCGGCACCATCACCATGTCACCCCGCGGATCGCGGGCGGAACCAAGAGGATCACGCTGTGAAAAGCATTTCCAAGGAACGGGTCGGCGCTCTGTCTGATGGCGTCATCGCCATCGCGGTGACGATCCTTGTGCTTGAGCTGAAGGTCCCGGAGGATCATTCATTGTCGAGAGACGATGTGGAGCACTGGGTACTGCTATTTCTGGGATGGGTGGTGAGCTTCATCATGATTGCGGTCATGTGGCTCGAGAACCACCGCCAGCTTGTCCTTGCGTCGGTCTGGACCATGCCACTGATGATCGTGACCTTTGCGCAGCTTGGACTGATCTCGTTGATACCCTTTGGCTCCAACCTCATCATGGACCAGCCCGACAGCCTGGCATCTGCCATTACCTTCAACGTCATCATGTTCGCCAACGGGCTTTGCGCCGGGGCCGGGGGTCTGGTGCTTGCGCGCGACTTGCGCATGCAAGACGAACCGGAGGTTGCTGCCACATTGGTTCGGCGTTCGCTGCTTCAGGTGCTGGTTTATGCATCGATTGCTGTGATCGGCCTGCTCGGCGCCATATTGCATCACCCGTTCCTCGGCGTGATCCTTTGGTTGTCCATGCCTCTGGTCGCGTGGTTCTGGTTGAGCGGTGCAGAAAAATCCGCGTCGTCACGCGCCCATGGTCGCACAGCAAAGGGAAATTCCTGATGAAAACCAAAGCCAAAACATCCGGAGGCAATTCCTTCCGCAACCGCGCCACCCGACTGCTGCGAAATCCCCGGTTCGAGATGGGGCTCGGGATCGCCGTGTTCGTTATCGGAATGGCTGAGTTGATCGAAGAGACATTCGTCATCCTTTTCCCGTCACCCGATGTGCATCACGCGCTGCTGCTTTTCGGTGCGGTGACGGCTCTGCGCGGCCTCGTGGACGTGGTCGAAGGGATGGAACAGGTCGCCGAGGGCGAGCTGCATTCGGCACATTCCAAGAAGGACGGCTTGCCCGAAACCGAAGGCGAGATCTGATCTATGGGCGCGGGACCAAGACCGGTCCGCGCAAAGAAGGATGGCATGAACGCTAATTTCTCTGGGGGTTTTGACATTGCCGAAGCTGGAAACATTGGCCGACGCGGACCGGCTGTTTCGCGACTGGTGTGAGACGTGCTCCGGCAACCTCGATCAGCGCGCCATCATGGTGTTGCGCGACCTTCTCTTGCAAGGCGGCACGTCGGTGTCTGTGTCGGAACTCCGGATGGCCTTCGGTAACCCCGTCCGCCCAGAGGAAATCTCGCTCAAGGCGTTCCGAGACCGCGCCGTCGCTCTTTTTGGTGACGCTTCGCTGCGACGGGGTCATGCCTTTCACTACCTCGCCGATGGCGCAGACATGGTCGCAACTGATCTGCTGACACGGCGGCTTGCACTTCTTGGCGTCCCCGATGCCGAAACCTTGGTCTCTGAACTGGATCGCAATGGCGACACTGTCGTCGATCTCTCCGACATCGAGCATGTTTTTGGCACCGGAGGCGTCGTTCCATCCGGGTACCGTGCAACCAGCGTCGCGCCGCATCGCCTTGGGGCGGCCGTGTCGGCAGATGCGTCCGACATGCCCGCCGTGGCGCGCGCTGTGTCGGATAGGCCGCTTGCTTTGGGCAGGGATGCCCGCGCTGGTTTCCGCCCGATTTCTCCGCTGCAACTGCAGACCGGCTTTTTCAGGCTTCTGCAGGGTGCCGCCTATCGTAGCTTCCGCGACAACTACTCGGCCAATTCCGAAACCCATCTTCGCGCGCGCGACCTGCCGTATACGATCCGCGATTTCCGGGTGTTCGCCGAAGCTCTGGTCGAGTTGTACCTCGCACTCGGACTTGTCCAGGGCGACAAGGCACGCGCCGAATTCCAGCTGCTGGTCGACGACATCAACGCGGCATGTTCCGATCTCGACCATCGGATCACACATTGGCGCGACGTGACCCTCACCCCTCAGATGGCTGCCGCAGAGCGCGCGATCGCAGCTTTCCGCGCCGAAGAAATCGATGAGCGTCGCCATCTCGCGGAAGCTCTCGAAATGGCGCTGGTGATGCAACAGCATGGCATTCCCCCCGACGAGATGCGGACGGAACTGCTGACCCAGCATGAACTCAACCGCTTGCGGCATCTGGAACTCGCAACGGAGGACGGGCATCACCCCTCGGCCGGAGTGAACGGCGATACGGCAGCCTGGCTTGAAAGCTGGCAGCCCATCATCGTGGATGCCGACGGCCCGCGTCTTGACGGGTCGATCATGCCCGTCCGCTTCTGGTACGAGAGCTTCATGCCACGATTGCTGCGCTGCGCTTCGGTGCGACGTGACGCCGACGTAGACGCCCTTGAGGCGGAGGACGCCCTGTCGCTTGCCGCCTGGCACGCCGAAACGGCAGCGCGCGGCGAATTTGACAGGTATGCCACCGATATCCGCGATGGCTTTGCGCAATGCACTCCAAAGGTTCAGCAGGCCCTGAAACAAGCATGGCAGCTCACCGGTCCGTACCTCACGGGCGTTCAGAAACGGCGCGAGCGCGAGGAGTTCGGGCGCGAGACAGGTGCGCTCTCCCAGTATGTCGCGTTCATCGACAGCTACCTTGGTCGGGCGGATGTCGAGGCTGCCGACATGCGGCTGAGCTTCCCCTATTATATCGGCCCGGCGGTCTGGGCCTTCCTGCATTCCAGCGCGGAGTTGATCGAAGCGATGGCGCCAGCGCAAAAGTCGCAGGCGATCGCAGCTTTCAAGACCTTCTTCCGGGCCTTCGCAACAATGTACCCCTGCCCGTATTGCCGATATCACCTGAACCGTTTCGTTGTCCGCAATGGCGAGACCCAATTCTACCCGGTGGAATTCCTGCTTCTGGGCCAAAAGCCGGACAAGGCGATCTTCGACATTTCGCTCGATGACCGGCTCGACACGATTTCCGCCGATACGCCGGGATCTCTGCGGCTGTTCGTGTGGAAACTTCACAATGCGGTTTCGTCGTCGATCGCCCGCACCGAAGCATGGTACCATGCGATGTCGAACCCGCTTTACACGAGCCGCCACTGGCCAGATCTGTCAGAGGAACTCGCCCATGCCCGGGCACTCGGTCAAACCGAGATCTCGGTAGACCGGGTGGACGCGATCTTCGACGTCACGAAAGCCGCGGCGCATCTTGCAACTGTGCGCGACGAGATCCTTGAAGCTGTATCGGCAGGCGACAATGCGGCCTTGCCACAGCTCGTCGACCGCGCCGGGCCCCTCATCAGCACGTTGGAGGAGGCGATCACCACCTCGCAATACCTTCATCGCAGCTATCTTGTAGATGAGGCATCCGGATATGACGGCGAGCCGTTGAACCCCGCCAACGAAGATTTTGCGCGCGGCGGCCTGTTCATCGAACGGTGAACGGGCCGCCCACGGGAAGCCAAGGGGCAAAGCTGGCGCGCAGACCGGCACAGGCACAATCGCGGCGGCAATGTCGGTGTGACGATCTTGCCACCGCGGGAGGGTCTGAAGTCACGGTCAGTCGGACGATGTGCCTTGAGAAGATCTTTCCTGCCGAATGCCTTCCTGAGAAGCTGCCGCACGCAGGACCGCGTTGACCAGTTGCGCCCCTGAAACGGGCTTTTGCAAAACCGCGGCAAAGTCCCGGAGGCTGACCTCGTCCAAAGTATCCGTGCGGGCTGTCACCAGTACGACTGGTACCGGCGGGTTCAGGGTGGCCGCAAAGCGTGCCAGCGCCGCGCCATCCGTTCCCGGCATGTGCAGGTCGGTCACCAGCACTGACCAGTCCGAAGGCGCATCGGCGAGAACTTCCTTGACGAACTCCGGGTCGGTTTCGCAATAGACCTCCGCCCCCCCGGCCTCGAGCATCGATGCGAGGACCAGCGCGACATCTGGAAGATCATCAACCACGAGCGCCTGCAGCCCCTTCAAAAGCGTCGGGTCGATAGGGACCTTGAGATCAATACCCTGCGGCAACTTTGCCGCACGCGCGGCTTCGGCAACGGCAGGCTTGCTGGGCCATGCCACGGTCATGGTTGTCCCGGATCCCGGAAGCGTATCGACCCAAAGGGCCGCCCTGTTATCTTGCAGGATGCGGGCAACGATCGGCAGACCAAGACCGGTTCCCATCGATCCCTTGGTGGTGAAATTGCGTTGGAATATCCGCTCTCGCACATCTTCGGTGATGCCTGTCCCAGTGTCGGTGATCTTGAACAGCACGAACTCGGAGTTGTTCCGCATCAAGAACCCAGCATCGGGATGCCGCGCAGGCGCGTCGGTTTCCCGAGGCATGGCCGCAATCTCGACGGTCGCCGGATTATCCTTCGTGCCCGCATCGCAGGCGTTGATGACAAGGTTCACGATCACTTGCAGAATCTCGGTCGGATTGCACCAAATCGGCAAGACGTCCTCAGGCAGATGAACCCGCACATCGTGACGCTCGGCACGGGGCCGTCCGATGAGTTCAACGGCTGTCGGGATCAGTTTGCCAAGGTCCTCACCCGAACGTGGGATATCTGGGCGGACAAGCTCGTCCAGCCCCGATATCAGATCGCGCGACATATCGATGGCACGGCGCATCTGGTTCAGGCTTTCCGCGATTTCGGCATCACTTTCGCCCAAAGGCTCCAGCTTTTCGAGGTTCCACAAGACGAGGCCGATATGGTTGTTGAGGTCATGCGCGATGCCTCCTGCGACCTGAGCCACGGTCTCGCGCTGGTGGGCGCGCTGCAGATCCTCGCGCAGCTCGGCCTGGATGTCTTGGCTGCGAAGCCGCCGCTCCTGGTCCTCGGTCACATCAAAACTGACACCCGAAAGAATGCGGACCGACCCATCGGCATCCCACCCGCTCACGCCGGCAAAAACCTCCATCCAGCGCCATTGCCCCGGTGTGAGCTGACGCCGAAGCGTGATAGTTGAGCTACTCCCCAACTCTTGGACAGATTCCGAGGGTGATTTAAGCTACTGCCTGGACCTGCTGATCGGTTTGGGTTGCGTTGAAGTAGACCACGGCGGGCGGCTGTCCGCCATGGGCGGCATGGGGCCGCTGGTGGTTGT
>NZ_QGGW01000010.1 GCF_003148775.1 Roseicyclus mahoneyensis
CAAACCGGTAGCGCTCTTTCCTTTGAGCGCAACCTGCCTCATGTGTCTCAGTTTTTTTCTTCGCCTCGCGGGTCCAAAACCTCAGCCCCAGTCCCAGTCCCGTCCGGCGTCCCGTCAGCACCTCAGCGCCGCCGGTGAAGGGTGTCTACTCATTGCCGCGAGCGGCTGCAAGAGGCTTTTTTCATCGGCGACGTGCGTCAGAAAAATCAGTCGCCTCTTGCGTGCCACCCTTGTCCACAAGCGAAAAGTCGTCGCGTCGGCATGCGATCGTTCCGCTCCAGGGACGTGGACATGGATCACATCACCGACCTCACCTGCCAGAGAGGCGAATCTGATCTCGACGCCTTCCTGGCCGTAACGCGTGGCCCGCCCGTTCAGACGTTGGTGCTGGCCGGACACGGCAGGGTCGAGAACGGAGCCTCGGCCTGATGCTTAAGTGACGCCTTTCGCTTCTTTGGTTTTGGCACTGGGGTGACGAGATCCGACCGTCGACATTGGTCCAAGATCCTGTTGGTGTGCTGACCGTCCGCGCAGAGGTCCCAATGCGGCCCAGGATGCTCATGGGGTGAGTTCAGGATCGGCTAACCAAAGAACCTATCCCTCATGCGCCTCGGCTCGCAGCCAGATGGGCCAAATTGTGGTAACTCCGCCACCTGAGCCAAGTTGCTTTACGGAGGCTAACACCTTTCAGGCCGACAGCAGTCTCAGTGGGTACGAGGATATGCAACACTCAGATCAACGGCCCAAGGATGCATCACGCCTCAAGCGGGCAAGTTCAAGATCGACGACTGAGGGGGTGCAGACACACTGCTTTGGCTGCGCTTTTTGCTGCACACGGGCCACGAAGACGAAGTTCGTATGTCGCTGATTTTGCAAGCGCAGTTGAAAACGTTGGTGCCCCCAGAGAGACTCGAACTCCCGACCCTCTGATTACAAATCAGATGCTCTACCAGCTGAGCTATAGGGGCTGCCGCGATCCGCATACGACATGGCTCGCCGGCGCGCAAGCATGGGCGGGTTTGCACCGCGCACGTGGGCGGTATAGGGTCCCGCGCGGGCAGGCAGACGGGTCAGGGTCAAACACAGCATGCAGGTTGTCTTTCACCTCGGCGCGCCGTGCACCGATCAGGGTTTGTTGCTTCAATCGCTTGGCAAGAACCGGGCGCGGCTGGCCGAGGATGGAATCCTCGCCCCGTCCATCGCCCGTTACCGCCCGCTCTTGCGCGACACGCTGCGTGCGCTCAAGGGCCAGACCGCCAGCCGTGACGTACAAGACGCGCTGCTTGATGCCATCATCGACGAGATGCCGGCCGACCGGCTGATCTTTTCCGATCCGCGTCTCGTGTGCATCCATCGCCTCGTCGTGCAGGGCCCGCAGATCTGGGCGATGATCGACCGTCAGGTCGCGGCGCTCCGCGGGCTTTTTCCACAGGCCGAACCCGAGGTCTTCATCGGCATGCGAAATCCGGCAACCCTGATTCCTGCACTTTTCGCCGCCTCCAAGTTCAGCGACTTCCCCGAGTTCAGCGAGAACATGCAGCCCCATGCCGTGGCATGGTCGGAAATGCTGAGCCGGCTGCGGCTGGCCCATCCCGACGTTCCTGTCACCGTGTGGTGCAACGAGGATACGCCGCTCCTGTGGGGCCAACTCCTGCGCGAGATCGCCGATGTGCCCTTCGACTATCCGCTCAAGGGCAGCGACGACCTGATCGAGACGATCATGGACCCCACCGGCTTCAATCGCCTGCAACGCTATCTCGCCGACAACCCGGCCCAGTCCGAGATCCAGCGCCGACGCATCGTGGGCGCCTTCCTCGACCGCTACGCCATAGACACCGCGATCGAGGAAGAACTCGACCTGCCCGGCTGGACGCCTGACCTGATCGAGGAGATCAGCCTCGCCTATGATGACGACATGGCCGAGATCGCCCGCATTCCGGGCGTGACGCTGCTGACGCCATGACGGCGCGCGCACCTGAACGCTGGGATGCAGGTGCCGTCTGGGCGCGGCGGATCGGTCCCGCGGATCTTGATTGCTTGCGCCCGCTGATGGCCGATCCCGAGGGGCTGCGCCGTGGCCCCGCCCCGGCGCAGATGGCGGCGGGCTTTGCCCGCGATCTCGACCATTGGCAGCGTCACGGGTTCGGGCGCTGGGTTGTCTTGCACGGCGATAGACCTGTCGGGCTCTGCGGCGTGACCCATCAGACGGGTTTTCCCGGGCTGAACATCTCGTGCTACCTGTCGCCTGCGGTCCGGGGACGGGGCTGGGCCACCGATCTGGCAGCGGCTCTGGTCGATCTGACCGAGGCACAGGGTCTCACCCCCTATCTCCACGCGCTCCTGCGCGCGGCCGACCCGGCGCCAATCCGGCTGCTGGACAAGCTGGCGTTCCGCGATCTGGGCCGGGTTCAACACGACAGCTCGGAAAGCCTGTTGCGCGTGCGCACCTTCAGGGGGACCGCCCCGATGGTCTATTTCGGCGGGCCGTGGCAACCGATCGTGTCCGAGACGCCCGAGGGCCTCATCTATTCGCTTCCCGTGAGCTCGGGGCCGGTCGATTTCAGCGTCGACCTGCCCATCAGCGCCCGCGATCTCGGGGTTCTGCGCGCCGATCCTGACCGCGCGTCGCTGGCCTTTGCCGTGTTGCACCCGATGGGGCAAGCCCTGCGCGCGACGGGAGAAACGGCCGAGATGGCGGCGGCCCTACACCATGTCGTGCAGGCCGACAGGGCCGACCTGTTGCCTTGGCTCGCCGCCCGCGACAAGGCCTGCAACGGGGAGATCTCCAACCATCTGAGCATCACCTGCGGCGCCGATATGGCCAAGCTTCGGCGCGGCGCATGGCTGCCGCTGCCGCGCCCGGACGGCACATCTGCCTGACCCGATGCGGCAGCCCGCGGCCTGCGCTCAGCGCATCCCCAGCGCTTCCTTGTACATCTCCAGCACCGCCTCTTCCTCGGCGATGTCATCGGGCTCGCGTTTGCGCAGCGCGATGACCTTGCGCATCACCTTGGTGTCGTAGCCGCGCGATTTCGCCTCGGCCATGACCTCCTTTTGCTGGTCGGCGATGTCCTTCTTCTCGGCCTCCAGCCGCTCGAACCGCTCGATGAACTGGCGCAGTTCGTCGGCGGTGACGCGGTAGGTGTCGGGGCGGGCGGCGGTATCGCCGTCGATCTCGGTCACGTCCATCGGGTATCTCGCATCTGAAGGGGGAATTCCGGACCTCCGATCTAGCCGCAGCCCGGCCCCGCCACAAGCCTTGCCAGCCGCGAAGTGCTGGACTAGGTCAATCACGGATCGCTTGGGAAAGGATGCTGCATGGCCGCTCTGGTCTATGTCGGAACGGCCATGGCTCTGGCGGGGCTCCTCGCGCTGGCGTGGTGCATCTGGGCGGCTGTCACGGCCAAGCGGGCGGGCCTGCCCGACGCCGAACTGCGGGTGCGCCTGCAACGCATCGTCACCATCAACATGGGTGCGCTTCTGGTGTCGGTCCTGGGGCTGATGTCGGTCGTGACGGGCATCTTTCTGGGCTGAACGCTTGCGCTGGCGCGCGAATTCACGGCAAGCCCTGCAGCATGAGCACCATCGACAGCCTTCCCCCCCTGCGCGAGGTCATCGCGACACACGATCTGTCGGCCAAAAAGGCGCTGGGACAGAATTTCCTGCTCGATCTCAACCTTACCGCCAAGATCGCGCGCACGGCGGGGGATCTGACCGGTTTCGACGTGCTTGAGGTTGGGCCGGGCCCCGGCGGGCTGACGCGCGGGCTCTTGGCCGAAGGCGCGCGCCGCGTGGTCGCGGTGGAAAAGGACGCCCGCTGCCTGCCCGCGCTGGCCCAGATCGCGGCCGCCTATCCGGGCCGGCTCGAGGTGCTGAACGCCGATGCGCTGGCGCTCGACTGGGCCGCGCATCTGACGCCCCCGATCAAGATCGTGGCCAACCTGCCCTATAATGTCGGGACCGAATTGCTGGTGCGCTGGCTGACGCCGTCCGGCTGGCCGCCACAATGGCAATCTCTGACCTTGATGTTCCAGCGCGAAGTCGCGGACCGGATCGTGGCGCGCCCCGGGTCCAAGGCCTACGGTCGGCTTGCGATCCTTGCGCAATGGCGCTGCGAGGCGCGCATCGCCATGACCCTGCCGCCCGAGGCCTTCACCCCCGCCCCCAAGGTCCATTCCGCGGTGGTGCATCTGACCGCCCTGCCCGCCCCGCGCTTTCCGGCCGATCAAGCCGTGCTGGAAAGGGTGGTGGCAAAAGCCTTCAACCAGCGCCGCAAGATGCTGCGCGCGGCGCTGAAGGGGCTCGCACCCGATATCGAGGACAGGATCGTGGCGGCGGGCCTGACCCCCACCGACCGGGCCGAACAGGTCCCGATCGAAGGGTTTTGCGCCTTGGCGCGCGCTGTGGCGGGCTGAGCCGGACGGGCTTGCCACAGTCCGGGCCGGTCACGGCACGGATCGGGCCACGGTAATTACTCGGCGGCCTCTTGAGGAGTGTCCGAGGACGGCTCGCCTCCCGCCTCACCCGCATCATCCGTCTTGCGCGGGCGCCGCGTGCGGCTGCGCTTGGGCTTCGGCGCGCTCTCTGGCGTCTCGACAAGGGTGCTGTCCCCCGCTCCGCCGCCATCGAGCACCGCATCGAAATCGCTCCGCAAGGGTTTGTCATCCGCCCGCTCGGGCTGACGCTCCGCCCGTTCCGGCTGACGCTCTGCCCGCTCGGGCTGACGCTCGGCTCGTTCCGGCTGACGATCCGCCCGCTCGGGCTGGCGGTCCTGCGGCCGGTCATAGGCGCGCTCTTGCTGCGGCTGGCCCTGCGCCTGCGGCGCACCCTCGCCATAGCCATAACCGTCCCGCTCGTCGCCGTCGCCGCGCTCACGGCCCTGCTGGCCCTGCTGCGGCTGGCGGGCATCTTGTTCGCGCTGCGCCTCGGCCAGCATGCGCAGGTAGTGTTCCGCATGTTGCTGGAAATTCTCGGCGGCGACCCGGTCGTTGGACAGCTGCGCATCGCGCGCCAGCTGGTTGTACTTGTCGATGATCTGTTGCGGCGTGCCGCGCACCTTGCCTTCCGGCCCGGACGAATCAAAGACGCGGTTGACGACGTTGCCGACCGAGCGATTGCGGTTCCCCTTGGACCGCGAGCGGTTCTTAGATGATCTCATGTGATAAATACGGTTCCAGTTGTCCTGGGTTGGCGGCGCCTGCACCGAAGTGCATGGACGCTCTGTACCCGCACCGGCGCTAGGGCGAAACGGCACGGAAAATTCGGCAGAACCGCGGGGGGTTGTCCTGGGACAGTCCCTCTCGCTGGGGATGAGTAAGCATGCGGAGCGCCGCGTGACAAGAGCAATCGACGCCCAAACCGGGGAAAGGCGCGGAAAACCGCCCCGATCGCGACCATTAGGCCGCAGTCGCGGCGCGCGCGCGTCGTCCCGACACGACACGAGGCTTGCCATTGATGTCGGGATGCACCGCCACGTCCTCCAACCCCGCCACCTCGAACAGCGCTGCAACCGCCTGTCCCTGCGCGGCGCCGATCTCGACCAGACAGCGCCCGCCCGGCACCAGATGGGCCGTCATGCGCGACAAGATGATCCGATAGGCCGACAGGCCGTCACCCTCGGGCGTCAGCGCACGGCGCGGCTCCCATCTTGTGATCTCGGGGGCCAGGCCAGCGTAGTCCTCGGCGCTTACATAGGGCGGGTTCGACACGATCAGGTCGAACGACCCCTCGATCCCCTCCCACCAATCGGACTGCACGAGCTCGATACGCCCTGCCACCCCATGCCGCGCCGCATTCACGGCGGCCACCGCCAGCGCCTCGGCCGAGACATCGCTGGCAACACCCGTGGCTTCCCGCCGCTCGGCCAGCAGCGACACGGCGATCGCCCCCGTTCCGGTCCCCAGATCCAGCAGCCGTCCGAAGGGCGCAGACAGGGCCAGATCGACCAGCGTCTCGGTATCGGGACGCGGCGTCAGCGTGTCACGCGTGACCCGAAAGGCCCGCCCAAAAAACAGCCATTGCCCCAGGATCTGCGCCATCGGCTCGCGCGCCAGACGCCGCGCCAGCATCGCCTCGGCCGCCTCCAGCACCGGCGCCTCCAGCGCCTCCCCCCCCGCCACCGCGACCCGCGCCGCCGACCAGCCGGTTGCCGCCCCCAGCACCATCCGCGCCTCGCGCGCCGCAAGGTCGCCCGATATCGGCCGCAACAGCCCCATGGCCCGCGCCATCCAATCCGCGGCCGTCATGCCCGGTGTCTCCCGCCCTCATCTTTCCCCAAATATGCCCGCCGGAGGCATCCCGCCCCCACCCACGGACGCAGGACGCCGGCAAGGGCGCCCACGCGCGGTCGCGCCGCAGGCGCCCCGCGCGCGGGCTCGCGGGCAAGGCCCGCGAAACAGCCCGGCCCCTCAGCCATCCATCTCGGCCAGCAGTCGGGCCTGCGCATCCGCGCTCAGCGCATCGATCACCTCGTCCAGATCGCCCGCGAGGATCTGCTCCAGACGGTAAAGCGTCAGGTTGATCCGGTGGTCCGTCATCCGCCCTTGCGGGAAATTATAGGTCCGGATGCGCTCGGACCGGTCGCCCGAGCCCACCTGCGCCTTGCGGTCGGCGGCCATCGCATCGGCCGCGCGGCGCCGCTCCTGATCGAACAGCCGCGCGCGCAGCACCTGCATTGCGATCTCGCGGTTGCGGTGCTGGGATTTCTCGGAGCTTGTCACCACGATGCCGCTGGGCAGATGGGTGATGCGCACGGCGGAATCCGTCGTGTTCACATGCTGGCCGCCCGCGCCCGAGGATCGCATCGTGTCGATGCGGATATCGCCCGCGGGAATGTCGATCTCCACCGCCTCGGCCTCGGGCAGGACCGCGACAGTCGCCGCCGACGTGTGGATGCGCCCCCCCGATTCCGTCTCGGGCACGCGCTGCACCCGGTGCACGCCGCTTTCGTATTTCAGCCGGGCAAAGACCCCCTCGCCCTCGATCCGCGCCGTCACTTCCTTGATGCCGCCCAGATCGGTCTCCTGCAGATCGACGATCTCCAGCCGCCAGCCGCGCGCCTCGGCATAGCGGGTATACATCCGCAGCAGGTCGCCCGCGAACAGCGCCGCTTCGTCGCCGCCGGTGCCGGGCCGGATCTCGATCATCGCAGGGCGCGCGTCGGCGGCATCGCGGGGCAAGAGCGCCAGCTGCAGCGCCGCCTCCCCCTCGCACAGCGCCGCGCGCAGGCGGGGCAGTTCCTCCTCGGCCAGCGCGTGCATCTCGGGGTCGGCCAGCATCGCCTCGGCCTCCGCGATCTCGGCCGTCAGCCTGCGCCAGGCCGCGACCTCCTCGGCCACGGGCTTCAGCTCGGCGTATTCCCGGCTGATGCGCGCGAAATCCTCCGAGGCCGTGCCGGCGTTCAGCCGCGCCTCGAGATACTCGAACCGCTCGGTGATCTGGTGCAGGCGATCTTGCGACAACATGGCCGCGATGTGACGGGCCGCGCGGCGCGGGTCAAGGGGCGGGCTGCACGCCTCAGCCGCGCGCGGCCGCGATCCAGCGGGCGACGCGGGCGGCATTCACGCCCATGTCGGAATAGCCAAAGCGCGCGCGCGAAAATATCTCCACCCGCGTGCCGCCCGCCACTGGCACCAGCCGGACCGAGACCGCATCGGGAAAGCCCATGATCCGCGAGCGCGCCACATAGGTCATCTGCCCGGTTGCCAGATCGCCGCCGATCATCGCGGCCCCTTCGGCCGTGGCGATGGCGTCGATCCGCGCGGCCATCACATCGGCCGTTGCGTCGAAGACCGGTGCGCCCTCGCCCCGCCGCAGCTCGAAATTCGGGCTCGCAGGCGGGGTCACGCTGCCCGGATCGACATGCCAGACCTCGGCGGGCATGGCCACCGTGCGGAAATAGACCGCAGCGCCGATAACGGCGAGGACGGCAAGAGCGACAAGGATCAAGAGGAGACGCATGGGATCCAGTTTTCGCCTTCTGCGCCTTTCGTCAAGAGCGCCCGGGCGCATGCGCGCGCGATGATCCGCTCCTCGTCGGTCGCCATCACCAGGATCGGCACCCGCCCGGCATGGATTGTAGCGGCATTGACGGCATTGCGGTCAGCGTCCACGGCCAACCCCAGAAAGCCCAGCTTTGCAACCGCGCGCGCCCGGATCGGGCCCGCATTCTCGCCAATGCCGCCGGTGAAGACCAGCGCGTCGATCCCCCCCAGCGCGGCCGCAAGCCCGCCGATCTCGCGCGCCAGCCGAAAGCTGTAATAGGCGATCGCCTCCTCGGCCTCGCGCGCCTCCGAGGCCAGCAGCACCCGCATGTCATGGCTGATCCCCGACAAGCCCTTGAGCCCGCTTTCCTTGTAAAGCAGATCGGTGATCTGGCCCGCCGTCATGCCCTGATCGAGCAAGAACAACACCACGCCCGGATCAAGCTGGCCCACCCGTGTTCCCATCGGCATCCCGTCCAGCGCCGAGAAGCCCATGGTGGAGGCGACGGACCGCCCCCCCTCCAGCGCGCAAAGCGAGGCGCCGTTGCCCAGATGGGCCACGATCACGCGACCCTCGAACAGGCGCGGATGCACCGCCCTCAGGCGGCCCGCGATGTAGTCGTAGCTCAACCCGTGGAACCCGTAGCGGCGCACGCCCGCCTCGAAGAACCGCCTTGGCAGCGCGAAGGTGTCGTTGACGAAGGGATGGCCGCGATGAAACGCGGTGTCGAAGGCCGCGACCTGCACCGCCTCCGGAAAGGCTGCAAGGGCGGCGCGCACGCCCGCCAGATTGTGCGGCTGGTGCAGCGGCGCCAGCGGCGCCAGCGCGTCGAGCTGCGCGACAAGTGCGGGCGTCAGGACGCGCGGCCCGTCGATGTCCGGCCCGCCATGCACCACCCGGTGCCCAACCGCCGCGATCTGCCGCGCGGCACAGAGCGGTCCCAGCGCCGCGATCAGGCGGGCAAGACCCGTGGCATGGTCGGCCGGGCCGATCACCTCGGAGGTCTCGACCCCGCCCGCCTCGATCACCAACCGGGCCTCAGGGCCCAGCGCGTCGATCTGGCCGCGCGCTTCCTCACGCGGCTCGTCGGAGGGTGCATAAAGCCCGAACTTGATCGAGCTGGAGCCTGCGTTGAGCGTCAGGATCAGGCTCATCGCAGGCTTTCGGCATAAAGCGCCGCCACCGCGCAAGACGCCAGCCGCGCCTTGTCGTCATCGGCGCGCGAGGTCAGGATCACCGGCACCTGCGCCCCCATCACGATGCCCGCCGCCGCCGCATGGGCCAGAAACGTCAGTTCCTTGGCGATCATGTTGCCCGCCTCCATGTTCGGCGCGACGAGGATCTCGGCGCGCCCGGCCACCAACCCGGTCAACCCCTTGGTGCGCGCGGCGCCCGGATCGACCGCATTGTCCATCGCCAAGGGCCCGTCGACCAGCCCCCCCGTGATCTGGCCCCGATCGGCCATCTTGGACAAGATCGCGGCATCAAGCGTCGAGGGGATGGAGGCCGTTACCGTTTCCACCGCCGAGAGGATGCCGACCTTGGGCAGCTCGACGCCCAGTGCGCGCGCCAGATCGATGGCGTTTTGCACGATGGACACCTTGCATTCCAGATCGGGCGCGATGTTGATCGCGGCATCGGTGACAAAGAGCAGATGCTCCAGCCCCGGCACATCCATGACGAAGACATGGGACAGGCGGCGGTTGGTCCGCAGCCCACCCTCCTTCTTCAGGATCGCGTGCAAAAGCTGGTCGGTGTGCAGATGGCCCTTCATCAGCGCCCTTGCCCGCCCCTCATGGATCAGCGCGACCGCGCGCAGGGCGGCCGCGCGGTGGTCGGGGATGTCGACGATCTCGATCCCCGCGATGTCAGCCCCGGCCTCGGCCGCGGCAGCGGCGATCTTGTCAGGGCAGCCGACGAAGAGCGGGGAGATCAGCGTATGATCGCGCGCCATGACCGCCCCCATCACCGCATCGGGGCTTTCAGGGCAGACCACCACCGTGGGCAGGGGCGGCAAGGGTGCTGCGCGCGCCAGCAGGGCGTCGAAATGGCGGTGCGACTGCACCGTCAGGCCCGGCACTTCCACGCCGTCGAAACGGCGCACGGCATCAGGTGCCTGCACCGTCACCTCGCCCTCGGCGACGCGGCCCGCAGGCCCGTCGACCCAGACCGCCAGCCGCACGGCGCGCGCCGGCAACTTGTCGACGACCCTCACGCCGATGCTGAGCGTCTCGCCCGCATGGGCGCGTCCGACAAAACGCAGGTCCTGCGCCAGATAAAGCGTCCCCGGCCCCGGCAACTGGTTGCCCAAGACCCCCGAGATCAGCGCCGCCACCCAGGCCGAGGGCGCGACCGCCTCGGGGCGCCCGTCGCCGTCGCCATCGAGCTTGGGCAGATGCATCGGGTTCATGTTGCCGCTGGAATGCGCAAAGACATAAAGATCCTCGGCGCGGCAGAGGCGTTGCACGCGCGCCTCCTGCCCGGGGATCAGATCGGCATAGGGAATGCTGGTCAGGATGGTCATGTCGTTCCTTTGGGTCTGCACGTCGGGTCCGGATTGCCCGGGCAGCTTGGGTCCGAACCTAGCGACGCAGGGTGACGTCGCCTTGACATGGGTCAGGCAGAGGACGGCCGCCGCCGGGTCCGCCCCCCGCGCACCGGGGAATCGCCTTTACTTGTGGCGCAAAATGGGGCATGTTTTGTGCGCTATCTCTACTCTATCGACCCCTGTCTTAGCCCTCATGGCCAGGCTTGTGCTCTCGATCTTGCATGGGTTACGCCGGACTGCCGCATGGTGCGGGCAGTGTGATAAGACAGGAGACCACGGTTATGGCCACTGGCACCGTGAAATGGTTCAACACCACCAAAGGCTACGGCTTTATCGCGCCCGATGGCGGCTCCAAGGACGTGTTCGTGCACATCTCTGGCGTCGAGCGTTCGGGCCTGACCGGCCTCGCCGACAACCAGAAGGTCAAGTTTGACCTCGAAAAAGGCCGTGATGGCCGCGAAAGCGCCGTGAACATCGAACTGATGTAACAAGGGCCTTCGGACCCGGATTTCCAAAGGGCGCGCTGCCATGGCGCGCCCTTTTTCCTTTTGCCGCATGCCTGTTCGTGGCGCGACAGCCCGTCATGTCGCGCCGGTCGGCCCCACCATGGTCACGCCGACTGCCCCTATGCCGTCGATCACCACCTCGACCACCTGCCCCGCCTTCACGGGGCGGGCGCCCAGCGACGTGCCACAAGCGATCACGTCGCCGGGATTGAGCGTCATATCTTGCGACAGCAGGCGCACGATCTGGGGAGGGGTCAAGATCATGTCCGACGCCTCGTAGCTTTGCCGTTCGCGCCCGTCGACCAGCACCTTGATCACAAGGCTGCGCCAGTCGAGGTCTGTCGCAATGACCGGCCCCACCACACCAAAGCCGTCAAAGCTCTTGGCGCGGGTCCATTGCGCGAAACTCGAGTCCGCGCTCAGCACATCGAGCG
The DNA here is from genome assembly GCF_003148775.1 of Roseicyclus mahoneyensis. Lineage (GTDB taxonomy): Bacteria > Pseudomonadota > Alphaproteobacteria > Rhodobacterales > Rhodobacteraceae > Roseicyclus > Roseicyclus mahoneyensis. The sequence continues at coordinate 11,472 of NZ_QGGW01000010.1, forward strand.
AAGTGATGTCGTTCACGCAGGTGTAGCCAAGGATCGCGGCCTCCGCCTCGGCCTCGGTCGCATCCTTGCAGGGCCGCCCGATCACGATGCCCAATTCGCCCTCGAAGATCACCCGCCCCGCACTTTCGGGGATCACGACCGCATCACCCGGCCCCGCCAGCGAGGTGCAGGCCTTGAGAAACCAAAGCGGATGGGTCGGATGGGCCTGCCCACCCTTTTTGGCTGCGGCCTTGTAGTTGTTCCACAGCCCGATGAACTTGCCCGGCACCACGGGGGCCAGTAGCGTCAGATCAGCCAGCGCGACCGGAGCGCCTGCCGCTTCGTCCGCGCCCAGCGCCGCGCGTGGATGCAGCGCCTCGGCCTCGATGACACCGGTGACGATCGTCCCTGAAGCCGTGCGGCCGCGTGCCCATGACATGATGGTCCATCCTCCCTGATACGGGCGCGCGATGCCGTGGCCCCAACGCCTCGACACGCCCCCCGCGCCCGCTTTTGCCAAGCCTGAGGCAGCGGCACAAGCACAAGCCTTACCCCTTGACGGGCCGCCCCGGCCCTCGCCACTCTGCCCCACCGGGAGGACGGCATGACAGACCCCAGACCACGGCGCAGCCTGCCCCGCCGCCTTGCCGCGCGGATCGTGGGTAATGCGCTGGTCTTGCTGGCCCGCTTCATCACCGCAGTCCGTGCCGACTGGCGCGGGGTGGAACCCGTCGCCCGCCAGCGGGTCTATTACGCCAATCACGTCTCGAATGCCGACATGCCGATGATCTGGGCCTGCCTGCCCGGCCACATCCGCCGCATCACCCGCCCGGTCGCCGCCGCCGATTACTGGCTCAAGACGCCTTTGCGGGCCTTTGTCGGGCCCGAGGTCTTCAACTGCGTCCTCGTCGACCGCAACCGCGAGGGCCGGACCGAGGACCCGATGATCGCGATCCTCGAGGCGCTGGACGAGGGTTCCAGCCTCATCATCTTTCCCGAGGGCAACCGGAACATGGGCGACGAGCCGCTGCTGCCCTTCCGCGCGGGCCTCTACAACATCGGCCGCGCCCGTCCCGATGTCGACCTCGTGCCCGCCTGGATCGCCAACCTCAACGAGATCATGCCCAAAGGCGAGGTCATCCCGCTGCCGCTGATCTGCACCGTCACCTTTGGCGCGCCCGTCCGGGTCGAGCCGGGCGAGAACCGGGGCAATTTCCTGGCTCGCGCGGCGGCGGCGCTGGTGGCGCTGCGCCCCGAGGACGTCGAGGAACGCCCATGACCAGCCAGACCACCTTCGACATCCTGATCCTTGCCACAGGGGTGATCGGCATCCTGACCGCGCTGACGCTGGTGGGCGAGATCCTGCGCGCCCGCCTGCCATGGGGCGAGACCGATCCGGGCGTCGAGACCTTCATGACCCGCGTGCAATCGTGGTGGGGCATGGTGATCTTGCTGTCGTTGGCCGTGCTGTCGGGAAAGATCGGCCTCTTGCTGCTCTTTGCCTTCGCAAGCTTCGCGGCGCTGCGCGAGTTCCTGACCTATGCCACCAAGCGTCGGGCCGATCATTTGTCGCTGGCGCTAGGGGCTTTCGTCATCTTGCCGCTGCAATATGTCTTCGTGGGGCTGGGTTGGACGGGGCTCCATACCGTCTTCATCCCGGTCTATGCCTTCTTGCTGTTGCCCATCGTTTCGGCGCTGCGTGGCGACCCGGACAGGTTCCTCGTGCGGGTGGCCGAAACGCAATGGGGGCTGATGATCTGCGTCTTTTGCATCAGCCATGTGCCCGCGCTGTTGACCTATGGCATGCCGGACGGATCGGACCGGTCGGTGCTGCTGATCGTGTTCCTCGTGATCGTGGTGCAATCGGGCGATCTGGTCGATTATTACGTCGGGCGCAGTCTGGGCCGCAGGCGGATCGCGCCCGCCCTGTCGCCGCGCACGCTCGAGGGAGTCGCGGCTGGCGTCATCGGGGCCGGCATCATCGGGGCCGGGCTGGGCTGGATCACCCCCTTCGGCATGGCCGGGGCGGCGGCGATGGCGGCCCTTGCGGCAGCGGCGGGCATTTTCGGCAGCCTCGTCTTTGCCGCGATCAAGCGCGACAAGGGGGTCAAGGACTGGTCCCACCTGATCCCCGGTCAGGGCGGCTTTTTGGACCAACTGCATGGCGTGATCTTTGCGGCACCTGTGTTCTATCACGTGACGCATCTGATCTGGGGCTGAGACACAGCCTTTGCCGCCTGATAGCGGGCCGGTGATTGCCACGGCCCATCACCAAACCGTGACATCCGCGCCTTTGCAATCACGTCAAAACTGCGTCACGCTGCCGCAGGCCAGCGCGCGAGACTGGCCCGCGCGCCACACCAAGCGCCTCACCACCGGGAGATCTGCGACATGAACCGCCTTTTGACCGCCACCGCCCTTGCGGCGATGCTGGCAGCACCTGCGTATTCCGAAACCTTCCGCTGGGCCTCGACCACCGATCCGCAGACGATGGACCCGCATGCCGTCTCCTCGACGCCTGTTCTGGGGTTTTTGAACAATGTCTACGAGGGGCTGGTGCGGCGCGGCCGCGACATGACCATCGAGGCCTCGCTCGCCACCGCATGGGAACCCTTGCCCGAAGGTGCCGGCTGGCGCTTTACCCTGCGCGAGGGTGTCACTTTCCACGACGGCGCCGCCTTCACCGCCGAGGATGTCCGCTTCAGCTACGAGCGCGCCTCGTCCGAGGCCTCGGACGTGCGCAGCTGGTTTGCGCCGGTGAGCGACGTGGTCGTGGTCGACGACTTCACCGTCGACATCCTGACCACGGCGCCCCAGCCGATCTTTCCCGACTCGATCGCCAACTGGATGATCATGGACAGTGGCTGGGCAGCGGCCAATGACGCGACGGGCGTGGCCCGCGACGTCGAGAATTTCGCGACGCTGAACGCCAACGGCACCGCCGCCTTCCGCCTCGTGTCGCGCCAGCCCGATCTCGAAACCGTGCTGGAACCCTTCGACGGCTGGTGGGGCGAGGTGGAGCACAACATCACCCAAGCCATCTTTACCCCGATCCAGAACGACGCCACCGCCGTGGCGGCGCTGCTCTCGGGCGAGATCGACATGATCAACCCCGTCCCGGTGCAAGACGCCGCAAGGATCGAGGCGGGCGATGGCGTCTCCGTCCTCAGGGGGATCGAGACGCGCGTCATCATGCTGGGCTTTGCCCATGACCACGAAACGTTGCAAAACGGTGCGCCCAACCCGTTCAGCGACGTCCGCGTGCGCCGCGCGGTGGCCCAAGCGGTCAATGTCGATGCGATCTTGCAGACCATCATGCGCGGCTCGGCCGAACCCGCCAGCCAGCTTGTTCCGCCGTCGTCGCGCGGGTTTTCCACCGGGCTCGACACGCGGCCCCCGCTCGACCCCGATGCCGCCCGCGCCTTGTTGGCCGAGGCGGGGTATCCCGACGGGTTCGACTTCACCCTGTCATGCACCAATGACCGCTACATCAACGACGAGGCCGTCTGTCAGGCCGTCGTCGGCATGCTGGCGCAGGTCGGCATGACCGCCACGCTTGAGGCCGGTCCGGTGTCGAACTACTGGCCGGAACTGCGCGCGGGCAATTTCGACATGTACCTGCTGGGCTGGTCGCCGGGCACCTTCGATGCCGAACATCCGCTGCGCTTTCTCGTGCACACCGCCGGTGATGCGCTCGGCACCTGGAATTTCGGCGGTTATTCCAACCCGCGCATCGACGCGCTGATCCCGTTGATCCAGTCCGAGATCGACGACAGCGCCCGTCAGGCGATGCTGGACGAGACCGCAGCCACCATTCAGGAGGACATGGTCTATGTCCCCCTCTACGTCGAACCGCTGCTTTGGGGCGTGCGCGACGGCGTGAGCCTGACCCAGCGGCCCGACAATTTCTTCATCCTGCGCTGGGTGACGGTGGACTGAGGTCAGGCCCCGAGAAAAAGAAACCCGCCACAGGGGCAGACAGGCCCCCTTGGCGTGGTAGGGTTTACCACGGGGCAAGACTTGACGGGCGGGGCCACCCATTGCACCCCTGTCAGACGCCAACGGGGACGCCAGCCATATGGTCAGCTACATCTTCCGCCGCATCTTGCAATCCGTGCTTGTCCTGCTGGTCGTGGGATTGGTGGCCTTTGCGATGTTCCGGTTCGTGGGCGACCCGGTGGACACCATGCTGGGGCAGGAACGCACCGTACAAGATATCGAGCGTCTGCGTGAAAGCCTTGGCCTGAACGACCCGTTCTTTGTCCAGTACTGGAATTTCCTCGGCCGCGCGCTGCAGGGCGATCTGGGCATTTCCTACCGCCAAGGCCGCCCGGTGGCCGAGATCATCGCCGAACGCCTGCCCGCCACGCTGGAACTGGCCGCTGTCTCGGGCACCTTCGCCCTGTTGATGGGCATCGGGCTGGGCGTCTTCACCGCGATACGGAGGCACGGGTTTTCGGCCAATGCGATCATGGCGCTCAGCCTGATCGGCGTGTCGCTGCCCACCTTCCTCATCGGTATCTTGCTGATCTACCTCTTTGCGGTGGAGCTCAGGTGGCTGCCCAGTTTCGGGCGCGGCGAGACGGTGATGGTCGGGGGCTGGTCGACCGGATTTCTCACGCAATCGGGGTTGATCGCCCTCATCTTGCCCTCGATCACGCTCGGCCTTTACCAGATGACGCTGATCATGCGGCTTGTGCGCTCCGAAATGCTCGAGGTGATGCGACAAGATTACATCCGCTTTGCCCGCGCCCGCGGGTTGTCGCAGCGGGCGATCCATTTCCGCCATGCGCTCAAGAACACGCTGGTCCCCGTGATAACCGTCACCGGCCTGCAGCTTGGCTCCATCATCGCCTTTGCCATCATCACCGAGACGGTGTTCCAGTGGCCCGGTGTGGGCCTTCTCTTCATCAACGCGATCCAGTTCGTCGATATTCCCGTCATGGCCGCCTATCTCATGCTGATCTCGGTCATGTTCGTGGGCATCAACCTGATCGTCGACCTGCTCTACGTCGCCATCGACCCAAGGTTGAGGAGCTGACGCCATGACCGACACCCCTGCCCCGAAAACCGTCGCGCGGTCACGGCTGGCCATGACATGGGACAGCGATGTCGCCCATGCCTTCCGCCACTCGCCGGTGGCGATGATCTCCTTTGCGGTGACGGCCATCTTGATCCTGTCGGCCGTCTTCGCACCCCTCATCGCGCCGCATGATCCGTTCAACCCGGCCACGCTGAACCTGATGAACGGCTTCACGCCCCCCGGTGAGGCCAACATGTTCACCGGCGAGAGCTTCGTGCTCGGCACCGACGACCAGGGCCGCGACGTCTTTTCCACCATCCTCTACGGCCTCAGGATCTCGCTTTTCGTGGGCTTCGCCGCCGTGGGCTTTGCGATGGTGCTGGGCATCACGCTTGGCCTGATCGCGGGCTATGTGGGCGGGTTGGTGGAAACCATCATCATGCGCGTGGCCGATGTGCAGCTGACCTTTCCCGCGATCCTTGTCGCCATGCTGATCTTTGGCATCGCCAAGGGGATCACGCCGCCAGAATACCGCAATGACGTGGCGATCTGGGTGCTGATCATCGCCATCGGCCTGTCGGATTGGGTGCAGTTCGCCCGCGTGGTGCGCGGCGCCACCATGGTCGAGAAATCCAAGGAATACGTGCAGGCCGCGCGCCTGATCGGGCGCAGCCCGGCGGCGATCATGCTGCGCCATATCCTGCCAAACGTGCTCTCGCCGGTGCTGGTCATCGCCACGATCAGCCTCGCGCTTGCCATCATCGCCGAGGCGACGCTGAGTTTCCTCGGCGTCGGCGCGCCGCCGACCGAGCCTTCGCTCGGCACGCTCATCCGGATCGGACAGAGCTTCCTCTTTTCGGGCGAATGGTGGATCTTGTTCTTCCCGGCCTGCACACTCTTGGTGCTGGCCTTGTCGGTGAACCTCTTGGGCGACTGGCTGCGCGACGCGCTGAACCCGAGGTTGCGCTGATGGCCCTGCTGGAAATCGAAAACCTCACCGTCCAGTTCCCCACCCGGCGCGAGACCTTCGTGGCGGTCAAGGACGCGCATCTGACGGTCGAGCCGGGGCAGATCCACGGCCTTGTCGGGGAATCGGGCGCGGGCAAATCCACGATAGGTGCGGCCGTCATGGGCCTGCTTGATCCGCCGGGCAAGATCACCGGCGGCGTCATCCGCTTTCGCGGCGAGGAGATTTCCGGCCTTGATGCCGAGGCGATGGCGAGCCTGCGTGGCCGCAAGATCTCGATGATCTTTCAAGATCCGCTGACGTCGCTCAACCCGCTCTTCACCGTGGGCCAGCAACTGGTCGAGACGATCCGCGCACATCTGCACCTGTCCGAGACCGAGGCGCTGGCACGTGCCATCAACCTGATCGACCGCGTCGGCATCCCCGACGCGCGCGCGCGCGTGAACCAGTATCCGCACCAGTTTTCCGGCGGCATGCGGCAGCGCGTGGTGATCGCGCTGGCGCTGTGTTCCGAGCCTGACGTCATCATCGCAGATGAGCCGACCACAGCTCTCGACGTCTCAATCCAGGCGCAGATCCTTGACCTGATCAAGGGTCTGGCGCGCGAACGGCGGGTGGGCGTCATCCTCATCACCCATGACATGGGCGTCATCGCCGACACGACCGACGTGGTGACGGTGATGTATCGCGGCGAGGTGGTGGAAAGCGGGCCGACGGCACGGGTTCTGGGCGCGCCGTCGCACCCCTACACGAAATCCCTGATCGCTGCCGTGCCGCGCCCCACGGTCAAGCTGCACCGCTTTCCCCTAATCGATTACGGCGGACGGGTCACGGGCTTTGCCATCGCGGATCTGGCGCGCAACTGGCCTAAAAGCACGGGCGAACGCGGCGCGCCTCTGATCGAAATCGAGGGGATCAGCAAGCGCTTCGTGTCGAAACAGGCCATCTTGCCGTCGCGTCGGGGCTATTTCACCGCCGTGGACAGCGCGAGCTTTACCATCCGGCAAGGCGAGGTCTTTGGCCTTGTAGGCGAAAGCGGCTCGGGAAAATCCACCATAGCCCGGATGATCGCGGGGCTTTATCCTGTCGATGGCGGAACGGTGCGCTACGGCGGGCGTGACGTGACCGCGACGACACGAGGCGTGCCCGACTGGTATCGCCGCGAGATCCAGATGATCTTTCAAGACCCCTATTCCAGCCTGAACCCGCGCATGCGGGTGGACGAGATCGTGGCCGAGCCCGCGCGTCATCACGGGCTGCTCAAGGGGCAGGCCCTGCGCAACCGGGTGGCGGAACTGCTGGACCGGGTCGGGCTTGGGGCCGAGGCGGGCGTCAAGTTTCCGCATGAGTTTTCGGGCGGGCAACGGCAGCGGATCTCCATCGCGCGCGCGCTGGCGACCCAGCCACGGTTCTTGATCTGCGACGAGCCGACAAGCGCGCTCGACGTGTCGATCCAGGCGCAGATCCTCAACATTCTCAAGGATCTGCAGGACCATCTTGGTCTGACCATGCTGTTCATCAGCCACGATCTGCCCGTGGTGCGCCAGATGTGCGACCGGGTCGGCGTGATGAAGGATGGCAAGCTGGTCGAGGTGGCCGAGACCGAGACGCTCTTCGAGGCGCCGCAGCATCCCTACACTCAGCACCTGCTCTCGCTCATGCCACGGCTCGACGGGTTGTCGGACGAGGGGCTGGCGGTGGCGTGAACCGGCTTCGCCCGCTACGCGGTCGACCGGTGCGAGGGGGTTCCCCCCTCGCGCTCCCCAGCATATTTGTGGAAAGATGAAAGGGCGAGCCCGCCCTTGAAGGGGAGGAACCCGCCATGCCGCAGCCCGATCATGTGTCGATCTACGATCTGCCCGATCTTGCCGATCTCGACGAGGACATGCAGCGCTATTTTCAGGTCTGCAGGGACAAGCTGGGGATGGTGCCGAATGTGTTGCGCACTTTTTCGCGCAACCAGGACAAGCTCAGGGCCTTCGCGCAATATTACAACACGCTGATGCTGGCGCCCTCGGGGCTGAGCAAGTTGGAGCGCGAGATGGTGGCGGTCGTGGTCTCGAGCGCGAACCGCTGTTTCTACTGCCTTGTCGCCCATGGTCAGGCGGTGCGCGCGCTCTCGGGCGATCCGCAACTGGGCGAGATGCTGGTGATGAACTACCGCGTCGCGCAGCTGGAGCCCCGGCAGCGCGCGATGCTCGATTTCGCCTGGACGCTGACGAGCACGCCTTGGGCAGTGGACGAACCTGACCGGCAGGCCCTGCACGATGCGGGGTTGAGCCAGGACGAGATCTTCGACCTGGCCGATGTCATCGCGTTCTTCAACATGTCCAACCGCTTCGCCATCGCCTCCGACATGATGCCGAACGCCGAGTATCACGGGATGGATCGTCAATCCTGATCAAAGGGTTGCGGCTCGTTCTTCACGCATCACTTCAATCGGCCAGCGCCCGCGCACCGCCCAGCGTTCCGGGGCCTACCATGCCGTCGATCGCACCTTGATACAGGCCGCGCGCCTGCAAGATCAGCTGGAACTCGATCGCCGTCTGCCGTTCCCACGCCGGTGGACGCGGGCCACCTGCGGCGCGCAGATCCTCGACCGCGACTTCGCCGGTCTCCAGTGCCGCGACATAGCCTTGCGCGGCCGCGACCGGGTCGGCGGGCGCACCGATGCCCTGTTCACGCAGAAAGGCGAGGGCTGCGACGGCGGGCGAGTGGCCGGCCTCGGCGGCGGCACGCGTCCAGCGCAGGCGCATCGCGGGGCTGGGCGCGACACCCTCGGCGCCCGCGGCATAGAGGCTGGCCAGACCCAGCGCGGCGTCGAGATTGCCGCCGCGCGCAGCCGCTGCAAGCAAGGGCACGGCGGCGCGCGGATCGGGGATGCCGAGCGCGGGATCGGCGCCGCCCGGCACGCCCTCGCCGGTCAGGTAGGTCTGGGCGAGGTTGATCTGGGCGAAATGGTAGCCCTGATCGGCGGCGGTGCGGAACAGGCGGATCATCTCGGCCGCATCGCGCGGCACGCCGCGCCCGAGGCGGTGCATGAAGGCCAGCGTGGTCGTACCCGCGGGATCGCCGAGGTCGGTGGCGGCGCGATAGGCGGTGATGGCGCGGTCGAGGTCGGCCCGGATGGGGCCGATGGCGAAATTGTAGTAATCCCCCAGCCGTGTGTGGGCCGCGCCGATGCCGGCTGCGGCGGCACGGTCGTAGAGCGCAACGGCCTCGCGATGCTCCCCGCGGGCCTGCGCCACGGTGGCGAGATGGAAGAGCGGGCCGCCTGCCTCGGGGGCAAGCGACACGGCCTCCTGGCAGAGGGCCAGCGCGTCGCGCAGACGGGCGAAGACCGCACGCTGGGCGGCTTCGCTCACCGGCACCTCGGCCGAGGCAGGGCCTGCGCGATCCATGCAGGCGGCAACCGCAGCCTCGGCCAGTTGGCGGGCCGCGCGTTCTTCGGCGAGACGGGCAATCTCGGCCGCGACGGTGGCGCGGCGGGCTTCGGCCTCGGCCTGGGCCTGTGCAATCGCCGTGGCCTGGGCAGCGGTGGCGGCCTCGGCAGCGGCGCGGGCCTCGGCGGCGAGGCGTTCGGCCTCGGCGGCGGCGGCGGCCTCTTGCTCGGCGCGCCTTAGGGCCTCCCGTTCCTCGGCCAGACGGGCGATCTCGGCGGCGACGATGGCGCGGCGCGCCTCGGCCTCGGCCTGGGCCTGTGCAATCGCCACGGCCTGGGCAGCGGCGGCGGCCTCGGCAGCGGCGCGGGCCTCGGCCGCCAGACGCTCGGCCTCGGCGGCCGCATCCTCAGGTGCCGGGTCTTGGGCGATGATGATGGCCGTATCCGTCCCTTGCTGCGCAATGGCAATCGGTGCGGGCGCGGCGAGCAGGCACAGGAGGATCAGCAGCCGGGTGTATGTGACATCTTGCGGGCGGGAAAAGGGCACGGGGGTTTATTCCTTGGGCAGCAAATGGATAGCGCCAGCCTAGCGCGCGACGGCCCGACCTGTCGAGCGTCGTCACACCACAACCGGTCGAGAAAGCGCTGGCAAAGCGCAGGGCACTGGTGCAGGCTCTGGCCAATTGAAAAGGCACGGAAATTCGACGGAGCGAGAGCCTGACGCAGCCCCAACCAGAGACCGAGGCAAGCGCCATCGATCTGCCCGTTCTGGTGGCCGATCTGGACGGCACGCTGCTGCGCTCGGACATGTTGCACGAGAGTTTCTGGGATGGCGTCGCGCGCGATCCGGCCACGCTGGGCGCGGCTCTGCTGGCATTGCCCCGGGGCAAACCCGCGCTCAAGGCCTGCCTCGCGGAGCGCTCGCGCATCTTGCCCGCCACCCTGCCCTATGACCCGCGCGTCATCGCCAGACTGGAGGCATGGCGCGAAGCGGGGGGGCGGACGGCGCTGGTGACCGCGACCGATGCGCGGCTGGCCGCGACGGTGGCCGATTACCTCGGGCTGTTCGACGAGGTGCATGGGACAGCGGGCGGCACGAACCTCAAGGGTCCGGCCAAGGCCGCGTTTCTGGCCACCCGCTACGGGGCGGGCGGCTATGTCTACATGGGCGACAGCGTCGCCGACCTGCCGGTCTGGGCCGCGGGGGGCAAGTCGATCAGCGTGAACGCCAGCGCCGCCGTCCGGCGCAGCCTCGACGCTCAGGCACAGGGCGAAGTGGAGCATCTTCCGCCCGAAACCGGGCGGGCCGGCGCGATCTTGCGCGCGCTCAGGCCGCAGCAATGGGTCAAGAACATCCTCGTCTTCGTGCCGATGATCGCCGATCTGGCCTTTGATCTGGCGACACTGATGGCGGCGCTGGTGGCCTTTGTCGCGCTCAGTCTGACGGCCTCGGCGGGCTATGTTCTGAACGACCTGCTGGATCTGGCCGACGACCGCAGCCATCCGCGCAAACGCCACCGCCCCTTTGCCAGCGGCGCCCTGTCGGCGGCCTTTGGCACATGGCTGTTCCCGGCTTTGTTGCTGGCCGGTCTGGCCGTCGCGGCGCTGGACGGGGTTTTGCTGCTGGGGGTCGTGGCGCTCTATTTCGGGGCGACGCTGATCTATTCTGTCAAGCTCAAGCGCCACACGATGGTCGATATCTGCATGCTGGCGGTGCTGTTCACGCTGCGCATCATCGCGGGCGGCGTGGCGATCGGGGTGGAATTGTCGGTCTGGTTGCTGGCGGTGTCGATGTTCCTGTTCTTCGCGCTGGCCGCGGTCAAGCGTCTGGCGGAACTGACCGACCTGCAAGCGGCGGGCCGCGCGGTGTCGCGGCGCGGCTACCGGGTGGAGGATCGCAACCTCTTGAGCCAGATGGCGATAACCTCAGGGTATCTCGCGGTGCTGGTGCTGGCGCTGTATGTCGACGAGCCGGTGGTGCAGGAGAAATTCGGGATGCCCTGGATGCTCTGGTCGGTTTGTCCGCTCCTGATCTTCTGGATCAGCCGGATGGTGATGGTGGCCGCGCGCGGCGAGATGCACGACGACCCGCTGGTCTGGGCACTGGAGAACCGCACCAGCCGCAAGGTCATGGCGATGGCAGTAATCTTCATCGTGCTGGCGGTGGTCTTGTGAGCGCGCGGCCGTCGGGGGCGGCGCTGGTGCTGCGCTACGCAGGCTTCGCGGTGGTGGCGACGCTGGCCAATCTGGGCGCGCAACGGCTGGTGCTGGCCGGAGCCGATCCGGTCGGCATGCAGCGGCTGGTTCTGGCGATGGCGGTCGGCACCGCCGTGGGGCTGGTGGTGAAATACCTGCTCGACAAGCGATGGATCTTTTACGACGCCACGACGGGGGCGCGGGCGCAGGGCGCGCAATTCGCGCTTTATTCCGCGATGGGGCTGGTCACGACGGCGATCTTCTGGGTGACGGAAACCGCGTTCTGGATGGTCTGGGGCACCGATGCGGCGCGCGAAATCGGGGCCGTGCTGGGGTTGAGCCTGGGCTATGTCACGAAATACCTGCTCGACCGGCGCTATGTCTTCCGCGCGGCAGGGGGTGCTGCATGACGCGGCTTTCGGGCTGGGGCCGGTTCCGCCCGGTCGAGGCGCGGGTGGCCCGCGCGCGGGACGCAAGCGATGTGGTCGCAGCCCTGGCGCAGGGCCCGCTGATCGCGCGCGGCAACGGGCGGGCCTATGGCGACAGCGCGGTCAGCCCTGGCCTGACGCTGGACATGCGGGGCATGGACCGGATGCTGTCCTTCGACAAGGTCCGCGGCGTTCTGGTGGCCGAGGCGGGGGTTCTGCTGGCCGAGGTCATCGCGGCCTTCTTGCCGCGCGGCTGGTTCCCCGCCGTCACGCCGGGCACCAAGTTCGTGACGCTCGGCGGGGCCATCGCGGCCGATGTGCATGGCAAGAACCACCATCTGGACGGCAGCTTCGGGGCCTTCGTCGACTGGGTCGAGGTGATGGACGCGAAGGGCTGCGTGAGACGGGCCGAGGCGGGGTCCGAGGCCTTTGGCTGGACGGTGGGCGGCATGGGCCTGACGGGCGTGATCTTGCGCGCGCAAATCCGTCTGCGCCCAGTTGAGACCGGCTGGATCGTGCAAGACATGCGCGCGACCCAGACGCTGGAGGCGACCATAGACATGATGGATGCCACCCTGTCGGCGCCCTATTCGGTCGCATGGCTCGATTGCGTGACGACGGGCGTGATGATGGGGCGCGGCCTCGTCATGCTGGGCCGCCATGCCACGTTGGACGACCTGCCGCGCGCGGACCGGCGCAAGCCCTTAGTCACGCCCAGAAAACCAACCCTCCGCCTGCCCTTCGACCTGCCTGCCGCGGCGTTGAACGGCATCACGCGCCGCGCCTTCAACGCGCTTTACTACTGGAACGGGCGGCGCAAGCCCGGGCCAAGGCTGGTCGATTGGGACAGCTATTTCTACCCGCTCGATGCGATCCTCGACTGGAACCGGGGCTATGGGCGGGCGGGATTTCTGCAGTTCCAGTGCGCCTTGCCGCAAGAGGCCGCGAAACCCGGCATGAGCGCCCTTCTGGGTGCCATCGCGCGTTCGGGCGAGGCCTCGGTGCTGTCGGTGCTGAAACGCTTCGGCGCGCAATCGGGGCCGTTTTCCTTTCCCATGGCGGGCTATACGCTCGCCCTCGATTTTCCCGCCAACGACCGGAGCCTGAGGCTGATGGAGAGACTGGACGCGATCACGCTCGACCATGGTGGGCGATTCTATCTGGCCAAGGATGCGCGGATGCCGCGCGCGGTGCTGGAGGCGGCCGATACCCGTGTGGCGGCCTTTCGCGCGATGCGGGCCGCAACCGGGGCGGCGGGGCGCTTTGTGTCGGTGCAGTCCGAAAGGCTGGGGCTGTGAAGGGGCCGGTCCTGATCCTCGGCGCGGCCTCCGACATCGCGCGGGCAACCGCGCGGGCCTTTGCCGCACAGGGCTGCGCGATCCAGCTCGCCGCGCGCGACCCCGACAGGCTGGCCGATGACAAGGCCGATCTCGAAACCCGCTTCGGGGTGGCGGTCACGCTGCACAGGGTGGATGCGCTGGACGTGGAAAGCCATGAGGCGTTTGTCGATAGCCTGCCGGACCTGCCCATGGTGGCCGTCTGCGCCGTGGGCCTGATGGGCGATCAGGCCCAGACCGCCGCCGACGTGACCCGCGCCACCCTCATCCTGCGCTCGAATTTCGAGGGGCCTGCCAGCCTGCTGGGTGTGCTGGCCAACAAGATGGAGGCGCGCGGATCGGGCACGCTGGTGGGCATTTCCTCGGTCGCGGGCGAACGCGGACGGGCGTCCAACTACGTCTACGGCAGCGCCAAGGCAGGCTTCACCGCCTATCTGTCGGGGCTCAGGAACCGGCTGGCGAAAAAGGGCGTGCATGTCGTCACCGTGCTGCCGGGCTTTGTCGACACCAAGATGACGGCAGGCATGGGCCTGAAGGGCCCCCTGCTGGCCCAGCCCGAGGAGGTCGGGCGCGCCATCGTGGCCGCTGTCGAAAAGACCCGCGATGTCATCCACGTGCGGCGCGTCTGGTGGCTGGTGATGGCCATCATCAAGGCCATTCCCGAAGGCAGCTTCAAGAAGACCTCGATCTAACTTTTCGCGCCGGTTTCCGCGCTAGGCCCCACCATTTGCGCGGGATTCCGCCGGGGCCGGGGCGCGCGGCCCATGTCTTGCAAGCGCTTTATTGTGAAATTCACCTTTTGCGCTTAGGGCAGGATCATGACCGGGACAGTGACGGCGCAGCCAAAGGCGCGCATTTCAAACCATATCGTTCGCATCGCGGACAACCCCAACACCGTGATCGCGGCGCTGGTGCTGTCGACCTGCGTGGCGGCCATCGCCGGTTATGTCGTGACCTCGCGGGCGCTGTCCTACCTGTCCGCCCCGGTGGAACTGGCTGAAATCGATACCCCCCTGCGTCCGACGGAACGACCTGCGTCACGGGTACGCCCTCTGCTGTCGACCGCCGATCCCGTGGTCCTCGCGCCCGCGTTCAGCGACACCGCCCCGGCCCAAATCCTGCCGCCTCGGCTGGCCGATGCAGACCTGCCCGCACCGCCGCGCATCGAAACGTCTGACGCGACAGCAGACGCCACGCCGCTCCGCGTGATCGCCGGACGGCCTGCCGTGGTGCCGCCGCAGCGCCCTGCCAGCGGATCACGCCTTGTCGCGCTGGCCGACGGCGTCAGCGCGGCGCGCGCCTTGGGCCTGCCCGGTCCCGTGGTCCGCCCCGACGCGCCGGTCGCCGCCCCGGTCCGCGTTGCCGCCGTCCGCCCCGCCATCCGCCCGGTGACCCTGTCGACGCGCGCGCCCGCGGACGCCGAAATCGTACTGGCCGCGGCCACCACGCCCGAGGTCGAGCCCAGCCCCCGCCTGTCCGACCCGGTGCCGCCGCGCGCGGGCGCCAACCCCTGTTCGCCCCAGCTGGCGCGCGAGATCCCGCGCAGGCCCGGCAACGCGGCGGGGGGCGCCGCCGCCATGGCCGCCGTCGGCAATGGCAGCGGCGCAACGCGCGATTCCGCGCTGGTGGCCGAGGCGCTGCGCGGCAACATCCCTGCCCATCTGCGCGACCTGCAGCCGGTCGAGTTTACCGGCGTGGTGGGCGGACGGCAGACCCGGATCACCATCTGCGTCACGCCCGATTACCTTGCCATCGGATCGGATGCCGATCATGTCCGCGTGCCGCTTGGCCTGCCCGCAGCGCTGCGCGTCGCCGATGCCTTCGACATGATGTTGCCGACGACGCGGATGGTGGACGCGATCTATGCGCAGGCCGATGTGCGCGTCTCGCCCTCGCCGATGCCGCCGACCTCGGCCATGTCCTCGACCGAGTATTTCTTGCGCCACAACGCCACTGTCGCCGCGCAGTTCGCCCGCGCGGGCGCTCGCCCCGGCCTGCTGGTCGCGGGCCACAAGAAGGATGTGGTGATCGCCAACAGGCTCGCCAATGCGCCGGGCCGCGTTGCGATCTACGGCTGGCACCGCTCGAACGGCGACCCGATCCAGCCGCTGTCGACCGTGCATGGCGAATATTACGCCGACTACAGCCATGGCGTGCGGCTGGTCGCGCGCACGGCCTATGTCGACGGGCGCGCGGTCGACCTGCGCGGGCTGCTGACCGACGGGCAATATGCGGGGATGCTCAACACCGATGGGCCGCTCAGCAGCACAACGGTCAGGCTGGCCTCGCTTCGGTAGTCAACGAGCGGGAAAAACTGCAGTTTTTCCAATCGGAAAACTGCAGTTTTCCGATCCCGTCACCCCACATCCCGGAAACAGCGGAAGCCGAGGTGATAGTTCCGGTGGCTGCCCTCCGACATGACCCGCGTGCCGTGCCAGAAGGGTGCGCGCCAGCGCGACCAATGCTCATGCGCGCGGATGGTGTCCCAGATGAACCACGACCCTTTCATCTCGGTCACGCCCAGAGTGGTCGACCCGCGGCTGGCCATCTGATCCTCCGACAGGGGCAGGTTCATGTGCTCTGCCGCATTGCCGTCGATGTCATAGACCCCCAAGGGTGACCGGCACTCCGGGAACGAGCCGGCAGGATAGGTGTTCGACCCGCAACCGGTGAAGCTGCCGCCATTGCACGAGGCGTTCTTGAAACTGCCCGTGGCACAGACGCCCGACCGCCACGACCCGATGGAAAAGGTGCCCGACGTATTGGCGTAGCGCGCATTGTGCAGGCCGCGCATCGTGTTGACCGCGGCCGAGGCGCTCATGCCACGAATGCGGTCGAAGGGATAATCGGGCGGCAACAACTGGCCAGCCGAGGCACCCTCCCACTCATGGGCATCGCCGATCCGCTTGCCCTCGGCTGCGCAGAGCTGCGCGGCCTCGTTGGCGCGGACCCAGACGACCGGGTAGGCCATCGGGATATTGGGATATTCGAACATGTCCGCACAGACCGTGGCATCGCGCGGGCTTTGGGTCTGCGGATCATAAAGTGGCACCATGAAGGGCTCACCGCAGATCCGCTCGTATTCGCGGTTGCGATAGCTGTTCTGGACCTGCTCGACCGTGCCACCCAGCCGCGCCGCCGCCTCCTCGGGCGTCAGCGGGTGGCGGGTGACGGCCGGGTTGCCCTGCCCCATCCAGCCATTGGGCGAGGCCGCAAAGATCGCCCGGACGCGGCTGATCTCGGAGGCCGAGACGCCGCGCACCTCTTGCATCTGGCGAAACATCGCTTCGTTGCGTTCGGCCAATGTCTGCGCACCCGCAGGCAAGGCCATGGCTGCGGCGGCCAGTGCCGCCTTCAGGACGGTTCGGATCATGCTCACTCCCTCCGCACAAGGTAGAAGAAATCACGGTTGTCGGGCGCCTCGACGAATCGCGCGGCCCCGCTCGGGTCGCTCTCGGCCATACCGCGCACGAGGTGGCGGGTTTCCAGATCACCGTCCTCGCGGGTGTAGAGCGCCATGTAGGTCAGCTCCTGGCTGTTCATGTCCAGAAGCATCGCATAGTCACATTGATAGGCTTGGAAGGTCCGCGCCATGCCCGACGGCGTGGCCGACGAGAAATAGGCGTAGATCAAGAACTGCCGCCCCTCGACTGTCCGCAAGCAGGCCCCCGCCCGCAGCGTGCGCAGGTTGGCCTCGGCCGAACCCGACCAGTTGCCGCCCCCCCACGAGGTCACGCGGTCGCCCGGCACGCCGTTCTCGATCAGGGGCACGCCGTTCTGGCGGGCGGTGACCAGCCGGTCCATCAGGCCCGCATCCTCTTCGGTCCAGGTGCGCATGCCGACCGTGCCATCCTCCAGCACATAGAGCGTGGCGAGGTTCGGCCAGAGCCGCGAGAACAGCACGCCATGGGTCAGGAAACCGTAGTGATGGCCCCAGTTGAAGCTCGCGTAATCCCCGAACCGCCAGGCCCCGTGTTCGCGTTTGAACCCGCCGGTGAAGGTCGCGGCCACCGTTTCGTAGAAATTGGGCGAGAGCATCCCGTTGAACACCAGCGGATCGGGCCGGTCGATGCCGTCCGGCCCCGGCCCCTGATAGTGCCGCCCTGCGCCCGAGGGTCGCGGCGACCAGCCCAGCGCCGGGTGGTCGGTGCCCACCTCGTAGCCGATCTCGAATTGCGCCATGTCAAAGGCCACCAGATACACATCCGCGCGGTTTTCCACCCCGTCGAGCCCGTTGGCCCCGGGCACATCGAAGACCTCCCGCGCGATCATGGCCGGCTGCATCACCGATGCGTAGATGCCAGGCGCGTCGGTGACCTCGTACCAGGCCCCCGCAGTCATCGCGCCGCCATCAGTGCCCTCAAGCTCAAACCCCATCGCAGGCCGCATCGCGGGCGTCTGCGCCAGCAGCGCGGTGCCCAGCAACTCTACCCCGCTGATCTCCACCTCGCCCTCGAACCCCTCCGAGGACACCATGAACGCATCCTCGAAAAAAGCGCCCTTGATCAGGTTCACGATGCTGTCGCCGAAGATGACGTTGTCGCGCAGGAATTGCGATACCGCCTCGCGCGTGGTGCGGTTGCCGCGCACCGGGTTGCGCACGAAGACCGCCCAGTCGCAGATCGGGGCAAAGGGCAGGTCAAGGTCGGCGGCGGCTTGCAGGCTGCCGTCGGCCCAAGGCGCGCATTCGGTCAGGACGCCGGACTGGTCGAGCACCAGCGATGGCGCATCCCCGTCTTGCAACGCGATCAGCGTGGCCTCGGGGTCACCGTTCTCAAGGTGATAGGCGCGCGCGCGCCCCGAGACCGGCGCGACCTCGAGCACGAACCACGAATTGACATGCGGGTTGAGCGAGGTGAGCCGGAAGGTCGTGCCATCGTCACCCGTCGCCTCATGCGCGTTGCGAAACGGGTTCAAGGCCCAGATCGAGCCCGGCACGTCGGCGTTCAGCTCTGCCAACTGCGCCTCCATCACGGCCGGATCGGGCAGATCAACCGCCTGTGCCCGCCCGAGAGGACCAATCACAAGCAGCAGTGCAAGCGGCGCAGTCAGCGCGAAACCGGGAATCAGACAAAAGGGCTTGGACCGCGGCAAGACGACCTCCTTCAATATAGGTTCCGCGTCAGGTGCTGCAGCGGATCATGCAATGGGCCAAGTGTTGCAACATCCTGATCCATGGCGCAACGCCGCAACGCGGGCTGCACGGGTCAAATCCCGATCCCGGCACGGCCTGCGGAAGATCGCCCAGAAACGGCACGCGGGACGGCAGCGTTTTTCAATCGGTTAACCAAGTGTTAACCCCTACCCGCAAGGCTTGCGGGTAGGGGATGCGCACGGTGTCGCCTGATCCTGCCAGGGCAGACAGGATCGGGCGCGGCATGATGTGTCCCCGGAATGGGAAGAGTAGACCGAGGACCGGTATGGCACGTCATTTTGCGCCCGAAGATCATCAAGATATCGCTGCGGGTCCGGTGGACCTTCTGTCCGACACGTCGGACACGCGGCCCGATGCGGGGCTTTTGCTGGCGCGCGCGCAGCTTTTGCGGGGCGATCTTGCCGCCGCGCTGACCGCGTCACGCCATCTGTCCCAGATGCTGCCCGGGCGGCCCGATCCGGTCGAGCTGCTGGTCGATGTGGCGCTGGAACATGGCCGGGTCCAGCTGGCACGCTGCGTCGTTGCGCAGGCAGAACCGACTGCACCGGCTGCCCAGACGGCGCTCCTCAAGGCGCGCATCGCCCTGTCCCAAGGGGATTTCCCGGCGGCCAAGGCGATCTTGGTGACGGCGGTCGAGGCAGCCCCCGATGTGGCGGCCCTGCGCGCCCTTCTGGCAGAGGTCATGGTCGCCGCAGGCACCGCGGCCGATGCCCGCGCCGTGCTGACGCATCTGGGCCAGCCTCCGGTCTGTCCGCCGCTGGACATCCCGTCCGAGGCTGGCGAACCCGAACGGCGACCGGAAAAACGGATCGGCTGACCGCCGCCGGTTTGGTTTGACGCGCCCCCGCGCGCGGCCCATGCTTGGCGCGCAGGACCGAAGAGGCACGACACCGATGCGCGGCGACCGGCTGCTCAAGACCACATGGCGGGGGCCGTCGTCACCGCCCTCGCCCAAGCTGTGGCCCGCCCGGCAAAACGACCGCCGGGTGTCACAATGACCCAGCCCGGCCTGCCGCAAGGCATCAGGTTGCGCGCGCCCGCTCTGGTCATGAGGCTCGCACGGCTGGGTGCCTTGCAGCCAAGCCGCCTCAGTTTCGACCGGCAGCTGTTGCGGCGCATGGCGGCCGAGCGTTGGACGGTGGCGCGCAGCATCTGGTCGCTCGATGCCGCAGGGCAAGGTCACGCTGTCTATACCGTGAGTACGGGCGCCCGGCGCTACGCCCTCTTTGCGGTGGCGGATGGCGGCCCGCGATCAGGCTTCGCGCTGTGCGACGGCACCCCCGAGGTGGACGACATGGCCCGTTTGCGCACAGCGCTGCTGCGCGACGAACCCGGCCGCCTGTCGGAGCGGGAGCTGTGCCTGACTCATGCGACGCACGAGGGCGCGTTGTGGGACCATGTGCTGGCCTGTCTCGCCGCGGGCGTGCAGCCCGACACGGCGCGGCTGTCCACCGGCGCGCTGCTGCGCGCGGCGCCGGTGCTGGCCTCGGGCAAGATGGGCACCGCCGACCGCGACCTGATCGCCGACCGCGCCGAGTTGCACGCTCCGTTTCAGGCCGAGTTGCTGACGCTCTGGCTGATGCGACGCTTTGCGCAAGATCTGGTGGAGCATCTGGCCCTGGGGCTGGGCGGCGCTCAGGCCACCCGGCTGACCGCTTCGGCGGCGCGGTCACTGGGCATTGGCCTGTCCACCGGGCTGACGCTTGCGGCCTTCCCGGTGACCCATCCATGCCTCTTCAACACATGGATCATGGCCCGCGAAGAGGCCATCGCCCGGGTCTCGGCCCTCGACCGGCTGCGCACCGACGACTGGGACCATGTCCGCGACCTGCTGGTGGGGCTGGGAACAATTGCGGGGGATGCGGAACGCGGCACCGCCTTGCGCGCCGATCTGGAGCGTCTCGCGCAAACCATGGCAAAGGGTCCACAAGGCCCGCGCCCCTGGGGATGGCTGATGGAATGGGCGGCGGGCGCACTTGGACCGGGCGGACAGGAGGCGCTGGCCTCAACCATGCTGGAGCCCTACGGCGATCTGGTCGACGGTCTGGCGCATTGCATGTCCGACACGCTGGACCGCGATTACCGCATCGACGGCACCCTGTCCGTCGGGCGGATGCGCGCCCTGATCGACGGCGTGCATGGCTGGGCGCTGGCGCGCGACTGGTCCGAGGAGGCGATGACCGCGCTGGCCTGGTCGAGCGCACGGGGCGGCGGCGACCCGACGCTGGGGCCAAGGCACAGGCCCGGCGGCGCTGGCGCTGGCGCGGTGACGGGACCCTTCGAATTGCCGCTGGCCGTGGTCCGCGACGCCGTGCGCGCCTGGCGCAGGCTTGGGCTTTTCCCCGACGAGATGCCGGTCGCGCAGATGCTGCTGGAGCATCCAGACCACCGCAGCGCGATCCGCCGTGCCCAGATCGCGGGCTTCGCCCCCTATGCCGAGATCCGCGACAACCTGATCGACGCCGATCTGCGGCCCGCCGACCTGATGCGGGCCACGCTGGCCTTCCTCGGGGGCACGGACATCGGCGCGACGGGCGACTTGCGGGCGCGGCTCTTTGCCGGCGCACCCTGCGCGGACGATGCCGGTGCGCGCCGATGACCGACACGCTGTCCTTCGGCGAGGTGGAGACGCTGGCGCGCCGCGCGGCCCGTGGTGCCGGCCTGCCTTGGGATCTGGCCGACGAGGCCGGGCGCGCCGTGCGCATCTTGTGCGCGGCCGATATCGACGGCTGCCGGGCGCTGGCCGACCTGCTCGCCGAAATCCGGGTACGCCGCGACGCCAAGATGGTGCCGCAGCGCCTGCAAGACCGGGTCTGGAGCGCTCCGGGCGGGGCGCTTTGCCCGATCCGCACGGGCACAGCACTCAGCGACATCGCCCGCCACCTTCCCCCCGACGGGGTCGGTCTTGTGGGCGTGACGGTGCCAGCCCTGATCCTGCCCTTCGCCGCTGATGTGGCGCGTATCGTGCAG
The DNA here is from genome assembly GCF_003148775.1 of Roseicyclus mahoneyensis. Lineage (GTDB taxonomy): Bacteria > Pseudomonadota > Alphaproteobacteria > Rhodobacterales > Rhodobacteraceae > Roseicyclus > Roseicyclus mahoneyensis. The sequence continues at coordinate 32,909 of NZ_QGGW01000010.1, forward strand.
GGCCCGGTGACGCTGTCATGGCACAGCGGCATCCTCAGCATCGGGCCAGACGGGCTGCCGCGGTCCGAGGGCATGGCCAAGCTGGTGCAGACGCGACAGACCGGGCTGCACCTGCATCCGGGCGGACCGGGCATGCCCCCGGCCCCGCCCCAGACCCGCGCCCGCCCCGACCCGGAGGCCTGGGCCGCGCTGGTCGCTTTGGCGGCGCGCACGCTTGCCCCGCCCGGTGATCCCGTTCCGTGTGATCCCGTTGGGTGACCCGCCCGCCACAGGGGCCGGTCAGGGGCGGTATTTCTCGATGAAGGCGTCGATGGACAGCGCGCGGAAATCGGGGATGGCCGCGCCAAACCGGTCATGGTCCCAATCCCACCACGCGATTTGCATCAGCGCCCCTTCCTGCGCCTCGCTGAAGCGGCGCTTGATTGGGCGGGCGGGGGCGCCCACGACGACCGTGTAGGGGGCGACGTCACGCGTCACCACCGACCCTGCCCCGACGACCGCCCCGGTCCCGATGCTGACGCCGGCCAGCACCGTGACGCCGTGCCCGATCCAGACGTCATGGCCCACACTCACCCAATGATCGCGCCGCCAGTCGAAGAATTCCGCCTCGTCCTCGCCGAACCCGAACATGCTGGCGCGGTAGAGCGCGTGATGCTGGCAGGCCCGCCATGTCGGATGGTTGCCGGGGTTCAGGCGCACCATGTTGGCGATGTTGGTCCACTTGCCGATGGTGGTCCAGATCACCTGACCGTAGGCGCAGATGTAGGAATAATCCCCCATCTCGCAATCGGTCATGGTGGTCTGGCGCCCCACCTCGGTCCAGCGGCCAAGGGTCACATCGGCACCGACCTCTGCCTCAGGGTGCAGGGTCGGCGCCTCGCTCAGTCGTTTGCTCATGCGTCGTGCTTCTCTCCGATGGCCCAGAGGCGCACGCGCTTGGACACCCAGTCAATCGCAAAGATCAGCACAAGCACGTTCAGCACCACGAATGCCACCTGATCATACAGCCCAGCGCGGAAACGTTCGATGATGATCATCCCGATGCCGCCCGCGCCGACGATGCCCAGAATGGTGGCCGAGCGGGTGTTGCTTTCGAGAAAGTAGAGCGATTGCGAGATGAAGACCGGCAGCACCTGCGGGATGTAGCCGTAGCGGATCACGCCCAGCTGGCTGGCGCCGGTGGCCTTGACGCCTTCGACCTGCTTGCGGTCGATGTTCTCGATCGCCTCGGAATACAGCTTGGACAGCGTGCCAAGGTCCGAGACGAAGATCGCCAGAACCCCTGCCAGCGGCCCAAGGCCAACGGCCCGCACGAAGACGAGACCCCACACAAGCGAGTCGATGCCGCGCAGCACGTCGAGGATACGGCGCACGATCTGGCGCACGATCATGACGGGCATGACGTTGCGCGCCGCCACAAAGCCGATCATCAGCGCGCCGATGGTACCCAAGAGCGTGCCGAGGAAGGCCATCGCCAGTGTCTGCGCGATCCCGACATAGATCTGGTCATAGGCCCAGCCGTCCATGTCGCGCCAGACCACGAAGGCCCGGAGCAGGCGCAGCACCCGCTCGGAGCTTTCAAGCAGTTTGCCAAACTCGAAATACCACATCGAGCCAAGCACATAGATTACCGCCAGTACGAGGGGCGCCCAGCGACGGATGGTGCCCAGCGGCGTGGCGAAAGCGCCCGGATGGTCCGCGCGCACGCGGTCGATCTGGTCGTCGGTGACAGCGGAAATGGCGGCGATGCTCATTGGAAATTCTCCCGCCCGATGTAGTTCAGACGCACGCGTTCCGAGATCAGGTCGATGATGGTCACGGTCAGAACGACCAGCAGCAGAACCGCCGCCACCCGGTCATCGGAATAGAAGGAGATGACGCGGTTCAATTCCTGCCCGATACCGCCTGCGCCGACGAAGCCGATGATGGACGAGGCCCGCACGTTGATCTCGAAGCGCAGCAGGGCGTAGCTGAAGAAGTTGGGCGCCACCTGTGGCACCACGCCGTAGGCCATGCGTTCGGCCCAGCTGCCGCCGACCGCCGTGATCCCCTCGACCGGACGGGACGATGCGTTCTCGTTGACTTCGGCGAACAGCTTGCCCAACGCGCCCATGGTGTGGATCGCAATCGCCAGAACGCCCGCCAGCGGGCCGATGCCGATCATGAAGACGAAGACCAGCGCCAGCAAGATCTCGGGAATGCCGCGGCAGATCTCGAGGAACCGGCGCGAGATCCAGTAGACCCAGCTATTCGGCGCAAGATTGGCGGCTGCGGGAAAGCTGAGCACAAAGGCCACGGCGGCCCCGATCAGCGTCGCGGTGATCGCCATCAGGATGGTTTCCCAGATCAGCCGCATGTAGGTCCAGAAATCGGTGTACCAAAAGGTCAGCGAGCCGGGCACGGCGCGGCCTTCCTCGGTCCGGCCCTCAAACAGCACGGACCACTGCAGGTCGGGCATGATGGTGCCGAAATACTCGAAAATGCGCGGCACACCGGCGGCAAGCCGGTCGGGGTAGAAGCGGCTGACCCAGATCGACAGGCCGAGGCAGACGACAAAAGCCACCAGCCCCAGAATGTTCCAGAGCCGCTTGGAGGCGCGCAGTTCCGCGCGGTGACGCTCGAAGGTGGAGACCGCGTCGCGCGGTCCGTCACCCGGCGCGGCGGAGGATCCGCCGAGGGTGGGGGTATAGGTCATTGCAATTGCCCCTCAGGCCATGACACGCGCGGCGGCGACGGACGCCGGCAGCGCGGTGGAGGTCGCGGCCTCGTTGAAGGCCTCGTCAGCCTCGGCACCGTAGATCTCGCGCGCCATCTGCGTGGTCAACAGGTCCGGCGTGCCGTCAAAGACGACGCGCCCGTCCTGCATGCCGATGATCCGGTCGCAATAATTGCGCGCGGTATCGAGCGTGTGGAGGTTGCAGATCACCGTGATCCCGTCTTGCCGGTTGATGTCGCGCAGCGCGTCCATCACGATCTTGGCGTTCATCGGGTCGAGCGACGCGATGGGTTCATCGGCGAGCAAGATCTTGGGCTCCTGCGCCAGCGCACGCGCGATGGCGACGCGCTGCTGCTGGCCGCCCGACAGGGTTTCGGCCTTTTGCAGCGCGGTATGGGCCATGCCCAGACGATCCAGCGCCTGAATGGCAAAGGCGCGTTCGCGGGGGGTAAAGACCTGCGCCATCGACCGCCACGCTGGCACGTCGTAGAGCCGCCCGGTCAGCACGTTGGTGATGACGTCCAGACGACCAACAAGGTTGAACTGCTGAAAGATCATCGCGCAATCGGACCGCCAGGCGCGCAGCTCGCGGCCTTTGAGGGCGGCGATATCGGCGTCGCCGAACAGGATCTGGCCCTCGGACGGGTCGATCAACCGGTTGAGCAGACGCAGCAGCGTGGACTTGCCCGCACCAGAGCGGCCGATGATGCCCACCATCTGGCCATCGGGAATTTCCAGATTGGCATTGTTCACGGCGAGGTTTTCGCCGAACTGCCGGGTCAGTTTCTGAAGTTTCAGCATATATGGGTTCCTTTGCCTGCCTGCGGCCGCGCGGACGTTCGCACCGGCACGAAATGCGCCGCGGGGCCGGTTTCACGGGCCCCGCGGCGTCGATCTATGGGTGTGTCAGCGCGCTTCGGTCATCACTTCGCGCAGGGCGATCGTGCTCTCGTAGAAAGCATGGTCGATCTCGACAAAGCCACCGTCATCGCCACCTGCGGCCAGCGCGTAGCATTCGGGATGCTCGGCCTGCATGCTCAGCAGGAACTCCATCATCAGCGCGCGCGCTTCCTCGGGCAGGTCCTGGCGGAACACGGTCGGGCCGTTGGGGATGATGTCCGAGGTCCAGACGATGCGGATGTCGTTCATGTCGAGCAGGCCATTGTCGACCATCCGGCGCAGGTTGCCGCGCGAAAAACCGTCGGAAAAGTCGCCCTGACCGGAAATCCAGGTCACCGCGGCATCATACTGCTCGTTGAGGACGGCGACGACAGCCTGTTCATGACCGCCACCAAAGCCGGTGGTGCCGAAATATTCCTCGTCATTGATCCCCTGCAAGGCGAGCTGGCCGCGCGGCACCAGATAGCCGGAGGTCGAATTGGGATCGGCATAGGCAAGGCTGCGACCCTGCATGTCCTCGAGCGACTGGATGTCGCTGTCCGAGCGCACCACCATCACGGCGTAGTAGCCCAGCGTGCCGTCCAGCTGGGCGCGCGTCAGGACCGGCTCGACCGCGTCGGGGTCCTGCAGGTAGATGCCGGCATAGGATGCCGCACCAAGGCCCGCCATGTGCAACTGACCTGCCAGCAGGCCCTGCATGACACCGGCGTAATCGGCGGCCGGGAAAAGCTGGACCGGCACGCCCAGCACCTCGGAGATCAGCTCCCCGTAGCATTCGTTGCGGCGCAGCCGGTCGGCCTCGTTCTCGCCGCCCAGGATTCCGATATTGAAGCTGCCCATCTGCGCGCGCCAATCGTCTTGCGCGAAAGCGGCGGTGGAGGTCAGCGCGGTGGCACCCAGCACGAGGGCTGCAAGCGTTGTCTTGAACATGGTGATGTCCCCAGATTTTGAATGAAACGAGAGGGGCGGCCCCAAGGCCGCCCCGCATGGCTGCAATCGCTCAGCGCGACTGGGTCGTTGCCTCGCGCATCGCGATAACGCCCTCGTAGAACTCGTGATCGACCGGCACCCAGCCCTGTCCTTCGCCCATGGAGAATGCGGTATAGCAGGCGGGGTCGGTCTCGTGCTGCGTCAGCAGGTAGTCGTAGACGATCTGGCGGGCTTCATCGGGCACACCGGTGCGGATCACGGCGGGACCGTTCGGGATGATGCCCGAGGTCCAGATCACGCGCAGATCGTTCATGTCGACGAGGCCATTGTTGACCATGGTGCGGAAGTTGCCACGCGTGTAGCCCTCGGCATGCTCGCCTTGACCGGATGTCCAGGTGACGCCCGCGTCGTACTGGCCGTTCAGAACCGCGATCACGGCCTGCTCATGACCGCCACCAAAACCTGTTTGCGAGAAATAATCGTCGGTGATGCCCATCCGGCCCAGCTCGAACTGCGGGACGAGATAGCCCGAGGTGGAGTTCGGATCGGCATAGGCCAGGCTGCGGCCCTCCATGTCGTCCAGCGTCTGGATGTCGCTGTCCGCGCGCACATACATCATGGCGACGTAACCGGTGGACGCATCCGCCTCCGAGCCCACGAAGATTGGCTCGACCGCCTCGGCGTCCTGCATGTAGATGCCCGCGTAGCCCGACGCGCCCAGCGTGGCGAAATCCAGCTGCTCGGCCAGCAGGCCCTGCATCACGCCGGCATAATCAGCGGCGGGGAAGAGCTGAACCTCGACGCCCAGCGCTTCTTCAAGCGCAACGCGGAAGCATTCGTTGTTGCGCAGACGGTCGGCTTCGTTCTCGCCGCCCAGCAGGCCGACGCGGAACACGGGCAGATCTGCGCGCCAGTCCTGCGCCAGTGCGGCGGTGGAGGTCAGAGCGGTGGCGCCCAGCACAAGGGCGGTCAGGGTTGTCTTGATCATCGACAGATATCCTTGGGTTGCGGTTGTAACGCCGAAGCCCGGCCCTCTCACCCAAGGGTGCCGCCCGGTCTTCGTTGGGGCGGGTGCTAGGGGGTACACATGATGGTGGTGTAATGGTTCGACGAAGAATTCGTGACAGTGCGCCAAGCCCGCCAAGTGACAGGAGAATCGCCTCGGATCGCCCGGCGCGGCATGGAGACGGCCACGCCTCCCGGCACCGACAACCCATCGAAATGTCGGAAAAAACACCTTCAGGGGCGGCACTTCAGCCGGCGCGACGCCCCTGCCGCGCGATTCGCGCCCTTCGGGCTTCCGGCACGCGGTGCAAAGCACCACGAGACGTCACAAAACAGTCACCACGGCGCAACACCGGCGTTACACTGACCCCGTTGAGAAGGCGCATGTGCCAGGAGGTTGCCCCACCATGTTTGATGCCCCGCCCGCCCCCGCGCTGACGCTGTCCAATGCCCGCATCGTCACCCCAAGCGGCATCGTCGACGGATCGCTCGCGCTGGAAGACGGCCGCATCGCCGGGCTCAGCCGCGCGTCGGATGGCCGCGATCTCGGCGGCGCCTTCGTGATCCCCGGCATCGTCGATCTGCACACCGACCATGTGGAGCGTCACACCCACCCGCGCCTCTCGGTGCTCTGGCCCTTCCTGCCCGCACTCATGGCCCATGACGCGGTGGTGATCTCGGGCGGCACGACGACAGTTTTCGACAGCCTCTCGGTCGGCGCCTCGCTCAAGCGCCCCGAACGGCGCGAGATCCTCGAACCGCTCCTCGCCGCGCTGGCCGAGGGTCAGGCGGCGGGCGTCTTCCGCGCCGAGCACCTCGTGCACCTGCGCTGCGAAATCTCGGACCCCTCCACCATGGGCCTGATCGACGCAACCGTCGCCCATCCGCTCACCCGCCTCGTCTCGGTCATGGACCATACGCCCGGCGACCGGCAAAGCCCCGACATCGACCGCTGGTTCGCCCATATGATCCACGAGATGGAAGTGGACGAGGTGACCGGCCACGCGATGATGGACGAGTTGTTCGAGCGGTCCCAAAAGCGTGGCGCGGAGGTCCGCGCCCATGTCGTGCGCGCGGCACATGCCCATGCCCTGCCGATCATGAGCCATGACGACCGGACCCTTGCCCATGCCGATCAGGCCGCCGCCGAAGGGCTGGCGATCAGCGAGTTTCCCACCACGCTCATAGCCGCACGGCGCGCCCGTGACGCAGGCCTCGCCATCGTGATGGGCGCGCCAAACTACCTGCGCGGCGGCTCGCAATCTGGCAATATCGGCGTGGCAGAGCTGCTGGCGCATGGCCTCGTCGATGCGCTCGCCTCCGACTACATCCCGCGCTCGCCGCTCGATGCCGCCTTTCGCCTCGCCGCCGACCCGGCCTTTCCCCATGACCTGCCCGCAGCCCTTGCGCTGGTCAGCGACGCGCCTGCCCGCATGACCGGCCTGTCCGACCGCGGCCGGATCGAGGATGGTCTGCGCGCCGATCTGGTGGCCGTGCGGCTGGTCGGCGATCAACCCGTGGTCCAAGCCGTCTGGCGGGCCGGAAAGCAGGTGTTTTGATGCTCCCCCTGAAAATCGGCGCGGCCCTCATGGTCGCGGACCTCCCCACCTACCGCGACTGGCTGATCGGGGATCAACGCGACCTCGAAGTGCAGGATTTCCTGCGCCCCGAGGTACTCTTGGGCGACTGGCAGGCCGTGGTGACCGAGGCCAAACGCCATCTCGACGGGTTCGAGGGGCGGCTGGGCATCCACGGGCCCTTCATCGACATGACGCTCGACATGGCCGATCCGGAGATTGCACCGATCGTGTCGCGCCGCTTTGTCACGGCGGTGGATGCCGCCACAGCGCTTGGCGCGTCGCAGATGGTCGTCCATTCCCCCTTCACGACCTGGGATTGGTTCAATTTCGGAAACGACCCAGAGATCGGCAACACCCCCTCCGCGCGCGACCGCAAGATCGCCCGTGCCCAGGCCCTGCTGGGGCCCGCCGTCGCCCGCGCCGAGACCTGCGGCGTCACGCTGGTGATCGAAAACATCGAGGATATCGACCCGGGCACCCGCCGCGAGCTCGCCGCCAGCTTCGCCTCGGACGCCGTGCGCCTCTCGATCGACACCGGCCACGCACACTACGCCCATCACGCCACCGGCGCGCCCCCCGTGGATTATTTCGTCACGGACGCAGGCCCGATGCTGTCGCATGTCCACCTGCAAGACGCCGACGGCTTCGCCGACCGCCACTGGCCACCCGGGCGCGGCACGGTCAACTGGCACGCCGTCTTCCGCGCCATCGCGGCACTGCCGCAGCGCCCGCATCTGGTGCTGGAACTGCGCCATGCCGCCGACATCCCGGCCGCCATGGCCTGGCTGGAGCGTGAAGGCCTTGCCTGCTGAACCAAACCGCCCCTGCCTTCATCTTTCCCCAAATATGCATGACCGCAGCCACCGCCCCGCGTCCCCGCCGCGGAGCCGGGCACCCAAGCGCCGGGCGGGGCTCGATGCCCCTCGCGGCGCTCCCCCCTCACGCGACGCGCGCCCCCGCCGACCAGACACCGCGCATCACGGGCACGCCGTCGATCAGCCGGAACCGGATCACATCGGCCCGCATCCCCTCGGCCAGCATGCCCCGATCCATCAGCCCCGCCGCATGCGCAGGCGCCCGGCTGACGGTCGCCATGCCGCGCGACAGGTCGCCCCAGATCCCGCCCAGCAACACGGCCGCATAGAGCAACGCCGCCGGCACGTAATCCGACGAGACGATGTCGAGCAGCCCCGCCCGCGCCAGCGCCTCGGCCGAGACATTGCCCGAATGCGACCCACCCCGCACAAGGTTCGGCGCCCCCATCATCACCGCGATCCCGTGACTCCGGCAGGCGCGCGCAGCCGCTTCGGTGGTCGGAAACTCCGCCAGCGCGATGCCATGCCCGGCGGACCGCACGACATGTTCGACCAATGTGTCGTCATGGCTGGCCAGCACCGCGCCCAGACGCTGCGCCGCCGCCACGGCCGCCGCTTCATGCGCGTCGCGCACCGCCTGCCCCAGGGCCTGCCGGGTGCGGACATGTTCCTGAAACACCTCCTCGCTCAGCCCGTGCTTGCCTTTCATGTAGGTCGCATATTGCCCCAGATCTGCGAACTGCCGCTGGCCCGGCGTGTGATCCATCAGGCTCATGATGCCGACCCGATCCTCGGGGCCGAAGCTCTCCAGCTCCTCGAGCAGCGTGTGCGAGCAGATCTCGGCGCGCAGATGGATGTGATGGCTGATCTTGAGCGCTCCCGCCGCCCGCATCGCCAGCAATTCGTCGGCCAGATCGCGCGCATAGCGCGACCAGCCGACGCCCCCCTTGCCCTCGATCGAGCCGACCCGGATCGCGTCATAGACGGTTGTGATCCCGCAAGCGGCCAGTTCCGCGTCATGGGCGACGATGGCGGGCTTGTGCGGCCAATGCGCCGAGGGGCGCGGGCGGATGTGGCGCTCCAGATTGTCGGTGTGCAGTTCCACCAGTCCCGGCGCAACGATATCGCCGCCGCAATCGATGGCGCCCGCGGGCACGGCATGGCCCGCCGCCAGCTCGACAATCTCGCCGCCCTGAAGCGTCACGCGCCCCGTCATCTCGCCTTTGGGCAGGATCAGGCGGGCATTGGCAAGCGTCAGCGTCTCGGACATCAGGGGGTGATCCTTGGGCATGTCAGTCTCGGAAGGTCAGGACAGGATGGATGAGTTCAAGCGTTACGGTCTCTACGTGGTTCCCGAGGGCGCGCTCTATCGCGCAGGTGCCGACTGGCTGGGCTGGGACAGCGTGGCGGGGTCCAAGGTGGGACAGCCCGACCTGCCGGGCCTGCCCGACACCCCCGCAGCCCTGACCGCGACCCCGCGTAAATACGGCTTTCACGGCACGATCAAGCCGCCGTTTCGCCTCGCCACCGGCACCGATGCCAAGTGGCTGGCGGCCGAGGCGCGCATCTTTTGCGCGACCTGCTCCCCGGTCACGATCCCCGCGCTCGAGGTGCGGCGGCTGGGCGGGTTCATCGCAATCGTGCCCGCCGAGCCCTCTTCCGCGCTGGCCGATCTTGCGGCGGCCACCGTCGAAGTGCTCGACCCGTTCCGCGCGCCCCCCTCCGAGGCGGAACTGGCGCGCCGCCGCAAATCCGCCCTGACCGACCGGCAAGAGGCCCTGCTGGCGCGCTGGGGCTACCCTCATGTGATGGAGGAATTCCGCTTTCACATGACCCTGACCGGCAGCCTGCCGACCGACCGGGCCGAGGCCGCGCGCGCAGCGCTTGCGGCCCATTTCGCGCCGCATCTCGCCGCGCCCTTCGTCATCGACAGCCTGTGCCTGATGGGCGAGGACGCGGCGGGGATGTTTCACCTCCTCCACCGCTACACCTTCGCGGGGTAGAGCGCGGCAAGCGCTGCCGCCACCGCACGGTCCAGCCGTCCGGAATTGTCGATCTCGCTCACCCGCAGCCCGTCGGGAAAGGGCGGCGCGGCGCGTGCGAGCCTGCGGGCGATATCGCCCCGCCCCTCGCGCCCGCGCGCGGCCAGCCTGTCGGCCAGCACCTCGGGCCGCGCAGTGATATGCAGCACCTGCAGCGTGGGAAAGGCCCGGTGCGCCTGCCCCAGCATCCCCCGCGACAGGTTGGCCAGCGCATCTTGCCCGCGCGCCAGCACCTGATGCACCTCGCGCGGGATGCCGTAGAACAATCCATGCGCCTGCCAGTGCAGCGCGAAATCGCCGCCCGCCGCGCGCGCCGCGAAAAGCGCCGGGCTGATGCCGTCGAAATCCTCGCCGCCCGCGCCCGAGGCCCGCGTGATGACCCGGCGCACCCGGACAAGCTCGGGGCGCGCGGCGACAAGCGCCTCCATCACGCTGTCCTTGCCGACGCCCGAAGGGCCGACCACAGCGATGAACCGGCCCGGGGTCACGCGGGCATCGATCATGCAACCCTCGGGGTAAAGGCCGAGACGTCGATCTCGCGGTCGGCGACACGGGCGCGCGCCTCAAGATCGTGGAAGATGCCGACGATGGCCGCGCCCTGCGCCTTGGCCTCCTCGATCAGCGTCAGCACCGTCTCGCGGTTGGTGGCGTCAAGACTGGCGGTCGGCTCGTCGAGCAGCAGCGCCGGATAAGCATGGGCAAAGCCGCGCGCGATGTTCACGCGCTGTTGCTCACCACCCGAAAAGGTCGTGGGCGACAGCTGCCACAACCGTTCGGGAATGCGCAGACGGGTCAGCAGGTCCCGCGCACGGTTCAGGGCTTCGCCCTCCGGGCGGCCCAGCGCCAGAAGCGGTTCGGCCACCACCTCCAGCGTCGGCACGCGCGGCACGACGCGCAGGAACTGGCTGACATATCCCAATGTCTCGCGCCGCAATTGCAAGATATCGCGGGGCTCCGCTTTTGTGATGTCCACGCCGCCGATCCGCACGCTGCCACTTTGCGCAAGGTAATTGCCGTAGAGAATGCGCATGACGGTGGATTTCCCCGCCCCGCTCTCGCCGGTCAGCGCCACGCATTCGCCCGGCGCGACACTGAACCCCGCCCCCACGATCACGGGGATGACCGTGCCGCCCTGGTTGTGCAACGTGAAATTCTTTGCGAGTTCTTCTACATGAATCATGTCACACCTGCAGGACGGAACTGACGAGAAGCTGGGTATAGGGCGCCTGCGGATCGTCGAGCACCTGATCGGTCAGGCCGGTCTCGATGACATGGCCGTCCTTCATCACCATCAGCCGGTCGGCAAGCAGCCGTACCACGGCCAGATCATGCGTCACGACAATGGCCGACAGCCCCATGCGCCGGACGAGGCCTCGGATCAGGTCCAGCAACCGGGCCTGCACGCTGACGTCGAGGCCTCCCGTCGGCTCGTCCATGAACACCAGCCGTGGCCCGGTCACGAGGTTGCGCGCGATCTGCAGCCGCTGCTGCATGCCGCCCGAAAACGCGCTGGGGCGGTCGTCGATCCGGGTCTCGCTGATCTCGACCCGGCCCAGCCAATCGGTCGCCTGCGCGCGTATCTCACCATAGTGGCGCGCGCCCACGGCCATCAGCCGCTCGCCTACATTGCCGCCCGCGCTGATGCGCATGCGCAAACCGTCGCGCGGGTTCTGGTGGACAAAGGCCCAATCGGTGCGCCCCAACATGCGCCGTTCGGGCTCCGACATGGTGAGAACGTCGCGCGGGCCCTCGGCGCGGGTGTCAAAGATGACCTGACCGCGATCCGGCGGCAGATGGCCCGCAAGGCAATTGAGCAGCGTCGACTTGCCCGAGCCGCTTTCGCCCACGATCCCCAGCACCTCGCCGGGATAGAGCCGGAAGGACACATCGGTGCAGCCGACCCGCCCGCCGTAGGTTTTCGTCAGGTCCTTCACATCCAGAAGCGGTGTCATGCGGCTTCCCCCTCTTGCGCGGCCCGCCTGTCGGCGCAGAAATCGGTGTCGGAACAGACGAACATCCGGGTGCCTTGGTCATCGGTGATGACCTCGTCGAGGTAGCTGTCCTCGGCCGCGCAAAGCGCGCAGGGATGCGGCGCCTTGGACGGATCGAAGGGGTAATCGTCGAAATCGAGGCTGACGACCTTGGTGAAGGGCGGCACGGCATAGATGCGCTGCTCGCGCCCCGCGCCGAACAATTGCAGCGCCGCACTTTCCAGCTTGGGATTGTCGAACTTCGGGATCGGCGAGGGCGACATGACATAACGGTCCTCGACCATCACCGGATAGGAATAGGCCGTCGCGATCTCGCCATGCCGCGCGATATCCTCATACAGCTTGACGTGCATCAGCCCGTAGTCCTGCAGCGCATGCATCTTGCGCGTCTCGACTTCGGAGGGCTCCAGAAACCGCAAGGGTTCGGGCATCGGCACTTGATAGACGAGGATCTGATCCTCGGTCAGCGTCACCTCGGGGATGCGGTGGCGGGTCTGGATGATCGTGGCCTCCGCGGTCTTTTCCGTCACCGCCACATCGGCGGTCTTTTCAAAGAACTTGCGGATCGACACCGCGTTGGTGGTGTCGTCCGCGCCCTGGTCGATCACCTTGAGCGTATCCTCGGGCGTCAGGCAGGCGGCCGTCACCTGCACGCCGCCCGTGCCCCAGCCATAGGGCATCGGCATCTCGCGGGATGCAAACGGCACCTGATAGCCCGGCACGGCCACCCCTTTCAGGATCGCGCGGCGGATCATCCGCTTGGTCTGCTCGTCGAGATAGGCGAAATTATAGTCAGACATGGGTCACCTTTTCGCCGAAATCGCATGCGATGGTTGCGGTATGGGACAGTTGATCTTTGCCCTTCTGTGGACGGCCATGGCGCTTCTTCTGCTCTTTTTCGGGGGCATAGAGACGCTTGCGCCGCTTGAACGCGCGATCTTCACGATCTTCCCGATCACCGGCATCGCGCTGACCTGGGCCAGCTGGCGCCAGTTTCGCCGCCGCCGCAGCCTGCGGGTGGAAACCGTTGGCGGGGTTTCCGTCTACGTCTGGATCGAGATGGACGGCACAGAGCGGCGCGCGACCAAGGACCCGCGCGACGATTGGGACAGCGACGGGGACGGCGGGGATGGCGGGGGCGACTAGGCTCATTCCGCGGCCTCCTTGCGCGTGGCTTGCATCGCCTCGGCCCTGAGCCTCCGGATCAGTTCAAGCTCCGACTGGAAATCGACGTAGTGCGGCAGCTTGATGTGTTCGAGGAACCCCGTCGCCTGCACGTTGTCGGCATGGTAAAGCACGAACTCCACATCTTGTGCAGGCGCGCCGGAATTGTCTTCGCCCAGTTCTTCCCAGCGCAACGCACGGTCGACCAGCGCCATGGAAATCGCCTTGCGCTCGGTCTGGCCGAACACCAACCCATAGCCGCGGGTGAATTGCGGCGGCTCAGATTTCGAGCCGGTGAACTGGTTCACGGTCTCGCATTCGGTCAGCACCACCTCGCCGATATCGATGGAAAACCCCAGTTCGGGGATGTCCATCTCGACCGGCACGGTGCCGATGCGCAATTCGCCCACGAAAGGGTGGTTCTTGCCGTAGCCGCGCTGGGTCGAATAGGCCATCGACAGCACGAAGCCCTCGTCGCCGCGGGTCAGCGCCTGCAGCCGCAGGGGTCGGTCGGCCGGGAAATCCAGCGGCTCGCGCGTCAGGTCGCGGGGCGTGGCGGGGCCGTCGGGGTCGGGCTGGATCAGGTCCTCGCGCGCCAGAAAGCCGGTCACATGCGGCACCGCCCCGCCCGACGCCTCGGCCTGCGGGGCGGCCTCGGGCGCCAGCCCCTCGGCCGCCAGCGCGAAATCGAGCAGGCGGTGGGTATAGTCGAAGGTCGGCCCGAGGATCTGGCCGCCCGGCAGGTCCTTGAAGGTCGCCGAAATGCGCCGGTCACAGGCCATCGCGGCGGTGTCCACCGGATGAGAGGCACCAAAGCGCGGCAGCGTGGTGCGATAGGCGCGGATCAAGAACACTGCCTCGATCAGATCGCCGCGCGCCTGCTTGATCGCCAGCGCGGCCAGATCAGGGTCGTAGAGCGAGCCCTCAGCCATCACGCGGTTGACGGCCAGCGCCAGTTGCTCGCGGATCTGCGCGATGGAAAGCTCTGCCACGCCAAGATCGCCACGCCGTTCCTCGGCCAGCCACGCATGGGCATTGTCGATGGCGCGCTCGCCACCCTTGACCGCTACATACATCGCCTAACCCTCCACACGGGTGCTGCGCGGCAGTCCGGCCAGCCGGTCGCCGCAGGTGAGATAGGTGTCGAAGCCCAAGGGAAAGCGGCGGCGGTTTTGCTGAAATGCCGCCACCTCGGGCAGCGACAGGCGCGCGATGGTCCGGATGCCCGGGCCGCTCAGCGTCGCACCGTTGGTGGAAAGCTCGCCCAGCTCCACGATCAGCGTTGCGGATCGGTCGGGATATTCCGCCGTACCGGGCGAAAACCGCGTGACGGCAGCCAGCGCGGCCCATGTGCCCAAGCCGAACATCGCATGTTCCGGCCCGGTGAAGGGCGCGCCGGTGTGAAAGGTGATCCATCCGCGCAAACCCTCGGTGTCATGGGAGGGCGCAAGGTAGATCGGCGTGGTCGTGTCGCAAAGCGTCACCAGCAGCGCGCCCGCCGCCACCGAACAGGGCGCGGGCGGGGCCACGCCCGCGACCGTCTCGATCCGGCCGGGGCGCGCCATGGCCTGCAAGGCCGCGCGAAAGGCATGGGCCGCATCGCGCGCGGGGTCCTTGAACCCGCCATCCAGATAAACAGCAGCCATCGCTCAATCCCCCCGGACCATGGTGAAGAACTCGACCTTGGTGGCCGCCGCCCGCGCAGCTCGCCCCGCCTTGCGCGCCGCATCCTCGGCCCGGAGTGGCGACAGGATCGCCGCCTCCAGCGCCGCGCCCTGCCCGTCCTCGGCCAGCGCGTCGATGAGCGCGGCGGCGCGCGCGGCCTCACGGTCGCGGCCCTGCACATGGCCGTGGCCGACGGTGCCTGACGCAAGCCGCACCGAGCAGCGCGTCACCGTCATCTCGCCAAGGTTGAAGGACGCGCCGACCGCCCCCGCCCTGCCCCGCACCATCACGGTGCCGATCTCGGGCGCGCGCAGCACCTGATGGGCGGGCGGCTCGGGACTGTGCGCGGACCAGAGCGCCTTGAGCCGGTCGGCGGGGGCCTTGGCCAGCGTCGACAGGCGGGCGCGGCGGGCGGCATTGGGGTCGGTGTCAGACATCTTGGCAAGTTGTCCATTTATTTATACAACTATACAAATCTGATCTCACAGCCCCCGAGTCGGAGCAAGAGGGCATTGCATGAAGGTTTGGTGACAGCGATGGGCCGATCCCCCCTTTGGACCGCGATCCGCGACCATATCTCCGAGGAAATCGGGCGCGGCCACTACGCCCCGGGCGACCGCCTTCCGACCGAGACACAGTTGGCCGACCGCTTTGGCGTCAATCGCCACACGGTGCGGCGCGCGCTGGCCGATCTGGCCGAGGCAGGCACGGTTCATGCGCGCCGCGGCGCGGGCGTTTTCGTGCGCCACCGACCCACCGCCTATCCGCTTGGGCGACGCGTCCGGTTCCACCAGAACCTGACGGCGGCAGGCCGCGTGCCCGAACGGCGCATCTTGCATCTGGAAACCCGCGCGCCCGACGCGGATGAGGCGGCGGCCTTGCGGTTGGACCAGGGCGCGCAGGTCCATGTCTACGAAGGCCTCAGCCTTGCCGATGGCACGCCCATCGCGCTGGCACGCTCCGTGTTTCCGGCAGCGCGCTTTCCCCGCATGCTTGACGCGTTGCGGGAAAACCACTCCATCACCGCCGCCTTTGCGGTCCATGGGCTGCCCGATTACACCCGCGCCTCGACCGAGATCACCGCCAAACCGGCGACGCCCACGCTGGCCGCGCAACTGCACCTGCCTGCGGGCGCCGCGATCTTGCGCACCGTGGCCATCAACGTGGATGCGGGCGGACAACCGGTGGAATTCGGGCGCACATGGTTCGCGGGCGATCGGGTGGCGCTGACGCTCGGGTCCGAGGGGCTCTAGGGCTTGCGCCTGCCGCCCGGGCGGTATTCTCTCGTGGCGGAGCAGGAGAGACCCCCATGACCCCAACTTTCGCCCACCGCATGGACCGCGTGGTGCCCAATGCCATCGGCGAGTTGCTGGCGCTGGGGGCCGATCCCTCGATCATCTCCTTCGGGGGCGGTTACCCCGACCCGACGCTGTTCCCGGCCGAGGCGCTGGCGCAGGTGTTCGACGATGTCATCCGCGCGCCCGGCGGGCAGGCGATGCAATATGCGCCCTCGGACGGGCTGCCCCTCCTGCGCGAACAAGTGGCGGAGCTGATGACGGCAGATGGCACTCCCTGCACCGCCGCCGATGTGCTGATCTTGCAAGGCAGCCAACAGGGTCTTGATTTCAGCGCGCGGATGATGGTCGACCCCGGCGACGTGATCGTGACCGAGGACCCGACCTTTCTGGGCGGGCGCATCGCCTTCGACCCGTCGGAACCGGTCTATGCGCCGATCCCGATGGACCAAGACGGCATGCGGATGGATGTCTTGCAGCAGGTGCTGGAGACGACGCCGCGCGTCAAGATGATCTACACCATCCCCGAGTTCCAGAACCCCACCGGCGTGACGCTGTCGCTGGCACGCCGCCGCCGCCTGATCGAATTGGCCAATGCGCACAACGTCATCGTGCTGGAGGATACGCCCTATCGCCAGATCCGGTTCTCGGGTGAGACGCTTCCGACGCTGAAATCCCTTGATACCCAAGGCCGCGTGATCCACCTCGGCTCCTTCTCCAAGGTGCTGGTGCCGGGGCTGCGGGTGGGTTGGGCGGTGGCATCGCCGGCACTTCTGGGCAAGATGGCGCTCCTGAAACTGGCCAATGACACACAGACCTCGACGCTGAACATGGCGGCCACCAGCCTCTACCTCGACCGGCACGACCTCGCGGCCCATGTCGCCATCCTGCGCGCCGCCTATGCGCGGAAAAAGGCGGTGATGCTGGACGCGATGCGCCGCCATTTCCCGCAAGACGTGACCGTGACCGACCCCGAGGGTGGGCTGTTCACATGGGCGACATTCCGCGAAGGCTTCGACGCCACCGCCTTCATGCGCGACGTGGCCTTGCCCGAGGCGCGGGTGGCCTATGTGCCGGGCGCCAGTTTCCATCCCGTGACGCCCCGCGCGAATACCGCGCGCTTCAACTATTCCGCCCAGCCCGAGGCCCGCATCGAAGAGGGCATCGCTGCCCTCGGCGCGGCCCTGAAACGCCATGCCTGAAGGTTGCCCATGACCGTCACGACCCATCCTGCCCCTGCCCGCCTGCCTGACGCGGCGCTCGCCCCATGGCGCGACGTGCCGGTGGCGCTGGCCGTCGATTGCGCCCCCGGCGCGCGCCAGATCGACCCCGCGATCCGCCCCCTGCGGCCTGCCGGCCGGCAGCCACGCCTGTCCGGTCGCGCCGTCACCGTCCATGTCAGCCCGCCCGATTTCGGCGCGATGCTGCATGTGCTCGATCTGGTCGGGCCCGGCGACGTGCTTTGCGTCGATGCGGGCGGGGATGCGCACACCGCGATGATTGGCGACATCTTGTCGGGCCAGTTGCGGCGGCGCGGCGTGGCGGGCCTGATCGTCGACGGCGCGGTGCGCGATGTGGCGACGCTGGCGGGCTGGGATGATTTCGCCGTCTTCGCCCGCCACATCACCCCGCGGGGGCCGACCGGGGCTGCCGGCGGCACGATCAACACCCCCGTCACCATCGGCGGGGCGCGCATCGAACCGGGCGATCTGATCCTTGGCGATGATGACGGGCTGGTCTGCCTGCCGTCCGCGACGGTGCTGGACGGCCTCGGCCCGGTGCAAGCCAAGGCCGCACGGGAAACGGTGTGGGAAGCGGGCCTTGCCGCGGGCCGCAGCGCGGCAGAGGTCTTCGCCCTGCCGCCCGTCCAGCGCGCCTGACGCCCCCCCCGGGCAGGTTTGAGGTTGCATCGCCACCGACGCGCCCGCACTGTCCGCGACCAGCCATGACACGGACCAGACAGACCCTCGCCATGCCCGAAACCGGCCCCGCCCCCCTGCCTGACCCCGACACGGCGCCCCGGTCCGGGCGCCGCTCGCGCCCCTTGCGCGTGGCCGAGGCGATCAAATCCTGGGTGGTCGAGCGCAACATGCGGCGCGGCGACCGCCTGCCCGGCGAGGCCGAATTGATGGCGCGCTTCGCCATGGCCAAGGGCACGATCCGCGAGGCGATGCGCATCCTCGAGGCGCAAGGCCTGATCGAGACCCGCACCGGCCCCGGCGGCGGCAGCTTCGTGGGCGAGGTGACGGCCGACCGCGCCAAGGCTCTGCTCGCCAATTACTTCTACTTCAAGGATCTGTCGGTCGCCGATATCTACCAGCTGCGCCGCGCGCTGGAACCCGAGCTTGCCGCCGCGCTGGCGGGCAAGCTCGACGCGGACCAGATCGCCGCACTGGAGGGCATCGTCGCCCGCTACCCCCGCCCCGCCGAAAGCGCCGAAGAGGAACGCGACCAGCATGTCGCCTCGCTGGCCTTTCACCGCAAGCTGGCCGAATTCTCGGGCAATCCGCTGCTGGGCTTCGTGGTTGATTTCATGGCCAGCATCCTGGCCGACCTGACCGTCTACCGCCGCCTCTACGATCCGCCCAACCGCGCGCTCTACGACCGCGGCCGCGCCAGCCAGCTCGCGCTGATCGCCGCCCTGCGCGAGGGCCGCGCAGAGGAGGCGCGCGCCATCATGCGCGGCCATATGGAAGGCGCCGAGGCGCTGATGCAGGCGCAAGAGGCGCAAGTGATGCGCCGCTTCATCGCGGAGTGAGCGGCGAGCTTTGCCTCAACGACGGATGGCCGGACCACCCTCGATGATCGGCTCGGGCAGGTCGGGCACCTGTTCCGGGGCAGGCGCGCGGTACGGGTCATCGAGCACCGGCACCACCTCGGTCCAGCCGTGATAGGGCTCGCCCTGACTGACCCGATAGAGATCGGCCAGCGCGGCCAGCGGGTTGACCGAATGGTCGATCCTGAGCGTCAGCGGTGCCATGTCGCGCCCCACCACCAGAAGCGCCGCTGATTTCAACCCCCGCGCATCGCCCCCCGCCGCTGCCGCCGCGCCCAGCGCGCCCATCAACCGTTCGGCAAAGGGCATCGCGGCTGCGGCATGAAACCCCGCGACAGCCGCCGCGATGACCTGCGGACCGGCCAGCATGTTGCCCGCGACGACCAGACCGGCCGCGTCTTGCGATCCGGCATGGGCGATGCTTGCCGCCCCGGTAAAGGCCGCCGTACCGCCAAACCGGTCCAGCGCCGCCAATTGGCGGTGTGCCCGGCCACTATCGGAGCCTGTGACCGCCGCCACCGCATCTGCCGCGCGCAACCCGTCCGCCATCGAAGCCAGAACCCCCTCGCCCCACAGCGTCGAGGGCGCGGTGCCTTGGCTGGCCGACATCCCCGATTCGGGGTGCCCGCGCAGCACCCAGCCCCCCACGCACAGGCTGCCCGTGGCCGCCGCCCCGCCCATCCGGCCTGTTTTTTCATCGAATGCGAGGATGGAAATCGTCACCTTGGGGCCTCCGCTGCATCGGTCTTGCATTTATCATGATAATTTGGCCTCATCGAATTGATAGTGAAAAATTCAAAGACCCGACAGGAAAGGCAAGACCATGACATTTCTGACCCTGACGCGGCGCGCGGCCCTTGCAGGCGGTGCCGCCCTTGCATTGGCCCTCTCGTCGCTGACCCCTGCCATGGCCCAGACGCCACCCGGCGTGTTGATCGTGGGTCAGGTGGCCGAGCCGCAGGCGCTTGACCCCCATGCCGTGACCGCCGTCAACGATTTCCGCATCCTGATGAATGTCTATGACGGCCTCGTCCGCTACGCCCCCGGCACGCTCGAGGTCGAACCGGCTTTGGCGAGCGCGTGGGACGTATCGGAGGACGGCACCGTCTACACCTTCAGCTTGCGCGACGGCATCACTTTCCACGACGGCACGCCCTTCGATGCGGAGGCCGTGGTCTTCAACTTCGAACGCATGCTGAACGAGGAACACCCGTTCCACGACACCGGCCCCTTCCCGCTGTCCTTCTTCTTCTCATCGATCCAATCCGTCGAAGCCGTCGACCCGCTCACCGTCCGCTTCACGCTTGACGGCCCATATGCGCCCTTCTTGTCTAACCTCGCCTATCCCACCGGCCTGATCGTCTCGCCCACAGCGGTCGAAACGCACGGCGCCGACTTCGGGCGCAACCCGTCCGGCACCGGACCCTTTCGCTTCGTCGAATGGCGCTCGAACGAGGCGGTGGTGATCGAGGCCAACCCCGATTACTGGGATGGCGCCCCCGCGCTTGAGGCCGTCGTCTTCCGCCCCATCACCGATGCCAACACCCGCGTGGCGGAAATGCTGTCGGGCGGCATCGACATGATGGTCGAGGTTCCCCCGGTGGCCCTGTCGGAATTCCGCAGTGACGATTTCCGCATCGTCGAACAGGCAGGGCCCCATGTCTGGTTCCTGATCCTCAACCTGCGCGAAGGCCCTTTTACCGACCAACTGGTGCGACAGGCCGCCAATTACGCCATCAACAAGACCGCTCTTGTAGAAGAAGTCTTGGAGGGCACCGCCGCCGTCGCCGCCGGCCCCACGCCCCCCGCCTTTGCCTGGGCCTATAACGAGGATCTGGAACCCTACCCCTATGACCCCGACCGCGCCCGCGCCCTTCTGGCCGAGGCAGGCGTGGAAAACCCAGCGATCACCTTCTACGTGACCGAGGGCGGATCGGGCATGCTCGACCCTGTCGCCATGGGCACCGCCATTCAGGCCGACCTCGAGGCCGTGGGCTTCGACGTCACGATCGAGACCTATGAATGGAACACCTTCCTCGGCCGCGTGAACCCCGGGCTGGAAGGCGAGGCCGACATGGCGCAGATGGCCTGGATGACCAACGATCCCGACACCTTGCCCTATCTCGCGCTGCGCACCGAGGCCTGGCCGGAACAAGGCGGCTTCAACTCCGGCTACTATTCCAACCCGGCCGTCGACGCCCTGCTGGAAGAAGCCCGCACCGCCACCGATCAGGACCGCCGGGCAGAGCTTTACCGCGAGATGCAGGTGATCGTGCAGCAAGATGCGCCTTGGGTGTTTGTCGCCAACTGGGTGCAGAATGCCGTGACCTCGGACCGGGTCGAGAACTTCACGCTTGAGCCGTCGTTCTTCCTGCTGCTGGATGACGTGGTCAAGAACTGACACCGCAACCCGGGCCGCGCGGCAGGGCATGGGCCTTGCCGCACGATCCGGGCCATATGTACGAGATGTGTACGGCCTGTGTACGCGCTGTTCAGGCCCGCATCCGCCGCAGGGGGCGCCATGACCCGATACATCCTCCGCCGCTTGCTCTCCGCGATCCCCGTTCTCTTCGGCATCTCGGTCATCGTCTTCGCGATCATGGCGCTGATCCCGGGCGACCCGGCGCTGGCGATCTTGGGCAGCTTTGCCACGCCCGAAAACGTGGCGCGGCTCAACGCGGATCTGGGCCTCGATAAACCCCTGATCCAGCAATATTTCATCTGGTTGGGCAACATGCTGCAGGGCGATTTCGGGCGCTCGTTCAACCTCAACCGCCCGGTGCTGGACGAGGTGCTGGACCGCTTCAACGCCACGCTGGTGCTGGCCGGAACCAGTTTCGTGCTGTGCGCATTTCTTGGCATCGTCGCGGGCGTGGTATCGGCGGCCAATCAATACGGCTGGGCCGACAAGGGCATCACCTTCGTCGTTTTGCTCGGTATTTCAATACCTTCCTTCTTCCTCGGGATGATGATGATACTCACCTTCGCGGTGAACCTGCGCTGGCTTCCCGCCTCGGGCATGTGGCCGATCTACGGCGAGCGCGATCTTTGGGCGCTCCTGCGTCACCTGACGCTCCCGGCGCTGGCGCTGTCCGTCGTGGCCACCGGCGTCATCGCGCGGCTGGCGCGGTCGGCCATGCTCGAGGTGCTCAGGCAGGATTTCATCCGCACCGCGCGGGCCAAGGGCGTGCATGAGCGCGGCGTGATCTGGCGCCATGCGCTGCGCGCCGCGATGGTCTCGATCATCCCGATCCTCGGCATTCAGGCGGGCTTCGTGCTGTCGGGTGCGGTCTATATCGAGGTCGTGTTCCAATGGCCCGGCATCGGCCGCATGCTGGTCGACGCGATCTTGCGCCGCGACATCTTGCTGGTGCAGGGCGGCGTGATCTTTGTCGCCGCCTGCTATGTCCTGTTCAACATCGTGGTGGATGTGGCCCAAAGCCTGCTCGACCCGAGGATCAAGACATGAGGTCGCTGGCGCTTCTGGCGCGCAACCGTCTGGCGCTCGGCGGCCTCATAGTCATGGGCCTTGTCGTGTTTCTGGCGCTGTTGACGCCCGCCTTGCCGCTCAAGCCGCCCAACATCACCGACACCTCAAACCGCTTCCTGCCGCCCTTTTCCCAAGGCGCGATCCTCGGCACCGACCACCTTGGCCGCGACCTGCTTTCGCGGCTCATGTGGGGCACGCGCCTGTCGTTGGCCGTGGGGTTTGCCGCAGCACTCATCGCCGCCACCATCGGGGCCGCCATCGGGATCGTCGCGGGCTACTACGGCGGGCGCACCGACAATGTCATCATGCGCGGCGTCGACATGCTGATGGCCTTCCCCTACATTTTGCTCGCACTCGCCATCGTCGCCGCCCTCGGCCCCGGCCTGATCAACGCGCTGGTCGCGGTCGCCGCCGTCAACATCCCGTTTTTCGCCCGCAACATCCGCGGCATCACGGTCGGCATCGCGCACAAGGAATTCGTCGACGCCGCGCGCCTATCCGGCATGTCGGATGCCCGCATCATCTTGACCGAGATCTTGCCCAACGTGATCCCCGTCATCGTCATCGCCATGTCCACGACCGTCGGCTGGATGATCCTGGAGACCGCGGGCCTCAGCTTCCTCGGCCTCGGCAGCCAGCCGCCCGTCGCCGATCTGGGGTCCATGCTGGGCGAGGCGCGCGCGGCGCTGATCACCAACCCCCACACCTCCATCGTGCCGGGGTTGATGATCCTCGTCATCGTCATGGCGATCAACCTCTTGGGCGACGGCATCCGCGATGCGCTCGACCCACGGCTGAAATCCGGCGCGCTCAACCGCCCTCTGCCTGCCACACTCGTCGCGCCGTCCCGCCAACCCGCAGCCCAGCACGCCGACGCCATCCTGACGCTGGACAACCTCCAGACCCAGTTCCACGTCAAAGACCGCGTCTATCGCGCCGTGGGCGGCGTGTCGCTGTCGGTCAAACCCGGCGAATGTCTTGGCATCATCGGAGAAAGCGGCTCGGGCAAATCCGTCACCGCGCTCTCCGTCATGGGCCTCGTCGCCTCACCCCCCGGTATCATCACCGGCGGCTCCGTCCATTACCAAGGCGAGGATCTGGTCGGCGCGCCTTACCGCCGCCTCCGCACCCTCAGGGGCCGCGAGGTCGCCTATATCTTTCAGGACCCGCAGGCCACGCTCCACCCGCTCTACCGCGTCGGCGACCAGCTGATCGAGGCGATCACCGCCCACCGCCCGCTTTCGAGGGACGAGGGCCGCCGCAAGGCCATCGACCTGCTCGATGCCGTGCGCATCCCCAACGCCAGCGCCCGCGTGAACGACTACCCGCACGAGATGTCGGGCGGCATGCGCCAGCGCGTCGGCATCGCCATGGCGCTGGCCAATGACCCCGAGGTCATCATCGCGGACGAGCCCACCACCGCGCTGGACGTGACCGTTCAGGCGCAGATCCTGTCGCTACTGGATGACCTGCGCCGCGAACGCGGGCTCGCTATCGTTTTCATCACGCATGACTTCGGCGTCGTGGGGCAATTGTGCGACCGCGTCGCCGTCATGTATGCTGGCCGCATTGTCGAACAGGGGCCGACCCGCGCCATCCTCGACGCGCCGCGCCATCCCTATACCGCCCGCCTGATGGCCTGCGTGCCCGAGCTTGGCGGCGGCAAGCGGCGGCTCGACGCGATCCCAGGCCTGCCACCCGCCGTCGATGACCTGCCCCCCGGCTGCGCCTTCGCGCCGCGCTGCGACCGCGCGACCGAGACCTGCCGCACGGGCGAGATCCCGCTCGACAAGGTGGGCGACCGTGCGCTCCGCTGCCTCCACCCGGTCACCATGACGGAGGCGGTGTCATGACCACCCCCGCCCTGCGCCTCGACACCCTGTCGAAAACCTTTCCGCTTGGCCGCAGCCTCTTCGGCCCGGAACGCCCCGGTGTGCGTGCCGTCCACCCCATCACTCTCGACGTGATGCCCGGCGAAACGCTTGGGATCGTGGGGGAATCAGGCTGCGGCAAGTCCACGCTGGCGCGCATGCTGGTGGGGCTGATCCCACCCACCACCGGCACCATCGAAATCGAGGGCGCGGCGCTTGACAATGCCGACCCCGCCGTCTTCGGCAAGCGCATCCAGTATGTCTTTCAGGACCCGATCAGCAGTCTCAACCCGCGCAAGACCATCCGCCAGATCATGGAGGCGCCGCTCAAACTCCTGCACGGCATGGACCGCGCCGCGCGCACGACCCGCATCGCCGAGATTTTCGAGACGGTGTCGCTGCGCGCCGACTTCCTCGACCGCTACCCGCACGAGTTTTCCGGCGGGCAGGCGCAGCGCATCGGCATCGCGCGGGCCTTGGCGGCCGAGGCGCGCATCTTGATCCTTGATGAACCCGTTTCGGCGCTCGACGTGTCGGTGCAGGCGCAGGTGCTGAACCTGCTGGCCGACCTCAAGGCGCGGCTGGGGCTGACCTATCTGTTCATTTCCCATGACCTCGCCGTGGTGGAGGCTGTGTCGGACCGCATCGCGGTGCTCTATTTCGGGTCAGTCGTGGAACTGGGACGGGCCGAAGATGTGTTCCGCACCCCCCGCCACCCCTATACGAAGCTGCTGGCCGACAGCGCGCCGGTCGTGGGCCGCCCCCTGCGCGCGCCGGAAGGCGCCGAGACCGAGTTGCCCGATCCGCTGAACCCGCCCGAGGGTTGCGCCTTTCGCGCCCGCTGTCCGCGCGCGACCGATTTGTGCCGAAAGCTGGTGCCCACCCTTGCCCCCGCGGACGCAGGGCATTCGGTGGCCTGCCACAACCCGCTTGGGGGCTAGGTCAGAACAGGCCCGCCTCCTTGGCGGTCATCGCGGCCTGCGTTCGGTTGGTCGCCCCGATCTTGCGGTAAAGCGTCTTCATGTGCAGCTTGACGGTCGGCTCCTTGATGCCAAGCTCATGAGCGATTTCCTTGTTCGCCATGCCCTTGCACAGCTTTTCCAGAACCTGCAGTTCGCGCTGAGTGAGCTTTTGCGCCAAGGCGTTGACTGGCGTCTGCAGGCGCGCCTCGCTCATCAGGTCGGTCGGTGCATAGCGTTCACCCATCGCCATGAAGCGGACAGCGTTCACGAAGGATTTGGGAGCCAAGGTCTTGGGCAGGAACCCCGCCGCGCCCATGTCGAGCGCCTCTTGCACCACTTCGCGCGGGGCATTTCCCGACATCAGCGCGACATGTGCCCCCTTGGACGCGCCCAGCATGCGCGCCAAGCCCTCAAGGCCATCCATCCCCGGCATGCGATAGTCGAGCAAGATCAGGTCGAACGCGTCCGAGGAAGCGACCGCGGCCAACGCGCCGGCAAGATCACCGGCTGCGGTGACCACGATCTGTTCCTTCTGGAACCACGCATCGAAAAATTCCCGCAACAGGTCGTGATCGTCGGCAATCAACAGGCGCATCGTTACTCTTCCTGATCAATCATACGCAAAAGGGCCAGTTCGGCCTGCAAGACAAGCGCCGCGCGGTCCACGGGCTTGGGCAGAACGGCGGCGAAACCCGCGCCCGACCGCCCGGCCTCCCCGGCCAGCGCGGTGACCAGCAGCACCGGCAAACCGGGCGCATGGGCCTGCGCCGCGCGCGCCAGATCGGCGCCTGTCATGCCGGGCATGTCGTAGTCGGTCACCAGCAGATCCCAAGACTCAGCGTCATCGGCGAGCGCCTCGAGGATGTCGGATGGATCGGTGCTGGGCGCGACCTCGGCGCCGGCCGCCTCGAGATAGGCGGTCAGGATATCCAGCACATCTTGCTGGTCATCGACGACAAGGATCATCTTGCCGTCAAGCCGCCCGGTCACGTCCTCGGTGCTGACCGTCACGGGCGTGGTGGGGGCTTCGGCCTCGACTGGCCAGAACACGTCAAAGCGCGTGCCCTGCCCCGGTGCAGTATCGAGATGCATCGCGCCACCGTTGTCGCCGATCACGGTCGACACCACGGCCAGACCCAGCCCCGTGCCCTTGTCGCCCTTGGTGCTGAAATAGGGGTCGAGGATGCGCGCCGCGACCTCGGGCGGCATGCCCGGCCCGGTATCGACCACCGACAGGCGCGCATAGCGCCGCTTGGGGTCGAGCCGCCCCACCGCCAGTGGCTGATCGGCAGTGCCGAACTCGGGTTCGCTCAGGCTTATGGCGATGGAGCCGGGTCGCTCGGCCAGCGCGTCGCGCGCGTTAATCGCAAGGTTGAGCACGACCTGCAAGATGTCGGTCGGATCGGCCATCGCCTCGATCGGAGTTTCGGGCAAGGTCACGAAAAGCCGCATCGGCGCCCGCAGGCTGGAGCGGACAAGCTCGGCCGCCTCGCGCACCGGATCGCGCAGGTCAAGGGCCACCCGCTCGGGCTGGCGCGCGCCCAGCGCCAGCAGCCGCCGCACCAGACCCGCCGCCTGATCGGAGGCCGCAAGGATGCGCGCCGCCCCCACGGCGGTCGCATCATCGGCCGAGGCGGTTTCGCGGATCAGCGACGCGCCGCCCGCGATCACCGCCAGCAGGTTGTTGAAATCATGCGCCAATCCGGCCGCCATCTGGCCGATCATCTCGCGCCGCTGGGCCAGCTGCAATTCGTTTTGCAGCCGGTCACGCTCGGCCCGCTCGAACCGGCGCCCGGTGATGTCGCGGCTGATGCACAAAAGCCCGCCATCCTCCTTGAGGGTCAGCGACACGTCTTGATCGACGGGCGTGCCGTCGCGCGACAGGCCCATGATCTCACCCGACCAGCCGCCGTCGCGCATCAGTGCGGGCATCGCATGCGAGGCCATCCAGGCGGTTTCCTCCGGGCCATAGAGAACGGACCAGTGCCGCCCCAGAACCTCGCGCTCCTGCGTGTAGCCGAACATCTCCAGATGGGCGCGGTTCATGTAGACGAAATGCCCCGCGGCATCGGTGATGGAAATGCCATCGAGGCTGGCCTCCATCGCGGTGGCGCGGTCGGCAAGGGCGCGCTGCTCGGCCAGCTTGAGGGCGGTGATGTCGACCCTGAGACCGACGCGGCCGCCGTCGGGCGTGGCCTTTTCATAGACCCTGAGCCATGTGCCATCGACCAGCTGTTGTTCGAATTCGGTGTCGTTGCGGGCGTGCCGTTCCATCCGCTCGGCCAGCCATGCCTCCTCCCGACCAATAGCGTCGGGGTATTGGCCGCGCGACAGTCCGAAGCGCAAGATGGCGTCATAGGTCGCGCCGGGTCGCATCACCTCGGCAGAGAGCGCGTAAAGCTCGCGGTAGCGGCTGTTGCACAGCACCATGCGGTCCTCGGCGTCGAACAAGACAAACCCGTCTTGCAGCGCCTCGACCGCCGTCTCCAGCGTGGCGCGGGCGCGCGCTGCCGCGTCGGCCGCGTCGCGCAGGGCATCGGCCTGCCGCCGCTGTTCGGTGATGTCGACCTGAACCGCAAGAAATCCGTCAAGCGCGCCATTGGCGTCATGAACCGGCTGGATGTCGACCGCGAGCCAATAGCGATCGCCGCTGCGCGAGCGGTTCAGGATCTCGCCCTGCACCGGCAGGCCCGCATCCAGCGCCGCGCGGAAGCGAGCGACCGTGGCCTGATCGGTGGCGTCGCAATGCAGGAAATGGCCGGGGTTGCGCCCGCGCACCTCGCCCAGCGTCCAGCCCGTCGTGCGCTCGAAGGCCGCGTTGACCCATTGGATTTGCCGTTTGGCGTCGGTGACGATCACAAGGTTGGTGGTGCGCCGCGCGATCATCGACAGGCGCTCGATCTCGGCGCTTTGCGCGCGCACCTCGGTGATGTCGCGCAGCGCGAAGATATAGCCCTGATCGCCCACCGCGGTGGCCGACATCTGCCACCAGCGCGCGACCGGATCGAGCAGCGCAAGCTGGAAAGTGTGGCTGACGCTGCGCGCGCCCGCATCAAGCTCGCGCAGCTTGGCGCGCGCAACTGCCGCCAAGTCGGCGGGCAGCGTCTCCTCGGGGGTGCGGTTGAGGAAGAAATGGTACACCGGATCGGGCACGACGACCGCGCCCGAATGCCACGAGACAAAGCGCCCGTCGCGGTCCAGTTCCACGACCAGATCGGGCATGGCCGACAGCACCGCCTCGAGCCTTGC
Organism: Roseicyclus mahoneyensis; assembly: GCF_003148775.1. Taxonomy (GTDB): domain Bacteria; phylum Pseudomonadota; class Alphaproteobacteria; order Rhodobacterales; family Rhodobacteraceae; genus Roseicyclus; species Roseicyclus mahoneyensis. The sequence continues at coordinate 61,360 of NZ_QGGW01000010.1, forward strand.
GCGCTGCGACTGCGTTTCGGCATGCACCGCGACCAGCCGTTCCTCGGCGTCGCGGCGCGCCAGAACCGAGATGATGACCTTGGCGACCGAGCGGATCAGATAGACCTCGCCGGGCAAGAAGCTGCGCAGCGCGCGCACGGCGTCAAAACCGACGAAGCCGCGGAACCTGCCGTCGCTGACCATCGGCACCGCCAAGAGCGACCGGATGCCCTGTTCGAGCAGGATCTCCTTTTCGGGGGCAGCTTCCGGCATGGCCGCGACATCGGGGATCATCACCTCTTCGCCGGCATCGAAGACGGCGCGCCAGTGATCGATCATGTCGGCGGGAATGTCTTGCAAGATGTGGCGCATCGGCTCGATGCCCTGCGCGCACCATTCATGGGTATTGTCGATGAAGCCGCCATCGTCGCGCAGCCGGAACACATAGACCCGGTCGCTGTCGGTCAGCACGCCCATCCGCGCCAGCGCCCGGTCGATGGCGGTGTCGATATGGTCAAGCGGCGCGCCCAGCAGCGCGTCGAGGATGCCGACGACCTCGCCCTGCATTTCGGTCAGGCGGGTAAAGGCCTTGTGGACCGCCTCGAAGGGCGCGTCGATTACACCTTGCCCCCCCTCCAGCGGTTTGCCCTCGACCAGCGAGATCAAAAGCGCGTTGCGCCGCGCCTCGCGCAGCGCCTGCAATGCCTGCGCCGCCAGCTTGGCCACCTGTTCCAGAACCCGCAGATCGCCGGCCGAAAACCGCCCGGTCTTCTCGCAGGCCAGCACAAGCGCGCCGGGTGCCTCGCCCGGTACCGTCAGGGGCGCGACCAGTGCCGAGGCAAGATCGCGCAGCGCCTCGGGCCAGACCTCCGCATCGCCTTCGCCTTTCGGGGCGGACAGATCGGCAAGCCTGCGCGCGCGCTCGATCACTGCGGCGGGCAAGGGCAGGACATCGCCCACGACACCCTTACGGGCAGAGGCGGAGACGATGATCTGCGCGCCTTGGGCCTGCACGAAAAAGCAGTCGCAGACCTCGAAATCACGCCGCAAGACGTCGAGCAGCGCCTGCAGCGCCTCATCCGCGCCGGGCTTGCCGGTCAGGGCCTTGAGCGCCTCGGACAGGATGGAGCGTTCCTTGAGCGCCCAGACCTCGCGCTGGCGGATCGCTTCCATGTCGGCCAACGCGTCGCGCACGGCCTCGGTCTCGGCCATCAGGCGCTGGTTCATGGCGACAAGTTCGCGGCTCTTGGCCTCCAGCGACGCCTCGGCCGCGAGACGGGCCTGCCGCTCGCGCTCGAGGTCGGACCGGGACACCGGCGTATCGCTGGTCGCGTCACTCATGCATCTGATCCATCCCGCACGCCACCCGGCGCCCCGCTCATCGGGCGCGCCATCTTGCGTCGCGCGGCCTGCCCTGTCCAGCAGGGGGCGTGACGCGGGTTGCGATCACGCGCCGCAGGCGGACGGCGTCCGGCCTGCCGCGCTGGATGGCCTGCGCGGCGGTCATGGGTCAGGCTGCGCGATCACGCTGCACGAAATCATCAGGTTGCCATGCTTGGCCTCGTCACCGACCGGAACACCCTGTTCGCCGAAGGTGAAGACCCCAAGCCACGGCACATCGCCCAGTGCGGCCTCAATCCCGGCCGAAACCTCCTCCATACGGTCGCGCACGGCCAACATGCAGCCGCCGCAATAGACCACCAGCGCGCCCGCGACCGCGCCGCCCGCGCTTTCGCGCGCCTGTGCCGCCACCCGGCCCGCCCGCGCCACGAGACTGTCGGCCGATCCCTGCATCTGCCAGAGGTGATCGCCTTGGGCGACATCGGCGAACAGGTCGACCGACCCGTCAGGATGGGCGACCGCCGGATGGGCCAGCAGGTGGAACGGCACGCCCGCCAGATGGCGCGTCACCCGCCCCAGCGGCCAGAGGGTCGAGGCCGCGAGGATCGAACAAGGCTCTTGCCCGGCCATCGGCACCACCCCCCCCGACCAGTCATGCAGCACCTGCGCGGCGGGGCGGCCGTCGATCTCGATCAGGCGGCGGCCCTCCACGCGGGTGACATGGCCCTGCGCGCCCGTGGGGGCATAGCCGCTTTGGTAGACCGAGGCGATGGGCTGGCTGGGAAACAGCACCGACACCACGACCCCATCGCCATGCACGCCGTCGGGGCCGAACTGCGCCCAACTGCCGCTGATGTCATTGTCGGCTGAACTGCCACCCACGATCAGGGTTTCCGCCCCCACCACCGCGCGCAGGCCCGCCAGAACCTGTTCCTCACGCCCGGGCGCGACGCTCAGCCAGACCATGTCCGGCATCTCGCCCGAGCGGCCTGCCTGCGCCAGCGCCGCCAGTGCCGCATGGCGGGCCGCCTCCTCGGCATTTTCCCCCAGATCGGCCGCGCCGGTGCCATAGCTGCCCTCGGCATCCCAGATCGCAAAAGCCCCAAGGCCCGCACCGGCGATATCAACCCCGTCCCGTCCCATGACGCCAAGGCAAGACGACCCTCCGTGCAGCGCCCCCGCACCCAGCGACCCGAGCAGCGCGTCGCGCAGCTTTGCCGCGTGAAGGCCGACGCCGAAATGCACCGCGACGAAATCGGGGCGGCCGCGTCGGGGCAGGTCAAGGCGCGTCACTATTTCAGCCACGCCTTGCGCTACGTGGCTTTCGCGCGATTGTGCGGTGACAATGTCCATTCGATGCTCCTTTGGAGCGGAAACTACCTCAAGACAGGCAGTACTTCTCGGCGCAAAAGGATAGGCATTTGTATCGAAAGTATCATTTTTGACGCGCGAAGGTGTCTGACCCTATGCGCGATCAGGGCGCAGCGGCCCGATGATGAGGCGTCCGGCCCTGATACCGGCCCACACCCTTATCCGCGCGCAACGCGCCATCGGCCATCACCGTCTTGCCGCGCAGGATCGTGCGCACCGGCCAGCCCGTGACCTGAAACCCTTCATAGGGAGTGTAATCGGCGCCGTGATGCAGATCGTCTTGCCGGATCGTTCGGGTCTCAGCCGGGTCCCAGAGCACCAGATCGGCATCCGACCCGACCGCGATGGTGCCTTTCTGCGGGTACAGCCCGTAGAGTTTCGCGTGGTTGGTCGAGGTCAACGCCACGAAACGGTTGAGGTCGATCCGCCCCTTGCTGACCCCTTCGGAGAACAGGATCGGCAGGCTCGTTTCCACACCGGGAATGCCGTTGGGGACATAGCGAAAGCTTTTGACGCCTGCGGGGCGCTTCTTGCCCTGCTCATCCTCGAACCGGTAGGGGCAATGATCCGAGGAATAGAGGTCGAAAACGCCTGTCATCAGCCCCTCCCAGCAGGCGGCCTGTTGGGCGGTGTCGCGCGGGGGCGGCGAGCAGACGTATTTCGCCCCGTCGAACCCGGTGCGGTCCATGTCGTCAGCCGTCAACACCAGATACTGCGGACAGGTCTCGCCATAGACCACGCTGCCGCGTGCGCGGCCTGCGCGGATTTCCTCCATCGCATCGCGGTTGGAGACATGGACCACAACGATGGGGGTTCCGATCACCTCGGCCAGCGCGATCGCGCGGTGCGTCGCCTCGCGCTCGGCGGGGATGGGTCGCGTGGTGGCGTGGTATTTCGGCGCCGTCTCGCCGCGCGCCTCGGCGCCGTCGCGCAGAAACTCGATCATGTCGTCGTTCTCGGCATGCACCATCGCCAACGCGCCCGAGGTTTTCGCGGCCTCCAGCGTGCGCAATATGTCCCTGTCGGACAGTTTCATCCCCTCATAGGTCATGAACAGCTTGATCGAGGCATAGCCGTCGGCGACCAGCGCGGGCAGGTCTTGGCCCAGCGCCTGCGGGGTCGGGTCGGTCACGATCAGGTGGAAACTGACATCGCAGTAGCAGTTCCCCTCGGCCAGCCCGTGATACCATGTGACCGCCTCGCGCAAGCTCTGGCCCTTGGCCTGCAGGCAAAACGGCAGCACGGTGGTCAGCCCGCCGAAGATCGCGGCCCGCGTGCCGCTCTCGAAATCATCGGCGATGACCACGCCCGGCTCGCCCGGTTGCGAGATATGGACATGGCTGTCGATGCCGCCGGGCACCACGATCAGGCCGGTGGCGTCGATCACCTCGGGCGCGTCGTAAAGATCGGGGCCAAGATCCTCGCCGATCATCACGATCCGCCCACCCTTGATGCCGATGTCAGCGCGGGATGTGTCGCTGGCCGTCACGATGGTGCCGCCGCGGATGATGGTATCGAGCGGGGTCATGCCACCGCCTCCAGCCCCTTGGTGCGGATCTGTTCCAGCCGGTCGATCAGGCGGTCGATCTCATCCGCCGTGTTGTAATGCACCGCCGAGACGCGGATGACCCCATCGGGGTTTGGCAGGTCCAGATCCTGCACCAGCCCGCGCGAATAGAAATCGCCAAAGCGGATGCCGATGCCGGCAGGATCGACCGCGCGCACCACCGCCTCGGACGGCTGGCCTTCGATCACGAAGGAAATCGTGGGCACCCGGCGGTCAGCCTCGGGTGATGGGTCGCCGATAATCGTCACGTCCTCGCGCGCGGTCAGATAGTCGAGAAGGCGTTGCGACAGCGCCGCCTCATGATCGGCGATCAGGGCAAAGGCCGCCTCGACCGCCGCGCGGCCCTTGGTGTTGACGCCATGGGCCTGCGCGAGGGCCTCGAGGTAGTCGATCACGCCGACACATGAATAGGCGGCCTCGTAATTGGCGTTTCCCGGCTCCAGCTTCTGGGGCACCTTTTCGGGGCTGAAAAAACTGTGGTTGATGTTGCCCGCCGCAAGCAAATGGTCATACCGACCATAGAGGGCGGCAAAATGCACCCCATAGACCTTGTAGACGGAAAAGGCGTAGAAATCCGCCCCCAACGCCTGCACGTCGATGGCCCGGTGCGGCGCATAGGCGACCCCGTCCACACAGATCAGCGCGCCGCCCGCATGGACCACGTCGGCGATGGCGCGCACATCGTTGATCGTGCCGTAGATGTTGGAGGCATGCGTCACGGCCACCAGCCGGGTGCGCTCCGTCATCAGCGCCTTGAGGTCATCGAGATCGGGCCGGTTCGCGCCCGGACGCATCTTCCATTCCCGGATCACGATGCCCTTGTCGGCCAGTTTCCGCCACGGGCCGATATTGGCCTCATGGTCGAAATTGGTGACGATCACCTCGTCGCCCGGTGCCCATCTCTGGACCAGCGCGCGCGCCAGCTGGTCGAAAAGCTGCGTCGTGGTCGCGCCCATCACCACCTCTTCGGGCCGCGCGGCGTTGAACAAGGTGGCCAGCGCCTGCCGCCCCTCATGGACCATCGCACCCGCACGGACCGAGGCGCCGTAACTGGCGCCAAGCTGCACATTCGCGGTGAAGAGATAATCGTTCAGACGGTCCGCGACCTGCCGCGCGACCTGCGACCCGCCGGCATTGTCGAGATAGACCTGCCCCTTGCCCAGCGCCGGAAAATTCTCTTGCACAAACGCCGTGTCAAATGTCGCCATTCGATCGCTCCCTTCATCTCCGGCGTCACGGGGGTGCACGCCCCGCCGCGCCTGTCCGCACATCGTCCCCAAGCCCTAGCGGACCCGATCTGTCGATCCCAGAGCAAACCGGGGGATTCTCCGTCCGCAAAGCCAGCGGCCTTCTCGAGTTGCTTAATTTTGGTGCAAAGGCGGATTACATCGCGTAAGAAATGTTCCCAGCCGAACGGTAGTGACAAATCGCACCGGCTCGGCTTTGTTAAACGAGACGCGTGTCTAGGGTGGAGATCTGACCTGCGGCGCGGGTTCCATGAAAAAACAACCAATGGGGAAGACCAATATGAGATTTATTGCTATCACCAGCTGCGCGCTGATGCTGGGTGCAGGTGCGCCCGCCTTCGCACAAGCCACGCTCGCGACCGTGCAGGAACGCGGCATGCTGAACTGCCAGGTCGGTCTGCCGACCCCGGGCTTTTACGCGCTGGCCGATGACGGCACCTGGTCGGGCATCGACGTCGACATGTGCCGTGCCGTGTCGGCCGCAATCTTTGGCGATCCGGACATGGTGGAATACCAGTCCGTGACCTCGGCCGTGCGCTTCACCTCGCTGGCGAACTCCGAAAGCGACATGCTCTCGCGCACCACCACCTGGACCGCCGTGCGCGACACCCAGCTTGGCCTCGATTTCACCGCCGTGAACTTCTACGACGGTCAGGGTTTCCTCGTGCCCGCGGACAGCGGAATCACCTCGGCGCTGGAACTCGATGGCGCGACGATCTGCGTTCTGACCGGCACCACCACCGAACTGAACCTTGCCGACTATTTCCGCGCAAACGGCATGTCCTTCACGCCGGTGACCAACGAGAACGTCAACGTTCTGGTGGAAACCTACCTCGGCGGCGGCTGCGATGCCTATACCAACGACAAATCCGGTCTGGCCGCACGTCGGTCTGCCTTCCCCGACCCGTCGGCGCATATCATCCTGCCCGAGACCGTGTCGAAAGAGCCGCTCGGCCCGGTCGTCCGTCAGGGCGATGACGCATGGGCGAACCTCGTGCGCTGGGTCATCTACGGCATGATGAACGCCGAGGAACTGGGCGTGACCTCCGAGAACGTCGCGGAAATGACCGCTTCTGCCGATCCCAACATCGCCCGCCTGCTGGGCACCGAGGGCAACATCGGCGAAGGTCTGGGCCTCAGCGCGGATTTCATGGTCAACGTGCTCACGGCCGTCGGCAACTACGGCGAAGTCTACGAGCGTCATATCGGCGTCAACACGCCCATCGGCATTCCGCGCGACGGCACGCTGAACGCGCTCTGGACCGAAGGCGGCATCATGTATGCCCCCCCGTTCCGCTGATCGTCGCCTGACCTTCTGACCCTACGATACGTGCCCGCCCCTCGCGCGGGCACGTATCCCCCTTGACCGGCACCTAGAGCAGGCGGAGCACGGCCATGGCCATAACCGACAGTCGTTCCTCGACATCCCCCCCCGAAAGATCAGGACTGGCAAAGGCGTTCTTCGACGCCCGCATCCGGTCGATCGTATTTCAGATCCTGACGCTGGCGGGCGTGATCGGATTTTTCTGGTGGCTCGTGGACAACACGATCACCAACCTCGCCGCGCGCAGCCTGTCTGCGGGCTTTGGCTTTCTCGACGTTTCGGCGGGCTTCGGCATCGGCTTCACGCTGATCTCCTACACCGAGGGCGACACCTACCTGCGCGTCTTTGCGGTCGGCATTCTCAACACGCTTCTGGTCGCGGTCGTCTCGATCGTCTTTGCGACGATCCTCGGACTTCTGGTGGGCCTTGCCCGCCTGTCGACAAACTGGATCATCTCGGGCGTCGCGCGCGCCTATGTCGAGTTGCTGCGCAACACTCCCCTGCTGTTGCAGATCATCGCGTGGTATTTTGGCGTGTTCAATCTGCTGCCCCGCCCGCGCGACAGCGTGGTGCTGGTGGAAGGGTTCATGCTGAACAACCGCGGGTTCTACATGCCCGGACCGGTGCCGCAAGACGGGTGGGGCCTTGTCGTCGCCGCCTTCGTGCTGGCCCTGATCGGTGCCATCACGCTTTACAAATACGAAGAGGCGCGGCGCGACCGGACCGGGAAATCCTTTCCCGCCATATCCTCGGGGATCGCCATGGTGATCTTGGTGCCGATGGTGGTGTTTCTCGCCACGGGCAGCCCGATGGAGTGGACGATGCCCGTCCTTCAAGGCTTCAACCTTGTCGGCGGTATCTCGGTGCCCCCAAGTTTCTGCGCGCTGATCGTGGCGCTGTCGGCCTACACCTCGTGCTTCATCGCCGAAATCGTGCGCTCGGGCATCCAGTCCGTGGGCAAGGGCCAGCTTGAAGCCGCAGGCGCGCTGAACCTGCCCGCCAACTGGACGCTGCGCCGCGTGGTGCTGCCGCAGGCGATGCGCGTCATCATTCCGCCGCTGATCTCGCAATACCTCAACGTCACCAAGAACTCCTCGCTCGCCATCGCCATCGGTTTCCCCGATCTGGTCAGCGTCTGGATGAACACCTCGCTCAACCAGTCGGGCCGGGCGATCCCGATCGTGGCGATGACCATGGCGTTCTACTGCATCGTCAGCCTGTCGGTGTCGCTGGTGATGAACCGCTACAACCGCAGCGTCCAGTTGAAGGAGCGCTGAGCCATGACCATCGTGTTCCAGCCCAAACCAAGCCGCCCCGCCCCCTCGAACGTGGTCGGGCCTGCCGCATGGCTGCGCCAGAACCTGTTCAAGGACATTCCCAACACCTTGATGACCATCCTTGGCCTCTACATCGCCGTGACGGTGGTGGGCTGGGTGCTGAACTGGGCGGTATTCAACGCGGTCTGGGATGCCGATAACCGCCGCGAATGTCTCGACATGGTGGGACGGTCCGGCGCGTGCTGGCCCGGTGTGGCCAAATGGCTGCCCAACATGATCTACGGGCTTTACCCAAAGGATCAGGTCTGGCGCATCAACCTCGGGTTTCTGGCGCTGATCGTGTGGATGATCCCCCTGTGGATGGGTGGCGTGAAATCCAAGGTCGCCATCGGCCTGAGTGCGGTGCTGCTCTACCCGTTTCTGGCCAGCTATTTCTTTCTCGGCGGCAGCAAAGGCGTGGTCTGGAGCGCGCTGATCGCACTTGGCCTGTCGGGCTTTGTCTGGGTCTGGGCGACGGCGATCTGCGAACGGGTCACCGGGTTGAGCGTGGGCGAATGGATCGGCCGCCGTTTCGCGGGCGCAACCGAAGACGTGAAGCAAAAGCGCGTGCGCCAGATCGCTGCGCTGCTCCTGTTCCTTGTGTGCTACGGCGTCGTCTCGCAATGGTCCCTGCCCGGAGTGCGCACGCAGCTTTGGGGCGGATTGTTCCTGACCCTCGTGATCTCGGGCATCGGCATCACCTTCTCGTTGCCCGCTGGCATCTTGCTGGCGCTGGGGCGACGCTCGAACATGCCGGTCATCTCGCTGTTGTCGACGCTGTTCATCGAACTGTTCCGCTCGGTGCCGCTGATCACGATCTTGTTCATGTTCAACACGATGCTGCCGCTGTTCTTGCCCGAGGGCACATCGGTCAACCAGCTTGTTCGGGCCATCGTGGCCGTGTGTCTGTTCGCCGCCGCCTATATGGCCGAGGTGATCCGGGGGGGCCTGCAGGCGATCCCGAAAGGGCAATACGAGGCCGCAGCGTCGCTGGGCCTTGGCTATTGGCAGACCACCACGCAGGTGATCATGCCGCAGGCGCTCAAGATCATGATCCCGACCATCGTCGGCAATTTCATCGGCCTGTTCAAGGACACGACTCTGGTCTCGATAATCGGCCTGTTCGACCTGATGAACATGGCCCGTGCCGTGGGCGAAGACAGCGACTGGCTGGGCCTGTTCATCGAGCCCTTCTTCGTCGTCTCGCTGATCTACTTCGTCTTCTGTTTTGCGATGTCGTCCTATTCCATTGGGCTTGAACGAAAACTGTCTGCGGGGCGTGACCGATGAGCCGGATCGAGGGTGCGAAAAAGGTGATCGAGATCACCAAGCTGAACAAATGGTTCGGTCCGTTCCACGTGCTCAAGGACGTCAGCCTGACAGTGCGCGACCGCGAAATCTACGTGGTCTGCGGCCCCTCAGGATCGGGGAAATCGACCCTGATCCGCTGCATCAACCAGCTTGAACACCATCAGGAGGGCGACATCGTCGTCGATGGCGTGGAGGTGGAAAAGAAGGGCAAGAACCAAGCCCTGATCCGCCGTAACATCGGCATGGTGTTCCAGAGCTTCAACCTGTTTCCACACCTCACGGTGCTGGAAAACTGCACGCTCACCCCGACACTGGGCCTGCAAACCCCCCGCAAGGAGGCGGAGGAGACCGCGATGCGCCACCTCGAACGGGTGGGCATCGCCGATCAGGCCAGGAAATACCCGCTGCAACTGTCCGGCGGCCAGCAGCAGCGCGTGGCCATCGCGCGGTCGCTGTGCACAAAGCCCAAGATCATGCTCTTCGACGAGCCAACCTCGGCGCTTGACCCCGAGATGATCAAGGAAGTGCTCGACGTCATGGTCGAACTGGCCGAGGACGGGATGACGATGATCTGCGTCACCCACGAGATGGGCTTTGCCCGTCAGGTCGCCGACAAGGTCGTGTTCATGGACGGCGGCGAGATCGTGGAATCCGACACTCCCGAGGCCTTTTTCGCCAACCCGCGCTATGACCGGACGCAGGCCTTCTTGTCGCATATCCTCTAGGGATAGGGCAGCGCGGTCACGTCGATCACGCCGTCGACAGGCATGGCGAAATCGGGCTGCCCCCCCGCAAGCCCCATCACGCGCTGCGGATTGTAGAGCGTGAGCCACGGCGGATCGTCCTGCAGCACGCCGTAAGCCTCGGCATAGATCGCGGCGCGGGTGGCGCTGTCGGTTTCCCGCCGCCCTTGGTCAAGAAGCGCCTCGGCTTGCGCGTTGTGATAGCCCTGCCACCACGACCCCGCCACGCGGGCGTCGATCTTCTCAAAGAGCACGCGGAATGTGCTCATCGGGCTGGAATCAAACACGCACATATCGCCGATCTCCTTGCGGCGGACCATATGGGCGTAGCCTTCACGGTCGGTATGGCGCGTGACATCAAGGGCTATCCCCAAGCGCGCCAGTTGCTCGGCCAGCGCCGCCGTCAGCCGCTCGGCCTCGTCGGGCAGGCGGGTGGGGCAATCGACGCTCAGGCGCAGACCCTGCGCATAGCCCGCCTCGGCGATCATCGCACGCGCCCGGTCGGGGTCGAACGGGTCGCGCGAAGCATCGCCCGCCCCGAAATGCACCGGGCTGACGAAGCCGCGCAAAGGCTGCGCCATGCCGTCCAGCACCGTATCGATCAGCGCTGCACGGTCGACCCCGAGGCTGAGCGCTTGACGCAACCGCGCATCGGCCAGCGGCCCGCGCGCGGCATTGAGCAGGTAGATGATCGCCACCGGCGACAGGTAATCGTGCCGGGTATGACCCGCTGCCGTCAGCGCCGTGGCGGTGGCGGGATCAAGCAGCGTCGCCACCTCCACCTCGCCTTGCAGCAGCAGCGCCAGACGCTCGGCCGGGTCTGGCACCGCGCACCATGTCACCTGCGCCGGGCCGCCGGCGGCGAAATGCCCTGCAACACGCGCGGCGGTGATGCGGTCAGGGGCGCGCGAGGTCAGGCGATAAGGACCTGAGCCCACGGGGGCCACATCCTCGCCCCGGTCCAGTGCCGCAGTGCTGTCGGGCGACAGGATGAACCCCTGCTCAAGAATGTCGAGCAGATCGGCCAGCGGCTCGGGCAACTCGACCACCACGGTCAGCGGGTCGGGGGCCGACAGCTTGGCGCCGCCCAGATACTGCCGCCAGACCGCAGGCGCGCCCAACGCATAGCCCTTGTCGGGCCGCGCCATCCGCGCCAGGGATGCCACCACAGCCATCGCATCACAGGGCGTGCCATCGTGGAACACCTGCCCGGGGCGCAGGTGAAAGGTCCAGCTGCGGGCATCAGCGCCGACCGTCCAGCCTGTCGCCAGATGCGGCACGAAGCCTTGCCTCACGCGCTTGACCAGCGTGTCGAACAGCGCGTGCTGGATCGTCAGCTCATCTGCGGCATCGGTGCAGTCATGCGGTTCGGCGAGAGCCGCCCGGCGCTGCGCGATCGTCACATGCTGTGCCATTATGCCCCCTTGGTCGTTGCAAATCCGGTTGGCCAAAAGCCTAGCCCGCCCCGCACCCCTGCGCCACATCGGAAAAGCGTGGCATCACCCCGCCCCGGCCTTGCGCCCCTCGGTGCGGATCAGATCCAGCATCTGGCGTTGTGCTGCCGTCGGCTCCCAGTCGCTGCGCGTGCTCAGGCCGATGGGCCGCCCCGGCAGATCGACCCGGACATCGAGACGCGCCACGAGATCCTTTCGGATCTCGGCCTCGGCCTGCGCGCCCGAGATACAGCCCAGAAGCCGCCCCTCGTCCAGCATCTCGCGCATCAGCAAGATCGACCCGCTTTCCAGAATACTGACCCGGCGGGGCAACGCCCGCTGCCGCAAAGATACCGTCGAACTGCGCCCGCGCGGGCGTTCCGGGGCGCGGCACCACCCACGGCTCGCGCGCCAGATCGGCGACCGCTATAGCCGTGCGCCCTGCCATCGGATGCGCGCGCCCCGCGATAAAGGCGAGACGGTCGTCGAACAGCCGTTCCTGCACCACATCGCCGATCGGCGCAGGGTCGCGCAGCGCGCCCACGATCACGTCGATGTCGCCCCGCCTCAACGCCGCCAGCAACTCGCCATAGACGCCGTCGATCACGCTGACGGGCTGGCGCGGGCGCGCCTCGCGGAAGCGGGCCAGCGCACGCGGCAAGATCGCAGACCGCGACAAGGGCAGCGCGCCGATGACGATGCGCCCTGCCTCGGCCCCGTCCATCTCGGCCAGATCGGCCTCGGCCTGACCCAGTTCCGCCAGCGCCAGCCGTGCCGCCTGCGCCAGCGCGCGACAGGCCCGCGTCGGGATCAACCCGTAGGCGGTGCGCTCGAACAGCGGGCGGCCGGCCTCATGCTCGACCTGCGCCACGGCGCGGTGAACGCTGGGCTGCCCAACGCCAAGACTGCGCGCGGCAAGGGTGAAATTCTCGGCCTCGCGCACCGCGACAAGCGCTGTGATCTGCGCGCGCGTCACGGTCAGCGGCAGGCGCGGCGACACCTCGGTAAGTGCGGGGTCAAGAAACCCCAGCGCGCGCCGGACCCTGTGGGCCAGCGTCACGCCACGGTCCGTCGCAAAGGCGCCATGGCGCGAGCGCTGGAACAGCGCGCCGCCCGCCCGCGCCTCGAGGTTGGCCATGGCCTGCGTCACCGCCGGTTGCGTCACGCCGCAGGCCTCGGCCGCCAGTGTCAGCGACCTCAGGTCGACGACCGCCAGAAACAGCCGCAGGTGGCGCAGGCTGGCAAGGCTCATAGGCGGGTCAGGATGGCATCCAGCCGGGCGGTCAGGTCATCGCCGCCCGGATCGGCCTTGAGGGCGGCGATCTTGTCCTGCCATTCGGCGGTGGCGGCGGACATCAGCCCGGGCAGGCCCAGATCTTCCACCGTGATGGCGACCTCGCGCAGCTCCGAGGCGCGGCGCGCGCCATGGACCATCATCCGCTCGAGGTTGTAGGCCCCGCGCTTGCGCCAGGCGATATCGGGGTCGGACGCCTCGAGCGAAGCCAGCACCTGCTCTTCGACCCCCGCGCGGCGGGCGGACAGGAAGCATTCGGCGACCAGCGCCTCCAGTCCCTTGATCATGACGGACCGGATCATCTTGATGGAGGAGGCATGCCCGACCTCCGGGCCGGTGACGGTGGGTTTCATGTCGAGGCTGCGCAAGACCTCCGCTGCCGCCTCGGCATGCGGGCCTGCGATGTTCAGCGGCACATGGTGGCGTTTGGGGTAGACCGGCGCCATCACGGCGACATCGACGTAGCGCCCGCCTGCCGCCTCGATCACCTCGGCGGCGCGGCGCTTGGTGGCAGGCGCACAGGAATTGCAGTCGAACCAGAAAACCCCCTTGGGCAGATGCGGCGCGGCGGCTTTGGCCGCAAACAGCGCCTGATCAGCGGTCACGACGGAAAAGACCATCGCGGTTCCCGCCACCGCCTCGGCGGGGCTGGCGCAGCCGCGCACGCCTGTCTGGGCATAGCGTGCGCGCATCATGTCTGCGGCACCGCTCTGTTCCGACTTTATGTCAAAGGCGGCGACGCGCGCAGGGTCGACCAGCGCCCAACCCGACAGGAACGCCCCTGCCGCCTCACCAAATCCGATGAAGGAAATATGGTCATTCGTCATGATCTCTTCCGTCCCGTGTCACGATCCGTTTGCGCATCAAGGCTTGCACGGGCGAAAAGACTTTTCCATCCACAATGCTGGAAAATTATGGATCGGGTAGAAAATTTGAGTTGTGCGCGCAGCATGGCAGATTATCCGGAATGGATCACCCCGCAGAAGGCAACCCGACCCATGAGCACCCCGAAAACCGCATTGATCCTGTCGGCCCATGCTGCCGATTTCGTCTGGCGCTGCGGCGGCGCCATCGCGCTGCATGCCGAAATGGGCTACGAGGTGACAGTGGCCTGCATGTCCTTTGGCGAGCGCGGCGAAAGCGCGAAGCTCTGGAAAGAGGGCAAAAGTCTGGACGAGGTCAAGGCGATCCGCCGGGCCGAGGCCGAGGCCGCAGCCGAGGTGCTGGGGGTCCATCGCCTTGAGTGTTTCGATCTGGGCGATTACCCCTTGGCGTTGGAGCGTGACGACAAGATGAGGCTGGTGGATCTGATCCGCAAGGTGCAGCCTGCCTGGATGATGAGCCACAGCCAGTACGACCCCTACAACACCGACCACATGTACATGACCCAAGTGGCGCTGGAGGCCCGGATGGTGGCCCAAGCCTGGGGTCACAATCCGGGGCAAAAGGTGCTGGGCGCGCCGCAGCTTTACCTCTTCGAGCCGCATCAGACCGAGCAGATGGGCTGGAAGCCCGACACCTTCCTCGACATCACGCCCGTCTGGGAGAAAAAGCGCGCCGCGATGGAGCATATGAACGGGCAGGCGCATCTGTGGGAATTCTACACCCGCGTGGCCCAGCAGCGCGCCAATCACTTCAAGCGCAATTCTGGCGGTCAATCGGGTGGACGCGACTGCAAATATGCCGAAGGGTTCCAGTCGATCTTTCCGCGCACCGTGGATGAGCTTTGAGGGGGTAAGGCCATGAATGTCGTTGTGCAAAACGTGCCGCGCGCAGATCGCGCGATCATCGAAAAGCTTGGCAAGGCGGGCGTTGCCACCGTGCATGAGGCGCAGGGACGGCGCGGCTACCTCGCCTCGTACATGCGGCCGATCTATGCGGGCGCGCAGGTGGCGGGGTCGGCGGTAACCATCAGCGCGCCGCCCGGCGACAACTGGATGCTGCATGTCGCCATCGAACAGCTGCAAGACGGTGACATCCTTGTCCTTGCCCCGACGTCGCCCTGCGACAATGGCTATTTCGGCGATCTTCTGGCGACCGCCGCGATGGCGCGGGGCTGCAAGGGGCTGGTGATCGAAGCGGGCGTGCGCGACGTGCGCGACCTGACCGCGATGGGCTTTCCGGTCTGGTCCAAGGCCGTCAGCGCCGAAGGGACGGTCAAGGAAACGCTGGGGTCGGTCAACGTGCCCATCGTCTGCGCAGGTCAGATCGTGAACGCGGGCGACATCATTCTGGCCGATGACGATGGCGTCTGCGTCGTGCGCCGCGAAGAGGCCGAGACGGTGCTGGCCGCCGCCGAGGCGCGGTTGGCCGCCGAGGAAGCAAAGCGCGAAAAACTGGCCTCTGGCGCGCTTGGCCTCGATCTGTACGGGATGCGCGAACGGCTGGCCGCCAAGGGCCTCAAGTATGTCTGACGGCATCCCCTGCCTGTGGATGCGGGGGGGCACGTCGAAAGGGGCCTATTTCCTCGCCCGCGACCTGCCTGCGGGGCGGGCGGCCATCGATGCGCTGATGCTCAGGATCATGGGCAGCCCGGATGCGCGCCAGATCGACGGGATCGGCGGGGGCGATCCGCTCACGTCCAAGGTGGCGATCCTGTCGCCCGCGACGCGGGACGATGCGGATGTGGATTACCTGTTCCTGCAGGTCTTTGTCGATCAGGCGCTGGTCAGCGACGCGCAGGGCTGCGGCAATATCCTCGCCGGTGTGGGACCAGCCGCCATCGAACGCGGGTTGGTAGCGGCGCAGGACGGCGAGACGGCCGTGCGCATCCACATGGTCAACACCGGCGAGATCGCCACCGCGACGATCCAGACGCCGGGGGGGCGCGTGGATTACACCGGCGAGACCCGCATCGACGGGGTGCCGGGCGGGCATGCGGCCGTGCCGCTGGTCTTCGGCGATGTGGCGGGCTCGATGTGCGGCAGCCTTTTGCCCACGGGTCGTGCGGTTGACGTGATCGACGGCGTCGCCTGCACGCTGATCGACAACGGGATGCCTTGTGTCGTCATGGACGCTGCCGCATTCGGCCTCACGGGCGATGAGGCCCCCGAGGCGCTGGAGAGTGACGCAGCCCTCAAGGCGAGGATCGAGGCGATCCGCCTCAAGGCCGGGCCGATGATGGCCTTGGGCGATGTGGCGACGAAATCGGTGCCCAAGATGACGCTGGTCGCAGCCCCCCGCGCGGGGGGCGCCATCGCCACGCGCAGTTTCATCCCCTTCCGCGTCCATTCCACCATCGGCGTCTTTGCCGCCGTGAGCGTGGCCACCGCATGCGCCCTTCCGGGCAGTCCTGCAGCGCCCTTGGCCGTCATGCCCGACGATGGCCTGTTCCGCGTCGAACACCCCACGGGCGCGGCCGAGGTGCTGCTCGAGATGGGGGCAGACTGGACGGTCCTGCGCGCCGGCGTCGTGCGCACCGCGCGCAAGCTGATGGATGGCCGCGTCTTTCCCGGCCCTAGCCGGTAAGCCCCTGCCAGATCAGGCGCAGCGAGATCAGCACAAGGATCACGTCAAGCGCCAGCTTGAAGCCGCGATCGCTGATCCGGTTCAACACCAGTCGCCCCGCAAGCGTGCCAGCAACCCCCGCCGCGACCAGCGCAAGGATCACTCCGGCCCAGGGCCCAAAGGCAAACCCGAGTAGGCCAAAGACCACGACCTTGAGCGAATGCTGCACGGTCATCAGGGCGGCATGGGTCGCCACATGGTCATGGCGCGGCAGACCCAGGGATTTGGTGTAATTCGCCGTGAACAGGCCCGTCGCCCCGAAAAACATGGTCAGAAAGCTCGACACCACCCCGGTCAGCCATGGCCAGCCCGACAGCCATTTCGGCGGCTTGGCAAAGACCGAATAGATGACAAAGACACCGATCCCGATCTGCACCACATTGGGCGGCAGCTCGACGACCACGGCGCCCCCGATGGCCGTGCCGATCAGGGACCCGATCAGGAAGCCGGGGATCACGGCGGCCCAGCTGATGTTGCGCCAGAGCATGATCGCGCGCCCGCCGTTGGACCCCAGCTGCACCACACCATGCACCGGGATCAGGGCGGCAGGCGGCACAAGGGTTGCCATGACCGCCAGAAGCAGCCCGCCGCCGCCGATGCCCATGGCGACCGTGATAAGCGAGGCGATGAAGCTGAAGACCATCAGCACCCAGAAAGCCACGGTCGAAAGGCCCTCGGGCAAGGTGAAGAGAAGTTCCATCATTATGGGGCCTCCGCGCCCCGCACAGGAGAGTCGGCATGACACCGACCTGCGCTCTGTATGATCATGTCCTCGATCAGACGGGCGTCCTGCCCCCTGCCTTGCAACATTTCGCCGGCAGGGGCGCGTTTTCCGGCCACGCCGCCACGGTCAAGACGCATGAAATGAACACCCGCGTGCGCAAGCTGGCCCATAGCCCCGGCAAGGGGCGGGTGATGGTGGCGGACGGCGGCGGGTCGCTGCGCCGGGCGCTTATGGGGCTGGTGCTGGAGATCGAGGGCGTGCGCGTTGCCCCCGGCGACATGATCGTCGCCGATGCCGGTGGTGGGCTTGTGATCCCGCAGGGCCTGCCCCTGCCCGGCTGACATGCGCCCTACCCCCGCGCCTCGGGGTTGATCATGTGGATGGGCTGGCCGGCCGCATGGGCGTTGATCTGGGCGTAGATCTCGGCGAATTGCAGGTCCAGCTCATCCTCGGTGACAAAGCCGATATGGGGCGTGGCGATCACGTTGGGGTGCAGGACCAGCGGGTCGACCGGCGCGGTCATCGGCTCGCGGTCGAAGACGTCGAGCGCAAGGCGGCCGGGGCGGCCTGCCGCCAGCGCCGCCTCAAGCGCGCCCTGTTCGACAAGGCCCGAGCGCGAGGTGTTGATGAAGCTGGCGGTCGGTTTCATCGCCAAAAGGTCGCCCTTGGTGAGAATGCCCTTGGTCTCGGGCTTGAGCCGGACATGGACCGAAACGAAATCGCTGTCCGCGAAAAACGCCGCGCGGCTGGCGGCCACGGTCTCGCCCGCAGCCAGGGCCTTGGCGCGGCCTGCCTCGGACGCCCACCAGACCACAGTCATGCCAAAGGCGCGGGCATAGCTTGCGACCTGTTTGGCGATGCGGCCATAGCCGTAAAGGCCGAGCGTCCGGCCGCGCAAGGACTGCCCCGGCGCAAGCTGCCATTCCCCCGCCCGAAGCGCCGCCATCTGTTGCGGGATCTGGCGGGCAGAGGCGAGAATGAGCGCAAAGGTCAGTTCGGCCGCGGCGACCGACGGCCCGTCGGCATGCATGTTCGAACACAAGAGCACGCCATTGGCGGTGCAGGCGGGCACATCGACATGGGGATAGACGCTGCGCTGGCTGATGAGCCGCAGGTTCGGCAGGCGGTCCAGCAGCGGCGCGGTAATGGCCGTGCGCTCGCGGAACAGCACCAGCGCCTCAGCGGGCTGGAGCCTTTCGGCAAGCACGGCCACATCGTCGCTGTGGTCGGTCCAGACCGTCACCTCATGCCCGTCAAGCAGTCTAAAGCTCGGCAGGGTCCGCAGCGTGTCGAACCAGTCGTCGAGGATATGGACCTTCATGCCGGGGCGTTCCTTGAAGTGCTGCGGGGCGAGGCCCGCGTCTGGCATACTGTGGTATACCGTGACGAAGTCAAGCGGTCTGAGGGGTTACTCCGCCGCCAGTTCGGGATGCGCGCGGCGGATGACAGGCGAAAACACCCGGTCCGAGATCGGCACGTCCCAGACCGCCGCGCCGCCCGTCGCCGCGAAATCGGCGATGAGCGCGGGCAGCGCCGCCAGATCGGTGATCGTCTCCCCCCCGATGCCGAAACCGCGCGCGATGGCGGCAAGGTCGGTTGGGCCAAAGACGGCGCCTGCATCCGACAGCCCCTCGGCGCGCAGCTTGTGGATCTCGGACCCATAGGCTCGGTCGTTCAGGACAATGATCAAGATGTTGAGGCCATGGCGGCGGATCGTCTCCAGCTCCTGCACATGCATCAGGAAAGAGCCATCGCCATCGAACAGCACCACGGTATCACCGGGCTTTGCAGCGGCCACACCCATGGCGAAGGAGGTGCCATTTCCAATCGCCCCGAACTCCCGGATCGTGAGGAAAGTGTCATGGCGGCGCGACGGCATATGGGCGAAGTAATAGGAGCAATGGCCCGAGGAATTCACCATCTGCCAATGACTTGGCAGGTGCTCTTCAAGTGCCGCCACAACATCGCGCGGGTCGTGCAGGCCGGATTCCTGCGGAAAAACGCTGCCATCGGCGGGGGTGGTGGCGATGCGCTCGGCCAGCTCGGCTGTGCAAAGGGTGGCGGGGCGTTGTGGGACGGCCTTGGTCAATGCCTCGACGCCCAGACGCGCATCGGCGCGCAGATGGGCATGGGAGGCGAGGCGGCCTTGCGAGATGGCCTGCGGGTCGGTGTCGATCTGCAGCACACGCGCCTTGGGCCAGAGTTTCCCGGCATCGGCATTGTGCGAGGCCAGCGAGGAGCCGACGGCGATGACCAGATCGGTCTCGGCAAAGACCGCGCGCGCCACGTCGGAGGAAAAGCCCCCCGCGACGCCAAGGCAATGGGGATGGCCCACGAAAAGTCCGCGCGCGGGCAGCGTGGTGGCAAGGGCCGCATCCAGTTTCGCGGCAAGGGCCAGGCAAGCCTCGGCCGCGCCCGCCTCTGCCGCACCAAGCCCCGCCATCACGACGATGCGCGCTGCACCCGCCACCAGATCGGCGGCGCGTGCCACGTCATCGGGGTTGGGCGGCATGGGCGAGATGCGGGGCAGGATGTCGGTCGAGGGTGCGGGCAGGTCCGCAGGTCCGGTCCACGCGCCATGCTGCAGGTCGAAGGGCACGCCCAGCACCACGGGCTTGCGCGTCATCCGCGCCTCGAGGAAGGCGTCGCGGATCGCGGTCGGCATCCGGTCGGGCCAGTGCAGCGCGCGATAACTCGCCCCCGTCGCGGTGACAAAGGGCGCCTGATCGATGGCCTGATTGTACCAGCCCTTGGACATCGGCGCCTCGCCCGCCAGCACGACCAGCGGGATGTTGGCGCGCACCGCGGCGGGCAGCGCCGTCATCAGCTGCGTCAGGCCGGGGCCGCAGGTGACGGTGGCCAGCCCCACCTCGCCCGTCTTGCGGGCATAGGCCATGGCGGCGGCGACGGCGCAGTGTTCGTGGCGAACGTAGATCATGCGCGTTCCCAAGTCGCCCAGCCGGGTCGCGACATTCATGTTCGCATCGCCCAGAAGCGCGAAACAGGTCCCCGTCCCTTCCTGCGCGATGGCGCGGGCGAGCATGTCAAAGACCATCGGGCCGCTGCCATAGGACATCGTTCAGCCCTCCATCAGATGCGAGGGCACGAAGATCTCGCCCCGCGCGATCATGCGCGCGGTGCGCACGACGCCCGCCGAATGGAACTCGAACGCGTTCCCGTCGCGGGTGAAGGTGACAAGCACCTCCATCACGCCCATCGGATGTTCGATATGGATCATCTCGGGCGAACCCGTGACCGGGGCGGCGATGCCCTCGGCCACGGTGCCCGGCGCGATGGCACAGGCGGCAAGGCATTGCGAGCCGGTGACGGCCAGCGACGGATGCGTATCCCACGGCATAAAGTAGCGGGTGGTGAAATGCGCACCGGGGATGCGGGCGGGCGCGATCAGACCCAGTTTCGGCGTGACGGATTTTGTCACATCGCCCAGCCCCATCAATTCGCCGGCTTTCATGCGGATGGGTTCCATCTTGGCGAACAGCGCCTTGTTCTCGTTCAGCTCGGCCGCCGTCTCGTAGCCCGTGATGCCGAAGTCGGATGCGCGCGCGATCATCATCGGCATGGCGACATCGACGCAGGACACCTCCACCCCGTCGATCACGTCGATCCGGTTGCCGGTGGGGAACATCTTGCCGGTGCGCGATCCGACCACGTCGAGGAAGTTGAGCGCCACGGGCGCCGCCGTGCCCGGCACGCCCGCAATCTCGGTATCGCCCGCATAGGACACCCGGCCACCGGGCGTCTGCACCTGCGCCTCGACCAGTGCGCCGGTGTTGACGGCGCGGATGCGCACGGGCGTGACCTCGCCCGTCACGGGGACCAGCCCCATCTCGATGGCCGCGGGGCCGACGGCCACCAGCATGTTGCCGCAGGTCGGCCCGAAATCGACCATCCGCTCGGTGACGGAGACCTGAGCGAAGAAATAGTCTATATCGGCCAAGGGGTCATCAGACCGCGACAACATCGCCACCTTGGTCGTGACCGCATTGCCGCCGCCGACCCCGTCGATGTTCAGCGGATGGCCCGCGCCCACGGCGGCGATCAGCACCTCGGCCAGACGGTCGCGGTCGGCGGGCAGGTCGGCGCGGTTGAAATAGGGCCCGCGCGAGGTGCCGCCGCGCATGAAGTGAAAGGGGATCGCGGTCTGTGTCATCTGTCTGCCTGTGCGATATGGTCAAGGATGGTGCGGGTCATGGCCCGCGTGCCCGCGGTGCCGCCCAGATCGGGCGTGCGAGTGTGAGGATTTGCCAGCGCCGCGTCGAGTGCTGCCATGATGGTATCGGCGGGGCCGGGATGGCCAAGATGGGCAAGCAGCATCGCCACAGACCCGATCAGCGAGCCGGGATTGGCGCGGTCCTGCCCCGCGATATCGGGGGCCGAACCGTGCTGCGCCTGGGCCACCGCATGGGTGGCGCCATGGTTGAGCGAGGCGGCAAGGCCAAGCCCGCCGGCCAGTTCGGCCGCCAGATCGGACAGGATGTCGCCATACATGTTGGTCGCCACGATCACATCGAAACGGGTCGGGTCGCGCACCAGCAGGGCGGCGGCGCTGTCGACAAGGATTTCCTCGACGGCCACGCCCGGATGATCGGCGGCCACCGCGCGCACGGCCTCTAGGAACAACCCGTCCGACAGGCGCAGCACATTGGCCTTGTGGATCACGGCGACGCGTTTGCGCGGGCGGCGTTCGGCCAGCGCAAAGGCGGATTGCGCGATGGCCGTGCTGTTTTCGCGCGTGATCTTGCGCATGGCGATGGCCAGATCGGGCGTCGGCATCACCTCGCCGGGCCCCATGTGCATGTTGCGGTCGGCGTAGAAGCCTTCGAGGTTCTCGCGCACCACCACCATGTCGACGGCATGACCCGTGGGTGTCGGCACGCCGGGGCGCGACCGCGCGGGGCGGATGTTGGCGTAAAGCTGCAAACTCTTGCGCAACACGCCCGAGGGGTTCAGCCCGCCCTCGGCCACGGGCGGATAAGCGTTGTGCGAAACGGGGCCAAGGATGATGCCCTGCGCTGCCCGTGCCGCAGCCATCACCGCCTCGGGGATGGTGGTGCCGTGCCGGGCAAGTGCCGCAAATCCGATCTCGTGGCGGTCAAGCGCCAGTGTCACGCCATGCGCCGCGCAGGCCGCCACGGCCACCTCTTCGGTGGCCGCGACGATCTCGGGTCCGATCCCGTCCCCGGCGAGGGAAAGGAAGCGCAGGCTCATCTGAGCGGCCAGGGCATGTCGATGACATCTTGCAGCAGGCCGGGCGGGAATTCACGGCCCAGAACCCAGGCGAGGAAGACGATAAAGCTCACCCCCGCCGCCGTGTAGAGGACGGCAGAAAGCCAGGACAGGCCTGCGCGCACCCGGAAGAAAGCCACCATGAAGAGCGACAGCGCGATGATCAGCCCGAACAGGCCCGTCAGCACCAGAAGGCCAAGGAACCACGACAGGGTCCACCACAACCCGTGCGGGGCCGCGCCATCGGTGCCACCCGCCTCGAGGTCGATGAAGAGGTCGTCGGTCTCGGCGCGGCGCATCATCTTGCCCAGCATCGCAAGGCAGGCGATCAGGGTCACGATGCCCACGGTCAGCGGGAACACCTTGTCGCCGAAGCGGTCGATCGTGGCGGCATCCGCGACAGAGATCGCCACATAGGCCGTGATCGCCAGCAAGAAGACGAAGGGCGCCCGTTTGCCGCCGGTATAGGTGTCGATGTTCTCCCGGATGTTCTTGGATTGTCTCAGACCGATGATGATCGACAGCACCGTGAGGATCAGGATTGTCACCGTGATCGGCGTCACGATATAGTCGATCCCCGCCTCGAAACTGCGGCGGAACCGGGCGGATGCGATCTGGGTCGCCATGTTGGTGAACTGCTCGGCCTGATGGGACAGAACAAAGCCGATCAGGAAGGCAGGGCGCGAGAAATCGAACCGGCGCAGCAAGATGCCGATGATGCCGATGCCCACCAGCGCGACCAGATCGCCCAGCGACTGCCGCGACTGGAAGGCGGCAAACGCGATCATCATGAACAAGAAGGGCGCCATCAGCGTGAAGCGGATGGTGGTGAGTTTCGCGATCTGCCCCGACAAGAGCACGCAAAGCCCCGCGCCGAGCACGTTGGCCAGCGCCAGCGACCAGACGATGGTGTAGGTGATGTCTAGGTCTTGCCGGATCATCGCGGGCCCGGGCGACATGCCCAAAAGCGCCAGACCGCCAAGGAACACCGCCATCGACCCCGAACCGGGGATGCCGAAGATCAGCGTCGGCACGAGGCCCCCGCCCTCCTTGGCATTGTTGGAGCTTTCGGGCGCGATCACGCCGCGGATGTCGCCCTGACCGAACTGGTCGCGGTTCTTGGCCGATTGCACGGCATAGCCATAGGCGATCCAGTCCACCACCGACCCGCCAAGGCCGGGGATGATGCCGACGGTCACGCCGATGGCCGCGCATTTCGTCGACAGCCACTTGTTGCGCCACCAATCGCGCAGACCATCGGTCCAACCGCGACCGAGCCCGCCGGAACTGGAGATCGAGCTGTCCTGCCGGAGGAGCGAAATAACCTCGGGGATGGCGTAGATGCCAAGGCCCACGATCACCAGTTGGAAGCCTTCGACAAGATAGGGAATGTCATAGGTCGACATGCGCAGCGACCCGCCCGCGGGCGCCGATCCGATGGTGCCCGCCAGCAGGCCGATGCCGCAGGCGATGACGCCCTTCATCGGCACACGGCCGGCCAGAATGGCAACCATCGACATGCCGAGGATGGTGATCATCATCATCTCGGGCAGCCCGAAGGCAAGGATCAGCGGGCGCGCGACAAAGATGATGCAGGTCAGGACGGCAGCACCCAGTAGTCCGCCGTAAAGCGACGAGATGAAGGCTGCGGCCAGTGCGCGGCCCGCCTCGCCCTTGCGGGCCAGCGGAAAGCCGTCAAGCACGGTCGCCTGGCTGGCCGACGAACCGGGAATGCCCAGAAGAACCGAAGAAAACGTGTCCGAGGTCGGGATCACCGCGATCAGGCCGACCATCAGGGCCAGTCCCGACACCGGTTCCATGCCGAACATGAAGGGCAGCACCAGCGACAGGCCCGCGATGCCGCCAAGGCCCGGCAGCACGCCGATGGACAAGCCCAGCAAAACGCCCGCCATCAGGTACATCAGTTGGGTGGGCTGGAATACGAGCGTCAGGGCCTCGCCGAGAGCCGGCAAGGCAATGGTCAGGATGTCCATGGGCGTCTCCCCCGGGGGCCGTCAGGAAAGCGCCCCCTGCACGCAGCGCGCAGGGGGCCGTGGATGTGCCGCGGGTTATTCCAGCGTCACGCCGTAATCTTCGCGCAGCCAATCGAGGACGTACTGGCGCGCCTCATCGGACACCGTGATCGCCGCTTCGTGCGCCACAAGCGCCGCCGGGCCGATCATCTGGGGATAGACACCCAGTTCGGCCGCCGAGATTTCGGCGAAATCGGGACGCGCAAGGATTCCGGCCATCGCCGCCTCATACATCGCAACCACCTCGGGGGATGCGGTGCCGGGCAGGTAGACCAGCTTTTGCGCCGCGAAACCCGACACGAAGAAGGCACTCCATGCTTCCCAGGCCACGCCTTCGGTCTCGCAGCCTTCGGTCGCGTCGCAGATTTCGGCAAAGGTCGGGATGTCGGGGAAGGTCGGATCACGCACGACATTGCCGTCGTTGTCCAAAATGCCCCAGGTCATGACCGGAACGGCCAGACCCTGATCCACCAGCGGCTGGACGTTGCGGATGTAGGCCGACGATGTCTGATAGTCGATATTGGCCTCGCCCCGCTCGAACATCAGGCGACCGTCACCGCGGCCCTCGATGCCGAACACCGGCTCGACCTGAAGGCCCAGCATGCGGAAGGCCAGAAGCGGCACCAGATCGAGCGTCGTGGCGCCCTGGCTGCCGAAGATGAAGAATTCGTCTTGCAGGTCATCCATGTCGCCGTCGAAGCGCGCACCCAGATCGGCGGGCAGGTAGACGACGCCGCCGGTTCCCGAGGCCAGAACCGGGGTCCAGTCGCGGTATTCGTAGCGCACGCGCGGGTCGCGCAGTAGATAGGGGAACTGGGTCGAGCCCGAGGTGCCGAACACCAGCGTGCCGTTGTCGGTGGTCTGCTCGGCAAACCAGTTGGCCCCCGCGGTCGAGCCCGCACCCGGGCGGTAGCGCACGACGACGGTGGGGTTGCCTTCGAGCGCCTGGCTCATAAGCGGTGCGAAGAAGTTGGCCCAGGTCGCCGAGCCGCCCGATTCCGAAAAGGGGATCACGAAGTCGACGGTGGCACCCGACAGGTCAGCGCGCGCCATCTGCGGCGCGCCTGCGGTCATCGCAAGCACGGATACGGCAACAAGGCCCAGCGCCTTGCGGCGCGTGGTCGAAAGATTGATCATGTCGTCCTCCCAAAGTGACCGCAGGCTCCCCCCCGCGGTCGGTTGTGCAAGATGTCATCGCACCTTGATGCGGGGGTGATGACCTGCGAACCTTGCGCGAAGCTGTCGTGGGTCGGGAAAACTTCAGGAAGGGTGGCCCGGTGCGGATCGTTCTGGTCGAGGACAATGAGGCGTTGGCCAAGGGCATCTCCTATCGCCTGCAAGATCTCGGGCACGGGGTCGATCACCTTGCGCGTGGCGACGAGGCCGAACCGTTCTTGCGCCAAGAGGCCTGGGACCTGCTGATCCTCGACATCAACCTGCCCGGCATGGACGGCCTGACCCTCCTGCGCGGCTTGCGCGGGCGCGACGACGAGCGGCCGGTGCTGATCCTGACCGCGCAATCGGAGACGGAGCAGCGCGTGAAGGGTCTGGACGCGGGCGCCGATGACTACCTCGTGAAACCCTTCGAGATGGACGAGCTGGTGGCGCGGGTGCGCGCGATTTCACGGCGCAGTCCCCGCCCGATCCGGCGCATCCTGAGCCTTGGCGCGGTGCAGCTTGATTGTGACGCGCGGCAGGTCACCATCGGGGCCGACCCCGTCGCCCTGCCCCGACGCGAAGTCAGCTTGCTGGAAAAGCTGCTGAGCGCCCAAGGGCGTTCGGTGTCCAAGCAAGACATCCTCGACCATCTCTACGGCACCGGCTCGGACGTCGAGGAAGCGGCCGTCGAGGTTCATATCTCGCGCCTGCGCAAGCGGCTGAAACCCCATGGACTGTCGATCCGCGTGCAGCGCGGCATCGGCTACAGCCTGACAGATGGCGAAAGGGGGGCGGCATGAGGGCCTCGACCTCGCTCAGGCTGCGGCTGACGGTCATCATCTTGCTTCCGTTGCTCGTGATCGCGCTGGCGGTGGGGTTCTGGCAGGTGCGCGACGCCCGCGTGCAGGCGGCGGGTATCTTCGACCGTAGCCTTCTGACCGTGGCGCTGGCGGTCAAGGGCGACGTGGCGCGCTCGAACGGCAACGCGGTGTCGCTGGAAACCCGTGACCTGCTGGCCGATACCTCGGGCGGTCCGGTGTTCTACCATGTCCATGCGCCCAACGGCTATTACGTCACGGGGTTTGCCACGCCGCCGGTGCGGCTCAACCCGGACCCGGACGCGGGCGACAGCCCCTACTCCTACTACAATTCCACCTATTACGGCGAAGAGGTCCGCGCGCTGCGCCTGCGCGACGTGACCACGGTGGACGGCATCACCGGCACCTTCACCATCACGGTCTGGCAACAGGTCGAGGTGCGCGACGCGCTGATGCGCGATCTGGCCGGGCGGGCCTTTGTGGTCATGGCAGTGCTGATCGGAACCGTGGCCTTCGTGGTCTGGTTCGGCGTGCTGCGCGGTCTGCGCCCCTTGCTGGATCTGGAAGATGCGATCTCGCAGCGCTCCTCGGACGACCTTTCCCCGATCCGCCGCCCGGTTCCGCCCGAGATCCGCGGCCTCGTCAAGCGGCTGAACCTTTTGTTCGGGCAGGTCGAGGCGTCGATGGCGCGGCAGGCAAGCTTTATCTCGAATGCGGCGCATCAGTTGCGCAACCCGATCGCGGGCGTTCTGGCGATGGCCGAGGCCGTGCGCTCGGCCCCGACGGATCGCGCCGCGCGCGACCGGGCGGGCGAATTGCTGGTCTCGGCCCGCGACCTCAAGGATCTGGCCAACAAGCTTTTGACGCTGGAGCGCGCAAGCCATGCAGGCGAGCGCCGCGAGCCGCTGGAACTGGGCGAGGCGCTGGAGGATGTGGTCGACCGCTACCGCGCCGCCGCCCGTGCGCGCGGCGTAGCACTGACCATCGCGCTGCCCGATGACGAGATCTGCGTCTCGGCCGATCCGGTGATGCTGCGCGAGGCCTTGGGCAACCTGATCGACAATGCACTGAAACACGGTGGGCCGGACCTCGGGCGGATCGCCGTATCACTGGCCGCCGAGACCGACCGTGCCCTGATCCGCGTCACCGATGACGGCCGCGGCGTGGCCGCCAAGGATGTCGAGACGGTGCTGGCGCGCTTCGGTCAGGCAGGGCCGTCCGAGGGCAGCGGTCTGGGCCTGTCCATCGCCGAGACGGTGGCGCTGTCGCATGGCGGCGGTGTCGCGCTGGACCGGTCCGAGGGCGGTGGACTGTCGGTCTCGGTCAGCCTGCCCTTGCCGACGGGGACCGCGCCCCCCCTGCCCCGCGCGCCACGTCCGATGCCCCTGCCATCGCGGGCGGCCCCTGCCGAATAGCGCGCCTCAGGCGTCGGGATCGCCGCGCGGCTTTGCGGTCACGCCAAAGATCCGGGCCGCGATGGGCGCGCCGGTGATGACGAACAAGATGCGGGTGAGGTGGTGGACGACGATGAAGCCCAGATCCGCACCCGCGACGATGGCCAGAACCGTCATTTCCGCCTGTCCGCCGGGGGCGAAGGACAAGAAGCCTTCGACCGGGCCCGCCAGCCCCGCCAGCACCACGATCTCTGTGAAAATCGCGGCCAGCGCGGCAAGGATCAGAACGAACAAGAGCCCCGCCGCCACGTCTCGGCGCAGTTCGTGCCATGTGACGCCGACATACCCCACGCCGATGCCGATCCCGATCAGGAATTGCGCCAGCAAGATGGCCTCGGCAGGCGGGCGCACATGTATCAGGTCCGACAGGCTGAGGATGGCGGTCACGATCATCGGCCCAAGGATCGAAGCCCCGAAGAGCCCGATCCGCTCGCCCCCCTTCCAGCCGACCAGCGCCGCCGCCACCATCAGCGCCAGTTCCGCCAGCGGCAGTTCCGCCGCCGGCTGGCCGATGGGTATGTCGAGCGTCTGGCCGAAGCCATAGACCAGTATTGCGGGGGCAATCGTCACGATGATCAGCACACGCGTGGCATGGATCAGTGACAGGGCGCGCACATCCGCCCCCGCCTCCTGCCCGAAGATCACCATGTCCTGCAGACCGCCGGGCATCGCCGCATACCACGAGGTCGGCCAGTCGAAGCCATAAACCTTGCGGAAAAACGGCACGCCTATGGCTGCGATGACCACGACGTAGATCGGAACCAAGGCCACCGAGATTGCCATCTGTGGCAATTGCCCGATCAGCGCGGGCGTGATCGATGCACCCACTGCCACGCCCAGAATGGTGCGCGCGCCGACCGAGACCTGCCCCATCCCCTTGAGCCGGACGCCCGCCAGTGCGGCGATCAGGCAGGCGGTCATCGGCCCGAAGAGAAACGGCAGCGGCAGGCCCAGCACCCAAAACACCGCCAGCCCCCCGAAGGCCAGCGCCAGTGTCCGGGCACGGTCGGTGGCGGCGGGGGAAAGCTTGGCCATGGGACGTCTCCTTCTTGCATCCATCTGTATCCAACTGTATGCGATTTACAAGAGAGGGAGCGCGATGGCCGCCGAAATGACACAGAGGCCCGACACCGGACAGGGCCGCGACGCCTATGACCGGCTGATCGCCGAGATACGGCAGGGCCAGTTGCGCCCCGGCGACCGGCTGACCGAGACGGAGCTGGCCGAGCGACTGGGCATCTCGCGCACGCCGGTGCGCGAGGCGATCCGGCTTCTGGAAAGCGACGGGCTGGTCGATCACCAGCCCCGCGCGGGCGCCCGCATCCGCCGCCTTGATCTGGCCGAGGTGACCGAGTTGTACGAAATGCGCGCGGTTCTGGAAGGCACGGCGGCGCGCTTTGCCGCCCGTGCGGCCTATGACAGCGAACTGGCGGAGCTTGACGCCATCAACGCCGAGATGGCGGCGGCAGCGCGCGACCCCGAACGGCTATATCACGCCAACCGGCAGTTTCACGGTGTGCTCCTGAATGCCGCGCGCAACCGCTTTCTCTGGCGCTCGGTCGAGGCGGTGCAAAAGACGCTGCTGATCCTCGGGCGGTCCACCATGGAAGAAGCAGACCGCGCGCAGGCGGCGGTGGATGAGCATGACATGATCTTGCGCGCGCTTCACGCCCATGACGGCGACGCCGCCGAGGCCGCGATGCGGCGCCATATCGAGGCCGCGCATCGCGCGCGGCTCAAGCAACTGCGTGACCAGGCGACCGAAGGGGGGGACCAGCGATGACCGATATCGACCGCGTGACTTGGGATGTGGTGGTGGTGGGCGGCGGCAATGCCGGGCTTTGTGCCGCGATCGAGGCGGCGGAAACCGGCGCCAAGGTCTTGATGCTGGAGGCCGCGCCCAAGACCTATCGCGGCGGCAATTCGCGCCACACCCGCAATTTTCGCTGCATGCATGCCGGGCCCCTGTCGGTGCTGACCGGCACCTATCAGGAGGACGAATATTTCGACGACCTGATCCGTGTGACCAAGGGCAAGACCGACGAGGATCTGGCCCGCATGACCATCCGCGACAGCGAGGCTTGCCTGCCGTGGATGGAGCGGCATGGCGTGGCGTTTCAGCCCTCGCTGTCCGGCACGCTGTCGCTCTCGCGGACCAACGCGTTTTTTCTGGGCGGCGGCAAGGCGCTGGTGAACGCCTATTACAACACCGCCGAGGATCTGGGCGTGCGCGTTCTCTATGAGGCCGAAGTGCGCCACATCACCGTGACCGAGGGCCGGTTCGAAGGGCTCGACGCGCGCATCGGTGGCAAGGATCTCCGCATCGAGGGGCGCACGCTGGTGCTGGCCTCGGGCGGGTTTCAGGCCGATCTGGACTGGCTGGCCGATGCCTGGGGGCCTGCTGCGCGCAACTTCTTGATCCGGGGCACACCCTACAACCGCGGCGTGGTGCTGCGCGACATGCTCGATCAAGGGGCCGACAGCGTGGGCGACCCCACCCAATGCCACGCGGTCGCCATCGACGGACGCTCGCCCAAATTCGAC
This sequence comes from Roseicyclus mahoneyensis, assembly GCF_003148775.1. Lineage (GTDB taxonomy): Bacteria > Pseudomonadota > Alphaproteobacteria > Rhodobacterales > Rhodobacteraceae > Roseicyclus > Roseicyclus mahoneyensis. The sequence continues at coordinate 91,771 of NZ_QGGW01000010.1, forward strand.
GGCGGCATCGTCACGCGGCTGGATTGCGTGCCGTTTTCCGTGGTGGTTAACCGCGACGGCGATCGGTTCTACGACGAGGGCGAGGATGTTTGGCCCAAGCGCTACGCGATCTGGGGGCGGCTGGTCGCGGCCCAACCCGATCAGGTGGCCTATTCGATCATCGACGCCAAATCCCGCACGCTCTTCATGCCATCGGTCTTTCCGCCCGAACAGGCCGACACGATCGAGGGGCTCGCGCAGCGGCTGGGCCTGCCCGGCAACAAGCTGCGCGAGACCATCGACGCCTTCAACGCCGCCTGCCGCGAAGGACCGTTTCACCCCACGGAACTGGACGGTCTGGCCACCCAAGGCATCAGCCCGCCCAAGACCAACTGGGCACGGCCCATCCTTGAGCCGCCGTTTTTCGGTTATTCGCTGCGCCCCGGCGTGACCTTCACCTACCTTGGCCTCAGGGTGGACCGCACCGCGCGGGTCTCGGCCCATGGCGCGCGGCTCCACAACATCTGGGCCGCGGGCGAGATCATGGCGGGCTCCATCCTGGGCGAGGGCTATCTCGCCGGCTTTGGCATGACCATCGGAACCGTTTTCGGACGCATCGCAGGCCAGGAGGCCGCCGCCCATGTCGCTTGACATCACCCCCACCCTCACCGCCACCGAAGAAGCCCGCCGTCAGGTCGAGATCTGCAACGCCTGCCGCTATTGCGAGGGCTATTGCGCGGTGTTTCCCGCCGCCTTCGCGGAACGCAGTTTCTCGGATGGCGACATCACGCAACTGGCAAGCCTGTGTCATAACTGCCGCGGCTGCTACTACGCCTGCCAATACACCGACCCCCATGAGTTCGCGCTGAACCTGCCCGCGGCATTGGCCGAGGTTCGGGTCGAAAGCTGGGACCGCTTCAGCTGGCCGGGCGGGCTGTCGCGTGCGTTCCAGACCCGCGGCGTGGCGCTGGCGGGCGCTTTGGTCGTGGGCATCGCGCTGATGTTTCTGGCGATCCGCGCCATCGGGTCTGCGGGGGGCGATGGCTTCTACGCCTATCTCTCGCACACGGCGATGGTGGCGATCTTCGCGCCCGCCTTTCTGTTTCCGCTGGCGGCTCTGGCTGTGGGGGTGCGGCGCTACTGGGCCGAGGTGGGCGGCACGCCGCTGCGGCTTTCGGATGTGACGGCGGCGCTGGTCGATGCGGGACGGATGCGCAACCTCTCGGGCGGTGCGGCAGAGGGCTGCAATTACGAGAAGGGCGACCGCTATACCGTCGCGCGCAAGCACGCCCACCACGCGGTGGTCTGGGGGTTCTTGCTGTGCTTCGCCTCCACCTCCTCGGGGACGGTGCTGCATTATGTCTTCGACATGCAGGCGCCCTACGGGTTGTTCAGCCTGCCCAAGCTCTTGGGCATCCCCGGTGGCATCCTCCTGACGCTGGGTGCCGCTGGCCTGATCGCGCTGAAGCTCAAGGCCGACCCGGCGCTTGGCGCGAAATCGGCTTGGGGCGGCGAGATAGCCTTTGTCGGCCTGTTGGGGCTGACAGGGCTGACCGGGCTGGTGCTCTATGCCGGCACCGGCACCGCGCTTGTCGGCCCGCTTCTGGCGCTGCATCTGGGCACCGTTCTCGCCTTCTTCCTCACCCTGCCCTATTCCAAGATGGCCCATGCCGCCTACCGGCTGGCCGCCTTGGCGCGTGATGCGCAGATCAAGGCCGCGCGGGGGTAACCCGCGCGGCGACAGGTCACGACGCGTCCTTTTCCTCGGACCCGAGCAAGGGGATCTCGGTGCGCTCGGCCTCGGGCGCACCGCAGAGCAGGTCGACGGCGCGGTCGGCGGCATCCTGAAACGGCTCCAGCACAAGATCGGCGCCCGAGGCGAACAGCTCCTCGGTGTCGCGCGCATGGTGCGAGGCGACCGCGATCCGCCCCCGGAACCCGGACATCCGGGTCAGTTGGATCAGCGTGGTGCGCGTATCCTCGTGGCTGAGGCCCGTGGGATGGATCGGCACGGTCGACACGATCCATTCGGCCTGTCGCAGCGGCAGTTCGGCCACAAATTCCGGATCGGTCGCATCGCCGAATTCCGTGGCAAGCCCCAGTTCGCGCCAGCGCCGCGCGGCCTGAGGGTTGAAATCGACCCCCAGAACCTTGACCCCCCGTTTTTGCAAACGGATGCCTATGGCGGTGCCGAAGCGGCCGAGGCCGAAGATGATGACCTTGTGCCCATCGTCACGGTGCGCGCCCGCCTCGGAGGGCTCGCGCGGGGTGCCGTTGCGCTCGAAGACCCAGAGAAACCGCTCGAACACGGCATAAATCTGATGCGAATAGGTGATCATGTAGGTGGAGGCCGCGATCGTCACGAGACCCACCATGGTGACAAGGCCCAGCGCATCCTCCTGCACATGACCTAGCGACACGCCCATGGCCACGAAGATCAGGGAAAACTCGCTGATCTGCGCCACGGTCAGGCCGGCCAGAAAGCCGGTCCGCTTGCGATAGCCCAGCGCCCCCATGATCACCAGCACGATCAACGGGTTGCCGATCAGCACAAAGAGCGAAAAGATGACCGCGCCGGTGACATGCGCCCCCAGAAGCGACAGGTCGAGCGCAGACCCCAGCGCGATGAAGAAGAACAACAGCAGGAAATCGCGCAAGGGCGCCAGCCGCGCCGCGATGGTTTCGCGGTAGGGGGTGGAGGCCAGCGCCACGCCCGCCAGCAGGCCGCCCACCTCCTTGCCCAAGCCCACGATATCGCCGATGGCCGCGAACATCGCCGCCATGGCGATGGCGAAGATCACAAGCAGTTCGGGCGCGCGCGCCAGCCGTTCGGTCAGCGGATTGGCGACATAGCGCACGAACAACACGACCATGGCCACCATCGCCACGCCCGAGGCCAGCACCAAGGGCACCGACCCGCCGCCATGCCCGCCCTCGCCCGCGCCGATCCCGATGGCCGACAGCACGATCATCGCCAGCACTACGACCAGATCCTGCACGATCAAGAAGCCAAGCGCGATCTGGCCGTGCAGGCTGTCGATCTCGCGTTTGTCGGACAAGAGCTTGACGATGATGATGGTCGAGGAAAAGGTCAGCGCCACGGCGACATAGAGGCTCGTGACAGCCCCAAGGCCCAGCGCCAGCCCGATCAGGTAACCAAAGACAGACGTGAAAGCGACCTGCCCCAAGCCGGTCAGCAAGGACACCGCCCCAAGCGAGCGGATCAGTTTGACGTCCAGCTTGATGCCGACAAGGAACAGCAAGACGGCGATGCCAAGTTCGGACAAGAGGTCGATCTGTTCATCCGAGCGCACCACATCGAGCGCCGAGGGCCCCGCGATCAGGCCCACCGCGATGAAGCTCACGATCAGGGGCTGGCGCAAGATGATGCCCAGAAACCCGATCACGGCGGCCATCACCAGAAGGGTTGATATCTCCGCAAACGGGGATTGGGCGATCATTTCCATCACGTTCAGGGGTTCCTTATGTTTCTTGTCCGGTCGTGGCCCTCATCCCTGCAAAGAGGGGGGTCGGGATTGCACGTCAGGGTTTTGATAGCGCAGGTTAATAGTGGTGTCAGAGCATTTCTGACCATTGCCTTGCCGGTGACCAACCCAATCGGCCACGCGGTCCGTGGATTGCGGCCCGAAACGGTCCCCGCCAGCCGGTAGTGGGGGCGTTCAGATCCCGAACGGCAATGCAATACCAAGGCGCGCCGCCCCTTGGGCGAGATCTTGCACCACATCGGCGGGAAGCTGCAGCCCCTCGACCCGCGCGGTTGCGTCGTGGCGCGCCTCCATCTCGCCGGGATAGAAGATCTCGGCCACGCCTGTCGCGCGGGGTGCGTCCTTCATCGTGGCGATCAGGCGTTCCATGTCGGCCCCGAACTCGGCCAGCGGGCGCAGGCGGGCGATGTCGACGGCCATGACGAAATGCCCTGCGCCCGATGCACCCTCGGGCATGTAGGGGCCGACCACATCGGGGGCAAAGGCGCTGCCCGACAGCACACCCGACAGAACCTCCATCGCGAAGGTGATGGCATAGCCCTTGTGGCCCGCCATGGGCAGGATCGTGCCTGCGATGCCCACCGCGGGGTCGATCGTCACGCGGCCGTCCGCGTCGATCGCCCATCCCTCGGGGATCGCCTCGCCGCGGGTGCGCGCGACGTAAAGCTTGCCGCGCGCCACGGCGGTATTGGCCATGTCGACCATCATCGGCGCGTGCCGGCCCGCGGGTGCGGCCCATGAAAACGGGTTGTTGCCGATCCGCTTTTCCCGCCCGCCCCAAGGCGCCATGGCGGCCGAGGCATTGGTCGAGATGAAACCGATGCAGCCCGCCTCGGCCGCCATCTTGGTGAAATACATCGCCGTGCCGAAATGGCCCGAGCGGCGGACGGATACGGCCGCGATGCCATGCAGCTTGGCCGCGCGGATCGCCTGTTCCATCGCGGCCTTTGCCACCACCTGCCCGATCCCGTCCTGACCGTCGATGAGGCCCAGCGCGGGCGGCGCGGGGTCGGCCGGCAGGGCCACATCGGCGCGCGTCGCGCCGGTTTCCAGTCGGGCGCCATACCAAAACAGCCGCATCACCCCATGCGAGGGATGCCCCCAGAGGTCGGATTGCACCAGCGTATCGGCCAACAGCCGGGCGGCGTCATCCGCCACGCCCAGCGCGCGGTAGCAGTCGGTGGCGAAATCCGTCAGCGCCTCGGGCGCGACTTTTGTACGTGTTTCCATGGTCCTGCCCTCTCAGCCTTGCGCCGGTGCGATGCGCGACACCGCGCCCGTCTCGACCAGCGTGCGCGTCGCCTTGGCCGAGGCATAGGTCCAGAAGATGCGCAGGCCCATGTCGGGCGACGGGTTGGAAAACCGGTGCTGGAGCCCCGAAGCGATCCAGCAGACATCACCTGCCTGCGCCGCGTGCACCGCGCCCTCGATCTCGATCAGCGCCGCGCCCGCGACGATCAGGACGCTTTCCTCGCAATCGTGGAAATGGAGCGGGATGCCCGCGCCCGGTGGGATGTCGGTGAAGCCGTTGAGGATATCCCGCGCGCCGCTGTCGGGCGTGATCATCTGCACGGTGGACGCGCCGCCGCCCCGCGCGATGCGGGGCCTGTCGGCTTCGCGCCGCAGCGCATGGCCGGTCATCGCGCGCGCGCCTTTGTGTTTGCGGAAATGTCGGTCATGGCCGCCCCTCCTGTCCCTCTTCTTGGGGGAAAGGGTTACGGACGGCGACAGGCACATGCAATGTCTTGCGGTCGCGCGCGGCCGCGCCGCCACGGGACGGACCCGGGCGGCACAGTCACGTTGCGCGCCTTACCAGCTGTTGTAGCCGAGGAACTTTCCCGACATTTCCAGCTTCACGCGGTCGCCCTTGGGGTTTTCGACCTTGGTGATCTGCATGTCGAAATCGATGGCCGACATGATGCCCACGCCGAATTTCTCTTCGATGATCGCCTTGATGGTGGGTCCATAGACGCCCACGATCTCGTACAGGCGATAGAGGCAGGGGTCGGTCGGAACCGCCTGTTCCCAGACCTTGGTCGGCGGCTCGGTCATGACGGATACCGCCTCTTGCGGCAGGCCCATCTGGGCCACCAGCAGTTCCGCCTTGTCCTTGGGAAAGGCGTTCATGCCCATGCAGGCCGAATGGGTCCAGACGGGCGACATGCCGATGCTCTCGGCGATGCCTTCCCAGGTCAGGCCGGCCTGTTTTTTGGCCGACAAGATCATCACCGTCACATCCTCCTTGGACATCATGACGGGGCGCTCGAAGGTGTCTTTCATCGCGGTCTCTCCTCTTGCGAATGGGGGGCGGCGTCAGTCGTTGACGGCGCGCAGTCGGGCGCTTGGCTCGGGGTCCTCGGCCGGTTTGGTCCTGTCGATCACCACGGTCTCGGGCGATTGCGTTGCGCCGCCCGAAGGCCGGCCCGACAGCGCCTTGGACCGGTGGCCAAGGAACTGCACCAGATGGTTGCGGATCGCGTAGTAGTTCGGGTGTTCCACGATCTCGGTGCGGCTGCGCGGGCGCGGGATGGTGATCTGAACGCTTTCGGCCACGCGGGCATAGGGGCCGTTGGTCATCAGCAAGATGCGGTCGGCCAGCAAGATCGCCTCGTCGATGTCATGGGTGATCATGAAGACGGTCTGTTCGGTCTGGCTCCAGACCTTCAGCAATTCTTCCTGAATGGTGCCGCGCGTGAGCGCGTCGAGCGCGCCGAAGGGTTCATCCAGCAGCAACAGCTTGGGCTGGTTGGCAAAGGCCCGCGCGATGGACACGCGCTGGCGCATGCCACCCGAAAGCTGGCTGGGCTTGCGCAGCACCGTGTCGCCCTCAAGCCCCACCATGGCGAGGTATTTGCGCGAATGGTCCTCGACCTGCGCCTTGGACCAATCCCGCTGTCGCGCGGCCACACCGAAGGACACGTTCTTCAGCGCTGAAAGCCACGGCAGGAGCGAATAGTTCTGGAACACCACGCCCCGGTCGAGCGAGGGGCCCGACACCTCGGCCCCGTCCATCGTGACGACGCCCGAGGTGGGGGAACCAAGGCCCGCAAGGATGTTCATGATCGTCGACTTGCCGCAGCCCGAATGGCCGAGGATGCAGACGAACTCCCCCCGGTCGATGCCGAAACTGGCGTTCTCGAACACCGTCGCCGTGCCGCCGCTTGCATCGGGAAAGGTCTGGGTCAGGCGTTCCACGCTGAGAAAGGGTTTTGTCATCGGACTGGTTCCTTATTCCGCGTAGGCCACAAGGCGCTGGAGCGCGCCAAAGGCTGCATCCAGGGCCATGCCGACAATGCCGATCATGAGGATCGAGAAGATCACCGAGGTGAGATCGAGGTTGTTCCACTCGTTCCAGACGTAATAGCCGATGCCAGTGCCCCCCACGAGCATCTCGGCGGCGACGATCACGAGCCACGCGATGCCGATGGAAATCCGCATCCCCGTGACGATGGTGGGGGCGGCGGCGGGCAAGATCACCTGAAACGCGGTGCGGAACGGCCCAAGCTCATGCGTGCGGGCGACATTCACCCAATCCTTGCGCACGCCGGCCACGCCGAAGGCGGTGTTGAGCAGCATGGGCCAGATCGAACAGATGAAGATGACGAAGATGGCCGAGGCCTCGCTGTCGCGGATGATGAAGAGCGCAAGCGGCATCCACGCCAAGGGCGAGATCGGGCGCAGCACCTGGATGAAGGGGTTGAGCGCGCGGTAGGCGACAGGCGACATGCCGATCAGGAAGCCCAGCGGAATGGCAACGAGCGCGGCAAGGAAATAGCCCGTCAACACGCGGTAGATCGAATAGCCGATCTGGATGCCGATGCCCTTGTCGTTGGGGCCTGCGTCATAGAACGGGTTCGACAACTCCTCCCAGGCCTTGGCGAAGATGTCGGACGGCGGCGGGATGGCGGCGCGGGGTGCGCCGCCGCCCATCAAACGCTCGTATTCCGTCATCTCGGTCGCAAGTTGCTGCTCAGGGATCGCGGCCTCCCAGAACAGGAGGCCCACGACGAGCAGCAAGATGGACAGAAGCGCGCCGCGCTGGTTGATGCTGAGAGACGCCATGGCTCAGGCCCGCCGAATGGCGAAGCTGTCGATGTAGCCCGTGGGATCTGCCGGGTCGAAGGTCTTGCCCATGATCGTATGGGTCCGGTAGCTCTCAGAGGGCGCCTCGTAGCCCAGTTCCTCCATGATCCGGCGCGCATCAGACGCCAGATAGACCTGTTCGGCCACCGCGCGGTAATCGATGTCGTTCTCGATATAGCCCCAGCGGCGCATCTGGGTCAGGATCCAGACGCCCATGGAATGCCACGGGAAGGGGTCGAAATCGATCCGGTCGGGCACGCGCTGCACATTGCCCAGACCATCCGCATAGGTGCCGGTCAGCACCTGCTGGATCACCTCGACAGGCTGGTTGAGGTAGTTTTCCGGCGCGATGGCGGCCGAGATTTCGGCGCGATTCTCGGCGGCCGAGGCGTATTGCGTGGCGTCGATGATCGCTTTCAAGAGCGCGCCATAGGTGTTGGGCAGTTCGGTTGCGAAGGACAAAGGGGCGGCAAAAGCGCAGCAGGGATGCCCTTCCCAGATATCCTTGGTCAGCAGGTGGATGTAGCCGATGCCTTCCCAGACAGCGCGCTGGTTGAACGGGTCGGGCGAGAGGAACCCGTCGAGGTTTCCGGCGCGCAGGTTGGCCACCATCTCGGGCGGGGGAACCACACGGATCTGGATGTCGGTGTCGGGGTCAAGGCCATGTTCGGCGACGTAGTAGCGCAGCAAGAAATTGTGCATCGAATACTCAAAAGGCACACCGAAGGTCATGCCGCGCCATTGCGCCGGGTCGCGCTTGTCGAGGTGGTCGTTGTGCAAGACGATGGCCTGCCCGTTGATGTTCTCGACGGCGGGCATGATGAAGGGCATCGCGGTTGATCCGACGCCAAGGCTCATGGCAAGCGGCATGGGCGTCAGCATGTGGCTGGCGTCATATTCGCCCGACAGCGACTTGTCGCGCGCGATAGCCCAGCCCGCGGTCTTGATGACCTGAGCGTTCAACCCGTAGCGGGCGTAGAACCCCATCGGCTCGGCCATGATGATCGGCGTGGCGCAGGTGATCGGCACAAAGCCGATGTTGAGGTCGGTCTTTTCGGGCGGTCCAAGCTGGTCAAGCAATGCCGCCTTGGCCGCATCGAGCGGAAAGATCGAGGCGAGGATCGAGGCGAAGGTGCCGCCACCAAGCATCCCCATGAAGGACCGGCGCTGGATGTCGTTGTGGCCGAACACGGAGCGCACGACCGCGCTTTCGATGGCGCGTTCCAGGATCTGTTCGGACGACATGGGCGCGGCGGTCGGGGCGGCGGCATGGGCATGGCTGGCGCAGCCGTCGCAGCCGCACTCGGCCCCGTGGCGCAGATCGGTCTTGTCGGAGAAGGGATTTCCAAGGCTCTTGACGGACATCAGGCGGCTCCTTGATTGGCAGTTGGGCTTATGGTGGCGGGGCAAAGCCTGAAACAAAAGCACCCGCCCAAAATTTCAGCAAAGCAAGAATATATATGAAAATCATATTTTTGGCGCGCAGTTCCTTGCAGGTGCTATTATGAATTTTCGTAATTTACGAAATTTCATAAGCCTGTGCCGCATTGCGGCGTTAAGCTTGGGTCATGCTCGATAGCGATCTCTCCTTCGATTCGATGGTGGCCATGGTGCCCGAGGCCGCGCTGGTGCTGGACACCGGCACGGACAGCATCGCGGCGCTGAACGCCCCGGCGCGGGACCTGTTGGGGGGATCGATCTCTGCCGGTTTGCGTTTCTCGACGCTGCTCGGGCCCGACCTCGCCCGCTTCATCGTTTTCATCGAGGAGCTAGACCATCGCGGCGCGGCCTGGACGCGCGAGATCGCCCTGCGCACCGAAACCGGAAGCGTGCATTGCGAGATGCGCGCCCGTCGGATCGGTTCGGACGCGCGCCATGTGTTCTTGCTGCTGGTCGATCTGGTCGAGTTGGACCGCCGCACCCAGCAGGTGGAAACCGAACGCCTGCATCGCGGCGGCCTGATCGAATGGAAGCGCGCGCATCAGTTCTTTTCCGAACTGGAACACCAAAACCAGCTGATCCTGAACGCGGCGGGCGAAGGCATCTACGGCGTCAACGCCGAGGGCAAGACCACGTTCCTCAACCGCGCGGCGCAGGAAATGCTGGGCTGGACCGCCGAGGACCTCTTGGGCCGCCCGATCCACGACATCATCCACCACCACCATCTGAACGGCGATCTTTACCATTCGCATGATTGCCCGATCTACCGATCCTTCCGGTTCGAGCAGGTCAACCGCATCGAGGACGAGGTGTTCTGGCGCAAGGATGGCCGCCCGATCCGGGTCGAATACGTCTCGACCCCGATCTACGACCAACAGGTTCTGGCGGGCGCGGTCGTGATCTTCCGCGACATCACCGAGCGCAAGGAAAACGAGAAGAAGCTGCGCGATGCGGTGGAAGAAATCGCCAATCTGCGCGACCGGCTGGAACAGGAAAACGCCTATCTGCAGGAGGCCATCACCACCGAGCGCGCGCATCACGAGATCATCGGCGCCTCGCCTGCCGTCCGCCAGCTGCTGACCCGGATCGAACTGGTGGCGGGCACCGATGCCACCGTGCTGATCTCGGGCGAGGCGGGCACCGGCAAGGCGCTGGTGGCCAATGCCATCCACAAGGCCAGCCCCCGCCGCCGCCGCCCGCTGATACATCTGCGCTGCGGCGCGATCGCTCAGGGCGCGATGGAGGCGGAGCTCTTCGGCCAGATCCGCGGCGCCTACCAGGGCGCGCTGCGCGACAAGCCCGGCAAGCTGGAACTGGCGCATGGCGGCACGCTGTTTCTGGACGATGTCGAGGAATTGCCGCCCGAGGTGCAGGGCCAGCTCTTGCGCGCGCTGCAAGACCGCGAGGTGACGCGGCTGGGCGACACCCGCAGCCGCAGCCTTGACGTGCGGGTGATCGCGGCCTCCACCCGCGCGCTCGACAAGGAGGTGGCGGCCGGGCGCCTGCGCGAAGATCTCTATCTTTGGCTCAACGTCTTTCCCGTCCTGTGCCACCCCTTGCGCGAGAAGAAGGAGGATATTCCCGCGCTTGCCACCCATCTCTTGGGGCTGGCGAGCAAGCGGATGAACCGCCGCCCGCCGGTCATCACCCAGCATGTGATGCAACGGCTGCAAGACTACGCCTGGCCCGGCAATGTGCGCGAATTGCGCAACGTGATCGAGCGGGCCACCATCGTGTCGCAAGGCGGCAAGCTGATCGTGGACCTGTCCGAACCCGATGGCCACGCGCGACAAGCGCCCCGGACGATCCGCACCGAGGCCGATCTGGAAGCGGACCTGCGCCGGACGCTGGTCGATTGCCTGCGGGAAACCGGCGGCAAGGTCTCGGGCAAGGATGGCGCGGCGGCCTTGATGGGCATCCCGGCCACGACCTTTTACTCGCGCATCAAGAAATTCGCCATTCTGCCGCAGGACTGGGCGGGGGATGGCACACGCGGCAGCGACTAGGATCGGGCCGGGCGCCGGGCGCATGCTTGCGCCTTGCCAATGCCGCCGCAACGGGGTCATGAGAGGCCCAAGACACCCCCGGCAAGAAGGCGGCACCGCATGGGCGCGGACCAGATCCCCGACAGCGATGTCATCATCCTCGGCGGCGGGCTGTCAGGGCTGCGCCTTGCCAGCCTGCTCCACCATGCCGGGCTGTCTTTCCAGCTGTTCGAGGCGCGGCCGCTTTGGGGCGGACGCATCGCGGTGCTTGCGGCCAAGGGCGGGCGCGTCGATCTGGGGCCGTCGTGGTTCTGGCCCGGCCAGAGGCGCATCGAACGGCTGGTGGAGGATCTGGGGCTGAAGAGCTTTGACCAACATGCCGAGGGCGATATTTTGTTCGAGACCGCGGCGGGCGTCGTGCAGCGCGGGGCGGGCTTTGGCTCGATGGAGGGATCGCTTCGGGTCGAGGGCGGGACACGCAGCCTGATCGAAGGGCTTGTGGCGCGCCTTCCCGCCGAGCGTCTGCACCTGTCGCACAAGGCGGTGGCGGTCGGGGACGGCACCGTGCAGCTGTCGGACGGAACCCACCACAGCGCCCGGCATGTCGTCCTCGCCCTGCCGCCCCGGCTGGCGGCCACGCTGATGCAAGACGCCAGCTGGCCCGATGCGACGCGCCAAAGCCTCGCGGCGATCCCGACATGGATGGCGGGACATGCCAAGTTCGTGGCGGTCTATGCCCGCCCGTTCTGGCGCGACGCCGGCCTGTCGGGCGATGCGATCAGCAGGTTCGGGCCCTTGGCCGAAATCCATGACGCCAGCGGCGCAGACGGCCGCCCAGCCGCACTTTTCGGCTTTCTCGGCGTGCCGGCAAAAGCGCGCGCGGCGCGGACCGAAGAGATCACGGCGCAGGCGCTGGTCCAGCTTGCCCGGCTCTTCGGACCGGACGCCGCGCGCCCGGTCCAGACCGCGCTACAAGATTGGGCCCGCGAGCCCCTGACCGCGACGGCAGCCGATCAGACGCCGCCTTTGGGTCACCCGGCTTATGGGTTGCCACGGGGCCTGTCTGACATCTTGGGCCATCGCCTGCATTTGTGCGCGACCGAGACCGCCCCGGACAATGGCGGTCTGATGGAAGGCGCACTGGCCGCGGCCGAACATGTGGCGCGGCAGATCTTGGGTGCCAAAGCGGCCTAGGCCATGGCAAGGGCGGACAGGCGAGCCCCTTGTTGCCCGTCATGCCTGCGGTGCCTTGCACCCTCCGACAATCTTGACTAATTTACTCGGAGATCGGGGCGCGAGCCCCCAGCCAGTGATGTCGGACGACCGACACAGCCAGCCCGCGATGTCATTCCCTTTCTGGATGGACCCGAGATGGCGGCTGGACCCTTTGGCACACTGCGCACGCAACGGCGTGCCCCCTTGAAACCCGCGCTCCTGATGCTGGCCGTGATCGCGGGGCAAATGCGGTCGCCCGCCCAAGCGGACCCGGCCGAGCGGGTGCTGGCGCTGGGCGGCGCGGTCACGGAAATCGTCTATGCGCTGGGGCAAGGCGACAGGCTGGTGGCCCGCGACACGACATCAACCTACCCGCCCGAGGCCGCAGCGCTGCCTGATGTCGGCTATGTCCGCGCGCTCTCGCCCGAGGGGGTGTTGTCGGTCGCCCCCGACCTGATCCTCGCCATCGAGGGCAGCGGGCCGCCCGAGACGATGGAGGTTCTGCGCGCCGCCGACATAGCGTTGGCCACGGTGCCGGAAGGGTATGACGCGACCGCGATCGTGGCCAAGATCACGGTCGTGGCCCAAGCGCTCGAGGTGCCCGAGGCCGGCGCGCGGCTGGTGGCCGAGGTCGAGGCGGCCCTGGCGGGCGCCATAGCGGCGGGCCGGACACAGACGCCGCCGCGGGTGCTGTTCATCCTGTCCCTGCAGGGCGGGCGGATCATGGCAGCGGGTGCCGACACCGCCGCGCAAGGCATCATCGAACTGGCAGGCGGAGTGAACGCCCTGTCGGGGTTCAACGGATACCAGCAGGTCAGCGACGAGGCGGTGTTGCTGGCCGATCCGGACGTGATCTTGATGATGGACCGTTCGGGCGAGCATGCGGCGGAGGCCACAGACATCCTTACCCATCCCGTTTTGGGCCAGACGCGTGCTGCACAAACAGGCGCGATCCTGCACCAGCCGGGTCTCCTGCTGCTGGGCTTTGGCCCCCGCACGCCGCAGGCCGTCGAGGCGCTGAGCGCCGCGTTCCGGCAGGCGCAGGGCTGATCCGGGATGGCAACAGCCGACAACAGCCCGACCCGCGACTTTGTCGCGGGTGACCGTCAGGGGCGCGCGCGCCGCGTGATGCTGGGCCTAGTGGCCCTGTTGCTGGTGACCTCGACCCTCTCGCTGGGGATCGGCGCCTCGGGGGTCAGCCTCTGGTCTGTGTTGGGGCAGATCGCACGAGCGGAGGCCGTCGCCCCGCGAGAGGCGTTGATCTTGTTCGACATCCGCGCGCCGCGTCTGGCGCTGGGGCTGCTGGTTGGGGCGGCGCTGGCGGTGTCGGGGGCGGTGATGCAGGGGCTGTTTCGCAACCCGCTGGCCGATCCGGGGCTGGTGGGCGTGGGCGCGGGCGCGGGGCTGGGCGCGATCACGGCCATCGTGCTTGGCGGGCTGCTTCCACTGGCGCTGCAAGACGTGGTGGGATTTTATCTTGTGCCGCTGGCGGCTTTTCTGGGCGGCTGGCTCACGACTTTGTTTCTTTATCGCATTTCGACCAGCCGGGGGCGCACCTCGGTCGCGGTGATGCTTTTGGGCGGCATCGCGCTGGGGGCACTGGCGGGCGCGGTGTCGGGCGTGCTGATCTACATGGCCGATGACGCGCAACTGCGCGACCTGACCTTTTGGGGCTTGGGCTCGCTTGCGGGCGCAACATGGGACAAAGTGCTGGTCGCGGGCCCGCTGATCGCGCTGGTTCTGGTGGTCACGCCCTTTCTGGCGCAGTCGCTCAACGCGCTTGCGCTGGGGGAAGGGCCTGCCGCGCATCTGGGCATCCCGGTGCAGCGGATGAAGACCATATCCATCCTGACGGTGGCGGGCGCGACCGGGGCCGCTGTCGCCGTCTCGGGTGGGATCGGCTTTGTCGGGATCGTCGTGCCACATCTGTTGCGCATCCTGACCGGGCCCGATCACCGATATCTGCTGCCCAATGCCGCCTTGCTGGGCGCCGCGCTGCTGGTCGGCGCCGACATGATCGCACGCAGCGTCATCGCGCCGGCCGAATTGCCGATCGGCATTGTCACGGCCACCTTGGGCGGCCCGTTCTTCTTGTGGATCTTGCTGCGCAACCGCAGCTTGCTGGACCTGTGAGCCAATGCTGAGCGCGACCGACATCCATGCCGACCTTGCGGGAACGCCCATCTTGCGCGGTGTGTCGCTGACCGCGCGGCCGGGACAGATCACCATGATCGTGGGGCCGAACGGATCGGGCAAGACGACGCTGTTGCGCGCGCTGACCCAAGATCTGCCGTACCGGGGCCGGGTCTTGCTCGACGGGGCGGATATCGCCGCCCTGCCCGGCTGGGAGCTGGCCACACGCCGTGCCGTGCTGCCGCAGGCCAGCCGCATCGCCTTTCCCTTTACTGTGCTGGAAATCGTGCGGCTGGGCCTGATCGCCGCTGCCACACCCGCGCCGGGCCATCGCGCCAGCGAGGCTTTGGCGCGGGTCGGACTGGCCGGGTTCGAAGGCCGGTTCTATCAGGACCTGTCGGGCGGCGAGCAGCAACGCGCGCAACTGGCCCGCGTTCTGGCGCAGGTCTGGGACCCGGTTGGGCCCGATGGCGCGCGCTGGCTGTTTCTCGACGAGCCTGTCGCGAGCCTTGATATCGGTCACCAGCTCGAGGTGATGGAGATCATGGCGGATTACGCCCGGGCCGGGGGCGGTGTGGTCGCGGTGATGCATGACCTGAACCTGACGGCGATCCATGCCGATCAGGTGCTCTTGATGCAAGACGGGCGCTGTCTGGCCGCAGGTCCGCCTGCCGCCGTGTTCACTGATGCCATCTTGAGCGCGGCCTATGGCTGCACCGTCAGGGTCAACGCCACACCGCCCGCGCCTGCGACCTTCGTGCTGCCCCACATGGCCCGCCGCGCGGGCTGAGTTACATCTACCACCAACACCAGAAGGAGAGACCGATGTATCTGGCCATGAACCGCTTCACCGTCCGCCCCGAGAATGCCCCTGCATTCGAGGCGCTGTGGCTGGGCCGCGACAGCCACCTGAGGGAGATGGAGGGCTTTGTCGAATTTCATATGCTCAAGAGCAAGGAACGCGACGACGGCACGATCCTCTACGCCTCACACACCGTGTGGGAAAGCGAGGCGGCGTTTTCCGCATGGACAAGGTCTGAACAGTTCCGCGCGGCCCATGCCAATGCGGGCGGCACCCGCAAGCTGCACGAGGGGAGCCCCAGTTTCGAGGGGTTCACCGCGATCCAGCGAATTTCGAGCACCGCCGCCTGAGACTCCGAGGCCCTGTCAGCCGTCGCCAAGACCGCCGCGCGCCCATGGCCCGCGGCGGTTTTCGTTTTTGCGCGCTCTCGCCCGTCAGAAGGTGAAGCTCGCCGTGATCTGCAGACTGCGCCCCGTTTGCGGCAAGCCGTTGGGATAGATCGTGTAGCTTTCGTCAAAGACGTTATCGAGGCCGATGCGGATCGTGCTGCCCGCCAGCGCGCCCCGGTCCGGCGCGAAGGTCGCGAACAGGTCGAGCAGTTCGTAGCTTGGCCCCGGCGTGCCGCCCGCGGGCAGACGGTCTTGCTCGGCGGCCAGCGTGGCGCGCGCGCCCAGTTCCCAATCTTGCGTCGGGCGGAACCCTGCCGTGAGCGTCAGCCGGTCTTGCGGCAAGGAACCAAGCGCGAACCCGTCGCTGCCCTGCCCGCGCGCGATGCCCAGCCCCGCGCCGACGAACCAGTCGATTGCGTCGTAATCGACCTCGGCCTCGAAGCCCCAGAGCCGCGCATCGACATTGACGAAGGTCGTGGTGCCGCCCGCGATGCTGACGGTCTGGTCGATGTAGTCGGTCACATCGGCGTAATAGGCGCTGGCCGCAAAGCTCAGCCGGTCGCCGTCGCGCCACTGGCCCGCCCGATCCAGCCGCGTGCCGATCTCGATCTGGGTCGACGCTTCGGGGCGCAGGTCGGGGCTGGGCACGAAAAAGTTGTTGGGCGGAAAGCCGAAGGGATTGCCCGGGAAATGCAGGCCGCTGTTGTAAAGCTCGGTGAGGGACGGCGCGCGAAAGGCGCGCGACAGGTTGGCATAGACCTGCCAGTCCTCGGTCGGCCGGTAGCTCAGGCCAAGCCGGGGCGACAGGAATTCATTCGTCACACTGGCCAGCGCGGGATCATCGGGGTCGCGCGCGTAGCGGTCGTAGCGCAGGCCCGCGATCAGGTCGAATTGCGGGCCAAGCGCAAAGGTGCCTTCGACGAACCCGGCGATGGTCGTCGCCTCGGCATCGGGAAAGGCCGGGCGCGGCGCGCCGTTGCGCAGGCCCTGCTGGGTGTCGCGCAAGATCTCGATCCCGTAGACCAGATCGACGGGCACGCCCAGCGACAGGCTGGAGCGGTTGGTGATCTCAAGCCCGGTGGTGTCGTAAGTCGTGTCATCCAGACGCGGGGTATCGACACGGCTTTCGGTGATCCCCAGCCGTTCGGCATAGAACAGGACCGACAGGTCGATCAGGTCGGACCCTGCGGGCGCGTAATCCCATGTCAGGCGAAAGCTGTCGACCTGCGCCGCGCGATCGACGACCGGGTTTCCGGTGCCCGCAAGACCGTTGGCGTTGGAGGGCACAAGACCGTCATCGAGAAAGCGCGAGAAGCTCAGCTCGATCCGGCTGTCTTGCGACGGCTCGAAGCCCAGCTTGAGCATGCCGTTGAAGCTGTCGAGTTGGGAAAACGGCACCGGCGCGCCGCCGCCCGTTTCGACATCGGCGCCCATCTGGCGCGTGCCCAGAAACAGGAGCGCGTCGAAAGCCCCGTAATCGGCGAACAGCGTGGTATTGGCGGTCGCCCGGTCGCCATTGCTGCTGTAGCCAAGGTTGACCCGCCCGCCCATGGTCTGGCCGGGCTGGATCAGATCGGCCACATCCACCGTCTCGACCGAGATCACGCCGCCCAGCGCGCCCGATCCGAACAGGGTCGAGCCGCCGCCGCGCACCACCTCGACCCGTCCGATCAGCGCGGGATCGACGAAAAAGCGCCCACGATGGCCCTGGCTGTAGTTGAATCGCCCCCCATCGAAGCGCAGGACGATCTGCTGGTCCCGAAAGCCGCGGATATTGGGCTCTTGCGCCATGCCGCGTGGGCCACCGTCGATCGTCAGGCCGGGGATGTCGCCGATCAGCGCCTCGAAATCAGCGGCCTGCCGGTCAGCCAGTGCTGAGCTGTCCACGACGGTCGCCGAAACCGGCGCGTCGAGCAACGCGCGATCATCGCGGAAGGCCGAGCCGAGCAAGATCGGATCGAGGGTGAAGCCAAGTTCCTGCGCCTGCGCGCCGTGGCCCGCGACCGCCACCAGTGCCGTAGTCAAAAGATGAGTGATGCGACGCATGCCGCCCTCCGTGTGCTGTCTGCGTGAAATGATGCAGGCCTGCCGTCGGCGGTGGGTCGCGCGTGTCCGGGATGGGTTAAAAAATCCGACAAAATTTGTCAAGATTGAGTTGCGGTCTCAGGAAGCCTCGAAGCGTCAGCGACCGCGCACGGTGACATTGTAGCTCCGCTGCGCCCCTTCCGGCGGGGCCGGAAAGGGGGCGCCGCGCTGGACATGAGCGATGGCGAGGCGGTCGAACTCGGGCTGGCCCGAGGATTGCGCGACCGACACGGCGGCCAGACCGCCATCGGGGGCGATGGTGAAGGCGATGATCGCGGCCCCGTCAAAGCGCGCATCGGGCCGGTTGAGGCGGGCGAGATGGCGGTTGACGTGTTGCGGGTATTCGGCGGCGGCCCGCCCGTCGCTGGCCGCCTGCCCGCCTGCCCCGGCTTGCGTGCGGGGGGCGTTGCCTTGGGGCGCGCCCCCGGTGTCACCCGCGCGCCGCGTCTCGGCCGCCTCGCCCTGCGGGGCCGGCGACGTCTGTCGCGGCGGGGTGGACGTGGGCGGCTGTGGCGCGGGCCGGTCCGCGCGCGGTTGTGGGCGCGGCGTATCCACTGTCGGGGTCTGCGTGACAGGGGCATCGCGGGCGAGGACGGTCTCGGTCGGCGCTGCGGCGGTGGCTTGCGTAGAGAGCGTCGGGGCGGCTGGAATGATCGGCACAATGGCCTGCACTGCAGGCGTGGATGGGGGTGTCGCTGTGGGCGTCGATGAGCGCGTCGGCGCAGTGACCGCCGTCTCAGCAGGCTGGGGTGTGGGAAGGACAACCGCAGCAGCCGAAGCTGCGGCTGCCACAGCCTGAAGGGTCTCGCGACTGGGGGTCGGCGCAACCTCGGCCGTCACCGGGACGACCGGATCGGTACGCACAGGGTCGGTGGTGCCCGTGACCCTGTCCGCCACGGCATCCTCGAACCCGTTGCCGATCATCGCCAGTTGCGGCGGCCCACCGGCCAGCGTCGGGGGCGGCGCGGGGGCCAGCGCGATCAACCCGCCCGCATGCAGCCCCACCGAGACTACCAGAGCAACACCGGCGCCCGCCCTGCCCGACCGGGTCACTGCAGGCCCCTTTCGGTGACGATCCAGATCTCCGCCGCGCCTGCACGACGCAGATCGGTGGCGATGTCCAGCAGCTGCGCGGCGGGCAGGTCGCGGTCGGGCACCAGCCGCAGCCCCGTGTCCTCGCGCGTCTCGGTCAGCCGGGCCGCCAGATAGCCGCCCGAGGTGATCTCGGCCCCGCGATAGATCATGGTGCCATCGGCAAGAATGACGGCGGCATCGGGTGGCGCGCGCCCGTCCAGCCGGTCAGCCTGCACCAACGCCACACCACGGTCGAGCGGGGGGGCGACGGCTGCAGCGACAAGGAAAAACACCAGCATCAGGAACACGATATTGATGAGCGCGATCATCGGGTCGGGTCTGCGGCGCGGGGGGATCGGGGCAAGCGCCATCGGTCTAGTCCAGGACGCTTACGGTAAGACCGGGCAGGCCGCGCAGGCGGGCCAGCAGATCGACCAGCCGTTGCGATGTGACCTCGGGCGCAAGCGTGACCAGCAGCGTTTGCGCGCCCTCCGCCTCGGGCGGGGCCAGCGCCTCGATGGCGGAGGGCAAATCATCGAGCTGCACGGCCACCCCGTTCAGCATGACGTCTTGGGGGCTCAGCTGCACAAAGAACGGCGCCGCGCCCTCGGCAGCGCCGACACCAGCCTGCGACAGCGGCAGTTCGGCAAAGCGGGTGAAGGTCGAGCTGAGCATGAAGAACAGCAAGAGCAAGAAGATGATGTCGATCAGCGGCGTCAGGGCGATCGGGCGGCGACGCCAGGGGGTTGGCCTAAGGGACATGAGCGTACACGGTCTGCAGCGGATAGGTCGGCGAAACCGGCCCGGGTTGCGCGGCCCGCATCGGGTGGCACAGGGTTTCCAGCGCAAGGTCGATGCGAGCGCGTTCCTGCGCCGCACGGCTTTCGAAATAGCCCAGCGCCAGCGTGGTCGGCATGGCTACGGCCAGCCCCGCCGCCGTGGTCAGCAGCGCGACCCAGATGCCACCCGCAAGGATCGAGGGGTCGACCACATCGCCTGCCGCCTGCAAGGCGCGAAAGGCGTCGATCATGCCCAGCACCGTGCCGAACAAACCCAGCAACGGCGCCACCTGCGCGATGCTGTCGAGCAGGCGAAAGCCGCGTGCGACCTCGGCCAGCCGCGCCTCGGCCATGGCGATCAGGCGCGGTTTGGCGTCCGCATCGCCCTGCAAGGCGGCGGTCAGGACCGGTGCCAGATGGTTGGGGCTTTGCGCCAGCGCCGTGGCCGCACCCCGCCTGTCGCCCGCATCGAGTGCCGCCATCGCGCGCAGGATCTGGGTGTGGCGGCCGACGCCCAGCGCGCGGAATTGCCAGAGCTTCCACAAGACGCAGGCAAGAACGACGATGGACAGGGCCAGCAAGATCAAGAGGACCGGGCCCCCAAGATCGGCGAGCGCGCTCAGCCGGTCGGGCAAATCGCCAAGGCCCGTCATCCGATCACCTCCACGCTTGTGCGTGTCGACAGCTCAAGCCCCGCCGCGCAAGCCTCGCCTGGGCTGCATGTCGCCACACCATTGATCAAGACGCGGCCCAGCCCCTCGCAGGCAAGGCCCGGAATGTCGAACTGGCGCACGCGTGGCACGCCGTCGGGCAAGGCGCCGAAGTCGAACAGGGTCAGACGCTCGACCCGGCCTTCGGTGTCGATCAGCACCGTTTCGACAGACAGCGCGTCAAGATCGGTGCCGAGGGTGTTGTGGGTGAGGAAGGTCAGCCGGCACGCGCCATCCAGCGGATCGATCCGGTTCAATTCCAGCACGAGGCGCATGGGCCCATCTTGCGCGCGCGCAAGATGGGCAGGCAGCAGCAGACAGCACAGAAAAAGGACAAGACGCATGAGGTCACCGGCGGGATAGAGGGGGAGGGATTTGCTGGCGCCTTGCGGGCTTGCGCTGCGGGCCGCCGGGGCCTTGGCCCGACGGCTCGCTTGATCCCGCTACAAAAGCCGACTAAATTTGTCAACAACAGCGAGGCCTCTGCAAGCGCGCAGCCCCAGCCCCAAACCGGTTTCCCCGAAATGGAGCACAGCATGCCACTGGCCGACCCCTGCACCCGACCCAGCCCCGCCGATCTGCGCAAGGCCATGGCAGACGCGACCTTGCGACCGCGTGATCTGGCGCTGAGCCTTGGCGTGACCGAGGCCGATCTGCTGGCCGCGCAGGTCGGCCATGGCGCGACCCGGATCGCCGCCCATCCCGACCGGATGATGCCGACGGTCTGCCGCCTTGGCGAGGTGATGGCGCTGACCCGCAACGGGGCGGCCGTGCATGAGCGGACCGGAACCTATGGCGCGTTCCATCCCGGCGATCACGCGGCGATGATCCTCGGGCCCGAGATCGACCTGCGGATCTTTCCCGCCCATTGGGTGCATGGCTTTGCCACCCGAAACGACACAGGCACCGGCCCTTCGCGCAGCTTGCAGGTGTTCGATGCAAGCGGCACGGCGGTTCACAAGATCTATCCGCGCGCAGGCACCGATCTTGCGGCGTGGGACAGGGCGGTGGCCGATCTTGCGACCGGCGACACGGCGGATCGTCTGGTCCTTTCCCCACCCGCTCCGGTCGAAGCTGCCAAGCCCCGCCCCGACAAGGCGGCAGAACTGCGCGAGGCTTGGGCCGCAATGACCGATACGCACCAGTTCTTGCGTCTCGTCGCACGGCTCAAGATGAACCGCCTTGGCGCCTACCGGATTGCGGGCGCGCCTTTTGCCGTTCCGTTGGACCCATCCGCCCTCAATACCGCGCTGATCGCCTGCGCGGAGGCGGCCATGCCGGTGATGATCTTCGTCGGAAACTCGGGCTGTATCCAGATCCATTCCGGCCCGATCGTCACGCTCAGGGAAATGGGGCCATGGCAAAACGTGCTGGACCCCCGGTTCAACCTGCACCTGCGGCTCGATCAGGTCCACGAGGTCTGGCTGGTCGAAAAGCCCACGCGGCGCGGCCCTGCGCATAGCCTCGAGGCATTCACGGCCGAGGGCGCGCTGATCTTGCAGCTTTTCGGCTATCGCAAGGAGGGGCAGGAACACACCGAGGCCTTCGCGCAGATGGCAGCCGGTTTGCCCCGGCTGGCGGGCGCGACCTGAAGGGGGCAAGCCCGGGCGCAACCCCGGACATCTTGAAGCAGGCCCGGTGCCATCTGCCGCGTTGAAATCGCGCCTTGGCGCGTCATCTCCGCCGCGAGGGCAACAGGCAGGATGACGATGACCGACTGGACCGCGACCCGAGCCGAGGGCGAACGCCGGATGGCAGAGTTCACGCCGCGCATGGGGCGGCGCTATGCCAATGGGCGCAACACCGACCACGGGCCGGGGGCCCACTCGGCCGTGTCTGTGATGTCGCCCTACATCCGGCGCAGGCTGGTGCTGGAGCCCGAGGTGGTGGCGGCGGCGCTGGCCGCGCATGGCCCGGAACAGGCCGAGAAATTCGTGCAGGAGGTTATCTGGCGCGGCTATTACAAGGGCTGGCTGGAACGCCGTCCGCAGGTCTGGGACAGCTATGTTCAGGGTTTGCAAGCCGATCTGGCGGCGCTGGAACGTGACCGCCGCCTGCGCCGCGACGTGGGGCGCGCGATGGAGGGGCAGACCGGGCTGGACTGCTTCGACGCCTGGGCCGGCGAACTGGTCGAGACGGGCTATCTGCACAATCACGCGCGAATGTGGTTCGCCTCGATCTGGATCTTCACGCTGGGCCTGCCGTGGCGGCTGGGGGCGGATTTTTTCTATCGCCATCTGCTCGACGGTGACGCGGCCTCCAACACGCTGGGCTGGCGTTGGGTCGCGGGGCTGCACACGCGCGGAAAGCCCTACCCCGCGCGCGCCGACAATATCGCGACATTCACGGGCGGACGGTTTGCGCCCCGCCCCTCGGATCTGGCCGAGGTGACCGAAGGGCTTGAGGCGACGGAACCCGAGGGCCTGCCGCCGGTCCTGCCGCTGCGCGCCGTCACCGCGCCCGACCCTGCACGGCCGAGCGTGCTGCTCATCACAGACGAGGATTGCCGGGTCGAGGATTTCGACAGCAGCGCCCTTGACCTGCACGGGGCGGCGACGCTGGCGGCCAGCCATCTGCGATCCCCCTTGCCCGTGTCGGATCTGGTGACCCGGTTCGAGGCGGGCGCGCTGGCCGATGCTGCCGCACGGCAGGGCGGGCCGGTCGCGGTCTTGCGCGCCGATCATCCGGGGGTTTTGGCGGATTGGGCCACGAAATCGGGCGCGACCCAGATCGTGACACCCTATGTCACGCGCGGCCCGCTGTTCGACTGGCTGGACGAGGCGCAGCCCCATCTCGCCGCAAAGGGCATCGCCATGGCCGAATGGCGGCGCGACTGGGACAGCGCGATCTGGCCGCATGCCACGGCGGGGTTCTTCAAGGTCAAGCAGGCCATCCCCCGCATCCTGCACGAGACGGGGCTGAGTTGATGCTGCGTCGAGCGATCCGAGATCCGCGAATCGCGCGGCTGCTGGCGTTGATCGCCGCCGCGCTGCGGCCGCCTCCGGGCGCGGGGCGGATCGCGCTGGCGCTGGGGTTTGGCGTGGTCTGCCACACGGTCTTTGCGCTGGGGGTTCTGGCGATGATCGTGGCGATGTTCTTTGGCCTGAGCGAAAGCCTTGGCGCCGTGCCATGGCCGTGGGCGGCGCTGGCAAATGCGGCGCTGATCGTGCAATTCCCGCTGGCCCATTCGCTGCTGCTGACCGGCGCGGGCGGGCGGGTTCTGGCGCGGCTCATCCCCGGCCCCCATGGCGCGACGCTGGCCACCACGACCTATGCCATCATTGCATCCCTGCAACTGCTGGCCCTTTTTGCGCTCTGGACGCCGTCGGGCATCGTGTGGTGGCGGGCCGAGGGTGCAGCGCTTTGGGCCATGACGGCGCTTTACGGCGCAAGCTGGCTGATCTTGCTAAAGGCCAGCTTCGACGCCGGGGCCGAGGTGCAATCGGGCGCGCTGGGGTGGATGTCGCTGATGGCGCGCATCCGGCCGGTGTTTCCCGACATGCCGACCGAGGGGCTGTTTCGCGTGATCCGCCAGCCGATCTATGTGGCCTTTGCCCTGACGCTCTGGACGGTGCCGGTCTGGACACCCGACCAGCTGGTCCTTGCAGTCAGCTACACCGCCTATTGCCTCATGGCACCGCGCCTCAAGGAACGTCGCTTTGGCACGCGGTATGGCGCGCGGTTCGACAGATACCGCGATGCCGTGCCCTATGCCCTGCCGCGCCTGACCCGGCCCAAACGGAGCAAAGACCGCCATGCGCAATGACCTGACCATCTACGACAAGGTCGCCGATGACTGGTGGTCGGACGAGGTGCGCTGGGTCCGCACGCTCAAGAACCTTGTGCCCGGACGGCTGGCCTGGTTCGACCGGCACATCGACTGGCAGGGCCGCGATGTGCTGGATCTTGGCTGCGCCGGCGGTTTCATGGCCGAGGCGCTGGCGGCACGCGGTGCGCAGGTGACCGGCATCGACCCGGCCGAAGGCGCAATCGCGGCCGCCCGCGCACATGCTCACGCCGCGGGACTGCGGATCGGATACGATGTCGGGGTGGGCGAGGCCCTGCCTTATGGCGATGCGGGCTTTGACGCGGTGGTCTGTGTCGACGTGCTGGAACATGTCGCCGATCTCCAACAGGTGCTGGCCGAGGTTGCGCGCGTCCTGCGACCGGGCGGGCTGTTCTTGTTCGACACGATCAACCGCAACCCGTTGGCGCGTCTGGCTACGATCACGATCGCCGAGGACCTGCTGCGGCTGCTCCCACGCGGCACGCATGATCCGGCGCTGTTCATCCGACCGGGCGAATTGCGCCACGCGATGCAGGGCGCGGGGCTGGTGCCCGGCCCGATCACCGGCCTTGGACCGCGCGGGATCAACCGGCGGTTCGACCTGACCTTTGGCCCGCTGCCACTGACCGCGATCTTGTTCATGGGCGTCGCGCGCAAGCCTGCGGCCCGACCATGAGCAGCCTCGGCCGGAGATCACGGCAACAGGACGCACTTGAAGCGACCGCATACGAAAGTATGCTGACGCACGGGAAGGTAGAGGCAATGGACACAGCGCAGGGTTCGTTCGACGCGGAAGTGTTCACGCGCACCGCGTCGCTTTTTGCTGCGAAACGCGATGTCTTCGCCCCCGGTGCGGTCGAAGCGCTTGCCCAAGATATCGTGCGCCGGCTTGCGACGGTCCTTCCGCCCGAGGCCGTTTTCGAAACGCCCGATATCGACGCCGCCCACATCGCCGCCTTTTGCGAGGCGCTGATCCAGCCCGAGGCGGAGGTCGCGCTGCGCTTCATCCAAGATCGCAGGGCCGAGGGCATAACGCGCCAAGGCGTCTATCTTGGCTACATCACGGCCGCCGCGCGCCACCTTGGCGACGGCTGGAACACGGACCGCCTGACCTTTGCGCAGGTGACGTATGGCACCGGTCATCTCTATGCCCTGATGCGGGCCTTGCGGGCCGAGCGCCCGACCACCCCCCCGGCCATGGACGGCAAGCGCTCGGCGCTGTTTGCCACGGTGCCGGGCGAGGATCATGGCATCGGGATCACCATCGCCGCCGACATGTTCCGCGACATGGGCTGGGAGATCGACCTGCGCACCGGCACGGACCACGAAGCCCTGATCGCGCATGTGGACCAGACCCGGCCGCAGATCATCGGCCTGTCGCTGAGCGGGGAGCGGCGGCTCGATGCCCTCGTGTTGCTGGTGGTGGCGATGCGGATCATCGTGCCGCATGCCGTGATCGGCGTTGCGCCTGGGCCAAGTGTCGATGCGGACTGGCTGCATGCGCTGGTCGATATCGACCTTGTGTTCCGCGATACGCGCACGGCCTTTCAGGACCTTGATCGCCTGATCCGCCTGCGCGGCTGAAACAGGCGGCTGCGGGCACCGGCCGGGCGGCAGGACGGGTCCGACCCGCCTGTCCCGCTCGGGTGGCGCGGCGCGGCCGTATTTCCGCAAAGTCTCGACACCACTGCCTCCGTCGCAGGGCCTTTGCCGCCCGATCTTGATCCGTGCGCCTGTCACGGGAAATTGCGCAAACGTTTGCTCAATAGAAGAACTCGCGGTAGCCTGACAACGCACGACCAAGAGAATCGGCTGGGACGGCGGAGGCCCGGATGAGCTCGACGACGATCAAGGACATTGCCCGGGCGCTCGACCTGTCGGTGTCGACCGTCTCGCGCGCCTTGTCTGGGCAGGGTCGCATTCCCGATGTCACCCGCGCCCGTGTGCAAGATGCCGCGCGCAAGCTGGGCTACACACCCAACCGTGCCGCGCAGGTTCTGGTCGGCAAGCGCAACAGCGGCTTTGCCGGGCTGGTGCTGACCGATCCGGGCTATGGGCGCGAAGACAGCTATCTGGGCGACTACATCTCGGGTCTGGGCCACGGGCTGGCCGAGGCGGGCGTTGACCTGTTTCTGGCCGCCATCCCGGAAGGCCAGTCCGAACTGTCGGTGATCCGCAACATCGTGGCGACGCGCCGGGCCGACGGGCTGATCCTTGGCCGGACCTCCGAGGTGGACCCGCGGGTCGACTATCTGCTGGCGGAGGGGTTTCCCTTTGTCACCCATGGGCGCGTAGCCACCGAGGTCGCGCGCCATGACTGGATCGACACCGATGGCTTCACCGCCTTCGGGCAGGCCTTCGATCTGCTTTACGGTCTGGGCCACCGCCGCTTTGCCCTTTTGACCATCGAGGAGCCGATGACCTTTCGCCTGCACCGGACCGAGGGGTTGGTGCAAGCGATGGAGCGGCGCGGCGACCCGCACGTGAGCCTGCGCATCGTGACATCGCCCCGCTATGACGCGGCGCGGCGGGCGCAGGTGATCCGGGACCTGCTGCAATCGGATGACCGGCCCACGGCCGTTCTTGCGATGTTCGACGGTCTGGCGCTGGCGGTGCTGCGCGAGGCCGAGGGGCTGTCGCTGTCGGTGCCGGGCGATCTGAGCGTGATCGGCTTCGACAACATCGCCTCGGCCGCCATGGCGCGGCCGGGTCTCACGACCTTCGACAGCGACACCCATGCCGCTGCGCGGGAATCGGCACAGATGCTTGTGGCCCGGATCAGGGACCCTCAGGCGCCGCCGATGAAACGGCTGGTACGGCCAAGGCTGGTCTTGCGGGCCAGCCATGGCGCGGCACCGGCACGATAATCAACGAAAGGGAGGATGAAATCATGAATAAGCTTGAGACACTGAAGGCAGGCGCGGCCCTTGCCACGATGACGCTTTTGGCGGGGCCGGCTGCGGCCGAGGCCCTGTTTTGGTCGACCCAAGCCAAACCGGTCGAGGAAACCCAAGCCATGCGCGAACAGGTGCTGGCCGGTTTCGAGGGCGGCGTCGACTATCAGGGCATGGACGAGGGCCCATGGCTCACGCGGATTCAGGCCGAGATGCAGGCCGGTAGCGGCACCATCGCGGTGCTGGGCGGGTTGCACGGCGACCTGAGCGGACTGGGCGAGGGGTTGATGGACCTGTCCGCCATCGACACCTCCGTGATCGGGGATGCCATGCTGGAGCTGGGCCGTCTGGGCACCGACCAGCAGCTTTACGTTCCGTGGATGCAGGCCACCTATCTGATGGCCGCCAACCGCGAGGCACTGCAATACCTGCCCGAGGGTGCCGATCTGAACGCGCTGACCTATGACCAGCTGATCGCATGGGCAGCCGCCGTCCACGAAGCGACCGGAGAACGCCGTTTCGGCTTTCCGGCCGGTCCGCAAGGGTTGCGCCACCGCTTTTTCCAGGGCTTTTTGCTGCCCGCCTATACCGGGTCGACCGTGACCGAATTCCGGTCCGAGGCTGCGGTGGAGGCCTGGGGCGTCTTTGCGGAACTCTGGAGCCACACCACCCCGGCCTCGACCAACTACAGCTTCATGCAAGAGCCGCTTTTGACCGGCGATGTCTGGATCGCCTTTGACCATGTCGCGCGGCTGGCCGATGCCTTCAACCAGCGGCCCGATGATTTCGTGGCCTTCCCGGCTCCTGCAGGCCCCGAGGGCCGGGCCTACATGCCGGTGCTTGCGGGTCTTGCGGTGATGAACACCGCCCCGGATGCGGAGCAGTCGATGGCGCTGGTCAACTACATGCTGCAACCCGAGACACAGATCGCCACCCTGCGCGCCACCAACTTCTTTCCGGTGATGCCGGTCGACATGCCCGATGACATGCCGGCCTCGGTTCAGGCTTTCGCGCCTGCGATTGCAACCATGACCGGGGCGAGCGATGCGCTTCCGGCGCTTTTGCCGATGGGACTTGGCGAATTGGGGGGCCAGTTCAGCCAGATCTACACCGACACCTTCGAGCAGATCATTCTGGCCGGTCGCCCGGTCGAGGCCACGCTCGATGCCCAGGCCGAGGTGCTGCGCGCGCTGATGGTTCAGGCCAATGCGCCGTGCTGGGCGCCGGACGAGCCGTCCGACGGCCCCTGCCCGGTGAACTGAACCCATCCGACATGTGACCTGCGCCCTTCCCCCCAACCGGGGGAAGGGTCTGAACAAGGTGGCGGACGCGCGTCGTCCCGCGAAGCCCGACCCACACCTGCCTGCGCCCGCACAAGGAAAGCGCCATGCCCCGCGCCTTGCCCTACCTTCTCTTGCTGCCCGCGACGCTGTTTCTGGTGGTGTTTTTCCTTTACCCGTTCGTGAACGTAGCCTGGGACAGCGTCACCCGCGGCGGCGAGATGACGCTGGCCAATTACCAGCGTATGGCGAGCCACTGGAAATTCCCGACCGCGTTCTGGAATACGCTGTTGCTGGCGGGCATCGTGGTGCCGATCCAGTTGGCCATGGCGCTGACCATGGCTTCGATCGTGACCAAGCTGCAAAAGGGGCGGTCGACGCTGCTTTACATCTTCGCCATTCCGCTGGGCATCTCGGACCTTGCGGCGGGGCTGATCTGGCTGGCGATCTTCGAGCAATCGGGGTTTCTCAACTCCATGCTCTACGGGCTGGGCGTGATCGAGCGGCCGATCCTGTTTCTGAGCTACCAAAACACATGGGTGATCTTGCTGGCCATCGTGCTGGCCGAGGTCTGGCGCGCGACCGCGATCATGATGGTGATCCTTGTCGCGGGCATGGGCCTGATCCCCAAGGAATACGGCGAGGCGGCCGAGGTCTTTGGCGCGTCGCGCTGGCAACGCTTCACCCGCGTGACACTACCGATGCTGAAGCCAAGCCTGCAGACGGCGCTGATCTTGCGCGTGATCCTTGCCTTCGAGGTCTTTGCCGTGGTCGTGGCGCTTGGCGGCACGCAATTCCCCGTGCTGATGAGCGAGACTTATCAGTGGCAGTTCACCATGCAGGACCGGGGCGTGGCCGCGGCCTATGCGATGGTCATCCTCGGCATTTCCGTGGCCTTCACGCTGGTCATCTTGCGCCTGCTGCATGTGCCCAAGGAGGCCCGGATATGACCGAGGCTGGGACCCAAGACGCGCCACCTGCCCCCGACCGCGTGCGCCGGTCGGGCCGATGGGTCTTTGTCACCGGCGTCGGCCTGCTGGTCGCATGGGTTCTGGTGCCGATCTGGCTTTTGCTCGCCAATGCGCTGTCGGCGCCCGCCGAGGTCACGGCCTTTCCGCGATCCATCATTCCGTCCTTCGACACCGCATCGCTGGAGTTCTTCTTCGGCTTCCGGGGCGTGCTGGATGCGCTGTGGAATTCCATTCAGGTCGCAAGCGTCACGATGATCGTGGCCATAGGCCTTGGCGCACCGGCGGGCTATGCGCTGTCGCGCTTCGATTTTCCGGGGAAAGAGGCGTTCCGCTTTCTCGTCATCATGACCCGCGCCTTTCCCTTGCCGCTTCTGGCGCTGCCGCTGGCGGTTATGTTCATCCGCACGGGCCTTGACGACACGATCCTTGGCCTTGCGCTGGTGCATGCGACGCTGGCGCTGCCCTTTGCCGTCCTCATCACCTTTTCGCTCTTTTCCGGCATTCCTGTTGAGTTAGAGGAAGCCGCATGGACGCTGGGCTGCACGCGATTGCAGGCCGTGATCAAGGTCGTCTTGCCGCTGGCCGCCCCCGGCATCGCGGCATCCGCCGTCTTCGCCTTCGTCATCTCGTGGAACGAGGTCTTTGCGGCGGCCGTTCTGACGATCGAGAACCGGACGCTGACGGCCTTCTTGCTGCAATCGCTCGACGTGTCGCCCCTGCACCTGAAATTCGCGGGCGGGGCGGCGCTGGTGATCCCGGCGCTGCTCTTCATCTTCGCGGTGCGCAAGTATCTCTTTGCCATGTGGGGGATCGCAAACCGATGACCCGCCCCCGCAAAAAACGACAGGAGGTCTGACATGGCCGAAATCCGCATCAAGGGCGTCGCTAAGGACTTTGGGACCTTCACCGCGCTGCATGACGTCGACCTGACCATCGCGGACCGCGAATTCATGGTGCTTCTGGGCGCGTCTGGCTGCGGAAAGACCACGCTTTTGCGCATCATCGCGGGGCTTGAGACCGCCACAAAGGGCGAAGTCTGGATCGGCGACCGGCGGGTGGACCAGTTGCCGCCGCGCGAACGGGGCATCGCCATGGTGTTCCAGAACTACGCCGTTTTTCCGCATCTGACGGTGTTCGAAAACATCGCCTTTGGCCTGCGCATGAAGAGGATGCCGCAAGCCGAGGTCACGCGCCGCGTCACGCGCACGGCGGAGCTGATGCATATCGAGCAATTGCTCAAACGCTATTCCGGCCAGTTGTCGGGCGGGCAGCGCCAGCGTGTTGCCGTGGCGCGCGCGCTGGCGATGGAGCCCGAGGTGATCTTGATGGACGAGCCGCTGTCCAACCTCGACGCGCTGCTCAGGCTGGAGATGCGGGCCGAGTTGAAAGGCGTGCTGGCGGGCTCGAACACCACGACGATCTACGTCACCCACGACCAGGTCGAAGCGATGAGCCTGGCCGACCGCATCTCGGTGATGAACGGCGGCAAGATCGTGCAGGCGGCAGGCCCCGTGGAGGTCTATCGCAACCCCGCCGCACGCTTTGTCGGCAGTTTCATCGGCAACCCGCCGATGAACTTCCTGTCAGCCAGCCCGGCCGGGGCGGGTCAATGGCAGGTTGGCGGGCAGGTCTTTGCCGGGCCCGAAGCGCCCGCTGCCGAATTCGCCATCCGCCCCGAGGATCTGCACCCAAGCGACACCGGCCTGCCCGCAGAGGTGCGCGTGGTCGAGCCGCTGGGGCCGCATACACTGGTCACCGCCACCGTGGCGGGCCAGCCGTTTCGCGCCGTGATCGACAGCACGCTGGTGCCCCGCCCCGGCGATGTGCTTCACCTTGCCCCGATGGCAGACCGTATCCGTTGGTTCAACCCCGAGACCCAGAAAGCCCTGTGATGACCACCCTTTCCGAGCACGCCATTGCCATCCTGCGCGAGAATGACCGCGGCAGCTACACGGTGCCTACCAAGGGCCTTTACCCGTTCCAGTGGAACTGGGATTCGTGCCTGACCGCCCTTGGCCAGCGCCATTTCGACGAGGCCCGCGCCTGGACCGAGATCGAGACGCTGTTCGCCCATCAATGGCTCTGCGGGATGGTGCCCCATATCGTGTTCCACCAGATGGATGACGGCTATTTCCCCGGCCCGACCGTCTGGGCCACGGGGCGCCCGGTGCCCACCAGCGGCATCACCCAGCCGCCCGTCGCGGGCTTTGCGCTGAAGCGCCTGTTCGACCGCGCCACCGACCGCCCGGCGGCCGAAGCGCAGGCGCGTGCGCTTTTGCCCAAGGTGGCGGCATGGCACCGCTGGTTCTTTGCCACCCGCGACCCGGGGGGCGAGGGGCTGGTGGCGATCTTGCACCCATGGGAATCGGGGCGCGACAATTCGGTGGATTGGGACGCGCCCTTTGCCCGCGTGCCGACCGACGGGATCGCGCCCTACACCCGCCGCGACACGCAGCACGCCAACCCCGAGCATCGCCCGACCAAGGCGCAATATGACCGCTACCTCTGGCTGGTGGAGCATTTCCGGGCGCTCGACTGGGATACCGCCAGGATGCACGACGCCTCACCCTTTCAGGTGATCGATCCGGGTTTCAATGCGATTCTGATCCGGTCCTGTGCGGAACTGGCCGATCTGGCGGATGCCTTGGGCGAGACGGCGCTTGCCGCCGAGAACCGGGCGCTTGCCGCCAAGGGGCTGGCCGCGATGGAAAGCCTGTGGTCCCCCGAGCACGGCCAATACCTGTGCCGCGACCGGGCGGCCGGTGCGCTGATCGACAGCCCGTCGGTGGGCGGATTGCTCGCGGCCTTCTGCGCCATCCCCCCTGCCCGCGCCGAGGCCATCACCGCAAAGATCGAAGCGCATGGCACGCGGTTCCGGGTCGCCAGCCACCCGCCACAGTCAGCCGAGTTCGACGCCAAGCGCTACTGGCGGGGGCCCGTCTGGCTGGTGGTGAACTACATGATCGCCGACGGCCTTGCGCATGCCGGGCAAGAAGCTGCCGCCGCCCGTATCACGGCCTCAAGCCTTGATCTGATCCGCGAAAGCGGCTTTGCCGAATATTACGACCCGATCACCGGCGAGCCGCTGGGGGGCGGGCGGTTCACATGGACAGCGGCGATGGTGCTGGAATTCCTCGCCATGGAGGGCTGATTTGCGCGTTCTTGCCATCGGGGCCCATCCCGACGATCTGGAGATCTACGCCTTTGGCACGCTGTCGGCCTGGGCTGGAATGGGGGCGCGGCTGACGCTGGCGATTGCGACGGATGGCGCGAAGGGCGGCGCTTTGCCTGCGGAAGAGTTGAAGCGCCTGCGCGCGCAAGAGACGACGGCCGCGCTGGCCCCTTTGGGCGCGCCACTGCTCATGGGCTTTCCCGATGGCGCATTGCGCGCCGATGCCGCGCTGGAGGATGCCTTGCGCGATCTGATCGGGCAGGCCGCGCCCGACCTGCTGGTGACCCATGCGCCCAATGACTACCACGCCGACCACCGCGCCCTGTCCGCGGCTGCGCTGCAGGCGTCAGGATTTTCTGTGCCGGTCCTGTTCATGGACACGATGAACGGCACCGGCTTCGTGCCGACACACTGGGTCGATGTCACCGCGCATTGGCCCGCGAAAACAGCCGCCATCCTTGCGCACACCAGCCAAGACCCCGACCGCTTCGCCGCGATGGCGACCCGTCAGGCCGCCTTTCGCGCCGGCGAATGCAACGCGCCCCCCGAAGCGCGGGCCGAGGCGTTCCGCTTCGAGCCGCGCTTTCCCTTTGCCGATATCCGCGCTCTGCTGCCTCCTGCCCCATCGCTGCGCCCTGTCGGCGCGCGCGATCGTGCGGCACCGGACCGAGCCGGCCGTCCGGATCGGTCCTGACCGGCAGGCGCAACCTGTGGCGTCAGCGGATGTGCAGGGCGAGAAAGCCCCGGGTGCGGGCATGCGCCGTGTTCGCCGCGGCCGGCACATGGGACGGGCGGGCGTCATTGGCGAAAGCATGGCCCGCGTCGTAAAGATGCACCTCCATTCCCGGCAGGGCGGCCTTGGCGGCCTCGCGCATCTCGGGCGGAACATGGTCGTCGAGCGAGCCGAAATGCGCCATAAAGGGCGCCTTCAGCGGTCGGTCAAGGTATTGCGTCAGCCGCGTGCCGTAGAAGGCCACGGCGCAACCCACATCCAGCACCTGTGCGGCACGCAGCGCCAGCCCGCCGCCCCAGCAAAAGCCGATGACGCCGACCTTGCCACCGTTTTTCGCCAGCGCTTGAACCGCGGCATCAGCATCCAACATGGTCTGGTCGAGGTCGGAGGCCAACATCATGTCGCGCCCGCGCGAGCCCTGATCGAAGGGGATGACTGCGCCCTTTTCATGCCGGTCGAACAGCGCGGGGATCGCGACCTCGTAGCCCAGCGCCGCATAGTGCCGAGCGACGCCCTTGAGCTGGTCGGTGACGCCGAAGATTTCCTGCAAGATCATCAGGCCGCCCTTGCGTGCACCTATGGCCGGTTCGATCCAGCCGTCGAGCCTGTGGCCATCGGCCGCTGTCAGTTCGGTCATCATCCGCGCGACTCTCCTTGATGTGCAGTCCGTGACGGCGCCCCCCGTTACAGGGGTGCGCCGCGTTTTCGTCAGTTGCCCTTAGGCATCCCGACGCCCTTATGGTAGCGGGTCGCACCGGGATGGTAGGGCATCACGTTGGCGGGCGCCATATTGTCGAAATCAGCCCCGTTGAACGCCCCGAAGGACGTGCCCAGCGCCTCTTTGCCGGTGTGACACACGCGGATCATGTCTTGGACCACCTGCTCCTCGACCCCGGCATCGGCCATCGGCATCCACGGCACGGCCACAAGATTGGCGCCCCATGTCTGCAACCCGTTGACGTTGGCGTTTTGCGCCATCGCGCGGATCGTGCCCGAGGGCAGCACCTCGGTGAAGGCGGCCTGCCAATTCTGGTTTGGCCGGTCAGCGTGGCAATCCCGGTCGAGAATGGTGTCGGCAATGACTGACCGTTCGCTGTCGTCCTTCGGCTTTCCACGGCGTCTGGGCCGCGCCCGCAAGGCATTGATCCGCATCAGACGTTCGATCCGATGAAGGTCGCAGGCCAGGTTATCACATCTCTTGGTCAGTTCGACCGCTGAGCGCCGTGCCGCCCTTGACGCGGTGCTGGATCGCAACGGCCATGCGCGCAACATCGCGGCGACCTTGATGAGCTTTACCATCTTGCCCGAGTTGCTGCTGCAAGCCGATCATGTTGGGGTCTTTAGCCATCGAACCACCGATTACGTCGTCGAGCGTTATCCGCTCATCAGCGTGCCCATCCCACTGGAAGTGGCCCCGATCGCCAACCACCTAATCTGGCACCGCCGGTTCGAACGCGATCAAACCCATGCCTGTCAGCGCGCGCAGACCGCGCTTGCCTCAGGCGGGCATGGGTCCGGTCGTCCGCAAGGACCGCCGCCGCATGGCCCCTTCCAAAAGCTGATCGAGCGTTTCGCAGCCCGCATCCATCCGCGTCAGGGCGCAATCGCCACATCCCGAGCGTTGTCCGCCCCTAGCGGCGCATCGAGCCCGTCGAGCCACCCGTTCATGGCCATCAGGAATGCCGTCACCTGCCAGACAGTCTCGGGCGGGAGGGAGCCGGGTTCATTGAAGGGCATCATGTCGCGGTTGTAGAGAAACAGGCGGTGGCCGGTCCGGAACTTGTCGAGCGCTGCGGTATCGATGATCGGGGTGGCATAGCCTGCGCCCCCTTCGCCCAAGGCGCCGTGACAGACCGCACAAGTATCGCGGAACACCGTGGCTCCGTCGCTTATCTGCGCCAAAAGCGCATCCGACATGCCCTGACCGCGCCAAGTCTCAAGGCGTTCTGTCACGATCACCTCGGGCTCCGGGAGTGTCGTGTCATCGGTGGTGGCATGGGCCATCATGGCGACAGCGACCATGGCGGAGGTGGCAAGGGTCAAGGCGGCACGCACCTGCGGCGAACGCAGGGGGATCAGCACGCGGACGGGCATCGAGAAAGCTCCGGGTGAGTGAGACATGGCGCGGCGGGCCGAACGGGGCCCGCCGTGGTGATCTGGCTTGGTGTCGTGGAGGGATCAGACCACCTCGATCCGGAACCTCGGGATCGCGTTGTTGGTCATGCCAAGCAGGTTGAAAGGATAGGTCGCGGGCTGTGTCACGCCGGAGTTGTCGGTAGCCCGGGTCTCGATCTCGTGGACCCCAGCCGTCGCATCCCATGGGAACTCGAACCGCACCCATGTGTAGCGCCCAAGGTTCGGCGGCACGAGGGCCGCGCGCTGCCAGCCGCTGCCGTTCAACCGGTAGTGGACCTCGCGCACGCCGTCGGGCGCCCAAGCATAGCCCGCCATGGTGTGCTGGCCTGCGGTCATCACCGGCAACTCGCCTCGGTCGAGCGGGTAGTTCGACGGCAGGTTGGGCGATTGGTCGAGCACCAGCGGCACGGTCAGCGTACTTTTCACGTTCATCCAGCGCACCATCGTGCCGACCACATCCGCCGCGGTGACACCGTCGAGGTATTCGTCGTGCGGCCCGGGCGTGTCGGCGGCATGTTCGGGGCCGATATAGGCCTCGTTGCGCACGTTGAGCCGCGCCCAGAAGCGGTGCGGCTCGATCCGGATCTCGGTCAGCCACTTGATCGACGCGGTCCCGCCCCAGCCGGGCACGAGCGCGCGCACCGGAAAGCCGTGGTCGGGCTGCAGCGGCAGGCCGTTCATCATGTAGGCCAGTCCGATGTCGTCGGGGCGTTCGAGGATGTCGGCCACCGGCATCGGGCGACGCATGTCCTCGCCATCGACGCCTGACTGGAACAGCGCCTCGACCGCGGTGTCCTGTAGCCCTACAAGGTCGAAGATCACCGACATCGGCACATAGGTCCATTCCGCAAGACCCACCGCGCCAAGGCCCCACGGCCCGCCGGTGACGTCCATCATGCCCTGCTGTTCCCAAAACAGGTTGCGACCGTTGCCGTGGCATTCCATCGTCGCAAATATGCTGCGCGACGGCAGAGCCAGAAGGTCCTCGTAGCTCAGCTCGATCGGGTTCGCGACGCCCGCGCCGTGGATGCGCACCTTCCAGTTGGCCGGATCAAGCTCCGGGTAGTCGGCGGCGCGCGGAGTGGGGTAGTGGTTGCGGACGTAGAATTGTTCGACCGGCGTGATCAGGGTCGAATAGTCGAACCAGCGCCCGGTGGCATTGGCCCCCCCGATGGGCATGACGCGGCCCATGTCCTTGTAGTTCGGCCCACCGGTGTCGGCGCGCGCTGCACCGGCCGTCACGGCAAGGCTGCCGCCCCCCATGGCAAGGGCCGTCGCCCCGGCCGCGGAGACGCGAAAGAGGTCGCGCCTGCCGATTTCCCCGCGCTTCACCTTCTGCACGAGATCGCGTTCGATCTGGTCGAGTTTGCGTGTCATCCGTCATCCTCCCCGAGGTTTTCGGACTCCTGTCACGTCAAGTCTAGAGGCATTTGACCCGACAAAATGGGGTCACCGGTCAGTTTAAAAACGGCAAGTAATACCCTGATTTATAGGCTAATTCCAGCTACAGGCAGAAAGGAGGCGACGATGCTGCAGCGCCGCGCGATGTCCGGATATCCGGACGGGGCCGCGGTGGGCGTCCGGATTTCCGGATTCAGCCGCCGTCGCGCGCCAGACCCAACCGGCGCATCTTGTCGAAGAGCGTGGAGCGCGAGATGCCAAGCAGCGCCGCGGCCTCGGGCACATTCCCGTCAGTGCGGGCCAGCGCGCGGCGGATGTGCTGTCGTTCGGCCAGATCGCGCGTGTCGGCCAGAAGCGCGAAGCCCTCGGCCGTGTCGCCTTGGTCGGGAAACAGGTCGGCGGGGCCGATGGGGGCCTCGGTCAAGGCGGCGGCCCGCTCCACCCGGTTGCGCAATTCGCGGACGTTGCCCGGCCAGTCGTGGCGCAGCGCCAGCAGTTCGGCGCCCGCCGTAATCGCGGGCGGTGGGCGCCCGGTCTCGGTGGCGATGCGGCGCAGGATCAGGTGCATCAGCCACAAGATGTCTTCCTGCCGGTCGCGCAGGGGCGGCACCGTCAGGCCCGCGGCATCCACCCGGAACAGCAGGTCCTCGCGGAAGCGACCCTGTTTGGCGAGGCCGCGCAGGTCGGCATGGGTGGCGCAGACGATGCGGCCCTTGAAGGGGCGCGGGGCGCCGCCGCCCGTCGGCGCAAAGCAGCGCTCGTCGATCAGGCGCAGGAACCGCGGCTGCAGCCGGTCGGGCAGTTCGGCGACCTCGTCGAGAAAGAGCGTGCCGCCCTCTGCGGCGGCGGCGATCATGCCGGTTTCGCCAAAGAGGGCCGCCTCGGCGCCATCCCCTGCCCCGCCGAGCGCCGCGCAATCGACGACGACGAAGGGCCCGGACACGGGGTCGGCCTCGTGCAGGAAGCGCGCGCAGACCTGTTTGCCCACGCCTGTCTCGCCGGTCAGAAGCACCGGCACGGCCGGCCGCGCGGCCAGCCGCAGCAATTGCGCCTCGATCCGGCGCATCGCGGCCGAGGGGCCGAGCGCGCCTGCGCCGGGCAGCAGCAGACGTTCCAGCCGGGTGCGGAAATCGCCGAATTCGAAGGGTTTGGTGACGTAATCGGCGGCACCGGCGCGCATCAGGCGCACCGCCTGTTCGATGTCGCTGTAGGCGGTCATGAACAGGAACGGCGCCGGGGTGTGGCGCGCCAGCCGGTCGAACAGCGCCTCGCCACCATCGTCGGGCAGGCGGATGTCGCAGATCACCACCTCGGGGCCGAAGGCGGGCAGGCTGCGGCTGGCCTCGGCGCCGCTGGTCCACCAGCGCACGTCGGCGCCTTCCAGCGACAGGCGCACCAGAAGGCTTTCGCCCATCACGGCGTCATCCTCGATCAAGGCAAGGCGGCACCCGCGCAGCGATCCTTCAAAGGCCATCGGCGCCCCCGGTCCGGGGCAGCGGCACCAGCAGCGAGACCCGCGCGCCGCCGAGCGCGCTTTGCGCGACCTCGATCCGCGCGCCGATCTCGTTGGCGACGGTCCGGATCAGCCACAGGCCCAGATGCGGGCCGCTGCGCAACGGTGCCTCGCCGGTGCCGCCCGACACGAGGTAGTCGCGCAACGCCTCGGGCAGGCCCGGCCCGGCATCCTCGACGCTGAGCACGAGGCGACCCGCGTCCGGCAAGGCGCGAAACCCGATGGTCGCCCCGCGCGGCGCGGCGTTGGACGCGTTGAGCAGCAGGTTCAAAAGTGCCTGCCGCAGCGGCCCGGCCGGTACGGGCAGGGGCGTTTCGAACCCGACGTCCCAGTCAAGGCTCTGGCCGCGCAAACGCAGTTCCGGCGCGATCAGGGTGCGCAGATCCTCCAGATCGCCGGGCGCAAGCGGGCGCGGGTCGGTCGCGCCCCGATGGCCCGCCAGAGTCGTGCGCACCACGCGCCCGATGTCATCGAGACCCCGGCGCAGCAAGGCGATGGTCTGTTGCCGCACTTCGGGGCGGTCGCCGTGGTGGTCGAGCGTGTCGAGCGCGGTGATCAGCCCGCCAAGCGGGTTGTTGATTTCATGGGCCATGCCGGTGGCAAGCTGGCCAAGGGCAGCCAGCCGCTCCTTCTCGGCCAGCCGGCTGCTCAGCCGCTCGCGGCTTTCGAGGGCGGCGATCAGGCGGTTGTAACCTTCGTAAAGCCGCGCGGTTTCGAGATCGGAGGGCATCTCGTCCTCGGGTACGGGCAAGGTGGAGCCGGAGGCCAGCCGCGACGAGATCAGGCGCAGCGGGCGGACCATCTGCGTGACCGCCAGATAGCCAAGCGCCGAAAGGCCAAGGGTGATCGCGGCATTGCCGATGATGAGCATCCACAACAGGCGCTGACGTTCGGCCTGAAGCGGCCCGACATCGATGCGGGCGTGCAATGTGCCGACAGCATGACCGCGGTGCAAAAGATCGCGCCGCAGGCTCGCGACTTCCGTGCCGGGCTCCAGCCGTGGCAGATCATCGGCGGCGGCAGAATTGACCCCGGCCTCGAACAGGCTGCCCACTGGGGTCTGTCGCGGGTCGCTCGCCGCGATCACCCGGCCGTCCGGATCGGTCACGACCGTCTGGATCAGCTCCAGCCCGCGGTAGAGCTCGCGCGAGCGGTCGAGGACGTCGAACACCTCCCAGACATCCTCGCGCACCACGGCAGGCACCACGGCGGGCGCCATTCCGTCGAGATAGGCATTGCCAAGTTCGACGAAGTGCCGGGCCTGCGAGGCGTCGAATTGCGAGATCGCGCGTTCCGACACGACAAGGCTGACGAAGATCATCAGGCCCGCGACGACCACCGGCACCCGCAACGTCAGCGGCAGCCGTGGCAAGACGCGACCGTGGCGCAAACCCTGACCGGTGAGCGCGCCCATCACATCGACCGGACACGGGCCGCATGGGCCGCGATGGCGTCATAATGCGTCGGCGCAACCTCGGTGAAGCCATCGAGCCGGAGCGCGGCCAGCAGCGACCGGCCCAGATCGTCGGAGGCCATCGACAAAAGCGCCTCCCTCAGCGCGGTGCTGCGGCCCGGATCGCCGAGGGTGCGGTTGACGACCACGGGGGGAAAGCCCAAGGGCTCGGACCGGCGCAGCACGCGCGTCGCATCCGCAAGCTCGGGCTCGGTATCGGCCATCGTGTCCCAGATATAGCCATCGACGCTGCCCGATTGCGCCAGCCCCGAGGCCACCGCCCGAACCACGTTGCGATGTTCGTAGGTGAACATGGTGCTCTGAAAGAAACTGTCGGTTCGCCGCCCATTTCGCGCCAGAAGGGCGGCGGTGACGAGATAGCCCGAGTTCGAATCCGGGTCCGAGAAGGCATGCATATGCCCTTCAAGATCGGACCAGTCCTGCGCCGGGCTGCCATGCTCGACGATGAGATAGGATTCGTAGAGCGGCGATCCGCGCCAGATCGGCACCGCCACGACATCGAGAAGATCACGGTGCATGACATAGGGAAAGCCGCAGACCCAGGCCGCATCCACCTTGCCGCCCATCACCAGCACGGTGACGTCTTGATAGCTGCGGCGCGTGGCCAGTTGCACGGGCATGCCCAGGGCCGTGGCGAGGTAGGTTCTCAGCAGGCCCATGAGGTCGAGATCGGAGATCATCAAAACAGGGGTAAGCGCGAGCGTGAAGGCGCGCGGTTGCGACAGCGCAGGTGTGGCGAGCGCAGGTGCCGCTACCATGGCAGCCAGAACCTGCCGCCGTGTTGCGACCAGGCGCGTCAACGCATGTCTCCTCCCTGTCGGTGACCTCCCGCCCCCGACTCCCTTGCGAGACAATGTAGCGGGCATTGGTCAAACTGCATAGCGACCTTGCCATTTGCGGATGTCTGGCTTTCGGTCCGCAGGTCCGTTGGACGGCGATCTCGCCTGTGACCGATCAGCCGAATTCATGCATGCCCATACCCGGATTATCGGTCACCAACAGAATAAGGTGTACTCTGGGCAGCCTGTGAGGTTATCACTTTCTTGCATTGTGGAACAGTGTTTTGACGCTTCCATTCTTCTCATCTGCTTGACCTGCGGCGAAGGCTCAGCGGATCAGTCCTTATTTCTTGCGAAAATGATCGGTCATATTGGCATATACGTCCTGCCAACCCAAGAATATCGGAGGCAAGAAAATGAGCCCTGAGACATCGTTATATCAAAAACGGTTGCAAGACGGACGGTGCTCCACATTTGCCCATTGCAATCGAAGGCGTCGATCTGTGCGCCCGGCCCTTCCGGCTCGGTCAGCTGCACGGCAAGATAGCTGGTTCTGAGCCAGTTCAGATAGGCGGACTGAGCTACCCCCCGAAAATTGGACAGTGACGGAAGCTACGATCTGAGGTCTGCTGATCCCCAAGACGAGGAGATCAGAATATGTCGAAACGCAGG
>NZ_QGGW01000011.1 GCF_003148775.1 Roseicyclus mahoneyensis
CCTGCGTTTCGACATATTCTGATCTCCTCGTCTTGGGGATCAGCAGACCTCAGATCGTAGCTTCCGTCACTGTCCAATTTTCGGGGGGTAGCTCACAGTTCGAGGTCGTCATTCACGGCGCCCTCGCCGATCACAGCCACCCGACAAACCCCGCACCCCTGACCGGTCAGGATTACGAGCACCTGCTGCGCGCCGTCTTTGTCTGAGGTGGAGGGTGAGCCGAGCGGAGCGTGATGACACCCCCAGAGCAGCCGGCAGATCTCCCGCGCGGCATGCCGGGGTTGAGGTTCTGATCCGGTTCAGAGAATCCACTCCACCGGCAGCCAGCTTGCCGCTCTTGCGAGTGCGCGGCGGATCAGGCTGGCATTCGGTTCGGTCGTGTGGGTCGTTTCCTCGCCGTCCGGTGTCATTTCTTGCCAGATCAGTGATCCACCGTCGCTCCGCATAACCTCGTAAACCATGCGCCGCGCGTCGAGCGCCTGTGAAAGCGCAACTGCGATCCGGGGGCTTTCAACGAGGACGCCCATCTCGGTGTTGAGCATCGCCGAGCGCGGATCGAAATTGAACGAGCCAACGAAAATGCGCTGTCCGTCG
Source organism: Roseicyclus mahoneyensis (assembly GCF_003148775.1). Taxonomy (GTDB): domain Bacteria; phylum Pseudomonadota; class Alphaproteobacteria; order Rhodobacterales; family Rhodobacteraceae; genus Roseicyclus; species Roseicyclus mahoneyensis. The sequence goes on from NZ_QGGW01000011.1 coordinate 595, forward strand.
ATGGCGAAGGTCTTGGCGTGCAGGCTGGACCTTGGCCCCATCAGGATGGCGGACAGGTCGACACCAGGGCTCTCATCTCGGTCCGGGCGCAATTCCAGGATCGTCACGCCTGCGTCGAGGAGATCGGGGCGATAGTTCATCCATGCCGAATGAACGATCGGCACATCTGTTGCCGCAAGCGAATTGGTCATCAGGCGTACCTCCCGGCCCTCGCCGGCAAGTCCCGAGAAAAGATCGGTCCCGGCGCGGCCCGGGATCAGATAAGCCGAAACGACATCGAGGCTGGTCTCGGTTTCCGCCAGCAGCGGCGCCAGACGCGCCATGAGGAGCGCGCTTTGGTCGGCCTGCCCCAAAGCTTTGGCCGGGTCATCGCTCATCAGTGTAACTTCGGTCCATTCAAGGATCGGGTCACCTGCCATGATCTGGCGCACCAGCGCCGACGCGCCGATAGCGGCAAGGTAGTCGGATGCAGCGACGCTCTCTCGCGCGTCGGACGCGGCGGCCGCAAGCCCATCCATGCCGTTCGGGTCTGGGGCAAGGATCATGTCGGCCGGGTATGCAGACGCGCTGTTCCAGTAGCGGTCGAAATCTGTCGCGACATCCGCGGCAATGGGGCCGACGCCCAGCACATCCAGATCGAAGTAGCCAACGCCCTCACCGTAGACGAAATAGATGTCGCCGATGTTGCGGCCGCCAAGGATCGTGGCGACGCCGTCGACCGTCATCGATTTGTTGTGCATCCGGCGATTGAGGCGGAAAAAGTCGAACCCGTAGGACAAGAGCCTGGGTTGCCTCAGGACAAAGGGATTGAACAGGCGCACCTCAATCATGGGGTGGGCGTGCAGCGCAGCCAGCACATCATCGAGCCCCGGAATGCCGTTGTCATCCAGCAACAGCCGGACGCGGACGCCCCGGTCTGCCGCCGCACGCAATTCGTCCAGCAACAACCAGCCCGTCGTGTCGGTCTGCCAGATGTAGTACTGCACATCGATCGAAGCCTCGGCGGCGCGTGCCAAAAGGATGCGGGCGGACAGCGCATCGCGCCCGTCCACAAGCGGCACCACGCCGCTGTGCCCCGGATGGTCCACCATGCCTGCAAGCACCGCAGCGCCAAGCCGCGTATCGGGGCTGGGCGGAATGGCAACGCCGGCCTCGATGCCTGACCTGTCGGGCAAGGGATGCGCAAGCTTGAGCGCTCCGAGGCCCACGCCCACGAGCAGGGCGAGACCAAGAAGAGCTTTCACTATCTTCATGAAGTGCCTCGATGTGACCGTCAGACTTGACCGCTTGGGCGGCGGACAGGGTCAATGTGCTGGATTTCCCTGCCGCTGTCTGCCGTGATCCAGACTGTTATCCGCCGTTTGTTCAAGTAGATGACCAGACCGACGTGACCGGCGAACCGCCGCCGGTCACGGGGGCAGGTTGATCGGCTGCTTTAGCGGTGTTCTGCGGATGGGATGTCGCAAGGTCAAAGGCGGCTCTCCTCCCCTTGCGAAGGCGACTGCTCCCAAGACGCATCCGCCCCTCAGCCAGGTTTTTATGACCAGCGCGGCGTCGATCGCAGCAATCAATTCTGCTCCGACGCCCTGAAACCCCAATAGCCTTGCCACCGCACGGACAAGGTCGTTCTATGGCGCCTCGCCGCTCTCTTGCAGCCTTCGGGTCATGAAGGCTGAAGCTTCAGATCTTGCCGCGTCAGCCGACACGATTTGTCTCTAGCTGACAGCATCACGACGATTTTTCAGTTCTCACCTTCATTCTCCGTGGTGCGCCACTTCCCTAGATTACACCGCTAGCCCTTCTTGGCCGCCCGAGCAGAGTTTGTGCTTTCGGATGGAACAAGACGTTGTTTCGGTCCGATAGGGCGGATTTTTGTTTTGAGCGAGGATCTTGGCGGTTCCGTCATGGCACTTGCCCGTCGTATCGGGCAGCAGTTTTCCCCGATACGACGGGCAAGACCTCTGGGCCCTATACCGCGGCCGATCCGGGCGAAGTCAGCGCGTGCTGACCGAAGGCGGCACCGAGTTGCCGCGCGCCTGAGTGATCTGTTACAGAACCGACACATCGCGCGCCTACATGGCGGGGGTTGTCGCGCCCGGCCCCGAGGGATCCCATGTCCATCACCTTGCAATACTTGCAGAAATCCTTTTCCGGCAAGCCTGCTGTCGACGGTGTGACGCTCGACATCATGCAAGGGGAATTCTTTGCCATCGTCGGCGCCTCGGGCTGTGGGAAATCGACCTTGTTGCGTTTGATTGCGGGGCTCGAAACGGCGGACGCGGGCGAGATCCATCTGGGCGGGCGGCAGGTGAGCGGGCCGGGGCTGCATGTGCCGCCCGAGGCGCGTGGCACGGGTTTCGTATTCCAGTCCTACGCGCTCTGGCCGCATCTCGATGTGCGCGGCAACGTGGCCTTTCCAGCCGAGGCGGCGGGGCTTGGCCGGGCCGAGGCGGCGGCGCGGGCCGAGCGTCATCTGGCCACCGTGGAACTGTCGGATTTCGCCGGTCGCAAACCCGCCGACCTGTCGGGCGGGCAGCGGCAGCGCGTGGCGCTGGCGCGCTGTCTGGCGCAAGAGGCGCGCGTGATCTTGATGGACGAGCCGCTCGCCAATCTCGACCCGCACCTGCGCGCCACGATGGAGGAGGAGCTGAGCACGTTCCACCGCGCTTCGGGCGCCACGACGGTCTATATCACCCATGACCAGCGCGAGGCGATGGCGGTCGCCGACCGCATGGCGGTGATGGCAGAGGGGCGGTTCCTGCAGGTCGGCACGCCCTCGGAAATATACGACCGGCCCGCCTCGGCGGCTGTGGCGCGCTTCATCGGGCAAGGCGCGATCCAGCCGGTTTTGATCCGGGGCGGGGTGGCCGAACTGGCCGGTCAGCCCGTCCGCTTGCGCGGGGCCGAGGGACCAGACGGCGCGCGCGAGGCGCTGTTCCGGCCAGCCGATCTGGCGGTCGGGGCATCGGGTGACGGCCTGCCCGCGCGCGTGCTTTCAGCGCTCTACCGAGGCGGGCTGTGGGAGGCGAAGCTGGCGGTCGAGGGCTTGCCCGCGCCCTGTGTCGTGCATCTGCCGGGACCTGTGCGCGCCGGTGAGGCTCTTGGTCTGCGAGTGCTCGGCGGCTGGGTCCTGCCCGGCTGATGTTCAAAGCCGCCAGGGCACCACGCCGGGCGGCATCCGCCGCCCCAACAGGTCGAGCAGCGCCATCAGCACCACCGTCGCCACCACCGTGACGGTCGACATCGCGGCGGCCAGCACCGTGTAGCCGCCATTCTCGTAATTGTAGATGACGGTCCCGATCGTCTCGGTCCCCGAGGACCACAACAGCGCAGAGACCGTGATCTCGTTATAGGCGGTCAGGAACACCAGCATCCCGCCCGCCGCCGCGGCGGGCGCCACCAGCGGCAGGAAGATCCGCCGCATACGCAGGCTCCAGCCCGCGCCCGCGACCCGCGCCGCCTCGTCCAGCGCGGGGTCAAGCTGCAGACAGGCCGCCGACACCGGTTTGAGCGCGACGGCGAAAAAGGCGCAGAGATAGGCCAGCACGATCAGCGTGAGCGTGTTGTAGACCGACACCCCGACCAGCGGCAGCGGCCGCAGGAAGGTCAGGATGAAGGCGATCGAGATGACGATGCCGGGAATGGCATAGGTGGTTTCCGCCAGTGTCGACACCACCCGCCCGATGCCTCGGCCCGGCCCCGGCGGCCCCGATGTGGCCCGCGCCAGCAGCGCGCCCAGACCGGCGAGAGCCAGCGCAGCCACGCCCGCCGCGAGGGTCGAATTCACAAAGGCGCGCGCCGTGACCGACTGGCGAAACAGGACCTGTTCGAAATTGGCCAGCGTGAGGGTCTCAAGGGTCAAGGTCACGCCATAGGTGGGCACCAGTGCCGTGCCGACAAGGGCGGCCATGGGCAGGCCTAGGATCACAAGAACCATGAGCCCGATCCCGGCCTCGGCCAAGGGCCGCGCGCGACCGAGGTCGAGCCGCATCGGCGGCTGCGGCGGGCCGATCAGCGCCGCGCGGCTGCGCGCGGAGAGCCATGTCTGGACCAGTACCAGCGCGATGGCGATCAGCGCCATCAGCGCCGACATCACCGCCACATCGGCCAACATCGAGGGGCCGAAGCTCGACAAGCGCTGCCAGATCAGGACGGGCAGGGTCGTGTAGCGCCCCGGAATTCCGAGCAGCGCGGGGATACCGAAATTGCCGAGCGCCGAGACAAAGGCCAGCGCATAGGCCGCGAGCAGGCTTGGCACAAGCAGCGGCAGGATGATCTTGGCCAGCAGGCGCGCGGTGCCCGCACCCGACACGCGCGCGGCCTCGGCCATCTCGCGGGGCAGGGCGCGCAGCGCCGCCAGAACCACCAGAAACACCAGCGGCATGTGCTGCACCGCCAGCAGCGCGATGACGCCGCCCCGCCCGTAGAGCGGGTGGGGCGAGCCCAAGGGCGGCGCCAGCCCCACAGCGCCCAGAAGCGGCGAAGACGGCCCCAGCGCCTGCGTCCAGGCAATCGCGGTCACATGCGGCGGGATCATCATCGGGATCAGGATCAGAAAGGTGAACACCGCCTTGCCGCGCAGGTTCGTCAGCCCCACGACCAATGCCAGCCCAGCCCCAAGCCCCAGCGACAGCGTGGCCGAGACCGCCGCGCTGTCGAGCGAGTTCCACAAGGCGCGTGCGACCGAGCGGTTCCCCAGCGCGCCTTGCAGCGGCGCAAGCGAGGGAAGGCCATCCACCAGCAGGCCCTGCCGCAGCATCAGGCCCAGCGGCACCAGCATCAGGGCCACCGCAAACAGCGCGAGGGCGGCAAGGCTCAATGCCTCGCCGCCCGGCAGGTATTTTCGATAGGTGGTCAGGGCTCAGCCGCCGAAGATCTCGACGAAACGCAGGCGGTAGTCCTCGGCATTTTCCAGCGCCACGGCCGGGTCGAACTCCAGCAGCTGGATCTGGTCCATCGCCGGGAAGCCTTCGGGCGGGGCGATGGCCGGGTGCGCGGGCAGGTAGCCCATGTCGGCGGCCAGTTGCTGTCCTTCGGGCGAGATCAGGAAATCGACGAAGGCTTGCGCGGCGGGCACGTTCTGCGCGGTGGACAGGATCGCCACCGGCTCGGTCACGGCCGAGACGCCTTCCTCCGGAAAGACGAAGGCCACCGGCGCGCCGTTGGGGATCTCGCGGATCGGCAGGAAGTCGACGACCATGCCGAACATCTGCTCGCCGCCGGCGACCGCGTTGTAGACGCCGCCATTGCCGCCCTGCGGGTTGGTGCCCTGTGCTGCCAGACCCTCGTAGTATGCCCAGCCAAGGTCGGGGTGCGAGGTCAGCGCGACCATGTGGATCGTGGCCGCACCCGACGCCAGCGGCGAAGGCATGGCGATCTGGCCCTGCGCCTCGGGCCGCAGCAGGTCGGACCAGCTTTCGGGCACGAAGGGGGCGGCGGTGTTGTAGATGATCCCGGTGGTGATCAGCTTGGTCGAGAAATAATGCCGCTCCGGGTCCATCAGGGCCGGGTCATAGGCCGAGACATCGGCCTCCGGGTAGGGCATCAGGCGGCCCTGCGCCTCGAGCCCTTCCATCACCACGGTGTCGGCGATCAGCAGCACATCGGGCTGCGGGCTGCCGGCGGCAAACTCGGCCTCGAGCCGCGCCATGACCTGTGTGGTGCCGTCGCGGATCCAGTCGACGGTCACGTTGGGGTAGACCGCGTTGAACGCATCGACGGTGCGCTGCGCATCCTCGTTGGGCTGCGAGGTGTAAAGCACCAGCCGCCCCGACACGTCATCGGTCTGGGCCAGAGCCGGGCCGGCCAGCAGGGCGGCGGCAAGCGTTGCGATCATCGGCGTTTTCATGGTGGTTCCCCTCGTCCGGAATCGGAATGTTCCCGACGGGTCCGCTACCGCGCCCAGATGACAGGCGCATGACGACGTCAGCAGCACCGCGTAAAGCGCGATCAGCGCGTTGGCGCGGCGCAGGGTGCCAATCATGGACCCAGCTCAGCCGCAGGTGAAAATTCAAAAGCGTAATCAGGCCGACAACGAAACACAGCACATAGGCCAGCGCGGAGGCATAGCCCATTGCGAAAGGCGCGAAGGCGTTTTGGTAGTTCTAGAAGGCCAGCGTGGTCGAGGCCCGGTTCGGCCCGCGGTCCAAGGCCTGCATGATGCGCAGCGTAGTCCGGGATCAATCGCGCTGCGGCATCCGGCGGCGCATGCCGCGCCTTCAGATTTCCGTCATCGCGGGAGCGACCACCGTCACCGGCGCACCGGCGCTGGCGCATCGGCGGCATCCTCTTCTCGGGCCTCGAATCGCGCGATGAGGTGCCGGCGACTGAATTTTCCTGTCAACTTTGCTTGCCAGTCACAGGAAATCTGGCATTTTCGTCAATTAATAAAGACGGTGCAGGTCATCTTGCCGAAGCAAAACATGTAAATCTGGGTTGACAGATTGCGCGGTATACTGTGGTCTTCAATCAGGGAAGCGCGCGGAAGAAGGTCAGTTCCCCCGGGTTTCGGGGTGTCCGCCCTTGCAGACGATGAAAGACGAGTGACCGCCATGACCGATCAACCGCAGATCCCCGCTCCCCGCCCCGGCAATTGCCCAGGTCGCCCGTCTGACCTGTCGCGTCTCGCGCAAAGCGCTGTGGCCCGACTTTGCGCCGAGATGCGCGCGCAGCCCGGTCGAACCGATGCGCAAAAGGTGCTGGGCGACCCCTGCGCAGCGGCGCTGGCCTATGCGCTGTGCGACGACGATGATCTGGCCGCATCCGTGCTGGTCGAGGACCTGCTGGAGGCGGGTCTTTCGGTCGAGGATGTCTGTTTCGATCATCTTGCCCCCGCCGCCCGCCGCTTGGGTGAGCTTTGGGACAAGGACCGCCTGCCATTCAGCGAGGTGGCATTGGCCAGCGCGCGCATCCAGGCGATCCTGCGCCGCATGCCCGCCAGCCGGATGACGCCGTCCTGCGCGCACGGCAAGGGCGCGGTCTTTGCCGCCGTCCCGGGTGAGCAACATACGCTGGGCGTGATGATGGCCGCCGATCTGTTCCGCCGCAACGGCTGGGATGTGGGGCTGATGGTGGGCCAGACCCATGACGAGCTTGTCTCGCGCATCTCACGCGACGACCGGCCGGTGATCGGGCTCAGCTGTTCGGGCGATCATTCCTACCCCGCACTGCGGCGGCTTCTGGCGGCGCTGGCCCGCACGCGGCCCGATGCGCAGATGCTGCTGTCGGGGCAGATCATCAAGGACGCCGCAAAGCTTACCACGCTGCCTGCGCCGGTCACGCTGGTCGCCGATGTGGCCGAGGCCGAGGCCCAGATGATCCGGATCGAGGCGATGGTGGCCGCAAACCGCAAGGGTCAGTCGCAGCGCCGGTCCAACTCGGCGGCGTAGAAATCCTCCATCCGCTGGCCGGGTTCGGGCGTGAAACGGTCGAGCAACTCGGTCCCCGCGATCCTGTCTATACGGAACATCCGGAAATCATGGCGCAATTCGCACCATGCCACGAGAGTCCAGACCGTGCCCCAGAACCACAGCCCCAGCGGGCGCAGGACGCGGGACGTATCCGCCCCGGTCTCGTCGCGGTAGGTAATCCGCACCCTCTGGCGGGCCTCGCAGGCGCGTTCGAGTGTGTCGATGGCCGCCCGCGTGGCGGCATCGAGCGGGCGGGCGCTGACTGACCGGATCGCCACCGCTTCGGCCCGGGCGCGCAAGGGCGGCGGCAAGATCGCCGCGATCTTGTCGAGCGCGCGGTCCGCCCCCTGCGCCATGCCTGTGCCGCCGAATGTGGACACCATGCGCGCGCCTGCGATCAGGGCCACGATCTCGTCGGCGTCAAACATCAGGGGTGGCAGGTCGTAGCCGGGACGCATCAGGTAGCCCAAGCCCGCCGCGCCTTCGATCGGCAGGCCCGCCCCGATCAGATGGGCGATGTCGCGGTAGATCGTGCGCTCGGACACTTCCAGCGCTTCGGCAAGCGCGCAGGCCGTCACCAGCCGCCCGGGGCGGAGCCTTTCGACGATCATGAACAGGCGGTCGGCGCGGCGCATGGGATCACGCTACAGCGCCGCGCCCCGGCGACCAAGCCGCTCGGGGCGCGGGGCAGGGGTCACTGGGCCGCCATCTCGAACAGGCCGATGGAATTGCCGTCGGGATCATGCGCGTAGCAAAATGTGCCCGGCGGGATCTTGATGTCGGGGCTTGCCACGCGCCCGCCCGCCGCAAGCAGCCGCGCCTTGGTGGCGCCAAGGCTGTCAGGCACGACGAGATGGATCGTCGGCCCGTTTTCCGATGGTGTGCCGGGGTAGAGATGCCCCGAGATGCCGGCCGGCCCCGCGGTGGGGAAATCGACGATCGGGTTCGGCTCCATCTGGGTGATCTTGAGTTCCATGTCGAAGACGGCGCCATAGAAGGCGATCGCGCGGTCGAGGTCGGTCACGGGGATCTCGAACCAGCAGGCGAAATGGGCAGGTGTGTAGGGCATCGGTCTGTCTCCGGTAACGGGGTTGCGATGTCCTGTCGCTACCAGACCTCTCCTGACAGCGTTCTGTCAGGAGTGTTCAGCGATCAAAGCTCCCGCACCGGGATGAAAGGGAAGAACGTTCCGCCCGACCACAGGCCGAACCACTCCTCGCCGTCCACGCCATGCGCCTCGCCGATATCGACCAGCCGGTAAAAGCTCTTGCGGTCGATCAGCGCCTCCAGCCCTGCGCGGACATGGACATAGGGGCTTGGCTCGCCGTTTGCGTCACGGATCACGCGGACGGGGTTTTCAGGCCCCGCCACCGTGCTGTCGCCCACGTTGGTGGTGAAAGTCACGACCTGTTCGGGGCCGTGCCCCTCGGCCGCAACGGTAAAATCCTGAGCGACGAAAGGCGCGTCCTCGACCCTGATGCCAACCTTTTCGACGGGCGTGACGAGAAAATAGTCATCGCCTTCCTTCTTCAGGATGGTCGAGAAGAGCCGCACCAGCGGTGCCCGTCCGATCGGCGTGCCCTCGTGGAACCATGTGCCGTCGCGGCGGATTTCCATGTCGATATCGCCGCAAAAGGGCGGGTTCCACAGATGCACCGGCGGCAAGCCGCCTGCCTTGGACGCCTCCTTGGTGGCCTGCAGCAACTGGTCCAACCCAGCCCCACCGCCGCCCGTCACGATCTTTTGTGTGCCGTCTTGCTTTGCCATTTGTGGTCCGCGGAATAGGTCTGTTACCACTGGCCTACATAACCATGATCCGGAGCATTGCCATGTCTGACCCCGAGGCCCTCGTTGCCGAGATCGAACAGCTTGGCGAAAAGCTTGCTCAGGCCAAGGCTTCCATCGCGCAGCGCATCATCGGGCAAGACGAGGTTGTGAACCTTGCCTTGTCGGCCATGCTGTCGGGTGGCCACGCGCTGTTGATGGGTCTGCCGGGGCTGGGCAAGACGCTGCTCGTCGACACGCTGTCGACCGTCATGGGTCTGTCGGCCAACCGCATCCAGTTCACACCCGATCTGATGCCCGCCGATATCCTGGGCTCCGAAGTGCTGGAAACCGCGCAGGATGGCAGCCGCAGCTTTCGGTTCCTGCAAGGTCCGATCTTCTGCCAACTCCTGATGGCCGACGAGATCAACCGCGCCAGCCCCCGCACGCAATCCGCGCTGTTGCAGGCGATGCAGGAACGCGAGGTGACCATTGCGGGCGACCACAAGCCGCTCCCGCGCCCGTTCCATGTGCTGGCGACCCAGAACCCGATCGAGCAGGAGGGCACCTATCCTCTGCCCGAAGCGCAGCTCGACCGCTTTTTGGTCAAGATCGACGTCGCCTACCCCGACCGCGACACCGAGCGCGGCATCTTGCTGGCGACCACCGGCACGACCGAGGCCCGCGCCCATGCCGTCTTTACCCCCGAGGCACTGATCGCCGCACAGGGCGTGGTGAGGCGGATGCCAGTGGGCGAAAGCGTCGTCGAACTGATCCTCGATCTGGTCCGTGCCTGCCGCCCCGACAGCCCCGAGGCGCCCGAGATCGTGAAGAAGACCGTCGCTTGGGGCCCCGGTCCGCGCGCAGCGCAGGCCTTGATGCTGACCGTCCGGGCGCGCGCGCTGCTTGACGGCCGGCTGGCACCCTCGCCCGATGATGTGGCCGCACTGGCCCGCCCCGTCTTGGGCCACCGCATGGCGCTGAGCTTTGGCGCGCGGGCCGAGGGCGCGGTTCTGGAACAGGTGATCGACGAGGTCACGGCCCGTGTCACGCGGATCGGTTTGGCGGCTTGACCGACGCCGCGCTCCATACGCCTGACAGCCTGCGGTCGCGCTCTGAGGCGGTCGCCTCGACGCTGCCCGCGCTGATGGCCGATGCGCAGCATCTGGCCGCCACGGTTCTATTGGGCGTGCATGGGCGCAAGCGGGCGGGCATGGGCGATGAATTCTGGCAATACAGGCCCGCGCAGGCGGGCGATGGCTACCGGCAGGTCGATTGGCGCAGGTCCGCCCGGTCGGACGGGCATTTCATCCGCCAGACCGAATGGCAGGCCGCGCAATCGGTGATGCTGGGGGTGGATGATGCCGCCTCGATGACCTTCACCGGCCATCGCAACCGCCCTTCGAAGCTGCGCCGCGCGCAGACGATTGCCATGGCGCTTGCCATCGTGTCGGTGCGGGGCGGCGAACGGGTGGGGCTGACCCATCTGCCCGAGCCCCCGCGCGGCGGGAGTGCGCAACTGATGCGGATGGCGCAGGCGCTTATGGACGGACACGAGCCGGGCGATTACGGCGCGCCCAAGCCGCAGATGATGCCGATGGGCAGCCGGGCGGTGTTCGTTTCGGATTTCTTCGGCGATGTCGCGGCGATCGAGGCTGCGCTGGGCCGCGCCGCCGACCGCGAGGTCAGGGGCGCGCTGGTGCAGGTGCTCGACCCCGATGAAGAGGTGTTCCCTTACGACGGGCGCACGGTCTTTGAATCGATGACCGGCGCGATCCGGTTCGAGACGCTGAAGGCCAAAAGCCTGCGCGACGCGTATCTGGCGCGTCTGGCCGAGCGCAAGGCGCATCTGCAGGAGCTGTGCCGCCGCACTGGCTGGCGCTACCATCTGCATCACACGGACCAACCGGCCGAACCGACGCTGCTGTGGCTTTACCGGGCGCTGGAAAAGGTGCGCGGATGATCGGGTCGCTCGCCTTTGCCACGCCGCTTTTGCTCACCGCGCTGATCGCGCTGCCGGTCTTGTGGTGGATCTTGCGCGCCGTGCCGCCCGCGCCGATCCGGCGTCGGTTTCCGGGCGTGGCGCTGCTCTTGGGTCTCAAGGATGCCGACAGTCAGACCGACAAGACGCCGTGGTGGCTGCTGCTTTTGCGCATCGCGGCTGTAGCGGCCGCCATCGTGGGGTTCGCAGGCCCCGTTTTGAACCCGGCCACCGTGCGCACGGGCGAGGGGCCGCTTTTGATCGTCATGGACGCCAGTTGGGCGTCGGCCCGCGACTGGTCCGCCAGGGCCGACCGCGTGGCCCTGCTCCTCGACGAGGCGTCGCGCGCCGGGCGGCCAGTGGCGCTTGTGGCGCTGACCGACCTGCCGCCGGGCGAGCTGCCGCTGCAATCGGCCAATGCCTGGGCCGCGCGGCTGCCCTCTCTTTCCCCCGCGCCCTACGCCCCCGACATGGCCGCCGCCGCCGATTGGGCCGCCACCCTCGAGGGGCCTCTGGAAAGCTGGTGGATCGCCGATGGCCTCGACCATGCCGGCCGTGACGACCTGACCGCCGCCCTGCGCGAACTTGGTCCCCTGTCGGTGTTCCAGGGCGACCGCGACGTGCTGGCACTGGCCCCGCCACGCTTCGAAGATGGCGCGGTGCGTGCCACGCTGGCCCGGCTGGGCAGTGAGGTCGCGCTGACTTACGAGGTGGTTGCCCATGGCCTGGACCCCGCAGGCATCCCGCGCGATCTCGCCCGGTCCGAGGCCGTGTTCGAGGCGGGCGCGACCGAGACCGAAGCCGTCTTCGACCTGCCACCCGAACTCAGGAACCGCATCACGCGGTTCGAAGTAGCGGGCCTGCGCGGCGCAGGCACGGTGACGCTGACCGATGACGGGCTGCAGCGACGGCAGGTGGCGTTGATCGCGGGCGGGGCGAGCGATGAGCAACAGGCGCTGCTGTCGCCCTTGCACTACTTGCGGCAGGCGTTGGCTCCCACTGCCGACCTGATGGAAGGCGCGCTGTCCGACATGCTGCTGGCCAGCCCCGATGTCATCATCCTGGCCGATATCGCGACACTCTCGCCCGAGGAGGATCAGGGGCTGACCGAATGGGTCGAGCGTGGCGGGCTGTTGGTGCGCTTTGCCGGGCCGCGGCTGGCCGCATCCGACGTGGCGCGCGATGCAGCCGGGACCCTGATGCCCGTGCGCCTGCGCGAGGGCGGGCGCAGCGTGGGTGGTGCCATGAGCTGGGGCGAGCCAAAGCAATTGCGCCCCTTCCCCGACACCTCCCCCTTCTTCGGGCTGGAGATCCCGCCCGACGTTCAGATCAGCGCGCAGGTCATGGCCCAGCCCGACCCGGAACTGGCCGCGCGCACCATCGCGTCGCTGACCGACGGCACGCCACTGGTCACGCGCGCCGGCCATGGGCAGGGGTCCGTCGTCTTGTTCCACGTCACGGCTAATGCCGATTGGTCGACTTTGCCGCTGTCGGGTCTGTTCGTGCAAATGCTGGAGCGGCTGGCGATTTCCACCCGCCCCGCTACGCCCGAGGCCGCCGATCTGGAGGGCACGGTCTGGACCCCCGATCAGGTGCTGGACGGGTTCGGCACGCTGCGCGACGCAGGAACGCGCCCCGGCGTGCCGGGCGAGACGCTGGCCGTGGCGCCGCTGTCGGCTGACCTTCTGCCGGGCCTTTATGCCTCGGACAACCGGCGGATCGCGCGCAACGTGGTCACCGCTGACACTTTGCTGTCGCCCGCCGCATGGCCCACCGCCGTGCCGGTCGAGGGGATGAGCGTGATCGCCCCGACGGACCTGATGGCGGCATTCCTCATGGGGGCGCTGGTCTTGCTGCTGATCGATGCCATCGCCTCGCTCTGGCTTGCGGGTCGCTTGTCTGGCCTCGCGCGCGGGGCGGCGGTTCTGGCACTGGTCGTGACCCTGCCGCAAGGCGGGCAGGCGCAGGGTCTGTCGCCCGAAGATGAACGCGCGCTTCTCGCCACATCAGAGGTGACATTGGCCTATGTGCTGACCGGTGACACACAGATAGACGAGACCTCGCGCGCGGGGCTTCAGGGCCTGTCGAATACGCTTTTCCAGCGCACATCGGTGGAACCCTCCCCACCGATCGGGGTCGATCTGGAACGTGATGAACTGGCGTTCTTTCCCATGCTCTACTGGCCGGTTACCCCCGATCAGCCCTTGCCTTCTGCGGCGGCCTACCGTCGCCTGAACGATTACTTGCGGTCGGGTGGCATGATCGTGTTCGACACGCGCGACGCGCATATCGGCGGCTTTGGCTCCGGCACGCCCGAGGGGCGACGCCTGCGCACGCTGGCCGCACCGCTCGACATTCCGCCGCTCGAACCCGTGCCGCCCGACCACATCCTGACCCGCACCTTCTACCTGCTGCAGGATTTCCCCGGTCGCCACCTGTCCCGCGATGTCTGGCTGGAGGCATCGCCCCCCGATGCCGAGGCGGTCGAGGGGATGCCGTTCCGCAACCTCAACGATGGGGTCACGCCGGTGCTGATCGGCGGCAATGATTGGGCCGCCGCTTGGGCGCAGGACGATAGCGGGCGGCCGCTTCTTCCGGTGGGCCGCGGGGCCACCGGCGAGCGTCAGCGCGAGATCGCGATGCGTTTCGGGATCAACCTCGTGATGTATGTGCTGTCGGGCAACTACAAATCCGACCAGGTGCATGTGCCCGCACTTCTGGAGAGGTTGGGGCAGTAGCATGGCACAGACGATCCTGTTCGACCCGCTGCTGCCGATGGCCCTGATCTGGGCGCTGGCCGCCGCTGCCGCGCTGGTCTTGGCGCTGGCGCTCTGGCGCGGGCTTTCAGGCTGGCCCTTCCGCCTTCTGGCGGCGGGTGCGTTGCTGGCCGCCCTTCTCAACCCCTCGCTCCAGTCCGAGGAGCGGGAGCCCATGACCGATATCGTGCTGGTCGTCACCGATGCTTCGGCCAGCCAGCGGATTTCCGACCGCCCCGACCAGACCGCCGAGGCTCTTGCGGTGCTGGAGGCCGAGATCGCGGGTCTTGGTATGGAAATGCGGTTGTCGACCGTCGCGGACGCGCCCAACAATGCCGGCACGCTTTTGATGGCGGAACTGAACCGGATGCTGGCCGAGGAGCCGCGCGCGAGGATCGCAGGCGCCATCCTTGTCACCGATGGGCAATTGCACGATGCGCAACTGGTGCCCGACCTGCCGGCACCGCTGCATGCGCTGATTACCGGGCGCGAGACCGACTGGGATCGGCGGCTGGTGATCGAGACCGCGCCCGCCTTTGGCATCATCGGTGAAGAGTTGATGATGACGCTCCGGATCGAGGATCAGGGCGCCGTGCCCGCGGGCCTGTCGGGCCGGGCCGAGATCGCCATCGCCATCGATGGCGGTGTGGCGCAGACCTATACCGTGCCCACCAACGAGACGCTGCAACTGCCCCTGACGCTGGAACATGCGGGCCAGAACGTGGTGCAGTTCACGATCCCCGAGGCCGCAGGCGAATTGACCGACCGCAACAATGCCGCCGTGGTGCAGATCAATGGCATCCGCGACCGGCTGTCGGTTCTGCTGGTCTCGGGCGAGCCGCATCCGGGCCAGCGGACATGGCGCAACCTGTTGAAATCAGATCCTTCGGTCGATCTGGTCCATTTCACCATTCTGCGCCCGCCAGATCGTCAGGACGGTGTACCGGTGACGGAGCTTTCGCTGATCGCTTTCCCCACGCGCGAGTTGTTCATGGAGTCGGTTGATGATTTCGACCTGATCATCTTTGACCGCTACCGCCGCCGCGGCATCTTGCCGATGCTGTATTTCGAGAACATCCGCCGCTATGTGCAGGACGGCGGAGCGCTGTTGGTGGCAGCGGGGCCGGATTATGCCTCCGCCGCCTCGCTTTACCGCTCACCCCTGGCCGACATCCTGCCGGGTCGGCCCACGGCTCGCGTGATCGAGGCGCCCTTCCTGCCCGAGATTTCCGATCTTGGCCAGCGTCACCCGGTGACCGCCGGATTGGACGCGACCCATGAACCGCTGGACGGCAGCGATCAGCCTTGGGGCCGCTGGACGCGGCAGATCGAGGTGATCGAGCAATCGGGTCAGACGGTGATGACCGGCAATGGCGGCGCGCCGCTCCTGATACTTGACCGGATAGGCGAGGGGCGTGTTGCGTTGCTGGCCTCGGACCAACCCTGGCTCTGGGATCGCGGCTATGAGGGCGGCGGCCCGCAACTGGAAATGCTGCGTCGTCTGGCGCATTGGATGATGGGCGAACCCGACCTCGAGGAAGAGGCGCTGGTCGCCGAGGCCGATGGCCAGACCATCCGCGTGACGCGCCGCACGCTGGCTGATGGGGTCGGCACGCTGCGTGTCACCGCCCCGGACGGAACCGAGACCGAGATCGTGCTGGCGGAAACCGCGCCCGGCCGCTTTACGGCCGAAATCGAGGGGGCCGAACAGGGGCTGTACCGGCTGGCCGAGGGTGAGCTGGACACCGTGATCGCGCTGGGCCCTGCCGCGCCACGCGAGTTCGAGGAAACCATCGCGAGCGGGGATCGGCTGGCCCCGCTGACCGAGCCGCTGTCGGGCGCTGTGCTGCGGCTGGAGGACGGGATGCCCGACCTGCGCCGTGTGGCCGAGGGGCGCAACGCCTCGGGCCGTGGCTGGATCGGGCTTACCCCGCGCGAGGCGTTTCTCACCACCGATGTGACCGTGACGCCGTTGATTTCGGCCTGGCTGTTCTTGCTGCTGGCGGCGGCTCTGACCGTTGCAGGCTGGCTGCGCGAGGGGCGCCGGTAAGCTGCTCCATGAACTGTGATGATGGAACCCTACGGCGCCGGTGCGGTGTCAGCGGGGCAGGGGCAGGGGGGCTGAGACGTCCTCCGCCCATCCCTCGACATTGGTGCGGGCGCGGATCACCACGCTGCGCACCTCGGCGGGGATTGCCACGCCCGACAGCGACCGGGTAAAGGGCTGTTCCTCGACATGCGGGTGTAGCAGCGGGCGTTCGCCCAGAACCGTGCCATCGGGTGTCTCGACCCGCCAGCCGTCGGCATAATCCTCCCAACCGGTGTCGCCATGTTCCAGCGTGACATGGAAGGTCCACCCGGAGTGTCCCGCCACCGCCTCGACCGCGACGACGCGGGCGGGGTCGGCAAGCGCGGGCGGTGCGATGCACAGGGCGAAAGCGGCAAGGGCGATGCGATGGATCATGCCTGTTCATAGCGCACCGCGCTCAGCCCGTGGGGTCACGCTGTGGTGATGTCAGAAAGGTTTGAACACCACGATGATCAGCACCGCGATGGCGCCCAGAACGCTGATCTCGTTGAAGACGCGCAGCCACAGATCGCTTTCGGTGAACACGCCGCGCTTTGCGCGCAGCACCAACCGCCCGGTCCAGCCATAGTGCGCGGCCAGCAGGGCGACGACGCCGAGCTTGGTCCAGACCCAGATCGGATAGCCCCAGAACCATCCGAGCCACAGACCCGTCACGATGGCGATCACGCCAAGGCCGAGCGAGAAGCGGTAGATGCGGATGGTCAGGTCGCCCGTAGGCCCGAATTCGCCCAGCCGCGCATATTCGCGTTTCCAGAAGATGATCGCGCGCGGCACCGCGAAGATGCCTGTCATCCAGCCCAGCACGGCCAGAAGGTGAAGAACCTTGATCCAATCCATGGCGGCAGTTGCCCAGCATTTCAGGGGCGCGGCAACGCGCGGAGTTGTCTCAGGGGGATTTTCGTTGCCTAATCGTGATATTGGTTATATTTCTTTACCAATTCATCACAGAGGAGGACTGTGACATGGAGATGCCCACCCCCGACGCCGCGATTTTGTCGCGTAAATCCAAGATCGTGGAGCGCTTGCGCGCGGCCCTGCCTCAGGCTGCGGTGATTCACGACGAGGCCGAGTTGCGCGCCTATGAATGCGATGCGCTGACCGCCTATCGCTGCCCGCCGTTGGCCGTGGTGCTGCCTGCCTCGACCGCAGAGGTGGCGACGGTACTCAAGATTTGTCATGCCGAGGGGGTGCCGGTGGTGCCGCGCGGGTCGGGAACCTCGCTTGCGGGCGGGGCATTGCCGACGGCCGACAGCGTGATCCTTGGCGTGTCGCGCCTCAACCGCGTGCTGGAGGTCGATTACGACAACCGCTTCATCCGCGTGCAGTCGGGCCGGACCAACCTGAGCGTGACCGGCGCGGTGGAACAAGATGATTTCTTCTACGCGCCCGATCCCTCGAGCCAGCTGGCCTGCGCCATCGCGGGCAATATCGCGATGAACTCGGGGGGGGCGCATTGCCTGAAATATGGCGTCACCACCAACAACCTGCTGGGCGTCACGATGGTCAGCATGGCGGGCGAGGTGATGGAGATCGGCGGCGCGCATCTGGATGCGGCGGGCTATGACCTTTTGGGCGTGATCTGTGGGTCCGAGGGGCAGCTGGGCGTCGTGACCGAGGCCACGTTGCGCATCTTGCGCAAGCCCGAGGGCGCGCGGCCCGTGCTGATCGGCTTTGACAGCAACGAGGTGGCGGGCGCTTGTGTGTCCGACATCATCAAGGCGGGCGTGCTGCCCGTGGCGATCGAATTCATGGACCGCCCCTGCATCGAGGCGACAGAAGCCTTTGCCAAGGCGGGCTATCCGATGTGCGAGGCGCTTCTGATCGTGGAAGTGGAGGGCAGCCCCGCCGAAATCGATGAACAATTGGGCCTGATCACCCAGATCGCGCGCCGCCACAATCCGGTGGAGCTGCGCGAGGCGCAATCGGAGGATGAGGCCAAGCGCATCTGGCTGGGCCGCAAATCCGCCTTCGGTGCGATGGGCAACATCAACGATTACATGTGTCTCGACGGCACGATCCCGGTCTCGTCGCTGCCCTATGTGCTCAAGCGCATCGGCGAGATGTCGAAGGACTACGGGCTGGACGTGGCGAACGTTTTCCACGCGGGCGACGGCAACATGCACCCGCTGATCTTGTTTGACGCCAACAAGCCCGGGGATCTGGAACTGTGCGAGGCTTTCGGGGCCGATATCCTGAAGCTCTGCGTCGAGGTGGGCGGCTGCCTGACCGGCGAGCACGGGGTTGGGATCGAAAAGCGCGATCTTATGACGACGCAATTCGCGCCTGAGGATCTGGAGGCGCAGATGCGGGTGAAGGACGTGTTCGATCCGTCCTGGCTGCTGAACCCGGCCAAGGTGTTTCCGCTGGCCGTGTCGCGGGCGCGGCGCGAAAGGGATATCGCCGCCTGAGGGCGTCGACCGCCGGGGGTCGTCCATTGTGCGCCATTGGTTCGAGAACAATGGACGACGCCCCCGGACCCCGGGGATATTTGTAAAACAGAGAAGGAGCGGGCCGGATGCTGAGCCCTGCGACCGAGAGCGAGTTGAGCGAGATCGTGGCGGGGGCCCGCGGGGCCCTGCACGTGACGGGCGGCGGGACGCGGCCCGTCGGGCGGCCGGTGGCGGGCGAGGTCCTGTCGGTGGCCGGCCTTGCGGGGATCGAGCTTTACGAACCGGGCGCGCTGACCATCGTGGCCAGGGCCGGAACGTCCTTGGCGGAGGTTGAGGCGGCGCTGGCCGCCGAGAGGCAGCGCCTGCCCTTCGAGCCGATGGATCACCGCGCGCTGCTCGGGACGAAAGGTGAGCCGACCGTCGGTGGTGTCGTCGCCGCCAATGTCTCGGGCCCGCGCCGCATTCAGGCGGGGGCGGCGCGCGACAGCCTGATTGGGGTGCGGTTCGTCGATGGCAGTGGCAGCATCATCAAGAATGGCGGCCGGGTGATGAAGAATGTCACCGGCTATGACCTCGTCAAGCTCATGGCCGGAAGCTGGGGCACGCTGGGTGTGTTGACTGAGGTGGCCTTTAAGGTGCTGCCCGCGCCGGAGGCGGCGGCGGGCTTCAGCATCGCAGGCCTGAGCGATCTGCAGGCGGTCGAGGCGATGGCTGTGGCGCTGGGCTCTCCCTTCGAGGTGACGGGGGCGGCGCATCTGCCGGGCGCGGGGCGGACTTTGCTCAGGATCGAGGGGTTCGCGGCCAGCGTCGCCTATCGGGCCGGACGGTTGGCGGAGGTGATGGCGCCCTTCGGCGCGGTCACGGTTGAGCGCGATGCCGCGGCCGTGGCCGAGACATGGCGGCAGATCCGCGATGTGCAGGTCTTCGCCACGCAGCCGGGCGATGTCTGGCGCATATCCGTCAAACCATCCGACGCGCCGGGGGTGGCGGCGCTGACCGGGGGCGAGGTGATGTTCGACTGGGGCGGCGGGCTGATCTGGGCGCTCGTGCCGGAGGGTACCGACCTACGCGCGCGGCTTGGGGCCTTTGCGGGCCACGCGACGCTGGTGCGCGCCTCCGAGGAGACGCGGGCGCGCATCGCGCCTTTCCATCCCGAGCCTGCGCCGCTGGCGGCGCTGTCGGCCGGGCTGCGCGCGAAATTCGACCCGCGGGGCATCCTGAACCCCGGGCTGATGGGATCGTGAGGGAGTAAAGATGATCGATGTGGTTCCTGTCGCGCTACCCTCGGCGGCCCTGTTCGGTGCGCTTGTGCTGATGTCGGACCGCAAGCGCGGCGCGTTTTTGGCGCAGGGCGCGCTGGTGCTGGCGGTGGTGGCGATGTTCGTTGCCATCACCGCGAACGGCCCGCTGGCCGGGTTTGATCCGATCGAGATCGCGGGCATCGCAACGGGGCTGATCGCGGCTGCGGTGGCGGGGATGCTCTACCATCTTTATCTTGGCCGCTTCGTTCGGGTCTGGGCGGCGCGCGGCGTCTTTACGGCGGTCTACCTCGGCCTTGCGGCGCTGTTCGGCCTCGTCTTCCTCTCCCTTTTCTGAAAGCGCGGACATGCAGACAACCTTCACACCCGAACAGTTGCGCGATCCCGTCATGGCGCGCTCGAACGACGTGCTGCGCACCTGCGTGCATTGCGGGTTCTGCACGGCGACCTGTCCCACCTATCAGGTTCTTGGCGACGAGTTGGACAGTCCGCGGGGGCGGATATATCTTATAAAAGATATGCTTGAGAAAGGGCTACCGGCGGACGCCAAGACGGTGCTTCACATCGACCGCTGCCTGTCATGCCTTGCCTGTATGACCACCTGCCCTTCGGGCGTGCATTACATGCATCTGGTCGATCACGCGCGGGAATACATCGAGCAAACCTACAAACGCCCCCTGTTCGAGCGTGTGCTGCGCTGGACGCTGGCGCGCATCCTCCCCTATCCGACGCGGTTCCGGGTGGCGCTGCTGGGGGCCAAGATCGGGCGACCCTTCGCTTTCCTGATGCCCGATGCGCGGCTCAAGGCGATGCTGGCGATGGCGCCAAAGGTCATCCCCCCCGTCAGCCGCAACGACGACCCGCAGGTGTTCCCGGCGCAAGGGACCCGCAAGATGCGCGTCGCGTTGATGACGGGCTGCGCGCAGCGGGCGCTCAACACCGATATCAACGATGCCACCATCCGGCTGCTCACAAGGCTCGGCTGCGACGTGGTGATCGCCGAGGGGCAGGGGTGCTGCGGCGCGCTGACCCATCACATGGGCAAGACCGCGGAAAGCCACGCGACGGCTTCGAAGAATATCCGGGCATGGACGCGCGAGATGCAGGGCGAAGGCTTGGATGCCATCGTCATCAACACGAGCGGCTGCGGCACCACGGTCAAGGATTACGGGCACATGTTCGCGGGTCATGCTCTTTCGCAGGAGGCTGCGGCGGTGGCCGCCATCGCCCGCGACGTGTCGGAAGTGCTGATGCAGCTCGACTTGCCCGAGGGCGTGATGGGCCACCGTGTCGCCTATCACGCCGCCTGTTCGCTGCAGCATGGCCAGAAGATCAAGACCTACCCCAAGGACCTTCTCAAGCGCGCGGGCTTCAAGGTGGTGGAACCCGCCGACAGCCATTTGTGCTGCGGCTCGGCGGGGACATACAACCTGATGCAGCCCGAGATTTCCGGCCAGCTCAAGGCCCGCAAGGTTGAGACGCTGGAAGCCACGCGCCCCGACATCATCGCGGCAGGCAACATCGGCTGCATGATGCAGATCGGCTCGGGGACCGATGTTCCCATCGTGCATACGGTCGAGTTGCTGGATTGGGCAACGGGCGGGCCGCGGCCGCCTGCGCTGGATGCGGATGGCAAGCGCGCGGTACCGGTGCCGATCCTGCGCTGAGAGGGCGCCGGGCGCGGAAAAGGTGACATAATTTTGCCCTGAACGGGTGGCATCGTCGGATAGTGCCTTGATGATGACCGGACCCAGATGCGCCGCCTTGCCCTTGTCCCTACGATTGTTGCGCTGGCAATTTTTTCCTTGCCCGTGAGCGGGCAGGACATGACCAGCGTGACCCGTCCCGAGGGGTCCGCCGCGCTGCGCGGGTTGCACACAGCCGATGATGCGCGCGACTGGGAAGCGGTGGGGCGGCTCGACACAGGCGTGTCATTCTGCACCGCCACGCTGATTGCCCCCGATCTGGTCCTGACCGCGGCGCATTGCCTGTTCACCGAGGCAGGCGACCGCATCGCCGATGGCAACCTGACCTTTTCCGCTGGACTGCGCCATGGAAGAGCCGAGGCGATCCGCGGTGTGGCGCAAAGCCGGGTTCCGCAGGGCTATGCGCGCCCCGTTGGACAGGCCGATATGCAGGCCATCGCGCAGGATCTGGCCGTGTTGCGGCTCGATCGTGCGGTGTCTTCGGGTACCGTGCGCCCGATCGCGGTGGGGGCGGCGGCGCCTGTGCTCAGTGCGGTGACACTGGTGTCTTACGGCGCCGAGCGCGAGGCCTTCCCCTCGATCGAGGATGACTGTCGCGTGCTGTCCGGTTTCGACACGGTGCAGGTGCTGTCATGTCATGTCGTGTCGGGCAGTTCCGGTGCACCGGTGGTGCGGATCGGGCCCGAGGGGCCGCAGATCGTGGCCATTGTCTCGGGCCGGTCCGACATGGCCGAAGGCGATGTGACCGTCGCAGTCGTGGCCGAGACCCTCGTGGAGGCGCTGATCGCCGCGCCGGCCGCGCCTGTTGCGCGAAGCCTTCAAGGCAGCAGCATCACCATCCGCCGTGTGGGCGATGTGGGCGCATCGCGCGAAGGGATGGGCGCGCGCTTCATCCGACCCTGAACCGTCCGCCGGGGATCTTGACAGGCCCGGTTACGCTTCCCAGTTCTCAGTCGCGCAGGGGCGCCGATGATCGGGCCCAAGCTCATCACCCCAAGGACCGCGCCCGCGCAAGGGGCGGTCTGTCACAACAGTTGTCGCTCGATGGAGGATGACAGATGCGAACCTATGACCTTTCCCCGCTTTACCGGGCCAGTGTCGGTTTCGACCGCATGGCCGATCTGATCGACCGCGTGATGTCGCAAGACAGCGCCGTGCCGACCTACCCCCCTTACAACATCGAAAAGACCGCTGATGGTGCCTATCGCATCTCGATCGCGGTGGCCGGCTTCACCGAAGCCGAGCTGAGCATCGAGCAGCGCGAGCAGGAACTGGTGGTTGCCGCCCGCAAGGCCGCCGATGACGCGCCCCGAACCTACCTGCATCGCGGCATCGCCACGCGCGCCTTCGAAAAGCGGTTCCAGTTGGCCGATCATGTCCGCGTGACCAGTGCGCTGCATGAAAACGGCATGCTGCACATCGACCTTGTGCGCGAGGTGCCCGAGGCGCTGAAGCCGCGCCAGATCGAGATCGCGCGGGGCGCATCCAAGGTGATCGAAGGCGCGACAGCCTGATCTTGACCTGATGAGACGACGAAAGGGCGGCCCGGTCGGGTCGCCCCTTTTGTCATGAGGTTGGCGCCAGCCGTCGCAGCAACACCGCGCCCGCCAATGGGGCAGCGACGCACAGCGCCACGACCGCACCATAACCGAACAGGTCCGCTAGAACCGCGCCAAGCCCCGGCGCGAGCGCAAAGGCGAACAGCGACAGGCGCGCCACCGCCCCCGCGCTTTCACCAAATCCCGCCTCGCCCATCACCTCGCGGGTGACCACGGGGCGCAGGATCGAGATCACGCCATTGCCCACGCCCTGTGCTATGGCAAAGACCAGCGCCAGCGCGGGCAGGGCGGCCGCGGCGCCCAGCAAGACTGCGGCCGTGGCGAGCATGAGAAAGGCGCCCAAGATGACCCTTTGGGCCGCCACGCGCGCACCTGCCACGATCAGCAAGATGCGGCCCGCCACCTGCGCCGGGCCGATGGTGGAGGCGGCAAGGATCGCAAGAACATCTGGCACGCCCAAGGCCGCCATCAAAGGCATCAGGTTGCTCAGGATGATCCCCACGCCCAGCGAGGTCAGCGCAAAGCCCCCTGCAAGCGGCCAATAGCCGGGCCGCGCGCTGACACGGGTGCGGGCCGGGCCTTTGGCAGTGGCGACCGGCGTGCGGGCCTGCGCCTCCCGCTCCATCCTGTGCGCGGCGTAGCTGGCGAGCGGCAGCACAAACACCAACACCAGCCCCGCCAGCACCCAGACCGACGCCCGCCAGCCTGCGGCGGCTATGACCCATGCCGTCAACGGATAGGTCAGGGTCGAGGCAAAGCCCGCCGCCAGCGTGATCGCCGTGATCGCCGCCCGGGCCTGTGCCCCCCGTGCCCGCGTCACCACCGAGAAACAGGCGTCATACAGGGTGAAGCCCATCATCAGGCCCATCCATGCCCAGACAGCATAGAAGGCCACCAATGTCTCCACCTGCGTCAGCGCCGCCAGTCCCGCCAGCGCCCCCAGTGTTCCCAGCGCAAAGCCCCAAGGTGCCAGGCCCCGGTCGATCGCCCGCCCGACCCAAGGCGCGGCCAATCCCTGCAGGGCCAGCGCAAGGCTGAAGGCGCCCAGCGCCGCCGTGGCCGACCAGCCGAATTCGTCCTTCCAATGCAGTACGAGCGCGGGAAAGCTGTAGAAGATCGACGCCCAGATGACGGTTTCCGACACCATGAAGGCCAGCACAGGGCCATCGCGCCAGACGGGTGGCGCGGATGTCATGACATCAGAACCATTGACCCGGCTCCATCAGGCCAAGTTCCATCAGTTGCAGCGACGACCAATGGAAGGGCGTCGATTTGTGCCAGCGGAAATCGCTGATGTCATGGCGCGACCCGGGGTTGGTGCGCAGCGCCTTGGCGACGCGGAAGGAACAGATCGTCGCCGTCAGCGAGTGGTGCCACGGGCAGGCATAGGTGTTCATTTCCTCGTCATTCAGCGTGTGATCCTCGCGCAGGCGCAGGCCGGGCTTGGCCTGAAACAGGCCGATCCGGTCGATCTTGCGCTTGGGCCTGGCGACATGTTCCTCGAACCGCCAGCGCAGGCCACCGTAGAAATCGAGCTGCCGGTCCTTCGGGTTGCCATGCTCGTCCGGGCGACCCTCGGCGTAATAGCCCGAACTGTCCAGCATCGCGGTATCGAGCGACACCGCATCGGGGTAGGTCCTCAGGTCGGGGGCGTAGAGGTCGATGACATAGGTCAGGATCGCTGCGCGCCGTTCCTCCATCACCCAGGTGACCATCTCGCCCACGCTGCGATCCTCGCAAAACGGGTAGAACAGGTATTCGCCGTTGTAGCAGTAATGCAGCCATTCGCCGGGCATGACGTCGATCAGGGCGTTCACGGCGGCCTGCGTCGCGCCCGGCGCCCGGCTGCGGGACCGGATCACATGCTGTTCGGACTTGGTACCCTGCGGCGCGGGAGGCACGTTGAGATCGGGGGGGGCCAGCACGAAGACATGGCGAAACCCCAGCGAGCGGACATGGTCGATGGTCGAGCCGACCTCGATCCGGTCCTCGGCTATGACCATCGCGGCGGGCCCCTTGCCGAAGCTGCCCGGGCGCTGCGCCGCGAATTGTTCCAGAGTGTCGAAATCCATCGCGTGGGCCTTGCCGGTCCGTTTTGCCTGCCTCAGCCCGCACATTGGCGCGGCGTGGCAGGGAATTCAATCGCGCACGTCGGTTGAAGCGCAGGCCGCTGCGCTGTACATGCGGCGGACCACGTTTTCCTCAACCAGCGGATCGGGTGCGATGACCGAGGCGAAAAAGCTCTACGTCAAGACCTATGGCTGTCAGATGAACGTCTATGACAGCGAACGCATGGCCGAGACGCTGGGCGTTCAGGGCTATATTCAGGTCGACACCGCCGAGGCGGCCGACATGATCTTGCTCAACACCTGCCACATCCGGGAAAAGGCGGCGGAAAAGCTTTATTCCGACCTTGGGCGGCTCAAGCCGCTGCATGACGAAAAGCCCGATCTCAAGATCGGCGTGGCGGGCTGCGTGGCGCAAGCCGAAGGCGGCGAGATCATGCGCCGCATGCCCATTGTCGATCTGGTGGTGGGCCCGCAGACCTACCACCGCCTGCCCGCGATGATGGAGGCGTTGGATCGAGGTGAAACCGCGCTCGACACCGAATTCCCCGAAGAGGACAAGTTCGCCCATCTGCCCAAGGGGCGTGGCACACACAAGGGGCCGACTGCCTTTTTGACCGTGCAGGAAGGTTGCGACAAATTCTGTTCCTTCTGTGTCGTGCCCTACACGCGCGGCGCCGAGGTCAGCCGCCCCGCCGACCGCCTGTTGCGCGAGGCGCGCGATCTGGTCGAACGTGGTGTGCGCGAGATCACGCTTCTGGGCCAGAACGTGAACGCGTACCATGGCGCGGGGAGCGACGGGGCAGAATGGGGTCTGGCGCGGCTGGTGCGCGACCTTGCGCGGATCGATGGGCTGGACCGCATCCGCTACACCACATCCCATCCCAACGACATGGAGGATGACCTGATCGCCGCCCATGGCGATTGCGCCAAGCTGATGCCCTATCTGCATCTGCCGGTGCAATCGGGGTCGGACCGCATCCTCAAGGCGATGAACCGCAAGCACACCGCCGACAGCTACCTGCGCGTGATCGAGCGTCTTCGCGCGGCGCGGCCCGATCTGGTCCTGTCGGGCGATTTCATCGTGGGCTTCCCCGGCGAATCCGAGTCAGATTTTCAGGCCACGCTCGATCTGGTGCGCAGCGTCGGCTACGGCAGCGCCTATACGTTCAAGTATTCGCCACGCCCCGGCACGCCCGCCGCCGAACGCGCACAGGTCGATGCCGCCGAGGCCGACGACAGGCTGCAGCGCTTGCAGGCGCTGATCACCGAACAGCAGCGCGCGACACAGGCCGCCATGGTGGGGCGGACCGTGCAGGTGCTGTTCGAGAAACCGGGCCGGATGACCGGGCAGGTCACGGGCAAGTCGGACTACCTGCATGCCGTCCATGTCGACGGGCCCGAGACACTGATCGGCAGTGTCGCCCCGGTCGAGATCGTCGCCACCAACACCAATTCTCTGGCCGGTCGGCTTGTCGCCCGGGGCTGACGGGCTCAGCTGCCCGGCGGTGTGCGGCGCAATATGTCGGTCATCGTGGCGCTGAGCGCCCCGGGCCGTCCGACACTGTTCGCGTCCCGGCAGACCCGTTCGGCGATGGCATGCGCCTCGGGAAAGGTATAGCCGGCGTTCACCAGACTGTCGGTGAATTCCGGGTTTGGCCTGTCCCAGATCACGTCCTGCAATGGCCCGCGGTAGCAGCTGACGGTGATCACATGGCTGGTGTAGCCGTGGTGATGGTAGCGGTAGCTGTCCGCAGCGACCGCCAGTGCGGAGCCGGACAGAATCATCGCCGCAAAAGCGACCCGTGGCAGAGTTGATGAAACGTTCATTGGTTTTTTCCTTCCCCCAAAGGACTGTAAGAGCGCCGCCGGATGGCAGTCCGGCCCCGCAAGATACGATCATAGCACGTCAGTATGGGTCGGGCGTTCGATTTTCTTAACAAACGGTTAATGGAGCGGTTGGCGGAAGGCGCTAAATGCCACTCCGTCACGCGACGGGTCGTTGCGTCGGTCGTGTTCCCGAAAAAATCGCCGATTCAGGCGCGCGTTGTTTCCAAATTGGCGACACAGATCGAAAAATCCCTCTTCCCTTGGGAAGGCATGGTGCTATCGTGCCGAAATCAAAGATGTTTTCGTGCAGGCCTCTGCCAAGGCCGGAACTGAGCGCGGGACTGTCGGAAAAAATTTGGGGGATGTGAATGTGATGACCAACTTGTCACGCATGGTATTGCGCACCCTGGTCGGTGCGGCGGCAATCGCGAGTGCAGTCGTGCTCGTGCCTGGTGCGGCCTCGGCACAGGAAACTGTCAGGATCACGGGCCGTGTCGAGCCGGGGATCTGGATCGACCCGGACGGGTGCATGCACTGGGTCGCCGACGGCGGAGCCGAAGGCTACATGGAAGGCCGGGTGAATCCGCATGACGGGATGCCCGTCTGCCTCAACCTGAACACCTGCGCGGTCACCAACACCGACGTTCTGTTCCACACCGACAGCGCGCGCCTGACGCCGTCGGGGCGCGCCCAGCTTGAGCAGTTCTTCCGCTCGGCGGGGGCTTACGCCTATGCGATCTACGGCCATACCGACAGCCGCGCCTCGGACGAATACAACATGGGCCTCAGCCAGCGCCGTGCCGCGGCGGTCGCCAATACCGCCCGGTCGGTCGGGGCCCGCGTCGCCCGCGAGATCGGGTATGGCGAACGCCGTCCGGTCGCGTCGAACGCGACAGCCGCAGGGATGCAGCAAAACCGTCGCGTCGAAATCGTGTGCTACCGCTGAGGGAATGGAAAAAATGAAGACGATATCACGGATTTCCGTTCTCCTCGTCGCAGCGCTGGGCATGTCGGGCTGCGTCGCGGTCCAGCCGTCGACCGGGCGCGGCAACGAGGTTGTGGCGATCGGCCGGGACACCGGTTTCGACTCGGGCAGCCTCAGTCAGCTTGAAGCGGGCATCTACATCGACCCCGACGGGTGCCACATCTGGATGATCGACGATGGCCTCGAAGGCTACTGGTCGCGCCGCCGCGATCCCGTGTCGGGCTTGCCGGTCTGCACCGACATCGCGCCGCCGAACTCGATCGTGGGCGATTTCCGGGCCGGCAGCCAGTTCCGCGACTGGGTGCCGCGCCAGTAACCACGGCGCCTAACCTCTTGAGAAACCGGACCGGGCGGCCTGAAAGGGCCGCCTGTTGTCTATCCGGTGAGACCACAGCATGAAGAAACTTTGGTAACAGATGCCACAACCTGTTGCGTTGTGCCGTCGCACTCTCCAGACTTGAGAGAGTCGAAATCCCAATCCGGAGCGTGATTTGGCAATCACCACACTGGCGGCCCCGACAGATGGCATCCCGGTCGAGCTTTCGCTCGAATTTCCCGACAACCGGCTTTTGATCGAGCTGTGCGGCGAGTTCGACCGCAACCTTGCCCAGATCGAACATCTTCTGTCCGTCCATGTCCTGCGGCGCGGCAACATGCTGGCAGTGCTGGGGGATGCGCGTCTTGAGGCTGCAGAGGTGCTGAAAAAACTCTATGCCCGGCTCGAGGCGGGGCGGGGACTGGAACCGGGCGACATCGATGCCGCCGTGCGGCTGGGCGGCTCGAACGAGGATACTGGTGTGCGCGCGGGCGACCAGATCGAGATGTTCCAGCGCGGGCGGCTGGAAATCGGCACCCGCAAGAAAACCGTCGAACCCCGGACCGAGGCGCAGCAGGCCTACGTCCGCGCGCTTTACGAGAACGAACTGGCTTTCGGCATAGGTCCCGCGGGCACCGGCAAGACCTACCTTGCCGTCGCGGTCGCGGTGAACCAACTCATCAACGGCGGGGTCGACAAGATCATCCTGTCCCGTCCGGCCGTCGAGGCGGGCGAGCGTCTGGGCTTTCTGCCCGGCGACATGAAGGACAAGGTCGACCCCTACATGCAGCCGCTCTATGACGCGCTGAACGATTTCCTGCCCGGTAAGCAGCTGCAAAAGCTGATGGAGGAAAAGACCATCGAGATCGCGCCACTGGCCTTCATGCGCGGCCGCACGCTCGCCAGCGCCTATGTCGTGCTGGACGAGGCACAGAATACCACCTCTATGCAGATGAAGATGTTCCTGACCCGGCTCGGACGCGGCTCGCGCATGGTCATCACCGGCGACCGCAGTCAGGTCGACCTGCCGCGCGGCGTGACCAGCGGGCTGTCGGACGCCGAGCGCATCCTCAAGGACGTCAAGGGCATTTCCTTCAACTACTTCACCTCCAAGGACGTCGTCCGCCACCCGATGGTCGCCAAGATCATCGAGGCCTATGACGCCGATGCCCCCCCGGGCTGACGCGCCCCATGACCGGCCGCCGCGCCTTTCTCGCCTTCGCTGGGGCTACGCTTGCGATGCCCCGCATCGTCCGGGCCCAGCCCTTGCTGGATGCCGATGTCGTGGTGATCGGTGCCGGGGCCGCAGGCATCGCCGCCGCCCGCCGCTTGACCGAATGGGAATACGACGTGCGCCTGCTCGAGGCGCGCGACCGCGTCGGCGGCAGGGCTTGGACCGATGCGGGCACGCTGGGCCTTCCCTGGGACCGCGGCGCGCAATGGCTTCACAATGGCCGTGCCAACCCGCTGGCCCGCCGTGCCGCCGAGCTTGACCTCGCCCTGACCGACAGCCTCTACGACGCCCTGACCGCGCTTGACGGCAATACCCCGCTCGATGTGACGGCCGAGGCGCTTCTGGCGGCTCTCGACCGACTGGACGACCGGATCGACAGCGCCGTGTCGACAGCTGCCCCGGCTGCCACGATGGCCGATATCGCCGGGGCCGACCGGATGGACCGCGCGGCGGTCGCTCTTGTCGCGCTGTCGATGGGTGGAGACCCTCAAGCGGTGTCACTGGCTGACGCGGCAATGCAAACGGCGGGCGAGGATCGGCTGGTTGCGGGCGGTCCGGGCGGGCTGCTGGCCCATCTGGCCGAGGGACTGCCGCTGCATCTGGGCCATGCTGTCACCGCCATCGACCTGCGCCCCGCCGATCATGTGGCGGTCTCGGGCCCCTTCGGCACGCTGCGCGCCGGCGTCGTGGTCGTGACCCTGCCGCCCATGGCGCTTGCCTCCGGGGCCATCACGATCACCCCCGCCCTGTCACCAGCCAGACAGGGCGCATGGGCCGCGCTGGGCGCGGCGGAGTTCGTCAAGGTCGGCCTGCGCCTGCCGCACGCGCTGCCCGATGCGGCGGAATTCGCCACCGATGTGCCGCGGCTTCTGGCGGGGCAGGGGGCCCTCCTCCATTTTGATCCGCGCGCGCCGCTCGCCAGTGTCATCTTCGCTGGGGCCTTGGCCACCGATCTTGCGGCCAGCGGCCCGGCGTCCTTGGCCGAGGCCGCGCGCGAGACATTGCGCCATCACCTGCGCATCGAGGCGCTGGCAACCGATAGCCACGACTGGTCCGCCGATCCCTTCAGTCTTGGCCCTTGGTCGCGTGTCGTCCCCGGCGCCGAGGACGCGCGCGCGGATTACGCCGAACCGTTTGAGGACCGCCTTTTCTTTGCGGGAGAGGCTGCGCCCGGGCCGCTGGCCACCACATTGGGTGGCGCCTGGCAATCGGGGCTGGCGGCCGCCGATGCGATCTGGGACGTTACCTGATAGCCTGTCCATTGACGTGGACCCCGTGGCGGTGCATGGCGCGCCCCATGGAGATCGATATTCTCATCGAGAACGACGCATGGGACGAGGCGGCGCTGGAAGCGGCGGCGCGCGCGGCCTTTGAGGCGACGCTGGATGCGCTGGGCCTCGACCCGGCGGGGTTCTGCGTGTCGATCCTGGCCTGCGGTGACGACCGCATCGCTGCACTGAACGCCGAGTTTCGTGGCAAGCCTACGCCCACCAACGTGTTGTCATGGCCCTCGGAGGAGCGCGGCGCGCAAACGCCCGGCGCGATGCCCGATCTGCCCGAGGCCGACCGTGACGGTCCGCCCGAGGAATTGGGCGATATCGCGCTGGCCCATGGCGTCTTGACCCGCGAGGCGGTCGAGGCGGGCAAGCCTTTCGAGCATCATCTAACCCATCTTCTGGTCCACGGCCTGCTGCATCTGTTGGGTTTCGATCACATAACCGACCCTGATGCGGGTTTGATGGAGGGTCTGGAGACCCGCATCCTTGCAAGACTGGGCCTACCTGACCCATATTGACGCTGCGGGCCGCAACGGGCCTGTGCAGTTTCGGAAAGGAGCCATGAGCTCGAACCCAGATCCCTCGTCTCCTGCGGCGCGTGGCGCGCAGGAAGAGGCAGACGATCCCGGGCCGCAAAGGCAGGGGTTTTTCGCAAGATTGTTTGGCAATGGCGACGAAGCCGAGACAAGCGGCTCCGACACCGGTGAGCGACCGCAAGAGGGCGGCAGCGCGGGTGTGATCCAGCCCCAGTTCGGCATGTCCAACCTGCGTCGGATGCGTGTCTATGACGTGGCCATCCCCCGCGCCGAGATCGAGGCCGTATCGTGCGACGAGGACCTGCAGGGTCTGCTCAAGGTGTTCCGCGACAGCGGAATGACCCGCCTGCCGGTCTATGAGGGGACGCTCGACAGCCCGCTGGGGCTTGTGCACCTCAAGGACGTGGCTCTGCGCTTCGGCTTCAACGGCGTGGACGACAGTTTCTCGTTGCGCACGATGATGCGGCCGCTGCTCTATGTGCCGCCATCGATGCCGATCGGCGTGCTTCTGACCAAGATGCAGACCGAGCGCACCCATATGGCGCTGGTGATCGACGAATATGGCGGGGTCGACGGGCTGGTCACGATCGAGGACCTGATCGAACAGGTCATCGGCGAGATCGAGGACGAACACGACATCGAAGAGGCGCAACCATGGACCCGCGAGAGCGAGACCCAGTGGCTGGCGCTGGCGCGCGCGCCGCTCGACGAGTTTCAAGCGGAACTGGGCATCGCGCTGTCGGAAGTCGATGACGAGGAAGAGGTGGACACGCTCGGTGGCCTCGTCTTCCTCCTGTCGGGCCGTGTGCCCGCGCGTGGCGAGGTCGTGCCCCATCCCTCGGGTGTGGAATTCGAGGTGATCGACGCCGATCCGCGCCGAATAAAGAGGTTGCGCGTGCGCGTGCCGAAAGGTGTTGCCGGGTGATCCAGCAGTCCGGGGGCCTGTGCCGGCTTCTGCCGTCCGGCCTTTGGCTTGCCGGTCTGAGCGGCGCCGTCGGGGCCCTTGGTCTTGCCCCTTTTGGCCTTTGGCCTTTGGGGTGGGCGGGATTTGCCGGTCTGTGCGTCGCCGTGGGGGCCGCCCCGACCGCGCCACGGGCGGCCTTGACGGCATGGCTCGGGGGCACCGCCTATTTTGCCGTTGCGCTACACTGGATCGCTGCGCCCTTCTTCGTGGATGCCGCGCGCCATGGCTGGATGGCGCCCTTTGCCGTGGTCTTGATGGCAGGGGGCATGGCGCTGTTCTGGATGCTGGCAGGCTGGGGGGCGGCGCGGGTTGCAGGCACCGGCCGCGCGGCGCCGCGGATCTTGGTGTTCGGCGGTGCGATGGTGTTGGCCGAAGCCTTGCGCGCCACGGTGCTGACAGGCTTTCCATGGGCGCATCCGGGGCACATCCTGATCGGCTCGCCGCTGCTTGCTCTTGCGGCCCTGGTGGGGCCGCATGGATTGACGGCGGTGGTCATGGGCATCGCTGCGGCCTGTGCTGCGGCGTTGATCGCGCGGCCGCGGCTGGTTGTCTTGCCTGCTGCCTTGCCTGTCGTCGCCACATTGTTGGCCATGGTCATGGCGCCGTCCGCAGCGGGGCCCGACCCCGATGCACCGGTGGTCAGGCTGGTGCAGCCCAACGCGCCGCAGCATCTGAAATGGCGGCCCGACATGATCGAGGTCTTCTTCGAGCGCGGTCTGGACCTGACATCCGCGCCGCCACTGGCAAATGGTCCCGCGCCCGATCTGGTGGTCTGGCCCGAAACCGCCATGCCTGTCTTGTTGGAACGCTCCGACGCCGTGCGCGCCCGTATCGCCGGGGCGGCGGGTTCTGCGCCGGTGCTGCTCGGGGCGCAGCGCTTCGAAGGGTTTGGGGCCCGCAACACGTCGGCGCTGCTGTCGCCGGGCGGGCGCATCGCGCAGGTCTACGACAAACACCACCTTGTACCCTTCGGGGAATACATGCCGGGCGGTGCCATTGCCGAGGCGCTGGGCCTGCGCGGGATGGCCGAGGTTCTGGCGGGCGGCTATGGCCCCGGCCCCGGCCCCGCGCTGCTCGACATGGGAGCTGGCCTTGGCCGCGCCTTTCCGATGATCTGCTACGAGGCGATTTTCCCGGGCTACATCCGGCAGGTCGACCGCCCCGACTGGATGGTTCACCTGACCAATGACGCATGGTTCGGCAGCTTTTCCGGCCCCTATCAGCATCTGGCCATCGCCCGGTTGCGGGCCGCCGAGCAGGGTCTGCCGGTGCTGCGCGCGGCCAATACCGGCGTCTCTGCCGTGATCGACGGGCGCGGGCGTGTGTTGGCCTCGCTGCCCTTGAACGAGGCCGGGTATCTCGATGCAGCCCTGCCGCCTGCGCTGCCGCCTACGGTTTACGCCCGGTCGGGCGATCTGCCGGTGCTTTTGCTTGTTCTTTTTGCAACAGGGGGCGCGTTGCTGGGGGCGCGCTGGCCCGGGGCATTGCGCGGGCGCGGATAACGGCGTAGGCGACGATGTTACCCCACAACGGCTTCCTGGCGTGGGGACATTCAACATTGGAGCACTCTCACCACATGGCCCGCGAAAACTATTTGTTCACCTCCGAATCCGTTTCGGAGGGGCACCCCGACAAGGTCTGCGACCGCATTTCCGATGCCGTTCTGGACGCCTTCATCGCCGAGGAACCCGAGGCGCGCGTCGCTTGCGAAACCTTTGCCACGACCAACCGCGTCGTCATCGGCGGTGAGGTCGGCCTGTCCGATCAGGCCAAGCTGGCCGAATACATGGGCCGCATCGACGCCATCGCGCGCGAGTGCATCCGCGACATCGGCTACGAGCAGGACAAGTTCCACCATGCCACCGTCGAGGTGACGAACCTGCTGCACGAGCAATCGGCCCATATCGCGCAGGGCGTCAATGCCTCCGACAACAAGGACGAAGGCGCGGGCGATCAGGGCATCATGTTCGGCTATGCCGTCGACGAGACGCCTGAATTGATGCCGGCACCGATCCTCTATTCCCACGCGATCCTGCGGCGTCTGGCCGAGGTCCGCAAATCGGGGGCCGAGCCGTCGCTGGGGCCTGACGCGAAAAGCCAGCTCACCCTGCGCTACGAGGGCGGCAAGCCGGTCGAGGTGACCTCGATCGTTCTGTCGACCCAGCACCTGGACGAGGCGATGACCTCGGACGACGTGCGCGCTGTGGTCGAGCCCTACATCCGCGAGGTTCTGCCCGCAGCATGGATCACCGGGGCGACGAACTGGTGGGTCAACCCGACCGGCAAGTTCGTCATCGGCGGCCCCGATGGCGATGCGGGCCTGACCGGGCGCAAGATCATCGTGGACACCTACGGCGGCGCGGCGCCCCACGGCGGCGGCGCGTTTTCCGGCAAGGACCCGACCAAGGTTGACCGCTCGGCCGCCTATGCCGCGCGCTATCTGGCCAAGAATGTGGTGGCCGCAGGACTTGCGACGCGCTGCACCATCCAGCTGTCCTATGCCATCGGCGTGGCCGAACCGCTGTCGGTCTATGTCGACACCCATGGCACCGGCCAAGCCGACGAGGTGCAGATCGAAAAGGCGATCCGCGCCAGCATGGATCTGACACCGCGCGGCATCCGCACGCATCTTTCGCTGAACCGCCCGATCTACCAGCGCACCGCCGCCTATGGCCATTTCGGGCGCGCGCCTGATGCGGATGGCGGCTTCAGCTGGGAAAAGACCGATCTGATCGACGCGCTGACGGCGTCGGTCTGATCTTGAGACGGCGGGCGGGGCCTATCGCCCCGTCCGCGCCCCGCCAAGCGCCTGCACCACGGCGATATGGCCCATCAGGTCGCGCAGGCTGAGCACGCCGCGCAACTGCCGCCCCTCCACCACGATCAATTTGCGATGCGGGCCCTGCGCCAGCCGGTTCAGCGCGTCCTCGGCGGTCATGCGAGGGGCGACCAGGCAAGAGTCGTCGACGGCGGCCATCACGTCACCAACGGTCGTGTTGGCCCACTCCTCGCGCGCGATGGTGCGCATCAGCTGCGCATCGACATACCCCACCACGGCGCCATCCCCCACCACGGGGGCAAAGCTGACCGCATGGGCCATCATCACCCGGTCGGCGAGGTCGGCCAGTGTCATGTCGGGGTGCGCCGTCCAGGGGTCGGGCGTCATCAACTCGGCCACGCGCCGCCCCTTCAGGCTGTCTTGCACCAGCAGGCGTTGATAGGCACCGCGGCTGGCGTTGAGCACGAAGAACCCGATCAGCACCAGCCATGCGCCCCCGATCCCGCCGCCCGACAGTGCCGAGAACAGCCCCAACCCCATCAGGCCAATGGCCAGAACGGTGCCCGCCCCGCTGGCCTTGCGCGTCGCCTCCAGCATGTCGCCCGAGCGTTGCCAGAGCCATGCCCGCAGGACGCGGCCACCATCGAGCGGAAAGGCCGGGATCAGGTTGAACACCGCGAGCACGAGGTTGATCGAGGCGAGATATCCCAAAAGGATGCCAACAACCCCCGCGCCCCCCGCCACAAGGGCCGCAAGCCCGAAGAGGCCTGCGAGAACGAAGCTCATGATCGGGCCGGCGATGGCGATCCAGAATTCCGATGCGGCACTTTTGGGTTCATCCACCAGTTCCGCGACACCCCCGAACAGGAACAGCGTGATCCCCCCGATCCCCAGCCCGTATCGCCGCGCGACCAGCGAATGGGCCAGTTCATGCAAGATGAGACTGGCGAAAAGCGCCAGCATCGCGGTGATCGACAGTATCAAATAGGCGCTCTGCGACAGGCCCGGCAAGACTTGCGGAAAATAGCCCGATGACAGGCTCCAGACGATCAGGGCCGCGATCAACAGCCAGCTTGCGTCGATCTTGATCTCGAAGCCCATGAGCGTGAACAGCTTGACCGAATGTCCGAACATGTGTGGCCCTTCTCTGCGCGGTCCTTGTCAGAGATAATCATTCGTGCCCCCAAAGGTAAGGTCGGGCAGGGGATTGAGGCCAGCCGCCCGCCGGGCTAGACCCCGACGCCAAGAGCCAAGCCCGAAAGTCCGCAATGCCCGACACGCCCGAGCGCCCGCACCGCAACTTCTACGGCCGCCGCAAGGGCAAGCATCTGCGCGACAGCCAGGAGGTCTATCTGCACGAAGATCTCGACGCGCTCAGCCCCGGTGCGGTCGATTGGGAGGCGAACCCCGACCGCACGGCGCTCGAACTGCCGGCGATCTTTGGTGGCCGCGAGGTCTGGCTGGAGGTGGGGTTCGGCGGCGGCGAACACATGGTTCATCAGGCCAGCCTGAACCCTCAAGCCGGCATCATCGGCTGCGAGCCCTATATCAACGGCGTCGCCATGTTGCTGGGCAAGATCCGGCGTGCAGGCGTGGACAATCTGCGGGTCTTTCCCGGCGATGTGCGCGACATCTTCGACGTGCTGCCCGACGCGTCGATCTCCAAGGCTTTTCTGCTTTACCCTGACCCTTGGCCCAAATCGCGCCATCACCGTCGGCGCTTTGTCACGCCTGATCATCTTGAGCCCTTGGCGCGCGTTCTCAAGCCCGGTGCGGAGTTTCGGGTGGCGACGGATATCCCCGATTACGTCCGCCAGACGCTGGAGGAGGTGCCTCGGGCAGGCTTCGAGTTGCTGACCGCCGTGCCGGACGGGTGGCACCATCCTTGGTCCGACTGGATCTCCACCCGCTACGAGCTCAAGGCCCTGCGCGAGGGCCGCGTGCCGCATTACCTGACCTTTCGGCGGGAGGGCTGAGCGGGCACGTTTTGCTGCGGCAAAACGACCGGGAAAACCGCAGCTTTCCCGCACGGAAAACTCGAGTTTTTCGCCCGCCTTGCCAGACGACGCGCCGGAAGCCCCGGCGTTTCGTCACCTCAGGGTTGCATCCCGCCTGTCCAGCCCGATACTTCATCGCAAGCCCGGCAGACAGGAGAGAGCCATGCTCACCAACGATCAGCTTGCGAAATGGGACCGTGACCATTTCATGCACCCCACGACCCACCTCGCCCAGCACGCTCGCGGCGAGGCGGCGGGCCGCATCATCAAGACCGGCGAGGGCTGCTGGATCACCGACCGCGACGGCAACCGCTTGCTCGACGCCTTTGCCGGGCTTTACTGCGTCAACATCGGCTACGGTCGGCAGGAGGTGGCCGAGGCCATCGCTGATCAGGCGCGCGAACTGGCCTATTATCACGCCTATGTCGGGCATGGCACCGAGGCGTCGATCACGCTTTCGCACATGGTGATGGACCGCGCGCCTGACCACATGTCCAAGGTCTATTTCGGCCTTGGCGGATCGGATGCCAACGAGACCAACATCAAATTGGTCTGGTATTACAACAACATACTCGGGCGTCCGCAGAAGAAAAAGATCATCTCGCGCTGGCGGGCCTATCACGGATCGGGCCTCATGTCGGGCTCGCTCACGGGCCTCGCGCTCTTCCACCAGAAGTTCGACCTGCCCTTCGACACGGTGCGCCACACCACCTCGCCCTACTACTACCGCCGGGCTGACGTGACCCAGACCGAGGAACAGTTCAGCGCCCAATGCGCCGCCGATCTGGAAGAGCTGATCGCCAAGGAAGGCGCCGACACCATCGCCGCCTTCATCGCCGAGCCAATGCTGGGCACCGGCGGCATTGTCCCACCCCCGAAAGGCTACTGGGAGGCGATCACCCCGATCCTCGAGAAACACGATATCCTGCTCATCGCCGACGAGGTCGTGACGGGCTTCGGGCGTCTCGGCTCCATGTTCGGCTCGCCGCACTACGGGCTCAAGCCCGACATCATGACCATCGCCAAGGGTCTGACCAGCGCCTATGCGCCCATGTCCGGCTCCATCGTGTCGAACAAGGTCTGGGCAGTCTTGGAACAGGGCACGGACGAGAACGGCCCCTTTGGCCATGGCTGGACCTATTCGGCCCATCCCATCGGGGCGGCGGCGGGCATCGCCAACCTCAAGCTCGTCGACAGCCTGAACCTCGTGCAGAACGCGGGCGAGGTCGGCCCTTACCTCACCCGCACCATGGCGGACGCGCTGGGCGAGCATGCCCATGTCGGCGAGGTCCGCGGTGAGGGCATGCTGACAGCGGTCGAACTGGTCAAGAACCGCGACACGCGCGAAGGGTTTGCGCCCGCCGACAAGATCGTGCCGCAGATCGTGGGCGCGATGGCCCGGCGCGGCGTGATCGCGCGGGCGATGCCGCAGGGCGACATCTTGGGCTATGCGCCACCATTGTGCCTAAGCCGGGGCGAGGCCGATACGGTGGTCACGGCCACGGCCGAGGCCATCGCCGAAGTGTTGGGCTGACACCTGTCAAGGGGGGAGGTCCACCAGTGACTTCCCCCTTTACCGACAGGCGGTTGCACGGTTAGGCTGTCGCCAGTTTGATTGAAACCTTTGCCGATTGTCCCCTCCCGATGACGTCTGACCCGGTGTCCTGTCCGAATTGCGGTTACGGTTTCGATGGCCTGCGCCGGTCCACCCGGATGTTCGACTGCCCGTCTTGCGACACCACCCTCTTCCGCGAGGGAGACGCGCTCGCCCCGATCGGCAATCACGGCGAGATGCACGAAACACCCATGCTGATCGGCATCGGCGACACGGTCGAGGCCATCGGCAGCCGCTGGACCGTGCTGGGCCATGTCCGATACGACTACGGGCGCGGCTTCTGGGACGAGATGTGGGCTGAAACCCCTGACGGTGCGGGGGCATGGCTGTCCATCGACGAGGGCGATGTGGTGATCCAGCGCAGCCTCGCACCCGCCGCCGTTCGCGCCGGTCTGGCGGGCGAGCTTCGCCTCGGCGTGCAGGTGCGGATCGAGGGCGAGGTCTACACCGTCACAGAGATGGACGAGGCGACCGCCACTGCCTTTCGCGGTGAATTGCCCGAGCGGATCGAACTGGGCGAGCGGCACCGCTTCGTGAACGCCAGCGGCGGGGATGGCACGCTCCTGTCGGGCGAGGTCTGGGACGGCGGCGAGACGTGGTTTGTCGGCGAATGGCTTGACCCGTTCGAGATCAAGGTCGAAAGGCAGACCGGATGAGCCGCGCACAGGGCCTGTCCTCGATCAACTGCACCCAGTGTGGTGCGGGGCTCTCGGTGCTCGGCGGCGGGCGCGTTCTGACGCAGGTCTGCGGCTATTGCGGATCGGTGCTGGACGCGCAGGACAACTACAAGGTCCTGACCTCGATCGGCAAACGGGATCATCCCGACAGCCCGGTGCAGATCGGCATGACCCTGACCTACGAAGGCGTCGAATTCACCGTCATCGGCACCATCGGCAAGGTCGAGCGCTGGAAGGGCGGCACCGCGGCTTGGGTCGAACATCAGGTGTTCTCGCCCACCCACGGCTACGCCTGGCTGACCTGGGAAAGCGGGCATTTCACCTTCTCGCGCAAGATACGCGATTTCAATATGGGCCAATGGGTCTCCTCCGCCGGGGTCGAGATCGCCGACAGCCCGCCTGTCCGTCACCACCGCGGTCAGCGCTACAAATACTACGAGACCTCCACCTCCGAGATCGACTTCATGGAGGGCGAATTCAACTGGGTCCCCGAACTGGGCGAGACCACGACCGCCGTGGTCCTGCTCGGACCCGATGCCATGCTGAGCCTGCGCGACGGAAAGACCGAGCGCGAGGTGGAGATGACCACTCTATTGCCGCGCGACGCCACTGCACGCGAGATGGGCGCGACACTCCCGCCGGGGGCAGAGTCGCGCCATCCGCTCTCGCCCTACCAACCCTTCCCGGAGGAGGCGTTCGCCCGCCGCATCGTCGGCCTCTCGGCGATTGCCGCCTTCGTGCTGGCGCTTGTCTTCAGTGTGATCTCGGGCCCCCGCGTGCTCGACCAGCAGCAAGTGCCGATCGGTCAGGCGCCGGCCAGTTTCGCCTTCAACATGTCGAATACAGCGCAGATCGCCAGCCTGCGCCTCGACACCGATGTCAGCAACGACTGGGTCGTGATCGGCGCCCAGATAACCAACCCCGACGGCACCACCCTGGTCGAGGGCGGCCGCCTGGTGCAGTACTATTCCGGCCGCGACAGCGACGGTTCCTGGAGCGAGGGCAACCGCGGCGCGACCCTGCGCTTCCGTGCTGAACAAGCCGGGACGCATCAGATCACGCTGGGGCGTGCCGAAGGCACTGGCGGCACTTCGATGTCCGTTCGCATCGACGAGGGCAAAGCCACGTCCTTCTGGTTGTTTGTGGTGAGCGGGCTGTTCGTTCTGGGCTGGATCTACCTCAAGGCGCGGCGCGCGATCCACGACAAGTTCCGCTTTGCCGGCAGCGACTGGCACGAGGAGTGACGCGATGAGCCCCTTCCGCCTTGTCATCCTGGCCGGCTGCGCGACCCTGGTGCTCGGGGCCGGCTACATGTCTTGGTACGGGGTCGGACGGACCAGCGGCGATCTGGCGGCGGCCGCCCCCTCGGTGCGCACCGGCTCGACCGGCACGGGCACCGCTGGCGGCTACGGATTTTTCGGGCGCGTGAAATGACAGAAAAGGAAACGTGATGCTGGACGGAATCGTTCTTTCCGAGGTCGTGTCGATGCTGTTCTACACAAGCATCGGCATGGGGCTGATGTATATCTGCTGGAAGGTGATCGACATCGTCACTCCCTTCCCGATCATCAAGGAAATCGAAGAGGATCAGAACGTCGCGCTTGCGGTCCTGATCGCCTCGATCTTCATCGCCATGGCGATCATCATCGCGGCGGTCGTGGTCTCCGGATGATCCGGTCTTGAGCGACGCGGGGCCCAAGGCCCCCGCCGATGTCACGCCCAAGGTCGCCTGGCTTCTGGCGGCGACCTTTGTCGTCGCTGTCGCGGGGCTGATCTATGAATTGATCGCGGCCACCATCGCCAGCTACCTGCTGGGCGACAGCATCCGGCAGTTCAGCTTCGTCATCGGCGTCTTCCTGAGCGCCATGGGCATCGGCGCCTATGTCTCGCGCTATGTGGGCGATGCGCTGCAGGGTTTCATCCGGGCGCAACTGGCGCTGGGCGTGATCGGCGGCGCGCTTGGGCCACTGCTGTTCTTTTCCTATGCTTGGTATGGCGCGGTTGGTCTGCCGCTTTATGGCGGGCTGATCGCAATCGGCATCCTGTCGGGGATGGAAATTCCCCTGATCTCCCGCGTGATGAAGGAGATCGGCGCGGCCGAGTTCCGGTTCGAGAACGTGCTGACCGCCGATTACATCGGCGCACTTGCCGCCTCGCTCGCCTTTCCGCTGCTCATCATTCCCAACCTGTCGTTGATGGCGGCGTCGCTTGCCTTCGGCGCGCTGAACCTGTTGGTCGCGGGGTTCTCCATATGGCTGTTCCGCGATCGGCTGCCACAAGGTTATTGGGCGCCATGGGGCGCCTTCCTGCTGGCCACGCTGCTGGCACTCTTCGGGGCCGAGCGGCTGGTGTCTGTGGTCGATGCGCGCCTGTTTCAGGACGAGGTGATCTTGTCGGAAACCACGCCCTACCAGTCCATCATCCTGACCCGCTTCGATGATCGCTATCGCCTGTTCCTCGACCATTCGATCCAGTTCGACAGCCTTGATGAACACCGCTATCACGAGGCGCTGGTGCATCCCGCGATGGGTCTTGCTCCGCGCCGGAGCCAAGTTCTGGTGCTGGGCGGCGGCGATGGGATGGCGGTGCGCGAAGTGCTGCGCCACGACGGTGTGGAGCGGGTGGTACTGGTCGATCTGGACCCGCGCGTGACGGACCTGTTTTCGACCATGCCCGACCTGACGGCGCTGAACGGTGACGCGCTGAACGATCCGCGTGTCGAGATCGTGAACGCCGATGCATGGGCCTGGCTGGCCGAAGCAGATGATATCTTTGACGTCATAATCGCCGACCTGCCCGACCCGAAATCCATTGCCCTGTCCAAGCTCTACTCCATCGAGTTCTACGCCATGATGGTCGAACGCCTGAGCGCGCAGGGGATCATCGTGACGCAAGCCGGATCGCCCACCTTCTCGCCCGGTGCCTTCTGGACGATCGAGGCGACGCTGGCCGCCACCCGCAATCCCGGGCGGCCCGGCGGCACGCTCGGCACGCTGCCCTACCACCTCTACGTGCCCAGT
The DNA here is from genome assembly GCF_003148775.1 of Roseicyclus mahoneyensis. Lineage (GTDB taxonomy): Bacteria > Pseudomonadota > Alphaproteobacteria > Rhodobacterales > Rhodobacteraceae > Roseicyclus > Roseicyclus mahoneyensis. The sequence continues at coordinate 42,804 of NZ_QGGW01000011.1, forward strand.
TTCGGCGACTGGGGCTTTGTGATGGCCGCGCCCCTGATGCCCGACGAGGCCCGCGACCCGACCCTCCCCGATGGTCTGCGCCACCTGACCTTGGCGGTCTGGCGCGCCGCGCAGGCCTTTGGCGCCGATCAGGGGCCGCGCCAGGTCGAGGTGAACTCGATCCAGGGGCATCCGCTCGTTGCGGAGTACCAGCGCGGCTGGGATTTCTGGTTCCGCTAGCTGTTCAGGATCGCCCGCATGTCGGTGATGCCCGTCTCGGTCACCGCATGACCCGCGCCGGGCGCCACGTGCAGGCGCACCGACGCCCCCAGCGCCCGAAATGCGTCGGCGCTGTCCTGCGCACGCTTGAGCGGGATATGCGGATCGCGTTCATGCACGGTGATCGTCACGGGCAGGCTGGTCAGATCGGTGTCGTAGTTGAGCCGCTTTGGCGTGGCCCCGTAAAGCGCCGGGTCCGGTCCGCCCATGGCATCCGACGTGCCGACAAGCCCCGCCGACAGGCCGAAAATGCCCGCCAGACCGCCCCGCCGCGCGCCGTATTCCAGCGCAAGGCAGCCACCCTGGCTGAAGCCGGCCAGCGCGATGCGGTCGCGGGTCAGCCCCTCGGCCTCAAGTGTTGCGATCGCTTCATCCACCGCGGCCAGTCCGCGCGTCACATGAGGGGCCATGCCGCCCATCGGCGCAAGGAAGGAGCTTGGCCACCAGCTGCGCCCCGGCGCTTCGGGGGCGATCATCGCCACATCGGGCAGCCCAAGCGCCGCGCCGAGACCGAGGATATCCTCGGCCCCCGCACCTCGCCCGTGCAGCAGCACCAGCCCCATCCGGGCCGTGGCACCGCCTGCGCCTGCGCGCATGAGCCGGGTCATGCTGTCACCTTCAGCGGCGGAAGGATCTGTTCGATCCGGGCGCGGTGCGCCTCGTATTTCGCGGGCAGCTTGAGCGCCTCGCCCAGATGGGCCGGGTCCTCGTCGACGGCGAAGCCCGGCGGGTCGGTTGCGATCTCGAACAGCACGCCGCCCGGCTCGCGGAAATAGATCGCGTTGAAATACTGCCGGTCGATCACGGGCGTGGTCGGGTGGCCGGCGACGGCCAGCCGCTCGTGCCAGTCGCGCTGCACTTCATCGCTTTCGGCGCGAAAGGCGACATGGTGGATGCTGCCCGCCCCTTGCCGCCCGATGGAGGGCGCGTCGGACCGCATCAGGTCGATGACGGCCCCCCGCGCGTCGCCCGGTGCCACCAGCCGCAACCGCTCCACCCCGCCCGCGGTCTCGTGGCCCGCTTCGGCGTAGCCGAAGACCTCGGTCAGTAGCCGCGCGGTCGGCGCTATGTCGCGTTCCCAGAGCGTGACGGAATGGAACCCGTCCAGCGGCTGATCGCTGTCCCGGTCGGTCTCGACCAGTTCCACCGGCGCGCCGTCAGGGTCGCGCAGCGTGAGGATGCGGTGTCCGAACCGCTCGGTCGGGCCGTCGAAGTCGATGGCGTCTTCGGCCAACTGCTCCATCCAGCCGTCGAACCCGCCCTTGGGCACGGCATAGGCATAGGCGGATGCCATGCCGGGGCCCGCGCGGCCGCGGCCGGCGTTGACGAAGGGAAAGAATGTCAGGATCGTGCCAGAGTTGGCGCCCTGGTCGCCGTAATACAGGTGATAGGTGCCCGGATCGTCGAAGTTGACGGTCTTTTTCACCAGCCGCTGGCGCAACGTGCCGGTGTAGAAGGCAAGGTTGTCTTGCGGCGGGCCGGAAATGGCCGTGACATGGTGCAGGCCCGGAATGGTGCGGGTCATGGTGTGATCTCCCGAATAGGGTGGGGGCAGGGCCCCCGTTCGAGTGACGAGATGGTGCTGAACGCGGCGCGTGCCAATGCACATGGCCACAGGGCGTCTGTGCCGGAATGCACGGCTCAGACGCTGGGCATGCTCCCGCAGGCCTCGAAGGCCGCCACTTCGGGCGCGGCCCCTTCGAGCGACACCGACAGTTCGGCCCCGCCTGCGCGAAAGACCGCGTGCGCATTGCCCGAGAGACCCGCCAGCACATTGCCGAAACCGCGGTCCGCGACATTGATCGTGCGACCATCCGCCGACAGGGTGTGGCGGTCGGTGCTGATGGTCAGCTCTGCCCCACCAAGGAAAGCGATGGCAAAACTCGGGGCCTCGGGCCATGGCTCGGGCCCCCTGACCGCGATCGTCCAAAGCGGCGGGCCCGGGTCATGGGTCAGGCGCACCTCGACGCCGTCCTCGCTATGGGTCAGCGTGCAGATTGCGCCGTCGTGGCCCGCCTGCCAGCCATGGGCGGTCGTGGCGAGGGTCAGGGATAGCAGGGCGGCAAGGTGCAAACGCATGTCGGAAGGGTAGCGCCCCGGGCGGCGGTGAAAAGGGGTGCGGTGTCGCGCACCGCGCACCCAACCAGAGGTTGACTATGCCCATCATCAGGAAGACCCTGTCGCCGGAGGAGACCACGGAGGACCCCATGCGTATCACAGCTTTTGCTTTCGCCCTCATCGCGCTGCCCGGCGCGGCGCTGGCCGACCCGGTCGGCCTGACCCCTGACATGATGTCGGCGACCGTGCCCACGCCTTCGGGCCCGGTCGAGATCTTGCGCAATCAAGACAATGCCAACCGCCTGTCCGGCGACTGGACGCTGACCTCGCGGCCCTGTCCGAACTTCTGCATCCAGCCGATGGTGCCAGCGCCCGGCGTCACGCCCGTGGGCGAGCTTGAGGTGATCGCCGCGCTGCAAGACGCCAACACGGTCGTGATCGACGGCCGTATCCGCCCCGAGTTCGAGGCAGGCACGATCCCCGGAGCGGTCTCCGTGCCCTATAACGAGGCTGCCGACCGTCTGGACGAACTGGGATGCGAAGTCGATTTCGACGGCTTCATCTGTGAGGGCGATCTGATGCAGGTGGTCTTGTTCTGCAACGGGCCGTGGTGCGGCCAGTCGCCCACGGCGGCGCGCAACATGATCGAAGCGGGTTTCCCGGCCGAGAACATCAGCTACTACCGTGGCGGCATGCAGAACTGGCAGGGGTTGGGCCTGACCGTGGTGCCGGGCGGTGCGGGGGGTTAACCGCCCACCCGCACCATCAAGACCATGGCCGTCAGCGCGCAGCCGATGCCCGCGCATTCGCGCGCGCCCAGCTTTTCGCCGAAAACCGTGGCCCCGATCACCGCCAGCGCGATCAGCGTGAGCATGGAATAGGCGACGCCTGCCTGTCCCAACGTGATGTGCCGCATGGCCGCGAACCAGAGCACGGCGGAGACGGCATAGAGCACGATGCCGATGGCAACGAGCGAGGAGATCGCGGTGAGGCCGCGGTCGGCGGCGAGTTTGAGAAAGAAGTCCCCCGCGATGACGACCATCGCGGTGACGGCGATGAAGCCGAAGCCGTAGAAAATGCTTTGCATGACTGTCCCTGCGATGCTGCGCAGGCCCCCTGATAATGGGGGTAGGGTGGGTGAGGGTGCGTCGGTGGGCAATGGTGGGAAGCCTTACCTTTGGGGGAGGAGTGTCGGGCTGACGTACGGTCTGTAGGGTTCTAGGGTTGGCAGTCCATACGCTGTCATTTTTCGAGCGAATTACCCAAGCGTGCATAGTGGCCTACGGCCGACGCGCGGGCGCCGCCGCGCCAATACAAACTCGTTTTCCCTTAATCGCTGGTCAAGGAAAGAAATAAGTCGGAAAGCCATCGACGACTTATTGTCCGCCCCAATCCACTCTTTTTATCAAATAATTTCCATCCAATGCTGCCTGAATTGTTTTCAAAGACGAGTTCAGGGTGGTATCTGCCGTGCCCTGGATATATCTGGGCAACCTGAGTTTCTGACTCATGGTCCTCAATCTTTATGTGCGAGGGTGGTGAGTCTCTCTTTTGAAAACCTTCGGGTTCAAACTTGGCTAATGAAATCCGAACGAGGGAAAAATGCTTCTTCACAGTTCTTACACGGCATCCCAAGCATGAAACTATAGCCAGATCTTTGTCTTCTTTGGGGTGCACGCAATGTATGTGGTCGCACGTTGTCCGAAGCAGCTCGTATGTGGCGAGAAGCCAACCTTGTGAGAGGGAAACTTGAAGAAATAACGCGCCGCCATCGCGGTGTGCGCCAGCTTTCGCTTGGAATTCCAATTGCTCATCTTCCAAGGTTCGGAGAATCAAGTCAATGTTTGCATCTAGATGTCCACTGAATGCTCGAGATTCGTCCTGTCTAAATTCTGATAGCGTCGCATAGGTTTCTACCCACCGCTCATAAAGTGGGGCTTGAAGGCGGCGAGCGTCACTTCCAAGCTTCTCGAGAGCATTCCCCATCATAAATGGTTTATCAGTGTAAATGTTTGGCAATTATTTCTGTTTCCCTATAACGGATGTGTTGTTTATCTCCCCCGCCGCGCCTTCCCGCCCCGCTGCCCCGGCCGCCCCGCCGTGCTGCGTCCGGCCATCTTCACCGCGCCCTCCACCGCCTCCTCGACCGCCGATTGGCGCGCCAGCGGGTCGTCGGCCACGGCAAGCTCCACCGCCTCCAGCCGCTTGACCTCGTCGCGCAGCCGCGCCGCCTCCTCGAACTCGAGGTTCTCGGCGGCCTTGCGCATCTGGGTGCGCAGCCCGTCCAGATGCGCCGCCAGATTGGCGCCCACCATCGGCTTGTCGACCTTGGCGGTGACGCGGTTCATGTCCACGTCGCCCTTGTAGAGGCCGGCCAGAATGTCCTCGACGTTCTTCTTGACGGTCGCGGGGGTTATCCCGTGTTCGATATTGTAGGCGATCTGTTTCGCCCGCCGCCGGTCGGTTTCCCGTAGCGCCCGCTCCATCGAGCCGGTGATACGGTCGGCATACATGATCACGCGGCCCTGTTCGTTGCGCGCGGCGCGCCCGATAGTCTGGATCAGCGAGGTCTCGGACCGCAGGAAGCCCTCCTTGTCCGCATCGAGGATCGCCACAAGGCCACATTCGGGAATGTCGAGCCCTTCGCGCAGCAGGTTGATGCCGATCAGCACGTCAAAGGCCCCCAGCCGCAGGTCGCGCAGGATCTCGATCCGCTCGATCGTGTCGATGTCGCTGTGCATGTAGCGCACGCGGATGCCCTGTTCGTGCAGGTATTCGGTCAGATCCTCGGCCATGCGTTTGGTCAGCGTCGTCACCAGAATGCGCATGCCGTTTGCCGCGACCTTGCGGATCTCGTCGAGCAGGTCGTCGACCTGCATCTCGACGGGCCGGATCTCGACCATCGGGTCCAGAAGGCCGGTGGGGCGGATCACCTGTTCGGTGAAAACGCCGCCCGCCTGGTCCAGTTCCCACGCCGAGGGGGTGGCCGAGACGAAAACCGATTGCGGGCGCATCGCGTCCCATTCCTCGAACTTCAGCGGCCGGTTGTCCATGCAGGACGGCAGGCGGAACCCGTGTTCAGCCAGCGTGAATTTGCGCCGGTAGTCGCCGCGATACATACCGCCGATCTGGGGCACGCTTACGTGGCTCTCGTCGGCAAAGACGATGGCATTGTCGGGGATGTATTCGAACAGGGTAGGGGGCGGCTCACCGGGCGCGCGGCCGGTCAGGTAACGGGAATAATTCTCGATCCCGTTGCAGACGCCGGTCGCCTCCAGCATTTCCAGATCGAAATTGGTGCGCTGTTCCAGCCGCTGCGCTTCCAACAGCTTGCCCTCGCCCACCAGCTGGTCGAGGCGCTGTCTGAGCTCCGCCTTGATGCCCTTGATCGCCTGCTGCATCGTCGGGCGCGGCGTCACGTAATGCGAATTGGCGTAGAGCCGCACCTTCTCGAAGGTGTCGGTCTTGTGGCCGGTCAGAGGGTCGAATTCGGTGATGCTCTCCAGCTCCTCGCCAAAGAAGGACAGGCGCCACGCCCGGTCGTCAAGGTGGGCTGGCCAGACCTCGAGGCTGTCGCCCCGCACGCGGAACGATCCGCGCTGGAAGGCCTGATCGTTGCGGCGGTATTGCTGCGCCACCAGATCGGCCATCACCTTGCGCTGGTCATACTCGCGGCCCGTGAACAGATCCTGGGTCATCGCGCCGTAGGTTTCGACCGAGCCGATGCCGTAGATGCACGACACCGAGGCCACGATGATGACGTCGTCGCGTTCCAGAAGCGCCCGGGTCGCCGAATGGCGCATCCGGTCGATCTGTTCGTTGATCTGGGATTCCTTCTCGATATAGGTGTCGGACCGCGCGACATAGGCCTCGGGCTGGTAGTAGTCGTAGTAGCTGACGAAATATTCGACCGCGTTCTCCGGGAAAAACCCCTTGAACTCGCCGTAAAGTTGCGCGGCCAGCGTCTTGTTGGGCGCAAGGATGATGGCGGGGCGCTGCGTTTCCTCGATGACCTTGGCCATGGTGAAGGTCTTGCCGGTGCCTGTCGCGCCGAGCAGAACCTGATTTTGTTCGCCTGCGATCAGGCCCTTCGACAGCTCCACGATGGCCTTGGGCTGGTCACCGGCGGGCTCGAATTCCGTATGCAAGACAAAGCGCCGACCGCCTTCCAGCTTTGGGCGGGAACGTACGATATCGACCGAAAGGCCGGTATCAGGCATCTGCTGGGGGGAGTTGTTGTGCATCGGTGGCCTCCGTCATCCCCAGCAAATTGACCTTATCGGGACAAGGTTCAACCCCGCCGGTCCGGAGGCGCGAATTGGTTAACGCAAGCTTGCGAAAACCGCGACAATTTTTACAACTTTAAGGCGAAAATTTCGTTGCAATGGCCGGTAGGGTTGTCGTAGCTTTTCCGTGCAAGCAGCAGATGCGGTTGCCGGCCGGGGTCGAACCACCCACCCACCCCTCGCTCCCTCGGGCCCGGTCGGCAACCCTCTGTGCTTGGGTCACCTCCAACCCGCGACAGCTTGGGTGGTGGACAAGTGGCCGGGTCTTTTCCATATAAGAACCAGACATGACCATCGGATGGATCCCCATGCGCGCCCGCATCTACAAGCCTGCGAAAACAGCGATGTCCTCGGGCACGGCGAAGACCGACCACTGGGTTCTGGAATTCGCCCCGGCGTCAGCGCGCGAGGTCGATCCGTTGATGGGCTGGACCTCGTCGTCGGATATGAACTCTCAGGTGCGCTTGCGTTTCGACACGTTGGAGGCAGCGCAGGATTATGCCAAGGCGCAAGGCCTTGACGCGCTGGTGCTCAAGCCCAAAACCCGCAAACCCAACATCCGTGCAGGCGGCTATGGCGAGAATTTCGCCACCAACCGCCGCGGCGCCTGGACCCACTGAGGGCTGTAAATCGGGGCAAAGTTGTCTCGGAATCGGGCCAAGGATTTCGCGGAACGCTTGCCTCGGCTATATGCAGTGTTGCTTACTGCCAGTTCTACAGGATGTAGATCTCCAATAGGACGGCGAGCCGAATGATGTTTCGCAGTCTGGCGTCCGTGAAGCTGCAGCCCACCATCCACCAGATTGTAAAAAAGCACCGTTGACAGCCGCCAGTGCCGCGCGCCTCCTCGCCGCATGGGTCGTAATCAGCTCATAGGCACGTCTATCTGACGATCGCGACTCGGACCAAGGTCCGGGTCATGGCTCCCCGCTGCCCGAGACTGTCTTCCATGATGTCCCCTGTTCCCTTCGAAAAAGGTGCCCCCGCGCGTGTTCGCGGCGCTGGCAAATACGCCAAGCGTCGTCGCACGCCTCCGGTCGATAGCCGGATCGCAGCCGCGCTGAGCGCGCGTCCAACCTCTTGATCCAGCACACCCACGAAAGCGCGCGAGGCAAAGCCTTGGCGGCGCAACGGACATCTCATGCCCAAACCCTTCGACTTCGCCCCCGGCCTGCGACGGCAACCTACTCCGACGAACGAGATCGAGAAACGCCTCGGTCGGTTCCTCGCCGATCTGAGGCGCCGCAAGGCCGCCGATGATGATGCGGAAGCCATGCTCGACCCCGTTTCCCGACCTGACTGGGACCGCATCGGCCGCCGCGCCCGCAGGCTGCACGAAGCGCAGCGCAAGGCACAGAAGAACCCCAACCTCAGGAAAGAGGACTGGGAGCAGCTGAGCGCCGTGTTCGAGGGCATCACGCTTTGCGGCCCCGCGACCGAGCATCGTGCCGACGAGATTGCGGTGGACCTGTTGGCAGAGATGCCGTGGATGCGGCAGGCCACCGAACACATCTGGCGCGACATGCGACGGGCCGCGGCACAGGGTCATGGTCTGCGGTTCCGGCCGATCCAACTCGACGGGCCGCCCTCGATCGGCAAGACGCATCTGGCGCGGAGCCTCGCGCGGTTATGAAAGGTGCCCGAGGTCTCGATCGACATCGGCTCGGGCAGTGACGGGTTCCGGCTGGCCGGATCGACGCGGAACTGGGGCCGGTCAACGCCGGGGCGCGTGGTGGAGACCATCCTCGCGAGCTGTTCGAATTCGCCGAGCGCCAGATCCGCAAGCGCGGGATGGAAAGCGGTGCTCTGGTGGTCGTGAGCGCCCTCATGAAGGCCATGCCTGACGGCCACATCGACCTCTGCCTGCGCGGCATCCTGCGGATCATCGACGATCTGGAAGCATTGGGAGAACTCCCCTCGCTGAACTGACGCCGTGGCGCAACCAAGCCACGATCACGGCGGTCGCCGATCATATTCGCCGAGACAGGGGCCGCGGTGATGTTCGCGGGCTTCGGCAGTCCGGGACCGGGCATCACCGACCACACAGGATGGACCGGCAATGGCCGCACCACCCGATTTTCATAAAGGAGATCCTACAAATGACCTTCAACAAGAAGATGACCGACGCTGCCGCCGCCGTGCTGGCGGGACCATCGCCGAACGAGATCTCGGCCAGCCCGCTCCTGCGGGACTGGTCCTTCACGATCCTGTGGAACGGCAGTCTGGCGCTGGCTGGCGTGGTGCAAGGCAGCCCCGACTTCGCCGACAATGAGGCGATCGTGACCAGCCCGCTGGTCCATCTCGATACGCCGCGCGGCACCTTCAACCCCGACCCGGTCGCGGTCGACACCTTCCTGCGGGCGCAACTGACCTTGCTGGTCGCAGCGCACCCCCTGTTCGAGGAGACCCAGTAATGGCCCATCTCTTCACCGCCGACCCGCATTTCGGGCACGCCCGCATCATCGACTTCTGCAACCGCCCCTTGGCCTCGATCGCGGAGATGGACAGCCATATCCTGACCCGGATGCAGGCCGCGATGACGCCGGACGACGATCTCTGGGTGATCGGGGATTTCGCCTTCGGGGGACCCGACAGGGCAGCCCGGTTCTAGGGCTATCTATCCTCGATCCCGGGGCGCAAGCACCTCGTCCGTGGCAACCACGACAGAACCTGGATGACGCAGATGTCGGGCTGGAGCAGTGTCCATGATCTGGTCGAGATCGTCGCCGGGGAGACGGCGCTGACGCTGTGCCATTACCCGATGGTAACCTTCCCCGGGCGCGCGGCACGGGGCCTTGCAGCTCTTCGGTCATGTCCACAACAACTGCCCGGGCACGCGCAACAGCGTGAATGTCTGCGTGGATGTCTGGGAGTTCCGGCACGTCGGCATCGCCGAGATCAAGCGTCGGGCGGCCACCCTCCCCGTCAACCCGCTCTGGAGCACCGTCGAACCGAGGAGTGACCTGAAATTACTGATCAAATCGCTGGCCGCATGCCCCGCATCCTTGTCCTTGGCGACCTTCATGCCGACACGTGGGGGCGCCTTGGTACGAGGGTTCTCGAGGAAACTGGCCTTGGACCGTGGATTCTGGACAACGCGCCGGACCTCCTGATCATTGCCGGGGATATCGCCAACCATCCGATGTGGAACTGGCCCATGGCCCTGCGCGATATCGTGGATTACGTCCCTCCCGAGAATGTCGTGATCATTCCCGGCAACCACGACTACTACCGCTTCAGCTTCGACGGGGATGACGAACTGCGGCGTATCGCGAGGCGGGCCGGGATGCGCTTTGCGCAGAAGGAAGAGATCCGCATCGGCAAGGTCCGGATCTTCTGCTGCACGCTCTGGACGGATTTCGCGCTCAACGGCACCCCGGAGCTCGATGCGCGCGCCGCGCGGCAAGGGTTGAACGATTACCACCAGATCACGACAAGCCGGTCCCTTGGCACCATCGCGGGCCACAACCGGCAGATCCTGCCCGAGGATGTTATCCGCGTGCATCTCGACCATCGCGCCTGGCTTGAGGACCAGCTCTGCAGCCCGCATTTCGCGGGCGCCGAGGGGGTGACCCTTGTTGTCACCCATCATGGGCCAAGCCGCGCAACGGCGGCCGGCGCGATCGACAGCCTGACCGCCGCCTTTCATTCCGATCTCGACGACCTGATCCTCGAGACACAGCCCGACTATTGGCTCTTCGGACATTCGCACAGGCGCTGTCAGGCCACGGTCGGCAAGACCGACGTCCGCTGCGTCTCGATCGGCTATCCGTCCGAATGGACGCGCGGGTCCTTCGATGAGGTGACGATGCTTGCCCAGGTGCTGCGATGACGGGGATCGAAGGATTGCGCGCGCCGGCTTTGCTGCCCGTCCAGCCGCGCCTTGACGAGCTAGGGGATCGGCTGGTTTTTGCAAGGCGGATTGGCACGGCGGTCAACAAGGATCCTGCCGATGAGGAAGGCATAAAGGCCGATGTTCATTTCGCCGACATTTACGACGCGTCTTTCGCTGACCCGATCAAGGTCATCGTCGATGGCAGGATCCAACCGCTGCGCCTGCTTGTTGAGGGGAAACTCCGTAATGCCCCGGCTCCTCGTCGTTGCCGATCTTCACCACGACAGGTGGGCCGCAGCGCGCCGCGATCCTCTGGCGCTCATGCCACCCGGCTGGTTCGGCCAATTCGACATGGTGATCCTCTCGGGCGACGTGGTCGACAAGCCCAAAGTCCGGCTGGCGCCCGCGCTCGAGCAGATTGGCCGGCACATCCCCCTCGACCGGCTCCAGGTCTTCCCGGGCAATCACTGTTTTTATGACCAAGTCCTTGACGGAGAGGACCGCCTCGCGCGGATCGTGACCACCGCGGGCGCGCATTACGCCCAAGGAACGCTATGGGGTGGGTACCGACCCACTCGTGGCAGCCGCGCCTTGGATGTTCGCCTTGAACGCGGAGATGAGCCTCGCCGATCGCCGTGAACGGCTTTTTTGTGCTCGGGAAGCTATAACGCAGATGCAGGCCGCCGCATCTGTCCATCTGAGGCTCGCAACGGATCCGACAATCGGTCTAGCCGAACGCTTCGCACGGGAAACCGCTTCCGTCGCTGCCGGTGACATCATCGGCACGATGCTCCCCGAACCGGATGGGTGGCCCGAGGTGTAAGACATGCCTTTTTCCAGCTATCTCGCCGAAACGGCGCGCGGTCTCGGCTCGTCCATCGTGGATCCGGCCAACATGGATACGGACATTGGCGACCCGATCCACCAGATGCCGGGACTGAACACCTAGGACAGTCTTGAAAGACTATCCGTGCGGGTTGACGCAGACATATTGGTGCTCAGACGAACCTGAACTTTGCATAGCATCCCCGAAAAACGGACCGCCCATTTTGGGCCGCCTCGATTGCACAAGCGTTCTCCGGGGTGGGGGTGGTGCTTTGCCGGCAGCGCGACGGATTGATAAATAAAGGTGTTTCATCTTCGCTCCGACACTATGTGGCATTACTGTCGACACTGCCCATGGCAAAGCTGTTGGGTAAGGTTTCCACTCACCGAAATGGCAGGCTCAATGCACGATTTCTATTCCGACACACAGTCTCGGCCGACGCGGGCCATGCGCGAGGCCGCCCTTGACACTCCGCTGGGTGATGAAAGGCACGATGCAGACCCGGCAACGCTGGAACTGTGTGAGCGGGTGGCTGATATGCTTGGAATGGAGACGGCAGTTTTCCTGCCGTCCGGCACGATGTGCAACGAGATTGCGATCGCAGTGCATACCCGCCCGGGTGACGAGGTGATTTGTACTCGAGAAAGTCACATCATCTTCGCTGAAAGTGGCGGACCCGCCGCGCTTTCGGGTGTGATGATGCACCCGATTGACTGCGAACGCGGAATGCTGACGCAACAACAGCTGGCCAGTGCAATCCGCCCGCGGTCTGCGCACGCCCCACGCAGTCGCCTGCTGGTGGCTGAACAAACCGCAAACCTTGCGGGCGGGGCGATCTGGCCTCTGGAACAGTTAAACAGTGTCGCCGCGGTCGCAAAAGCGGCGGGCCTCGCGACACATCTGGATGGCGCGCGATTGCTGAATGCCCAGGTTGCAACCGGTGTTCCCGCGGCCGCGTATGCGCGCGGATTCGACAGCGCGTGGATCGCGTTTACCAAAGGGCTCGGCTGCCCGGTTGGGGCCGTACTTGCGGGATCAGCCGACTTCGTTGAAAATGCGTGGCTTCTCAAACGGCGCTGGGGTGGTGCGATGCGCCAGACTGGGGTCTTGACCGCAATGTGTCTGTACGCGCTTGATCACCATGTCGAACGGCTGGCTGAAGATCATGCGCTCGCGCAATCCATAGGCGCGCGCCTTTTGGACCTTCCGATCATCGCGCGTGTGTTGCCGATTGAGACGAACATCATAATCGCTGATCTTGATCAACAGGGGCCGGACGCTCGTGAAACATCCAGGCTGTTGCGGGAAAAGAACGTGACCGTCACCGTTGTCGGGCACAGACGCATCCGTATCGTGACACATCTTGATGTAGGCCCTGTAGACGCGGACGCCTTGATAGCAGGGTTGGCAGCAGTTCGGCGTCAAAGCTGAACAATATGGTCAATCTGTGCTCAATGCCAACGGGCGAAGGTACTTTGCGAGTGACCGCACTTGATCATTTGCTGCGATTGCAACGCCGCAACCTCACGGGCCGCTCCCCGCCCTCGCTGTCCAAGAACCCGAACGGACGGCGGCCGGTGTCGGCGGTGATCCACGCTGCTACGCATGTTGCGCCATGGCAAAACTGGCGCGACGGAATCGGCCGATTGCGCCTTGGGCACCCCGGTTGATGTCTCGACCGTCGACGCACCCCTATGCCGCGCCCTTCCATGGCTCGGGCGTGAGGTAGACGACAGTCTCGTCGACGCTGATCATCACGTCGCCGTCCTTGATATTCACCTGAAGCTTCATCGCGCGGCGGGCGAGCTGCGTCAGGGCGGCCGCTTCCGTTTCGGAGATGGCGATCACCTCGAGATTGTTGAAACGTGCGGTGCCGGTTCCGACCTTGTCCCACCAGGCCTGCGCAACCCTGCCGCCGTAGGCGTAGACGACCACCTTCGCGGCCTTGCTGCAGGATTTCCGAATGACTTTCTCGCTCGGAAGGCCAAGCGCCACCCACAGATCGATGTCGCCGCTCAGGCTTTTTTGCCAGATGTCGGGCTCGTCGTCCGTCGACAATCCCTTGGTCATTTCCAGATGCTCGTGCGCATTCAGAGCAAAGGCCACGAGCCGCAGCATCAGCCGTTCCTCCGTCTCGGAGGGGTGTTTGGCCACGGTCAGCTTGTGGGTCTCGTAGTAGTGGCGGTCCATGTCGGCGACTGACAGCTCGATCTTATAGATGGTAGCATTCTGCGCCATGGTTTGCCCAAACCTCAAAAGAAGGGAAGGCCTAACCGGTCCGTCGATCCTTGGAAAGACAATATGGGGCCGCCCGAGGACCAGAGGCCGCCCCGACACATCCCTGATCGATGGAAGCCGCCGTGATCGACATGCACGATGCGTCGGGGTTTCCTCCCTCTGGACCGCGTGCCCCGGCGGCACCGGCAAAGGCGCCGCGGGGACGTATTTTTCGCCACCGGCGGCATGCAGCCCGTGAATGGGCTTGAGTCCTCCCCGCGCTGCGACCATGACCGCACGCATGAGCCATTTTCCCGAGCAGCCCCCGGCATCGGAGGTCGCCCTCGGCTGGTGCCCCTATTTCGAGGACCAGCTGGCGCCCGACGAAGCCCAACTTCTACGGATGCGCATCGCGACGGTCCACCGGACGAGGCTGACCGCCCGATCCCCATCCGGCGTCGTCCGTTTGCGTTTGACCGACGGGACGCAGACCGCGGGCTTTGCCGTCGGCGATTGGGTTCTGGTGGACCCGGAGACCGATTTTCTTTTCCGCCGGCTGGACAGGCGGACCCTGCTCCAGCGGCCCGGCGGGGGCGAGCGGGTCCCTCAACTGATCGCGGCGAACGTGGACACGCTCTTCATCGTCACATCTTGCAACGACGAATTCAGCCCGGCCCGGCTCGAACGGTATCTGGCGCTTGCGAACGAGGCGGGAACGACCCCGGTGGTGGTCTTGACCAAGATCGACCGGACGACCGATGCCGAAGGATACCTACGGCAGACACAAGCCCTTCAACGCGGGCTGGCCGTGGTAACGCTGAACGCAAAGACGCCCGAAGCGGCGCTGACGCTGGCGCCCTGGTGCGGCGCTGGCCGGACAGTCGCCCTCGTCGGGTCGTCGGGCGTGGGCAAGTCCACGCTGTTCAATACGCTCGCGGGCCGGTCGGCCGAGCACGCACAGGCCACGGGACCCGTGCGTGAGGCAGACGCGAAGGGCCGTCACACGACGACGGCGCGCTCGCTCCATGCGACCGTGACCGGAGGCTGGGTGATCGACACGCCCGGCATGCGCTCGCTTGCAGTCGGCGACGTCTCGGCCGGGCTTGACGAACTGTTTGCGGAGATCGTCGACCTCGCCCCACGCTGCCGCTTCCGGGACTGCACGCATGCCTGCGAACCCGGCTGCGCGGTGAGAGCTGCCGTTGAGGCCGGAACGCTCGACTCAGCGCGCCTTGACCGATGGCGCAAGCTTTCCGAAGAAAATCGAAACAACACCGCCGTCCGGACAGGTCCCCGGGGCAAACGGATTGTGAAGATGCCGAGCCAAGGCCGCTGAGGCATTTTCGGCCCATTAGCGGTCACGCGCACGGCGCTGGTCAGAACCCCAAGGGTCAGAGCTGGGAGGCCCACCTTGGGTGCTCGTCGTCCACGACAAACCTGTGCGTATGGTGCCTCTCGCCCATCAGATGCGGATGGTCGAACGGCAGGGTGTCATGGCTATGCGCGAAGGCGTCCGGGTCGTTGGCGGGCCAGAGGCGCAAGACCGCGACCAAACCCGCCGCGCCGATAACGGCTAGGGCGAGCGAGGCCGCCGACAGCCCCGCCGTGGCGCCGATCCAGCCTGCCAGCGGATAGGTGACCAGCCAGCAGGCGTGCGAGAGGGCGAATTGGGCGGCGAAGACCGCGCCCCGGTCGGCCTCGTGGGCAGAGCGGTTGACGATCCGGCCGATGGGCGTCTGGGTGAGGGAGAAGCCGAAGCCGAGAACCGCCCAAAGCGCGATCAGCGCGGCAAGGTGGCCCACCAGCGGCACCAGTGCCACGCCCGCGACCATCAATACCGCACCGCCGATCATCACCGGCCGGTCACGCAGCCGATCGAGGATACGGGGCAGAAGGACGGCTGCCAGCATCGAGCCCGCGCCGAAGCCCGCAAAAGCCCAGGCCACGGCGTCTTCGCCGAGGCCCAGGCGTGCCTTCACCAGCACAACCGTGTTCACATAGACCATCGCGCCCGCAGCGGCGACCGCGGCCTCCATCACCATCAGCCCCCGCAGGCGGGGCGTGCGGGTGTAGATGCGGATACCCTTGGTCACATCGCGCCAGAAATGGCCGGGCTCCGTCGGCGCCCGTGCGGGCAGGCGGGCGGTGACGACGAGGGCCGCCGAGGCGACAAAACCCAGGACCGTTCCTGCGAACAGCACCGGAAAGCTGACAATTGTCAGGAGCAGCGCCGCGAGGATCGGGGAGGCGAGCTGCTCAAGATCCTCGGACAGCCGCAGGAGCGACAGGGCGTTGGTGTAGTCGCCCTCGTCCTTTAGCACGTCGGGGATCACCGCTTGGAACGCCGGGGTGAACCCGGCCGAGGCGGCCTGCAGCGCGAAGATCAGCACATAGACATGCCAGACCTGATCGACGAAGGGCAGAAAGGCGATCACGCCGGCCCGGATCAGGTCCAGCGCGACCAGAAAGGCGCGCCGCGGCAGACGTTCGGCGATGGCCGCGGCGACGGGCGCCAGCGTGACATAGGCCACCATCTTGATCGCCAGCGCCGTGCCCAGCACCGCCCCCGCATTGTCGCCCGCCAGTTGCCAGGCCAGAAGGCCGAGCGCGACGGTGGCAAGCCCCGTGCCCAGAAGCGCCACGATCTGGGCGGCGAAGAGATGGCGGAAGGTGGGGTTGCGCAGGGTGCCGAGCATGGAGGACCTCAAAGATACCGGGCGATGGTCTTGAGCTCCGCGCGGTCTTCGGCCGAATGCTCGGTGTCGAGGCAGTGGTCCATGTGGTCATGGATCAGCGCGCGCTTGGCATTCACCACGGCCTTTTCTACGGCGTGAAGCTGCTGCGCGATTTCAAGACAGGGTTTGCCTGCCTCGATCATCTCGATCACCGCGCGCAGATGCCCGTCGGCGCGTTTCAGCCGGGCAATGAGGGCGGGGTGGGTTGCGTGCAGATGGGGTTCTGACATAGATACAAGATATCCCCCCGGGGAGGATAGAACAAGACGGCACCGCAGGCGTGCCGCAAGGGTTTCGGGCAGGCTTTCGTGACGCGGACAGGGCAGATATTCATCGGGCGGATCACGACGGCACTTCTGTGCCTGTCGCTGGTGGTCTGGTCGATGCTGCCCAGCCTGTCGCATGTGCCGCGCATCGTCGAGACGCTGACCGAACACGCGCAGATGATCGCCGACCACGGCCATTCGCACGGCTTCGCGGAAGACCTGCTATCGGCGCTGCACGGGCATAGCCACGACGCGATCGACCACGATCACAGCCCGGCCCTTGCCGTGGCCCCCGCCTCTGCAGGCGCATGGCCCGCCACACCGGACGCCTGGCGCCTGCGGGCGTCGCAGACCGGCCCAAACCGCATCTTCCGGATCGAACGACCTCCGCGTGCCTGATCGGTCCCGCGCCACCGCGCGGCTTCATCGATCAGTCACACCACGAACGGAGACCTATTCATGAATTCCAACTCGACGGGCTTCTGCACGCTCGCCTCGCGACGCGCAACCGCCCTGGTCCTGACCATCCTGGCTGTCTACGCCTCAAGCGTCGTGCAGGCGCTGGCCCATGACGTCACCCCCGGCGATGCCGGATACATCCAGGAAATCTGGGGGGTGCATGTCATCTCCTTCATCTATCTCGGCGCCAAGCACATGGTGACGGGCTATGACCACATCCTGTTCCTGCTGGGCGTCGTCTTCTTCCTCTACCGGATGAAGGACGTGGCCATCTACGTCAGCATCTTCGCGCTGGGGCATTCGGTCACGATGCTGGCGGGCGTCTGGTGGGGCTGGGGCATCAACGCCTACATCATCGATGCGATCATCGGCCTGTCGGTGGTCTACAAGGCGCTCGACAACCTCGGGGCCTATCGCAAGTGGTTCGGGGTCCAGCCGAACACCAAACTCGCAACCCTGATCTTTGGCCTGTTCCACGGCACCGGCCTCGCCTCCAAGATCATCGAATACGACATCTCGGAAGATGGCCTTCTGTGGAACCTGCTCGCGTTCAACGTGGGCGTCGAGGTCGGCCAGATCCTTGCCCTCTTCGCGATCCTGATCGTGATGGGCTACTGGCGCCGGTCCGAGCGGTTCATGAGCGAGGCGGTTGTCGCCAACGTCATCATGGTGGGCCTGGGGCTCTGGCTTACCCTCATCCAGATCAACGGCTATCTTGCGGCCGCATAGGGAGACCAGGACATGTTCAATCTCGAGAAAATGCGCGAAGCCATGATGCTGAATGCGGAGAAACCCGATCCGGCCCTGCTGCCCACGCCGCGTCAGCTCCGCCGGTCGACCATCGCGGCTCTGATCGGCGCGACTGTCATCGGGGTCGGCGCCTACCTGCCCGCAGAATACGGGATCGACCCGACGGGCGTGGGCACGGTGCTTGGCCTGACTGAGATGGGCGAAATCAAGCAGGAGCTTGCCCGCGAGGCTGCCGAGGACGCGTTGATCCACGGCGAACAGTCCTCCAGCCTCATGGACGACATCTTCGGCCTGTTCGTCGGTGCCGCCCATGCGCAGGAAGCCTGGACCGACACGGTCAGCTTCACGCTCGATCCCGGTGCCACGGCCGAGATCAAGCTGGTGATGGCCGCAGGCGACGTGGCCGAGTATTCGTGGATGGCCACGGGCGGGCGGATCAACTTCGACCTGCACGCCCACGGCGACGGCCAGTCCATCGACTATGACCGGGGCCGCGGCGCGACCGAGGGCGAGGGCCTCATCGAGGCGCCGTTCCCCGGCGAGCATGGTTGGTTCTGGCGCAACCGCGACGACACGGCGGTGACCGTCACGCTCCAGCTGCGCGGGCGCTACAGCGACATCGTCGAAACCCACTGAGACCGGTGGCGGCCATTCGCCCGGGACAGGGAAACGCCGCTCCCCGCCCACACTGACCGCACGCCTTGCCGAAGCGATACTACGAGTTCGCCCGGGGTAAAGGATCGGAAACTGGCAGACGCGATCGCCGAGCATCCGCAATTCCCACTCTCAGTTTGTGGCGCATCCTCTCAACGCTTTTCGCGCATCGCCGCCTGCAGCGCCGCCCCGAGGGCGCCCTGGCCTTCCGCCGCGCCCTTGGCCTTTGGCGCATGCGTCCCGCCGGGCTTGCCACCGCGCAGCTGCGGGCGGTCCGGCTTGCCCGCGCCCTCCACCGCCGGGCCCTCCCGCCGCATCGAAAGGCCGATCCGTTTGCGCGGAATGTCCACCTCGACGACCCGCACCCGGACAACGTCGCCCGCCTTGACCACCTCGTGGGGGTCCTTGACGAAGCGGTCGGCCAGCTGGCTCACATGCACCAACCCGTCTTGATGCACCCCGATGTCGACAAAGGCGCCGAAGGCCGCCACGTTCGTCACAGTCCCCTCCAGCATCATTCCGGGCTTGAGGTCGCGGATATCTTCGACACCGTCGGCAAATTCCGCCGTGCGGAAGCTCGGGCGCGGATCGCGGCCGGGTTTTTCCAGTTCCGACAGGATGTCGCGCACCGTAGGCAGGCCGAACCTTTCGTCGACGAACTCTTCGGGCCTGAGTCCCTTAAGCGCGGCGCCATGGCCCATGATCGCGCGCAGGTCGCGCCCGCAGGCGGCGACGATGCGGCGCGCAAGCCCGTAGGCTTCGGGATGGACGGAGGAGGCATCGAGCGGCTCGGCCCCGTCGCGGATGCGCAGGAAGCCCGCCGCCTGCTCGAAGGCGCGCGGCCCAAGCCCCGGGACCTTCAGAAGCGCGGCCCGCGTGGCAAAGGCGCCGTGCGCGTCGCGGTGGGCCACCACCGCTTCGGCCAGACGCGCGCCAAGGCCCGAGACATGCGCGAGCAGAGGTGCCGAGGCCGTGTTGAGGTCCACGCCCACCGCGTTCACCGCATCCTCGACCACGCCCTCGAGCGCCTGCGCCAGGCGACGCTGGTCAACGTCATGCTGATACTGGCCCACGCCAATGGATTTCGGCTCGATCTTCACCAGTTCCGCCAACGGGTCCTGCAAGCGCCGCGCGATGGAGACGGCCCCGCGCAGCGACACGTCGAGCGCGGGGAATTCGTGCGCCGCCAGTTCCGAGGCGGAATAGACCGAGGCCCCGGCCTCCGAAACCACGACCTTGACGGGCTTTGGCTCATCCCCGGTCAGGCCGCGCAGGGCATCGGCCACAAAGCGTTCGGTCTCGCGGCTGGCGGTGCCGTTGCCGATGGCGATCAGGTCGACTCCATGCCTGCGGATGAGCGACAGAAGCGTCGCCGCCGCGCCCGCAAGATCGTTCTTCGGCTGGAACGGATAGACCGTCGCGGTATCAAGCAGCTTGCCCGTCGCATCCACCACTGCGGCCTTTACCCCCGTCCGGATACCGGGATCGAGGCCCAGCGTCACCTTGGCCCCCGCGGGTGCGGCCAGAAGCAGGTCACGCAGGTTGCGGGCAAAGACCCCGATGGCCGCCTCATGCGCGCGGGTGCGCAACTCTCCCATCAGGTCGACATACATCGTCATCGAGAGCTTCACCTGCCACGCCCATGCCGCAGCTTGCCTGAGCCAGCGGTCGCCCGGACCATCCCCCGCGCAGCCGAGACGGGCGGCGATGATGCCGATGGCGCGCGGCGGCCCGGTCTCGGCGTCAGGGCCGGGGGCGATGTCGATCGTCACCACCTCTTCCTTGGCGGCGCGCAAGATCGCCAGCGCCCGGTGCGCGGGGATGGAATGCCACGCCTCGCGGTGGTCGAAGTAATCCGAGAACTTGGCGCCCGCGCCTTCCTTGCCGGGGACGACGCGCGCGCTGATGACGCCCTCGCGGCGCATGAAGTCGCGCAAGGCGCCGAGCAGTGTGGCGGTCTCGGAGAGTTCTTCGACAAGGATGTCGCGCGCGCCCGCCAGCGCTTCCTTCACGCTGGAGACGGCCTCGCTCAGATAGACTTCTGCCAATGCCTCGGGGTCGGCCTCGCGGTCGGCCCGGATGGCATCCAGCAGCGGCTGCAACCCGTTCTCGCGGGCGATCATCGCCTTGGTCCGACGCTTGGGTTTGTAAGGCAGGTAGATGTCTTCCAGCGCGGCCTTGGTGTCGGCGTTCACGATCGCGCGGGCCAGGTCTGGGGTCAGCTTGTCCTGGTCGCGGATCGAGGCAAGGATCGTCTCGCGCCGCGCCTCCATCTCGCGCAGGTAGGACAGACGGTTGGCCAGCAGACGCAGTTGCGTGTCGTCGAGGCCTCCTGTCGCCTCCTTGCGGTAGCGTGCCACGAAGGGCACGGTAGACCCTTCGTCAAGCAGACCCGCGGCCGCGGCGACCTGCCCGGCGGAAGCCCCGATCTCGGCAGCGATCTGGCGGTTTATGCGGTCTGCGGTGGTGGTCACGGGCGCGGTCTCCTGCATGGGATGGAGGCCCGGTTTACCGGCTACGCCGAGCCGCGCCAAGGGGCGGGTGATGCAGGTGCGGGATCAAGCGTATATGACATCTTGCGCATCGCTGTTGATCTTGACGCGCTGCAGGGGATGCCGCGGGTGATTTCAGGCAAGAGCTTCAACCAACTCAGCAAGGCGTGCCGCCCTTCCGCGACGGGCTTTGCTTCTATGCCGCGAGAACGTAGAGACGGCCCGACGCGAGGACAACGCACCCGCAGTCGTGATCTCCTGCCGGCGTCGGTACGACCGAAGACGGGTGGGCACGGTGGACAGGAGGTGGTCCTATGTCCGTCAATTTTCTTCCCGTCCTGCGTCCTGTTCGAGTTCCTGTGGCCCAGCCGGATCCACGGCAGCCCGCACCTGTCCACGCGGCAGTATGCGCGGATCGTCCGGGCTTGGGTGATGTCGCTGGGCCTGGAGCCGAGCGCCTACGGCACGCATTCCATGCGACGGACCGAGGTCGAGGTCGCTCATATCTTCAAGAAGACGGGCAACCTGCGCGCGGTCCAGCTGCTGTTGGGGCACACAAAGATGGATAGCACGGTGCGCTACCTCGATGTCGACATCAAAGATGCCTTGGCGCTCTCGGAGGGGATCGACCTGTGAGGCAGATGCGGCCGGCGCGAGCTGGCCGCGCCTGTAGCCCAAAACTACATCATGAAGCAGATCAGCTACACGAGGGCCGCGATCCGGGCTCTGCGCCGGATGCCCGCCAACACCGCCACGCTGATCCGGCCCAAGATCAAGGCCTATGCGACGGACCCTGCCTCACAGGGCAACAACGTGAGGTCCCTCAAGGGGCGAGAGGGGGATCCGGATCCGGCTGCGGGTCGGAGACTGGCGCGTGATCATGGATGACGAGGGCAATGTCCTGGCGGTTCTCGATATCGGCCCGCGCGGCGGCGTCTATGACGGAAAGGGGACTGACATGAACGAGATGGTGACGATCCCGCGCGAGGAATATGATCGCCTTCGGGCGGCGGCCGAAGATCTGGCCGATCTGCAGAGCTATGATCGGGCAAAGGCGGCCTTGGCCGGAAGGCAGGAAGAACTGATCCCCTCCGGCTACGCGAACCGGTTGCTGGACGGGGAAAGCCCGCTGCGTGTCTACCGGGACCTGCGCGGCCTGACCCAAGCCGTGCTGGCCGAGAGGGCCGGGGTCAACCGCGTCACCGTGGCCGAGATCGAGACCGGCCGCAAACAGGGTTCAGTCGCGAGCTTGTGCGCCTTGGCGGTTGCGCTCGACGTTACGCTGGACGATCTGGCTGAGTAGTCGCGGCCCAAAGCTGTCCGCCAATTCGCTCGAATACGGCATGGAAGAACGCCCTAAAGCGGCTGCTCGGTATACTGCGTGATGAACGCGCAGCCATCATGACGGCGATTGCGAACAAGCCAGCCCTACACGGGACGGCAGGGGGCGATCAGATTTCCTCAGGCTGATATGGCTGAGAAAATCCAGAGCCGTTACCGCAGAAGGCGTGTGGTTGCATCCTAAGCCTACGCCCGAGCTCCAAGACTATCGCGAGATTCTGGGTAGCTTCCCGCTCTTGGGCCCGGCCTTCAACACAATGAACCACCGGGAGCCACTCATCCTCGCGGGCCGTCGTGTCGCACCGACAGGTTTGGGATGCAGTGCGCAGCGCTGGCAGACAAGCGCAGCCTAGCCGCCCGTGGTCCCCAGCCAGAGCGCGATTGCCGGAAAGGCCAGCAGCAGCCCCAGCCGGATGAGGTCCACGCCGACAAAAGGCACCAATCCGCGAAAAATGCGGGCTACAGGAACTTCGGGCAGCACCGCCTTCAGAACAAAGACGTTCATCCCCACGGGCGGCGTGATCAGCGCGATCTCGGTCACCACGATGACGACGATGCCAAACCAGACGAGGTCGAACCCTTCGGCCACCACGATGGGCGCGAAAAGCGGCACGAAGATCAGGATGATCGCCATGGAATCCATCACGCAGCCAAGGATTAGGAAAACGGCCAAGATCACGAGGATCAGCGCCATGCCCTCCAGCCCGGTTGCCTCGACCAGCCCCAATACCCCAGCGGCAAGGCCCGACAGAGTCAGCAGCTTGGACAGCATCAGCGCCCCGAAAAGCACCGTGTAGAGCGAGATCGACGTATAGGTCGTGTCGACGATGACCCGGCGCACCATGCGCCACGTCATCCGCCCGCTGACCGCCGCGATCAGCAGGGCAAGGCCCGCTCCCATCCCTGCCGCCTCGGTCGGCGTGAAGAGCTTGGCGTAAAGCCCGCCGATGATCAGCCCGAACAAGAGCAAGAAGGGCCAGACGCGGGTCAGTGACCGCCAGCGATCCGGCCAGCCCGTGACCTCGCCCTTCGGCGCCTCGGACGGGTTGCGGGCGGCGATCAGGCGGATCACCACTAGGTAGAGCATCAGGCCCAAGAGCCCCGGTACCACGCCCGCCACGAACAGGTCGCCGATGTTGGTCTGGGTCAGGATGCCGTAGATCACCATGATGATCGACGGCGGGATCAAGATGCCCAGCGTGCCACCTGCAGCGATGGTCCCCGAGGCCAGCGCCTGCGAATAGCCGTAGCGCTTCATGCTGGGATAGGCGACCTTGGCCATCGTGGCCGCCGTCGCGTAGCTTGATCCGCAGACGGCGGAAAAGCCTGCGCAAGACATCATCGTGGACAGTGCCAGCCCGCCCCGGACATGGCCGACAAAGGCATGGGCAGCACGGAACAGATCCTGCGCGATGCCGGTCTTGGCGATGATGTTGCCCATCAAGATGAACATCGGCACCACGGCCAGATCGTAGTTCAGCACCGCGTCCGAGATGGTGAAGGGCAGAAGCTGAAAGGCGACGGTCCAGTTCACCGCGAGGCCGATGCCCGCGATGGAAACGGCCAGCAGCGCAAAACCAAGCGGCACGCGCAGAAAGGCCAGCAGGATCGCTGCAGCCATGGAAACGGTCCCGACGATCACAGCGGATCCTCCTCGTGGGTGTCGTCCGCGTCGACCATCGGCCCGGTCAGGGCGAGGATCGTGGCGGCAAGGGCCGACAGGGCAAAGCTTGCGGCGATGAACAGATAAAGCGGGCCACGCGGCAGGCGCAGCGCCTGGCTGACCTCGGAAATGCGGGCGGCGTTCAGGCCGTGGCGGATGAAGAGCCACGCCAGTAGGCACAGGATGCCCACCACCAGAATGGCGGTCAGCGCGCGCCACCAGCCCATCCAGCGCTGGCCGATCAGCCGGTCGAACAGGTCGATGGTCAGATGCGCGCCCGCCGCCGTCACCAACGGCAACCCGCAAAAGACGACCAGCGCCATCAGATGTTCGGTGATGTCATGTGCGCCGTAGATGGGCGCGCCGAACAGGCGGCGGCCGATCACATCGGCAAAGGTCAGCGCGACCATGGCCATGAGACACAGGGCCATGACGGTTTCAACCGTGCGCCGCAGCGCCCAGGCGGTGGCAAGCATGTGGGTCTCCTCCCCCGAAAGCGGGACGGGGGAGGCCCCCGTCCCGATCCGCCCGTGATGTCACCGGGCGGTCAGCGCCGCGTAGGTCTCGACGTAGTAGCCCAGCACGGTGGCAGGGTCGGGGACACCGGCTTCGGTGGCGGCCACGATCCAGTCGGCGACCATCGCGTCATAGATCGTGTCGACGGCCCCGATCAGCTCGGGCGAGGCCTGCGCGATGGTGTGACCGGCGGCTGCCAGCGCTTCGGTCGCTGCGGGGTTCTGCGCGTCGAACTGGCGGCCCCATGTGGCCGACAGCGTCTCGCCCGCGATGGCTTCGATCGCGGCCTGATCGGCGGGCGCGATGCTGTCCCAACGGGCGGAGTTCATCACGACGAAGAACGCGGCGTCATAAAGACCCTCGGGAAAGATCGTGTGATGGGTCAGCGCGTCCTCGAGCCGAAAGTTCACGACCGATTCCATGGTGTGGAGCGAGCCGTCGATCACGCCGCTTTCCAGCATCTCGTAGGCGCGGGTTGCGGGGGCGGCGACAGGCACCGCGCCCAGTTCGGTCAGCAGGCGCTCCTGGATCGGGCCCCCCATGCGGAATTTCTGCCCGGCGATATCGGCGGGCGTCAGCATCTGGGTTGCGCCATGGTGCAACTGCCCACCGCCGAACAGGCCAACGGCCAGCATCTCGACCCCGTCGAACACAGGCAGATCCGCCAGATGCGCCTGATAGGTCCGCCACAGCGCGACGCTTTGCGCTTCGGCATCGGTGCCCGCATTGGGGAATTCCGCGAACCACAGCGACACGAAGCGCTCGGGCTCGTAGGTGAAATTGCCCCATGTGATGTCGGCCACGCCGGTGCGGGCCAGTTCCCAATGCTGCGCCGGATTGCCCAGCGGTGCGGGCAGGATCGTGACAGTCACGCGGCCTTCGGTCACTTCGGCAATCTGTGCGGCGAAGGGCGCGAAGAAATCCGTGTGAAGGAAATGCGTCGACGGCACCCAAGACGACATCGTCAGGTTTTGTGCGGCACTTGCGCCTGCGGTGGTGATGAGCAGCGCTGCGGCAAGGGCAGTGGTCGTGCGGAAATTGCGGGTCATTTGGGGTCTCCCTTGGGGTGATCGTGCCCCGCCAGGTCCGGCCGACTCCTCCTGTCGGTGACGGTCTGGGCTTGAGGCGGTCTCAGATTAAGAATAATATTCCGAGACTGTTGCATGTTGAGATAAAACCGACGAGGCTATCCGAGGTATCGGTTGATACCAAAGATGGCACCACCACGGAGCGAGCACGATGAGCGGTCAGAAAACCTTTCGGAACGAACGGCTTACCTATCGTCTCAACATTGTGGCCGACCAGGCCATCGCAGCCAACGACAAGATCTTTGTCCGCGAAACGGGGTGCAGCATCCGCGAATTGCGCGTGTTGCGGCTGATCGACGACACGCCCGGCACCACCTTTCGCGAGATTGCCCATGTGACGGGATTCGAGCGCAGCCTGACCTCGCGCATCATCCAGTCGCTGATCGGGGCGGGATTGATCGAACGGGAAAACGCCGCCGGGGATGCCCGCGTATTCTTGCTGCGCACGACCGCAAAGGGGCAAGAGGTGCGTCGCATCGCCCGCGGCCTGTCCGACCGGCTGGAACTGATCTTGACCGAGCCGCTGTCGCGCGCGGAACTGGAAACGCTCAACGGGCTTGTGGAACGGCTGGCTGTTTGGGTCAGGTCGGACAGCTACCGCAACCGGCTGGAAGATGAGTAGTCTCACAAAAAGATCATCTTGATTTGAGATTGAATAGCCGCTAGGCAAGTCTTGCCATACCAGCCGTCCCGCGAGAGGCCGACGACCATCGGCGCCGAAGGAGCAACCCCCCGGAACCTCTCAG
Organism: Roseicyclus mahoneyensis; assembly: GCF_003148775.1. Classification (GTDB taxonomy): domain Bacteria; phylum Pseudomonadota; class Alphaproteobacteria; order Rhodobacterales; family Rhodobacteraceae; genus Roseicyclus; species Roseicyclus mahoneyensis. The sequence continues at coordinate 68,994 of NZ_QGGW01000011.1, forward strand.
GCAAAAGGACCGTGACGCGCAGGGCGATCTGAAGCGGGCCGTGTGAAACACCCGCAACAGAGGGGACCGATACGCCAAAAGGCGGGCGGTAAACCCTTTGGTCGCGGGAGGTTACCATGACCAGACTAGCCGTTATCGGCGCCGGCATCACCGGCGTCTCGACCGCCTCATCCCTGATGGATCGCGGCCTTGACGTGACGCTCTTCGACCGCAACCGATATGCGGCGATGCAGACATCCTTTGCCAATGGCGGGCAGCTCTCGGCCTCGAATGCCGAGACATGGAATCGCTGGGCGACCGTGTTCAAGGGCATGCGCTGGATGCTGACACGCGGCGCCCCCTTGCTGGTGAACCCCGCCCCAAGCTGGCACAAATACAGCTGGATGGCGGAATTCATCGCCGCGATCCCGCAGTATCGCGACAACACCATCGCCACCGCCCGCATGGCCATCGCCGCGCGCGGGCTCTTGCGGGAAAAGGCGGCGCGCTACGGCTTTGATTTCGATGCCGAGGATCGGGGCATCTTGCACATCTACACCGACCGCGCCGAATTCGCCCATGCGGGCCGTGTCACCGCACTTCTGGCCGAGGCGGGCCTGACGCGCCGCGCGGTGACGCCCGAGGAAATCCGTAGCCTTGAGCCCGCGCTGAGCGGCGATTTCCACGGCGGCTACTACACCGACAGCGACTTCACCGGCGACATCCACCGCTACACCATGGGCCTTGCCCAAGGTATCGCGCGCGACGGCACGGACCTGCGATTTGGCACCGAGATCGAAGGGCTGACCCATGGCCCGGACGGTATATGCGTGACATGGACCCGCGGCGCGGATCGCCAGTCCGAGCTTTTCGACGCAATCGTGATCTGCGCCGGGGTCGAAAGCCGCCGCTTCGCGGCCATGCTGGGCGACCGGGTGAATGTCTATCCGGTCAAGGGCTATTCCATCACTGTGCGGCTGGATGATGAGGCCAGCCAGCAGGCCGCGCCCTGGGTAAGCCTGCTTGACGATCAGGCCAAGATCGTCACCAGCCGCCTTGGCCGCGACCGGTTCCGCATCGCGGGCACGGCGGAATTCAACGGCACAAACCTTGATATCCGCGACGATCGTATCCGCCCGCTGGTGGCGTGGTGCGAGCGGTTCTTTCCGGGCGTCAGCACCGAGCATGCGATCCCATGGGCGGGCCTGCGCCCCATGATGCCCAACATGATGCCCCGCGTCGGGCCGGGCCGCCGCCCGCGCGTCTTCTACAACACCGGCCACGGTCATCTTGGCTGGACGCTGTCGGCGGCCACCGCCGAGATGGTGGCCGAGGCGGTGACGGCAGACGCCACGCTTGCGCCTGCACGCCCCCATGCCCTGCGGATGGCCGCCGAATGACGACCCGCGCCGCAGCCCATCGCACCGGGCTGCGGCGCACTGCGCGTCAGGGTATCGCCCGAGACCCGGCGCATCATCGACAGATCACGCCCCTCGCCCGCATGGTCCGGCTCAACGCAAAGCCAAGAACGGTGACCCAAGTGACCACGATCGACCGCATCGACACCCTGATCCTCGACATCCCCACGATCCGGGGTCACGTTCTGTCGATGGCGACGATGCGGACCCAGGCCGCGGTTCTGGTGCGCATCCGCTTTTCCGACGGCTCCGAAGGCTTGGGCGAAGGCACGACCATCGGCGGTCTCAGCTACGGGCCCGAAAGCCCCGAAAGCATTCGCTCCGCCATCGACACCTACCTTGCCCCCGCCCTGATCGGCCGCGCCGCCGATGACGTGAATGGCGGGGTCCAGCTGATGGACCATGTCGCGCGCGGCAACCGCATCGCCAAAACCGCCGTGGAAATCGCGCTCTGGGATGGCTTGGGCAAGCGCCTTGGCGTGTCGGTCGCGCAGCTTTTCGGCGGCGCGGTCCACACCCGCCTGCCGGTCGCATGGACGCTTGCTTCGGGCAATTCCGACACCGACATCGCCGAAGCCGAACAGATGATCGCCACCGGCCGTCACCGCATCTTCAAGCTCAAGATCGGCAAGCGCGCCGTGGCGGATGATGTGGCCCATGTCGCGCGCATCAAATCCGCCTTGGGCGATGCCGCCAGCATCCGCGTGGACGTGAACCAGACCTGGACCCTGACGGAGGCGCGGCGCGGCCTTCCCGCCCTGCAAGATGCCGGTTGCGAGTTGGTCGAACAGCCGGTCGCCGCGCGGTATCTGGGCGCCATGGCCGAACTGACCCGCAGCCACGCCATCGCCGTGATGGCTGACGAGGCATTGGGCGGCCCCGAGGATGCGCTGGCTGTCGCCGCCAAGGGCGCCGCCGATGTCTTTGCGGTCAAGATCGCGCAATCGGGCGGCCTCAAGCGCGCCGCCGAGGTGGTGGCGATCGGACAGGCGGCGGGCCTTGGCCTTTATGGCGGCACGATGCTGGAAACCGGCCTCAGCACCGCCGCCGCGCTGCAACTGTTTGCCACGGTCGAGCGGCTGGATTGGGGCACCGAGCTGTTCGGCCCGCTGCTGCTGACCGCCGACATTCTGGCCCAACCGATCATCTACCGCGATTTCCATGTCGAAGTGCCGACAGGCCCCGGCATCGGCGCCACGCTCGACCCATACAAGATTGAATTCTACCGCCGCGACCGCGCACCCCGCATCGCGGTGGCGGGCGAATAACCCGCAACCACGCACAAGGGAGGAGACCCGCCATGTTCACCGAAAACACTCTCGACGACCTGTCCAGCCGCCTGAGCGGAATGGTGCAGGACGACCCCGAAAACGGCATTTTCCGCGCCCGCCGGGATATGTTCACCGACGCCGAGCTGTTCGAGCTGGAGATGACCCACATCTTCGAAGGCAACTGGATCTACATGGCGCATGAAAGCCAGATCCCGAACCCCGGCGATTATTTCACGCTGCACATGGGCCGCACGCCGGTGATGATCACCCGCGACAAGGAAGGCAACCTGAACGCGCTGGTCAATGCCTGCTCGCACCGTGGCGCGCAGCTGTGCCGGTTCAAGCGGCGCAATCAAAAGACCTTCACCTGCCCCTTCCACGGCTGGACATTCTCCAACACCGGCAAGCTGCTCAAGGTCAAGGATGCGAATGGCGCGGGCTACCCCGAACAGTTCAACACAGACGGCAGCCATGACCTGACCCGCGTGGCGCGGTTCGAGAATTACCGCGGTTTCCTGTTCGGATCGCTCAACGCCGATGTGCAGCCGCTGGCGGATTATCTGGGTGAGGCGCGGCACATGATCGACATGATCGTCGATCAGGCCGACGACGGGCTTGAAGTGCTGCGCGGCTCGTCGACCTACACCTATGACGGCAACTGGAAGCTTCAGGCCGAAAACGGCGCTGATGGCTACCATGTGTCGTCGGTGCACTGGAACTATGTCGCCACCACCGCCCACCGGACCGAAGACGGCAAGGAAGACCAGATCAAGGCGACCGATGCCTCCAAATGGTCCAAGCAGCGCGGCGGGTTCCATTCCTACGAGAACGGCCACCTTCTGCTGTGGACTCAATGGGCCGACCCGACCAACCGCCCCAATTATCCCCGCCTTGCGGAATGGACAGAGAAGCACGGGAAAACCAAGGCAGACTGGATGGTGGGCGTTCTGCGCAATCTCTGCCTTTATCCCAACGTTTTCCTGATGGACCAGTTCTCCAGCCAGATCCGGGTGTTCCGCCCGATCAGTGTCGATCAGACCGAGGTGACGATCTACTGCATCGCCCCCAAGAATGAGCCGCAAGAAGCCCGCACCCGCCGCATCCGCCAGTACGAGGATTTCTTCAACGCCTCCGGCATGGCGACCCCCGACGATACCGAGGAATTCCGTGCCACGCAGCGCGGCTATGCGGGCGCCGCGCACGCGAAATGGAATGACCTGACGCGCGGCGCGACCCAGTGGATCAAGGGCCCGGATGAGGATGCCAAGGCACTGGGCGTGAACCCGATCCTGTCGGGCGCCCGCACCGAGGACGAGGGCCTTTTCGTCATCCAGCATACGCAATGGACCGAGCGCATGACCGACGCCATCGCCCGGGAGCGCAGCCGCGCCACCCGCGTCGCGGCCGAATGAGCGAGGATCAGACCATGACCATCACCACCCCGATCCGCCCCGATCTGACCTTTGACCAGATCCAGGTGTTCCTTCATGCCGAAGCCCGCGCGCTTGATGACCGCGACTGGGACACATGGCTGTCCTTTTACCACAAGGATTGCCCGTTCTGGATGCCCGCCTGGGATGACGAGGACCGGCTGACCGAAGACCCGGCGAACGAAATGTCCCTGATGTATTACCCCAACAAGCAGGGCATCGAGGATCGCGTGTTCCGCATCAAGACCGACCGGTCCTCGGCCACCTCGCTGCCCGAGCCGCGCACCAACCACAACCTCTCGAACATCGAAGTTATGGCACGCGAGGGGACCACCATCCGCCTGCGCTTCAACTGGCTGACGTTGTCCTATCGCTACGGCAAGACCGACCAGCATTGGGGCACGTCGTTCTACACGATCGACACCACCGAAGGGCAGCCGCTGATCACCGCCAAGAAGGTGGTGCTGAAAAACGACCGCATCCACCATGTGATCGACGTCTACCACATCTGACCCCGGCCCGCCGGGAACCATGAAAGCTCGCGCGCGCCCGGGGAGGGGCCGCGCGGACAGGGGAGGAGACTGCCATGACCAGCTACACCATCGCCCTCAATTTCGAGGATGGCGTGACCCGCGTGATCGCCTGCGACGATGATGAAAAGGTGTCTGACGCCGCGTTCCGGCAAAAGATCAACCTGCCGATGGATTGCCGCGACGGGGTCTGCGGCACCTGCAAGTGTTTCGCCGAAAAGGGCAAATACGCGCTGGAATTCTACATGGACGAGTCGATGTCGGATGAAGAGGCGGCGCAGGGCTATGTCCTGACCTGCCAGATGGTCCCGCAAAGCGATTGCGTGATCCGCGTGCCCGCCTCATCCGCCGTCTGCAAGACAGCGCCCGAGGCCGTGGCGGGCGAGGTTCTGGGCGTGGACCGCTTTTCGGACACGTCCTTTGGCCTGCGGGTGAAACTGGTCCGCCCCATGGGCTTCCTGCCCGGCCAGTATGTCAACGTCACCGTGCCGGGCACGGGCGCGCATCGCTCCTATTCCTTTTCCTCGGCGCCCGGCAGTGACATGGCGACCTTCCTCATCCGCAACCTGCCCGGCGGCGTGATGAGCGGCTATCTGTCGGGCGGCGCGCAGCCGGGCGATGCCGTCACCCTGACCGGCCCGATGGGGGCGTTTTACCTGCGCCCCGTCACGCGGCCGCAGCTGTGGCTTGCCGGCGGCACCGGCCTTGCGCCCTTCCTGTCGATGCTGGAACAGCTTGCCGAACAGTGCACTGATCAGCCCGTGACGCTTTACTATGCTGTCACCCGCGCCGCCGATCTGGTGGAACTTGACCGGGTGCAGGCGCTGGCTGCCCGCATCGGCGGGGTCGAGGTCATCACCATTCTGGCCGCGTCCGATGATGATCACCCGCGCAAGGGCTTCGTCACCGACCATCTGACTGTGGATGACCTGAAGGGCGGCGATGTCGACGTCTACCTTTGCGGCCCGCCGCCGATGGTCGATGCCGTGCGCGCCCATTTCACCACTCTGGGCATCGAACCCGCCAACTTCTTCTACGAGAAGTTCAACCCCACCGAGACCGGGGCCGAAGCTGGGGCCGCCGCCGCATGACGCCCCGTTTCACGGATAAGGTGATGGTCGTCACAGGCGCGGCCCAAGGCATCGGCCGCCGCGTCGCGGAACGCGCCGCTACTGAGGGCGCGCTGGTGCTGGTCGTCGACCGTGCCGCGATCCGCGACGAGGTCGTGACAACGATCCGTGGCGCGGGCGGCGTGGCCGAAGCCTGCGCCGCCGATCTGGAGACATGGGAAGGCTGCGCTGCCGCGATGGAAGAAGCGATCCGCCACTGGGGCCGGATCGACATTCTGGTCAACAACGTCGGCGGCACGATCTGGGCCAAGCCCTATGAGCACTACGAGCCGCACCAGATCGACGCCGAGGTGCGCCGCTCGCTCTTCCCGACGCTCTATTGCTGCCGGGCGGCGCTGGACCACATGCTGCCGCGCGCCTCGGGCGTCATCGTCAATGTCTCGTCCATCGCCACGTGTGGCCTGAACCGCGTGCCCTATGCGGCGGCAAAGGGGGGCGTGAACGCGATCACGGCCAGCCTTGCCTGGGAGGTCGCGGAACGCGGCATCCGCGTCGTCGCCACCGCGCCGGGCGGGACCGAAGCACCGCCGCGCGCCATCCCGCGCAATCCCAACGCGGCACAGGAACAGCCAGCCGACTGGTACCAGACCATCGTCGACCAGACGATCCAGTCCGCGCTGATGAAACGCTACGGAACGCTCGACGAACAGGCAGGCCCGATCCTGTTTCTGGCGTCGGACGATGCCTCCTACATCACCGGCGTCACGTTGCCGGTCGGCGGGGGCGATCTCGGCTAGGCCCGGAGGAGGGGCCGACCAAGTAACTTAACCGGAGGAAATCCCACAATGAAACGCGCTACTCTGGCGACCCTTGCGGCCGCCACCACCCTCGCTTTGCCTGCCGCCACCGCTGCCGACACGGTCGATATCGGCCTCCTTCTGCCCTTTTCGGGCGTCTATGCCTCGCTCGGCAACGAGATAGAGGCGGGTTTCGCCCTTGGTCTTGCAACCTACGGCAACGAACTCGGTGTCGAGATCATCCTGCACCGCGAAGATACCGAGGTGACGCCCGCCGTGGGCCTTGCCCGCACGCGCAAGCTGATCTTGCAAGATGACGTCGACGCCATCGTCGGCATCGTGTCCTCGGGCGTTCTGGGCGCCGTGCGCGATCTGGTCGACGGCGCGGGCGTGCCGCTCATCGTGGCCAATGCCGGCAATGACGAAGCGACGGGCGAGGCCTGCAGCCCATGGATCACCCGCGTCTCGTTTTCCAACGGGCAGGTGAACCGCCCGATGGGCCGCTGGATGGCCGAACAGGGGATCGAGACGGTCTATACGCTGGCCCCCGACTATGCCGCCGGTCGCCAGATGATCGAGGGCTTCGCCGGTGCCTTCACCGAGGCTGGGGGCACCATCCTTGGCAGCGACTTTACCCCCTTCCAACAGACGCAGGATTTCGGCCCCTATATCGCGCAGGCCCAGGCCTCGGGCGCGGATGCGCTGTTCGTGTTCTACGCGGGTGGCGAGGCGATTTCCTTCGTCAACCAATATGCCAGCTTCGGCGCAGGCGACGACCTTCCGCTTTACGGGTCGGGCTTCTTGACCTCGCAGCTTTATGTGGATGCGCAGGGACCTTCGGCCGAGGGCGTTATCACCGCGCTGCATTATGTGCCGACCATCGACAACCCGGAAAACGCGGCTTTCGTCGCTGCTTTCCGCGACGCCACGGGCCGCACGCCGTCGGAATACGCGGTGCAGGGTTATGACGCCGCCCGCGCGCTGGTCGAGGCGCTGGAAACCGGCGCCCGCGACCGCGAGACACTGGGCGCGGCACTGCGTCAGGTCAGCTTTGATGGCCCCCGCGGTGCGCTGGCGATCGACCCCGCGACCAACAACGTGGTCCAGCCGATCTATGTCTACGAGACGGTGACGGGCGAAGGCGGCATGACCCAGATCGTTCTGGCTCAATTGCCTGCCGAGGCCGATCCGGTCAACGGCTGCGCGATGCCGTCAATGCCCACCAACTGAGCCCGAGCGGGCCGCCCGAACCCTTCGGGCGGCCCAAACCCCTCTTGCAGCGCGAGGCTTTGCCATGACCCACGACCTGTCGTTTTGGACCTTGCAGACGCTGAACGCGCTGCAACTGTCCATGCTTCTCTTCCTGCTCTCCATCGGCCTGACGGTCATCTTCGGGCTGATGCATTTCGTGAACCTTGCCCATGGCGCACTTTATGCGCTGGGGGCCTATATCGCGGCCAGCGTTGCCGCCACCGCAGGGTTCTGGGTGGCCATTGTGGTGGCGCCCATCGGCGTCGCGCTGGTCGGGGTGGTGCTTTACGGTGGGCTGATCCAGCGGATGCGCAAATCCGGGCCGATGGCGCAGGTTCTGGTGACCTTTGGCCTGATCTTCGCGCTGCTCGACCTGACGCGCATCTTCTGGGGCGATCTGGCGCTGGCCATGGCCACGCCGCCCGCGCTTTCGGGGCAGGTGGATCTGCTGGGCGTGTCCTACCCTGCCTACCGCCTGTTCATCATCGCACTGGGAGCCGCGATCCTGGCCGCGCTGGCGCTGGCGCTGTCGCGCACGCAAGTGGGTGCCATGATCCGGGCGGGGGTCGACAATGACGCGATGGCGGCCTGCCTTGGCATCAACGTGGAGAGGCTGTTCTTCGTGGTGTTCTGCGTCGGTTGCGCGCTGGCGGGGCTTGCCGGCGCGGTTGCGGCCCCGCTGCTCAGCGTCACGCCGGGCATGGGTCTGCAAATCCTGATCCCAACGCTGATCGTGATCGTGATCGGCGGGCTGGGGTCGCTGAAAGGGGCCATCGCCGGGTCGCTGATCTACGGCTTTGTCCAGACCTTCGGCGCGGTGCTCGCGCCGCAGCTTGCCTCCGTCCTCATCTACGCGCTGCTGGCTGCGGTCCTTGTGATCAAGCCGGTCGGCCTGTTCCCCGCGAAAGGATAAAGCCGATGTTCCGTCACACCCCCCTTCGCTACGCGGTGCTTGCCATTCTGGCCATCGCAGCGCTGATGCAGGCCTTCACCGCCGGCTATTTCGGCCTTGAGATCTTGATCGAGATCTTGATCCTGTGCCTTCTGGTTCTTGCTCTCGATCTGGTCGCGGGCTTTGGCGGCATGGTTTCGCTCTGCCATGGCGCGCTCATGGGCGTGGGGGCCTATGCCTTTGTCGCGCTGAACGCGCTGGCGGGGCTGGACCCTTGGCTTGCCGCGCTGGGTGCCGTCGCCATCACGGCGGCGGTGGCTTGGGTCATCGGGGCTGTCTGCGCGCGCAGCCATGGCATCTATTTCATCATGGCAACGCTGGCTTTCGGGCAGATGGGCTATTCCTATGTCTTCAGCGCGCCGCTCTTTGGTGGCGACGACGGTATCGGCGGGATCGACCGCTTCGATCTGACCGCGCTTGGCATCGACCTGAGCGATAGCCGTACCTTCGCGCTGTTCTGCCTTGCCGTGCTGGCCGCCGCCTACCTGTTCACTGTCGCGATTCTGCGATCCGGCCTTGGCCGGTCGCTTGCGGGCGTGATGCACAACGAGAAACGGATGAAGGCGCTGGGGCTCATCACCTGGCGCGTCAAGGCCGATGTCTTTGGCCTGTCGGGCGTCATCGCCGGTGTCGCGGGGGTTCTGGCCGCGCAGCACATCCAGTTCATCTCGCCCGGCCTGATGAACTGGACCGTTTCGGGCGAGGCGCTGGTCGTCGTCATCCTTGGCGGTTTGGGCACGCTGGTCGGCCCGCTGGTCGGGGCCGCCGCCTTTGTCGTGATGAAGCACCAGCTGGGCGAGATCACGACCTATTGGCACCTGATTGTCGGCGTCATCTTGATCGCCGTGGTGATGAGCCGCGCCAACGGGATCTTCGGCTGGGTCGAGGCGCGCTGGGGCGCGCGCATCGAACGCCGCCTGTCTGACGCCACCCGCGCTTCAACCCCCAAGGAGGTTTCGACCGATGCTTGAGACCCGTAGCCTCACCAAGAGCTTCGGCGCGGTGCATGTCACCCGCGCTGTCTCGCTCAAGCTCGAACGTGGCGAACGCCGCGTGATCCTTGGCCCCAACGGGGCGGGCAAGACGACGCTGTTCAACCTGCTGGTGGGCGAATTGACCCCCGACAGCGGCAGCGTCCATCTGGCGGGCGAAGATGTGACGGCGCTGACCGTGCCGCGCCGCGCCCGCCGGGGCCTGTCGCGCAGCTACCAGAAGAACACCCTGTTTGACGGGCTGACCGTCGAGGAAAACCTTGCCCTTGCCGCCGCCGTCAACACCGGCCACGCCACGCGGCTGTGGTCCGACAGCCTGTCGCGCCCCGAGATCCGCGAGACCTTGGCCGAGGTGGCGCATCAGGTGAACCTGATGCCCTACCTGCACGCCCGCGTTTCGGAGATCAGCTATGGCGTGCGGCGTCAGCTTGAGGTCGGCGTGGCGCTGGCCACAAGGCCCCTTGTCCTGCTGATGGATGAACCAACCAGCGGCGTCGGGCCGGAAATGTCCAAGGGGTTCCACGAGCTTCTGAACAACCTGCCGCGCGATCTGACCCTGCTGATCATCGAACACGACATGGATCTGGCCTTTGACGTGGCCGACACGATCACCGTCCTGAACTACGGCGAGGTCGTGTTCGACGGCCTGCCCGACGCCGCGCGCGGCTCGAAACTGCTCAAGGACATCTATCTGGGGAGTTGGGAAGATGCTTGATCTGAACGCCGTCTCGTCGGGCTATGGCGAAACGCAGGTGCTGCACGGGTTGAGCTTGCGCGCCGAACAGGGCCGGGTGCTGGCCATTCTGGGCCGGAACGGCGCGGGCAAGTCCACGACGCTCAAGACCATCATGGGCCTTTTGCCAACGCGGGACGGCGCGATCCGTTTCGACGGTCGCGCCATGCCCACGCGGCCTTTCGATGTGGTGAAATCAGGCATCGCCTATGTGCCGGAAACGCGCGACATATTCCCGTCCCTCACCGTGCGCGAGAATCTCGAGATCGCGGCGGCGCGCTTCGGGAGCAAGGGCGCGGACTGGACGCTCGACCGCGTCGTGGACCTTTTCCCGCGTCTCGGAGAACGCATGAAGAATGGCGGTGCGGAGCTTTCGGGCGGCGAACAGCAGATGCTGGCCATCGCACGGGGCCTGTTGATGAACCCGCGTCTGTTGATCCTGGACGAGCCGACCGAGGGGCTGGCCCCCATCATCGTGAAACTGATCCACGACAAGCTGATGGATCTGAAACGCGCGGGCCTGTCCATGGTTCTGGTGGAACAGAACTTCGGCTTCGCCACCTCGCTCGCCGATGATGTGGTCGTGGTCAGCAAGGGGCAGGTGGTCTGGACCGGCAGCCCCGCCGCCATCCGCGCCGATGAAGATGTGCAGCACCGCTGGCTGGGTGTATGAGCAGGGCAGGGCGGGCCGCACAGCCGCCCATTCTCCTAGAAGATCTTGCGCGCCACCTTCTGCGCCAGCTTCACGAAATTCGCCACATGCACGCCTTGCTCATCGAGCCGATAGCTGACCGACAGGGCGGTGCGCGCAATCTCGGGCTCGATCTTGAGGAACTTCATCCCCTTGCGGGGCGCGTTCGACACCGACTCGGGCACGATGCAGACGCCTTCGCCCACGGACACGAGGCTCAGCGCTGTCTGTAGGTCCATGCACCACACCCGTAGCGGTGCCTTGAACCCCGCTGCCTCGCAGGCGTTCAGCACGAAATCCGCGTAGCTCGGCCGAGGATACTCCGGGTAAAGGATCAGGTTGTGGGTCTCGAGGCGCTCCAGCTTGGCCACCGTCCGCCCGCCGGTGTCGACGATATCGGGCAGGGCAAGGATCAGCTTTTCCTCCAGCAACTCCCGCGTCACGAATTCTGCGTCCTGAAGCGCGGGCCGGGCAAAGGCCACGTCGAGTTCGCGCGAGACCAGCGCCCGGTGCAGTTGCGCATTGTTCATCGGGATGAGCGACAGGTTCACCTCCGGGTAATTCGCCCGGAAGGAACGGATGATGTTGGGCAAGATCCCGAAGGTCGCCGACCCGACAAAGCCGATCCTCAGCCGCCCCTCGGCCCCTTGGCCCAGACGGCGCACCTCCAGCCGCGTATCCTCCAACTGGGCAAGGATCGACTTGCCGCGCGTCAGCAGCCGCTCGCCCGCCTGCGTCAGCGTGATCGTGCTGCGGCCCCGGTTGAACAAGATCGCGCCCAGTTCCTCCTCCAGCTGCTTGATCTGGCGACTGAGCGGCGGCTGCGCCATGTCGAGCCGTTCGGCGGCGCGGCCGAAATGCAATTCCTCGGCCACGGCGATGAAATAGGTCAGTTGCCGGAAGTTCATCGTCCATCCTCCGTGGCGCGTGCTGGCATCATGCCAAAAAAGAAGGCCCCCGGATATAAATCCGGGGGCCAGTCCGAGGGAGAGTTCAGGGGGTCACTCGGCCGCGACGGCCTGCTCTGCGGCGGCCGCCTTGAGCACGAAGTCAAAGGTGAAATGCAGATCGGTGCCCAGATCCTTGGCTGCCGGGTGGAACTTGCCGATCAGGCTTTCCTTGACCGCGAACACGCTGTCGTCATCCAGCCATGCGCTGTCGGCGTCGTAGATCTGGCTGATGAGCGGGCGATACCCCTCGCGCGAGATGATGAAATGCATGTGGCCGGGCCGGTTCGGGTGATGGCCCATGAAGCGCAGCAATTCGCCCGCCGTCTCGTCATCCGGGATCGGGTAGGGCACGGGTCGCACGGCGACAAAGGCGTAATGGCCGTTCTCGTCGGTCTCGAACCGGCCACGCAGGTTGTATTCCGGCTGATCGGGGTCAAGGTTTTCGTAGATACCGTTGGGCGCGTCTTCCCAGACATCCATCGTCACGCCAGCGATGCCGCGGCCCGCTTCGTCACGGATATAGCCTTCGAAATAAACGGTTTCCTCGTTGTCGAAATGCTTCTGGATGGTCGATGCCCCCTTGGGCAGAACCGGCGGGTTCTCGCGGTAGAAGGGGCCCAGAACGGTCGACTCGCTCTCGCCACCTTCAATCGGGTTGGTCATCATGTCGACCAGAACCTCGATCCCCAGAATATCGCCCAGCAAGATGAATTCCTGCCGGTTGTCGCTGCACAGCTTGCCCGCACGGGCAAGGTAATCGCAGGCCGCCAGGAATTCATGGTGCTGAAGCTTCACGTCCTTCACGAAACCATGCAGGTGGCGGATCAGCCCGGTCGCGATCTCACGCTCGCGCCTCGTGATGTCGCCATGCTTGCCGAGGCTCGCGATCACGACGTCGGTGATGTTTTGTTCGTTGACGATACCCATGGCTTCAATCTCCTCCTGGCATGGCTGCATCTGGTGACGGGACAGGCCCATCGGCCCCCGTTGCCTGCATCTTGCGCGCCATGCCTGCCTTCTTCCCATGCCTGTCACGGTATCAGGTGATACCATATCACGTCAAGATAATCTTAAAATGAGATATAAATTGCCGCGGGTATCGCTCCATACCCCCACCGGCATGGCGACAAGGGCGCGCGCCATGGCAGCAGGGCACAAGGATTTTCTTTGGGACGGAGGCTTTGGTGCTCGCAACCTTCCAGATGGTTCAGGACCGCCTGAACGATACCCCCCACCTGTTGCGGCTCGGGCGGCTGTTCTCCGAGACCGTGCTGGTCGAGATCGACGGGCAGGAGATTTACCTGAGCTTCGAGCAGGGCCATCTGGCCGAGGTGACGCCGGGCCCCAGCCGAAAGACGCCCTGGCGGTTCGCGCTGCGCACCGATGCAGCAGCGCTGGCCGAGTTCTGGCTCGCCCGACCCCAGCCGGGGTTTCACGATATCTTCGGGTTGGTCAAGATCGGGCGCGGACGGATCGACGGTGACATCCTTTGCCTTGTGAAGAATCTCCGCTTCTTCAAGGAGGTGATGGCGCTGCCCCGTGCCATGCAGGGGCGCGTGGCATGAGCTTTGAACCCATCACAGGCCGCTACCTGACCGTCACCGTCGCAGGGACAGCGCACCGCATCTACCTGGAGGAGGCCGGCGCGGGCCGCCCGGTCCTGTGCCTGCACACCGCGGGCGCCGACACCCGGCAATGGCGTCACCTGATGAACGACGCCGCCGTCACCGACACCAATCGCCTCATCGCCTTCGACATGCCGTGGCATGGCAAATCGCTGCCCCCCGAGGGGTGGGAGACGCAGGAATATCTGCTCACGACCGAGGCCTATATCGAAACCGTGCTCGCTGTGGCGGCTGCCTTGGGGCTTGACCGCCCTGTTCTGGCGGGCTGTTCCATGGGCGGGCGCATCGCGCTGCAACTGGCCGCCCTGCATGCCCCTCGCTTCAGCGGCTTCATCGCCATCGAGGCCTCCGATTTCCAGCCAGCCTGGTATGACATCGACTGGTTCCACCGCCCCGACGCCCATGGCGGCGAAATGGGGGCGGCTCTGGTCTCGGCCAATATCTCTCCCTTCGCCCCGCCCACCGAACGCTGGAACACGCTGTGGATGTTCATGCAAAGCGGGCCGGGCGTGTTTCGCGGCGACCTGAGCTTCTACACGAAGGATGACAGCCTGGTGGCCCGTCTTGGCCAAATCGACACCGCGCAAACGCCGGTTCACCTGCTGGTGGGTGCCTATGACCTGACCTGCACCCCTGAGGATGCGCGCCGCACCGCTGCTGCCATTCCCGGTGCGAGCATCGCCGTGATGGACGAGCTTGGGCATTTCCCGATGAGTGAACACCCCGAGGGCTTCGGCCCCCACTTCCTCGACGCGCTGGCACGGATGCCGATGCCCCGCGCCGCCGCTGCCTGACAGGACGATCGACATGACCAACCCTTGCATCATCTGCGTTGCCATCACCGGCTCGCTTCCGACAAAAGCGAACAATCCGGCGGTTCCGATCACGGTTTCGGAACA
>NZ_QGGW01000012.1 GCF_003148775.1 Roseicyclus mahoneyensis
CCTGCGTTTCGACATATTCTGATCTCCTCGTCTTGGGGATCAGCAGACCTCAGATCGTAGCTTCCGTCACTGTCCAATTTTCGGGGGGTAGCTCAAGGTTAAGCGAACCTTTCGAGCCTTAAGGCGGGTTAACGAAAAATTAACCTCCAGACCGGACGATCGGTTGGATAGTTGAACGGGCAGCGTACTCAGGACCTCGTTTTGGCCAATTTTCCCGCGACGCATTGGGTCATGCTGATGGGTCCCAGCCGCGCGGGCGACAGCAGCCTTGCATGGACGGGCACCCATGATCAGGCAGACCGGCATGATGTGATCGACACCGCGCCCAGCGGCGCGCTTGACCAGACCGACACCTTTGTGGGCGGACAATTTACCGGGTTCTACCTCGATATCGAAGGCAAGTTCTACGGGGTGTTCCTCGTCCACAGCATCTACGCCGTGCCCTATATCAAGGCCGACCATGACATTTTCGGCAGTGCTGCTCTGTCAGCCGGAGTGACGACCCTCTATTCCCCTACGCTCGCCACGGCCGCCAACTGCTTTTTGGATGGAACCCACATCGCTACGCCCGATGGCCCTTGCGCCATAGAAAGGCTGCAACCCGGCGATCTGGTCACAACCACCGATGGCGGCAGCACACCCGTGATTTGGGTCTGGCGGCAAGACATCACCAACATCTTTGGCATGGGCGATGGGCTGGCGCCGGTCCGACTGTCCGAGGGCTGTCTTGGCCCAGGCTGCCCCAGCCGCGATCTGACCGTGACGGCGGATCACGCGATCTGCATCGACGGCTTGCTGATCAATGCAGGCGCATTGGTCAACGGCACCACGATACGGGCCGCCCCCCAGCACCAACTTCCGGCGCGTTTCGCCTACTGGCATGTCGAGACCGAGGCGCACTGTCTTTTGCTGGCCGAAGGCTGCCCGGCCGAAAGCCTTGTTCCTTACGCAGACCGCGCGGGGTTCGCAGATCACGCCGCATATCTGGCGCGCTACGGACGGGACCGCCCGATCGCCGAGATGGCACTGCCCCGCGTCACAGCCGCCCGCCACCTGCCCCCGGCCCTCCGGGCGCGGCTGGGCATCGACCGCGCGGCCTGATTGGACCTTTACAATCTGGCGATTCCGCCCTATCCGGCGCGCTTCAACCGGGGCCCGACACCCTTGGAGGCAGCCCCTTCGGATAATGGAGAATAGCAATGGCTGGTGAGATTCCAGATCTTATCGCCGAGGCACGGACGGGGACAGGCAAGGGGGCCGCCCGTCTAGCTCGCCGTGAAGGCAAGGTGCCCGGGGTCGTCTATGGTGGCGGCGTGGATCCTTTGGCGATCCAGATCCCCTACAACGTGCTGCTCAAGCGGCTCAAGCAGGGACGGTTCCTGTCGACCCTCTTCAACCTCAAGGTTGAGGGGCATGACGACGTGCGCGTGATCTGCCGCGGCGTTCAGCGCGACGTGGTCAAGGATCTGCCGACGCATGTCGACCTGATGCGCCTGCGCCGCACCTCGCGCGTAGCCCTGTTCATTCCCGTGGAATTCATCAACCACGAGAAATCGCCGGGTCTCAAGCGCGGCGGCGTCCTGACCGTCGTGCGCGCCGAGGTGGAACTGGTCGTGACGGCGGGTGACATCCCCGATCACATCACCGTGGATCTGGACGGCCGCGCCATCGGCGACGTGATCCACATCTCTGACGTGGTCCTGCCCGAAGGGGCAAAGCCCACGATCGACCGCGATTTCGTGATCGCCAACGTGTCGGCCCCCTCGGGCCTTGTCAGCAGCGACAATGCCGAAGCCGAGGAAGCCGCCGAGGGCTGACGCCTTCGCGAGCCGCCGGCCAACTGATCCTACGCCGCCCCCTCACCGGGGCGGCGTTTTCCGTTCTACGCCTCGCCCTCGCCGTCATCTTCCAGCGGTTCGGGCGCGTCGCCCGCGCCCCAGACCTTGCGGAACCCAAGGATCTTGCCGCGCGAGGTCACCGGGTCATAGGTCATGTCCATCGCCGACATGAGATCGACGATCTTCTTGATCGTGCGCGCGTGGTATTTCTTGGGATGCAGTTCCATCACGCAAAACCTGAGCGGGCATTTCCAGACCCGGTTGAACATGTCCGCCTCGGCGCCTTCCACATCCATGAGCACCACATGGGGCTTGTGCGCCCGGATCAGGTCGTGGACCGAGATCAGCGGCACCGTCACCGCGCGGCCCTTTCCGTCCAGACTGGACCCGGTGTAGCCCTCGGACACGGCGAAATCGGCGGTCGCACCCTCCTCGACATGGCCGGTGGCAGCCCCATGCACCAAGGTGACGCCGGACAGGCCATTGCGCGCCAGATTGGCCTCGATCACCGGGATCAGGGCGGGGTTGGCCTCGACCGACAGTACGTTTTGCGGGCCCGCCCGCTTGGCGCACATCGCGGTGACATAGCCGATGCCCGCCCCCAATTCGAGCACGCGAAAGCCGGGCCGCACGCAGCGGTCGGCAGACCGCGCTTCATCGGCCTCATAGGTGCCATCGCCGAGCTTGCTCAGGATCTCGGGCGTGGCCAGCCCGGCGGGCAAGCTGAGGGAAATGCCGTTCAGGCGAAACTCATGCACGGTGCGGGCCTCGGGACGAAGGGAATTGGGCAGATCATGGGCAGCTGCCTCGCCCATGACCATGGCAAAATGAGGGCTTCAGGCAACAGGCGTCACGCCAAGATCCTCGTCGGACAGGCGGATCAGCGTCTTGCCCGCCGACATCGCGCCCGCATAGGCGGCGATGCCATCAGCCGCCTGCCCGAGCGGCACGATCCGCGCCACGTCACTGACCGCGAACCCGCCCTTGAGCGCCTGCGTCGCCTCGCGCGCATGCCACAGCATCAGCGGCAGCGGTTTGCGCGGCAGCCATTTCGACAGCCAGAAGCCGCTGACCGTCACCTCGCGGAAGATCATCGTGCCGGGGTTCAGCGTGACCTGCGCCTGATCGCGCGCGCCATAGACAAGGATCTGCGAGCGTGGCCCCAGCGCCACCGCCAGCCGGCCGGTCATCTCGCCGGCGACAGCATCAAAAGCCATGCGGCAGCGCAGGTCGCGGCAGAGCTGCGCCAGATCGGTGTCAAAGCGCGCATCGCTGGAATTGAGCACATGCCGCGCCCCCTCGGCCTCCAGCGCCGCCACCTGTTCGGCGCGGCGCACCACATTGATGACCTTGACGCCCTTTTCCCCGGCCCGTTTCCGGATCATCCGCCCCAGTTGCCCGCCCGCGCCGGTGGAGACGACAGCGCCATGCCCGCCCTTGCGCGCGATGGAGACCAGCGCGATGGCGGTCAGCGGATTGACCGCCGACATTGCCCCCGCGCCCAAGGACACGCCCGTGGGCAGGGGAATGGCGCGGCTGGCGTCGACCACCGAATATTCGGCCCACATACCCCCCACGCCCGTGGCCAGCGCCACGCGGCGGCCCAGCATCGCGCGGGCCATGATGCCGCCGCCTGAAGTGACGACCGTACCCGCCCCTTCAAGCCCCGGAACAAAGGGATAGGCCGCGCCGATCCCGTAGGCGCCCTTGAGTGTCATCAGGTCGGACGGGTTGACCGGCGAGGCCGCCATGCGCACCAGAATCTGTCCCGGACCGGGGCGGGGCACGGGCATGTCGTGCACCTCCAGCCGGTCGCGGGCGGTCAGCATCAGGGCGCGCATGGAATTGGAGAGCTCTGGCATGGATCGACCTCCTGTCGGGTCCGGCCACCCTGACACGCGGCCTTGCGGCTTGGCAAATGCCGCCCCGGCTGGCATCACCGGGCAGGCAGCCAAAGGGGGCGGATGCGATGCAGCTTTGGGTCGGACTGGGCAATCCGGGCGCGAAATACGCGGCCAACCGGCACAATATCGGCTGGATGGCGCTGGACAGGATCGCGGGCGACCACGGGTTCGGCCCATGGCGCACCAAGTTTCAGGGCAACCTGTGCGAGGGGACGCTGGGCGGTGAAAAGGTGATGCTGCTCAAGCCCGAGACCTTCATGAACCTGTCCGGTCAATCCGTCGGCGAAGCGATGCGGTTCTACAAGCTCGCCGCCACCGACGTGACGGTGTTCCATGACGAGCTGGACCTTGCGCCGGGCAAGTGTCGCGTGAAATCGGGCGGCGGGCATGCGGGGCACAACGGTCTGCGCTCGATGCACCAGCATATCGGCGAGGCCTATGCACGTGTCCGCCTCGGCATCGGGCATCCGGGCCACAAGGACCGTGTGGCGGGCTATGTGCTGTCGGATTTCGCCAAGGCCGAACAGGAGTGGCTCGACGACCTGATGCGGGGGATCTCGGATGGCGCGACCGATCTGGCCCGGGGTGACAGCGCGCGGTTCCTGAATGCCGTCGCGCTGCGCACCGCGCCGCCCCGGTCCTCGACCACCGTGGCCAAGGCCGGAAAGCCGCCCACGAGCACCGACGACGCACCGACACCCGACCCTGCACCCGAAGCGCGCAGCCCGATGCAGCGCCTTCTCGACAAGTTCCGCTAAATCGGTGTCGCCGCGCTTTCCGGGGATCGAATGACCATGCTTTGCTGCGCGCAACAGGGAAGATGACATGCGCCGATATCTCAAGATCATCCTGCGGGTTCTGGCGGTTCTCGCCCTCCTGGCGCTGGCGGCTGGCCTGTGGAAGCGCGAGGAAATCGCACGGTTGATGGCCGTCAACACGCTCTTTGACGAAGGCCGGATCGTGGCCAACTTCAGCCATATGGATCGCGCATTCCTGACCGTGCCGGTGCCGCGCGGCGATGGCCCGGTCAGCCCGCTGCCCCAAGCTGCGCCCGCCGACCTGCCGCCCGACGTGGCCGCGTGGATCGACGCGCGCGCAATCACCGCGCTGGTCGTGCTTCAGAACGGCGCGATCGTCCATGAAAGCTACCACCTCGGCACCATGCCCGAGGACCGCCGCATCTCTTGGTCGGTGGCTAAAAGCTATCTCTCGGCACTCTTGGGCACGCTGGTGGCCGATAGCACGATCCCCGACCTCGACGCGCCGGTCACGCACTACGTGCCGCTGTTGTCCGGGTCTGCCTATGACGGAGCGAGCATCCGCAACGTGGCTCAGATGGCTTCGGGCGTGGCGTTCGACGAGGATTACCTCGACTACAATTCCGACATCAACCGCATGGGCCGCGAGATCGCCTTGGGCGGCACCCTTGACGGCTTCACCGCCGGGTTGACGGCTCGCGCCCGCGACCCCGGCAGCGCATGGCAATATGTCTCTATGGATACCCATGTGATCGGCATGGTGATCCGCGGCGCGACCGGGCGCGATATCCCCTCGCTCCTGTCCGAACGCCTCATCGTGCCTCTGGGGCTGGAGGCCGAGCCCTATTACCTGACCGATGGGGAAGGCGTGGCCTTCGTTCTGGGCGGCTTGAACCTGACCACCCGCGATTACGCGCGCTTCGGCCAGATGATCGCGCAAGACGGCGTCTGGCAGGGCACCCGCATCCTGCCCGAGGGCTGGGTGACTGAGAGCACTGCGCCCTCGGCCCCGACGGCACCGGGGGCGATCGGCTACGGCTACCAATGGTGGGTCCCCGTGGGTGCGGGACCGGGGCAGTTCATGGCGCGCGGCATCTACGGCCAGTATCTCTACATCGACCAACCGCGCGGCGTGGTGATCGCGACCAACGGGGCCGACCGTGGGTTCCGGGAGCCGGGCGTGGATGACGCGAACATCGCCATGTTCCGGCTGATCGCGGACAGCCTTTGACCGGGCCCGAGACCGATATCCGCGCGGCCTTCCGTGGGCAGGGGCTTGCTTGTGCGCGTCTCGGCTCGCCCTTCATGGGGCGGCTGATGCCGCTTTTGGCCGACAGCTTGCAGCCCACGGGCGCCGTAGCGCGGCGGGTGCTGGACTGGCAGGGCGATCTGGGACCGGGCGGGCAATCGGTGCCGCTGCGCCTTGCCGGCGCGCTGCACGGGCTGGTTCTGGACGGGGCGGATGGGGGGCTGGTCGCGGTCTACCCGCCGAACAAGGTGGAGGACGATACACTTTTTGCCGCCGTCGAGGGGGCGCTGGACCGTCACGAGGCGCGGCTGATGGAATGGCTCGACCGGGCCCCGCAGACCAACGAGGTGCGCCGTGCCGCCGCCCTGATCCCGGCGATCTGGTGGGCCTTGGGGCATTTCGACATGCCGCTCGTCCTGTCGGAACTGGGAGCAAGCGCGGGGCTGAACCTGTCGCTGGACCGATTTGCCCTGTCGGTCGGCGGCGATCTGCACGGGGTGCCCGACAGCGCGGTGCGCCTGTCGCCGGATTGGACCGGCCCGTTACCCGACCCCAGACCCCTCCGCGTCGCGGCGCGGGGCGGCGTGGATCTCAACCCGCTCGACCCGACCGACCCGCGTGATGCGCTGCGGCTTGCAGCATATCTCTGGCCCGACCAGCCCGAACGGATGGCGCGGACCCGGGCCGCCATCGCGCTGGCCCATGGCGCGCCCGATCGCGGCGATGCCGCCTTCTGGCTGACGGACCGGTTGGCCACGCGCCATCCCGGGCGGCTCCATCTCGTCTACCATACGATCGCGTGGCAGTATTTCCCGCCTGCCACGCAAGCCTCGGCCCGCACTGCGCTGGAGGTCGCGGGCGCGCGCGCCACGCCCGACGCACCCATAGCCCATGTGGCGATGGAGGCCGACGGCGACCCGATGGGCGCGGCCCTGACCGCACAGGTCTGGCCGGGGATGGACCGGCCGAGGGTGCTGGCGCGGGTGGATTATCACGGGCGCTGGATCGACTGGCGCGCGTGATCCTTGCCCGGCGCCACAAGATGGCTAGCTTGAGAACAGGACCACGCGGAAAGGAAACGACATGCCGATCAAGATGGAGGCCTCCGTCAACGTGCTTGGGGGCGCGTTGCAGGAGTGTTCGCGCGACCCGATGACCGGATTTTTCCGCAACGGAGCCTGCGACACCTGCGCCGAGGATCGCGGCAGCCACACGGTCTGCGCGGTGATGACGGCGGAATTCCTCGCCTTTTCCAAATACGTGGGCAACGACCTGTCGACGCCGCGCCCCGAATACGGCTTCGCTGGCCTCAAGCCGGGCGACCAGTGGTGCCTGTGCGCCAGCCGTTTTTTGCAGGCCCATGAGGATGGGGTGGCGCCGCGCGTGAACCTTGCCGCCACACATGCCCGAGCGCTCGACATCGTGCCGCTGGAGGTGCTGCACGAGCACGCGGTTTAACAAGAAGGCCGCTTTGCGATTGCCATTGTGCCCGGTGCCCGACATCTTGTGGCCTGTTAAATGGTGAGCCTGTCGTGTTCCGGATACCCAACGTCGTCCTCTACATCATCGCCGGTGTCACGGTCGGGGCCGTATTGTCATTAACCCGCGTCGACGAAGAAAGGCCGGCCGATCCGCCCGGCGCCGCGGCCTTGCAACAGGCGGCGGACCGCCTCGCCAACGTGCCCGGCATCGTGGATTTGCTGGCCACCTGCCCCGCCGATGCGTGGCTGTCACGCGTCGACATGGCCGCGGGCGACATCTGGCAACAAGGCGCCTGCCTGAGCGATTTCGACGGCTGCCTCGAGGCTTGCGTTGCGGGCAACAGTGCCACCGCCTGCAGAACCACGGCGCGTGCCATCGAGCTGAGCGATGATCCCTATGCAATGGACCCCGCGATCGACCTGTCGCGCAGGCAAGCCTATGCGCTGGCCTGCGCGCTGGGGTCGGCGTCCGGTTGCACCAACAGGGCGGCCGCGCTGCGCAACGCCGCGCAAGTGGCACCCGATCCCCTGTCGGATCTGACCCAGTGGGCACGCGATCTATGCCTTTACCGCAGCTTCTCCTCGGCTTGTGATGCAGGCAGCGAATGGGGCTGCGCGATGTCGGGGCAATCTTACCAACTGGGCGAGGGCACGACGCGCGACAATGCGCGGGCGCGGGTGCAATTGCTGCGCGCATGCGAAGGCTCCACCGGGGTGGAGCCCGAGGACACCGCGCATGCGCCCTGTCGGTTTGCGCGCAACCTGCTGGCCAGCATCGAGGAAAGCTGACCGGCCGGGCGGACCTAGACCTTCATGTCGAAGCCAAGGTGCTTGGCGACGGTGAAGATGTCCTTGTCGCCCCGGCCGCACATGTTCATGCAGATGATGTGATCGCGGGGCATATCCGGCGCGATCTTGGCAACATGGGCCAGCGCATGAGACGGTTCCAGCGCGGGGATGATGCCCTCGGTCTCGCAAGACAGCTGAAAGGCCGCCAGCGCCTCGGTATCGGTGATCGAGACATATTGCGCGCGACCGATGTCGTGCAGCCATGCATGTTCCGGCCCGATGCCGGGGTAATCCAGACCCGCCGAGATCGAATGGCCTTCAAGGATCTGGCCATCCTCATCTTGTAGAAGATAGGTGCGGTTGCCATGCAGCACGCCGGGCCGCCCGCCGCTGAGGCTGGCGCAATGTTCCATCTTGGCGTTGACGCCCTTGCCGCCGGCCTCGACCCCGATGATCGCCACATCCGTGTCGTCGAGGAAGGGGTAGAACAGGCCCATGGCGTTCGAACCACCGCCAATGGCCGCGATGATCGTGTCAGGAAGCCGCCCTTCGGCCTCCAGCATCTGTTCACGGGCTTCCTTGCCGATGATCGACTGGAAATCGCGCACCATCGCCGGGTAGGGATGCGGGCCCGCAACTGTGCCGATGCAGTAGAAGGTGTCGCGCACATTGGTCACCCAGTCGCGCAGCGCATCGTTCATGGCGTCCTTGAGCGTGCCGCGCCCGGAGGTGACGGGGATCACCTCGGCCCCCAGAAGCCGCATCCGGAAGACGTTGGGCGCTTGGCGTTCCACATCGGTCGCACCCATGTAGACGACGCATTTCAGGCCGAACTTGGCACAGACGGTCGCTGTCGCGACACCATGCTGACCCGCGCCGGTTTCCGCGATGATGCGGGTCTTGCCCATGCGGCGGGCCAGAATGATCTGGCCCAGCACATTGTTGATCTTGTGCGCGCCGGTGTGGTTCAGCTCGTCGCGCTTGAAATAGACCTTGGCACCGCCCAGCCGGTCGGTCAGGCGTTCGGCGAAATACATCGGCGAGGGACGGCCGACGTAGTGCTTCCACAAGAAGTCCATCTCGGCCCAGAAGCTGTCGTCGGTCTTGGCGAATTCATACTGCGCCTCAAGCTCGAGGATGAGCGGCATCAGCGTCTCGGAGACGAAGCGCCCGCCGAACTGGCCGAAACGGCCCTTGTCATCAGGGCCGGTCTTGAAGCTGTTCAAAAGATCGTCGGGCATCGGGGCCTCCGGCTTGGGTCGAGGACAAGGGGTAGCGTGGCGCGCCCCACGGGGCAAGGGCAAGGCGGCGGAAAGACGGCGCGGCGCACGGGTCAGTTGGATGGGGCCAGCGCCTTGGCAAAAGCCGCCATGCGGCCCGCATCCTTGAGACCCGGCGCGGACTCGACCCCCGAGGAGACATCGACCTGCCGCGCGCCGGTCAGGCGCACCGCTTCGGCCACGTTGCCCGGCGTCAGACCACCCGCCAGCATCCAGGGTTTCGTCCAGTATTTGCGCCCGGCCAAGAGCCGCCAGTCAAAGGCCAGCCCGTTGCCGCCGGGCAGGTCCGCGCCCTCGGGGGGCTTGGCGTCGATCAGCAGCTGGTCGGCAACCTCGGCATAGCTGTCGATCCGGGCCAGATCGGCGGCACTGGCGATCCCCAGCGCCTTCATCACCGGCAATCCGTAGCGCGCCCGGACCTCGGCCACGCGATCGGGGGATTCGTGGCCGTGCAGTTGCACCATGTCGACCGGCACGGCCGCGACCAAGGCATCCAGGTCCGCATCCTCGGCATCAACCGTCAGCGCGACCTTGGCCACGCCCGAAGGCACCGCCAAGGCCAGCGCACGGGCCTGTTCCAGCGTCACATTGCGCGGCGATTTGGGAAAAAACACAAATCCGACATAGCGTGCACCCGATTGCACGGCGGCGGAGACGTCTTGCGGCCGGGTCAGGCCGCAGACCTTGAAGGCGATCGTCATCGGGTCAACGGCCGGACCGGGGCCCGTCTACCAGCGCAAGGATTTCGTCCTGGCTGTCTCGCGCAGGGCCCTTGAGGGTCGTCACCTCACGCTCCAAGGCTTGCGCTGTGCGCTTGTTAGTCGCCGCCTCGACGCGGTAGCGGTGTTCGCGCAGCCATTCCCAGACGAACCCGACCATAACACCAACCAACACACTTCCGAGCACGACAAGGAACAGTGGCAGCTCGATCCCGAACTGGATGCCGAACCACGCCGCCAGATCAGCCGGGATCACCTCGAGCGTCACCGACTCGCGGTTGGCCATCGCCATCAAGACAAGCGCCACGGCGACGACGATCAGGAAGGTGTATTTCAGGTATCTCAGGACGATCATGTCAAAAGGCCTCCGGGTTCCGTCACGCGTCTCCGTTCAGTCGGTCGCGTAGCAGTTTCCCGGCCTTGAAGAAAGGCACGTGCTTCTCCTCGACCGCGACGCTTTCGCCGGTGCGCGGATTGCGGCCGGTGCGCGCGTCGCGCTGCTTGACAGAAAAGGCACCAAAGCCGCGCAACTCGACACGGTTGCCGCTGGCCATCGCCTCGATGATCTCTTCGAAGACCGCATTCACGATCCGTTCGACATCACGCTGGTAGAGATGCGGGTTCTCGTCCGACAGCTTCTGGATCAGCTCGGAGCGTATCATCGTGGCGTCCCTCCCAGGTGACAGCGCAGGCGTTCGCTTTGCACTATAGGCGCATTCTTTTTCGATGAATACAGCCAAGCCACGGGAAAGGGGACGGTTTTGCGCAACCTTCAGCGCTGTCGGGGCGGGTTCTGGCCCAACCGGCAGCATGGAGGCGGTTGTCGGGCACCGCATCGGGCAAGCCGTGCGGCCCGATTCGGATCGGCGTTCAGTCGCTTTTGGGGTCTTGCCCGTCGTCGCACACGGCGGTTTCCGGGTCGATCAGACCCGCCTCGATGTCGGCTCGCAGGGCCAGTCGGTCGCGCGCCGCCGGATTGCCGTAACCGCCCCCGCCGGGCAGGCTCAGGCGCAGGCGCAGGCCCTGCGGGATGGGCTGGCGTCCCTTGGGTTTGAGGGTGGTGCCGTCCGACAGCTCCACCCGGCCCGGCGCACCGGGCCCGCCGCCCTCGCGGCCACGGGCGGGGTGGTGGACGCGGTCGAACATGGCGTTGAACCACAGCTCGTAGCCGTCGCGGGCGCCGATCTCGATGATCTGGCCAAGCCCGCCGCGCGTGGCCCCTGCCCCGCCGGAGTTCGGGCGCAGGTCCTTGCGCCAGACGATGATGGGGCCGACGTGTTCGGTCGCCTCGACGCTCATGGTCGAGACGCCGGAGGGGAAGGCGGTGGCGGAAAGCCCGTCAAGCGTGGGCCGCGCGCCGGTGCCGCCCGAATTGAACATCAGGATTTCGGCAGGGGGCAACCCGCTGTCGGGGTCGGCGGGGCGGGCGGAAATCTGGATGTTCCACAGCGCGGAGGCACCCTCGGCCGGGACGGTGCCGGGCATGGCAAGGTGCAGCGCGCCCAGCACCACATCGGGAACAAGGTGGCCCAGCACATGGCGCACCGAGACCGGCGCAGGGCGGCGGGCGGCAAGGATCGAGCCCTCGGGCGCCGTGATCACAAAGGGTGCGAGGCTCCCGGCGTTATTGGGCACTTCGGGCGCGATGGCGCATTTCAGCGCGTAGCAGGCATAGGCGCGGGTATAGACCTCGGGCACGTTGACGCCGAAGCTGCTCATGCCGCTGGTGCCGGTGAAGTCGGCGCGGATAATGGCGCCCTGCGCCTCCAGCGTCACGACCATTTCCACCGGGGCCTCGAACCCGTCGACGGTCATGGTGTTGCGGTATGTGCCCGTGGGAACCCTGGCGATCGCGGCCTCGGTCGCCCGCCTGCTGGCGGTCAGGATAAACTCCGACAGGCCGTCCAGATCGTCGATGCCGAACTCATCCAGCATCGCATGCAACCGACGGTCGCCCGCCGCGTTGCAGGCAGCCAGCGAATAGAGATCGCCGACCGTCTGGTCGGGCGTGCGCACATTGGCGCGCACGATGCGGATCAGCATGTCGTTGACTTGGCCCCGTTCGGCGAATTTCGAGATGGGAATAAGCAGCCCCTCCTCATACACCTCGCGCCCGTCGGGGCCGAAGCCGCGCCCGCCAATGTCGACCACATGTGCGGTGGAAGCGAAGAAACCGATGTGCACGCCCTTGCGGAAGACGGGCGTGACGACGGTGATGTCGTGCAAATGGCCGGTGCCCATCCATGGGTCGTTCGTCAGGTAGACGTCGCCGTCAAAAATGTTCTGTGGGCCGATGTGTTCGATGAAATGCCCAACGCTTTCGGCCATGGCGTTGACGTGGCCGGGCGTGCCGGTGACGGCTTGCGCCATCATCCGCCCCTGCCGGTCGAAAAGACCTGCCGACAGGTCGCCCGCCTCGCGCACCGAGGTGGAAAAGGCAGTGCGGATCAGCGTCGTCGCCTGTTCCTCGACCACGGCGATCAGGCGGTTCCACATGATCTGGAAGTCGATGGTATCGGGGGTCATGGCTGGCCCTCCTTGCGGATCAGGAGAAGGCAGCCGTCGGATTGGCCGATGGCGCGGAAGGCGGAGGTGACGATGGTCGAGGTCTCGTCCTCGGTGATGATCGCGGGGCCATTTGCGACTGTGCCGGGGGTCATGGCGGCGCGGGGGATTTCCTGCGCCTCGACCTCCCTCCGCAGGGCGGCGTCGAAGAAGCGGCGGGTGCGGCCGGGGGATGCATCGGTGCCGCCGGTCAGGCGCGCGACCGGCGCAGGTTCCGGCGCGCGGGAGGCGACGGTGAGCGACCAGTTGGTGATCTCGGGGGTGAGACCCTCGATGATGCGACCGAAAAGCGTGCGGTAGGCATCCTCGAAGGCAGCGATCAGGGCGGGGACGTCGGCGTCCTTGAAACGGGATTGCGAAAGCGGCACCGGAATTTCCCAGCCCTGCCCCCGGTAGCGCATGAAGGCGGTGAGCTTGGACACGGTATCGGCGCCCGCGGCACCCACGTCGACAAAGGCTCGGGCCTCGGTCTCCATCGCTTGCAGCGTCGCGTTGACGAGGTCCGCGTCGAACCCGTCGAGCGGCTGGAACAACCCGCGCGTCGACTCATAGCTGAAGGGGGCGCGCAGGAAGCCGATGGCCGAACCGACGCCCGCGCCGGGGGGGATCAGAAGGGCGGACAGGCCGAGCTTCTCGCACAGCCGGCAGGCGTGGAGCGGCGCGCCGCCGCCAAAGGCGACCATGGTGAAACCCTCGATGTCGCGACCGTTTTCGACCGCGTGGACGCGGGCGGCGTTGGCCATGTTCTCGTCCACCATCTCGGTCACGCCAAAGGCGGTGGCCTGTTCCGTGAGGCCCTGTTGCGTGGCGACGGAGGCCATGGCCGATTGCGCGAGGGGTGTGGAAAGCGGGATAGCGCCACCCGCGAAGGCGTCGGGGTCAAGGCGGCCGAGGATCAGGTTGGCGTCGGTCACAGTGGGCGCGGTGCCGCCGCGCTGGTAGCAGGCCGGCCCCGGCTCGGATCCGGCCGAGCGCGGGCCCACCTGAATGCGCCCCATCGTGTCGACCGACGCGATGGAGCCGCCGCCCGCCCCGATCTCGACCATCTCGACCACGGGGGTGGAGACGGTCATGCCCGAGCCCTTCTTGAAGCGGTAGGTGCGCGCGATCTCGAAACTGTTGGCGGTCTTGGGGGTGGCGTGTTCGACAAGGCAGATCTTGGCCGTGGTGCCGCCCATGTCGAAACTCAGCACCCGGTCGATGCCATGGGCGCGGGCATAGCGGGCGGCAAAGATCGCGCCCCCGGCAGGGCCGGATTCAAGCAGGCGCACGGGTTGCGCGGCCGCTGTCTCAACCGAGATGAGACCGCCGCCCGAATGCATCAGGAACACCGGGGCGATGATGTCCGCCGCGCGCAGCTTTTCCACCAGCCGCCCCAGATAGGCCGAGACCTGCGGCTGCACATAGGCGTTGGCGATGACGGTGTTGAAGCGCGGCAGCTCGCGCAGTTGCGGCGAGATGACGGAGGAGAGCGAGACGGAGAGGCCGGGGGCAACCTCGGCCAGCGCATCCGCCATCATCCTTTCATGGGCGTCGTTGGCATAGGCGTGCATCAGGCCGATGGCTGCGGCCTCGTATCCGCCCGAGGCGATGTGTTCGGCCATGGCGCGGGCGGCGGCGGGATCGAGGGGCAGCAGAACCTCACCCTTCGGCCCCATGCGTTCGGGGAGTGTGAAGCGGTCTTTACGTGGCACCAGCGGGATGGGGAGCGAGAGGTTGAGGTCGTATTGCTCGAACCGGTTTTCGGACCGCATCTCGATCACGTCCCGGAAGCCTTCGGTGGTGACAAAGGCCATGCGCGCGCCGCGCCGTTCGATCAGCGCGTTGGTGACCAGCGTCGTGCCATGGATCACCTGCCCGATGTCGGCGGGGTCGATCCCCGCCTGATCGGCGGCGGCAAGGATGGCGGACAGGATCGCGCGTTCGGGCTCGGCGTAGTCGGTCAGGACCTTGCCAGTCACAAGGCCGCCCGGCGCATCAAGGGCAACATCGGTGAAGGTGCCGCCGATGTCGACACCGACGCGGATGGGGGGGCGCGTCATGTCAAAGACCCTTGATGAACTGGTTGGCCGCAAAGCTCAGCGCATAAAGGCGGGTCATCACCGGTGCCGTGGCGACGCCTTTCGGATCGGTGACAGGCAGCGGCAAATCCGCTGGGTCCATCCCGGTCAGCAGATCCGCCATGGTCTGGCCGAAGATCGTGCCGGTTATGATACCGCGCCCGTTGTAGCCGATGGGGGTGTAAAGCCCCTCGTCCAGCACATGGATACGCGGCAGGTGGTCGGGGGTCATGGCGATCTGGCCGTGCCAGGCCTCGTCGAACTCCACCGGGCCGAGGGTGGGATAGAGGCGTTTGAGGGTCTGGTCGGCCCAGCGCCGCGACAGGCCCTTTTCGCGGGTGCCGATGACGCGGCCCATCGAGCCGATGATCAGCCGCCCGCGCGCATCACGGCGGATCGAGGTCATCACCGGCGCGGTATCCCACACGCCCTGACGGCCCGGCAGGATGTGATCGGCCTCTGGCCCCAGCGGCTGGGTCGCGAACTGGAAATAGTGGATCATTGTGAAGGTGGATTTCAGCCCGGGCACGAGCGTGTCGGTATAGGCGTTGGTGCCCAGAACCACGGCGCGGGCAGAGATCGCGCCATGATCGGTCTCGACCCGCCAGCCACCCGATTGCTTGTGCAGGCCCGTGACCCGAACGCCCGTGCTGATGCCCGCACCCGCCGCCCGCGCAGCGCGGGCGAGACCACGGCAATAGCCCATCGGGTTCACCGTGCCGGCGCGATGATCGAGCAGACCCCCGACATAGCGATCGGTGCCCAGCGCCGTGGCAGTGGCGGCGGCATCCAGCATCTCGACCGGTTCGCCCATGCCGGTCCATTCCCGGCAGCGCCCCTCCAGATCGCGCAGGCCGGACGGGCCATGGGCGGCGTGGATGGTGCCTCCCCGCGTCGCTTCGCAGCGGATCTGGTGACGCTCGATCAGGTCGAAGACCAGCGCCGGTCCATCGGCGAAGCGGCGCAGGAAACGCGGACCGTAGTCGGGGCCGAGGGCTGCGCGCACCTGTGCAGGAGGCATCCAGACGCCCGCGTTGACGAGACCGACGTTGCGCCCCGACCCGCCATGGCCGATCTCGTGGGCTTCGACAACATGGGCGGAAAGGCCCGCCTGCGCGGCATGCAGCGCGGTGGAGAGGCCTGTGTAGCCGCCCCCCACGATGGCGAGGTCGACCCGGTCTGGAAGGGCAGAGGCTTCGGGCGGGTGTTCCTCGGCCGTGGCATCCCAAAGCGAAATCGGTCCTTCCGCGCCCGTCACCATCCGCCTCACCTATCCCCTGCGTTGCTGCCCCTTGATGGCGCTGGCCGCAAGCAGTGTCAATTTGCGGCCAAGACCTACGGACCGTAAAGATGCACCGTAAAGATGCGGCACGTTGATTGTCGTCGAGAAGATGGCGACCCCTGAAGGACTCGAACCCTCAACCTGCTGATTAGAAGTCAGCTGCTCTATCCTGTTGAGCTAAGGGGCCGCGATGGGTCTTGGATAGCCGAGAGCGGGCGGGTGGTAAACGCTCAAAGCTTGGCGGTCATGAAGACGCTCAACGGGTCTGCCGCATAGTCGCCAAACGGCTCGCATTCCACAAATCCCTCGGAAAGATAGAGCGCGCGCGCAGCCCCGAAACAGGGCGCCGACCCGGTTTCCAGCCAAAGACTCTTCAGGCCCGAGGCCAGCGCCTCGGACCGCAGATGCTCAAGCAAGGCGCGCCCGAGCCCCTGCCCGCGCAAGGCTGCGGCGCAATGCATGGATTTCAGCTCGGCCGCACCATCGGCCAGCGGCTTGAACGCGCCGATCGCCACGACACGGCCCGACCCGTCGCGCCCGGCAAAGACCCGCGCGCCCGAGGTGCGCAACGCCTCCGCCGTCATGACATGGCAGCTTTCGGCCGGGCTTTGGGACTGCATCAGCGCGACATGCGCCATCATCAGCGCGTCAACGGCGGCGTCTTGCCCCAAGACCTCGCGAAAGTGCGGAAAGGTATGCTGCGGCAAAGCTGTCTCCGACCATGTCGTGTAACCGTTGCAAGAAACTAGGCTGCTCTGGGGCTCACGGCAATGCGCCCCCCATTTGTGTGCATGGCGGTCGATCTGTCCGCAACGCCGGCATGGCGCTTCCGGTCATCGCAGCGCCCATTTCCCAAGCTCGCCCGATCCACCCAAGGTCATTGGGCAAGAGCGCCCTGCCGGATGGTGAAGTCGGATGACATGATGATCCGGGATGGCCGCCCTTGGGCTGACGGCGCGCCAATGCGGAGCGACGACAGGTCCGCGTCCGCCCGGCAGGCTGGGCGCCCACGCCGTGACGCAACTGGCCGCGCCAAGATGGCGGCGGTTGCGATGGCCTGCTGAACGATGGCCTGCGTGGCCGATAGAGATGAGCACTACATTTTCGACATGGCACCATGACACGCTCGGCATTTCGGCTGCGGCGATAGGCTTGCAGTATCCCGAAACCTACCCGCATTGCCTGTTTGCACCTGACGCTTGCTGTCGGGCCGGGGAGAATGGCGCGGTTTTGGCGGGGTGGTTTTGGCTTCCGTAGGGCAACTCGCCCGCTGTCCGGGACGTTTTCGGACGCTTCGAGGTCTCCGCGCAGATGGACCGATTGGTCAAGGCCGGGCTGCACTATCAGGTGACTGAGAAATTCACCCAAATCGACCTTCAGCCCGACCGCGTCGACAACCACCAGATGGCTCTCGTCTTCGCGGGACGCATCCGGCGCCCAGCCGAACTGTCGAACGAGACCGCCGGGGAACACTTCACGCCGCCTGAGGTCAGGCTGCTTGCTCCCGCAGATCGATTACTGGCAAAAATCATGAGGTTTTTGATTGGCAATAATCAGTGGTTTGAAGCGCCCAGAGTGGAACGGAGACGTCTGCTGCCTATGCCGGGCTTCGGGTCCATTAGCGAAATCGGCCAGTTGCACCCTGCTTCGCAAGCGACAAGATGGGCATGATGACCTTGATACCCTACGGATTTGGTTCTGCCACCCAAAGCGTGGCGACCGACCTTACCGAGGATCAAAGCGGCACGTGATCCCCTTCATGGGTTTGGGCATCCATGCACCGGGAGCCCCGTCGGCTCATAGCCAGGGTGCCGGGTATAATATCCTTCAGCTTTGCCCGCGCGTCGCACTGCATTCAGGTAAAGATTGAAGCGCAGCGCAGCACGGATGTCCGGATCGTCGACAAAGTCGTCGACGTAGCTGGCCATGACATCCGCCGCTTCGATCATATCGTGCGGGGACCGCTTCCAGCCATCCGTCAGACTGCCGGTCCAATATCGCTTTTTCATTGTTGCTTCTGGTGTGAAGGTAAACTCACCAAGAAGAGAGTATCCAAACAGCCAGGCGCGCTCAGAATGCCGCAAGGATGCAGTCGGTCGGATCAGGAGCGGGCCATTGTCAACGACATTGGCGCGAACGACGGATTTGAAGGCACCGTTGTAGTGTCCCCTCCAGAAAAATTCGGCCGCGAATCGCAACTGATCCGTAACAGGTTCCGGCCATACCTGAGGTTCGTCCCGATTTGGCAGGCGCTCTGCGCTGTCGGTTTCCGCAAGCACGCGACCGTGGCTCAATACCAGTTTCGGATGGCAGCGCAGAGGCTGCACAAGCAGCGCTGTCGCGGCGGCGGGAAAGGTATCATCGTGGGGCGTTATTCGGAAAAACGGTGTCCTGCACTCCGAAATCAGTCGGTTGCAATTGCTTACCCAGTTGCCACCATCAGTGCCGGAAAACACCCGCACATCCGGGTTTGACGCATAGCGATCAGCGATCTGCTGTGCGGCGTCATCGAGCCCGTGTTCATCCGAGCAAAGCACCGTAGCGCCGAGCCTGAGATGATCGTCGATATTCTCGAACACGATGGGCAACTGCGGAACAGAGCGGTAGAGCGGGATCAGACAGGTGACGTCATGCAAACTCATGTCAGAACGCCTTTCAAACCTCGAGCCGCCCGAACTGCGAACATCGGGGCCGTGCAAAACTTGCCCGTCGACAGTGACACCCAGGTGTCGTGATGTTCGACGCCGATTTGATGGCGTTCGTGCAGGCCGCTCTTCCTGTCATCGATGTCGCTTTCGCCAACCGCCATGATGAACCCTCCGCCGACCGTCGTATTGTTCTTGTAGGCCAGCAAGTCCGACACACCCGGTATCAGCCTTGAAAGGTTCCGCAGCGATCTGACCCGAATGTCGTCGTGGTTCGCCGCGTCAACAATGGCGCGGACCTGATCGGGGCTGGCGGTGGTAGACATCGACAGCCGGCATGCGGGATACCAGGAGATGTACACACGTGCCTTTCCGTACAGCACAAAATCCCCATAAGGGCCGACCAATGCGGTGGTGCTGGGGAGGGTGATGGACTCCGGCGGCACCTCGATCGTAACCGTGGCTTTCCACCGTTGTGACCACACAAAGGGCGAGCCAAGCCCAACCATTTCGTCGATCCGAAGGCGATCTTCCCAAAGCGCGTTGATCACCGCTGCCGCGTCGAGTTGGGTTATCTCGGTCTGGTCGCTCAATCGGATGCGGTAACCGGACGCACCGACACGACGTACATCCATAACGGTCCGAGCGCCCAGAAAAGTGATCAGCGGGTGCGCATAAACGGCTGCAGCAACGATATCCGACACTCTTCCCGGATCAACGGCGATCTCCGGGGTATGATAGGCCGTCTGCACGCAATCCCCATAATGGGTTCTATAATATTCTTTTGTCGCAACTCTGGCTCGTTCATAGGGCGACAGGCCCATTTGATCACAAAGCTCTGCCACCGTATCGTCGACGCTATTGAAATACGCCCAGATATCATCCGGTGTGCGGGCGGAATCGTCCGGAACGACATAGGTGAACGCGTCCGACACCGTGAAGCGATCCCTGGGGCACCCCGTCAGACGCTCCAGCGTGTCCAGGAATCTCAACGTTCCCTCAGCCAGAATCTTGTGTGTTTCCAAACTCGTATCGGCCGCATAGACATATCCCAGATGCAATTTGCCTTCATTGTGGCGGCTTGCACCCATCATGGGCCGCGGTGTCCGGTCGATCAGGGTCACCCGTTGCCCAGTGTGCGCAAACTCGAGCGCAGCGATACATCCTGCAAGTCCTGCCCCAAGAATTGCAACACGTGCCTTTTGGTTGTTTGGATCGGACAGGGCGTGTTCCTTGCTCTGGTTGGTTCGGGTAACCAGTGGGCCCGAACTGATTGGGTCAACGCGACGGAAGGTTGGAGGCCGATATGACGCATCGGCGGTACCGGCGAGCTTCATTCCCTTTTCTTGTGACCGTCTTCACCGGTGTCTGGTTCGAAACTTGCCGAAACCGGCACCTTTGAATGGCTATCGCACAAATTACTTGACGTGGTTCGTGATGCACATCCTGCGCCGCAAGATGCAAGTTGGCTTTTGGGGCATATGCAGCTGCCACAGGTGCGTTCTTCGGCATCGTCTCACGCTCTGTGAATACGCCATCACCGGATTTTGCAGGTGCCGCCAATGACAGATTCGACGGTCCGCGCGGCAGGATTAAGATCGACCATGGATCTCTGCTTTGGTGGTGGTTTGCTGATCCGGGTGGCGTAAGGCTGGCGTGTGGCGCGTCGGGGAACGTTTGGCTCACGCCGACTTGGCCGAGGCAACGAGACACAGCCGGTGCTGTCTTGCGACGGATGACAGGCGATGCGCCATGCGGCCTGTTGCCTCGTTGGGGGCCGCGACATGGGTGTCTGTCCGCGGCGGAAGATCTCGACGCTGCGCATGGGGCCACCGCAACAGGTGCACGGTTCGCGCAGGGTGAGCGGGATGATCTCGGGCACTGGCTCTCCGGTCAGGCTGCTGGACGCGGAGCAGGGCGCGGCGCTTCGTGGGGTTGGTCTTGCGGACCGAGCTGGCCGGCAGGCCGTGGTGCCGGATGCCCCTCACCCGCCTCGACGCTGAAGACGACCGGCAGCCTCCGCAGTTACGTACGGAATTGCACGTAGCGTTTCATCGTCTCCCTCCCGCAGGTCATGCCGAAAAAGAACCGCCGTGCCACGATCCGCGCGTTGAACGTCGATGACATGACCCCGCTGTCCGTCAGGTGAAGCTGATGGGCACGCAGATCCTCGGGCGTCGCCGTGTCGGGCGATCACGCGAGAAAGGCCGCACAATACTTGATTGCCCGGATGTGCGACTTCTGTGCCTTGTCGCCTATCCCGCGGATGCCCATGTCTTCGCTCCGCCGCTGGCGCAGCGGGCGCACTCTCTCCGTTGCCATGCAAAGCACAGGTCCGATGATTGAGAGGCTCCAATCGTCAGGCGGGATCATCCATTCCCAGATGAACGGCGCTCAGGTCAGCGCGCAACCATTACCAACGGCCCCATCGCCGCGCGAGCGGCTTCGTCCTTGGCCGATTTCAGCGCGCCTCCCAAGTAGCCGCTCTGGATCGTGCCGTTTTCGGACCCGTTGGGCGGCTCCGGGCCAAAGCCTCCGTCGAGGCCCCTCTACCGCACCGTATCCCCGGGCAGGAACACTGGTGCCAGAGTCACGACCTCGTCGCTAAGCGCATTGGCGGCGACGAGCTCGGCGGCGCGCCTACCGATGGCGTGGCGTTGGCTGTCCATCGTGGCGATGCGGAGCGGCAGGCCGTCTAGCACCTCGAAGGAGTTGAAGCCCGCAAGCCCGATGCGGTCGGGGATCGAGAGACCCTTTTCCAGGCAGTAGAGCAACCCGCCCGCCGCGTTGATGTCGCTGTTGTAGTAAAGAAAATCGAGGTCCGGGGTGCGGGTCAGGATCTGTTCGGTCATGGCGCGGCCGGTACCGAAGCCCGAGGCGCCCGCGTAGAGGCAACTGTCGCTCAGGCTCAGGCCAGCCTCGGCCAGACCGGCCACGAACCCCTGGCGGCGTTTCTGGGCGCGGTGATCCTTGATCGAGGAGGAGCCGCAATAGCCGATACGCCGGTAGCCGCGCGCCGCGATCTCACGCGCCATCTGGCGACCGGCCTCGAGGTGGCTGATCCCGACGCAGGCGGCGACAGGGTCGCCGTCGACATCCATGACCTCGACCACGGGGATGCCCGCACCCGCCATCATCGCGCGGGCGGCGTCGGAATGCTCCAGCCCCGCCACGATCAGGCCGGAGGGGCGCCAGCTCAGCATCTCGTAGATGACCTTTTCCTCGAGATCGTCGTCGTATTTCGAGGTGCCGATGACGGGCTGAAGGGGAGTTTCATCCAGCACCTCGCCGATCCCCGCCAACACATCGGGAAAGACCATGTTGGACAGCGACGGGATGACGACGCCGACAAGGTTCACGCGGTTGGAGGCCAGCGCGCCCGCAATCTTGTTGGGGACGTATCCCAGCTTGCGGGCGGCGGTGAAGACCCGCTCGCGCGTCTGCGCAGAGACATCGCCACGGTTGCGCAACACCCGGCTGACGGTCATCTCCGACACGCCTGCGGCCTCGGCCACGTCGCGCAGCGTCATCTGCGGTTTGCCGTCGAACGGGTTGCGTCCGCGCATCGGTCCGGGGCGGTCGGGGGTGCGTGTCATGCGGATTTGATAGGGCGCACCGGGGCACACCGCAAGCGGCGTGCGAATTGCGGCTTGCCCGGGCGCCGCGAATGGCCGAAAACCGGTGGCGTGGCCCCGTGGCTCAACTGGATAGAGCAGTCCCCTCCTAAGGGACAGGTTACAGGTTCGAATCCTGTCGGGGTCACCAAAAAACTCAATAAAATATGGCTTTTTTTCAGAGGCGTGGAGAGGCCGCTGCAGAAACGTCCGTTTGATTCCCGGGGAAATCTGGGGCGGCAGACAGGATTTCTGTACAAAACCTGTACAAGTTGAGGCCGGTTTAGAGCCTCGTGGAGCGCGGCTATGAGCTGGCGTGTCGCGAACGAATGCGCCGAACGCCGCTTCGGCAGCGCCGCGCGCAAACAGATCATCATGTTTCTGGCCGACAAGGCGAGCGATGACGGCTCGGGCATCTGGTGCTCGAAAGGGACGATCCAACGGCACACGGAGCTTGGCGAAAGCACCGTGAAGCGGACGATCAGCGATTTCCTGAAAGAAGGCATTCTGATCGAGACCGGGCGGCGGCCCTGCAAGAACGGTTTCACCGTCATTTACCGCATTGTTCTGGCCCGCGTCATGGCGCTGGAATCGATGGCCGAACCCGATGAAGGGACGGGGTCCACGGTGGACCCCGTCCAGCCTGAACCAGGTACGGGGTCCACCATGGACGGGGTACGGGGTCCACGGTGGACCCCAAACCACCCTGAAACCATCCATAAACCACCTACGCGCAAGCGCGCGGAGGCGGCGGTAGATGAAAGGGTTGAGAAGATCTGGGCCGCCTACCCCAAGGACCGGCAGCGCGGGAAGGCGGCAAGCGTGGGGGCGATTGCCGAGGCGCTGGCCGAAGGCATCGACCCCGACGACCTGCTGCGCGCAGTGCGGGCCTATGCGACCGAGAGCGCGGGCTTCACCCGTTCCAAGGTCTGTTTCGCCGACAACTGGTTCGCCGCCCGCCGCTGGCAGCGCTTCCTCGAAATGGCGGCCGAGGAGCGAGAGGCCCGGACAACGCTGGCCGCCGATCATCACGCCCGACTGGCCGCATGGGTCCGCGACCGCAGCCCGATGTGCAAACACATCACCGCCCCGCAGGTGACGGCGCTGATGGCTGCGGGGCTGGTGACCGATGGCCAGCTTCGCGCGGCGGGGTTGGCGGGATGAGCGGCGCGTCCTCTGCAAATTGCGCCGCGCACCGCGTCCCGTGCATCGCGCTTTCCGGAGCGTGTGCCGTGTCCCGTGTCCGTTGCGCCGCGCCTTCCGCATCGCGTCCTTTGCGCCGCGTCCGGTGCCACGTGCTTTGCGCATCGCGTTTCCCGCATCGCGCCCCCTGCGCCCCGTCCAACCAAGCACACCAACCGAAACGGACTCCAAGCCCCTGACCCACCTCCGCTGACGCTGGGAGGCGGGGGGCTTGGAGGAAGTTGGCAAGAAATAGGAACGTAAACTTCACATGCGCCACCATCGCAAACTGACCGACGACGAACGCCGCCAGATCATCGAGGCCCGCGCCGAGGGCACCCCTGCCGCTGCTCTGGCCCGACGCTTCGAAGTATCGACCCGTACGATCTACAACACGTTGAGCCGGGCCAAAGGCGCGCATCCGGGCCCCACAACGACGATCAGCACCCGCCTGAGCGCGCGCCAGCTGGCGGGGTTCCAGGCCGCGCTGGCGCGTCGCGGCATCACCGACCAACCTGCCGCCCTGCGCCGACTGATGGGGGCCGCTGACATCCTTTTGCGCCCGGTCGATCCGGTCGTGCTGGACCATCTGCAAGCGTGGGGCGAGCAGGTCGCCACCGAAGGCGCTGCGGTCAACCACATCGCCCGCAAGCTGAACGAAGCCAAACTGCGCGGTCGCCCGCTGCCCTTCACCGACGAGGACATGACCACGATCCGCACCTTCGCCGGGGGCCTGGTCGAATTCGCGGAAGAGTTCCGCATCTTGTGGGAGGCACAGCTGGCCGCGAAGACGCGCGAGGTCGACAAGGCGTTGGAGGGGTTGGGGGCAGAGGCCCCGAAGCCCTAAAGCAGGTCCCGCATCTGCGCCGCCCGCTGTGTCGCATCGCTCGCGATCGGCTCGCTGACCGCCGCCGGGACCTGATCGCCCACCGCCAGAAGCGTCCGCTTCAGCGCAGGGCCCAGTCGATCTACCATGTCCCGCAACAGCTCCAGGGCGCGGCCCTTGGGCAGACCCGCTGCGCGGCCCTCGGCCTCGAAGTGGCGCGGCACGATCTCGTCGATGCCGTAATGGCCATCGATCGACATGGCGAGGCGGTAGCGCTTACGCTGCAAGCGTCCGGCGCGGACGACCGGGGCGACGCTCAGGATGTCATAGAGGGGCGCGAGCGTGAACCGCGCACGACGCCCCAGACGCAGGCTGAAGTTCTTGGCGTGCCCATCAGAGGCTCCGATCAGGAAGAAGAACATCTGCGCCCGGAAGAACGTTTCCCGATCCTCGATGGGTGTGTCGGATTCCCGCAAAAGCTCCATGATCTGCGCGATGCCGGGGCCGCCCAGCCTCTGGTATTTCATGGCGGAAGGGTAACCCAACGACTGGCAGATATCCTCTTGCGGCAGGCGTTTCAGGGTGTCGCCGTGCCAGACGCGGTCGAACCGTTCGACCGAGAGCACGACCTGCCCGGGCAGGGTGAGCTTTTCGACATTTGCGACGGGCAGGCCGATTTCGCGCGCCAGTGGCATGCAGAACAACTCGTTCTCGACGCTGTCGCTCAGATCGATCTCCTCGGGGCCCGGAATGAGGCCCATGGGCGTCTTGAAGATATGGCTGGTCGGCGTGATGCCGCACGGCTTGGCCCACTGCCCGTCGATACGCAGATAGGCCGTTTTTTCCTGCGCACCGGCGATGGAAATCCGGAAATCCTCGT
Source organism: Roseicyclus mahoneyensis (assembly GCF_003148775.1). Lineage (GTDB taxonomy): Bacteria > Pseudomonadota > Alphaproteobacteria > Rhodobacterales > Rhodobacteraceae > Roseicyclus > Roseicyclus mahoneyensis. Next base: position 25,073 of record NZ_QGGW01000012.1, read on the forward strand.
CTTCACCCAGGGCGAGGGGTGCTGTGGCGAGGTTCTTCAGGTCGGCAACCATCTCCTCTTCGGAAATGACGCGATACTGCATGTCCTGTTCGGACGGGGCCTCGTCCAGCGGCAGGAATTGCAGCGCGCCGACACAGTCGCGCCCCAGCACGGACAACAGAGAGAACACATCCTTGCCCTGTGCGCCTACGCGCGCGGCGATCTTCTCTCGCAGCTCGCCTTCGGCATCGGGCAAAAGGTTGTCGAAGGCGGCGACAACGGGATCGCCCTGCCATTTGAGCTTGGTCAGCGGCAGGGCACTGGCAACCGGAAAAGCGGCCTCGGACGCCAGCCAGTCAGGATCGTAGGAGAAGGCGATGGCCCCATCCGTCGCGCGGGTCAGCGTGCCCACCCGCGCCCTTTCGTACCAGACGGCGGTCTTGCTTTGGCGTGTGCGTCGGCCCGCGCGGGCGATCCGTGCCATCCTAGCGCTGCCCAGGGTCAGCTATACGGTCCGTCGCGGACAGTTCCGCACCGAGGGCCTCTAGGAGGCGCAGGTAGACATCGAGGCTTACGGAAACGACGCCGTTCTCGATGTCGGAAATGGTGGATTGCGCCGTCCCCGTCATCTCGCCCAGCTGCTTCTGGCTGATCTTCCGCGCCGCGCGCCGCGCCTTCAGCACGGCCCCGGCTTGGCGCAGGCTTCGGATGGGGTATGCGGGCGCTTTCATCATGAATGCATAGCTTAAGGGCTATAATTTGTAAATATCCCCCATGAGCTATAATAGAAAAATATAGCCTAAGAGCTATTAGGCACGCCGCCTTGATCGACGGTGCGTCAGCTGGGGTTCTTGCTTGCCTTACAAATCTTTCAGGAGGGTTTCAGCCTGCTCGAGAACGATCTGCGCAGCTTCAGTAGATAAATCAGGCGGATAGCCATATTTTTTGAGTATGCGCTTTACAAGAATGCGCATCCGCGCCCTAGCACTTTCTTTCTTGTGCCAGTCAACGGTCGCATTCTTGCGAACCTGATCGAGCAGCTCATGCGCGATCAGGCGCAACTGTTCGTTGCCCATGGCTTCAACGGCGCTCTCGTTCTGTGCCAGGGCGTCGTAGAAGGCCAGTTCTTCGTCGGACAAGCCTTCGGCCTCACCACGGGCCGCAGAAGCTTTCACGTCTTTGGCAAGGTCGATCAGGGTCTGGATCATCTCGACCGTGGAAATGGCGTTTGCGTGATAGCGGGCGACTGCCTCTTCGAGGCGCTGACTGAAGGCGCGGCTTTCGACGATGTTTCGCTTGGCTTTGCTTTTGATCTCTCCGTTCAGGAGCTTCTTGAGCGCCTCCAGGGCAAGGTTCTTGCGCTCCATAGACTTAATTTCGAGAAGGAATTCATCGGACAGGATCGAAATATCGGGCGTCTTGATGCCCGCCGCATGCAAGATGTCTACGATTTCCGCATCAGCGACCGCCTTGTTGACCAACTGCTCGATCGCAAATTGCTTCGCCCGAGAAGAGAGTTTACCTTTGACCGTGGTTTTGGTCATCGCCGCGCGAACGGCCTGAAGGAAGCCGACCTCGTCTTTGACGTCCTTTGCCAAATCGCTGGACGATGCCAGAGCAAAGGCGCGTGACAGTTCCACAGCTGCGTCCTGAAACCGCGATAGCTCCTTTTTCTTCTCGACGTCGGACGACTTCTGGCGTGCTGCCTGTGCTTGTTGCCCGACGATCCAATCGACCGCATCACCGAGCGCCTGCAAGCGCGCCTGAGCCGCGCCATGAAGGCCTGCGCTGTAGTCATGCCCATTGAACATGTGCCGGACGACGTCGAGCTTTTCAGCCAGCAGCGCCACCGCTTGTTCCTCGTCGATACCGGTGCGTTCGCGGTCGGCGTCGGAATACTGTGACAGAGCATTCTTCAGATTCTGGGCAATGCCGATGTAGTCGACCACCAGTCCGCCCGGCTTGTCCCGAAAGACTCGGTTGACCCGGGCAATGGCCTGCATCAACCCGTGTCCACGCATGGGCTTGTCGACATACATTGTGTGCATACACGGGGCGTCGAAGCCGGTCAGCCACATGTCCCGAACGATGACCAGCTTCAGTGGGTCATCCGGGTCGCGCGCCCTTTTCGCAAGGTCATCGCGCCGTTTCTTGTTTCCGATATGCGTTTGCCATTCGAGCGGGTCCGATGCTGAGCCAGTCATGACGACCTTGACCGCGCCGGATGCATCGTCGTCCGAATGCCACTCGGGGCGAAGCGCGACGATCTCGTTATAGAGCGCGACGCAGATCCGGCGGCTCATGCAAACCGCCATGGCTTTGCCACCAAGGGCGGAAGTCCGCGCTTCCAGGTGCTTTACAAGATCGGCGGCCACTTGCTTCAGCCGCTTTTCTGCACCGACCAGCGCTTCAACGGTGCTCCACTTGGCCTTGGTCTTCTCCTGTTCGGACAACGTATCGTCCTCCAGGATAGCCGCGATCTCCTCGTCGATCTTCGGCTTCTCGTCTTCGTCAAGTTCGATCCGGGCCAACCGGCTCTCGTAATAAATCGGCACCGTGGCCTTGTCTTCGACGGCCCGGGTGATGTCGTAAATGTCGACATAGCCACCAAAAACCGCCGGGGTGTTTACGTCCGCGGTCTCAATCGGCGTGCCGGTGAAGCCGACAAACGAGGCATTGGGAAGCGCCTGGCGCACGTAGTGGGCGTAGCCGTATTTCCGCTCACCGGTCTTTGTGTTCACCTTCGCATCCAGACCGTACTGACTGCGATGCGCCTCATCGGCGATGACGATCACGTTCCGACGGTCGGTCAAGGTCGGGAACCGCTCCTCACCCTTCTCCGGGGTGAACTTCTGCATGGTCGTGAAGATCACGCCGCCGGATTGCCGAGCCAGCAAATCGCGCAGTTCTTCCCGACTTTCTGCGTGCTCGGGCGTCTGGCGGATCAGGTCTTTCGTCATGGCAAAGGTCTGGAAAAGCTGATCATCCAGATCGTTCCGGTCCGTCAGGACAATAAGCGTGGGATTCTCCATCGCAGGGCTGCGCACCAAAAGCCCGGCGAAGAACGCCATGAGCAGCGACTTGCCCGATCCTTGCGTGTGCCAGATCACACCGATCCTGCGGTCGCCCTCGGGCCGGGTCGCCTCGATCGCGCTGGCCAATGCCTTTCGGGCGCCGAAAAACTGGTGATAGCCTGCGATGATCTTGAACGGCCCCTCGCCCAGATCGCCGAACACCGTGAAATCGCGCAGCAGCTCCAGAAACCGCCCCTTGTCGAACACACCCTTAAGCAGCGTCGCCATTTCCTGCGGCCCCTCGGGTGTGAAATCACCTACCGCGCCGGTGACCGAGCGCCACGGCATGAACCGCTCTTCATTCGCCGTCAGAGAGCCGATCCGGGCCAGCAATCCGTCCGAACTGATCAACACCGCGTTCGTCCGGAACAGGGATGGAACCTGCAGTTTGTAGGTCTGAAGCTGGGCGAATGCATCCTCGATGGTCGCCGCCTCGCTGGCGGCGTTCTTCAGCTCGATCACCGCGACGGGCAGGCCGTTCAGGAACACGACCACATCCGGGCGGCGATTGTGCTTGCCCTCGATCACGGTGAACTGGTTCGTCATTAGCCAATCGTTGGCCTGCGGGTCGTTGAGATCGACCAGCCAGACCTTGTCGCCCCGGATCGTGCCGTCATCCGCCTTGAACTCCACGTCCACGCCATTGACGAGCAGAGCATGGATGCGCCGGTTTTCCTCGGTCGGGCTTTGCGACGCAGCCCCGGTGACCTGCCGGATCGCGTCCCGGCGGGCGTCTTCGGGGATGCGGGGGTTCAGCCGCGCCACGGCCTCTTCCAGCCGGCCCATCAATAACACCTCACCGTAGGAGGCGCGCTCTGGCGCCGACCCATCGGGCGAAATCACATCAGCCCCCAGATAGGGAATGCCCTGATCCTGCAAAATCGCCAAAGCGGCTTGCTCAACGAGGTCTTCGTTAATCATCCTGAATGACCTCTTCGGTTGGGAAAGGCAAAGTTGCGGTAAACATCTGCGCTTCTTTGTATGTCTCGCGCTCCAAGCCGAACAAAAATTGAGAGATGGAAACCTCAATTTCGCGCCTGTCGTCACTGTCGAACGCTACGCCCACAAGAAGAAGCCCGTCCTCAATTCGAGCAGAAATAAAACTGATATGCGCGTCAATCCTTTGGTTGAAATGTTCAAACCTCTCATAGGGCTCAAAAGTCCGAACCGGATCTGTTTGCTGATCAAGATATGCATCATGTAGGAAGCCGACGATTGTATCAGCCGCTATTACAGCCATCCGCCTGTGATGTTCGCTCAAGCGACTCACAAATCCGATTTTCCCATGACTGAGTGGTCCAGCTTTTTTCCGGAACTCACCAAGCTCGGTTACAAGCTTGTTATACTGCGACACAATTTTGTTCATCGGATCATCTCGTTCGTCGACGAGTGACAGCAAAGTTGTCGTAGCTGCTAGCCAATCTCCTAAGGTCGGATTAGCCCCCTTGATTGGGGAGTTTGGGTGCGTCTTGATCGGGTTCCCTGGGTGATCCAGCTCCTGCACAAGCGTCTTGCACGCGCATTCAACCATACATTTTGCTGCATCGATCGCCGCGTCATTTCCGGCGGCATATTCGCGCTGAAGGGCATCTAGTGTTTGCTGAATCATCGGAGCATGCGCCCAATGGACACAAAAACGAGTGATATTTGGATAAAGCTCGCTCACAAATCCTCCACACCGGTCAGGCGGAGTTCGCCGGACATGAGTTTGGGGAGGAGGAGGTCTCGGGTGGCGGCGAGGGTTTGGTTTTCTTGTTCGTTTGCTTCGATTAGCTGGACCAGTGGCAACAGAATGCCATGAAATGTCTCAAGCACTGGATCCCCCGGGAAAACAAGCGACAGCTTCGCAATATCGCTATTTGACACGAAAGGTTGGGCAGCGCCTTTGCGTATCGTTGTCAGGTCGAGTTCGCGGAGCGCATAGAAAAACCATTCGGGCTTAGTCCCGTTTTCGAGTTCAAAGAACGAGGCGTTGTTGTTGATCCATGCTCGCCCACGGTGGGCAACGAAGTTGCCGCAGTAAGCTCCGACCCTTCCGACGGAAATGACATAACCAGAGGCGTTCGCTTTGTCGGTATTGCCCATAAGGCCAGCACCGCCAAAAACCGGAATATCGCCGTCTTCAACAAACTCCGTTTTCGGGAGCTGTTTACCACCTTTCAACTTGGCGAATGAGCCGACCTCGCGCTCTTCCCACCCCTCCGGCAGCCCGTTCGCTCCGAAACTGTCGGGGAAGAGGGCGGCGAGGGGGGCGGCTTGGGTCGGGTCGGGGAGGAGGCCTCCGAGGATGGCGGCGGGGTCGGCGGTCCCTGCGGCCTTGCGGCGGGTGGGGCCGAAATCGACAAACCAATCCCGAAACACCGCCCGCGCCATCGCCTCTAACGTCTCATTCATCCGCCGGTTCAACTCGATCTTGTCGTCGAGGGTGCCCAATATGTTCGAAATTCGTGTTTGCTCTGGCTTGAACGGCGCATAGATATTCAGCTTTCCAAAGTCTGACTTATTCATGATTGGCTGCGCAGCGCCGCCCGCCCGATTGCGTATCTCTTCTTTTCGGGCTGAAAGATTATAGTAGATAAACAGCCTGTCGTAATCATCTGAAACGATGACCGAATTTATTTGCTGATTTGAGACAAAAGGAGGATCCACTAGGGCCGCTTTTCCCATGTCTGAGCCGATGCAGGAAACAGAGATGGCTGGGCGATCGACATAGGAGGACCCAACTTTCTTCGCACCATCAGCCGATAGGTTTCTTGCTGTAGTCTCGATCCGTCGCCTTCCGTCCATGTCCGATGGCGTCACGAACGGGATGTATCCGTCGTAGAAGTCCGGGTTGGACGTTGGAGGTGTTTTCCCTGTGACAATCTTTCCGACTTCATGGAGCTGAAGGTCACGCCAATCCGCAGGCACCCTCTGCCGTTCCACAATCTCCCGAAACTCCGGCGACACGGCGTTCAGGTCGATCACGTCCACCTTCCATGGCAGGTCTGAGGCCTCGAAGGCCTCCTCCAGATCGATCAGCACCTCGGATGGCAAGGGTTCGGCCCCTTCCAGCGCGATGTCCAGATCGGAAAAGGGTTTGGCCGTCCACGTCACGCGGCTGCCAAAGGCCCAGGCCAGCGTTCCGTTGGGCAGGTGATCCTTCAATAGCACCTGCACGATGGCCAATTGTTCGGGGCTGATATCGATCTTGGCGGTCATTCGGCGTTCCGCTCTTGCAGTCGCGCCAGCAGGAACGCCGCCTCGTCCCGAAAGGCGGGGATGCGCACAAAAACCTCGTTCGCCTTTTTCTCGTTATAGGCATGGCTGGTCGCGTTGCGCGCATCGCGGAAGTATTTCCAGTGATCCCAGCTTTGCGACAACAGCCCGCGTTCAGCGCCGGTGCGGATCATGTCGGGAAAGCTCATCTGGTCGATCTCGGACGGGTTGGGCGACATCGCCTCCAACTGCCGTTTCAGCAGCTTGTGGGCCAGTTCGTAGGTGTATTCGAACCGCTGGATGCAGGCATCCTTGACGAACTGGCTTTGGGTGCGGTCGTATTCCGCCAGCGCCTCGTCCAGCGAGGCGAGGGCTTTCTCGAAGGATGACAGCTCCAGCTTCATTGCGGCCCTCCCGGGATGCGCGCCAGCGTGCGGCGGATCAGGTCGGCCATGCGGGCGCTTTCCGTCAGTTGCGCGTCAAGCTGGGTGGCGAGGGCGGCGAATTTCTCCTCGAACGGCACGCCGTCGTCCTCCTCATCCGCAGCGCCGACATAGCGGCCCGGGGTCAGGACGTAGTCATGCTTGCGGATCGCATCGAGATCGGCGCTGGCGCAGAACCCCGGTTCGTCCTTGTAGGGCTGATCCGGCGCCTTGGCCCGCCAGCGGTGGTAGGTGTCGGCGATCCTGTCGATCTCGGCATCGTCGAAGTCGCGGCGCACGCGGTCGACCATATGGCCCATCTGGCGCGCGTCGATGAACAGCACCTCACCCCGCCGGTCGCGGTGGCCATTGGCGGATTTGTCATTTGCCAGGATCCACAGGCAGGCGGGAATCTGCGTGGAATAGAACAGCTGCCCCGGCAGGGCGACCATGCAATCGACCTTGTCCGCCTCGATCATCGCTTTGCGGATGTCACCCTCGCCCGATTGCTGCGAGGACATGGAGCCGTTGGCCAGCACCACGCCTGCCGTGCCGCGCGGGGCCAGATGGTGCAGGATATGCTGCAGCCAGGCGTAGTTCGCGTTGCCCTTGGGCGGCGTGCCGTATTTCCAGCGCCCGTCATCCGTCAGCCGCTCGCCGCCCCAGTCCGAGATGTTGAAGGGCGGGTTGGCGAGGATGTAATCGGCGCGCAGGTCGGGCAGCTCATCGCGGATGAACGAGCCTTCGTTGTTCCACTTGATCTCGGCGTCGATGCCCTGGACGGCAAGGTTCATCATCGCCAGCCGCCATGTGGTGTGGTTGATCTCTTGCCCGTAGACCGAGATGTCATTGCGGCGGCCGCCGTGATCTTCGATGAAGTTCTCGGACTGGATGAACATGCCGCCCGACCCGCAGCAGGGGTCATAGACGCGGCCCTTTTTCGGCTCCAGCATGGCGACCAGGGTTTTGACGACTGACCGGGGGGTGAAGAATTCACCGCCACGCTTGCCTTCGGATGAGGCAAAGCCCGACAGGAAGTATTCATAGACCCGGCCCAGCAGATCGCGCGCCTCGGTCGCGTTGCCGCGCATGTCGATCTTGGAGAAGAGGTCGATCAGATCGCCCAGCATCTCCTTGTTGAGCGTGGGGCGGGCGTAGTTCTTGGGCAAGACGCCCTTGAGCTTTTCGTTGGCCGGGACACGCTCGATCGCTTCCATCGCGTCGTCGATGATCTTGCCGATGTTGGGGTCACGCGCCTTGTTGCGCAGGTTGGACCAGCGCGCCTCCTGCGGCACCCAGAAGATGTTTTCGGCGAGGTATTCCTCGGGGTCCTCGGGGTCGGCGTAGTCGTCCAATGCCAGCTTGGCGTGGTAGCCCTCGAACGCCTCGGAGATGTATTTCAGGAAGACGAGGCCAAGGACGACGTGCTTGTATTCGGACGGCTCAAGGTTGCCGCGCAGGCGGTCCGCGGCTTTGAACAGATCGGCCTCGAAGCCGAGATCAGAGGTGCGCGCTTCGGCCATCGGAAGTCCTTCCAGTAAATGTCTTCAGGCGAACGATCACCCCCTGCTTGGCGCTGAAGTTTTCGCGCTGCAGGCGACGTCGGAGATAGCTTTCAATCGCGACGGCCAAGGTGAAGGCCGGAGTGGTCACGGCCATGATGCAGGCAGATAGTCCCGCGATCAGAAGTGGAAGCCATGGCATGTTGTCCGCATCCCCAAGGCCCATGAGCGGCCCCCAGGACATCAGGTAGGCCAGAGAGCTGACGCACATGGTGATCATCACCGGGCGCGTGAAGCGGCCAATGTCGGCCTGCATCCGCTCGGTGGTGGCCAGTTGGTGGCGCTGCCACGCCTCGGTTTGTCTCAGGTTCATTCTTATTCTCTCAACAGTTCGATCCAGGTGTGGACGTCGTCCATGGCAATTTCCTTTCCTTCCAGAAAGGAGCGATACCAACGCGCGGCAATCGCCCCACGCTTTTCGCTTCTTATCTTGATCCCGCTGGCGGACAGGTGCTTGTCCAGCGCGATTTCGAATTCCTCGAGCGCAGTCAGGTCGTGTTCTAGCCGCACCGCTTCGACGCCGAGGAGTATCCAGTTGAGGTCCACGGCGAACTGACGGTGCAGTTCGACCAGCGCCTCGACCGGGATCGAGCGCTTGCCCAGCTCGTAGCTCTGGTAGGCGCGCAGCGATATCCCGAGCGCTGCCGACATCTTGGCCTGGGACATGCCAAGTTCGTTGCGCGCGATCGCGATGCGCGCGCCCAGGGCGCTCAGGTAGTCATGCGGACGATCCACCATTTTTGACGGCAAGACCCTTGCTGTGACGCTCGATTGAGTGCTATACGCACAAATGAACGTAATTTGACGTGTTCCAGTTCGGGCGTGGTGCTTTGCTGCGTTTGACCCGATTCGTCCCACCTTACGAAAAGGAGATGGTTTTGGCACAAGAAAAACTGCTTTCGCCCAAGGAACTAGGCGAAATAGTCGGACTGAGCCCCGCGCAAGTTCGCGCGTTGATGAACGAGGGGCGTCTAGAGTTCGTCGAGATATCCTCAAAGACGAAGAGGCTGACGATGACCGGTTGGGAGCGCTTCCAGCAGCACGCGACCCGGGGTCCGGATTTAGAGAGGAAGAGGCCTGAGGGGGATTTGGGGCAAGTTGATTGAAAGAGGGAAAACAAGATGTCCATGCCCCGCACAGCGTTGACACATGGAACGCAAGCACATGTCTCGAAGGACGACCGGAATGCACACTTATCGGTCACCCGGGTGCAGATCGTTCCCGAATGCTCGAGCCGAGCTGATCACATCGTCACGGCCCCCAGTGCCTACCATCCGAAGATCCAGACCGGGGCATCGGAGAAATGTGCCTCGCTGTTCACCGTCGCCGCAGCGCCCAAGACGGCCCGCTTCGGCGGGAAGGGGTAGGCGATGATGAACACCGAACATGCGGAGCAGTCCCAGATCCTCACCATCGGCAAGACGCCCGCCCAGTGGGTCGAGATCATGGCCACGCACGGGATCGAGATTTCCGAGCGGACCCTGCGCGAGAAGGCCAACGACACCGGCGCGTTCTTCCGGCTGGGGCGGACCATGCTCATCACGCCCGCGCAAATTGACACCATCTTCGAGGAAGGACAGGCATGCCGCTCGAAATCTACAAGCGTGGCTCCGTCTTCTGGGTCAAGGGCTGGGTCGAATATAATGGCCGACCGATCGCCGGTCCATACCGCCAAAGCACGCGAGCGACTACTGAAGCTGGCGCGCGGGACTGGATAAACGACGAAACGCAGCTTCAGATCCGCAGACACCTTGTCGGCGAAGAGCATAGTCTGCGGTTCGCCGATGCGGTCAATTTCTACCCGGCAACCGCCAAAGATGCGCGGCAACTTTTGCCGATCCTGGACCAGATCGGTGATATGCCGCTGGGAGCAATCACAGGGGCGCTGCTGAAAAGCCTTGGTCGCAAGCTGAAGCCGAATGCCTGCACCGATACTTGGTGGCGCGAGATCGTGACCCCGGCGCGGGCAGTCATCAACCATGCGCATGAGCACAAGGGGACGCCGCATCTGACGGTCAAACGCTACGACAAGTTCGAGCGGATCGCGCAGGACGAGCGCCGTGGCAAAACGAGCCGGGTCGAACGCACCCCGGCGACACGCGACTGGATCGAGGCGTTTTGCGCTGAGGCTGATCCTTACAACGCAGCCTTGGCCCGTTTCATGTTTGAGACAGCAGCCCGGATCGACCAAGCGATCTCGATCGAACCCGGCGATCTGAGACCAGCATCCTGCCAAGTGAAGATCAAGGCACAGAAGGGTCACCCTGAAGGGTGGATCACCGTCTCGCCGCAGATGATGGCCGAGCTGGTCGCGTTGAAGGCCAAACGGCCAAAGAACCTCAAGACTGGGCAAGTGCTGTCGCCCCGCGTCTTCGGATATGGAAGCTCCACCGGCTACAACAATCGCTGGAAAACGATCTGCAAGCGGGCGGGTATCCCGTACCTGTCCGCCCACCGCGCCGGGCGGCACGGGTTCTACACCGAACTGGTGGTGCGGCAGGGGGTCGATCCCGTCACGGCGGCCAAGGCAGGGCGGTGGTCAGACGCCACATTGCCGATGCGAATTTACGCCCATGCAGAGACGGACGAGGCTGCAGTCAGGGCGCGGTTTCGTACAAACCATGTACAGGTGGCCCCGGTTAAGAAGCGTAAGCACAGAAAAACAAAGAAGGATCAGGAAAATGAATGAACCCCTCCTAAGGGACAGGTTACAGGTTCGAATCCTGTCGGGGTCGCCAAAAAGCCCGTTAATCCAAGGATTTTTGTCAGGGGCTTGCGAAGGGCACTGTGGAAACGCAGGCTTGATTTCCCGGCCAATCCGTCGCTGCGGACGGGATTTCCGTATTAAACTGTGCAAGTTGAGGCCCTGCAATGAGCTGGCGCGTCGCGAATGACTACGCCGAACGCCGCTTCGGGGCCGCTGCCCGCAAACAGATCAACATGTCCGTAGCAGACAAGGCGCGCGATGACGGCTCGGGCATCTGGTGTTCCAAAGGTACGATACAGCGCTACACCGAACTGGGCAAAAGCACCGTGAAGCGGACGATCAGCGGTTTCCCGACAGTGGTCGTCGTGATCAAAGCCAGACGACGGCCCTGCAAGAACGGTTTGCCGTATGGGTGCTGGAGGGGTTGGCGACATAAGCGTTCGCCCCAGAAGCCGGTCTTTCATTTGCGCCGACCGCGGCCATGATGCCGACTGGTTCAGAGATGCGTCGAAAGACATGGGGATCAGGCCCTGCATCTCGTGTCGGAAGTCGCATGGCAAGCCTGTCAAGGACGATAAGCGCCGCTACGATCGCCGCGGCAGGATCGAGATCATGTTCTGTCGCCTGAAAGACTGGTGCAGGGCGGCCACGCGCTACGACAGGTGCCGCAAGGTCTTCCTCTCAGCCGTCGCCTTCGCCGCAACCGTCATGTTCTGGCCATATCGAGAGAATGGATCCCTACCCCAAGCAAGGCCTCGACAAACCTAAGGGAAGCTCGAACGCCGTCTTCGCAATCAGGGTTCGATGCGACCTCCGACGGAGGACAGGTGCCTGCGCATCGCCATGTCCGACGCTTCGGGATCGCGGGCCGCGATGGCATCGAGGATGGCATCATGTTCGACAAAGCTCGCATGCGACTCTGGTGGCTTGCTCCCCACGCGGGTTGCGGTGCCGAACGAGACCATCCGCCGGATCATGTTGAGCTGATCGAACAGCGCCAACAGCGTCGGTGAGGCCGAGGCGAGAGCTACGCCGCGATGCAGATCGGCATCCAGCACCTCGTATTCGCGCCAGCTGGCGCAGCGCCGCGAGCGGTCGGCCAGAAGCCTGAGATGTGCGATTTCGGCAGCGGATGCGTGCAGCGCCGCCTCGCGCGCCATGGCGGGTTCGAACACGGCACGCGCGCGCATCGCGTCGGCGGGGCTGATGTCGCGGGCAAGCGCCTGCAGACCGCCCGCCTGAGACCCGTCCGCCAGATCGGCGACGAACGTGCCCTTGCCGACATGGCGCCACAAGACACCTTCGGCAACGAGGATCTCGAGCGCCTTGCGCAAGGATGACCTACGCAAGCCCAGTTCCGGACCGAGCCGCCGCTCGGGCGGCAGCTTGTCGCCCGCTGCAAAGCCACCTTCCATGATGAAGGCGCGGATCTGCGACACTGCCGCGGCATCGGAAACCTCATGCAAGGCCGCATCGGCGCGCGCCTCGTCCAGACCCACCCGGGGTTGCTCGGTCATCGTCTTGCCCCTTTTCATTGTGGCGAACCCTACGCGGCGGCGCAATCAGGATCAATACCGATTGATTTGCCACTTTGGATATGCCACGCCCGCCGAGATCAAGACAGGAGACTGAATACGATGATCAAGACCGTGATCCCAGCCCCCGAAGTCGTGACCGCTCCCATAGCTGGGCACGCGGACCGATTCCCGGTGCGGCGCGTCTATTGTATCGGGCGCAACTACGCCGCGCATGCCATCGAAATGGGGCATGATCCCGACCGCGAACCGCCGTTCTTTTTCCAGAAGAACCCTGACAACCTCGATTTTTCCGGCACGTTTCCTTACCCTGACCAAACCTCGGATGTGCATCACGAGATCGAACTGGTGGTGGCGCTTGCGCGTGGCGGAAGGAACATCCCGGTGGATCAGGCGCTCGATTGCGTCTGGGGCTATGCCGTCGGGATCGACATGACCCGCCGCGATCTACAGGGCGAGGCCAAGAAACTCGGGCGCCCCTGGGAGATCGGCAAGGCCTTCGAGCATTCGGCCCCGATGGGTCCGATCGTGCCCGCCACCACGACAGGCGATCTGACCTCGGGGAGCATCACCTTGAGAGTAAATGGGGTTTTGCGGCAAGAGGGGGATCTGAACCAGTTGATCTGGAAGATCCCCGAGATGATTTCCTATCTGTCGGATTATTTCGAATTAAAACCCGGCGACATCATCATGACCGGCACGCCTGCCGGTGTCGGCCCCGTGGTGCGCGGGGATGTGATGGAAGGGCATGTGGCGGGCGTCGGCAGCCTGACGGTCACCGTGGCCTGACCCCTTCGACACCGCAACACGCCCTTGCCCACAGGCGGGGCGTGCTGCGTGGCCCTGATCGGCCCCAACCCTGCATGTAGGCCCCGCATCGGTTCATGACGTGCCACGGTGCGGGGCCGCGTGCGCGCCTGCCCCCGTTGAACACTGGCTGTCATCATCGGCACCCTGCCCCCAGGTCGGCTGCAGGTCGTGTACCCATGAGGTGCGCGCTACCGGGGACCAACATTCATGCTTGCCAAAGATCAATCCGGATCAATATACACCAACGGGGGAGGCGACGATGATGAAAACACCGCACAGCATCCGCATGCAGCGCGACCGTCGGGCACGTCCCGCCATGGGGTTGCGCGTTTGACCGCGCCGCTGTCGCTGTCGGTCGCGACCTGGGACCATGACCGGGTGATGGCCGTACAGGACGGTCGCGTGACGATACCGGGCGTGAGCGTCACGCCGCATATCCTGCCCACGACCAAGCTTTTCCCCATCGCGGTGCAGGAAGCCCGCTTCGACGTCACCGAACTGTCGCTGTCCAGCCACATCCTGCAAGTGGCGCGCGGGCAGGCGAACTATGTCGCCATCCCCGCCTTCGTCAGCCGCGCCTTCCGCCACAACGGGTTCTACCGGCGGGTGGGATCGGGCATCGCATCGCCGTCCGATTTCGCGGGCCGTGCCATCGGCGTGCCGGAATACCAGATGACCGCAGCGCTGTGGATGCGCGCGATCATGGCCGACGACTACAGCGTGACGCCCACCGCCGTGCATTGGCGCACCGGCGCGCTGGATCAGGGCGTGCGGCACGAGCGTCTGGCGCTTACGCCACCGCCCGACCTGCGGATCACGCCCGTCGCCGAAGGGCAGACGCTGCAGGACCTGCTGCTTGCGGGCGAGATCGACGGGATGCTGGCCCCCAACCCGCCCCGCGCCTTTTCCGAGGGCGACCCAAGGATCGAACGTGTTTTCCCCGACTTCGAGACCGTGGAACAGGATTGGCACCGGCGCACCGGGTTTTTTCCGATCATGCATGTGATCGCGCTGCGCCGTGACGTGGCGGAGGCGCATCCCTGGCTTGCGCGCGCCCTGTTCGACGCGTTCAGCCAGGCGCGCGACATCGCGCTGGACCGGCTGCGCGAGGTCTGGCTCGGGTCGGCCAACCGGCTCAGCCTGCCCTGGCTCAATGCCTCCATGGAGCGGACGCGCGCCGCAATGGGGCCCGACTACTGGCCCTACGGTTTCCAGCGTGCCCAACCCGAAATCGCGGCCATGTGCCGCCATTCCTTCGAACAGTACCTCGCGCCACGCCTCGTGGACGCAAGGGAATTGTTCGATCCGACCCTCCTCGAGACGTGAGGGGGCAAGAAACTTGCGCATGACCTTGGGAGGATTTTACATGCCGAGACTGACCCACACCCTTTGCGTCGCCGCCCTGTGCGGCGTCCTGTCCGCCGGAGCAACCTTTGCGCAGGATATGCGCGCGCCCACCGGCCCCATCGAATTCACCGTGGGCGCGGGCGCCGGCGGTTCGCCCGACATCATCATGCGCACCTTTGCGCAGATCATGAATGATCAGGGCATCGTCGAGAACCCGATCGTCGTGCAGAACCGCTCGGGCGGGGGGCATTCCAACGCCTACAACCACGTTTTGGGCCTTCCGGGTGACGAAAACACCCTGCTGACGCTGGCCTCGCCGGTGTTCACCACCCCGATCGTGCAGGGCACGCCGTCGGTCATCGACCAGATCACGCCCATCGCGGCGCTGGTGCAATCCGAACTGCTGCTGTTCACCACGCCTGACAGCGATCTGAATTCGCTGGCCGATGTCGTGGCGGCTGCGACCGAGAATCCGGGCCGCGTCCGCGTGGCAGGCGGTGCCTCGGGCGGAAACGACCATGTCCTGACCGGCCTGATCGAATCCACCACGGGCACCACGCTGACCTACATTCCGCACGAAAGCGGCAGCGCGGGCCGTGCCACATTCCTCGGCGGCAATGTGGAGCTGCATTTCACCACTGTGTCCGAAGGGCTGGAACTGATCGCCAGCGGCTCCGGCAAACCGCTGGCCATCTTCTCGGCCGAGCGCCGCACCGAGGATGCGCTGTCGGGCATCGCCACTGCCACCGAACAGGGCGTCGACGTCATCTACACCCAGTTCTGGGGCGTGGGCGCACCGGCAGATCTCGACCCGGCCGTTGCAGCATGGTGGGCCGACAGGTTCCAGCAGGCGGCCGCGACCGAGCAGTTCCAGGCCTGGCTGGCTGAAAACCTCTACCGCAGCGACATGGTCACGCTGGACGAAGCCGGTGCCTATTTCGCGGCCGAACAGGACACGTTCCGCGAAGTCCTGACCCGCATCGGTCTGGCCCAGTAAACCTGCGCCAGAATGCCTTGGCCGCCCTCGCGCGGTCCATGAACAGCCGGTCCGCGGGCGATGCGCCCCGCGGACCAACCGATCCAAAGCCCAAAGGGAGGACGCGACCATGCGCCCCATCGAGGCTGTTCCAGCCCTTTTCATCCTGATCCTGGCGGCGGCCATCTACGCCGGCACCACTGGCCTGAGATTGTGGGACGGGCCCACACCGGGCGCGCGCTTTTTCCCGATGGCACTTTCGGGGGCCGGCGCGATCATCGGTGTCCTGCTGCTTTTGGCCCAGCGGCGCGGCTTGGAGACGGTCGAGGTCGAATTTCCCGATGCTCTGGGCGCGGTCCGGGTCGGCGCGAGTTTCGCTGCTCTTGTGGCGCTGGCGGTGGGCATTCCCCTGATCGGGTTCGTCCCCATGCTCGCGGTGTTCATGCTGGCGATGCTGCTCGTGGTGTTGCGCTGCCCGCCTGTGCCTTCAGTCTCCTCGGCGGTGATTGTCGCGGGGCTGGTCCACGTCGTTTTCATCCGGTGGCTCGCGGTGCCGCTTCCCATGCCTTTCGGCATCTGACCTGACATACCGGCAAGGATCACCTCATGCTTGACCAGCTTCTCATCGGCTTTTCGACGGCGTTGCTGCCGAACAACCTGCTGTTCATCTTTATCGGCGTGCTGATCGGCCAAGTGGTCGGCGCGTTACCCGGTCTTGGGCCGTCGGCGGGTATGGCGCTGCTGTTGCCACTGACCTTCGGTCTGGAACCTGTCACGGCCATCATGATGCTGGCGGGTATCATGTACGGCGCGCAATACGGCGGTACGCTGACCTCGGTGTTGATCAAGGTGCCCGGCGAGGCGTCGGGCGTGATGACCGCGGTCGACGGGAACGCGATGGCGCGCGAGGGGCGGGCCGGTGCGGCCCTCGCAATCTCGGCCATCGGGTCGTTCATTGCAGGGATCGGATCGGTGATGGCGGTTGCGGTTCTGGCTCCGCCGCTTGCCAGCTTCGGCCTGCGGTTCAATGCGCCCGAGTATTTCCTGCTGGCCCTGCTGGGCATTCTGGCGATCGGCAGTCTTGGCGGATCGCCGATCAAGTCGCTGGGGGCGGCGCTGATCGGGTTGATGATCGCGCTGATCGGTGTCGATCCCTTGACTGGCACGCCGCGCCTCAGCTTCGATCAGCCGATCCTGCTGAAAGGCATCGATTTCATTCCCGTCGTGATCGGCGTCTTCGGGGTGGCCGAGGTGCTGCACTCGCTCGAGCGGATCGAATCGGTCAAGCCGATCAAGACACGCCTGCGCGACATGTGGCTGACGATGGAAGACTGGCGGAAATGCCGCTTCGCCATCATCCGCGGCGGTTTCATCGGGCTGTTCGTCGGCATCATGCCCGGCGCCGGTGCCTCGATCGCGTCGCTGCTGGCCTATCTGACGGAACGCAAGTTCAGCACCACCCCCGAGATGTTCGGCAAGGGCGCCATCGACGGCGTCGCCTCGGCCGAGGCGGCCAACAACTCTGCCTCGCATGGTGCTGCCATCCCGATGCTGTCGCTGGGCATTCCGGGGTCGGCCTCCACGGCCATCCTGCTGGCCGCGCTGATCTTGCACGGCATCCGTCCGGGGCCACAACTCATGAGCCAGGAAAGCGTTCTGGTCTGGGGCCTGATTGCCAGCATGTTCGTGGGCAACGTGTTCTTGCTGATCATGAACCTGCCGATGGCGCCCGTCTTTGCCGCATTGCTGCGCATTCCCTACGTTTACCTTGCGCCCGCGATCTTGGGCATCTCGCTGGTGGGGGCCTATGCCGCAACGCTCGATATGGCGACGGTGTGGATGTCGCTTGCCTTCGGGGTGTTGGGCTATGCGATGATCAAGTTCGACGTGCCACGCCCGCCCTTGGTACTGGCGCTGGTGCTGGCTTCGCTGATGGAAACCTCGCTCCGGCAGGCGCTGTTGTTGTCCTTCGGCAGTCCGATGATCTTCGTCGAACGCCCGATTTCCGCGATCCTGCTCTGTGCGGTTGTTTTGACGATCGTGCTGCCGATCATGTCAGCCGTGCGCAGGCGGCGGCGGGTGGGGGCGAAGCCCGCAGCGACGGGGGGCAACGGCGCAGGGTAGCCCGCGCCGCGCAGCCCGCCGCCGCCTTGTCCTGCAGGCAAATTGTGGCTGCAAGTTTTGAGATCGAGGCGCTAGGCGCGGGCAATCGCATCCCGTGACATCCGCCCCCCATCTGCCCCGCGCGCACCCCTGACTCGCGCCGGCCCCATCGGAGCGATCCATGCATTCCCTCGAGACATACCAGCTTGCCGTCATCGCGCTGGGCGCCATTGCTTTCGGTGTCTTTCTGCTGGTCAAGGGCGGCGACTGGACCGTCGACAACGCCGTGATCGTCGCCGAACGGTCGGGCGTGTCGAAGCTGTTCATCGCTGCCACCATCGTGGCCTTCGGCACATCGGCGCCCGAGCTTTTCACCTCGGTCAACGCCAACCTGTCGGGCTTTCCCGGCATCGCGGTGGGCAATGTCATCGGGTCCAACATCGCCAACATCTTTCTTGTGGTGGCGGTCAGCGCGGTGATCGCGCCCGTGCTGTTCGACCGGCGGGAGGTGCGGGTCGATACGCTCGTCATGCTGGGCGCTACCGCCGCGATGATCCCGGCCGTGATATCGGGGCTGATGCCACGCTGGGCGGGTGTCGCGATGATGGCGACACTGGTGGTCTATGTGATCTACCAATACCGCGCCTCGCGGCTCGATACGGACGCGGTCGAGGACGCCGACCACGATGCGCCGGCACCCTGGCTCATGCTGTTTGCCGGGATCGCCACCTTGGTTGTCGGCTCCGAAATTCTTGTGCAGGGCGCGGTCGCGGGCGGCGTGGCGCTGGGCGTGCCCGAGGCGGTCATCGGCATGACCCTGATCGCGGTCGGCACGTCGTTGCCCGAACTGACCGCCTGTGTCGCCGCCGCGCGCAAGGGCCAGTCCGAGATGATCGTCGGCGGCATCCTGGGCTCGAACATCTTCAACATCCTGTCGGTGCTGGCGCTGAGCGCCGCATTCAAGCCGCTGGTGATCGAACCGCGCTTTGCGGTGTTCGACATGCCTGTGGTCGTGGCAGTCACCATCCTCTTCGCGGGATTTTTGCTGTTTGGCAGCCGGATCGGCAGGACAGCGGGGACGGCGATGGTGCTATGCTACATCGCCTTTATCGTGGCGCAATACACGGTCATCCACCCGCTAGTCTGAGCCTTGTGGCCGGCGCTATAGGCCGGCGCACACTCTCGCCTTCGGCACCAGCGCGGGACGGGCCGTGCCGAAGTCACCGGCCTCCCTGCGCCGCCGACAGTCCCATGCCCGGCCAATGGCGCGCGGGATATGCGGGTCTTGAGTTTGGTCTGCGCCGGGCCTCTGGTCAGCAGGGGGGGCAGGAAGTTCGTCCGCCCCTTATTCGCGCATCTTCAGGGGGGATCAGTACGCGGATCGTATCGTCCGGCTTGCTCGTTCAGCAGCCTGCATCTGGTGGCGTGCCACCAACTTGCGGATGGCTCTAGCAACTGTTTCCACCGAAAGCGCGTGTGCCGAACTTAAGCGCAACATATCGTTTTTTGGTGGCGCCATGCGGAGCCAGATTCAGTGCAGCATCCCTAGGGGCCATCTGCGGTGGCGGTGCCGATTGTCTCAGCTCCGGGGATCGGCTCCAGCAGTTCCGGTAGAATGGGGCTGTCACTGTCGCTGCCGGGCGGGATCTCGACAATTCGAAAGTCCGAAGTCATCGTGTCCATTGCCAGATGCGCCTTGGGCCACGGGCGTGGGCCCTGAACGCCATGCTTGCGGGCTTGCCATTCACCATCACCCAAAAACTTGATGCCAGTGCTGTCGGTGAGCAGGTTCAGAGGGTAATCAGCGTATCGGTAAGGGATCGGGACCACCCGCGTTTTCTGCGGCCGACACAGCGTCGTATAGTCCGACACAGCCCAATGCGGATCAGCCAACTTCACCAGGCTGGCCATCACCCGGTCGTTTGCCGCAAGGGCAGATTGAAAAGAACCTTGATCCCCTCTCGGGACATGGCGGCGCAGTGCCCTGCCGGGCGATGGTCAAGCAGAACTGGATCGCGGCATCGGAGAACACGGCGGGCCTACCCGGACTGCCGTCAGACGGCGTCCGCCAGGTCATGTCCATGTCCAACCAGATCGGCAATGACCCGCGCTTGAGCAGCGACGCCGGGCAGCTGGACCAGTTTGTGGTGCGGTAACGGGCGGGCGATGGCTTGCTCATCCAGCCCGTCCAACCGCTTGGATTCAGAGTGTGAATCCTCGGAAGTCAAAGTTGTGCAGCAACGCCGGCCTGAGCGAAAAGTCACAGGATTAATGATTGCGAACAAAGGCTGGTGGCGGAGACGAAGGGATTCGAACCCTCGAGACGGTTTCCCGCCTGCACCCTTAGCAGGGGTGTGCCTTCGACCACTCGGCCACGTCTCCGCTGACCCGTTTAAGGATCGGGGGCGGGGTCGGCAAGGGGAAACCTGAGGGGGCGGCTATCTGTGGTGAAGGCGGCGGGGTCTCAGATCACAAGGTGCCAGATCGGGTAGAGCACAAGCGCGAAGAGCACCCCGGTGATCACTGCCGCCGCACCATATCCCGCCCAGCGCGCCCTGCGGACATGGCCGACCATGTCAGCACGCTCGATCACCGTCAGCGCGGCACCGCTGGCCAGTTTCGCCTCCAGCACCAAAGCCGCGTCCGACAGCATGTGACCACGATGACTGAGCACAGCGCCAAGGCCAAGCAAGACATGCACGAAGGTGGGCAGCAGAGTTGTCGCCACCATCAGGTAGAGCGCCATGCCCCGCGTCGGGTCGGCCCTGATCTCGGCCATATAGGTGGCGGCGGTGAAAGGCAGGGTCGCGGGGCTGATCCGGCCCCAGAGGTCGAGGCCCAAGGCAATCGCCGCCAAAAGGACCCCAAGGCAGACGAGGGCAAGCGCCAGATCGGCGACAGCCCGGACCCCGATGACCGCCAAGGCCGGACGCGGGCCGCGACCGTGACCGCGCAGGAAGGACCGGGTGATCGCGAGCGAGACCCAGTCGGCAACTGCATTGAGGAGGGGCAGGAAGGCATAGAGCAGAAGGACAAAGGCTGCGGTCGCGGTGTCGTCGTTGAAAACGGCAAAGGCAAAGGCAAAGGCAACGGCAACGGCAAAGGCAACGGCAAAGGCAAAGGCAACGGCAACGGCAACGGCAACGGCAACGGCAAAGGCAACGGCAAAGGCAAAGGCAACGGCAACGGCAACAAGATCGACGCCCGCCCGGCCCGCCTTCGATAGAAAACCGGGCCGGGCGGGCGAATTCTCGGGCGGACCGAAAACCCTGTCCACCACGAAATCCGCAAACCGCTGTGCATTCGCGACAACCCATGCCGCCACCGCCATGGCAAAAACCAGTGCGATTGCGCGCCCGATCCGGGGCAGGAGGCGCGGTTCGTCCACGAACAATGTCAGACCCGCCGGGCTGTGGGTGTTGAACAGCGCCCAGCCCAGCACCACGGCGATGAGCGGGTAGAAAAGCGCCAGCAATAGGCACCGATCAAAGGCCCGCCATGACAGCGGGCGCGGGCCATAGACCGCGTCGGCCAAGGCCAGAACCTCGGCGATGGCCATGTCATAAGATTGCGCAGAGTTGCCCCGCCAGCGGCGGATCAGTTCTGGCCATGACCCACGATCCTGAAGCGTTTCGCCCAAGGATGGAGATCCCTCACGCGCCTTTGACCCTATGACAAACACGGCCACCACGGCCGGAACACCCACAAGAAGGCTGATCAATCCGCCATTGGCGTTTGCCTAGGCTACAAACCCCGCCCACCACTCAAACATCCGCGCCCTACCCGCCGTGTCCCCAGGGAAAGCTAGCGCATGTCCAGCACGGCTGTGAACCGGTTTGTCGCACCGGGACCTGCGAGGCCCCCAAACCTCAGGCGTTGAACAGGAAATGCAGCACGTCGCCGTCCTTGACCTCGTAGGTCTTGCCTTCGACGCGCATCTTGCCGGCTTCCTTGGCGCCGACCTCGCCGCCCAGCGCGACGTAGTCGTCATAGGCGATCGTCTCGGACCGGATGAAGCCGCGTTCGAAATCGCCGTGGATGACGCCGGCCGCCTGCGGGGCCAGCGTGCCGCGGCGGATGGTCCAGGCGCGCGCTTCCTTCGGGCCGACGGTGAAATAGGTCTGCAGCCCCAAAAGCGCATAGCCCGCGCGGATCAGCCGATCGAGACCCGCCTCCTCCAGCCCCATTTCCTCTAGGAACATCGCGGCCTCTTCGGCATCCAGCTGTGCGATCTCCTCCTCGATCCGTGCGGAGATCACGACATGGGCCGCGCCCTGCGCCGCCGCCATCTCGGCCACGCGGGCGGATTGGGTGTTGCCGGTGGCGGCCGAGGCCTCTTCCACGTTGCAGACATAGAGGATGGGCTTGGAGGTCAAAAGCTGCAGCAGCTTCCACGCCTTCTGGTCATCCGCGTCGACCGGAACCAGCCGGGCGGGCTTACCCTCCTCCAGCATCGCCTGCGCGGCCTTGAGGAGCCGTTCCTGCGCCACCGCCTCCTTGTCGCCGCCACGGATCTTGCGGGTGATGTTCTGCAGACGCTTTTCCACGCTTTCCAGATCGGCCAGCATCAGCTCTGTCTCGATCGTCTCGGCATCCGCGATCGGGTCAACGCGGCCCTCCACATGGGTCACGTCGCCATCCTCGAAGCAGCGCAACACATGGGCGATGGCGTCGGTCTCGCGGATGTTGGCAAGGAACTGGTTGCCCAGACCCTCGCCCTTCGACGCGCCCTTCACCAGACCGGCGATGTCGACAAAGGTCATCCGTGTCGGGATGATCTGTTTCGATCCGGCCATCGCGGCCAGTTTCTCCAGCCGCGGGTCGGGCACGGCCACGTCGCCCACATTGGGCTCGATGGTGCAGAAGGGGAAATTCGCCGCCTGCGCCGCCGCGGTCTTGGTCAGCGCGTTGAAAAGCGTCGACTTGCCGACATTCGGCAGGCCCACGATGCCCATCTTGAAGCCCATCTGCGCATCCTTTGCCGGCACGGGGAATTCGCGGGCATGTAGGGGGGGCGGGGCACTGGCGTCAAGGCGGGCGCGGGCTTGACTTGGGCAGGCGGGCGGCCCACCTCGGGCTTGCGGCATGGCCGCCCCCGCGTGGCTGGGGCCTGTTCAGACAATGATGCATCCCGGGGGCCCGCCGCGGGTGCAGATGGATTGCCCCATGGCTGCCCCTCCCCGCCCCGCCCCCGGCGCGCTTCGCGCCGAGATAGGCCCGCTCGTGTCGCTGTCCGTGCCGATGATGGTGGGTCTTTCGGCGATGACGCTGATGGGCGTGGTCGATACCGTCATGGTGGCCCCTTTGGGAACCGTGCCGCTGGCGGCCGTGGGCATCGCCTCGGCGGTCGGCATCCTGTTTCTCGCCAGCCTCTGGGGGATCATCACCATCATCGGTGTGCGCATGGCGCAAGCCCATGGCGGGGGCGACGCGCGCGCGGTCTCGGGCGAGTTGCGGGCTGGGGTGGCGCTTGGCGGCCTGAGCGGAGCTGCGGGCGCGGTGCTGATGCTTGCGCTGCTGCCGTTTCTGGGGCTGATCGGCCAGCCGCCCGAGGTTGTGACGGCCCTGCCGGTCTATTGGGCGCTGGTGGCCGTGGCGCTGGTGCCCTTCACCATGTTCTTCGCGCTCAAGGTGCTGTTCGACACCATCGGGCGGCCCTGGGCGGGCGTGGCGCTCAGCTATCTCGGCGTGGCGCTCAATGTGCCGCTCAACTGGCTCCTGATCTACCACCTTGGCTTTGGCCTCGCAGGCGCCGGGCTCGCAAGCCTGCTTTCGCAATTGGCCACATTCGCCGCCGCTCTCCTCGCCTGGCGGCACTGGAGCGCGCTTGCCCCCTTCCGCCAGCCTGCCCGCGGCCTTGCCCCCCGCATGCGCGCCCAATGGCGAGACGGCTGGCCGCTGATGCTGGGCTACGCAGGCGAGGGCGGGTCTTATGCGCTGATCGGCGTCATGATCGGCTGGCTGGGGGCCGAGGCGCTGGCGGCAAACCAGATCGTGCATGCGGTGGCGGGGGTCGCCTATGTCTTTCCACTGGGCATGGCGGGGGCGGCTTCCATCCGCGTCGGGCTGGCAGTAGGGGCGGACGAAGGCGCGCGGCTCAGGCCGCTCCTCAAGGCCGCGCTGCTGATCGTGACGGTCTGGATGCTGGGGGTCATGGCCGTCCTGCTGATCGCGGGTGAGACCATCGCGGGCACGCTGTCCGACGATCCGGCAGTCGTGGCGCTGGCGGCCACGCTGTTCCTTGCCGTCGCGGCCATGCAGGTGGCCGACGGCGTACAATCGACAACACTGGGCGCGCTGCGCGGCATGCTTGACGCGCGCTGGCCGACCATGGTGTCGCTGATCGCCTATTGGCCTGTGGCCCTGCCCGCCAGCTATGCGATGGGCTTTACCCTTGGGTTTGGCGCGGTCGGCGTCTGGATCGGCTTTGCGCTTGGCCTTGCGACGGCCGCCGTGGTGCTGCCTTTGCGCTACTGGCACCTGACGCAGCCCCCGAAACCACCCCTGCCCCATTGATTTCCCCGCGCCCATGGCCCAAACCCGGCCGGACCACGGACCAATGGGGCGGACATGACACGGATCGACGATACTTTCGCGCGGCTCAAGGCCGAGGGGAAGAAGGCCTTCGTGGCCTATGTCATGGCGGGCGACCCTGACTATGAGACCTCGCTCCAGATCGTGAAGGCCTTGCCGGAGGCGGGCGTCGACATCATCGAGCTTGGCATGCCCTTTACCGACCCGATGGCCGATGGCGAGACGATCCAGCTGGCCGGCCAGCGCGCGCTTGAGGGCGGGCAGACGCTGGACAAGACGCTCCAGATCGCGCGCGAGTTGCGCAAGGATGATGACAAGACGCCGATCGTGATGATGGGCTATTACAACCCGATCTGGTCGCGCGGCGTGGATACTTTTCTGGCACAGGCGAAAGAGGCCGGGATCGACGGCCTGATCATCGTCGATCTGCCGCCCGAGGAGGATGACGAGCTTTGCATCCCAGCGCAGAAGGCCGGGCTGAATTTCATCCGGCTGGCAACGCCGACGACCGACGACAAGCGCCTGCCCAAGGTGCTGCAAAACACGTCGGGCTTCGTCTACTATGTTTCCATCACCGGCATCACGGGCGCGGCCGAGGCGCAGGCAGCGGACGTCGGCCCCGAGGTCGCGCGGATCAAGGCGCAAACAGACCTGCCGGTGATCGTGGGGTTCGGGATCAAGACGCCCGAGGCCGCGCAGGCCATCGCGGGCGTGGCCGACGGCTGTGTGGTGGGATCGGCCATCGTGGCGCAAATCGCGGCGGGCAAGACGGTGGCTGAGATTGCCGCCTTCGTCGCGGGGTTGGCCGCGGGCGCGCATCGCGCCTGAGGCGCGTCACAAAAAGAACAACGCCTGAAGCGCGTCCGAAAAGAACCACGCCTGAAGCGCGTCCGAAAAGAACCACGCATGAGGCGTGTCAGCCGTCTTCCATCAGAAAACGCGCGTTGACCCACCCCAGTTGCTCGCCCGCGAAGCTGACGACGCACCAACGACTGTAGCGCCCAAGCTGCTGCTGCGCCGCCGGGGACAGGCTGAAATACTGCGTCTGCGTGACCGTGGGCGTGCAGGTGCCGACCTGTAGGCCGCGGGCATTGTGCGGCAGGGCGGTGATCGCGAAATACTCGGTCCCCGGCCCGACGCGCACGTTCAGCACGTCGTTCGAGGCGACGCCTGTAACGCGCCAAGCATCGGGGCCATCGGCGGTCGCAACGGCGGGCCCGGCAAGGACGAGGGCGGAAAGGGCGGAAAGGGCGAGACGGTGCATGGCTGATCTCCTGTCAGGTGTGATCTGTCATCCGACAGCCTGACGTTCTGACCTTTTTCCCGCAATGGCGGTATCCCACCAGTTTCGCCGCAGGAAAACCCGGGTTTTCCGACACGAGAAACTGCAGGTTTGCGGCTCACCCGATCGCCGCCAACCTCTCCAGAGCGGCCTTGATCTTTCCAGCCTCATCCTCGCGCGCGGCAAGGTTTTCGCGGGCCTCGTCAACGATCTCCTCGGGCGCGCTTTCGATGAACTTGGGGTTGCTTAAGCGCCCCTTGAGACCGCCGATCTCCTTTCCGAGCTTTTCCAGTACCTTGTCGAGCCGCGCCTTTTCCTCGGCCACGTCGATCAGATCGGCGATGGGCAGGCCGAACACCGCGCCCTCGGCCGCGACGGTTATGGCACCCTTCGGCATGGCGCCGACCACCGTCACCTCGGACAGGCGCGCCAGCCGCTCGATCATGGCCGCGTTGCGCGCGAAAGCTGCCTGCCCGCGCGCGTCCAGCTCCACCTGCAAGAGCTGCACCTTGAGGCCTGCGGGCACATGCATCTGACTGCGGACGGACCGGATTTCCTCGATCAGCCCGATGACCCAACCCATCTCGCGGTCTGCGCCTTCGTCGATCAACTCGGCCCCGTAGATCGGCCAATCGGCATGGACCAGCATGGTGTCGCGCGTCGTGATCGCGCCCCAAAGCTCTTCGGTGATGAAGGGCATGGTGGGGTGCAGCAAGATCAGGCACTGGTCGATGACCCAAGCCATCGTGGCCCGCGTCTCGGCGATCACCGCCTCGTCGCCCGAAGACAGGAGCGGCTTGGCGAATTCCACATACCAGTCGCAGACGCGCCCCCAGACAAAGGCGTAAAGCCCGTTGGCCGCGTCGTTGAAGCGGTAGCCTGCCAGCGCCTCGTCATGGGCCAGCCGCGCGCGGGCGGTTTCGCCCACGATCCAGCGGTTGACCGTCTGGGTGACGGCGGCGGGATCGAAGCCCGGCACCGGCTTGCACGCGTTCATCTCGGCGAAGCGGGCGGCGTTCCAAAGTTTGGTGCCGAAATTGCGGTAGCCTGCAATGCGGTCCTTGCTGAGTTTCAGGTCGCGCCCCATGGCGGCCATGGAGGTCAGCGTGAACCGCACGGCATCGGCGCCGAACTCGTCGATCAGCTCCAGCGGGTCGAGCACGTTGCCGATGGATTTCGACATCTTGCGCCCCTTCTCGTCACGGACGAGGGCGTGGACATAGACGTCGCGGAACGGCACCTCGCCTGTCACGGCCAGTTGCATCATCATCATCCGGGCGACCCAGAAAAAGATGATGTCGAAGCCTGACACCAGGGTTGAGGTCGGGAAGTAGCGTTTCAGTTCCGGCGTCTGCTCCGGCCAGCCCAGCGTCCCGATGGGCCAGAGCCCGGAGGAGAACCAGGTGTCGAGAACGTCTGCGTCGCGCCAGACCGGGTAGACCAGATGGGTCAGATCCTCGGTCAGTGCGTACTGCGCAAGGCTTTCGGCGAACAGATGCGCGGCCTCGGCCCGGTCGGCGACCTCGACCACGGCGGCGTGGTTCAGCGGCATGGGCAGACCCGCCAGCACATCGGCGAACTTGTCCTTCACGGCCTCGAACCCGGCCGCAGCGTGGTGGCGTTCATCCCCCTTCAGCAGCGTCTGCGCACTCAGAAGGCGGCCCATTTCGACCACATCAAGCACGCCGTCGCCCTCATCGTCGCGGAACCCATGCGCGCCAAGGTCAAACCCATACCACACCGGGATCTGGTGCCCCCACCACAGCTGGCGCGAGATCGTCCATGGCTCGATATTCTCCAGCCAGTGGAAATAGACCTTGCGGTGCTGCTCGGGCATGATCTGGGTCCGCCCGTCGCGCACCGCATCCAGCGCGGGGCCAACGATCTTGGCGGTGTCGACGAACCACTGGTCGGTCAGCATGGGCTCGATCACCACCTTGGACCGGTCGCCATAGGGCTGGGTGATCACCTTAGCCTCGACCAGCGGGACGAGGCTGGGCAGGTCTTCGCCCTCAGTCGCGGCTTGCGCGCCGTCATCCCCGGCTTGACCGGGGATCTCTTGCCCCTGAGATCCTCGGGTCGAGCCCGAGGATGACCGGCTCGCGCCCGAGGATGACCCGAGGCGAGGGTCGTCGGCCTGCGTCATCACGGCCAAGCCCTCGGCCGTGATCTCCTCGACCACGCGCTTGCGCGCCTCGAACCGATCCAGCCCCCGCAGATGGTCAGGCACCAAATTCAGCGCATCGGCCTCGGTCTCGGTGAGTGTCCGCTCGCCATTGGCCACGGCCTGCGCCACGGCGGCCGCCTCGGCATAGGGCGCGCCATCGTCGCGCAGATGAGCCTTGCCATCCATCAGCCGGTAGCACGGGATGCCCCCGCGCTTGGCCACGCCATAGTCGTTGAAATCATGCGCCCCGGTGATCTTGACCGCGCCCGAGCCAAAACTCGGGTCGGGGTATTCGTCGGTGATGATCGGGATGAGGCGGCGGTGTTCCTTGGGCCCTACAGGGATTTCGCACAGCAATCCCACGATGGGCTTGTATCGCTCATCCCCCGGATGCACTGCGACCGCACCATCGCCCAGCATGGTCTCGGGCCGGGTCGTAGCGATGGAGATATAGTCGCGCGTCTCGCGCAGGGTCACGTTGCCCGCTTCATCTTTCTCGACATACTCATAGGTTTGTCCACCGGCGAGCGGATATTTGAAATGCCACATGTGGCCGGGGGTCTCGACATTCTCGACCTCGAGATCGCTGATCGCCGTCTCGAAATGCGGGTCCCAGTTCACCAGCCGCTTGCCGCGGTAGATGTAGCCCTTTTCGTACATGTCCACGAAGACCTTGATGACGGCATCGTGGAAATTGCCGTCCTCGCCTGCAGGCGCCCCCGGCGCGCCCGACATGGTGAAGGCCTCGCGCGACCAGTCGCAGGACGCGCCAAGGCGCTTGAGCTGTTGGCGGATCGTGCCGCCCGATTTCGCCTTCCACGCCCAGACATGGGACAAGAAGTCCTCGCGCGTCATGTCGCGGCGGGTCTTGCCCTCTTTCGCCAGTTCCCGCTCGACGACCATCTGCGTGGCAATGCCCGCATGGTCCGTGCCCGGCTGCCACAGCGTGTCAAAGCCGCGCATCCGGTGCCAGCGCGTCAGCACATCTTGCAGCGTGTTGTTGAAGGCATGGCCCACATGCAAAACGCCCGTCACATTGGGTGGCGGGATCATGATGGCAAACGGCTCTGCCCCCGGTTTCGCGTTGGCGCCCGCGCTGAAACAGCCGGCGGCTTCCCATTCGGCGTAGATGCGGGCCTCGGCCTCGGTCGCGTCAAAGCTCTTGTCCATGGGATCACGCCTCTCGTCTCGGGTTTGCCGTGTCAGTTACCCAATGGGGGGACCAAGGGAAAGGGGGCAGAGGATCAGGCGATCGCCGCAAGAACCCGTTCCGCAGCCAGATCCAGCGCGGCGGGCCCCAGATCACCGCCATCGACATGGGCGATCACGGCGCTCTCGTCCGCGCGCCTCAGCCGCGCATAGGCCGGGTCGTAATGGGCCGCGATGAGCGAGGCCGCCAGCGCTTCCGCCTCCCCCGCCGCCAGAAGGGCGAGCCAACCGTCGACCGTGGCATTGCCCGCCAGCGCACGCAGCCCGTTCAGCCGCCGCGCTAAACCCTCGGCATCGGCCATCAGATCCGCGTAGATCCCCGCGAGATAGCACGCACGCGCCTGCGGCTCCGCCACCAACACGATCCTTGGCGCGTCGCGCATCGCCACCCACAGCGCAGGAGGCAAGCGCAAGGTGCCGATCCGCGCCGACTCCGCCTCCACCAGAAGGGGGCGGGCGGGATCGAGGCCGGACAAGGCTGCAATCAGCGCCGTCTCGAAGCCCTTTTGCGCAGGCTGGTCGCCCATCACATCGCCAAGGATGGACCCGCGATGGTTCGCCAAACCCTCGAGGTCGATCACCTGCCCCCCCAAGGCGGCCACGCGATTGAGAACCTCGGTCTTGGCGGTGCCGGTATATCCATCCAGCCGGATCACGCGGACCGGCAGCGAGGCGTCGTACAAGCGTCCCACAACATGCCGCCGCCACGTCCGATAGCCGCCCTCCAGCACCTCGGCCCGCCAGCCGATCTGCTGCAGGATCGAGGCGAAAGACCCCGACCGCTGCCCGCCGCGCCAGCAATAGACCAGAGGCCGCCAGCCGCCGCCGAACTGCATCAGGCGTTCCTCGATATGGGCGGCCGCATTCCGTGCGACCAAGGCTGCGCCGATCTTACGCGCGGTGAAGGGACTGTCCTGCACATAGATCGTGCCAACCTCAGCCCGCTCCGCATCCGACAGGACCGGCATGGAGATCGCGCCGGGCACATGATCCTCGGCGAATTCCGACGGGCTCCTGACATCAAGGATCGCGTCGAACCCCGCCGCCGCAAGCACGCCCGGATCGGTAAAGCGGTAGGCCACGGGCGTCAGACGTCGCCGCCCGTCATCTTGCGGAAGCGCTGGATCAGGCTGGAGGTATCCCAGCGCCCGCCGCCCATCTGCTGCACCTCGGCGTAGAACTGGTCGACAATCGCCGTGACGGGCAGCGAGACCCCGATTTCCTTGGCCTGTCCCAGCGCGATGCCCAGATCCTTGCGCATCCAGTCGACGGCAAAACCGTGGGTGAAGTGGTTGTCGACCATCGTGCCTGCGCGGTTTTGCAACTGCCACGACCCACCCGCGCCCTGAGACACCAGATCGGCCACCTTTTTGGGATCAAGGCCCGCCTGCATGGCAAAGAACAGCCCCTCCGACATCGCCTGCACAAGGCCCGCGATACAGATCTGGTTGACCATCTTGGTCAGCTGCCCCGCGCCCACATCGCCGAAATGGACGGTCGCCTTGGAATAGGCGGCGACGATGGGCTCGGCGGCGGCGAAATGCGCCGCATCGCCGCCGCACATGATCGCCAGCTTTCCGTTTTCCGCGCCCGCCTGCCCGCCCGACACCGGCGCATCGACATAGCCCACACCCTGCGCTGCGGCCTGTGCCGCAAGCTCGCGCGTGACCGTGGCCGACACCGTGGTGTGATCGACAAACACTGCGCCCGATTTCATGCCCGCCAGCGCGCCATCCGGCCCGGTAACGACCGACCGCAGATCGTCATCATTGCCGACGCAAGCCATCACGAAATCACAGCCTTCGGCCGCTTCGCGGGGCGTCGCGGCAAAGCCACCGCCATGGGTCGCAGCCCAGGCTTCTGCCTTGGCCGTCGTGCGGTTATAAACCGTCACCTCATGGCCTGCGTTTTTCAGATGCGCCGCCATCGGTGCGCCCATCACGCCCAAGCCCAGAAATGCCAGTTTCGCCATTGTTCGCCCCTTAATGCCGGTTTGCCGTCGCGCCGGACCCTAGCAGGCGCGGCCCCCGTGTCCAGATGTCCCCCCCTATCGACGGATCGTTGCATCTGCACTAATCTTGACCCGAGAAGTGGGGAGAAGATCATGGCCAAGGCCTTCGCATCGGCGGGCGACCTGTCCGAAAAGAAAACCAGCTTCACCGAAATCGGCGAAGGGCTTTATGCCTTCACGGCGCAGGGCGACCCCAATTCCGGGGTCATCATCGGCGACGAGAGCGTGATGATCGTCGAGGCACAGGCCACGCCCCGCCTTGCGCGCAAGGTGATCGACTGCGTGCGGTCCGTCACGGACAAGCCGATATCGCACCTTGTGCTGACCCATTACCACGCCGTCCGGGTGCTGGGGGCTTCCGCCTATGGAGCGCCGCAGATCATCATGTCCGACACCGCGCGCGCCATGGTGGTCGAGCGGGGCCAGGAGGATTGGGACAGCGAGTTTGCCCGCTTCCCCCGTCTGTTCCAGGGGCATGAGGAGATCCCCGGCCTCACCTGGCCCACGACGACCTTTTCCGAGGCCATGACCGTCTACCTCGGCAACCGTCGCGTCGACATCTTCACGCCCGGCCGCGCGCACACCGCAGGCGACGCCGCGATCTGGGTGCCCGATGCCGAGGTGATGTTCACCGGCGACATCGTCGAATACCACTCCGCCTGCTACTGCGGCGACGGGCATTTCGCCGATTGGGGCGATACGCTCGACGTTATCGCTGGGTTCAAGCCCCGCGCCATCGCGCCGGGACGGGGCGACGCGCTGATCGGCGAGACGGTCGGGCTTGCCATCGAAAGCACGCGGGATTTCGTGCAATCGACCTTCGACCCCGTTGCCCGCGTGGCCGCCCGTGGCGGTTCGTTGAAAGAGGCGATGGCCGCCGCCCGCGCCACCTGCGACCCCAAGTTCAGCGACTTTGCCATCTACGAGCATTGCCTGCCCTTCAACGTCGCCCGCGCCTATGACGAGGCGCGCGGCCTTGACCACCCACGCATCTGGACCGCCGCGCGCGACGCCGAGATGTGGGCGGCGCTGCAAGGCTGAGCGCGATGACCTGGCAGGACCGCTATCCGCTTTCCTTCCGCCTCTACCCCTACACCCGATCCCCCGATCAGGACGCGGGCCAGACGGTGCGCCACTCCGTTACCATCGTCGGCGGCGGACCGGTCGGCGTGGCCACCGCCCTCGATCTGGCCTTGCGCGGTATCCCCGCCCTCGTCCTCGACGACCACGAGGGGGTAGGCCAAGGCTCCCGCGCGATCTGCTTCGCCAAGCGCACGCTGGAAATTGCCCATCGTCTGGGCTGCGGCGCGGCGATGCGCGACAAGGGCGTGATCTGGAACCGCGGCCGCGTGTTTCATGACCGCGACGAGGTCTACAGCTTCGATCTTCTCCCCGAAGACGGCCACCGCTACCCCGCCTTCATCAACCTGCAACAGCCATGGTTCGAACGCTTCATGGTTGAGGCGGTGGACCGGGCAAAGGCCCAGGGCGCGCCGATCGAGATCCGTGGCCGCAACCGCGTGACGGGGATGGAGGCGACCGCCGATGGCGTCACGCTCGCAATCGACACCCCCGACGGGCCCTACACCCTGACGACCGACTGGCTGATCGCCTGCGACGGCGCGAAGTCTGCCACCCGCGACCGCCTCGGCCTCGACTTCGATGGCCGGGTGTTCGAGGACAATTTCCTGATCGCCGACGTCAAGATGAGCGCCGATTTCCCGACCGAACGCTGGTTCTGGTTCGAGCCATGGTTCAAATCCGGCGCCTCGGCGCTTTTGCACAAGCAACCCGACGACATCTGGCGCATCGATTTCCAGCTTGGCTGGGACATCGACCGCAAGACGGAGCTTGACCCCGCCCGCATCCGCAAGCGCATCGACCTGATGCTGGGGCCGGATGTGGAGTATGACCTCGACTGGACCTCGATCTACACCTTCCAGTGCCGCCGGATGGACCGCTTCCGCCATGGCCGCGTGATCTTCGCCGGTGATGCCGCCCATCAGGTCAGCCCCTTTGGCGCGCGAGGCGCCAATTCCGGCTTGCAGGATGCCGACAACCTCGGCTGGAAACTCGCCGCCGTCCTCAAGGGGGACGCGCCCGAGACCCTGCTCGACAGCTACGACACTGAGCGCATCCACGCCGCCGACGAGAACATCCGCAATTCCACCCGCTCCACTGATTTCATCACGCCCAAGACCCCGCAATCGCGGATCTTCCGCGATGCGGTGCTACATCTGGCCCGCCATGCGCCCTTTGCCCGCCCCATGGTGAACTCGGGCCGCCTGTCGGTGCCCGCCACCTACGATGGCTCGCCGCTCAACACGCAAGACGCGCTGCCCGGTGGCCCCGCGCGCACCCGCCCCGGCGCGCCCTGCCCCGACGCGCGGCTGGCAGATGGCAGCTACCTGCTCGACCACCTGAAGGGGCCGGGCTTCACCCTGCTGGTGCTGGGGGCGACCCCGCCCCGCCTGCCCACCGGTCTGCCGGTCCTGACCCTTGAGACAGCCGCCAACCCACAGCTGCGCGCCCGCTATCTGGGCGAGGCCGAGCGCGCGCTTTACCTCATTCGACCCGACCAGCATGTCGCCGCCCGCTGGGCCGCCTGCGACGCGGGCAAACTGGCCCGCGCGCTCGACCGCGCACAGGGAAAGGCCCCGTGATGACCGACCTGACGCTCGACCCCAACATGACCGCCCCCGATGACGCCTATGCCGCGCTGATCGCCGCCCATGACGGCCTGACGCGCGAGGAAAGTGAGGCGCTGAACGCCCGCCTCATCTTGATCTTGATGAACCACGTCGGCGATCCGCGTGTGATCTTGCAGGCGATAGAGACCGCGAAACGCTAGCCCCCTCAGGTCGTCACCCGCGCCCCGAGCCGCCGCAACTCTGCCACCACGCTCATCGCCGCGAGAGCCGAACTGCGCGGCGTATCGGGCAGGGCTGCCCCTGTGATCTCGAATCGGAAGGATCCAAAAACCCCTTCCGCTTCAATCTCATGGATATTCCCGCCCGCCTCCGGATCGGCCACCAACCGCGCCTGCGTCGCATCGAAGCCCAAACCGGCCAGCGCCACCGCCGCCGCCACGTTCGCATTCTTCGGATAACGCAACGCCGCCTCCCGCGCGGTACCCTCGAAATGCGCCGCCGGTGCCGTGAGCGCCGACAGGTCCAGCACCGCCTCGGCGGGCGACCCGACCCAGCCCGCGGGCGGCTTGCGCCCGGTGTAGCGCACCCGCGATAGCCCGCCGACCGCCCCCGCCCTGAGCGCGTCCAGCGCCCCGATCGCCCCGCTTGCCAGATGCAGCCGCGTGCATCCCGCCTCTGCCGCCAGCGCCAGATCACGCGCCAGCCCCGCATCGGCCAGCGCGCCCAGCGAGAGCGTGATCACGTCGATCCCCGCCGCCAGCGCCCCCGGCCCATGGGCGGCCAACCCCGCATGCCCTGCGCAATCGACCAGGTGGGTCACGCCCGCAGGCAAGTCCGCGACCGACCGCACTGCCCGCACCCCCTCGGGCGCGGTGCCCCGCACGATCACCGCCTCTGGCCCAAGCCCCTCGCGCTCGAGCGCCGCGATGACCCATCCCCCGATGCTGCCCGCCCCGATCACTGCAACCCGCATGTCCGTTCTACCTTGCCATTCCCCGCCCAAGACACAGTATCAGCATGACGTGGAAAGACGACAGGGGACAGGCACATGACCAAACCGGCAGGCAAGATGATCGGCGCGGCGATCCCCCGGCGCGAGGACCCGGCGCTGCTGACGGGGCGCGGCTGCTACACCGCCGATATTGTCCTGACCGACCCGCTTCACCTTGCCTTCCTGCGCAGCCCCGCGGCGTCGGGCCGGATCGCGGGCCTTGACACCTCCGAGGCGATGGCCGCCCCCGGCGTCGCCGCCGTCCTCACCGGCGCCGACCTGCCGCCCACCGTGCCCCCCGACCTGCAGCCGGTGCTCGAGATTTCCGAGGTTCCGCCCTTCCCCCTGCTCGCCCGAACCCATGTCTGCGCCGTCGGCGAACCCGTCGCCGCCGTGCTGGCCGACAGCCCTGCGCGCGCCGCCGACGCGGTCGACCTCATCGCCCTCGACCTTGACGACGCGCCCCTGCCAAGCCCCCGCCGCATCGCCGGGCGCCGCTGGCAGACCGGCGATACCGCCCGCGCCTTCGCCAACGCTGCCACCGTGGTGGAGGTGGAGACGCTCCACCCCCGCGTCGCCCCCTCCCCGATGGAGCCGCGCGGCATCGCCGTGCGCTACGACCCGGTGACCGAGGGGGTGACGATCTACCAATCCACCCAGACCCCCCATCGCACCAAATCCGACCTCGCCCGCATCCTGCAGCTTGACCCCGACCGCCTGCGCGTCATCGCCCCCGACGTGGGCGGCGGCTTCGGGATGAAGGGGTTTTCCTACCCCGAGGAAATCCTCGCCGTCTGGGCCGCGCTCCACTTCAAGCGCGACGTGCGCTGGATAGCGACAAGGTCCGAGGAGTTCCTGTCGGCCGGCCATGGCCGTGGCCTCGCATCACGCGGGCGGCTGGCGCTCGACGCCGATGGCCGTTTCCTCGCGCTCGAGGCGCGGATCGAGGCGCCGGTGGGCGGCTGGGTCGCGGGCACGGGCCTGATGCCCGCCTTCAACGCCGCGCGCATCCTGCCCTCGGGCTATGTCATCCCTGCTCTTGATATCGCGACCGAGGTGATGGCCCATGCCAGCCCGCCCGTCGGTATCTACCGCGGCGCCGGGCGGCCCGAGGCCAACGTGATCATCGAGCGCCTGATAGACGAGGCCGCCGCCGCCACAGGCCGCGACCCCATCGCCCTGCGCAAGGCCAACCTCCTGCCCGCGTCTGCCCTGCCCCATGACACCGCCACAGGCAACCGGCTCGACAGTGGGGACTACGCCGCCGCCCTTGACGCATTCGCCACGGCCTGCGACCTCGACGGCTTACGCGCCCGGCGCGACGCGATCCGGGCTTCGGGTGGCCTCGCGGGGCTCGGGGTCGCCTTCTACGTCGACCCCTCGGCGGCGGGCTGGGAATACGCGCGCGTCACGCTCGACGCCGACGGAACCGCCCATATCGTCACCGGCGCGACGCAGCAGGGCCACGGACGCCTCACCGCCTTTTCCCAGATCGCCAGCGACGCACTGGGGCTCCCGATGGAGGCGATCACGCTGGATGCGGGCGACACCGGCACCGCCCCGGTGGGCGTGGGCGCGGTGGGCAGCCGGGCCACGGCGATCGGCGGCAGCGCCCTGATGGAGGCCTGCGAGACGGCGAAGCGGATGCTTCAGGACGGCGCATCCCTGCCTGTCACCGCAGAGAGCCGCTTTGAGGTGGCCGGGCAAGCTTGGGCCTTCGGTGCCTATGCCGCGCTGGTGCAGATCGAGGAAGAGACCGGAACCGCCCGCCTCTTGTCCGCACACGCCCATGACGACACCGGCGTGATCGTGAACCCGGTGCAGGTGGAGGGCCAGATCCGAGGCGGCTTCGCGCAGGCCGTGGGCGAGACCATGCTGGAAGCGATCGTGCTGGACACGGATGGCCAGTTGCTGACCGGCAGCTTCATGGATTACGCCATGCCGCGCGCCGACGACCTGCCACCGCTCAGCCTGTCGCAGACGGAAACGCCCAGCCCGATGAACCCTTTGGGCGCCAAGGGCGTGGGCGAGGCCGCCACCACGGGCGCGCCTGCCGCGCTGATGAACGCAATGGCCGACGCCTTCCGCCCCACCGGCAAGGCGCCACCGCAGATGCCTTTCTCACCCTCGCGGATCTGGCAGGCGCTGCAGGGCGGTTGATCTTATTCACTGCCTTGGGTCAGGGTACTTATCTCGCCGGCGATCCGGACCGCCCATTCCCCGATGATCGGAATGAATTCGATCTGGCTCAGCGACCAGACGATCAGCGACAAAAGAACCGTGGCGCCGATCACGGTTCCCAACCCTGCGGCCATCCCACTGGCGAAACGATACAGCAAGATCCGCGGCACGGATTGATAGAGCTGAAACATCCTGTGCTCGCGCAGAAAGGTCAATTCCTGCCGCAACGCGCGCACTTCTTCCTCCAGCGGACGGGGCTCGCTGGCCGTCGAGCTGTCTTGTTCGGCCTTGCGCGGGTCAGCCGCCATAGGTCGCCGAGACATCATAGAGCACAGGCTCGAAGGACCGGCACAGCGCACCGATGCGGCGGTTGCGATCGCGCATCTCATCGGACCGCAGCATGGCGAGGAAATCCTCGCGCCGCGCCCATTGCGAGTAGTTGGCGATGCGTGTCTGCGCGTCGTTCACATGGAGCGCCGCGGCAAGGAAGCCGGGCTGACGCGAGATGAAGCCGTCGTAGGCTGCCTGCAATTCCTCAAGCAGATCGGCGCATTGACCGGGCGAGGTCTCGAAGGTCGTTATGACGGTCTGGGCAGTGGTGTCGCTGGTGATGGCGGGCATGGCACAGTCCTCCTGCGGCCTCAGCCTAGCAAGCCTTGCCCGGTCACGCCACCTGATCAATCGAACCGGCCGCGCATCGCCTGATAGGCCACCGCCGTCACCGCATTAGCGAGGTTGAGCGACCGGATATGCGGGCTGCGCATCGGCAACCTGAAGGTGCGATCCTCCATCCCGGTCAGGATCTCGGGCTGCAACCCCTTGGTTTCACGGCCGAAGACAAGATAAGCGTCGGAGGGGTAGATCGGGTCATAGACGGTGCCGCCGGTACCATCATCCTCGAACAAGAAGATCTGGTCACGGCGCGGCGCGCGATGGGCGATGAACGCCGCCCAGTCGTCATATTCGGCCAACCGGACATGTTGCCAATAGTCCAGCCCTGCGCGGCGCACGGATTTCTCTGTGATCTCGAACCCGTAGGGCCGGATCAGGATCAGTTCCAGATCGAGCGCCACGCAGCTGCGCCCGACACTGCCTGTGTTGCCGGGGATTTCGGGCGTGACAAGGACAACCTTCATGTCCGGCCGGGTGGCCTCAGACATTGGGCTTGCCCTCGAGACCCAGCACCCGGCGCATCCCCGTCCAGAAGGCGGGCAGGCGCGGCGGGCGGTCAAGCTCGGCCAGAACCTCGACGCCCAGATCCGCGTCCAGATGCGCGGCGGCAAAGCCGCGGGCCCAATCAAGGATCGCAGGGCCATCCTCGGGGCGAAGGCGCACGGCGCTGCCGAACAGGCCCACGATTGTGCCCGCGGGGGAATACCATTCATCCTGAATGGCGCGAATGCGTCCGGGCATAACCGTCCCCACGCCGCGCACCAGCCCGCTTTCGGAAAAACGCAACAAGAGCTTGCCCATATCCTCGCGGCTATAGCCGATCAGCGGCGGAAAGGTGTCGAAGAAGATCGGACCCTCCGCGTCATAGGCGAAATTCCGGATCGAGGGGTGATAGCCGATCCGTTCGGGGCGTTGCGCCACGCGGCCCCAGAAATCGGCGATACTGGCGGCAGCACCTTCGAGCAATGCCAGCGCATCGGGTAAATCCGCCGCCTCGATCTGGGGGCGCATCAAGATCGCCTCGTCCAGCGCGTCTTGCACGATCACGGGCTGCATATATCCCGCCTCGTTCAGGATCAGGAAACGGGTCTCGGGCAGGCGCACGCCTGCCCAAGTCAGCAAGTCGACATAGGCCGTATGGCGCCGCGCCAGTTGTTCCAGGACTTCGGGATCGCGCCCGCCGCGATAGGTCTTGATCACCTTGTCCTTGAGCACCCCCTCGGCGGGGCGAAAGGGCACGCAGAAATATCCCAGCCGGCTGACTGGTTCGCCACGCGCGCGCAACGCTTCCCTCACGGCGCCCGACAGGTCGGTCATCGGTGTTTCCCCACGCTCCAGCCAGTCGCCTGCGCCAGCCGCGCCTCGCCCTTGGAAATCGGCAGATCCTCAAGCGCAGACCCCATCGAATCGTTCCAACGGTTGAGATATCCAAACAGCGCGACCACCCCCATGATCTCGACGATCTGCCCGTCGTCCCAGTAGGCGCGCAGGCGCGCGCCCACCTCGGGCGTCACGGCGTTCGGCACTTGCGTCGCCGCATTGGCAAAGGCGAGGGCGGCCTTCTCAGCTTCCGTGAAATGGTCGCTACGCTCGAAATCGAACACGTCGTTCAGCCGCGCCTCGGTCGCGTTGAACCTTTCGGAGGCGAGGATCATGTGCGCCTGACAATAAAGGCAACCCGAGGCAAAGCTGGAGACATAGCCGATCAGCCGCTTGAATTCCGGCGTCACGCCCGATCCGTAATCGGTCATCACCGCGACATTCAGATCGGTGAAGGCACGCGCGATGGGGGCCCTGTGCGCCATCGTGCGCACTGAGTTCGGGATGACCCCGAGCGGTCCCTTGAAGAATTGCACATGGGCGCGCAGATCGGCGTCCATCGCCTCCTCGTCGAGTGGCGGAGCAAGGGCCATGACATTCCCCCCTGGGTCTTGGCAGGCCCCCACGCTGCCGCGCCCTCTGACCGGGTGCAAGGCGGCTCGTAGCCCTCACAGGGCACCAGGGCCAGAATGGGCGCGGGCGTTGCCGCGCCGCCACGATCCCGGCACCACCGGCCACTCTGGCGCGATCCCGGTCTCGGCGCTAGGTTACCACGTATGACGGAACGTCCCACAGATCCGATCCGCCCCACGGACGCCGAGGCGCGCGCGCTGGCCCGCGAACTGATCGCCACGGCGCGTTTTGCCGCGCTGGGCGTGATCGACCCTGATACCGGCGCGCCGATGGTCACGCGCGTGTCGCTGGTGCCCGGCCCCGATGGCGCGCCCTTGACACTGATCTCGACCCTGTCAGCCCATACAAGCGCGCTCCGGTCCGATCCGCGCTGCTCGTTGCTGATTGGCGAGCCGGGCGCCAAGGGTGATCCGCTGACCCATCCACGTCTGACGCTGCAGGCCAAGGCGGAGCAGGCCGACAAGGCAGACCTCAAGGCGCATTACCTCGGACTATATCCCAAGGCGACGCTCTACTACGATTTCGGAGATTTCGGGCTGGTGCGCTTCACGCCGCTGTCAGGCGCGCTGAACGGCGGCTTCGGCAAGGCTTACCGGCTGACGCCGTCCGACCTGCTGCCCTAATCCCTACCAGTGCAGCGTGCCCACCGCGCCCTTGATCTTGCCGGTCAGGTTAGCCGTGACCCAGCCGCCATAGAAATCGCCGGGCTGGGGCACCACGCGGATGTCACCCACATAGGCTGCATCGACCGAGGTGGCGTAAAAGGCGATGTGATCCTTGATCGCCTCGAACCGGGCGGTTGGCGTCGGGTAGGTCCAGCCCGCGTTGCGCGACCGTCGCCCGTTGAGCACAAGATCGACATAGGCCGCCCGCCCCTTCCACTCGCACCAGGTTTCCCGGGCCGAGGGCACCAACGCGGCAGCCACAACGGCATCGGGCGGCAGGTAATAGGTCGGCGCGTGATGGGTCTCCAGCACCCGCCACGCCGTGCCCGCATCGGCCTGCGCCACCGGAACGCCGGCAAAGACCACGCGCAGGGGCTGGCCTACCCGTTCCAGCCGGGGCGGGCGGGGATAATCCTGAACACATTCCACAGGCAATACGGACATGCGGGCCGAGCTAGCCCGGTCACCCGCCAAAGGAAAGCCCGGCCGGCGTCGAAACGGGGCCGGGCCATACTGTTGCAGATGCCTCAGAGGTCGAAGCGCGCGGTGATCTGGGCGGTGCCGCGCACATCTTGCTGCCAGCGCAGCCGCAGCGTCCGCCCACCGGGGCCTTGCGCTGGTTCGGCATAGGGCGTGAAGTAGACGATGACGTTGGACGCGCTGCGCAACGGCCCCTCGGCGAGGAATGCGGTGCCGGCCCGCACTGGCGCGCCGAAAGGGGCAAACCCGCTCATATCAACATTCCAGGTCGTGGAGGCTGTGCCTTCCACATGGCGCACGGTCACCGGGTTCTCGGTCCGCTTGATGATCCCGGTATAGGTGTTGCCGTTGAACAAAAGGTCCGCAGTGCGCGTCAGGTCGAGCTGCGCAAAACTGGTATCCACGCCCTCCACCGCCTCAAGCTGGGCGCCGCCGGTCTTCTTGAACAGGTTGTCGGTCACCGTCAGCCCGTTGATGAAATGGCCCGGCCCGTAAGGCTTGATGACAATGAAATTCATCCAGGGCGCGCTTTCGGTGGAAAAGAAGATGTTTCCGTCCAGCGACAGGCCGTGAAAGCTGAATCCGGTCGAAAAGGCAGGCGTGGGGTCGCGCTCATTGCCCCATTCGATATAGCAATTGTCGATGTAATTGCCCTCGATCGTGGTCTTGATGTTGTTGTCGGCCAGCACCAGACCCGCCGTGCGCGGGCCATCGGTGACGCCATCGCCCTGAAAGAAATGGTTGCCCGAAAAGATGTTGCCGGTGCCGCCCACGACCCCGAAATGGCGGAACTTGTTGACGCGGTTGTCGCGCACCTTGACGTCCGAGGAATTGGAATTGAACGCGATGCTGGTGCGCAAAGGCGCGTTGGTGTTCTGCTCGTTCGACAGGAACTGGCAGCGGTCGATCTGCATCCCCTGACAGCCTTCGCCGCAAGACGTGATGGCGCGATCCTTGGGCCCGGTGAAAAAACAGTCCTGGATCTGGAACACCAGCCCGTCGACGGGCAGGTTGATCCCGGAACACAGGCCCGCACACAGGAACTCGATATCCGAGACGATGAAGCGCTGCAGGTTCAGCCAACCCGAGAAATCCAGCATGTAGCGGAAGCGCCGGAACGTGTAAGTCTGGGTCACCGGCGCGCCCGACAGCGACGCCGAGAGCGTCACGCGCCCGCCCGCCACATCGCGCGCCATGACATAAATCTCGCGCCCCACGCCCTGCGGGCCTGTCACCAACGCGCCGATGGGGATGTCGGCCACATTCGACAGGCCGGTGATGCGCCGCGGGTCCGAGGCCGACCATGTGCCGGACCGGGTAAAGACCGCGTCGTTCCATCCGGGCGAATTCGTGGCCGACAACTGGCCGTTCCTCAAAACGCGGCGGTTGGCATAGGTGTTGCGGTTGCCGACGATGCCCTGCACATCCAGCGGGGCGTCCAGCACCACGCGCCGCCCGCACAGGTCGAACCCTTCGTGGTCGGATTGGTTGAACAACTGCTGGATGCCCTTGCGCAGCCCCAGCACGTCATCGCCCATCGCCTCCGAATAGCCCTTGAGATCGAAATTTTGGTTCAGCGACAGGCGCGCCTCGTCGGGCATCACCAGCTTGCCTTCGAACCGCACAGGGCTGTTCATCGTCAGGCTGCTTGCGATGCGGTAGTTGCCCGCGGGCACCATCACCTCGCGCCCGGCGGCGGCGGCATCGGCCGCAACAAAGGCCGCGCGGTCATCCGTCACGCCATTGCCCACCGCGCCGAAATCGCGCACATCGACCCAATCCATCAGCTTGCGCAAGAAGACCGAGGTGACATCCTCCACCTCGATGGCGTCGATGCGCACCTGCCCGCCATTCGGCCCAGTCAGGTCGAGGCCCACATGGCCAAAGCTGGCGGCGGTGCCCCATGGCATGTCGACGCCGCCACGCGCGCCGGTGCCGATGATGGCGGTGACGGTTACAACCTCGCCATAGGCGGTCAGCGCGGTGGCAGGCCCGATCTGCGGCACGCTGGGCAGGTTCTGGCTTGCGGCGTTGCCCGCCCAGGCGGCGATTCGCGCGGTGGGCAGGTTGCCCGACAACGCCTTGACCCGGGCCGACACCCGTAGGTACAGGCCCGGCACGATGGGCGTCTGACTCATGAAGCGGATGCGCGTCGTGCTTTCCGTCTTGACGATCTCCAGACAGGTCCCGAAATCGGCATCCGCCGCAACAAGGGCCGCGTTCGCTGCGGTGGCCCAAGTGTCGCTGCCCGGCCGCCC
Organism: Roseicyclus mahoneyensis; assembly: GCF_003148775.1. Taxonomy (GTDB): domain Bacteria; phylum Pseudomonadota; class Alphaproteobacteria; order Rhodobacterales; family Rhodobacteraceae; genus Roseicyclus; species Roseicyclus mahoneyensis. Next base: position 67,840 of record NZ_QGGW01000012.1, read on the forward strand.
GTCTTGCCGCGACCAGACCGCAAGCCCGTCGGCAAAGGGTGGTGGCATCAGCACCAGCCCGTCGGTGATCACCTGATTCATGTGGTACCCCTTTCCGGCGCGGGGCATTGCCCCGGCGCGTGTGTCACAGGACCGGAAAGGGGCAACCGCAGGCGCCTTTCACGGCCACCTCGGTTGTAAAGCACTGTCCAAGACAGAGCCCGGCGCATGAGGCCGGGACCGCCCAAGGGTGTAGCCCGGAGGGGTTAAGACGCGGTTAACGCGCGCGGTCAGGCCGCGACGTCGGGCGCGCGCAGCACCTGCACCCCGTTGATGCGCCAGCCGTCGTCGGTCCGGACCATCTGATAGCCGAGGTAATGCGCGTTGCCCGTCCCATCGATCACCTGCACGCGCTGCACCAGCAGCCCGCCAAAGCTTTGCAAATCGATGAAATCGACCTCGCCGGGTTGCCAGACCATCGGATAGCCCTGTTCGACCATGCGGGCGAAATTCTCGGGCGTGCCGAAGAGCCCCTGGATATTGGGGCTGGCAAAGGCCCATGCTCCGGGCACGTCCTCGGCGCGGAAGGCGTCGAACTGACCGGCGATGGTGGCCTCGATCTCGGGGTTGGGGGCCAGCACCTCTTGCGCGATGGCGGGGGCGGCAAGGGCGAGGAACAATCCGGCGATAAGGGCGCGTAGCATGGCGATGTCTCCGTGACGGGTGGCATGTCCCCTCAGAAACGTAGCGCCCGACGCGCGGGTTTCACCCGGACGGGCGCTAAAGGTCGAGAAACCGAAAGGCGCGGCGCAACTCGTCCACCGCCCGCGCAGGGTACCAGCGGCCATGCGCGATCAAGATGCGCGCGGGCTCCCACGCGATCATCCGGCGCACGGCGCCCGCCAGCGCTTGCCTGTCAAAGGTCAGGCGCAGGTCGCGCGGCATCGACCCGTCAGGGTGCTGGTTGCCCGCCACTCGCGTCACGATCCGCAGATGCCAAGGCAGGCGGGCGGGTTCGAAATTCTCGATCAGGTCGGTCAGGATCAGGCTGCGGCTGGCGCGGTGGAAAAACACCGCCTCGCGGTGCAGCCGCGATCCGGGCACGATCATCTGGTCGAGGTCACCCGACCAAGGCTCCGGCGCGGCATCGCCCAGCAGGTGATCCGCCCTCAGCCGGACGCCCTGCCCCTCGGCCCGCTCCACCACGCCCGGCGCGACCCATGTCTGCGCGGCAGGGAGCGCATCGGCCCAATCCTGAACATGGGCGTAATGCAGCCAGTTCGGCGCGATCAGGTGGCGCACCGGACCGATCTCTTGCAACGCCTCCAGCAGATCGGCGGAGAAGGCGATCGGCGAATGCAGCCACAGATCGCCCGACGACAGCCGCACCACCGTCATCCGCGTGGGAAAGGGCATCCGGTAGAGGTCGATGATCGGGCCGTCCGCGATCCAGACATCGCGGGCGACCGCCTTGAGCGTGAACAGCGGCGGGTATGTGCCCTCCGCCGCCATCGCGTCACGCGACCAGATCGCCCGCAAGCCCCTGCGCGATCAGGGCCTTGGTTTCCTCGATCCCGTAGAGCGCGATGAACCCGCCGAAACGCGGGCCTTGGCTTGCGCCCAGAAGCACCTCGTAAAGCCCCGCGAACCAGTCGCGCAAAGGGTCGAAGCCATGCGTCTTGCCAATGGCAAAGACGATGGATTGCAGGAATTCGTCGTCCTGCCAGTCGACCTCTGGCAGGGCCGTATCCTTGCCCTCCTGCGCATTCTTGCGCGCGATCACGTCCAGCGCGCGGGCCTCGTCGCCCAGACAGGCGACCAGTTCCTCCATCGCGGCGCGTTCCTTGTCGGTGGGCAGGCGGAACACGCGGGTCGGCTTCACGAAATCGTTGAAGTAGCGGATGGCAAAGCCCGCCGCCTGATCCAGATCGGGGTTTTTCTCGGGCGAGGCATCGGGCGCGTAGCGGTTGATGAACCCCCAGAGCCGCGCCTTGTCCTCGGCCGCCGAGACGGAGGCGAGGTTGAGCAGCATGGCAAAGGGCACCACCATCGTGCTGGCCGGCACGTCGCCGCCGTGGATGTGCCAGACCGGGTTGGCCAGCTGCTGCTCGGGCGTCTGGGACGGGTAGGCCGCCAGTTGCTGGTGGTATTCGTCGACCGCCTTGGGGATCACGTCGAAATAGAGCCGCTTGGCGGTCTTGGGCTTGAGATACATGAAATACGACAGGCTCTCGGTCGAGGCATAGCTGAGCCATTCGTCGATCGAGATGCCGTTGCCAGAGGATTTCGAGATCTTCTGCCCCGTCTCGTCCAGAAACAACTCATAGGTGAAATGATGCGGCGCGGGCGCGCCAAGGATCTCGCAGATCGCGTCATAAATTGGTGTGTTGGTGGAATGATCCTTGCCATACATCTCGAAATCGACGCCAAGCGCCGCCCAGCGCGCGCCGAAATCGGGCTTCCACTGCAGCTTGCACTGACCGCCCGTGACCGGCAGCGTCCATTCGCGGCCCGTCTCGTCATCGAAGGTCACGGTCCCCGCTTTCGCATCGACATGCTTGATCGGCACATAGAGCACGCGGCCGGTTTCGGGGTGGATCGGCAGGAAGATCGAATAGGTCTCGCGCCGCTCGTCGCGCAATGACGCCAGCATCACCTTCATCAGCGCGTCATAGCGTTCGGCCGCGCGCAGCAAGATCGCGTCGAACTGGCCGGATGCGTAATAGTCGGTGGCTGAATAGAACTCATAGTCGAACCCGAAAGTGTCGAGGAACCGGCGCAGCATGGCGTTGTTGTGATCGCCAAAGCTCTCGAACTCGCCGAACGGGTCGGGCACACGGGTCAGCGGCTTTTGCAGATGGTCGCGCAGCATGTCCTGATTGGGCACATTGCCCGGCACCTTGCGCATGCCGTCCATGTCGTCGGAGAAACAGATCAGCCGGGTCGGGATGTCGGAAATGATCTGAAAAGCGCGGCGGATCATCGTCGTGCGCAGAACTTCGCCGAAGGTCCCGATATGGGGCAGACCGGAGGGGCCATAGCCCGTCTCGAACAAGACGTAACCCTTTTCGGGCGGTGCCTTTTCGTAGCGTTTCAGAACCGCCCGCGCCTCTTCGAAGGGCCAGGCCTTGGAGGTCATTGCTGCGTCGCAAAGGGCGGTCATGATGGATGGGTCCCGTATCAGGCACGGGCCCGTCTGCCCGCGCGCTCTCGCCCTATTGTGCGGGCGCGGCGAGGTCAATAAATACCCCTCGTCGATCAGGAGCGTACGCATGTCCGATATCATCAGCCCCGAAGATGCCCTTGTCGCCGTGATGGTGGCCGTCTCCGTCGCCGACGAGTCGATCCGCACCGCGGAACTGGTCACGATCGAACAGATCGTCAACCACCTGCCGGTCTTCGCCGCCTTCGACACCGACCGCATGCGCGAGGTCGCAAAGACCGTGTTCGAGCTGTTCGAGGAAGAGGATGGGCTCGATGCGCTGTTCGGGCTGGTGCGCGATGCGCTGCCTGACCGGCTCCATGAAACGGCCTATGCCATCGCCTGCGATGTCGCCGCAGCGGATGGCGCACTGACGCAGCCGGAATTGCGGTTCCTCGAGGAACTCCGCCATGCACTCGACATCGACCGGCTGCATGCGGCGGCCATCGAACGCGGCGCGCGCGCCCGGCACATGACGCTCTGAGACCTTTGGGCCGGCCCGGTCGGCCCGATTGCGCGCACGGGTCAAACCTGCGAACCTGCCTGCGATGTCGAGCACCGTCACCCTGCCGATCTGGCTGTTCATCCTGATCCTGCTCTTCGCGGGCGTGACTTTCGCATCGCACTTCCTGTTCCCGTCCGTTCGGTGGTTCCTGCGCCGACGGCTCGAACGCGCGGTCGATGAGCTGAACAAGCGCCTCAAGCAGCCGATCCAACCCTTCAAGCTCGCGCGCCGCATGGATACGATCCGCCGCCTGATCTATGATCCCGAGGTGGCGCAGGCCATCGCCGATCATGCGCGCGACAACAACATCCGCGAGGACGTGGCGTTTCAAAAGGCCGAACGCTACGCGCGCGAGATCGTGCCGGGCTTTTCCGCCTTCACTTATTTCGGCTTTGCCATCCGCGCCGCCCGCATCCTGTCGCAATCGCTTTACCGGGTGCGGCTGGTTCATGCCAACGACCCCGCGCTCGAGGCGATCCCCGAGGATGCGACCGTCGTCTTCGTGATGAACCACCGCTCGAACATGGATTACGTTCTGGTCACATGGCTGGTCGCCGAACGCTCGGCGCTGGCCTATGCGGTAGGCGAATGGGCGCGGGTGTGGCCGATGCGCCAGCTTGTGCGTGCGATGGGGGGCTATTTCATCCGCCGCCGCCACAACAATGCGCTCTACCGCAAGGTTCTGGCCCGTTACGTCCAGATGGCGACCGAAGCGGGCGTGACACAGGCCGTCTTTCCCGAGGGCGGGCTTAGCCGCACAGGGCATCTGGCGAAGCCCAAGCTGGGCCTTTTCTCCTATATTCTCGAAGGGTTCCGGCCAGGCCGGTCGCGTGATGTGGTCTTCGTGCCCGTCGCACTGAACTATGACCGGGTGATGGAGGACAAGACGCTGATCGACGCCCATATCCAGGGCACGCGGCGGTTCCGTTTCTCGCTCCGGCCGATCTGGCGCTATCTGCGGCGGCAGCTCTGGAACCGGCTGACCGGCAAGTATCACCGCTATGGCTATGCCGCGGTCAGCTTTGGTGAACCGCTCAGCCTGACCGCCTTCATGGACAGCCCGCATGACGACCCTGCCGGGGCGCTTGGGCTTGAACTCATGAGCCGCATCGCCACGGTCATGCCGGTGACACCTGTGCCGTTGGTCGCCCATGCCCTGCACGAGGGCGTGCGCAGCGTCGTGGCGTTGGACGCGCTGGTGCGCCGCCGGATCGAGGTGGCGCAGGCCCAAGGCGTCACCGTCCATATCCCGCGCGACGACATCGCCTACACCATCGAAGCCGGGCTGCGGGCGCTGATCGAACGGCGCATCCTGCAGCGCACCGGAGACCGGTTGCGCGTGCCCGAAACCGGGCAGGGCGTCGACCTGATCGCCTTCTACGCGGCCTCGGTCGCGCATCTGCTGCGAGACACGCCCAAAGAGGCGCAAACCCCGCTGGATCTCAAGTCCGTCGCGACATAATATTTCACGAACTGGCATTTTCCTGTTTGATTTGTTGCGCGGCCATCTGTATCTCTCGCAGCAGCAGCAAGATTGATTCCGCAGTGCGGCATCATATGAGGAACGGAGACATGCCCATGGCCCTCGACGCGAGCCCCGCGATCGCCACCTACGACGCGCCGAAAAAGGACCTTTATGAAATGGGCGAGATGCCGCCCCTCGGCCATGTTCCCAAACAGATGTATGCGTGGACGATCCGCCGCGAACGCCATGGCGAACCCCACAAGGCCTTCGAGGTTGAGGTGGTCGACACATGGACGATCGACTCGAGCGAGGTTCTCGTGCTCGTGATGGCGGCGGGCGTGAATTACAACGGTGTTTGGGCGGGTCTCGGCCAGCCGATCAGCCCTTTCGACGGCCACGGCGCACCCTATCACATCGCGGGCTCCGATGCTTCGGGCATCGTCTGGGCGGTCGGCGACAAGGTCCGCAACTGGAGGGTCGGCGATGAGGTCGTGATCCACTGCAATCAGGATGACGGCAACGACGAGGAATGCAACGGCGGCGACCCGATGTTCTCGCCCACCCAGCGCATCTGGGGCTACGAGACGCCTGACGGATCGTTCTCGCAGTTCACCAAGGTGCAGGCGCAGCAATTGATGCCGCGCCCCAAGCACCTGACCTGGGAGGAGTCGGCCTGCTACACCCTGACGCTCGCCACCGCCTACCGGATGCTCTTCGGCCACCACCCGCATGAGCTGAAGCCGGGCCAGAACGTGCTGATCTGGGGCGCGTCGGGTGGCTTGGGTGTCTATGCGATCCAGTTGGCCAACACTGCGGGCGCAAATGCCATCGCCGTCATTTCGGATGAAAGCAAGCGCGATTATGTGCTGGGCCTTGGCGCCAAGGGCGTCATCAACCGCAAGGACTTCGACTGCTGGGGCCAGATGCCCACGGTCAACACGCCCGAATACAACGCCTGGCTGAAAGAGGCGCGCCGCTTCGGCAAGGCGATCTGGGACATCACCGGCAAGGGCGTGAACGTCGACATGGTCTTCGAACATCCGGGCGAGGCGACCTTCGCGGTCTCCACGCTGGTGTGCAAGAAGGGCGGCATGGTCGTGATCTGCGCGGGCACCACCGGGTTCAACTGCACCTTCGACGTGCGCTACATGTGGATGCATCAAAAGCGCCTGCAAGGCAGCCATTTTGCGCATCTCAAACAGGCCTCGGCCGCCAACCGCCTGATGGTGGAACAGCGTCTGGACCCCTGCATGTCCGAGGTGTTTCCTTGGGCCGAATTGCCCGACGCGCATACCAAGATGCTCCGCAACGAGCACAAGCCTGGCAACATGTCGGTGCTGGTGCAGGCCCCGCGCACCGGCCTGCGGACGCTCGAGGATGTGCTGGAGGCAGGGCCGACTGCGGGCTGATGCCACCGCGAACACGACGCGGCGCTTGCCGCCCAGAGTGATCCGACCAAGCCCCGTACCGCCCTGCCGGTGCGGGGCCGTGTCTTGCGCAACGGCACGCGCGCGAACGGGCGGGTGAGCAGCTGATAATCGAATGAGGGAACATGGCAGGGGCGGAGGGTCTCGAACCCCCGGCCTGCGGATTTGGAATCCGCTGCTCTACCAACTGAGCTACACCCCTAGGCCGCCTGCGGAATAGGACCTAAAGGCGCGCTTGTCCAGATGCGAAGTGGCGCTGTCCACCTTGGAAACCGCATCGGACATCGCGCGTTGCCGCATGACCAGACCGAACACCCTGCTCGTGCAAGGACGGGTGTCTTGCGCAACCGCAGGGCCAGCCTGCATGTCCCGGCATTGGTCGCAGCGCCCCCCTTTCGGCTGTTCTAGCTCCCCCGGCACGAGCGCGAATGCAACTTTGCCATACCAAGACCACGCAAGCGCATCACCGGAGGATTCCGCCCTCGAGGCTTGGTGGTTGGCCTTAGCCCCAAGGGCCATGCAGGTCGCGCGCGCCCGGCCGGTCCGTCCGTTCGAACCCATGCGCCCCGAACCGGTCGCGCAGGCCCTGGATCAGGTTGGCCGTGCCCCGCGCCTGCCGAAGCGTGTCGAAATACCCAAGGCTTGACGCTAGCGCGGGCACCGGCAAACCCGCAAGGGTCGCCGCCGCCACGACACGCCGCAAACCCGGCACATGCGCCTCCAGCGCAACGGCGAAGTCCGGCGCAAAGGCGAGCCGCGCATCCGGCGCCTCGGCCAGTGCGCGCGCCATGTCACCCAGCATGGCCGACCGGATAATGCAGCCTGCCCGCCAGATCTCGGCGATGCGCGGCAGAGGCAGGGACCAATCCTGCTCTGCGCTCGCGGTCGCCAGCAGCGAGAACCCCTGCGAATAAGCCAGGATCTTGCCCGCCATCAGCGCACTTTCCAGATCTCGCTCAGGCAGTTCCATCGCCCCCGCCTCGCCGAAGATGGCCGCCCCCTCGGCGCGCGCTTCAGCCTCGCCCGACAGAACCCGCGCCGTCACCGCCGCCTCGACCGCCGGAAGCGGCGCCGCGCGCATCTGCGCATCGATCACGGTCCAGCGGCCGGTCCCCTTCTGCCCTGCCCTGTCCACGATCAGGTCGAGCATGGGGTGCCCGCTGTCGGGATCAATGCTGCCCGCCACCTCGGCCGTGATCTCGATCAAGTAGGAGGCGAGCGGCCCCTCGTTCCAGCGCGCAAAACCGTCGCCGATGGCCGCAGCACCCTGCCCCATGCCATCGCGCATCAGGCCATAGACCTCGGCGATCATCTGCATGTCGGCATATTCGATCCCGTTATGAACCATCTTGACGTAATGCCCCGCGCCGCCCGGCCCCAGATGGGCAACGCAGGGATCATGCTCGAACCGCGCCGCGACGACCTGCAGGACCGGGGCCAAGGCCGCCCATGCCCGGTCCGACCCGCCCGCCATCATCGAAGGGCCGTTGCGCGCGCCCTCGGCCCCGCCCGAGACGCCAAGCCCGAGAAACTCGATGCCCTCGCGCGCCAAAGCTGCCGCGCGGCGGTCCGTATCCTGCCAGTCGGAATTGCCCGCGTCGACGATCACATCGCCCGCATCGACCAAGGGCAGAAGGGCCGCAATCTGATCGTCGACCGGTTTGCCCGCTGGAACCATCAGCACGATCCGGCGCGGCCGGGCGATGGCCGCGACGAATTCCGACAAATCGACCGTCGTCACCAGCATCGCCGCCAAGTCATCGGCCTCGCGCGCAAATGCCTCCGTACGGGCGCGGGTCCGGTTCCAGACCGCGATCTTGTGCCCGGTCTCGGCGATGTTGAGCGCAAGGTTCGCCCCCATCGTGCCCAGCCCGATCAACCCGATCTCCGCCGTCTCGCGCCTGTCCGCCATCCCGATCCCTCCTCTGTTCCAGCCGCAGTCTAGGGCCGCCGCCCCCTGCGCGCCAGTACGGGCCAGTGTGGGCCACCCGTGTTGACCAAGTCCGCGAAGCCGTCCAAGGAAGATCCGGAAAGGGAGCGCACACCAGACATGACCTTGCGTCAACGCATCGCCTCAAGCGCCACGGTCAACCGGGCCACGGCGTGGCTGTTCCGGCTGTGGCTGACGGCGGTCTACCACAGCTCGCGCCGCGAGGCAGATGGATGGGACACGGTCGCGCGCCTGATCGAAATTCATGGGGCGGTGATCATCGTGTGCTGGCACCAGCGGATCATGATGACGCCCTGGATGTTCGACCTTGCTCAGGCACCCTGCCGCAGCCTGACTTCCGCCGGGCGCGCGGGCCGTCTGGTCGGCTGGCTGCACCGCGCCTTCGGCTATGGCACCGTGCCGATGCCCAAGGGAGTGCTGGGCGCCGCCGAGATGCGCGAGGTGCTGCGCGGGCTGAAACAGGGCATCTCTATCGGCATCTCGCCCGATGGGCCGAGGGGCCCCGCGCGGGTGGCCAAGGTGACGCCGATCCAATGGGCGCGGACGGCGCAGGTGCCTATCGTGGTCTTCACCTTCTCCGCCTCGCGCTTCTGGTCATGGCGGACATGGGACAGGTTGATGTTCCCCCTGCCCTTTGGCCGGGTAGCGCTGCTCTGGCGGGTCTGGGACCGCACCGTGCCGCCCCGCGTCTCGGAACCCGAGGGTGCCAAGCTGGCCGCCGATCTGGGCACTTTCATGGATGCGGTGACAGCCGAAGCCGACGCACGTGTTAGGGGCTGAGCCGGGCGAACCAGAAAGGGCCGCCCGAAAGCGGCCCTGCATTGAAAATTCCCGTCACGGATAGACTGCGCCGACCCCGGCACACCCCGATCAAGTAGGGTGCTCCGGGGTCGGCGCACCCTACCCCGCCTTACGCGAGGATCTTGGACACCACGCCTGCGCCGACGGTGCGGCCGCCTTCGCGGATGGCGAAGCGCAGGCCGTCTTCCATCGCGATCGGCGCGATCAG
>NZ_QGGW01000013.1 GCF_003148775.1 Roseicyclus mahoneyensis
AGGCACTTTCCCGACTGGTGTCAGAAGGTGCGACGAGGATCGCAGCCGACATGCCATTGATCGATGCGCCGTATCGCGACTGGGTGGAAGCGGCCCGTCGCCTGGCGGAACTCATAAATCGCTTCAATGAACTCAAAGCCGCAGATGCTGCTGGCCTACAGGGCCAGGTTCGGACGTTGCAGCTGAACGCCGATGCGCGGCTAAAGGAGTGGGTGTTTCGGCACTTCACCGACTTGCCTTCATTGCCCGTCGCGAAAGCGCCTGTGATGGTGCACCATGTGCCAAGATATTTAGCTATGCGCCGCAGCTCTGGTGAAGATCGAATTGCCCTCGTTGTATTTGATGGCTTGGCGCTGGATCAATGGGTCCAAATCCGTGAGGATTTGTCTGCGAGAGTTTCTGAATTTTCTGTAGATGAAGGTGCGTGTTTCGCGTGGCTGCCGACACTGACTTCCATATCTCGCCAAGCGCTGTTCTCTGGTCTAAAGCCTCGCGAATTCCAGAGTTCGATGGGCACGACAGCGCAAGAACCATCACTCTGGTCTAAGTTTTGGCAAGAGAATGGACTGAGGAAGCCCGAAGTCACCTATCAAAAAGGGCTTAAACGATCCGAACAACTGGCGGCATTAGAGGAAACTCTGTCAAGGCCTACGACAAAAGTGGCTGGCATCGTTGTCGACATGATCGATGAAATCGTGCATGGCGCAATGCTGGGTAAACGTGGGATCGCTGGACAAATTCGCGATTGGTGCGAAACTGGCTTCATTGAAAAATTATTCACCATGCTTAGCCAGCATGGGTACCATATTTACCTGACAGCAGACCACGGCAACGTTGATGCGGAAGGTATTGGGCGGCTCAGTCAAGGCGTTGTATCCGAATTGAAGGGTGAGCGAGTTCGGGCTTATCGCAGCGAGGATCTTGCTTCATCTGTTCCGCCGGAAATTGACGCCTTCCAGTTCGGAAAAACAGGACTGCCATCAGATTTCTTGCCGCTGTATGCGGAAGGGCGGGGTGCTTTTGTCCCCGCAGGCCATCAAATTGTCGCTCATGGTGGGATGTCTGTAGAAGAGCTGATTGTCCCATTCGTAAAGATCCGAATGAAGAAAGAAGAGAATGCAACCTAAAGCGCCCCAGATCGGCTTTGATCGTTTCATCCGCCTTGACTGGGCAGCGGCCGCTTTGCGGGTACGCTCGGGTGCTGCGGACATTGGCGAGCTCGATCAGATCCTCACTGAAGCTCATGCCGGGCCAGAAGCGAAGAAGAAGACACGGACTGTCCTGAACCGTCTCTGGCTTGAACCGCGCGAGGAGGTCGTCGGTTTGGCGGATAGAGGGGTCGACATCTTTGCCAGTGTTTCGAATGCACAAGTCGAAGTGCTGACCTGGGGGATGGCGATCGCAGTCTATCCTTTCTTTGCAAAGGTTGCCGAAATCGTCGGTCGACTGACATCCATTCAAGGTGATTGCACCACTACTGAAGTGCACAGGAGGATGGCGGAGATTTACGGTGAGCGCGAAGGCACTCGCCGCATGACCAACATGGTCCTCCAGTCGCAGGTCGATTGGTCCCTGCTGAATAAAAGTGCGAATGGCAAGACGCTGACGCGGAAGCCCTCGATGGCGCTCCAGAGCCCGGAGACGGTTCAGTGGCTTTCCGCGGCGCTACTTATGCATGTCGGCCACCCTCTTGGTCTTGATGGTCTTGCGGGTCAGCCGACGATGTTCCCGTTCTCGCTTGGTGACAATCTTGGCTATTTGCTTTCGTCGTCTGATGTTCTGGAAGTGAGAGCAGACAGTGCAGGAACCCGCATCGTCGGTCTGAAGGATCGCTTGGGAGCGTGATCTGCTGGCTCTTGGCATGCAGATCTATTTTACGGGCGGCTGATCACTGGGTTTGTTTCGTTCGGATTCGAACATCAGCCAATACCGCGTATGCCGCCGCTCCCCGGTCCGGTTCAGCGCGCCCATCTCGACCAGGTCCTGAAGATCCCGGGTCGTAGTCGCGCGCGATGTGCCGGTGATGGCGATGTAATTCTCGGCGCTGAGTCCGCCCTTGAATCCCTCGGGCCCCTCTCGGAACATGCGCTCGATCACCTTGGCCTGCCGGTCGTTCAGCCGATCCCGGAATTGGTCGTAGAACTTTGCCTTTGCGATGAAGAACGCGACCCGCGTCAGGGTTACCTGCTGCGCGTTGAGCACCGTCTCGCCAAACCACAAAAGCCACGCGGTCACATGCAGCGTCTTCTGGTGGGCTTCGAGCTGGTCGTAATACTCCTTGCGGTCGCGTTCGATCGTATAGGCCAGTGCGATCAGGCTCGGCTGGCCGATATTCTGCGCAAGGGACTTTTCAGCCAGAGCGCGGCCCAAGCGGCCATTGCCGTCCTCGAATGGATGGACGCTTTCGAACCACAGATGCCCAAGTGCCGCACGCGTTAGCGCGGGCAATGGCGTGGATCCCTCTGGCGCCGTGCGGTTGAACCAGTCGACGAAGACGTCCATTTCACCTTGGACTTGCGCCGATGGCGGCGCTTCGAAATGCACCGTCGGTCGGTCAATGCGGCCGGAGACGATCTGCATGGCGTCGTCATGCCGACGGTATGCACCGATCGTCTCGAGGCCGCGGTCATGGGACAGGAGCATACCGTGCCAGTGAGAGAGCGTGTCGTGTGTCAGAGGGGCCGCGTGGTTCGAATAGACATCGACCATCATTTCGGCGATGCCCTGCTCGCGGGGCCTGGAGGGTACGCCCTCCGTGGTCAGTCCGAACTGCCGCCGCAACGAGGACTGGACACTCGACCGGTCCAGAACCTCGCCCTCGATAGCACTCGTCCGCATCGCCTCCTCACTCAGAAGCTCGATGCGCAGCCGGTCGCGCTCCTCGCCCGTCACATGGCGGACCGCACCAAGGATTTCGCCTGAGGACAGCAGAAAGCGCCGTTCGAGTGGCTCGATCGCAGCGCGGTCATAGCGGAAGTTCGGCCAGTCGGGTTGTGTCCAGTTCCAGCGCATGAGCTATAGAATCCCTTTCTATAACTCACTGTGTAGCAAATAGATGATTTATGGAAGTGGGTTCTATGCACCACCAACGAGTCCAAAGGTTGGACACATCTCCATGTAACGGCCCGGATCAGCCGTACTGTATCCGATTGGACAGAGGTCAGGCGGCGTCGCTTATTGGTTCGTAGCGGACGTCGGCCAAAGCATCGTCCAGCCACGCGGGCTGCAGATCGCCATTGTTCCATTGGTAGAGGAAACCCACCAGATTGTCGGTCTTCTTGCAGAGGATACGCATGATCGGTTCGCCGGTGAGGCGGGGTTTTGGGGTCATGACGCGCTCCTGCTATCTGGACCTCATAACTGGTTAAAGGGAGGTCAAAAATTTCTTGTCGGCGGTGTTAACGACAGGTTTCTGCAACTGCAAGGTGTGGGCGGTAGCTTCGGCAAAAACCCACCGACAAAAGGACAAGTTGTCTTTATAGTCAGGTTGTTGACGTATCATTTTCTCTATTCTGCGCTGCGGCGCGAACGGCAATCTCATCCAGGAGAATGTCGATCTCCGCCCAGACACGCGGCTCGATCTGGCCGCGGATCAAGGCCCACTTGCTGAGCACATCGAGGGGGTCATGGGCGTGCAGGATGGAAGTCAGCGCATTGGCATCGACGGCCAGAGATGTCCGCGCGCGCCATTCGGTGATCCGCGTTCTCTGCTCTTCGGAAGGTGGGACGAACTCTGGCCCGAGCTGCCAGGTCTTCACGGCACGGCGCAGAGCTGCCCGGATGACATGAGCGGGGTCGACGCCGCAGTCGATGAGGGCTTCTTCCTGCCGTTTCAGCGCGTTCACCCGGATATCGATCTTGCGGGTGGCCGGAATGCGTCGGACCCTAGGCTGCGACGCCGTGGGCGCTGTTATGATCTCGGCCGCTGTCTCCGGGCTTGCTTGCGGCGAAGGCACGGAAGGCCTGCTTGGCGCCGGCGCTTGATCTTCATCCGCCACGTCTGCCGTCATGCTCATCGGCATCAGGACGGTCTCTTCCCGGTCCCCCTCTTCCCTTCCCGGGTCTTTCTCCCCCTCCGGCCGAAGGGACGCGGCATAGGCTGGGTCGGGCCGGGTGATGGTTGGAATCTTCTTTCTCAACGCCCTGTCCTCACGCGGCCAGGATGTTGTTGAGGATGTCGGTGGCCTCCTCAAGGGCCTCGACGACATGACGGACATGCGGGCGCATGAGTGGGTTTGGGTCGGCCTGCTTTTGCAGCGCGATGGCGTGGAGCAGGCCTTTCTCGTCCATCTCCTTGTAGACGTTGCGGCGCATCATCACCGTCTCGATCACCGGAAACCGGGCGATCGCCACTTCGATCAAGCCGGCATCCGCGCGCGTGGCTTTCGGGTCAACCATGTTTAGAACGACATGGTGGCGCGGCAAGCTCGCCGGGTCATCGACGCGCGCGCGCAACCTTTCGAACCAGTCGGCCGTCTGCGCGCCGACATCGAGATCCGAGGTAGAGAGCATGACCGGTGTCACGATGTGATCGGCGAGAACGGCGATCCCGTCCGACCATTCCGCGCCGACGCCTGCCGTGTCGATGAAGACGAAATCCGCCGAGTCCGCATCATAGACCTGCTCGATTTTGCGATCGACGGCCCCTACACTCTCGACCGAGATTGACCGCAGCAGAGGCGACCCGAGACCCGCCGCTTCAGCTCGTTCGTGCCAGGCGCCAAGCACTCCGGTGCTATCAGTGTCGATCAGCAGAACCCGTCGCCCGGCAGCCACGGCAGCGCTGATCAGGGCGCGCGAGAGCGTGGTTTTACCACTCCCCCCTTTCCGGGCCATCGCGGCGATGACCACGAGATTGTCGTTAGGCATGGCGCAGACCTTCTGCAAAAATAGTGAAACGCTACAAAGATGTAATAATGTCGCTAACCTCTTGGTGCATCGGCGTCAAGCGGAAGGCGGGATGCATGATGCGGTGGGCAGGATGCATTCGCCGTTACGCGTTTTGCAGCGACCAGACAGCGGGGCGCAGGGGACAGACGCCGCGATCCAGGTTGCGCGATGCTTTTGCCAGAAGACTTGCTGCATTCGGCAATCTCCAAAAGACGTAAAGCGCGGAACGCGACGCGGGGTGCACGCGACGCCGTGCATGAAGCGCGAGGCGCGATGCGTGTTGCAATCGACACGGCACCACTTGCCCGAAGACGCGCTGCAGAGCGCAAACGACACCGTGCATAAGACGTGATGCACGGTGCAGGGAACGCGGAACGCGTTACATTGAGCGCGTTGCGCGCTGCATTTGACAAAGGACGTCAAATCGGCCCCAAGGGCCGATTTTCTACATTGAGTACAATCCCTTAATGCCTTCTCCGCTTGTGCTGGGAGAAGGCGGGCTTGTACGAAGGTGGCAAGAAATAGGAACGTTAACTTCAAAATGTCACGCGGCCGAAGACTGACCGAAACAGACCGTCTGAGCATCGCCAAAGAGCGTGCGCAGGGCGTCGCCGCTGCTGATCTGGCCCAGCGGTATGGGGTCAGCCTGAAGACGATCTACAATGCCGTGAACCACGCTCTGGACCGACAAAACGCGAATGGCAGCCGGCCGATCGTCATTGGTCTGCGGGTCAGCCGACGTGAGTTGGCCGCGTTTGATGCCGCACTTGCCCGTCATGGCATCACCAGTCGCACAGATGCCTTGCGCCATTTGGTGTTGGCTGCTGATGAAATCCTGGAACCCGATCACGCGTTGACTGAGGCCCTTTCTGCTCGGGCGGCCGACATCAGCCGTATCGGCAACAACATCAATCAGGTGGCACGGCGGCTGAACGAAGCCAGGCTAAAGGGCCAGCCTTTGTCCTACACTGCGGAAAGCCACGGGCATATTCGCGAATTCGCAGGGCTGATCCTCGATCTGACTGATCGTTTGCAGGCGCTTCTCTTGAAGCGGCGTGCCAATCTGGCGCTCAAGGTCACAAAGGCATGGGCCCCGCTCGTTCCGGATCGGCTAAGGCGTGGGTAAGCGCCTTGCCCACGGTGTCGGGCCCGCCCTCTTCGATCGCGACTGGAGCCGGGTCTCCGGCAGCTGGCAGGGGCTGGCCAAGAAGGCGCAGATGGTGCGCGCGGCGCGGGGTTATTCGCCGGCCATTTTCAAGCCGATCGCGAAGGGAGGGTGCCACACCGGGGCGCAGTTGAAGGCTCAGCTGACGTATCTTACCACCAAGTCGAGCCACATCCTCGACAGTCGTGGCACACATGATGGCAAGAAGACCCTGTCCGAGGCCGAGATCGACCGGGTCGTACGCCGATTTGAGAACCAGTGGGGTGAGCGGCACAGCCCCAAGCTCGGCCATACCTCGCATCTGCTGATGGCATTTCCCGTTGGCACCAGCGGTGAGGAGGTGCGCGCAATTACGGAATCCGTCTGCGAGAAGTTCTTTCAAGGTGAGGGGTCGCAATTCGACTATATTGCTGCAATACACCAAGATCGCGCGCATCCACATGCGCATATCGTTCTGAACCGCCGCAGCAAGGATGGCGAAATGTTCTTTCTCGGGAAGGATCACCACTTCAACTACGACGCCTTCCGGGTGGCGATGGTTGACGCGGCGCAGGTCCACGGGATCCGGCTCGAGGCGACACGGCGTCTTGACCGGGGGGTGACGACCTACCGCGCCGAAATCGACGAGGTCTACAAGGCCCGTGACGAGGGCCGGCCGCCGGTCGAGCGCCAGCGCACAGGCGCTGATCTCGCCGCAGCCCTGCAGACGGTGGCGCGCAACGCGCTGACCTATCGGGGTCTGGCTGCCGAGGCGTCCCGGTCGAACTTCGATGACGTGGCCGAGGCCCTCGAGCGGGCCAGCACCATCCTTGCCAGTGGCGGTCAGGTCCAATCTGACGGAGCCATCTACATGTCCCAAGACGAAACAGCGTTCGACACGCTGATCACCGAGTTTTCTCAGAACATCCGTCAGATCGAAGAGGCGATCGACCGCGCGCCCGCGGCCGAGCGGCCGGAGATCGAGCGCAAGCTCACCGATGTACTGGCCTCTGTTGCGCACTTGAACCCGCTTGGCGACCGCTCTGCCGCTCTGCTCGACGCACCGTCCCGGGACGGGGTCTATGCGCGGGCGAACTTGAACGAGGACCAGATGGGACGCCTCGACGACGATGCAGTCAAGATGCGCCTCAGCGAGGCGCTGCAGGGCACGGGCATAGATCCCGAAGCCGTTGCCGCCCGTATGCGCGAGGGTGCTGGCAATGCAGCACTCGAACGGCAATGGCTGGCGCAGGATCTGCGCGCCATCGCCAAAGCGGGCGATCTCGATCTGGAGAAGGGCGAGGATCGCGAGGAAGCGCTGGACCGGCTGGAAGCCGTCCATGTCCGTTTGGGCGACACCCTGACCGATGCGCGCATCCTTCGGGCCATCGATGAAGTGGACGACACCAAGGATGACCCGGTTGCCCTGGCTGAGCGCGTGACGCTGCCGGAGCGCGAGCGCGCGGCGGGCGAACCTGACATCTTCGCCGCGTCCGAGCGCCGGGATTTCCAAGAGCTCGTTGCCCAGTTCCGCCGGACGGATTTCAACCATCCCTTCTCGGACGATCCGTCCGTTTACAAAGCAGGCGTCATTGAAGTGGAAGAGGCCCGCGCCGCCTTCACCGCCTTCGCGCAGCGGTCGCCCGATCATGCGGAACTGGCCTCGATGGCCTGGGACAAGATCACAGACAGCCGCAAGCCACAGGAGTTCGCAGTCGAGGAAAGTGACCGCACCCTCCATGCCGGCGACATGGACCTCGCCTTGCGCGATCCCATGCAGCATCTCGGCCCGATCAGCGAAGACGACCGCACGCTCGCGCGCTACCGCGCTGAAATGCCGGACGAGGAGTTCGGGGCGGCGGTGCAGGAGGAAATCAATCGCCTGCGCGCCATGGGGGCATCGCGCGCCTATATCAGCGAGCGGAGCTTCGAGATCGAGGATCAGGCGCGGCAGGACTATGCCGAACGGCGTTTCATGGCAGAGACGGCCCCTGATGTGATCACCTTCCTGCAACGTGCCGAAGCCGAGGACCTAAGGCCGCTCACCGAGACGGACGGCCAGCGCCTCGCCGCCCAGATCGACCGCAACCTCACGCCGAATGCGGTGACGGCCCTTCGCGCGGGCCACGCCGATGTGCTGGAGAAGTTTACCGAGCACCCATTGCGGCAGTTGGAACTCGCCAAGGCCTATCTGGAAAGCAGCGAGGTGACGGCCCATGGCCCTGCCATGGAGCGGGTGCTGGATGCCTTGGCTGAGGAACAGATCGAGGCACAGCGCGCGCGTCACGCCGCGGCCCACGGCGAAAAGGGGATCACCCATGGATAAGGGCAAGATCGCGGGTGGCATCCTGAGCCTGACGCTGGTCGGTCTCGCCATCGGTTATGTCGTGGCCACAGGCTACCTGATCCTGCGCTACGGGCTGTCGACCGATCGCATCGATTTCACTTTGCTCGCACGGGAATACCGCGCCCTCGGCATCAGCGCGCCGCGGGACTTCCTCTGGGTTAACCTGATCCTCGCAGGCTTTGGGATCGCCGCGCTGATGCTGAGCGTCACGCTTCTCGGCGATGCCCTGACCCGTTTCGGCACGACCCATTGGCAGACCCGGGCCGAGATGAAGCGCAACGGCTTTTTCGCCAAGCCGGGCGGCGGCTTCCTTCTCGGCAAGCTTGGCTCTCCGAAATCGAAGCGCCCCTTCCTTGTATCAAAAACCTTCCCGCATGCGCTGATCGTGGCGCCCACGGGTCGAGGCAAGGGCGTGGGCTTCGTGATCCCGAACCTGCTCACCTACAAAGGTTCGGCCGTGGTTCTGGACGTGAAGGGCGAAAACTTCCGCGAGACCTCGCGTTTCCGCGCCAGCATGGGCGACAAGGTGTTCCGCTTCGCGCCGACCGACTGGGACCGCCCGACCCATCGCTACAACCCGCTGGCCCGCATCGCGGCGATGACCAACCCCGACCGGCAGCAGATGGAGTTGAAGCTGACCGCCAAGCTCTTCCTGCAGACCGACAACGAAAAGCTGAGCGGGCTTCTTGCAGGCGGCATAGATCTCTTCGTGGCGGCCGGCCTTCTGGCCTTCGAGCGCGGCGTGCCGACCATCGGCGAGATCTACCGGATCACAGCCTCGGGCGGCGACAAGCAGAAGGAATACCTGAAGCGCGCGCAGGAGGTGAAGAACAGCTCCGCCAAGCTGATCTTCGAGCGCATGGCCTCGACCAACAACGACACCCTGACGTCCTACCTCTCGCTCCTGATGACCTCGGGTCTCGACACCTGGGACAACCGGGCAATCGACGCGGCCACCGCGACCTCGGACTTCTCCTTTCGGGATATCCGGCGGCGGCCACACGCGATCTATCTCGTTGTCGAGTCCGAGATGATCCGCCCTCTGGCCCCGCTGATCAGGCTGTTCTTCTCGGACCTGATCGCTTCGCTGCAGGCGCAGGAGCCTGGGGATGACGAACCTTGGCCGGTCATGATCATGCTCGATGAATTCGACCGTCTCGGGAAAATGCCGATCGTCGCCGAGAGTATCAAGACGCTGCGCTCCTTTGGCGGCAACCTTGCCATCGTCACCCAGACCATCCCGGCGCTGGACGAGATCTATGGCGAGAACACCCGCCGGTCCCTGCAGGGCGGTGCCGGCGTGAAGCTCTACCTCACCCCGTCCGAGCAGAAGACCATCGAGGAGTTGAGTCAGGCTGTCGGCAAGACCACCAAGCGCGTGGTGACCAGGTCGCGCGCAGTTGGGCGCAACCCGTTCGAGGGGCGCAGTGTGTCCGAGCGGACAGAGGACACGCCGCTCCTCACTGAAGACCAGGCCCGCCGCATGGACCTCGACGAGGTGATCCTTGTGATCGACGCGCAGATGCCGATCCGGGCGCGGCGGATCAAGTATTTCGAAGACCCGGCGCTGAAGTTACTTCACGCGGGCCAGGCGGGGAGTTTCCCGTACCCTGATGAGGACGGGCTTCGGCGGGATCGGCAGATGACCGAGACGCGCGAGACGGTGGAGAAGCTGAAGCTGGAATTGCAGGCGGTGCGGGCGGCTGCAGGGGCCCAGGGGCCTGAGGCAAATGCGCTGCCCCAAGCGGCTCAATCTCCCTCGCAAGATCCGCTCGATCCCAAGCCTGCGCCGCCGGGCCGGGCGCGAGGGAGGGCTGCACGGGCCGCTGCGGGTCGCGCGGGATCAGATCAGCTGTCCTTCGATCTGGCCGGGCTCGGTCTTCGTGCATCTGACGGTATCGAACTGGCAGCGGCGGTTCAGACGACGCGAGAGATCATTGCGGAGCATGCTTGACGGGCCCAAAGTTGATGACGGGTCCGTCGCCGCGCACCGGGTCCGTCAGTGCAGCATGTCACGTTCGGCTTGCTCGACAGCACGTTGCTTCTCGAATGCTGCCTTCATCTTTGCGGGTGTCCCGAATACTTCATTGAGCATGTCTGCAACTGCTGCGTTCATGGCCACGAAATCAGCGTCAGAACCGCCGGTGGTAAGGCCCACATCCATCGTCGTGCCATCGTCCAGAACAAGGCGCACCCTTGCTTGATCATCGCTGTAAAAATCGAAGGGAGAATCCAACGAGAGGGGCGTGAATGAAACCTCGAAATACTCGTGACGCTCATCGCCCTCGCCATCCTCATTGGCGAAATCAGCCACGAAATCATGGGTGTTGATGAAGTGGATGGTCCAGCGCCGATCATACGTTATGCCATCTGTTGACAGCATTGCCGCGATAGGATCGCTGAGATCGCGGCGAAGACGAGAGACCAGGAACTCGGTCATCGCCAGCTCGGTCATCCCGAATGCCGTTTCCATATTGAAAAGATCGACGAAGTTGATCGCCCAAAGAAGAGCGCATTCTCGCAAGCGGGTTAAAGTGTCCTCCCGGGCCGCCTCTTCCGACGTGACGAGAACCAAACTGTCGTTTTTCGGCGCGAGGTGTGCGCAGATACTGCCGATGGTGTTCGAGATGAAACCATCACTTTCAGGAACTCCATACGCGGCCGCGTCGTTCGCGCTCAACACACCGATGTATGCTTCGGGCGCTTCCTGGAAGATATCATGATAAATGCCTGCCATATGCCGACAATAGCTTTGCCAGGCATTGATTTGCTCAAGCGCCGTGAGCTGCATGGTCGTCGGCATATCGGTTTCACCCGTTACCCACTTGGCCACCGTTTCTTCGCGCACCCCCCAGAACCGGGCAGCTTCTCGATTGGTAAAGCCAAACCGCCCTAGTATGACCGAAGCCATGGTGACCTTCTGCTTATCGGTCATGTGTTCCCTCTGAATTCATCTCGATTTCGTTAGCATTGTCGCCTTGGTCACGGACCCAACCGCTTCGCCCTTTCGGCCATCCGTACCACCTGCGCGCTTGCCGTTGCCGCGGCGCTCCGCACGGCAGCGGGGGCCTGGACAGCCCCTCGTCCGATCACTTCACCTGTCGTGAGCGCACCGATCCGCGCCCTGCCCTTGACGCCGTCGGTATTGAAGATCCCCCGCATGATCCCGGCCGAGCCAGAGACCACAGCGGGTGCCGCAGCCACCATCAGGTTCCCCGAGATACCCCGCACGATCAGGGGTGTTGCCGCAACGAAGCCCTTGGCCAGAAACACCATCACGAAGAACGGGACCAGCGAGCCGATGTTAGTGGCCGAGTTCGGGTCACCGAGCTGGGCCAGCAGCGAATTCGCCATACCGACCACGGTCGAGAACATGGCGGCGATGACGATGGGGTAGAAGGCATAACTGATCGTCGTCGAGACCCATCTGTGAAAGAAATCCTTGGTCGCATCAAAGAGCGACAGCGCGATCATGATGGGGGCAAGGCCGAGCATCAGAGTCAACATCATCTTGGCGAAGATGAGGACGATGCCGGTCATGAAGCCGAGGAGACTCAGGAGCACGAGGCCGATTCCGCCGAGGATCGCGCCAGTCATCCAGTTCAGGTTGTTACCGATCGCGTTCAGGTACTGGCTGAACTCTGTGATCAGCCGGTCGAACTCAGCTGCAAAGTATGTGGCTCCAGCCCCCCCGCCGCCGACCGAAGAGATCAGGGCCCCGGCGACGTGGTCGAGCCCGCCGATCACGGCATTGGCGACCGCGTTGAAGTTGGCCCAGTTGAATGCGAAGAGCCCTATCAACATCAGCTTGATCAGGTACCAGAAGAAGCTGGCCCCATCCATGCTACGGAACTGGAAGGCCATGTTGATGCAAACTCCGATCAAAGAGAGCGTGACCATCAGCAAAACGATCGTGCCGGTATTGCTGGCCACAGCCCCGAACTGGGACTCGGCCGCATCGGCAAGGAAACCGTCAGCGGTTCCAACCATCCAGCTGACGATGCTCATTACCAGTTGCCTTGCGTTTCGCAGATATCCTGAACGTCGCGGGTGATCTGGTTCTGTTCGTTGCGAATGGCCAGGCGCGCTTGAGTATGCTCGGCCTGCGTGCTTGTTGCGAACCGTTCCTCGTACTCAGCGGAGGCGGCATCCCATGACGGGAAGCGGACATCACAGCCGCAGTCACCAGTTTCCTTGATCGCTTCCCAGGACCGCAGCTCGTAGAGCCGCATCAGCGTCAGCGCTTTGTAGGCCTCGCGCGGGTGGACTTCATCCATCCAGGTCGGCCGTGCGGGCCGGTCGTTGCAGATCCGGTACTGCTGGGGCGACATGGTCACGGTGAGATCATTCGTGACCTGAGGCGCGGTCTGGGCCGCGAGGGGCGCGGCCAGCAGGGTGACAGCTGCGGCGAGGGTGATCTTGCGCATGGGGGTTTCCTTTCAGTCCTTTATTCGGCCGCGACCGTGGGGCGCGCGGCACCCCCGGTTGGACCCGTGTTCTGGCTTGGATGAGTTACCTGCCCCGGCAGGAAGAACTCGGTGATGCCGCGCGCGCCATTCTGACGGCCGGCCTGGATGATCACGTCGATGGAGCCTTCGATGTAGTCGACCATGTCGGCATAGGTCATCGGCACATCGGTCTTGAGGGCGGCGATGGCGAGGCGGCGGACGGCGAGTTGCGGGGTCTCGGCGTGCAGGGTTGTGAGCGAGCCGCCATGCCCCGTGTTGATCGCCTCGAGAAAGGTCATGGCCTCGCGGCCGCGGACCTCGCCCAGCACGATCCGGTCGGGCCGCATGCGCAGTGTCGATGCCAGAAGCACATCGGCGCTGCGGGCATCCGTTTCCCGGTCGGCGATCAGCGTCACGGCATTCGGCTGCTCGGGGCGCAGCTCGGCCGCTTCCTCAATGGTGATGATCCGCTCCTCGGGCGCGATCAGCGAGAGGATCTTGCGCGCTGCGACCGTCTTGCCGGTCGAGGTGCCGCCCGAGACGATCATGTTGAGCTTGTTCTCGACGCAGAACCGCAGGGCGGCATCGATGTCGCCCGAGGCCACCACGTCGCGCAGCGCGGCGTTCCGTTCACGGCGCAGACCTTCGAGGCTGCGCTCCTTGCCATAGAGGAACCCGAGTTTGATCGCCTCCAGCGGCAAGGTGGAGAAGAACCGTAGCGAAATGGAGAACCCACCCTCGACGGCGGGCGGCTGGATCACCTGCGCCCGGATCGGACGGTCGCGATAAAGGATCGAGACCGAGACGATAGGTTTCTTGGTGCTGAGCGTGGTCGAGGCGGCCGAGGCGATCTGGTTGCCGAGGTCCTTGATCTCGGTCTGAGTCAGCGGGGTGCCGAGACCCCGCATGAAATGATCGCCCTGGAACTCGCCCCAGACCCGACCATCGGGGTTGATGCAGATCTCGATCGTGTCGTCGCGTTGGACGGGCGCGCCGAGGCGATCCAGTGAGGCTTCGAGATAGCTCGCCGCCATGTCAGAAGATCTCCAGGTCGCGGTCGACCATGACCGTGATCCGCGTGCCCTGATCGACATGGATCACGGGCCGGATCGCCAGATAGTCCTGCATGACGCTCTGGGTGCTGTCGCGCAGGTCCGTGCCGACGTCGCTCGCGATGTCGGCCGCTGCCTCATCCTCGATCTGTCCGGCGGCCGCCGCGGGCAACGCCCCGATCAGCGAGATCAGCGCGGCCGAACCGAAGCGCTGCGCGAAGCGCGTATCGACAAATCCTGTTGTGCCGGTGCGGCCGAGCTCGTCGCCACCAAAGGCGCTGATCTCGACTGTCTGGTTGTCGGGCAGGATGATACGGTCCCAGGCCACCATGACGCGCGACTGCGCGAGCGCCACATCGGAGCGATAGCGCCCCACAAGACGTGCACCGCGCGGGATCAGGACGCGGGTACCGTCGAAGGAATGGACGTCCTCGGAGACGATGGCCCGGATCGCGCCGGGCAGCGTGCTGTCGAGCGCCGTCTCGGTCACGGCCTGGATCATCGTGCCTTGCACGACGGTGTTGCCGGGGTTCACGATCACTTCGGCGCGCGTCACCGGGGCGGGCCTTGCGCCTGCCCGCACGAAGGCTTCGTCCTCATTCAGGCGCGCCGCCTCAAGGCTGTTCTCCCGGTCGGTCCCTGCCCCCATCCCGGAAAACGCGATCATGGGCGAGGCGATGCGTTCGGCCCGCGCTTCCGCCTCGGCAATCCGACGGCGCTCGAGTTCGGCAAGCCGCAGCTCCTCCTCGTTCGGACCGAGGTCGGTGGGCGCAGGCGGGGTCAGCCGCGCGACCTCGAGGTCCATGCGCAACTGGTCAAGCTCGCGGTCGCGTTCCGTCAATTGCCGTTCGAGCGCGCGTTGCGCCTCAGTGGAGGCCTCCTGCAGCGCAGCGATCTGCGCCGTGAGATCGGCGATGGCCTGCTCCGCGCCACTGTCAGAGGCCTCGACGGGCCGCGCCCGCAGGTCTTCAAGTTCCGCCCGCAGCGTCGCGAGGCTTTCCATCAGCGCGAGTTCCGACGCGGTGGGGCCGGTCTCGGTCGGCGGCGGCGCAGACTCGACCACGGGCATGGGCGCGAGGTCGCCAAAGCCCGATCCTGTGGTCTGGAACTCTTCGGGGGCTGCGGTCGGCAGGGGCGTTTCCGGCGATGGTTGCAGGGCGGCCCAGGCCAGCCCGCCGGCGGCTACGATCCCGGCCACACCGAGGATGGCTGTCAGCGGGGAGGGACGTGTGGCAGCGCGCTTCTTGTCGCCTGTCGCTTCAAGGGCCGCGAGACGCGCGGCGAGGTCTTCGGTGTCCTGGCTCATGACGTGGGCCCACCCATATCCTGAACGCAGACCTCGTCTTCCCCGAGGCGCAGCACCCATTGGCGGTTCACACCCGAGACGCGGATGACGCCGTCCTCGAGTGCCGTGCTGTTGACGGCGCGCTCACCCCCATTGGCATAGCGGAAGATCGCCGGGACCGGCGCGTTCCGTTTGAGCCGGAAATAGGTGAAGGTGCCATCATCCCAGATGGCGGTCGGCGTGAACTCCTCCCGGGCACTGACAGCGTAGTTGGCATTCGGCGCGTCGGCCGCGACAGCCCGGGCCGGTTGAACGCGGCTCTCGGGATAACGGAACTGCACGACGTAATGCGGGGTCTCGCGCGCCTCGA
Source organism: Roseicyclus mahoneyensis (assembly GCF_003148775.1). Lineage (GTDB taxonomy): Bacteria > Pseudomonadota > Alphaproteobacteria > Rhodobacterales > Rhodobacteraceae > Roseicyclus > Roseicyclus mahoneyensis. Next base: position 15,537 of record NZ_QGGW01000013.1, read on the forward strand.
CCACGTGGAAATAGTAGGAGCGGCGGTTCGTGTAGACCGTGATGTTGGTCGCCACACCCGAGGCGGCAGGCTTGATCGCGAAGGCGCGTCCACCCGGCACGCCGTCGAACTGGAAGCCGACGGTGTCGCCCGCGATGATCGAGCGGATGGTCTCGCCTTCGCCGAACTCGACAGTGGTGACGCGGGTCAGGGTGGTGACGACGCGGTAGACCTGCCCCTCGGTCCAGGTGGCGATCCGGACGCGGTTGTCATGGGGACCGGGGCGCGGCGTGGTTTCAGCGAAGGCTGCGGGTGCGGAGAGCACGAGGGCACCGGCGACGAACAGGGCGTGAACAGGGGCAAGAACTGTAACAGAGGTCATTCGGAACGGTCCGATCGGATGGCATATTGGGTGACGGTGAAGCCGAAAGGGTTCTGCCAGACATCGTCGATCGAGCGGGTCCGTTCGGGTTGGAAGGCGAACATCAATGTTGCTGTGAAGGATCCGTCCTGCGCCCCTTGCGGGCTGGTCAGGCGCTTTCTGAGACGCACCTGCGCGCGGTTCTCGCCGATCAGCGTGATCGAGGCGATCTCGACCGCCATTTCGGCCGCGGGGCCGTAGCGGGTCGGCGGATAGCTCTCCTGCCCCGAGGTCCACATGGCCCGCATGCTGGCCTCGGCAGCACCGGTGGATTGCGCCAGCACGCGGCGGACGCGCATATCATTGTCGAGCTGGTTGTAGGCTTCGCGGTCGAGGATGTAGCGGTAGATCTGCGCCTCGATGATGGCGGGCCGCTCGGCAAGCCGCACCGTCTCGACCGTGGCGTTCGGCAGGGCCAAGCCCGTCGCGGGATCATAGGGCACGACAACCGGCGGGGGCGTCTCGACCATCAGGGCGACAGCGGCGGCTGCAAGGCAGCCGAAAACGCCAAAGCCCGCCCCGCCAAGGCCGATCATCCTCCAGAGCTGCTCCCGGCGCAGCGCGCCATGGATCAGTTCCTCCTCAACGAGTTCCCGCGCACTCATGCCTGCCGTCATGTCCGGTGCCTTGGTCATGGCCGCAGGCTCGGAAGGGTGAAGTCCATGTAGCGGCGCTCTTCGGCGACGGTGGCAGCGTCCACCACGCCCGCATTGCCCGCGCCGAGGGTCTGGATGGCCTCAAGCTCCCACATCCGCGTCATGGCGATGGCGAGTTCCGCCGTGACGCGGGTGTTGTGGTCCATCGACTCCTTGAGGTCCTCCATGTCGGGGATCATCGCGACGAGCTGTTCGACGCGTTCCAGCGACTGGGCCGCCTCGGCGTGGCTGTTCTGGGCCGCCGCCGACATCACGGCGCCGGTTGTGGCGCGCGTGGCCACGCCTTCTGCGCCGGGATTGCCGCTGGTGGCGATCTCGCGCAGCGAGTCCTCGTCGAACCCGGCGCTGGCCAGCGCCTGTTCCATTTGCGTCCGAAGGGGGCCCGCGTTAGGGCCGATCAGGCTCGACCAATCGCCTGCCTGGATGCCTCGGATCAGGCCGGGGATGTCTTCGAAATTGGCCTGCAGGAGGTCGTCGAGATCGCCGCCCATGGCGAGGCCGAGGATGCTGCGCGGCCCGGTCAGCGAGGCATACATCTCCTCAAGCTGGTCGAACTGCTGTTGCAGGAGGTCGAGCTGCGCCAGAGCATTGTCCAGAAGATCGGTCTGAATGCCGAAATCCTGCAGCATCTGCTGAAGCTGCCGGATTTCCTGGGCGATGTTCTGGGTGTCGACCGTGGGCACGCCCTGTGCGGTGACGGGCCCCGCGAGGGCGGTGGTCAGCGCGAGGGTCGCGGCGGTGGTGGTGAGGGAACGGTACAAGCGCCGGATCATCGCAATGTCTCCTGGGTGAAATCCATGAACTGCCGCTCGGCGGCTTGGGCTGCGGCCATGGCGAGTTGTTCCTCGCTGCGTGCTTCGGTATGGGCGGCCTTGATCCGGGTCCGGATCGCGACCAGTCGCGCAAGCTCGGCGCGCGCATAGGTGTTGAGCGCGATGGCCTCGTGCAGGTCTTCCGTCTCGCCGATGCGGGTGATGATGTCCTGCACGCGCAGGGCTGCCGCGCGGACCGAGACGAGAGAATAGTCCCCATAAACGCCTGCGCCATGGGCCGAGAGGCTGAAGCTCGCATTCGCCAGGAGGACAGGGTCAATGCTGCCGAGCGCATCGATCCCGCCTACGGCGGCGAGATAGCTGTTGTACTGCTGCGGGATCACCACGACGTAGTGCTGGGTTTCCGCAAAGGGCGGGACGCCGCCGTAGTTCTGAACGTTGCCCGGGCCTGCGTTGTAAGCGGCGAGCGCGTGGATGATGTTGCCATCGAACATGTTCAGCATCTGCGCGAGGTACCGCGCGCCGCCGGTGACCTGCAGCCAGGGATCGTCGTAATAGGCCGGATAGATTCCGAGATCGCCCGCCGTGCCGGGCATGATTTGCGTGAGGCCGAAGGCCCCCACGGGGGAGCGGGCCCCGATCTGAAAGCGGCTCTCTTGCCAGATCAGCGCCTGCAGAAGGCAGCGCCACTGGACCAGCGACAGGCCAGCACGGCTCACGCCAGGCAGACTGTGGGTGTGGCGGGCCGCGCGGATGATCAGCTCTTCGATCCCCTCCCGGGCATCTCCGAACATCCGGGCGGCAGCCGGGTTGTTGTCATCGGGCGCATAGAGGCTCGCCGCCGCACTTTCGACGCCGCCTGCGGCCTCCTGCCCCGCCTCGAGCCCGGCGACTGTGCCTGCGACATCGCCGGAGCCGAGGGACATGGCATCCATCAGCCCCTCTAGCGAGGCGAGTTGCTGGCGCTCGATCTCGGCCAGTTCCTCCTCCCGGCTGAGCCGGTCCTGCTGCAGCGCCAGATCGCGGTCGGTCTGCTCGAGGATTGCCTGCCGCTCTGCGAAAAGGCGTAGATCAAAAGTCGGCACGCCCTGGGCAACCGCTGGCCCGACGCTGGGACCAGCCAGCGCAAGGCCGATCATCGAGAGGGGGAGCCAGGTCCGCATCGGCTCAGCCACCCGCCCCCAGCATCACGAAATCGCAGGCCGTGTCGCGCCGCGTGACTTCCGCCCCCATGGTCGAGATCGTGGTCGTGGCGGGTCCCGCCTGCGTGGGCGCATCGCGGAAGTTGAAGCAGTTGGCCTGCGCGGGATTGTGCTGCGCACAGGCTGTCAGGGTCAGGCCGAGGCCAAGCAGCACGACGCTGCGGGTGATGGTACGGGTCATGTCACTCTCCAGAAATCAGGGCGGTCACGGTAGTCGGGGCCGACAAGAGCCTCGCCCTTCTCCATGCCGCCGAGGATGGTCACGAGGGGGCCAAGGGCGCTGAGATCGGCGTCGATCACCACCGAACCCCGGTCGTCGCGCACGAGGGCCAGCCGGGAGGCAGAGCCGACGCCCAAAAGCACGTCGAGTTCTTTCTCGCTCAGGCCCAGCATTGCGTAATCGGCGGCCGAAGCGCGGATGTTGGGCAGGAGAACTTGCGTCGGTACGGCTTCCACGATGGTCTTTCCGGTCCGGGTCCGCTCAAGCTGACTGGCATACTGGGTCATCATCACGACGACGGCGTTCTGTTTGCGCGCTGTCACCAGCCAGTTCGACAGCCGCTCCGCGAAATACGCATTGTCGAGCGCCTTCCAAGCCTCGTCGATGACGATGATCGTGGGCTTGCGGTCTTCGATCACGCGCTCGACCCGGCGGAAGAGGTAGGAGAGGACCGCCATGCGTTCCCGCTCGCTCTCGGAATCGAGGATGCCGGTGAGGTCAAAGCCCGCGACGTCTCCATCGATGCTGAAACTGTCCTCGGCATTGGCCCCGAAGATCCAGCCGTAGCGACCCTCGGCCGTCCATTCCTGCATCCGCTCGAAGAGATCGCCCTCGTCATCGGTCGAGACGAGGAGGGACGCGAAATCCGACCAGTTCCGAAGCCCTGCATTTCCGGCGCTGGCGTTCTGGCGCACGACCTCCTGCAGACGATTGGTCTGCACCGGGGTCAGAGGCCGGTCCCGGCGCTCGAGGAGGCTTGCGAGCCAGTCGGCCAGCCAGGCCTGACCGCGCGCGTCGATCTCGGTCTGCAGGGGGTTCAGCCCGGTGGGGCGCCCCGCCCGCACCGTCGAATAGCTGCCGCCAAGCGCGCGGACGGCCATCTCCATGCCAGCGCGATAGTCGAAGACGAAGAGCCGCGCGCCTGCGCGCCGGGCCATGGTCATCAGGAAAGCCGCCAACACGGATTTGCCGGAGCCGGGACGGCCGAGGATCAGCGTGTGGCCACCCGTGGGTTCACGGTCCGGCGCGCCCTGTTCGTGGAAGTTGAAGCGGAAGCCGCTGCGCTCGGGTGTCGGGAAAAGCGCGATCGGCACGCCCCAAGGGACTTCCCTCCCGGCCTTGCCGAGCGGCGTGCGGTGGAAAGTGGCGAGATCGGCGAAGTTGTGGTTCGTGATGGCGGCCTTGCGGCTGCGCGCGCCGGTATTCCCCGGGTGCTGCGCCATGAAATGCGCCCGCGCGCCAAAAGCCTCCGAGATCAAGTTGATGCCAGAGGTGGCAGAGATGTTGCGGATTTCGGCCGCGATGTCGTCGAGGGCGGCTTGAGTCCGCGCATAGACCGCCACCGTCATATGGTGCTCGCCGAAGATCAGGCGCTTCGATTCCAGATCGTCCTGGGCGAGTTCCAGTTCTTGCGCGAGGCTGACGGCCCCGTCATTGGCAGCCTGCATGAGGCGTAGCTGCCGCTTGATCCTGCCTGCCATGATGTTTGGGTTTACGGCCACGAAGGAGTGCGTGACCACCATGTCGACGGGCAGGTTCAGCTCGTCGAGCATGAGGCTGTCGGTCTTGGCGGGGTAGTTCTTCACCGCGAAGATCGCGCCGAGCTTGTTCCCCACAGCACCATCGGACAGAGCGATGGTCGTGCCGCGGAAGGTGACGCGGGTATTGGCCACATCCTCGGCGATCACGCCGAGGCGCGACCTCGGGAAGAGCGGGTGCTCTTCGCCTGTGTTGAGGGAACCGAGGAAGCCCAGAAGCTCGCCGGTGCTTGCCGCAAGCAGACGGGGCTTCAACTCATCGAAGGACGACAGCAGAAACCCCACCACCTCGTCGAGCTTGCGCAAGCGGCGGGTCGTGTCGGCTGCATGTCGGGCGCGAGACGCCCCCAGACCGAAGGGCAGACGACTCCGCGCCTCCGGGCGCTTCAGCACCGTCAAGGTCAGCGTCTTGTCGCGCAAGCCAGATTGACCCAAATGCGCGCGCCAGCGATTATCGACTGCGGCGGCAAAACTCTCGCCCGGGATGGGCGGCAGGGTCACGTCGACCGCTTTTGACACCTTGTGCAGGTAGAAAGAAAACTCCGTCCCCACCTGCGCGACGATCCCGGCGAGAAGCCCGCCGATCCGGTCGAGATGGGCATCCTCGCTCGTGGTGCTGTTCACCCCTTCGAGCCGGATGCATTGCATCAGTTCATTGCCACGGGTCCGGATCGTCCGGTCGGTGACAAGGCTCACATAGGGCAGCATCGACGAGAGCCGCTTCTCGCCCTTGACCCATGCGGGCAGTGCCGTCAGCGGATCGAGCGCGCCCTCCACATCATCGGCAATCCCATCACGGGGCATAGCTGTCGCCCCCATGGAGCTTGCGGTTCACCGTGGGCGGGGTTTCTTGCAAGGTGATCACCAGGACATCGAGGAAGTTCGGATCCCAATCCGCAGCTTTCCAGAGCGCAGGCCAGGCCAGTCCTGCGCCCACGGCCACAATCCAGCTCTGCACCCAGAGGAACAGCAGCGTAGAGCCGAAGAGCCAGACCATGGCGTACATGATCGGCAAGCCCATCAGCTTGGGTGGCCTCAGAAGGCCGATGAACACGCGGGACTGGTCGGACATGATAGACCTACGGGGTGGTCCAGATGGCGGCGACGATGGTGGGTGCTGCGGCAATGCCCGCGATCGCGACCACGACCCAGAGCGCCTGACGGAAATCGAGGATGCCGAAGAGCCAGGAGAGGAACACGCCGATCAGCGCGAGCGTGCCGATCACGATGCCCAAGGGGCCGGTGATCGCATCGACGATGCCTTGCAGCAGGGTCTGCACGGGCGACAGGTCAATGCTCTGGGCCAGTGCCGGGCCCGCCAGCACGATGAGGGCCATCGCGCCAAGCGCAACAAAGGAAGATTTGGACGTCACGACAGGTCTCCTCTCAGCCGCTGGAACACGGCTGTCACACGGGCCACATGGCCTTGGGTTTCACGAAAGGGGGGAATGCCGCCATGGCGGGTGACCGCATGAGGACCGGCATTGTAGGCAGCAAGCGCCAGCGCAGGATCGCCGAACTGCTCGAGCATCATCAGCAGGTAACGCGCCGAGCCGTCGAGGTTCTGCGCAATGTCATGTGGATCGACGCCGAGATCACGCGCAGTGTCGGGCATCAGCTGGCCGAGTCCGATGGCCCCGACCGGGCTCAGCGCGCCAGGATTGTACGCGCTCTCGACCTCGATGTTGGCGCGATAGAACAGCGCCCAATCACTGACCGACAAACCCGCCTGGCGCAAGGCGTCATGGCTGCCATAGCGCAGTGCCGTGGTCTCGATGGCGTGGAGGATTTGTGGGGAGGCGCGGACGGCGCGCGGAGCGACCGTGGCGGCCGCGGGCACAGGTCTCAGCGGATCATCATCCCCGCGGGACTGCGGTGCTGCAAAGAGAAAGAGGCGATCTGAAAGGGGCCCATTCTGGGCGTCATCGTCGCCGGTGAACGAGCGCAAGGTGCTCGTCGTCTCGGCCGTGTCGATCAGTCGGCCATCGGGGCTGACCTGGAAGATGAAACCGTCGGCAAGGGCCGGGGGTGCTGAACAAACACCTGTACCCAATGCAACGACGAGCGCAAACGCGCGGTCAGTTGTCCTTGACCAGAACCGGGCCGGTTCCTGGCTCGGGCGTGCGCCCGGGTGCTGCGTGTCGCTCGCGGGCACCCTCGACGAGCGGGATGCTGGCAGTCGTGCAGCCCATATCGGCAAGGAAGCTGACAAGACCGACAATCGTCTTGAACTCGCGAACCTTGAGATAGCTACGGCTCGTGACGAGCATCTTGTCGTCACGCCCGTCCTCAGCAACGGCACGGATGACCCATGTGCCGTACCAACTGTTATGGCGCTTCTCGGCGCCATCCTTGCAGACCACCTCGATGAGGTAGTGTTCGGCCAGCAGGCCGCGCAATCCGTCTTCTGTAACCACATTCGGTGCTTCTTCTATCATGGCCTTCCCTTGGGTCCTTTCCTGCCTGAGGTGCAGTACCGGTCCCACGGGTTCGAAACACCGTGGGCGATACAAGACAACATAAACGTTAGCAAGACAATAATAATGACTTGACGAAGATCGCCTTGCTTCGATAACGGTGATAGCTGACAAAGTAGTAATCTTAAAGGCGGCAAAGGAGTTTTGCCCTGCACATAAACTGTGCGCGCAATATAACCTTGATGCTGCTGATCCTGGGCGTGGGAGCGGCCGGTCCGGCTGCCGCCTGCATTTCCCCTGAGCGACCGTTTCTTCCCCAGTCTCAAGAGGACATGCGCACCTACGCGGATCTGATCCGGGGGGATTTCGAGGCCTATATCGCCGATGTTCAGGACTACTTCCGTTGCCTCGATGAGGAACGCGCCAGAGCGTTTATCGAGGCGCGCGAGGTCAGCGAAGACTATGGGCGGTTTCAGCGCGTCCAGGAATAGGCCTCGCGCATCTGGCACATCTACGCATCGACACATATACCTGACACCTGACCCGCATCGGTTTTCTTCCACGTTCCCTCTCGCAGGCAGGCGTCGGTGTTTCTTGTGTCCAAAGAATAAATCGAGGAGCGTTCATGCGCATCATTATTGCAGTTTTCGCGATCCTCTGGGTGCATTCAGCCAATGCCGAAACTCTTCGTATCGCGAGCTGGAACATCGAACATCTCGTTGCCGAAACCGGTCGAGGTTGCCGGCCTCGCAGCGAGGCGGATTTCCAGCGGGTCCGCGACGTCATCGCGCAAGTCAATGCTGATATTTGGCTCCTGCAGGAGATCGAAGGAGAGGATGCACTGGCCCGGATCTTCGATCGTAGCGTATGGGTGTTCCATGTCGAGGACCGTCGGCCATCCCGTAGCTACCCCGACTGCAGAAATACGCCTGGGCAGCGTCTGGCGATGCAGGCCACCGCGATCGTAGTGCGACGCGGCATCATGCACGAGCGCCTGCCAGACCTCGCGGGTCTCGACGTGTCAGGGCGCGGAAACCTGCGCCATGGCGTTCTGGTTGCGCTTTCAGCTGACAGGCCACTCACTATTCTGAATACTCATCTTCGGTCTGGCTGTTTCGAGGGCACAGGTCGACAAGCCTGTGGTGATCTGTTTGCACAGCTCCCGGTTTTGCGAGCCTGGTTCGATGCGCAACCAGGACCGGTCCTCATTGGCGGTGACTTGAACCGTCGCCTCGAGGTTCACAATGATGTCTTCTGGGCCGTGTTGAACGAGTATCTGGACCTACATATCGCAGGTTCCGGTATTCGGCCCAACTGCTTGCCCCAATACAGCAAGTTTATAGATTTTCTCATCCTGAATGATGCGGCCGCGCCAGCAATGGTGCGTAACTCATTTTCTGAGACGACATTCGGCGGGCCAATCCCGAGCTATCCCTCTGATCACTGCCCAATCTCCATCGAGATCGATCCGGCACGATTTTAATGACGGGATCGGAACTAGCTAATTGAACGTTGGCGCGAATTGCCTGGGCACCTGATCGACGGTTGTAAAGGCAACGACCATGCGTTTGAATTCGGTTCTGAACACTCCGCTCTGATGAAAAGGATTTGCCTCGTGTCGCTGCGCTTCTGGCAACGTGTCCGCCTCGCGCCTGGGGTGACGCTCAACCTCTCAAAATCGACTGCGTCGTTATCCTTTGGTCCTCGCGGCGCGAAGTACACCGTCAGCCCCCGAGGTAATCGCACGACACTCGGGTTGCCGGGAACTGGGCTCTTCTACACGGTCCATGACAGCAAGGGCGCGGCCAGACCACACACTGCGGCGCGCGACAAGCTGACTCTCGGGTTCTTCCGCCGTCTTGTGACACCCCCCGAGGAAAAGGCGTTCGTGGATGGGCTGCGCGCGCTGCATGAAAGCGAAGAGGACGAGGCGCTTTCGCAATTAGAAACGGCCGATAGCCTCGCTGATGCAACATGGATGGCCGGAATGATCCGGCTCAAGCGTGGGGCGTTCGCCCAAGCAAGGCTGCATCTCGAAACGGCACTGGCAGCAGGCGATGAGCTAGGCGTGCATTTTTCGAAATACGACCTCGCTCCTCTAATCGATCTGCCAATCGCCAAGGATGTCTTCGCCCATGTTTCGCCCACAGAGCGTGGCACGCGCCTCGCCCTAGTAGAAATTTGCGAAGCAAGCGAGGATAGCTCGGATGCCATGATGCACCTCGACCAGCTGCTCGAGATCGCGCCCGATGATCCGGTAGTGCTTCTGTCTTTCGTGCAGGTTGCATCTGACATGTCCGGCGAATGCGACCTTACGCGGCGTGTCGTCGCCCTGAGCGCGGGCACGCAGAACCACACGCCAATTGACACAGGCATTCTGCTTTACCGGGCCCGCGCGCTTGCTGCCAAAGGGTTGCCCGATGCTGCCATCGAGGTGCTGACCCGCGCGGGCCGCCGCCGCAAGGGCCGCCCAAAGCGCCTGCTTCAGCAGATCCGGTATGATCGCGCGTTGCTTTATGAAGAGGTAGGACGCAAGGCGCAGGCACGGCGCGAGTTCGAGAAACTGTATGCCGATGCGCCAGGATTTGAAGGATTGGCAGAAAGGCTGGGGTTGCGCTGAAGCCGTAGGTGGAACAGTGTTGCGAAGGGCGGATTGCCTACATTCGCCGGACTTGAAAGCTATCAAGCGCCTACCAGCGCAAGCTGGCATTCGCATCGTGGATATATCGACATACAATGGCCTTAAGCTTCTTTGGCAATTCTAACTGCTAAAAAAGAGATGAGCTTTCGCTATTGACCCAGCTTTGGAGCCCTTTGATGTTGAAGATTGCATTTTGCTAGAAAGATTAATGTGGTGATGTCGGACAGCGCGATCATAGGCAAAGGCGATGACACTGTCCCCAAACGTCTATTAGTTTGGTCGGAGAACCGTCCATTATGGCAACGCGATGCGCTGCGCCGCATTGTTCTGAACGGTTATCCGGATGAAGAGGCTTTCGAGGAGTTACTGGCGCTCTGCAAGCTAGAGCATGGCGATGCTACGGTGACGCTGGTGGCGGAGCCACTTTCGAAGGACCATCTGCCGGTTGATCCTGGCGCTGGCGAGTCGATTTCATTGTCCAGCATCACAAATGTTTCCGGTGTAAACCAGCTCGCCACCGGCCAGACCCTGAATTTTGAGGAGTCGGGTCTGACCATAGTTTACGGGCAGAACGGTACCGGAAAATCCGGCTATACGCGGATTCTCAAGAAGGCTTGCCGCTCACGGCATGCCGGCGAAATCATGCCCGATGTTTACAGCTCTTCCCCGACGCGAACAGCAAAGGCCGATCTGAAAATTACCCGTACCGGCGGCGCATCAGAAACCGTCGCGTGGGAAGATGACGGCGGGTCCGCCGAGACGCTTTCCGCGATCACGGTCTTTGACCGTGACGCGGCTTCGGTACACGTTCAGAAGAAAAACGAGGTTTGGTTTCGTCCCTTCGGTCTTGATATTCCGGATGACCTCGCCGGTGTCTGTCAGGAAATCAAAACGCGCCTGACAAGCGAGAAAGAAACATTGGAGCAAAAGCGCAACTCCGTTTTTGCCAACCCGACCTGGTCTAGCCGCTCGGCGCTCGGCAAAGCCCTGTCTTCGCTTCAGCATGATACTGATATCGCGGCCATAACGCCCAGGACACCCTTTTCGGATGCGGACGAAGCGCGCCTGACCAAGCTGCAAGCTGATCTCGCCCAAGACCCCGCCGTCGCGGCAAAAGCGCAGCGTGACTACGCGACCCAGCTTGATCAACTGGCATCCTATTTGAAGCGAATTGAGCAGGCGCTGAATGACGAGGCCATTCAGGCACTTTATACTACGAAGAAGAGAGCTGATGATATGCGCACGGCCGCGAACACGGCCGCGCATGATGCGTTTTCCGGATTAGCGCTTGAGGGCGTTGGTGAAACAGTGTGGCGGACTCTCTGGGAATCCGCCAGATCATATTCGCAAGTGGCGAAGGAAGCTGGGGCGGTGTTTCCACCATCGCCAGGAGATATCTGCGTTCTGTGCCATCAGGAGATCGACGAGCCCACCGCCGCGCGGATGCTTGGCTTTGAGGACTTCATCAAGAAGGACACGGAAACCAAAGCGGCCGAGGCCGAGCGCACCTTCAAGGAAGCGGAGAAAAAATTCCGCGGTGTCGCCGTCCACATCAACAAGGTCTCTGCGGCCTATCGGCACTTGAAGGCCGGTAACTTCACGCTCGCAAGAAAAGTTCTGAGATTTATCGCGCTTGCGCGGCGTGTGCAGGTCCAGACGCTTGTGCAGCTCTCCGGCGAAGATGTTCCGAACCCACTGGCTTTGCCTGAATCTGGCGCGGAGGCCGTAAACACCGAAGCCGCGCAGACACGCGCCTATGCGGTTTCTCTCGATGACGCATCCGGCGGCGAAGCGCGGGAAGCCGTGCTCAACGAACAGGCCGATTTGCAGGATCGGAAACAAAGTCGCGAGCTGCTGGATATCGTGAAAACAGAGATCGCGCGGCTCGCAGAGCTAAAGCGCACTGAAAACTGCTTGCGCGATACCGCCACCACGGCGATCACGCGGCTCGGAAACGAGATTGCCGATACCCTGATCACGCCGCGCATGCGCGACCGGTTTCAACAAGAGATTGTCGCGCTGGCCGGTAATCGCGTGCGGGTCGAGGTCGTGCGTTCGGGGGGCAAGTTTGGTTCCCCCCAATACGAGGTGAAGCTCTACGCGAACCCAAAAGCCAAGGTGCATGATGTGCTGAGCGAGGGCGAGCAGACCTGTGTCGCGCTGGCCTCGTACCTTACCGAACTAGCCAACGCGTCACATACGTCGGCGCTGGTGTTCGACGATCCGGTTTCGTCACTGGATCATCGCTGGCGCTCTAAAGTCGCCAAGCGCCTGGCCAAGGAAGCCGGTGAGCGGCAGGTCATCGTGTTCACGCATGACATGATTTTCGTCAACGATCTGGCACAATTGGCCTCGAAGCGAAATACGCCGATAGCGCTTGCACATCTCACGCGGGGACAGGATGTCGTCGGCATCGTCAACAAGGACTTGCCATGGACAGCATCGAGCATTCGCGACCGGATCGACAAGCTCGAAAAGGAGGCGCGCGCCGCCAAGCGCTTGTTCGAGGCGCATGATGACGAAGGCTACAAAACGGAAGTGTCATCGCTTTACAGTCGCCTGCGGGCGACTTGGGAACGTGCGCTGGAGGACATCGTGTTTGCCAATGTCGTGATGCGTCACCGTGACTATATCGACACCAAGAACCTGAAACGCGTGACAGCTCTGGAAGATGCCGATGTGCATGGCTTCCAAATCGGGTTCAAGAAATGCTGTGACTTCGTTGACGCGCACGATCCCTCCCGCGGGCATGATCCGGAGCCGCCAGAGCCGGTAGAGATCATGGCCGATATTCAGGCGCTGAAAGTCTGGTCGGAAGCTTTACGGATTAAGATGAACGGGGTCTCTTGAAACCATGACCTCATAAGGAGAGCCGGGAAACTTCCAGTGGAGCGGAATTCCTAGTCTTCCCAATCTTCATCAAGGTTCATTCCGCCAATGTTACCGGTCCCATGGAATGCCTGTCGATGAAGGTGGATGTTCACCCGCGCTGCCACGTTTTTCTGTGGCGTATCGATGCCAATTTCTTCGTTGATGGTGGTCTGGTAGATCATCTCTTCACCCCAGACATTAAGGTCACCGACCCAGACGTCACTATTCTCGATCAGTTCTTGAGCGGCCGCTTCAAAGTCCCACTCTTCATCCTTGTTCCGGACGATGTACCAAGCGCCGTCCGTTGGGTAATCGATGCGGTCCAATGGGCGGCTTGCAAAACCACCCTCTTCGCGCGGGCGGGTGCTCCCCCAGTCACCATAGATTATACGCGCACGGTTGGACCTGCGCGAGATTTGGTCGATTAGCTGGCGGTTGCTGAATGGAACCGACGTGATGCCGCTAAATGCAGAGAACATCTTCGGAATGGAAGTACACGAAAGTACCACAGGTACAGCCGCATCAATCTCTTGCAGGCTTTCGGCAATAACGCCCTCGAACCACACCGAAAGAGTCAATGGGTCCCGAGTCCAGCCTCCTTCTAAGATGATCGCGAAGTCGGCAGCGCCGCCAGCGGCGAAGGCCGCAACGATTTCTTGAATGTTGCTCGGAAACCGATCCCGCACGATTCTCATGCAATACGGACGGCCCAGCTCCTGGATAGCCTCGATTTGTCGTCTGAGGTCTGCTTCACCCTGTCCTCTGGACTGAATACAGGGCCATATGCGTTCATGCCGCCCCACGAATTCGACCCAGTTCGCGTAGGCGTTGTCCGGCTCCATCAACCGCGCCAGTTCCTGCTGCGGCCCGCTTTCAAGGTTCGTGAACTGGTAGTCGCGGTCAATATCTAGGAAATAGTTGCGATTAGGGAATGCCCGCTCAACACGGTCAATCGCCCGTTCCAAGGTGAGGGAGTTGGCCCAAGGGGCGAGCAGGATACAGGGCGACATCCTGTCTTTCGTAGCCCCTGGCAAGAACTCAAGCCCGTTCATTTCGCTGGCGCGGATAGCCAAAGTTGGAACGTAGCTCTTGTTCTCTAGGACCATGGTTCACTCACTTATGCTTCTGCGAAAGTCGACAAACGGATTTCCATTGCAGCCTTGGATACTTGGAACCGCGCTGCAAGGCTTTCTATCGTAGCCTCTGTGACTACGCCGTTGAACTCGTCGCGCAGTACTTGTTCGACAAGCGGCATGGGCATAACAATGTCAGCTGCCAGACGATTGGCTTCATACTCAATACGCTCAGGCTCCCCAGAGCGATATAGGACGTTGTCCTTGATCCCTTCCGGCGAGCTGTCAATGACAGCCTTGTGCAGGAAGAAATGGGAAAGCTCATGCGCGATAGTGAACCTTTGGCGCTCACGCGCCTCATGCCGGTTCACACGAATGGTGTAGTGATCGTCCTCCTTCATGATCTGACCAGAAATGCCAGTGCCCATGCTGGACACCTTGATGGAAACGCCCAGGTCTTTTGCAAGTTGCCCCAGCTTTACCGGATATTCGGTAAGATACCGGTCAAGGATTTCCTTGGCCGGCCCTTCAATTCGCTTGTACTCACGTGAAGTCATGGTTTCTCCCTCCCTAGCGGTTGCCCGTGTCGTCTGGATCAAAGTCTTCATCCAGTTCACCACGCGGTCCTTGTCCAAATGCGATTTCGTCAATGCGTGCCTTAATCGCTTCGTCCGACAGTTTCTCGTTGACTAGCTCGTTCACCCTCTCACTGGCGACCTTTTGAGCTTCGTTCTTGATCCCGCCAAAAGTGAAGAAGGCAACAACGCCAATTCCGATAGCGACCGCAGCCAACACGGCCGTTACCGCTGTCATCATCGCAGATATAAATCCGAGATATGTGGGCAGTGCGATTGCGGGTTCTTGCATCGTGCCCGGCACTCCGTCGACTACGTCAACGACACCAAGCGACAAAAGGAGGTAGCAGAGAACCGCACCCCCGATGATGCAGGCCACATAACTTACCGCCCTCATAGTTTCGCTTTTACGTGTTCAAACATTGCGCCCCGTAGTGTTCTTAATTTGTTCCTGTCAAGCGAAATATTCTTGAGTGTGACAGCTTCAAGCTGATTTGGCTAGAGTTCGGTCGATTTAGTCTGATCCGACCTTAACAACGCCACCCACTAATGTCCGGTCTGAACCGAACACGTCTGGAACCTCGTCGCTTTGCTTCGGAACAGGTCAAATCTGCCGGCCCCATAACGTAACGATGAAATCGCCTTGCTATCGTTCGTGTTGTTTTGTATCGCAGCACCATTATAGTGGGAGTCGGCGTCATGAAGCACAGGGTCCGAAGCGCGGCAGCCGCCGCTGCTATCACCGTATCGAGCCTCGTCGGCTCAGTCGAGCAGGCGCAAGCCTACCAGGTTGACTGCGCCATCTTGCTCTGCCTGGCCGGAGGCTGGCCCGCATCGGCGCCTTGCGCCCATGCGCGGGCCGTCTTCATTCGGCGGATTACACCGTGGCCGATCGAGCCGCCCCTACAGATCTGGCGATGCCCGATGGGAGTGTCGTTCGGCGCCCCTGCCCCGTTTTCGCCGATGGAACGGCTCTACGACATCGCTTTCCGAACTGAGCCTCAGATCAGCGTGCCGCAAGACCCGCCGCTCTTTTTGCCGGTGCAGGCAGAAGAGCATGCTGACATCGACATCTCAGGCGATGCCTTCGACTTCGTTCGCAGCATTCGCGTCTATCACATCCAGTTCAGCCAGCGCGAAAACCGGGATGGGGATTGCAACCGTTACGACAGCACCCGCCTCGGTTCATATGGAGTGCAAGGCGACTATCGTTGGACACGGTCGAGCGTAGCCGATGTCCCTCCAGCATCGCAACTTCCCGAGCCCGTTCACTGCAGATCGATCAGCTACCGCTCCGTCTTCGTGGACTGGCGAGACCACGAGGGAAACTACGGCTTCGAAGAGGTCCGCTACTGACCCTGCGCGGGGCGGCGTAGCGCCGGCCCGCATCCGATAAACCCTGCACCACAGATTGTGCACCGACCCGAAAAAGGGAAACGACGCCAGACCGTGAAACCTGACGCCGCGCTAGAAAAAACCCGTGAACAAGGTTTTCCTAGCGCACTGTCCGAACCTCTGCAACCAGCAAAGTTGTTTTGCTGGCAAAAATGTTGTTACCTCACGGCATGGCCTCGGCTCTCTCAGGAGACACCGACCATGGAACCCACAACCGGCCTGATCTTGCGACGGATCACACAGACAGAGCTTTCTGTATCCGCCCATAAGTTGGCAACGATCATCCTCGATGGCATCGCCTGGAAGGAAGGCTACAACGGCCTGTCACGCGGGACGGCCGCGTTCACCCTATCTGCGCTCGCAGAAAAAATGGGCGTTTCGCGCCAGTATCTGACCGTGCTCTTGACTGAACTCGAAGCTTCCCAACTGCAACTCACCCGCCAAAAGCCAAATGGCAAGTATGCACCCTGGCTCTTTCGCTTCACAGCCTTTGATGAAGCAGACGAGATCGAAGATGTCGCGTCAGGTAGAGACGACACATCACTATCTAGAAAAGATTATAACAAAACTGTATTCTCCGGACATATCAACATTAATGCAGTTTCGAACGTGTTCCAGACTTGCTGGGCCGACTTGATCAAGGCTGCGAAGACCGTGCTTCCATGCTGGAATGTCGACACGCAAGTGATCTGGGATCGCTTCCTTGCGTTCAACCGCGCGCGCGGCAACGAGAAGGTTCCGGCGGGTTTCTTGCTCGGATTCATGCGCAGGTGGCGCACCGCGCCGGGCACGGCAGCTCAGCCGAAAGAAGCGCCAACGCCACAGCGCACGCCTGATCCAAAAGAGCGCGAACTGCACGATCAGATCAAGGCTGCACCGAGTTCAAACCGCCAGTTTCATGCTTCGGACCTGTGCAGCAAGATCGGTATGGCCGCTTATGAGGCGCGGGTTCTCGAGGTCATCCGCCAGTTTGGATGCCAGCGGTTCACGGCCATGCTGGCTGTGCATGGTCGAGCTGTATTGGCTGGGGAGATTGCGCGGTGACAATGGAGAGGTTGGCACCTGCAATGCCAAAACGAGTTGAGCACGCCAAGACCCGCGATGACGCCAATCAGAGCAGATCGGCAAACTGCTCCAGGTCAGCAACCGTTGCGACCAGCCCTTGTTGCGTCAGGATCGACAGATATTCGTCAACACTCTTGGGCGGGTTTTTGAGGCGGGCGCGAACTTTGCGTAGCGCGGAGCAGACCAAACCGGGCGCGAGAGAAAGCTGGTTCCGGAAAAAGTCGTCGGGGTGCTGAGTTTCGATGCCGAATGGTGCAAGTGCCTCTGGTGGGAAGTCCTTCAGGTTCTGAGTGACGATGGCGTCACAGCGCCCGACGATAGCGGCCGCCAGAACGTGCCGGTCGTCGGGATCCGGCAATATGAGGGCCGGCACCAAGGCCTCATAGCCGGTGACCAGGCAGTCGCGTGTGGCCATGTCCATCAAGTCGCGGGTTCGCTCCAGCGCCGCCCGCTCCCGATGAGGTTCATTGCGCAGAAGGGCGTTGATCCATTCCCGATGGATGTCAGCCGTCCACTTCGCCTTGAAAAGATCCGTGACAGCCAATTGCATCAGCGCGTCCCGCATGGGCGCAGGGTAGAGGACATTCGCGTCGAAAAGGACCGTGTACTGGCTCATTTCGAGCCATAGCCCATGTCCTGGTCCTGTGCGTCGGCGGCAAGTTGATCAAGGACGGCTTCGCGCTCGTTGTCGATGGCTGCCTTGTACGACATGACGTCTTCCATGCGGACGCGGCGATGCTTGCCGACCTTCCGATGCGGGATACTGCCATCCTCGAGCAGTTTGATCAGGAACGGCCGCGATACATTCAATACCTCTGCCGCCTGCACGGTCGAGAGTTCGGCGTTCTCGGGGATGATGGTGACCCCGCGCCCCGCTGCCATCGCCTCGAGGATTTCCATGAGCAGCGCAACAGCGCCTGCGGGAAGTTCAATCGGTTCCATCTGCTCTGCGTCAGTAACGCGAAGCTTCAAGGGTCTTCGGGTCGCCGCAAAGCGCGACAGGGCCTGTCCGGAGACGCGCGCGATTGCCGCGTCCTGCGGAGTCGGTGGAAGATGCCGGTGTGCCAACATGTTCATGGTGGTCTCCTCTGCGTTTTGTACAGTCTACCACCATATAGGAAATAAGTGCAACAAATGCATTAAGTGCACAGCACTTCTCAGGATGCTCTGCTGCATGAGGGCTTTGGCGCCTTTGCTACCAACGTGAACAGTGAAGCCTGGCGCAGTCTTCAGTTCGTAATCCGCCACATCCGATAGCGTCCTTGCCCGGTCACTTCACGGATCAGACCACGCGCTTCCATCCAGGCGAGGTTGCGCTGGACGGCGGCGCGACTGGCGCCGATCAGAGCTTCGGCCATCGGGGCGGACACAAGGGGCCATTCGGTCAACACGGCGCGCAAGGCGCGAGGAGTCTTTCCCGAAAGTGAGGTCATCTCGGCTTCCGCCCGCACTGACCATGCCTCGATATCGTCGAGGTACCGCATCGCGGTCAGACACGCCGTCTCCATTCCGTCGAGCCAGCGGGCTAGACGTTCAGCGGGTGGACCACCGGCGCGCAGCCCCCCTGCCCCGCCCATGGCTAGAGGTGCGAAGACTGCGCCCTTGCCCTCACTTGCCGCGATCCGCGCGGCCGTAACCGCCGCCTCCATCCGGTCGCCGTGCTGCCCGAGTCCCGCGAGGCTCCAGAGGTGAAAGCCCATGCAAGCACAGGTGATCGGGTGCAACTCGGAGGCTTGCGCCGTCAGGTCCAGCCAACCGCCTGCGCGATATGCAAACGGTTCTGCCTCATCGGCGAGGTTCTCGGGGTCGCGGCGGTCAAGGAAGGCGGAAAGGTCCACCTCCGGTCCCGGACCACCTGTCAGCCGCCGCACCGCCCAACCGACACGCGCTAGCGCGGCGGTGTCGTCCTGCACCCCCGACAGGCGCATGGAGATCCAGAGCCCCAGCCGATCCGGGCCGATGCGGTCGCCCGCGAACCAGCTGAGGTCGGCAGCCTCGATCAGGGCAAGCCTGTGCCGCCATCCTTCCGGGCCGCGCTTCAGCCGCTCATCCAGTGCGCCGAGGCGACCGGCCACACGGGCAAGACGCGCGGCATGGCCCGCCTCTGCTTTCCGCCAATCGTCGAGAACCTCGGCTTCGCGCGGTTCGGCCCGTGGTCCGGGGGGCAAATAATCCGGCTCCTCTTCCATGGGACCGGGCAGGAACCAAAGATCGTCCTCAGACGGCTGTTCCACCTCCTCAGCGTCGAGAAAGAGAGCATCAGATTCACCATGAAAGAAAGGGTCTTGTGGCTTCATATGTGCAAAATATCTGATTTTTGCACTTTACCCAAGGGTTTTGTCGAAGTGCGCTCACATTCATTATATAGCACGCGCAGGCGATGGTCGGCGAGGGCTCTCTGATCGCGCTCACTGTATAGAAGCCAAGGGCTTTCCGTTGAGCGGGGCCACAGAAAGCGCCCTTGCATCCGTTTACAAACGGTCGTTTATTGACGGTATATGAAACTGCAAACGGCCTGTTTTGATGCCCCTGATCGGCTACGCGCGCGTCTCGACCGAGGATCAGACCCCCCTGCCCCAGTCACAGGCCCTGAAATCTGCGGGCTGCGTCGAGATCCACGAGGAACAAGCCTCGGGCGGAAACCGCGCGCGGCCCGTGCTGGCCCGCGTACTCGAGCGGATCGGTAAGGGCGACACGCTGGTGGTGGTGCGCATCGACCGTCTGGCGCGGTCGCTTTCGCATTTGCTGGAAGTGATCGAGCGACTGGAGGCGAAAGGCGCCTTCTTCCGCTCACTGATGGACCCGATCGACACGTCCTCCCCGCAGGGCAAGTTCACCCTCCAGGTCCTGGGCGCAGCCGCCGAGTTCGAGCGCGCCCTGATCCGCGAACGCACCAAGGCCGGGCTGGCCAGCGCACGGACCAAAGGTCGGGTTGGCGGCAATCCGGGCCTGCGCGCGCGAGATCCGGCGGCGCTGCGCAAGGTGCGGCTGGCGCGGCAGGATGGCTACATGGAACGCCTGAACGAGACGGCGCAGGACTGGGTTCCCCATGTCCGTCGCCTGCGCCCGGACTTGGCCTGGGAAGACGTAGTGCGCATCGTCAACGGCCCCCTGCCCCGCGAGCGCCAATGGACGCAAAGCCGCCTTTTGCGCGCGGTCAACGCCTATGTCCGGGACGGCTTCCTACCGCCGACGGTACTGGACCGCGCCGGCCGCCGCGAAACCGACGACCGCCTGCCCGCCATCGTCGCCGCCATCAAGGGCGCGGACCCCGACATCACGCTTCAGGCGATCTGCACCCGGCTGGAAGCGATGCGCGAGCGCACGCCCCGTGGGCGGACAAGCTGGCAACCCTCCTCGGTGAAGATGCTGCTGGAGCGGGCGGAGAGGCTTGGCTTGCTGGGTTGAGCACAATAACCTTGCAAATCTTCCATGACGTGGAGTAATTGCAAGGTATGTATCATCGCCATGCTACTCAGACAGTCCAATCCGCCCTCGACGCTCAAGCGGCTGTTGTCCTCTTGGGGCCTCGGCAGGTTGGCAAGACCACCCTCGCGCTCGAGATAGCTGGACAACGCCCATCCGTGTACCTTGATCTGGAACGCGACGCAGATCGACGGGTCCTGACAGAGCCCGATCTGTATCTGGATGAACAGGTCGGCAAACTCGTCATCCTTGATGAAGTCCAGCAGATGCCGGACCTGTTCAAGACCCTCCGCGGACAGATCGACATGCGACGCCGCAAGGGGGCCCGCACAGGGCAGTTCCTCCTGCTTGGGTCTGCATCGAATGTGCTTCTGCACCAATCGGCCGAGTCCCTTGCCGGGCGTGTTCGTTATATCGAAATGCCGCCACTCCTGCTGGACGAAGTCGGCGAGGACAGAATGAACGACCTGTGGCTGAGAGGCGGTTTCCCTGACAGCTTCCAAGCAGATAGTGACCAGAACAGCCTGGCCTGGCGCGAGGATTTCCTGCGCACCTACCTCGAACGCGATATCCCTGCCCTTGGGCCGCGCATCCCGGCTGCGACGCTGCGCCGCTTCTGGACGATGCTGGCGCATGCGCAGGGTGGACTGCTGAATGCGAGCTCGCTTGCAGAGGGTCTGGGCGTCTCAGGCCAGACGGTGGGGCGATACCTTGATCTGCTCGTCGATCTTATGTTGGTCCGGCGCCTGCAGCCTTGGCATGAGAATGCGGGCAAGCGCGTCGTCAAGTCGCCAAAGGTCTTTGTCAGGGATAGCGGCCTCGTCCATGCCTTGCTTGGCCTCGGTTCGCTGGAAAGCGTGCTGGGGCACCCGGTGGTCGGTGGAAGCTGGGAAGGGTTCTCCATCGAAACCCTGATCGCCGCCGCGCCAGTAGGGACCGAACACTTCTTCTACCGGACTGCAGCGGGGGCCGAGCTTGACCTTGTTCTGCGGCTTCCCGGGAATGCGATCTGGGCGATTGAGATCAAGCGCACGACAACACCCAAGGTGTCGCGTGGTTTCCATCTGTCGGTCGATGACATCAAGGCCGACCGGAAGATCTTGGTTTATGCCAGTGAACGGGAGGTGCCGGCAGGTGACGGGCTGAGAGCAATGCCTTTGGCCACCGCCGTGGAACAGTTGCGCAATCTGTAGGGTTCTCAACGTGCGTCGAAGACCCGTCACGACGCTGCGCCGCGTCTCACTTAGCCAAGGACAAACCCACCCTCCCCTTTCAGACAGTGGCCCTTACCGGCGTTGAGCATCATCGCGGCCAAGGCGCTGGCTGGCGGGAAGTCGGCCGCGGAACTTTCGCAAACTGTCCAGCACCTCGTGGGTGCGCGGAAAGCGATGAACCCGCAGAACATCATGCTCACGGATCAAGTCGATCCGGTCACCTTCCACCAGCCCGAGCTCTCTGACCAGCTTTACAGGCAGGCGCACCGCCAGGGAGTTGCCCCATCTCACGACTTTCATCCTGACCTCCTGCGACCACTAACGCCGAGAAAGCTACATACCCATGATCGCCAGAGAAAGCTTGGCCAGCGAGGCCCACTGTGCTTGTGCTTACTGTACGCTCGGACACTAGATGTGGAAAAGGCTTGCGCGAATCTGGTCGGTCGGGCAATAGTCTCGAAAAATAACGCGCGGTCACATAAAAACCGCGCCCACGGATCGAGCAGGGCATGACCGAGATAGACAAAGACCTAGACGTCGCCATTGGCCACTACGCCGAACTCCTGGCTTCGAACCTGCATGCACAACGCGCAGCCCACTTCCCTCCCGACGCGAAGAAGGTGATGCGCAGCCTGACGAGTGGTGAAGCGGCCGAGCTGATTGGTGTCGATCACACCTACCTTCGCAAACTTCATCGGGAAGGCAAGATCACGGACGTCGAGACGACGGCCGGTAGCCATCGCCGCTACACCCTCGACGATGTCTGGGAGATCAGGCAAAGCCTTGAGGCCAATGCCAAAAAGCCGGGAACCTACGTGCCGGGTCGGCGCAAAGGGGACGAGCTGCAGGTCATTTCCGTTGTGAATTTCAAGGGTGGCTCCGGCAAGACCACCACATCAGCGCACCTTGCTCAGAGACTCGCGTTCAAGGGTTATCGGGTGCTGGCCATTGATCTGGATCCGCAGGCGTCGTTGTCCGCCTTGCATGGGATCCAGCCTGAACTGGACCTCATGGAAGGCGGGACGCTGTACGACGCGGTCCGTTATGACGACCCTGTCCCGGTTTCCGAGGTCATCAGAAAGACCTACATCCGCGGCCTGGACCTTATTCCGGGAAATCTCGAGCTTATGGAGTTCGAGCATGAGACCCCGGCCGCGATTCAGCGCGGCGGCGCACGCGCTTTCTTCGCGAGGGTCCGTGATGCCCTCGACAGCGTCGAAAGCGACTATGATGTCGTCGTGATAGACTGCCCTCCGCAACTGGGCTTCCTCACCATGTCTGCCCTCTCCGCGTCCTCGGGTGTCCTGGTTACTGTCCACCCACAGATGCTCGACCTCATGTCGATGTCGCAGTTCCTGCGGATGACGGCAGACCTGCTAGGTGTGATCCGTGACGCAGGCGCTAACCTTCGGTTCGACTGGCTGCGTTTCCTGCCGACCCGCTACAAAGTGGGCGACGCTCCACAGACCGAGGTGATCGCCTTCATCCGCGGGCTCTTCGGGCGTTCGGTGCTGACCAATCACATGGTCGAGTCGACGGCGATATCGGATGCCGGGCTGACCAAGCAGACCTTGTATGAGGCAGACAAGAAGGACTTTACGCGCCAGACCTTCGACCGCGCCATCGAGTCCATGAATGCCGTCAACGACGAAATCGCCGCGATCATCCAGAGCACGTGGGGACGCGATGGCAAGAAAGCCTAAACTGGGACTGCCCTTGCAGACATTGCGCAATGCCCCCGACGCTCTTGAGGGGCGCAGGCTGCGGGGTGGCGTGTTCGAGATCGAGCCTGACCATGTCGAGACCGTGGGCAGGCTGGATGACCGTCTGCAAATCGAGATTGCTGGGCTGAAGGCATCGATCTCCAGAAGCGGCCAACGGGTGCCGATCCTCGTGCGACCTCTCGAAGGCGATCGCTACAGCCTGATCTACGGGCGGCGTCGGCTTGAAGCTTGCCGGGATCTCGGGATCAAGGTCCGTGCGATCGTAACTGACATGGACGGGGATCAGGCGCTTCGGGATCAGCTGCTCGAGAACCAAGAACGACGTGACCTGAGCTTCATAGAACGTGCCTTGGTCGCGGCGGCCTTGCTCAATGGTGATCATCTTGGAGAGGCGGAACGTACCAACAAGGGTGTGGCAGAGGTTCTGGGGCTCACAGAAGCCGGTGTGTCGCAGCTGTTAAGTGTCGTTCGCGCAGTTGGTGAGAGCCTCGTACTTGCGATCGGTGCTGCGCCAGGTATCGGCCGGCCTCGTTGGGAGGAGCTCAAGAAGTCACTGAGCGATGCATCTGTGGACCGCGAGAACCTCGCTGCAGTAGCGGCAGAGACGAGGTCCTCTCACTCCGGTGGACCTGACGAAAAGTCAGACGCCGCGTTCCTTGCCGTCCTCGCCGCAGTGGTGCAGGCAGAGCGGCCGACCCGTCCATCAGGTCCCCGAGGGGCGCCCAGTGTGGCCATTCCGGGTGTCGGGGCTGCAACCATCGCGACAGGGCGCCGCGGCCGACAGTTCAAGCTCGAGCTGAAGGCCGAGGACAGAGATTTTGTCAGCTGGCTTGAGGGCAAGGCCCCGCAGCTGATTGCTGAGCTTCACGAGCGCTGGAAGCGCAAGGAAGACTGAGGAAGAGCAACAACTAAAAAGGAGGCACGAGACAGGCAGAAAAGAAAAAGGCCCCGAGAAGCAAGCTTCACGAGACCTTTCTTAGGTTTCGTACGGGACCAGCCCGCTACAAAACTCAGTTTTCGCACTTCTGAATGTAGCGATCTGGCCCCTTTCCCGCAAGCGCAAAGCGATTCGCGGGCCAGGGAAATTTTGCCTTCGTGAATGACATCATGGAGTACACACCGATTTCGCCGTTTATGCGGCCGATTTCGCACGCCCATCTGCGCGTGGTCGAGCGACCGGAGGCTTCCGTTCCGGGCAAGCCCGTCAACAAGTGGGAGCTCCTTCGCGAGCTGTCCAAGGCGCAGGCCGACTTTGGGATTTCCGAGCGCGATCTGACCGTTCTGCAGGGGCTTCTCAGCTTCTTTCCTGATGATGCGCTCGGCGGGAACGCAGAAATGGTCGTCTTCCCGTCCAACAAGGCGATCTGCGAGCGGCTGAACGGCATGGCCTGCTCCACGATGCGTAGGCACATTGCCCGTCTGGTGGACGCTGGCTTGCTCATGCGCCGCGATAGTCCCAACGGGAAGAGGTATGTCCGCAAGCATGGCGAAGAACGCGTGGCCTTCGGCTTCGATCTCTCGCCACTCTACTGCCGGTCCGAAGAGGTGGCACGGGCCGCAGAGGCCGTGCGTGAGGCCGAAGACCGTGTGCGGCGACTGCGGGAGGTCGTGAGCCTCATGCGGCGCGATCTCGCTGCCCTTGCGGAGTTTGGAGAGGAGATCCAGCCAGGCTTTGGCCTCTGGGACCAACTACGCGACAAGGCTGTCCTTACAGCGCGCGCCCTGCGCCGCAAGCTCACGCTCGAGGAGCTCTCGGCATACCGAACTGACCTCGAAGCCCTTCTTGATCATGCACGGAACGTTATTGATGGTCCTGAAACAGAAGAAATGAACACCAATGATGCCAAGTTTGAGCGTCACCATCATAATTCAAATGAAGAATCTATAGATCTTGAACCTGCCTTCGAAAAAGGCGGGGCGGCGACCGGCGCGCCAGACGTTGAAGCTGACGCGCCTGTTGCTGAGGTGGAAGAAGCGGACACAAGACGCGTGCCAAAGATCCCGCTCCATCTGGTAATCGCCGGCTGCCCGTCGCTCAAAACCTTCTACCAGGGCGATATCCGCCACTGGCATCAGCTTTTCGATGCGGCCTGCCATGTGCGGCCTGCCATGGGGATCAGTGCTTCCGCTTGGGAAGAAGCGCAACGGTTCATGGGGCCCGAGCAGGCATCGATCGTAGTTGTCGCCATGCTGGAACGCTTTGCCGACATCCGATCGCCCGGTGGCTACCTCCGTGCGCTGACATCGAAGGCGGCGGCGGGCGAGTTCTCTTGCGGTCCGATGGTCATGGCTCTGATGTCCCGGCGAACTGCTGCATAACAGCTGTTAAGTCTTTTGGAGCGATCACCAAGGTCGACGCGACTTAACAGCTGTAAAGTCGCGCGTCGCTGGGTCAGCAGCCGGAGAGAGGGAAAGGTTGGGGGTTTGAGGGGTGACGGGAAGTGAGATCGGGAGAGTGGCTTCCGACGCCCGTCGTGGAGAAGATCTGATGGCGAAAGTTGCCCAGAACGTCGTCCTGTCCACGTCGCGGGACATCCCTTTCAACAAGCTCGTGCTGAGCCAGTCCAACGTCCGGCGCGTCAAGGCCGGCGTTTCGGTCGAAGAACTGGCCGAAGACATCGCCCGGCGGGGCTTGCTGCAGAGCCTGAACGTCCGGCCTGTGCTCGATGAGGATGGGGTCGAGACCGACACGTTCGAGATCCCGGCCGGTGGTCGCCGCTTCCAGGCGCTGTCACTTCTGGTGAAGCAGAAGCGGCTGGCCAAGACCGCTCCTATCCCTTGCATCGTGCGGGATGCCGCGTCCGATATCCTCGCCGAGGATGACTCGCTGGCAGAGAACATGCAGCGCGTTGCCCTGCACCCACTGGATCAGTTCCGCGCCTTCGTGGCCTTGCGCGACAAGGGTCAGGGCGAAGAAGCCATCGCGGCGGCGTTCTTCGTCACCCCACAGATCGTGAAGCAGCGCCTGAAGCTCGCCTCCGTGGCCCCTGCCCTGCTCGAGGTCTATGCCGAGGATGGCATGACGCTCGAACAGCTGATGGCCTTCACGGTGAACTCGGATCACGCACGTCAGGTGCAAGTCTGGGATGCTGTGAAGAACTCCTGGAACAAGGAGCCCTATGCCATTCGCCGGATGCTCACCGAGAGCTCCGTCCGGGCCTCGGATCGTCGTGCGGTCTTCGTCGGTGTCGATGTCTATGAGGCCGCGGGCGGTATCGTCCTGCGCGATCTTTTCCAGGGCGATGAAGGTGGCTGGCTCGAGGACCCTGCCCTGCTCGACCGGTTGGTCTCAGAGAAACTTCAGGCCGAAGCCGAGGCACTGGCTTCTGAGGGTTGGAAGTGGATCGAGGTGGCGACCGACCTGCCCTATGGCTACAGCCATGGCCTGCGGCGTCTGGCCGGTGATCCTGCGCCGATGACCGTCGAGGAAAGCGCGGCCCACGCGACGCTCCTCACGGAGTATCGGGCGCTGGAAGAGGAATACTCTGGTCAGGACGAATACCCCGAGGAGATCGATGCCCGGCTCGGGCAGCTCGAGATGGCGATGGAAGCGCTCGAACAGCGGCCGCTGATCTACGATCCGGCCGAGATCGCGCGCGCGGGCGTCTTCGTCACGCTGGATCGGGATGGCAGCTTGGCTGTCTATCGCGGCTATGTCCGGACCGAGGATGAGCGGCGCGAGGAGACCGCGGTCCAGGATGGTGATGGTGCGGATGCCATGGGGCAGGGGGGTGATGTCGGTCTTTCCAGCTGGAAACCGTCGGCGACCTCCGTGGGCGGCGCGGTCATCACCTCAGGTGGTCAGCCGATCGGCGCTGACCTGTCCGAGGAAGAAGATGATGGCGCGCTGAAACCGCTGCCCGAGCGGCTGGTCATGGAACTGACCGCCCACCGGACGCTGGCGCTGCGCGAGGCCATCGGGCGCTCCCCCGACGTGGCGCTGACGCTGTTGCTCCTGAAGCTGGTGACGGATACCTTCCGCACCTCCTCTGCGACGGGCAGCTGTCTCGAGGCTTCGGTGCGTCATGTCTACATGTCGGCGCAGGCACCCGATCTGAAAGACAGCGTCGTGGCCAAGCTGGTCGATGAGCGTCATGCGGCATGGGAGGCCGATCTGCCCCTCGGCGATGATGCCGCACTCTGGGACTATCTGACAGTGCTCGACCAGGGCAGCCGACTGGCACTCCTGGCGCATTGCCTCAGCTTCGGGATCAACGCGATCCATGAAAAGGTGAACCCCTATGGTGCGGGCATCTCCGCCAGCGGGTTGACCCGGCGCATGGCGCAGGCCGATCTCGTCGCCCGGACGGTCGATCTCGACATGGTCGAGGCAGGCTGGGAACCGACGGTCGACGGCTATCTCAACCGCGTGCCCAAGGCGCGTATCCTCGATGCCGTGCGCGAAGCGAAGGGGGAGGGGACCGCTCAGCTTCTGGACCACCTGAAGAAGGGCGAAATGGCCACCGAGGCCGAGCGGCTGCTCAAGGGCAGCGGCTGGTTGCCCGAGGTCCTGCGCCGGGTCGATCTGGTGACGTTCGACGGCGAGGCGATCGGAGAAGGGCAGGGGGAGGACGCGGTTCAGCCCGAGGACGTCGATCTGCCGGCCTTCCTGACGGCCGATCTGCCCGACAATGTCGCGTCGATGATGGCCGCCGAGTGATCTGAGCCGTCCGGGGGCGGGGAAACCCGCCTCCACTCTAACAAAATACAGCAATATCAATATGATGAGTGCGGATGCTCGCATTCGGGATGAGGAATCATGTCTGCAATTACGATAATCGACCAAGCGCCCTTGGGCGCGCTCATTCGTTACACCGACGGCAGCCCAAAACCGCCTGCGCGCTTCACCAAAAAGCTGGCGGCCTGGGAAAGGTCAAACGGTCTCGGTCGTCTCGTTAAAAAGGAACCGCCCCGAGTCTATCCGACCTGGACAGCACCGGCCTCCTTCACGCTGCATGAAGGGAACTTCTCCTCGGACGGGGTCATCCTCGTCACCATCATGCGCAGCCATTCGGCCGACAGCCGCCTTGTCTTCGAGGTGGCGGAGGAACCAAAGCCCGGGCAGGTGCGCGTGCTTCTGGACTTCGGTGGCAACACCGAGCTGCTGCATCTGGCGGAATCCATCACAGCAGCCGAGCTGTGGATCGCGCGGGAAGGCTATCGCAACGCGCGGCTCGAGATCGTCGGCACTGAGGACGGCGAGAGGGCAGGGGGCGCGGACCTGGCAGCCTGAGCCCAACTGAAACCGAGGGGCCCGCCCAAGCGCGGGCCTCTCATCCATCACAACCTTGTTCCGCAATGACGCGGGGCGCCAAAGGATCCATCCCCCAAGACGGAGGTCATCAACCAAGAGCCTGCCCGGGAGGCTGGCGGCGTTCCAAGCATCAGCGGGACAACCGGCTCCTGACCTTGGGGGACCATCCCCCGCTCGCCATTCCCTTCCTTGCCCAGAATCCCGTCTTCGAGATCAACCCGCAAGGGGTCGGACTACGGGCGAGCCCGTGCCGCCGGGTGGATTCGGACGAGCCGAACGCACCCGGTGATGTCAGCCAGTCCTCGGGCCTGCGGGGTCCTGTCGCGCGGGGGATGGTCCCCCGCCTCCAAGACAGGAGCCAAACAGATGTCCCGCAAAGATGCACACGCCTTCGCCGCCTCCCTCGCCGCCACGCTCATGGTCTCGATCGTCGTCTTCCAGGCAGGGGATGGATCCTTCGGCGCCGTCCCCTCCGATGAAATCGACGGAGACGAGGTCGCTCTCGTAGCCGAGATCGACCCGTGGGGATAACCCGCCACGGTTTCACAAAAGGCTCACGCGGAGGCGCAGACGCGCCTCCTACCGCAGTGCTGCCTCGCGCGCGCCACTCGCGAGGCCTCCGCACAGCGGACCGTCGATGGTGCATCGGCAGACGGCCCGAGGCCGCGGATGCGCCAGTCGCAATGCGACCACCACAAGGTCAAGATGATAGGCGTGTTCGGCCCTGAGCCGCCGTTGAAGCGATACGGGGTATGCGGCGGCGCGGCCCGTCGAACCGGACTTTCGCGGCGCATGCGTCCTGCTGGTGCCGTCGAAGGTCAGGTCTGCGGACGAGAACGGACTCGAGCTACCGAGCCTCGATAACTGGAAGAACGCCCTTCACCGCGTTTGCTATGCCGCTTGAGCTATTTGCCGCAAGAACTCTGATAACCCACGATTCAAAGTTTTCCCTTCTGGTCCCTTTCAAAACTGACGCCAAGGTTGCGGTGATTCCTTTTTTATTGTCGTAATAGCGCAGAAGTGTCGCCAAGTCTTTCTGCTCTATAGCGGCCTTAATTTCTCGTGTCCGAGCTTCTACGATCCCAGGAACATCCAAATTTGCGGTGCGGGTATTGTAATCCTGAATTAGCTCTTCACTTGATGTAGAGCCTGAGAAATCGAGCTGCTTCAGCATACGATCAATACGCCTTTGACAATGACGGGCGACCACCTTGTCAATCTTTTCATCGCTGTCGAGTAGGCCGAATATCGCGTTGGAGACATCATCGAGCTTTTTTTGTAAGTCAGTCCCAGTGAAGCCATCAGATTCGGAAATCGCGGAGCAAACGACTGGAAGGGCTATAAGGTTTTCGATCTCCGATACCGGAATGACCTTGATTCCCAAATCTTCGAAATAAGCTACATCCTCATCGCTGTAGTCATCGCCGTCCACGATACCAGAACATGTTACCCGGGTCAGACTTGCATTCGCCCGCATTGAAACCACTGAATGGATGACTTCGGAGCAAGAAGACTTTGGAACAACTGTCCATTCTGGATAGCATGCGCGGTATATCGCGTAGTCAAGGCTATCATGCGTGCCCTCGACAAAAAGGATAGGGCGCCTGCTGCCCAGAATGAGTGTGACCAGATCTTCTGGGAATCCGGTGTTCTCCGGAATCTCTTCAATCGCCCAGTGGGGCCGAGGTGAAAAATCTCGAATGACGTATTTTTTTGCGGATCGCGCTGCTGCAAAATCAAGGTCGTGAGTAATATATATGAATCCGCAATCCCTTCGAGTAGCTTCTATTTCGTCCCACAGCTTCGCCATGATCGAGCGATGAACATGAAGCTCTGGTTCATCGACGATCAAGACCGTTCCTTCCGCTGCAACCAGTGCTTGCCCTATCATGTAGAAGATCGCTCTCTCCCCATCACTCATCTCTGAGGCAGGGTAGGTTTCGCCAACGCCACCGGCTGAAACTGTAATGTTATCCCCCGAGATGTGAAGTTGACGATGAGGAAGAAGCCGGTTCCAGATTTCAAGAAGCTTGTCGAACTTGGTGATCTCAAAGCTGTCTTCGCTGTGAGGTGCGCCCGGCTTATGCCGATGATAGGCTTTCAACGAGGTGTTGGATTGATCGGCAAAAAGCGCTTGAATGAGATAATCGAAATCATTCAGGAGATGGGTCGCATGTTTATTGCCCCATCTATTGCCACTTCTGTGGTTCAGGGCAGCATTTTTAGACGCGTTCCCAGGGTATCCGTATCGTAACCCTGAGAGCGCTTGCCTCTCGCTAATTTTTTGAACCTCGGGATTCATGCTAAGCGCACGATGGGCAGATACACGGTGCGCCGATTCGCCCAAGCTATTTTCGATATGAACTGTGAGACGCGTTTTTCCGCCACCGTTCGCGCCGACGAATATGACAGTCTCGCCTGGGTCGAACTCTACTGCGAGAGCTTCACACGGGGTGGGTATAGAAAGATTGAAGGTCATAGTGCTCTGCGATTTACTATTCTCCGGCGATGCTATCGGGGGCTTGGAGCTTTCACAACGGGCGCTTTTGGTTTTTTTGGCGCACCGCTGTTTGACGATCCCAGTGCCGCGACGAACCAATCCAGCGTCAACCGGCAGCACGAGATCGTCTCTTACTGGTCGTCCGCGAACATGCAGATCGTGCAGCGATTCACTTCCGCCGAACGCGTCTCAGGGTCCGCATACAGCTCGAAGCCGCCTTGCGGCGCTGCGGCGCCAAGCGCGAGTTCGGCGTGGTCTGAATGTCTGCTTCTCTACCTGACAGCTTGGACGGCTCACTCCTGCGGCGAAGGTCGGCTCCCCGCCCTCCACGTCGGTCTTGTGCCGGATCTCAGCGCGAAATCTGCATCCCATTTAGACCGACGGCACTCGGCCGCGGCGCCACGCCTGAGCGGCCGCTTTGCTGAAACATGACAATAGGGATGGCAGTCGCGGGCATCAACCGATGGCCATGTCCTCTGCGGTCTTGCCCCCTGACAGCGCGTCCACGAACCACTGCGGTTTGCGTCCCCGGCCGGACCAGGTGAGCGCTGGGTTCTCAGGGTGCCGGTATTTCGCCGCTGCAGGCGCGCGGGAGGATTTCCTCTCGGTGCCGACAAGTTCGGCCAGGGAGTAGCCCAGGTCCCGGGCGAGGGCTTCCACCTTGGCGCGCGCTTCCGCCTTCTGCCGATCCTCAAATGTGGAAATCGCCTTGGCGACGTCCTTCTGCATTTTCTTCAGCGCGCCGAGCGACAGTGCCTCGAGATCGTAATCAGCCATTGATGCGGTCCGTGTCCTGAATGTCCCGGTATCGATAGCCCGTCGCGGCAGGGTGCCGCAACTCCCGGAAGGCAAGGGCAGGGATGGCACATGCTGGTGATCGCCGTTTCGTCTCCAGGGAGGTCCTGAACTGGGGGTCAGGCTGTCCCGATGAGCAGGGTGACAAGGTCTGGCATGGGCTCCCTTCGCATCTCTGTCGTCTGGGCCATCCCTTCGACTGACAATCCCCTAATCCCGTTCGCTTGCCTGCGCGCAACCCCGCGTCAGTCCGGGCCGTGTTGCCCCTTCGAGGCTGCCCGCTCCACCCCGGTCTTCTGGGGGTTTCCGGCGTCCGTTCCGTCCACCGTGCACGCGTCACCCGACGGGCTTCTTCCGGGTCTTGTCGAAGGGACGGTCCCGAAGACAGGACACACAGGAGCTTACCATGCAGAACATCGTCATCCTCGCCGGCAACATCGGTCAGACCCCCGAAGTCCGCACCACGAAAGGCGCGGGCACCAAGATCACCAACTTCAGCCTCGCCACCTCCCGCCCCCGCCTCTCGGAAGGTCGCGTCCTGCGCGACGAGAACGGCTACCGGATCATGGACACGGAATGGCACCGCATCACCTGCTTCAATGGTCTCGGCAAGACGGTCGCGGAGCATTGCGAAAAGGGCATGAAGGTCCTCGTCCACGGCCGCATCCACTACACCAAGTGGATCGACAGCATGGGGAACGACCGCTACGGTTGCGAGATCATCGCCGAGAAGGTCGAATTCCTGAGCCGCCCGAAGTCGGCCGAGACCGAAAACCCCGAGCTGGTCGACCGCGACGACGAGATCCCGTTCTGAGGAACGGGCTCGTCCTCCGGCCCGGCGGGTTATCTCGCCGGGCTCAGTCGCTATCAGCCCTTAGCAAACGGTCGGGTTACTCAGCGAATTAACGCCGCCTGTCAGCCACGCGACGGTCTGAGTGCTTTGCAACCCTTTGCTGTGCCTATTCTAAAACCAAGGCAATGGTCAGAGTTCAGGCGCTTCACTAGTCGCACTTGTAATGCCATCATATATCGCTCTGATGCGGGTATACTGCGATGCGGACCAGACCTGCCAAAAATCATCCCAGACTTCGTCAGGATGTATCATCGAAACACTGAATCGTGTTGCAAGTCCCGTTGAGAAATCTGTCGCAACTCCAAATGAAACTACTGGTCCGCAAGTAAGTCGGACAGCGCTAACCGCTACATTTGATTGAAATTCAATTTCTTGGAGAGGTCCAACAGGGCACAAATCGTTCAGTTGGGCGCGACTGGTAACTAACCGCCCTGTACGATCATACTGCCGGACGTCTCCGTATACTGACGTCTCTCCGTACTTAGACGCTAACGATTGCATGATCGTTTGAGCCGTAATGGCTTCTCCCGCTGAAATGATAACATCCCGACTGATTGCTACTGCGGTTGGTATTACTGGATTCTCTGCAAAAACTGACGAAAAGCTCACAATGATTGTATCACCCTCACGATTGTACGAACGACTTTCGCGAGTCCAACTTCCGTCTTGAGCGCCCACCGTTCTAGTCGCTTCAATTAAGGCGTCAAATCCCATATCGGTTAACGCCACTTCGATTTCGGTTTGTGAAGCGCCTAATGTTAATCCCAAAATATCTAACCCTTCGATCTCGGGCATAGCATCTTGAGGCCGAAATGGCCGGAGCTGCGCAAACACGTCAAAATTTTCTAAAAAAGTGTCTTCATTCATAAGTAGGTTAGCTTGATTAGGGCCAGTGCGATCAAAGTTCATTGTGAGATTTTCGGGGCACCAGTCTGGTGTCATTGCGTTTCTATGAAGAAAAATATCAATGTCGTTCAAGCCTTCCGCAGAGAAAACGTATTCACAAAATCCACTGCCAACGGGATTCCAATTATTTGCTCTAAACGAAATACGTCCAACATCACGCACAACTTCGAGACTCACTTCTAACTGCTCTCCTCTGCGAGAATGAACCGCAGCCCAAGCACCTTCAAATTCCGCTACAGTTTGCTCTTGCGCATAGGCACAGTTTGCTATTGCGAAGAGACTAAATGTTACTGAAAGTGCAGCCATTCCTTTAATTAGCATTGTTATGAAATCTTTCCTTGTGGCTCTATGACCAGTGTTGCCATGGTCTTCCACGTGGAGTTTAGCTTGTGATACGACCTGTTCAAGCGGTTTTGAACAAAAAGCCGCTGACTTTACGCAAGTGTCATGAGGTGGGCGGATTGGGTCGGGAGCCCACAGTCCGTTCGGGACTAGGTCGATCGTGTGAGACACATGCATTTTATCGCTGTGTTGGTTTCGCTGTGCGCTGGTAAGTCAGCTCTCTGCCCGCTTTATCTCAGAGAGCGAGAGGAGTGCCGTTTTTCCGGTGACGGGTTGAGGGTTGGGAGAGTGGCTCCCGGCGCCCGTCGCGGGAGATAGCCGATGGGCGTTGTAGAAGTTCTGGATCCGGTCGCACCGGCGCGGGCGGGTGGCTGGAAAGTGGACGCGAGCCGGGGTGAGCGGAACGGGCGGGTGTCGTCCGAATGGTTCAACCGGCCCGATGACGAGCGGTATCTTTCGCTCGACGATCTCTGGGCCAATGTGAAGGGCCGCTCCGAGCGCAGCCGCAGCCGCGTGGTGCAGACGGCGGACATCCGCGTCGAGGCGGCGCGCGACAACCCCGAACGGTTGCACCTGATGCTGCCGAAAGCACATGAACCGGTTGCGCCCACGCATTGGGCCTTCGGCCAGCTTGCCAGCATCGTTGGCGCGCCGGCGTCCTATCTGCGGCAGTTGCCCGCGCCGCTGGCAGGGATCAATCTGCAGTATGGCCTGACCAATCATCGCGCTGAGCAGGTGAAGACCTTCGAGACCGAGGACGGTCGCACGGAACTGCGCGCAGTGACCGGCCCCGACTATGGCCGCATCCACGATTTCGAACTGGTCGAGGCGGTGCAGCGCATCGCGGGCAATGGCACCGGCGACACGCGCTGGAAGGTGCCGGGGGTGCTCGACTGGTCGACCGGGGTCTACAACCCCGATGTCGAGATCAGCCGCGACACGACCACGCTCTATGCCTCGGACCGCGATGTCTTCCTGTTCCTGGTCGATGATCGCAACCCGATCGAGGCGGGCAAGCTGCCCGATGGCTCGCCCGATCTCTACTTCCGGGGCTTTTACTGCTGGAATTCCGAAGTTGGTGCCAAGACCCTCGGCATGGCGAGCTTCTACCTGCGGGCGGTGTGTCAAAACAGGAATCTGTGGGGCGTCGAGGATTTTCAGGAGATCCGGATCCGGCATTCGAAATATGCCGCCTCGCGCTTTGCCCATGAGGCGGCCCCGGCGCTGACGCGGTTCGCCAATTCCTCACCGCAGGGCTTCGTGAATGGCATCAAG
This sequence comes from Roseicyclus mahoneyensis, assembly GCF_003148775.1. Taxonomy (GTDB): domain Bacteria; phylum Pseudomonadota; class Alphaproteobacteria; order Rhodobacterales; family Rhodobacteraceae; genus Roseicyclus; species Roseicyclus mahoneyensis. The sequence continues at coordinate 50,652 of NZ_QGGW01000013.1, forward strand.
GCGGCGCGGCAGCAGATCGTGGCGCGGACGGATGAGGACCGGGACGACTTCCTGCGCAAGCGGGGCTTCTCGAAAGCCGAGTCCGGCAAGATCATCGAGAAGGTGTTGATGGAAGAAGGCCACCCGCCGGAGAGCATCTTCGACTTCGTGCAGGGCATCACGCGGCTTGCGCGCGACAAGACCCAGCAGGATGCGCGCCTCGACATGGAAGGGCGAGCCAAGAAGCTCCTCGACCGGGTCGGCTGACGCCGGGCCCGACAACGCGACCGCCCTCGCGCGCGGCGGTCGCGCTTTCCTCTTCCACATGCATGCCACTGGCTCCGCCCCGAGAGGGCAGGGGGCTTGGGACTGCGCATTTCAGCGAGACTCCCATGACCCCCCAGGAAGAAACCATCGTCCTTGAGGCCCGCGACATCCTCGGCCGCTACCTCAGCCAAAACCCCGTCATCGGCAGTTGGCAGGCGCTGATGGACTATTGCGCGCTGACCGTCCGCGGTCCGATCGAGCGCTTCCACGTCCTATACCTCGACCGCAAGAACCGCATCATCTCCGATGAGCTTCTCTCGACCGGCACGGTTGACCATGTCCCGGTCTATCCGCGCGAGGTGATCAAGCGGGCTTTGATGCTGAACGCCAGCGCCCTGATCCTGATCCACAACCATCCATCGGGCGATCCGACGCCGTCGGAGGCCGATCTCAGCATGACCAAGGAGATCCAGAAGGGGTGCAAGTACCTCGGTCTGACGCTGCACGACCACATCATCGTCGGGGCCGGGACCGAGCTGAGCCTGCGGGCCCTCGGCAAGCTCTGACGTTCCCTGCGGACCTGCCACCGCCGCCCCTTCGAGGAAGAGGGCGGCGGTTTGGTCTTTGACAGTGAAGCGGGAAGAGAGGCTTTCCGCGCCGTCGGAGATCTTCCCATGTTCGATCTGCCCTTTCCCATCCACCCGACCGCCCACGCGCGGGGCGTCCCGCCGCATGTTCTCTCGGGTGACAACGATCCCAACCATCCCTTCGCACTGACGCTGACGCGTCGCGCACCGGCCGACCTGCTGTCGGGCCGGGCCGCTCCGCTCGTTATCACCCGTTTCGCGACGCTGGCCGAGGCCATGCAGGGCGCGATCGATCATGCCGAGGGGATCGTCCCGGACGCTCCGCCCCAGCTTTTGGCCATCCTCGACCGCGACGCGCGCCTCGTGCTGGCTGGGGCCGCCAGTGACTACGCCGTCGCCTGGTGCCACCTGGTGTCGAGCGCGGCCGAGGCGCGCGGCGTCGTGACCGAGGCAAGCCAGCTACGCGCGCAGGCGGACCGCGCTGCTGGCTGGGGCGAGCCCGATAAGGCGAGACGGCTGCGCCACCGCGCCGATCTTCTCGATGCGCGGCTCGTCGACCCGCTCTGGCGCGCCTTCGCTGCCCGGGCGCTGCAGGTCGCTGCGTGAGGCCCGAGAGGCAGAGAGGGGCAGGGGGGATTTGGAGCTTGTCCGGGGGAGAGAGATCGCCCGGCCCGGCTTCGATCCCTTCCCATTACCGGAGACACCCGATGACCCTGACTGAACCCACCCTCACGCCGCCGTTGGCACCATCGACCGTCGATATGGGCCAGATCTTCGCCGCGCATGCCGAGCGCGCGGCCCGGATCGACGCGCTGCGTCCCGGCAACAAGGATCGCCTCTTCGATGGCCTCACGGCCGCCGGCATCACCCATGTCACCGTTACCTTCGACGGTGCCGGTGATAGCGGTCAGATCGAAAGCATCGGCGCATGGTCCGGCGAGACCGCCGTCGAGTTCCCCGCCACCGAGATCGAATACGCGGCGCTGACCTGGGACAACCCCGAGGTGGAGATGCGGCAGCTGTCGCTGGAGGATGTCGTCGAGCAGCTCGCCTACGACTTCCTCTCCGACACGCATGGCGGCTGGGAGAACAACGACGGCGCCTGGGGCGAGTTCTGCTTCGACGCTGCGGCCCGCTGCATCCACCTCGAGTTCAACGAGCGCTTCACCTCGTCCGAACTTTTCACCCATGATTTCTGAGGGGGCGGCGATGGCACATCCCTACCACCACGCTCTGTCCTCGGTGAAGAAATGGGGTGGCACGGTCGAGGATTTCATGGCCGTGCATGCTTGGTTCGACCAGAGCAAGGAGATCACGGCCGACTTCCGGCACCGGGCGCTCCGCCACCATGCCGAGGGCATCTTCATGGCCGAGACGATCTTCGGCCGTACCCTCACACTCTCGACTGGACGTGTCATCCCGCCCCGCTGGGTTGGCGAGCAACATGTGAAGGAAGACCTCGGCTTCATCCCGAGCTTCGCCGACTGGGTGAAGGCCATCCGGCCCGAGCCTTGGATGGGCCGGTCGGCGCGGATCGAGGCGCTGGTCGATCCGTATCTCGCCTCGCCTGTGGTCGAGGTCACCTGAGATGACCGATCCGGCTTATCAGCGCCTCGGCCTGCCCGCTACAGCGTCGACCTACGCTGTTTTGCGCGCGGCGGTCCGGGCGCTGCACCCAGACACGCGCGCCGTTCGCGGTTTCCGGGCTGCGCGCAAGCGCTTCTACGGGCAGATGCTCTGCGCGCATGCCGCGCGACAGGCGGTGGGCGACAGTCCCACCGGCTGATCGCTTCCAACCACACTTTCTCCCAATCCAGCGCCCGGCCGCTCGGCCGGGTCTTCCCCATTCAGGAGGTCCCCATGGCGGATTACTTCACCCATTTCTCATGCCTGATCGACGTCGGCAGCCCCGACAAGGCCGCCCGCGCGCTCGCGCTGTTTCAGGAACTGCGCGAAGCTGATCAGAATGCCGACGACCCGGAGGTCGCGGGCTTCAGTCTCACGCGCCAGGATGCACCCGAGGGCAGCACCCTCTGGATCCATGACGACGAGCACGGCGATGTCGAGGCGGTTATCCGCTTCGTGCTGCGCCTTGCAGCAGAGCTCGACCTCACTGGTCTCTGGGGGTTCGAGTACGCCCTGACCTGCTCCCGACCCCGCCTCGACGCCTTCGGCGGCGGCGCGCATGTCATCGACCTCGGCGCGCGCAAATCCATCGGCTGGATCAGCACACAAGAGTGGCTGGTCGCCGCGCTCAACGGGAAGGACGCCGATGCCTGAGGTCATCTGCACCACCGTCTACCAATTCCCCGAACTCTCGGAGGCCGCCAAGGAAAAGGCGCGCAGCTGGTATCGCGAGCTCGGCCCCCACGACGACTGGTGGGACGCGGTCTATGAGGATTTCGAGCGCATCTGCGAAATCCTCGGCATCCGCCTGAAGACCACGCCCGTCCGCCTGATGGGCGGCGGGACACGGGCCAAGCCCTGCATCTGGTTCTCCGGGTTCTGGAGCCAGGGGGACGGGGCGTGCTTCGAAGCCTACTGGTCCCATGCCAAGGGTGCGACCGCGCGCATCCGGGATTACGCGCCCACGGACGCGACGCTGCATGGCATCGCGGACCGGCTGCAGGCCATCCAGCGGCGGAACTTCTACCAACTCGCCGCCGAGGTCAGCCACCGTGGTCGCTACTACCACGAACACACCATGTCGATCGACGTTGGGAGGGATAGCCCGAGGTGGCAACCGCCGACCGAGGACGCCGAGGAGATCGTGACCGAGGCGCTGCGCGATCTGGCCCGCTGGCTCTACCGCCAGCTTGAGGCCGAATACGACCACCTGACCTCGGACGAGGCCATCGAGGAGGGGATCATCGTCAACGAGTACACGTTTACAGAAGCCGGGCGGCGGTTCGGGTGAGGACTATCGGGCCATCGATCTGACGAGCGCCACCAAGGGGTCAAAGTCGTGCTGATCAGCTGCCCGCAGGGCCGCGATATAGCCCGTGCGGTGGTCACTGTCGGCATTCAGTGTGCCGTCGCCGGACCAGTCGAGGAAGATGTCTGGTTCGATCTTCGCCAGGTAGGCGTCTGCCATGATCCGCGCCCAACGACCGTTGCCGTTGGCGAAGGGATGGATCCAGACCAGGCGATGATGCAGGCGCGCCGTGGCTTCCAGCGGGTCAAAGCTCTTGTGGTCGCGCCAGTGCCGGGCGTCATCGAGGCAGGTGCGCAGTTCGGTCGAAATGTGCCAAACCGGCACGCCAATGTTCTTGTCTGTCAGACGGTAGACCCCTGCCCAATCCCAGACCTCGCCGAAGAGGCGCTTGTGGATCTCGCGGACGGCAGCATCGGTCAGCAGATCGAAGGACTTGGGTCGTCGGTCGAGCCAGGTCAGACCGGCGATGATGTTTTCGCCTTCGAGTTCGTTCAACTCGCCGCGGGTCGCGATGTGCTTGGCCTTGAGGCCAAGCAATTCGTCCGGTGTCAGGGGTGTCGCCCCTGCGGGTTCATGAAGCTCCAGCGTCATTGCCAGAAGTCCCGGCGGCCTTCGCGCATGATGTCAGCTGCAAGTTCCTCGACCATCTCGGCCTCGCTTCGTAGCCCCTCGCTTTGCTCTTCCAGCGCCATGTGCGCGCGCGTGCGCTGGATGATGCGGCGGGCTTTCGCGCGCGCTTGGGCAAGGACGATTTCCTCGACCGGTCCCTCGCGCGGGACGATGGCATAGACGACACGTCCACCCATAGCCTCGGCGATCTTCTCGAGCTGGTTCAGCGAGATCGTTCCCGCCTGCTCATTCTTGATCGATGCATAAATTGTGTTGCGCGAGACACCGAGGCGTTCCGCGAGGGCGGGCGCGTTCATCCCGATCGCCTCCAGGAACGCGGCGATCCAGCCGCCGACAGGCCTCGCAAGCGACTTTGCCAGGCTGGCGGCCTGGTTGATCCGATCTTGGGCCTGACGTTGCTTCGCGCGAGTGACGGACATCTGCCAACCTGAGAGTTTGCATTCCTGCATTAAATGCAATTCTATGCTATGGCAGAAAGGCTAAGATTGCAACATCATAGATGTGCATAGACGCTTGTGGCGCGCTATCACAGATTGGCAAACGTATTGATTTTGCCAAGCTGTGATGTGGCAAACGGTTGTGCTATGATCATGTTCCCGGCGCGGTTTGCCCTGATCAAAGCTCTCTCGGGTCCCTGTCGACGTCGTCATCCGCTTCGTGCGGCGGCTTGCCTTAGGCAGGGCGAAGTCATGGCATGTCGACTTAAAAAGTTCTATTCGGAACAAAGGCCTGTGGTTGTCGGAAGCAGAGAGTGGACATATCGCGCGAGGAGCTTTTTGCGCTCATTTGGGAGAAGCCGACTGTGGAGGTAGCACGTGACATGGGCATCTCGGACGTTGCCGTCGCCAAGCTCTGCGCGCGCCTTCAGGTGCCGAAACCGCCCCGGGGATACTGGGCGCGCGTAGAAGCAGGCCAAACGCCACGGCGTCCTCCGCTTCGGGCATTTCGCGAGGAAATCGAGGAGCGCCGGAAAGCCCTCGCGCGTCCGCGACCGCGTCCGGGCGCCGTCAGCCTGTCGCCGATTCAGCGTAAGTTCGTCGATCAGGCGCTTCTGGAGTTCGTGGCGAAGGGGGGCGACCTTGGGGCCACAAAGGTCGTGTCCAACGAGATCAGGGACATGCCTCCCGACATCGCCACACAGCTGCTGCTCCTCATCCAGAACCGCTATCTCGTCTGGGTCAAGAATGGCGATGTCGATGTCGCGTTGACCCATGGCGTCACGCAAAGTCTTGCCGGTCTCGTCGACAAGATACTTCCGGTGGCAAAGCCACAGGTCCTTGTGCTGCCCCGCGCTGACCGCAGCTTCGACGAGGACCGGAAGGAGCCGTCCATCCTGATCCGACTGACGGCGCATCTGCAGGAGCGGATAGCCCAACTGGCGATGTTGGTGCGCGAACAGAAGCTTGCGCATGTCGTCATGCCGCTCGTCACGCTCGATCACGCCTGGTCCGCGCATCACGTCTACTCTTCGGAAAACTACACGACAGCCAACAGTCAGCTCTGCGTGTCGCCCACCGAACTCTGGGTAGATTGCACCATGACCGCACTGCATTACCGCGGTGCTGATACCGAGACCTTCAAGACCGAGAAGGTCGCCTTGCGTGACATCATGCCGATCGACCTGATGCCATCGAAGGAAGTGGAGATCCCGCCGGTGATTGGCCGCGTGCGGATAAAGCAGCATTGGCCCCGTCTACGGGCGCTGATCGAGGCCGAACGTGTGCACGAGATGTTGGAGCGCAGCACCTACGCCTTGGAGCGGGATATCCCGGACGATCAGATCGCCATCGCGGATCGCATCTGGTTCGGGGGAGATCACCCGATGCTGAAAGCCCGAAGGGCATGGGACCGCTTGTCCGACGAGATGGAGCGTTGGGGTGAAGAGATCGAGGCCGAACAAGCCGATCTGTGCTGCACAATTCTGGGCATCGCTGTGGGCGACATCCTGGTTCAATCACACAAGGGCAAGATCACGCGCATTCAAGTCTCTCGGACCAGCATGAACATCACCGAGAACCGATCCTTCTTCACTGTCGAGGGACCACGGTTTCGGAAGGATGGCACGGCAGGCAAGCGCACCGAGACCATCTGGATCGACTTCTGAAGGAACGCGGTTTCGCCGATCCGGTACTACTTGTTCCCGTCGATCCACTTCGACATCAGCCCCTTGTCGCGGAAGCATTCCTCTGGAACGGCGCGCCGTTTGATCCGGGCGAGTTTCTCCGCGAAGGCCACCTGCTTCGATGTCGGCAGCCGGTCCATGTTGGATAACGGTTTCAGCTTGGCCTGCGCCTCGATCCAGGCGCTGAGCGACCGACGGTCCTGCTGAACCTCCCAGGGCAGAAGGGTCTGGTTGCGCAGGGCCAGCGAGCGCGCATAGGTGATCTGCTTCGGTGTCGCGGGCAGGGTGTATGTGGTGCTGTCCATCGTGAAACTCCCTTTCTGGCTTGGCCTTCAATATAGAACATAACAGGAACAAAATCAAGCCAAGCGTCCGGGACGCATCGGCTCGAGAGGGAGAGATGGGCCGGGGAAGATCAGGCCTGAGGGTGCCCGAGAGAGGGCGTCCGGGCCTGTCCCCGTCCCCCATTCCGGAGTTTCCCGATGACTTATCTCGCGCCTGTTGCGCCTCCCGTTCCTGTCCAATCTAGTGATCCCGCGCCCGCGCCCGCGCCCGCACCCGCGCCCGCGATCCTCGCCGTGGCCGAGGCTCTGCAGCCCGATCTCGCCCAAGGCTTCCAGATCGACGCGCTGCGTCTGCGGCTTGAGATGGAGCGCGCCTTTGGCGGCTCCGATGCCGATGGTGCCTGGGACTGGAAGCTTGCCTATGAGGCGGGCGAAGTGGCGCTCGTCCTCTTCCTGCGGAAATTCGGCCGTGCACTGCTCGCCCGGGCGGGCTCGCCTGCCGCGCTGCTGCCGATCCTCGCCAAGGTGGCCGGCCTCTTGCCGACGCACACCCGCCGCTCGGAGGAGATGGAGCGCTTCCAGCAATTCTCGACGCCGCTGCCCATGGGGCTCGCGGCCTTGGCGGCTGCGCAGATCACCCCGCGTGACCTCGTCCTCGAGCCTTCCGCCGGGACCGGGCTTCTCGCGATCCTCGCCGAGATCGCTGGCGGCAGTCTCGCGCTGAACGAGCTGGCCGACACCCGCGCCGACCTCCTGCGCCTCCTCTTTCCGGAGCGACCCGTCACCACCTTTGACGCCGCGCAGATCGACGATCATCTGGACGCGGGCCTGCGCCCGAGCGTCATCCTGATGAACCCACCATTCTCGGCGGTGGCCAATGTCGATGGCCGGACGACCGAGGCGACGGCGCGGCACTTGCGCTCGGCCCTTTCCCGGTTGGCCTCCGGCGGGCGTCTGGTCGCGATTACCGGCGCTAGCTTCGCGCCGGATGCGCCCGTTTGGTCCGAGACCTTCAGCCGGCTCACCGAGACCGCGCATCTGGTCTTCACCGGCGCTGTGTCGGGCGCCGCCTTCGCCAAGCATGGCACCAGCTTCGAGACGCGGATTTCGGTCTTCGACAAATGCCGGGGCGGCGAGCTGGGTGGCATCACCGCTGATCTCAGCCAGCCAATGGCTGCCGATGTGGCGCAGCTCCTCGCCCGGATCTTGGCCGAGGTCCCGCCGCGCCTCACGCTGGACGCGGTCGATGTCGCTCCATCCCGGTCCTCTTCCCCCTTCCCGGGAATTCCTGCCCGTGCGTCTGGCACAGTGGCTGGGAACCCGCGTGCCACTCCGTCGGCCAGCGTCGCAGCGAATGTCTCTGCGCCAGATGCCGAAGACCTCGCCTACACGCTGCGCGAGACGGAGGACGACCACGGCGCTGCGCGCCTGTCCGATGCGATCTACGAGACCTTCCGTCTGCAGGCGATCGACATCCCCGGCGCGGCCCCGCACCCGACTAAGCTGGTGCAGTCGGCGGCGATGGCATCTGTCGCGCCCCCGAAACCCTCCTATCGTCCGAAACTCCCCGCCGCCGTGCTGCGCGACGGCCTCCTTTCCGACGCGCAGCTCGAGACGGTAATCTATGCGGGCGAAGCGCATTCCGCGCATCTTGCGGGGTTGTGGTGCGTCGATGAAACCGGCGACATGGTCTCGGCCGCCAAAGAGGATGATTCCGATGCCATCCGCTTCCGGCGCGGCTTCTTCCTTGGCGATGGCACTGGCGCGGGCAAGGGCCGCCAGTCGGCCGGAATTGTTCTGGACAACTGGGCGCAAGGCCGGCGCAAGGCGCTCTGGATTTCCAAAAGCGACAAGCTGCTGGAAGATGCGCAGCGCGACTGGTCTGCCTTGGGGCAAGAGCGGCTGCTCGTCACGCCGCTGTCGCGCTTTGCCCAAGGCAAGGACATTCCGCTGACCAAAGGCATTCTGTTCACCACCTATGCCACGCTGAGATCCGAGGAGCGGGGCGCAAAAAAGTCCCGCGTCGATCAGATCGTCGACTGGCTCGGGGCTGATTTCGACGGGGTGATCTTGTTTGACGAAAGCCATGCCATGGCCAACGCCGCCGGATCAAAGGGCGAGCGCGGCGATGTCACGGCCTCGCAGCAGGGCAGGGCGGGCCTGCGCCTGCAGCATAAGCTGCCCAATGCCCGCGTGGTCTATGTTTCGGCCACCGGCGCAACCTCGGTGCACAACCTCGCCTATGCGCAGCGCCTCGGGCTCTGGGGTGGCGAGGACTTTCCGTTTTCGACGCGGGCGGAATTTGTGCAAGCTATCGAAGCTGGCGGCGTTGCCGCGATGGAGGTCCTGGCCCGCGATTTGCGGTCGCTTGGCCTCTACACGGCGCGCTCGCTGTCCTATGACGGCGTCGAATACGAGATGCTGGAACATGCGCTGACGCCGGAGCAGCGCGGGATCTATGATGCATATGCGCTCGCCTTCGGAGTCATACATCGGAACCTGTCCGCGGCGCTGGAAGCGGCCAACATTACTGGCGAATCCGGCGGTACGCTGAACCGCCAGGCCAAGTCCGCCGCCCGCTCGGCTTTCGAGTCCGCCAAGCAGCGCTTCTTCGGCCATCTGCTGACCTCGATGAAAACCCCCACCTTGATCTCCAGCATCGAGGCCGATCTCGCAGCGGGCCATGCGGCCGTCATCCAGATCGTCTCGACCGGCGAGGCGCTGATGGAGCGCCGCCTGTCGGAGATCCCCACCGAGGAATGGAACGACATCCGCGTCGACATCACGCCGCGCGAGTACGTCCTGGACTACCTCGCGCATTCCTTCCCGGTGCAGCTCTACGAGCCCTTCACCGACAGCGAGGGCAATCTGTCGTCCCGGCCCGTGGTGCGGGATGGCCAGCCGGTCGAATGCCGCGAGGCTGCGCGCCGGCGCGACGCGCTGATCGAGAAGCTGGCGTCATTGCCGCCCGTGCCGGGCGCGCTCGACCAGATCATCCAACGCTTCGGCACCGACCTCGTGGCCGAGGTCACGGGCCGCTCGCGCCGCATCGTGCGCAAGGGCGAGGGTCCTGCCGCGCGTCTTGTCGTGGAAAGCCGGGCGGGGTCTGCCAACCTCGCGGAAACCGCCGCCTTCATGGATGACCAGAAGCGCATCCTGATCTTTTCGGATGCCGGTGGCACGGGGCGCAGCTATCACGCCGACCTTGGCGCGAAAAACCAACGACTGCGGGTCCATTACCTTCTGGAACCCGGCTGGAAGGCCGACGCCGCGATCCAGGGCCTTGGGCGCACCAATCGCACCAATCAGGCGCAGCCGCCGCTGTTCCGGCCAGTGGCCACGGATGTGAAAGCAGAGAAACGCTTCCTCTCCACCATCGCGCGCCGCCTCGACACGCTCGGCGCCATCACGCGCGGGCAGCGCCAGACCGGCGGGCAGGGGCTGTTCCGCCCCGAGGACAACCTCGAGAGCCCCTATGCCCGCGACGCGCTGCGCCAGCTTTATCGCCGCATCTATCGCGGCGACGTGACGGGTTGCTCGCTCGGGGCCTTCGAGGATGCGACCGGCTTGAGCTTGACCGATGACAACGGTCTGAAGGACGACCTGCCGCCGATCACGACCTTCCTCAATCGCCTGCTCGCGCTGACGATCGACATGCAGGCCGTGCTGTTCTCGGCCTTCGAGGAACTTCTCGATGCGCGGATCGAGGGTGCTATCGCTGCCGCGGTCTATGACCTCGGGCTCGAGACGCTCCGCGCAGAGAGCTTCCGCGTCACGGACGCGCGGGTCATCTATACCCATCCTGGCTCGGGTGCGGAAACCCAGCTTCTGACCATCGCGGAAAAGCGGCGCAACACGCCGACCGCGCTCGCGGATGCGCTGGACTGGCTCGACGATCCCAAGGCTCGCCTTCTCGTCAACAGCCGCTCGGGCCGGGCCGCCGTGCAGGTGCCCGCCACCAGCCTGATGCTGGACGACGGCACCATCGAGCCCCGCCTGCGGCTGATCCGCCCGACTGACGCCAGCACCGTGCCTGCAAAGCTGATGGACGACACGCACTGGCTCGAGGCCGACCACGCGGCATTCACCGCCGCTTGGACTGCCGAACTGGCCGAGGTGCCGGAATTCACGGAAACCACGCTGCACATCGTGGCGGGGCTGCTGCTGCCGATCTGGAAGCAACTGCCGCAGGATGAGACCCGCGTCTACCGACTGCAAACCGACGATGGCCAGCGCATCATCGGTCGCCGCGTTTCGCCCGCCTGGGTCGCGACGACGCTGGCGGATGACGCGCCGCAGCTGACAGCCGCACAGGTTCATGCCCTCGTTCTGGAGGGCAAGACCGTGATACGGCTGACTGACGGGATGGAGTTGCACCGGTCCCGCGCCATGGGCGTCAACCGGATCGAGCTGTCCGGGTTCACAGAAGCGGCCAAGGACCGGCTCAAGGCCGATGGCTTCTTCTCCGAGATCATTGCCTGGAAGTTGCGGCTCTTCTGCCCAGCAGACTCCAGCGGCATCGCAGTGCTTGATCGTCTGCTTGCACGTTGTCCCGTGACAGGACTACATGCGCGCGGAGGGTGTTGAGCCATGTATTCCGAGACCGAAGATGTGATCCGCGCACTCGCGGAGAATGCAGAGAGCGTGTGTCGCGCCTACCTTCCCGCCGGACGGCGGGAGGGGTCCTACTGGATCGTCGGCGATTTGCAGAACAACCACGGCCGGTCGCTCTTCGTGCGGCTGACTGGACCCACATCAGGACCGGGAGCCCGTGGCAAATGGCAGGACGCGGCTGTCGGACTGCATGGCGATCTCCTCGACATCATCCGCGAGCGAACCGGGATCTCGCGCTTTCCCGATCTTCTGGCCGAGGCCCGAGCGCATTTGGGCCGTCCGCAGCCGGTCCGCACGGATGCATCGGTGCCGAAGAAGGCCAAGGCCCCCGGCGGCACACCAGCGGCGGCAGCGCGTTTGTTTGCAGCCTCCGTGCCGGTCGCAGGCACGCTTGCCGACAGCTATCTGCGCGCCCGGGGCCTCACCCAAGGCGGCAAGATGAGCGCCCTGCGCTTCCACCCCAAGTGCTGGCATCGGGATGAGAGCCAGAGCAAGCCTGTCCCCAGACCGGCGCTGATCGCGGCTGTCACCAATGGGGCAGGGGCCTTGCAGGGTGTGCATCGCACTTGGTTGGCGCCTGACGGTCAGGGGAAGGCGGCTTTCGAGACGCAGCGGCGTGCCATGGGTCACCTCCTCGGCAACGCCGTCAGGTTGACCCCGCATGACGACATCCTCGTGGTCGGCGAAGGCATCGAGACCATGCTTTCGCTTGTTGAGGCAGCCCCAGGCCTTCCCGTCTGGGCGGCACTCTCGTCGGGTCACCTCGGGTCCACCCTGCTACCAGAGGGGGTGCAGCGCCTCTACATCGCCATCGACCGCGATCGGGCGGGGCGGGGCGCGGCAGAGAGGTTGAGCGCCAGCGCCCTTGATGCCGGGATTGCCGTCCGGGTGCTGGAACCGCGGCTCGGGGATTTCAACGATGATCTCCGGGCGAACGGCAAAGAGGCGCTGCGCCAGCATCTGGCAAGTCAGATCGGGCCAGTGGATCGGCATCGCCTGTCAGGCTGAGCTGCATCGCGCGGGGGGCGGTCAGGGGACAGCGGCGCAGGGGTCACGGATCCCTGTCATGGCTGTGGACCGTCACCTTCGCCTCATCCCGGGCCATACTCATCCACCCGTCAGCCCTGTCGGCCTTCAAGAGATGGGCAGGCGGCCGTCAAAGGTGCCGCCCCTTCAAGGACGGGGGGCGACTGATTTCCGCCGGCGGGGACGAGCCCCGCCTTTGCATCGCGAAGCAAATCAGCCGCCCCCCGTCCTCCTCCACATGCGTTCCGGCCCCGAAAGGGGGTGAAGGGGCGTCCCCCGTGACGGCTTTCGCAGCCCATGAAGGCCGCGCGGGATGTCGCGCGGACGAGAGAGGCCCGGAGGCAAGAACCGATGACGATCCACACCCACGACGACGCGTATGAACCCGCCCACACCGCATCCCAGACCGCCCATGCGCTCGACGAGCTGCAGCTCTATGGCTACCGTCCCTTTGACGAGCCCGATCCGCGCCCGATGCCCGATGGGCAGCGCCTAGCGGTCGCCGTCGCCGACATCTTCGACGCCCTCGTAGCGACCCTCGAAGACACCCGCATGGAACCCGACCTCGAAGAGGTGCTCTGGGGCCAGGTCAACCTCTTCCACCGCGCCACGGCCCGGATCGAGCGGTCGCTTGACGAGAACGAGCAGGCGCAGCGCCGCCTCCAGCGCGAGCAGGACGGCTCCGAGGTGAAATCCACTGAACTCGAGCGCCTGACGGCCGAAGGCCTGACCCTGATCGAACGGCGCAACTGCATGGATATGATGCGCGATCACGCCGCCACCGAGTTTGTCCATCACACGGGATCGACCTGGCGCCCTCGCACCGGTTCGATGGTGAACCGCCAGCACATGACCGCGGCGCTGATCGACAGCCGCGATTTCCTCGCCGCCAAGCGCCGCGCGGAAACCGAGGTGATGCTGCCCGCAGGCCGCAAAGTAGCCCTCACCGGCGGGACCGACTTCAACGATCACCGCCTGATCTGGGGCAAGCTCGACCAGGTCCGGACCAAGTATCCAGATATGGTCCTTCTGCACGGGGGAAGCCCGAAGGGTGCAGAGCTCATCGCCGCCAAATGGGCCGAAGCCCGCGGCGTGACGCAGGTGGCCTTCAAGCCTGACTGGACCAAGCACGCCAAGGCCGCACCCTTCAAACGTAACGACGCCATGCTGGATGTGCTGCCCGTGGGCGTCCTCGTCTTCCCGGGCAATGGCATTCAGGAGAACCTCGCCGACAAGGCCAAGAAGCTGGGCATCCCGGTCATGAAGTTCGAGAAGGGGGCGTGAGCCCCCTTTTTCCCCTCGCGGGGAAATCGAGGTGGAAGCGCACACTTCCACCTGATATTGTGTAGAAAACCTCAGTCGATCACTACATGTACCACAGCCCGATCCAGCTCGATGTCTTCCCGACCGACGTGCAGATGCGCCGGATCGATCCGGCGCGCAACATGCGTCGCTTCTACCGGCTGAGCATTCAGCCCGATCTCTTCGGCGGGGCGAGCCTCGTACGTGAATGGGGCCGCATCGGCGCGCGCGGGCAGATGATGATCGAGCAGCATCCGGATGAAGGGCGCGCCGTCACCGCGCTGATGAAGCTTGCCGCGGCGAAGAAGCGGCGGGGCTACGTCGGCTGATCTACGTCATCCGGACAAAACACCCGGCATCGGCATCGATTCAAAGTGCCTGTCATTGCAATGGTTCTGCGTGATTTACGTTGAAAAACTGCGATCTAGTCTCTACGGTCACCGCAAGCCCAGTAATTGGGTGCGCATAGTTTCAATGCGTTCAGTGGTCTTGGGGAGGAAGTCGTGTCCAACGACAAGTCGGATTTACGCTGGGGAGTTGAGCAACGTCTCGAGTTCATAGAGTTCCGCCTGTTCTGGGACGGGCATGTTAACCGCAGCGATCTGATGGCTCAGTTCGGGGTATCCGTGAACCAGGCTTCCATGGATCTGAACCGCTATATCGGCTTTGCACCGGACAATATGGTCTATGACAAGAGCGCTCGAACCTATGTCCGTGGTCCTGGGTTCACCCCCCAGTTCCTTGAACCGGACGCGAGCCGCTATTTGGCTCAGTTGAGATCAGTTGCCGATGGCATCCTCGACCGAGAGGATTCGTGGATTGCCGATCTACCGGCCTACGCGGCTTCCCCGACACCCGTGCGCGGGGTCGATCCTGTGACACTCCGTTTCGTCATAGGCGCAATTCGAAGTGCGGAGGCAATCGAGGTCAAGTATCAGTCACTTTCCAATCCAGAGGCGCGCTGGCGCTGGATTGCTCCACATGCGATCGCGTTTGACGGGTTTCGCTGGCACACACGGGCATATTGCCAGATTGGCGAATGCTTCAAAGATTTTCTGCTTTCGCGAATTATTGAAATACGTGAGTCGCGAGAGAGCCTTGTGTCACCAGACGATGACAGTGATTGGAATGCTGAAGTCGTATTAGAAGTCGGTCCACACCCGGCGCTCTCGGAAACGCAGGCCAAGGTGATCTCCCTTGACTACGGTATGCGAGGCGGCAAGGCGAAGATTAAGGTCCGACGAGCGCTACTCTATTATGCTTTGAGACGGCTAGGGCTTGATACAGATCCAGCAGCGCGCCGACCGCAAGATCAGCAGATCGTCCTGCTGAACTCTTCTGAGTTTGGGCTTTCTTTCCCAAGTGCATCTGGGTCAGCGGTTGGAGGTATGGGCGCATGATCCAATCACTTGATCGCTTTGTTGAGGATCTTGCCGTGGTCAACAGCAAGCTGCTGTTACTGATTGGCCCGCCAAACTCTGGAAAGAGCGATTTACTCGCTCAGCTGGCCAGACGCAGGCAGCTTCAAATCCTCAACGTTGGTGCTTTACTGAGCCGTGAGCTGCTCACCATTCCGGGTCCGAGAAGACATCTGCAGGCAGCCGATCTGTTGAAGGAATTGGCCGATGATTTCACGTCCAACGGCCTCCTGCTCTTGGACAACCTCGAGCTGCTATTTGACAAGAGCTTGCGGCTTAGCCCACTTGATTTGCTTAGGCGGCACGCTCAGGCGCGACGCGTCATAGCTGCTTGGCCCGGCTCTTTAGCGGAAAACAGATTGTCCTATGCGACGACAGGACACCCAGAACATCAAGACTACGGCTGTGATGGCTTGGTCCCGTTCAGAGTTAATTGAAAGGAAGACAATGCGTTACGGCGATCTCATCCAATTTGAACCCATTGAGTCAGTTATTCAGCTGCTAGACGCTAATCGTCCTGATGAAGCCAGAAAGCTGGTATCGACTTATGTCATCTCCGATGACATGGCCGACCGGATTTCAAAGCTCATGATACCTCAAATCTCGTTTGACGAGGCCGTTGATCACAAGGGAGTACTTGTGGTTGGCAACTACGGGACTGGTAAGTCCCATTTGATGTCCGTGCTGTCACTCGTCGCCGAAGATGCCTCGTATGTGCCAATGATCCAACATCCGCAAGTCGCGGAAGCTGCCAAGGCGATCGCCGGCCGTTTCAAGGTGCATCGGATCGAGATTTCCAGTCAAATGTCCCTGCGGGACATCATAACGCAACAGCTTGAGGTTTTCCTTGAAAACCAGGGCGTGGCATACTCTTTCCCGCCGGCTGACAAAGTCATCAACAACAAAGCCGCGTTTGAAGAGATGATGTCGGCATTCGCGGAGGTTCACCCCGACCAAGGTGTGCTTTTGGTCGTGGATGAATTTCTTGAATACCTGCGATCGCGCAAAGACCACGATTTGGTTCTGGATCTTTCGTTCCTGAGAGAGATCGGTGAGGTGACCAAGCACCTTCGGTTCCGCTTTGTGGCGGGTGTTCAAGAGGCAATTTTTGACAGCAGTCGCTTCCAGCATGTGGCAGACAGCCTGCGTCGCGTGAAAGACCGGTTCACGCAGGTTCTGTTGGCCCGCCAAGATGTAAGCTTTGTTGTCGCCGAGCGGCTTTTGAAAAAGTCTGCAGATCAGCAGGACAAGATTCGCGCCTATCTTGGACCGTTTTCTAAATTCTATGGATCAATGAACGAGCGCATGGACGAATATGTGCGATTGTTCCCTGTGCACCCGGATTACATCGGGACGTTCGAACGGTTGGTCTTTACAGAAAAGCGGGGTGCGTTGGTCACGTTGCGCGATCAGATCCAGGCAATCCTGAAAGATAAAGTTCCCTCGGACCGTCCTGGACTTATAGGTTTTGACAAGTTCTGGGAGACGGTCGCAACGAATTCCGTTCTTCGCTCTGATCCAAACATCGGGCCGGTGCTTAAAGTATCCGAAGTACTGTCTGAACGCGTTTCCAAGGCTTTCAGTCGCCCAGCCTATAAGCCAATGGCTTTACGCATTATTGATGGTCTTTCCGTCCATCGATTGACTACTGGCGGTGATATCTATGTGCCAGTTGGTCCAACGGCCGAGGAACTGCGCGATACGCTGTGTCTTTTCCAGCCTGGCATTGAAGATATGGGTGGGGATCCATCTGATGATCTGCTGACAGCGGTGCAAACTACGCTGCGAGAAACTCTAAAAACCGTAAATGGTCAGTTCATATCGAAGGCACCGGACACGGAGCAATATTATCTCGATCTGAAGAAGGACGTGGACTACGACGCCCAAATCGAGAAGCGCGCAGAAGCATTGTCCGAGGATGCTCTCGATCGAGCCTACTATGGGGCCATTCGCCAACTCATGGAGCGCACGGACGAATCCAGCTACGTGACGGGACATCAGATTTGGCAATATCAGATTGAGTGGCAGGAACGCCGCGTTGAACGGATCGGCTATCTGTTCTTTGGTGCTCCTAACGACAGACCCACTGCGCAGCCGGAAAGGGACTTCTATCTATATTTCATTCAACCATTTGATCCACCGCGTTTTCGCGACGAACAGAAGGCTGATGAGGTGTTCTTTCGCCTGAAGGCGCCGGATGACACGATCAAGCGATTGCTCGGCTTCTACGCGGCGGCGCAGGAGCTTGCGTCGACCGCAAGTGGTGGTGCGAAGGGGGTCTACCTTGACCGCGTTCGGGACACGCTGCGCGAGATGGGCAAGTGGTTGCAGGATAAACAGCTTGAGGCTTTCGAGGTCACGTTTCAGGGGAAATCCAAAACACTGCGAGACTGGACCAAGGGCATTTCCCTTCGGGACAAAGCTCGATTGGGGCCTGATGAGCGCATCAACTTCCGCGATGTTGTCAACGTAATCGCAGGGATCGCGTTGAGCAGCCGTTTTTCTGATGTTTCTCCGGAGTACCCAACGTTCTCTGCGCTAGTCACGGGATCCAACAGAAAGCAACTGATCGGAAACGCTCTTCGTGCCCTGAGCGGTAGCAACCGCACAAAGGATGCTGTGATCGTTCTCGATGGCCTCGAAATGCTGGACGGTGATCGTATTGATCCTGTCCAATCGCGGTATGCACAAGAAGTTCTAGCCCGACTAAAGGCCAAGGGACACGGACAGGTGCTCAACCGCAGCGAGTTGCTGGTTGGCAATATGGAGGACGAGTATTTCAGCCCTGATAAATACCGGCTCGAAACCGACCTGTTGGTCGCTGTGCTTGGATCGCTGGTCTATTCGGGGGATATCGTCTTGGCGATTGCCGGCGACAAGATCGATTCAGGCAAGATCAGTTTGCTTGCTGACCGTCCGCTTGAGGAGCTGAAACAGTTCAAGCATGTTGAAGCGCCTAAGGAGATCAACGTTGCCGTGCTCCGGTCACTCTTCGAGATGCTGGAGTTGCCGCCGGGTCTGGCGCAGCAAGCCACTCAAGGCTCGGACGAGCCAGTCAAGGCGCTTCAGGAGGAAGTCAGCAAGCTCACAAAACGTGTGCTTGCAGCTTCCACCGACATGGCGAACCGGCTTAGCTTCTGGGGCCAGCCTCTTCTGCGCGAGGAAGAAATCCGCGACTGGAGATCGAAGCTCGACGAGCTCAAGGCCTTCTCGGAAAGCCTGTCGCCCTACAACACAGTCGGCAAGCTCAAGAACCTGCGCATTGGGTCTGACGATATCGCGGCCCAGAACAAGAACCTCGAGATTCTGAACTCCGTCGAGGGGCTCATCGGCCTGATTGGCGAACTTGGGAACACCGCCAGCTATCTTGGCCAAGCCGAGATGGTGCTGCCGTCCGACCATGCATGGGTCAAGCAGGCCCAGGATGCGCGCAAACAGGTCCTTGAGGCCCTGTCCACGAACCGAACCAGTCAGAATGGCTCAGACCACCGGCAGACCCTTAGCAAGCTTAAAAAGGACTACGTGACGGCCTACGTCAGCCTGCACAGCAAGGCGCGTCTCGGGGTGTCCGAGGACAAGACGAAGACCTCGCTGCGTAAGGATTCCCGCCTCGTTGCCATGCGGGCATTGGCGAATATCTCGCTGATGCCGACAAGCCAGCTCACCACGTTCGAAGAAAAGCTCGACAAGCTGAAAAGCTGCGCCTCGCTGATCGACTCTGAACTGGCGGCCAGCCCGGTTTGCCCGCACTGCAACTTCCGCCCGGCGAATGAACAGGGCGACATGCTGCCCGCGGCCAATGTGCTCAAGCAGCTGGATGACGAACTCGATCAGCTGCTGGACGGCTGGGTGCAAACGCTTCTCGACAACCTCGAGGATCCGATCATCCAGTCGAACTTTGAACTGCTGAAGGAAGGGTCCCGCAAGATCGTCACCGGCTTTGTCGATACCAAGTCGCTGCCTGATCCTGTCACGCCCGAGTTCATCAACGCGGTGCAAGAGGCCCTGTCCGGGCTCGACAAGGTGGTCGTCTCTGGCGGCGACATCCGCCAGGCCTTGCTCCAGGGCGGCTCGCCTGCGACGCCCGAGGATCTGCGCAAGCGGTTCGAGGCGTTCCTGACCGACCGCTGCAAGGGCAAGGACACCACAAAGCTGCGCTTCGTGGTCGAATGATCAACCGCCAACCCATTTTGAAATGAGACAAGCACATGACTGAGCAAATGAAGATGGATGGTGGCAAGAGCGGCGGACCGGTCGAGTGCCTTGGCTTGACCTTTCCGAGTGACGATGCGCGGCGAGAGCATTTTTCGAAGCTGCTAGCGGAGAAGTTGCAAGATCCTGTGTTTCGGGCACAAGAAGGCTTTCCTGACGGGTCTGATGAAGCGATCCTGGCTATGTCAGATCCGCCCTATTTTACAGCATGTCCAAACCCTTGGCTCGAAGAGTATGTGAGCCATTATGGTTCGCCATATAAAAGTAGTGACGAATACAAAAAAGAGCCGTTCGCCTCAGATGTGAAAGAAGGGAAGAACGCGCCAGTTTATAATGCTCACAGTTACCACACTAAAGTGCCGCACAAGGCGGTCATGCGCTATATTCTTCATTACACACAGCCGGGAGATGTTGTTCTAGATGGGTTTTGTGGCACGGGCATGACCGGTGTTGCAGCGCAGTTTTGCGGAGATCGGCGTGAAATTGAGTCGTTGGGATATAGGGTAGACGACGAAGGCGTCATCTTTGAGAAGCAAGATCAAATTGGACAATCTGGATGGGTTCCCTTTTCAAAGATTGGACGTCGTTTCTGTGTGTTGAATGACCTATCTGCAGCAGCTTCCTTTATTGCTCACGGATTCAATACACCTGTTGATATTTTTGATTTTGAAGAGCGATCCAAAAGAATCCTTAACTCCGCCCGCTCTCGCTTTGGTTGGATGTATCAGACGCTCCATATGCCAAACCCAGATGCTGTTATTGAAGCGACCAAGATCATTAAGGCTGATGATAATCCTAACTTGAAAGATTTCGGGACTGTCGGTTGGGTGAACTTTGTCATTTGGTCAGATGTCTTCATTTGCTCGGTCTGCCAAGAAGAAATCAACTATTGGAATTCAGCAGTTAATCGCGACAAAGGAGTAGTAGAAGACACATTCAATTGTCCAAACTGCAATGCTGAACTTACAAAAAGAAAGTTAGACCGGGCTTGGACGACATATTTTGACCAAGGATTGTCAAGAGAACACCGTCAGATAAAGCAAGTTCCGGTGGCACTCAACTACTCGGTAGGTCGCAAGAGATATGAAAAGCAACTTGACGAGGTTGACCTTGCGATCTTTGAGAAAAGTACGAACAACGCCCCGAGTGAGTGGTATCCTGTTACACCTTTGATGAAGGGTGACAAGACAGGTGAACCGCTGCGGATTGGTGTAACTCATGCCCATCACTTCTATACTGGTCGAACACTATCTGTCCTAGCTTATCTTCGAGAGAGTATCTTTCAAGAACTTCATGATTGTCCGGCACTAGGCCTATGGTTCACTTCATCTATGGCATGGACAAATCGCCTCAACCGACTCTTGGCCTCAAATTATTTCGGTGGAGGCGGAGGCGTAATTGGCCAAACCCTTCAAGGAACGCTATATATCAGCTCAATTTCGGTTGAAACCAATCCTTTGGAGCGGTTTGGGCTCCGAATAAAGTCGGTGCCTTTCACGGCTCCTAGAAAAGATGCAATTGTTTCAAACGGTAGTGCTACAAAACTATCGGTGCCAGATAATTCATTGGATTACCTGTTTATTGACCCCCCATTTGGGGCGAACATCATGTACTCTGAGCTAAATTTCTTGTGGGAGTCTTGGCTTCAGGTAACGACAAATCAACTGCACGAGGCAATTGAAAACAAGACACAGAGAAAATCCGTGGACGACTATCGAGCTTTAATGACCGATTGTTTCAAGGAAGCATATCGGGTTTTAAAGCCCGGTAGATGGATGACGATAGAATTCTCCAATACGAAGGCTAGTGTATGGAATTCAATTCAAACTTCTCTGCAAGAAGCGGGTTTTGTCGTTGCCAACGTTTCAGTTTTGGAGAAGTCCCACAAAGGCTTCAAGGCAGTAACAACAACAACTGCTGTGAAGCAGGACTTGGTGATCTCCGCATACAAACCGAATGGTGGACTCGAAGAGAGGATTTCGGAAAGCGGTGGAGGTGAAGACTCGGCGTGGGACTTTGCACGCTCGCATCTTGGCTATTTGCCTGTTGTGAAATCTGCGGCCGGTATTTTGGACTTCATACCGGAGCGCGAACCGAGGATTATCTTCGATAGAATGGTGGCTTGGTTCGTTCGGCACAGCTTGCCCGTCCCTGTGTCATCTCAGGAGTTCCAAGAGGGTCTTAGGCAACGTTTTGTTGAGCGTGATGGAATGATATTCTTGCCCGAGCAAGTATCGGGATATGATAAGGCGAGATCCCAGTCCGCTCAGGCGCCACAAATGGAGCTTTTTATCTCGGATGAAAGAAGTGCTATCGATTGGCTCTCGGATTTTCTTAAGAAGAGACCATCAACATACCAAGAGTTACACCCTGAGTTTATGAGTCAGCTTGGTGCGGGATGGAAAAAACATGAAACTCGTCCGGAGTTGGCTTCGCTTTTGGAGGACAACTTTCTTCAGTACGAGGGCAAAGGTGACGTGCCGAGCCAGATCCACAGCTACCTATCGACCAATTTCAAAGATCTTCGCGGAATAGCGAAGGAGGACTCGCGGCTCAAAAATAAAGCTGCTGATCGCTGGTACGTGCCCGATCCGAATAAGGCGAAGGATCTTGAGCAGAAGCGTGAGAGGTCGCTGCTGAAGGAATTCGAGGCTTACAAAACCGCAACCAAGCGTCAGTTGAAGGAGTCACGCCTCGAGGTCCTCCGCGCAGGCTTCAAGACCGCTTGGGCAGCAAAGGACTACAAAACTATAATCGGCATCGCGAGAAAGTTGCCCGATGAGACCCTTCAAGGTGACGAGAAACTTCTGCTTTGGTACGATCAGGCGCTGACCCGGACGGAGGCTGATGCGTGACGCATGCAGCCCAAGACTATGGCATTGGCACGTGGTGCTGGCATGAACGACATGCCGCACCCTGCCGTGTTGTGGACCGAGAGGAAATGTGGGGCGCGACCTCATACCGGGTTTGGCTGCCGGGCAAGGATGCCGTCGTCCGCGCCAGGTCGCGCGACCTAGGGCCGCTCGAAGCCGTCCGACCGTCAGTCGATCAGATCTTGCATACCGCCGCCGCGGCAAAGCTTCTGGATGCCATCGAAGACAACCTTCTTCTGGCGCCGATCCAGTCGAGCGTCGTTCCGTTGCCGCACCAGCTTTATGCCTTGAACCGCGCCATGAGCCGGGATCGAATTCGCTATCTGCTTGCGGATGAGGTGGGGCTCGGCAAGACCATCGAAGCCGGTCTGATCCTCCGGGAGTTGAAGCTTCGCGGCATGGCCAAGCGGATCCTTGTCGTCGCGCCCAAAGGGCTGGTGCGACAATGGCAGGCAGAGATGCGGCTGCATTTTGGTGAGAACTTTCAGTTCATCGAGCCGTCAGAGCTTTCTGCATACCGGCAGTTTCGCGATGACGAGGAGAACCTCTGGCGGCTGCACGACCAGGCGATCTGTTCGCTGGATTCTGTAAAGCCGCTCGAAGGTCGGCGCGGCTGGAGTGCAGAGCAACTCAGCACCTATAACCGTGAACGTTTTGAAGATTTGGTTTCCGCATCCTGGGATCTCGTCATCATTGACGAGGCTCACCGTATGGGCGGCAGCACTGATCAAGTTGCTCGGTACAAGCTCGGCGCAGCGCTTGCGGAAGCTGCCCCATACCTGTTGCTTCTATCCGCAACGCCACATCAAGGAAAAACGGACCAGTTTCACCGGCTGATGCAGCTGCTCGATCGTGACGCATTTCCGGATGAAAACAGCATATCCAGTGATCGTGTCCGTCCTTTTGTCGTCAGGACCGAAAAACGATTGGCAATTGATGCCGAAGGTAAACCGTTGTTCAAGCCGCGCGTGACACGAACACAACCGGTCGCATGGCTGGATCGCCACAGCGCGCAGCAGGGCTTGTACGAAGCAGTCACCGAATATGTTCGCCACGGCTACAATCAGGCCATGGCATCCAAGCAACGCCACATCGGTTTCTTGATGATCCTGATGCAGCGGTTGGTGACATCCAGCACTGCGGCTATTCGAGCGACCTTGGAAAAGCGGCTTCTTGCTCTGGATGACGATCATCGTCAGTTGCAGCTTTTTTCTACGGAGGGTGTCGGAGATTGGCATGAGCTGACGGGTGATGACCAGATCGACGTTGCCGTGGCATTTGAAGCCCTGGGCGATGAACGAAAAGATGTCGAAGCGCTTCTCTTTCTTGCGCGCGAAACTGAGGCACAAGGGACTGACGCCAAGGCCGAGGCGCTCCTGGAGCAGATCTACAAGATTCAACAGGAAGAAAACGATCCAGAGCTGAAGGTTCTGGTGTTCACCGAGTTTGTTCCAACGCAAGCTATGCTCGCGGATTTTCTTGAGAGCAGGGGCTTCTCGGTTGCTACGCTTAACGGGAGTATGGATCTCGAAGCGCGTGGCCGCGCTCAGCGAGCTTTTTCCAGTGATGTGCGTATTTTGGTCTCAACGGATGCTGGCGGCGAGGGCCTGAACCTTCAATTTTGCCACATCATCGTCAACTTCGATATGCCGTGGAATCCTATGCGTGTTGAGCAACGGATTGGCCGAGTGGATCGCATTGGCCAGCCCCATATTGTGCGCGCAATCAATTTTGTGCTCGAAGACACGGTCGAGCATCGCGTCCGAGAGGTACTCGAAACAAAGCTCGCAGTGATCGCAGAAGAATTTGGCGTGGATAAAGTCGCTGATGTGATGGATTCGGTTGAAGCAGAACCCTTGTTCGACGAGTTGTTCGTTCAGGGACTTCAAGACCCCGCGTCGATCGAAACGGAATGCGATGCGGTTCTGGCCCAGCTTCGATCCACGCTGGTCGACAGTCGAAAGAGCAGCGATCTTCTATCAGATGGACATGATCTGGATGCTGATGGCGCGCGAAAGTGGCGGGATCACCCGGCGCAGTTTTGGCTGGAGCGTGCAATTACGACCGGACTGCCAGCACGTGGAGGAGACGCTGCGCGAGATGGCGACACGTGGCGGATACGATGGGCTGACGGCAGCGAGTCACCCGCGGTGTGCTTCGATGCGCGAACGGCCGGTGCCCGACCTGATGTAGAATGGGTCACGCTTGAAGATCCTCGGGCACAGGCCCTGATTTCCGACCTACCAAGATGCGTTTCCGGCCAGCCGGTCCCTGCCGTCCGCATAACCGGACTACCTGATAGTGTAAAAGGCGTTTGGTCACTTTGGGAAATCAGCCTTGCGGCTGATGATTTCAGCCGCCGTCGCTTCTTGTCGGTATTCGTCAATGATGAGGGGCGCGCCTTCCAACCTACGGCAAAGCGTATTTGGGATGTCCTCTTGACTGAACAGGTCGAGCAGTTCGAACCCCATACTTCACAAGACTCAGATGACTTGTTCGACCGTTCAAAAACTGCTGCGGTTTCTCAAGGCGAGCGGATGTTTTCTGATCTGGTCACAGAGCACATGACACGGATTGACGAAGAGCGTGCACGGGCGCTGTACGCCTTCGAGGCTCGCCACCAGGCCATTGGGAGGGTCGGCCTTCAAACGGTTCGAGATTTTCGTAGAAACCGCCTCCAGAACGAGCATGCTGCACGAATGGCGAAATTAGATGCGGCAGCATCCTATTCCCCAGATCTTAATGCACTTCTCGTTCTGCGTATTGGCGAACCGCTGGTTGGTGGAAAATGAGTCAGTGGGCCGACCGCATCCTACGAGAATTCACTGCGGATCTTTCCCGTTTCTGGATCGCTTTGGATCCGGATGGCCTTCTCTTGGAAGAGCGAGTTCTGCATGGTCTTCGTGAACGTGGATTTGAGGTTCTCCCCTTCGAAGATTCAGTATCGTTCAGAGCCGATTACGAAGAGCGCTTCCGTGCGGCATGGGATGCTGGTGGAGATGGTTCTGCCAAGGCGCTTGTCTTGCAGCTAAAGGGGACGGATCTCAATTCACTCCCGTGGGACTACATCAGATCGGCGCGCCAAGTCAGCCTGGGTTTGGCTGATCTATTTCCCAAGCTGAACTACGGCGTCGTCCGTAGGATTGAAGCTGAACATCATGAAGCGCTTTTCCAATCATATCAGAAGCATACGACACAACTCCTTGGAGAAGGGGCCACCAAGGATTTTATACTGACGCATATCTTTAGGCTCAGCCCCTATTTGCTAAACAGGCCAGAAGATTTCTGGCGGGAAGTTTTGCGTCTTCACTATCGCGGAGCCGGGCTCCCGGAACATCTTGCAAAGCACGTTGCGGCGGTCCTGAGAGAATCCCCCCTTGGAACATTGCCAATCGCAGAACTGCTGACGTCCAAGGCATTTATGGTTCGGCTGATTCAGGATGCGTGGTCTCGCTTCGTTGTCCGGTATGGTGTTGAGACCGACGGCAGGGACGGAGACTGGACGGCAGATAATAATAGCGCGCTTTTTGTGCCATTCGATCATCCTGATGTGCGCGTCATCATTGACACGATGTTTCTGGAGGGCGTCCTTCAGCCCATAGCGGTACATGTCCGACCTGCAGACTTACCGGATTGGATACGGGTAGGATTGATCGACGATCCGCAGGCACTTTCCCGACTGGTGTCAGAAGGTGCGACGAGGATCGCAGCCGACATGCCATTGATCGATGCGCCGTATCGCGACTGGGTGGAAGCGGCC
>NZ_QGGW01000014.1 GCF_003148775.1 Roseicyclus mahoneyensis
CTGCAGGGCCTGTTGGAGAGTCAGCTCTCGGCGGATGATTTCATCTTCACCTGACCAAGCCACCGCGCGGCGGCGTCTTGACGCGGCGCGCGGGCACCTTTAGCAGTCCGGGCAGAGCTGCGGGCGTTGTGTAATGGTAAGACCCTTGCCTTCCAAGCAAGAGACGCGGGTTCGATTCCCGCCGCCCGCTCCAACCGTCACTTCAGATCAGGCCGCCGATGGCACCGTCAGCTCCGCCCCCTCGGCGCGGTTGGAATTGACACTCGGGTCCACGCGCCAGCGGTCGAAATACCCCTCGGGCGCTGGCCGCATAAGCGGCGCCGCCTTGTCGCCGGTCTCGCCCAGCCAGCGCGCCCAGTCGTCGGGCGCCAGCCGCACCGGCTCGCGGTGATGGGTCGCCGACATCCAGTCCGAGGCGGATGTCGTGACGATGGCGCAGGCGGTCAGGCGGGCCTCGCCCTGCCCCCAATCCTGCCAGATGCCCGCAAAGACAAGCGCCGCGCCATCACGCGGCACGAAATACCACGGCAGGCGGTTGCCGCCCTCGTCCTTGGTCCATTCGTAAAAGCCGGTGGCGGGGATCAGGCAGCGGCGTTCGCGCACCGCAGCACGAAAGGCCGGTTTTTCCGCGATGGTTTCCGCCCGCGCATTGATCAGCAGCGGGCCATCGGTCGGCGTCTTGTACCAGTGCGGCACGAAGCCCCAGCGCATCGGGCGGAGCCGTCGATGGCCCTGCCCTGCCGTCACCACCGCGACAGGTTGCGTCGGGCATATATTGTAGCGAGGCACCGGCGGCAGGTCATTGTCGGGCGCGGCACCGAACAGACGCGCCATGGCGTCGTTCGGATGGGTCATGGTCATGCGCCCGCACATGCGGTGCAGATTAACCTGCGCGCTCAGCGCCCGTAAACGTGTTTCCAGGCGATCTTTTCGGCATCCTCGGGAAAGATGCCAAGATCCCACGAGATTTCGCGGGGCAGGCGAGAGATTTCGCGCACGGTCTGGTGGTATGCGGCGCGCTTGGCGAAGGCTTCGCGCAGGCGGGTCATGAAGACTGTCATTTGTGCAGCTCCTTTCGAGTGCAGGTCTTTTGTCCTGCACCGGATATGGTAGCGCTACCATTCGGGACAATCGCCATTGCCGGAAAGCCGCCCTGCACATGCTGCATGGCAGCAAAAAACCCGACGCGGGAAGGCCCGCGCCGGGTTCGTGCATCACCGACCGCTCACTGCGTCGTGGCGATGCGCCCGTCCGTGTAGGGGGCGTAGGGGCTGTTCTGACCCAGATAGGTCGCTACGACCTCTTCCAGACCGGGGCCGAAGTCATAGGCATTCATGCCGCTTTCGGCAAAGACTGCATAGCCGTCGCCGCCCGCCCGCATGAAGTTGTTGGACACCACACCATAGGTCGCCGCCGGATCAAGCGCTTCCCATGTGCCGCCCATATCGACCTCGACCGAGGCGACGCGCGCGCCCGGTTCAGCCGTCGGCGTCCAGGTGAAGCGCAGACCCGAGACCTGCGGGAAGCGGCCCGCGCCCTCCTCGACCTGGCTGACGCCATTTTCCAGCGCAGCCAGCACATCGGCCCCGGTCAGCTGGAAGGTGGCCAGCGCGTTCTGGAAGGGCAGAACGGTGAACACCTCGCCCATCGTGACCTCACCCGCGTCGATCGAGGCGCGCAAGCCCCCGCCATTGGCGATGGCAATCTGGATGCCCTGCTCGCGCACGCGGTCCAGCATCGCGTCGGCAACAAGGTTACCCATCGAGCATTCCATCGCGCGACACACGCTGCGGTCGCCTTCGACATGGTCCGTGGTCTCACCGACCGGCACGGCCATGGCGACCTCGATCTCGCCGCCGAGCTCAGTGATGCGGGCGGCAATCGCCTCATCGGGCACGACGCTGGCATCGAGCAGCATGGTGTTGCCATCGGCGAAGATCACGGCACCGGCGTCGTCGAAAGTGACGGTCAGGTGGCCGAGATAGCGCGAATAGGCCCCGGCCTGCACGATCGGCACCATCGCGCCGTCGGGCGCGTTGACCCACAGCGGATAGGGTCCGTCGCGGTCTGGATCGGTCGCGCTGAGATAGGTGTGGGAATGGCCGCCCACGATCACGTCAATGCCGGTCACGGCCTCGGCGATGCGGATGTCGTCGGGCAGGCCCACATGGGTCAGCGCGATGATCATGCCGACGCCCTGCGCGGTCAGCGCATCAACATCGGCCTGCAGCGCCTCGATCTCGGGCTGGAAAACGACATCGGGGCCGGGCGACGAGATTTCGAGCGTATCAAGCGTCACCGCCGACACGATGCCGACCTGCATGCCGTTTACGTCAAGCACCAGCGTATCGCCGACACGCCCGTTCAGCGACGGGTCCGCGCTGACATCGAGATTGCCCGCGACGACCGGGAAGCTGACGCCGTCAAGCAGCGGCAACAGACCCTCGGGGCCGTTATTGAACTCGTGATTGCCCAGCGCCATGGCGTCAAAGCCAATGGCCTCCATGAACTCGGCCTCGGCCGCGCCGCGGTAGGTGGTGAAGAACAGGCTGCCCTGATACTGGTCGCCAGCATCCAGAACGATTACGTTCTCGCCCGCGGCCTGCAGTTCGTCGCGCAGCGTGTTGATCGCGGTCGCCACGCGGGCCACACCGCCAAAACATTCCCCCGCGGCATCGTTTTCGGCCGAGCAGGTCGACC
Source organism: Roseicyclus mahoneyensis (assembly GCF_003148775.1). GTDB lineage: Bacteria > Pseudomonadota > Alphaproteobacteria > Rhodobacterales > Rhodobacteraceae > Roseicyclus > Roseicyclus mahoneyensis. The sequence continues at coordinate 2,701 of NZ_QGGW01000014.1, forward strand.
CCGAGCCGGTGATCGGCTGGATGCGGCTGTGCAAATCGTTGATGTGCAGGATATGGAGCGTGGTCTCGGCGGTGACCGGAGCGGCCAATGACAGGCCGGCGAGGATCGCGGTGGACCCGAGGATGCGTGCAAGCATTGTTGCTCTCCCGAAAGTGTTGGACAGGCGCCAGAGTGGCGGCCCCGGGCGCCCAAGTAAAGCGGCTTGGTGACGCTTGCGTAACACTTGACGGCAGGTCGCGCCCGGGCCAATGCAGGCCCATGCAGATCTACAAGATCCTCACGAGTCCGGAATGGGCCGAACTTGAGCGCGCAGGCGAAACCGCCGGCGCGCCGATCGACCTCGCCGATGGTTTTGTCCATTTCTCGACTGCGGATCAGGTGGCGGAAACCGCCGCGCGGCATTTCGCGGGCGAGGACAGGCTGGTGCTGGCCGCCTTCGACGCAGAGGCGCTGGGAGAGGCGCTGGTGTGGGAACCGTCGCGCGGGGGCGCGCTCTTCCCGCATCTCTACGCGCCGCTGCGCCGGGCAGATGTGATCTGGCACGCGCCCCTGCCGCTGCAAGACGGCGTGCATGTCTTTCCGGCGGATCTGTGAGCCATGTGGGAACGCTTCGGCCTGTCGGTGATGCAGCGGATGGAGCCCGAGCGGGCGCACGGGCTGGCCATCGCCGCTCTCAAGACAGGGCTCTTGCCCGCCCCCGGCCCCGTCGCCTCGCCACGGCTCGAGACGCGGCTGGCGGGCATGGTGCTGCCCAATCCCGTCGGCCTTGCGGCAGGCTTTGACAAGAACGCCGAGGCAGTGGGGCCGCTGTCGCGCGCGGGCTTCGGCTTTGTCGAGGTGGGCGCGGCCACGCCGCTGGCGCAAGACGGCAACGCGCGCCCGCGCCTGTTCCGCCTGACCGAGGATCTTGCCGCGATCAACCGCTTCGGCTTCAACAACCAAGGCATGGACGCCATCGCCGACCGGCTGGCCGCAGCCAAGTCTGCGGTGCCGGTGGGCCTCAACCTCGGCGCCAACAAGGACAGCGCGGACCGCGGCGGCGATTTCGCGCGCGTGCTGGCGCGCTGCGGGGCGCATGTGGATTTCGCCACCGTCAACGTCTCCTCGCCCAACACCGAACGCCTGCGCGACCTGCAGGGGCGCGCGGCGCTGGACAGCCTGCTTGCGGGCGTGATGGCGGCGCGGGCGGGGCTGGCAAAGCCCATCCCGGTCTTTCTCAAGATCGCCCCCGATCTGGACAACGACGCACTGGCCGAGATCGCCGAGGTGGCGCTGGCCCATGGTCTTGCGGGGATCATCGCCACCAACACCACCTTGTCGCGCGAAGGGCTGGCGAGCCGCCACCGGGGCGAAGCGGGTGGCTTGTCCGGCCAGCCGCTGTTCGAGCGGTCGACCAAGGTGCTGGCGCGCCTCTACCAACTGACCGACGGGCGCTTGCCCCTGATCGGCGTGGGCGGCGTCTCCAACGCCGAACAGGCCTGGGAGAAACTGCGCGCGGGTGCCAGCGCCGTGCAGCTCTACACCGCGCTTGTCTATGGCGGGCTGACGCTGGCCGGGCGGATCGCGCGGGATCTGGACACGCGCGCGCAGGCCGAAGGCGTGATCAACCTGTCCGACATCACCGGCAGCGGTGTGGGCGACTGGACCTGAAAAACGGCACAGCGCCCGCTTCTCTGTTTCGAAAATATCCCGGGGGAGGCGCGGCCTTAGGGCCGTGACGGGGGCAGAGCCCCCACCTACCCCGCCGCCCGTTCCAATGCCGGGTAGCGCACGGCCAGCGTGACGCCGCGAAGCGCAAAGAACCCCGCCAGCGCCGCCCAGAGCCCGTGGTTGCCATAGGCAGGCGCGAGCAGCAGCACCAGCGCGACATAACCTGCGAAACTCAGCGCCATCATGTTGCGCATGTCGCGCGTGCGTGTCGCGCCGATGAAGATGCCGTCCAGCATCCAAGACGCCCAGCCCGCCAGCACGGCAACGACGATCCACGGCAAGTAGCTGCGCGCCTCGGCCCGCACGCCCTCGGCCGTGGTCATCGCGTCGATGAACACGCCCCCCGCCAGCGCCAGCAGAACCGCCATCAGCGCGCAGACGCCAAGCCCCCAAAGGCTGGTCAGGATCGCCGCGCGGCGCAGCGCGACCTGCGCCCTTGCCCCCATCGCCTTGCCCACCAGCGCCTCGGCAGCGAAGGCGAAGCCGTCCATCCCGTAGGAGGTGACATAGACGAACTGGATCAGCACCTGATTGGCCGCAAGCGTCGCATCGCCGAAATCGGCCCCCATGAAGAGGAAGGACGAAAACGCCAGCAGCAACAGGACCGACCGGATCAAGATGTCGGTGTTCACCGCCGCCATGTGCCAGAGCTTGACCTTGTCGAAGATCCGCGCCCAGTCGCGCCATGCGGGCACGCCAAAGGCGCGGCGACAGAGCCACAGGCCCAGCATCAGCCCGCTCCATTCCGCAAGAAAGGTGCCCAGCGCCACGCCCTCGACCCCCATGTCGAGGCCGATCACGAACCAGATCGACAGCGCGATGTTCAGCCCGTTTTGCCACAGTTGCAGCACCAGCACGGCGGCAGTGCGTTCCTGCGCGATAAGCCAGCCGGTGATCCCATAGATTGCGATGGCGGCGGGCGCGGACCAGATGCGGACCTGCAGATAGGCGCGCACAAGGGATTCCACTTCTTCGCTGGCGGGCGAGAGCCACATCGCCAGACCGAAGATCGGCGCGCGCAGGGCGATCAGGATCAACCCCGCCCCGCCCCCGATCAGCAAGACCCTCGTCAACAGCGCTGCCACCTCGGCCCGGTCGCCCGCGCCGATGGCCTGCGCGGCCAGTCCCACGGTCCCCATGCGCAAAAATCCGAAGGCCCAATACATCGAGGTCAGGATCACCGCGCCTAGCCCCACCGCCCCGATGGGCGCCGGGTCGCCCAACTGCCCCACGACGGCCGTGTCGACCACCCCCAGAAGGGGGATCGTGGCGTTGGAAATCACCACCGGCAGCGCGATCTTCAGCACGCGGGCATGCGACAGCCGAACGGCGGGCGCGGCCGCTTCAGTCATCGCGGGACGGCATCAGGAAATGCCCCGTGGCCTGCGCGAAAAGCCGCTGGCGGTTGTCTTGCCATGCCTCGACATGGACCGAGGCGTAGCGCCGCCCCTGCCGGTTCACCCGCGCCCGCGCATAGGCGTCGCGCGGCAGGCCGGACCGCAAGTAATCCACGGTGAAATCGATCGTCTTGGGCAGGCGCGGCAGGGTTGCGGGGCTCAGGCTGTCGGCCAAGATGCGGCCAGTTTCCACATCATCCCACAGAAGCGTGAAGGACAGTTCCATGATCGCCGTCACCTCGAGGAAAGACGCGATGGCGCCCCCGTGCAGCGCGGGCAGCAGCGGGTTGCCGATCAGCTTGGGGTCGTAGGACAAGACGCCCGTCAACTCATCGCCGCGCCGGTCGAAGCTGACGCCGAGAAAGCCGATATAGGGCACCGCCTCGACCAGCACGGCCAGCGCACGGTCGCGGCGCTGCTTGATCAGTTCGACGGGTTCGGGCGGGCGGCGGCTCATGGCTTTGGCCGCTCTGCGGGGCGTTCGACGGTGAAGGCGCCGGTGGCCGCCGCAACGGGACGGGCGCGGTCCTCGTCCCAGGCTTCTGCGCGGACAAAGGCGACGGACCGCGTGACATGGTAGCAATGCGCCCGCGCGGTGATGCGCTGGCCGGGCGTGGCCGCGCGCATGTAGTCGATCCTGAGGTCTATGGTCGCCGTGCCCGCCAGTGCCTCGGGGTGGCACATGACCGCCGCACCGCCGCAGGTATCCATCAGGGCTGACACCGCCCCGCCATGGATTACGCCCGTCTTGGGGTCCCCCACCAGCGCGGCGTTCCACGGCATCGAGATGACGGCGATCCCATCGCCAATATTCTCCAGCCGCATATCCAGCGCGCCGGAAAAGGGAATGGCCGCAATGAATTGCCGTGCGATGCGGACCTTGCCGTCGCCCTCGGCGCCGGGATGCTGGCCCATACCTTCCGTCTCGGTCATGTCGCCATTCCTGCCCGTGGCTGCGCTGCGAACCAATCTTCCCTGTGCGTTCAATGGGCGCAAGACCCAGCGCACCACGCTTTGCATGCAAAGGCCGAGTGCCTATGCTGGCAACACGGACGACAGCAAGGGGGCGGCAATGGCCAAGGATAGCCGGCTGAGCTTCAAGGAGATGTGCGCGCGATTCGAGGTGACGCCGCGCACATTGCGCCATTACGAATACATTGAGCTACTCTTCCCCGAGCGCGAAGGCCGCGCGCGGTTTTATGGCCCGCGCGAAGTGGCGCGGATGACGCTGATCTTGCGCGGCCGCCGCTTTGGCTTTGCACTCGAGGAAATCCGCCAATGGCTGGAGATGTACGACACCGACCCGCAAGGCGCCTTGCAGCGCGAGGCCTGGCTGAAACTCGCCAACCGGCAACTGGCTGAACTGGACCAGCGGCGCCGGGAACTGGACGAGATCATCGCCGAATTGCGCAGCTTGCGCGACGAGACCGAAGCGTCATGGTCCTGAGACTGGCGGGAGTCGCACTGGTTGCCCTTGCCTGCCTCTGCGGCACGGCGGAGGCGGATTCACCTCTGCCCGCGCCCACGGATTGGCGGCACGACCTTCAGGGTGTCAGCGTCATGGCTGACATCGCGGCAAACAGGGTGACGATCCGCCCCGTCGATGGACCCGCATGGCAGATCGACGGCTGGCAGCCGGGATGGGCCGTTCATCCCGCGCCGGACGGACGCGCCGTGATGCTGTCCAATCCCGGCGGCAACCTGCTGGCGGGAGCCGCGCCTGACCTGACCGTCCTGCGAATCATGGAAGCGCCGGGCGTGCTGCGCGCAGTGGTGCCGCTGTCCAGCCTTGCAAATCCCACGCGGCTACAGCGCACGGCCTCACAGGTCGTCTGGATCTCCGGCGGTTACCATTGGCAAGACGACGGATGGGCCTTCACCACGCCGGACGGGCAGAATTGGCATCTGACCGCCGAAGGGGGGCTCAGCCGACGCTAAGGCCACCCTCAGCGCCCCTTGCGTCCCGCCACCAGCCAATGCAGCGCAGTCTTCTTGTAGTGCAGCGGCGCCTTCAGCAGTTCGGGGCCGTTTTGCACCATCTTGTAGGCCTCATCCGCGTCGAGGACCGTAATCCCCTCGGACCCGCGCGCCGCGATCCAGCCACCCACCGCCTCGGTCAGTGCGCCCGGCCCATAGGCGAGCGCGTTCTTCAGGGCCAGTTCGGCATCCGCCGAGACCGCCGCCGCCATCTTGGTCGCGGTGTGCATCAGGCAGGTCAGCGCCAGATCATGCCCCGGACGGAACCCGATCAACCAGTTCGGCGCATTGTGCCGGTCTTGCAGGTTCCACTTGAACACCAGCGCATCCGTGAAGGACAGCCACAGGTTGGCCCCCGCACCCGACCTGAGCGCCATGTCCGCATCGAGATAGACCCCGCCGTGGCGCCACAGGATCGCAAGACGCAAGATGTCGGCCTGCATCGAGGGATGCGGGGCCGACTTGTGGGCCTGTGCCACGATATCGGGAAAGCCGTCGGCCAGCAGCGCCGCGCCCGATGCGGCATCCCAAAGCCGGTGTTCGACGCCCGCCTCGCGGCAGACCTTCGCGGAGTGGTCGAGAAGGGTCTTGATCTGGGACGGCGGGTCACGATCCCAGAACTGATGCAAGATGCGCGGCGGACGCGGCGCCTGTCGGGTACCGATGATGCGGCACGCCTCTTTCAGGGGCAGCGCGGCGGGAAGAGGGCTTTGGGCATCTGTCATTGCGCCATCTTGCCGATGCCGCCCGCACCCACAAGCCCCCGACCCAATGCCCCTCAGCAGCGTCACAAAATTGCGCCTTCCCCTGCGTCAGCTTTCCTGACGTTTCGTCAACGCAAAAGTGACGTGACGTCCTGTTTACGTCAACGTCATGCTGTCTTGTAATGATGAGGTCGACTCGCACATCAGGACGGCCAGACACCGCATGTTCGACAGGACCGATCCGATCATGACCGCCGACACGATGACCATCCGCCAGATGTGCGACGCCTTCGAGGTGACGCCACGGACCCTGCGCTTCTATGAGCAGAAGGAACTGCTGTTCCCGATCCGCGACGGGCAGAAACGCCTGTTCACCCGCCGCGACCGCGCGCGCCTCAAGCTGATCCTGCGCGGCAAGCGCTTCGGCTTCAGCCTCGAGGAAATCCGCCAGCTGCTCGACCTCTATTATGTCGGCGACCAGCAGGCGACACAGCTGTCGCGCACCATCGACATCGCGCGCGACAGACTGACCGACATGGAACGCCAGCGCGCCGAACTGGACGTGGCGATCCACGACCTGCGCAGCCAGATGAGCCTTGTGCAAGACATGCTGGCCAGCCGCGGCAGCGCTCAGGATGCCGCCGAATAACAGACCAGACCGACCGGGAGGAGACCAGAGGATGCCCAGCTACACCGCCCCCACCAAGGACATGCAGTTCATCTTGCACGATGTTCTCAAGGTCTCGGACGCTCCCACGCCCGGCTACGCCGATCTCGACCGCGATTTCACCGCCGCCATCCTCGAGGAAGCGGGCAAGATCGCCTCCGAGGTGCTGGCGCCGCTGAACCCCGTTGGCGACACCGAAGGCTGCCGGCTGGAAAACGGCGTGGTCTATACCCCCACCGGCTTCAAGGCGGCCTTCGCACAGATGCAGGCGGGCGGCTGGCCCGGCATCGACATGCCCGAGGACTTCGGCGGCCAGGGCATGCCCTATGTTCTGGGCACAGCCGTGGGTGAATTCTTTTCAGCCGCCAACCAGGCCTTCACCATGTATCAGGGCCTGACCCATGGCGCGGCCTCGACCATCCTTGCCCATGGCACCGAGGAGCAGAAAGCGACCTATCTGCACAAGATGGTGGCCTGCGACTGGACCGGCACCATGAACCTGACCGAGCCCCATTGCGGCACCGATCTGGGGCTGATGCGCACCAAGGCCGAGCCGCAGGCCGATGGCAGTTACAAGGTGACGGGGCAGAAGATCTTCATCTCGGCGGGCGAACATGATCTGGCCGAGAACATCATCCATCTGGTCTTGGCCAAGATCCCCGGCGGCCCCGAGGGGATCAAGGGCGTCTCGCTCTTCATCGTGCCGAAATTCCTTGTCAACGAGGACGGCAGCCTCGGTCCGCGCAACGGCGTCTCGTGCGGCAAGATCGAGGAAAAGATGGGCATTCACGGCAATGCCACCTGTGTGATGAACTACGACGGGGCGACCGGCTACCTCTTGGGCGAGGAACACAAAGGCATGCGCGCCATGTTCACCATGATGAACGAGGCCCGGATCGGCGTCGGCATGCAAGGCGTGGCGCAAGCCGAGATCGCGTTCCAGAACGCGCTCGCCTATTCCCGCGACCGGCTGCAGGGCCGCGACATCACCGGGCCCAAGAACCCTGACGGCCCCGCCGACCCGCTGATCGTGCACCCCGACATCCGCCGCAACCTGATGGAACAAAAAAGCTTTGTCGAAGCGGCGCGCGCCTTCCTGCTCTGGGGCTCCACCTTGATCGACGCGGCCCACCGCGACGGGGACCGCGATGCCGACGGGCTCATCTCGCTGATGACGCCGGTCATCAAGGGCTTCCTGACCGACAAGGGCTTCGACATGACCGTGCAGGCCCAGCAGGTCTATGGCGGGCATGGCTACATCGAGGAATGGGGCATGTCGCAATACACCCGCGACGCCCGGATCGCCATGATCTACGAAGGCGCGAACGGGGTGCAGGCGCTCGACCTCGTGGGCCGCAAACTGGCGCTGGACGGCGGCAAGCACGTGCTGGCCTTCTTCGACATGGTCAAGGGCTTTTGCAAGACGGCAGGCGAGACCGAGGAGATGGGCGAATTCGTCGAACCGCTCAAGCGGGCGTCCAAGGACCTGCAGACGGCGGGCATGTATTTCATGCAAGAAGGCATGAAAGACCCCAACGCCGCGCTCTCGGGCAGCTACGATTTCATGCATCTTTTCGGCCATGTCTGCCTTGGCCTGATGTGGGCGCGGATGGCCGAAGCCTCGCTCGCCGCGCTGGCGGCGGGCACGAAAGACCCCGAGTTCCACCAGACCAAACTGGCGACCGCACGCTTCTACATGGCCCGGCAGCTTCCGATGACGGCGACGCATCTGGCCCGCATCCAGTCCGGTGCAGAACCCGTGATGGCCCTCGACGCCGCGAACTTCTAGACTTGGGCAGTGGCCACGCCGCAAAAGCGTGGCCCGCCAGAACCGGAGGGGAGGACCAAGATGCCCAAGCGCCTGAGGCTTACGCGCCGCCCAAGCATCGCCATGAGCGAGGACGGCTACAGAAAACTGCGTTCACTCGGCGAGGAGGCGGGGCTGGACGACGGTGAGTTCCTGTCCTTCCTGTTCGAGAACTGGGCCAGCGTGATCAACGAGGAAAAGCTGACCGCGCGCCTGAGGCTGTTCAATTCGGAACTCGAGGACCGGAAACGGTGACGGCGGCCTCCATCACCCCAGCGGGAGCGCGACGCGGATGCGAAGGGCCTGCATATTTGTGGAAAGATGAACCGCAAGATGCAGCACCCTGCCCCGCCGAGTGTTCCCCAACGGGTCCGCGGTCCCGAGGGGCGCTGCACGACGCGGCAGGGTGCCTTCACCTTTCACGGTCATCGGCTTGCCAGCCTGTACCGCTCGACCAGCTTGGCTCGTTAACCTTAACAAAGGGTAATGAGCCTTCATCTTTCCACAAATATGCACGGCGGAGCGGCTCGACCGGGACTGTCGCGGGAGTGATGCGATGACCAACACACTTTATTGCTTCGGCGAATCCGGTAACGCCTACAAGGCGGCTCTCGCGCTGACCCTTGCCGGTGTCGACTGGACGCCGCGTCATGTGGATTTCTTCAACGGTGAGGCGCGCGGGCCCGAGTTCCGGGCGATCAACCCGATGGGCGAGGTGCCCGTGCTGGATGCCGACGGTCTGATCCTGACGCAATCGGGCGTGATCCAGGATTGGGTGATGGACGAGACGGGACAGCTGTGCGGCGACGGGTCCAGGACCACCCGCCGCGAAATCCTGCGTTGGACAATTTTTGACAATCAGAAGGTCTCGGGCGTTGCCGAGCCGCTGCGTTTCGTGATGAATTTCCTGCCCGAGGACAAGCGCCCGCAAGAGGTGATCGGCTTTCTCTCGGGCCGCCTCAAGGTTGCGCTGCAGGTGCTGGAGGGCGAGCTCGCGACACGCGACTGGTTGGCAGGCGACAGCTTGAGCTGCGCCGACATCTCCTGCGCAGGGTATCTCTACTACCCCGAGCCCTTCACCTTCGACCGCGGCGACTACCCCGCGATCTCGGCCTGGCTCGACCGCATCGCTGCCAAGCCTGGCTGGATGCACCCCTATGATCTGATGACGCGGGCCTTTCCCGCCTGACCGGAGATGACCGATGACCGAAGCCTACATCTACGACGCGATCCGCACCCCGCGCGGCAAGGGCCGCAAGGACGGCGCGCTGCACGAGGTGACGGCGGCGCGGCTGTCGGCGGTGACGCTCAACGCGCTCAAGGACCGCAACAACCTCGGCGGTCATGCGGTCGAGGATGTGATCTGGGGCAATGTCACGCAAGTGATGGAACAGGGCGGTTGCCTAGCGCGCACCGCCGTGCTGGCCTCCGAGCTTGACCAGCGCATTCCCGGCCTTGCGATCAACCGTTTCTGCGCCAGCGGCATGGAGGCGGTGAACCTCGCCGCCAACCAGGTCAGGGGCGGCGCAGGCGCGGCCTATATCGCGGGTGGGGTCGAGATGATGGGCCGTGTCGCCATGGGCAGCGACGGGGCGGCCATCGCCGTCGATCCCTCCATCGCGATGGAGACCTATTTCGTGCCGCAGGGCATTTCGGCCGACATCATTGCCACCGAATTCGGCTTCTCGCGCGATGATGCCGATGCGCTGGCCGTCGAGAGCCAGAAACGCGCCGCCCTCGCGTGGGAGGAGGGGCGGTTCGCCAAATCGGTCATCCCGGTCCGGGACATCAATGGCCTCACCATCCTCGACCGCGATGAATACATGCGCCCGGGCACCGACATGCAGAGCCTTGGCGCCCTCAAGCCCGCCTTCAAGGAGATGGGCGAGATGATGCCCGGCTTCGACCAGATCGCGCTGATGAAATACCCCCATCTGGAACGGATCGAGCATATCCATCACGCCGGGAATTCTTCGGGCATCGTGGACGGTGCGGCGGCGCTGTTGATCGGCAATGCGGAGTTCGGGCAACGCCATGGCCTGACGCCGCGGGCACGCATCCGCGCCACGGCCAAGATCGGCACCGACCCGACCATCATGCTGACCGGCCCGGTGCCCGCGACCGAAAAGATCCTGCGCGAAAGCGGCATGGCGATTGCCGACATCGACCTGTTCGAGGTGAACGAGGCGTTTTCGTCCGTGGTGCTGCGTTTCATGCAGGCCTTCGACGTCGATCACGACCGGGTCAACGTGAACGGTGGCGCCATCGCGATGGGCCATCCCTTGGGGGCAACAGGGGCGATGATCATCGGCACATTGCTCGACGAGTTGGAGCGCACTGGAAAAGGCACCGGCCTTGCGACACTGTGTGTGGCAAGCGGCATGGGGGCCGCAACCATCATCGAGAGGCTCTGATGTCCGAGGCCAAGCGCATCTACCAAGCCAACCTTGATGCCGTTTCGGCCGCGGTCGTCGCAGGCGACTTCACCAAGATCCGCCAGCACATCGCCATCCCCAACATGATGTCCACGACCGACAGCGAGATCGTGATGGCCAGCGTCGAGGAATTCGACATTGTGATGATGGATTTCCGGTCCGAACTGCTGGCGCGCGGCATGGTCGACTACCGCCGCACCTGTCTCGAGGCGCATTTCGTGGCCGGCCAATCCGACATGGTGGCCGGTCGTCACCGGACAGAAGTGATCTTGCGCAATGGCGCCACCCTGCCCCCCTACGAGAACCATTCCGTGATCATGCGGATCGACGACCGCTGGATGGGCATCTGGCTGCAGGCGATCATGGACAATACCGAACTGCAACTGCTCAGCCCGGACATCGCCGCAGCGCAGGCCGAGGCGCGGCGCATGCTGGACCGGACGGGCCACCGCACCGCCTGATCCCCAAAGACCCCACGGGAGGAACCCGAGACTATGACCGATTTCACCATGGACACGGACGCCGACGGCGTCGCCGTCATCACCTGGGACGTTCCGGGCAAGTCGATGAACGTGCTCCGCCGCGAGGCCGTGGACGTGCTCGAGGCCTTGATCGACAACGCGCTGGCTGATCCGGCAGTCAAGGGCATCGTCATCACCAGCGGCAAGGACAGCTTTGCGGGCGGCATGGATCTGAACGTGCTGGCGCGCATCCGCGACGAGGCGGGCGAAGACCCCGCGCCCGCGCTGTTCGAGTTCACGATGAATGCGCACCGTTTCATGCGCAAGATCGAGCGCGCGGGGATGGACCCCAAGACCAACAAGGGCGGAAAGCCGGTGGCCTGCGCCATTCCCGGCACCTGCGCGGGCATCGGCACCGAAATCGCCCTTTGCACCCATCGCCGCTTCATGGCCGACAATCCCAAGGCGCGCATCGGTCTGCCAGAGATCCTTGTCGGCCTGTTTCCCGGCGCGGGCGGCACCACGCGCTATTCCCGCATGGTCGGCGCGATGCAGGCCGCCCCCGTGCTGCTCGAAGGCAAGATGCTGGACCCCAAGGGCGCGAAATCGGCGCAGTTGATCGACGAGGTGGTGCCCCACGGGCAGCTGCTGGCGCGCGCGAAGGAGTGGGTTTTGGGTGCAAGCGACGCCGATATCGTAAAGCCGTGGGACCAGAAGGGCTGGAAGATGCCGGGCGGTGCGCCCTATCACCCGGCGGGCTTCATGACCTTCGTGGGCGCCAGCGCGATGATCAACGGCAAGACCAAGGGCGTCTATCCGGCGGCCAAGGCGCTTTTGTCGGCGGTCTACGAGGGGGCGCTGGTGGATTTCGACACCGCGCTCAGGATCGAGGCGCGCTGGTTCGTTTCGGTGCTGCTGAACCCGTCCTCTTCGGCGATGATCCGGTCGTTGTTCCTGAACAAGGAAGCGCTTGAGAAAGGCGCGAACCGGCCCGCCGTGGCGGATCAGACGGTGCGAAAACTGGGCATCCTGGGCGCGGGCATGATGGGCGCCGGTATCGGTTACGTGGCGGCCAATGCGGGCATCGAGGTGGTGCTGATCGACGCGGCGCAGGACGCGGCCGACCGGGGGAAAGCCCATGCCGAGGGCATCCTCGACAAGGGGATCAAGCGCGGCCGCGTCACGGCCGAGAAGAAGGCCGAGGTGCTGGGCCGGATCACCGCGACGACCGATTACGACGCGCTCAAGGGCTGCGATCTGATCGTGGAGGCCGTGTTCGAGGATGTCGGCGTCAAGGCCGAGGTGACCAAGAAGGTGCTGGCCGTCGTCGGCCCCGACTGCATCTTTGCCACCAACACCTCGACCCTGCCGATCACGGAACTGGCCAAGGCCAGCGACAAGCCGGACCAGTTCATCGGCATCCATTTCTTCAGCCCCGTCGACAAGATGGCGCTGGTGGAGATCATCAAGGGCGCGAAAACCGGCGATGTGGCGGTGGCCAAGGCGCTCGATTTCGTGCGCCAGATCCGCAAGACCCCCATCGTGGTCAACGACGCGCGGTTTTTCTACGCCAACCGCTGCATCATCCCCTATATCAACGAGGGCATCCGCATGGTGGCCGAAGGGGTCGCGCCTGCGCTGATCGAAAATGCCGCGAAACTGGTGGGCATGCCGCTTGGGCCCCTGCAACTGACCGACGAGACCTCGCTTGATCTGGGCGCCAAGATCGCCAAGGCCACCAAGGCCGCGATGGGCGCCGCCTATGACGACACGGTCGACCCGGTGATCTTCGGTATGGTGGAGGCGGGGCGGCTGGGCCGCAAGGCGAACGCCGGGTTCTATGCCTATGACGAGAAAGGCCAAAGGCTGGGCCTGTGGGACGGGCTCGCGGCGCACTACCCGGTGGCGGGCGAGCAGCCCGACCTGACCGCGGTGCAGCATCGGTTGCTGTTCGCGCAGGTGCTGGAGGCCGTGCGCGCGCTCGAGGATGGCGTTCTGACCGACATCCGCGAAGGCGATGTGGGGGCCATTCTGGGCTGGGGCTTTGCGCCGTGGTCGGGCGGGCCGTTCTCGTGGCTCGACATCCTTGGCACGCCTTATGCCGCCGAACGCTGTGACCAGTTGCAGGCCGCCTATGGCGACCGCTTCGCCTGCCCCGCGCTGCTGCGCGAGATGGCGGACAAGGGCCAGAGCTTTTACGGGCGGTTCGGGACGGGTGTGGATAGCAAGGCGGCCTGAGCCGGAAAGGTCGGAAAACGCGCGTTTTCCGACTCGAAGAACCCAGCGCCTTTTCGGCGCCCTTTCGAAAGAGGGACGGCTAAATCACCCGGCAGGCCGCCAAGGCCTCCTCATCTGGCGACAGGCCCAAGCCCGGCGCGTCGGACGCCACCAGCATTCCGCCCGCCATCTCGGGCGGACTCCCCATCAAGAGCCGTGCGATACGGCCCTGCGCGCGGTGCAGTTCGACCGCGCCCATGGTCATCGCGCCGCACATCCAGTGCAGGTTGACCAGATCCCAGCCCCCCGCGGGCGACACGGCGCAACCCGCGGCCTCTGCCGCCCGCGCTGCATCTACGGCCGCGGTGATGCCGCCTGCAAAGACCGCATTGGGTTGGATCACCGCCACGCCCGCACCTGCAAGCAGGTCGAACCGCTCGGCGCTCTGTTCCATCTGGCCTGCGCCCAAGGGCACGATCCGCTCGGCCGCCAAAGCCGCCAGCGCATGGCGGTCATTGCCGCGCACCGGTTCCTCCAGAAAGGCGAGGTTCAGATCGGCCGCGCCGCGCGCAAAGGCCATCGCGCTGTCCAAATCCCATCCGCAATTAGCATCCGCGATCAGCGCGGCACCATCCCCGATGGCTGCCCGCACGGCGGCGACACGCGCCACATCCTCGGCCACGCTGCGGCCCTTGGCGGCGACCAGCACCTTGACCCCGTGGGCCCCGCCCGCGATTTCGTCCGCGCAGGCCGCGACCAGCGCATCGAGGTCCAGCGCGGGAAAGCCGCAGGTCACATCGACCGGCGCCGAGGGCCGCGCAGCGCCCAGAAGGGCAGCCACGCTTTTGCCCGCCCGCTTGCCTGCAAGGTCCCAGAGCGCGACATCCAGCGCCGACAGCGCCGAGACGACGACGCCGGTCATGGCGCGCGGGTTCAGCTTGCGGGAAAGATCGGGCATAGGGCCGGGCCCCGACAGCGCATCCGCCACCGCGCCATTGAGCAGATGCGCCACCTCGGCCGCGCAGAAGCGCCCGGTAAAGCCGTCGCCTGTCACGCCATCGGCATCGGTGACCTGCACCCGGACAAAGGTGAAACTGTCCTCGCCCGCATAAGGCGCGGGATCGCCCGGCGCTGCCCCCGCTTTGTGCACGGCGGCTGCCACGCGCAACGGCCCGTCGATCTGGATCATGCTGTCCCCCCCTGTTTGTCCCGGCGCGACCCTAATCGCCTTTAGCGTCAACGGAAAGTCATGCCGCGCAGGCCCCGAGGCCTGCCCCCCTTTCCTTTTCTTGCGCGACAGGCGATGTGTTGGCTCAGATTCTTGCGCTGCAATCGGAGGTTCTGACATGGGCTGGATGAAGGACGAGACCGGGCTGGAAAAGCGCGCCGCGAACCATGTGGCGCTGACCCCGCTCAGCCATCTGATCCGGGCGAGCCGCATCTTCACCGACCGCCCCGCGTTGGTCGACCGCGGGTATCGCGCCACCTATGGCGAGTTGCATGCGCGCACGACGCGACTTGCCTCGGCCTTGGCCAAACGCGGCGTGAATCCCGGCGATGTGGTCGCCGCCGTCATGCCCAACACCGCCCCGCACGTCGAGGCGCATTGGGGCGTGCCCGCCTGCGGCGCGGTGCTCAATTCCATCAACATCCGGCTCGATATCGGCACGATTTCCTACATCCTCGACCATGGCGAGGCCAAGGTGGTGCTGGTCGACACCCAGTTCCTCGGCGTGGTCGAGGAGGCGATCCACGCGCAAGAGAGCGAGGATTTGCCTTTGATCGTGGAGGTTCCCGACGAGGCGGCGGGCTATCACGCCTCGGGCCGGCATCTGACCTATGGCGGGCTGCTGGCCGAAGGCGATCCGGAGTTCGCCTGGATCATGCCCATCGACGAATGGGAAAGCCTTGCGCTCAACTACACCTCCGGCACCACCGGGCGGCCCAAGGGCGTGGTCTATCACCACCGGGGCGCGTATCTGATTACCATGGGCACGCCGATTTCGTGGCGGATGACGCTTTACCCCCGCTATCTCACCATCGTGCCGCTGTTTCACTGCAACAACTGGTGCCATGTCTGGACCATGCCCGCCGTGGGTGGCGCGACAGTCTGCTGCCGCGACATCACCGCGAAAACCATCTACGACGCCATCGCCGACGAGGGCGTGACCCATTTCGGCGGCGCGCCCATCGTGCTGAACATGCTGGTGAACGCGAAGGAGGCCGACCGCCGCGATTTCGACCACGTGGTCGAGGTCTTTACCGCAGGCGCCCCCCCTGCCCCCGCGACGCTGGCCAAGATCGAGACAATGGGGTTCAACATCACGCAGGTCTACGGGTTGACCGAGACCTATGGCCCGGCGACCGAATGCACCTTCAAGGATGGCGACTGGGACCATCTGCAGGGCGATGACCGCGCGGACGTCAAGGCGCGCCAAGGCGTGCCGATGCCCAACATGGACCACATCACCGTGATGGAGCCCGAGACCATGACCCAGATCCCGATGGATGGCGCGGCTCTGGGTGAGATCATGATGCGCGGCAATTCGGTGATGAAGGGCTATTACAAGAACCCGCGCGCCACCAACGAGGCGTTTGCCGGCGGCTATTTCCACACCGGCGACATCGCCAAGCAACATCCCGACACCTATGTCCAGATCGCGGACCGCGCCAAGGACATCATCATCTCGGGCGGCGAGAATGTCAGTTCGGTCGAGGTGGAGGGCGTGCTGATGCATCACCCCGCCGTGCTGCTGTCGGCGGTGGTGGCGAAACCGGACGAGAAATGGGGCGAGGTGCCTTGCGCCTTCGTCGAACTGAAAGAGGGAGCGGCGGCCACAGAGGAGGAGATCATCGCCTTCGTCCGCCAGCGGCTGGCCGGCTTCAAGACGCCCAAGCATGTCGTGTTTCAGGAATTGCCCAAGACATCGACCGGAAAGATCCAGAAATTCGAGCTTCGCAAGATCGCAACCGCGCTCTGACTTTGCGCGCATGGACAGTTGAGCCGGGGATGCCCGCAGTTTATGCTCAACGCAAACAGGGTCGAGCGGCAAGCCCATGACAGTGCTGGAGCAATACAAACGGCTCGAGACCACGGGCCTCTGGCGCGAGGCGCCGGATGCACAGCGCCGCGAGGTGGTGGTCGCGCTGGGCGATGCCACGCTGATGATTTCGAACATGGCCGAGGTGGCACTGACCCATTGGTCCTTGCCCGCCATAGCGCGGCTGAACCCCGGACGCCAGCCCGCGCTCTACGCGCCCGGCGCAGACACCGAGGAACGGCTGGAGATCGAAGACCCCGACATGATCGCCGCCATCGAGATGGTGCGCAGCGCGATCGAGAAACGCAGACCCCATCCCGGGCGGTTGCGGCTATGGGTCGGGACGGGCATGGGCGCCGTGCTGCTGGGCTTGGGCATCTTCTGGCTGCCCGATGCCCTGACCCGGCAGACCGTGGCGCTGTTGCCGCCCGCCAGCCGCGAGGCCATCGGCAACCGGATGCTGCAGGAAATCGGGCGGCTGGCCGGCCCGATCTGCACCAACCCGCGCGGGTCGGTCGCGCTTGGGCGGCTGTCACGGCGCGTCTTCGGCGAAGGGGCGCCCCCCCGGGTGGCGATGTTGCCCGCGTCGATCCCCGATACTCTGGCCTTGCCCGGCGGCATCCTTGTGGCCAATGCCGCGCTGGTCGAGGATCATGAGACGCCCGAAGTGCTGGCAGGCTATCTGCTGGCCGAGGATGCCCGCCGGGCCGGGGCCGATCCGATGCTGGCGCTGCTGACCGACGCGGGCCTCGGCGTCACCTTCCGGCTGCTCACCACGGGCGAGATCGACAGTGCTCCACTACATGCGCATGCCGCGAGCCTGCTCTCGCGCGAGTCCCCTCGAGTGCCCGATGACATGCTGCTGGCGCGGTTCGGGGCTGCCCAGATTTCCGCACAACCCTATGCTTTCGCACAAGACATCACCGGCGAAACCGTGCTTGCGCTGATCGAGGCAAGCCGAGGAACTCCCGCCCCCTTGCTAGGGGATGCGGATTGGATCAGCCTGCAAGATATCTGCGGGCGCTGACCTCTGCCCCAGCTTCGGGCCGTCAGGGACGGATCAGCACAAGTTGCGCGGGCACGATTTCGGCCGGGCGCGAGGGCCGGGTGAACAGCGCCTGCAGGCCGCGCGGCACAGGCTCCGACGCCAGTCGGCGCGGCACCGTGTTGGTCCAAACCTGTTCCATCTGCCGCTGGCCACCGGCAAAGGCGAGGCCACGATAGGGGTTCATCCGGCCATCATCCCAAGCGGCGCGAAAGCCCGCCGGGGGATCGACCTCGTAGCGGACCACCTGCCGCAGACCGCCCGTGCCGCCCAGACTGCTTTGGTCAAGGCCGCGGGCAGCGTCGCCGGGATGCACCGCCTGCGGGCCACAGCGCACATTGGGGCCGCTGAAATACGCCTGCACATCGGCGGGCAGGTTCGGGCAGGCCCCGGTTGCGGCGGGTGCCGCGGGTTGCGGCATCGGCCGGGGCGTGGTGGCGACGGGGCGCGGCGTTGTGGCGACGGCGCGCGGGACCACGGGCGCGGCAGGCGCGGCCGCGACGGGAGTGCTGGCCATGGGTGCGGGGCGCGCGGGCGCCGCGACAACAGGAGCGGGCGCGGGCGCAGGTGCTGCGGCGACCCCGGTCGGCGTCTGGCCACAGACCTGCCGACGGTTGCCGTCGACGCGCGGCACCCATTCGACGTTGGCCCCCACGCCCACCCGCACAAAAGCGCAGCCGCGGCTGTCGACGTATTGTGTCCCGGTGTAGCTGAGGGGCGGGGTTTCCGCCGGCACCGCTTGGGCGGCCGTCATGATCGGCGCAGAAAATACGGTGGCAGCCGCTATCCCCACGACCCCAAGGATTCGTGTCAGTCTCATGCAAACCCCCACGTTTGCGTTTGCCCGAGACTGGCCGAAGCGGATCGACAAGTAAAGCGGAAGAAAGGGTTATTTTGTGCCGAACATGCGGTCACCCGCATCCCCTAGTCCCGGCACGATGTAGCCATGATCGTTCAGATGGCTGTCCAGCGCGGCCGTGACGATGGGCACATCGGGGTGCGCGGCCTTCATCCGGGCCACGCCTTCGGGGGCGGCGAGCAGGCACAGGAAGCGGATGTTGTTGGCGCCCGCCTTTTTCAGAAGGTCAACGGCGGCGGCGGACGAATTGCCGGTCGCCAGCATCGGGTCGACCACGATGGTCAGCCGATCGTGAAGCGCGTCAGGCACCTTGAAGTAGTATTGCACCGGCTGCAGCGTCTCGGGGTCACGATACAACCCGATAAAGCCCACCCGCGCATTGGGGATCAGCTCAAGGATGCCGTCGAGCAACCCGTTGCCTGCCCGCAAGATCGACACCAGTGCCAGTTTCTTGCCCTCGATCGTGGGGGCATCCATCTCGCACAGCGGCGTCTCGATCCGCTTGGTGGTCATCGGCATCTCGCGCGTGACCTCATAGGCGAGCAGCAGGCTGATCTCGCGCAGAAGCTGTCGAAAGGATTTGGTCGAGGTGTCGGCTTCCCGCATCAGCGACAGCTTGTGTTGCACCAAAGGGTGCTCGACGATGGTCAGGTGCTCGGTCATGCGGTGCTGTCCCCCAGTCTTTTGGCGATCTTGTCTTTCGTGGCCGCGTCGCAGAACGCGGCATCCAGTGCGGTGCGGTTGATCTCGGCGAAAACCTCCTCGTCCCAGCCGAAATGCCGGTTCAGGTTCTCGTAATCCGAGGTCATGGTGATGCCGAAGAACGGCGGGTCGTCGGTCGAGACGGTTACCTTCACGCCCCGTGCCCGCAGTTTTTCAATGGGGTGGCTGCGCCAGTCCTTGTAGACGCCCAGAAACACGTTTGAGCCGGGGCAGCATTCCAGAACAATGCCATCCTCGGCCAGCCGGTCGACCAGCGCGGGGTCGTCGATCGCCTGAACCCCGTGCCCGATCCGTTCGGGGTTGAGCGCGTCGAGCGCGTCGCGCACCGACGCCGCCCCGCCCCATTCGCCCGCGTGGACCGTGATGCGCAGCCCGGCCTCGCGCGCGCAGTCAAAGGCCCAGCGGAAATCGGAGGGCTTGCCCTTCAACTCGTCGCCCGCCATGCCAAAGCCGGTCAGCCAGTCGCCCGCCGTGTCGGCCGCGCATTCCGCGATGGGGCGCGACCGCTCGGGGCCGAAATGGCGGATGCAGGTGACGATACCGCGCAGCGTGATGCCGTGGCTGCGTTCCGCCGCCTCGGCTGCCTCGCGGATGGCGGTCAGGTAGTCGCGCCATGCGCCGACATCGCCGCCGCCGCAGAAATCGGGGCTGAGAAAGGTTTCGGCGTAGACCACACCATGGGTCGCCGATTGCTCCAGCACGGCGGTGGTGAGCCGGGCGTAATCCTCGGGGGTGGTCAGCACGCCGGTGGCGGCCTCGTAGACCTGAAGGAAATGCCAGAAATCGCGGTAGGTATAGCCGCCGTCCTCTCGGAAGATGCCCGAGATATCGACGTTTTTCTCGCGCGCCAGCCCACGGATGAAGGCAGGCGGCGCGCCGCCTTCGAGGTGGAGGTGCAACTCGATCTTGGGAAGATCCCTCATCTCACGCTCCGATGGCCCAGCCGATGAAGGCGATGATGAGCCCGAAGGTGACCGCCCCGCGCCACGGTGTGCGCGGGCGTCCGATGAAGGGGCCGATATAGCGCGTGGCCAGGGTGACGACGACGAAGGTCATCACGAAATAGATCAGTTCAGAGGCTGACATCATCCCTCATGAGAAAACTGCGGCCCGGCCCGTCGATCGCCAACCCCAGATGCGCGGCGACGGACGCGCCGACATCAGAAAAGGCGCGGATGCCGATCTGCCCGGAATAGGGCCCGGTTGCAACCACCGGCACCCGTTCGCGGGTGTGGTCGGTGCCGGGCCATGTGGGATCGTTGCCGTGGTCGGCGGTCAGGATCATCAGATCGTCGGGGCGCAGCGCGGACAGGACAGGGCCAAGCGCCGCGTCGAACCATTCGAGGTGGCGCGCATAGCCCGACACGTCGCGGCGGTGGCCATAGAGGCTGTCGAACTCGACGAAATTGGCGAAGGTGAGGCTGCCATCGGCGGCATCGGCCACGCAAGTTGCCAGATGCCCCATCAGGTCGCGGTCGGCCCCGGTCAGGGTGTGATCCACGCCCCGTCCGGCGAAGATGTCGCGGATCTTGCCGATGGCGCAGGTGGCGCGGCCGGCCGCCTGCGCATGGTCCAAGAGCGTCGGACCCGGCGGGGCAAGGGCGTAATCGTGGCGGTTGAGCGTGCGGGCGTAATGCCCCGGCGTGCCGGTGAAGGGTCGCGCGATGACGCGACCGACACGGCGGGCGTGGAGCATGGGGGCGAGGCGCGCGCAGAGATCAAGCAGCCGGTCGAGGCCAAAGCTCTCCTCATGCGCAGCGACCTGAAAGACGCTGTCGATGGAGGTGTAGCAGATCGGCCAGCCGGTTTTCTCGTGCTCTTCGCCAAGACGGGCAATGATCTCGGTCCCGCTGGCGTGCTCATCGCCCAAGATGCCGCCTGTGCCCGCAAGACGCTTCACCTCGGCCACGATGTCGTCGGGGAAGCATGGCTTTGTCTTGGGAAAATAGGACCAATCGAAGGGCACGGGCAAGCCTGCCAGTTCCCAGTGCCCCGACGGCGTGTCCTTGCCGCGCGACACTTCCTCGGCCGCGCCCCAAAGGCCAACGGGGTCGGCATCCATCCCCTCGCCCCGCGCGCCGGAGGCCAGTCGCAAGGCCGCGCCAAGGCCCAATGTGTCGAGGTTCGGCAAACGCAAGGGTCCGCTCCGCCCCTCCTCCGCCTGCCCCAAAGCGCAGGCGGCGGCTATATGGCCCAGCGTGTTGGCCCCGGTGTCGGGCAGATCGCCGTTGAAATAGCTGCCCGCGTCGGGTGCGCCGCCTATGCCGAGGCTGTCCATCACGATGAGGAAGGCGCGCGGCATCAGCCGATCCGCTCATGGATCAGAGGCGGCTCGGAGGGCGCGATATCGGAGAGGGCGAAGGCCCCGCGGATCCCGGCGGCCACGGCGCGCGCAGCCTCTTCGCTGGCGGCGTGGATGCGGGCAAGCGGGCGCGAGGGGTCGACGCGCTCGCCGATCCGCGCGATGTCCGACAGGCCCACCGCAAGATCGATCCGGTCGTCTTGCCTGAGCCGCCCGCCGCCCAGACGCACGACCGCCTCGCCAAGGGCGCGGGTGTCGATCTGGCCGACGAAACCGGTTTCGCCGGGGATGACATCGATCATGACACGCGCGGCGGGCAGACGGTCGCGCCATCGGTCGATGAAATCATGCGGACCGCCCAAAGCCGCCACCATCTCGCCAAAGACATCCGCCGCCTCGCCCGAGGTCAGCGCCTCGGCAATGCGGCCCTCGCCATCGGCGGCGTCGGCGGCAAGCCCGCCCAGCGCCAGCACTTCGCCGCCCAAGGCCTGCGTCAGGCGCGCCAGCGGCGAGGCCAGATCGCCCGAGGTCAGCACCTCCATCACCTCGATCACCTCGAGCGCGTTGCCCGCCGAGGGCACGAGCGGCTGGCTCATGTCGGTGATCAGCGCCGTGGTCATGCAGCCTGCACCCTGCGCCGTTTCGACCAGCGATTGCGCCAAGGCCAGCGCGTCGCGCGGCGAGGTCATGAAGGCGCCCGAGCCGACCTTGACGTCAAGCACCAGCGCCTCAAGCCCCGCAGCCAGTTTCTTGGACAGGATCGAGGCGGTGATGAGGTCGATGGATTCTACCGTCCCCGTCACATCGCGGATGGCATAAAGCCGCTTGTCGGCGGGCGCGATATCGGCCGATGCCCCGACGATTGCGCAGCCGATGTCGGCCACGATCTCCTGCAGATCCTCGATCGAGACCTGCGTGCGGTAGCCCGGGATCGCTTCCAGCTTGTCGAGCGTACCGCCGGTGTGGCCGAGGCCCCGGCCCGAGATCATCGGGACAAACGCCCCACATGCGGCCAAGGCGGGCGCCAGCAGAAGCGAGGCGCAATCGCCCACCCCGCCCGTGGAATGTTTGTCGATGACCGGTCCGTCGAGCTGCCATGTCAGCACCTCCCCCGTCTCGCGCATCGCATTGGTCAGCATGACGCGCGCAGGTTTGCCAAGGCCCCGAGCACAGACCGCCATGGCAAAGGCGCCCGCCTGCGCATCGGTGACCTCGCCTGTGGCAAGCCCTTCGGCGAACCAGAACAGCTCCGCCTCGGTGACGGTGTCGCCGTCGCGCAGCTTGGCCAGGATCGTGCGCGCATCGCTCACGGGGCGGAGTTCTCTGCGTTGATCATGAATCCCGCGTTGAAGGCGCCCGGCAGCAATTCGGCGACGGTCATTGCCAGCGTCGCGCCCGATGTCGTGGCCATGGTCACGACCACCTCGCCTGCGGCGAATTCGGCCAGTTTCTGACGGCAGCCACCGCAAGGCGGCACCGGTGCGGGGCTGTCGGCGATCACGGCGACCTCAGCGATGCGGCGGTCGCCCGCGGCGATCATCGACGCAATCGCGCCGGCTTCCGCGCAGGTGCCTTCGGGATAGGCCACGTTCTCCACGTTGCAGCCCAGATGCACCCGACCTTCGGCCGACAAGATCGCAGCACCCACCTTGAAGCCGGAATAGGGCGCGTGGGCATTCTCGCGCACGCCGGCGGCATCTTCGATCAGCGACATGGGAGCGGTCCTTGTGCCATGGTATCGTTGGATGACAGTCTGTGACGCCCGGCGGGGCAGCGCAAGGGTGGCCCGTCAAGCCGGGGGCAGCGACAGGCCGATCCCAGCGGCGTAGTGTTCGACATGGCGCAACAGATCGTCGAGCTCGACCCGGCATGGTTTGTAAAGCGCCGCAAGATCCCCCGAGCGCCGCCGTTTCGCGGCGATGTTGAGCACCTCGACCAGCCGATAAAGGCGTTCGGCCCCCACCGCGCCGGAAAGGGCGATCAGGATATGGGTCTGCGCCCGGATCTCGGGGATGTCGCCCCGCGCGACCGCGACATCCAGTGCCGCGCGTACCGTTGACAGATCCTCGTGCAGGCGTTCGAGCAGTTCCACCGCCCCATCGGGCCCCGCCACCTCGAGCAGGGCTTCAAATCGCGCCTGATCCATCTTGCGGCCAAGACTGGCATCTCCCGCCAGCACATCCTCGGGCTCGGGAAGGCCCGCGGGGCGCCCGGCGTAGCGCAGGACCGCGCGCCCGAATTCGGCGGCCGACGAGATCGGCTTGCCGATGATCCCGTCGGCACCTGCCGCATAGATCGCCTCTCGGTTGTCGCGCAGCACATAGGCGGTCAGCGCGACCATCGGCAAGAAGGCCACCGCGTCGCTGCGCGCGCGGACGGCCTGCATCACCTCCAGCCCCGAGAGGCGCGGCATCTCGATGTCGATCAGCGCGATGTCGAAGCCTTGCCTGTCCAGCACTTCAAGGGCTGCGACCCCATCGGCGACAAAGACCGCGTCCGCGGACATCCCACCAAGGATCTGGCGCAAAATCGTCTGGTTCGTCAGGTTGTCCTCGGCCACCAGCACCCTCAGGCCGCTCAGGTCCGGGGCCGCGTCGGGGACGGAAGGGGCCGGGGCCCAGTCGAGCAATCCCTCGGGCAGATGCAACACGGCCTGCGCGCCGCCTGTGGAGGGGTTGGACAGGTGCAGGCTGCCACCGATGGCGCGCGTCAGGTCGGCCACGATCCGCAGGCCAAGCCCGCTGCCGGTGCGGCTGTCCATCGGGGCCGGTCCCGCGACAAGGTCGATCCGGTCCAGCACATCGGGCGGATACCCCGGCCCGCCATCGGCGACGGTCAGCACCAGTCCCTGCCCCTGCGCCGCGGCCAGCCGCAACGTCACCGCCCCGCCCTCGGCATGGCCCAGCGCATTCGAGATCAGGTTGCCGACGATCCGGTCGAGCGTCACCTGCGACACGCGCAAAAGCCGCGGCAGCGGATCGTGCCGGTGCAATGCAAAGCAGCCGCTCGCGGCAAAGGCTCGGCCTGACCATCGACCGTTGATCGCGGCGAGCCAGTCGGACAATGCCACGCTTGTGGCATCTTGCTGGATCAGGGTTTCCCCCGCCGCCGCCATCAGCGCGCCGTCGACAAGGGCTGCCAGCGTGTCGGCGGCGGCTTGCACCCGGTCGATCTGGATCTGCGCCTCGGGGCTGAGGCGGGACCGATCCACCAGTCTCAGCCCGCCGATCACATCGGACATGGCCGACCGGATGTCATGGCTGAACAGCTGCAGCGTCTGGTCGGGCAAACCCTTGCGCGGGCCGTCCGCGGGGGCCCGGCCGCCGGTGTCGTCCGTGGACATTGCAGGGGCCTCCGTCGATGATGCGGAAAACTATAGCCCGCGCGCTGCGCAACTCAACAGCGGGTTCCGCCCCGTCAGATCTGGCCGGACGGATAGCCGATGCGGCTCAGCGCCGCGCGGATCTCGTCGAGGATGGCGGGATCGTCGATGGTGGCGGGGGTCTTGAACTCGGCCCCATCGGCGATCTTGACCATGGTGGCGCGCAAGATCTTGCCCGAGCGCGTCTTGGGCAGGCGGTCGACCACCACGGCCAGCTTGAAGGCCGCAACCGGCCCGATGCGGTCGCGCACCAGCTTGACGCAGTCCTTCACCACTTGTTCCGGCGGGGTCTGCGCGCCCTTGTTCAGGCACAAAAAGCCCATGGGCAATTGCCCCTTGAGGCTGTCGCTGACGCCGATCACGGCACATTCGGCCACGTCGGGGTGGCTGGCCAGAACCTCCTCCATCCCGCCCGTCGACAGACGGTGGCCCGCGACGTTGATGACGTCATCGGTGCGCGCCATGATGTAGAGATATCCATCCTCGTCGATCAGGCCCGCGTCGCCGGTTTCGTAATAGCCCGGGAAATGGGTGAGGTAGGCCTTGTGGAACCTTTCTTCGGCGTTCCACAGCGTTGGCAGGGTGCCGGGCGGCAAGGGCAGCTTGACCGCAATGGCACCAAGCGTGCCGGGCGGCAGCGGGTGGCCGCCTTCGTCCAGAACCTGCACATCGTAGCCGGGCATCGGCACCGAGGGGCTGCCGATCTTGACCGGCAGCTTTTCGATCCCCATCGGGTTGCCCGCGATGCACCAGCCGGTTTCCGTCTGCCACCAATGATCGATCACCGGCACGCCCAGCCGGTCCATCGCCCATTGGATCGTGTCGGGATCGGCGCGTTCACCGGCCAGAAACAGCGTCTCGAGGCTGGAGAGGTCGTAAT
This sequence comes from Roseicyclus mahoneyensis, assembly GCF_003148775.1. Taxonomy (GTDB): domain Bacteria; phylum Pseudomonadota; class Alphaproteobacteria; order Rhodobacterales; family Rhodobacteraceae; genus Roseicyclus; species Roseicyclus mahoneyensis. Next base: position 28,308 of record NZ_QGGW01000014.1, read on the forward strand.
CCGCGATCAACTCGCCCAAGGGATCGTCGCGCTTGATGGCGCGAAAGGCGGTGGGCGCGGTGAACAGGCACTTGACCTTGTGATCCTGAATGACGCGCCAGAAGGTTCCGGCATCGGGCGTGCCCACGGGCTTGCCCTCGAAGACGATGGTGGTGCAGCCGAAGGTCAGGGGCCCGTAGCAGATGTAGGAATGGCCCACGACCCAGCCCACGTCCGAGGCGGCCCAGAACACCTCGCCGGGGTTCATGTCGTAGAGGTTGCGCATCGACCAATTGAGCGCGACCAGATGGCCTGCGGTATGGCGCACCACGCCCTTGGGCTGGCCCGTGGTGCCCGAAGTATAGAGGATATAGGCCGGGTGGTTGCCCGCGACGGGCACGCAATCAGCGGGTTCGACGCCATATTGAAAGGCGTGCCAGTCGTGATCGCGCCCCTCCTCCAGATGCGCGACCTCCTGTTCGCGCTGGAAGATCACGCAAAACTCGGGCTGGTGTTTGGCCAAGGCCAAGGCCCCGTCGAGCAGCGGCTTGTAATGCACGACGCGGCCCGGCTCGATCCCGCAAGAGGCCGCGATGATGCATTTGGGCGTGCAATCGTCGATCCTGACGGCCAGTTCATTGGCCGCAAAACCGCCGAACACGACCGAATGCACCGCGCCCAGCCGTGCGCAGGCCAGCATCGCCTCCAGCGCTTCGGGGACCATGGGCATGTAGATGATAACCCGGTCGCCCTTTTCGACGCCCTTGGCGCGCAGCGCGCCTGCCAGCGAGGCGACACGCTTTTGCAGTTCGGCATAGGTGATCTTGTGCACGGTGCCGGTCAGCGGGCTGTCGTGGATGATCGCCAGCCGGTCGCCATGGCCTGCCGCCACATGGCGGTCGACGGCGTTCCAGCAAGTGTTGAGCGTGCCATCGGCGAACCACTCGTAAAGCGGCGCATGATCGTCGAACAGCGCCTTGGACGGGCCGGTGAACCAGTCGATCCCCTCGGCCGCCTCCATCCAGAAGGTGTCGGGATCGGCTTTCGCGCGTGCTTGGACCTCGGCATACCGCATGGGCTCTCCTCCTGGCTTGTATGCGACTGTCTACCGAACAGGGTGCCGTAAAGGCAATTCGGCGATAGTGCCGCATGGGGGCGCTAACGGCCTGCGACAGCCTGCCCTTTGCTGCAGTGCAGCATCGCCCTATGTGACAGCTGTAAAAAGGAGAATTGCCATGACCCTAGCCCAAGACATTCCTTCCACGGCCGCCCGCCCCCGCTACATCACCCGTCACGTCACGTACCGCCTGCCGATCATCGGCCGCATGGCGCGCGAGGTGGTCGAAGGGCCCGTCGACAACGCCTTTGCCGCGATCATCGGCGGCGTCTCGGCGGTGGCCATCGCCGTGGTGATATGGGGCTACCCGGCCCTCATCTTTTCCGCCTTGCTGGCCACGGTGCTCATGCTGGTGACCCTGATCCGGATCACGCTGGGGTGACGGCTCAGCCGTAGGTGCTGACGGGCGTGCCCGCCAAGGCAGAGATGTTGAGCAATCCGCGCGCCGTGATGGACGGCGTCACGATATGGGCGCGGTTGCCCATGCCCATCAGGATCGGCCCGACCTCAAGCCCGTTGGCGCGCACTTTCAGCATGTTGCGCGCCGCACCCGCCGCGTCGGTCGAGGCGAAGACAAGGGCGTTTGCCGGCCCTTCCATACGGCTGCCGGGCAACAGACGCGCCCGCAATTCGGCATCGAGCGCGGTATCGACATGCATCTCGCCCTCATAGGTGAAATCGAGGCCCATGCCGTCCAGCAGGTCCAGCGCCGCGCGCATCCGCCGCCCGCTATCGGTGTCGAGATTGCCGAACTGACTGCCCGAACACAGCGCCACCTTGGGGTCGATGCCGAAGCGGCGGATATGGCGCGCGCAGCCGCGCACGGTTTCGGCGATCTGTTCGGGGGTCGGTTCGGGGTGCACCTGCGTGTCGGCGATGAACAACGGGCCATCATCCGAGATCATCAGCGACAAGGCACCGACCGGGTGCAGACCATCCGCGCCCAACACCTGCGTGATGTAGTTCAGATGCCACAGATACTGACCGAAGGTGCCGCAAATCAGCGATTCCGCCTCGCCGCGTTGAACCATCACGGCGCCGATGGCGGTGGTGTTGGTGCGCATGATCGCGCGCGCCAGATCAGGCGTCACGCCACGCCGCGCCATGATGGCGTGGTAGGTCTGCCAGTAGTCTCGGTAGCGCGGGTCGTTTTCGGGGTTCACCAGATCGAAATCGGTGCCGGGGCGCAGCGTCAGGCCCGCGCGCTCGATCCGTGTCTCGATCACCTCGGGACGGCCGATCAGGATCGGTTTGTCGGTGGTTTCCTCGGTCATCGCCTGAGCGGCGCGCAGCACGCGTTCATCTTCGCCCTCGGCAAAGACGATGCGCCGCTCGGAGGTACGCGCGGCCTCGAACACCGGGCGCATAATGAGGGCGGAACGGAACACCGACTGGTTCAGCCGGTCGCGGTAGGCATCGAGATCGTCCAGCGGGCGGGTCGCCACGCCCGAGTCCATCGCGGCCTTGGCGACGGCGCTGGCCACCACGCCGATCAGGCGGCGGTCGAAGGGTTTGGGGATCAGGTAATCGGGGCCGAAGGTCATATGCTCACCGGCATAGGCGGCGGCGGCCTCGGCGCTGGTGGTGGCGCGCGCCAGCGCCGCGATGCCCTCGATGCAGGCGATCTGCATGGCGTCGTTGATTTCCGTGGCCCCCACATCCAGCGCGCCGCGGAAGATGAAGGGGAAGCACAGCACGTTGTTGACCTGATTGGGGTAATCGCTGCGCCCCGTGGCGATGATCGCATCGGGGGCGACGGAGCGCACGGCATCGGGTTCGATTTCCGGCGAGGGGTTGGCCAGCGCAAAGATGATGGGACGGGGCGCCATGCGGGCCACCATCGCAGGCGTCAGCACCCCGGGGCCTGAGAGGCCAAGGAACAGATCCGCCCCGTCGATCACATCCGTCAGCGTGCGCGCATCAGTCTTTTGCGCATAGGCGGCCTTTTGCGGGTTCATGTCGATCTCGCGGCCCTCGTGGACAAGGCCATGGATGTCGCAAAGCCAGATGTTCTCGCGCTGCACGCCCAGTTTGAGCAGCATGTTGAGGCACGCGATGCCCGCCGCCCCGCCGCCCGTCGAGACGATCTTGATGTCCTCGAACCGTTTGCCGGTGACGCGCAGCGCATTGGTGGCCGCCGCCCCCACGACGATCGCCGTGCCATGCTGGTCATCGTGGAAAACGGGGATGTTCATCCGCTCGCGGCACAATTGTTCAACGATAAAACAATCCGGCGCCTTGATGTCTTCGAGGTTGATGGCACCAAAGGTCGGTTCCAGCGCGCAGACGATATCGGCCAGCTTGTAGGGGTCGGGTTCGTTCAACTCGATGTCGAAACAGTCGATGTTGGCGAAGGTCTTGAACAAGACCGCCTTGCCCTCCATCACCGGCTTGGACGCCAGCGCCCCGATGTTGCCAAGCCCCAGAACGGCAGTACCGTTGGTCACCACTGCGACAAGGTTTCCGCGCGTGGTGTAGCGCGCGGCATTGGCCGGGTCCGCCTTGATTTCAAGGCAGGCCTCGGCGACTCCGGGGGAATAGGCACGTGCAAGATCACGCCCGTTCGCCAGCGGCTTGGTGGCCCGTATCTCGAGCTTACCGGGCTTGGGGTACTCGTGATAAAACAACGCGGCGGCGCGCAACCCGTCTTGCTTGTCCTCGGCCATCGCACCCTCTCCGGCTGGTTTTGTTTAACGTTAAACAGTTTTTCTCACGCCGTCAAAACGCGGCGCATCGCCGCGTGGCTCAGGTGAACTGCTCGCGCAAAAGACGCTCTTCCAGACCGTGGCCGGGATCGAAAAGGATGCGGTGGGATACCGCGGGCTCCGACCGGATCTCGACCGAGACGACATTGCCCACCGACCGGCTGTCGGCATCGGCCATCACCGGTCGCTTGCCGGCCTCGCCCACCTCGATGCGGACCACGGCGGATTTGGGCAGCAGCGCACCGCGCCAGCGCCGGGGCCGGAAGGCCGCCACCGCCGTCACCGCCAGCACATCGGCGTCAATCGGCAGGATCGGACCGTGGGCGGAATAGTTATAGGCGGTCGACCCCGCCGGTGTGCAGACCAGCGCCCCATCGCAGATCAACTCCTCCATCCGCATGCGCCCGTCGACATGGATCTTGAGCTTGGCCGCCTGCGGACCCGCGCGCAGCAAGCTGACCTCGTTGATCGCAAGCGCCTCGACCACCTCGCCCGAGACCGTCTGCGCCGTCATGTGCAGCGGGTTGATCACCGCCTCCTCTGCGGCTTCCAGCCGGGCGATCAGCCCGTCTTCTTGATAGGCGTTCATCAAGAAACCGACGGTGCCCCGGTTCATGCCGTAGACCGGCGCGCCCAAGGCCTGCGTGGCATGCAGCGTCTGGAGCATGAAGCCGTCACCGCCCAGCGCCACGATCACATCGGCATCCGCCGGTTCATGGGCGCCATAGCGCGCCTCCAGCCGCGTCTTGGCCTCCTGCGAGAGGGCAGTATCGGATGCGAGAAAGGCGATGTTGCGCGCCGCAGGCATCATGCCCCCCTTGTGACGGTCTTGGGGGCACCCTTGCGCGCGCGGATCGGAAACTCAATCCTTGATCGGCGACGCAGACATGGCTTTCCGACCCGCCCGCGCTGCTTTGCGCCCTTTCCCGGGCCGCTTTCATCCCGTAAATGGCGCGCTAAATGTGATCCAAAGCCCCATCGCTGCCCTTCAGGAGGTTCGCCCATGAACGCCCCCCATCGTGACGCCGGTTTCTTCACCGAAAGCCTCGAAACCCGCGATCCCGAGATCTTTGGCGCCATCCGCAAGGAACTTGGCCGCCAGCGCCACGAGATAGAGCTGATCGCATCCGAGAACATCGTCTCCGCCGCCGTGATGGAGGCGCAGGGTTCGGTGATGACCAACAAATACGCCGAGGGCTATCCGGGCCGTCGCTACTACGGCGGCTGTCAGTTCGTCGACATCGCCGAGGAACTGGCGATCGACCGTGCCAAGCAGCTATTCAACGTCGGTTTCGCCAATGTGCAGCCCAATTCGGGAAGCCAAGCCAATCAGGGCGTGTTCACCGCGCTATTGCAGCCCGGCGACACGATCCTCGGCATGAGCCTCGACGCGGGCGGTCACCTGACCCACGGGGCAAAGCCGAACCAGTCGGGCAAATGGTTCAACGCTGTCCAGTATGGCGTGCGCCAGCAGGATCTGGCGGTCGACTATGACCAGATCGCCGCGCTGGCAGTGGAACACCAGCCCAAGATGCTGATCGCGGGCGGCTCGGCCATTCCGCGCATCCTCGATTTCGCCAAGATGCGCGAGATCGCCGACAGCGTGGGCGCCTATCTGCTGGTCGACATGGCGCATTTCGCGGGCCTGGTCGCCTCGGGACATTACCCCTCGCCCTTCCCGCACGCCCATGTCGCCACCACGACCACGCACAAGACACTCCGCGGCCCGCGCGGCGGCATGATTCTGACCGATGACGAGGGGATCGCCAAAAAGATCAACTCTGCCATCTTTCCGGGCATTCAGGGCGGGCCCCTCATGCATGTCATCGCCGCCAAGGCCGTGGCCTTCGGCGAGGCGCTGCGCCCCGAGTTCAAGGAGTATCAGCGCCAAGTGATCCGCAACGCCCAAGGATTGGCCGACCAGCTGATGAAGGGCGGGCTCGATATCGTCACGGGCGGCACCGATACCCACCTGATGCTGGTCGACCTGCGGCCCAAGGGCGTCAAGGGCAACGCCACCGAACAGGCGCTGGGGCGCGCGCACATCACCTGCAACAAGAACGGCATCCCCTTCGACACCGAAAAGCCCACGATCACCAGTGGCATCCGTCTGGGCAGCCCGGCGGGCACCACCCGCGGCTTCGGCGAGCCCGAGTTCCGCCAGATCGGCGACTGGATCACGCGCGTGGTTGATGGCCTTGCGGCAAACGGCGAGGGCGGCAATGCGGAGGTCGAGGCGCAGGTCCGCGCCGAGGTCGAGGCGCTGTGCGAACGCTTCCCGATCTACCCCGCGCTCTGATCCGCCGATAGGGGCCATTGGCCCGTTTGAACATCTTGCAGCCCCCCGTCGCGCATGGCACCTTGCAGGCCGCGTCGGGGGGCTTATCTGTGGTGGGATTTGCTGCCCCCAACCCATAAACATCTGATCGAGACCGGAAAGATGCAGGCTGCTTCATCCTCCCGCCCCGAGATCACGCCCGGCTACCGTGCCGAGGCCGAGCGCGAAATCCGGGCCTTCACACGGCAATGGACAGCGCGGGATGACCGGCTGGCCGCCGTCAGCTATTTCGGCACCTTTGCCGCCTATTTCCTGACGCTTTGGCTGGCGGTGCAGGCCTGGCAGGTCTGGTGGTTGGTCGGGCCGCTGATCGTCGTCAACGCATTGGCGGGCGTGCGGCTTTACGTGCTGCAACATGATTGCGGGCACGGCTCGCTGTTTTCCACCAAGCTGCGAAATGATCGCGCGGGCTTCGGGCTCAGCGTCTTCACACTGACGCCCTACCGGGTCATGCAATCCAACCACAACGACCACCATTCCCATCTTGGCAATCTCGACGAGCGCGACACGACCGAGATCCTCACGCTGACAGTCCGGGAATGGGAGGCCGCGGGACGATGGAAGCGCCTGTGGTACAGGCTCTACCGCAACCCGTTGATCCTCATTCCCGTGGGGGGCCTCTTCACCTATGCTCTGGCCTATCGCTGGCCCAAGAATGCAGGCGCCGTGGACCCCAGGGGCGTGATCTTGCACAACCTCGGGCTGCTGGTCTGGGTTGGGTTCCTTTGGTGGGCCGCAGGCGTGCCGGGGCTGATCATCTATATGGGAACGGTCTTTGTCGCGGGCTGCATCGGCGTGTTCCTCGTCTACCTGCAGCACAATTTCGAAGACACATGGTGGGATCGAAAGCCCGACCTGAACCCCGCGCGCGCAGCGCTGCAGGGCTCCTCGGCGCTGGATCTGGGCTGGTGGTTCGATCTTGCGGTGGCCAACATCACCTATCATGACATCCACCATTTCAACGCCAACATCCCCAGCTACCGGCTGCGCGCCTGCCATAGGGCGCTGCGCGAGCGCTACGAGGTACAGACCATCGGCTGGCGCGAGGCGTTCCGGTCCTTCACGCTCAAGCTCTGGGACGAGGATCAGGGGCGCTTGGTCCCGTTCCCGCGCCCGCCGGACGCCGTGTCTGTGGCCAACGCCTGACAGGGGGGCGCTGCCCCCCCGTCGCGCTGTGCGCGCCTCCCCCCGGGATATTTTCGAAACAGAGAAGGGGCATCAGGGCTTTCGCTTCTCTGTTTTCCAAATATCCCCGCCGGAGGCTCCCGCATGTGCCACGGGCGCGGCGCCGACGGATCAGCGTGCGGCGGCGACCGCCTTGCAGGCCATCCGCCAATAGTGATCCTCGACCGCTGCCCGGTCGAGCCGTCCGCCCTCGCGGTACCATGTGGTCACGCCCGTCAGCATGGCAATCAGCGCCAGCGTGGCGAGCTTGGTATCGGGGACCTCAAAGACGCCTTGAGCCTGACCGCGCTTCAAGATCGCCTCGAGCTGATCTTCATAGTCGCGGCGCAGCCGCTCGATAACCGCAAAATTGGCCGGGTCGAGGTTGCGCAACTCCATATAGGCGATGAACACCAGATCGGGCCGGTCGAGGTGGTAGCGGATGTGGTGGCGCACGAAGCTTTCGAGTTGCCGCTCGGCCGGGGCATCGGGGGGCGACCAATCGGCCAGCAGATCCTCGAGGTGGTCGCGCATCAGATCGAAGAGCAGCGCCTGCTTGTCGGCGGTGTAGAGGTAAAGCGCGCCCGCCTGCACCCCGACCTCCGCCGCGATCTGGCGCATCGACACGGCGGCAAAGCCATGGCGCGCGAAAAGCCGCAGCGCGGCCTGCCGCAAACGCGGCCCGGTGATCTCGGCGTGGCTGCCCTGTTTGCGTGCCATGGGGTCAGATTATCTGAACGGGTGTTCAATTCAACCGGGATGGACAGGCCCGCCCTGCAGACGGTAGCACTCGGGACATGATGTTGCGTCTTGTCCTCCTTGTCGCTTTGGCCGGACTGACCGCTTGCGGCCCGTCGCGCCCAGATCTGGCCAGCCGGATCAGCGCCGAGGGGCATGCAGCGGATTTCCCGGCGCTGGTGCCGCTCGGGCCATTGTTGCAAGGTGCCGACGCGCTGGTGCCGCGCAGCGCCGAGCGCGAGGGGCAGACCCTCGAGGCACGCGCGGCGGATCTGCGGCGGCGCGCGGCGCTGTTGCGGCAGATGGCGCTTTAGGCCTGCCCGCGTTGCAGGGCTGTCGGGAAGGCGCTAACAGGTGCATGAAAGCGCCCTGACCCGTTCCGGAGGACATTACCCATGACTGATCCCCTGCGCCTTGGCATCGCCGGGCTTGGCACTGTCGGCGTGGGTGTCGTCAAGATCGTGCAACGGCAGGCGAACCTGCTCGCGCAGCGCTGCGGGCGGCCGGTCGAGATTACCGCCGTTTCGGCCCGGTCGAAGGGCAAGGATCGCGGCGTGAACCTGTCCCGATACGCGTGGGAGGATGATCCGGTGGCGTTGGCGCGGCGGGCGGATGTCGACGTCTTTGTCGAGCTGATGGGCGGGTCGGACGGCCCGGCCAAGGCCGCGACCGAGGCCGCCATCGCCGCGGGCAAGGACGTGGTCACCGCCAACAAGGCAATGCTGGCGCTGCACGGGCAGGCACTGGCCGAGGCCGCCGAGGCCAAGGGGCTGGTGTTGCGTTTCGAGGCGGCTGTGGCAGGTGGCATCCCCGTCATCAAGGCGCTGACCGAGGGGTTGGCGGGCAATGCCATCGGGCGTGTCATGGGGGTGATGAACGGCACCTGCAACTACATTCTGACCCGGATGGACAGCGCGGGCCTGAGTTATGAAGAGGCCTTCGCCGAGGCCGATGGTTTGGGCTATCTGGAGGCTGATCCGACGCTGGACGTGGGCGGCATCGACGCGGCGCACAAGCTGACGCTGCTGGCAGCCATCGCCTATGGCGCGAAGGTGAATTTCGACGCGATCCAGCTGGAGGGGATCGGGTCCATCACCATCGAGGATATCCGCCGCGCGGGCGACATGGGTTACAAGATCAAGCTCTTGGGCGTGGCGCAAATGACCGGCCGGGGGCTGGAGCAGCGGATGTCGCCCTGCCTTGTCCCCGCGACCTCGCCTTTGGGCCAGCTTGAGGGCGGGACCAACATGGTGGTGATCGAGGGCGACAGCGTGGGCCAGATCGTGCTCCGGGGTGCCGGCGCGGGCGAAGGGCCCACGGCCAGCGCGGTCATGTCGGACGTCTGCGACATCGCCCGCGGCATCCGCGTGCCGACCTTCGGGCGGCCTGCCACGTCGCTCGATGATGCCGCCCCAGCCTCTGCCGCCAGCCCGGCGTGCTATTACCTGCGGATGGAACTGGCCGACAAGCCCGGCGCGCTGGCCAAGGTGGCGACCGTGCTGGGTGAGGCCGGGATTTCCATCGACCGGATGCGGCAGTATGATCACCCCGGTGCCAATGCGCCCGTGCTGATCGTGACCCACAAGACCGCGCGCCCAAACCTTGACACGGCGCTGGCCGCTCTGCCGGGCACCGGTGTCTTGAACGGCGCGCCCGTGGCGTTGAGGATCGAGGAGGTCTGAGTCCGCATGGACTGGACCGCAACCATCGACATCTACTGCGAGCGGTTGTCGCCCGATTTCTGGGCCGAGCCGGTAAATGCGCTGACCAATGCGGCGTTCGTGCTCGCCGCGATCTGGGGCGCAGTGACGGCGCGGCGGTTGGGCGTGATGCATCCGGTCGCGTGGCTGCTCATCGTGCTGGCGGGATTGATCGGGGTCGGGTCGTTCCTGTTCCACACCCATGCGACCGTCTGGGCGGCATTGGCCGATGTGGCACCGATCTGGACCTTTGTCGCGGTCTTCGTGCTGGCGGCCATGCGGTATCTCATGGGCATGCCGCCCGGGCGCGTGGCGTTGGTCTCGGGGCTGGTGATCGCTGCCGGGGTGCTGACCGCGACGTTGCTGAACATGACCGGGGGGACAGACCCCGCAACCGCGCCCGACCCGTTGAACGGATCGGGGCAATACGCGCCGGCGTTGCTGGCGCTGGTGGTCTTTGCGATCCTCACACGCTGGCGTGGGCATCCATCCGCCAACTGGATCGCGGCAGCGACAGGGGTGTTCCTTATGTCCCTGACCTTCCGGACCTTTGACCGGGATATCTGCGAAGCCCTCCCGCTTGGCACGCATTTCCTGTGGCATCTGCTGAACGGGCTGGTGATCGGGCTGCTGCTTCAGATGTTCTTGCGCACCGCCGACCTGCCCCGCGCACGTTAGCGCCCCCATGCTGGACGCCACGGGGCAGGATCGCTAGACCTGCGCCAACCGCAATTTGCCCAAGGCCGCATTCCCATGACGCACCCCGCCGATTTCAATGACCGCATGCTGTCCTTGGGCCTTGCCCGTGTGTCCGAGGCTGCGGCCCTTGCCTCCGCCGATTTCATCGGGCGTGGTGACGAGAAGGCCGCCGATCAGGCCGCCGTGAACGCAATGCGCGATCAGCTCAACAAGCTGGAGATCCGCGGCACCGTCGTGATTGGCGAGGGCGAGCGCGACGAGGCCCCTATGCTCTATATCGGCGAGCAGGTGGGTGACGGCACCGGCCCCGAGGTCGACATCGCGCTCGACCCGCTTGAGGGCACGACGCTGACCGCCAAGGACATGCCCAATGCGCTGACCGTCATCGCCATGGGGCCGCGCGGGTCGATGCTGCACGCGCCCGATGTCTACATGGACAAGCTGGCGATCGGGCCGGGGTACCGCCCCGGTGTCGTGACGCTGGACATGACGCCCTCCGAACGCGTTTCGGCACTGGCCGCCGCACAGGGCTGTTCGACGCGCGACATCACCGTGTGCGTGCTGGAACGCCCCCGCCACGAGACCATGATCGAGGAACTGCGCACCACCGGCTGCGCGATCCGGCTGATCACCGATGGTGATGTGGCGGGCGTGATCCATTGCGCCGAAACGGCCGTGACGGGCATCGACATGTACATGGGATCGGGCGGCGCGCCCGAAGGGGTGCTGGCGGCGGCCGCGCTCAAATGCATGGGCGGGCAGATGTTCGGGCGTCTCTTGTTCCGCAACGACGACGAAAAGAGCCGCGCGAAGAAGGCTGGGATCACCAATCTAGACCGCGTCTACACCCGTGACGACATGGTGACCAAGGACGTGATCTTTGCCGCCACCGGCGTCACGGACGGCTCCATCCTGCCCGGCATCAAGCGCGAGGTGGGGTATCTGACCGCCGAGACGATCTTGATGCGCTCCAAGACGGGATCGGTGCGGCGGATGACCTATCGCAACCCGACGAAATGAGCGTGACAGGGTGGTCGCGCTGCCTGTAGTGTGGCGCGGATGTCCCTGCCCCAACATATGGAAAACGGCCTCGGTTTTCTGGGGGTCACGCGATCCCTGACCGGACGCCGCTGGGTCGGCCCGGACCCCGAGACCGCACGTCTTGCCGGTGCGCTGGAACAGCGCGCGGGGCTTGAGGGCGCGCTGGCGCAGGTGCTGGCGCGGCGCGGTGTCACCCCCGAGGCCGCTGCGGGCTTTCTGGCCCCTGCCCTGCGCGACCTGATGCCCGACCCGCGCCACCTGAAGGACATGGACACCGCCGCCGCCCGCGTGATCGCAGCGCTGGAGCGGCGCGAAAGGATCGCAATCTTCGCCGATTACGATGTCGACGGGGGCGCATCCGCCGCGCTGCTGATCGACTGGTTGCGCGCGTTGGGTCGCCCGGCCACGCTTTATATTCCCGACAGGATCGACGAGGGCTATGGCCCCAATGAGCCCGCCATGGCTGCGCTGGCCCGGGAGCATGACCTGATCATCTGCGTCGATTGCGGAACGCTGTCCCATGGCCCCATCGCGGCGGCGGCAGGGGCAGAGGTGATCGTGCTCGACCACCACCTTGCAGGCGCGACCCTGCCGGACTGTGTCGCTGTGGTGAACCCCAACCGGCAGGACGAGGATGGCAGCCTTGCACATCTGTGTGCCGCCGGTGTGGTGTTCTTGCTGTTGGTCGAGGCGAACAGACGGCTGCGCGAGGCGGGCCGGAAAGGCCCTGACCTGATCGCGATGCTGGATCTGGTGGCATTGGCGACCGTGGCCGATGTGGCGCCGCTGACGGGCCTCAACCGCGCCTTCGTGCGACAAGGGCTCAAGGTCATGGCTCGTCGCGCAAGGCCGGGTCTGGTGGCGCTGGGGGATGTCGCGCGGCTCGACCGGCCGCCAACCAGCTACCATCTGGGCTTTGTTCTCGGGCCACGGGTCAATGCGGGCGGGCGGATCGGGGCGGCGGATCTGGGCGCGCGACTGCTCGCCACGACCGACCCTGCAGAGGCCGCCGCGATGGCCAAGCGGCTCGACGACCTCAACACCGACCGCCGCGAGATTGAGGGCCGCGTACGCGAAGCCGCTCTGGCCCAGGCCGAGGCGCGTGGCCTCGAGGCCGCGCTGGTCTGGGCCGCCGAGGATGGCTGGCACCCCGGTGTCGTCGGAATCGTCGCCGCCCGCCTGAAGGAGGTGACGCACCGCCCCGCGGTCGTGATCGGCTTTGACGGCGATGCGGGCAAGGGCTCGGGCCGGTCGGTCACGGGCGTGGATCTGGGGGCCGCGATCCAGCGGCTGGCGGCTGAGGGGCTGATCGAAAAGGGCGGCGGCCACAAGATGGCCGCTGGCCTCAGCCTGACGCGCGCGCAACTGGGCCCGGCCATGGCGCGCCTGACCGAACTTCTGGCTAGGCAGGGTGCGGGCGCGCACGGGCCGGGCGAGCTGCGCCTCGATGGCATGTTGATGCCCGCCGCCTGCACCGTCGAGCTGATCGAGCAGCTGGACGAGGCAGGGCCTTTCGGTGCCGCCGCCCCTGCCCCACGCTTTGCCCTGCCTGCCTTGCGCATCCGGCATTTGCGACCGGTCGGCGACGGCCATTTGAAGCTGACCTTGTCGGATGGCGGGGTGACCTTGGACGCGATCTGTTTCAACGCGGGCAGCAGTGGCCTTGACGCGGCGCTGCAGGGCCACGCCGGGCGCGCCGTCCATGTCGCGGGCCGGATCGAGGTCAACCATTGGAACGGACGCCAAAGCGTGCAGCTGCGCCTTGACGACGTCGCTTGGGCCGAGTGAGGGGGTCAGCGCCTGTTTCCGGCCGAAGGGGAAAGAATCCGCTTGAACCCCGCGTCGCGTTTTTCTAGAAGCCCCTCACGCCATGTGTGGCCCGTTCGTCTATCGGTTAGGACGTCAGGTTTTCAACCTGAAAAGAGGGGTTCGACTCCCCTACGGGCTGCCACTTTTCCGCCAAGATGTTAGGAAGCATGGGCTTTGTCCTCGTGCTTGCTTACGTCTCAGCGCCGGTAGGCAGGTTTCGGGGTGATGGCGGTGTATTTCAGCTTTTCCACCGCGCCGTGAGCCAGCAGAACTTGGTCGACCTTCGCCGTGTAAAGGCGTCGCTCTGCGTCGATCTTGTCGCCGGTGATCGTCTTGATTACGTGGAGGGTGCATTGCGCCTCGGCCGGGCGCCGGGCTGATGGGGATCATCAGCACGGTTGCCGTATTTTGCTGAAGGACCCGGATCACGCCATGGGAAACATCGCCCCACCCCATCCTGACCACATCTGAGCGCGGCGACCCGGTGCTGCACATGCGCGTCATGGCCAGATAGGCCTTAGTCCCGACCTGCAGGACGCAAGGTAGGATGCCGCGCATCATCCGGTCATCGGGTAATCCCCCAGCCGAAATCATTACGCTTGATATTCTATTCGTTCATCACAAGAACCGGAACACACAGCCGATAGCCGACGCCACGGATTGATTGAATTGCCGGAGCAGGCGCACCACAGGCGAGCAGTTTCTTGCGCAGTCGACCGAGTTTCACTTCGAGATTTTCCTTGGACAAGTCCTCGCCTTGGCCAAAATGAGCTGCAACTTGCCAGTGTTCGAGGCTTTGCTGTGCCGCCCGGGCGAAGGCCGCAAGGAGAACCTGTTCCGCTTGCGTGACCCGCGTTGAGGCTTTCGGCCCTGACACCTGCATTCTCAACGGATGCAAATGAAATGAACCTTCCTTTCCCCTTTCGACCTCGACCAGGCGCTGCGCGAACCCAGCTACGACGGACCGGAGCTCATCCAAGTAAACCGGTTTTGTCAAATATATGTTGGCGCCGGAAAAGTAGCCACCAATGCGATCAGTGACTTCATTACGCGCAGAAACGATAACGATGCCAACGCTCGGTTCAGATCGGCGGATGCGCGTTGCCAAACTGATGCCGTCCTCTCCTGGCAAACCAAGATCGATGATGTACAAATCTGGCACGAAGCCAACGGGCGTGTCATCCACGTCTTCAGCCATTGCTACGCCGCACACCTCATGGCCGTCCTGCTGCAAAACATTGCACATTGTTTCACGCAAGGCGTCGTAATCTTCAATGACCATGATGCGTAGTGATCTCATTGCGGCAGCCAGACACTGAATGTGGCTGTCTGCATGCCTTCGATTTCGCCGGAAACCAGGAAATCCACAATTCCACCAAGTGCCGTAACCCATCTGTCCACAAGAAAAAGGCCAAGTCCGGAACCTGGATTCCGATGGGCACGCTTGGACCGGTAGTACTTTGTGAAAACGAGGTTCGGGTCCGGAGCGCCAACGTCGCCGATGACGTTTGATACCCGCACGACAACACCCACTCGATCACCCAGAGCGGCACCGGACACCTCGACGCGGACAACAGTGTCTTTTGCACTGTACTTGGTTGCATTATCCAAAAGGTTTTCGAACACGTGCTGCATCAAGCGCGGATCAGTGAGGATCATTTGTGCGCCTGAATTTTCAATAAAAACTCGGCCATTAAGGGCATGCGATTGGACGACTTGCGCAACCAGTGCGGCCATATCAAAATACGACTGCTCTACATGTATCTGCCCACCATCGATCCGCTCACTTTGCTCGACACGGGCAATGACATTCGCCATGTCGCTAGCTGCTTGCCGCAATGTCTTGTCGCCTTCTTTTTCGCTGCTCGACAGCAGCTGAATGACACTCAACGGGTTACGCAGCTCGTGCGTGAGCATCGACAGAAAGCCTTCTTTCGCTAGGCGGCGCCTGCTTTCTTCGCGCAGTTCGGCGTCTTTCATGCTCAACAGAACCCTTGCCTCCTGCTCCGCCAAGTCACGTTGGCGGTTTCGTATCAGCAGCAGCCCAGACAGAATGATGGTGGAAATGATCGCATGTACGAACATCATCTTGAAAAGCGGAACACTGGTACTGAGGATGTTCAGGTACATGAGGAGTGGAGCAACGACCACCATGGCCATGACAAAATAACCGCAACGAATAAGCCATAGCGACCGACGGCCTAATTCTTTTGACCGGTCGCCTTCCGCGCTCAATGTCAGGAGAACCATCATCAAAAGCTGAACATTTATCAACAGAGCCGACATTTGCAAGGATGTCTGGACATGACCCGCAATAGCAAGGGGCAGCGTCACAGCGGGCAGGCAGAGCAAGACGTAGATTGCTTTTCTCAACCAGCGCCAACCACCAAGCTCTGAAATCAATCTTACATCAAAGATCCCAGCGACCGATGCGATGCTACAACAGACGAAAACATAGATCAGGTCCCGAGCATCAGGACTGAGAAAACCAGAAGAGAAAAAGCGAAGCGATCCGAAGTAGACGAATATGTGAGCTGCAGAGAACAGCTGCCTTAGCGCAAAGAGACCAAACAAACCATCACGCCGAATGGCCCATGCCATCAGGCCCCACGCACCGAAACTCAGCAAGAATGCAATATACGCGGCGACCAAGCCGCCCTGCACAAAACTGTTCCTTTTTGCCATATCAGCTGACATGACAGACACATCTACGGTTAAGCTGGTGGTTGTCCTCAATCGCAAATAGACGTTGCGCGTGTATCGGGACGACGGAATAATGAAGCCACTGTAAAGACCCACATGGTTCCCGACTTCAATGGCCGCGTCCCGGCCACTCAGCGCTGGTGGCGCATTCATACCGTTCATTGCCGGGTCGTAGAGCTCTATTCGCCGCAGGAACGCTGGCTCCACGACAATGGCAATTTCACCATCCTCTGACTGCCCCGTGATGGTCAACATTACCCAAAGTTCATCTCGTGAGTAGCCCAACGCAATCGAACCTTCGAACTCGGTAAAGGTGGCTTGCTGAGCCTCTGCGAGGGAAGCGCGGTGCGGACCACCCACCCAATATAATTACCTAAAGATCGAATGATCTTCAGCCAAGGACTCGGAAACAAACCAAAGTTGGAAAAATGCCACCTGAAAGATAAACGCGATGGGCTTCATTTAAACTTCCAGAGGCCTCGAAGCATTGGGTTGTGTTGGGTTTCGAAAATGGGCTTGTGCTACGGCGTCCGCGGTGGATCGGTAAGTCGGTTCAAAAAAAACACAACCTGAATATTCCATGGAAGGGAATATAACTTGTCGAAAAAGATGATGCTGGGTGCGGTCAGCGCGATCGCAATCCTTGCTGCTGGAACTGCACTGGCCGATACCGCGCACGACCTGATTGAGCATGCCGATGAAGCCAGCGAGCACGCTCATCTTCTGGCTGAGACAACAGATGCTGCGATCGATCTGATGAACAACATGATCGACCAAGCCATCGTGATGATCGAGGATGCACATGAGCTGGCGGAAGCTGGTGACACTGCTGCAGCAAAGGACGAGATGGTTGATGCCGTTCTTGCGCTGACGGCTGCACACGAGCTGAGCGAAGCGGTTGCCGCCAGCGCGGCTGCTGCCCATAGCTTTGCCGAAGAGGCGCACATGCTGGTAGAGCAGGCTGTTGCCGCGAACGCAGCGGCACTTGCTGCTGATGCTGACGACGTCCACCTGCTCGCTGCGTCTGCCGAACTGGCCCATGCCGACAAGGAAGCCGGTCACGCCGACACGGACGCGGAAGTTGCACAAGATGCTACCGAAGCTGCTCATGTCGCGGTTGAAGCGGCGCTCGCAGCTGCCGAAGCCGTGGCCGCCGCTGAAGGTGATGCTGCGCACACCGCAATCGAAGCCGCACTGGCTGCCGCCGAATCCGCCGACGATGCGGGCTGGGCCGCTGAGCACACGCTTCACGATCTGGATGGCTCGTCTGAACATGCGCATGACGCCATCACGGATGCACACAACACCACTGAGATGGTCGAACTGATCGAAATGCTTGAGCACAGCAACTGATCTGCTGGGCTGAAGGTCTGTTTGGACGCAGCGGGCCACCCGCTGCGTCTAAACAAACGGCATCCTTGTGATGGTGCATGAAAAGGGCGTCGGAAATAGATTTGGCTAATGTCCGATACGGCGCCTGATTAACCAAACCAGAAAATACGGAGAATACCAATGATGAATAAATTCGCTGCCCTCTGTGGCGCGTCTGTGGTCACAATGATGTCGGTCAGCGCAGCTGTTGCGTCTGAGTGTTCGGTCGCAACTCTGACGGGCCATTACACTTACTGGCTGCAGGGCGCTGATGAGGCCGGAGCAGCTTACGCCGAGGTCGGTCAGGAGACCTATGACGGCGCTGGAAATGTTCGGTCCCAGGTCAGCGTCTCCGGAAACGGCGCGATCGAGGAAGATACCGCCACCTATGTCGTGAACGCCGATTGCTCGGGTACGGTTTCCTACGCGTCCGGTGCTGCCTTCAACATCTTCGTCGCTCCGTCGGGGGACAGCTTCGTGTTCAGCAGCTCGGTCGCGGGCGTTGTGCAGGTTGGTGAAAACACCCGCGTTGACATGGACGCTTCTCACTGACGTGTGACTGCTCCCGAGGTCTCAGGCTTGGGACCTTGGGGCCCCGCGTTTGTCCGGGCTTGTGGGCTATCGCCACAGAAGCGGTCTACTTGACCGGTTGGTAGGTCCTCAACCTTGGCAGTGCTGTTTGGACGCAGTGAATCGCTTCACTGCGTCTATTCGTTTCTTTGGTCGGCGTGGCGCAGTCAGCCAGCTTGTGTTCAGAATCCGACATAAGCTGCCGTTATCTTTTGATACGGTCGAGCCCGCGACGCGCGCAGGTGATGATGTTCTCGACGGTCTTGCTCCATAGGATCACTGCTCGAGACACGCGATGAAAAGCGCCACGCTCCGCGCTTCTGCGCCGCCTGCGAGTGCCATCATTGGCAGTTAGAGCCGCAAAACCGCTTCAACTGCGGTAGGCTGAAATTTTTACAACATGCTGAAACTGCGTCATTTTTTAAGACCCGCCCCGGTCTTGGATGAAGGGCGGGTGGGAATGAGGCGCGGAGGCATCAAAGACCGATCTTGACCGAAACGCCAGTGCTCGCAAGTTTGATGGTCCGCCAAACCCCTTGAAAGAAAGAAAAAGGCCCGGTCAGGGACGTCATCTCGGGTTTGCGATGTGACAGTGGCGGAGGAAGTGTGACAAATACCGAACTCTCTCCCGCAGAGCGTTGCACAAGAAAATGATGTTCGGGCAAACCGACAAGTAAACCCGGTTCGCAAGCTGTCGCTGCCCCGAGACGTCGGGAGTCACTCTGCATCGACACCGCTGCCTCTATTCACGGGGTGTCGCTGACCGGCAAGCCTCCTCGGCCACTATCTTGTCCGGCGGATTTCCCGGTACATCCAACTTGCGGTTCATCCTGCCGTGGTATCCTTGGCGGCAGCCGCCAGCCAGCTCGCAACGACTTATCGCGCGCCGCTGCCTCTGACTTCAGCCATTCGGGGGTGGCGTAAACTGGCAAAGTCTGCCATCCTCTGCGCAACATTGAGTGCGAGGCTGGCATGCCCGACGAGATCCTAACCCTGCCGGAGGTTGCCGAATTGCTCAAGGTCGCAGAGAAGACCGTGTACACAATGGCTCAGAAAGGTCGGCTGCCCGCATTCAAGGTGGGCGGGCAGTGGCGGTTTCAACGCGTCGACATCGATCGCTGGATTGAGCAGCAGAAGGCAAACGCTCGACACAAGGGAGAGCGCTGAAATGGCCGCCCCAAGGCGCGGAAGCTATTTCTATTCGCGAAAGGCGTTTGGCGCGCTCCGTGTTGCCTGTAGCCTCAGGGGCCACGCTTTATGACCCGCGCTAGGATCGACTTTGATCGACTGTTGAAGTTACGTTTGGTTGTCGCCCGCGTGGGCGAGATGGACCTTGCCAAGTGGTGGAATACCCGCGGGCAGCTCAGCCGACTGGGAACGGCCGCCGTCAGACGGGGATTCCCACGCACGCACTATTTCTCCCAGGCTCGCTCCGTATTCTCAGTCGCGGGCTTCCGCTGTCGTGAGGTGTTTGATCCACCTAAAAGCGTGACCCTCTGGCAGCTTCCTGACACAATTGAAGAGGAATTCGAGGCACGTTGGGAGCGCTGGCTTGATCAGGCGGACCAGTGGAAGCCGTTCTTCAATGAGCTCGAATCTTTGAAAGAGGTCGAGCTGAAGACGGTTCTCCACTTCTTCAATCTGATTACTGACGAAGACGTTGAGCTGTTCTCACAGTTGCGTCGATCCGCAGAAGGACGCGCCGTGCCCATACCCGCACCGTTCACCGCCACAGATCGGGGTGTCGCTTCACTCGCGCTTGGCTTCGCCTGTGGAGAACCAGGCGCACTGGCCGTTCCCTATGCCCGCTTGGACACCGCATGAAAGGGGTGGATCGGTCAAATATCGCTTCTTCATTCACCCTCATCAAGGGAGCGATGATTGATGAAACGTATGCTGTCTTCGCCTCGTGGGACTTTGGTTATTCAAAGAAGGAGAACCTCGAACGCCTTAGAAGCGAAAACTTCATTGGCGTCCGGACGGCAGCCCGATTGCGAGATTTTATCTTTGTTATAAACAGACGTTTCGATCCAGGATGCCGTGATCGAGCGCTAGTTATGCTAGCAAAGAATGGTTGTCCCATGGAAGAATGGAAACCAATCCTGCTTTGGCACATGACCCGGGATGAATTTTTGCTTCGCGATTTCCTCGTGAACTGGCTGTTCCCAAGTTTTACATCAGGTGCCTATCGTGTCCGTCCCGAAGATCTTTATTCGCATATCAGGAGCGTTGAACTCAGGGGCGGAAAAATCGAACACGTGTGGAGCGAGACAACACTGAATCGCGTTGCCGCAGCGCTGCTCAAAATGTCAGTGGATTTCGGCCTTCTGCGCGGCAGTGCCGTCAAAGAATTTGGTGGATACCATCTTCCGGAGCGCAGCTTTCTCTATATCGTCCATGCTATTCGCGAACACATGCAAAATCCAAGAAGAGTGCTCGCCTCTGAAGACTGGCGGATGTTCCTAATGTCGCCGTCTGATGTAGAGCGGGAACTGCTTCGACTTCATCAATTCCGCAAGGTTGACTACCAGATCGCCGGCAGCATCGTGCAGCTCGCGCTGCCTTGTGCCAGTGCCTGTGAATATGCGGAAAGGATGGTAGCATGAGCGATCTCGTACACCGCATCAAGACCACTCTCGAACCAATCCTCGACCTGGCCGACCCGCGTGAACGCATAAGCGCGTACCATGACATGCCCTATGCGCTCTTCCGCTATGAACCCGAAGAGGAGTTTGAGTTACGAAAGCAAATCTCACTGCTCGAGACGCGGCTTACCCAAAAGGGGAAACGCGTCAGCCGCATATCTTTGGCCCAGTGCCTAGACGAGGCAATGCAATCTCAACGAACACTCGAAGAGTGGTTTTCGGCGGAACGTGAACAGGGTACGGAAACGATAATTGAAACGGTGCATTCGGTCCTTTCTGAGTATGCACCCCTTGTTGATCTCGTCGCTGCGCGGATGCCAGACGACCCCGATCCGCTTCGCGACGTCGTCTTCATCATGCGGACCGGTGCCTTGTTCCCCGTCTACCGCACATTCTCATTGTTGGAACAGCTGAAGGGGCGGGTCACCGTGCCGACGGTCTTGTTCTACCCAGGCGATCTCGACGGTGCCGCAGGACTCCGGTTCATGGGCGTGCTCGCAGCCGAGCATAACTATCGTCCAAAAATCTTTTGACGGGATTTCAGTGATGGCCAACGAACCGATCAAAAGCCTCTTTGCAAATGACATCCATCGTCGCATCGAGGAAGTCATCAAGGTCGATCAGACCAGCGATGACATCCTGCGCGACGAAATCAATGAGTACGTGGTCACCGACGCCATTCGGTCCCACTACACCAATATATTCGACGCCTTTCGCGAGACCCCGAACAAGCCGCACGAGGGTATTGCGATCTGGGTGTCCGGCTTCTTCGGCTCGGGTAAGTCCAGCTTTGCAAAGATGCTGGGCCTATCGATCGAGAACCGCGTCGTAGCGGGAATTCCCGCCGGAGACCGGTTCGCCCAAAAAGCCGGTGACAACAAGCTTCAGGTGCTGCTGAAGGCGATAAACGAACAGATTCCAACACACGCCGTGATCTTCGATGTCTCGACTGACCGAGGGATTAGAAGCGGAAACCAGTCTCTCACCGAGATCATGTACGGGCTTTTCCTTCAGAGCCTTGGCTATGCCAAAGATCTCGACCTCTCCGAACTGGAAATCGCCCTTGAAGAGAAGGAACAGCTCGAGGAGTTTGAGGCTGAGTACGGGCGCATCTTCAAGAAGGAATGGGCTCACGAGAAAGGAAAAGTTGCGTTCGCCCTCAGCGAGGCCAGCCGGGTTCTGCACAGCCTTGATCCCGAGACATACCCGATGGCCGATTCATGGGTGAAGGCAGTCAAGAACAAGGCTGATATCTCACCCGGGAAGCTGGCGGAACGCGCGAATGAATTGATGAAGCGCAGGCGACCGGGCCAGGCGCTCATGTTCGTCGTCGACGAAGTCGGTCAGTTCGTCGCTCGCGACGTGCAAAAGATGTTGGACCTCCAGGCCGTTGTTCAGAGCCTCGGCGTCAAAGGCCGCGGCAAACACTGGATCGTCGTCACCTCGCAAGAGAAGCTCGGCGAGCTAGTCAGCGGCCTCGACGATAAGAAGATCGAGCTTGCCCGTCTCATGGACCGATTCCCGCTGCAGGTTCACTTGGAGCCGTCGGATATCTCCGAGGTCACAAGCCGACGGGTTCTGTCGAAAAATGCGCCTGCGCAGAAGTCGTTGGGAGAGCTGTTCGACCAGCATCGCGGAAGATTCACGGAGCACACACGCCTCACCGCCGATATCAAACTGCCGGAGCTCACGCGGGACAGTTTCATCGATCTCTATCCGCTGCTGCCTTATCAGATCGACCTGATCATCCAGGTCGTCTCGGGGCTTCGGACGCAGGGCGGCGCGAGCAAGCATGTGGGAGGCGCAAACCGAACGATCATCAAGCTGGCCCAGCAACTGCTCATCAACCCAGCCGTCAATCTTTCAGACCAGCCGGTCGGCTCCGTGGCTAGGCTCGATCAGGTCTATGACCTTGTGGAGGGCAACATCGGCTCTGAGGTCCGGGCGAAGATCTCCGCCATTTCGAAGGAGCTTGAACACCCCCTGGCACAGCCAGTCGCTAAGGTGATCTGCCTGCTGCAGTATGTTAAGAGCGTTCACCGCACGGCGGAGAACATCTCAGCGGCGCTCCATCCCGGTGTCGCCGGGGATTCCCGGCTTGCCGCGGTGAAGGAAGCACTGCGTCAGCTTGAGGCCGCCAACAAGGTTCGTCTCGGCGACGACGGATATCGGATTCCGACGCCGGCGGAAGATGATTGGGAGCGCATTCGCAACGGGATCAGCCCGAAGCCAGGCGATGCACATCGAATCTATTCTGAGGTGCTGGCCGCTTTCTGGCAGCCGCAGCCAAACCACACGCTTTTTGACACCAAGACTTTCAAAGCGGGCCTCTCCATCCATGGCCGAGAGATCGTCGATGGCGACATGATGTTCCACGTTCAGCTCGCTGAAGTGGGCGCATCCTTCCAGGCACTGGCGACGGAACTGCGTGCGCGTAGCCAACAGGAGCGCAAGAGCGTGTTTTGGGCTGTCGCGCTCAACGACGCGATAGACCGAGAGACTGTCGAACTCTTCCGCTCCAAAGAGATGCTGGCCCGGAAGGAACGCGAAGCCAAAACGGCGGACGAAACCGCGCTCATTGGCGAAGAGAAAATTCGGCAGAGGCGGCACCAAGACGAATTGCGCCGGCTCATAAAGGCTGCCTGCCTAGCCGGCAGCGTCAGTTTCCGCGGAAATGACCGAAGCCCCGACGATCGGGCCGTCGACATGGGCAAGAGCGCGGCTGACATCCTGAGCGACGTGCTTCCGGAGGTATTCGATCGCTTCAAGGAAGCCGCCGCCAAGCCTGCCGACGTGAAGAAGGGCGTCGATGCGCTGTTTACCGCAGATAACCTCCAAGGTCTGCCGTCGGTGTTCGGTACGCTCGGGCTCTTGCGAGACGAAAAGGGGAAGACCGTCTTCCGGGTTGAAAGTGGCGCCCTGGCTGAGGTGCTGTCGCGGATCGAGGAGCGCGCCAATTACGGGGACACCGCGAGTGGCCGATTCCTCGCGGACGAGCTGGCGAAAGAGCCCTTCGGTTGGGACTTCGAAGTTGTGCGGTTGCTTGTGCTCTCGTTGCTGCGGGCCGGAAAGATTCAGGCAACCAGCAAGGGACAGACGATCGACTCCGCGACAGGGATCGAAGCCCGCGACACTTTCTCAAACAACAACTTTTTCCGTCAGGCCTCGTTCCTGCCAAAAAAAGGCATCGAGTTCGAGGAACTGGTGAAGGCGTCAGAGGCCTTCCGGGACACGTTTGGAAGCGAAGTCCGCGAGCTCAATGCCGGCGCCATCGTGGCCGAGGTTCGCAAGGAAATCGCGCGGCATGAGGACCCGGTTGCCTCAGCGCACGGCCAGCTCATTGCTTCGCGCCTTCCCGGCGCTACGGTCCTCGAGGGGGCCATCGGTCAGATGAAGGCCATCCTGCGCGGTTCAGAGGACAACGCGATCGCCACGTTCAATGCGTCGCATCGCTCCATCAAGGACGCCATCAAACGCGCGACCGAGCTTGACCAAGCACTCTCGGAGCCTCGCTTGCGGGACCTTGATCGGGCGCGAGAGGCGCTGAAGACGGCCTGGCCCTTCCTGCGCGCTGAGTCTGATGTGAGCGAAGAACTCCGAGTCAAGGCGGCGGAACTCGAAGATCTCCTGGCACGCGAGACCTTCTACCGGGAGCTGCCAACGATCGAGCAGAACGCGTCGGCCATCGACGCCGAGTACGAGCGTCGATTTGACGAAGCGTTGGAAGTTCGGATTGCGGCATACACACAAGCGCTTGACCGGCTGGCACATACTCCTGGCTGGGACGGCATCGACCAGGATCAGCAGCAGAGGCTGGCGGCACCCTTGGAGCGCGGAAAGACGCGGGACCAAGAGCGGGTGCCAATTCCTCAGCTCCGCTCGGAGTTGGATGCCTGCGAGACGCGTCTTCAAGACGCCATTGCAGAGCTCCATCGCATTGTCGACGGCGATCGGGTCGCGACGGTGAGACTGGTCGGCTATTTCTCTGGAGGGGTTGAGACCGAGGAACAGCTCGATGCCGCCCTTGCCGGCATTCGGGAGGAATGTTCGCGCCTGATCGGCACCGGCAAGAAGGTAATTGTCCAGTGATCGGCGCGCACCATGGATAAGGCGACGCGCAACTCCATTGAACGAGCGACTCAGCAAGTGCGAAAGCTGCTTGATGAGGATTTTTCGTCGCAGCTCGAAGGGGCATTCGACGTATTGCGGAGCGGCGTCATCGCTCCGACAGGTGGTGCACATCTTTCCCGCCGCCAGCAGTTTCAGCGGGACAAAATCGTCGCCGCTATCGAACACAAACGCGCCGCTGGTATGATCGCCGCGGACGCGGTCGCGGATTATGTGCGGGACTCCGCCTTTACGACACTTAATCGCTTTGTCGCGCTAAAGATGCTGGAGGCGCGCCTATTGGTCCAGGAGTGCATCACGAAGGGCGAGCAGTCCGCTGGTTACCGGGAATTCTGTGGGATGGCCCCTGGGTTAGCCCTGCTCCCCGATGCCACAGGATATCGACTCTATGTTGAAAGTCTGTTCGACGAGTTCTCGACTGAGATAAAGGTCCTTTTTGACCGACGCGATGTCGCGTCTGTCCTTTGGCCAAAGCGGCAGACGTTCGAGGCGCTGCTCACCATTCTCAACGCACCGGATCTGTCGGGGGTTTGGGGCGAGGATGAGACGATCGGCTGGGTCTACCAGTTCTTCAATAGCGGCGAAGAGCGTAAAAAAATGCGCGACGATAGCCCTGTACCGCGAAACAGCCGTGAACTTGCCGTGCGAAACCAGTTCTTCACGCCACGGTATGTTGTCCAGTTCCTCACGGATAACACGCTCGGCCGGATATGGGTGGAGATGCATGGGGAAAGGACTCGTCTCATTGAAGTCTGCGAGTACCTCGTCTGGCCGACTGACCAGCCGGCTCAACCACGCTTGCGAAAGGACCCGCGAGACCTTCGTATTTTAGACCCCGCCTGCGGCTCAGGGCATTTTCTGCTCTACAGTTACGACCTGCTTCTGACGATTTACGAAGAGGCTTGGTCAGACGGTGGGCCGGCTCCGAAAAGCGAGGTAACGGGCCGCTCGCTACGCGAAGACTACCCGGACCTCGCCGACCTGCGCCGAGCGATGCCAGGGCTGATCATTGAACTTAACCTCCATGGCGTGGATATCGATCCACGCTGTGCGCAGATCGCGGCTTTGGCGCTGTGGCTGCGGGCACAGCGGGCATGGAAAGATATTGGTGTTCCAGCATCCGAGCGGCCGCGTATTCGGCGAACACATATCGTGGTGGCGGAACCGATGCCGGGCGATACGACGCTGGTTGAAGAATTTGCCGCGCGGCTAGATCCACCGCTGCTACGCGACCTATTCACAAAGATGGTCGATGAAAGCCAGTCAGCCGGTGAACTCGGCGTTCTTCTTCGAGTAGAGGGTGGCATCGCTGCCGAGGTACGTCGTGCGCGCGAGCTATTTGTAAAGCAGCGCCAGATGTCCGGTTTCCTCCCGGGGATGGAGCCGGTGGCACAACAAGGAAATCTTGATCTATCTGGAATCAATGATGACGGCTTTTTCCACGAGGCCGAGGCTCGTATCGTCGAAGCGCTTCGTGTCTTCGCGGAGACGGCCCCTGCAACCGCTAGCGTGCGGCGGCGGCTTTTCGCCGGGGACGCAGCGCAAGGAGTCGCACTCATCGATGTCGTACGAACGCAGTTCGATGTGGTCTTGATGAACCCTCCATTCGGCGCTTGCAGTCTCGCTGCCAAGAAGAAGTTTGAGAAGAGCTACCCTCGCACAAAGAATGACCTTTACGCCGCCTTCGTGGAGCGCGGGATCGAGCTCCTCCAATCGCATGGTCTGCTCGGTGCCATAACCTCCAGAACTGGCTTTTTCCTGTCCAGCTTTCAGAAATGGCGCGAAGAGATCCTAATGAAAGAAGCGCCACCAACCGTCTTCGCGGACCTTGGTGAAGGAGTTATGGACGCGGCAAATGTTGAGGCGGCCGCCTACTGCTTGATGAAAGGGCAGAGCTAGCGCCATGAAAACCATTTTTCTGCGAGTAATTGACGAAAACGATAAGGCGGCGGCGCTTCTGAAAGCCATCCGAGAACCAGAGAAAGCAAGGGGTGGGCAGCGCTTCGAAGTCGATGCGGCAAGTTTTTCCGCGATACCCCAATGTCCATTCGTTTATCGCGTTCCGGCGCCAATGCTCGCTCTTGCGGCAAATGGAGAAACGCTTATTGCGTCCGGAGCAAAGGCGAGACAGGGGTTCGGAGCTGCTACTCGGTTTCATCGCCTAGCATGGGAAGTTAGCCCCGCTGAAATCGGAGCTGGACGTCGTTGGCTATGGCTTGCGCATGGAACCAAACCTGCCCCATTTTTCAAGCCAACGTTCCACGTCGTACTCTGGGCCGACCAAGGTCGAGAGGCAAAAGCGGACGTTCTAACCCGATATCCATACCTGAACGGTAATTATGGATTCAAGATCCAGGCCGAAGAATATTATGGGCGGCCGGGGCTCTGCTATGGGAAACGGACCGGCAGATTCACTGTACAGGTAATGCCACCTGAACATGCATTTTCGTTCGAGGGAACAGCGATTCATGCCGAGGCCTCAGTAGATGTATGGCACCTCCTCGCGCTGCTAAATTCTGAGCCGATTGCGTTCTGGCTTAACAACGCAAGTGCGCAGCATAAGACATATTCTTACGTGGATTCTACCCCGTTCCCGGTCAAAATAGATGGCCGGTTGGCGTTATTGGCGCAGCGTGGCTGGAAATGCCAATTCGAACTTCGTCGATCTATCGAAAACGGAAACTATTTTGCGCTGCCGTCGCTCCTACAAAGCGAGGGCGAAAACTTAGCTCAGCGCGCCAACGCTTGGGCTCAATTTGTTCGCGATACAGAGTTTGAAATCGCAGAAATTCTTGGTGAGATCAACGATCGCTGCTTTGACCTTTACGAGATTGATGAGGCTGATCGTCTTCCAATTAGGTTGGGATTCGGCGGCGGTATACCAGAGCAGTCCTCGTCCTCCACTACAGAAGCAGATGTGGATGACGATCTTGAAGACGACGATGTGGAGATAAGCGCCAATCCAGAAGGCCTCGCTGCAGATCTTTGCTCTTGGTTAGTTGGCGTGGCGTTTGGTCGCTTTGATGTGCGACTCGCCACTGGAGCACGTGGTTTATCGACACTTCCTGAACCGTTTGCCCAGATGCCGGTGTGTTCGCCGGCAATGTTGTTTGGCGACGACGGTCTACCGCTCGCAACCCCGCCGGCTGGATATCCGTTGGGATTCCCTGAGAACGGCATTCTCGTCGATGATCGCGGACACCCGCGTGACCTCGCCGCCGCGATTAGATTGGCGTTCGATGAGGTATTTGCTGCGAGAGCTGATGCGCGATGGAGCGAATTTGAACTTCTCCTCGATTCAAAAGGTCACGAAATTCGGACGTGGTTGGCGTCGAACTTCTTCGAGTATCATCTTAAGCGCTATTCTAAAGGGCGTCGTAAAGCGCCGATCTATTGGCAACTCGCGATTCCATCGGGTCGTTACAGTATATGGCTCTACGCCCATAGACTTACGCACGATAGTTTTTTTCGAATCCAGAATGATGTAGTGGTGCCTAGACTTGCCCACGAGGAACGTCAGCTAACCAGTCTGATACAAAGCGTCGGACCTAGTCCGTCTGCGAAGGAGCGTAAGGACGTTGCCGAGCAGGAGGCATTAATCGGGGAGCTTCGTTCCTTCCTCGAAGAGGTCAAGCTGGTGTCTCCGCTGTGGCACCCAACGCTCGACGACGGGGTGTCGCTGACAATGGCCCCCCTTTGGCGGCTGATGCCCCAACACAAGCCTTGGCAGAAGGAACTGAAAAGCAAGTGGGATGACCTGACAGCTGGAAAATACGACTGGGCGCACGTCGCCATGCACCTGTGGCCGGAACGCGTCATTCCGAAGTGTGCCGCCGATCGAAGCCTCGCGATCTCACATGGATTGGAAGATGTGTTTTGGGCGGAAGGGCGTGATGGCAAGTGGAGGCCGCGACCTATCCCGACGCGCCCGATGGACGAGCTTGTCCGAGAACGGACTTCGGTTGCGGTCAAGCTCGCTTTGCGGGGACTGACGGAAGCGTCAGCGCCGAACGGTTCGAAGGCAAGAGGACGGAGGTCATCATCGTGACGATCTCCGAAGACACGATCAAAAATGCCGTTCTTCGCTATCACCGCGAATACGACAGGTACCTAAAGCTCTCGGCTCGTGTCGCCGAGATCTGCCGGTTTGAGATCGTCGAAGGCAACGCAATCCGAGCGCAGGTGACGTTCCGCGCAAAAAGCCCCAAAAGTCTGGAGGGAAAGCTCCGTCGCTTCGCGGCGTCTGGGAAGAGGGATTTGCCTAATGTGCAGTCCGTATTTGACGCTGTTCGCGATCTCGCGGCCGTCCGAATTGCCACGTACGAGCAGCGGCACGAGGACCAGGTCGTCCAGTTGGTCTGCAACCGGTTCGTGGATTTGCGTGGTGCTCCGCCGAGCAGCGAGCGCAAGGACAAGAACGCAGCGGATAGCAACAACTTCTATCGGGCCACGCATGTCGAAGCGTTTTTGCCAGAAGCTGATGTGATTGGAACCTACGCCAATGTGTCGGACGTCCCGTGTGAGATCCAAGTCTGCAGCATGATGGCTCATGTCTGGAATGAGATCGAGCACGATCTTGGCTACAAGCCCCTGACTGGCTCGCTTTCAGAACAGGAGCGCGGTCTCCTCGTGTCGCTCGGCTTTGCCGTTCGACAAGGTGACATCACGATTGGCAATCTATTTTCTGAAACCGAGCGGCGCCAACGCGAACATGGGGGCGTGTTCACAGATGTTTATGACTTCGTGGCGCGAGTCCGTGGATGGTTTCCGGATATCGATTTTGGTCGAAACGCCGGCCCGCTCTACGAAGCGCTACAGCCTATCCGCCTAGTTTCCCCAGAAGGTATCCGGCGATTGTTGACTGTCCCCGAGCCGATGACGGAGCCAGCGCAAAAAGCACTTAATGAGTTCGCATCGGAACTAGCGGCGCAGGGTGAGGGACGGTTTACGCTTGACCGGAATTCGTCTGATCTCCTGCTGGTTCTGCTTTTGCCGCAGCTTGCAAGGCACATCATATCCTCATCCGGCGATGCGGTGTCCGACGGCGTTGCGCGCGTTCGCTGGTTCGCCGCCCGCTTTCAAGAAATGTCTAAGGTGGACAGCGGAGGTCCCAGCTGATGCACCCCTTGCATGACTATATCTCTAAACAACTCGCCGAGAGGCTCAAAGCCAGGAAGGTCGTTGTCTGGTACGACGTTCGCCGCGAGTTCGCGGCGTTCATCGCTGAATTGCGGGGTGGCGCGCGCACCAACGATGAAGCTGTGCCTGTAGCGGTCGGTAGCATGGGCGCCCGGCTGATCGAGTATGACGGCTCGATGTTCGAACTGCGCGCGGTCGTAGAGCCCTTCGTATGCAGCGATGCGCCGGCCGAGTGCACCATTATTTACCTGCCGGGCTGCGAGCGCGATCGCCATGGATCCGTACTGATGGAGCTCGAAAAAGCCGGAGATTGCTACGAGCCCCAGTTGAAGCGGCTCGCACGCAATGTCCTTCGTCAACGTTACACCGACGGCGTGATTGATGAAATGCTGGCGCCGGAACGCGTCTCCTATGAGGATCTTGCGCGCGCATCATCCGACACATCGTCAACCGAGCCGCCATCAGTTTTGAAGTCGATCTTCCACAACACATCGGGGAGCGACGGCATCATCGCGTCCTGGCTCGCAAGCGACGAACGTGATGCTGAGATCGACGACAAAGAGGCAACTCGCGAGTTGGTGAAGCTCGTGCGCTCGAAGCTCGGCCTGGAGCTGCCAGATGACGCCGCCTTGCCAAAGCTTCGGTCCATTACGCTTCGATACGTCCTGGCGAGTGAATTCAGGATCGATCTCAGGAGTGACCCACCTTCGGTTCTTGACGCCATACCTGCGCCGAAGGCGAAGGATGAGGAAACGGCGGTTCGGGAACTCGCCCATCAGCTTCGCACAAGGTTCTCCGACGCCTATCCCGCGATGGCGGATCGCGTGGAAGCCGAACTGGGCCTTCGCGACGTCGCCGTCACAGCCGGGAGTCTCGGATCGATCGACACCTTCCGTTTTGAGGAGCGCGTGCTGCTGGCACATTGCGGGGATCTGGTCGCGGCGAAGAAGTTCGACGCGGCCCTCGATATCATCAGTGGGCGGGAGCACAGCTTTTGGCTCGATCGCGATGTGGGACGGAAGGCTCAGTGGGAGGCCTGTCGCCGCATGGCCGAGCTGGGAAGCCTCGGAGTGGCTGTGCGAGCAGCGGTCGGGAAAGCCGGCGGCGACGCCAATGCTTGGATTGACGCATACGCCGCCAAAGAAGGGTGGTTCCGATTGGACCAGGCGCAACGCCGTCTTGAGGCGTGGGTCGCCAATCTCGATGATGAACCGGAGGAGCGCCCGCTGGGTGTCGTTCGGGGCGTTTACGAGGACGCCTGCCGCGCCATGGCCGACGGCTTTACCAAGGCTCTCGTCGCGGCCAAGTGGACTGTCTCTGCCTCCCTGCACCAGACGCGGATCTACAGCGAGGTCGTCTCAGAGCAGCCCAAGCCCGTAGCGTATTTCTTCGTTGACGCCATGCGCTTCGAGATGGGCGTCGAACTCTCGGAGCGGCTTCCAAAGTTGGTGGAGGTGAGCGTGCGCCCTGCTATCTGCGCGCTACCCAGCATCACTCCGATTGGCATGGCCGCGCTGCAACCCGGTGCATCTTCCAGCTTCAGCGTTATCGAACAGGCCGGCACGCTCGGGGTGCGAATCGACGACGCATTCCTTCCCGACTTGGCAGCACGGAAGAAATTTGCGGCCTCACGCGTGCCCAGATTGGCCGACGTCGCTCTCGATGAGCTGCTGAGTCTTCAGCCGTCGAAGCTCGCCAAGAAGATCGAGGGCGCCCAGGTCATCATCGTGCGGTCCCAGGAGATCGACCATGCCGGCGAGCGGGGGTTTACGTTCCAGGCTCGCCAAGTGATGGATACGGTCATCGATAATCTAGCCCGAGCGGTCCGCAAGCTCGCCGCAGCCGGCGTCGAGCATTGCGTGCTGACTGCTGATCACGGGCATCTGTTCTTCCCATCGGACCGCGACGAGTCGATGCGGATCGACGCACCGGGGGGTGACGAGATTGACCTTCATCGCAGATGTTGGATTGGGCGCGGCGGAGCAACGCCGCCTGGTTGCGTCCGGGTCACCGCCTCGGCACTCGGGTATGAATCTGACCTCGACTTCATATTCCCCTGCGGGAGTGGGGTCTTCAAAGCGGGTGGGGACCTCGCCTTCCACCACGGTGGCCCATCATTGCAGGAAATGGTCATACCCGTGGTCACGATCCGCATGAAGGCGCGAGAGGCAGAGAGGTCGACCGCGGGACCCGTGACAGCGACAGGTCTACCTGATGCAGTGACGAACCGCATTTTCAGCGTGACGATCCAACTCGACGGGAAAAACCTCTCGCTCTTTTCGAACGAGCTGGTGGTTCGGCCCCTATTGGTTTCAGCGGGAAAGCAAGTTGGCGGTGTAGGCATGGCAGTCGATGGCGACTTTGATCGCGCGACAGGCTGCGTGACGCTTCAGGCCGGGAAGCCCGTCACGGTCGCGTTCCTTTTGAGCGATGAGAGTTCACCGTCGCTCCGTGTGGTCGTTCAAGACCCGACAACAGATGCCGAGCTGTACCGCTCACCTACCGACATCCCTGTCCGCCTCGGAGTTTGAGTATGAGTTATAGTGCACCGCCGGCCCGCGACGAGCTCGACAACAAAGCGAACCAGCTATTTGCCGGAAAGGTCGTCCGGAAGGATCTCGTTCGAAAGGTCAAGGTGGGTGCCAATGTGCCCGTCTTCGTGCTGGAGTTTCTTCTGGGGAAGTACTGCGCCTCATCCGACGAGGTCGCGATTCACATGGGGCTTCAGGTTGTCAACGATACGCTAGCGAATAACTATATTCGACCTGACGAGTCAGCGAAGGCGCAGAGCAAGGTAAAGGAAAGCGGAAAATATTCTTTTATCGACAAGGTGAAGGTCCGGCTGGTTGATTCCGACTACTGGGCTGAAGGTGTCAATTTCAACAACAAGTTTCTCCACATACCCAGTCAATATGTGCGCGATTACGAGCGCCTGCTCATGGGCGGGGTGTGGGCACAAGTCGACATGCGCTTCGAAACCGACGAAGAGTCGAAGGGCAAGAATCCATTTTGGATCGACAAGCTCGTCCCAATTCAAATCGCTACTTTCGACCTCGACGAGTACCGCGATGTCAGGAAGCAGTTCACAACCGACGAATGGTTGGATCTCATTGTCCGGAGCATGGGGTATGAGCCCAGCGAGATGTCTCGGCGGCTCAAGCTGCTATTCCTCGTTCGGCTCATCCCCTTGGCGGAGCGAAATTACAACCTCGTCGAGCTTGGTCCGCGAGGTACCGGCAAGAGCTATGTCATCCAAGAAGTGTCGCCCTACACGGCGCTGCTTACGGGGGGAACGACGGTCGCCAATCTATTCGGCCACATGTCGGGACGCCAGAAGGGAATGGTCCAAATCTGGGACGTCGTTGGCTTCGATGAGGTCGCGGATCTCCAAAAGATGCCGAAAGAAGTCATCACGACGATGAAGACATACTGTGAGTCCGGCACTTTCCAGCGGGGACAGGAAGCCGTCGCGGGAGACGCTAGCATAGCGATGTTTGGTAATACCAATCAGCCCATCGACGTCATGGTTCAGACTGGCCACCTGTTTGCGCCTATGCCGGACACTATTCGTGACGATATGGCGTTCATAGATCGGCTCCACTTCTATCTTCCGGGTTGGGAAATTCCGCAAATGCGGAACCAGTTGTTCACCGACCACTACGGGTTCGTCGTGGATTATCTCGCTGAGGCATTGCGCGAGATGCGCAAGCACAACTTCACGGAGATCATCGACAGATATTTTTCCATGGGTGCGCATCTCAACGCTCGCGATCGTAAGGCCGTCCGCAAAACCGTATCCGGTCTGGTGAAGATTCTGCACCCACACGGTGAAATTTCGCAGGATGAGCTCGCGGAGATTCTCGAGTTGGCTCTTGAAGGTCGGCGGCGTGTAAAGGAGCAACTCAAGAAGATGGGCTCCTTCGAGTATTATCAGACTTCATTCAGCTACACGCTCCAAGATACTGGGGAGGAAAGATTTGTCGGCGTCCCTGAACAAGGGGGTCGTGACCTGATCTCCGCCGATCCCTTATCTCCAGGAACCGTCTATACAGCCGGCGTTACGTCCGATGGAACGGTCGGGCTCTACCGTTTGGAAGTTTCAGTTTCGGGCGGAAATGGGAAGCTGAGGATGGCTGGCGGCATCTCCGGAGCGATGAAGGAATCGGTGCAGCGCGCTTTCAGTTACGTGTTGGCGAGAAAAACTGAATTAGGATTTGCGCGGGATCTTGAGACCTCAGATATGCACGTCGAGGTAATCGACCTGTTAGGAAATCGCGTCGAGGCCGAAATTGGGGTTGCGTTTTTTGTGGCGGCTTATTCTGCATTTCGGAAGGCACCCGTCAGCCCTGCATTGCTAGTGCTCGGAGATATGAGCGTTCAGGGAAACATCAAACCTTTGCGATCACTCACTGAACCGCTTCAAGTGGCAAAAGATAACGGCGCTAAACGCTCCCTCATTCCGATAGAAAATAAGCGAAATTTTCTGGATGTAAGCGCCGATATTATGGAACACGTAGATCCAGTCTTTTATGGAGATCCCAAGACGGCGGCAATGAAGGTTCTCGGAATCCCGTAGTTGATAGTTTCCGAAAGAAATTTGGTTAGAAAACTGACACTTTTGAGGCGCACGCCCGCGCCTGATCCCGCATCACAGCGTAGTCGCTCAACATCTCTGCGACCACCGACCTCTCTGGCAGCAAAGCCAGTTCCTCGGCCGCCCGAGCCTGGAACTCCCGGCTGTAATCGACCGCAGGCGGACATATTCTGACAGCGCGCCCTTCAGAAGTCACCGTCGCGCAACCGCTGAGCAAGCTCGTTGCAATCACGAGGACGGCGCGCCGCAGCCTCCAGCATCTCGCGTTGAACATCATTTGCCTTCTCCATGGTCTCAAGGCGTTCAGAGAGGCGTCCCGCTCGCTCGCCGGAGCGACGCAGGGCCAGCAGAAACAGAAGGATCGCGAACACGGTGACGCCGTAGCGAAGCGCCGCGCGCGCCCATGCCGATCCAGCGAACATGGCCACAAGGCCACCAATCATCGCCGCCCCCTGCGCCAGTCATCGAGCCGGGCGTAGATCGTGACCGCGATCCCGCCGAGCGCCAACGCGATGAACATCCAGCGCAGGGTGTCGAGATACGGGACCAGCGGCAGGACGGCGCTCTGCGTCTCCGCCAGCACCTGCTGGGCCACCTCGACTCCCGCCGCGCCCAGCGTCGCCACACCGGCCGCCCCGCCACCCTTCATGGTGCGGCTCTCGGCCAGCACTTCGCGCGCGGGCGGCGTCTCGGCTGCGAATGCGGTCTCCCGAACCGGAAAACGCTCGCCCCATTGCCGCGCGGGGCCAAGGTCGACATGGATGAAGCCCGAGCGCGGGTAGAAGCCGAAGCCGAGGAACCCGACCTCGCGCGCCGCCACCTCGAACGTGACCGGATCGTGGTTCGTCATGGCGATGTCGAAGGCCGCGCCGTCCAAGTGCTTCGATCGCGGCGCGCCGCCGACGGCGCGATTGTAACCGGCCGGTTGGCACCGCGGTTGGTTAGGCGGCCTCGGCCTGAGCGGCGGCGACCGGTGTCCAGTTCCACGGCAGGAGCTCGTCGAGCCGG
>NZ_QGGW01000015.1 GCF_003148775.1 Roseicyclus mahoneyensis
ACAACCACCAGCGGCCCCATGCCGCCCATGGCGGACAGCCGCCCGCCGTGGTCTACTTCAACGCAACCCAAACCGATCAGCAGGTCCAGGCAGTAACTTAAATCACCCTCGGAATCTGTCCAAGAGTTGGGGAGTAGCTCACTGATCCTCGCGCAGGCCCAAGGTCTTGAGGCCCGCTGGTATGCCAAGCCGCCGGTTCAGCGCATCGAGCGCATCCTCCAGCGCGCCCGACCCAAGATCGAGGGCACGTTCGATCCGGGCGAATTTCGCAGGCGCGGCGGGGCGATTCAGGCGCAGGACGACAGGCATCAGAATGGCGTTGAGCGTGCCGTGGTGCAGATTGGGGGATTTCAACCCGCCCAAGGCATGGGAGAGCGCATGGACAGCCCCCAGCCCCTTCTGGAAGGTCAAACCGCCCTGCAGCGACCCCATCATCAATTCATGGCGGGCGGCAAGATTTGTCCCATCCTCATAGGCCGGGATCACATGCGCCCAGATGCGCGCCGCGCCGTCCAGCGCGATGGCTTCCGCCGGGGGATTGTCGCGCGGCGAAAGATAGGTCTCCAGACAATGCGACAGAGCATCGAGCGCAGTGGCGGCGGTCAGCGCAGGCGGCATGCCCAAGGTGAGTTCCGGGTCACAGATTGCGGCTTTCGGAATGAGAAACGGGCTGACAATGCCCAGCTTCCGGCCATCCGCCATCGTGATCAAAGCCGCGCGCCCCACCTCGGATCCGGTGCCGGCGGTGGTCGGCACGGCGATCACGGGCGCGACGGATGCGGTGATCAGGAATCCCCCTTCGATCAGCGCAAAGCGCGCCAGAGGCCCGCCATGGGTCGCCAGAAGGGCCACCGCCTTGGCCAGATCGATGGGCGAGCCCCCACCCAGCGCCACGACACCGTCGCAGCCTGCGGCCTTGTAAAGTTCCACGGCCTGCAGCGCGGCCTCTTCAGTCGGGTTGGAGGGCACATCGAAGAAACAGGGCGTGTCCTGCGGCAGGTAGGGCCGGATGCGATCCACCAGACCGGCCGCGACCACCCCGTGATCGGAGACCAGCAAAGGCCGTTTCACGCCCAGCCGGTCCAGCCGCGCCGCGACTTGCGCAATCGCACCAGCGGCAAATTCGATCTCGGTCAAATATGTGATGATGCTCATCGGCCCCGCCCCTTTCGCGGTCTTTGTTGCGACCGCCCCGCTCAGTTAGCGACGGTTTTGGCGAGATTGTCCATGTGATCCGATGAGCGAAACCCGTGTCGCAAATCGGTTCCCGCCATGAGTTTCCAGCTGCGCAGCAGCCGGCACCGCGGCGCTGTCACCTGGTTGTTCCAGCGGCGGTCGGGCAGTGCCATGACGATTTGCAGCCCGCCGATCTCATGCGAAGACCGACAGGATCGGACCGGGTGTGCCGCATCTGGTGCGAAGGGCCGGGCTGTCTGACCTGCGGGACGCGATACCCCACGTCACTCAGCTTGTTCCTTTCAGCATCCCCTCGACAAGCTTCTGCACGCGCAGGGCCTCGTCCGGCGTGGCGAGCCTGTTGGGCTTACCCGCGATGCACAGCAGCAAATCATCCAGTTGCGCCCTCAGGCTCACGGCACGCGGATCGGAGGGGCGTTCCGCGATCTCCTCGAAGGGTCCGCCGTCCGATCGGGCATCGACGTAGAAGTCGCTGATCCGGCGGCTGGTGAGCGAGCCCTTGATGGTCAGCTCCTGCCGATCGGGTTGCGCCCCGCCGACGCTGGCCATGATCGTCACCGGCACGCCCGCCGCACTCTCAAGCCTCGCCAGCAGGTGCGTCTCGCAAAGCTGCGGGTCCGCCGGGTAGGACGGATGCGCCCAGACCACCGACAGAGGTCCAAGGATTCGCTCCGAGAAGAACAGGAAGTGCGAGATCACCTCGCGCGTCATGCCGCCTTCGTCGCGGAAGCGGAGCCAGTCGGCCGCCTTTTGCCAGCCTCTCGGCCAGTCAGCATAGGTGACGACGATGTCGACGCCTTGCAAGTCGCCAAGCGCCCGGGTCCGGGCCGCGTCCGAGACGCTCGTCAGCGCGGCCCCGGCGGCTTGGGTGAAATTCACGGCAACGGGAAGACCGCTCGCCTTGCACGCCTCGACGAGGCCCTCGCTTTCGGCCACATCCACGCCGAGCGGCTTTTCGAGGAACACGGCCTTGCCCGCGCGCAGCGCGGCCAGCGCGTAAGCTTTCCGGGGAACCGGAGGGCAGGCGAGATAGACGAGGTCGGCCGCCGCCAGCGCCTCGTCGGCAGACGTTGCCACGGGCACAGCCCGCGCCAGTGCCAGCGCCTCCCGGCAGGCTTGCGGGTCCGGGTCCCACATCGCGACCACCTCGTAGTCTGGATGCCGCTGCATGTGCTCGAGCATCCGGCGCCCCATGATGCCTAATCCGATGATGGCGGTTCTGATGGTCATGGCGACTGTCCCGTTCCTGATCCTTGCGCTTGGCCAGCAGCTTTACGCTTGGATATGGCTGGATGGCAAATCAGGCGCTAGTCTGCCACCCATCTGCTTTGGGACGGCCACCAAATTCCCGAGCCTGATCTGGAGATTGCCATGTCTACCATCGAACTGGCCGAGGCTGCGTTGAAGCGCATCTTGCAAGACGAGGACAGGCTACATGCCTATGCTTGGCTCGACGAGGCCACTGTTCTCGCCGAAGCGCGTCGGCTGGATCACGAGCACCTGCGCGGTCCCCTGAGCGGCCATACGGTCGCAATCAAGGATATCTTCGATACGGTCGACATGCCCACCGCTTGCGGCTCCCCGATCTATGCGGGGCGGCGTCCGGCACGGGATGCAGCCGCAGTCGCCGCGATCCGCGCGGCGGGCGGTCTGGTGGTCGGCAAATCGGTCACGACGGAGTTCGCCCATCTCACGCCGGGGCCGACCCGCAATCCGCACAATCCGACGCATACGCCCGGCGGCTCTTCAAGCGGGTCTGCCGCGACCGTTGCGGCGGGGGGCGCCAGCATGGCGACGGGCACACAGACGGCGGGC
This sequence comes from Roseicyclus mahoneyensis, assembly GCF_003148775.1. Classification (GTDB taxonomy): domain Bacteria; phylum Pseudomonadota; class Alphaproteobacteria; order Rhodobacterales; family Rhodobacteraceae; genus Roseicyclus; species Roseicyclus mahoneyensis. Next base: position 3,013 of record NZ_QGGW01000015.1, read on the forward strand.
TCCATCATCCGTCCCGCAGCTTTTTGCGGGGTTGTGGGCTACAAGCCGAGCTTCGCCATGATCAGCCGCAGCGGTCTGTCGCTGTTCTCGGAAACCCTGGACACGATCGGCGGGTTCGCTCGCACGGTTTCGGACGTGGCGCTTTTCGTCGGTGTCATGGCAGGCCGGAGCGACCTCATGACGCCGGTGTCGCCACAGGCGCCCCGTCTCGCGGTCTGGGCGACGCCCGACGCTGACAACGCCGAACCCTGTGTCGTGGTTGAGTTGGAGCGGGTGGCTGATGTCGCCGCCTCTGCGGGAGCTGCAGTTCAGACCTTGCCGGACGCTGCTGGCTGGCAGGCGCTGCTCGAGGCACAAAAGGTCATCATGGCTTGGGAAGGCACCAGGGCGCTTGCCTTCGAGCGGCAGGTTCATCCCGAGTTGTTGAGCGGGCCCTTGCGCGCCTACCTCGACGCTGCCGCACTCACATCGCCCGAGACCTACCTCGAAGCGCTTCATACGCGCCAGACCCTAGGTGCCGCGTTGAGTGCCGCCATGCAGCCCTTCGATGCGATCCTGACGCTCAGCGCGCAGGGCGAAGCCCCTCTGGCAGAGACGGGCACGGGCGACCCCCAGTTCAACCGGGTCTGGACCTTACTCGGTGGCCCCGCCCTGCATCTGCCGACGGCGACCGGACCGCGCGGTTTGCCGATCGGCGTCCAGCTCGTGGGAAATCCGGGAAACGATCACAGGCTGCTTGGCACAGCGGCCTGGTTGGAGGCGGCACTTTCCTGATCCGCCCCGGCGCGATTTCCGACGGGTTGAACGAAAGATGCGGTGTCAGCCCGGTGCCAACGCTTCGGCCGGTGGCGCAACACTCAGCCCTTGCACCCCATGCCGTGCGATCCGTTCGGCGATGAATCCCGATGCCTTCAACTCCTCGACCACATCGGCCAGCCATTTCGCCGCCCGCGCGTTGCCGCGCGGCGTGCCCACCGATTGCTGCACCGCACTGAACTGACCCTCGAGGATACGTGCGCCCGGCAGACGCTCAAGGTCCTGCAAGAGCCGCGGCCTGAGCCCGGCCAGCGCGTCAAGCTTTCGCTCGACAAAGACGTCAAAGGAGTCGTCGATGCTGTCGGTCCGCACCAACTCGGCATGTTTCAGGTTGTTCTCGAGCCACAAGCCATAGGCTGCCCGCCCCTTGGTCGCGATGAGGCGGCCCGGTCGGTCGACCTCCTCGATCGAGGTGATGGTCGACCCTGCCGGCACAAGGTAGGTCGACTCGATCTGGCAATAGGCTGCGGTGAAAGCGATGGTGCGCGCCCGCTGCGGCTCGGCCCCGATATTGCCGATATCCCACGCACCGCGTTCGGCGCCATCGGCGAGAAGCCCCGGGTCGGGGTAGCAAACGAGGTCGAGCGGCACGCCCAGCCTGCCGGCAATCTCGGCCGCAACATCCGGCGACACACCGACAGGTCGGCCGTCAGCCGTCTGGCCGCTGACGAGGAGGAAGTTTCCGGTGTTGATGCCGGCGCGCAGCCGGCCCGTGGGGGCCAGTTCCGCGAGCAGGCTCGGGTCGACTGCGGATGTGCTCAAGATGGGTGTCCCGGTTCGATGTGGTCAGGCCAAGGTCTGCAACACGCCTTCAGCCGAACGTTCAGACCGGAAGCGTAACCTCTTCAGCATGGCGCACAAGCAGTCAAATGCTCACGTTTCTGGGTGCACGGAGAGTGACACACTGTGCTCCGCAAGGACTTTATCACATGCAGCGGCGGGGCCGGATCTCGCCGGGTGCTGATGCTGCGGTTGAACTCTACCCAGGCCCTCTCGATCTCGGTCAAGCTCCTGTTGTCCGGCCACTTTGTGCCAAGCGCGGCGAGCCATAGCCCACCCGCGCAAGGGGCGGAGAGCCGCCGTCCACTGACCGGCTGCAGCAGTCTTGCCAATGAACCGGAGCAGACGTTCGGATCCAATGGCCTTCAGCTTCCGATGCGCAAGGTGCCGACACATGGGCGGAGTTGATGCGGAACGCGAGCAGGCCCCCCATGCTTGACGCAACCTAGTAAGCGACAGTGACGACGACCCGGTCTGAGTAGCTTCCGACCACCGCCTGCTGGTCTGCAAGGATCCTGCCGAACACGGCCAGAACCTGTTGGCCGCCGGTGCCCACGCCCGCCACAAGGGTTCCCGCGCCCGACCCCCAGCCCAGGCTGCGCGATGGGTCTTGGTAAAGACCGTAAGCAAGCAGGTTCCCGCCGTTTGCCAGCCGCCGACCGGAGGGCCCGCCGTCCATGGCATGGAGCCCGTGGTCAAGACCAACGGTGTAGGCGGACCCATTGGTGCACGACACCGTGATGCTGGCGGTCTGGTCCACCGGTGCCACGATGGCGGCGTCAATGTTTCCGAAATCCATGTTCGAGACTTCGACCGTGCAGCTTGCGGTGACTGTCGCCTGGACCGAGAACGAACTCGCGGTGCCGGTCTGGTCGCAGGCCGTCTCGCCATAAGACATCAGGACATCTCCGCCAGCCTCGAAGCGGGACAGGTAGGGTCCGATGGTGGCTTGCGCACCGATCGAGGTCACTTCGGCATAGAGGGTCGGTGCGACCGTGGCGCTGCCCGAACCGTCGAGGTCAACGGCGAAGCCGACAGTCTCCCAGATGATGCCACCGACCGAGAGGGTGTTGTTGGCCGTCAGCTGGTAATCCAGCGTTGCTGCCCCGTTCCCAGACATTGTGCGGGGCGTCAGGCCCGGCCCGCTGCCGCCGCTGCCTGCCCCGAGGCTTACGCAAGCCACGATCGATGCGCCGGGGGTGCCGCCAGAGCACGAGATGGTCACCGGGCCGCTGGTCTGTTGAGACTGGCCGTCCCGCACCGAGATCAGCCCGAAATCGAGCGAGGCCGGATCGGCGTCGCAGACCAGTTCCGCGCGGGCGGGATGGCCGGCACTGGCAAGCGCGACAAGGCTCGCAGCCAGAACAATGGGTCGTATCGTCATCTGCACTCCACTCCATCGATGTAGACCTGCTCATCGGCCACCTGTGCATAGGCGAAGGCGGCGGTGCAGGTCCTGCCGGCTGTCTGCGCAGTGATATGGTTGTGTGCGCCAAGCCCGGTGATCCAGACCTCGCCGTCGTATCCCAAGGTGAACGCGGTCGATGACCCGGCGAGCCGGACCTCGGCGCCGGGCGCAAGAAACACGCCACTGGCATCGCGCAGCACCACCAGTGCGCCAGCTTCGGACTGGCCACCGAAATCCAGGGCCACGCCGGACCACCGCGCCGGAACCACATCGATTGCCGTCGCGCCGAGGCTGGCGTCGAGCGGCAGGGCAAGCGGGTCGATGGACACCCGGTTCAGTCGGTAGGACCGGAGATCCGGCACCAGCGCCCGCCCGCTCGCGCCTGTACGGGCCACCGCACGATTGTTCAGACTGACCGGCACACCGGCAATCCCCAGATCGACCACGGCAAAGCCGTCCTGGATGCGGTTGCTCGCAAACAATCCGCCGCCCGCCAGAACCAGCGCCCCGTCGAATGTCGCGCTGGCGCTGCCGCCTGCATCGCCGTTGCGCAGGGCGAGATCGGCCCGGCCAAAGCCGGTCTGGTAGGTCGCACCGAGCGAAGTGTTCTGGCCCGAGAGGTTGACCCGGTAGCCATAGCTTCCCGCGCGACGATCTGCCGATCGTGAAAGCCCGGCGACAGTGTCGACGCGCCCGTATCGGTCGCGTTGCAATCCGGCGCTGGCATGGGCAGATCCCCCGAGCGCCATCGAGAGGCCCATCGACGCCCCAAAGCCGCCATCACCCGCGATATCGTGGAACGCATTGATCCGAAACGACGCCGCCCGCCATGGAAGCTGGCGCGAGTAGGAGGCCGACACGATGGTATTGGTCAGATCGGATCGCTCGGAGTTGATCAGGCTCAGCCCAAGGCTGCTGCCCGCGCCGAAGACCGGAATCGACAGCGTCACGGCATCAAGGGCTGTGATGGCGCCGAAGGACGGAACGACGGTAGCCGGATCGGAAGCCGCTGCCCGTTCCTCCCACGTCACGGAGGCCAGATCCTGGAAGGTGCCAAAGGTCCGTCGGGTGCTAAGCCGGACCCCGACACCGCCAACCTCGGTGCGCAATGCGCCAAAACCGAAACTGCCGCTGTCTTGACCATTGACGCTCTGACCACCCGCGAGGGAAACCTCGGCCTGGTTGAACAAGACCGCGTGAAAACCCACCCCCACCATCCGCAACGCACCAAGCGCTTCGGCGCGGGTCTCGACCGTCAGGCGGTTCGAAACGCCATAGCGCAGGCTCAGCGCAACAGCGTTGCCGTCGCCATACGCGGACCGTCCGTCGCCATAGGGCAGGCGCATGCGCCCTGCCTCGAAGGAGAAATCCAGCATGCCCCGGGCCAGAAGGTTCTGCGTCGCGAAGAACGGCACCACGGTGGTCTGCTCGTTGCCGGCCGCGTCGCGCAACACGAAAACGGCTTCGCCCGCGCTGGTGATCATCGGGACATTCGAGAGGTTGAACGGTCCGGATGCGACCGCCCCGGAATAGGCGCGCACATTGTCGACATAGACATCGATGCTCGAGGGCACGGCGGGCGATCCGGAGTAGGACAGCATGGGGCTGGTCACGACATCGTCGCGCAAGGAAAAATCGCGGCGGATCTGAATTCCGCCCAGTCGCACTGGCCGGGCCCATGTCGGGCCGGCTGTCGTGAAATCTCCGGCGGTCACGGTCACCATCCGGCCGGGGCTGAAGATGGTGAAAGAGGTGTCATGCCGTTGGAACGCGGCATCGCCGGGATCGTCGATCCGGGAGCTGACAGTCCCCGTGGTGGTAAAGACACCGAGCGGCGTGAAGGCCCGCAGGTCCAAGCTGGCAAAGGCCGTTTCGGCCCGAAACCCGTCGTCGAAGATGTCATCGCCGAGGTTCGCCGTTACCCTGTAATTCAGGACCACACCGAAACCCGCCTGTGCCTGGGGCAGATCGCGTTGCGGCACCGCCGAGATTTCGACCGGAACAAGGGCCGCATCCCGCGCCGTGATGGACAGGGTCTGCGACGGGACGTCGTAGACAAAGGACAGGCCCGGGATCTGATCAAGGAACACGGTCTGCCCAAGGTCGCGGGGCGCCGCGATCCCGATGCCTTGCAGCTCTTCGCGTTGTGCCATCATGCGCCGCGACTGCAGGGGCAGGGCGAACTCCGCCACAAGGCCGGTATCACGCCCGTTGATCGATACGAGCAGATACAGGGCTTCGTCCGCGTTGGGGTCATACTGCGCGCCGACGTCACCGGGCACAGGACCGGTTGCACTCTGTCCCTCGTCATCCCGGGTCTGCGCGCCGAGATCCATGACGGAGGTCCACGTGACCAGGCAAAGCGCGATCGCAACCGCGGTGATGTGGGGCCAGCTGCGCAAACTGGGTCCCCTCCCCTGTCTGTCGGCAGCGCGGACCCGCGCTGCCGCGTGCATTGTCGGGTCAGACCGGGGGGCCAAAACACAGCGGCACCGAATGCCGGATCGTGAACTTCACCACCTGGCCTTGCTGGCTTTCGCCCGGCAACTGGTCCACCAGAACCCGGTAGCACTCTTCGCCCCGCACAGCGGTCGTGGCCGTGCGCACGAGCCGGATGGTCAGTTCCTGATTGGGGGCCATCTGCATGGCGGGCGGGCTGGCCACGACGTCGCGCGTCGCCTCCAGCCTTCCGGCGCCACCATCGCGGTGCCACCGCACTACGCGGACCTGACCTTGGGTCACACCCGGACCACCTGCCCTGACGGTGAGGGTGGCCACCTGCGTTCCCGGGGCGACCGTGATCGATGTGGGCGAGACGGTGAAGTCATTGGCAAGGGCCGGACCGGTCAGGGCCAGTGCTGCCAGCAGAACGACGCCGCCGATCCTCGAACGTGCACACTTGAACATGTGATGTACCTTTCTTGGCTTTACGGAGCGTAGTTGGCAGTCAGGATGACCGTGTCGGCATAAGTGCCCATCGGATAGGCAGGACTGGGCTGGATCTTGCCGTAGAGCGTTGCGGTGTAGGTGTTCGTCGTTCCCACCTGCACCAGCGTGACGGCACCGTCGGTTGCAATGTCTGCACCGCCCGCTTCCAGCTCGTGCAAGGTGTAGGGCACCCGGTCGTCGATGCCCGCGGCGAGGTTTCGCTGCGTCGTGGGCGGGTCCGCGTTGGCCCCCATCCCGACCAGAATGGTGGTCACAGTCGAGACGCCGTTGCATTCCAGCGTCACCAGAGCAGACCCGTTGGTGACTTCGGTCACGCTCAGGGTGCCAAAGGCGAGCGGCTCTGCAGACAGCGTGCAGGTTCTGGCAACCTCGGCGGACACGCCCATCTCACCCGTTGCGGTCTGAGCTTGGGCCAGACCGACAGCAGCGACCAACATGCCTGCGGCAAGCGAAGGGGCAGAGCGACTGTTCATTGGATGGTTCCTCTTTCGGGACTGGCAGTCCCGAATGCAGCCCGCCACGAAGACCGGCTGTAGAAAACATGGACCCTCATTGCAGAGTTACAATGACTTTAGTCCACCCTTGACTGCCGGGATGTGTTCGACGCAGGGCAAGATCCAACGAGAGACCGGCCTTGGCTCGATGAACCTGCGGTCCGAACCGCTTGATCGTGTGGTATAAAGGCGCGAAGGGCGAACCGGTCCGCAAGCGACTCCATCTCATGGAACGTCTGTGTTCAAATCAGAGAAAAATGTCCTCTCGTCTTATCGAAGCTGCACCCGACCTGTCGCGTAGAGCCTGAGCGGTACCGGAAGACCACCCGCTGTAGGCCGGCGTTAGCCATGATCATCCGCCGCATTGGATGCGATCGGGGCGGTTCGTCATGCATTCGTTCCTCTGCGAGCGACAGGCCAAGCCAATCAGGCTTCAGTTCCGCAAGTCCTGATGGGGCACGCGACCGCCGTCAGGAATCGGGTCACGGCCAAGTCTGTGATCAGGACTGCTGAAAAGAGTATGAATGGCCGGTTTGGGAAATCCATACCCCAGCGCGCGGCCCCCCGCCGGTTGGCAGCTATGGACCGACCGACGCTAGGCGGTGGCGGTCGGCGGCACACCTACAGGTCGATCCTCTCTGACAGCGGCAACCCGCCACCGCCCGCCTTGGTGATCGCGCGCCAGGTGCTGCCGACCCAGATCCAGATGATAGAGCTTGCGGGTTCGAAGGAGATGACAAACCACGACGGCAGGGCGGTGAAGTCCAGCGTATGGCCGGACGCGGATTCGCTGATCGACCCCCAGAAAGTAGGATCGGCGGAATTCGATGTCGTGACGTTATAGGTTGCCAGGCAAGAACACGCTCCTCGTCAAGCCAGCAACGCAAGCAGAGCGAGACCTTTCGTCTCCTTTAGGGGTGTTTCCGACCCACCAAACTCCAGAGGACCGCCGTCAGTGGCCACGTCATGAAACGGAGGGTCACCCTGCCGATTTAAGCATGTGATCGCGACTTTGGCATATGAAGCCTCTGAATCGGTTAAGCGCGCTTCTCGTCGGCCCTCGTGAGGACCAGAAAATCATCCAAAGTTTGACAAATTGGGGCTTTTGTCGCGACAGGCTTCGCACGCCGAAGGCCAACAGGGCGATGAGCAACCTTTTCTCGCTCAAGCGCGCGCCTAGGGGGTGACTTCGACCCTACTTTGCCATGAGCCATGGCACGGCACATGCCGACCGGCCCTGGTTGATCCGTTGCTTCCGCACAGAACCAAGACCTACGTTTTTCTGGGCGTTATATGTCGTTTTGTTTGGTGGGGCTCAAAAAGGGCCGCGTGTGGATCACCGGCTTTCGCACAGAGTGCCACAGTCTTGATACGCTGTCGGAACGTCGGAACCTGGGGGAAAGGCTAAGCCGCTCCGCGTCAATGGCGCCCGTGGCTGGCGTTCCAATCCATCTTGGCTAAGCAGCTCAACAAATGGTGCCCGCTTAAACTTGCGTCATACAGACACCGGGCTCACTGAATGACGACAGGAAAATTTCTGATAAATGAAAGATGGCGCACTGGGGAGGATTCGAACCCCCGACCCCTTGATTCGTAGTCAAGTACTCTATCCAACTGAGCTACCAGTGCGTGAGGGCGGGGTTTAGCGTCGGTGAACCGGCCTTGCAAGGGGGAAAACCCGATCGGTCACGCCGCAAGTCCTGCGGGCAGTATGACCTGAAAGCATGTCCCACCCGCCCCGCTGCGCGCCAGTTCCAGCCGACCGCCATGGCCCCGCACCAGTTCGGCGCAAATCGCAAGACCAAGACCGCTGCCGCCCTTGCGCGCCCCACCATGGAACGGCTGGAACAGGTGATCGATCGCCTTTTGCGGCAAGCCGGGCCCGGTGTCGCTGATCTCGATGACCCAGGCCTCGGGTCCATCCGTGCCGGTCACGCGGATCTCGCCCGGCTTGCCGGTCGCGGCGATGGCTTGGCGGGCATTGCGTACGAGGTTGGACAAAACGCGGTGCAATTGTTCGGGGTCCGCGCGCACCGAGACATCGGCGGGCACATAGCAGGCATAGGTGATCTGCGCACTGTCGGCAGCCAGCCTTTCGTTTTCGATCACATCCTCGACCAGATTGCGCAACCCTACCCGGTCGAGCTTGGGGGCCGGTTCCTCGGCCCGGCCAAAGGCCAGCGTCGCCTCGGTCAGGTTGATCGCGCGGTTGAGCGAGCCGACCAGTCGCGGCGCAATGCGGCGCACCGTCGGGTCCTCGGAGGCCTCCAGCCGGTCGGCGACCAGCGTGGCCACCGACAGCATGTTGCGCAGATCGTGGCTGATCTTGGCCACCGCCTCGCCCAGCTGCGCCAGACGCTCGCGTTGCTTGAGCGCGCCGGTGAGGTCGGTCTGAAGCGATTGCAGCGCATCCTCGGCATTGCGCAATTCACGCACCCGACCTTGCGGGGTGATGATACGCGTCGCATCCGACGGAGCCTCGGCATAGCGCATCATCGAGGCGACCAGCCGCCGGATCGGCGTGACCATCAGGCGTTGCACCGCCACGAAAAGCAAGACCGCCGTGAATATCGAGATCACTGCCGACAGCGCGAGAATGCGCAGCCCGTAGTCGATCATCGCCATGCGCAGCGGTTCGGTCGGCATGGTGATCTCGATCAACAGCCCCGCCTCGCGCACCGGTTCGCCGATCACGCGAATCACCTGCGCCTCGGGGTTGGCCAGCCGGGCCATCGCGTCGCGCATCAGCTCGAAGGCAGAGGGGTCGCGAAGGTCGTAGCTGGCGGCGATGGCGGGCATCTCGTCACTCGACAAGATCAGCTGCCGCACGGCGTCACGGCGCAGCACCACGTTCAGCACCTCGGCGTTGCGCAGCAGCTCTTCCTCGAGTTCCTCGGAGATCATGCCGTCCGTCGCCAGCAGGGCAAGCGAGGCGATCTGCGCCCGTTCCAGCCGCGCCAGCAGGTAATCCTCGCGGAACCGCGCGATGGAGGGCAGGAAGATGAAGACCTCGGCCAGCATCACGAAGATGACGGTGAGGATCAGGAAACGCCCTGAAAGGGTATTGGTCACGCGGTTTACGCCCTTGCCGAGACAGACAGCCCCCCGATCCTTAAAGCCAGCGCTGCACCGCGCGCACGACCCGTTTGACGAGGGGGCTGTCAAACAGTTTGGGAGAGAAATAGGCCCCCGCGGCGCGTTTGTTAATCTCCCCCAGTGTGGGATAGGGCGCGACCATGCCCGCTATTGCCGACATCTTGAGCCGGTTGGCGATGGCCAGCGCCCAGATCTGGATCAATTCGCCCGCCTGCGGCCCGACGATGGTGGCCCCCACGGGGCGGCCCTTGACCACCATGACCTTGGCGAATCCCTGCGCCTGCCCGGTGGCGATGGCGCGGTCATTGTGGGCGAAATCGGCGCGGGCCACGAACAGCCTGTCCCCATGTTTCTTACGCGCTTCGGCCTCGGTTAGGCCGACCTGCGCCAGTTCCGGGTCGGTGTAGGTGACCCAAGGGATATGGTCGGTGCGCGCCTTGGCGGGCAAGCCGAAGAGCATCGGGCGGATGATGACGCCCGCGTGATATCCCGCGACATGGGTAAATTGCAGACCGCCCGCCGCATCACCGACGGCATAAACCCGCCTATTGGTCGAGCGCAGGCCGCTGTCCACGGTGACGCCGCGCCGGTCAAAGCCGACATGCGCCTTGTCGAGGTCGAGCCCCTCGACATTCACCTGCCGCCCGACCGCGACCAGCAGATGCGAGCCGTCAAAACTGCGGCCGTCGTCGGTTTCCACCCGGATCGCACCCTCGGTGCCCGAGACGGCGGATACCTGTGCGCCGTCCACGATCTCGATCCCTTCCGCGCGCAGGGCGCCCAGCACGATGGCCGCGGCCTCCGGATCGTCGCGGCCCAGCGCCTCTTGCCCTTCCAGCACGGTCACCTTGCAGCCTAGGCGGCGATGCGCCTGCGCCATCTCCATCCCGATGGGACCGCCGCCGATGATGATCAGATGCTCGGGCCGCTCGCGCAGCTCGAAGATCGTCTCGTTTGTGTGATGCGGCACGGCGTCCAGCCCCGGGATGGGCGGCACAAAGGGGCGCGAGCCCGTGGCGATGACAAAGCGGCGCGCGGTGATGACGTGATCGCCCGCCTGCACCTCGGTGTCCGAGATGAAGCGTGCCCGGTCGCGGATCACCCGCACGCCCAACCCCTCGAACCGCTCCTGACTGTCGACGGGGGCGATATGGTCGATGGTGGCCTGCACATGATCCTTTGCGGCGGCGAAATCGGGAACGGTGGGGTGCCCTTCAGTGCCGAAGGCGCCCTGCGCCGTCGCATGCGCCTTGTGGCCTGCGGCCAGCAGCGCCTTGGAGGGGACGCAGCCGTAGTTCAGGCAATCGCCGCCCATCTTGTGGGCTTCGATCAGGACGACATCCGCCCCCATCTGCACGGCACCGGCCGCGACGGACAGGCCGCCCGAGCCTGCGCCGATGATGCAGATATCGGTCTTGATGCGGGACATGGGCACGGCCTTTCGGAACGGAACGGGGAGCGTGTCACAGGCCGGGACGGCCGCGCGCCAGTTTGAGGAGGACGGGCAGCATGGCCAGCGCCGACAGGCCCAGCAGCGGCAACAGGATCTGCGGCTCGAAGATGATGCCCAGATCGGGGGTTTCGCCCCGGGCAAAGACGTCCGAAAGGCCTGCCCCGACCGAGGTGAAGACCACGGCGCCCGGCATGATCCCGAAGAAGGTCGAGATCACGAAGCGCCGCAGCGGCACATCGAGGAAGGCGGGGATGAGATTGGCCAGAAAGAACGGCACCACGGGCACCAATCGGATCAGGAACAGCATCGACCACTGGTTGTCGTCGATCCCGTCCTTGATGCGTTTGACCAGCCCCTCGGACCCTTCGAGCCGCGCGGCCATGCCTGCGCCAATGCCGCTGCGCGCCGCCAGAAAGATCGCCGTCGCCCCAAACGTTGCGCCCGCGATGTTGAACAGCGCGCCCGGAAAGGTGGCGAAGAGAAACCCGCCCGTCAGCGTGGCGAGGGTGGCACCCGGCAGGGAAAAGGCCACGATGACCGCATACAGGGCGATGAACCCGATGACAGCGGCAAGATAATGCGTGTCGCGCAGGGAAATCAGCGCGTCGCGGTTGTCGGCCAGCGTCTGGAAGCTGAGCCTGTCGCCCAGATACCACCAGCCAAGCCCCGCGCCGAGCGCAATGGCGATCAACGGCAGGGCGCGACCAAGGGGGGATTTGCGGATCTGGGGCACGATGTCGGTCATGGGGGCACTGTCCTTTGGCGATGTCCAGTAAATGCGTCAGCCCGCGTCGATGCGACAGGGGAAAGGCGGCAAGTTCACAGCGGCTTGATGGGGCGTGACGGGAACGCGGGTTTTCGTGACGATCGGGCCGCGACGCCGTAACCTATGGGGGCGGATGTTTCAGTCGGGGGCCCCATGGAACGGATTCTGGTCAGCGCCTGCCTTGTCGGCGCGCCCGTGCGCTACGACGGTCGGGCCAAGGACGCGGGCAGCGCTTTGCTGCGCCTGTGGGCCGATGAGGGGCGGCTGATGCCGCTTTGCCCGGAACTGGCGGGCGGGTTCGCCGTGCCGCGTGCCCCGGCCGAGATTACGCCGGGGGCGACAGGGGCGAGCGTTCTGGAAGGCACTGCCCACGTCCATGACCGCAGCGGAAAGGACGTGACCAAAGGCTTTCTGGATGGTGCGACGGCAGCCTTGCGGTTGGTGCGCGACACCGGCTGCCGTCTTGCGCTCCTGACCGAGGGCAGCCCATCTTGCGGGGTCGCCCGCATCCACGCAGGACGTTTCGATGGCGTCACCCGGCCCGGCGAAGGCGTGGTGACCGCCGCGCTGCGACAGGCGGGCGTGCGGGTGTTCTCGCACGAAGAGATCGCCGATCTGGCCGCTGTCATCGCGTGTCGTGAAAATCGCCCGGGCTGACTGCGCTCTTCATTGACAGGCTGCGTGGCATTCCGTATTGCCCGGGCTTCATCGGAGATTCCCTTGGGTCGATGAGGCGCGCTCTTGTAGCGACCCGGCCCAGACAAGCGACGGAGAAGTCAGATGTCGAAGCGGACCTTTCAGCCCTCGAACCTCGTGCGCAAACGGCGCCACGGGTTCCGTGCCCGCATGGCCACCAAGGCCGGCCGCAAGATCCTGAACGCGCGTCGCGCGATCGGGCGGAAATCGCTCAGCGCCTGAGACAGGCCGGGGCCGTGACCCTTGAGGCGCCTCCGCCGGGCGATGGCCCGCCGGGGGCTTGTCCTGTGGTGAAGCTTTCGGTCCTCAAGCAGCGTGCGGATTTCCTGCGCGCCGCCCGCGCCCGTCGCCAGCCGATGCCGGGCTTTCTGGTGCAAGCCCGCCTGCGCGGTCCCGACGAACCGGCCGAGACCCCCATCCGCATCGGCTACACCTGTTCGAAAAAGGTCGGCAACGCGGTGGCCCGCAACCGCGCCAAGCGGCGCCTGCGCGAGATTGCCCGCGCCATCTTGCCCGTGGACGGCCGCGCGGGCTGGGACTACGTTCTGGTCGGTCGCGCCGATGCCACGGCGGGCCTGCCCTTCGACCAGCTCAAGACCGATCTGGCAACGGCCCTGAGGATGCTGCACAAATGACGCCGCTTGCCTTTGTCGTGTCGCTGCCGGTGCGGTTCTACCGCCTCGTGTTCAGCCCATGGGTCGGGCATGCTTGCCGCTATCAGCCCACCTGTTCGGCCTATGCGATGGAAGCGCTGGAGAAGCATGGCGCGCTCAAGGGGGCTTGGCTCGCCGCCCGGCGCATCGGGCGCTGCCATCCCTGGGGCGGGTCGGGTGTGGACAATGTGCCGGACTGACCGGGTCAAATCCGCTCGAAGCTGATGATGACCTCGCCGATCCTAACGCCGTAGCGGAACATGTAGGCGCGGTTCAAAAGCCTGTCCTCGGACAGAAGCCACATCCAGTCGTCAAAGCTGACGCGCATCGTCTCGCCGCCCGGCACGGGCAGATCGATGGTGTATTGCCAGTTGAACGTGTCACCGCGTTCCTGCCCCGTGGCCATGCCGATCACGCCGGGCGCGGTCCCCTGCCAGCTGTCCGGTCCGGTCTTGGTCAGGGTCCAGATGCGTTGTTCGGTCGATCCGTCCTCATAGGTGAAATCCTCGACCAGCCGCAGCGTCTCGCCGTCCCAAGTGCCTTCGATCTCGACGGTGAAGCGCCGGCGGACGGTGCCGAAGACATCCTGAAACTGGCCATAGGCGACCAGATCGCCCGCGAAGAACTCCTCGAGGTTCAGCTGCGCCTCGCTCAGCGGCGGATCCACCAGCGACGGCCGGCCACCGCAGGCCCCCAGCGTCAGGGTCGCCACAAGGATCAAGATCAGTCGCATCAGGGCACCCGCGGTTTTGTCCTTCCCCGGGACCTAACACGACGCCTGCCCCGGGCAAGGCCGCTGTCAGGTCAGCAGCGCAAGGTCGGATGACCCGGCCACGGGTCGCCGCGTCGGCATCGTCGCCGGATCGGCACCCTTCAGCGTCTGGGCCAGATCGGCGTAGAACCCCGGATCGTCGAAATACCACGTATGCGAGCCGCGCATCGTCTTGCCCGAGGGCGGCACCTTGGCCTCGTATTGCGCACCGCAGTAGACGTCATGGAACCGTGCGGGCACCGCGACCGGCATCCCGTTGCGACCGGCGCGCTGCTGGCCGTGCACGATGCCCTCGGACAGGCTCAGCACCCGGTCGAAGGTCGAATAATAGTTGGTCAGCCGCTTGCAGCGCAGGTCCATCACCAGCGCACCCCAAGCCCCGCTTTCCATCCACGGCTTGTCGGCGTCGGCGGCGACAAAGGCGACCTGATCCACCCCCCAAGGCACCGTGCCCGGCGCGCCACCATCGCCCACACCGGAAAAACCGCGCAAGGTCAGGTAGCTTCCCATCGAATGACACAGCAGATGGACCTTGGGCTGCGGCCGCAGGTTCAGGATCGGGCCGATGGCATCGACCACCAGATAGGGGGCGGTGTGCTTGGCATCTCCCCTGTCACTGAGATAGCCCAGAACGGTGCCGTCGCTGGGCCAGTCATACCCGATGACCAGTCCGGTCCAACCGACGGCAGCAAGGCCCAGCTCGATCTTGCGGCGTCGCTCCAGCATCTCGGCCTGTTCGGTGTTGAAGCCGTGGACGAAAATCAAGATCTCGCCCGCCTGCGCCTCTTGCTTGACGAGGCTGAGCCAGGTGGCCTGATCCACGATGTGATCCCCCCCGGGCGACGTCGCGTCAGGCACGGACACATGGCGCGTGACGCTGGCGCGGTTGTGCGTGAAGCGGCCGGTTGACGCGTTGTAGCTGCGGCGGGTGACGAAAAGGGGCATGGTCGGGCCTCGGCTCGGGGAAGGGTCGGGCCGAGGATGACTCAGGCCTGCCCATCCGCAAAGTAGGGTTTCCCCCCACGCCGCTTGACGCACGCCCGGCCCCGGCCCCATACCGAGGCCGCGCGCAACAAGGACACGCCCCATGCTCGACCGTGACGACATCGCCGCAGACGCCGGCGACGACATCCACCCGCTGTTTCATGGTGCGCCCAAAACCACCGAGTTCCGCAAGCTGCGCAAGCGCATCATCCGCGAGACCCGCGAAGCGATCGACCGCTACGGCATGGTTGATCGGGACCCCTCCGGCCCACGGCAACGCTGGCTCGTTTGTCTGTCAGGTGGCAAGGACAGCTACACGCTGCTGGCGGCCCTGACCGAATTGCAGTGGCGCGGACTTTTGCCCGTCGACATCCTGGCGTGCAACCTCGATCAGGGGCAGCCGGGGTTCCCCGCGACCGTCCTGCCCGAGTTCCTGACAGCAATGGGCGTGCCGCACCGGATCGAATACGCCGACACCTATTCCATCGTGATGGACAAGGTTCCGCAGGGCCGGACCTATTGCGCGCTGTGCTCGCGGCTCCGGCGCGGCAACCTTTACCGCATCGCGCGCGAGGAAGGGTGTTCGGCCGTCGTCCTCGGCCATCACCGCGACGACATTCTCGAGACGTTTTTCCTAAATCTGTTTCATGGCGGCAAGCTTGCGACCATGCCGCCGCGTCTGGTCAACGACGAGGGCGACCTGTTCGTGCACCGCCCGTTGGCGCATGTCTCCGAGGCCGATTGCGAAGCGTTTTCGCGCGCCATGGGCTATCCGATCATCCCTTGCGACCTGTGCGGCAGTCAGGACGGCCTGCAGCGACAGGTGATCAAGCGCATGCTCGACGAGTGGGAGGCGCGCGCACCGGGCCGCCGGGGCAAGATCTTTTCGGCGCTGATGACGGCACGGCCCTCGCATCTGCTGGACACCGAGCTGTTCGATTTCGCCGGATTGGCACAGCTTGCAACTGCACAAAATTCGAAGAACTGAGGCCTCCGACGTTAAGCGCCTGTCAGGGCTTGGCCGATTATCCGGTGCGCGTTGGCGCAACCCCGCTGGGGTCTTGCGCCCCCGGATGATCCGAAAGGCGCAGCCCATGGCCGAGAGATATCGCAGCCTTGCCACCCGCTTTGCCGGGGCGACGGGCCGGGCGCTGACGCGGATCGACGTGCTGGCGCTGTTTCCGCTGACCGTGCTGGGGGCGCTCTGGCTGGGGCTGTCGGATCTGGTGCTGGTCTCGGCCTTTGCCCTGCCCGCCCTGCTGGCCTTGCGCGCGCTGGCCTTGGCCGCAAGCGGCGCACCGATGGCGGATACGGGCTATGCACTGCTGCCGCATCCGCGCAACGGCCTTTCAGGGCAGGATGCTTTGCTGGCGATGCTGGATCATGTCGCGCAAACGCCCGGTCAGGACAGTGCCTGCATCCTGATGCAGATCGACGATTGGGGCAGGCTTGGCGAACGCTTGGGCATTGAGGCCGCCGAGGATGTCGCCCGGCGCTGTGGCGAACGCATCTGCACCGCGCTCAGGCAAGATGATCTGGTCGTGCGCCTTGGTGATGCGCGCTTTGGCATCGTGCTGCATCCGGTTCCCTCGCTCCGTCTTGGCACGCGCGAGGCGATCACCTCACGCTTGCGCGCCGCGCTGAGCGAACCCATCGGCATCGGCGGTGCCGCTGTCCGCCTGACGGCGTCGGTCGGTCATGCCGGTCTTATGCGCGAGACAGGTGATGTCGCAGGGGCAACCTTGATTGCCGCGGAGGCCGCGCTGACCGAGGCGCTGCGCAATGGCCCCAATGCGGTGCGCGCCTTTGCACCAGCGCTGCTGCGCCAACGCACCGCGCGGGCCGATCTGGCCAGCGAAGTTACCGCCGCGCTGGAGGAGGGTGAGATCCGCCCATGGTTCCAACCGCAGATCCATGCCACAAGCCGCGTGATCTCGGGGTTCGAGGCGCTGGCGCGCTGGCACCATCCTGTCCGGGGCGTGCTGGCCCCGGCGGAGTTTCTGTCGGCCGTCGATGACGCGGGACGCATGGATGCGCTGGGGCAGGTGATCTTGTTCCACGCGCTCGACGCGCTGCGCCTGTGGGACAAGGCCGGGCTGCGTGTGCCCTCGGTCTCGGTCAACTTCTCGGCCGACGAACTGCGCAACCCCGCCCTTGCCGACCACCTTAAATGGCAGGTGGACCGTTTCGACATCGCCCCCGGACGCCTGACGGTTGAGATCCTCGAGACCGTGGCGGCACGGGGCGACGACGACACCATCCTTGCCACCATCGCCGCCATCGGTGCGCATGGCATCGCGCTCGACCTCGACGATTTCGGGATCGGTCAAGCTTCGCTGGCGGCAATCCGGCGCTTCGGCGTGGCCCGGATCAAGATCGACCGCTCCTTCATCCTCGGGCTTGATGCCGATCCCGGTCAGCAGGCCATGGTTGCTGCCATCCTGTCCGTGGCGCGGCACCTTGGCGTGCAGACCCTTGCCGAAGGGGTGGAAGACGCTTGCGTCCAGACACTTCTGGCGCAGATGGGCTGCACCCATCTGCAGGGCTTTCACATCGCCCATCCGATGCCGATCGAGGATACGGTCGCATGGGCAACCCGTCACAACGAGACGCTGGCCCGTCCGCCCGCGATCGGTCGGCGCGCGGGTTGATCCGTCCCTGGCCAGGCCCGCGCGGAAAACGCCCCTTGACCTTTGCCCCCCCGATCTGTTGAACCCGCGAGAATATCAACCGCGGGACGCTGACAATCATGCAAGATCAGAACAGAAACCTGATCCTGGCCACGGCGCTGAGCTTTTTGGTCATCCTCGTCTGGTTTGTCCTCTTCCCGCCGCCCGAGCCGGTCACCGATCCCAACGCCACTGCGCCCACGGCGCAGGCACCCGCGGCAGGCGGGACCGATATCGCGCTGCTCCCGCCCGCCGCGACGGATGGAACCCCTGCCCTGCCCGAGGCCGAGGCGGCAACCGCCGCCGCGCCCGAGGCGCCGCGCGTGCGGATCGACACGCCCGAACTTGAGGGATCCATCTCGCTGATCGGCGGCCGGATCGACGACCTGTCGCTGCGCGGGTATTTCGAGACGCTAGAGGAGGACAGCCCGATCGTCCGCCTGCTGTCACCCGTCGGCAGCGAAGATCCGTATTACGCCCTCTACGGCTGGGTTCCTGCGGGAAGCTCGGACCTCGGCTTCGAGGACGTGCCGGGCGCCAACACCGAATGGGCGGTCGAAAGCGGCGAGGTTCTGACTCCCGAAACCCCGATCACCTTGGTGTGGGACAACGGCTCGGGCCTGATCTTTCGGCGCACCATCGAGATCGACGCGAATTTCATGTTCTCGGTCACCCAATCGGTCGAGAACACTAGCGAGGCTGCCGTCCGGCTGGCCCCATATGGCATCGTCGCCCGCCACGGCCTGCCCGATGACCTGCAGAATTTCTTCATCCTGCACGAAGGCGTCGTGCGCAAGGTCGACGGTCAACTGGACGAAATCAGCTACAACGACCTACCCGATCTCGACTTTGTCGAGCGCGAAGCCGCAGCCGCTGAAATTGTCGCCGTGGAGGCGAACGGCTGGATCGGCTTTACCGACAAATACTGGATGACCACGCTGATCCCGGGCGCCGACCAGCCCTTCACCAGCGTCACGAAGTATGTCGCTAGCGCCGACATCTACCAGACCGAAGCGCGCCTTCCCGCGATGGATGTCGCGGCAGGCGAGACGGCCCAGGTTACCACCCAGCTTTTCGCCGGTGCCAAGGAGTGGGAAACCATCCGCGACTATGAGGCTGCAGGCGTCGAACGCTTCATCGACTCGATCGACTGGGGCTGGTTCTACTTCCTGACCAAGCCGATGTTCTGGTTGCTGCACACGCTCAATGTGCTGATCGGAAACATGGGCCTTGCGATCATTGCACTGACCGTCATCGTCAAGGCAGCCCTCTTCCCCTTGGCCTACAAATCCTATGCCTCGATGGCCCGCATGCGCGAGCTGCAACCGCAGATGGAGAAGATCAAGGAGCGTGTCGGCGACGACCGCCAGAAGATGCAACAGGAGATGATGGAGCTCTACAAGCGGGAGAAGGTGAACCCCGCCTCGGGCTGCCTGCCGATCCTGCTACAGATCCCGATCTTCTTCTCGCTCTACAAGGTGATCTTCGTCACGCTGGAACTGCGCCATGCGCCGTTCTTCGGCTGGCTCAATGACCTGTCGACACCCGACCCGTCGTCGATCTTCAACCTCTTCGGGCTGCTGCCTTGGGCCGCGCCGGAACCCACCAGCATCCTCGCGCTGATCTTCATCGGGGTGCTGCCGATCCTGCTGGGCATCTCGATGTGGCTCCAGCAAAAGCTGAACCCGCAGCCGACAGACCCGACACAGGCGGCGATCTTCGCCTGGCTGCCCTGGGTGTTCATGTTCATGCTGGGCAGTTTCGCCAGCGGCCTGCTGGTGTACTGGATCGCCAACAACACGATCACCTTCGCGCAGCAATACATCATCATGCGGCGACACGGGTACAAACCGGACCTGTTCGGCAACATCCGCTCCAGCTTCCAGCGAAAAAAGCCCGAGGCGAAATGACCTGGCATCTGGCCCAGATCTGGCGGCATCCGATCAAGGGGATCGGGGCTGAGTCGCTGGAGCATGTGGGCCTGCAGGTCGACCGGCCGCTACCGCTGGATCGCGCCTGGGCCGTGCTGGAGGAGGGGGGCGAGGCAGCCGATGGCTGGCGGCCATGTCGCAACTTTCTGCGCGGGGCCAAGGGTCCGTCGCTAATGGCGGTCACAGCCCGCGTTGAGGGCGAGGCGATCCACCTCTCGCATCCCGACCGGCCCGACATCACGATCACTCCCGGCACGGCGGAGGCAGCGCCCGCGCTTTTCGCTTGGCTGAGGCCGATCTACCCCACCGACCGCCGCGGCCCCGCCACGCTGGTCAAGGCCCCGCCAGCCGGCATGAGCGATGCGCCCTTCGCCTCGGTCGCGGTGCTCAACATGTCCTCGCTGCGCGCTTTGTCCCAAAAGCTGGGCCAGTCCCTCGACCCGCGCCGGTTCCGCGGGAACCTCTGGCTCGAGGGTCTTGCCCCTTGGGAGGAGTTCGATCTGCTCAGCAAGCGCCTGCGCATCGCCGGAGCCGAGTTGGATGTGATCGAACCCATCGGCCGTTGCCGCGCAACCGAGGCGAACCCGGAGACGGGCAAGCGCGACGCGAACACACTTGCCGCGCTGGAGGATGGCTGGGGCCACACCCAGTTCGGCGTCTACGCCATGGTGCGGCGTGCGGGCCGTGTGACGGTCGGCGACGAGGTGACCCGAGCATGACCACCCTGCCCTTTCCTCTCGCCCCCGAGCCCGACGAAATCACGGCCGAGGTGGGCCGCAAGCTCTTCGCCGGCGGGGCGGAGTTCCTCAAGGGCGTGGTGGCGATGGACGGCCTGCCGCCCGCCGACCGGCCCGAGGTCTGTTTTGCGGGCCGCTCCAACGTCGGAAAATCCACGCTGATCAACGCCCTGACCGGGCGCAAGGCGCTCGCCCGAGCCTCCAACACGCCCGGCCGCACGCAGGAGATCAACTTCTTCACCCTCGGCGAAAGCCACTACCTCGTCGATCTGCCCGGCTATGGATACGCCGAGGCGCCCATCGACGTGGTGCGCAAGTGGCAGGTCCTGCTGCGCGCCTATCTCTCGGGGCGCGCCACCTTGCGCCGCGCCTTCGTGCTGATCGACGCGCGCCATGGTGCGAAGGAGGTCGATCAGGAGATCATGACGCTGCTCGACAAATCCGCCGTGCCCTTTCAAGTGGTGATGACCAAGGCCGACAAGGTGCGCGGGACGGACCTCGAGGCGTCGCTCGCACGCACCCGCGCGGCGCTGGCCAAACACCCGGCCGCCTATCCCGAGCTTATCTTGACGTCGTCGGAAAAGGGCGACGGGATGCCCACGTTGCGCGCCACCATCGCCGCCATCGGCTGACCCTGCGCCTTCATCTTTCCCCAAATATGCAAAGCCGCCGCTTCACACGGGCGCGTGGCTCGCCTATTCAATCGCAAAGCCACCCCGAGGCCCCGACATGAAGCAAAGAGACATGACCCGCGATCACCTTGCCGTTGCCCGCACGCTGAGCGAGGCACTGCCATATCTGCAGCGCTTCAACGACGCCGTCGTGGTGGTCAAGTTTGGCGGAAACGCGATGGGCGACGATGACACGATGACCAGCTTCGCACGGGACATCGTGCTGCTCAGGCAGGTCGGCGTGAACCCCGTGGTGGTCCATGGCGGTGGGCCGATGATCAACGAAATGCTTGATAAGCTTGGCATAAAATCCGAGTTCATCGATGGCAAACGGGTCACCGACGCCGCGACCGTCGAGGTGGTCGAGATGGTCTTGTCGGGCCTCGTGAACCAGCGGATCGTGCAGGCGATCAACGCGCAGGGCGGCAAGGCGGTGGGGCTGTCGGGCAAGGATGCCTCGCTGATGATCTGCGAACCGGCGGATGCGATTTTTGGCTTTGTCGGCATCCCGGTCGAGGTCGATCCGGCGGTCATCAACAACCTGTTCGAGGATGACATGATCCCGGTGATCGCCCCCATCGGCATGGGCCGCAATGGCGAGACTTTCAACGTCAACGGCGACACGGCGGCGGGTGCGATTGCCGCGGCGCTCAAGGCTGACCGCTTGTTATTGCTGACGAATGTCGCCGGCGTGAAGAATGCCGAGGGCGAATTGGTGACCGAGTTGAAGGCCGCCGAGGTGGAAGAAATGACGCGCGCGGGCGTGATCGCGGGCGGCATGATCCCCAAGACCGAAACCGCGATCGAGGCGGTCCGCGCAGGTGTCCGTGCCTGCACCATCGTGGACGGGCGGGTGCCCAATGCGGTGTTGCTGGAGCTGTTCACCGAACATGGCGCGGGCTCGATGATCCGGGCCTGATGGCCGGTCACAAGGCGTACACGGGCCGTACACGGCGCGTACACATCGTGAGGACGGGCAAGGATGACCCTGGAGGAGATCGAGGCCCGGCTTGCCCCCCATCATCTTGCGGTTTTCGGAGGGTTTCATCCCGGCCCGGAGGACGCTGCGCCGACTGGCTGCGAAACGCTTTTGCTGCTTGGCCCGCGTGAACCGGGGTTCTGGGACCATGTGACCGGCGAGCCCGAGTTTGCCGACAGCTTGGCAGACCCGCTCGACCGCTGGTCGCGCCGGGTGATCGGCAGGCTGGCCTGTGACCTGCGGGCCAAGGCGCTGTTCCCCTTCGGCGGACCGCCGTTCCAGCCCTTCATCGCATGGGCGCAGCGGAGCGGTCGCGCCCATGTCAGCCCGGTGACGCTGCTGTTGCATGACACGGCCGGGCTGATGGCGTCGTGGCGCGGCGCGCTGGCCTTGCGCGACCGGCTCGACCTGCCGCAGCCGCCGCCTTCCCCTTGCCCGTCATGCCCTCGACCCTGCGAGACAGCCTGCCCTGTTGGCGCGCTGGACAGGTCGGGGTATGACGTCACGGCCTGCCACGCCTTTCTCGACACAGAGGCAGGGCGGGATTGCCTGCAACGGGGGTGCCGCGTGCGGCGGGCCTGCCCGGTCAGCGAAACCTACGGCCGCCGCCCCGAGCAGTCGGCGTTCCACATGCGGAGCTTTCACCCATGACGCTGACCCTGATCCTGACGCGGCATGCGAAATCCGACTGGGACGATCCTCTGTTGTCCGATCACGACCGGGTGCTGAACCCGCGCGGCCGGGGCGATGCGCCCAAGATCGGGGCGTGGCTGGCGGCACAGGGCCATATGCCCGATGCGGCAATGGTGTCATCTGCCCGGCGCACGCTAGAGACATGGGAGCGGCTCGCGCCCGCCCTTGAACATCCCGTGGCAATGACGGTCGAGCCGGATCTCTATCATGCGGAGGCGCAGCAGATCCTTCAGCACCTCAGGGGGGCGTCGGCGCGCAAGGTCATGTTGATCGGGCACAACCCCGGTATCGGCGAATGCGCCCATCGCATCGTGGCCGAACCGGCCCCGCATCCCCGATTCATCGATTACCCGACCTGCGCCACGCTGGTGGCCGAGTTTCCGGGTGACGATTGGTCCAGCGTCGACTGGTGGTCTGGCCGCGTGGTCGATTTCGTGGTGCCGCGCGACCTCTGAGCGACGGCGCGGAACTGCAGTTTTCCCCGCGTTTTCCGCGTAGGAACAGGCCGGCCTCAGTGCCCGAGGATCTGGCTCAGGAACAGTTTCGTCCGCTCGTTCTGGGGATTGTTGAAGAAGGCCTTGGGCTCGTTTTGCTCGACGATCTGGCCCTGATCCATGAAGATCACGCGGTTGGCCACGGCTTGAGCGAACCCCATCTCATGGGTCACGACCAGCATGGTCATTCCGTCCTCGGCCAGCGCGATCATGGTGTCGAGCACTTCCTTGATCATCTCGGGGTCGAGTGCAGAGGTCGGCTCGTCGAACAGCATGATCCGCGGCCGCATGCACAAGGAGCGGGCGATGGCGACCCGCTGCTGTTGGCCGCCCGACAGCTGGCCAGGGTACTTTTTGGCCTGCTCGGGGATCTTCACCTTTTCGAGGAAATACATCGCCGCTTCCTCGGCCTCGCGCTTGGGGATCTTGCGCACCCAGATCGGGGCCAATGTGCAATTCTCGAGGATGGTGAGATGCGGGAAGAGGTTGAAATGCTGAAACACCATCCCGACCTCGGACCGGATCTTGTCGATGTTCTTGAGGTCATTGGACAAGCGCGTGCCGTCGACGATGATCTGGCCCTTCTGGTGCTCCTCCAACGCGTTGATGCAGCGGATCAGGGTGGATTTGCCCGATCCGGACGGGCCGCAGATCACGATGCGTTCGCCGCGGTTCACCGTCAGGTTGATGTCGCGCAGCACGTGGAAAGTGCCATACCACTTGTTCATGTTGGTGATCGAGATCGCAATCTCGTCCGAGACTGTCATCTGCGACCGGTCGACATCGAGGGTTTCGGCGCGGGTTACCTGAGCGTCGGCCATGGCATCGTTCCTTTCTGGTCGCGGCCGGGCAAGCCCAGCGTTGAGAGACAGCGTGACCGCGAAACCGCGATACGGCAACCCGCCACCCCGCGCCCACGCCAGATTTTTCAGCGGACCATCACGATTCGCTGAAAAAATCACCAAGATCTTGGGTTTGGGTCACGAATGAAGGCGCATGCGCCCAGCCCTTCGTGCCCCGACGCTCAGCGGAACGGGGGCGCATAGATCAAGCCACCGTCGATCCATTGCGCGTTCAGCCCGCGTGCAAGGCCGACGGGGGTTGCCTCGCCGATGCTGCCCTCGAACACTTCGCCGTAATTGCCGACGGCCGCGATGACGCGGGCCGCCCAGTCGGCGGGCAGCCCGAGCATGGCGCCGAAATCCCCCTCGGTGCCAAGAAGACGGTTCACTTCGCGGTTGTTGGTGGGGACCGCGGCCAGTTCCATCACATTGACCGATGTTACCCCGTATTCCTCGGCTGCGATGAGGGCGAACAGCGTCCAACGCACGATATCGGACCATTCCGCATCGTTCGATCGCACGGCAGGACCGAGAGGTTCACGCGACAAGATCTCGGGCAAGATGACATGTTCGCTGGCTGTCTCGAAGGTCGCGCGGGTCGCGGCGAGACTCGAGATCGCGCCGCTCATGACTTCGCAGTCGCCGGCAAGATAGCGGCGCTGCGCATCGCCGAAATTGGTCACCGGCACGCCGGTGTAGCTGATGTTGTTGACCCTGAAATAGTCGGAGATGTTGGCATCCGTGGCGGTGTCAGGCGTCACGCAGACAGTCGCGCCTTCCAGTTCCGTCGTGGACGCGACACCGAGAGAGGAACGCACCATGAGGCCAAGGCCGTCGTAGTGGTAGACACCGACAAAATCCACGTCCATGCCGGCATCGTTCGAGAAATCCCAGGTTCTGCGGACGAGCACGTCCACATCGCCGGCGACCAGCGCGGCAAGGCTTGCCTCGGGGGCGAGCGGAACCACCTCGACGGCCAGCGCGTCGCCCAGAACAGCCGCGGCAATCGCACGGCACATGGCAATGTCGAATCCGTTCCAGACGCCATTGGCGTTTTGCGACGCAAAACCTACGAGGCTTTCGTTGGTCCCACAGGTCAGCACGCCGCGATCTTGCACGGCGTCGCGCACGGATTGTGCCTGCACCATGCCTGCGGTGAGGCTTGCGGCAACCACAGCCCCGCACAGCATCGGTTTCATCATGTTGACCTCTTCCCGCAGGGCCGCCCGACGGCATCTGATTGTTGTTTACGAAAGCACACGGCCTTCGTGCACGGCGATACGGTACCCCTTAACGATGGCAACCTGTGCAATGCCTGCTGAGACGTCAAGGGAAACAGGGCGCTTTCCGTAAGGAACGGCCAGCCAAAATTTCCATTTTCGCAGCGACGGGCCTGATTACGCGACGCGCGCGCCTTCCGCCCGGGCAAACTGGGTCAATCGGCGGCGCACATTGTCCAGAAGGCATCGGCCTGCAGGAATTGTGCGCGCTTGATCTCCATGGCCGCGTCGGCGTCCTCGTCGCGGCCCCAATGTTCAATCTGCCATTCCTCATCGATTCGCGACAGGGCCCAGGCCGTTTCGGGATCAAGATGGCGCGCGGACGTGGCGAGCCCCAGAAGAAGCGAGCCCGACAGCGTGACCAGATCATGCAGCGCGGTGAGGTGGAATTCCCCCAATGCCGCGACATGATCGGCCAGCGCGCGCAGGCTGTCGGGCGGCTGGTCAACGGGCAGCACGCCCGTGGTGGGGATCAGCGGCGCGCCATGGGCCGTCGCCGCCCAGTCGAGCAGCGGATCCCAGGCCTGCGCCTGGCGCGCGACCAGTTCGGCGGGGCCGGCGGCGCGGTGGCAGGTCAGGTCGGTCTCGGCATAGGCGGCCAACATCGCGGCGACCTCGGCCCGCTGGGGGCGGACGCGTTCTATGGCGGAGTTGGCGGCGCGGGTGACAGGCATGGTGAGGGGCTTGATCTCACCGTCCTGCGCGGCCCATTCGGCGGCCACGGCCCTTGCCATGGCGGGTGTGGGCAAGATCAGGGGCTGCTTGCCGGGCGTCAGGACGCGGCGGGTGTCGAGCATCACGGCGAACCCGCCCGCGTCTTGCGCGACAGACACGTCTTGCCAGAACCGTTTCGCCTTCCATCCGCCGATCATGCGGGCATCCCGATGGCTTCGAGGGCGGCGGGCAGGGCGTCGAAGCGGTCGATGAGCGCCGTGGCGCCTGCGCGGGTAAGGCTCGCGGGCGGGTGGTAGCCCCAGGTGACGCCCAACGCGTGAATACCCGCGGCGACGCCCATGTCGATGTCATAGGTCGTGTCGCCGAGGATGACCGCGCGGGACGCATCTACGCCGGTGTCGCTGAGGCAGGCGTGGATCATCGAGGGGTGGGGTTTGGACGGGTGATCGTCGGCCACCTGCACCGACTGGAACAGGCCCCGCAACCCATGCAGGTCGAGGATATGGTCCATCCCCCGCCGCGACTTGCCGGTGGCGATGGCCATCAGCGTGTGATCCTCGCTCGCCAGCCGGTCGAGGGCCGCCCGAGCGCCGGGGAAAAGCGGCGAGAGGGCCGCCCCCTCGGGCGACAGGCGCAGGGTGGCGAAAGCGTCCTTGTAGGCGGCAACGAGGGGGGCGTGATGGTCGGCATGGTCGGGGACAAGTCGGGCCATGGCGACGGGGAGCGACAGGCCGACGATGGGGAGCGTGTCGGCCCGCGGGGGCGCGGGCAGGCCGTTGGCGTCGAAGGCGGCCTGCATCGCCGCCAGAATATGCGCCTGACTGTCGATGAGCGTGCCGTCGACGTCGAAGATGACCAGCCGCAGGTCGGTCATGCCTCATCCTCGAACGGGTCTGCGGGCACGTCCGAGGCGCGCCATTCAAGCTGATCCCATGTCCTTTGCATGTGCTCGGGCAAAGGTGCGGTGATGGTCAGGCGGGCCTTGGTGATTGGGTGCGTCATGGTGAGGGACCGGGCGTGCAGGTGCAGCTTGCGGCTGATCTCTCCGCCCAGTTGCGCGCCCCAGCCATCGCCAAGGTTTTCCTGCCCCGATCCGCCGTATTTGCCATCGCCGATGACGGGATGACCGATGGCGGCCATATGGGCGCGCAGCTGGTGGGTGCGGCCCGTGACGGGGACCATGGCGAGCCATGCGGTGCGCGAGCCAAGCGCGGAGAGGGTGGCGTAATCGGTGACCGCGCGTTTTGCCCCGTCGGTCTTGTCGATGGCGTCGGTGGGGACGACCAGCATCTTCTCGCCCTCGCCGCCCGCGCCATGGCCGGGGGCCTTCACGAGGCCGGTCTTGATCGTGCCCATGCGGGGGCTGGGCACGCCCGCGACGGCGGCCCAATAAATCTTGCGGGTGGATTTGGCGCGGAACGCCTCGGTCATGGCCTGTGCCGCGATGCGCGAGCGGGCAAGGATCAGGACGCCCGACGTGTCCTTGTCGAGCCGGTGGACAAGGCGCGGCTTGTCGGGCGCGCCAAAGGTCAGCGCTTCGGCCAGACCATCGACATGGCGGCTGTGACCCGATCCGCCCTGCGAGGGCAGACCGGCGGGCTTGTTGAGCGCGATGATGTGGTCGTCACGGTAGAGGACGGCGGCGCGGATCATGGCGATGTCGGCGTCCGAGATACGGGACTTCGGCACAGCCTCGGGCGCCCCGGTGTCAGGCAGGGGCGGGATGCGGACGGCCTGCCCTTCCTCAATCCTTGTGGCGGGTTTGGCGCGGGCGCCGTCGACGCGGATTTCGCCCTTGCGGCACATCTTTTCGATGCGGCCTTGCGAGATCTGCGGGAAGTGGCGGCGGAACCAGCGGTCAAGGCGCTGGCCGCCCTCGCCGCTGCCGATGGTCAGGGTCTGGACGCCGCTCATGCGAGGCCTCGCGCGATTGCCATGCCCGCAAACAGCGCGGCGATGGACAGGGTGACATTGGCGATGACGTAGACGGCCGCAAGACCGAGCGCGCCCCGTTCATAGAGGGTGACGGCCTCAAGCGAGAAGGCCGAGAAGGTGGTGAAGCCGCCGAGGATGCCGGTGGCGACAAGCGGCGAGAGATGCGTCAGCCCGCGCTGCGCGGCGGCAGTGATGAAAAGCCCCATGGCCAGCGAGCCGAGGACGTTCACCGTCAGCACGCCGAGCGGCATGGGCGTCTGCCCGAACAGGCGGATCAGGCCGATCCCGGTGAGGTATCGGAGTACGGCGCCGATGGCGCCGCCAAGGGCGACTTGCAGGACGGCTGTCATGGCCGCGTGATGGGTCGGGCGGGGTGCGGAGTCAATGGTCGGCCTTGCCCTTGCGCTTGGCGCGCAGCCCCTCAAACCACTCCAACCGCTTCTTCAGGTCACGCTCATAGCCCCGCTCAACCGGCGCATAGAAGGACGGGCGCGACATGGTGTCGGGAAAGTAGTTCTGGCCCGAAAACCCGTCCTCGGCGTCATGGTCATAGGCATAGCCCGCGCCATAGCCCTGATCCTTCATCATCTTGGTCGGTGCGTTCAGGATGTGCTTGGGCGGGGGCGCGGAACCGGTCGATTTGGCACTCGCCCGCGCCGCCTTGTAGGCGACATAGGCTGCGTTCGATTTCGGCGCGAGGGCGAGGTAGAGCACGGCCTGCGCAAGCGCCAGTTCGCCCTCGGGGGAGCCCAGACGCTCATAGGTCTGCCAGGCGTCGAGGCATTGCCGCTGCGCGCCGGGATCGGCGAGGCCGATATCCTCCACCGCCATGCGGGTGATGCGGCGGGCGAGAAAACGGGGATCCTCGCCGCCCTCCAGCATGCGCGCCAGCCAGTAGAGCGCGGCGTCGGGGTCGGAGCCGCGCACCGATTTGTGCAAGGCTGAGATCAGGTTGTAATGCCCCTCGCCCGACTTGTCGTATTGCGCGGCGCGGCGTTGCAGGCGGGCCGACAGGTGATCGCGGTCAAGCTGGCCGTCGACCTTCCAAGCCGCGACCTGTTCCACGAGATTGAGCAGCGCGCGGCCATCGCCATCGGCCATGGAGATCAACGCCGCCCGCGCCTCGGGGCGGAGCGGCAGGGGGTGGTGCAACTCCAGTTCGGCATGGGCGATGAGCTTTTCGAGCGCCGCCTCGTCGAGCCGGTTGAGCACCAGCACCTGCGCGCGGGACATCAGCGCGGCGTTCAACTCGAAACTGGGGTTCTCGGTCGTGGCACCGACCAGAAGGATGGTGCCATCCTCCATATGGGGCAGGAATCCGTCTTGCTGCGCCTTGTTGAAACGGTGGATTTCATCGACGAACAACAGCGTGCCTTGCCCGTTGGCGTGACGGTGGCGCGCGGCCTCGAACACTTTCCGCAGATCCGGCACGCCGGTGAAGATGGCGCTGACCTGGACGAAATGCAGGCTGGTTTCCTGCGCCAGAAGCCGGGCGATGGTGGTCTTGCCCACGCCCGGCGGCCCCCACAGGATCAACGAGGTCAGCGCGCCAGCGTCCAGCATCACGCGCAGCGCCCCCTCTGGCCCCAGCAGATGGTCCTGCCCGATCACATCGGCCAGTCGCGCGGGCCGCAGCCGGTCGGCCAGCGGGCGCGGCCCTTTTGATGGGAGGCCCTTGTCGGGCGGGGCGGTGTCGAAAAGGTCCATGGGGGTAAACCTACGCCCGCAGCATGGCGGACGCCAGATGGGCCCGATCAGTGCATCTTGGACGCCATCGACACGAAGAAGCAGCGGTGTGCGACGCCCCCGATCTTCATCACCGGGCCGGCCGGTTCCATGTCGATGCCCAGACGACGGCCCAAGCGGGGGATTGCGATGGGCAGGAGGCCGATCAGCGTCGATGCCCCCAGTTCGCGGGCCGATCTGACCATATGGCCCATCAGGGACAGTTGCACGGCATGGCGGATCTCGGTCTCGACCCCTTCGGCGACGAACAGGCGGTTCGCATCCCAGATGTGATCGGCGATGGGCGCGGGATCATCGAGAAGGTTGGCCGGGATCGCATCCAGCAGCCCGCGCTGTGCGTCGCGCACCATGTAGGAATAGACCCCGCAGCGCGCGGTGGTGGGCGTCAGGCGCACACCCGCCAGCACGCGGTCGCCGTCATGGACACAGACCCAACGGCTTTGGGCGGTGTCGTATTGGTCGAACTCCATCCCGTCGGCGGTCGGCAGTTCCCAGTTCATGCCCTCGATGAAGGTGCGGTGGCGCGCCTTGAGCATGTTGGAAAACAGCACCCCGTGCTGGTGGAAATTTGTGAAGGACAGAGTCGTCATCTGCATGGCAATACCCCCTGGGTTGGCCGGGTTTTGAAAACACCGCGCCGCGGGGGGCACCCCAGATCCTCAGCTGTCTGTGCCGTCTCAGATCAATCCGTATTCCCGCGCCCGCTGGACAGCTTCCGCCGTGGTGCGGGCCATGAGCTTTTGCCTGGCCGAGGTCAGGCGCGCCTTGAAGGCGCTTTCGGATATGCCCAGACGGGCGGCGGCAGCTGCATGGCGATCCCCATCCGCGATGCATCTCAAGGCGTCCGCCTGGGCCTTGGACAGGCGCGCGGGCGGCTCTGACAGATCATGCATGCGCTGCACGATCCGATGGATCAGATCCATTTCCTCGTCGGTGAATTCCCTGTCCTTGCGGGACGCCCCCGCGATCGTGCGAGAGGACATTGGACCGATCGAGGCTATCATTCCGTAAACGAGGCCATAGCCTGCGGCCTCGGGCAGGATGCCGAACGGATCGGGCAGGCCGATTTGCGACCACCGCCTAGTGCCGGTATGGCTGAGCCCCCAGGCCAGCGTCGGGTCGCGCAGCCCGTAGAGCTTGGCAGTATACACCTCCTGCCAAGCGTCGGGATAGGTATTCACCATGATCAGTGGCGAGACATAGCGGATATGCAGGCCGACGGCGAATCCACCCGGCGCCGCGAGCGCCAACTCGTGCAGCAGCAGATCAAGGACCGGCGCCTTCGACATCTTACACTATCCAAATAGACATGACCTTTTAGACAGGTTGCTCCGGAACCGGTCAACCGTATTCTTTTCAAGGATTTGTAGCGGTGAGGCGTATGACCAAAGAGATCGACCGCGATCTTTTTGTGCGTCTCATGCAGATGTCTGCACCGACGCGCAAAGAGCTTCTGGAATTCATCGGACAAGGCCCCGTATCAGCGGAACCGCTGAAGGCGGCCATGGCGTGTCATGAGAGCGCGAGCGCACGTCGCAAACACGGCGCTGCCCCACCGCGCCGGCCCTGACAGGCCCGGAAAAAGCGAAACGCCCCTGCCGATGGCCGGGGCGTTTGCTGTTGTGGGTCGGGTGGCCGGGCGGCCGATCACGCGTCGGCGTCGACGTAGGCCTCGAGCCGAGCGCGGTCTGCGGCGCCTTTCGCGTCGACGTCACGGTCGACGAATTCGATGATCGCCATCGGTGCCATGTCGCCGTAGCGGAAGCCCGCCTTGAGCACGCGCACATAGCCGCCCTGACGTTCGGCGTAGCGAGGCCCGAGGATTTCGAACAGCTTGGCGACATGCATATCTTGCTTGAGCTGGGCGGCGGCCTGACGGCGCGCATGCAGATCGCCGCGCTTGGCGAGCGTCACCAGCTTTTCGATGACCCGGCGCAATTCCTTGGCCTTGGGCAGGGTCGTCTTGATCTGTTCATGTTCGATGAGCGAGCCGGACATGTTGGCAAACATCGCCTTGCGATGTTCGTGGGTCCGGTTCAGGCGGCGGTATCCGCGGGCGTGGCGCATGGGTCAATCTCCATCATACATTTTGCTTTGTCCGGAGGCCCGTGCGTGCAGGCCTCTCACCTATTGGGGCAGAATTGCCCGGGGTCGGGAGAGGGGGCGCAAGGCCCCCTGCCCATCAGAAGTTGTCTTCGTACTTTTTGGCCAGTTCCTCGATGTTGTCTGGCGGCCAGTCGACGATATCCATCCCGAGATGCAGACCCATGCCCGAAAGCACTTCCTTGATCTCGTTGAGCGACTTGCGACCGAAGTTCGGGGTGCGCAGCATTTCCGCCTCGGTCTTCTGGATCAGGTCGCCGATGTAGACGATGTTGTCGTTCTTCAGGCAGTTGGCCGAGCGGACAGACAGTTCCAGCTCGTCCACCTTCTTGAGCAGCAGCGGGTTGAATTCGAGATCGTCGTCATCATCCGCGCGGCCAGCGGCCTCGGGCTCGTCGAAGTTCACGAAGATCGACAGCTGGTCTTGCAAGATACGGGCAGCATAGGCCACCGCGTCATCGGGCGTGATCGAGCCGTCAGTTTCCAGCTTGAGAGTCAGCTTGTCATAGTCGAGCACCTGCCCCTCGCGGGTTGGCTGCACGTCATAGGACACTTTCTTGACCGGCGAATAGATCGCGTCAATCGGCATCAGGCCGATGGGCGCATCCTCGGGGCGGTTCTTGTCGGCCGATACATAGCCCTTGCCGGTGTTGACCGTCAGTTCCATGTAAAGGCTCGCGCCATCGTCGAGATGGCAGACGATGTGATCCTTGTTGAGGATCTCGATGCCTGCGCTTTCCGAGATGTCGCCAGCCGTCACCACCTTGGGACCCTTGGCCGAGACCGACAGGCGCTTGGGGCCATCGGCCTCCATGCGGATGGCGACGCCCTTGAGGTTCAGGACGATGTCGGTCACATCCTCACGAACGCCCGCGACGCTGGAAAATTCGTGCAATACACCATCGATCTGAACGCTGGTGATGGCCGCGCCTTGCAGCGAGCTCATCAGCACGCGGCGGAGCGCGTTGCCGAGCGTCAGGCCAAAGCCCCGCTCCAGCGGTTCGGCCACGACAGTGGCCTTGCGCGAAGGATCGGTGCCCGGCTGGACAACCAGCTGCGCGGGCTTGATGAGTTCCTGCCAATTCTTGTGGATCATGCGTCGCCTCCATTCTTGTGCCTTGGCGATCCAGCCGCGGCACGCTCGAGGATCAAAATGACGTCAGCGGACCGCGCAAAGGTCGCGCGGCCCGCCGGGGTAAATCGCTATGCCTCAGACGCGACGGCGCTTGGGCGGACGGCAGCCGTTATGGGCCATCGGGGTCACGTCGCGGATCGACGTGATCTGGAAGCCAGCGGCGGCCAACGCGCGCAGCGCGGATTCACGACCCGAACCGGGGCCCTGCACCTCGACCTCAAGGGTCTTGACGCCGTGTTCCTGCGCCTTCTTGCCGGCATCCTCGGCGGCCATCTGGGCGGCAAAGGGCGTCGATTTGCGCGAGCCCTTGAAGCCCATGGTGCCTGCCGACGACCAGGCAATCGCGTTGCCCTGCACGTCGGAAATCAGGATCTTGGTGTTGTTGAACGAGGAATTCACATGTGCAACGCCTGCGGCGATGTTCTTGGAAACCTTGCGCTTTGCGGGACGACGATCGCGTGCCATTGAACCAGCCCTCCCTTATTTCTTCTTGCCGGCGATGGCCTTTGCGGGGCCCTTGCGCGTGCGTGCGTTGGTGTGGGTCCGCTGGCCGCGAACGGGCAGGTTGCGGCGGTGACGCAGGCCGCGGTAGCAGCCGAGGTCCATCAGGCGCTTGATGTTCATCTGCGTCTCGCGGCGCAGATCGCCCTCGACGGTGAAGTTGGCGTCGATATGCTCGCGGATCTGAAGCACTTCGGCATCAGACAGCTGGTTGACGCGCCGGGTCTGATCGATGCCGACGGCGTCACAGATCTGCTTGGCCGATGCGGGGCCGATGCCTGTGATATAGGTAAGCGCGATGGGAACGCGCTTGGACGTGGGGATGTTCACCCCTGCGATACGTGCCAAGGTCGTCTGTCCTTTTCGTTGCGAGCCCGTGATGCCAGGCCCTTTTTTCACAACTCGGAGCCCTTGATCCGGCGAACCGGAGGACCCTTGCTCATGGGGTGATCTAGGCAACGGATGCCCGGTGATCGACCCTGATTCCCGAAGGGAAGTCGCCGTGTAGGCGCATTCGGCCGGAGCGTCAAGTGGCGCACCGGAGTTGGTGTCAAGAGAAATCTGACCCCCGGACCTTTAGCCGACGATCTGCCCGATATCCCCAGCGACCTCGTCGATCTCGCCCAGACCGTTCACGCCGCGCAGCAATCCCTTGGCATGGTAATAGCCCACCAGCGGCGAGGTCTGCTTGTAGTAGGCCATGAGGCGGGTTCTGAGGCTTTCGGCGTTGTCGTCGGCGCGCACCGGCTGACCGGCCGCCCGCGCCTGTTCGGCGCGACCCACGATCCGGTCGACCAGCACATCATCGTTGACCTTGAGTTCGATCACGGCATCGAGCCCCTGCCCCATCTCGTCGAGCAGATGACCCAACGCATCGGCCTGCGCCAGCGTGCGGGGGAATCCGTCGAAGATGAAGCCCGACCCACCTTGTTCCAGTTGCTCGCGGATCAGACCGATGACGATGTCATCGGTGACCAGATCGCCCTTGGCCATCACCTCGGCCACGCGCTTGCCCATCTCGCTGCCCGAGGCTTGCGCGGCGCGGAGCATGTCGCCGGTGGACAATTGCTTGAGGCCGCGAGTCTGGGTCAAGATGCCCGCCTGCGTGCCCTTGCCCGCCCCCGGCGGACCCAGAAGGATGATGTTCACGCTCATCTGCGCTGCGGGCCCTTGGACGGCTTGCGCGTGCCAGATTTGCGGCCGCGCAGTTGCGATTTCTCGATCAGGCCCTCGTATTGATGGGCCAGAAGGTGGCTCTGGATCTGCTGCACGGTATCCATGCCGACCGAGACGATGATGAGGATCGACGTGCCGCCGAAATAGGCCGTGATGGCGAGGTTGGTGCGCACCATCTCGGGCAGGAGGACCACGAGCGCCAGATAGGCGGAGCCCAGAACGAGGATACGGTTGACGACATATTCCAGATACTCGGAGGTCTTCTTGCCGGGACGGATGCCGGGGATGAAGCCGTTCTGGTTCTTGAGGTTGTCGGCCACGTCATCGGTCTTGAAGGACACGTTGAGCGTATAGAAATAGGTGAAGAACACGATCATCGCGCCGAAGAACAGCAGGTAGAGCGGTTGACCGGGGCCGAAGTTGGCCAGCACCCAAGACATCACCGGCCCCGCCGCCTCGCCACCCGAGAAGGTGGTCAGCGTGGTCGGCAACAGCAAAAGCGACGAGGCGAAGATCGCCGGGATCACGCCAGCGGGGTTCACCTTGACGGGAAGGTGGCTGGAGCCGCCGTCGTAGACCTTCATCCCCACCTGACGGCGCGGATACTGGATGTGGATCTTGCGCAGGCTGCGCTCCATGAACACGACGAAAAACAATGTGGCAATCAGCATGGCGATGACGCCCAACACCGCCGCCGTGGTCAACGATCCCGACCGGCCGCTCTCGAAGAACTGCGCCAGCGCCGCGGGGATTTCCGCGATGATACCGACGAAGATGATCAGCGAGATGCCGTTGCCGATGCCGCGCTGGGTGATCTGTTCGCCCAGCCACATCAGGAACATCGTGCCACCAACCAGCGTGATGACGCAGGCCGCACGGAAGAACCAGCCCGGGTCCGAGGCAAGGCCGCCCGATTCCATGCTGACGGCAAGGCCGTAGGCTTGCGCAGTTGCCAGCAATACGGTGCCGTAGCGCGTATACTGGTTGAGCTTCTTGCGGCCGCTTTCGCCTTCTTTCTTCAGCTGCTCAAGGGCGGGCACCATGGCTGCCATGAGCTGCACGATGATCGAGGCCGAGATATAGGGCATGATCCCGAGGGCAAAGACGCCCATACGGCTCAGCGCGCCGCCGGTGAACATGTTGAGCACGCCGCCCAGTCCCGCCGCCGCCTGATCGAAGAAAGCGCGCAGTTCCACGCCGTCGATACCGGGCACGGGGATATAGGTGCCGATGCGATAGATGATCAGAAGGCCAAGGGTGAACCAGATGCGCTGGCGCAGTTCGGTCGCCTTGCCGAACGCCCCCCAGCTCATGTTCGCGGCCATTTGCTCCGCTGCTGATGCCATGACGCCTCTCTGATGGGCAATGCGCCGCGGACCGGTCTTGCGGTCCTGCGGCGCGTAAAGACTTTTGGGGTATGTAAGCGGAGATGGCCCCGCCCACAAGCGTCGGGGGGCCGCAGCCCCCCGCCCGGTGTTACTCGGCTGCCACCGCTTGCGCGACGGTCAGTGTCCCGCCTGCTTTTCCGACCGCCTCGATGGCCGCCTTGGAGGCGCCGGTGACCGCGATCGTCAGCTTTATGGTGATGTCACCCTTGGCGAGCACACGGATGCCATCGAGCTTGCGGCGCACGAGGCCGGAGGCAACCAATGCGTCCTCGGTGATCGGCGCCGAGGCGTCGATCTTGCCCAGTTCGACGAATTTCTGGATCAGGCCAAGGTTGACCACCGCGTAATCCTTGCGGTTGGGCTTGTTGAAGCCGCGCTTGGGCAGACGCTGGTAGAGCGGCATCTGGCCGCCCTCATAGGCGTTGATCGCAACACCCGAGCGGGATTTCTGGCCCTTGATGCCGCGCCCGGCGGTCTTGCCCTTGCCCGAGCCGGGGCCACGGGCGATGCGCTTGGCCTTTTTGGCGGCGCCGGGATTGTCGCGCAGTTCATGCAGTTTCATGTCGCTTCTCCTTGAGCCGGAACACCTGCCTTGAAGCGAAACTGGCAGGGACGCGGCGTCTTGTGTGTCAGGGACGGGGTAGGGCCTGCGGCCCCTGCCCCGATCTTGAGAGGCGTGGCAGGATCAGCCACGCTCCTCGATGATTTCGACCAGATGCGGGATCTTGTTGACCATCCCGCGGACGGAGGGGGTATCCTCAAGCTCGCGGGTCTTGTGCATCTTGTTCAGGCCCAGCCCGATCAGCGTGGCACGCTGGTCTGCGGGACGACGGATCGGAGAGCCGATCTGCTTGACGACGATGGTTTTTGCCATGGATCTCAGGCCTCCTCTGCGACGGCTTCGGCGGCGGGGTGACCGTCACGCTTGGGCAGGATATCGGC
Organism: Roseicyclus mahoneyensis; assembly: GCF_003148775.1. Lineage (GTDB taxonomy): Bacteria > Pseudomonadota > Alphaproteobacteria > Rhodobacterales > Rhodobacteraceae > Roseicyclus > Roseicyclus mahoneyensis. Next base: position 39,777 of record NZ_QGGW01000015.1, read on the forward strand.
CACCTTCTTGCCGCGGCGTGCGGCGATCTGGCGGGGCGAGGTTTCCTTGGTCAGACCGTCGAGCGTGGCGCGGATCATGTTGTAGGGGTTTTGCGACCCGGTCGACTTTGCCACAACGTCCTTGACGCCCAGCATCTCGAACACGGCGCGCATCGGACCGCCGGCGATGATGCCGGTACCTTCCGCGGCGGAGCGCATCACGACCTTGCCGGCGCCATGATGGCCTTCCATGTCATGGTGCAGGGTGCGGCCTTCGCGCAGCGGCACGCGGATCAACTGGCGGCGGGCCTGTTCGGTCGCCTTGCGGATCGCCTCGGGCACCTCTTTGGCCTTGCCCTTGCCGAAACCGACGCGGCCGCGCTGGTCGCCAACGACGACAAGTGCCGCAAAGCCAAAGCGCTTGCCGCCCTTCACCGTCTTGGATACGCGGTTGATCGCCACGAGGCGTTCTGCGAATTCCGGCGTTTCCTCACGCTCTTCGCGGCGGCGGCCACGGTTGCGATCGCCCCGTTCGCCCCGGTTATCGCGCTGTTCACGTTCTGCCATGTGGCATGTCCTTGTCATCAGAGGCACCCGCGGGCGCCGGTTCAACTCGATCGTGGTGAAGCGTGTCTTCCCCGATCATCGAAGGCGCGCCATGGGGCGCGCCCTGCAGCATTTTCGCGCCGCGCGGGGCCGGCAGATTGCCCACCCTACGAGGTGCCTTGGCCGTAAGGTGGGCAATCTGCCCACACCCCCGGTCAGAACTTAAGACCACCTTCACGCGCTGCATCGGCCAAGGCCTTGATGCGCCCGTGGAACAGGAAACCGCCGCGGTCGAAGTAGACTTCTTCCACGCCGGCCGCCTTGGCCCGCTCGGCAATGGCGGCGCCGATCTTGCCGGCAGCCTCCAGGTTGTTCTTGCCGACAACGCCCAGATCCTTTTCGAGCGACGAGGCAGAGGCCAAGGTGACCCCCTTGGCGTCGTCGATCAGCTGGACGCTGATGTTCTTGTTCGAACGATGAACGGACAGACGGGGACGCCCGTTCGCCATCGCGCGCAGTTTGTTCCGGTTGCGCTGGCGGCGCTTCTGGAACAGGTCTCTTGTGCTCAGTGCCATGTGCGTCGCCCTTACTTCTTCTTGCCTTCCTTGCGGAAGATATACTCGCCCTTGTAGCGGATGCCCTTGCCCTTGTAGGGCTCCGGCGCGCGCCACTCGCGGATGTTGGCGGCCACCTGGCCGACGAGCTGTTCGTCGATGCCTTCGATCACCACTTCGGTGTTCTTGGGCGTGGTCACGGTGACGCCTGCCGGAACGGCGAAGTCGACATCATGGCTGTAGCCAAGTGCCAATTTCAGGACATTGCCCTGCGCGTTGGCACGGTAGCCGACGCCCTGGATCTCAAGCTCTTTCTTGAAGCCCGCGCTGACGCCGGTCACCAGGTTCTGGACCATGGAGCGCGACATGCCCCACTGCTGGCGCGCACGCTTGGACTTGCCGCGCGGCGTGACCGCGACGGTGTTGTCGGCGACCGTCAGCGTGACGTCGTCGGTTGCAGTGAAGCTGCGGGTGCCTTTCGGCCCCTTCACTTCGACGGTCTGGCCGGAGACGGAGGCAGAAACCCCCGACGGCAGCTCGACCGGTTTTTTCCCAATACGAGACATGTGCCGTTCCTCCTCAGAACACGGTGCAGAGCACTTCGCCGCCGACATTCTGCGAACGGGCGGTGGCATCGGTCATCACGCCCTTGGACGTGGAGACGATGGAAACGCCCAGACCCTGACGGACCTGCGGAATGTCGCCAACGCCCAGATAGACGCGGCGGCCGGGTTTCGAAACGCGCTTGAGCTCGCGGATGACCGGAGTGCCCTCGTAGTACTTCAGGCTGATCTCGAAGGCCGGGTGGCCGTTCTTGTCGGTCGCGGGCGCATAGCCACGGATGTATCCTTCGTCGGCCAGCACATCCAGAACGCGCGCGCGCTGCTTGGAGGCCGGGGTCATGACGGTGGATTTGCCACGCATCTGCGAGTTGCGGATGCGGGTCAGCATATCGCCGATAGGATCATTCATCTCTGGATCTCCTTACCAGCTCGACTTGACCATGCCGGGGATCTGACCCATCGAGGCCAGATCACGCAGCATGATCCGCGACATTTTCAGCTTGCGGTAATACGCCTTGGGGCGCCCGGTGAGCTGGCAACGGTTGTGAAGACGGCTGGGCGACGAATTGCGCGGCAGCTTGGCCAGCTTCAGGCGCGCCTTGAAGCGCTCTTCCATCGGCTTGGTGTCGTCGTTTGCGATTTCTTTCAGCGCCGCGCGCTTGGTGGCGTATTGTGCCACCAGCTTTTGACGCTTGAGTTCGCGTTCGACCATGGAAACTTTTGCCATGTGAGTGTCCCTCCTGCGTCAGGCGTTGAACGGCATGTTGAAGTGCTTGAGCAGCGCCTTCGCCTCGGCATCGGATGCCGCGTTGGTGACGATGATCACGTCGATGCCCCAGACCTCGTCGACCTTGTCGAAGTTGATCTCGGGAAACACGATGTGTTCCTTGATCCCCATCGCAAAGTTGCCGCGGCCGTCGAAGGCCGGCTTCACACCCCGGAAGTCGCGGATGCGGGGCATCGCGACGGTGATCAGACGGTCGAGGAAGTCGTACATCCGGTCACCGCGCAGCGTGACCTTGGCGCCCAGCGTCATGCCTTCGCGGACCCGGAAGCCTGCGATCGATTTCTTGGCGATGGTGGGCACTGCCTGCTGACCGGCGATGGTGGACAGGTCGTCGACCGCCGATTTCGCCTTTTTCGAGTCGCGCACCGATTCAGAGCCACAGCCGATGTTCAGCACGATCTTGTCGAGCCGGGGGATCTGCATGTCGTTCTTATAGGCGAACTCTTCCTTCAGCGCGGGCTTGATCGTCTCGCGGTAGAAGGACTTGAGGCGCGGGGTATAGGTTGCAGTATCAAGCATCGATCACGTCCCCCGTGGTCTTGGCGACGCGCAGCTTCTTGCCGTCTTCGATCTTGAAGCCGACGCGGGTCGGTTTGCCGTTCTTGTCGAGCAGCGCAAGGTTCGACAGCGCGATGGGCATCGCCTGCGGAATGCGGCCGCCCTGGCTGGTCTGGCTTTGCTTGGTGTGGCGGATGGCGATGTTTACGCCGTCCACAATGGCCTTGCCATCCTGGGGCATCACTTGGGTGATCTCACCCTGCTTGCCCTTGTCCTTGCCGGCCAACACGAGGACCTTGTCGCCTTTTTTCAGCTTGGCAGCCATTACAGCACCTCCGGCGCGAGCGAGATGATCTTCATGAAGTTCTTCGCGCGCAGCTCACGAACCACCGGCCCGAAAATACGGGTGCCGACCGGCTCGTTGTTGTTGTTGAGGATGACGGCGGCGTTGCGGTCGAAGCGGATGGCGGTGCCGTCTTCGCGGCGCACTTCCTTGGCGGTGCGCACGACGACGGCCTTGCGGACATCACCCTTTTTCACGCGGCCGCGCGGAATGGCCTCTTTCACCGACACCACGATGATGTCGCCGACCGAGGCATAGCGGCGGTGCGAACCGCCGAGGACCTTGATGCACTGAACTTTCCGGGCACCGGAATTGTCAGCCACATCCAGATTGGTCTGCATCTGGATCATTTGGTTTCTCCCGACGTCCGGGGCCGCCTTTTCAGGACATTGACCCCGGGGTTTCGATCAAACCGAGATGTGCTTGGGGTGCGTCAGACGCGCTCCAGCACCTCCCAGCGCTTGGTTTTCGACTTGGGCGCACATTCCTGGATACGGACGGTGTCGCCGACGTTGAACTGGTTGTTTTCGTCGTGGGCGCGGTACTTCTTGGACTTCCGGATGGTCTTGGCAAGAACCGGGTGCTTGAAGCGACGCTCGACCGACACGGTGACGGTTTGGGCGTTGGCGTTGGACGTGACGGTGCCGGACAGGATACGCTTGGGCATCAGTTGGCCTCCCCTGCTGCGGCGGTCGCTTTTTCATTCAGGATGGTCAGCACGCGCGCGGCGTCACGCTTGACGGTGCGCATGCGGGCCGTGTTCTCAAGCTGGCCAGTGGCCTGCTGGAAGCGGAGGTTGAAGGCCTCCTTCTTGAGCTGAACAAGCTGATCGCGCAGCTGGTCCGGCGTCTTCTCGCGAAGATCAGTGGCGTTCATCGCCTTGGTCCTTTCAACATCACGAGGACGCCCCTGCAACGCAGGGTCACGCCGATTCCCGTGGAGCTCGGTGAATAGAGGGCGCGTATAGGCGCAAAGCGGGGATGCCGCAACCCCATATTCCTTGCCGTCCCGGACCTGTCAGTATATACGAACGTATAACCCCGAGGTGCGCCATGATCGAAACCAGAATCCGCAAGGTCGGCAACTCGGCCGTCATGACCCTGACCGCCGAGATGCTGGCCATCCTCGACGCCAAGGAGGGTGACACCCTCTATGTCGTGCGGGGCGACGACGGGTCGTTGCGTATCATGGCCAATGACCCGGCACTGGCGGCAGCCCTTGCCGCGGGCGAAGCGGTGATGGACGAGAACAGGGACCTGCTGCAGGCGCTGGCGTGAGCCAGCCCGCCTGGGTGCCACTACGCGCCGTCATTTCCTTCCACGACCGCCAGATCGCGCGCCACGGAGGTGCGCCGGGGTTGCGCGACCTCACCTTGCTCGAGGCGGCCTGTGCTCGGCCTATGAACCGCGCTGTGTATGGCGAGCGGGACCTGCATGTGCTGGCCGCAGCCTATGCCTTTGGCATCTGCAAGGCTCATGCCTTCGTCGACGGGAACAAGCGGACGGCTTTCGTTACCACGCTGACCTTCCTGCGGCTGAACGGGTTGCAGATGCGGCCGGACCCGGAAGAAGGTGTCAGGATGATGGAGAATCTCGCGGCAGGCGGGATGACGGAGAAACCATTTGCGGAGTGGCTGGCAGGGCAGACATTTGTGATGTCGAGCTAGTGCTATGAGCATCCATTACATCGCCGCGCCATTTTGGGACCCGATTGTATCCTATGTCGGGGTTGTTGGACTGTAGGCGAGAGATGCACGCCATTTCGACCTTGCCAACTTCAATCTTGTCGTCACCTTCAAAGAGGATTTCACGCCGAATGGTGAAGTCCATCAACTCTTCCTTGGAGAAGTCGGCTTCCACCCGGCGATAGTCCCACGAACCGAAATACCGGATCGTGTGCCCATCGTAACCAATATCCTTGCCGACGTAGATTTTTCCGTTTGGGAACGTGATCTTGTAGACAACGTATTTAAATTTTTTCAACAACTTCCGCCCACTTTTGACCTGTGCACACCGACCTTATCTCACTCCCACCGATAGTTGAAACTCACGCTTACCCGGTCGTCCTCGTCCATATTCATCGGCACCTCGTGGCGCAGCCACGACTCCCACAGCAGCACGTCGCCCGCCTGCGGCCCCGGATAGACGAAGGCGCGCAATTCCTCGCGACAGTGCGGGCGGCGGGCGGGGGCGGCCATCATCATGGCGTGGCGCGGGTCTTCCAGCTTGATCGACTTTGCGCCGGGGGGGACCACGACATAGGTCGTGCCGGAAATCACCGAATGGGGGTGGATGTGGCTGGTGTGGATGCCTCCCTCGGGCAGGATGTTGATCCAGATATCCTCCAGCACCAGATTGCGGTCCTCGAGGTCGAATTCCAGGTCGGTGACGAAGGCCGCGACATGGGCGTCGAGGGCGGCCACCAACGTCTTGAAGATCGGGAAGCGCCACGGCAAGTCGGTCAGCGACGCATAGGAGGTGTAGCCGGGAAACCCGTTCTCCTCGCACCACTCCTGCCCGGCCTCGTCATCCTCGGCGATGGAGAAGCACGACGCCTCCAGCTCGTCGGGGTCGACGGCGGGGCCCAGCTCGGCCAGCTTGCCGTGGTAGAGGCGGGTGACGAAGAGCGACTTGATCGTTGGCATGGGCGTGATCCTCGGGCGTTTGGGTAGGGTGTGCCTTCAGGCGCACGATCACGCAACGGGGAAAAGAAAAAGCCCCCGACGCTGCGGCGTCGGAGGCTCTTTATTCTCTACCGGGGTGCGGCCCGGACAGTTTCTGCGAAACTGCCTATACCGCACTCGCGCGGATTGGTGTTACCAATCCTCGCGGACCACGGTCCGGGTCTTGATCGGCAGCTTCATCGCGGCCAGGCGCAGGGCCTCGCGCGCGGTTTCTTCGTTCACGCCGTCGATCTCGAACATGATCCGGCCCGGCTTGACCTTGCAGGCCCAGTAATCGACCGAACCCTTACCTTTACCCATCCGGACTTCGACCGGCTTGGAGGTGACGGGCGTATCCGGGAAGATCCGGATCCACACCCGGCCCTGACGCTTCATGTGGCGCGTCATGGCCCGGCGGGCGGCTTCGATCTGGCGCGCGGTCACGCGCTCGGGCTGGAGCGCCTTGAGGCCGAAGGTGCCGAAGGTCAGGTCAGACCCGCCCTTTGCTTCGCCGCTGATGCGGCCCTTGTGTGCCTTGCGGAACTTTGTGCGTTTGGGTTGCAGCATCTCTCGCGCTCCTTACCGGTCACGGCGGGGACGTGGGCCCCCACCTTCCTGAAGCTCCGCCTGACGGCGATCGCGGGCCGACGGATCATGCTCGAGGATTTCGCCTTTGAAGATCCAGACCTTGACCCCGATGATCCCATACGGGGTCATTGCTTCGGACAGGGCATAATCGATATCGGCGCGGAGCGTGTGCAACGGCACCCGGCCCTCACGATACCATTCGGTTCGGGCAATCTCGGCACCGCCAAGGCGGCCCGCGACGTTGACCCGGATGCCGAGCGCGCCCATGCGCATGGCATTTTGCACCGCGCGCTTCATCGCACGGCGGAACGACACGCGGCGTTCCAGCTGCTGGGTGATCGATTCCGCGACCAGAGCGGCGTCCAGTTCCGGCTTGCGGACCTCGACGATGTTCAGGTGCAGTTCCGACGCGGTCAGCGCGGCAAGCTTCTTGCGCAGGGTTTCGATATCGGCGCCCTTCTTGCCGATGATCACGCCCGGACGAGCGGTGTGGATCGTCACCCGGCACTTGCGGTGCGGGCGCTCGATGATCACACGGCTGACGCCGGACTGCTTGCACTCTTCCTTGATGAACTCGCGCATCTTGAGGTCTTCAAGCAAGAGCTTGCCGTATTCCTTGGTGTCGGCATACCAGCGGCTGTCCCAGGTGCGGTTGACCTGCAGGCGCATGCCGATCGGGTTGACTTTATGTCCCATCAGACAGTCTCCTCGACTTGGCGGACCTTGATGGTCAGCTCGCTGAACGGCTTCTGAATCTTGCCGAACCGGCCACGGGCCCGCGGACGGCCCCGCTTCATCACCAGGTTCTTGCCGACCCAAGCCTCAGTCACGACAAGCGTATCGACGTCGAGGCCGTGGTTGTTCTCGGCATTGGCGATAGCGGACTGAAGGCATTTCTTCACGTCCAGCGCGATCCGCTTTTTGGAGAAGGTCAGGTCGCTGAGCGCCTTTTCGACCTTCTTGCCGCGAATCAGCTGTGCCAGCAGGTTCAGCTTTTGCGGGCTGGTCTTCAGCATGCGCAGCTTGGCCATCGCCTCGTTGTCCGCCACGCGGCGGGGATTTTTATCCTTGCCCATGGCTTACTTCCTCTTGGCTTTCTTGTCGGCCGCGTGACCGTAATAGGTCCGCGTCGGCGAATATTCCCCGAACTTCTGGCCGATCATTTCCTCGGTGACGTTCACCGGGATGTGCTTCGCGCCATTGTAGACCCCGAAGGTGAGGCCGACGAACTGGGGCAGGATGGTGGAACGGCGCGACCAGATCTTGATGACCTCGTTGCGACCGGATTCCCGGGCTTTTTCGGCCTTCTTGAGGACATAGCTGTCGACAAAAGGACCCTTCCAGACGGAACGCGACATGGATCAGCGCCCTTTCTTCTTGGCGTGACGCGAGCGGATAATCAGCTTTTGCGACGCCTTGTTCTTGTTGCGGGTCCGGCGACCCTTGGTGTCCTTGCCCCAGGGCGTAACCGGCGTACGGCCACCCGAGGTACGACCCTCGCCACCACCATGGGGGTGGTCGATCGGGTTCATCGCGACACCGCGAACAGACGGACGCTTGCCCATGTGACGGACGCGACCGGCCTTGCCGAGGTTCTGGTTCGAGTTGTCGGGGTTCGACACGGCGCCGATGGTGGCCATGCATTCCTGACGGACCAGACGCAATTCGCCCGAAGACAGGCGGATCTGCGCATAGCCGCCATCGCGGCCGACGAACTGGGCGTAGGTGCCGGCGGCGCGTGCGATCTGGCCGCCCTTGCCTGCCTTGAGTTCGATGTTGTGGACGATCGTGCCGATCGGCATGCCCGAGAAGGGCATTGCGTTACCCGGCTTGATGTCGGCCTTGGCCGAAGCCACGACCTTGTCACCGATGCCCAGACGCTGAGGCGCGAGGATATAGGCCTGTTCGCCATCCTCATAGCGGATCAGCGCGATGAACGCGGTCCGGTTCGGGTCATATTCGATCCGCTCGACGGTGGCCGAGATGTCGAATTTCGTCCGCTTGAAATCGACGATGCGATAGAGACGCTTTGCGCCACCGCCGCGCCGGCGTGCCGTGATCCGTCCGGTGTTGTTCCGGCCGCCATTACCCGTCAGACCCTCGGTGAGGGCCTTGACGGGGCGACCTTTCCAAAGCTCCGAACGGTCGATCAGCACCAGCCCGCGCTGGCCCGGCGTCGTCGGCTTGTACGACTTGAGTGCCATGCTTTCTGTCTTCCGTTGCTTTGCAGGGGGTGAACCCTGTTTTAGATGTGTAGGGCCCCGTAGGTCCCCGGCTTGGATCCCCGGCGAACCGGGGGAATGTCACGGCCCCGGGACGCGCCCGGGGCCAATAAGATGTTGCGGCCTATTAGAGCCCGGTCGAGACGTCAATGGTGTTGCCCGCCTCGAGAGTGACATAGGCCTTTTTCACGTCCTTGCGGGTGCCAGTGCGCCCGCGGAACTTCTTGACCTTGCCCTTGGTGATGGTCGTGTTAACGGCCTTCACCTTGACGCCGAAGAGGGTCTCCACGGCTTCCTTGATCTGCGGCTTGTTCGCCTCGATCGCGACCTCGAAGACCACTGCGCCGTTTTCAGACGCCATGGTGGCCTTTTCGGTGATGATCGGCTTGCGGATCACGTCGTAATGTGCGGCTTTCGCGGTCATTGCAGGCGCGCCTCCAGAGCTTCGAGACCGGCCCGGGTGATGACCAGGGTGTCCCGCTTGAGGATGTCATAGACGTTCGCGCCCATCGACGGCAGGACATCCAGCCCTTCGATGTTGCGCGCCGCCATGGCGAAGTTCTCGTCGACCTGTGCGCCGTCGATGATCAGCGCCCGCTTCCAGCCAAGGTTCTTGATCTGCTTGGCCAGCATTGCGGTCTTGGGTGCATCCATCGCGGCCGAGTCAATGACGACGAGGTTACCCTCGGCAGCCTTGGCCGACAGCGCGTGCTTGAGGCCCAGCTTGCGGAACTTCTTGGTCAGCTCGTGACCATGGCTGCGCGGGGTCGGGCCCTTGTAGATACCACCCTTGCGGAAGATCGGGGCGTTCCGGTCACCGTGACGTGCGCCACCGGTGCCCTTTTGCTTGTAGATCTTCTTGGTCGAGTAGCTGGTCTCCGAACGCGTCTTGACCTTGTGGGTGCCCTGCTGCGCGTTGTTGCGCTGCCAGCGGACCACACGGTGCAAAATGTCAGCACGGGGTTCCAGGCCAAAGATTTCTTCGCCCAGATCGACTGTTCCGGCTGTGCCGCCGTCGAGTTTGATGACGTCGATTTTCATGCCTCACCGTCCTTCTTCTCGGTATCCTCGGCAGGTGCCTCGGTCGCGGCTTCGGCCTCGGCGGCCTCGAGCGCTGCCTGTTCGGCCTCTGCGGCGGCCTTGGCTGCGGCGGCCTCTTCGGCGGCGGCTTGGGCTGCGGCCTCGTCGGCCATGCGCTTGGCTTCCTCGGCGGCAGACTTCAGACCGGCGGGCAGGATCGCGTTCTCGGGGAAGGGCTTCTTCACCGCGTCCTTGATCGTGACCCAGCCACCCTTGGAGCCGGGCACCGCGCCCTTGACCATGATCAGGCCACGGTCGCTGTCGGTGCGCACGACCTGCAGGTTCTGCGTGGTCACGCGGGCAGCGCCCATGTGGCCCGCCATCTTCTTGCCCTTGAACACGCGGCCCGGGTCCTGACACTGGCCGGTGGAGCCGTGCGAGCGGTGGCTGACGGACACGCCGTGCGACGCGCGCAGACCGCCGAAGTTGTGCCGCTTCATCGCACCGGCGAAACCCTTGCCGATCGAAGTACCGGACACGTCGACGAACTGACCCTCGAAGTAGTGGTCAGCGATGATTTCCTCGCCGACGGGCAGCAGGTTCTCGGCATCCACCCGGAATTCCACAAGCTTGCGCTTGGGCTCAACGCTGGCCTTTGCAAAATGCCCCCGCATCGGGGCGGAGACGCGCTTGACCTTGGCGGTGCCGGCACCCAGCTGGACGGCGGTGTAGCCATCCGTCTCGGGGGTGCGCTGCGCGACCACCTGAAGCTTGTCGAGGTGAAGGACGGTCACCGGAACCTGACGGCCGTCTTCCATGAACAGCCGGGTCATGCCCAGCTTCTTGGCGATTACACCAGAGCGCAACATCGCGTGTCCCCCCTCAGACCTTGATCTCGACATCCACGCCGGCGGCGAGGTCGAGCTTCATCAGCGCGTCCACCGTCTGCGGGGTCGGATCGACGATATCGAGCAGACGCTTGTGGGTGCGAATTTCCCACTGGTCGCGCGATTTCTTGTCGATGTGCGGCCCACGGAGAACCGTGAACTTTTCGATCTTGTTGGGCAGCGGGATCGGCCCGCGGACCTGAGCGCCGGTGCGCTTCGCGGTGTTCACGATCTCCGCGGTGGAGGCGTCGAGAACCCGGTAGTCGAACGCCTTGAGGCGGATCCGGATATTCTGGCTGGCAATCGCCATGGTCTGTTCCTTTCAGTTGAGAGGAGGGCGGCGCGATGCGCGATCCCTCGTCGAACCGGTTTCATTGATCCGGCCTTGTTGGCCGGTGAAGGCCGCGCTCTACAGCGCGGCCTGTCTCAGTGCAAGGGCCTACCCGTATGGGCGGGCTGATTTCGCCGCGGGCGAAGTCAGGCGAGGATCTTGGACACCACGCCTGCGCCGACGGTGCGGCCGCCTTCGCGGATGGCGAAGCGCAGGCCGTCTTCCATCGCGATCGGCGCGATCAG
>NZ_QGGW01000016.1 GCF_003148775.1 Roseicyclus mahoneyensis
CGAACAGCCTGTCGTTCCCGATCCCGCCATCGATGAAGTCGCCGCCCTGGCCGCCGAAGATCGTGTCATTTCCCGCATTTCCGAACAGCCTGTCGTTCCCGATCCCGCCGTCGATGAAATCGCCGCCCTGGCCGCCGAAGATCGTGTCGCTTCCCGCATTTCCGAACAGCCTGTCGGCCCCGATCCCGCCATCGATGCGGTCGCCGCCCTGGCCGCCGAAGATCGTGTCATTTCCCGCATTTCCAAACAGCCTGTCGTTCCCGATCCCGCCATCGATGCGGTCGCCGCCCTGGCCGCCGAAGATCGTGTCATTTCCCGCATTTCCGAACAGCCTGTCGGCCCCGGTCCCACCGTCGATCATGTCGCCGCCCTGGCCGCCCTCGATGGAATCGTTGCCCGCTCCGCCCATGAGGCTGTCGAACCCGGCACCGCCGATGAGCACGTTGTTCGCGTCATTGCCTGTGATCGTGTCATTGCCGCTGCCGCCCGTCGCGTTCTCGATGACGGTGCCGCTCGCGATGCCCAGAACCCCCAAGGCTCCTTCGATATCCGAGAATGTCCCGGGGTTAAGGTCAAGGCGGATGGGTCCGGCAAGGGGTGACAGGTCGATGGTGTCGATCCCGCCCTGATCGTAGATCGTGAACACCGTGTCTTCGCCCACGAAATTGCCGCCGCCGGTCCCGCCGAAGAGGTAGTCGAAATAGAGCCCGAGAAATCCTGACAGGGTGCTGTTCGCGCCCCAAATGGTGTTGCCTCCCGTCGCCGAGGACGCATCCGGCGCGCCGTATAGGTTCTGGATGGCAAGGATATCGGCCATCATCGTGGTCATGGTCAGGCCGTAGGCGGCATTCGTGAAGGTGTTCTGGGTCTGGCTGAAATAGGACATCAACGACACCTGCCAGCTGTCGTTGACGAAAGTCGCATCTTGGCCGAAGGACGCCGACCCGTTGTAGTTGCCCTGATGCCCAAGTCCCAGCGCATGGCCGATCTCGTGCATGTAGGTCTGAAAGGAATAGCTGTCCATGGAGGTGCCGTATTGCGCCAGCCACTGTGTGCTGATGTTCACCTCCGAGGAGAGGATCGTGGTGCCTTGGGTGGTGGAGCTCGCATAAGCGCCCGAGAAGTCGTCGATGAAGGTGATCATGGCGGGGCCTGCGGTCTCGACGAACTCGATGTCCGCCACCAGTTCCCACGCTTCCAGGGCCCAGCGCGCCAATTGCTGCCCCTCGGCGGTCAGACCCGTGATGTTGACCGTGATCTGGTTGCTCAACGACGTGTTGAAGCTGCGGCCCAGGCGCCCGCTGTCGTTCCAGTATCCATCGGTCAGGTAATCCGCCAGCTCCGCCAGCGTCGCCGCGTCGCCTAGATCGAACGCGCTGATCGCCATCTGGTAGGTGCCGATGAAATCGTCTTCCCAGGCACTGGCTTCGATAAAGTACACACCACTGCTGGTTGCGGTGAAATTCAAACGGGAATCTCGTCCGGTGCCGCCATCGTCGTTCAGCACGACAAAGTCCCCGTTGGAGTCGAAGACCCGTAGAAAGGGATCCACGAGGGTGCCGTTTCCGCTTGCGGCCCCCAGAACCGAAATGCTGTAGGTCATGCCCTGTTCGAGCGTCACCGCCACCCAGTCGCGGTCGCCCTCGAAGCTGATGTTGCCCGAGAACACGTCGCCCACCTGCATCGAATAGACCGTCGCGATGCTGTCGGCGGCATCTGTCGTCTCGATGATCGTCGCCGACAGCGGGCCACTGTCGGGGTGACGCGTCGGGTCGAAGGTGCTGGTGATGGAGCAGATGGTGCACATCGGGAGCTCTCCGCTGGCCGCGTTGCAGGCCGTTTAGAACGAGGATCGCAGACGGGCGCTGAGGTCGGGATCGACCTGCAGCAGGCTGCGCGCGAAATTCGGATACATCGCGGGCGACAGCACGGCGTCGACCACGTCGAGACGAAGCACGGGACCGGAGTGACGGGCCTCGTCGGGGCCAGCCCGCCATTCGAGATGTCCGGAGATCCCCATTGCGTCGCGGCTATCGAGCACAAAGGTCACGCCCAGATCCGAGGGTCCAAGCGTGGCGCTGTCATCGGCTTGCCGCACGATCGCGCCCGATGTCGCAAGATCGCTGATCGCGCGGATCATCGCACGGCACAGGGCGTCATCCGTCGTCGGCCCGAGGCGACACTCCACAAGCACCAAGGGGCGCTCGGGCGATCGGGCCATCGCATCCGTCGTCATCGCCCAGACCCCCAAGGCAGCGGCAAAAAAGGTTGTCCATGCAGTCATCCCGCGCCTCCTGCATGACCCATGCCATCTGTCTTAAGCCATTTACGAACGTTAGACAAAAAATAACTTTTGATTTTCATCCTGACAACGGGATTGCGAAATCCATCCATCGACAAGACGGGGCAGGGTTCCATGACCTTCGGACCCGGATGAATGGATTTGCGCACCTGCCAAGGCGCCCGGCTTGCCGTGATCCGCACCTGCAGGGCGCTGCGCCGCAGGCTGCGAGGCTTGTCTCGCGGGCGCGTCGACTGTAACGCCTAGGATAAGTTAGTTGTCAGGAGCCATGGCCGTGTCCACGACCGAAGGCAAAATTGCGGCCTCTCCGTCAAGCGCTTCCGAGGAACGCGCCAAGTCCAGGCGCATCGGCAGTCTGCGCGCGCTGGGGCCGTTTCTTTCGCACTACAAGGCCATGATGGCCGCGGCGGGCGCCGCGTTGGTGCTGACCGCGATGGTGTCGCTGACCCTGCCGCTGGCTGTGCGCCGCGTGGTCGACGGGTTCGAGACCGAAAGCCCCGAACTGCTCGACCGGTATTTTCTCGCCGCCTTGGCCATCGCCGTGCTGCTCGCTCTGGGGACAGGCCTGCGCTACTACCTTGTCACCCGGTTGGGTGAGCGCGTGGTGGCCGACATCCGCAAAGCGGTCTTCGACCGCATGATCGGGATGAGCCCGTCCTTCTACGAGAAGATCATGACCGGCGAGGTTTTGAGCCGGATCACCACCGACACCACGCTTTTGCTGTCGGTGATCTCCTCCAGCGTGTCGGTCGCGCTGCGCAACCTGTTGATCCTGATCGGCGGTCTGGCGCTGATGATGGTCACTTCACCCAAGCTGACGGGTGCGGTGCTTTTGATCGTGCCGCTGATCATCGTGCCCATCGTCATCCTTGGCCGGCGGTTGCGCGCGCTCAGCCGCGAGAACCAGGACTGGATCGCCGAAAGCTCGGGCAACGCGTCCGAGGCGCTTTTGTCGGTGCAGACGGTGCAGGCATTCACCCATGAACGCGCCTCGGCGGCGACCTTCGACGCGGTGACGGAAAAGAGCTTTGTAAGTGCTAAAAAGCGCATAGCGACCCGCGCGTTGATGACGGTGATCGTCATCACGCTGGTCTTTGCGGGCATCGTGGGTGTGCTGTGGACCGGTGCGCGCGATGTGCGCGCCGATGCGATGACCATCGGTGAGCTGATCCAGTTCCTGATCTACGCCATCATGGTCGCGGGATCGGTCGGCGCACTGTCGGAAATCTGGGGCGAGTTGCAGCGCGCCAGTGGCGCCACCGAACGGCTTGTGGAATTGCTGCGCACTGTCGATTCCGTCTCCGACCCCGTCGCCGGCGTGGCGCTGCCGCAAGGCGGGCGCGGGGCCATAACCTTCGATGACGTAAGGTTTTCCTATCCCACCCGCCCCGAGGATCGGGCGCTGGACGGCGTTGCCCTGACCATCCGGCCCGGTGAGACGGTGGCCCTTGTCGGCCCGTCGGGGGCAGGCAAGACCACGATCTTTCAGCTGTTGCAGCGGTTCTACGACCCGTCCGAGGGTCGGATCACGCTGGACGGGGTCGACCTGCGCGACATGGAGCGGTCCACCTTCCGCGCCGCCATGGCGCTGGTGCCGCAAGACCCGGTGATCTTCGGCGCAACAGCGCGCGAGAACATCCGCTTTGGCCGGCCCGATGCCAGTGACGCCGAGGTGGAGGAGGCCGCGAAAGCCGCCGCTGCCCATGACTTCCTGACTGCGCTGCCCAAGGGCTATGACACATATGTGGGCGAACGGGGCTTGATGCTGTCGGGAGGCCAGAAGCAGCGTATCGCGATTGCCCGCGCGATTTTGCGCGACGCCCCGATCTTGCTGCTGGACGAGGCGACAAGCGCGCTGGACGCGGAATCCGAACGTGCGGTGCAAGATGCCGTCGCGCGCCTGTCGGCCGATCGGACCACTCTGATCGTGGCGCACCGGCTGGCAACGGTGAAACAGGCCGACCGTATCCTGGTGTTCCAGGACGGCAAGATCGTCGCCGAAGGGGCCCATGACGCGCTGGTGGCCCAAGGCGGGCTTTACGCGCGGCTTGCGCGGCTGCAGTTCACCGAAGGTCTTGCCGCCGAGTGACGCGGGGTTTCGCCGCGAGACGCTTGCGCGCAACCCATGATCCCCCCATGCTCGGTCCCCGGAGGACGGGGCGCCCTCGTGCAAGACCGGCGCGCCCTGCAAGGGACGACAAGGGAGGGAACGCGCCATGGTCCGTTTTGCCAGCGCCGAGGATGTCACGCAGATCGAGCACGACATGCCCTGGCCCGACAGCCAACCTGCGCAGACGATCTACCAGTTGCTCAGTGACACCCGCGACCGTCACGGGGCGCTCAACGCCACCAGCTTCCAGATGTTTTCCGGGCCGACGGACCCCGCCGAAACCCTGACCTGGACCGAGCTTCATGGCCGCGTCACGCAGGCCGCCAACATGTTCCGCGCGCTGGGGGTCAAGGAGACGGATACCGTCGCCTATGTCCTGCCCAATTGCACCGAAACCGTCGTGACCCTTCTGGGCGGCATGGTCGCGGGGATCGCCGCGCCCATCAACCCGCTGATGGAACCCGAACAGATCGCCGCCATCTTGCGTGAGACCAAGGCCCGCGTCGTCGTCACGCTCAAGGCATTTCCCAAGACCGACGTGGCGCAAAAGATGGCCGAGGCGGTGCGCAACGCCCCCAATGTGCAAGTGGTGATCGAGGTCGACCTGTTGCGCTACATCACCGGGATCAAGCGCTTCATCATCCCCTTCATCCGCCCCAAGAACCCCGCGGGCCATCATGCGCGCGTGCTCGATTGGGCCACGGAAACCGCGAAACACCCAAGCGACCGCCTGACCTTTCCCGACAGCGCCGGCGACCGCGTCGCTGCCTATTTCCATACCGGCGGCACCACCGGCATGCCCAAGGTCGCCCAACACAGTTATTCCGGCATGATCTACAACGGCTGGATCGGCCACACGCTGCTGTTCACCGAAAAGGACAACGTGCTCTGCCCGCTGCCCTTGTTCCATGTCTTTGCCTGCCACGTCATCTTGATGGCGATGGTCGCCTCGGGCGGCCATGTGATCTTTCCGACGCCGCAGGGTTACAGGGGTGCGGGCGTCTTCGACAATTTCTGGAAACTGGTCGAACGTTGGCAGATCACCTTCATCATCACCGTGCCGACCGCGATTTCCGCGATGATGCAGCGCCCGGTGAATGCCGATGTCTCCTCGGTGAAAACCGCCTTCTCTGGCTCCGCGCCGCTTCCGGTGGAACTCTTCCGGCGCTTCGAGAAGGCGACGGGCGTGACGCTGGTCGAGGGCTACGGGCTGACCGAGGCGACCTGCCTTGTGTCGTGCAACCCGGTCGATGGCGAGAAAAAGATCGGCTCGGTCGGCGTGCCCTTTCCGCATTGTGACGTGAAGATCCTGAAGACCGACCCGCATGGCATCCTCGAATGCGAGACCGACGAGGTGGGCGAGATCTGCGTCGCCAATCCCGGCGTGCGGATGGGCGACACCTATACCGAGACGGACAAGAACCGCGATCTCTACTATCACGACGCTTATCTGCGCACGGGCGATCTGGGCCGGATCGACGCCGATGGCTATCTGTGGATCACCGGCCGCGCCAAGGATCTGATCATCCGCGGCGGCCACAACATCGACCCCGCGGAAATCGAGGAGGCACTGGCCGGTCATCCTGCCGTTGCCTTTGCAGGCGCCATCGGCCAGCCCGACGCCTTCGCGGGCGAGTTGCCTTGTGTCTATCTCGAACTGGTCGTCGGGGCCGAAGTGAGCCAAGACGACCTCATGGACTGGTGCCGCGAACATATCCATGAACGTGCGGCGATCCCCAAGCATCTCGAAATTCTGGACGAATTGCCAAAGACTGCGGTGGGCAAGGTGTTCAAGCCCGATCTGCGCAAGCGCGCGATCATCCGCATCTATGACGCGGCCCTGTCCGATGCGGGTCTTGCGGCCCGCGTCGACCATGTGGCCGAGGACAAGAAACAGGGCCTTGTCGCACATCTGAAAAGAAACGGCCCGGTCGACGATGCGGCGGTAACGAAAACGCTTGGCGAATTCACCCGGCCATGGGTTTGGGTCGCGTGAGCAGGTGAACCTGCCGCGTCTGTCCAACGCCACAGCGCGGCGGCTCTTCTTGTCGTCCCACGCGCTCATGGACAGGCCCTCCGGGCCGGGCAAGGGGGCCGATCTGGCCGCGCTCATCCATCGGCTGGGTTTCGTGCAGGTCGACAGCGTCAACACGCTGGCGCGCGCGCATGACCTGGTCTTGTTCGCGCGCCGCCCCGCCTACCGGCCCGACAACCTCCGCCGCCTCAACGATCGTGACCGCGCCACCTTCGAACACTGGACCCATGACGCCAGCGTCATCCCGACCGCCTTCTTTCCGCACTGGCGTCTGAAGTTCGCCCGCGACCGGGCCCGCCTGCGCGAGCGGTGGAAGGATTGGCACGGGTCCGCCTTCCATGCCGAGATCGACACCGTCTTGCGCCGTGTCACCGACCATGGCGCCGTCCATTCCGCTGAAATCGGCGAGAAACGGCCCGAGAAATCGACCGGCTGGTGGGATTGGCATCCGTCCAAGACGGCGCTCGAATACCTGTGGCGGTCGGGCGATCTGGCGATCACCCGGCGCGAGGGGTTCCGCAAATACTATGACCTGACCGAACGCGTGATCCCGCCCGAACATCTCAATACCCATGTCCCGGAGGCGCAGGTCATCGACTGGGCCTGCAACGCCGCGCTCGACCGGCTGGGCTTTGCCACCTCGGGCGAGCTTGCGGCCTTTTTCGCCCTCATCACCCCCGCCGAGGCCAAGGGCTGGGCCGCGCTGGCGCTGGCGCGCGGTGAGATCATGGAGGCGGAAATCACCTGCGCCGACGGTGCCCCTCGCAAGGTCTTGATCCGTCCCGAAACGCTTCGAATGCTCCCCGATCTGCCCGATCCGCCAGCCCGGATGCGCCTGCTCAGCCCCTTTGACCCCGCGCTTCGGGACCGCAAGCGGGCCGAGCGCCTTTTCGGCTTCACCTACCGGATCGAGATCTTCGTGCCCGAGGCGCAGCGCAAATATGGCTACTACGTCTTCCCGCTGCTCGAAGGCTGCCGCATCGTCGCCCGTGTCGACGTCGCCGCGGACCGTCAGGCGGGCGTGCTGCGCCTGCGCGCGCTCTGGCCCGAGGCGGGGGTGCGCTGGGGCTCGGGGCGGCAGGCAAGGCTCGAGGCGGAGCTGGACCGCCTCTTGCCGCTGGCGGGCTGCGACCGGGTGGACTTTGCCGATGGCTGGCTGCGCGAGGCGGGCACAATCGGTTGACGGACAGGCTGTGGATAAGTCACATTCGGCATGCATCACAAAAGGCTGCGCCCCGATGTTCATGCGTTTGTCCCTTGCGGCAGCGGTCGTGCTGGCCGCCTGCACACCGACATCTGGGCCCGCCCCCGGCGGGAGCGGTGCGATCTGTCCGCAGGCAGGCGTCTTCCGCCCCGGTGCCGCAACCTTCGCCTTCACCGGCGACGTGATGGCCCATATCCTGATCCAGCAAGACGCCGCCCGCAGACCCGAGGGCTTCGCCCCCGCGCTCGCGCCGTCCGCCCCTTTCCTGCGCCGCGCCGATGTGACGGTCGTCAACCTCGAGACGCCGCTGGCGCGCGACATCTTGCCCGGCGGGCGCGAGGCCACCAGCCCCGCCGCCCCCGCGCAAGGCCCGGTCTACGCGGGCTACCCGGCCTTCAACGCCCATCCCTCCTACGCCGCCGCGCTGGCTGGGGCAGGCGTAGACGTGGCGCAGACCGCCAACAATCATGCGCTGGACCGCGGTCCGCTGGGCGTCGACCGGACGCTGGAGGCGCTGGCCGAGGCCGGGCTGCTGACGACAGGAACCCTGCGGCGTGGGACTGCCGGACCATGGCACACGGTCGTCCAGACCCGGGTGGGACGCATCGCACTTTTGGCCTGCACCTATTCGGTGAACGGCTTGCCCGACCCTGCCGGGCAGGCGCTGCGCTGCTACGGCACCGCGCCCGCAATCCCCACGCTCATCGCGCAACTGGTGGCCGACCCCGGCATCGATGCCGCGATCTTGTTGCCCCACTGGGGGCAGGAATACAGCCGTACGCCCGATGCGCAGCAACGCCGCCTCGCCCGCGCGGCGATCGAGGCAGGCGCTGCCGCCGTCATCGGCTCGCACCCCCATGTCCTGCAACCGATCGAGGAGCTGATGGCCAGCGACGGCCGCACCGCCTTTGTCGCCTACAGTTTGGGCAATTTCATCTCGTCGCAATGGTCGCTCGACCGGCGCACCGGTGCGATCCTCTACACGGATCTGACCCGCGACGCGCAGGGCAGGGTGGTCGCCAACCCGCCTCGTGCCCTGCCAACCCGCGTCAACCGATATGTGGAAAGCGGCGTGACCGTCACACCAGCCGGTCTGGTCGCGGATGGTGCGCCCTCCATCGCCCAGGCGGCAAGCGTCCTGGGCGAGGGGCGTTTGCTCAACCCCTCCGATTTCGGCTATGCCAGCTTGCACCCGCAAGGGGCCGCCTGCCGCTAGCTTGCCCGCCGCGCAAGGCCCGACAGGGTCGATGCCGCAAAGATCACCGCCGCGACGCAGACGATCGATGGCCCTGCCGGCGTGTCGAAATTCCACGCCACGGCCATGCCCCCCAGTGCCGCCACCGCGCCGAAGCCCGCCGCGATCAGCGCCATCGCCTCTGGCGTGCGGGCGAAATTCCGCGCCGCCGCCGCCGGAATGATCAGCAGCGCCGCGATCAAAAGCACGCCCACCACCTTGATGGCGACAGCGACGACAATCGCCAGCGCCAGCGTCAGGATCAGTTGCTCGCGCCGCGGGTCGATGCCCGCCGCCGTCGCCAGATCCTCGGACAATGTTGCCGTCAAAAGCGCCGACCAGCGCGCCCAGATCAGCCCGATGACCAGCGCCGCGCCGCCCCAGATCACCGCAAGATCGCTGCGCCCCACCGCAAGGATATCGCCGAACAGGTAGGCCGACAGGTCCAGCCGCACGCCTTGCAGCAGCGACACCGCCACCAGACCCGCCGCCAGCGCCGAATGCGACAGAACGCCCAGCATTGTGTCCATAGCCCGACCGCGCCCCGACAGGCCCGACACCGCCAGTGCCATGGCCAGCGCCATCACCAGCGTTCCCAGCATGATCGACAGGTTGAAGGCCAGCGCAAGCGCCACGCCCAGAATCGCCGCATGCGCCGTGGCATCGCCGAAATAGGCCATCCGCCGCCAGACGATGAAACAGCCCAAGGGAGCCGCGGCGAGCGCCACGCCGATGCCCGCCAGCGTGGCGCGGATCAGGAAATCATCGAGCAGGTCGGTCATTCCGCCGCCTCGTGGCTGTGGGGATGGTCGTGGTCGTGATCATGTCCATGGGCATGCTCGTGCCGGTAAAGCGCCAGTGCCCCTTGGGTGCCGGTCCCGAAGAGCGCGCGGTACTCCGGGGCCGAGGCCACATGTTCCGGCGCGCCCGCGCAGCAGACATGGCCGTTGAGACAGATCACCCGGTCGGAGGCCGCCATGACCACATGCAACTCGTGGCTGACCATCAGAACCGCGCAGCCCAGTTCGGCCCGCACCTCGGCGATGCGGCGGTAGAAGGCCGCCGATCCGGGCTGGTCCAGCCCTTGGGTTGGCTCATCCAAGATCAAGAGGTCCGGGCGGCTCAGGATCGCGCGCGCCAGAAGCACGCGCTGGAACTGGCCGCCCGACAGGTCGGCCATCTGCTGCCCGCCCAAGGCGCCTGCGCCGGCCTGATCCAGCGCCTCGCGCGCCAGTGCGTCGGGGATGCGCGCGGGCAGGTCGAGGAAACGGCGCACGGTCAGAGGCAAGGTCGGGTCGACATGCAGCTTTTGAGGCACATAGCCGATGCGCAGGCCCGGCACGCGCGCCACCGTGCCCGTGGCCGTCCCCTGCGCCCCGATCACGACGCGCAAGAGCGTCGACTTGCCCGATCCGTTCGGCCCCACGACGGTGACAATCTCGCCGCGCTCGATCTGGAAATCCACGTCGTGCAGAACCTGCCGTCCACCAAGGCGCACGGCCACATGCGACAGGGTGACGAGACTTTTAGTGGGGCTCATGTCCTGCCGTCCGCTGTGCATTTCGGGCACAGGCCCTGCGCCTCCAGCACCATGCGCGCGATGGTGAACCCTGCCGCGCGGGCGGTCTGAGACAGCGCCGCGCGGGCGGGCTCCACCGGCGCCTCGGCCACAGCACCACAGCCGGTGCAGATCAGAAAGGCCGCGTCGTGATCTTCGCCCGGATGGGTGCAGGCGGCAAAGGCGTTCAGGCCCTCGATCCGGTGCACGAACCCGTGTTTGGTCAGGAAATCGAGCGCGCGATAGGCGACCGGCGGCTGCGAGCCCAGCCCCTCCTCGCGCAGGACGTCGAGGATGTCATAGGCCCCCAGCGCACGGTGGCGCGCCAGCAAGATCTCCAGCACGCGCTTGCGCACGGGCGTCAGCTGCAGGCCTTCGGCGGCGCAGCGCTCGGCCACGGCGGCCACCGTGCCGTTGATGCAGGCGCGGTGATCATGGGTCTCGAAGCCGATCATGTCGGGGGTCTGCGGGGCGTGCTTGTCCATCATCTTTCCTTGATATGTTATTCCATAACCCCTAACAAGGCTGCGTCGCTGTTATGTTATCACATCCGAGGTTGCCCATGCGCGCGAAAACCCTGACTGCCCTTCCCCTGCTGATGGCCGGCCCGGCGTTGGCCGATGTGCCCCGTGTCGCGGTCGATATCGCCCCTGTCCATGCGCTGGTTGCGCAGGTGATGGATGGGGTTGGTACGCCCGATCTGGTGCTGCCCCCCGGCGCGTCCCCGCATGGCTATGCGATGCGCCCCTCCGAGGCGCAGGCCCTGCAGGACGCCGATCTGGTGATCTGGGTCGGGCCCGAGTTGACGCCATGGCTCGCGGGGCCGCTCGACACCATCGCGGGCGGGGCCGCCCGGCTGGACTTGCTGGAGGTCGAGGGGATTGTTCGGCTGGGCTTCCGCGAGGGCGCCACCTTCGAGGCGCATTCCCATGACGACGAGCATGCGCATGAGGCCGGGCACGAGGGCCACGGCCACGAGGACGACAATGGCGCCGAGGGGGATCACGACCATGACCATGGGGACCACGCCCACGAGGACCACGCCCACGAGGACCACGCCCACGAGGAGCACGCCCACGAAGAGCATGCGCACGAAGAGCATGCGCACGAGGACCACGGGCACGGGGATCACGCTCACGAGGAACATGCGCATGACGACCATGCCCATGACGACCACGGGCATGACGACCATGCCCATGACGACCATGCCCATGACGACCACGGGCATGACGACCATGCCCATGACGGCACCGATCCCCATGCCTGGCTCGACCCGGTGAATGCGGGCCTTTGGCTGGACGCCATCGCGGCGGAGTTGTCGCGTCTCGACCCGGAAAACGCGGCCGCCTACGCCGCCAACGCCATAGAGGGGCGTGCGGCGCTGGAGGTCGTGCAGGCCGGGATCGCGGCCCGGATGGAGCCCTTGTCTGGCGGGTTCATCGTATTCCACGACGCCTATCACTATTTCGAGGCCCGCTTCGGGATCGAGGCGGCGGGCGCCATCAGCATGTCGGACGCCTCCGACCCGGGACCGGCGCGGGTGGCGGAAATCCGCGATCTGGTCGCGGCGCAGGGCATTTCCTGCGTCTTCGTGGAACCCCAGTTCAACCGCGGCATGGTCGATGCCGTGTTCGAAGGCACCGGCGTGCGGATCAGCGTCATCGACCCGTTGGGCGTCGGGCTGGAGATCGGCGCGGGTCTGTACCCCGCGCTGCTCGACGCGATGGCCGCCTCTTTCGAGGACTGCCTCGGCCAAGGATGAGGCTTGAAAAAACGAAACGATCGCAGGGCCTTCGGGCCCTGTTTTCTTTTTTCCGACGAGTCACGGGAACCGAGGTCAGGGGTGGCCGAAAGGGGGAATGGTGCTGTGAGAGAGGATTGAACTCTCGACCTCTCCCTTACCAAGGGAGTGCTCTGCCACTGAGCTACCACAGCATCGTGGGCGTCCCAATAAAAGCAACGCCTGCCCTTCGCAAGCGCAATCTGGACGCCCCGGCCCATCGCGGGTAAACGCAAGGCCATGGCACGGCGCGGAGCGGAAACCGACAAGGCGGCATCGGCTGCCACATTGCGCGAGGCGCGGCTCAAGGCGGCGCTCAAGGCAAATTTGGCAAGGCGCAAGGCACAGGCGCGCGCCAAGGCGCAAGGCGGGGCCGCCGGAGACGAAACGGAACAGCCGGACGATACCGGCGAAAAGTAGCACGGGCAGCGAAAGGGCAGGGGCAATGGATCGGATCGTGGTGACGGGCAATGGCCCGCTTTCGGGGCAGATCCCCATAGCCGGCGCCAAGAA
Source organism: Roseicyclus mahoneyensis (assembly GCF_003148775.1). Taxonomy (GTDB): domain Bacteria; phylum Pseudomonadota; class Alphaproteobacteria; order Rhodobacterales; family Rhodobacteraceae; genus Roseicyclus; species Roseicyclus mahoneyensis. The sequence continues at coordinate 12,737 of NZ_QGGW01000016.1, forward strand.
TGCCTGCCTGACGCTGATGCCCGCGACGCTGCTCAGCGACGAGCCGCTGACGCTGACCAACGCGCCGCGGCTGAGTGACATCCGCACCATGACCACGCTGCTGCAATCGCTGGGCGCCGAGGTGTCGTCGCTGAACGGCGGGCAGGTTCTGGCGATGTCGTCGCACGGGTTGAACAACCACACGGCCGATTACGACATCGTGCGCAAGATGCGGGCCTCGATCCTCGTGCTGGGGCCGATGCTGGCGCGCGACGGGCATGCCATTGTGTCCTTGCCCGGCGGTTGCGCCATCGGCGCGCGGCCCGTCGACCTGCATCTCAAGGCGCTGGAGGCGATGGGGGCCGAATTGGACCTGCGCGACGGCTATGTGCATGCAAAGGTCCCCGGCGGGTTGAAAGGGGCTGTGATCGACTTTCCGATGGTCTCGGTCGGGGCCACGGAGAACGCCCTGATGGCGGCCACGCTGGCGAAGGGTACCACGGTCCTTAAAAACGCCGCGCGTGAGCCCGAGATCGTCGATCTGGCCCGCTGCCTGCGCAAGATGGGCGCCCAGATCGAGGGCGAAGGGACCTCCGAGATCACCATTCAGGGCGTCGACCGGCTGCATGGCGCGACCCACCCGGTCGTGACCGACCGGATCGAGCTGGGCACCTACATGCTGGCCCCCGCCATCGCAGGCGGCGAGGTGGAATTGCTGGGCGGTCGGATGGAGCTGGTCGCGGCCTTTGCCGAACGGCTGGACGCTGCGGGCGTGTCCGTGACCGAAACCGACAAGGGCCTCAAGGTGGCGCGCAAGAACGGCCGCGTGCGGGCGGTCGATGTCGTCACCGAACCCTTCCCCGGTTTCCCGACCGACCTGCAGGCGCAGATGATGGCGCTGCTCTGCTTTGCCGAAGGCACCTCGGTGCTGGAGGAGCGCATCTTTGAAAACCGCTTCATGCATGCCCCCGAACTGATGCGCATGGGGGCCAAGATCGACGTGCATGGCGGCACCGCCACCGTCACCGGCGTCGAGAAACTCAAGGGCGCGCCGGTGATGGCGACCGACCTGCGCGCCTCGGTCAGCCTGATCCTTGCGGGTCTGGCGGCCGAGGGCGAAACCGTGGTCAGCCGGGTCTACCACCTTGACCGCGGATATGAGCGGGTGGAGGAAAAGCTGCGCAATGTGGGCGCAAAGATCGAGCGGGTCAGCGGCGATGGGTGAGGATGCACGCTTCGAGGATGCAGGCGGCGGTCCGGTCGCGCTTCGTGCGCTCGACTTCGAAGATCTCAAGGTGATCTCGGCCTTGGCGCAAGATGCGATCTTTCCGGTCTCCGAGATGACATGGGACCGCCGCCGCCGCCGTTTCGCGCTTTTGCTCAACCGCTTCCGCTGGGAAGAGGTGGGCAAGGGCGGTCCGGAACGTGTGCAGGCGGTGCTGGTGATCGAGGATGCGCTGGCCGTGGCCACGCAGGGCGTCGACCGCGCGGACGCCGATCTGGTGCTGTCGATCCTTGCGCTGGACTGGACGGCGGGCGAGGACGGGACGGGGCGGATCACGCTGGTGCTGGCGGGCGATGGCGCCATCGCCGTCGATGTCGAGGCGATCGAGGTCACGCTGCGCGATGTCACACGGCCCTATGTCGCCCCTTCGGGCCAGACGCCGCATCACCCGGAATGATGCAAGCCGGGGCAACCGTGATCGTGATCTGCGCGGGGATGGCACAGCCATGACGATCCGTCGCCTCGATCCGTCGGATTGGGCGCGGTTCCGCGAGATAAGGCTCGATATGCTGCGCGCCGCGCCGCGCGCCTTCGGTGCCACCCAGTCCGAATGGGCCGCCAAGCCCGAGCGCGAGATCCGCGACTGGCTGAGCAAGGTCCACACGATTGCGGTGTTCGACGGGCCGCGCCTCCTTGGCACGGCCGGGTTCCAGCGCCGGCCCGGCAGCCGCAACACCCACAGGGGCGAGGTCGTCGCCGTCTACCTGCGCCCCGAGGCGCGCGGACAGGGGCACGCCGCCCGCCTTTTCGCCGCCTTGGCCGTGGCCGCCCGAGGTGAGGGTCTGCTGCAGTTGGAGCTTGAGGTCGCCGACTGGAACGCGGCCGCCATCGCCAGCTATGCCCGCGCGGGATTCGTGCAGGTGGGCAAGATGCCGCGCGCGATGCAGGACGGCGCGCGATTTACCGACACGCTGGTGATGGTCCTTGCGCTTGATGCGGGCTGATCCGCGGCGTGTTGCGCGCTTGAGGCCGCGCGCCCCGCGCGCTATCTGGCCTCGACCTGACGACGGTCCGTAGAAGGCGAACCCCCTGATGCCCCAGTTCCTTGACAGCCGCGACGCCGATTTCGAACCCCGGTTCCGCGCCCTGCTGGAGATGAAGCGCGAGGATGCGCCCGAGGTTGATGACGCGGTGGCCGCCATCATCGCCGATGTCCGCAGGCGCGGTGATGCCGCCGTGATCGAGCTGACCGAGCGGTTCGACCATCTGGCCCTCACGCCCGAGACGCTGGCCTTCAGCGCGGGCGAGATCGCGCAGGCCATCGAAAAGGTGCCCGCCATCGAGCGTGCGGCGCTGGAACGGGCCGCCGCACGCATTCGCGCCTATCACATCCGCCAGCGGCCCGAGGATGCGCACTGGACCGATCCGGAGGGCGCAAGCTTGGGCTGGCGCTGGACGGCCGTGGATGCTGCGGGGCTGTATGTGCCGGGCGGTCGCGCCTCCTACCCGTCGAGCGTGTTGATGAACGCGATTCCGGCGCAAGTGGCGGGCGTGAAACGGCTGGTGATGTGCGCGCCCACGCCCGAGGGCGTGTCGAACCCGCTGGTCCTTCTGGCCGCCCACCTGTCGGGGATCGAGACGGTCTACCGTATCGGCGGCGCGCAGGCCGTCGCCGCCATGGCTTACGGCACGCAGACCATCGCGCCCGTCGACAAGATCACCGGGCCGGGCAACGCCTATGTGGCCGCCGCCAAGCGCCGCGTTTTCGGCAAGGTCGGCATCGACATGATCGCGGGCCCGTCGGAAATTCTTGTCATCGCGGACAGGGACAACGACCCCGACTGGATCGCGCTCGACCTTCTGTCTCAGGCCGAACATGACGAAAGCGCGCAATCCATCTTGATCACCGATGACGCCGCTTTTGGCCGCGCCGTCGCCGCCGCCGTCGACAAGCGCCTCGAGACGCTGGAGCGTCGTGCCATCGCGGGTGCCAGCTGGCGCGACTACGGGGCCGTCATCACCGTGCGCGACCTGAGCGAGGCGGCAGGGCTGTCGGACCGCATCGCCCCCGAGCACCTCGAGCTTTGCGTCGCTGACCCGGTGGGCTTGAGCGAACAGATCACCCATGCCGGTGCGATCTTTCTTGGACAGTGGACGCCCGAGGCGATCGGCGATTACATCGGCGGGCCGAACCACGTCTTGCCCACGGCGCGCTCGGCCCGGTTTTCCAGTGGGCTTTCGGTTCTGGATTTCATGAAACGGACGACACTGGCCCGGATGACCCCCACGGCCCTCAAGGCCATAGGTCCCGCGGCGCAAACGCTGGCCATCTCGGAAAGCCTCGAGGCGCATGGCCTGTCGGTGCGCGCGCGCCTTGACCGGCTGAACCGCGCCGAGGACCGGGAGGGCGAGGCATGAGCATGCAGATCACCCATATCGAAATCGACATGGAGGGGATGCCGCCCCCCACACCCGAGATCGAACAGGAACGCCGCGTCGCCATCTTCGACCTGCTGGAGGACAATTCCTTTGTGCTGCCCGCCCGCGAGGACCGCAGCGTGCCGCCCGGACCCTATCATCTGACTCTGGCGATCCGCGAAAAGCGGCTGGTTTTCGACGTCAACACCGAGGATGCGCAGGACGCGGCCGAGTTTCACCTCTCGCTGTCTCCCTTCCGGCAGGTGGTCAAGGATTACTGGCAGATCTGCGAAAGCTACTACAAGGCGGTGAAAAACCTGCCGCCCAGCCAGATCGAGGCGATCGACATGGCCCGGCGCGGCATCCACAACGAGGGTGCGCGCATCTTGCAAGAACGGCTCGACGGCAAGGCCAGTGTCGACACCGACACCGCGCGGCGCCTCTTCACGCTGATCTGTGTCTTGCATTTCGGGGCCTGAGGGGGAGGGTGTGACCGGCGATTTTCCCTCCTCGGTGCTGTTTTGTTGCGATCACAATGCGACGCGCTCCCCCATGGCCGAGGGGTTGATGAAGAAATTCTACGGCCACAGCGCCTATGTGCAGTCGGCGGGCGTCAAGAACGATCTCGAGATCGACGGCTTCGCCGTGACCGTGTGCCACGAACTGGGGGTGGAGCTGCAACGTCACCGGGTGCGCAGTTTCGACGACATGCACCAATGGGGCGACGACCTGTCGGGTTTCGACCTCATCGTTGCACTGTCGCCGGCCAGTCAGCGCCGGGCACTGGACCTGACGCGGCATTTCCATCTTGATGTGGAATACTGGCCCATCCTCGATCCCACCGGTCTTGGCGAGACGCGCGAGGCGAAACTGGCCAGCTACCGGCAAGCCCGCGACCAGATCATCGAGCGGATGACCGCCCGCTTTGGCCCGCCCATTCAAGGAGATGACCATGGATGACACCCCCGCCCTTGTTGCCCGCTATTACGCCGCCTTCAACGCGGGTGATGCGGATGGCATGATCGCCTGTCTGGCGCCTGACGTGGCCCATCACGTGAACGAGGGGCAGATCAGGCGCGGCGCCATCGCCTTTCGCGCCTTTTGCGATCACATGGCGCGCTGCTACTCCGAACGGCTGGAGGATATCGTCATCATGGCGACCCCTGACGGCACGCGGGCGGCCGCCGAGTTTACCGTCCACGGCAGCTATCTCGTCACCGAAAAGGGCCTGCCCGAGGCGCGCGGGCAATCCTACACGCTGCCCGCCGGCGGTTTCTTCACCGTCCGCGACGGCCAAATCGCCCGCATCGTGACCTATTACAACCTTGCCGATTGGGTGGCGCAGGTCTCGAGATGAGCCTGACCATCCGCGAATATCGCGGCGCGCAGATCGCCGACATGGTCGAGCCCTTCGCCTGTCTGCGGATGACCGTGTTCCGCGACTGGCCCTATCTCTACGATGGCGATCTGGACTACGAGCGCCGCTATCTGGCCGATTATGCGCACTCCGACAGCCTTCTGGTCGCGGCCTTCGACGGTGACAGGCTTGTGGGCGGCTCGACAGGCTTGCCGTTATCCGATCACTCCGAGGTTGCAGCGGATCTGGCGACAGCGCTGCCGTTTGACGTGAATAACGTCTACTACTGCGCTGAATCTGTTATGCTTGAATCGGGCAGAGGACAGGGCGTCTATCGCAGGTTCTTCGCCCTTCGGGAGGCGCATGCCAAGTCGCTTGGTTGCACTTATGCAATATTCTGCGCTGTCATCCGGCCCGACGATCATCCCTTGCGCCCGATGGAAGCACAGACCCTCGATCCGGTCTGGCGCCACTTCGGCTACGCGCCGCTGGACGGTGTGACGACCACGATCCGGTGGCGCGACATCGGCGAGACGGCAGAGACCGCCAAGCCCCTTCAGGTCTGGATCAAGCCCCTATGAAGATCGCCGCCGCCGCCTATCCGCTCGACCGCTTCGACACATGGATCGACTATGCCGAAAAGCAGATCGCCTGGGTGCGCGAGGCCGCCCAGGCGGGTGCCGACCTGCTGGTCTTTCCCGAATACGCCCGCATGGAGCTGGCCGCCCTTACGGGTGCCGCCCATGACCTTGAGGCCTCGCTTCATGCCGCCGCCGCCCTCGCTGAACGCGCCGACCACCTGATGGCGGATCTGGCGCAGGGCTACGGCGTCCACATCCTGTGTCCCTCCGGCCCCGTCTTTGACGAGGGGCGCGCGCGACCCGTCAACCGCGCATGGCTTCTCGGGCCCGATTCCGAGGCGCCCTTTCTCGCCTACCAGGACAAGCAGGTCATGACCCGCTTCGAGCGCGAGACGTGGAATGTCGTGCCCGGTGATCCGCTCGAGGTCATCGACACGCCGCTTGGCCGCATCGGCATCCTGATCTGCTATGACGCGGAATTCCCGCTGCTTGGGCGCGCCTTGATCGAGCAGGGCGCCGAAATCCTGCTCGTGCCGTCGTGCACCGACACCGTCCACGGCTACAACCGCGTGCGTATCGGTGCCATGGCCCGTGCGCTCGAAGGGCAATGCGTCGTCGTGCAATCCCCCACCGTGGGCGATGCGCCGTGGTCGCCCGCCGTGGACGAGAATGTGGGGGCGGCCGGCATCTTCGGCCCGCCCGATCTGGGCTTTCCCGAGGACGGCATCATGGCGCAAGGTGCGCTGAACGACCCCGGCTGGGTCATCGCCGAGATCGACCTTGCCGCCATCGCCCGTGTGCGCGCCAAGGGGGCCGTGTTCAACCACGCCCATTGGCCCGAAAGCGTCACCCGCGCCGATGTTGCGGGGCGCAGGTCAGATTTGCCTTGAAAATCTGCCCCGAGGGGCGCATCTACCCGCCACCTGCACCGCCCCGCGGTGCCCATAGCAAGGAGTGACCATGGCCAAGGAAGAAATGCTCGAATTTCCCGGCGTCGTAAAGGAACTTCTGCCCAACGCGACATTCCGGGTCGAGCTTGAAAACGGCCATGAGATCATCGCGCATACGGCAGGAAAGATGCGCAAGAACCGCATCCGGGTTCTCGCAGGCGACAAGGTGCAAGTCGAAATGACGCCCTATGACCTGACCAAGGGCCGTATCAACTATCGTTTCAAGTAGGGCGGCGTTTTGACGTCGCCCAGTGCGGGTGAACGCGGCGCTGCAGGCGACGCGCGGCCCGGCACCCGTCACCGTTCCGGGTGCTGAAATGACCAACGGTTCACATCCCCGCCTTATCCTCGGTTCAGGCAGTCCCCGCCGCAAGGAATTGCTCGCGGTGCTTGGTCTTGTGCCCGACGCCGTTCTGCCCCCCGAGATCGACGAGGCCCCGCGCCGTACCGAGCTGCCCGGTGCCTACTGCGCCCGTATCGCAAGGGAAAAACTGGCCGCGATCCCCGCCAATCCCGATGACGTCGTCTTGTGCGCCGACACGACCGTGGCGCTTGGCCGGCGCATCTTGGGCAAACCCGTCGACGAGGTCGAGGCGCGCGCGTTTCTGGACCTCCTCTCGGGCCGCCGCCACCGGGTCTACACAGCGCTCGCCGTCAGGCGTGGCGACAAGGTCTGGGAAAGGCTGGTCGAGTCCCGCGTGCGGATGAAACGTCTGTCGCAGCTGGAACGCGAAGGCTATATCGCCAGTGGCGATTGGCAGGGCAAGGCGGGCGGCTATTCCATTCAGGGGCCTGCGGGCGCCTTCATCCCGTGGATTTCGGGCAGTCACAGCGCCATTGTCGGCCTGCCGTTGGCCGAGACCGCGCACCTGTTGCAGGCCGCTGGCCTGCCGGTCTGGGGACGATCATGAAGGGTCGCGTTGTCTTGCTTGATCAGGTCGCGGGCCGTGCGGCGGCCGCGCTGATGGTCGATGGCCATCTCGCCGATGTCTTGATCGATGCGCCCGAGGATGCGGGTCCGATGCCCGGCGCCATTTACCGCGCCGTGGCCGACCGGCCGATGAAAGGGCAGGGCGGCGTTACCGTCTCCATGGGCACGGCCAAGGGCTTTTTGAAACAAGCCGGCGGCGTCTCGCCCGGCGACAAGATGCTGGTGCAGGTCACGGGCCCCGCCGAGGCCGGCAAGGCCGCGCCCGTGTCCACCAAGATCTTGTTCAAGAGCCGCTACGCCATCGTCACCCCCGACGCGCCCGGCATCAACGTCTCCCGCCGCATCCGCGACGAGGCCGAGCGTGACCGCCTGCTGGAGGTTGCCCATGCCGCGATGGAGGGCGCGCCCGAGGGCTTTGGCGCCATCCTGCGCAGCGCCGCCGAGGAGGTGGACGACGACGCGCTCGAGGCCGATATCGCCGCGATGCGCGATCTGGCCACAGCCGTCATGGCCGATACGGCCGGGGCGCCGGAAATTCTGGTCGATGCCCCGGACGCCCATCACCTCGCTTGGCGCGACTGGGCCGATCCTGACCCCGACGAGGTGATCGATGTGCCGGGCTGTTTCGAGATCCATGGTGTGATCGAAGCCGTGGAAGCTGCGCTGTCGGCCCGCGTCGATTTGGCCGGGGGGGCAACCGCCTATGTGGAACCCACCCGCGCGCTGGTCGCCGTCGATGTGAACACCGGCGGCGACACCTCGCTGGCGGCGGGCCTCAAGGCCAATCTGGCGCTTGCCCGCGCCTTGCCCCGCGTGCTCAGGATCAAGGGTCTGGGTGGGCAGATCACGCTTGATCTGGCACCGATGCCGAAAAAAGATCGTCGCGTGCTCGAGGATGCGCTGCGCCGTGCCTTCCGCGAGGATGGGGCCGAGGTCGTGCTTGCGGGCTGGACGCCTTTGGGCTGCTACGAACTTCAGAAAAAACGCGACAGACCGCCGCTGTCGGGGCTCTGGCCTGCCTCTGCCTCTGCCTAGGTCTGGGCCTTGGCTAGGCGGCGCCTTCGGGCGCCACCTGTTTCCTGTGCCCGATCTGCCGGAAGGCGCCGCCTAACCGCGTCGGAGCGCCGCCAGCACCGCAGGCGAGGGGCGTCCGTCCACCGTCACCCCGCGCGCGGACTGCCAGGCGCTGATTGCCGCCTCGGTCCGCCGCCCGACCACCCCGTCGGGCGTGCCCACGTCATACCCCGCACGGTTGAGCAAAGCCTGAAGCTCCCGCCGCTCGGCTTGCGTCAACCCTGTCTCGTCCGGGCCCCATCCCTGCGACAGCGGTCTGCCGCCCGCCAGACGGTCCGACATGTAGCCCACGCCGATCCCGTAATTGTTGGAGGGGTTGTAGCGCAGGATCATCGTGAAGTTGTGGTAGACGATCCAGGCCGGTGCCCCCGCGCCGCCCGGTGCGAGGATCGCCGCGGCGCCTGCGTCGGGCAGGTTGCCGCCGCGCGCGGGCCGCACGCCCGCTGCTGCCCAATCCGTCACGGACCGCCGGCTGTCCCGCCCCGTTGCGGCCATGTTGAACCCGCTGGGCAAGACGACCTCGAGCCCCCAGGGCTGGCCCGTCCGCCAGCCCGCCCGGCGCAGGTATTCGGCGGTCGAGGCCAAGGCATCGCTCGGGTCCGTGCCCCAGATGTCGCGCCGCCCGTCGCCGGTGAAATCGACGGCATACTCCTCGTAGACCGTCGGCATGAATTGCGTGTGTCCCATCGCCCCCGCCCATGATCCCAGCATCCGGTCGGTCGTGGTGTCGCCCGATTGCAAGATCCGGAGCGCCGCGATCAACTGCGCCTCGAAGAACCGACCGCGCCGCCCCTCCCAAGCCAGCGTCGAGGTCGCCGAGATCACGGGAATATCGCCCAGCCGCGTGCCGAACCGCGTCTCAAGCCCCCAGATGGCCGCGATGACATCGGCATCGACCCCGCTTTGCGCTTCGATGGCCGCCAAGGTCGCACGCTGCGGTCCAACGCGAGTCCGCCCCAGCGCAAGGTCCTCATCCGAGGCGACCAGAGCGAGGTAATCCTCGGTCGATCGGCGGAATTCCGTCTGGTTTCGGTCGCGGTCGATGACGCCGGGCAAGAAGCCCTGCCCGCGAAAGCCGCGCTCGAGCGTGTCTTGCGTGATGCCCTGCGCCAGCGCCCGTGACCTAAAGGCCGCCACCCATGCGTCGTAATCGGCGTTGGGTTGAGGGCGGAAATCGGGATCAGTGCTGGGGCCTGACGCGCCTACGCCCTCGATGCTGCCGCCGAACGACGGCATGCAGCCCGTCAGCGTCGTTGCGGCCCCGGCCGCCAATATCGTCCTGCGTGTCCAGCCTGTCATTTGTGTCGATCCTTGCCCGATGTGCCACAGTGCTAACGCTTGGTGCCTGCCGCTCGCAAGGACGGAGGGCGGGGCGGCTTGCGATCCGGCGGGGTCCAGCCCATATTCGGCCGCGCATCTTCCCAGCGGAGCCCGAGATGAGTTGTCCGATCTGCAGCAAGGATACGAGCCCGTCCTACCGCCCCTTCTGTTCGCGCCGGTGTGCGGATGTGGATCTTGCGCGCTGGCTGACTGGGTCCTACGCGATCCCGTCCGAGGATCCCGAGGACCTGCAGGCCGCAGCCGAGGCCCTTGGGTCGGAGCCGCGCAAACCGCACTGACCCGTTGCCTGTCGGGGCGGCCAAAAAACGCGCAATCCCCTATGGACAGCCCCGTGCGTTGGGCCTAGAACGCCGCTCACCCGCGGACGTCCACGTGACACCGCAACCCGTGCCCGGGTAGCTCAGGGGTAGAGCAGTGGATTGAAAATCCTCGTGTCGGTGGTTCGATTCCGCCCCCGGGCACCACTTAACATATTGAAAAGATTAGCATATTTGCGCTGCATATTGTGGTTCTGATTTGGTCCGATCAACTGGGCAACGCATGGGCAACAAAGTTTTTCTGGATGGGGCGATCACGCGGATGTGATCGACTGTGCGGCCATCTCAATCTGCCTCGGTGCATTTTTCAGCTGGTGTCAGCACTTTTATATAAGCACTGATTTGATCGGCACGCCAACGCACGCATCCCGGCGAAAGATGCAATGGCTCAGGGAAGCGGGGATCACGCTTCTGAATCCTATACAGCGTTGCTCTTGATACGCTGAGCAGGTTGGCAGTTTCTTTGACAGATATCAGTTTCGGCACGTCGGGCATGGCAGGCTCCTTTTCTGGCCTGATCTTAGCATGTCATACTGAAACCGCGTATCCCGAATTGGGCTCTATTCTGATATAGATGTGTATAACCATGAGGTTAGGGAGCATTTCCTTGGCTATGTCGCACTTCGGCGTGATTAATGGTGCCGCCGATGATCCCGGCTCTTATAGGTAACTGAGCATTCGCACTGTGGGCGATCCAAGCAAACAAACGAGGTATCTGGCTGTGCAGCGGCGTGCGTTTTCTCCGCTTAGCCCGGCGCTTTGTCCCGCATATTATCGAACAAAGCGGCTGTTGACGGCACACCAAGTATCATCGCCTTCATCCTTGGATCGGCTTTTCCCAGCTGACGAACGACGAACCCATGATAATCTGAGACTTGCTCAGAGACGAAATTGTCGAGCTGGTCGAAAGGTTGGCGCTGATTGCAGAATGCAAACGACTTCTGCCAACCATAAACACGTTTTCCCAAGGCATCTAGGGTTGCGCTCTGGGAATGCTTGGGGTTCAAGTTGCTGCCCTTTCTTAATGCTTCCTTGATCGCTGCCTTTGACGTGGAGAGCGCCTCTCTAACCCCAACCTTCATATTGTCGATCGACTTGGCGCTTGGAACGCATCTCTTGGGCTGCAAGGTGCAGCCAAGGAAGTTGATGGCCGCGCTACACTCACCTTGTTCGGCCTTTCCGTGACCGTCTCCGGGTGAATAAAGTCCGAAGCCGAAACCCGTCAGTGTTTTCTCTGCATATGCTTTGGCTGCGTCAATCGACTCGATATCAGATCCTACCATCAGGATATCGTCAATGTACCTTACCGCAGTTACGCCCATCGTGTTCAGCGTCTGATCCATTTCGTAGAGCAAGACGTTTCCGGCGAAAGCAGAAAGTGAGGACCCTTGCGCAACACCGGTGCCGTCTTTCGGGAAAAGGTGGGTGTAGCCGATCAATTCTTCTTCATTTCCCAAACGAACCTCCAAGGCTCTCGAGAACAGTTCGACAAGCGCTTCATCGCCTGTTTCACCTCGAACAAAAGACACCACCTTTTCAGTCGGGATCTTTGTGAAGAAAGCACGGATATCGGACTGGAAGTAGAACTTCGCGCCATGATCGATGGCTGCCATGATTGTCTCGATTGCAGGGCGGACACCCCCATATGGATAAATAAGCCCTCCAACACCGTATTTGGAACGATTGACATCGTTTATGCGACCAAGTCTTGCATCGCGCACCGTTTCAAAACGTGTGTCTGGATCCCGCAATTCTCGTGCTATCCTTGGCTGCAGGACCTGCAAGATCGCCCGCTGCACCACGCGGTTTTGGATCGTGGATATCGCAATAGGCCGCGGGTCTTTCCCAGCGGCAAGGCGCTTGCGCTTATCTTTCAAAACGCCCTCAACGGGGTCGAAGGAAAGAGTATTCGTCCGTAGTTGACGTATTATGCGCCGCAGGTGCCGTTGGTGCGCAAACTCAAACTCTGAGGCTTTGCCTCGAATCTCGGCATTACCAGAATTTAAGGCGCTTCGCTTTACATGCCGCCAAGCAGCAAAAATGTTCTGTTCACTTCTGACTTCTTGAAAAAGTGTCTTGGCCATGTTCTTCGCTCGGGTCCTCCGCACATACAATCCCGACCGTTGACGCACACCCATCCCCTGCGCACGGCATGGCCGCGACGACAGACACCTCAGCGGCAAATGCCACCTTGGCGCGGTCTCCGTGGCGCACGATCCGCATGGAAAGCTCCAGCTTCACGTCGGACGCCATGGGGACCATGGACGCTGCGGCAAGCGCGAACAAAATTCCGCACAAGCCGGTAATCCAGCTCAGGCGAGCCGGTTTTTCGGGGCAAATCCACACATTTCGTCACCTTCCACCTTAGCAGGTTTTTAGCAATGTCAAGCGCGTTACGCCCCGGCCACACCCGCCGCTTTGAATGCTTATCTGCTGCTTGGAGGCCGTCCAATGACGGAGCATTCACAGCTTCAAAGCCAACGGTCAGGCTCAGCCCATCCCCTGCGCACGGCATGGCCGCGACGACAGACACCTCAGCGGCAAATGCCACCTTGGCGCGGTCTCCGTGGCGCACGATCCGCATGGAAAGCTCCAGCTTCACGTCGGACGCCATGGGGACCATGGACATACCACATATAGTGGTATGTCAGAGCGTTGCATTCAAGGGGTGCTCGCTGAGATTTTGGTAGGTCAAACTCGACAACCCAAACAAAAAACCATTCCTCGCCTGATCAGTGCAGGTTTCGTTGAACCAGGAACCGTTTAGATGCTCTGTAATAACCTCGAGCTGCTGTTTTCAACCTCAACGCATTCAGCGCAATTCTCCAGTAACGGGCCCTCGGCTTGACCTGTCATTTCCGCCAGTTTGACGCCTGACAGCAACCCGGCAAGATCCGGGCCCGAAAGACTTCCTCGATCCAGCAACATTCGGGCCATCGCGATCAGGGTTTCGCGATTTTCCGTGAGGATTGCCAATGCGGCACTTTCCGCACGGGTGAGATGGTCCTGGACCCGTTCCTTCAGGCTGTGATCAAACCGCAAGCGATCGACGGCTGTGTTTGGGGGCCCCATCCAGACCGTTCCGCTTTCTCCCAGCCCATATGACATTTCAAGACCGGTCGCTCTTTCCGTGGCTTTGGCCAAATCACTGTGCTGTCCCCCACCTGCGCCGCCGCTGGGGCGTCCGAGAACAAGGCGTTCAGCGGCCCGCCCGCCAAGAAGCAAAGCGATATCACCCTCAATGTCAGACCGGCGCATCGCGCTGGGAAGCTGGGTCATGTCAGCCTGCCCGCCGCCTTGATACAGTGACAGGAGCTTTGGCTGCGCCCGGCCCGTCGCATGCGCAACGATGGCATGCCCGGACTCGTGCAGGGCGACACCCCAACCGATCTCGGGTGCGATGGATGGCCGAATCCGTTCGACTGCTGTTGTCAGATCATCTGCATCCAATTCACGCCGTTCCCGCCGTGCGGTGGCACGGGCTGTCTTGACCGCATTTGCGATCTGCGCACCGGACAGACCAACCGCCCTTGCGCAAACAGACGCAAGGTCGGCATCCCGCAGATCATTCCCGAGGTGCCACCGAAACGCGGCTGGCAGCAGATCAAGTGTCGGGTGGTCCATTTTGATCAGATAATCGAATCTGCCCGGCCGTGTCATGGCAGCGTCGATCCTGTTTGCGAAATTCGTGGCGGCGATCACGACGACACCCTCCCGCCCATCGAACCCGTCAAGACATTCCAGCAATCCCGCCACAATGCTTGCAGTCCATGAGGAGTTCTGATCATGCGGGCGGTCCCGATCTCCGATCGCATCCAGTTCATCGATGAAGACAATTGCGGGGCTGGCTTGCATCGCTTGATCGAAAAATGCCCGCATTTTCTGAAGCAGATCGCTCGATCTGGCGCCTTCTGACTGCCATTTTGACAGCGATCCGGCAAAGACCGGAAACCCTGCGTCACGGGCGAGAAGTTTGGGAAGCTCCGTTTTTCCGCAACCCGGAGGGCCTTCAAGCAGCAAACCACTGGTTACGTCTTTCCAGCGGATCTTGCCTGCTTGCCAGTCCCGCAAATCAGCAAGGACTTGTTCAACAGGTTCCCGAACGTCGGCGGCCAGCGGAAAATCAGCAAGTCCCGGGGCCGCTGAAATCTTCCCCTTGTTCAGCAACCTGACCAGCACTTGCCCCGCTCCAATCGGGTTTGGCGCACGGGCGGCGATTGTCAGCTGTTCGGGCGTCAGCGCTGCAACCTCTGCGGCGCTGATGGAAGCGGGAATGTCCGTCTCATGCACGATCTGTCCGGGGTAGAGATGGCCGAGGATCACCCGCAGCATTTCGCGGTCCAATTCCGGAAGGTTGATTTCGGCTTCCAGAACACGGGCAAAGCTTGCAGGAAGTGTCGAAGGGTTGGCGCCTACCAGCAGCAAAGGGCGGCCCTCATCGATCACATGTTCGAAGCTTTTGGCCAGTCCGAAATACCCGGTTTCCTTCCCGGCAGCTGCGCTGCCCAGCAATTCGCTGACCTTACGGGCATCCGGCCTGTGCAGCCCCGGACAAAGATCCGGGCTGGCGACGATGGCCCGTAGAATGTTTGTCATCATGCCCGGAGAGTAGCCAGCAGGCGACCGCAAAAACAGAATGCTGCCCGGCTTGCAGAATGCATTTGCAAAGCCCTCTGGTGTCACAAAGCAACGGGCAAGCTGAACTGCCATCATCACGCCTTCGGCCCGTGGCCGTTGGTGATGTTCCGGACAAGTCGGCAGGATGCGGCCCATGTTTTCCTGCCAATCCATTTCGATTTCATCGAGGATCGAATCCACATGGGGTTGCTCGACATCGCCCGGCGCCTGATCTCTGCCCTCGGGTTCGCAAAAGCCGCTGAGCTTCTTTTGACGCCCCTGCGCTTTCGGCTTTGTCGAGGCTGAAGCAGCGATCAGCGTGCCATGCCAATCCGTAAATGCCCATTTTGCGTGAGGCGGGAGCGCAAGCTGCTCCAGAATCTCATTGGCAAAGGAACGCCATTTCTGGCCGTCGTTTCGTGTTGTTGACTGCGTCATGGTATTCTCCCGCATGGTTGCATGCGTTTCATTGCATTGGGTTTTTCGGAGGGCTGGGCCGAGGGGCCGTCACCGCGTGGTGTCAGCAGCGACCAATCTCGCCTTGATCTGATCCATCAGTGTGGTGATTTCACGTATCAGTGCCGGGCGATAAATCTCGGAAACCACGTTGATATGGGCCGAGTAGGTGGCAATCGGCACAACGCCATCGGGAAAATCCCGGACAAGGCTGGCATTCGCCTGCTTTTCGGCGGCGCAGGCGTCATGCCCGGTTGGCATTGGCAAAAGCCTCAGGAACGTGACTTTGGCCAACTTCGAAAGCCCAAGTTGATGCCGAAACCTGCGTTTCGGATTTGCGCTGTATCCAAGCTTGACCACATCAAGATTTGCGGAAGAGAGCTGAATTCGGGCGAGATAAATCACCGAAGGCTTCGATGACCAGCTTTGACCGCATGCAGCGCAGTCGCATTGCCCGTTGCGCATGTTGACGCGTGCAACCCTCTGAAGATGGCCGCAACGGTGACGGTACAAGCGGTAATTCGCCTTCCCATCGGGGTCAGGCCCAACACGTTCCCAGCCTTGCGCCAAGGCTTCGGCCTTTTCGTGTTCGATCAGGCAAACACGGCATTTGACATCGACCTCGCCTTTCCTGACTTTTTCGACAAAGCCGAATTGACGCCGCACATCATGCCCGCAGAGCGCACGGAAGACCCCGTATTTATGGTGTTGAGGGTCGCGCCGCAGGAATACGAGCTTTGCCCCATCGGCGGCATTCTGGCGCTTGGTTGCCGCACAACCACCGCAGCGGGGGCGAGAATCCCGCAAGGCGAACAGTTTTACCGCCGTATGCGCCCCACATGCCTTGCACTCAAGCGTCAGGTGAAAACGATCACGGATCCGCCGAACAATGCGAAAACCTTTCTCATCCGCCATACGGTGCCAGTCAGGGGTAATGGGGCCGTCATAATCCGACCACCCACAGGAGGGGACATGACGCGAACGGTGGGAGACCCAGAGCCGCGACGGGTTCAATGTTTTGGGGACAGAGTGAGGGGAACGATCCCGCGTTTTTGGCAGTTCGGGCATGGTCGCACCTGTAACTTAAGAAGGGAAAGGACAGCGATGGCGATGCTGGGGCGCAGCCGAAATGTCACAGGTTCGGGGCTGTTTCGTCCCGACCATGGTCCGGCGTCCCGTCAGGGCGGAGGTCGATCATGCCATCGTCGAGGGCCGCGTAGTTTTCGAAAAGGGTCAATCCCTTCAAGATCAGCTGGTTCAGCCGGAAATTGACAGGATCACCCCACGGCAGCAGGAAAACCTGCGTCTGACTGGCCCGATGGCGCAAATAGGCCATCTGGTCAGGATCGCTGCTTTTCATCGCGACAAGGAACAGCCGCGCAATAGCCTGCAAGCGCACCTCAGCCTCGGTCAACGCAGGCAATGCAATGACAATCGCGGCTTCTCCGAGCGTTGCTGCATGCATGGTTTCAGCGTCACGAATCCAGGCATCTACCGCGGGGTCTTGTCCGGAATAGCCAGACAGGTCCCGCTCTGCGTCGATCATCTTATTGACAAACAACAGAAAAGCATAAAACCGGACAACAACCGGGGTGCGCAAACCGGACAGGTGGTGGGGGGTCGAGGTGGACGGGTTCGTCATGATCGTATCCTTTGTTGATTTGGCCAGCCTGTGCTCTCGCCAGTTAGCTAGCCGTGTAGGTAAGGTGGAGATAGGTGGAGTAAAGCTACACGTCAAGTATCTTGCGAATATATTTTGTGGGAGGTCGATTTTCTTGCTAGCCGCTCACATCTTGAGGGAGGATAAGTAGACGTGTAGCTTTTTAAGGGGTAACGTCCCCGCAGAGGTTCCGCCGCATGACCAAGGCTTCAAGATGACAGATTTCCCAGACTTGCGCGTGATAGACCCGCTGAACACAGCCGCACGCTCGGTCAATCGCGCCTTGACCGAGGCGCTTCGTCCCTACGGCCTGAGCTTTGCGCAATTCTGCATAATCGACCTGATCGACAGGGGCGGCCCGCATTACCCTTCAAGTCTTGCTCGCAAACTGGATATCGAGACCAGCACCATGGCCTCCACCCTCAAACGAGCCGAGGGGGCGGGGTTCATCATCCGCTCACCCGACCCAAACGATGCGCGGGGTGTTGTCGTTACCCTGACAGACCACTCCCGGGAGATACTGCCGAATGCCAGGGCAGCGGTGTTGGACATCGAAGTACGGTGTGCGAGTGGCGTGACAGGGGAAGAGCGAGAAGGCGGGATCGGGTTTTTGAAAAAGATTTGGTAAAGCTGACAGAATAGCTTTCTCGTGAACTCGGGTGTTGGCGTTTCAAGGATTATGTCGACTTGGCGTCAAAATAACCCAAACCTTCTGAAAGAACTTCAAGCGAAACCTCTTGCATTACAGTTCGAGGGCGCATCACCAAATGCTTGGGAGAGTATTCTGAATTCCGGCTTGCCGCCTGCGCCATCCCTTGAAATGCTGATGGCAGATCGAACTGAACTATAAATGATTTAACATCCTCAAATCTCCCAAGAAACTTTCCAGCGTCATGATATCTGTCCGAATAGCTGGCGGGAATTTAGCAATCAGTGGTTCGGGCACCACAAGCTGCACATTGGCCTGCGTCATCTCGCGGAACTGTGCCTCGGACACGCCCTCTTGTAAGGTCAGAAGGTGCTTCACCGAAATCCGGTCTGCCTCGTTGATCACCTGCCGCCAGCGGTCGCGGCATGTGGTCTTGGTGGCGAGCATCCGAAGTCGGGCCTTGGGAAAGCCTGGGTCACGATAGGCAGCCTGCGATGGGAACAGGAAGTCTGGGCGCTTGCCTGGCTCCGACTGCGGCCCGTGCTGGAAATCTACACCCTCGCGGAACCGCTCCTCTATCAGGATTTCCCGCGTGTGCAGTTCCAGCGAGCGACCCGAGCGTGCCTTGCGCCTTTGCAGCACGGTTTGCGCGCGGGCAATGAAATCGTCCAGAGTCGTGAAGCCGACTCGGATCGCCGGAAGCTCTATCGCCTCTTCCACGCTTCGGAAGATTTCAAACTCGCAATCGCGCCGCCGCAGAAGCCGCTTGTCGGGCGGCGTGCCATGCTCTGGCCGAAGCTCAACTGTCTTGCGCACAATGTCCGCGCCGGTCGGGAACTGTGCCAGCCATGCGGGCGGAATCTCGGCCGGCTCAAGCCAGCACCGAGCGGGCCGGGCGGCAAAGGGCGGGAACAGCCCGGGTTGATCGGGGGACCACATGACAAAACTGCCGGGCTCCACCGGCCCGAACCGCTCCTCGGCAATGTCTTCCTCTGTCTCGTGACGGCACACCCAAACATGGCAGCGGATCGCCGCACCGTTCTCGTCCAGCGGAAAGGCGAAGATCGTCAGAGCGCCAGTGCTCTCCGGGTCCAGAAGCGCCGAAGCACCGCCGCCGAAATTGGTCAGCCGGGTTTCGTCCCTGCCATTTTTCTGCCCCTCGGAGCGCTTGGAGTTGTAATAGATCGCCCGCACCTGCCGCACGTCCATGTGCGAGTCTACCGCCAGTTCAAACCAGTGATCCGGGTTCTTCTCATCCGTCCGGTTGATCGCCGGGAATATGCGAAACAGGAACTCTTTCGGGATATAGGGGCCTGCCTGATGCGTCCGGTTGGCGAGCGTGTCATTGCCCGAAAGCCGCTTCACGCAAAGGGCGATGCCAGGTGCGCAGAACTCGCCGAGCCAATCCGTCAGATCAGATACCGCCATATGCTCCCCCCGCAATCATCTCGTGCGCCCGGCCATTCACAAGCCATTCCGCTGCGCGGTCAAGAACCGTTTCCACCGGCAGCCGCTCTCGCCCCTTGAGGGCGCATTCCCAGATTGTTAGCACCCGCCAGCCATCGGCCAGAAGCGCCGCCTCTGCGGCCTTGTCGCGGGCCGCGTTGCCTTCGATCTTCGCGCGCCAAAACTCTTGCCGCGTGGCAGGCAGGCGGAACAGCGGGCAGGTGTGCCCATGCCAAAAACAGCCGTGAACGAACACCGCCGCGCGGCGGCCCGGGAACACCAGGTCGGGCGAGCCTGGCAAGCGGCGGTCATGCAGCCGGAACCGGAAGCCCCGGGCATGAAGCCCCCGCCGCAGGATCATTTCCGGCTGCGTGTCCTTCCCCCGGATGCCCGCCATCATCCGGCTTCGGGTTGCGGCGTCCACAACGTCAGCCAACGAGCGGCAGCCGCCTTTGCAGGTGTGCAGGGTCTTGCGTGGCCTCGGCCGCGATAAAGGGCAGCATGTGCCGCGCAACGGCTTCGATCACCGGCACGGCAACCGAATTGCCGAACTGCTTGTAAGCCTGCGTGTCCGAAACCGGGATTTTGAAGGCCGACTCTCCGGGCTTGTCGAAGCCCATAAGCCGGGCGCATTCGCGCGGGGTCAGGCGGCGCGGGTTTTGCCCGTCCCCCCGGTCAATCAGGATTTCGGAGCCGTCCTTGTAATAGCGGGCAGAGAGCGTGCGGGCCACGTCTCCCGGCCCCACAAGCCCGAAGCCGAAGCCGTTCCCGGCCGCGCGGTGCTTGGCGGCATAGTCTTGCAGATAGCGCCACAGATGATCGGTCAGAATGAACTTCGGATTCACCCGCCCCGTAGCATCGGTGTAGTGCTTGTCCGGCCCCTTCTCGCTGCCGTCTTCCGGGTGCAGGATTGCCTTGAGCTTCGGCCCGTTCAAGGGCGAGGGCACGTCCAGATCGTCAAAGGTGAAATCGCATTCCTCGCGGAAACCGGCGATCAGGATGCGTTCGCGGTGTTGCGGCACATAGCCCTTCGCATTGATCACGCGAGGCGTAGGGACGTGATAACCAAGCTCGCGGAGCCTGCCCAAGATCACGGCAAAGGTGCGCCCCTTGTCGTGATTCACAAGGTTCTTCACGTTCTCAAGGAGGAACGCCTTCGGCCGGTGCTCGGCGATGATCCGGGCCACATCGAAGAACAGCGTGCCTTGCGTCTCGTCCGCGAAGCCGTGCGCCCGACCGAGGGCGTTCTTCTTGGACACGCCTGCGATGCTGAAGGGCTGGCACGGGAAACCGGCAAGCAGTAGGTCATGCGCCGGAATATCCTTCGCGTCGATCTTGGTTATGTCTCCGGCAATCTCGTGATCGTCATGCGGGAAGTTCGCGCTGTAGGTCAGCTTTGCCCAGCGATCCCATTCCGAGGTGAAGACGCACTTGCCGCCGAGCGGTTCAAAGCCCCTTCGAATCCCGCCAATTCCTGCAAACAGGTCGATGAACCGGAAGGCAGGTTGCCCGGCCTCGGCCACTCCTTGTCCACGTGCGAGGTCTTCCAGCACCGCAAGCGCGGCCTGCCGGGGCGGCGCCTCGCCGCGCTCCCAGCGATAAAGTGTCGCCGAAGAATAGCCTAAGATGGGTCCGAGGGCTTCGACAGACAGGCCTGCCCGTTCACGTAGCCTTGAGAAGTCAGAACGGCTTTCGTCGAGCATGGCGTACCTCCGGGTCAAATTTTCTCATCTTTGCCGCAATAAACACACAGAAACAAGAACAAAGAATGAATATCAGACGAAAACCTGATCGCTGCTGCTTTTGCGGCAGTCTGTTCCAAAAGAAGATCGCGCCGTTACGCAAGCAAGCGACTGAAAAACGCAAGAGGGCCCGCGCTCAGCAAGGTCCGGTCCAGAAATCCGTTCCACACCTCACAACTTGTCTCCGGCAAAAACACACAATTATGACAAGCCGCGTGGTTACCATTGGAGCCGCTTCGCGCCATTCCCTCGGAACAAAGCGGATCGGCCGAGCATAGTTCATGGTCAGCCAATGCTTGTAGCACAAGCTGCTCCATCCGAGCCGGCCTGGCCTGCCGCGACAGGCCGCCCATGGTCCCGTCTGCGTCGGGAGTCGAGGTGTAGATCAACAATCCCGCCATATCTGGTCCAACGTAAAGACGCTCCCTCAGCGCACTCGATGAATACCCACTGTCGAGTGACAGTCGTACAACAA
Organism: Roseicyclus mahoneyensis; assembly: GCF_003148775.1. Lineage (GTDB taxonomy): Bacteria > Pseudomonadota > Alphaproteobacteria > Rhodobacterales > Rhodobacteraceae > Roseicyclus > Roseicyclus mahoneyensis. Next base: position 33,955 of record NZ_QGGW01000016.1, read on the forward strand.
GTGCATGCGCAAGGGTATGGACAAGCATATATCGTGCGCTCAGTTGAGGTGGCGGACCTTCCGCCGGCTTTCCTTCGGCTCGGGTCGTCTCCAAGAATGTAATTACAAGCCCTTGAAGGTGCTTTTCAACATCTGGCCTTTTCTCCCAATCGGAGACAGCATCAATGTCCAGGGTGAGAAAAACGCCTTCGCCGTGCATGGCAACGGCCGGAAGCCACGACAGCGCAGAGCGCGACAAAGGCACCGCCTCCGGTTTGCCGCCCACCTGTGCCTTCAGCCTCGTGAAACCGGTCAATGCTCGCACTTCCCGAAGGCGTTCAACGGAAGAAATCCACGAGATCATGCCGTTGAATACGGTCGGAACTGGCTGACGACGGTTGAGCAAGGTCATCGCCTCCGCGTTTGACGCGGACGTATCCGTTAACAGCATCCGGAATTCGTCAAGCCGAAGGTCATGTTCAGCATCAGTGCTGTCCTGTTTCATCTCCCTGAAGCGTCGGGCGATTTCCTCTGCGCTCTCGTCTCCGTCCCAAATCGGCAATATCTTCTTCGTGATGAAGGAGACCATCATTGCCTCATCTTCGAGAAAATCGAGCATTTCGATGAAATCCCCAATCTTTTCCTTGAACGGGACCTTCCAGTCCGGAAGCGTGATAGCGCTCTGCTCAATCGAGAAATATACGTTGCTGGCACCTCGTTGCGTGATCCGCGGCGCCGCCTCACATCCCATTTCACTGCCTCCAAGCCAAGGCCGCCCACCCCGACATTTGTGTTTCGGGATGCCCCTCGGTGAAAATGCTTCGGCCATTGAACGACTGCCACCGCAGGACTTACATGTCAGCATCAGCCCACCAATGCCCGCTCCAGCTGTCCGGAGCGCCAGAACGGGCTGGGTGCAGGATTCCTTGTGTGTCAGCCAGGACATCCACGGAAAATCATCAAGGTGGCCATTCTCACAAATCGTCACGAAGCGGACTGGCACCACAGCAGGCTTGCCGCGACACTTGCCGCAATGAAGACTGTCACCATTGCGAGAGGGAGCCCATTGTCCGGAACGATTGATCACGTGGCACTCCGGGCATGAGAGCCAATCCGGAAAGCGTTCGATCGGCAGTACGCGCTCCCGGGTCTGCCCGTCTTTGAGGTAAGTTCCGACCGGAGGCGCCCTGAAATGATCGACACCTAACAGAGCCTCGAGGCGGGGTTCCCGAACGATATCCTGCTTGTAGCCGCCTTTCGTATAGGCTTCCCAAGCTTCCAGACCCTGCATGACCCCTGACAGAAGTGCGCCACTTCCCGGCAAACGGAAGTCGACAATTGCCCCTGGACCGAAGGTTGAGATGATCTGGCTGCGGCGGATACTGCCAACATTCTTGCTCATTGGATTTCCTCAGCGTCCGACAACACAGTCTCTTTAATCACAAAGCCAGTAGAAGGCTCGACAGCACGAAGTGTGCCGGGCGTGGCGCGTGCGAGGCCCTTGGAAAATCCAGAGGCATTCGATGTTGCCTGTGCGTCAGCAGAGATCAACAAGGCGTTGTCCGACCAGTTGTCCCAATACTTTGCTACCGCGCCACGCCGCAGCCAGCGTTTCAGGAACTCGCCAAGCTCTTGTCGGGCGGCTATGGCTTCGTCCGGATCCACTCTGGATATACGCGCACATATCAGATCAATAAGCACATCCAATTCAGCTTGATGTGATTCCGCATTGGCCGGACTGTTCAACATTCCGGGAACCAGATGCCTCGCCATGGCAACGAATGGCGCATGGAGAGCCTTGTCTCGCGCCCTCGGTGCGAATGGGGTTACGCCAGTTGCCTCGACATCCCGATAGAGCGCGCCGTGCCATGTTGGGAAAGTCTCGTAGCGACTTCGGTCGCGCGATTTGTTCGCATTGTAGAGGGTGACCACCAGCCCCGGCACCTTGCCACGGCCAACGCGGCTCGTTGCCTGGATGTATTCGGCGATGGTCTTTGGTTGGCCGTTGACCAACATCAAGCCGAGGCGACCCACGTCCAGACCGACGGAGATCATATTGGAAGCAAGGACAACGTCTGCAGCTTCGCCCGTGTCACGGCTCGCATCCAGTTCAAGAAGCTTCTCGCGGATTTCGTCTGACTTTACGCGACTGGTGAGTTCGCTCGGTGGCTGGAGAGGGCGAGATGTTTCTTGCCGCCGGGCAGAAACCAGTTCCAAGCTGTGTTTGACGTCGTCCTGCATGATGATCGAGGCGCTTCCGAGTTCGCGCAGCGAATTGAAATAACCCACCAACGTCCAGTAATGATCTTCCTCTTGCTTGGCGAAGGAGGGATCGGCAGCTGCCTGGAGGAGCGATGACACGATGGCCTGATAGATGTAACTGGCTGTGCGGCCTGCCGTGGTTATACCAAGATAAAGCCGACCGGGACTGCCCTGCTCCACACAGGCAAAACCCGAGTTGGAATGATGCAATCCTGGCGGGGGGAATTGCATGACCTTGCGGTCAAACAGGTTAAGGACCTGATCAGCGGCGCGGCGGATTGTTGCTGTGGACCCGATGACCTTCGGACGACGGGTATTTCGAGTGCATAGAGCATCAATGGCCGTCTCGAAAAGCCCTGCCATGCTCCCCAAAGGTCCCGCGATCAGATGCAATTCATCCTGGATTATCAGATCCGGTGGCAGGCGCCCCGCATCGCCAAGCCCGAACAGCCGACCTGTTTCCTTCTTCGTAACGATCTGGACGAACTTGTCAGCGGTACCCAGAAGGAGCGTCGGAAGTTCACGGTAAATGTCATCATCCACTGTCCAGAATGGAAAGTGAGTTCTTGCTTGCCCTGAACGGCACCCGCTCTGTCGACAGCGTGCATGAACCCTGTCACCGCTCTCGGCGACGTCCCACTCCAAATGAGACCCACAATCAGGGCAGTGTTCGATCTGGGCCGGAGAACCCGTCTTTTCTGTTTCGTTCACTTTGTTCGGCGTGGTGTCCCTGCCGACCCAAAGGCCAATAGAAATTGGCGCGCCTTGCGCAAGCGAAGACGGAATACTGGTTCCGGGGCATTCGTAGTCACCCGTCCGCAACAGATCACTTGCGAGAATCATCGCGGCTGCCCGCTGGAACTGCTGCGCTGTCTGAGCTACCCCCCGAAAATTGGACAGTGACGGAAGCTACGATCTGAGGTCTGCTGATCCCCAAGACGAGGAGATCAGAATATGTCGAAACGCAGG
>NZ_QGGW01000017.1 GCF_003148775.1 Roseicyclus mahoneyensis
CACCGCCGAGACAATTGGCGCGGGGTGGAGCAGCCCGGTAGCTCGTCAGGCTCATAACCTGAAGGTCACAGGTTCAAATCCTGTCCCCGCAACCAACGATCCTTGCGAAAGCAGATTGTCGAGCGCCTCGGCCTCGGCGAGGAAGTCCGGGTCTCGCTTGCCGGCCGCGAACCGCAGGATCGCGCCGAGATCGCCGCGCAGAACGATCGCAAGCTCTCCGTCATCCGGCATCAGCGTCACCTGATCGACCAGCGAGCGGAACATCTCCGCAGCCTTGCCGCGTTCGGCATCCTCCTGAAGTGCCTCATACAGCTGATCGATCCGCTGGCGGTAGATCTCCGCCATGTTCGGGTGCAGCAGGGGAGGGGGTTCTGCAGCCGACGCCAGAAGCAGGGACAACTCAGCCTTCCGGGCCTCAAGCTTCTCGATCCTCTCCTTCATCTTGAGAGGTGGCACGCCCTGAAGAATTGCGTCGATCGCCTTGTCGAGCTCCCTGTCCGCTCGTTCATACTCAGCCTTCCATCCGGCCAGGTCTGCACCTCGCTGGATCCGAAGGCGGTTCACCTCGCGTGTGAACTCGGTGCAGAATTCCTGAAACAGCGCAGGCTCCATCAGATGCTTGCGCAGACCGTTGAGGATCGAGGCTTCAAGCGCATCGCGCCGGATGTTCAGGCGGTTGTCGCAGGTGCCCTTGTTGCGTGCTGTGGCGCATCCCAACAGGTCTTTCGAGATCAGCGTATAGCCACCCCCGCAGCAGCCGCACTTGATCAGCCCCGCAAAGAGGTGCTTGGGCCGCCGCCGCATGTTCAGCGGGTTGGGCGCATCCTCGCGCTCGCCAAAGGCGAGGCTTGCCTGCCGCGCCTTCACAGCATCCCAGACGTCCTGCTTCACGATCCGAAGCTCAGGCACGTCCTGAACCACCCAGTCACTCTCGGCGTTCGGTCGCGAAACGCGGCGGCCTGTATCGGGATCCTTCAGGTACCGCAGCCGGTTCCAGATCATCCGCCCGATGTAGAGTTCGTTGTTCAGGATTCCCGTGCCGCGCTTGGCGTTGCCATGAATGGTCGACGGCCCCCACTCCTTGCCTTGAGGGCCTGGCACACCCTCGCTGTTCAGCGCCATCGCGATGGTGCGAGACGACTGCCCGCCCAGATAGTCGCGGAAAATCCGTTGAACGACCGCGGCCTCGGCCTGGTTGATCGTACGCCCGCCGCGGTCATCAGGATCGGCTGTCGGAACGACATCATAGCCAAAGCACAGCCCGCCGCCGGACCGCCCCTTCTCCACCCGGCCACGCAGCCCCCTTCGGGTCTTGTCGGCCAGGTCCTTGAGATAGAGCGCTCCCATCGTCCCCTTGAGGCCGATATGCAGCTCGCTGACCTCGCCCTCCGACAAGGTGACGATGCTGACACCGGCAAAGCGCATGCGCTTGTAGAGCCCGGCGATATCCTCCTGGTCGCGCGACAGCCGGTCGAGGGACTCGGTAACGATCACGTCGAACCGCCGCTTCAACGCGTCGGCGATCAGTTCCTGCACGCCCGGCCGCAGCAACGAGGCACCGGAGATCGCGCGGTCGGTATAGCTGTCGACGATGACCCAGCCCTCGCGCTCGGCCTTGACGCGGCACAGGCGCAACTGATCCTCGATCGAGGCATCGCGCTGGTTGTCCGAGGAATAGCGGGCATAGAGCGCCACCTTCATGCGACGGCCCTCCTATGGCTTGGAGACGGTTCGCCCTTGCGCATCGGCCTCCGCCTGCACGAAATCGCGGGCCGCTTGCCGGGCCAGCAGTCGCACCAGATCGGCCAGGCGCGGGTCGCAGGTACGGCCCCCGATCCGTTCGGCATCGCTATCCGTCGCCTCGACGACGAGGCGCAGCCGGTCTGCCGTGGTTTGCCGTTGGCGTGCCAAATGCCTGATGCCCTAGCTTCACGGCCTGATCGCCGCTGCGAACAGGATGGCAGGCAACGTCGCGCACTCAAGAAGAAACCGTATGGAAAAACAGCGTGTTGTGGCGGGTTATCGTGCAACGTGGCGCATCCCGTCGTAGGTTCGGACAGCCCGGCGTCGTACATATCGGCGGCCTGAAACCCGGCCTTGCGGTCAATACCGAGATAAATCCGACCCATGGCGGGGACCTCCGCGCACTGACTGATACTCCTTGAAGGCTTTCAGCGTGCCACAGAGCCGCGACTCAGGCAACGATTTGCAAAGGCGCGGCGCGGGATCCCGCCGTCGGCGCCCCGCCAGAGAGTGAAAGGGTGGCCGGAGCGTCCATGACGGGTTGCGAGCCGGGGGAGAGGCCCCTGGTGCCCGTCGTGGAGGGTTTCCCATGATCCAGGGTCAGGTTCTCGAGGCGCGGCGCGATATGTCGGGCGGCTACAAGGTCGATGTCGGGCGGGGCGAGCGTGTGGGGCGCGTGTCGTCGGAATGGTTCTCGCGCCCCGATGACGAGCGTTACCTCTCGCTCACCGAACTGACCGAGGCCGTGCGCGCCCGCTCGGCGCGCAGCCGCACCCGCGTCATCGAAAGCGCCGCGATCGAGGTGCAGGCGAGCCGCGACAACCCCGAGCGGCTGGCGCTGGTGCTGCCCGGGGCCGAGGCGCCCGTGGCGCCGACGCACTGGTCCTTCGGCCAGCTGGCCAGCATGGTCGGCGCACCCGCGGCCTATCTGCGCCAGCTTCCGGCCTCGCTGGCGGGGATCAACCTGCAATACGGCCTTTCGACCCACCGGGCCGAGCAGATCAAGACGCTGGAAACCGAAAACGGCCGCATCGACCTGCGCGCCGTCACCGGCCCGGATTACGGTCGCATCCATGACCATGAGCTGGCCGAGGCCGTCCAGCGCATCGCGGGCAACGGCACGGGCGACACGCGCTGGAAGGTGCCCGGCGTGCTTGACTGGTCGACCGGCGTCTACAACCCCAATGTCGACATCACCAAGGACACGACGACGCTTTATGCCTCGGACCGCGACATCTTCCTGTTCCTGGTCGATGACCTGAACCCGATCGAGGCCGGCAAGCTGCCCGATGGCTCGCCCGACCTGTTCTTTCGCGGCTTCTATTGCTGGAATTCCGAGGTGGGGGCCAAGACGCTGGGCATCGCCAGCTTCTACCTCCGCGCCGTGTGCCAGAACCGCAACCTCTGGGGTGTCGAGGATTTCCAGGAGATCAAGATCCGGCATTCGAAATACGCGGCATCGCGTTTCGCGCATGAGGCGACCCCGGCGCTGGAGAGTTTCGCCAATTCCTCGCCCGCGCCCTTCCTGAACGTGATGAAGGCCGCTCGCGCGCAGGTCGTGGCGCGCGATGACGAGGACCGCGAGGCGTTTCTGCGCAAGCGCGGCTTCTCGAAGGCCGAGACCGGGCGGATCATCGAGACCGTGCTGGCCGAGGAAGGCCGCCCGCCCGAGACCGTCTTCGACTTCGTGCAGGGGATCACTGCCGCGGCGCGCGCGAAGCCCCATCAGGACGCGCGGCTGGAGATGGAGGGCCGGGCGAAGAAGCTGCTGGAACGGGTGGGGTGAACTTTACCAAGGGCGCCCGCATGGGCGTCCCCGCCTGCCGAACGCAGAAGAGTTGGCAAGCGTTCACTCTTGCTATTGCAGGAATGACAGACCATCGGAAATCGTCAGATCAATTGTGAAGCAATTACGGGTCTCCGAAGTCAGGAAGTCCAAAACTGGCGTTTACGTCGTGCAGGTAGGAAAACGGGTTGTTGGACCGAGATTTTTGCCCAGCCAGATAGCCTCTCACGCCAATATCTGCCGCCGCCAAAGCAGCGCCAGCGCCCAAAAGTGCTGGCCCCGTAAGTCCGGTGAAGTAGGCGAGCGCCCCCGCGGAAGGCACCGAAATAGTAATCGCCCTGTATGCGCCCTCCCATGCGGTTGAAATCGATTTCTGATCCAGTTCTCGCTTAAGCGCTCTCAAACTTGGCTCAATGCTCCTCTCATAGGTACGCTGTGCGCTTTCAAAGAGTGCCTCACCACTTAAGTCTCCACTATTTCGCAACGTGTCAGATAACTCTATAATCTTGCCTGAAAAATCTGCGTATTGATCTCTTCTTTTTTCACGAAATCTAAGCAGTCTTTCAACAGGCACAGACGCATCAACCCGCAATCCGCGCATTATAACTCCGATCATGGCTCCTTCTGCGCGCCTGGGGGATGAATCGACAACTTCATCAAATAGAAATCGAAATGACAATCCCTGAGCTTGATCATAGGAAGTCAGAGGCGACATTGCCAATTTTTGAGAAAGGTGGGCGGCCAGTGCTGACATGTAAGCGTTGGCGAAACGACTATCCACCAATAGCCACTCGTTATCTCGATGATCAGCAGTCACCCCCTCTTCGAGGAGATCTCGCAAGATGTATGGGAGCTTCTCAGGGTGTATCCGCGCCATTGCAAAACGCTCCATTGCTCTGCGCACACCCGGAGGCACTTTCCCACGGTGCATTCTGGCGAGGCCATATTGGAATAGGAATAGCCTGATTTCGGGGGACAACTTTCTGGGGTGCAAGCCTGCCTCAAGAAACGCATCCTCAAGCTCCCATGTAATATCATGGTCAAGCCTAGCGGAACGAAAAGTTTCATTTGCTGTTTGATCCAAATCTCGCCATTTTTCGTCACTTCCATCTACGAGACGAAGGATCTTTCGGCCAAGATCTTCGATAACGTCTTGTTGTAAGTCGCAGCGAAGGGGGGTGAGGTAACCTTCAGCATGGCAGATTCTTGTATCCGGACTTTGATAAGGTTCCTCGATCGCGCTCGGAGCGATGGTTTGTATATCATCCCAAAACAAAATAGCTGAGCGAAGCCAAGCCGGATCATGAATGTCTATGTGAGGGAAATAAAGGCCGGTACCAAGCATGCTCACCTCCTAGAATGGCAGCACCACAGTATGAACAGCCACTGGTTGTGGCAAGGTGGATCAGTTCGTTTTCTTTCAGAGTAGATCGATAGCTTGGTCCTCGAATTCGGGAATTCCTATCAGTCCCCCATCCCCACCCCTGAGAGCCAGAGGGTGGCTTGTCGCTTTGTGGCGGGTTGCGAGCCGGGGGAGAGGCCCTCGGCGCCCGCTGTGGAGCAAGACCCATGGCCAATGCCACGAAGAAGATCACCCTCGCCACCGCGCGCGACATCCCGTTCGACAAGCTGTCGCTCAGCCAGGCCAATGTGCGCCGGATCAAGGCGGGCATCTCGGTCGAGGAACTGGCCGAGTCCATCGCCCGGCGCGGCCTGATCCAGAGCCTGCATGTCCGCCCCCTGCTGGACGAGACCGGCGCCGAGACCGGCCGCTACGAAGTGCCCGCCGGCGGCCGCCGCTTCCGCGCGCTGGAGCTGCTGGTCAAGCAAAAGCGCCTGCCGAAGACCGCCCCCGTGCCCTGCATCGTCTCCGAAGCCAACTCGGGCATCCTGATCGACGAGGTCTCGCTGGCCGAGAACATCGAGCGCGCGCCGCTGCACCCGCTCGACCAGTTCCGCGCCTTCCTCGCGCTGCGCGACAAGGGCATGACCGAGGCCGAGATCGCCGCGGCCTTCTTCGTCACGCCGCAGGTGGTGAAGCAGCGCCTGCGCCTGACCGCCGTCGCGCCCGCGCTGCTCGATGTCTATGCCGAGGACGCGATGACGCTGGAGCAGCTGATGGCCTTCACCGTCTCGGACGATCATGACCGGCAGGTGCAGGTCTGGGAGGCGGTGCGCCAGAGCTGGCAGAAGGAGCCCTATCAGATCCGGCGCATGCTGACCGAACAGGCCGTGCGCGCAGGCGACCGTCGGGCGCGGTTCATCGGGCTGGACGCCTATGTCGAGGCCGGTGGCGCGGTGATGCGCGATCTGTTCGAGGAGGATGGCGGCGGCTGGCTGCAGGACGTGCCGCTGCTGGAGCGGCTGGTGGCCGCGAAGCTCTCGGCCGAGGCCGATGCCATCGCCGCCGAGGGCTGGAAATGGGTCGAGGTGGCGACCGACTTCCCCTACGGCCACACCCACGGCCTGCGCCGCCTGACCGGCACCACGGTCGACCTGACCGAGGCGGAACGGGCCGAGCGCGAGGCCCTGCGCGACGAATACGACGCGCTGGAGGCCGAATACGAGGGCGCCGACGAATTCCCCGACACGGTCGACGCGCGGCTGGGCGAGATCGAGGCGGCGCTGGAGGCGTTCAACACCCGCCCCCTGCAATTCGACGATGATGAGATGGCCCGCGCCGGGGTCTTCGTCAGCCTGCGCTCGGACGGTACACTGTTGATTGAGCGCGGTTATGTCCGGCCCGAGGATGAGGAACCGGTCGAGCCGGTTGCCGCAGCCACGGAAAGCGCCATGCCCGAGGCCACGGCCCCCCAGTCGGTGATCACCAACCCCTGGCAGCCCCCGGCGGAGGAGGAAGACGAGGGCATCCGCCCGCTGCCCGACCGGTTGCTGTCCGAACTGACGGCCTATCGCACCCTCGCCCTGCGCGATGCCGTCGCGCGCAACCCCGATGTCGCCCTGACCGCGCTCCTCCACCGGCTGGTCAGCGACACCTTCCACCACCGCAACACCCGCGGCTGCCTGCAGGCCAGCGTCCAGCACGTCTACCTGCCCAGCCACGCCGAGGGTCTGAACGACAGCGTCGCCGCCCAGTCCATCGCCGAGCGGCACGAGGGGTGGGAGGCCGATCTGCCCGGCGACGACGCGGCGCTCTGGGACTGGATCGCCACGCTCGACAGCACCAGCCGCCTCGCGCTGCTGGCGCATTGCGTCAGCTACGGCGTCAATGCGCTCTACGAAAAGCCCAACCCCTACAGCGCGAGCGGTGTCAGCGAGCACGGGCTGCAGGTCCGCCTCGCCCAGGCCGACCGGCTCGTGCGCGCGACGTCGCTGGACATCGCCGATGCAGGCTGGCGCCCGACGGTCGCCAACTACCTGGGCCGCGTGACCAAGGCGCAGATCCTCGAGGCCGTCCGCGAGGGCGCGGGCGAGGCCCGGGCCAAGGCGCTCGAGGGCCTGAAGAAGGACGACATGGCCCGCGAGGCGGAGCAGTTGCTGGCGGGAACCGGCTGGTTGCCGGAACCGCTGCGCGCGCCGGGTGGTGTTTCGGAGGATGGCCCTGAAGCGGACCAAGCTGACATTGCGGCCGATGATGACGCCGAGGCGGCATCGCCCGAAGGCGACCCGGACCGCATCGCCGCAGAGTGACCCACCGTGCCCCGGACGCGGCAAGCGTTCGGGGCATTTTTGCTGTTGGCGTCGTGGAGGGCGGGAAGCGGACGTTCGGTAGTATAGCATGGTCGCTGCCGACGCCCCATTTGCGGCCATTCGCATCAGTGTCGAATTAATCAACTAGCGCGCCGGTTGATATCACCCGCATCGGGCGAAGACAGGATGCGACCGCGCAATGACAGATGTCTTGACCTTCTGCGTCTGGACGACCTCCATGATCCGCAGGAAGATCGGCATGCCTGAACGCCACTAGCAGTGCCCGAGGCTCCATCGATCCCAACGCGAGAAGTGCAAACCACCATGCCCCCCACCGATAGCCATCCCACGCCTGGCTGGCTTGCCCGGCCCTCTGCCATTGGCCTGTTGGTCGCTGCCGCATTCTTCGGCCTGTCCATGACCCCGTCGATGGTGCCGCGCGCGCCGGAGATGCAGGGCGCACTAGGGGGTGTCGTGGCTGCGATCGGCTATCTGCTGGGGTGGACGGCGGTCTTGGTTTCGGGATGGCTCGGGCTGGCGACCCGCGGTCCGCATCGACAATGGGGGACCGGGATGGTCATTGCGGTGGCTGTCGGCATCGTATTCATCAGCCTGTGGATGGGTTCCGCCTGGCAAGGGTCTGTCCTCGAGGCCTGGGGGTTACCGCCGGTGGAGGCGTCGGCGCCCCTGTGGATCGCCCTGATTGCGGGCGGTTTGTTTGCTGTCCTCCTCGCGCTTGGCCGTCTGTTCGTCCGGACCACAGCCCGCCTGCAGCGGCGCGGCCAGCGCAACCTGCCGCCACGGGTGGCGCAGGCGGCGGGCATTGTCGCGGCCTTGGTGATCTTCGGCGCGGTGATCGAGGGGGTAGCGCTGCGCGGCCTCCTGCGGGTTGCCGACACGAGCGCGCGGCTGGCCGATGCCGTGATCCCGCCCGACGGCGCCCCACCGGCCTCGCCCTTCGTCAGCGGCGGGCCGGGGTCGGCGCTGGACTGGCAGGAGTTGGGGCGTTGGGGCCGGAGCTTTGTCGCCTCCGGCCCGACAGCGGAGGACATCGCCGCCTTCTGGGGCGAGCCGGCCCTGTCTCCGATCCGGGTCTATGTCGGCCTGAATGCCGCTGACACGCCCGAGGCGCGGGCGCGCCTTGCCTTTGACGAGTTGATCCGGCTGGACGGGTTCGATCGTGCTTTTCTGGTGGTGGCGATGCCGACCGGCTCAGGCTGGCTGGACCCAGGCGGTGTCGACACGCTCGACTATATCACGCGGGGCGATGTGGCGACCGTGTCGGTGCAATACTCCTATCTGCCCAGCCCGGTCTCGGTCGTGGTCGACCCGACGCAGGGCGTGGCAGAGGCGCAGGCGCTGTTCGACATTGTCTATCGGCACTGGACGACGCTGCCGGTCGACGCGCGGCCACGTCTCTATCTCCATGGCCTCAGCCTTGGCGCGTTCCTGTCGCAAGAAACCGTGCCGATGCTCGACCTTTATTCCGATCCGATCATGGGCGCGCTCTGGACCGGGTCGCCCTATCTGAGCGAGCTCTGGCAGATGGTGCAGGCCCGCCGCCACGCCGACAGCCCGGCATGGCGGCCACGGTTCGGCAATGGTTCGTTGATCCGCACCGCCAACCAGCAGGGCGGGCTTGAGCGGCACGATGCCGATTGGGGGCCGATGCGCTTCGTCTTCCTGCAATACGGCAGCGACCCGATCGTCTTTTTCGACTGGTCGCTGGCCTGGGCCCGGCCCGATTGGCTGGCGGGCGAGCGGGCACCGGACCTGACGCCGCAGATGCGCTGGATCCCTGTGGTGACCCTGTTTCAGGTCGGGTTTGACATGGCGGTGGCGCTTGGCACGCTGGGGTATGGGCACGACTATGCCGCGCAGCACTACATCCCCGCCTGGGCCGAGACGCTGACGCCAGAGGGTTGGACCGCCGAGGACGAGGCGCGGCTGATCGCGCATCTGTCCGGGCTGGTGCCGCGCTGAACGTCAGGGGATCGCGGAAAGGGTCAGGAAGGCGCCGAAGATCACCAGTGCCAGCATTCCGAGCGGCCCCCAGCGCCGCCGTCAAGTGCTGGGCCTGAAAGGTCCAGCGGTGGTGGCGAATGCCGCCGATCAGAAGGCAGAGCCCCGAGATGCCGTTCAGGACGATCATGATGGCGGCAAAGACGGTGTCGCGCGCCACCGCGCTTTTGTCCCCGGGGGCCGACAACAGCGGCGACACGATAAGCGCTGCAAAACCAAGGGCAGCGACCGGGCCGGCGACGGTTCAGACTGGCGGGGTCGTCGCGCCGTGCAGGCTGTCCAATTCCCGCGCCTCAGTCGGCGGGTTGGAAGGTGAAGGGCGCTGCCTGCTCGAAACTGGAGGAAGCTTCACCGGACAGGACACGCTCCATGTCTATACCCAGATCAAGTTTCATGACCGGTGCGCCTTCGGACAGGTCCAGATTGGCGAGGTCGACCCAGAACACGCTGGGCGAGGTCACCGACTCGACATAGTAGCGAAGGTCCTGATGATCGGCCACGACGCGCCAACGGGTTGTCGACAGGTTGGGCTGATCGGCGATGCTGATGCCCCAGGGCACCGAGGTCTGCCGGATGACGCTGAACACGGCCGCCGCGGCCCCGCGCGGATCGGCCGTCTGTTCGACCGCGTTGATGTAGAAACTGGCCCGGACGAACCGGTCCGTCGCGCGGACGGTCCCCGGCATGAATTCGCGGGGGTTCACACCGTCCCAGTAGTCGCGGATCGCGAGTTGACGCTCGAACGTCGGTTCGTTGGTCATCACCTGATAGCTGCGGTCGTGCCAGACCACCATCTCGCCGTCCACGAACTCGATGATCGCGCTGTCTCCGGTGGCGTCCGATATCGAGACATGAACAGTGGCGGCGTTCCCCGGAGGACCCACCGGCACCTCGCCCCCTTGGACGAGGACCGGGTTTTCTCGCAGATCGGCTACGGCCTCGGCTACGGTCGCGTATTGGTCGAGCAGGTATTGCGGGAACACCGAAAGCGATATGCGCGGCGTCACGCCATCATCCTCCGGATAGGTCGCTTCGACCTCCCATAGCAGGTTGACGACAAGACCTTGCTCGTTCATGCCGTCCGCGGTCGCGATGTCATAGCCCGTGACGACAAGGCTGCCATAGGTCGAGGTCCATTCCGCCGACCGCTCGCCCGCGGCCCCATCCCGCGCCATGCCGCGAGGGAAGGCGAAAAGGTTGCTCACCATGGGCAGCTTCCAGTCCATGCTTCGGCCGGTCAGGATGCGACCCTCCGGCCCGAGATAGACCGCGCGGGTGCAGGCTTCGGCGACCGGAGCGGCCGCAACTATGACAGCTACGGCGCAAGCGCCTACGAGACGAGCGAAACGATGCATTCCAACCTCCCTGTGATGATCCATTTCACGCGCGGTGACGGGTCGTTGAAAAGGGGGGGCGCCGGTTCAGAACCGCCAGGTGACCCCGATGAGCGGGCCGGTCATCGCACCTTCGAACACGGTGCCGCCGTCGGAATAATCGACGTAGAGGTGCCGCCACCCGATAGACAGGTAAAGGTTGTCGGTCGCCTGGTAGTTCGCCGTCACAGAGGCCTGCCACGTCAGGTCGGAGCCTGCGCCGAACCCGCCGACGTCGATGTAGCCCAGCAGTGACCACCGATCCGACAATGGCGCGTTGCCGCGCAGGGCGATGATCGGATCCACGAACTCGGCCTGCGGTGCGATGCTGATCCCCGCGAGGGGCGCTGAAACGCTTCCGTCGATCTGCCAGGCGCGAAGGCCACCCATGACATCCAGCGTCGAGCCGCCGCCGGCATCGAACCGCCGACCCGCAGCGAGGGTAAGCGACCGCAGTGTAACCTCGCCCGCGGCCGGCCCCAAGGGCGTCAGCCCCGACCGGGACGACGAACTGTAGGTGAGATCCCCGAACAGCACGAGATCGCCGCGACGAGCCAAGCCGGTCACGAAGAAGGCCGCATCCAGATCCTCGAGCACTTCGGACAACGACTTGTCGAACGACAAGGTCGGCGCGCCGGTGAAGGGTGTGAAATCCCCGGTGACGCCCGCGCCCCATCCATAAAGCGTGACCTGACCCGACCAGTCCTGCGCAACCCCGGTGGTAGGCGCAACGGTCACCGCAGCCATCAGGACGGCGGCGAGGGTGGAAACGGACGTCTTGGTGACCCGGATCATGCGAGCTGTTCCTTGTAGATGCGGCCGTCCTTCATCACGAGGCGGAGGTTGGTCTCGGGTTCGCCGAGGAAATCGAGATCCGACTCCGGGTCGCCATCCCACACGAGAATGTCCGCCAGCGCCCCTTCGGCGATGACGCCAAGGCGACCCTGGTAGGGCGCGCGCGTACCCGACTGCGAGAGCAATTCGCCCGCCGCGCCGGTTGCCATATGCAGCGCCTCGAGGGGCGACATGAAGCGGGTCAGCTTGGCCAGTTGCCGGCCCTGTGACCGGGCACCGGCCGGATTGAACAAAACGTCCGTTCCGAACGCCATCTTCACGCCCTCGGCCCGCCCAAGTTCGAAGGCGCGCACGGTGCCCTGAGCCACTTGCTGCTGCTTGGCGATGCTGCGTGGGTCCGTGTATTGATTGGCGTCTTCATCGGCGAGGAAGGGCTGGAGGCTCCACCATACACCTGCCTCTGCCATGGCGCGGATCGTGGCTTCGTCGGCCAACTGACCATGCTCGATTGATCGCACACCCGCCTCCAGGCAGCGCAGAATGCCGGTGGGCGTATAGACATGGGCGCAGACATAGGTGCCGTAATCCGCCGCAGCCTCGACCGCCGCGCGCATCTCGTCGAGGGTGAATTGCGCCGTCTCAAGCGGATCATAGGGCGACGCGACGCCGCCACCGGCCATGATCTTGATCTGGCTCGCGCCGCGCATCAGTTGCTCGCGGGTGCGGCGCAGGACTTCGTCACGCCCGTCTGCAATGGCGGCCACGCCGGTGCGCTCGGTGTAATCGGCATCGCCCGTCAGGCGCGGCAGGCTGCTCAAGAGCCGGAAATCGCCATGCCCCGATGTCTGCGAGATCATCGCCCCAGACGGAAAGATCCGGGGCCCTGCAACAACGCCACGGTCGATCGCCATCTTGAGCCCGAACACCGGCCCGCCGACGTCGCGCAAGGTGGTGAAGCCGCGCATCAGGGTGGCCCCTGCCTCTTGTCCCGACACCAGATGGACAAGGGCAATGTCTTGCGTCAGCGCGGCAACCTGGCTGACGCCGACGAGGGTCGCGTGCCAGTGGCAATCGATCAGGCCCGGCGTCACCGCCCGTCCGCCGCAGTCGATGATCTGGGCGTCCGCGGGGCCTTGCCCGGCGGGGGGCAAGCCCGTGATGACGCCGTTTTCCACCAAGATGTCGCGCCCAACCTGCATGGACAGGTCGGTCCCGTCGAAAAACCTCAGGTTGGTCAGCAGGATGGGGCGCCCCGGTGTCTGCGCGCGCGCCTCCCGCGGCGCGAGGCCGAAGCCCGCAAACATCCCGACTACGGCCGCCATACCGCCAAGCACCTCACGCCGCCGCAGATCGGCGTCGATGCGCGCATAAGCCTGATGGGTGTAGGGCGCGTCACAATGACAAGGATTGATCCCTGCGCTTTCGGCAATGGAGGGATCGTAGCAGGCCAAACACATGGAAGTACCCTTGTCGCAAGGCCTCCCCCCGTTCGGACGGGCCTGGAGGCGAGGAGATCAGAACTGCAAAGCGGATTCTTGGAACAACAACATGCTGGGATGGATGGTAAAATTCGACTTGAGGATGTCAAACGAAAATTTCGCGACGAAAGAAAGTTTCGCGACGACAGGCTGGGACCGGCATCAGAGCTTCGGTCGGTTTGTGTCTTGATTATGTGACCTTACGATCGCTGCGACACACATGGCGCGCATATCGCGAACCTGATGACAGAGCGTGATCCCGTATCGCGGTCATCAGCCTTTCTGTCATGATGTCATGCTTCAACAACGCAACCCGGGGAGGCTTTCCCGACTTGGGCGAATGTCCGGTCCGATGGTCTGGCGGAACCTCAAGCTGATAGAGCCGACGGTCCGGTCTGGGCCGGGCACGTCGATCTCCTCCCTGCACGACCAGCCGAGGTAGAGGGTGGCGCGGCTTCGCGCGGCGGGTTGTGAGCCGGGGGAGAGGCCTTCGGTGCCCGCCGTGTCGGAGGGGCCGATGGCCGATCATTTCACCCGGTTTTCCTGTCTGCTCGATGTCGGCAGCGCGGGAAATGCGGCCCATGCGCTCGAGATTTATCGCGCCATGATGGCGGAGTCCGCCGCCGAGGACCCGCCCTCGGAGGGTTTCGCGCTGGCCATCGTGCCGGAACATGGCGGCAGCACGCTCTGGATGCATGATGCAGGGACCGGCGATCCGCAGGCGGTGTTGGAGTTCGTCAGGGCCTGCGCGGCGGCCTTCGGGTTGACCGGCCGCTGGGGGTTCCAGTTCGCGCTGACCTGCTCAAAACCCCGGGTTGGGGCTTTCGGGGGCGGTGCGCATCTGCTGGACCTCGCCACCGGCAAGACCCTGGCCTGGACCAGCACCGACCGCTGGCTGGCTGACCATCTGACCGGAGGGTCGGCCGATGCCCCGGATCGTTGAAACCCTCGTCTACCGCCTCGACGAACTCGATGCGCCTGCGCAGGACAGGGCGCGCGGCTGGTATCGCGGGATCGGCTTCGATCATGACTGGCACGATGCCGTCTATGACGACTTCCAGCAGATCGCCGCGATCCTCGGACTGCGCTTCAGGACCACGCCGGTCCGTCTTTACGGCGGTGGCACGCGGCAGGCGCCCTGCATCTGGTTTCGCGGGTTCTGGAGCCAGGGCGACGGCGCGGCCTTTGAAGCCTGGTACCGCTATGCCCCGCGCGCCGCACAGCGCATCCGCGCCCATGCCCCGCAGGACGTCGAACTGCACCGCATTACCGAGGCGCTGCAGCAGGTGCAGAGGCGCAACTTCTACCAGCTGCGCGCCGAGACAAGCCTGCGCGGGCACTACTGCCATGCGCGATCCATGGTGATCGCGGTCGCCCGCGACAGCCCGACCGGGCAGGAGGTGACCGAGGATGCCGAGGAGGTCGTGGCAGAGGCGCTGCGCGATCTGTCCGACTGGCTCTATCGGCAGTTGCAGCGCGAATACGAGTACCTGACCTCTGACGCGGCCATCGACGAGGTGATCCGCGCCAATGACTACAGCTTCACCGTCGACGGGCGGCGTTTCGGCTGATCGCAACCCGCCGCATCCTGCAGGCCATTGCACGATATCGGGGTGATCCCATGTCCAGAAACTGTACCGCCCGGCCCCCGCAGGCGCATCGTTCCGCGCGGGAGGTCGTGCCATGACCAGAGCCGATGTATCCGAGCTGTCATCCCGCCTTGCCGCCTGCGCCGAGGCGGTGTGCCGCCATTACCTGCCCCAGGGCGAGAAATCCGGCCGCTACTGGCTGATCGGCGATGCCCGCGGTACGCCGGGCCGGTCGCTGTTCGTGCGGCTGACCGGCCCCGATCGCGGCAAGGGCGCGGCGGGCAAATGGACGGATGCGCAAAGCGGCGAGCATGGCGACCTGCTCGACATCATCCGCGAGAGCCTTGGCCTGACCGATTTCAAGGACGTGGCCGAGGAAGCGCGCCGGTTCCTGAGCCTGCCGCAGCCGGAACCCGCGGCGCGGCCGGACATGTCGCGGCCCCCGGCCAACCCCGGATCGACCGAGGCCGCGCGGCGTCTCTTTGCCATGGGCACGGCGATTCCGGGCACGCCTGTCGCGGCCTATCTGCGCGGGCGCGGGATCGACCCATCCGGCGATCTGCCCGCGCTGCGCTTCCACCCGGCCTGCTACCACCGGCCCACGGGCGGCGGGACGACCCGGCGGCTTCCGGCGATGGTCGCGGCGATCACCGATCTCGACGGCCAGCTGACCGGGGTGCATCGCACCTGGCTCGCACCCGGCGGGGCGGGCAAGGCTGATCTCGACACGCCGCGCCGGGCGATGGGCGCGCTTCTGGGTCATGGGGTGCGCTTCGGGCGGGCCAGCGATCTGCTAGCGGCGGGCGAAGGGATCGAGACCGTGCTGTCGCTGCGCATGGCGCTGCCCCGGATGCCCGTCCTTGCCGCGCTCTCGGCGGGGCATCTCTCGGCGATCCTGTTCCCGGCGGGGCTGCGGCGCCTTTATGTTCTGCGCGACCGTGACCCGGCGGGCGAAGGCGCGCGGGAGCGGTTGCGGGACCGGGCGGCTTCTGCCGGGATCGAGACGCTGACCCTCACCCCGCGGCTGGGCGATTTCAACGATGATCTGCGGCGCTATGGCGTCGACGCCCTGCGCGCGCGGCTGCGGTTGCAGCTTCATCCCGAGGATGCGGCGCGGCATCTGGACGGGTGCAGCCCGGGCGTCACGTCAGGCGGTGCGGCCTCGCCCTGATCGGGTTTCCCGGTGTCTCGCGGCCCCTTCTGGCGGAGAGGCCCTGCGCCTGCGGCCTTCTCAGAGGGCAGGTGGCCCACAAGCGGGGCGGCCCGGCAATGGCGGCGCCCGGCTATTTTCCGCCGCGCCCCCAAGGGGCGCTTTGCAGCGCGAAACAAAATAGCCGGGCTTGGCCATCAAGGCCCTCGCCAAGGGCTCGGGCTGCCCGGCCGCCCCGCCCGTGGGCTGTCCTCCTGCCACGAAGGCCCGCGAGAGGCGCGGGCCGGACCCCCAGGAAGGAGCCCCGAGATGACCCTTGATCCCGATTTCCATGGCGAGGCGCAGACCGCCTCCCAGACGCATCGCGCGTTGACCGAACTCCAGCTTTACGGCTGGCGGCCGTTCGAGGATGAACCCGATCCCCGCCCGCTGCCCGAGGGCGACCGGATCGCCGGCGCCGTCACCGACATCCTCGACGCCCTGGTTGCCACGCTGGGCGACACGCGGCTCGAGCCCGAGCTGGACGAGTTGCTCTGGGGCGCCGTCAACCTCTTTCACCGCGCGCTGGCCCGCACGGAGCGGGTGCTCGACGACAACGAACAGGCGCAGCGCCGGCTGCAAAGGGAACAGGACGGCTCCGAGGTGAAATCCGTCGAGCTCGAGCGGCTGGTGGCCGAGGGGCAGAGCCTGATCGAGCAGCAAAACGCGCTGGAACTCTTCCGCGATCTCGCCGCCGAGGGGTTCGAGCATCATCTCGGCAAGCCCTGGCACCCGCGCACCGGCTCGCGCGCCAGCCATCGCAACCTGACCGCGGCGATGATCGACAGCCGGGATTTCTTGGCCGCCCGCCGCCGGGCCGAGGCCGCGCGGCTCTTGCCCGAGGGGCCCAAGGTGGCCGTCACCGGCGGGACCGATTTCATCGACCACCGGCTGATCTGGGCGCGGCTGGATCAGGTCCATGCCCGCCACCCGGACATGGTGCTGCTGCATGGCGGCTCGCCGAAAGGGGCCGAGTTGATCGCGTCGCGCTGGGCCGATCACCGCAAAGTGGCGCAGCTGGCCTTCCGCCCTGACTGGGGCAAGCATGGCCGCTCCGCCCCCTTCAAGCGCAACGACGCGATGCTCGACGTGCTGCCGATCGGCGTGCTGGTCTTCCCCGGCACCGGGATCCAGGAAAACCTCGCCGACAAAGCCCGCAAGCTGGGCATCCCGGTCATGAAGCACGAGGACGGCGCGTAAGCGCCGCTCCCCTTGGGTGTGGGGCGGATAGCTCGGCGCATGTGTTTGACCCGTATCTGCACACTGCGTGCAGCTTCACCGTGGCAAGCAGGTTTATCGACTTGAGATCATTCATGGAGATCTGTAGCGAGCGGCAAGTGGTGAAGTCAGAGAACTGGTCTTGCCCACATGGCACAGGCAAGACCCGAAGGAAGATCGGAATGGATGAATCACCGAATGTCGTCACCGAAGACTCGCTGCGCGATCTGCTCGGCAACGGGTACCTCATGGATGTGCTTTGCAAGCAGGGCGCAGAGAAGCGGCACAACTCCTGGTACGGCTCCTGGGTGATCCGGGCGATTTCAGCCGACGGCGGCAGCGAAAAGATGCTCGTCACCAGCCGGAGCGTGTTGAAGCAGCGCGAATTCAAGACGATCGTTGGTCTGGTCAGTTTCCTCGCGGATATGGGCTGCAAGACGGCAAGCATTCCGCTCGAGCAGGGCGCGCGCGAGCGCCACATTGCGCCGGGGCGGCCGCTTTGCACGGCCTGATCATGCCGGTGCTGGGCCTTCTGATGGCGCGGATCGGCAGATCGTTGCGCAACCCTCCTCCACGGGCTTGCCGGTCATGCCGGGCCATGGCCTAATTCAATGCGAAGCAACGGCGTAGCAGCACAGTCGCAGGCGGGGCGTATCTCTCGGGCAGCCTGACGTGATCCTCATCACATCTGTTCCCGGAGGCTGCCATGACGCTTATCCTGCTTGCCATTTCCCTGTCCGTTGCGCTGGCGATGCTGGCCTTTCGCTTCGCGGTCTTCGCGCTGCCGGTCATGGCCGCCATCGGCGCGTTCCAGAATCTTCAGTCCGGTGACGCGGGCTTCGCCCTGTCGGCCGCCGCAGCCCTTGCCGGGGCCTTTGCCGCCATGGCGGTCGTGCTGCTGACCCTCTGGTTCGCCCGGCACCCGGTTCTGCAACTCGGCGCGCTCGGCCTCTTCGCTGCTCCTGCCGCTGTGGCGGGCTATGCGCTGGCCCACGGCGTCGCGCGCCATGCGATTGATCCCGGGCCGGGGCTGACACTTCTGTCGGCGATCTGCGGCGGGATCGTCGCCGTGGCCGCGATCATCAACATCCTCGGGATGGCGCAGGATCTCGCCTCTCGCTGAGGAACCGGACAGGGAACCGAACCCATCAGCATGCAGCCGCAGGGCTGGTGCTGTCCACTCTCGGGGTGTTCGGCTTCAATGGACCCGTCCGCCTCGGTCTGGTGCCCGGCGCTGGCGGGCGTCTCGGGGCATCTTCCGCAATGCCATGCTCCGACCCGGCGCCAGCGGCGCCCCGTGGGCGTGACCCGGCCCGCGCGAAGCTTTTCCCTTCCCGGCATTTCTGCACGGACAAGCTGGCCACCGTAGGCAACGGCGCCATGGCGCCTGACCCGTCCGCAGTCTCGAACAGCGGACACGACCCTCACGCTTCGGGCGGGGCGGCAGAGGTGACCTTGTCGTCACGTGCCGCAGGCTGCGTGGCATCCGGGGGCCAGTCCTGTTGCCCTGCGCGCGGAGGATGGCTCTGCATCCCGTCTCCGCCCCGGCTTCTCCGCCAGGACCTGTCCCTCCGTCCGGCTGATCCCCTGAGCCCGTCCGTCCGGGGCCGGCAACCCCGCGCAGCGGGACCCGTGTTGGCGCGTGCCGCGCCTGCCCGCACCACGTCCCGCCTTGGGGGTCGAGCGGACGCGAAGGGCGTCCGTGCAGGCCCCATTCGGCGGGCTCTCACGGGCCTCATCGGAGGGACGGTCCCTCCGGATGAAGCAACGGAGACAAGATCATGCAGAACATCGTCATCCTCGCTGGCAACATCGGCCAGACCCCCGAAACCCGCACCACCCAAGGCGGCACCTCGATCACCAGCTTCACCCTCGCCACCTCGCGCCCCCGCTACGTTGAGGGCCGGGTCGTCCGCGACGAAAACGGCTACCGCGTCCAGGACACCGAATGGCACCGCATCACCTGCTTCAACGGCCTGGGCAAGACCGTGCAGAAATACTGCGAGAAGGGCATGAAGCTTCTGGTGCGCGGCCGCATCCACTACACCAAGTGGACCGACGCCGCCGGGATCGACCGCTACGGCTGCGAGATCATCGCCGACACGGTCGATTTCCTGAGCCGGGCCAAGGCGACCGAGGGCGAGGACGGGAAGTTCATCGACGACGATGACATCCCTTTCTGAGGGCCGGCCCGAGGGGCCCGGCGGCGCAAGCCGCCGGGATCCCGGCGTCAGGCGCCGGTCCGATTCGCGCTGCTTTCGGCGCGATTTCGCCCAGACCCGGTTCCGCGATGGAACCGAATCGGCGAGAATGCGTTGATGTCGCCGAGCAGGCGAAATGCTGCCCGGCGGTGGAAGAACGCTGGCAAGCCACGGGGAAAGCGACTAAAATAGTCGTAGTTCTGGCGTGAGTGGCAGGCCGGATGGGAGGTGATCATGCATGATCACCGCCCCGCAAATCCGGGCCGCACGCGTACTTCTGGGCTGGACGCAGGAGAGGCTGGCAGATGAGGCCCGGGTCGCCCTGACAGCGCTCAAGCGTCTCGAGTCCCCGAGGGGATTGAAGGTGCATAAGGGGACGTATGATCAGGTTCGCCGAACGCTCAAGGATGCGGGTATCCAGTTCCTATCCACGGACCAGGGGATGGGCGTGCTGCTGCTGAAGAACCCTGCGCAGGATACCAAGTCCCGAAAATGATGTAACAAGTTCCGACGGCGTTACCGGCGTGATGACAAGAAGGGAGGGGGGCCGCAACCGACCCTCGAGAAGCATGGCCAAAGCCGACACGACCTGGCGCGAGGCGCCACCCGAAAGCCCGACAATCACCGAATACGACCGGACCCATATGGTCCTCTACATGCGCATCTTCGATGCCGCCGCCGACGGCGCCGATTGGCGCGAGGTTGTCGAGGTCCTGTTCAATCTCGATCCGCGGAAAGATCCGGAGCGCTGTAAACGCATCCATGATAGTCACCTTGCCCGTGCCCGCTGGATGACCACGCACGGCTATCGCGAGCTTCTGCGACAGGGGCAGAACGAACAGAAACCCTGACTTGCGCCGAATTCTGCCGATCCGCGCGAGCGGGACTCCCGCGACACAAGCGGAGCGGGTAAACTCTTTCGATCAGGAATGTTGAGTTGAAGGCCGTTTGCAATGCCGTCGGAACCCACCGGCTGGCGTTCCTCGGCTGGGTATGACTACGTCCGGGATCTGACAGCGTCTGACCTCGCCTGGGAATGGCTGCGCCGCAACAAGGACTATGCGCAGGACTTCGCGACGCTGGCCAAGGCCGGGGCAGACTCCGAGCGCGCGGCGGCGCTCCTCGAACCCTGGGGGTTACGATTTCGCGGCGGACCCGGCACTCCCCGCCCCACAAGCGCGCGCGTTCTGGCAGCCCTGCACGGATCCTGCGGTGGTGATCCTGCACCCGGCACCAGCCGGTTTCAGCGCGACTTCCAGATCCGCGAACATGCCCCGGACAATGCAACAAACCCAGGCCCGGGACGGGATCCACATGCTCCTTGAGCCCGGCGCAGCGCACCGGCTGCAACTGCTGCTGACCGCGCCGGAAGGCGTTGCGGATGCCGCCATCATCCCCCTCGACGCGGACGGCTTCGCGCGGCTCGAGGCGGTGTATCGCCTGCTCGCCCGGATGTATGGCCGGAAAATCCCCCCCGACAGCCGCCTGACCCACCAACGCCTGCGCCGCGCCCAACTGATGCTGCGCGCCTTTGACGGGCGCGAAACCGGCGCCACTCACCGCGAGATCGCACAAGTCCTGTACAACTTGCCAACAATGAAGCGGGACGAGTGGCAAAGCGCCTCCCAGCGCTACGCGGTGATGGCCCTGCTGAGCGACGCGCGGAAAATGGTGGATGGGGGCTATAGGGCGCTGCTGAGGCCGAGGGGGTAGGGTCCAAAGCGACATGGTCGGCCCGAAGCGGACGGTCTGGACTTCGTGTGCCAGTCGCAAGAGCAGACGTTGACATAGCGCGCAGCAAGAAGAGTTGGCGTGATGCCGTTCCTTGCAGCACGCGCCTTGTGACACTGATGAGTGACCAATTTCCGGAGAAGCAACGCTCGAAGTCGCGACGCCCCATTTATGCCAGCCCTTTGGCACTCATACTGTGGCCTGCAGGTCCTCATCAGAACAACTTTTGATCTTTGCAAGAACGGTTGCCAGCGCGTCTGCAGCCGCGATCAAGGCGAGGTCCGATCCATGCGCGGCCATCACTTGCAGGCCGATGGGCAAACGCTTGCCCGGCAATGGCAGGCTGATGGCCGGGAGGTCCAGAAAATTGGCGATCCGCGTGAAGCGCGAAAGCGGGATCGTGGCTTCGTCCACCTGCTCGAGCCGACGCGCCTGAATAGGGGTGGTCGGCATGAGGATCAGGGGTGTTGCGGCCATCATGTCCTGCATCTGCGCGATGGCGATCCTGCGCTCGGCCAGCAGCGTCCTGTGTGTCGCCGCATCGACCTGCGCCCCGGCCAGAACGCGCGCGCGCACATATGGGTCGATCGGACGGGTCTGGTCATTGGCCAGGTCACCGAGGCGGCTGAAGATTTCATGGGCGACGATGCTGCCATTGCGGCGTTGATATTCGAGGGCGTCGAGGGGCGGTGTGACCGGCACGAGATCATGGCCCCGCGCCCGGCAAAGGCCGATCGTGTCAAGGTAGGCTGCGAGGACATCGGCATCGATCGGGTCGAGGTAAGCGGGTGGGACATAGCCGATCCGATGTGGCAGTTCCGGGGCTTCTTGCCTTGGCGGCTCACCGGCCATGATGTCGGACAGCAATCCCGCATCGTCCACCGTCCGCGTCAGCGGACCAAGCGTGTCGAAGCTGGGGCTGAGGGGTGCTATGCCATCGAGCGGAATGCGACCGGAGGAGGGCTTCAACCCCACGACACCGCAGAGCGAGGCGGGGATGCGCACGGAGCCGCCCGTATCCGACCCGATGGCAAAGGGCACGAGCTCCGCCGCCACCGCCACGGCCGATCCGCTCGACGAGCCGCCCGGCACCCTGTGGTGATCCGGATCGCACGGGTTGCGGGGCGTGCCCATGCTGTAATTCGTACCCCATCCGCCGATGGCGAATTCCACCATATGCGTGACGCCCAGAAGGATCGCGCCCGCCGCCTGCAGGCGCGCGACGGCAGGCGCGGTGCGCTCCGCGATGCCGCGCCCGTAACAGCGCGACCCGAAGCTCGGTTCATGCCCGGCGATATCGGCGAGGTCCTTCATGGCGAAGGGGATGCCGTGGAGCGGACCCAGCGGCGTGCCCGCCCGCGCGGCGGCATCGGCGCGGTCTGCCTCGGCTCGGGCGCTTTTGGCGAAGACGGTCAGAAAGGCATGTAGCCGCCCGTTCTGTTCCGCGATCCGGTCGAGGCATTGCTCGACCAGCGCGCGTGAGGATTGCGCACCAGATGCAAGCGCCGCGGCCAGTCCGCGCAGATCCTGTTCCATCGCCCATCCCTCCCGCTGGCGTCGTGTGGCCCGACCTTGCCCAGTGGACGCGGGAAATCCCAATCCTCTCGGCCGATCATCATGACGCGAGATGACGCTACTGGTGCTTCTGAAAAATCGTGCGCCCGGTCAGCCTTGCGGGGCCGGTGCCAGCGGTTCCGCCCGGAGCGGCAATTCCAACTCGCCCTTGGGGCTGTGCAGATAGGCGGCGACGACCTCGGGGATTTCCGGGGACTCGGGCCCGTAGAGCCGACACCGCCGGAGTGATTCCCGCGCGCCGACATTGCGCCCGATGTATTCCAGCATGATCCGCGCCGCAGAGGGCTGTCGCGTGTCCGCGCCCGATACCCCCATGGTCAGCCCGCTCAGAAGCGACACCCGGTTGCGATAGACCGGAAAAAGGATGGTGTGGGTCAGTTCGGACCCCGTCAGCGTCTCTTGGTCCAGCATGTGCAGCCGATCGCCCACCTCGAGGACGAGGCCGCGATACTTGTAGACATCGGGTGGCCCGTCCCGCCCATCGTGGAGCCGTTCGATCCGGCGGTAGGCGACGAAATCCTGCCAGGGGTAGATGTGCAGCAGCGCGCGCAGGATAAAGCCCGGTCGCGAGAGCGAGGCGTAATAGGTGTAATAATAGCCCAGGTAGCGTCCCAGATGCCCTTTCTGGCGCTGCGCCTGAACGAGAAGGGTGTCGATCGCTTCGGGCACCGGCGGGGCATCGCCCGAGCGCTGTGGACGCAGTTGCAGGATGCGGCGGAACTGGTCATGCGGCATCAGGATCTCGAACTCGTCCACGCCGAGGAAATCGCAGATGCGCCGCATGTTGTAACGCGAGGGAAAGGCCGAACCTGAAAGGTATTTGGTGAATTGCTGCCGATTGATACCCATCTTGCGGCAGATATCCGAGACCGATGGCGAAAAGCTGCAGGCAAAGCGCAGGTTCGCGACCAGGTTGCCGGTGGTGTAATCCAGATCCTCTGTCATGACTTGATTGTCCAATAGCGTCAGTTCGCGTCAGATCTTAGGCGCCGCCGTTGTTGTTCGCAAGCGGCGCTGCGCGTTACGCTTTCCCCATACGATCACGACCCGTCCTAGCCAAGGCGGACCCCCAAGCCCGACCAGTCCGTGCCAAGCGGAAAGGCGGCCCTGCAAGAATTGATGATCGCATCACCAACAGCGTGGAGAATGACGATGAAATCCTTCCTCTTGACCGCAGCGGGCCTCGCCCTTGCCACGGCCCTGTCCGTCGGCGGTGCGCTGGCCCAGACACAGGGTGGCACGCTCGTGCAGATCACCCAGCCCGAGCCGCCGAACCTCGCGCCCTATGTCTCGACCTCGGGGCCGATCGCGCAGGTGACCTCGAAGGTCTTCGACGGCCTTCTGGAATACAACTTCGACCTCGAGCCGCAGCCCTCGCTCGCCGAAAGCTGGGAGGTGTCGGCCGATGGCCTGACCATCACCTTCAACCTGCGCGACGATGTGGTGTTTCATGACGGCACGCCGCTGACCTCCGAAGACGTGCGTTTCACGATCATGGACGTGCTGCGCGAGGCCCATCCCCGCGGCATCGCGACCTTTCGCAACGTGATAGCGGTGGAAACGCCCGATCGGCATACGGCGATCTTCCGGCTCGACGCGCCGGCGCCCTATCTGATGATGGCGCTCAATTCCGCCGAAAGCCCGATCTTGCCGGCCCATATCTACGCCGAGGGCGATATCCGCGCCCATGGAAACGCGAACGAGCCCATTGGTTCGGGGCCCTTCGTCTTCACCGAATGGCGGCGCGGAGAATTCGTGCGGCTCGACCGCAACGACAATTACTGGCGCGATGGTCAGCCCTATCTGGATCGAATCGTCGTTCGCTTCATCGCCGATGCCTCGACCCGCACCGCGGTTCTCGAACAGGGTGAGGCGCATGTCGCGGGCTTCGGCGCGGTGCCCTACCAGGACGTCCGCCGTCTGGAGGCGCTCGACACGATCGAGGTCACGACCCGTGGCTACGAGATGATCTCGCCCATCGTCGAGATGATCTTCAACACCCAGGAACCGCCCTTCGACAACCAGATGGTGCGGCAGGCGGTGAACTACGCCATCGACCGGCAGTTCGTGATCGACAACGTCTGGTTCGGCTATGGCGTTCCGGCCTCGGGGCCGATCAGCTCCAACTTCGAGCCTTCGGGCCTGTTCGGGCGGGGCATCGACTTCTCCGTGCCCGACCGGATCGACATCGCCAACCGGCTGCTGGACGAGGCGGGTTTCCCGCGCGGCGCCGATGGCATCCGCTTCGAGATCACCCATGACGTGACGCCCTATGGCGAGGAATGGCAGCGCTTCGGCGAGATCACGGTGCAGAACCTGGCCGAAATCGGCATCCGCGCCACGCTGCGCTACGAGGACCTACCGACCTGGCTCGCGCGGACCTACACGGATTACGATTTCCAGCTGACCTCGAACTTCCTGTTCAACCAGGCCGATCCGGTGATCGGCGTGCATCGCGGCATCCATTCGGACCGCATCCTGCCCGGCACCGTCTTCGTCAACGGCTCGCGCTGGTCCTCGCCGGAAACAGATGCGTTGATGGATGCCGCGACCGTGGCGACCAATGCCGCCACCCGCCAGCAGGCCTACCAGGCTCTTGTGCCGCTGGTGACCGAGGCAAGCCCCGTCGCCTATGTGCTGGAACTGCGCTATCCCACGGTTCACAGCACGCAATTCGCCGATGTCATCACCTCGCCCATCGGCATCTACGGTAACTACGCCTTCGCGCATCAGCGCTGAGGTTTGACCGTCACGCCCCGGCGGCCAAGGTCCGCCGGGGCAACGCATTTCCAGAACCGGGACGCGCAGCGCCATGAAGAACGCCTCCATCGGCTCCTACATCCTGCGGCGGCTGCTGCAGACGATCCCGGTGATCCTGGGCGTCGTGGTCGTCAACTTCTTGCTGTTGCAACTCGCCCCCGGCGATCTTGCGACCGTCATCGCAGGCGAGGCGGGGGGCGCCACGCCGGAATACATTGCCGAGCTACGCGCGCGCTTCGGTCAGGACCAGCCCCTTTTCGTGCAATTGCTCAACTACATGGGCAACCTGCTGACCTTCGATCTCGGCTATTCCTTCCGCCAGAGCGCCCCGGTGCTCGACCTGTTGCTCGATCGGCTCGGGCCGACGCTGCTCCTGATGGGAACGACTCTGGTGGTGTCGCTCAGCCTCGGCATCCTGTTGGGCCTGTTGGCCGCGCTCTGGGTCAAGACGTGGAAGGATCACCTGATCTCGGTCACGGCCGTCCTGCTTTACGCCACGCCGCTTTTCTGGGTCGGGCTGATGCTGGTGCTGGTCTTTGCCGTCAAGCTCGACTGGTTCCCGACCTCGGGGATGGAAAACGTGGTGGCATTTCACGAAGGCTGGGACCGCGTCTGGGACATCGCCCATCACCTCATTCTGCCCACGGTCACGCTGTCGGTTTTCTACCTCGCGCTTTATGCCCGGCTCATGCGCGCCTCGATGCTGGAACAGCGCGGGCTCGATTATGTGACGACCGCGCGCGCCAAGGGGCTGACCGACGCGCAGATCACCCGGCGCCACGTCTTTCGCAACGCGCTTTTGCCGGTCGTCACCATGGCGGGCGTCCAGACCGGCTCGCTTCTGGGCGGCTCGGTCGTGGTCGAGGCTGTGTTTGCCTGGCCGGGGCTGGGGCAGCTCGCCTACCAGTCGCTCTTCGCGCGCGACTACAACCTGCTTCTGGGCATCTTCTTTCTCTCTGCGATCCTCGTCGTGGTCGTGAACCTTGTGGTCGACATCATCTACGTGATCCTCGACCCGCGCATCCGGCTGGGGTGACAATATGAAAAGCTTCAACGCACGCTTCTATGGCAATCCGCGGGTCTATCTGGGCCTTGCATGGCTGGCTCTTGTGGCGGTGGTTGCGATCTTTGCAGGTGTCTTTGCGCCGCGCGATCCCTTTGCCATCGTCGGCCAGCCGTTCCTGCCGCCCGGATCCGAGGGGTTCTTGCTGGGCACCGACAGCCTTGGGCGCAACGTGCTGGCGGGGCTAATCCACGGCGCGCGCACCACCTTGATGATCGCGGTCCTTTCGACCGTGGCGGCCGTCGCCTTCGGCACCGTACTGGGCGCGCTGGCAGGCTATTACGGCGGCATCGTCGACGACATATTGATGCGCCTGACCGAGTTCTTTCAGACCATCCCGTGGTTCTTGTTCGCCATCGTGCTGGTGGCGATCCTGTCGCCCTCGGCCATGAATCTCGTGATCGCCATCGCGGTGGTCAGCTGGCCGCCCATCGCCCGCGTCGTCCGGGCCGAGGTCATGGCCGTCAAGGCGCGTGAATTCGTGCAGGCCGCCGTCGTGGCGGGCCAGCGCGACATGGGCATTCTGTTCGGCCAGATCCTGCCCAACACGCTTTCACCCCTGATCGTGACCGGCTCGCTCATGGTGGCGACGGCGATCCTGATCGAAAGCGCGCTGTCCTTTCTGGGCCTTGGCGCGCCGGGCCAGATGAGCTGGGGTTTCCAGATCGGGGCCGGGCGGTCGTTCCTGCGCGATGCGTGGTGGCTGGTGACGGTGCCGGGCATCGTGATCCTGCTGACGGTTCTTGCCATCAACCTGATCGGCGAAGGCCTGAACGATGCCCTGAACCCGAGGCTTGCAGACCTATGACCGATGCCGTTCTTGACATCCGCGACCTGCATGTGGCGCTGCCCGCATGGTCCGACCGCCGCCATGCCGTCAAGGGCGTGTCGCTCACCGTCAACCCCCGCGAGATCCTGTGCATCGTGGGCGAAAGCGGTTCGGGCAAGTCAATGATGGGCAAGGCGGTCATGGGACTGTTGCCAGCCCCCCATGTCCATGCCGACCGCGGCCAGATCCTGTTCGAGGGGCGCGACCTGCTGACGCTCGGCGCCGAGGCGATGCGCGCCATCCGGGGCGGGCGTATCGCGATGATCTTTCAGGAGCCCATGACGGCGCTGAACCCGCTGATGCCCGTGGGCCGCCAGATCGACGAGGTGCTGGAGGTCCACACCGATCTCGACGCGCCCGCCCGCGCCGCCCGCGTCCGCGCGCTGATCGAGGATGTGCATCTGCCCGACCCCGACCGGATGATGCGCAGCTATCCCCACCAGCTTTCAGGCGGGCAGCGGCAGCGCATCGTGATCGCCATGGCGCTGGCGCTGGAACCGGCGCTGATCATTGCGGATGAACCCACGACCGCGCTGGATGTGACGACGCAGGCGCAGATCCTGCATCTGATCAAGGAATTGCAGCGCAAGCACGGCACCTCGGTTCTGTTCATCACCCATGATTTCGGCGTGGTGGCCGAGATCGCCGACCGCGTCGCCGTGATGCGGCAGGGCGAGGTGGTGGAGAAGGGCCCGGCCTCCGAGGTGCTGGTAACTCCACAGCACACCTACACGCAGGCGCTGGTGGCCGCCGTACCGGGGCTCAACCCGCGCAACCGCCCGGCCGAGGTCACGCCGCCGCTGCTCGAGATCCGCAACCTCGTGCGCACCTATCGCCTGGGCGGCGGGCTGTTTTCGCGCGGCGCGCGCGAGGTGAAGGCGGTGCAGTCGGTCTCGCTGTCGATCCCCAAGGGCTCGTCGCTGGCGCTGGTGGGCGAAAGCGGATCGGGCAAGACGACGATGGCGAAATGCGTGATCGGGCTGGAACGGCCCGACAGCGGCGACATCTTACTCGATGGCAAGCCCATGACCGGGATCGGCCGGGCGCAGATGCGGGCCTTCCGGCGCGACGTGCAGATGGTGTTTCAGGACCCCTTCGCCAGCCTCAACCCCCGCCAGAAGGTCGGCGAGATCATCGCCATGGGCCCGGTGATCTGGGGCACACCGCGCGCGCAGGCTCTGGAGGAGGCGCGCGAGTTGCTGCGGCTGGTGGGACTGCAGCCCGAGGCGGCGGACCGTTATCCGCATGAATTCTCGGGCGGCCAGCGCCAGCGCATCGGCATTGCTCGCGCGCTGGCGGTCAAACCCAAGCTTGTCGTGGCCGACGAGCCCGTCTCGGCGCTGGACGTGTCGGTGCAGAAGCAGGTGCTCGAGCTGCTGGACGACCTGCGGAAGCAGTTCGGACTCTCGATGCTGTTCATCACCCATGACCTGCGCGTAGCCGCCACCGTCTGCGAGGAGATCGCCATCTTGCAGCGCGGGGTTATTGTCGAGCAGGGCTCCACCGCCGAGATCTTCGCCAATCCGCAGCATGCCTATACACAAAGCCTGCTCGACGCCGTGCCGGGGCGCGACTGGATCAGCAGCCTGCCTGCGGCGTAGAGGGGCGGTCGACCGGAGGCCATGGGCGGGCCTAGCCGGCCCATACCCGACGGTCACTCGGAAGCACTATGATTTCGGAACCGGTCGTTCATGCACAGCGCAGCGAAAACCTGAGCCGCCGAGATATGCAAAACGTCCTCGACCGATACACGTATCGTTTCTTGCAGCGTTACACGCTGATCGGCACTGTTGCTCGGATAGCGGCGGCGGAATTGATAGGCAAAGCGTCGACCAATCAGGTCCAACTCGATCCCGCCGTGCGTCTCCGCCTGATGAGCAAATTGTCAGGTCCGCGCCGTGAATAGGTGTTGGCCTGGCACTGGGATGCCTCCATAGACCACTAATGGTCTATGGCTTCGTCACTTCGGTCTGGCATCGCGCCCAGTACATTCCTCTCTGGTCTGCGCTATCTGCGACGCGGCTGCGCCGCGTTGACCACCGTGCGCGCCTCTTCGGAAATATGGTAGGCTTCGTGATGCGCTGGTTTCCGCCCGCGCGATGGCGGTTCGACCGGGAAGTGCTGCGGGTCTTCCCCGATATGGGGCCCGCAGAGCGGGCCTCCCTGAGCCGTGAGATGGGCCGCAACATGGGCCGGACCCTGTTCGAGATCCTCCATAGCGCCGAGTTTCAGGCGCGACCGGAACGGTTCCATGTCTCCGGTCCCGGGCTGACGGCGCTGGAGCAGGCGCGCGCCAACGGCAAGGGCGCGATCATTGTTTCCGGCCATTTCGGCCAGTGGGATGCTGTACGTGCCGTGCTCAAGGCCCGTGGGATGGAGACCGGTGCCGTTTATCGTCCGCAGCGCAACCGCTTCTACCAGCGTGGCTTCCTTGCTGGCATCGAGGAGGGCGGCAAGCCTGTGATCGCGACCGGGCGGACCGGCACGATGGATCTGGTGCGTCACCTGCGCGGCGGTGGCTTTCTGGCGATCTTGCTTGACGAGAAATACCCCGAGGGCGTCGCGGTTCCGTTCCTCGGCCTGCCCGCCCTGACATCGACGTCTGCGGCCGCCCTCGCGCTCAAATACGACATCCCCCTCGTTCCCGCCTACGGAACGCGTCGGCCGGACGGCGCGGAGTTCGACGTCGCGTTCGAGGCGCCGATCCCCCACACCGACGCGCTCACCATGACGACTGATGTCAACAACAGTCTGTCTGCCCGAGTTCGCGAGCACCCGGGGCAGTGGTACTGGCTGCTACGCCGATGGATGGGCACCTGACGCCACCAGTGGAGATGACGAAGGCGGGCGCATTCGACCGCCCTTCTGCGCACACGAGCGACGGGATACAGGTTGTCCCGCTCCCCTGTTTGTCCTCGTTCCGAAGTTAGTTCTGTTCAGGGTTTGGTCGTTTGTTGACCGGTTGAGGAACTCCCGCGGGGTGAGGTCGTCGAGGCTCGTATGCGAGCCATGATGTTTGGCCTGCTGCCGCTTCCGCTGCCCCGTTTAGGCGGATTGGTGAGCTACCCCCCGAAAATTGGACAGTGACGGAAGCTACGATCTGAGGTCTGCTGATCCCCAAGACGAGGAGATCAGAATATGTCGAAACGCAGG
>NZ_QGGW01000018.1 GCF_003148775.1 Roseicyclus mahoneyensis
ACCCGAGACCCGGTTATGGCCGCCTGCGCAGCCTCCAGAATTGCGCAGCAGGCGGCCATAACCTTCTACGGCGCGTCATTCCCAACATGCTATGGCACGGAGCTGACCTCGATGGCGATCCTGTCCAGGTGCCAGCGCACCGGTGTTGAATGGCACTACATCGCGCCCGGCAAGCCCCCTCTCGGCAGATTGCTTTGCAATCGCCTGACGGGCAATGGATGCAAAACGGCTTCGTCGAGAGCTTCAACGGGCGCTTCCGGGACGAGCTGTTGAACGAGACGCTGTTCTCGACCCTCGGCGAGGCCCGGCAGCAGATCCGCACCTGGCAGCACGACTACAACCACCACCGCCCGCACTCCGGCCTCGGGAACATGACCCCGGCCGAGTTCATGGCAATGAAGGGGCTGGAAATGCGTGCGGCGCAGACCCATAAATCAACCCGCGGATTCTCCGAAGGGCCGGAAGAGAGTCGGGTCTCAGGTCAACTCTGACAGCAACTTCTTGAGCTTTGCGTTCTCGTCCTCGAGCTGCTTCAGCCGCTTGGCCTCGCTGACCTCCATCCCGCCATACTTCGATCGCCACTTGTAGAAGGTCGCATCTCTGATCCCGTGCTTCCGACACAACTCCGTGGCGCTCAGCCCCGCCTGATGCTCCTTCAAGACGCCGATGATCTGCTCTTCCATGAACCTGCTGCGCTTCTTGTCCGTCTCCTTCGCTGGAGAACATACTAACCTCAAAGTGCGGACGTTTCAGGGGAGCAGGTCAGAACAAATGAGACAAACTGAGACAGCAGCATAGGTCCTCGAACCACAAAAGGCCGTATTTTCTATGGGTTGTCCTGCACCTCTGACCCGGTGAGACAAACTGCGACACGGTGAGATGGGATTTTGGAGGCGAGTACCGGAATCGAACCGGTCTACACGGATTTGCAATCCGCTGCGTAACCTCTCCGCCAACTCGCCGCCGGGGTGGTGGTTCCGGACCTATCGCAAGCCTTTGCGCGGTGCAAGCCGCCATCGGGTCACGGCACCGCCGGGTGGCTCCGGAAAGGGGGTTCATCGTCGCATCGTGGCAAGCGAGCGTTGCGCGGCACTGCGGCTTGTGCCAAGACGTTTTCAGGACAACTAGACGGAATGGTTCAGTTCCAATGGCAGATTTCGCGCAGCGCCGCCGAACAATGGTCGACACACAGATCCGGCCGTCGGATGTCACAAGCTTCACCGTGATCGACGCCATGTTGGCGATCCCGCGCGAGGCTTTCGTGCCCGCCGACGCGCGAGACTTGGCCTATGTCGGCGGTCCCGTGCCCTTGACCGCGACGCGCCAGCTGATGGAGCCGCGCACCATTGCTAAGATGCTCGAGGCGCTGGATATCACGCCTGCCGATCTCGTGCTTGAGATCGCGCCGGGAATGGGGTACACAACAGCTCTCATGGCGCGCATGGCCGAGGCGGTCGTCGCCGTCGAGGAAGATGCGAGCCTTGCCCGCGACGCGGAGGTGGCGCTGTCGGCGCAAGAGGTCGACAACGCCGCGATCCTGACAGGCGCGCTGGCCGAAGGCTCTGCCCGCAACGGCCCCTATGACGCCATCGTGCTCTTTGGCGGGGTCGAACAAGTGCCGCAGGCAATCCTTGAGCAGCTCAAGGAAGGCGGCCGGATCATTGCCCTGTTCATGCAAGGGCCGCTAGGCGAGGTGCGAAAGGGCGTCAAGACCCATGGGATCGTCTCCTGGCACATGGAATTCAACGCGACCGCCCCGGTTTTGCCGGGCTTTGTGAGGACGCCGGGTTTCGTGTTCTGACGCAAAAAAGCCCCCGCCCCGAAAGGCGAGGGGAGCTGGCAGGCAAAAGGACTGAGGCAATGATGAGCAGAATCTCCGGGTTTGGGCGCTGCATAGCCATGGCAGCGGCACTGGTAGTGGCGATGCCCGGCATGTCGGCGGCCGACAGCCTGCGTCAGGCGATGGCGGATGCCTATCGCAACTCGCAACTGCTGGAACAGAGCCGCTACCTGCTGCGGGTCGAGGATGAAGGTGTAAATCAGGCCTTTGCGGCTCTCTTGCCAACGGTCAGTTTCGTCGCCTCCAGTTCGCGTGATCTGGTGCAAGATACCAGCACCACGACCTTCCGCTTGTTGGGTGAGTTGGTGATCTATCAGGGCGGCGCACGGATCAACGCCCGCCGGGGCGCAGAGCAGGCGGTGAACGCCGCGCGCCAGCAATTGATCTCGCTTGAGCAGCAGGTGCTGATCGACGCCGTCACCGCCTATCTGGAGGTCTGGGAGGCGATCCAGATCGTCGAGGTGCGACAGCGCAACGTGCGAGTCCTGACCGAACAGCTGCGGGCGGCGCGCGACCGGTTCGAGGTGGGCGAGGACACGCGCACCGATGTCGCGCAGGCCGAATCGCAACTGGCCACCGCGCGCTCGGCGCTGGCCGCGGCCGAGGGCACGCTGGAAATCGCGCGGGAACTGTTCAACCTCGCCGTGGGGCGATACCCCAACGCTCTGGCTAGCCCCGGTGGCCTGCCGCATCTGCCCAGTTCAGAGGACGAGGCGCAGCGGCTGGCACGCCAGCAGCACCCTGCCGTCTTGGCCCGTCAGTTCGAAGTCGCGGCGGCCGAATTCGGGGTTGGTGAAGCGCGCGGCGCGTCACGGCCCAACATCACGCTCGACCTGTCGCTGGGCCAGACCGTCGAGGCCCCGAACCCGACGCAGGAGGGCGAAAGCGCCACGCTCGCGCTGACCCTGACCCAGCCGATCTACCGGGGTGGGCAGCTTGGCTCGCTGGAGCGGCAGGCGCTGGCGCAGGTGGAAGCGGTGCGCTACGGCCTCAATCAGCAAGTGCGACTGAACCTGCAGGTCGTCGGCAACGCCTATGCCCGGCTGCGTATCGCAAACGCGCAGATCCAGGCCTCCGACCAGCGCATCCGCGCGGCGCAACTGGCCTTCGAGGGCGTGCGCGAAGAGGCCGCGCTGGGCGCGCGCACCACGCTGGATGTTCTCGATGCCGAACAGGACCTGCTCGAGGCGCGGATCAGCCGTATCGAGGCGCAGGGCGATCTTTACGCGGCCTCCTACGGCATTCTTGCGGCGTCCGGCCTGATGACGGTGCGCCATCTTGAGTTGCCGGTGCCGGAATATGATGTTGCGGCCTATGGCGCGGCCTTCCCGGGCGGACGGGTGCGCGTGGCATCCCCGCAGGGCGACCGGCTTGACACGCTGTTGCAGGCGATCGGGCGGGAGTGACCACCGCGCCGCACCGCCGCGCGCTGTGTTGCGAAATTTAGCTATCCGTTGTGCGATGCGGCGCTTGCAGCTATCTTGTGCTGAAAGGCCCCCGTACGAGGGGCCGATCGGCTTGGCAGTCTGTGTGCTCCGGGGCATGTAGCCTGATTGGTCGTTCGAGGAGTGAGCGGTGATGTCAGACCCAGCGAAATCCGCCCGTGAGATCGAGGATGTGCTTGCCTCGATCCGGCGCCTTGTCTCGGAAAGCCATGTCGCACCCGCGGCGGAGCCGCCGACCGCGCCATCCGCGCAACCTGCGCCGCGGCTGGTCCTGACGCCGGCCCTGCGTGTGGCTGATCCCGATGATCCATGGGCGCCGGTTCCTGCGCCGGTTCCCGAGGGCTCTGCCGATGCCCACACCGCAATGCCCGAGGAGGAGGACCCAAGCTGGGGCCTTGAGGATCGGCTGTCGGACTGGGGCGAGATCGAGGACAGTGCCGAGGAAGCCGTGGCCGATGCCATTGCCGAACAATCCGCCGACCCAGAGGCACCGCCACAGCCCGACATTCTGGCCGCGCTCGAGCAGAAAGCGGATGGCGACCGGGCCGTCGATCCTGCGGCCGAGTTCGAGCCCGAGACAGGCGATGCGGATTGGCCCGACCGCAGCGCCGGGCGTGCCCTGCATGATCTTGTGCTGGTCCGCGGACAGGGCGGTGAAACGGCTGAGGCGGACTTGCCCGCCCCGGATGCCGCGCTGCAGGTCAAGCCGGGCGCGCACACCGGCCCGGAGGTGATCAGCGACCGGGAAGCGGTCGAGACCATGACCGACAGCGAGGCACCGAGCAGCATGACCGAAGACCAGACCGCAGAGGCGGCAGATGCCGTGCCGCGACCGGGCTTCACACCGGTATTTTCGCGCCGGATCGACGTGCGCCGTCCCGAGATGGGCCAGCCGCTGGACGCGGAGGTCGAGGATGATCGCCATCCGTCAGACAACGACAGCGGCGACGCCCATGTCGAGGATCTGGGTGAGGTGGGGCAACCTTTCACCTTCCCCGAGACAGAAGATGGCCTTCTCGACGAAGAGACGTTGCGCGACATCATCGCGGAAGTGGTGCGCGAGGAATTGCAGGGCGCGCTCGGCCAGCGGATCACACGTAACGTGCGCAAGATGGTGCGGCGCGAGATCCGTCTTGCGCTGGCCGCTGAGGAATTCGAGTAACCGGCGCGGCACCGCTGGCAATGGCGCCCTTGACCGGGGGTAGGCCGAACCCGAGGTTAGGCGCATGTTCCCGATCCGCGACCACAACCCGTCGAACCGTCTGCCTGCCGTCACCTGGGGGCTGATCGTCGTCAATGTCCTTGTCTTTCTGAGCTATTTCCCGGCCCTGTCGGGCTCCGAGCGTCAGCTGTTGGGGTTCTACGCCGATTGGGCGCTGGTCCCGGCCGAGGTTTTGAACGGCACGGACACGCATACGGTCTTTACCTCCATGTTCTTGCACGGGGGCTGGATGCACCTGATCGGCAACATGCTGTTTCTCTACATCTTTGGCGACAACATGGAGGATCTGCTGGGCCACATGGGGTTTTTGGCCTTCTATGTCGTCTCGGGTCTCGCCGCGGCAGGCGGCCAGATCCTCGCCGGGCCGGAGTCGACGATTCCGATGGTGGGTGCCTCGGGCGCGATTGCAGGTGTGATGGGGGGATATCTGCTGTTCTTTCCGCGCGCGCGGATCGATGTGCTGGTGATCATCGTGGTTTTGGTGCGCATCTTCACCATCCCCGCATGGTTGATGCTGGGCCTGTGGTTCGGCCTGCAATTGGTCAATGGGCTCTCGATGGATGTGGCGGGCGGCGGCGTGGCCTATTGGGCGCATGCCGGTGGCTTCATCGCCGGGGTCGTGCTGGTCTTGCCCCTGTGGATGCGTCGCGGCGGCACAGCCTATTGGGCGCATTGGCACGGCAAGCCACCCCATGACGAGGTCGAATACGTGATGGAGCGCAGCCGCCGCAGCCCGATCCCGCGCATCCGGCG
This sequence comes from Roseicyclus mahoneyensis, assembly GCF_003148775.1. Taxonomy (GTDB): domain Bacteria; phylum Pseudomonadota; class Alphaproteobacteria; order Rhodobacterales; family Rhodobacteraceae; genus Roseicyclus; species Roseicyclus mahoneyensis. The sequence continues at coordinate 5,261 of NZ_QGGW01000018.1, forward strand.
TGTACGCACAGATCGCGCCGCGACGCGGCCCTTGGCCGATCTGGCGCGCATTCCGCGCAGTGGCTCGCGTCGGGGGCCGCGCGGACCATGGTCGGGCGGGCGCGACGACTGAACGGCGGCCCCGGGATTCGCGCTGAAGTCAATCTCGAAAGATATGGCGAAATCTTGTCAAAAACTTGATGGGTCGATGACAATACCTATATCTAGGCATTGAGCGCCCTTCGTCCTACCGGAAACTGCGTTTGTTATCCTTGAGCTATGCGTTTGAGGAATACCACACATGTGATATTCGCATCACAGAATCGCACGGATTTCAGGCAGAAGGGATCTCACGCCGGAAATGCAAGAGCAAAAAAGGACGACGAAATGCGAGATTTCGTTGATGGCACCGCCTTCAACTTCGAACAGGGTCAGCGCGCACGCAAGTTGTTCGCGGCCGTTGTTCTCGCTGCGCTCGATGACGCGATCGCGGATGACAAGAAATATGGTAACGGCCCCGAGCAGATCGCCCGCTGGGCGCGTTCGCGCGATGGCCGCGAGGTGCTGAGCTGTGCGGGCATCGATCCGAACGAGCGTGTGGTCAAGGGCCTGATGGCCTTTGTCACGCAAGGCGTGCGCACCTCGGTCGCTCTCAGCCGCGAGGAAAGCGAACGTCGCCATCAGGCCGAGGCCGAGGCGGCCTGAGCCGATCCATCGAGCCGCTGCCCATCTTGAAAGACGCGCCCTTATGCGGGGCGCGTCTTTCGTTTTGAGAGACGGCACCCCGCCTCAGGCAGCCTTAGGCGGTAGGCAATTAAAGAAGGATGGTGCGGGCGGGGGGACTTGAACCCCCACGGCACGAAGGCCCACGGATTTTAAGTCCGATATGTCTACCATTCCATCACGCCCGCATGACCCGCATCGCTAGCCGCTTGGCCCCGGCTTGGCAATCGTGGGCGTCCCGTGCCGCCTGTCGATGACCTTGCGTCAGATCAAGGCGGCGCGGGACGCCCTGCGGCATCCTGACCCCGGACGCGCAGTCTGTGACGGCAAGGAGAGGGTCCATGTCTCATCATGGCCGGGATACGGTGGTCGTCTCGCCACCGAGCTTCGAGCGGACCGACTTCGCCCGGGTCGACACCGCCCTGTCGGCCCCCCACGGGCCGCATGACCGCGGCTGGCTGATGGCGCGCTTCGCCGAAGGGTTGCAGATCCGCCTGCTTAAGCCGCCGCATCAGGGGCTGATCTTGTTCCAGCCCGGCAAGCTGGCCTGGCGTCCGGTCGACGGGGCAGGGCGCGCTTTGGTCGTTCATGACCTGCGGGTGGCACCGGGGCCCATAGCCCGCGAAGGCGCGGCGCGGCTCTGGTCGGCGGCCGAAGACTTTGCCCGGTATTACGGGTTTGTCGCCGTGCTGGCCCTGATCGGGCGCGGAGCTGGCCTGATTTCGCGCGATCACGCGCCCGGGCGTGGCTGGCTGACGCTGGACGAGGGGCCTGCCGAAACCCGCCTTGTCGGCCGTATCCTGCAAGGACCGCTTGAGCTGCCGCGCCTGCCGCGCGACTGGGACCGGCGCGCCTCTGCACTAGGCCCCGGGCTGGTGGTGCAGACCACCGGCGAATACGAGACGCTGGAGGCGCGTGCGGCCGCCATCGTCGCGGCCGCCTCGGCCCGCGGGATCGCGGCGCGCAGGGACCGCTTGACCGATCCCGAGATGGTGCACGCCCGTGCTGTGCGGCCGGGTGCCGTATGTACTGTTGTGGCAGATGGCGTTCTGCTGGGCGGGCCCGAACTGTCGGTCGACACTATCCTCGCGCTCAGCGGCGGGCCGCCGGCCGGTCAAAGACCCTCGTAGCTGCAGATTGCGTGCACCGGAACGCCCATCGCTTCCAGCCGGGCGCGCCCGCCCAGATCAGGCAGGTCGATGACAAAGGCGCAACCCACCACCTCGGCCCCCAGCCGTTCGATCAGGCGGATGCCCGCCTCGGCGGTGCCGCCGGTGGCCAGCAGATCATCGACGATCAGAACCTTCTGCCCCGGCTCGACCGCATCGTCGTGGATCTCGACAGTGGCGCGTCCGTATTCCAGCGCATAGTCCTGCTCGATGGTTTTCGCCGGCAGCTTGCCCTTCTTGCGGATCGGCACGAACCCCTTGGACAGCTGATGCGCCACCGCGCCGCCCAGAATGAAGCCGCGCGCCTCGAGCCCCGCCACCATGTCGATGCGCGCGCCCACATAAGGCGACAGCAGTTGATCCACAGCCATCCGGAACCCGCGCGCGTCCTGAAACAACGTGGTCACATCGCGGAACAAGATGCCCGCATGCGGAAAATCTGGAATGGTGCGGATGTAATCCTGAACGGTCTTGGGGTGGGACATCGGGGGCATGGGTCCTTGTGACGAGGCAGGGTCAGGGTCGCGGGTAATGCCGACGCAGTGCCGCGGCATCCTGACCGCGCAGCCAGACGGTGGAATTGCTGTATTCGGCAAAGATCGACCGCTGATAGGCCGGGCCGTCGATGTCGGTGGGCAGGCCCATCGCCTGCACCAGTTCCTCGAGCACGACCGAGGCGATCTCGCGGCGGTTGATGTCTTGACTGATCGCGATCCCGGCCGACACAATCTCGTCGCCGCGTGACCGCAGGACCACGCGCGCAATCGCCATGTCTGCTCCATCCAGATCCGGCAGGCTGGTACCAGAGATGGTGCCGCCCTGCGGCGTGTTCACGAGATAGACCGGCACATCCAGCTCGCCCTCATAGGCGCGGCTGAGAAACAGAGCCGCGCCGCTGGCGTTGATCTCTTCGATGGCAACGTCGATGGCCTGGTCGATCAGGTCGAATTTGTAGGAAGGAAAGCTGTCGGCCACCGCCGCGATGCCGACCCTGAGGCTCAGGCGACGCGCCTCGGGCCAACGGATCAGGGGCTTGGCGCAATCGCCCCCGGGCGGAGCGGCGCAGGCCACCAGCCGGTGGAAATCCTCGTCCGAGATCAGGCTCGGCACGGTGATATATTCCTGCGCCTTGGCCGGCGGGGCCGCAAGCGCAACACACAGGGCAAGGTAAAGGCAGGGTCGCATGGACATAAGTGACGGCAAGCGCTGGCGCCGTGCAAGATGGTGGCGTCACGATCCCGCGGCCGTGTTGCGCGCAGACCGCGCGCGCTGTGTCACTGCTGCAGATGCCGGGTCAGAAAGGCCATCACGGCCCCCCGCATCGCGGGCGTCTCGACATGGCCCGTATCGGGTGACAGGTGCACCACCAGCGGGCCCACGCCATAGGCCGTGGCCAGCCGCGCCAGCGCAGGGTCGCGCGCCGCCTCGGGCGTCAGAGCATCGGTGCCGCCCAGACCCACGAACTGCGGTCGCGGCGCGATCAGGGCTGCGACATCGCCCATGTCGCCATGCGCCAGAAGGCCCGGCACGGTCATGTAGGACCCATGCAGGTCGTGGGCGCCGGTGGCGATCATTGGGGCAAGATCGGCAAAGACGCACAGATGCGCGCAGGCCGCGATGTGCGGCTCCAGTGCTGCCAGCCAATAGGCATGGGTGCCGCCCATCGACAGGCCCAGCGTGGCGATGCGTGTGGCATCCACCTCTGCCTGCGCGGCCAACCAGCGATAGGCCAAGTGTAGCTCGGCCAGCATCCGCCCCATCAGCGGGCGGCCTTGCCACAGCCCGGCCTTGGCCAGACGTGCCTCCGGCCCCTCGTCTTGCCGCCGCCCGAAAGGCGCAAGATCGATGGCAAGGCTCGCGATCCCCAGATCGGCCAGCGCCGGACCATAAGGGGCGATCAGTGCGGGGCGGCCGTGGATCAGCTCCTCCGCGCCGGTTTCGTAGCGATTGCCATGGGCATGGCAGTAGAGGACGGCGGGGTGCGGACCCTTTCCCTCGGGGCGCAGGTAGAGACCGGGGATCGGCCCGTCGCCATCGAGTGTCACGCGCTGCAAAAGGTGGTGCCCCAGCGCCTCGACCGGGCCCGGATCGGCCGCCGCGGGACCCGGTTCCGCGCCCGACAGTCCCAGCAACGCCCGCAGCCGCTCCGCGTTGACCCGCGCGGTCACGCGCCGCCCTCCCGCTCCACCACTGCCATCAGCAGCGCCATGGCGATGATCCCCGCCGCCCCCACCCTCGCGACCCATGGCAGCACGGCCGGCTGCAGCAAGCGCGCCCGCGCGAGGTCCGCCATCAGCGCATAACCCAGCGCGTTCATCGCGGCGAGCGTCATGTAAGTGGGCACCATCATCGCGGCCTGTGTCTCGTAGGGGCGGGCGGGGTCGATGAATTGCGGCGCGAAGGCCATGAAAAAGGCGATCCCTTTGGGGTTCAGCACCGTCACGGTCGCGGCCCGCGCGAAACTGTCGCGCGCCGCCAGATGGCCGGTGGCGGCGAGCGTCAGGCCCGCCTGCGGCGCCGACCGCCAAAGGCCTGCGCCCAGCCACATCAGATAGCCCACCCCCACCCATTTCAGCACCGTGAACAGCGCGGGCGACCCCATCACCAGCGCGCCGACGCCTGCCAGCGACAGGCTCAGCGCCACCGATCCCCCCAGCGCCGCGCCCGCTGCCGTGGCCAGCGCCACGCGCCGCCCCTGCGTCAGCGCCAGCGAGATGACCAGCATGACCGTGGGCCCCGGCAGCACAAGGATCGCAACGGAGGCCGCGACAAAGGCGAGCCAGCTGTCGAGGGGCATGATGGGCGCTGGCTCCGGCATGAGTGCTGCGCGCAACTCAAGCCTCACGGCGCGGGTTTTGTCACGCGCAACCGCAAGGGGGCAGGGCGGCTGCGACACGACCGGCGCGCGCGCGCCCAAAATCAGGGCGTTGCCGACCCCAGCACGCGCCCCGCCACTGCCGAAAGCTTCTCCAGCATGGCCGCGTCCCGCATCCCCGGCGCGGTCAGGACCGCATGATCGAGGGCGCGGTCGCAGCCATGCGGGCAGGGCAGGCGCTCGGGCCCGAGCAGCCCCGGCAAACGCGCCACCACAGCACGCGCCTTGTCGGCATTGCCGCTCAGCACCCTGATGATGTCGGAGATGTCGACGCTGCCATGATCGGGGTGCCAGCTGTCGTAATCGGTGATCATGGCGACCGAGGCATAGCAAAGCTCCGCCTCGCGGGCGAGTTTCGCCTCGGGCATGTTGGTCATCCCGATCACGTCGCAGCCCCAGACCTCGCGGTAAAGCCGCGATTCGGCGCGGGTGGAAAACTGCGGCCCCTCCATTGCCAGATAGGTGCCGCCCTCATGCACGGTGATGCCTTCCGCCCGCGCGGCCTCGGCGCAGGCCGCACCCAGCCGGGGGCAGGTGGGATGGGCGACCGAGACATGGGCGACAAGGCCGGGGCCGAAAAACGACTTTTCCCGCGCAAAGGTGCGGTCGATGAACTGGTCGACGATCACGAAATCGCCCGGTGCCATCTCGTCGCGGAACGATCCGCAGGCCGAGACGGCGATCACATCCGTCACCCCCAACCGCTTCAGCGCGTCGATATTGGCGCGGTAAGGCACGGAGGTCGGCGTGTGCACATGCCCCCGCCCGTGCCGGGGCACAAAGGCCATGGGCACGCCCCCCAGCCGCCCGGTCAATACCGCATCCGAGGGCGCGCCAAAGGGGCTTTGCACCTCGACCCATTCGGCGCCCTCCAGCCCTTCGATCTGATAGATACCCGATCCGCCGATCACCCCGATCATGGTCTGCATTGCTGTGCCCTCCGCGTGCCCGTCGCTGGACCCGAGCCAAGCACCGCCCCGGCCATGCTGCAAGCCCTGTCACCGGCTTCATCTTTCCAAAAATATGCAGGCGACCGCTCAGGCAACCGGCATGCCGTCACTCTCCGGGCCGCTTCAGGCCGAATGTCTCGCGGATGACCGCATAATCGCGGTAGCCCATGCGTGTCAGCGGGTTGAAGGCCAGCACGTCGAATTCGCCGTCCCGGATACAGTCGTCGCGCATGTGAACGCCCACAACCTCGCCGAAGACCGCGAAATTTGACGCCCCCTCCAGCCGCACGATCTGTGTCACCCGGCATTCGAGCGACGCGGGCGCATCCGCTACGCGCGAACATGCGATGGTCTCGCAGGCCACGCGCCCGATCCCAGCCAGCGCGAATTCATCCGTGTCCTTGGGCCATGGCCCCGAGGTCTGGTTCATCGCGTCGCGCATCGCGTATTCCACCACGTTCACGCAAAACACGCCCGTCTCGCGGATATTGGCGACGCTGTCCTTGGTGTCGCCGCGATCTTCCTTGGCGGAGGTGGAGGCGAACATCACCTGCGGCGGGACGTAGGCGACCGCGTTGAAGAAGGAATAAGGCGCAAGGTTTTCCGACCCGTCCGCGCCGCGGGTCGAGATCCAACCGATGGGGCGCGGCGTGACGATGGCGTTGAACGGGTTGTGCGGCAGGCCGTGGCCATCGGCGGGGCGGTAGAACATCGCGGGCATTCCTTGCGTATGGGGGCCTTGCTCGGGTTTGTGCCAGACCTAGCGGCGTGTTAGGCGAAGGGCCAGAGGCAAGGCACGGCGGGCAATGTATCGGCTGGAGCAGGAAACATCGGCGGACCGCTGGGAGGTGGAGGCGCTCTACGACACCTGCTTTGCGCCGGGGCGCGAGGCGCTGTCCTCCTACCGGCTGCGCGACGGGGTTCCCTCGGTCGCCCGCCTGTGTCTCGTGGCGCGTGACCCGGATGGCATCCTTGCGGGGGCCATCCGCTTCTGGCCGGTCCGCGTGGGCCGGGCCGAGGCGTTGCTTCTGGGCCCCGTCGCCGTCCACCCGACCCGGCAGGGCGAGGGGTTGGGAGGTCTGTTGATGCGCGATGGCATGGCGCGGGCGGAAGAAGACCGCTGGCCGCGCACCATGCTGGTGGGCGATGAGCCCTATTACCGCCGCTTCGGTTTCACCCGGCTCGAAGGCGTCGAGATGCCGCCGCCCACCAATCCTGCCCGCGTGCTGGGCAGCGGCGACTGGGCGGGGATTACGGGCAAGGTCAAGCGCTGGGCGCGGTGAGGGGGCGGCAAAACGCGCGTTTTGCCCCCGCTAGCCCCGCAGGCGCGCGGCAATCATCTCGGCGGCCTTTTCCGCGATCATCGTCACCGGCGCATGCGTGTTGCCGCTCGGGATGGCGGGCATGACCGAGGCATCGGCGATGGAGAGCGCCCCGATCCCATTCACTGTCAGCGTGGGGCTGACGACCGCGCCCGCATCCACGCCCATCCGCGCGGTCGAGACCGGGTGAAAGATCGTCGTGGCGATATCGCCTGCGGCCTTCAGCAACGCCGCTTCGCCGTCGACTTCGGGGCCCGGCTTGATCTCGGTCGGCCGGAACTCTGCCATGCGCTGCGTCGCCATCAGTGCGCGGGCGTGGCGGATCGAATCGACCGCCACGCGCTGGTCAGCGGGCGCGGAGAGGTAATTTGGCCGGATGGCAGGCCGCGCGCCCGGATCGGCGGCGGTGATGTGCACCGACCCGCGGCTTTCGGGGCGCAGGTTGCAGACCGAGACGGTCAGGGCCGGGAACGGGTGCAAGGGCTGTCCGAATGCGTCGAGCGACAGGGGCTGGACGTGATATTCGATGTTGGGCGTCTCATGCTCGGGGGAGGAGCGGGTGAAGATCCCCAGCTGCGAGGGCGCCATCGCCAGCGGGCCGGAGCGCTTGAGCGCGTAGTCGAGGCCGATCTTCAGCTTGCCGAGCGGGCTGGCATACCAGTCGTTCAGCGTCCGCGCGCCGGTAATGCGGAAAATCGTGCGGATCTGCAGGTGATCGGCGAGGTTCTCGCCCACGCCCGCGCTGTTATGCGCCACCTCGATCCCGAGCGATTGCAGCAGATCGCCCCGCCCGATCCCCGACCGCTCCAAGATCGCGGGCGTGCCGATGGCGCCTGCCGCCAGCACCACCTCGCCGCCCGCCCGTGCGTGAAACGCCGCGCCGTCTTGCCGGAACACGACGCCCGTCGCGCGCTTGCCCTCAAGCGACAGGCGCAGCACCTCGGCCCCCGTGACAATCCGCAGATTGGGGCGACGGCGCACCGGGTCGAGAAATGCCTTGCGTGCGTTCCAGCGCAACCCGCGCCTTTGGTTGACCTCGAAATATCCCGCGCCCTCGTTGTCGCCGCGGTTGAAATCGTGGCTCCGGGGGATGCCCAACTCACCCGCCGCCTCGGCCACGGCATCGAGGATCGGCCAGTTCAGCCGTTGACGCTCCACCCGCAGTTCGCCGCTCTCCCCGTGAACCTCGTCCGCACCGCCGTGATAGCCTTCGGAGCGCTTGAAATAAGGCAGCACATCGTCCCAGCCCCAGCCGGTGTTGCCCATCTGGGCCCACAGGTCATAGTCGCGCGCCTGACCGCGCATGTAGATCATGCCGTTGATCGAGGAACAGCCGCCCAGCACACGCCCGCGCGGATAGTTCAGCGCGCGCCCGTTCAGGCCCGGCTCGGCTTGCGTCTTGAGGCACCAGTCGAGCGAGGGGTCGCCCATGGCGTAAAGATAGCCCACCGGCACATGCACCCAGAGGCGGTTGTCGCTGCCCCCCGCCTCGAGCAGCAAGACCTTGTGCCGGGGGTCCGCCGAGAGCCGGTTGGCCAGCACGCAGCCCGCCGATCCCGCGCCCACGATCACCACGTCCCACGCGCCGAAATCCTGTGTCAGCATGGAAGCCCCCATCCCCGTCGGGACGGTCTACCCCTACCGGTCCGGCGGCGTCCAGTCCGCGGGCGGCACGCCACGGCGGCTGAGGCGCAGCGCAAGCCCCAGCGCCACACCGACCCCGATGGCGACCGTCAGATCGGCCAGCACCGTCAGCACCATGGTCAGAACCAAAAGCACGCGGTCCGACACGCGCCCGGTGGTCAGATAGCCGCGCCAATGCTGCGGTTCCGACATGTTCCAGGCGGTGACCAGCAGCAGCCCGGCCAGCGCGGGCATCGCAAGGTATCCGGCCATTGGGGCTGCCAGCATCATCACGCCCAGGATCACGGCCGCATGAAAGATCCCAGCCAAGGGTGTCCGCCCTCCTGCCCGCACATTCGTCGCCGTGCGCGCGATGGCCCCTGTCGCGGGCAGACCGCCCATCAGGGAAGAGCCGATATTGGCCAGCCCCTGTGCGAGGATTTCGGCATTGGGGCGGTGACGACCCGCCACCATCCGGTCCGCGACCATGGCCGACAGCAGCGATTCGATCCCCGCGAGGAAGGCGATGATGAGGGCCGAGGGCAAAAGCTCCACCAGCCGTGCTGCCGTGATATCGGGCAGGCGGGGCAGGGGCAGCCGGTCGGGCAGCGCGCCGAAGCGCCCGAACAGCGTGTCGACCGGCAGAGCGAAGACGGCCACTGCCGCCGAGACGATGCCCACCGCCACGATCAGGCCCGGAAACCGCGGAAAGAGGCGCCGAAGCGCCACGATCAGAACGATGGCGCCCAGCCCGATGGCGATGCTGGCAAGGCTGACCGTGCTGCGCGCGTCCCACATCGCGGGGATACGTTCCAGCGCGTCGGCCGGGGTGCCCTCGGGCAGGGTCATGCCCATGGCGTCGGGCAACTGGCTGAGCGCGATGATCGCGGCGATGCCGATGGTGAAGCCGTTGATGACCGGCTCGGGCACCAGCGCGATCAGGTTGCCCGCCTTGAGGAACCCGCCGATGACCAAGATCACGCCCGCCATCAGTGTGGCCAGCACCAGCCCGTCGAAACCATGGGTGGCGATCACCCCATGGACCACGACGATGAAGGCGCCCGTAGGGCCGCCGATCTGCACCCGGCTGCCCCCGAAAAGCGAGATCAGGAAGCCCGCGACAATGGCCGTCACGAGGCCGGTTTCAGGCGCAGCCCCCGAGGCGATGGCGATGGCAAGGCTCAGCGGCAGCGCGACCATGGCAACTGTCACGCCCGCGATGAAATCCGCAAACACGCTTTTGGGCGTGCTTTGGGGCAAGGTGGTCAGCAGTTTGGGTGTCAGCATCCGGCACGTTTTCGGCCGTACAGCCGGGGCCGTCCCCCGTCATTCTCGACCGTGCGCATCCTTGCGCCGCAGCCGTGCCTTGCGCAAGGGGGCTCACCCCTGCCGCTTGAGCCACTCCATCACCGCCGGGCGCACCGATTGCGCACCGCTTGCCCGCGCCTCGTTGATGACCGCGCGCGCCTCGCGCAGGTCGACCCGGCGCAAGAGCGACTTGACCGGCCCGATGGAGGCCGGCCGCATCGACAGGGCGCGCAGGCCCATGGCCGCGAAACACAGCGCCTCGATGGGGCGACCGGCGTCCTCGCCGCAGAAACTCAGCGGCGTGTCGGTGTCGCCGCAGCGGTGCACGATCTGTTCGAGGAAGGTCAGGTAGCTGACGTTGAGCGTGTCGTAGCGCCGCCGCACCAGCTCGTTCTCGCGGTCTGCGGCAAAGAAGAACTGCTTGAGGTCGTTGCCGCCGATCGAGATGAAGTCGCAGGATTCAAAGAATTGCCGCGGCGCGAAGGCAAGGCTGGGCGTCTCCAGCATCGCGCCGATGTCCAGCCGTTCGGGCAAGGTGTGGCCCAGCGCAGCCTCGCGGTCCATCTCGCGCAAGAGATGGTCGCGGGCTTGGGTGAATTCCTCGAACTGGGCGACGAAGGGGAACATCACCGTCAAGGGACGACCGTTGGCTGCCCGGATCAGCGCCTGCAGCTGCATCCGCATCACGCCCGGCTTGTCCAGCCCCACCCGGATCGCCCGCCACCCCAGCGCGGGGTTGGGTTCCTCGGTCTTTTTCATGTAGGGCAGGACCTTGTCCGACCCGATGTCGAGCGTGCGAAACACCACCCGCTTGCCGCCCGCCGCATCCATGACGCGCGCGTAAAGTGCCGCCAACTCGCCCCGGCGCGGCACCTTGTTGCGGGTCAGGAATTGCAATTCGGTGCGGAACAGGCCCACGCCCTCGGCCCCGGAACTGGGCAAGGACGGCAGGTCGGCCATCAGTCCGGCGTTCATCTGCAAGGACACCGTGGTGCCACACAGCGCCTCTGCCGGTTTGTCGCGGATCGAGACATAGCGCTCCTGCGCCTCGGCCTGCATCGCCAGCTTGTCGCGAAAGGCGCTGGCGACGGCTTCCTCGGGCCGCAGATGCACGATGCCCTGATCTCCATCGAGCAAGATCGCGTCGCCGTTCAGCGCCTCGGTCAGCACCGCCTTGGCATGGACCACCAGAGGGATCGCCAGCGCGCGCGCCACGATGGCGGCATGGCTGCCGACCGATCCTTCCTCCAGCACCACACCGCGCAGACGCCGGCCGTAGTCGAGCAATTCGGCCGGGCCGATATTTCGCGCCACCAGCACCGGATCGGCCGGCAGTTCCGCGCCGGTGTCGCGCCCTTGGCCGGTCAGGCGGCGCAAGAGGCGGTTGGACAGGTCGTCCAGATCGTGCAGCCGCTCGCGCAGATAGGCGTCCGGGACGGTTTCCATGCGCGCCCGCGCGCTCGACTGTTCCTTTTCCACCGCGGCCTCGGCCGACAGGCCGCGGGCGATATCCTCTTCCATCCGGCGCATCCAGCCGCGGGAATGGGCGAACATCCGGTAGGCTTCCAGCACCTCGCGCTGTTCCCCGTCGGCAATCGGGGCCTGCGTCAGCATGTCGTCGATATCGACGCGCAGCCGGTCCACTGCGGCGCGCAGGCGGGTCAGTTCCGCCTCGGGGTCCTCTGCCACCAGATTGGTCACAACCACGCGCGGCTCGTGCAGCCAGACATGGCCCATGGCCGTGCCTTCCTGCACGCAGGTGCCGCGGATCATCACCTGTTTCTTGTGCCGCTCGGCCAGTGCCGCGCCCTCGCCGGTGAAGGCGCCCAGTTCCGTCATCTCGGCCAGAACCATGGCCACGACTTCGAGCGCGTAGATCTCGTCGTCGGAATAGTCGCGCGCGTCCTTGGATTGCACGACCAGCACGCCCAGCCGCTCGCCCAGACGCTGGACCGGCACGCCGAGGAAAGAGGTATACCGCTCCTCGCCCGTCTCGGGCATGTAGCGAAAGCCGCGTTCGGCAGGGGCATTGGCGGTGTTGACCGGTTGCGCCGTGCGCGCGACGCGGCCGACAAGACCTTCGCCAATCCGCATGCGGGTCACATGGACCGCCTCGGGCGCCAGACCTTGGGTGGCGCACAACTCCAGCGTGTCGGCGTCACGCATCAGATAGATGGAACACACTTCGGTGTCCATCGAATCGGCGATCAGATGGGTGATGCGGTCGAGCCGTTCCTGACCCGCGCTGGCATCCGCCATCACGGCCTGCAAGCGGCTGAGCAGCTTGCGGCTCTCTGTTTCGGTGCCTTGTGCCATCACTCTCGCCCAATGAGGCGCTTGACGGAAGCGGCCCCAGTTCCCGGGGATGAGGGATAGCGCGGCGGGCGGGGGGCGCGCAACGGGAATGGCGCGCCCGACCGCCCGGGTGGTCGGATCAGTCGGCCAGCATGTCCGCGTAGACGTGGCGCACGATGGTGTCGCGGGTCAGGCCGCGCTTGGCAAGCTCCGCGTCGCTCAACGATTGAAGCATCTGGATTTCGTCGAACCGGGCCTGCGCGTCGCTAGCCTGCGCGAAGGCGCGGGCGAGGGCGGCGAAAAAGCCTGCGACCTGCGAGACGATCCGCGGCGGAAAGGCGGGGCTGTTCAGGGTTTGCGTCGTCATGGGAACCTCTGTGGGTGACGGTTAAACATGTGTCACGACACAGAATAGGCCTTGCGGGCCGCGCCGGTTAGGGTTGTTGCTGCAATGCAGCATTGCGCCTGACGCAAGGGCTGCGTTCAGGCCGCCCGGTCGAGGCCGAAGGCGTCATGCAGCGCCTGCACCGCCAGTTCCAGATACTTGCGGTCGATCAGCACCGAGACCTTGATCTCGGAGGTGGTGATGACCTTTATGTTGATCCCTTCGTCGCGCAGCGTCTGGAACATCTTGGCCGCAACGCCCGCATGGCTGCGCATCCCGATGCCGACGATGGAGACCTTGCAGACATTCGTATCGGCCACGAGCCCCGCGAAATCGATCGCGCCCGCCGCCTTGGCATCCGCCATCGCCTTTTCGGCGCGCTTGACCTCGTTGATCGGGCACGAAAACGTCATGTCGGTCGTGCCGCCGTCCGAGATGTTCTGCACGATCATGTCGACATTGACGCCGGCCTCGGCCAAGGGGCCAAAGATCGCCGCCGCGATGCCGGGCCGGTCGGCCACGCCTTGCAGCGTCATCTTGGCCTCGTCGCGGGAAAAGGCCACACCGGCCACCACATTGCTTTCCACGATATCCTCCTCGGCACAGACGAGCGTGCCCGCGTCATCCGACATTTCCTCGAAACTGCTCAGCACACGCAGCTTCACATTGTAGCGCATCGCCAGCTCGACCGAACGAGTCTGCAAGACCTTGGCGCCCAGCGAGGCCAGTTCCAGCATCTCCTCGAAGGCGATCCGGTCAAGCTTGCGCGCCTTGGACGTGATGCGTGGATCCGTGGTATAGACCCCGTCCACATCGGTGTAGATGTCGCAGCGCACGGCCTCGAACGCGGCGGCAAAGGCCACGGCGCTGGTGTCCGACCCGCCGCGCCCCAGCGTCGTGATCCGGCCCTCGGGGCTGATACCCTGAAAGCCCGCGATCACCGCGACCTTCATGCCCTCGCCGAATTTCTTGAGAATATTCGCGGTCGGGATCTCCTCGATCCGCGCCGCCGCATGGGCCGATGTGGTGATCAGCGGCACCTGCCATCCCTGCCAGCTGCGCGCGGGGATCTCCATCTCCTGCAAGGTCAGCGCCATCAGCCCGGCGGTGACATTCTCGCCCGAGGAGACGACAGCGTCGTATTCGCGGGCATCATACAGCGGCGATGTCTCTTCGACAAAGCCCACCAGCTTGTTGGTCTCGCCCGCCATGGCGGACACGATGACGATGACGTCATGCCCGTTGGCGACCTCGCGCCCCACCCGCTTGGCGGCGCGGCGGATGCGGTCAAGCGTGGCGACGGATGTTCCGCCGAATTTCATCACCAGAATGGACATGTCCCATCCCTCTCCCAGACGCCGCGCCTCTTACGGCGCGCGCGCGCCACCCGCAAGGGTTCGACAACTTCATCCTGCCGCTCCGAGGAGAATGTTGACTTTGTAGCACTTGATAGATGTGTATGTATGTCGTGGCTGCACAGCAGCCGCATCCACGGCAGCAGCTACATTATGAAAGTGGTCGTTTTGACAGGTTTGCGTGATCTCCATCTGCAGGAGAGGTACCAGGAGCATCGGCTAGTATCTGTGCAGCAAAGCCAGCAGTCTCGGCAGCGCTTTACAGCCATACTTGAAACTACGTTCCGTCAACTCGTCTATCTGATGCGGCCCGAACTCGTAGTTGAAATTGGTGCGCACGAGGTGAGCTACTCCCCAACTCTTGGACAGATTCCGAGGGTGATTTAAGCTACTGCCTGGACCTGCTGATCGGTTTGGGTTGCGTTGAAGTAGACCACGGCGGGCGGCTGTCCGCCATGGGCGGCATGGGGCCGCTGGTGGTTGT
>NZ_QGGW01000019.1 GCF_003148775.1 Roseicyclus mahoneyensis
ACAACCACCAGCGGCCCCATGCCGCCCATGGCGGACAGCCGCCCGCCGTGGTCTACTTCAACGCAACCCAAACCGATCAGCAGGTCCAGGCAGTAGCTTAAATCACCCTCGGAATCTGTCCAAGAGTTGGGGAGTAGCTCAATCCTTAATGTGGTTTCCGCGTCGGCATTCCATTCGGGCTCTGGCCAAGGTTCAGCACGGGCGAGGCTTGTTTCTTGCGCCCGTGGTTCTTGGGCCCTTTTAGCAAGGTTCGGATCAATCTTTGACGAACGACCAAATCTAACGTTCAGGTGCCCCACCCGGACAGCGTGATTTCTGATCGTTTCATCAGCGACTTTTGACCCCATGTCGCGACGAATAGTGTCGCAAGATTTCTGTTCTTTTCCGTTGGTGGTCAAAGCGTCACTATCAGCGCTTAATTATCTTTGGATGACGTGGCTCGGCCCCACGATCCAATGGATAATTTATATAAGAAAATAGACCATAAATTATAGTGTTTTAATAAATTACTGAAAATGTGATGCGAACATCCGCAGAGTAGGTGATGACATGAGCCATGCAGCACTTCTATGTGCTCGATGGAATTGTGTCGCTTGGATTTTGAATGACGGCAGAGCAGGCGTCCATCGGACAAAGTCCACCGGCAAGTAAGCGAGATCGGGTGCCCTTCAGGTGCTGAGAAACAGGTGGTTGGCATGAATGTCCAGCGAGGGCAGGTGGATACGCTGCTCATCCAGGAACTGATAAAGGTGCGCCTCGTCGGTTCGAACAAGATGCTGCGCCCATTCCTGCAAAGGTTGGAGACCTGGGAATTGCTACTGATAGTGCACATGCTGTCTGGCGACGGACGCTATGGAATCGAAGACTACCTCGAGAACCTGCAGACGCTGAAATGCACCCGGCTGACCATGCGGAACTTCATCCGCGATCGGATCGCTGAGGGGACGTTTCTTGTGACCAAGGGCGACAAGAAAAGCCGAAAGTCGCTCGCCCTCAGTGATGAGCTTCAGCGCGAGCTTGAGGAGTGTTTCGGCATGATCAAGAGCACGTCTGGTTACGGCGCAATCGGCATCCAGCTGCCGACGTTCCAAACGCAATCGAATTCAGAAATCAAGCTGTGAGGGGGTTCCCCATGAATGATCGACGCCAAGGTTTCGCGACCACAGCGGTTCGGCTCACCTTGTTGGTGGGCACATCACTGTCCTTGATGGCAGGTTGTGGGGCACGGATCGAACCGCTGGCCGACATGCAAGAAAGCGTAACCGGGGTCCTCGCGGCAGCTGCAGATCCAGCAGGCAACACTCGTCCTGCGGTCGCTCTCAACGGTGGTTTTCCGCAGGCCTTGCGTTCTGCCGTCGAGACGAGCCGAAGCTACCAGGTTGCACTTTCGCTGGAGCAACAAGCGTTGAGTGGCATCGGTATAGCGTCGAGCGTCCGTCGCCCTCAGCTGAATTCGAGCGGGACCGTCGGCGCCATCCGTGAAAGCGGAGACCTTGGATCGACAGACAGCGGCATTGCCGCCAACCTTACGGTTTCGCAGCTGCTCTATGATGCAGGAGCAAGCGCGGCCACGATCAATCAGGCCACCGCCGAAGCGATCTCTGCGCAAGCCGAGCGTCAAGGCGTTGCAAATGAGCTTGCGCTTGAGGCTGCACGTGCCTGGATCGATGTCTGGCAATATAGGGAACGTCTCGGTCTTCTGCGTTCCCGCACGCACGAAATGGAAGAGATCCTCTCGCAGATCGAACGCATGGCGTTGAACGGGATGCTTGATCGCGCGATGCTTGACGACGCCCGGCGCCAGATCGTCAGCATCTCGCTTGAAGAATCGCGGTTGCAGGCAGATCTGCGCGAAGCTCAGGTGCGGTTCGCCGCTATCTATAACGTCCGAGATGCGCGTGTGGACCGGCCGCAAGACCTGATCCCTGGCGCCCTTGCGCGACAAGAAGCGGCTCGCTGGCAAGAGGCCCCAAGCCTTCGCCGCGCAGCCGCCGACCTGATCATTGCACGCAACGAAGTGACCATCGCCGCGGCAGCCTTTCGTCCACGCGCACGGCTTCAGGCCGGGGTGAGCTCGCCGATGGACGACGAAGATACGAGCGACACCAGTGTCGGAGTCGCGATCGAGTACACGTTCGGGGATGGCGGACGCCGCCGCGCGCAGCTTGAGACCGCCGAAGCCCGGTTGGACGCGGCAACGTCCCGACTCGCCGAAAGCCAGTTGACCGTCGAGGCCGAACTGGAGGCTGCGATTGCCCAATTGGATGCCATCCAGCGTGCGATGCCACTGCTGAACGAGAATATTCGCCTCAGCCAGTCGGCAGCTCAAACCGCCCAGTCCCAAATTGCGACCGGTCAATCGAACCTCCGCCAACTTGTGGATGCGGAGATGGACAGCTACCGGTCCAGTGATCAGCAGATCGCCATGCAGGCCCAGAGGCTGTTGCTGCATCTCACAATAGCGGCTCGCACCGGCGCACTCGCCCGCGAGATAGGCCTCGATACGTCGCCGCAAGGCTGAGCGTGCCGTCCGCGAACCAATCAAGGAATGTTCAAAGTGTTCACTACCAGACGAAAGTCTCCTACTCCGATGGTGGAACAATCGCCTTCCGCCGATAGTGACGCGCAGCTTCAGATCGTTCTGGAAGACGAGCCAGATCGGATGGAAGAACCCGGTGCAGCGCCACCCGCACCGACTGAGGAAACGCTGATCCGGGCCGTTCAGGATATCCTGTCCCGCTCGGGTCTTGCTTTCTCTGAGGGTGCCGTGCGGGACCTGCCTGAGCTGACAAGCGAGCGGTTCGGCCCCGCGACAGCGGTCTCGGCCCTGCGACACGTCGGGTACGAGGCAAGCTTCGGGGAGATGCCTGTTGCAGAGCTTCATACGTCGCACTGCCCAGCCATCGGATTTCTCAAAAGCGGTGAGGCTGTGGTCGTCGCGTCGATCGACCCTGCCGATGGCGTCCTTTTGCGCCGCTTCGAGTCCCACGGGTCCAGTGTGGACGAGACCTGCGACCTGTCCAGTCTGCCAAACCTCCTGTCTCCGTTCGTGATCCTTGCCCGCAGACAACATGCCGCCGCCAAGCCGAAGGGAAAGAACGACTGGTTCTGGGGATCGCTCCTTCAGGGGAAATGGCTGTATCTTCAGGTGATCGCCGCGGCATCCGTAACCAATTTCCTGGGCCTTTCGACCTCTCTCTTCATCATGGTCGTCTATGATCGTGTCGTTCCCAACGAGGCGATCGAATCCCTCATTGCTCTGACCATTGGTGTCGTGATCGCCCTGGGCTTCGATTTCATCATCAAGTCGTTGCGCGCCCAGTTTGTCGACCGGGCCGGAAAACGCGCGGATGCCCGCATGTCGCGGCTGATCTTCGACAAGATCTTGAACATGAAGCTTGACGGGCACCGCCAGAAGGCCGGCGCGATGGCCAGTATCGTGCGGGAATTCGACACGCTTCGCGAGTTTTTCACTTCGGCCACCCTGATCGCCGTTGTCGACCTGCCGTTCATTTTCCTGTTCATCTGGGTGATCTCGTTGATCGCCGGGCCGCTGGCGCTCGTGCCCCTGATCGCCGTGCCTTTGGTCATTCTGTCCGGCCTCGCCATCCAGCCCTTTCTGGCACGCATTGCCGAGGGCTCTATGCAGAGCAACATGTCCAAGCAGGGCGTGCTGGTCGAAACGCTGAACGGACTTGAAACCGTGCAGGCGACCGGGTCGGGCCGCCTGATGCGGCGGCGGTTTGAAGAAGCGTCCGACGCCCAGTCGGACCTCGGCTTGCGCAGCCGGATGTTGTCGCAATTCGCCATCAATGCGGCAGCTTCGATCCAGCAGGTCGCGCAGGTCGCGACGATCTTCTACGGCGTGTTCCTGATTCAGGACGGCACCATCACCATGGGGGCCATGATCGCCGCCGTGATCCTTGGGGGGCGGACGCTCGCACCCCTGTCCCAACTTGCTGCCGCGATGTCGCGTGCCAATGCCGCACGGCAGGCCTACCGATCCCTGTCTGCGGTCATGAAAGACGACAGCGATGGAATGGATGACATCCAGCCGAGGCTCAGCCGCCCCCACCTGAACGGAACGATCGAACTCAAGAACGTCAGCTATTCGTTTGCGGGGGCGAACAGCCCCATCATTCGCAACCTCTCGCTCAAGATACCGGTCGGGCAGAAGGTGGCCATTGTCGGCCGCATGGGGTCGGGCAAGTCGACCTTGTCACGTCTCATTGCCGGTCTGATCGAACCCAGCGAAGGCGCCGTGCTGATCGACGGTGTCGACTTGCGCCAGATCGACAAGTCGGACGTCCGGCGCAACATCGGCGTGATGCTGCAAGACACCTGGCTTTTCTCGGGCACGGTGAAAGAAAATCTGCAGATGGGCTTCTACGAATATGACGACACGCATTTGCTGAACATCGCAAAGGTCTCGGGCGTCGATGATTTCGTGTCTGGTCATCCTCAGGGCTACGACATGGAACTGCGCGAGCGGGGGGAAGGGTTGTCCGGTGGGCAACGGCAGTCGATCAACCTGACGCGTGCGCTCCTCCACGATCCCAGCATCCTTGTCCTCGACGAGCCGACAAGCTCGATGGACACGGCGACGGAAAGGGCCGTGATCGACCGGTTGAAAGTCTGGTCTGAGAAAAAGACCATGGTGATGATCACGCATCGCAACACACTTCTGGATCTCGCCGATCGCGTGCTGGTCGTCGACCGCGGGGCTGTTGTCACCGACACGACGCCGGACAAGATCCGGGCACAGGCACGGTAGGGCAGGAACATGTCTGACATCGATTTCAAACGACTCTCGCGCGAAATGTCCGGCCGCGAGGGGTTGGCGGGCTCGACCATCCTTGTCACCATCGTCGCGCTGATCGCACTTCTGGTCATCTGGGCCAACTGGGCGGAACTCGACAACGTCACGCGGGGCGAGGGGCGCATTGTCTCCTCGGTCCAGAACCAGCTTGTGCAAGCAGCCGAAGGCGGAGTGATCCTGCGCCGCTTCGTGTCGGAGAACACTATCGTGGCCGAAGGCGACGTGATGTTCGAAATCGATCCGATCGATGCCAGCAGCGACTTCAACCGGCTGAGCCAACGCATTGCTGCCTTGGATATCAAGGAACTCCGTCTTGTGGCCGAGATCGAAGGGACCGAGTTGTCCATCCCCCCAGATCTCGCCGCAGTGTCGCCGACCGTCGCTCTGACCGAGCAAAGCCTTTTCGCTGCCCGCCGGGCGGAACTGGCAGGCCAGCTATCGGTGCTCGAGCAGCGCCTGCAGCAACGCCGCCAAGACATGGCCGGGGCCGAGAGCAGCCTTGGAACGTCGGAACGTACCGCAGGGTTCCTTGAGGAAGAGATTGCCGTCGTCGAGCCGCTGGTCCGTGAGAATATCGCGCCCGCCACCCGGTTGCTGGAACTGCAGCGCGAACTCGAGCGTACGCGTGGCGAAAGGGACCGCGCGGCCGTCGCCATCAGTCAGGCGCAATCGGGAATGGTCGAACTGGAGACCGAGATCGTGAATGCGCGTGACAATTACAGGCTCCGCGCGGTGGATGAACTCAACAGTGTCGTTGCCGAACAAAGCGAGCTGCGCGAGTCCATGCCAATGTTGCAGGAACGCATCAGTCGCACCGTGATACGCGCGCCCATGGAAGGCATCATCAATCAGTTGAACTTCCGCACACCCGGCGGGTATGTGAATACCGGCGACGTGGTGCTGGAACTGGTCCCGACCGGTGAAGCATTGATCATCGAAGCCCGCATCCGCCCACAGGACATTTCTCGCATCCGCGTCAACGATGCCGTGCGCATCCGGCTGTCAGCCTATGATTCCGCGCGCTACGGTACTGTCGACGGCCGGGTGACCAGCATCAGCGCCGACGCTGTGGTCGCCGATGGGGGCAGTGGAGAAAGCCATTACCTTGCCGAGGTGGCCATAGAGAGCGAGCTGACCCTAGAAGGTGAGACCGAACCGGTCATACTTATTCCGGGCATGACTGCGACGGTCGATGTCTTGTCGGGCAAGCGCACGGTTCTGGAATACATCTGGCAACCGATCGCCCGTGTTCAGGAACTGGCCCTGCGGGATTGACGGGCGCGCGCAGCGAGGCGTCGGACTCCATCTTCATGGAGGGCCTATGGCGGTCTCTGACGTATGCAAGCGTCCACCTGCAAGCCTGGAAAATCGGGTCGTAAGTCAAGGCGGCAGTTGCGCGTTGGATCAGCTTCTACACCCACCAGCGGCCCCACGCCGCCCTTGGCGGACCGTCGCCCGCCGTCGTGTAAATGAACCGCATCTAAGCATCAGCAGGGAGTAGCTTGAATTCCTCCGAAACCTGTCCAGGGATGAGGGGTTAGCTCATGACACCATACCTTGAATGCCAATTCATGAGCATTCGGTTGCTGATACCAGGCTGACGGCACGGCACGCCTTTACCGCCCCCTCCATAACGCTGCGCAACAATGACACGCGCTTCGGTAAAACGGTTCTTCTTCATCGGAATCAGCTCATCCCGCTTGTCCAAGAAACTTTGGATCTGCATCCTCAGAACCACGTCAGAGAATGGCGGACATGAAATTACCCTGCGGATTTTATCATCGAATTTAACTTATAAAAATAAGTTCGGAATTTCGCTAAAGACCTGAGAATTGCGTCGACATAGTAGATGACTGCACAGGTTGATTTCTCAGGCAAATCACGTGTGCAGTACAACGAACGCGAACGGGCAAAAGTAGCAGTAAATGCAGAATGTTTCTAGGATACCGCGGTGTTTTCAGGGGCTGTTCAGTGATCGCACTGTACTGCTTTCTGACATCATTCCAGTAGCCAAGCGTTTCGAGCCGATGTCTTGCAGGGACGGTATTGCCGCGAGCTATCTCGCTTCGCCGCCCTCGGCGATCAGAGCTTTGAATGACGTGTGCCCCTCTGTTTCGGCTATCGCGAGCAATCTGAATGCGCCGAAACTTAGTGCGAGTGATCGTCGAAGGATACGACACCGATTTTCCCAGCCTCTGTTGCCAGAGGCGGGAGCCAAATCAAAAAGTTTTCTCGCGGAAGCGCATCAAGCGCGTTCCGCCGATCTCGTATCTGAGGTCAACGCTAACCCGGGCGGCCAGCGAGCTGTCTGGATGACATTAACCCACAAGACCGAGCAGCGCCGCTGCGATGCGATGCAAAAGAGGGAAGACCTAAACCATGGCTAAAAAAATCGAGAATGTTGCGATGTTCGTTGTCTGCGAAGCTGATGAACTGAAGTTTGCTTCGTATGCTGTCGAAGGAGCCGTTCGCGTTGCGCCAGTTTATCTCGACGGTGAGTGCCTTGAGGGCGTCTACTCGGAAGTGAAGACTGGCTCGATTGACGGCATGATTTCGGGTGTCACGCTTTCGGGTGAGCGCGCTGAGGTCCCGGCAGGCATCGAAGCCCGTAACTCGGTGCTGAAAAAATGGTCTGAGGCAGCCAAGAAGGCGAGCAAAGCCCAAAAGGCTGGGATGTCTTCGATCATGCTGCTGTCTCTCGCAGCGTGCGGCGGTGGCGGCGGCTCCGCTGTCGAGGTGACAACTTCTACGATCACTCAGACTGGGGATGTAGTTCGGATTTCCAACGCGTCGTCTGGCGCGGTTATCTCGGTTGCGGATCTGACAAACGGGCCGGACATTCTTTCTAACGTGACTGTGACCGCGACAGGGTCGGGTACTTTGACGTTTGATTTCGCGCATGTTGAGGACAGCGTGGTTCTGTCTGCAAACAGCACGTTCTCCGGCTTCACCACGATTGCAGTGCAGGGTGGCACAGTCGACTTCACGGCGCTGCCGACTGGCGCGCTGTCGGGCATTCGTATCATCGAGATCAATTCCGGCGCCATTCTCACCTTTGATCAGTTCACCCAACTGAACTCGGTGACCGGCGGCAACTCCAGCGAACTGACCGTTATTGTTGAGACGGTTGAGCAAGCCCTGATTGTTCACGGGTCCCAAAAGGTCAATGTAAACGATCTCTCGATCACAACCGACGTTCCTCTTGCTGACATAACGGTTGCTCAGGCGGCGTCGCTCGTTGGAACCGGTGTCTTCGACGGTGAATTCACGATCAAGGATACCGCAACCGCCATTCTGAACGCGGGTGACGCGGTGATCGGTGCGGCATCGGACATCGTTGTCACCGGTACGGAGTTCACCCAAGAGCAGGTTGATGCGCTGGGGCTGATCGGCGCCACGTTCGCTGACGAATTTACTGTTTTCGGCCAGATCTTTGTTCTGACGGACAGCTCTGACTTCCTTGTCGGTGGCGACGGCAACGATATCTTCATTGGTCGTGCGGGGCTGGATAATGATAACCCGTCCGCCAGCGCGACAGGTGATGACGTCCTTGATGGGGGCGCAGGCTACAACACGCTCCGCGTCTCTTTGTACAAGTCCGATGACGATCCGGGCCTGTTGCCGCAGACCACGAACATCCAGCGACTGGAAGTTACTACCAACTATGATGACCTGTGGTCTGTAGCTGGAATGGATGGCCTTGAGGTCATCGCGCTGATCAATACGCTGCCCAGAACCAATACTCGATCTGCAGAGTTTGAAGGCTTCTCTGCGTTGGTTGATGCCGAGCTTAACAACACAAACCAAGAGCTTGAGCTCAGGTATAGTGCAGGTCTGGCCTCGGGTGACGCAGATGAAACGACGCTGACGCTGTCTGCAGCAAGAGGAAATGATTTTTACGGCTTCGCTGGCGCTCAGTTTCGTGTCGACCTTCAGAACGGTGAAGCCATTGAAACCTTGAACGTGGTCTCCACTGGTCCAATCGACAACGTTGTCCGCATCACCGGGAACGCAAGCTACGAGACACTGAATTTCTCGGGTGGCCGCGATCTTCTGGTGGAGGGTTTCGATAACCAAAATACGGTCACAACGATCACGACCTCTGGCGCGGCAGTCGATCTTACTGACGCTGCTCTCGACTTCTCCAGCCTCGAAGTCATCGACGCATCCAACAGCACGGGCGGTCTGTCTGTGTTCTCCTCCAGTAGTCTCCTTGAAACCATTGCCGGCGGCGCTGGCGATGATGATTTTGAGCTGACGGACGCCGTCGCCGTGGCAGAGATTCACATGGGCGAAGGTGACAACCGCCTTGTGATCGGAAACATCGATACGGCTGCGGGTATCCTTGGCACGACCGTGACGGCTGGGTCCGGTGACGATACCATCGAGCTTGGGAACAATTTTTCCTTCGCTGAAGGCTTCCTGACTGTGGACGCTGGAGCCGGGGACAACACGGTCAGAGCCAACGCTGTTGGCGACGTCACAGTAACGACCCTCGATGGTGATGACACCATTGGCGTCACCTCTAGCGCGGATGTCGTCATCAACGCCGGTGCAGGTGTGAACGACATCGATGTGTTTGCTTTAGGCGATGTTGATGTCACCACGCTGGAAGACAATGATGACATTAATGTCCAGGCCGATGGCAATGTTGTGATCAACGCAGGTGCAGGCGATAACCGTGTGATTGCGGTTTCTGTCGACAGCAACGTTGATATCACGACACTGGATGGAGACGATGTAATCAATGCTTTCGCTGGTGAAGGAGGCAATGATGTCGCACGCCAGATCACCGTAGATGCGGGCGGCGGCAACAATATCGTTATTGCCGTATCCGGTGATCCAGACGCAGACATACTCTTCGACGCTGACGTGACCGTCACGACCGGCAGCGGCAACGACTCGATACTTGCAGCAACCAGCGGCGGTGATGTGGTTGTGACATCTGCTGGTGGCGACAATTATGTGGCGGCAGCAACGGATGCGACGGTGACCGTCACGACCGGTGAAGGCGACGATCATGTCGACGTAACTTGGGCGTCCTTGACGGCTGAGGGAAGCGCTGTTGCCTTGGGTGACGGGACCAATACCCTCGGCATCCTCGATGGCACTGCCGAGCAGTTGCTCGACGTGATCGGGTTTGGCGAAGACGACCTTGCGGTAACCAGCGATGAAACCTGGCTTAACGCGTTTGACGCTGCCGAATTGCCGGTGACCGGCACGGTTGATCGTCTGGAACTGTTGAACGCCTTCGATCTCAACGGATCGGTTGATCTGGATGTGTCGGGTTTCGAGGGCGATGTTTCCGAGATCTTCTTTGGCGATGTCGACAGCAGCGCAGGTGAAGACAGTCAAATCGACTTCACCATTCAGGGGATGGCCGCTGACGCACTGATCCAGTCGGGGGATCACTTCGATCTCGATGCAAGCAACGGTGAAAATGCGGGCCGTCTGACAGTCGAGGGTGCCACCAGCATCACGATCGAAGCCAGCGTCGCGCACAGTTCAGGTGAAGACGCACCCACTGTCGTTTCGGACCGTGCAGGCACGTGGACGGATGGTACGTTCACCGTGGCTGATGGCTTCAACGACAACGATGGTTCCGTCAGGTTCAACCTCGGCGTAGGAAACGCGACGCTGACCTCGTTGAATGTGGCTGCTGGTGGCCAAATCAATGTGTTCTTGAGCGACAATGACGACACCGTGGCGTTCAATGTTGGTTCGATTAATCTGTATTCCGACACCAGTGACGCGGAGCTGTCGATTGGAGACAATGTTGGCACAACCATAGATATCGGTTCGGTAAACATTGAAAGTGCTGGCGATGCCGATATGGATATCAGGAGCAATGCTGGCTCCACGATTACTGTCGGTGACGTTTCTCTTCTTTCGAACAGTAGCGATGCTGAGATGAATGTTGACAACGGTGCCGTGAGTGACGGTTCGGTGACAAACATCAGCGTTGGGAATGTTACTGTCGTTGCCGCGGGTGATGCGGATTTCGAAATTGACAACAACAAAGCCATCAACGGCACGACTGTAAATATTGTTATGGGCAACGTTGACGTTGATGCCGGTTCAGATGCTGACCTGGAAATTGACGACAATGAGGCCGTGAATCTCTCAACGATGGCAATCGAGGTTGGCAACGTAGAGTTGACTACGTCTGGCTCTGACGGTGATGCGATCTTCGATATTACTGACAGCCTTTCAAGCGCACGTTCGAACTTGGAAATCGTCGTCGGTAATGTGACGATGAGTGCGGACGGAAGTGATGCAGAAGCTGTGTTCCAGATCGACCATAACGAAGCAGATATGAACTCGCAGATGGACATCACCGTCGGTAACGTTGTTGCCAGTGCTGGTGATGATGCCGAATTCGATATCGAAGACAACGACGCGAGAAATGGGTCGGTTGTGTCAATTAATGTTGGCGATGTTACGCTTACTTCCGCGACCGAAGACGCGGAACTCGAAATCGATAACAACGGTGCAACTGACAACTCGATAATGGACATCACCGTCGGTAACGTTGTTGCCAGTGCTGGTGATGATGCTGATTTTGATATCGACTTTAACGATGCTCGTGACGAGTCAACGGTGAACATTGAGGTTGGTTCTGTTACACTAATCTCAACTTTGGATGAGGCCGAATTTAAAATTGGCCAAAACGGCGCAAGTGACGGCTCCGAAATGAATATCACGGTTGGTGCTGTTTCGCTCTCTGGTAGCGATGCAGATTTCCGTATCCTTGGGAATGACGCCTCGGATGACTCTTCTGTAACAATCAACGTTGCTATGGCAGAAGGAGAGATGGTCAACATCGCTGCTGATGGCAACGTCTTCTTCGAGATCTCGGACAACGATGCTAATGGCTCTTTCGGTGACATATCTACACTAGAGATCAACGTCTCTGACGTGACGATTACTGCGGGCAGCGATGCTGTCTTCACAATTAACACTAATAACACTAACGATGCTGATGTTTTCGGATCGGATAGTTCTGCCACCGTTACCATCAACGTGGGCGAAGTTACGATCGGAACCTCGGATGATGCGATTGGTGGGTCCGCTGTCTTTAGTGTAAGTGACAACTCGGCTTTTGCGCAGGTTGGATCATTTGGATCCGACGCCGATGCTACTGTTAATATAACAGTTGGTGCGGTCGCCATGAATGCTGTGTCGAATGTTGACTTCTCCATCGTGGATAACGACGCTTCCGCCTTCGGTAGAGCTGCTGAGGCGACTGTGAATATCACAGTTGATACGATCGATATCGTTTCGGGTTCCGACGTTGACTTCGACATCGTTAACAACTCTGTTTTTGGCGAAGACAGCGATGTGTTCGTAACCACTGGCAACATCTCGATTGCAGCCGGTAATGATGTCGACTTCTTTGTAGATGGAGAGGACAGCACAGAGGTAACCTTGGGCGAAACGGTGACGATCACCGCTGGCCTGGATGTCGTCGGGGCGAACAATGTCAGCTCGCTCGTCGACATCTTCATGAATGACGTCTCGGGTGCGAATGTTGTAACCGTTACCGCCAACTCCAACGGCACTGGTTCTGGTGATATCTTCGGCATCTTTGATGATACGACTGAGATGCATACGTTGAATGTCTCGGGTACCAATGCAGAGCTCTACTTCTTCGATACGATGGGCTCGGATGATGACGGGAACTTCACCCTCGATCTGTCCGGTATGACGGGAAGTTTTGGAGCCGGTGGTGCGGAAGCATATAACCCAGAAGGTACCTTCGGTTTTGCGGGCGACATCGACGACGGTACATATGTCGTGAATGTAGGCGCTGTTTTCGCCGGTGCAGTGTTTGTGCGGGTCGGAACGGGCGATCTGATCTACAACGCTCAGTCGTCGAGCTTTGGGCCGAATGGATCGAATGATGCTGATTGGTACTATGACGGGGTAAATGCATCTAGCGACTGGTTCGGTGAGGAAGGTTGGTTCTCGTTGGGCAACGGGCTTGATTTAGAGCCTGTTGCAAGGATCCAAACGATCACACCTTTTGATGACACCACTAGTAACGACGAAAACAACACGATAAGTTTCACCACAGTTTCTGGGCAAACCTATGGCGTGCGTGAAATTGATGTTATTTCCGGGAGCGACGTTGACTTCGAAGTTCAGTGGGCCAAGTTTGATGGCACTCACTTCGGCCCGTGGAATGAAACTTATAACTCAACCATTGCCAGCGAGATGGGTGTAAGTTCTGTAAATTGGTTTGGGAGCGGGAATATCGTAATCGTGGGCCAAGCTGATGGATCATCCTTTGATCAGGTCATTCAGGCAACTCAAATCGTTGACGACAGTAGCCCGGTCGATATCAACCTCAATCTGAACATCACGTCGGGTGATCGTCCTGACGACGGTCAAGGCAATGATGCCAGCGAAGTGTTCCAGTTCGTTGGTGACGATATCGGTGAAGTGGTGATCGGTGGCTTCAACGCGAATGCGATCCGCGTCGATACCAATGGGATCGATTATCTCGACTTCTCTGCTTATGCGGGTGTGAACCAACTGTCTGATCTTGTCTTCTTCACGGACGAGACGTCGTTGGCTCTTGGTGACGATGGTTACTTCAACGACGTCATCATCACCTCCAGTGCCTTCGATGGATCTATTCGATTGGTCGGTCTGGCGGAGTATGATGGATGGCAGGCAGCCTTGAACAGCAGCATCATCTTCGATTAATTCGAGTTGGTCTGACTGCGAAGACTGGTTTTTTGTGGCGGCGGCTCCCGCGCCGTCGCCACAATCTTGG
Source organism: Roseicyclus mahoneyensis (assembly GCF_003148775.1). Lineage (GTDB taxonomy): Bacteria > Pseudomonadota > Alphaproteobacteria > Rhodobacterales > Rhodobacteraceae > Roseicyclus > Roseicyclus mahoneyensis. Next base: position 13,602 of record NZ_QGGW01000019.1, read on the forward strand.
TTTTGGAAAAGGGGGATCAATCCCCCCTTTTTCAGTTCATGACGCAGCCGTCGGTTTTCTTTGCCCTAACAGGTACCTTTGTTCTCTGGCGCGCGTCCTTCGTTATGAAGATGTAATTCCCCATGGCTAAGCGCAAACCGCGCCACAAACAGACCCCGAAACATTCAAAGCCGGTAAAGGCAGTGGTACTTTCTGGTCAGCGCCGGGTTGCATCGGCGCAGGAATTGCTTGGAGATTCGCTCGAGATGCTAAAGGCAACGGGCGTTTCGGCGGCGGTCGCTGAAATCGAGCGTGTTGCTGCCCGATTTGGGGCGACCAACCTGCCCATGGGGCAGCTTTTGCTTTTTCTGGCCAAATCGGTGATCGACCATCATCCAAAACTCGCTCTTGACGTATGCCTGCATGCGCAGTCGCTTGAAAACGCGCCGATTGAGGCAACTTTGATTGCGGGTTCCTTACAAGACCGCTTGGGTGATCGGATTGGCAGTCAGGCTTCTATGCGTGTGATCATTGAGTCCGATGCGGCGGAACCGTTGCAAAAGTTGCGAGCTGCCAATCTATTAGTGCGTTTCGGTGATCAGGAAGTGGCTCTAAACGCCGCCCGCGTTGCGTTCGCCGCCATGGGGCGGCCAATCGAACATGCGGCCACGCTTCTCTATATTGCGCAAGTGACAGCGGATTGGCATCTCGTTGCTGAACTTACGGATCAATTGCGGGCGGGATATAACGCAGGTCTTATCGAGCAGATCAATGAAGCGCCAAGAACGCATCTCTTGTGGTGTGACGATGAGGCCTTGAACTTGAAGGTACTGAATCTGTGGTCGAAGCGGAACCTCCCTGATCCGATCCGGCCCTCGCCCGAACCTGAGCCCCTTACGGGCCGCAGGCTACGGATTGGGTATCTATCGAGCGACTTCCGCGAGCATCCGACGGCACGGCTTATCTTGGGCGTGTTGCGCCATCACGATCGGTCGCAGGTTGAGCTGTTCATGTATTGCAGCGGCTGGGATGATGGATCGCAGCTGCGCAAGGATGTAGAGCAGCAGTTCGAAAACATCCACTCGGTTGCTGCGCTAAGCGACGAGGCTGCGGCGGATCTGATCCGATCGCATCAGGTTGATGTTCTGATCGAGCTAAACGGTCCGACACGTGCGCACCGTATGGGCATCCTGCGCCACAGGCCTGCACCGGTGCAGATCGATTATCTCGGATGGCCGGGCAGTGTAGGTGGCCGAGTCGTCGACTACGTCATTGGTGATGAACACACGGTGCCTGTCGGCGCGGAACGGCTTTATCCGGAGAAAGTAATACGGCTTCACCCGACGTATCAGGCTAATGATCATGCCATGTTCAAGCGTGCTCCAAAGCCGACCCGGAAAGAGGTCAGCCTACCCGAAGATCCATCGCTGCAGATCCTTGGCATGTTCAACGCGATCAACAAAGTGCATCAGCAGGTCTGGGATACATGGATGCAGATTCTGCGGGATGTGCCAAATTCGATGTTGTGGATGCTTGACCCAGGTCCCGCGGCGCGCAAGTCGATCGCACAGGCAGCACAGAAGGCAAGGGTGCCGGTGTCGCGGATACTGGCGTCACCGAAGCTTCCCCACGCTTTGCATTTGGCAAGGATACAGTGCTGTGACTTGATGCTGGATCCTTGGCCCTACGGTGGCCATACCTCGACGGCAGATGCACTGTTTTCCGGCGTCCCTGTCCTGGCGATGGAGGGCAACAACTTCGCCAGCCGCGTGAGCGCGGGGTTGCTGCGCGCGGCAGGGCTTGACAGCATGGTTTGCAAAACACCGGACGCCTACGTCTCTCGGGCAGTAGAGCTATTGCACAATCCCGCCGCATTAGACGCTATGCGGGAGCAACTTATGGAGCACGGCCAGATCAGGTCGGTGTTTGACACTGCATCACGAACGCGGCAGTTAGAACTGGCTTATCGGGTTGCGGTGGACAGGGCATGTCAGGGTCTGCCGCAACAACACTGCACTCTGGCGCTGGCGGCACCGCAAAATAATAGTAGCGCTCAGTTGACTAGTGTTTCGCGAGCTAGATCTGATGTTAAATCAGAGCGTCTGTGCAATTCCGAACTGGTTTTGGTTGCATCCGCCGTAAGGTCCGCAAGCAAGGTGTCGAAGTGCACGAATGGAAGTGAACAAAAGATACCCATGGTCTTGGTTTGTGGCCCTTGGAGTAGTGGAACTTCAGCTGTGGCGGGAATGCTCGCAAACGCCGGGCTTCAGGCACCGGGTCCGTACGTGAAGGTCAATGACCCACAAACAAGCGCGACCTACGAGATGAAGGCCTTCCAGGGGGTATTAAGGGAACTGGCCTCGGAGCAGACACTCCGGAAACTCACCACACCGTTGGTGGCTCTACAACGTCTTTGCCAGTTTCGCGATGAAGTCCTGAGCCAAGCCATCTCGCGTGCACCCGAAGCACCGCCTCTTATGCTCAAGCATGGCCTGGCGTCGCTATTCTTGAAAGAGCTGTGTGCCTTGTTTGAGGTCCGCCTCGTTGGCGTGCTACGCCCACATGAGGACATCGAAGCGACCCGGGTCCGCCGCAACTGGTTGCCCGGCCTGGGCCAGCAAGGCGCTGAAGTGCTTTACCGCGCTTTGTTCGACCATCTTGTGAATTCCCAGACGCCGTTTCATCTGGTGCGATATCCGGAGTTGCTGGCTGCACCGTCTGCTGAGTTCGACAGGCTTATGACGTTTTGCGGAGTTTCGCCGATCGACGCGCAGAGGCAAGCAGCGTTGGCGTTCGTGGATCGGCCGGCGAGTGCGCAGGGGAAAAAATGATCTCTCACCATCACCAAACGCTGTTTGTACATATACCTAAGTGCGGCGGCCAAAGCATCGAGCACGCCTTTCTGAACGCAATGGGCCTGACCTGGAAAAACCGCGCCCCTTTGCTACTGCGTCCCCGAGTCGAGGGTGAAATTGCGCCGCCGCGCTTGGCGCACCTGCTGTTGGAGGAATATGTGAACAATTGCTACATCAGCAACGCGCTCTATCGGAACTATTTCAAGTTCGCGGTCGTGCGCAACCCGTACGACCGTCTAGTGTCATTATACCACTACCTAAACCTTTTTGAGCACAAGGGTCTGAATGCCTTTGTGCAAGAAAACCTGACCTCTATCCTGAAGCCGACGCACCCGAGCCACTGGTTTTTTAGGCCGCAGGTCGACTACCTTCAAAGCCCTGCCGGACAATCCGGCCTCGATGCAGTATATCGACTCGAAAGTCTCAAACAAGCATGGTTAGAAATTGCCGAAAAGGCGGCGCTCGGTGCGGTTGAACTGCCACACGTTAATAAGTCGCATTCACGCGTCGGCGGGGCCAAAGAGACGCTGTCAGAAACTTCCCGAGAGATTATCCGTTCGGCCTACAGCGCTGATTTTAAAAAATTTTCAGATTATAGCTAGGGTCAGGACCTATTGATCTGCTTGAAACCGCTGCGGCTGAATGATTCAAGCTCCCGAACTGACGGGGGTGGTGATGAGCAACCTATTCTGGCTGACAAAAGAGCAAATGGAGCGGCTCCGGCCGTTCTTCCCGAAGAGCCATGGCAAGCCGCGCGTCGATGATCGGCGCGTCCTGAGCGGCATAATCTTCATCAACCGCAATGGGTGGCGGTGGTGCGATGCGCCTCGCGAGTATGGTCCACCGAAGACCCTCTACAACCGCCGGAAGCGATGGAGCGACATGGGGGTCTTTGCCCGTATGATGGTGGGGCTGGCCTCCGAAGGCGGCGAGGACAAGGTTGTCATGATCGATGCAACTTACCTGAAGGCGCACCGCACGGCCTCGAGCCTGCGGGCGAAAAAGGGGGGCCAGACAATCAGCGCGGGCGGCTGATCGGCCGCACGAAGGGCGGTTTGAACACGAAGCTGCACGCCGTAGCTGACGCGATGGGCCGACCGCTGCGGTTCTTCATGACCGCGGGCCAAGTCAGCGACTACACCGGAGCGGCGGCCCTCTTGGACAGCCTGCCCGCCGCCGAATGGTTGATCGCCGACCGGGGCTACGACGCCGACTGGTTCAGGGAAGCATTGAAGGGCAAAGGGATAAGACCCTGCATCCCGGACCGGACGTCACGCGGCAAGCCCGTCCGATACGACAAGCGCCGCTACAAACGGCGCAACAGGATTGAGCTACTCCCCAACTCTTGGACAGATTCCGAGGGTGATTTAAGCTACTGCCTGGACCTGCTGATCGGTTTGGGTTGCGTTGAAGTAGACCACGGCGGGCGGCTGTCCGCCATGGGCGGCATGGGGCCGCTGGTGGTTGT
>NZ_QGGW01000020.1 GCF_003148775.1 Roseicyclus mahoneyensis
ACAACCACCAGCGGCCCCATGCCGCCCATGGCGGACAGCCGCCCGCCGTGGTCTACTTCAACGCAACCCAAACCGATCAGCAGGTCCAGGCAGTAGCTTAAATCACCCTCGGAATCTGTCCAAGAGTTGGGGAGTAGCTCAGTCAACAATCGCAGCGTATACCGCATCATGACAGTGACGCCTTCTGTCTCCTCACCACCCTGCTGACGCCGGAGGAAAATCGAGTAAGCCGTCAGGAGCAGATAGGCTTCGGTCTTGCCGCCTCCCGTGGGGAACCAGAGCAAGTCCATTACGCCTCGATCCGGGTGATCTCTGTCACCAGCCGATGCCATGCAAAGCAGCACGAAGGCCATCTGAAACGGCCGCCACACCAGCGAAGACAGACGGGGATTGCTCTTTCGCTTCCATTCATTTTGTAGCCAGAGCGCTCGGTTCGCGAGCCGGAAAGCGATCATTTCGGGGCCGTCATCACGTAACAAGTCGACCCCACCCTGCATGCGCATCAAGGCTTTTCGACATTCATCCAGATGACGCACCGCCGTTCCTTGAAGCCCGGATGAAAGCGTATTCAACTCCTTTTCCTGCGAGGAAATCCATTCAGCATAGCAATCGCACAGCCCATCCAGCGCAGCGCAAACATCCGCTGACGACGCAATTGAAAGCCACTCCGACCCCAACGCCCCTTCAAGCCTGGTCTCGACAAGCCTTCCGAAATGGACAGGGTCGCCCAATGGCCCAGGGGATCTGACCAAAGATGCCGGAAGCCACTCGGTCGACAAGCGTACGGTTCCATCCGGAAGGTAGTCACTTCGGATGGAACAGGTATGCCCGGCGCCGTAGTCTGGTTCATCGCGATACAGCAGCGTTGCAGTCGCGCGGTCGTCATCTGCCATCTGCTGTACCGGATCCGGACGTGGAACGATCGCAGCGAAATCTGGATCCGCCTCAACACTGAATCCGACTTGATACAGGTTCCCGATATCTCGCAAACCACGCTCAGCTTTCTCGGGCATCACGTTCTCGTTCAGCATGATGACTGTCACAAGATAAAGATCGCCGTATCTGCGCCCACGCACCCATAGGGAAAGGTCCGGGATTTCCGATATGCTGTATTTGCCGTTCAGGTCCCGTGGCAGTTCGATGGATTTCCGTGCTGTCATAGGCTGTCGCACCCAATCGAAGCCTGCCCGCCCATTGTCTTTCTCGGCACGCGGACGGGCCACATATCGGGCAGCCGAAATATCCAGAACAAGAAGAACACTCTCGCCATCCTTTGGGCGCACTGCGAATGACAAGCCTGCAGAGCTTGGGCGGAATGTGTCTGGCGGAACACGGGACACGGCCTCTTCTTCCTCGTCCGACGCGATAATCGCCTCTTCGGCCTCTTCAGCGCCAAGAGGGTTCTTCTGGGCGAAAAGGATGCCGGTCATATAAATTTCCGACGGGCTGTCGTGCAGGATTTCATCTTCGGTCAGAGGCCCCATTAGATCCTGCCGGAGGCGCTCAACCATCCGCCGACGCGCAGCATCTACGGAGTTATCTGTCATCGTCATTCGCTTTGCTTCCCCGACCCCGCGCAACGCCCATGAGGACTGGCAGAAGTGTTACTGCGGTGATCTTGCCATCGCTGCGACGGTCAACCACCGTCGTAGCCCCAACAATTCGCATAGTATTTGAGGCAAGCCTGCCTCGCGTAGCTTCAATATAATCGAGATTGTCGGCCAGAGTGCTGCCTACCTCCGCAAGAGTTTCCCCCGATGCCGTGACAAGATGCCAAGGCGATCCCTCCTCGGGTCCTGCTCGCCGGAAAGAGCAGCTCGGCTGCTGAAATGCGGCTTCCCATACGGAAAGCGCCGGTGCGACCCCGGGAAGAGGGCGCAGTCCCTCTACCCCCGACACAAGAAGGCCTCCGTCGCGGCCTCGCAGCCAACGGCTGCCGTGTCGTCCATCCTGAACGGCCCCTGACGGCGTCCTTCCAAGGTACAGGTTCAGCGAAGCCCGCGTTGCGCCAACAAACAGGACACGGGCTTCCTCCAGCCAGTCAACGTCATCACCGGATGGAACAGGGGGCAACATGAGCAGGACGTTTGCGGCCTCTCTGCCTTTCGCACCGTGGATGGAACCCAGCAGCGGACCAGCAGTGCCAACATAATCACGTGTGTATTCGACGGGCTGTCGATCGATCATTTCCCCGATGTCTTGCAGACGTGCCGCAGGTCCATTCCCGAGGGCCTGTAGATCGGCCAGAATGCCCGCCTCGGTCGAAACAAGGGGCTGAGGATGGAGGTCGGCCAAGCGTCGCCGCACATGTTCCAGTTGAAGTGACGCATTTGGAGCGAGCCCGGCGCAAATCGCACCCACCAGAGGATCACAAATCGACGTCTGGCCCGACAGTTTCAGGCGATGCACACGGGCGCTATGGGTCAGCCGGGCAGAAGCTGCCATTGTCGCGGCCCGCCCGCGGAAAAGCATCAGGCTATCATCTTTCCAAGGAAAAACCTTTCCATTCAGACCCACATTCGGATCCGTGGCCACATCCTCGAGCATTTCGCGGAGCGTTAGGTAGATCGTATGCGGGTCTCCCGCAGTTTCGAGCAGCAGCCTCGCCTCCTTGAAGAAACGTTGCAAGGCAGGTGACCGCGTCCGATGGTTCGAGGTAAGTTCGTGATTTTCCCAGTTACCCTGGTCGCAAAACTCGTCATGGAGAGACCCGCTTCTGCTTTTGTCGCCGGCCCATGACCCATAAATCGCCTGTGCGCCGTCACCCAACACTGTCACCCCTACGCTTGCTGGCAGGGCGTCAATCAAGGCACGACAGAAGATGCGCCGGTCACCGACGATGTCCTGCGCTTCGTCGATTACAAGGTGCGAGATGCGGGACAATTGATCAATCATGGCTTGGTCACCGTCTGCCATGAACTTGTGCGCAGCGCGGATGATGCGCTCATGCCCCCCAGGAGGCGCCTCCCCAAGCGATGTCACGAGATGCCATGCCATCGAGTCTATGGTTCCGCACATGACACCGGCAGCGTAGGTATGTTCGCTCAATGCCTCCGAAATACGCCGCCCGATTTCATCGGCCGCCACCCGAGTGAAGGTAATGAGTCGGATGCGCGCTGGAGGAATCCCTTCTCGAACCAGATGAATGACGCGGTCGGTGGCAGTATGTGTCTTGCCGCTGCCCGGTCCGGCAGTGACGATCTGCCTTGCACTTGCTGGACGCTCGATGACAGTCATCTGCGACGGATCTGCCGCTTTGCCCTCCTTGCGGGGCGGCGGAAAATGCTCACTGAGCCAGTTTGAAGCGTCTTGGGGGACCGGACTGCCGGGCAGAACGCCTGCGAGGCACAACACTCGCGTTACGGCATCTGAGCAGGCGGCATTTATAGACCAGATCCTTGCTTCCAGAACCTGCCAAAGTGCAGAAAGGTCAGCATCAGAAAGTACCCCAGCCGCGTCGATCAAACCAAAGACATCGTTTGGGAGTTCATCTGTGACCCGCAACAGACCGTGAGGCTCGCCTTGCGAAGGGTCGCCGCCGAGTAGAACACACTGATCGCCACTATACAGCACCGATACCGCCCGTCTCTTGAGCAAAACCTTGTCGCCATATGATTGACCAGAGCCAATGTCTCCACATTTGATCAGCGTAGACACGACGACCTTCGCCAGAACATTCGCGTCAACTTCAGAGATGCCGTCTGCGACTGCAGCGGATCCAAGACTTGTGACCGCACGAGACTCTGGCACTGCACCAAGGTCATGAAGGTCCCTACGCAGTTGTGCCGCAAGTTTCTGGCTTGGAGCGAGGGCGTCCAGCGTGTCGGTGTCAGTGTTTTGCATTTCGCGGTTTGTTTGTCCCAAAGTGATGGTATGCTTGTTGAAAAGTGCCACGAACCGTAACAAAAATATAGCAATATCATTGGCATCTGCATAACGAAATGAAGAGATGAACGACTTGTTGGCCAGTGAGAACATGCTGGCGGGATTTTTTTCGGACCTGTCCCTGCAACGGGGTGGTGGTGCTGTTTACCTGATTGAACATGGCCTTGCCCGTGATCAACTCGAGGAATTGTTCTACATTGTGGCCCAAAGGGCTGAGCGGCAGCAGTTCGCAAAACGGGCTTGGGAAGATTTCCCGCTTTCACTTTGCGTGACAGTCACTGAAATCGGCTACCAATACAGAGGGACTGGTACAGACTTTTGGCCGATGGTTGAATCCGCGATCAAAGTCGAGATACCCATGCCTCAACGGAGCGTGATCTCCGATATGTTCCGGTACTGCGCAAAGCAATACGGTACGGCGCGACCGCTTGAGGATGCTTGGACTTCGGTCTTCCCGCACATTGCGTGGCCCGTCCGCAATGCAATGGTGCCGCGAGAGATACACGGATCATTGGCACGCTTGGTCAGGGAGTTTCTCGGCCAGACCCGTGGCATAGGCGTAACCCGTGCCACATTGCCTAGCCTGCGCGAACTTGCGCGTGGCTTCGGGTCCCGACGGCTCGAGTCATGGCTTCAGGATGATGATCTTGCGCTTTCGGTGATTGGCTACCTCGTGTCGGGCCGCATTGGCGAATTAAGCATGGAGCGGGGTTTCATGCAGCGCCTTGGAAATGATCTGCGTTCCGAGGGCGAAGTCAGGCGCCTTGAGCGCATCATCAGGGCTCGACGGATTGCCATGCATCATGGGCTCGGCAGCCTTCCGAAGGCAAGGTACGAACTCTTGCTCGATGACGCTGAAGCCCGAGGCCTAGGTGTCAGGGGGCCGAAACTGGCTCCCGCAGAGATTGAAGCTGTCAGGTCTGAGCTTGATGTTCCATTGTCGAACCTGACCGTCAATGTCGGCGCAAGATCAACCACACTTGAGAGTTTTCTTGGCGGAGATATTCTGTTCATCGGACGCCCAAGTTGCGAGGTTCCCCGGCCGCGCCTCATCGAGCTCGATATTCCCGAATGGCTGGAAGCAGCAATCGTTCCTGCTCCGGGGTTGCTTTTTCGTGATGAGGGCGATGATGGCTACCAAACGCAACTGTTACCCTCCGACAGAGTGACATCGGGAATTTCATTCTACGAACTTGTTCTCGATGGACTGACACCCGACGAATGGGGAGACGGTCTATATCATTTCGTGAGCGGAACACCGGATGGCGATAAGGTACTGGCAAGGCACGGCCTTCATGTCGAAGCCGAGCCGATTGTCGAATTCCGGGGTGGTCTGACCCTGCATCATGACGGCACCACTGTTGGTCAGGCGTCCGGACGCCCGATACAGGCGCTGCCGAGGATACCCTTTATGATTGTCGCAGAGCGCTTGGACGGGGCGGAAACCATCGAGTTCTCGCTATCTGAAAAACGCTGGAATGCGCTTCCGATGACGGAAGGTATCTGGACCCTTTCCTCTGCAGGTATGTCCAAGATCCCACCCATTGATCTGGTGTTCCGCGAGTTGGAACCGCCTGAACCGGTTACCCTCTCACTTCAGCCAGAAAGCATTGGCCTTTCGGAAATTGCACGAGGGGCAGGTGCGTTGCATCTGTCTTCGCCCATCGCGCTTCACGATGTCGACATCCATTGCACGCTCGAATCCAGTAACGGCCAGTCCAGGTCTGTTTCCATTCGTGCAATGACTGCGCCCGCAAGACTGGGTTTTGATCGACCTGAGTTCCTCGAAATGCGGGCTGCAGCACGGCTCTGGAGTGGTGGCGGCATGCACGCGAGGCTGAGGGTCCACGTGGCAGGGCTGGACGACCGATCCTGGACTTTGACATCGCCAGAACCGGAATGGCTGTACCAGAAAAGCAGTGGTCAATGGATCGGAAAAGGCCAAGAGCCGAAAGGATCACTTGTATGCGATCCACTTAAATCCTGCACATCATTCCTTCAGCGGGATTCTGAGCCAGAGAACCCGTTAGCAGCTTACAGGCTGCTCTGCCCAAATGCTTCGGGCGACAGCTCCCTGAGAAATTGCATTCTGGAAGAACCCACTGCCGGCATGTCATTGGCGGGGCTGCCCCGTGCAATGTCGGACCAGATCCTGCGTTTGTCTGAGACGGGGGCTGGTGGCTGCTCTCTGACAAAAGGATTGGAATCCTATTTTTGCTGGAGCCTCGCGACGGCCGAGACTGCGATTGGTGAAGCCCTTCGAGCAAACGCAAGCAGGCAAGTGGAGGACCGACTGGTTGCCGCTTTTTGTGGTGATCTCTGGCTGAAGACAGAAAAGGCCTGTCGTGGGCTCGGCACGAGCTTCCACCAACGTCTTGTCGCGGAGGCAGTCAAGGAAGGCCTTGTCTGTGACACAACGGCTTTCTCCCCGCTGACGGAAGACGAGAAGCGCGACTTGGTCGCTTTTCTGGAGGACGGCTTTCGTCGCGTGCTGCCCAAGCCGGACTTAATCGTCGTCCCTGACGGCGAGATGTGGCCCGAATTGGACGATGCGGTACTCGATGCCTGGGAGAAACTGTCAGAAAAATCGGTTTCGGCGGGAGGATCTGAATTGGAGTTCGATGCCGGTAACGCTGATGGACTCTGGCAAAAGCTGGTGGTGCGGGCCCGCGAAGCGGCACGGCTTCCTGAGCTGACTGCGCTGATACTGCCATCCTTGCGTGCGCGCAGCCTTGAACGGGTCCCATACGAAACCAGCCATCTGGATGACCTTATTGCGGCTTTGGTTTCGAGCCATTCAGACGTTCAGTCTCGCAGTGGCCGCTGGATAACCCCTGCTGATCTGCGCGCTCTGTTGCAAATGTTCCTCGCGCCAGAACGCGTCATGGATGATCCGGAATGGCGCGGCCGACTGCTGCGCTTTGGTGCAGACCGTTTCACAGCCCGCGCCGTGCGATACACAGCCTTGCGCTATCGCGCCACGACAAGTGTTGGCCTTCAATGAGTGCCCTTCACTTAACCCAATCGGGCTTTCACGCCCTTGAGCGACTCGTCGCCGCCGAGTCATGGGAAATGGGCGGCGCACTTGGGGTCGCAGCTGATCCGTATCCACATCAGATAGAAAACTTGCGCCGCATCTTGGCCGACACAGAGGTACGCCATCTGCTTGCGGATGAAGTCGGCATGGGAAAAACCGTACAGGCGCTGATGATTCTTAATATCCTGCGGCGGCGCGATCCCTCTTTGCGGGTGGCCATCGTTGCACCGGAGCGCATTTGTTATCAGTGGCAGGTTGAGCTGTCGGCACGCGGACACATTGCCGCCAGCATCCTATCCGACGAAGACGAAAACGTGGAGCGTCCCGAGGGTGAGGGTTATGTCCACATCATCAGGGCCGACATGATCCGCAGGCAGCCTGCGCGGCCGTCCCCGGAAAACTACGACATGCTGATTGTCGACGAAATTCACGCCCTGAACCTCGAGGACGCTGCATTCCTTTCGAGCCTCTGTCGCGAGCGCCGAGACGCTCCGCGATTTAGGCACGTTCTTCTGCTCACTGCCACACCGCGGCTCGGCAACACTGAATGGGCGCGCGCCGTTATTGGGGCCATCGAACCCGAACGGACCGAGATCGCCAATCTTCTTGGTCGCGAACCGCTTGATTATCTCGCTGAAGAAGCTGCCGCCGCAAGGCAACGTGTTTCGGATGGCACCCTGTCTGCTGACGTTTTCAGAACGGCTTTCGCCGCAGATCGGCGGATATTACGACAGACACGCAGCCAATGGCCGGGTATTGCACCCGTACGCAAGGTGCATACCATCCGAACCACGGCCTCCGACGCCGAGATGCCGAGGGTCATGCTTCAGAATGCAGCCTGTCGTGACGGTGGGGAAGCTCCGCTCGAACAGGCACCGTGGCTGCAGTGCCGCCAGATGTTTCGGGCTGGATCGAGTCTGCGTGGCATCCTGCGCCATCGGACGTTCTCGGCATATTCAGACTTGCGTGACGATCTGGAGACAACGCTTTCCCGTAATCCCGGCAATGCACTTTTCGATGACCTCTGCGACATTCTTATCGGTTTTTGGCAAGGCGACCCTAAACGACGCGTCGTTATCGTCGCTGGTGACACGCCTACAGTGGATATGTTGGAACGGCGACTGTCGGAACTTTTTCCGCATTTGGCGAACGATGGTATTGCCACCATGCGAGGGCGTCACAATACGGACTTGGTCGATGTCGTGGGCGCGGTAGAGAGCCAAGCCACTGTACTTATTATGGAGGAATTCGTTGAAGCGGGCCTCAACCTGCACAACGTCGCCTCGGATATGATCTTTTACAACCTGCCATGGCAGGCCATGCGCATTGATCAGTTGATCGGCCGTCTGGACCGCCTGCGTTCCGGCGGGTTGACCGCCTATTTAAAGGATCGGAGCGTCGGTACAATAGGCATATGGCGTATGGTGGTCGCGGGCTCTGCGGATGAGAGGGTGCTAGAGGCCCTCGATCTGCTCGACGTTTTTGAACGACCTCTGCCGTACCTCGACGAAGCCCTGTCCCGACGTATCGATAGTATCATTACAGAAGCCGCAGCCGGGCGAGCTGGATTCAAGGAAGCCGCGATCGCATTGAAAAACGAATTGTCTTTTGGCCTGAGTGTCACTGCCGAAAACATGTCTCCTGTCGAGCAAAACAAGCAGGGTGAAATCACAGAAATCATCGGGAAGGTTCGTGCTTCAGATAGCATGGGAAATATTTGGCTGCGCCTCTTGCATGGAAGTGGTGGCTTTCATGGGGCATTTCCCAAAGTGAATGACAGCGAGCGGGTGGCCTCACTTGCATTGCCAAGACTGATTGAAAACTGCCCCTACAATCTTGGTGCAATGACGACGCGTGAGCCCGAGATATTCCGGTGGCGTCGCGATCGGCTCGGGCGCCCACCAAAAAAGGATGTAATTCTGCCATGGGAGCAAATTGGAAGACGTGCGCGTTTTTTCTCGACCGGCGACGACCTGCATGACGACCTTGTCCGCCAAGCTTACCTCAAGGCAAGGACGCAGCCCATTTCGCCAAAGCCTATGGGAGTTTATCTTTCCGATAATGAAGTGGCATCCGAGTTGACAGGTAAGACGCTTCTCTTCTTCCGGACAGCGTCGCGGCCATCGATGTTCCTCGACCGGCATCTCAAGGCTAATCCGTCTGATGCTCCTGCTATCCGGATTGGTCGACTGTCTGACCGTCGCTGGCTTTCGACCCTGTTTCCTGATGCGGTCAAGACCACTTGTCTTGTTATTGCAGATGATGGCTCTTTACAAAAAATGCCAGACAAGATTGTTCAAGCCTTCTTGAGCGATGGCTGTCGGCAAACAACGAACCAGCAAATTCAGCAAACGATCCGACCGGTCCGCGAAGCCCAGAAGATTATTGCAGGCTTGGAGCAAGAGATGGTCCAAGAGCAGCGAGAGCGCCATGCGAGGCAGCGCCAAGCGACGTTGAGCGTCTTTTCTAACCGACGGCAAATCCTCACATCCGAGACTGAGACTTACGTCCGATGGAAGCAGATGAATATCACACAACTACGGTCACGCAACGTTCAGGACAAGCAACAGATCCAAATGACTGAGGGGCAAATTGCATCTGAAATACGTCGGATGGAAACACGCATCGAAGGGATGAGAGATCGGCTGCGCATTATGGAGGATTTGATAATGCGAATTCCGGATAATTTTGTTTTGGAAACCGTCACGATGCTGGTGAGAGTACTACCTTCGACAAATATCAATAATTGAACATCAAATTTCAACACGGCCCGATATCGCAGATATTTCGGTCTCCCACAAACCCGCTTTCATATTAACTATACTGCATAATTGGATCTAATTTACTGATATAGAATAATTTTCTCTGGTTTCGATTCCGAAACCACCTGTCGCACATCATGTAAAATCTGGTTGCCTTCATCGACGATGATGTAGCCCCCCGCTCCTTTCGTGTTCCAGCCCATCCTAGGCATGGCGCTGAACTGCTGGCGCCCGGATTAACGGTTTCAACAAAGGACCATGGTGCCATGAAAAAATTTGAGAGAACCATTCCCGAAGATCACCCCGACGCAGCCCATGTGCGTGGGCACAACGTGAAGCCTGCGAAGATCAAGCCAACTTTGGCGGATTGGGAAAGATATCTGGAACTTATGGCCCGCTTGGTGATCCATGATCACGTGTACATCCCGATCTTCAAGAGGGTTGAAGCGGAAATAGCCAAGGTAACCGACGAGGAGGATGTGATTTCTCGGGCGCGTAAGATTGCGGCAATGCCTGTTAAGAAGGGGTAGGGAGCCTCGCCATATGAACATTGGAAGCACCACGCTATGGCATATGTGAGCTATTGCGGTCCAAGGTATTCTTGAAGTGATCAACTGGGTCAACCAAGAGCAAAAGGACAGCCAGAAAGTCAAAGCCAAACCTCAAACAAAGGACAATCCATCCAAAAACAGGGTTCACGGGTCCAGCACGTTGCTGGTCGCAGCGATAAGTCCAAGCCGTCAGGCGAGGATTTATCGCGAGAAGGGGTCAAGGGGGTATCCCCATTGCGAGCATTGTTTTTGCGGCACCGGGCTACCGGGGCTGCAAAAACAATAGTGAGTAACCATCCGGGCAATCCCTGAAAATTCCTCTGCGGTTTTTCACGCAGCGCGCGGACAATCCAGTCAAACAAGACCAACTGGAATTCGCGCATGTCTGTCCATACGAAATTCGATCATCCCGCAAACAAGGGCTGCCTTGCAACTGCCCCGGCTGTCCTGCGTTTTGCGTCGTTTTTCCCCCGGGTGCTCAGGAGAAGGGAAATGCATGATCAGCGAGCGGGTGGGGATCTGAGCCATATCCGCCATGACCTGAGTCCACAGAATTATCGCGTTATTGGTGACGAGGATTGGATTGACGTCTTGATCGCAGAGATCGCCACTGCGAAACGAAACAATCACCTTAATGAAATTGCTGCTCGTGAAGCCAAAGGCCGCTGGAAAGAAGCGGAGGCCTTGCGCCGCCGTGGGCCGGTTGACCCGTGGAAATTCACGCAAGAGGGGCCGCTCCGTGAAGGTATCTTGACTGTCAACAAGCAGTGGTTCGGCGGCGCCGGGCCAGAGGAATGGGACCCCGACCGGGTGTCCCGATTTGTCGACCGGGGCGTGGAGTTCCTGCAGACGCATTTCCCTGCTGGGCAGTTGAGGGAAGTGACGGTTCACGTGGATGAAGAGGCCGTGCATCTGCACTTCGCCGTCGCTGTGTGGAATGAAAAAGTCAGTCAGAACCGTGGGCGTCAGCGGCTGTTGCAACCCTCGGCCAACCCGCTCCTTGCCGATTATGAACATGCGCAAGATCTCGCAGGCGAGGCCTTTCTGGACATGGGCATCCATCGTGGAGAGCGCCGGGCTGCAGCCGCCCGCGCCGCAAAGGCCGCAGGGCTGGAAGGGCCAAGCCCGCGTGACCATGTGCCGCCGAGTAAGTGGCGCAGGGAGCAGCGGCGCAAGGCGCTGCAGGATGCGGCAAAGATCAAAAAATCGGCTCGCGATGCGGCGGACGGCATACTCGCAGACGCGGCGTTTGTGTCGAACTCCACCGTCAAGAAATCCCGCAAACGTGCCGTCGAGGAAACGAGGCAACGACAGGCCGAGGCAGAGCAAGTGCTGGTAGATGCCAGAATCGCCCGGACGGGTGGACAGATCGTTGGTGCCTTTCGGCATATCCGCAATCAACGGCTGGCTGCTGAGTCAGAGGCCCTGAATGAGAAAATGTTGCGGCGCAAAGCCCAATTCCGTCATATGGAGGAACGGAGCCATGCGCTGGCAGTGGCCAATGCGCGGGCAGAGGCTGACTTGATCGCTGCGCAACAGGAAACGGAAGAACAGGCCGCCGAAGCGGCCGAAATTACGGCGAAGGCAAAGGCCGCCGAAGCCGATGCTCTCGAGGTCGTTCAAGCGACTTTAGCCCAACGAGAGGCGGCGAAGGCCGAGATTGCTGCAGAGCAACGGGAACTGTCGCGGGCGCAAGCCGAGGTTGCCCATAAGGATGCGGAATTGTCGGCCAAACTGTCGAAGGTGGATCGGCTTCTTCGCCACCTCGAACCTCTCCTGCGGCGCATGATTGGCTGGTTGAAACGTCCTGATTTGCCGGGTGAAATTGTCAAGGAAGGCAACGAGATTCTGTCTGAGGCGCATGTGCTGATTTCAGATCCACCCTCTGACCCCAATGCACCGCAAGGCTGACACCGAATGAATTTTCCGAAGGCCCACCTATCGCCCGTTGCAATTCTACGGCTGCTCGCGCAAAAATTGCACGATGGATCAGCGTCTTAGTAACTTTGACTTTCTCGATGGGTTGGACCCCGAGCTTGCCAACCTTGGCAAGCTTGCGGAGAGCTATTTTCAAGATGACCCCAGTACCAGTTTGATCAAGTTGCGCCAATTCGGGGAGCGAATGACCCGTCGCCATGCAGCCTTGGTTGGGAGCGATGTACAAGAGGCCCGCGCCGCCGCGGCCAAGGGTAAACGGGGGAGGAAAGCAAAGGCATGAAGCCCGATTTCGGCAACCCATTGACCCGGCCACGAGGAGAATACTCGCTCAAGATCGAGCAGGTCCCGGGTGACGATCAAGTCTGGGTTGTCTGGCTACTGCCGTCGAATGAACAGCTGAAATCACGCGGGTTCGCCTTGGACGAAACCAATGCCAGCCCTTGCGTTATCATGACATTGGACGCCCGCAACGCACGTTTCATGATCCATCCCTTCTATACGGCCCCGAACGATGATGGCAGCTATACGAACAAGTATACTTGGCTCGTCGGGATCAGCTTTGATTGGGATGACCCGACCATACCGCCCGACGAGCACACCGTGCATTCGCTCGTTGAGGCCCAGCCTGGCGAATTCATCATCTCGCTCGATTATGGGCTTGGCATCAAGCAAGGCTATCGGTCGGTTATGCGGGCGCTGCATGACCTGACAAATGAAAAGGTGATCTACATTGGCTATGGGGATGCCACCGCAGGCGAATTCAAAGTGGATCGGCAGAAGTTTAGCCAAATCTGCGCTGAGGTGAAGCGGATCGACAGCCGGGCCAAAAAGGCCGAGAACGAGGTCAAGGACACGACTGTTTTCAACGCACTGGCAGAAGGCGCCGGAAAGAAAGCACGGCCATTCCGACTTGGGCGCAACGAAATCCGCCAGCTCATTCAAGATTTTGCCGCGGATCCGGACTATCGCGACCCAAAGGCGCAGAAGGTGCTTGTTACCGAGATCGGCAAGGCAGCGCGCAGCATCGCGAACCAAGCGCCTGAGGCAACCGACAAGATGGTTTCAGATTTGCAGCTGTCCCGTCTGGAGGGGGCTGTCGATGAATTTCGTCATCGGCTTGGTCAGAACCAAAGCGAGCCTGAGTGGCAGAAGTTTTTCGAAGCCGATCCCTTCATGCTATCGTTCGCATTTGGCTATCCGATCCGCCTTGTGAACGGGCAGACCTATGTGGGTGGGCGAAGGATCGACGGCAAAGGAGAGAAGATCAGCGATTTTCTGGTCAAGAACAGCATCAGCAGCAATGCCGCGCTCATCGAAATCAAGAAACCCTCAACGCCCCTGTTGAAACCAAGCCCCTATCGAGATCGCGTGTTTGCGCCACACGATGAACTGGCTGGGGGTATCACACAGGTTCTCGATCAACGCTATCACTTCGTGTCCAACTTTGGTCAGCACCTGAAAGACAACGAATGGTGGGGCGAGAATGCTCTGGCCGATTTCGACGTGGATTGTGTCTTGATCGTTGGAACCATGCCGCAGGACAAAGACCAACGACGTTCATTCCAGCTTTTCCGAAAAAACTCTCACGGGGTTCGGATTTTCACATTCGATGAAGTGTTTCGACAGCTTGAGCAGATACTTGGGTATCTGAAATCGGACGGCGAATGATACCTTATGGGAATGTACGATTATGCCGCGCAGAAGTATCACGGATGAAGAGATTGGCCTGATTAAGGCGATGTTGCGCCGGGGAATGCGCAACCGGGACATCCAGTTTTATTTTAACCGGCAAGATCGGCCTGTAAACTCAGGGAGGATCACCGGGATCAATGCCGGGGATTATGGCCCAGAAGTGCCAGCGGCGACGGAAGCCGCATTGGACGCATTCCTTGCTGGCTTCTCGCCTGCCGAGGTTGGGGTGGTGATCGAAGCTGGCGTTCCGCGTGAACCGACGTTAGCTGAAAGGGCGTTCGCCCGCTTCGTGCAACGTGACGGCGGCTGGTTTCTTGCGGACGGGGAGACCTCGGATCAAGAGTGCAAGGCGCAGTTCGACCCACGCCGCATGGAACCAGTTGTTCGTGCGATTGCTGCATTGGCGAACAATCGGGGCGGCTTTGTTTTCATTGGCGTGCAAGACGCGGAGTGCCATGTAACAGGGATGCCTGACACCGCCTTCCAAGATACCGACATCGTCCGCATCACAGACAAGGTGAAAAACCTTCTGACGCCTACGCCAGCCTTTTCCAAGGATGTTATCGAGGTCGGCGGTCATGCGGTCGGCTTCATCCATGTCGAGAAATATCCAACCCCGCCCGTGATCGTGTGCCGTGATGCAAACGGCCTTGAAGACGGAACGATCCTGTTCCGCTATGCGGGGCAGTCCGGAAAGATCAAGTTTGGCGACTTGTTGTCCATGCTGCGCGAACGCGACAGGGCTGCAACGCAGACATTGTTGGCAAGTGCGACCCGCCTCAGTGAAATTGGCGCGGATCGCGCATTGATCGTGGATACGAAAAAGGGCGAGTTGGATGCTGGATCAAAGCGTATTCTGATCGACCGCGCCTTGGCCGATCAGCTCGATTTCATTCGCGAAGGTGAGTTTGAAGAACGCGCCGGGGCACCAGCTTTGCGCCTTATCGGCGATGTTCATGCAGTTGACCCTGAGGGTCAGGTGGTCGAACGGATCGAGGGGCGAGCACTGGACGCCGATGCCGTTTTGCTTGCTTACCTCGGCCATGACGTTGTTCGCGAACCGCTCGAATACATCTGCTTGTCCGCAAAGGTGCAGAGGCAATGGCTCCCCGTCTTCTACTTTGTTCGGCTTGCGGGCGGCGACATCGACGCTGCGATTGAGGCGCTAGATGCAACGAATGCGGTCTACCGTGTCTCAAAGCAAAACGCTCTTGAACGACTGAGGGGACAGCGATCCGCATTCGAACGACCCGGCGGAGCCATCCTTGAAGTGGTGGCAGCTTTGCAGGCTGGCCAGTTCGACGAACTCCGTCAGAGGTTCAACGACTGGCAGATCGTGCGCGGCATTCGCGGCCTGCCTGACGGGTTTGAGCCTGCCGATCCGCTTTTCGACCTATTGCGAGACATCTATCGGGATGCAGACGGTAACGCGAATGTCCGAAGTGGTGTTTTCAGTGCAGCCGCTCGCCTTGATGAACTCGAAAACCCAAGGCAGCCGCGATGACCAAAGTCTTCTTGACCTACGTCTGCGGGCCTATGGCCGCATCATGTGTCTTTACGTCCTGTGTTCTCAATTCTGTTTAACACAGTGGACAGCAATTCGAGTGCGTCCCGAACGGGATCGGACACATCATTTAGGATTTGGGTCGCAATCATGTAATGCTTGGCCGAGTCAGACACGTTTTCAATACGAAGGGGGTGTGTGTGACCCAAAATCGTCTCGATCGTTGCGAGCGAAACCCGTAAGGCGCGCAGGATCGTGGATGAAGTGCGGCGCAGATCGTGGCGATGGAAATGCTCCAGCCCTGCCTCGGCCTGCATATTGACCGTGAAGCGAAACCAGTTGCCCAGTTTTCCGCCGTTGGAATTGGGGAAGATGAGGGCATTGGGGTTCTGAGTCTTGTATCCCGGGAGCGACTTCAGCAGCTCAATCGCCGCCTCAGACAGCGGCAGGTTCTGCGACCGGGGTCGGCCGTTGGGGGTCTTGATTTCCCCCTTATACCAGACCTTTGTGTCCCACAGGATATCGCGCCACCGCAACGATGACACTTCGTCGACGCGTGCCAAGGTCAGCAGGATGAACCGCAAGGCGGCAGGGCGGACATCACGCTCCAGTGGCATATTCCGTGGGAAGCCCGCCGGTGCCGGATAGGTCAGTAACGGCAACAAGCGTGACAGTTCATCCTGATTGAGCACGCGCTCACGGACATCCCCCACAGTGGGGTCTTCCACGGCGGGGTCGAATGTCAGCGCAAGATCCGGTGTTTCAATCTTTGGAATCCGTCCTGCGCCAATCTTTTTGAACCTGCCACGCCCGGCGGCCCAGTCGAGAACGGGCTTGAGATAGCTTCGGGATCGGGAAATGCCGGCATTGGCGGTTGTTTTGCCCTTCTGCGGCCGTTTCGGTTTGTAGCGCTGCATTGCAAGCGCAAGATCGTCTTCGGAAATCGTCGAAACAGGCCGGTCGAGGAGCTTTTCAAAGGTACACTCGATGCGCGACCGTGCGCTGCTCTTTCGGGTGCGGGGGCCAGCGGGTTGCCAGATTTTCCTATTATTCTGGGGACGGGCCTCATACTCTTCCAGAAGGGCGCGCAGTGTTGGCGAGACCAGATGCGCCGTGCGGCGCTCGCGTTTCACGGCATTGATATTCGCGCCGCTTTTGATGTCGGCAATCGTGGTGCCAGCCTTTTTGCGGGCGTCTTTTAAGGACAGATCAGGGTATGTTCCAAGCGTGATGCTATGCACCCGCCCGTCAGAGCCGCGCGATTTTACGATGAATGTCCGCGAGCCAGCTGGGGAAACGCGCAAGAACAAGCCCGTCTGACCCGTGTCACGAAAGTAACCGGCCGGTTGGCACCGCGGTTGGTTAGGCGGCCTCGGCCTGAGCGGCGGCGACCGGTGTCCAGTTCCACGGCAGGAGCTCGTCGAGCCGG
>NZ_QGGW01000021.1 GCF_003148775.1 Roseicyclus mahoneyensis
CCTGCGTTTCGACATATTCTGATCTCCTCGTCTTGGGGATCAGCAGACCTCAGATCGTAGCTTCCGTCACTGTCCAATTTTCGGGGGGTAGCTCAGATCGAGATCATGTTCGGCAGCCTGAAGGACTAGCGCCGGATCGCTACCCGCTACGACAGGTGCGCCAAGACCTTCCTCTCAGCCGTCGCCCTCGCCGCCACCGTCATCTTCTGGCTTTGATGATCAATGAGTCTGGAGCCTAGCTATAGACTGGTGGTTGACTCGGCTCGGTCACCTTCAGGTTGTAGCAGATAGAGTGATAGTCTTTGTCCACCCCATTGACCTCAGTCGTAATCAGTTAAGAAAGTCCTATCAATCAGTGGTAAAGTGGGCAAAGGTGGATGGCATTAACTCGTGAGAGGGCAATCTTCAATTTTGCGATTGGGATGTGTTTGATATTGAACCAAAGGATTTTCTGGATATCAATCGCGTTCGACCAGGGGGCGGCCGTAAGAATCGGACCCTGCAGCTTGCCGAGAGATCTCTTTTTTTGCAGCTCCGTAAAATTGGGGGAGCTGCCCTTGACTTCGTTCCTTTTAGGCGTTCGAAGTGTTGGTGGAGATGCTCTATGCGCTGTCCATGCATGTTGCGGGGGATCGCAAAACTGGCGCTTTAATGCACTATTAAAAAAGAGAAGATCAATGTTCAAAACTCCAGCGTCGCTGAAATTCGTAGACCTTGCAGATTTTCGGCTTCTGCCGAAGCAGGATTATTCCTTCTTGCGTTCGGAACTGGTGTCTCTAATCGTGATCGATGAGATCGCGGATGTGGCGCACCAGTATTCGATCACCGTCCGGGTGGGCAGTGCGCTGCTTGTGGCGCTAATGGGGGTGCAAAAGGAGTCCAACGCTTATGTCAGTCCCAGTGGGTCGTGGCTTACTGAATATATCCCTGCCCATAAGCGGGTGTGATACATGAACCAGTTTGACATCCCTTTCATTCTCCCGACTGATAGGCAACTCGGATTGCTTTATAATGGACGTTTTGGATTTAGGGCTAGCACGATGATGTCGCAATCTTCGGCGGCCCAACGTTTAAAATATGGTCTCGCGCTTAACACAGTTGGCCTATTACTTTCTGCCTGTGGCGGCGGCGGCGGTGGTGGAGCACCAAATCCAGAAATCTCAGCGACCGAGACTGGCGACGTGACCGTGAAGCATTCAAGTGTTCTTCTGATTCAAGTTGTCGATGGCTTTGCGCTTACGATGTTTCGGATTGATCCCGCACGGGCGTCTGGCGATCTGGCCATAACGCCGGCGTTATATCAGGGCGATCTGGTCGTCGAAGTGCTGCGGTCTATAACGGTTGAGGACGGGCATTTCATTGCGGCGCCTCTCGCTGACTTCTCATCTGACGGTTCTTTTAAGGACGTCATTGTCGATGGACCGCTCTGGCTGTTATCCGGCTTGGATGATGCCGCGCCAATCGAGACTGTCGCATTGGCCGTAAGCCTTAGCGGTCATGATCTCTTCTTTGACATGCCGTCTGACAACTACGGTGTTGTGCTGGACGCGGGAAGCGTAATCAACCTGCACGGGGGGCGTATCATAATCAGCGACGGCACGCTGGATTTAACGGCGGCACAACTGTTCAATGTCCAGGATATCTTACTGAATTCGGCCTTGGCGATCTCAGTTCAACAGCTCGAGGAACTCAGTGGTACCGTCTCATCTGGTGGTTCGGGCATCCTGAACATCACGCTTGCAGACATGGTCGACGCGGAGTTGTTGCAGCGAATAATCGCCGTCAAAACTCTGCCATCGGGTCTTACGCTGGCACTGGAGGCCAAAACCCCGGAAGTAATGACCTATCTTGATGAGGTGCTGCTACCTGAGATCAACGAGACCTTGTCCTTCAAGGTAGCGGAGCGGGTTGCAGGCGAGAATGATGCTCCCTCGGACATTGAAGTGTCGCTCAATGCCGTGCCCGAGAATGTCCGCGATTTGATTGTGGCGACCTTCTCCGTGGTTGATGTGGACCCCGGAGATACGCATATGATCACCTTGTCCGATGACCGCTTTGTGGTTGCTGGCAACACGATCGTGCTGGCCGATGGAGTGAGCCTCGACTTTGAAGCCGAAAGTACGATCGCGCTCACCATTACCGCTACGGATTTGGGCGGACTTTTCCTGAGCCGCGCGGTCAATCTGCAAGTAATTGATGTGAATGAGGCGCCGACGGCGCTCTCGCTGGCGAATACAGTCACGTCCGCCTTCGAAAACCAGGTACTTTCCACGCGCCTGTTGATTGCGGATCTGATCGTTGTGGACGATGCTTTGGGATCCAACATCTTCTCTCTATCAGGCGCAGATGCGAACCTCTTCGAGGTTTTGTCCGGACGGCTTTACCTGAAGGCAGGCGTTTTGCCCGAATATGACTTGAACCCAAACCTTGATGTCACCATCACTGTTTTCGACCCAACACTGCCGGGAAGTCTGGGGGTGTCCACGCAGATTACGGTCAATCTGCGTGAGACCAACGCCGGTTTGGCGTCTGCCTCAATCGATCCTGTTCGTTTCACGGACGCAGATGGCTCGAACAGCTATACGGCCGGAGATACGGTCACGCTGCGCTTCAACAGCGCCATCAATGTGTCTAGTTTTACGCCCTCGGATTTTGCTGTCTCCAACGGCAGCCTCGGCAATGCCACACTGACAGCGCACAACGCCGTGAATGGCCGAGCCTCGGAATTCTCTCTGACGCTTGGGTCGAGCAGCGTGCTGACCTCGCAATCCGCATTGTCTGTGAAGCAATATGCGATCACGGACATTGCAGGCCTACCCAATGCGAATGTTATCAGCTTTGCTTTGCCGCCAATCACGACGGGTTTTGACATCGTTCTGAACTATTCAGGGGACAGCAATTACCTAAGCATTTTTGAGGCAGCTGTTGCGGTCTGGGAGCGTGTCATCATCGGCGATCTACCCGATGTCGGCAGCATCGATGACCTGTGGATTGACGTCACTGTGGAGCATATCGATGGCAGAGGCGGCGTTCTCGGCTATGCATCTGTGACCCACCTTCGGTCATCAAGCGACGGGGGACTGCCTTATAAGGGTTACATGGTCTTTGACGAGGTCGACTTGGCCAGCATGCCACTTTCAGAAGCAATTGATGTCGCAATCCATGAAATCGCGCATGTGCTGGGATTTGGGTTACTCTGGTCCAGTTTTGGTTTGACATCGGGTGCATTATATACAGGCGCTAACGCCGTTCGTGAGTTCATCGCTGCAGGCGGTCAAACAAATTACATTCCCCTGGAAACAGAGGGTGGAGCGGGAACGGCCTATTACCACTGGGATGAAGATATTTTGGGTCGTGAGATCATGACGGGCTATCTGAACTCGGGTGAGAATTATCTCTCAGCGATCACTATCGGCGCTATGGAGGATTTGGGTTATGTCGTCGATTATACTGTTGCGGAACCTTATGTGCTCGCAGCCGCAATAATGGTATGAACGCCATCGAACTAGTTCAGGGAAGTATCTTTTACCCGTTCGACGCGTCGGGGGATATGGTTTATCCAGCGTCCGAGCTTGTTGCGGTCGCTCGGAAGGTGGGCGCTCCGATGTCCTGCGCAATATAAAATAGGAGTAGAGCCATGTTCAAAACTCTCGTTCCGCTTAAATTCTCACAACATGCGGACTTTCGGTTTCAACTGAACCCAGATTATTCCTTTGCGCGGGCGGAGCTGGTGGCTCCGATCGTGATCGATGAGATCGCAGATGTTGCGCGCGAATATCCGATTATTTTCCCCACCGGCAGTGCACTGCCGGTGGCATTGATGGGTGTGCAGAGCGGTTCCAATGCCTATGTCAGCCCCACGGGCGGCTGGCGTGCGGCCTACATCCCGGCGCATATCCGGCATTATCCTCTGGCGATCACGCGTATCCCTGTGGCGCCGGCCGATGAAGTGCCAATGGCTGATAGAGACGCTCGTTTTGCGATACTGATCGATGTCGACTCGCCGATGATTAGCCGGCTTGAGGGGGAACCAGTCTTTGAGGATGACGGCACGCTCAGCGCGCTTTCGCAACAAAAGACCCAGTTGCTTAACACGCTGCAATTGCGTGCAGGTGTAACACAACGCCTCGTCCAGGCAATTGATGCCGCGGGCTTGCTCATTGAACGTGCGATTCGGATCAAGGTGGAGGGCAAAGAGGACCGTCAGGTCACCGGTCTGCGCGTGATCGATGAGGCGGCGCTCAACAAGCTAGAAGACATTACTTTCAACAAGCTGCGCGCTTCCGGCGCCTTGCCTTTGATCTATGCCTCGCTGCTGTCCTGGGCCAACTTCCGTCAGGGGCCGATTGGGAAATCGCACATGCTGCCGAAGCAAGAGTCGAACGCGGAAAAGATCGAGGAGCTTCTTCGGTTCAACTGAACGCTATGAACGTTACATCGATCCTGTTTGATCAAGTCGAACGCAGACCTGAAGCTTTGGCGATACGTCGTGCTTCGGGTGACCTGTCATATGCTAAATTTGGCTCAATGGTCGCGCTGGCCGCAGGGGGCCTGCAATACGCCGGTGTCCGCGCAGGACATGTCATAGCTGTAATGCTGGATGATCCGCTGGATCATTGGTTGGCCACGTTGGCTATGGCGCACATTGGGGCCATAGTTTTCAGTATTCCGCGCTCCATGCCGATTGCACAGCGTGAGCGTTTGCTTGCACAGACTCGCTGCACCTGGTTGCTTTCGGACGATGACGCAGTGGCAAAAGGCGTCAAGCAAATTGGTTGGTCGGCAATTCGTAATCACGAAAGCGATACCCTGTGGGCGCCGGTGGCCATTGATGCTGATCAGCCTTGGATATATTTGAGTGGGTCAGGATCGACTGGACGGCCCAAGATTTTTCCAATTACTCAAAAACAACAAATTTCGCGTATCCAATTAACAACGCCTCGATTGCCTTATGGGCAGGATGATGTTCTTTTTTCCCTAATTGGAGTTAATTTTTCCAGCGCCAAATCAAGAATGCTTGAGGCGATATCGTTGGGTGCGGGCATTTACTTTAATCGGCCCGATCTTGTTGACTGCAGCACTGCGGTTCATAAGGGTCATGTGACTGCCCTGTATTGTACGCCTTTTCACCTGGAGGCAGTCTTTAGTACCCTTTCGCAAGATGCCATAAAATCTTTTGAAAAAATCAGCGCATTAATGGTAGCCGGTGCGCCTGTATCGATGGCGCTGAGGGAACGAGTTATCGCACAACTTAATGAGAAATTATTCGTGCTTTGGGGTACGAACGAAACAGGTATAGGAAGCATAACGCGCTTGGATGGCGTGCTCTCGGTGCCAGAAGGAGTGGGATATCCGGTAAAAGGGTTTGAGATTGAAATAGTTGATCAAGACGGTGCGGTTCTACCCTATGGAGTAGATGGTCTGGTGCGCGTCGCCTCGCCAACCATGGTCACAGGTTATCTGAACGATCCTGAAGCTACCCATAAGGCTTTCAGAGATGGCTGGTTTTATCCCGGCGATGTGGGCCACCTGACAGCCGATGGGCAGCTGGTCCATCGGGGCCGTGCCGATGACATGATGATTGTCAGCGGGGTCAACGTTTATCCTGTGGAGGTTGAGGCATGTTTGCGTGAGATAGCTGGTGTGTCGGACGCCCTCGTTAAACCTTTGCGTCATCCACATGCGCAAGAAGTTCCAGTTGCCTTGGTGGTAAGAGAACCTGAAGCCAAGTGCGATGCAAGAGCTCTGGTTCAGCAGGTGCGCGATCAGATCGGTCGATACACATTACATGATGTGGTTTTTGTTGAGTGCATCCCACGTAACGAGCACGGAAAGGTGCAAGGCGAGGTCGTTCAGCAGATACTTCGCCAGAAGTGGGGGGAAAGCACGGTTACTGATCGTAATGCTGGCGCCTCTTTCAATGCAAGCGGTGGAAGCTCCAGCAACACGATGAGCATCACGTTCAAGCTCCCTCCAGGAGCCAGGAAAGACGTCGTTCTTTTCTGGCTCAGCGTGCTGGATGACGACCTTGCCCTCGAGATGCCAGAGCAACGCTCTGTTGCTTTGGTCAATGAAGGGCAGCAGTGGCTCGACGTGGTTCTGAGACTGGCAATGGGCCTTTTACATGTACTGCGCATCCCTGTTTTTGAAACCCTGAAGGTGCAATCTTGCGTGCCGGAGCCTGATCGGACGAAAGGCTGGCAAGCAATTTGTCATTTTTCCGAAACGGAACGTGTGTCGCGCACCGTCGTGGAGGGGGTGCTCAAGGTTGCGTTCAAATTAGCGGGTTGGGCAGGGAGAGCTAATCCTGAATCACGCGAAGACCGTGATCGATTCTTCCAGATTATCGAAACAGATGTCAGGTGTGTCTTTGCCAAGGCCATGCCAAATGGCAAATCGACATTTGAAGTTTTGCGCGTCGCTCATCGGTTCGATATCCCATGCTTTGCGCTCCCGGGCGGCGTATTTCAACTGGGCATGGGCAGCACCGGGCGTAGGATTGACCGCAGCACAACAGATCACGATAGTGCGCTTGGAATGCGCTGGACACAGAACAAGATGCTGACAGCGCAACTTCTACGCCTAGGCGGTCTGCCAGCTCCGAGGCACGTGCGTGTCACGTCGCTTGAGCAAGCAAAGCAAGGTGCCGAGCGCATTGGCTTTCCGGTCGTGATCAAACCAACCGATCTTGAACGGGGTGAAGGTGTCACGGTCGATGTCAGAGCCGAAAATCTCGAGGCTGCATTTAACGAGGCGCATAAACGGTCTCCTGGTAAGTCTGTGCTGGTTGAGCAGCAGGTTCCGGGAGTCTGCCATCGCCTTTTCATTGTTGATGGCAGGCTTCTTTATGCTGTGCGGAGGCTTCCCATCGGGGTCTATGCAGACGGGTGGTCACGCATTGAGGACTTGGTAGCGGCGGAGTGTGAGGTACAAGACCGACTTCCGCCGTGGAAGCGCTCCGGGATCCGTCCCTTGGATGACATGGCAACTTACATGCTGCGTCGCCAGGGGTGGACATCAAATTCGGTGCCGGAGGCAGGGCGGTTCGTGGCGCTTCGTCGCATCGAGACCACGGCTTGGGGTGGCGTAGATGAAGAGGTCACGAATGCGATAAACCCAGAGAATGTGAGGGTGGCTATCGAGGCGGTACAACTCTTTGGGTTGGAAGTGGCCGGGGTGGATATCATCAGCCAGGATATCAAAGAACCCTGGTACGCCAACGGCTCCATCATCAATGAGGTCAATTATGCGCCGCTGCTTGGAGGCGGAGAGATTTCGCGTTCACGGATACCGTCGTTTTTAAGGACGCTTATAAGAAATGGCGGTCGCATTCCCATCCATGTGCATGTGGGCGGCGTCGAGGCTCTGAAAATAGCCAAAGAGACCTGGAAGCAGCTAGTAGATGCTGGAATGCGCGCTGCGCTTGTTGGTGCTGAACAGGTATGGATGCCGAACGGTGAGCCGCAGATGATGCCGTTAGTGGGCCTGCATGCCCGTTGTTGTGCCCTTATTCTCTCTTCGGGTATCGATGCCTTGGTCTTGATTGTTCAGGACGATGAGTTCATACAGACCGGTCTGCCCTTTGATCGTATCACCAGTCTCAATGAAACAGATGGGGCGCTAATGTCCTTTCCGCAGGGGTGCCCCCTTGATGCGTCGGCAGAAACAAAGCTGCGCGATTTTCTGAGGGCATGGCGCCGCAATGTCGAGACGGATGCCATGCAGGGCGTCAGAAACACTGGTGCCATTGATGGCGCTTGAGCTGAGGGTTATCAATACTATCGAGGCGGTGGACGCGGATGCTTGGGATGCCTGTGCGGCCGGGCACCCCTTTGTCCAGCACGCTTTTCTGAAGGCGCTTGAAACGTCCGGCGCTCTCGGGGCTGACCGCGGCGTGCTGCCGCGCCATATTCTGTTGATGGATGCCACACACGGCCTGGTTGCTTGCGCTCCTGCGATGCTCAAGTGGGGTACATTGCGCGAATATGGCCCTGAGGTTCACTGGCTGAGGGCCGGGTTAGACGCAGGCTTCTTCAAGTGGCCAAAGTTTCAAGTGGGCGTACCGTTCTTTCCAGTGACGGGCCGAAAGCTGTTGGTGCGCAGGGGATTTGCTGAGACGCCTTTGAGGGCAGCACTTATCAAGGGGCTGCTTCAGCTTGGGCAGCGTGCGGAACAGCAATCGGTTCTCAATATCTTGCACATCGACAATGCGACCGCACGGCTTTGTCAGGGGCAGGGCGCGCTGGTCGCTGGTGAACGGCATTCGATGTGGACGAACACGGGTTTCAATGATTGGGCAGACTATGTTGCGCAGCTGCACAAACGCAAACGCTACCAGCTGCATAAAGAACGCCGACAGGCAGAAGCCCATGGTCTAGCTTTCAGGGTGTTGAAAAGTTTTGAACTGACGGATGAAATCCTGACAGATTATTACGAGGGGCATCGCCGGGTATGTGAGCGTTACGGCGGCACACCGTGGCTCCCTGCTCCCATTTATGAGGCCATAGCCCGTTTGATGCCGTTAGACGCGTTGTTGATGGGTTATTTTGATGGGGCACGATTTGTGGCCGGCAACTTGCAACTGTGTGCGGCAGCTGAGCAAACGCTCTATATTCTTCAGGCCAGTGAGATGACGAAACTCGATAGCATGCAGTTGGATTTGATTTGCTATCGGCCTATCGAGTATGCGCTGGAACACGGGATTGGCAAGTTGGACTCGGGACTCGTTGCAAAGCACAAGCAGCATCGAGGCTGGCAGAGTGCCCCTGTTTATCATGCGCACTGGTTTTTCAACGATGAACTCAAGGCATTGGCGCAGCAGCATTTGAACTAGAAGCATGAGCCATGAGTGCTAGACAATGATATGTACCGAGGAATTGGCATGCAGCCACCAGAGAAGACCGAGACTTCACGGCCTAGCCTAAGGCGACAGGACGGCGTCTGCACGATCAAGAATTTTGCCTTTGCCTCGGGCGAGCGTATTGATGAGTTGCGGCTGCACTACACAACGCTGGGAACACCCGCGTATGATGCGGCAGGGCAGATCTGCAACGCTGTACTGTTGTTGCATTCGTCGACCAGTAACCGGATGCAATGGGTCACAGGTGCGCTCGAGAGGAGCCTGTTTGGGCCCGGCCAGGTGCTGGATGCGGGACGCTACTTCATCATCGCGCCTGACCTGATCGGCCACGGTCAATCGAGCAAACCCAGCGACGGGCTACGCACAAGGTTTCCTCGCTATCGCTGCCGGGACATGGCCGCCGCCGCGCACCTTCTGGTGACGCAAGGATTAAAAGTTAATCGCTTGCAACTGGTTATGGGAACATCGCTGGGGGCGATGTTAACGTGGGTCTGGGGGCAGATGTACCCGGAGTCGGCGGCGCGACTTGTGCCCATTGGAGCCTATCCGCTGCCGCTTGGAGGGCGCAACTGGATTGGGCGACGGATGATGATCGAGGCAATACGCCATGATCCTGCATGGGTGAACGGCGATTATGAACAACGGCCTAATAGCTATCTATACACTGCTCCGCTGCTGACATTGATGGCCCAGAGTGTGCAGCAACTCATGGATCTGGCGCCAGATCAGCGCAGTGCAGACCGGTACTACGGACAGTTGCTCAAGCGTGTGGCTCAGCACGACACCAACGACCTGCTCTACATTCTGGAGGCGACACAGGATTACAATCCAACGGTTTGAGCTACTCCCCAACTCTTGGACAGATTCCGAGGGTGATTTAAGCTACTGCCTGGACCTGCTGATCGGTTTGGGTTGCGTTGAAGTAGACCACGGCGGGCGGCTGTCCGCCATGGGCGGCATGGGGCCGCTGGTGGTTGT
>NZ_QGGW01000022.1 GCF_003148775.1 Roseicyclus mahoneyensis
ACCCGAGACCCGGTTATGGCCGCCTGCGCAGCCTCCAGAATTGCGCAGCAGGCGGCCATAACCTTCTACGGCGCGTCATTCCCAACATGCTATGGGACCGAGTTCACCTCGAACGCGATCCTGAAGTTCGTGGATGATCACAAGTTTGACTGGCACTATATCGCCCCCGGAAAGCCGACCCAGAATGCCTTTATCGAAAGCTTCAACGGCCGCCTGCGCGATGAGCTCTTGAACGAGACGATGTTCCCGTCCCTGCATCATGCCCGCGCCACGCTCGCTGCCTGGCGCATGGACTACAACACCGAACGGCCTCACTCCCGCCTCGGCTGGCAGACCCCAGCCGAGTTTGCCCAAACCTTCGCCCCGCAACGGGGCCTGACGCTGCGCAACCCGCAAAGCTCCGCGCCAGCCCCCGTTGCCCAACCCGCCCAAATGGGCAAAACTCAAACCCGGAGTCTCGCTCACGCTGGATAAAAGTTGGGGGCAACGTCAAGCCAGATCGATGATCTGCTCCCGTGGAATTACGCCGTCACGGTGTGACGGGGACACCGCTTACGACCGTTCGCCGTCGTCCTTCGGCTTTCCACGTCGTCTCCGAGTAAGCGTCCGGCCTGACCGCACTGCCGCGTGCTGAGAGTGCCGGTTGGTGTCCACCATCGATAGTGGACACTATGGTGATGGCGTGGCGCGTCGGACGAAGCGGCTTTGGACAGACGAGGAGAAGCGGTCGATCTGCTTCCAGACCACTGCGCCTGGTGTTTCGGTCGCCCAGGTGGCGCGGCGCTACGCTGTGAATGCGAACCTGATCTTCAAGTGGCTGCGCGATCTGCGTTATGCGCCCGACCCGACGTTGGCGTCGGCCGTGTTGGAGGCGCCGCGCTTTCTGCCGGTCGAGATCGTCGCGGAGACGAAGGCACCGATGGCGGTGCCCGTCGCCGACAACCACATCGAGATCGAGCTGGCGGGCGGGCACCGGATGCGGATCAGCGGAAGCTATGATCCCGAGGCGCTGGCGCGGCTGATCCGGGGGCTCTCGCCGTGATCCCGGTTCCGACCAACACGCGGGTCTGGCTGGCGGCGGGCGTCACCGACATGCGCAAAGGCTTTGCGGCGCTCGCGGCACAGGCCGAGGCGGTGCTGAAGCAGGATCCGTTTGGCGGGCATCTCTTTGTCTTTCGTGGTCGCCGGGGTGATCTGGTCAAGGTCATCTGGTGGGATGGCCAGGGGGCCTGCATGTTCCTGAAGCGGCTGGAGAAGGGGCGGTTCGTCTGGCCGTCTGCCAAGGAAGGCAAGGTGTCATTGACGCCTGCGCAGTTGTCGATGCTGCTCGAAGGCATCGACTGGCGGGTGCCGCAGCGGACGTGGCGGCCTTTGGCGGCAGGATAATCTGCCAGTCCCGCAATCAACGATTCCCACAACGAATACAGTGAGATAAACTGTATCCATGCTGGATCGGACCGTCACTTTGCCGGAAGACCCCGAGGAGTTGCGCAGCTTCACCGCGCGGCTCTTGGCCGAGGTGAAGGCACAGGCGGTTCTGATCGAGAAGCTCCGTCATCAACTGGCGGGGCACCGGGCGCACCGGTTTGGCGCGTCTTCCGAGACGGCGGAGCAGTTGCAACTCGCGCTGGAGACCAGCGAGATCGCAGCAGCCGCGATGACGGCGCGGATGAAGCTGCCCGACATCGAGGAGAAGGACAAACCGAAGCGCCGTCCGATCCCGGACCACATCCCCCGGATGGAGGTGGAACTGGCCCCCAGTGCCGATGCCTGTGCCGATTGTGGTGGCCGTATGCGCCGGATCGGCGAGGACGTGACCGAAGAACTGGAATACGTGCCCGGCCGGTTCATCGTGAACCGGATCGTCCGCCCGCGCTTCGCATGCGCCTGCTGCGAACGGTTCATCCAGGCCCCGCTGCCCTCGCGCCCCATCGAGCGCGGTCGCCCAGGTCCGGGTCTGCTGGCCCATGTGCTGGTCAGCAAATACGCCGATCATCTTCCCTTGTATCGCCAAAGCCAGATCTTCGACCGTGAAGGTCTCGACCTCGACAGATCCACCTTGGCCGACTGGGTCGGCAAGACCACGGCCCTGCTGGAACCCCTCGCCGATGCCATTGGCCGCCATGTCCTGTCGGCCGAAGCGATCTTTGCTGATGACACGCCGGTTCGCATGCTCGCCCCCGGCACCGGCAAAACCCAGACCGCCCGGCTCTGGACCTATGCAAGAGACGAACGGCCATGGGGCGGCACCGCCGCGCCCGCTGCATGGTTTAAGTTCTCCGGCGACCGCAAGGGCCAGCATCCCAAGGACCATCTCGCCCGGTTCCGGGGCTGGATGCATGCAGATGGTTATGCCGGGTTCGAGGATCTCTATCGGACCGGTGCCATCCGCGAGGTCGCCTGCATGGCCCCCTCTCGGGACATTGCTGCGCAATGCCCTGCCGGGCAGTGCATGTCCGGCGCAAGTTCGTCGACATTCACCGGTCGCAGGGCTCCCCGATCGCCGAAGAGGCCATCGGCCGGATCGCGCAACTCTACGCCGTCGAGAAGGAAGCCCGAGGGTCGCCACCAGATATCCGGGTCGCGCTTCGCCGAGCACATGCGGCCCCGGTCTTCGACGACCTGGAGGTCTGGCTGGCCATGCAACTCACCACGATCTCGGGCAAATCCCCGCTCGCGGCCGCCATCCGCTATGCCCTGACCCGCATGGAACGCCTGCGCCCCTACCTCGACCACGGCATTCTTGAGCTGGATAACAACGCCGCCGAACGCGGCATGCGCGCCATTGCCCTCGGGCGGAAGAACTACCTCTTCGTCGGCTCCGAGGCAGGCGGCAAGGCCGCCGCCATCGCCTACACCCTGATCGAGACAGCCAAGCTCAACGCCGTCGACCCCCACGCCTGGCTCGCCGACACCGTCGCCCGCATCCCGGACTACACGATCACAAAGGTCGACGACCTGCTGCCCTGGCGCTGGAACGGATAGCGGTCAGGCCGGACGCTTACGTCTCGGCCGTGCCCGCAAGGCATTGATCCGCATCAGCCGTTCGATCCGATGAAGACCGCAGGCCAGCCCGTCTTCCAGAACATCGCGCCAGACGCGGCGGGCGCCATAGGTCCGGTCGCTGGCCTTGAAGCTCGTCTCGATCGCCGTGACGAGCTTGGCGTCCTGGATCTCGTGCGCGCCGGTCGGGCGGTTGAGCGAGGCATGGAAGCCGGATCGTGACACCTCCAGCACGTCGCACAGCCAGCTGACCGGCCAGATGTGGCGATGCTTGGCGATGAAGGCGAACCTCATGTTGCCTCGCGCCCGAAAAAAGCTGCCGCCTTCTTCAGGATGCCACGCTCCGCCCGAAGCCAGGCGACCTCCTTCTTCAAGGCTGCAATCTCGGCTCGGTCGGCCCGCATCTGCCCGTTCGCGTGAAACATCTGCCCGTTCGCGTGAAACGCAGTGGCCGGTGTCACAACCAACTCCCGCATCCAGCGACGCAGCACACTCTCCGCAATATCAAGGTCACGGGCAGACTGCGCCACCGCAACGCCCCGGTCCGTCACCAGCCTTACGGCCTCGATCTTGAACTCGCGGCTGAACTTCCGTCTCGTCATATCCACTCTCCAGTTCCTTGGTCACGATCTTGTCTTCGTGTCCACGAAACCGGCAGCAGCTCAGGTCGCGTCTCTTTCATCGTAGTGCTCCAACACCCGCCACCATGATACAGCGATGCCGCCAGGGGCATCCACCCCATCGCTTACGGACGATCCGGCGTGGCTAAAGAGGACCCAAGCCTCGCTCAGGCCATTTGCGGAGTCTTTAGGTCAACCTCTCTGCGCCAACATCAAAATCGCAGCGTCAGTTGCACCATGCAATCTTTCCCGGGCGCGGGCGCGCGGCTGCGGCCCTGTATCATTGCCGTGGTGCTGTTTTCGTGGTCACCACGTCAGGCGAACATCTCATGGCCAACGGAAGAACCGTCGAGATCCAGCCGCGACGCAATGTGCTTCGTCGGTCTTGCAAGGTGCGGCTGTCCGAGGATCGCGTCGTGCAGATCCGCGGTTCGAGGGTGAAAGAACTGCTGCTGGCGCGGCTGACGCAGATCCAGCTTGATGCCACGTACATGCGACGTCCTACGCTGATCATCGAAAGCCTTGAGGGCCATCGGATCGCGGTCACGGCGCGCCCGGGTGAGGCCGGATTGGATGAGTTCCACAGCTTCTGCCATGCGTTCCTAGATCGGGCAGGCAGGTTCAACCCCTTTTTGAAATTCTCGCTCGGACCGCCGCTGCGAACCTGGGTTGGTGCCCGGCTGGCGCTCGCCCTATCCGTGGCAGCATTTGGCTGGATGGCCTGGACCGTTGTCGCTGGTAGTGGGGTGTCGACGTTGTTTGTAGGGGCCGCCATCCTGCCGACGTCACTGATCTTCCTGGCGCCCGTTCTCCAAGCGGCGCGAAGTGAGGATGTTCCTCTCTCGGCCTTCTCGGCGGCGTTGAATAAGCGGCCGTAAATCGCCCCTGGATGCTGGCCGTGGCCCAGAAAGACGGCGAAATCCTGCGCGGCGCTGACCGCGAGATGTCATCACCGCTGAATGGGCAAAAACTGCTCTCGGCCATCGTGTAGCATCAAGATCCCATCCCGCTGAATGCCCAGCACACGCCAACCGCCGCCCGTGCTTCCTACGGAGAGCACTTGCGTTCTGTTGGCAGCCGTTTGCACAAGCGCCTGCCGTGCCGTATCGGACCCTACGATGGCGAGAACGCGGATATTGAGGGAAGGTGCCGCGATGGACACGGGCGGCAAGATTGTCTCAACGATGCTTGCCGGGGGTGGGACGCCGACCCTTTCGGGCTGCACGACACTCGCCAGACTTGCTGCGACCGGGGTATTCCGGGGCGCGGCAGATACTGGCCATACGGCAGGTCGCATCTCTGGCCGCGTCGCCGGGCTAGAGACCGCTGCGCCGGCCGTGAGAATGACGCGCATGGGCCCGATGTCGGTGGACGCGTCGTCAACAGGGCGCGCCACCAAGATCCCACTGTCCGTCAGGGCCGATGAGCTCGACATCGACCGTGGGACCGGAACCCTTGATACAGGCGGCTGTACGACGTCCGCCACGGCAACCTCAACTGTCAGGGTGCCCTCGATCGGCACGGCCGTTTCACGGACGCGGGTTTCGCGGATCGGCCCGCCAGAACCGACAAATCCGACTTGCGGTGCGAGGTCCATCTGAGGGCCCTCCACCAGCTGCATCGGCGGACGAGCCGGGGACCCATCTGCACGGCCCATCACTGGATTGGTCATCTCCGGCGCAGCAAGGGGCATTTGTGGCGTGGGCAGCCGCCCGGGCCGGAACTGGGTGATCGGTGCCGCGACCAAAACTGGCGCCTCCGTTGCTGCATCCAAGGCGGCCACCTGCTCGCGTTCTCGCTCGGGCAGGGTCGATGGGGCAGCGGGGTCAGGATAGTCTGTTTCGATCCGTGATTCCGGCGTGGTTTCCTGCACGCGAACCGGGGATTGCGGCGCAGTCAACACGACGGCGACGTCTCCCGGTGCGCCGTCCAGGTCCAGCCTTGCGGTGGCCGAGCTTGAGTTGAGATCGCCGATCACGATCGGATCCAGGTCAGCACTCACGACCGGATCTGGTGCGACCACGTTCATCGCATAAGGAACCGTCAGCGCGACGCCAACCGTCAATGCCAATGCGGAAATCGCAATCACGCTCCCGGTAAGTCGGCGTCTCGGTATGGCTTCAACTATGCCACGTCCTTTACGCTTTAGCGAGCGAACCAGCAGGCCATAGCGATCCAAGGATACAGAAACTGCCTCGTCGGCTCTTTGACGCAAACTAGGACCAAAAGCTGCTATTCGAGCACGGAAAAACCAATCGAGCCGCGATGCCAGAGACTTTGTCAGCAAGGTGGTGCGCCACCATACATGCCGACCATCTTGCGCCAGCTGCATTCCGTAGACCCGCAGACGCTCAAGGCCGGAGGCTATGCTGGCCGCAAAGTTCAGCCTTGCCACGAGACCGGACAAAACTTGATTGAATGACGATGGCCCAAATTGGATAGGCGAGGCGACTGACCGCGAGGTGGCGTACGGGATTGGTGAGCTGCCAACAGATGCCGCAGGCGCCGCCGGGCGCGTCGGTCTTTGCCATTTCCCCTTGCCAAGCTCCCGTGCAAGAGCGGGGGGCAATGCGCTACCTGGCGAAGGCTCAATCCCAAGATCGTTTTTTCCGCGACCTTCTTCCAAGCTGTTCCATGTGTTCGATTCGGAATGGGCTTGGTATGGGTCGCGCTTCGGAACCGACGACGGACGCTTCGAAAACATCCCATCGGCAGATTCCGTTCCCTGAGAAGATGGGTCCGAGATGGACCCAATACTGTCGGTCCACGGCACGGTCACTGTGTCCGGGGAATCCGGAATCGGAAACGTCAGAGCAACCGGTACCAGTCCGTGGCTGACGGCAAACTGTAGGATGGCGTCAAATGCAGATCGCGAAACAGCCAGATTGGACAGTGCGGGTTCCCCAAACGCACTCAGAAGAAAGACCTCCTCGGAAGTCCCTGAAGCAGTGGGTGGGTCATCACCGGAGTTGGCTTCCACTGCGCCGCTAGGCAGCACGAGGTGGCT
Organism: Roseicyclus mahoneyensis; assembly: GCF_003148775.1. GTDB lineage: Bacteria > Pseudomonadota > Alphaproteobacteria > Rhodobacterales > Rhodobacteraceae > Roseicyclus > Roseicyclus mahoneyensis. Next base: position 6,631 of record NZ_QGGW01000022.1, read on the forward strand.
CGGAAAGACCAAGCAAACGCGGGCTTTGAGTTCGGATTTTCGTATCCGGGCACCAAACAATCGAACGCGGAACCCAACCGACCGATCTTCGAGGTCGAGTTCGTCCGAATAGCCCTTCAAAAGCTTTTCGGCGGGAACACATCTGAGAACCTTCTCGCCAAAATGAAGGTGGCCTTGGATGTTCATGGATCAACTCACCTTGCGAAGATCTGTCGGCAAAACTCAAATCTGCCCGCCGCGGGTGAGCACCCACAGGCTCCGCCGTTACGACACCACCGGATCAGATGATGAAAAACGGCAGGTACAGAAAGAGCGCCACGAAGAAGATGGAGAAGTTGCGATCAATCAGGAATACGTCGTCAACCAAAACGAATTCCAAGGATTCGGATTGCCCTGTTAAGACAGGCTCGACTGAGCTACCCCCCGAAAATTGGACAGTGACGGAAGCTACGATCTGAGGTCTGCTGATCCCCAAGACGAGGAGATCAGAATATGTCGAAACGCAGG
>NZ_QGGW01000023.1 GCF_003148775.1 Roseicyclus mahoneyensis
CCTGCGTTTCGACATATTCTGATCTCCTCGTCTTGGGGATCAGCAGACCTCAGATCGTAGCTTCCGTCACTGTCCAATTTTCGGGGGGTAGCTCAGGCATCGGGTTCCATGAGACGGTGACGCAGCACGTCGATCACGGCCTCTTCCAGCACCTCGCGCCGCCACGATTTGCGTTGCGTGCAGGTCTGAAGCTTCCGGGCCGCGCCGCAGGCGACATAGTCGCGTCCAACCGACACCAGCTTGCCGCCGCAAGACCCGCACACGAGCAGCCCGCTCAAAAGGTGGGCAGACCGCCTATGCTCCCAGAAGCGGCTGGCCTGGATCATCTGAACCCGCTCGCTCGCCCGGATCACGCCTTGTCGTTCCTTCACGCGCGCCCAGAGATCGTCGTCGATGATCCTCAGTTCGGGCACCGCGTGACAGACCCATTCTTCCCGCGGGTTCATGCGCGACACGCGCCGCCCTGTCTGGGGGTCCTTCACATAACGCATGCGGTTCCAGACAAGTTGCCCGATGTAGAGCTCGTTGTTCAGAAACCCGGTCCCGCGCAGGACATGCCCTCGGATCGCCGTGTCGCGCCATAGCGCTCCGCGCACGCCCGGCACACCATCCTCGTTGAGGGCTCTTGCGATCGCCTTGGGTGATTGCCCATCGGCAAACGCCCTGAATATCCGCCTGACGACCTCCGCTTCGGTGGCATTGATGGTTCGTTCACCGGTGACGCGTTCACCGTCGGGGCCGAGGCGGCGTACCACGTCATAGCCGTAGCACAGACCGCCCCCTGAACGTCCCTGTTCGACGCGCCCCCGCAGACCGCGCCGTGTCTTGTTCGCCAGATCTTTCAAGAAGAGTTGGTTCATCGTGCCCTTGAGGCCAACGTGCAGTTCGTTCACCTCGCCTTCGGCCAGCGTGATGATCCGCACGCCGGCGAAAACGAGTTGCTTGTAGAGCGCCGCGACATCGGCCTGATCGCGGCTCAGGCGATCGAGAGCCTCTGTCACCAGCACATCGAACGCGCCGCGCCGTGCTTCCTCGAGAAGGTCCTGCAGGCCAGGGCGCACCATCGATGCTCCTGACATCGCGTGATCTGCAAACTCGCGCTCAACGCGCCATCCTTCCCGGCCCGCACGCTCGCGACACAGACGCATCTGATCCTCGATCGAGGCTTCGCTCTGCATCTGGCTGGAATATCTGGCGTAGATCGCTGCTCGCACGGTCATCGTCCCTTCTGCAAGTTTTGCACCACCGCGGCATGGCTGCGCCCTGCGTCGATGCCTGTCGCGTGGATGTAGTGCCGTTCTGCCGTCCTGAAATCTGAATGCCCCAGAAGACCGCGGACGAGGCGCGCGCTGCCAGGTGCATCGCGAACCAGCGTTGTAGCACCAGCATCGCGAAATAGGTGCGGTGATATCGGCACACCGGTCAAGCGCTGCGTGATCTTGCGGATCTTCGTGCCAAGATAGTTCGGATCAAAGGGCCGCCCGTTATCCATCACCCAGACGATATCGGTTTGCATGCCGCCCCGCGCGAGAAACCACGGGCGCACATGGTCGAGATAGGTCAACATCAGGGGCGTCAGCGCATCTGGTACCTGCGCGTCCCAAGGCTGTCCGGTCTTCGTCAGCTCGGGCGGCAGTGCGACGTGCAACCAGTCGCCAGCGCGGAGGAGGGACACTCCCAGTTCCAGCCCCGCCAGCGCCCGCCGCCTGATCGGCAGCAGCGCGAGAAAGGCGATGAGCGCACCGTCGCGCCGCGCCTTCATCGTCGAAAGTTCTGTTGTGGCTGCCTCAGCTGTTTCGGTCGCTTCCCGCATGCCGGTATCAAGCAAGACCCTACTCGACAGGATGCGGCCCCGCTTGCGGTCAGAGCCGTCCGTGCCCGCGACACGGTGCAGATGGGTCCTGAGCCTGTTCTGCAGCGTCCAGTCGGCCTTGGGCTCTGCCGCTTGCAAGATGCGCAGGATCACCGTGATGCAGTTGCGCTGCGTGATCAGTCGCGTATGCGCCAGCGACTGGAGCCAAAGCTTCAGCCGGTCTGGCGTTGCGCGGCGGGTCGGCGGCAGGTCCAGTACAGCGCCATCATGGCTTTGCAGCCAGCACAGCCATTGGCCGTAGGTCGCCCGAAAATGCCTGAGCGACCGCTCGCTCAGATGCGACAGGGCGCCTGCATCATCGAAGATATCGCGCGCCGTTGTCAGGTGCGCCCACATGGTGCGGTCGCGCACCGGCCACTGGTCAAACGGAAGGATGCCCGATATCTTCACGTCCGTGCTGCCGTGACAGTCTCGGCGAAGAGGCGTGTAGCGGTGCCGGCCTCGAACCCGACATAGGCGTTCAGGGTCTGGCTCAGTTCCTTGTGTCCGAGCAGCCTGCGGACCACCTCGTACTGGCCGGGGTGCGCCTCGAGGTACAGCATCGCGCCAAAATGCCGGAACAGGTGCAGGTTCATGTCGATGCCGATCTCGTCGCGCAATCGCTTGGTCAGGCGGGAGCCCATTGTCGACAGATCCATTGGGCCCGTTCCATCGCGCCGCGGGAAAAGCCACGGCGTGCCTGGCGGGCACAGGGTCGGGCTGCGCTTGGCCACGTGGCGGTCAATCATGCTCGCGACCTCGCCGGGCAGTTCGAACTCGATGCACTGGCCATTCTTGACCTCCGCGTCCTCGAACCGGAGAAACACACGTCCATCCCCCGGCCGATGCAGGTGCTGACCGAGGTCCAGCGTCACAAGGTTCTTCCGCCGGATCGGGCAGAAGAACAAAATGGCAAGCGCTACGGCGTCTTCCCGCATCAAGGCGGCTTTGTAGGGCTGGTCGCAGGTTTGGCTGCGCCGCATAAGGGCGGCGGGAAGGTTGAGCAACTTCCGCTGGACGGCCGGATTGCGCAGCACGCTCAGACGCTCCCGGTTCTTTTGCGTCAGCCCCTTGTTGCGCGGCACCGCCACGCGGGAAGCGATGTGGTCCAACTCAGCCTGTACAGGGGCAGGGTGCCTGACATGGCGGCGTGCGACCAAAGCAAGCAGTGCCGCAGTCTCATCGATGCCGATCGAGCTTTTGCCCTCGTTCTGCGCCATCATGTGCCGCAGGCCCGTCTTGACGATCTCAGGTTCGGTCAGCTTTGCAAGGCTGGACATGCTGTCGGGATCGATGCCAGCCGCCACGGTATAGCCGGCGAAACGTTCAATCATCGCGCGGTACTGGTTGATCGTGGCCGGGCTGCGCGGCGTCATCGGCCCTTCGACCGAAAACGGGTCTGGCGCAGCCAGATTGTTCAGAAACCGATCGAGATCCGCGCCAAATCCTGGCGGATAGGTCTCGCGAGGCAGGCGGACAATCTTCCGACGATCCTCCACCGTCAGGGTTTGGCGCGGCCACTCCGGCAAGCGCTTGACCGCGAGGTTCCAACCGTTCACCGCCGCCCGGTGCGCCGTCTCGGGCGATTTGGAAATCTCGTTGACCCTCAGCGCTTCGAGAAAGCCCAAGTGATGTTCTTGCCCGACCTCGTCGGGTGCGACCCCCAGCCGATTAAGGAAATGCACGAAGCGGCACAGGGCAGGGGCCAGCGTCTTGTCGTTCGCATCGAGCACCATCCGCCACAACCGATGCCAGCGCGGGTCGAGATCGTTGATATGTGCTGCCCGCCGACGAGCTTCGACAATGCCGCAGTGAACGAGCGCAGAGCGCGCATCGCTGAGCGCATTCTGCCAAGCCTTCTTGGACAGCCCCTGTGCCGCCGGTGCGATCTTGCCGAGCCTTGGCTGGAGCCACCGGCTGTCGGCTGGCACATTGCCCGGATCACGCCCAAGCGCCTTGCTGACACGGCGCAGGCCCGAGATCATGTCGCGCCGCCGAATAGGCGAAAGGCTGTCGTCCGCAGAGATCCGCGCCACAATCTCTGCAAAGGTCGGCGTGTCCGGCTGGATGAAGGCGCGATCTGGGTCTAGCTTCGTGATCGGGGTCATCGGGTCAGGTTCCTCGTGGTCACAGTTGGTCTCGGGTGGACAGCAGCGGTCAGGGAGGACGATTCGGGTATACACTAACATGTAAACTCCGCAATTTTGCCGCTGCCTGTCTTCCCGAATGCGCTCAAGAATATGACTTGAATAGACAAATAAGCCCGTGATGCCTCACTCGCGGGACCGGTTGCGATAGGCGCGGTGCGCCGCCGGCTCGATGCGGATCAAGCGACCACCCGGCCCGATCCGCAGCACATCCAGCGCGCCCGTCGCAATCGCGCGCCGAACCGTCTTCTCGCTTACCCCGTCGAGGTCCGCGACCTCCTGAACCGTCAGGAGCGTCTCGAGGCGGTTACTAGGCTTCGTCGGTTTGGTCATGATGGCTCTCCGTGTCTGGGTTCGACACAGCGCCCGACAGCTCATCCCGCACCACCTGGCGCGCCAACAGGCCGACAAGTCGCAGCACGACCTCGTCAGCACGGGCGCGCTGCGCGTCCACTGACAGGTCCTGAAGGGGAAAGGAGGGCTCGCGTGTCATGCTGTGACACTGCGGACGGAAACTAACCTTGCCAAAATGGTATCAATCGGACCTTCGCGACCCCGATCAATAAATCAGCGGGATTGCCTTGCTTTCTTAAACCTTTGCAGGTCGGCAGCGATCGTGTTTTTTGAGATCACCGGCGGCAGCCCGGTCGGCACGTCCATGGGTTCGGGACGGTCCTCAAGAGGCACTTCCCACTCGTCCGCGTCATCCGCAGTGTCGGACGCAACGGGGTCGAGAAGGAAGGAGGTCGTCAATTGCGCAAAGTCGAGCAGCTTGCCACCTCTCTCGTTCGTTGCAGGATTGAACGAAATGCCAAGCGGATGCCCAATCCCTTCCCAGAATGTGAAGAAAACCTCAAGAACCTGCTCGCGCCGAACATCCGGCACCTTGCGAAGGTCTACAGCGCTGAGATCAAAGGCCACGTCCTCTTGGTCCGCGATGAAGCCGAGACGCCGGTGGAGATCCTCGATGTCGAGAATAACGCGATCCCAATCAGTGTGAAGTTCACTGAACCGCTGTGCCCACAGAGGGTCGGTCGAAGTCGACGTGTCGAGCGGATCGAGCCGTTCAATCGCAGCAGTCAGGATCGTAGCTGCGTCCATCAAGGCACTGAGGCCGGCAACCATGGCTGCTCGCGCTTTCTCCGCAGCTTTTTGTCGATCAACCGGAACCGTGGCTCCCTCCGAAGCCCTGTCCAGAACGAAGCCGAGCTTCAGCGACAGTTCACCTGCCTGATCGGCGGAAAAACCGAACCGTTCGCATAAGGTGTGCCTTTGGTCTGCCGTGAGAGCCCCAGCGGCGCCGTAGTCGTCAAGGCGCCAGCGGTACTTGGGTCGGAGCCCATCAGCTGAGATACGAAGTGGTTTTGGTTTGTCGTTCATCAGCGTCACCTTGCAGCAGATGACACGATCTGCATCGTCAGTCTAACTTGTCGCAGCGCCGCCAAAACAGCAACCGTTCCTGAGCGGGTATCTTTGCGCATGGAAGGTGGAGAGCAGATGGGACGGCGACGCATGAAGCTGATTGCGTAGTGATGGGCGGGGAGCTGACCTTCGGTGCGGGCGGGAAAGTTCGCCTCCAGTCAATCCAAAGCCAACGTTGGACGTTCGCCGCGGGGATTCGAACGTAGGCGCGTGTATGGCTCGAACGTCGCTGGTCTCTCGGGCGTTGTCGCGAAGTTTCAGGTTGCGTGTGACGTTGCCCCCTCGGCTTAATCCAGTTTGAGGTAGACTCTGGCCCAACTGAAAGGACCAGAGATGAAGCGCAGCAGGTTCACCGAAGATCAGATCATCGGCATTCTGAAAGAGCATGAGGCCGGGGTTTCAGTCGCCGATCTGTGCCGCAAGCACGGCGTCAGCGATGCGACCGTCTATAAATGGAAGGCCAAGTATGGTGGCATGGATGTCAGTGAGGCGAAGCGCCTGAAGGGGCTTGAGGACGAGAACGCCCGTCTGAAGCGGCTGCTAGCCGATGCGATGCTCGACAATGCCGCGTTGAAGGACCTCCTGGGAAAAAATGTATGGTCCGCCCCGCTATTGCAAGGTTTTCGTGGGTGACACACCGGCTTGCGTAAATGTATCCGGCCTCTGATCAGTCAGCCGCTTTTGGCGACAAGGCCTTGATGAGATCCGCACCTCGGGTTCCAGATTAGTGGCACGGGATGGTGTCCCGTTTTTTTACGTGTGGCTTACCCGTGGTCGATCAACCGTTTGGTCATCACGCCCCCTGCAATTGGTTCTGCGGTTAAGAGGTCAGCTCAAGGCTGCCCCTTTCGACTGCAGATAAACGCTACCTGGTTTGGTCAGCACGGCCCAGACGATGCGCGTCAGCTTGTTTGCCAAGGCGACCACGGCCTTGTTGCGGTGCGTTCGTGCTTCAAGGGCAGAGAGCCAGCTTCCGAGGGCATGGTTCGCCCGGTTCAAGTGCAGGAAGCATGACCGCGCGCCATGGATGATCAGGCGCCGTACATAGCGATTGCCGCGTTTGCTGATGCCCAGAAGTGTCTGTTTGCCCCCGGTCGAGTGCTCTGCAGGCACCAGCCCCAGCCACGCGGCCAGATCACGTGCCTTGCGGAACTGTCGTCCGTCGCCCGCTGCGGCGACAAGCGCGGTTGCGCCAA
>NZ_QGGW01000024.1:2500-5798 GCF_003148775.1 Roseicyclus mahoneyensis
GTGCCTCAAGTAGCCGAAAGGCGATAGGGGGTGTCAAACCTGTCTTTTTCTGGATCAAATCAAGCGCGAAAAGGGCGTTTGGTGGATGCCTTGGCAGTAAGAGGCGATGAAGGACGTGATACTCTGCGATAAGCCATGGGGAGCTGAGAATGAGCTTTGATCCATGGATTTCCGAATGGGGCAACCCACCTGATACTCGGTTATTGTTAGCCACGACGGGTCAAACCGGCGCGGGTTATCAATAATCGGGTGAACCAGGTATTTTTAGCCTGAATATATAGGGTTAAAAAGGCAAACCCGGGGAACTGAAACATCTAAGTACCCGGAGGAAAGGACAGCAATTAGCGACTCCCCTAGTAGCGGCGAGCGAACGGGGATCAGCCGAGCCGTGAGTGTGACCAGAACAGGTTGGAAAACCTGACCATAGTGGGTGACAGTCCCGTATGGGAAGCATGATCGGACGCATTAAGTAGGGCGGGACACGTGAAATCCTGTCTGAAGATCGGAGGACCACCTTCGAAGGCTAAGTACTCCTTACTGACCGATAGCGAACCAGTACCGTGAGGGAAAGGTGAAAAGCACCCCGACGAGGGGAGTGAAACAGTACCTGAAACCGAACGCCTACAATCAGTCGGAGCCCCCTTGAGGGGTGACGGCGTACCTTTTGTATAATGGGTCATCGACTTGGTCTTACGAGCAAGCTTAAGCCGGTAGGTGTAGGCGCAGCGAAAGCGAGTCTTAATAGGGCGTTGAGTTCGTGGGATCAGACCCGAAACCGAGTGATCTAGGCATGATCAGGATGAAGGCAAGGTAACACTTGCTGGAGGTCCGAACCCACACCTGTTGAAAAAGGTCGGGATGAATTGTGCCTAGGGGTGAAAGGCCAATCAAACTCGGAGATAGCTGGTTCTCCGCGAAATCTATTTAGGTAGAGCGTCAGACGAATACCCCGGGGGGTAGAGCACTGGATGGGTAATGGGGCCCCACAGGCTTACTGATCCTAACCAAACTCCGAATACCCGGGAGTAATATCTGGCAGACACACGGCGGGTGCTAACGCCCGTCGTGAAGAGGGAAACAACCCTGACCTCCAGCTAAGGCCCCTAATTCATGGCTAAGTGGGAAAGCAGGTGGGACGACCAAAACAACCAGGAGGTTGGCTTAGAAGCAGCCATCCTTTAAAGATAGCGTAACAGCTCACTGGTCTAAACAAGTTGTCCTGCGGCGAAGATGTAACGGGGCTCAAGCCATGAGCCGAAGCTGAGGATGCACATAGTGCATGGTAGCGGAGCGTAGTGTGACATAACTCCATGTGTCTTATGTTTTACAGCGGCCCGAGGCGCTCTAGCAGCGCAGCGGTAGCGCATAAAATAGCGGACACAAGGAGTTTTCTGTGAAGCCGGGGCGTGAGCCATCCGGTGGAGAGATCACTAGTGAGAATGATGACGTGAGTAGCGACAAACAGGGTGAGAGACCCTGTCGCCGAAAGTCCAAGGGTTCCTGCTTAAAGCTAATCTGAGCAGGGTAAGCCGACCCCTAAGGCGAGGCCGAAAGGCGTAGTCGATGGGAACCAGGTTAATATTCCTGGGCCATGTGGTGGTGACGGATCTCGAGGGTTGTTCTTCCTTATCGGATTGGAAGGGCCGCTTAGAGGTTCCTGGAAATAGCCCCACTGTAAGATCGTACCCTAAACCGACACAGGTGGACTGGTAGAGAATACCAAGGCGCTTGAGAGAACGATGTTGAAGGAACTCGGCAAAATACCTCCGTAAGTTCGCGAGAAGGAGGCCCCGTTGGTAGGCAACTATTGGCGGGGGGCACAAACTAGGGGGTGGCGACTGTTTATTAAAAACACAGGGCTCTGCGAAGTCGTAAGACGACGTATAGGGTCTGACGCCTGCCCGGTGCCGGAAGGTTAAAAGGAGGGGTGAGAGCTCCGAATTGAAGCCCCGGTAAACGGCGGCCGTAACTATAACGGTCCTAAGGTAGCGAAATTCCTTGTCGGGTAAGTTCCGACCTGCACGAATGGCGTAACGACTTCCCCGCTGTCTCCAACATCGACTCAGCGAAATCGAATTGCCTGTCAAGATGCAGGCTTCCCGCGGTTAGACGGAAAGACCCCGTGCACCTTTACTATAGCTTCGCACTGGCATCAGGACTGCAATGTGCAGGATAGGTGGTAGGCTTTGAAGCAGGGACGCCAGTTTCTGTGGAGCCACCCTTGAGATACCACCCTTTGCATTCTTGATGTCTAACCGCGGTCCGTTATCCGGATCCGGGACCATGCGTGGTGGGTAGTTTGACTGGGGCGGTCGCCTCCTAAAGAGTAACGGAGGCGCGCGAAGGTTGGCTCAGAGCGGTCGGAAATCGCTCGTTGAGTGCAATGGCAGAAGCCAGCCTGACTGCGAGACTGACAAGTCGAGCAGAGTCGAAAGACGGCCATAGTGATCCGGTGGTCCCAAGTGGGAGGGCCATCGCTCAACGGATAAAAGGTACGCCGGGGATAACAGGCTGATGGTGCCCAAGAGTCCATATCGACGGCACCGTTTGGCACCTCGATGTCGGCTCATCTCATCCTGGGGCTGGAGCAGGTCCCAAGGGTACGGCTGTTCGCCGTTTAAAGAGGTACGTGAGCTGGGTTTAGAACGTCGTGAGACAGTTCGGTCCCTATCTGCCGTGGGTGTAGGATACTTGAGAGGAGTTGCCCCTAGTACGAGAGGACCGGGGTGAACGATCCACTGGTGGACCAGTTGTCATGCCAATGGCAGTGCTGGGTAGCTATGATCGGAAAGGATAACCGCTGAAGGCATCTAAGCGGGAAGCCCCCCTCAAAACAAGGTATCCCTGAGAGCCGAGATAGACCATCTCGTCGATAGGCCGGAGATGTAAGCGCAGTAATGCGTTCAGTTGACCGGTACTAATTGCTCGATAGGCTTGATTTGATCCAGTGAAAGCCAGGAATGGCCGAGCGGATCCAAAAGCATCACCAATATCAGTGTGCTTGACTTGGATGTGTTTCTTTTTCGGTTTGGTGGTCATAGCGTGAGCAAAACACCCGGCTCCATTCCGAACCCGGCCGTTAAGTGCCACTGCGCTGATGGTACTGCGTCTTAAGGCGTGGGAGAGTAAGTCACCGCCAAACCTAAAAAGAAACATACGTATCTCTCAAATGATGATCACCAACCTCGGCTCTCCTTAACAGGCACCGCCGAGACAATTGGCGCGGGGTGGAGCAGCCCGGTAGCTCGTCAGGCTCATAACCTGAAGGTCACAGGTTCAAATCCTGTCCCCGCAACCA
>NZ_QGGW01000025.1 GCF_003148775.1 Roseicyclus mahoneyensis
CGGGGCGCGGTAGAGCGCGGCCAAAGGGATCTAGACGGGCCTCTTGTGTTGCTGTACGGCCGTCAGAATGACGGGTTTCGGTTTGAACTGTACGACAGAACCGCCGACTGGGAGAGCATCACTGGTGAGGCACTGAGTCGCCTTGGCTACCCCAACCCGCAAGGAGACACCTACCTCCTCGCTCGAATCCAGCAATTGCCAGCGCCCGCCTGGCTAGAACAAGTCGCCGTCGAGCGCCTACTTCCTAAGGACTGGATGCCTGGTCGTCCGTATTCAACGACTTGGCTCGACGTTGTTCTATCGACTCAAGACTGAGTCGTCGAGTACGTCAAGATCCGCCTTGATTCACACAGTCAGCAGAGATTTACGTACAGCTTGGATTACATGATCAAATCGTCGATCCGCATTAGCCCTGCGATGCTCCCCGGCCTGGGTTCCGGCGCGCGCGAGCCCACCGTTGAAAGTCGGCCGAGGCATATACGATCGACCAGTAATCCGCTTCGGCCCGACAGCATGCGTCTATACGACAAGGCTCCACCCGTGCGGGAAGACTTTCATGCCTTCCTGGAGCCGTCTTGCCGTTGTACCGCAACTCTGTCGCTGGCGTTCGATCGCAAATCGAGTCTGGGAGTCTCGTACCCGTCTTGACCGAACAGTTCCGCATCAAAATTGGCTACAACCCATCCCCTGCTGAAGTTCGCTCTTGGGATCACAGCCTTGCAATCCTCGTCGGCGATCTTATGGACGCAGGATTGGAGAAGGCGGAGGTACTGGTCGAGTACCAGTTGCCCCTCACAAGTAAGCGCGCAGACGCCGTCGTGTGTGGAGCCCTGACGGCGCTCATTGAAATTCCCCAGTAACGCTCACTGAAATTCCCCACCCGTGTGGCACCGCCAACGAGGGCGGGTCTCCCTCGATGCTGATGGTCTCTGACCACTCATCAGCTACTCGAAGGAGACCCGCTTTCTCATGCTTACATGGGAGGACGATATGGAAGTACACGCCCTGCACAAACGAGGGTTGACGATCTCGGCGATCGCCCGCCACACCGGCCGAGACCGCAAAACGGTCCGCGCCTATCTCAACGGCACCCGCTCGCCCGGCGAGCGGGCGCGCAGCGCCGTCGATGCGTTCGAGGTGTTCGTCGCCTACATCACCGCACGCTTGATCGACGACCCACATTTATGGGCCCGAACGTTGTGCGATGAGCTCGAAGACCTCGGCTACACCCAGTCCTATCAAACGCTGACCCGCCAAATCCGCGCTCGGAACCTGCGCCCGGTCTGCCCGCAATGTCAGACCGCGACCAGCCGACCGAACGCGATCATCGACCACCCTGCGGGTGAAGAGACGCAATGGGATTGGGTGGACCTACCGGACCCACCGCCGTCGTGGGGCTGGGGTAAGACTGCGCATCTGCTGGTTGGGTCGCTGGCCCACTCGGGGCGTTGGCGGGGCTTCCTGGCCGCCGATATGACCCAGCCGACGTTGATCGCCGGCCTCGACCGGGTCACCCGCCAGCATGGCGGCCTCACGAAGGTGTGGCGGTTCGACCGGATGGCCACGGTCTGCCATCCCGATTCGGGTTCGGTGACAGCATCTTTCGCAGGCGTGGCCAAGTACTACGGAGTCAGTGTCGCGATCTGCCCGCCCCGGCGCGGGAACCGCAAAGGCGTCGTGGAGGCAGCCAACCGGGTCGCCGCCCAGCGGTGGTGGCGGACCCTGGGCGATGACGTCACCGCCGAGCAAGCCCAGAAGAGTCTGGACACGTTCTGCACCCGCCGAGGAGACACCCGCGTCCGGGTCACCGCTGACGGAAGGTCCACCGTCGCAACAGTTGCCGATCGTGAACCCCTAGCATCGCTGCCGAGTGCACCCTATCCGGCGATGATGACCGAGACCCGGAAGGTGAACCGGCAGGCGTTGGTGGCGTGGAAAGGCAATCAGTATTCGGTGCCGCCGGAGCTCGCGATGGGCGAGGTGACCGTAACCCATCAGCTCGGCGACGCCCACATCGATATCGCCACCGCCGGCGGGATCGTCGTCGCCCGCCACCGCCTCGCCGCTGAGGGGTCGGGGGTGATGGTCCGCGATCACGGCCACGTCCATGCGCTGAACACCGAGGCGATGGCCACGGCCAACACCGGTGGACCTCCGCACCGCCGCAAACAACGGATCCCACCCGGCAAGAGCGCGCTCGCTGCTGCAGATCTATTGCTGAACAACAACTCCCACACGGTAGCCACGGCCGACGAGTCTGCCACCGTGATCGACATGAGCGCTTATGAGCGCGCCGCACAGAACAGGACCACGCTGCGATGACCCGCACCAAAACAACAACCACCACCAACGCGGTGCCTGAGCCGGCGACGCAAGCTGAGATCTCGGTCTACCAGCAACTGCGGCACCACCTGGCGGTGCTCAAACTCCACGCCGCCGCGGAGGCCTTACCGGGGATGCTCGAGCGGGCACAGGGCGAGGGGTGGTCGATGACCAGCACCCTCGAACAACTCCTGGCCGTAGAAGTCGAAGAGAACCAGGCCCGGCGCCTGGCCGGCCGGTTGCGGTTCGCGAGCCTGCCCACCCCAGCCACCCTGGACGGGTTCGACTACGACGCCGCTCCCGGCGTGGACCGCCAGCTGATCGCCGAACTCGGCACCTGCGGATACCTCGAATCAGCGACAAACGTCCTGCTCATGGGTCCGCCAGGCACAGGAAAGACACATCTGGCGGTCGGGCTTGCCCGAGCGGCGGTGCACGCCGGGTACCGCACCTACGTCACCACCGCTGCCGATCTGGCGGCCCGCTGCCACAAAGCGGCTATCGAAGGCAGGTGGGCCACCTGCATGCGGTTCTATGCCGGGCCGACACTCTTGGTGATTGATGAGCTGGGGTATCTGCCGTTGCCTGCCGAGGCTGCCTCTGCGTTGTTTCAGGTTGTGGCACAACGATATTTGAAGACGTCGATCGTGATCACCACCAACCGCAGCGTCTCCGAATGGGGCGAAGTCCTCGGCGACACGACCGTCGCAGCGGCCATGCTCGATCGGCTCCTGCATCGCTCGGTAGTCCTCAAACTCGACGGCGATTCCTATCGCCTGCGAGACCACCACGCCCGATCAGAAAACCACCGCACCGCCGCCGGAACCATCCGCCGGCCGCTACAGTAGACCCACCTCACGGGTGGGGAATTTCGATGAGCACCACTGGGGAATTTTCCTGAGCCCCGTCAGAATTCCGCAGCATCGAAGTAGTCACCCAGTTCGAGGCGGTATCGAGCCCTCCGCGAGCTACCGGCACAAGGTGGTCAACTGTGGGAAACAGTTCATAGAAAGCGAAGTGGGTCTTGCTCGTGTCCCAGTTTCGGTGGAACGGGAACTCATCTGGCAGCACAATCGACAGCAGCCGCAACGCCCCCGGATGAACCAGTTGAGTCCCGGTATACCGGTCAACGAACCCGTCCCGGAAGAACACCCGCATACAGTCCCGATCCGTGTACCTG
>NZ_QGGW01000026.1 GCF_003148775.1 Roseicyclus mahoneyensis
GTAACCGCCCGATTGGCACCGCCTGCCGGATTTCGGCGTGAGGTCCTAAGACACGTGCATAACGACGTCGTTTGCGACGTCTCTTATGCGCGGAGGGGCGATGCGAGGCGAAGTTCTGGGTGTTGAGCGTCGCCGGCGTTGGGACGACGAGGTGAAGCTGGCGATCGTGAGCGCGGTCGGGACCGACGGCGCGACGGTGACCCAAGTCGCGCAACGGCACGAGGTTACGCGTCAGCAGATCTACGCCTGGCGTCACGAGCTGAAGCGGAAGGGGTTGTGGTCTCCTGATGCGGGCGCACTGTTCCTGCCTGCTGGCACGGTGCCCGCGAGGGAGCTGACCGTGGTGGAAGATCGACCCGCGGCCTCCAATCCGGTGGTCTGGGTTGAACTGCGCCTCGCGAAGGGCCGCGTGCTCCGGTTCGAGAGCAACATCGACGATGCCGCGCTGTCGCGTCTGATCCGCGCGGTGGATGCCGCATGATCGGGCCGGGAACCGGGGTTCGGGTGTATCTGGCCTGCGGGGCGACGGATATGCGGAAAGGGATCGGCGGGCTGGCGGCGTTGGCGCAAGACGTGTTGCGCCAGAAGCCGACCGGTGGTGCGGTCTTCGCCTTCCGGGGCCGCAAGGGCGATCGGCTGAAGCTCCTCTACTGGGACGGCCAGGGGTTCTGTCTTTACTACAAGGTCCTCGAGCGCGGGCGCTTTCCTTGGCCGAACACCAGCTCGGGGGCGGTGCGACTGACCTCGGCGCAACTGGCGATGTTGTGGGAAGGGATTGATTGGCGGCGGCCGGACTGGGGCGCGCCACCGGCCCGGGTTGGGTGATTTATCCGCCTGAAACGCCTTGTTTTTATGGCTCTTTGTGATCGGCCGTGGTAGATGATGGCATGTCGAGCGACACGCCCATTCTTCCTGAAGATCCCGCTGTTCTGAAGGCGATGATTGCCGCCTTGCAGGCGGAAAACGCCAAGATGGCGGCGACGCTCCGGGCGCATGATCTGCTCATCCAGACGCTGCAAATGCGGATCGCGAAGCTCAAGAAGCAGGCCTTCGGCAAGTCCTCGGAGAAGATCGAGCGCGAGATCGAACAGCTCGAGCTGGCGCTCGAGGATCTGCTCATCGCCAGCGCCGAAAGCACCACCACCCCGGCGGACGAGGACGAGGCGGATGCCGCCCTTGAGGGTGCGACTGATGACAGCGACGCCGGCAAGCCGCGCCGCCGCCCCCGTGTGGCGGCAACCACGCCACGCGAACGGCGCGAACTCGACCCGGGCAGCTGCTGCCCGGATTGCGGCGGCGACCTGCGTCTCGTGGGCGAGGACATGAGCGAGATGCTCGACCTCGTGGCGGCGCAGCTGAAGGTCCTGCAGATCGCGCGGCTGAAGAAGTCTTGCCGTCGTTGCGAGAAGATGGTTCAGACGCCTGCGCCCAGCCGTCCGATCCCCGGCAGCATGGCGAGCGCGGCGCTCTTGGCCTGGATCCTCGTGTCCAAGTTCGACGACCATCTTCCCTTGTATCGCCTGAACGAGATCTTCGCCCGGATGGGGGCAGACATCCCGGACAGCACGCTGGTCGACTGGTGTGGGCGCGCCATGAAGGTGCTGGCGCCGCTGGTCGAACGGATCGAGGCCGATGTGATGGCCAGCGACCTCCTCCATGCTGATGACACCCCGATCCGGGTGCTGGACCGGTCCCTCAAGGACCGCGGCCTCGGGAAGGGGGTGAAGCAGGGACGGATCTGGGCCTATGTCCGCGATCCGCGACCCTGGGCAGGGACTGCGCCACCGGGGGCGGTCTACCGCTTCGCCCCGGATTGGAAGCAAGAGCATGTCCAAAACCATCTGGCCCAGACCCGCGGCATCCTGCAGGCCGACGGTTACAAAGGGTATGCCAAGCTTTACGAGACCGATCCCGACGGCACGCCCCGTCTGCAGGAGGCGTCCTGCTGGGCGCATCTGCGGCGTGACTTCCACGATGAGTGGGACAAGACGAAATCCGCCATCGCGCGCGAGGCGCTGGATCGCATCGGCGCGCTCTACGACATCGAACGCGAGATAAACGGGCAGCCCGCCGAGATCCGCCTTGCCGCGCGCCAGAAGCACAGCGCGCCGAAGGTCGCGGCCTTCTTCGAGTGGTCCGAAAGCCAGCTCACGCGGATCCCTGGCAAGGGCGACCTTGCCCGCGCGTTCCGCTACGGGCTGGCCCGTCGCGCCTCATTCAGCCTCTTCCTCACCGATGGTCGCGTGGCCATCGATAACAACCCGGCCGAGCGCGCCCTGCGCCCGATCGGCATTGGCCGGAAGAACTGGCTCTTCGCAGGCGCCGATACCGGCGGCGAAACGCTGGCCCGCGCCATGACGATCATCGAGACCGCGAAGCTGAACGGCCTCGATCCGCAGGCCTATCTCGCCGACGTGCTCGACCGGATCCACGACCACAAGATCAACCGGCTCGACGAGCTCCTGCCGTGGAACTGGACACCGGTCGCCGCCGCTCAGGCCGAGGCCGCCTAACCAACCGCGGTGCCAACCGGCCGGTTAC
>NZ_QGGW01000027.1 GCF_003148775.1 Roseicyclus mahoneyensis
CTGCAGGGCCTGTTGGAGAGTCAGCTCTCGGCGGATGATTTCATCTTCACCTGACCAAGCCACCGCGCGGCGGCGTCTTGACGCGGCGCGCGGGCCTATCTGGCGAAGCCGAAACGGTCGAGCAGGTCTTGCCGGGTGAAGATCTCGGGCGCCTCACCGGGCGGGCGCCGCTGGACGAGCATGTAGCGGCCGTCAGGAAGCAGCTGAAACCACGGGATACCCATCGTGCCAAGCTCCTGCAAATGGGCCAGATAGGTATCGAGATCGGCAAAGCTGCGACCGGAGGAAAACGGCAGAAGCGGAGCAGGCTCCCCGCTTCCGTTTCCAACGGCGGGGGCCGCAAATGCGATGGCGGCACCAAATGCCCCGAAACCGATACGGCAAAGACTTGTTCGGACCAGCGACCACATAGCGCGAAAGCCTCATTCTCAGGGCCGCCCCGGTGGCAAGGTCGACGGACCGCCGGGCGTGTACAGCCGCTCGGCGCGAGCTGACATAGATGGTCGATCACTTCAAGTCGTGATTTTCTTTTGGCTCGCCCTAAAAGCGAAAGTTGATGCGAGAATCATTTTGACGAGCGGGTTGGCGGGGCTGCACGCCGCGTCAACCCAACGGATTACCTGGAGTGTGCAAGCGATGTGTATGACGTGTTCCCTCATCAATCCCTTTGGCGGCAACTGGCTTCACAATGGAGTTTCGGACCGCACATTCGACGAAAGCTCCGTTCCGGGCGGCGATGTGCCCAACGGGCCAAATACCCTCGTCGCACTTGAACCTGGCGACACCTTCACAGGGTCGCTGGGCGTGGCCGAGGACTGGGACTGGTTTTATTTCGAGTATCAGGCAGGCGTCACCTACACCATCACCATGACCCCGGGAACGCTCGACGACCCGCTGATCTGGTTGGCCGACGAGAACGGCAATCTTCTCGAATCCATCGACAACGGGTTCAGTGGGGCCGCCGAGTCCGTCACCTTTACCGCGCCGTCCAGCGGGGTGGGCTTTATCGTGGCCGACAGCTACTACAATACTCTCGCACCCGGCGCGCCGGGGTACGGATCGGATACCGGAACCTACACGATCACCGTGACGTCGGGCAGTGCACCGCCGCCCCCGCCGCCCTCCAGCAGCCCGCTGGACGCGATCACCTGGAATTTCGTCGCACCGCGCGTGATCGACGTGTATTTCGCACCGGGTGGCTTGTCCTTCAGTGACGAGTTCGGGACATCCGCGACCACAGGCGCTTGGAACGCCTTCGAATTGCAGCAGGCTATGCTCGCCTTCGAGCTGTTCGAGAACGTGGCGAATGTCACGTTCAACATCGTCACGAACCCCAACCAGGCCGAGTTCTTCATGGTCGAGGTGCCGGGCAACAATCCGCTGGGGTATTGGGGCGTCGGCGGTGCGACCGTCACGCTTGCGGGAACGACCTATTCGAACCTGAGCGGGCATGGCGTATTCTTCAACAACGCCGATGGCTGGGACACTGCCGGTCTTGCGCAAGGTGGTTTCGGCTTCGTTACGCTGATCCACGAGATCGGGCATGGCATGGGGCTTGCCCATCCGCATGACACGGGTGGTGGCTCGACCATCATGCCGGGCGTATTCGATCCTTTCGCGGATACGGGAACGTCAGGCCTGAACCAGGGCATCTACACCACCATGTCCTACATCGATGGATGGGTGGCGGCGCCGCATGGGCTGACCCCGTCGCTGAACTACGGATATCAGGGTGCCTTGATGGCCTTCGACATCGCCGTGCTGCAGGACCGCTATGGCGCAAACATGTCCTTCAACACCGGCAACGAGACCTATGTCCTGCCGACGACGAACGGGCCCGGAACATTCTACGCGGCGATCTGGGATGCCGGCGGCGTCGATGCCATCGTGCACAACGGCAGCGCGGCCGCCGTGATCGATCTGCGCCCCGCGTCGCTGACCTATGCGGAAGGTGGCGGTGGCTACGTGTCCTATGTGCAGGGCATTCACGGCGGCTTCACGATCGCCAATGGTGTCGTCATCGAGAACGCGACGGGCGGCAGCGGCAATGACACGATCACAGGCAATGACGCGAACAACGTGCTCATCGGCGGTGCCGGGTTCGACAGCC
>NZ_QGGW01000028.1 GCF_003148775.1 Roseicyclus mahoneyensis
AACGTCCTAGCTCGGGAACAAAACGCCGTTTAGGGCGTCAGATCACGGGGCATCCGAGCGACCGGATACCTTCTGAATAGTTGCCCAGGCGGGCTCCGCCGTCAAGAAGTGGTCTCTTCCATAGCAAATACAGGGTCGGTCTGGAAGCCGCCCTCACCGTCCTTAAGACGAGATCCTAAATCCCAAGCGGAAGGCCCGAACATTATCTACGAGGTCGCGTCATGCGCCTCCACGGCCCTTTGAGAGAGAGGTCCTTCCGCCTGGGCTCGTCCCCTCGAAGAAGGGACGATAGGGTTCGCCGGATTTGATCACGGCGTGAATGGTGCGTGCCATCTTTGCGGCGATGGCGGTGTAGGCCTTACGGCGTAGATCCGGATTGTGCCGGTCCTGCGCGATGTAGCGCTCGAATTTGTCGCGGAAGCTGTTGGCCTTCTTCAGGACCGCAGTCTGCCCTGCCAGCCACAAAGTGCGGCGCAGGCGGGCATTGCCATATTTGGATATCTTGCTTCGACCGCGGAACATGCCGGACTGGACGGTGGCCAGATCCATGCCGCAGAACTTCAAAAACTGCCGGTGATGATGAAAGCGACGCAGGTCTCCCGTCTCGGCCAGGATGGTCATCGCGTTGATTGGCCCGATGCCGGGAATGGTGCGCAGCAGTTGGTAGTCAGGGCGCTCGCCCAGCAGTTCGACGGCCCGATCTTCGATGGCATTGCGCTGCCGGATCAGGCTCCGCCCTTCGGCCAGCATCATGCGGAACATACGAACGGCGTCAGAATCTGGCGCGACGGGCAGCCCGGCAGACACCTTTGCTGTCTCGTAAATATCTGACAACAGGAGAGACTTCTCGACCTTGCGCCCAACCACCTCCCAGGCAGTCGTGGTGAACTCCTCCTTGGTCATGGCTGAGATCATGTGCGGCGAAGGGAACATCTCGAGGAAAGCCAGGAACCAGTCTGTGCGTGAGCTGCGATGGAAACGATCGGCTTCCGGGAAGTAAAGTGGCAGGTAATGTGTCAGGATCCGGTGCCACAGCTCGGTCTTGGACCGTGACACCGCATCATGGGTCTTGGACAATTCCTGAATGTCGTTCGTGCCGACCACCATCGGGTCCTGGAATATCTGCACCGCCCCGATCTGCAGCATGTGCAAAATGACCTGGGCATCCTTCGGATCGTTCTTGTCCCAGCTGTTGTGCAGCGCCTCTCGCGTGCGGGCCAGGGCGACCGAGGACACCAGCTTCAGATCGAACCCGGCGACGCCGAGATGATACATCAGCACCCGATGGTAGTTGCCAGTTGCCTCGAAGCCGATCCGGACCGGCAGACCATATTCCCGCAAGATCGTGATCAGGCGCGCGAAGTCATCAATGCTGTTGGTGATCGTGAGCCGCCGCCGGCGCGTCTTGCCCGGGATGGCAATCAGCACCTCGTGCCGGTGTTTGGAAATGTCGATGCCTACCAGAACGCGGGCATCCGAAGTATGCTCAACCTTGGCCATGGCCGGTCTCCTATGTGGTGTGGTTCGCAAAACCACCATAGAGACCCGAGACCCGGTTATGGCCGCCTGCGCAGCCTCCAGAATTGCGCAGCAGGCGGCCATAACCTTCTACGGCGCGTCATTCCCAACATGCTATGG
>NZ_QGGW01000029.1 GCF_003148775.1 Roseicyclus mahoneyensis
ACAACCACCAGCGGCCCCATGCCGCCCATGGCGGACAGCCGCCCGCCGTGGTCTACTTCAACGCAACCCAAACCGATCAGCAGGTCCAGGCAGTAGCTTAAATCACCCTCGGAATCTGTCCAAGAGTTGGGGAGTAGCTCACTATGGGGAGAGCATGGCTGAGGCAGAGACGGCCGCAGCGACCGAGGGCTGGACGCTACTGTCCGACAGCTCCTGGCCCGGCTATACGGAGACGCCCTTTCGCGTCATGGAAGGCTACCTCCAGATGGCGGCCGAGATCGTCGATCAACTGGAGGAGGCGCCAACACACATCGTGCTCCAAGCCGGCGTCGGCGGCATGGCGGCGGCCGTAGCCGCCTTTGCGAGGAAAAGCTGGGGCAAGACACCCATCATCATCGTCGTCGAGCCAGACGCCGCTACCGCGCTGATTGCAAGCGTCCGCGCCGGCAAGATCGTGACGACCGAGGGACCCGTGTCAGCGATGGGCCGACTCGACTGCAAGACGCCATCGATGATCGCGCTCGCCGGCCTTGCGCGTGATGCCGACCTCTTCGTGACCATAAGCGAGTTGGAGGCCCAAAACGCGGTCGAACGGTTGGCAGCGAAGGGCATCGCCACCACGCCGTCCGGGGCAGCCGGCCTCGCAGCGCTCTTTGCAGGACTGCCGGAAATGCCGCGCGAAGCGCGCGTCCTATGCATTCTCAGCGAGGGGTCCGAGGTTGGATGAGCAAGCGGTCTTTCCTGCAGAGGAGTTCCGCGGGCGCTGCGCGAGGCTGCAGTCGACGATGACGGCCCATGGCCTCGACGCACTCCACAAACCTCGCTGACAAGAACCGCGAGACGATTGCGGCGCTGGAAAAAGAGAACGCAAGGCGGGCGAAGATTGTCAAACCTTCCGCCGAAAAGCGTCAAACCCGACCCTAACAAGGACCAGACATGACTACAAAAACCCAAAATTTTAGCTTGTTAAGTGGTGCCCGGGGGCGGAATCGAACCACCGACACGAGGATTTTCAATCTATATATAGTGTTTTTTAGCGCGTTTGGACATGAACTCTACTGCGACGAATTGAGACACCCAAAGACAAGAATAACTATTTATTTTCTGTTACTTACGGAGATTTTTCATAAAGATATTCGACTGTGGACAACTCAATTCGTATCATTGAGTTTCAGGCAAGCACACACAATATGTTGCCCATGCGTTGCCCCGATTTGGCACTGCGCAATGTGTGGGAGCTGGGTATGAGCGATCAAAAAGCCTTCAAATTCACAGATAGGTTCTTGAAGAACTGCCCTGACGTCGACAGTCGCGTGCAATTTCGTGAGTAACCGCCCGATTGGCACCGCCTGCCGGATTTCGGCGTGAGGTCCTAAGACACGTGCATAACGACGTCGTTTGCGACGTCTCTTATGCGCGGAG
>NZ_QGGW01000030.1 GCF_003148775.1 Roseicyclus mahoneyensis
CTGCAGGGCCTGTTGGAGAGTCAGCTCTCGGCGGATGATTTCATCTTCACCTGACCAAGCCACCGCGCGGCGGCGTCTTGACGCGGCGCGCGGGCCTATCTGGCGAAGCCGAAACGGTCGAGCAGGTCTTGCCGGGTGAAGATCTCGGGCGCCTCACCGGACGGGCGCCGCTGGACGAGCATGTAGCGGCCATCGGGCAATGAGAGCCGGTGCGCAAAGTTAAATGTGAATCACTCTGTCTTTCCACTTTGGGATCGTGAACTTCGTTGCTATGGTTCACCTGTATTTCAGCCAGACGGCGCTCAGCCGACCATAATACGAGGAAACTTTCATGCCGACATTTGTGTTCAACGGCTTTACCATCAATGGTGACACTCTGGCTTTTTTCGGGCCGACGAATGTGACTCTGACGCTACCTGAAAACTATGTTTTTCAGTATGCCTATTCCAACAACGTCAATAATCCAGGCTTTGCATCCATCGACGTCGCCAACACTGGCATCATCATTCCTGAGCTGTATTTTGATGATACCAACAGCCCCGCCAGCCTGTCGCCATATGGCAATAGAGACGAAGACGAAGGCTATATATTCAGCATGTCGCTTTCGAACGGGACAGTGCTGACCCTCCTGCTGATCTACGATTCAATAACGGACCGCGACCACGTGTTCGTGCTCGACAGCACGGGACCCTTCTCGCTTCCGCAAAACCAGACGCAGTTCAATGGTTTCCTCTCGCAAATTACCGGTGTGGGTCTCGTGACGACTGGTCCCTTCGCACCGGGGATGAATATCGATTTCGACCTCGTCGTGGCACCAACACTCGCCTCGACGAGCGATGACGACACTTGGACGGGTTTCGACGACGACGAGGCCTTCGACGGCGGAGCGGGAAATGACTTCCTCGATGGCGGAGCAGGGAACGATACGCTGATAGGGGGTGATGGTGATGACACCTTGATCGACGGTCCGGGAGATGACTCGATTTTCGGCGGATCGGGCAATGATTTGATCTACAACACTACCGGTAATGACACCTATGATGGCGGTGACGGTTTTGACACGCTATTCATCGATCCCACGCGCTTTGCGCCCGGCGCATTCATTCTCGAGATAAACCTAAATACCGGCTATATCGGGCCGGACAATGGCTTTCTCTCTGACACGATACGCAACATCGAAGCCTTCGACGTGCAGCTCCTTGTCGACGTCCGGGCCTTTGGCGACAGCGAGAACAATCTGTTCCTCACCGGGTCAGGCGATGACACGATTGACGGCGGGGCGGGCAATGATACGATTCTGGGCGGTGCCGGGTTCGACAGCCTCATGGGCGGAGCGGGCAACGATTCCATCGAGGGCGGCCAGGGCGGCGACATGATCGACGGTGGGACCGGGGC
>NZ_QGGW01000031.1 GCF_003148775.1 Roseicyclus mahoneyensis
TACTGCCTGGACCTGCTGATCGGTTTGGGTTGCGTTGAAGTAGACCACGGCGGGCGGCTGTCCGCCATGGGCGGCATGGGGCCGCTGGTGGTTGTAAAAGGTGATCCAGCGGCCGACGCCTGCCTTGGCCTGTGAGCCGGTTTCCCAGGCGTGCAGGTAGACGCATTCGTATTTCAGGGACCGCCATAGGCGCTCGATGAAGATGTTGTCGAGATACCGGGCTTTGCCGTCCATGGAGATTTTCGTCTTCGCCCGCTTCAGCCGGTCGGTCCAGTCGAAGGATGTGAACTGACTGCCTTGGTCGGTATTCATGATCTCAGGCGCGCCAAACTTGTGGATGGCTTCGTTCAGCGCTTCGACGCAGAACTCTGCCTCCAACGTGTTGGAGATACGCCAGGCCAGCACCTTGCGGGTGAACCAGTCCATGATGGCCACCAGATAGAGGAACCCTTTGCGCATCGGCAGGTAGGTGATGTCGGCGCACCAGACCTGATTGGGCCGATCAATCCGCAGCCCGCCGAGCAGGTAGGGGTAGGTCTTGTGGCCCTTCGCGGGCTTGCTCGTGTTGGGTTTCTGGTAGATCGGCATCAAGCGCATAAGGCGCATCAGCCGCCGGATGCGCTTCTCGTTCACGGCATGACCCTCGTTCTGCAGGTGCCATGTCATCTGCCGAACACCGTAAAACGGCGTGTCCAGAAACTGCTTGTCGACCTTCAGCATCAGGTCAAGGTTCAACGCCGTTTCACCCTGCGGCGCGTAATAGAACGACGACCGCGAGATAGAGAGCAACTGGCACTGCGCCCCGACCGACAGCTTGGGATGGGTTCTTTCGATCATGCCCCGCCTCACTTCCCGATCCAGGGCTTGAGCTTTCGTGACAAAAAATCGTTGGCCACAGCCAGCTCTCCGATCTTGGCATGCAGATCACGGACCGTGTCCCCGGCAATCTCGGCGGAGGCCGCAGCCTGACCGCCACGCTCGAAAATCCCCGCGGCACCTTCCAGCAGAGCCTTCTTCCACTGATGGATCATGGTCGGATGAACCGCATAAGCGGCCGCCAGCTCCGACACCGTGCGCTCGCCCTTCAGCGCCTCCAGAGCAACACGGGCCTTGAAAGCCGCGTCATGGTTCCTGCGTTTCGACATATTCTGATCTCCTCGTCTTGGGGATCAGCAGACCTCAGATCGTAGCTTCCGTCACTGTCCAATTTTCGGGGGGTAGCTCA
>NZ_QGGW01000032.1 GCF_003148775.1 Roseicyclus mahoneyensis
ATGGCAAAGGCAAAGTTTGAGCGTACGAAGCCGCATGTGAACATCGGCACGATTGGGCACGTTGACCACGGCAAGACGACGCTGACGGCGGCTATCACGAAGTATTTCGGCGAATTCCGGGCATATGACCAGATCGACGGCGCGCCCGAGGAGAAGGCGCGCGGGATCACGATCTCGACGGCGCATGTGGAATACGAGACCGAGGCGCGCCATTACGCCCACGTCGACTGCCCCGGCCACGCCGACTATGTGAAGAACATGATCACCGGTGCCGCCCAGATGGACGGCGCGATCCTGGTGGTGAACGCGGCCGACGGCCCGATGCCGCAGACGCGCGAGCACATCTTGCTCGGCCGTCAGGTCGGCATCCCCTTCATGGTCGTCTACATGAACAAGGTCGACCAGGTCGATGACGAGGAGCTGCTGGAGCTGGTGGAGATGGAGATCCGCGAGCTTCTGACCTCCTACGACTACCCCGGCGACGACATTCCGATCGTGCGCGGCTCGGCTCTGCATGCGATGAACGGCACCCAGCCGGAGATTGGCGAGAACTCGATCCGGGCGCTGATGGCGGCTGTGGACGAATACATCCCGACGCCGGCACGCGCGGTGGACCTGCCGTTCCTGATGCCGATCGAGGACGTGTTCTCGATCTCGGGCCGTGGCACGGTCGTGACCGGTCGCGTCGAGCGCGGCGTGATCAACGTGGGCGATTCGATCGAGATCGTGGGCATCCGCGACACCAAGACGACGACCTGCACGGGCGTGGAAATGTTCCGCAAGCTGCTCGATCGTGGTGAGGCGGGCGACAACGTCGGCATCTTGCTGCGCGGCATCGACCGTGAGGGCGTGGAGCGCGGGCAGGTTCTGTGCAAGCCCAAGTCGGTGAACCCGCACACGAAGTTCGAGGCCGAGGCCTATATCCTGACCAAGGAAGAGGGTGGCCGTCACACGCCGTTCTTCGCGAACTACCGCCCGCAGTTCTACTTCCGCACGACGGACGTGACCGGCACGGTGATGCTGCCCGAGGGCACCGAGATGGTGATGCCGGGCGACAACCTGAAGTTCACGGTGGAACTGATCGCGCCGATCGCGATGGAAGACGGCCTGCGCTTCGCCATCCGCGAAGGCGGCCGCACCGTCGGCGCAGGCGTGGTGTCCAAGATCCTCGC